>NZ_JACIJE010000004.1 GCF_014199195.1 Neoroseomonas alkaliterrae | reverse complement strand
CGTCACCCGCGGCCTCGGCCAGACCCAGCCGCTGGTCCCGACACCGGACAACACACGCGAACCACAGAACAGGCGCGTGGAGATCATCCTGCGGTAAGCGGATGGGCGGCGCCGCGGCAGGGGCGCAGGATCCGAACCGCCGCAAAGACATGAGCCGCAGATCAGCGCAGGCGCCGACGAAGGGCGGAGGCCCTCCGCGGCGTCCATGACACCAGCGCTCGCCCTCAGCCGAACAGCATCGCCGCGGCGTGCTCCGCCATCTCGCGGTTGGAATGCCCGACACCGGGCACGGTGACGACCCGCCAGGCGAAGGGGGCGCCCATGTCCGCGGCCGCGCGCCGCGACGCGTCGAAGAAGTGCCAGCCCCGGGCGAAGCGATGGCTGCCCTGCGCCACCGCCCAGGGCTGGCGCGGCAGGCTCGGGTGGTTCGGGTCGGTGTCGGCCTCGCCCAGTTGCACCACCACCGGGCGGGCGAAGACCGCGCGCAGCACGGCCGGGTCCGCCGCCGTGCCGCCGAGGCCCTCGACGAAGGGGCGGTCGAAGCGCGGCAAGGTGTAGGAGCCGCTGTTGGCGACCACCACCGCCTCGGCGCGCGGCGCACCGGTCAGCAGCATGTAGCGATGGACGAACTGCGCGCCGGCAGAATGGCCGTAAAGCACGAAGCCGGGGCGCGTGGCGCCAGCCGCATCCATCGCCGCCGCCACGACGCGATCGAAGGCGCCGTAGGACCATGCGGCGGGCGGCGTGGCGGCCCCGGAATCGTCCTGAAGATTGCCGAAATTGTACCAGCGTGTGCCGGGGAACTTCTCCCGCGAGAATTCCGGCACCAGCAGCAGGAAGCCGTGGCGCTCGGCCAAGGGGCGCCATTCGTCGCGATAGCGGTCGGCGTCGCGCTGCAGCCCGTGCATCACCACGCCGACCTTGCCCGATCCCGTCCAGCCGGCCGGACGGTGGAACCAGATCGGCATCGGCGCCGCGATGGCGCCGGCCGGTTCCGGGATCTCGATCCGCCCGCTGCCCGGCCGGATGGGCTGGGCGCGGGCGGCGGCCGGCAGCGCCAGCCCGGCCGCAAGCACGGTGCGCCGCCGCAGGATGGTCACGGCCGGCCCCGGCGACACGCCATGCCCCGCGGCGTCATGCGCGCGCCCCTCAATCCACCCTTGCGCCGGAGCGCCGCACCACCTCCGCCCAGCGCGCGACATCGGCGCGCTGCGTCTCGCGGAACTGCTCGGGGCTGTTCGGCGCGGCGGGCGGCGTGATCGCCTGGTTGTTGATCAGCCAGTCGCGGAACTCCGGCGAGGAGATGATGCGGTTCACCTCGGCGTTCATGCGGCGCAGGATGGGCTCGGGCAGGTTCGCCGGCCCGAAGAGCCCGTACCAGGTCGAGGTGTCCATCGGCGGCAGGCCGCAGGCCTCGGCCACCGTCGGCACATCGGGCAGCGCGGCGAGGCGCTCGCGCGTCAGCACGAACAGCGCGCGCACCTGCCCCTGGCGGATCGGGCCCATCGCCGCGCCGGTCTGGTTGAAGAAGAGGTCGGTGTCGCCGGCGAGCAGCGCGCCCATCGCGCCCGGCTGGCCGCGGAAGGGCACGTGCAGCAGGTCAACCCCCGCGGCGGTGGCGAACTGCGCGCCCGCGAGATGCGTCGAGGCGCCGTTGCCGGTCGAGCCGTAGCTCAGCGCCTGCGGGCGTGCGCGGGCGGCCGCCAGCACCGCCTGGCAGGAGGTGAGGTTCGGCCGCCGCTCCGGGCTGACGATCAGGACGTTCGGCACGTCGCCCAGCAGCACCACCGGCGTGAAGTCGCGGATGACGTCGAAGGGCAGGCGGCTGTAGAGCGCGGCATTGATCGCGTGGGTGCCCGCCGTACCGAGGTAGAAGGTATAGCCGTCCGGCCGCGCCTTCGCGACGAGGTCGGAGCCGATGTTGCCGCCCGCGCCGGTCCGGTTGTCCACCACCACGGGCTGGCCGAGCGCGCGCGAGAGCGGCTCCGCGAGACGGCGCGCGTAGATGTCGGTGCCCGCGCCATTGGGGAAGCCGCCCATGATGGTGACCGGGCGGCTCGGCCAGGGCGCATCCTGGGCCAGCGCCGGAAGGCTGGTGGCGGCGGCGAGCGCCGCGGCGATCATGGTGCGTCGGAACATCATCCCGGTCTCCTGCAAAGGCGGCGGCGCGGCGCGATGCCCGGCCCGCGCCGGCAGCGCTTCTGGCCTTGTCCTGGGGCGCGCCCCCGCCCCCGCGGTCGGGCGCCAAGTGCGCAGCCGGCAGTGACGCGCGGTTCCAGCCTGCCTGACACTGCCCTAGGCTCCATCCCCATGGTCATGGCATCTCCCGATCACAGCCTTGCGCGGTTTGGCGGCGGGGGGAAGCCCGTCCAGGGCGCGCCGCTCGGCATCATCATGCTCGAGACGCGGTTTCCGCGCATTCCGGGCGATATCGGCAACGGCACGACCTGGCCGCATCCGGTGCTGTTCACCGTGGTGCCGGGCGCGACGCCGGAGCGCGTGGTGATCGAAGGCGCGAAGGGTCTGTTGCCCGGCTTCATCGCCGCCGCGCGGCACCTCGTCGCGCTGGGGGCGGAGGCCATCACAACGAGCTGCGGCTTCCTCGTCATCTTCCAGAAGGAGATCGCGGCGGCGGTCGAGGTGCCGGTCGCCACCTCCGCCCTGCTGCAGGTGCCCTGGGTGGAGGCGATGCTGCCGCCGGGGCGGCGCGTCGGGGTGATCACGGCGAGCCGGGCCGCGCTGACGCCTGCGCATTTCGCCGCCGCCGGCATGGCGCCCGACACGCCGGTGGCGGGCATCGAGAACGGCCGCGAGCTGTACCGGGTGCTGGTCAGGCAGGACAAGGCGGAGCTCGATGCCGCGGCGGCCGAGCAGGACATCCTCGACGCGGGGCGCGCGCTGGTCGCGGCGCATCCCGAGGTCGGGGCGATCGTGCTGGAATGCACCAACATGCCGCCCTATGCGGCCGCGCTGCAGCAGGCCCTCGGCCTGCCGGTGCATGACGTGGTCTCGCTCGGGACCTACCTGTATGGCGGACTGCGGCCGCGGCGCTGGCGCTGATCAGCCGCCGCGGAACAGGCTGAGCAGGGACTGCGGCGCCTGGTTCGCGATGGAGAGCGACTGCGTGCCGAGCTGCTGGCGGATCTGCAGCGCCTGGAGCCGCGCGGATTCCTTGGCGAGATCGGCGTCGATCAGCGCGCCGAGCCCGCTTTCGAGGCTGTCGAGCTTGTCGCGGTTGTAGGCGATCTGCGCGTCCACATAGCGGGCGTCGGAGCCGAACCGATTCAGCGCATCGGCGATGGCGGTGTTGATGGTCGGCCAGTCGCCGCCGGCGGCGATCGCCGCCTGTGCCGCGGCCGCGTTGGTCGGCGCCGCGGCCACCACGAGATCCGCGAGCCCGTCCACCGCCGTGAGGGTGTAGGTGGTGCCCGCCTCGTTGCGCGTCGTGGTGATATTGCCGCCGACGGGCGGGGTGGTCGAGAGCAGGGAGCGCCCGTTGTAGGTCGCGTCCTCGATGAAGTTCTGGATCTGGGTGCGCAGCGCGCCGTACTGCGCCTCGTACTGCGCGCGCTGGTCGGCGTTCAGCGTGTCGTCGGCAAGGCGCACCAGCGTCTCGCGCACCTTGATCATGGTGTCGGAGACCTTGCGGAGCCCGGCGAGCGCGGTATCGAGCACGCCCTTGACGCCGCCGAGCTGCTCGTTCGCCGCCGTCAGGCCCGCGACATCGGCGCGCACGGATTGCGCCACGGCGAAGGCCGCGCCGTCGTCCTTGGCATCGGAGACGCGGTAGCCCGTGGACACCCGCTTCTGCGTCGCGTTCAGCGCCTCATTGGTGCGGTTGAGCGACTGCAGCGCCACCATGGCGCCGATATTGGTGTTCACCGAGTTCAGGCTCATCGGGATCTTCCCTTCGCAGGGCGGGATATTCCCGCCGTCGCCTCACTCTGGCGCACGAAGGTGAAGACAAGCCTAACGCCGCGGGAAAAATCGCATCCGGCGCCGCGCATGAAAAAGCCCCGTCACCGGCCGGCGACGGGGCCCTTCGAAGCGATGGCCGCGGGGGCTCAGCCCTTCATGTTCACGGCTTGGCGGCCGCGCTGGCCGTCGCGCACCTCGAGCGAGACCTTCTCGCCCTGCTGCACGTCCTGCTTGCCGGCGCGCTGCAGCACCGAGGAATGCAGGAACACGTCCTGGCCGCCATCATCGGGCGTCACGAAGCCGAAGCCGCGGACCTGGTCGAACCACTTGACCGTGCCGTTGATGTCGTAGGTCGGCCCGCCCTCGTCGCGGCCGAAGTCGCGCCGCGGGGGACGGTCGCCGAACTCGCGCCGCGGGGGGCGGTCCCCGAAGCCGCCGCCACCAAAGCCGCCGCCGCCGCCAAAATCGCGGCGCGGGGGACGGTCGCCGAAATCACGGCGCGGGGGGCGATCCCCGAAGCCGCCGCCACCGAAGCCGCCGCCGCCGAAGTCGCGGCGCGGGGGACGGTCGCCGAAGTCACGGCGCGGGGGACGGTCCCCGAAGCCGCCGCCGCCGAACTCGCGCCGCGGCGGGCGCGCGCCGCCGCCCTCGCCGCGCTTCAGTTCCATGATGCGCGTCACGAGGCGCCGGCCCTGACGGTCCGTGCCGATCTCGCACACCAGCTTGTCGCCGGTATCGGGGGGCTCGATCCCCGCCTCGGTCAGCGCCGAGGCGTGGAAGAAAACGTCAGCACCGTCCGGCCCAAGGACGAAACCGAAGCCTTTGCGGCTGTTGTACCATTTCACTTCGGCCTCGATCTGGCCGCCGCCACCCTGGTTCTCGAATTCAGACACGATCCTGCAGGTCCACACAAAGACGCGATCCTGCGGGATGCAGGGCCGCTGATTGGCACCATGGCACCCCGGACCGTGGAAAGCGAGTGAAATCCGTGAGGCGGCTGGCCCCGGCGCGCCAGGGAACCGGCCGCCTGCCGATTCGCGCGGCCCGGTGCGCTCAGGCGAAGCGCGCCGGGTCGAAGGGCGCGATCGGGATCTCCGGCTCGCGCCCAGCCAGCAGCGCCGCCACCACCCGCCCCGTGCGCGCCCCGGCGACGAGCCCCGTATGCCCATGCCCGAAGGCGTGCAGGATGTCCGCGCTGGCGCGCGACCGCCCGAGGCAGGGCTTGCCGTCCGGCATCGAGGGGCGATGGCCGAGCCAGACCTTCACGCGCTCCGCCGGCAGGTCCCGCGGCAGGCCGGGAAAGCAGCGCAGCAGGTGGTCGCGCAGGATCTCCGCCCGCTTCCAGTTCGGCGCGGCATCGAGGCCCGCGATCTCCACCTGCCCGGCGCAGCGCAGGCCCCGCGCCGTGCGCATGATGGACATCTTCCCGTCCGAGGGCATGAGCCCGTGGCGCGGCGCGACCTCCGGCGCCGCCACCTCGGCATGGTAGCCCCGCTCGGTCTCGAGCGGCACGCGGTCCCCGGCGGCGGCGGCGAGCGGCTTCGCGAAGGCGCCGGCGGCGATTACCGCCGCATCGGCCGCCACCTCCCCCGCATCCGTGCGCACGGCGGCGAGCCGCCCGCCCTCGATGGCGAAGCCGGTGGCGCGCGCGCGGACAAGGCGCGCACCCTGCGCCACCGCATGGGCGACGAGGGCGGCGGTGTAGGCGCCGGGATCGGTGCAGTGCCCTCCCTCCTCCACCATCACCCCGAAACCGTAGCGGCGGTCGAGATCCGGCTCGCGCTGGCGCAGCTCCTCCGCCCCGAGTTCCAGCCAGCGCACGCCGACCGCGTGGCGGATCTCCCAGGCCTTGGCCTCGGCCTCGAAATCGGCGCGGGAGGGGTAGATGTAGATCAGGCCGCGCCGCTCGATCAGATGGCCGACGCCGGCCTCCTCGGCGAGCGCCTTGTGCAGCGCCGGGGCATCCACCACCAGCGGGCGCAGCGCGCGGGCCGTCTCGGCCACCCGCTCCCAGGTCCAGCCGGAGCGCAGGTAGCGCATGAGCCACGGCGCGACGCGCGGCAGATAGGACCAACGGATCGCCAGCGGCCCCAGCGGATCCATCAGGAATTTCGGCACCTTCCTCCACAGCCCCGGCACGGCGGGCGGGATCACCGACATCGGGCTCAGCCAGCAGCCATTGCCGTAGGAGGCCGCCTGCTCCCCGCCCGGATCGGCCGGGTCGAGGATGGTGACGCGGAAGCCCTCGCGCAGCGCCTCCACGGCCGAGCAGGCGCCGACGATGCCGGCGCCGATCACCACGACATGCCGCGTCATGATGCGCGGATCTTGGCGATCACCCTCGATGGGCCGGACTGCACCTGCACGCCCGAGAGATGCTGGTCGAGGAAGAACAGCCGGTCCTGCCCCCAGAGCCAGAGGTCGCCGCAGAAGAAGGTGGGCGCGCCGAAGACGCCGCGCTGCACGGCCTCCTGGTTGTTGCGGTCCCATTCGGCCAGGACCGACTGGCTCTCCTCCTCGCGCAGAAGAGCCTCGCCGGGCAGGCCCTCCTCCTCGGCGATGGCCACGCGCACGCGCGGATCGGCGATGTCGCGCTCCTCCAGCCAGAGCGCGCGCAGGATGGCATGGGAGAGCGCCTGCGCGTCCATCCCGCGCGCCTGCGCGGCCATCACCATGCGCCCGGCCGGGCGCTGGTCGGTCGGCGGGTAGTGCTTCGGCTTGAGCTTGATCGGCATCTTGAGGTGCCGCGACCAGCGGTCGAGCTCGAGCGCGTGGTAGTCCTGGCGCGGCTCGGGCCGCGTGCGCAGCGGGATGCCGCCGGTGTGCTTGATGACAAGCCGGAAGTCATAGGGCCTGAGCACCAGCGTCGCGCCGTGTCGCCGCACGATGTCGGTGAGTTGCGGCCCGGCGAAGTACATCCAGGGGCTGGAGAGCGTGTAGAAGCATTCGACGGTCTGGCCCATGCTGCTCATCCCTTCTGGGTGCGGCCCGGATCCTGCCCCGCGAGCAGCGAGACATGCGCGGAGACGACGCGCCAGCCGTGATCGGGCAGGCGCGCCATGATCTTGGTCTCGCGCCCGATCAGCCCGGTGCCGACGCGCTCGTATTCGAGATGCGTGCAGGCGAAGTCCCGCCCGAAGGCCGTGATCTGCACCCGCTTCTGGATGCGCGGCGCGTAGGACCTGACGCTGGCGCGGAAGGCGCGGATCGCCTCGATGCCGTAGAGGATCTCGGTCACGCCGAAGCGCACGGTGCGCGGGTCGGGCCAGAAGCAGGCGTCGAGCACCGCCGTGTCGTTCGCGGCGATCGCGGCCTCGTAGCGGTCGAAGACGGCACGGACCTCGGCGATGACCTCGGGGTTGTCGATCTCCACGGCGCGATGCTCTCCCGTCTGACGGGCGGAGAATGCCGCGCGTCGCACCGGAACGCAAAAGGGCCGGGCATGGCGGCCCGGCCCTTCGCGACGGATGCGGCGCTGTTCAGCCTGCCGCGGCCACCGCCCGCTTGGCCATCACGGTCACCAGATGCGCGCGATACTCGGCGCTGCCGTGGATGTCGCTGTTCAGCCCCTCCGCCGACTGCCGGATGCCGGCCACCGCGTCCGCCGACCAGTTCGCCGCGAGCGCCTTCTCCATCTCCGCCTGGCGGAAGACGCAGGGACCGGCGCCGTTGACCGCGACGCGCACGCCCATCGGCCCCTTCGAGACGAAGACGCCGGCCATGACGTAGCGGCTCGCCGGGTTCTTCATCTTGGCGTAGCCGGCCTTCTCGGGGATCGGGAATTCGACCGCGGTGAGGATCTCATCCTGCTCGAGCGCGGTGGTGAACATGCCGAGGAAGAACTCGTCCGCGGCGATCTTGCGCTTCGAGGTGTGGACCGTCGCACCGAGGCCGAGCACGGCGGCCGGGTAGTCCGCCGCCGGGTCGTTGTTCGCGACCGAGCCGCCGATCGTGCCGCGGTTGCGCACCTGCACGTCGCCGATATGGCCCGCGAGGTAGGCGAGCGCCGGAATGGCCGCCTTCACCTCGGCGCTGTCCGCCACCTCCACATGGCGGGTCAGGGCGCCGATGACGATGGCGTTGCCGGCGCGGCGAATGCCCTTCATCTCCGCGATGCCGGAGAGGTCCACCAGCGCCGAGGGCTTGTTGAGCCGATGCTTCAGCGCCGGGATCAGCGTATGCCCGCCGGAGACGGCCTTGGCGTCCGGGTCGGCCAGCAGCTTGACGGCATCCGCGACGGTGGAGGGCTTGTGGTAGGCGAAATCGTACATGGTGCTGTCCCCTACTCCGCCGCCATCCGGCGGCCGCCATTGATGATCTGCCAGATCTTGGCCGGCGTCGCCGGCATGTCCAGCGTCCGCACCCCGTAGTCGCGCAGCGCGTCAACCACCGCGTTGATGACCGCAGGCGGGGAGCCGATCGCGCCCACCTCCCCGCAGCCCTTCACGCCAAGCGGGTTGTGCGTGCAGAGCGTGGTGTGCGTCGCCACGCCCACGGGCGGCAGGTCGTCCGCGCGCGGCATGGTGTAATCCATCATCGAGCCCGAGAGCAGCTGACCATTCGCGTCATAGACGCAGCTCTCGAGCAGCGCCTGGCCGATGCCCTGGGCCACGCCGCCCTGCACCTGGCCTTCCACGATCATCGGGTTGATGACGCGGCCCACATCGTCCACGGCCGTGAAGTTGACCACCGCGACCTTGCCGGTCTCGGGGTCGATCTCGACCTCGGCGATGTGGCAGCCGCCGGGATAGGTGAAGTTCTTCGGGTCGTAGAAGGCGGTCTCCTCGAGGCCGGGCTCCAGCTCCTCGATCGGGTAGTTGTGGGGCACGTAGGCGGCCACCGAGATGTCCACCAACGACTTCGTCCGGTCCGTGCCCGCGACGCGGAAGGTGCCGCGGTCGAACTCGATGTCGTCCACCGAGGCTTCCATCAGGTGGGCGGCGATGCGCTTCCCCTTGGCGATGATCTTGTCCATCGCCTTCATCATCGCGCTGCCGCCGACGGCAAGGCTGCGGCTGCCATAGGTGCCCATGCCGAAGGGCACCTTCGCCGTGTCGCCATGCACGATGTCCACCTGCGCCACCGGCACGCCGAGCTTGTCGGCAACGAGCTGCGCGAAGGTCGTCTCGTGCCCCTGGCCGTGGCTGTGCGCGCCGGTCAGCACCGTCACGCTGCCGGTCGGATGGACGCGAATGGTGCCGACCTCGTAGAGGCCCGCCCGCGCGCCGAGGCTGCCCACCACGGCCGACGGCGCGATGCCGCAGGCTTCGAGATAGGTCGAGCAGCCGATGCCGCGCAGCTTGCCGCGCTTCGCCGCCTCGGCGCGCCGGGCCTCGAAGCCGGCCCAGTCGGCCGCGGCGAGCGCCTGGTCGAGCGTCGCATGGTAGTTGCCGCTGTCGTATTGCAGCGCGACCGGCGTCTGGTAGGGGAAGGCATCGGTCGGGATGAAGTTGCGCCGGCGCAGCTCGATCCGGTCGATGCCCGTCTCCTGCGCCGCCACGTCCATCAGGCGTTCGAGCAGGAAGGTCGCCTCCGGGCGGCCGGCGCCGCGATAGGCGTCAACCGGCACCGTGTTGGTGAAGACCGCCTTCACCTCGCAGTAGATGACGGGCGTCGTGTACACGCCGGCGAGCAGCGTGGCGTAGAGATAGGTCGGCACGCAGGGCGCGAAGGTGGAAAGGTAGGCGCCCATGTTCGCCTGGGTCGAGACGCGCAGGCCGAGGATCTTGCCGTTCCCGTCGAGGGCGAGTTCGGCATGCGAGACATGATCGCGCCCATGGGCGTCGGACATGAAGGACTCGCTGCGGTCGGCCGTCCACTTCACCGGGCGCGCCAGCTTGCCCGCCGCCCAGGTGACGATGGCCTCCTCGGCGTAATGGTAGATCTTGGAGCCGAAGCCGCCGCCGACATCCGGCGCCACGACGCGCAGCTTGCTCTCCGGGATGTGCAGCACATTCGCACCCATCAGCAGGCGGATGACGTGCGGGTTCTGGCTGGTGGTGGTCAGCGTGTACTCGCCCGTCGTGCGGTCGTATTCGCCCAGCGCCGCGCGCGGCTCCATCGCGTTCGGGATGAGCCGGTTGTTCACCAGGTCGAGCGTGACCACGTGCTTCGCGCCGGCGAAGGCGGCGTCCACCGCCGCCTTGTCCCCGATGTGCCAGTCGTAGCAGAGGTTGTTCGGCACGCCGTCATGGATGACGGGCGCGCCGGGCTTCTGCGCGGCCTCCATCGTCGCGGCGGCGGGCAGCACCTCGTAGTCCACGACGATCGCCTCGGCGGCATCGCGCGCCTGTTCGCGCGTTGCGGCGATGGCCACGGCGACCGGGTCGCCGACATGGCGCACCTTCTCCTGCGCAAGGACCGGATGCGGCGGCTCGGCCATGGGCGAGCCGTCCTTGTTGTGGATCTGCCAGCCGCAGGGCAGGCCGCCGACATTGTCGCGCGCCATGTCGGCGCCGGTGAACACCGCGACGACGCCCGGCATGGCGGCCGCCTTCGCCGTGTCCACGGCCCTGATGCGCGCATGGGCATGCGGGCTGCGCAGGATCCAGGCATGGAGCTGGCCCTGGCGGTTGAAGTCGTCCGTGTAGGCGCCGCGGCCCTGGAGGAAGCGGAAATCCTCCTTGCGCCGGACGCTCGCGCCGATGCCTTCGAACGGTGCCACCACGTTCATGTCCCTGTCCCCTCCCTCGAGGGTTGTCCCTTGGTCGGCCCGGGATTTGCCGGTGCCGTGATCTTGGGGCGCGGCGCGCCCGGGGCGCCGCCTATTCGGCGGCGCGCGCGATCTCGGACCGCCTGCCGTGCATCACCTCGGCGGCGGCGGCGATCGCCTTCACGATGTTGTGGTAGCCGGTGCAGCGGCAGAGATTGCCCTCGAGCCCCTCGCGGATCTGCTGCTCGGTCAGGCCCTGCGGGTTCTTCTGCACGAGGTCGATCGCGGACATCACCATGCCCGGCGTGCAGAAGCCGCATTGCAGGGCGTGATACTCGCGGAAGGCCTCCTGCATCGGGTGCAAAGTGCCGTCAGGCTTCGCAAGCCCCTCGATGGTGGTGACGCTGGCGCCGTCGCACATGACCGCGAGCGTGGTGCAGGATTTCACGCTCTCCCCGTTCACATGCACCACGCAGGCGCCGCACTGGCTGGTGTCGCAGCCGACATGCGTGCCGGTCAGGCGCAGCTTCTCCCGCAGCAGCTCCACGAGAAGCGTCCGGCCTTCGACCTCCGCCGTGTGGGACTGGCCGTTCACGGTCAGCGTGACCTGCGGCATCGTGCATCTCCCCGAAGTGACGTTGATGGCCGGGCACATGGCGTGCCGGCGTCCGGGCGCAAGCCTCGCCTCGCCCGGCGGGCTTCGTCAAGCGCGGCCGCGAGGGCGGGCACGCCGCGCGCCCTGCGGACGCGCCGGCACCAGGCGGCCGTGCGGCGCGCCCGGTCGCGGCGCCCCTTCAGTGATGGGCGATCACCGCCGCGCCGCGCTCGCCGGCCAGCGGGTTCTCGGCCGCCGGGCGGTCGTGCAGGTGACAGGCCGCCCAGTGGCCCTCCTCCGTCTGGCGCAGGACGGGTTCGTCCCTGCTGCAGCGGTCGAAGGCGTAGGGGCAGCGGGTATGGAACCGGCAGCCCTTGGGCGGCTTGATCGGCGAGGGCACGTCGCCCTTGAGGATGATGCGCTCGCGCTGGGCGCCCGGCTCGGGCACCGGCACGGCGGAGAGCAGCGCCTCGGTGTAGGGATGCTTCGGCGCGGCGAACAGGCTGCGCTTCGGCGCGACCTCGACGATCTTGCCGAGATACATCACCGCCACGCGATGCGTCATGTGCTCGACGATGGCGAGGTCGTGGCTGATGAACAGCATCGCGAGGCCGAGTTCCTTCTGCAGGTCCTGCAGCAGGTTCACGATCTGCGCCTTCACCGACACGTCGAGCGCGGAGACCGCCTCGTCGCAGATGATGAGGTCGGGCTCGGCCGCGAGCGCGCGCGCGATGCAGATGCGCTGGCGCTGCCCGCCCGAGAATTCGTGCGGCCAGCGGCCCACCGCGTCGCGTGGCAGGCGCACGCGGTCCATCAGGTCGCCGACGCGGCGCTCGATGTCGGCGGCATCGCTCGCGAGGCCGAAGTTCCGGATCGGCTCGGCGAGGATGTCACGCACCCGCATGCGCGGATTGAGGCTGCTGAAGGGATCCTGGAAGACCACCTGCATGCGCCGCCGCAGGGGCCGCAGCCTGCCGCTCGGCATGTCGTCGATGCGCTGCCCGTCCAGGACGACCTGCCCGCCCGTGATGTCGAACAGCCGCAGGATGGCCTTGCCCACCGTGGATTTCCCGCAGCCGGATTCCCCGACCAGCGAGAGCGTCTCCCCCCTCGCGATCGAGAAGGAGACGCCATCCACCGCATACACATAGCCAGTGGTGCCGCCGAAGAAGCCGCCATGGATCGGGAAATGCTTCTTGAGGTCGTTGACTTCGAGAATGGGGGCGCTCATGCGGCGACACTCTCCTTGAGGGCGTAGTGGCACGCCGCGATATGACCCTCGGCCTTCTCCTCGAGGCCGGGCGCGACCTTGAGGCAGAGGTCGGTCGCGTAAGCGCAGCGGCTCGCGAAGACGCAGCCATCGAGTTTCTTCTTCAGGCTCGGCACCAGACCGGGGATCTCCTGCAGCCGCGTCTCCTCCCCGGTGAGCGAGGAGCCGAGCTTGGGCATCGAGCCCAGCAGCCCCTGCGTGTAGGGATGGCGCGGATTGCGGAAGAGGCGCCCGACCTCGGCCTCCTCGACCTTGCGCCCGGCATACATGACGATGACGCGCTCCGCGACCTCGGCCACCACGCCGAGATCGTGCGTGATGATGACGATCGCCGCGCCCACCGTGCGCTTGAGGTCGCGCATGAGGTCGAGGATCTGCGCCTGGATCGTCACGTCGAGCGCGGTCGTCGGCTCGTCGGCGATCAGCAGCTTCGGGTTGCAGGCGAGCGCGATGGCGATCATCACGCGCTGGCGCATGCCGCCCGAGAGCTGGTGCGGATACTCCTTCACCCGCCGCTCGGGCTCGGGGATGCCGACGAGCTTGAGCATCTCGACCGCACGCGCCTCGGCCTGCTGCTTGTTCATGCCCTGATGCAGCCGGAGCGTCTCGCCGATCTGCCGGCCCACGGTCAGCACCGGGTTCAGCGAGGTCATCGGCTCCTGGAAGATCATGCTGATCTCGTTGCCGCGAATGTCGCGCATCTCGCGGTCGGAGAGCTTCAGCAGGTCCTTGCCGTTGAAGCGGATGCTGCCCGCGATCTTGCCCGGCGGCTCGGGGATCAGCCGCAGGATGGACATGGCGGTGACCGACTTGCCGCAGCCGGACTCGCCGACGATCGCGACGGTCTCCCCCGAATTGACCTCGAAGGACACGCCGTCCACGGCGCGGTTCACGCCGTCGGCGCCGCGGAAATGGGTCTGGAGGTTCTCGACTTCGAGAAGGGCCATGGTCGATTCAGATCCTCTTGGCCATGCGCGGGTCGAGCGCGTCGCGCAGGCCGTCGCCGAGCATGTTCACGGCGAGCACGGTGATGGACAGGAACACGGCGGGGAAGAAGACGATGTAGGGCTTCACCTGCCACAGCGCCCTGCCCTCGGCCATGATGTTCCCCCAGGAGGGGATGATCGGCGGCGTCCCCGCGCCGATGAAGGAGAGGATGGATTCCACGATCATCGCCGAGGCGCAGACATAGGTCGCCTGCACCGTCATCGGCGCGATGGTGTTGGGCAGGATGTGCCGCCAGATGATGACCGGCGTGCGCGTGCCCGCCGCGACCGCCGCATCCACGTAGGGCTGCTCGCGCAAGGAGAGCACAACGCCCCGCACCAGGCGCGAGACGCGCGGCACCTCGGCCACCGTGATGGCGAGGATGACGTTGCCGACCGAGCCGCGCGTCAGCGCCATCAGCGCGATGGCGAGCAGGATGGACGGGATCGACATCAGCCCGTCCATGATGCGCATGATGATGCCGTCGGCCCAGCGCACGAAGCCCGACACGAGGCCGATGGTCAGCCCGATGATCGAGGAGAACAGCGCGACCGCGAAGCCGACGATGAGCGAGACCCTCGCGCCGTAGACCACGCGCGAATAGACGTCCCGGCCCAGCATGTCGGTGCCGAACCAGTGTTCCAGCGAAGGCTCGCGCGTGCGGCGGGCCGGCGCGAGCGCAGTCGGGTCCACCGTCCAGAACAGCGGCGCGAACACCGCCATGATGACCATCAGCAGCAGGATCGTCCCGCCGACGGCGATGGTGGGGTTGCGCCACATGAAGCCCCAGAGGCCCTTGCGGACCTTGACGGGGGGCATGATGTCGCGCGTCGGTTCCGCGACCTTCACCGAGCCCGGCGAGACATCCGCCGGATTGAGAACGCTTGCGGAGGCCATCAGTACCGGATCCTCGGGTCGAAGAGGGTGTAGAGAAGGTCGATCGCCAGGTTGACCAGCACGTAGACGAAGCTGAACAGCAGCACGACGCCCTGGATCACCGGGTAGTCGCGCCGCAGGATCGCATCCACCGTCAGCCGGCCGAGGCCGGGAATGGCGAAGACGCTTTCCGTCACGACCGCGCCGCCGATCAGCAGCGCGATGCCGATGCCGATGACCGTCACGATCGGCACGGCCGCGTTCTTCAGCGCATGCAGGAACAGGATCGAACGCTGCCCTGCGCCCTTGGCGCGCGCGGTGCGGATGTAGTCCTGCTGCAGCACCTCGAGCATGGTCGCGCGAGTGATGCGCGCGATCAGCGCGATATAGACGGAGCCGAGTGCGATGGCCGGCAGAATCAGGTTCTCGAGCCAGGGCCAGAACCCCTGGCTGAAGGCCGTGTAGCCCTGCACGGGCAGCCAGTCGAGTTCGAGGGCGAAGATGTAGGCGAGCAGGTAGCCCACCACGAAGACCGGAACCGAGAAGGCCAGCACGGCGAAGCTCATCACCGCGTTGTCCACCCAGGTGCCGACCTTCCACGCCGCGAGCACGCCGAGCGGCACGGCGACCGAGACCGCAAGCAGCAGCGTCACGACCATCAGCGAGAGCGTCGGCTCGATCCGCTGCTGGATCATGGTCGAGACGGGCAGGTTGGTGAAGATCGAGACGCCGAGATCCCCGCGCATGATGTCCCAGACCCAGGCCCCGAACCGCACCAGATAGGGGCGGTCGAGGCCAAGGCTGGCGCGGATGCGTTCGACATCCTCGGGGGTAGCCTGGTCACCCGCGATCACCGCCGCCGGGTCGCCCGGTGCGATGTAGAGGAGACTGAAGACGAAGAGCGCGACCACCGCCATCACCGGGATGGTGGCGAGGATGCGCCGGACGACGTAAGCGAACATGAGCGCGGGTTACCTGTCAGTGGGTCACGACTTGGAGACGTTCCAGAAGAACGGGATCGGCGCGCCGACCACGCCCGTCACGTTCCGCCGCCAGGCCTGGAAGACCTTGTAGAAGCCGGTCGGGATGTAGGTGACGTGCCGCATCGCCGCCGCGTTCATCTCGGCGACAGCGGCCTTCTCCGCCTCGAGGTTCGGGGCGTCGAACCACTTCAGCCGCGCCGCCTCGACGGCCTCGTCAGAGGGCCAGCCGAACCACGCGCCGTCGCCATGGGTGCGCAGCGCGAGATAGGCCGCCGGGTTGGTGCAGTCGGCGCCGGCGTGCCAGGTGTGGAAGATGTGCCAGCCGCCCTGGCCCGGCGGGGCCTTCGAGGCGCGCCGCTGGCCCACCGTGCCCCAGTCGGTCGCGACGAAATCCACCCTCATGCCGAGCGAGGTCAGCAGCGCGTTCGTCACCTCCCCCATCGCCTTGAGCGGCGCCTGGTCCTGCGCCACGAGCACGGTGATGGGCTGTCCGTTGTAGCCGGATTCCGCGAGCAGCCGGCGCGCCGCGTCGAGGTTGCGCGGACCCTTGAGGATCTCGCCTCCCGCCTCGGTGTAGAGCGGCGTGCCGGGGGTGAAGAAGGAGGGCAGCGTCTGCCAGAGGCTGCGGTCGTCGCCGACCACCGCGCGCATGTAGTCCTCCTGGCTGAGCGCCATCGCCACCGCGCGGCGCGCGCGCACGTCGTTGAACGGCGCATGCAGGTGGTTGAAGCGGAAGGAGCCGATGTTGCCGAGCGGGTCCTGGATGTCCACCTGGACGTTGCGGTTGCGCCGCAGCGCGGGCACGAGGTCGGTCAGCGGGCTCTCCCACCAGTCGATCTCGCCGTTCATCAGCGCCGCCGAGGCGGTCGCCGGGTCGGGCATGATGATCCACTCGATGCGGTCGACGTTCATGCGCTTGCCGCCGGCGAGCCAGGAGGGCGGCTCGTTGCGCGGCACATACTGCTCGAAGCGCGTGAACACCGCGCGCGCGCCCGGCACCCACTCGTTGCGCGCGAGGCGCATCGGACCGGACCCGATGAACTCCGACACCTGCTGGAAAGGATCGGTCCGCGCCAGTCGCTCGGGCATGATGAAGGCCATGGGCGTGTTGTTCTTGCCCAGCGCCACCAGCATCTTCGGATAGGGCTGCTTGAGCCGCCAGCGGAAGGTGCGGTCGTCCACCGCGCTGACGGGTTCCTCCTGGATGGCGCGGATCATCTGGCCCATGCCGTCGCGCACCGCCCAGCGGTTCAGCGAGGCCGCCACGTCCTGCGCGCGCACCGGCTCGCCATCGTGGAAGCGCAGGCCCTCGCGGAGCCTGAAGGTCCAGGTCTTGCCCCCGTCCGTCACCTCCTCGCTCTCGACCATCTGGCGCTGCGGCGTGAGGTTGGAATCGAAGCCGTAGAGCGTGTCCCAGACGAGGCAGGCGGCGTTGCGCACGACATACTGCGTGCCCCAGATGGGATCGAAGTTCGCGAGGTTCGCCTGCGGCACGAAGCGCAGCGTGCGCGCCGCGGCGCCCTGCGACAGCGCCGGCGCGGCAATGGTGCCGGATGCGCCGATCGTCGCCACGCCGGCCCCGGCCTTGAGGAAAGTTCTGCGGTCCATTCGCCGTCTCCCTGTTCGTATCCTCGCGGGCCTCATCTGCCCGGTTGGACGCCAGATTGCATCATTCATGGGCGCACGGCCAGCGCCCCCCAACCCCACGGGCGAGGCGGAGCGCTGGCCGAAGCCCGACGCGGCTGCGGTGCAGCACGCGCCGTGCCAGAGCAGTGTCAGGTCTTGGCGATGTTCCAGAATACCGTCGCCGGTGCGCGGAACGCACCGGTGACGTTCCGGCGCCATGCCGAAGGCTGCCAGTAGTAGCCGAGCGGTATGTAGTACATCTCCCGCATCGCGGCGCGGTTCAGGGCGCGCGCGATGCGCTGGCTCTCGGCCGGGTCGCCGCCCTTCTCCACCCATTCCGCGCGCAGGCGCTCCACTTCCGGCACGTCGGGCCAGCCGAACCAGGCATTGGCGCCGTTGGCGCGCAGGAACAGGTGGAACACCGGCAGCGCGAGGGACTGCCCCGAGGAGGTGGTATGGATCACGGACCATCCGCCGCGTTCCACCGGCTCGCGGCTGGTGCGCCGCTGCACGAGCGTGCCCCAGTCCGCCGAGATGAGTTCGAGATTCATCCCGAGCCGGCGGATGATATCCGCGGTGACGAGAGAGAGCGCGTTGATCTGCGGATAATCGCCCGGCGCGATCAGCACCACCTTCTCGCCATTGTAGCCGGCCGCCTGCAGCGCCGCGCGGGCGCGCTCGATGCTCCGCACCTTCAGGAGATCGCTGCCGTCCTCGTTTGCGAGCGGCGTATCGCAGGTGAAGACGCCCTCGCAGACGCCCCAGCCCGCCGGGTCATCCCCCGCGACCGCGCGCAGGTAGTCGCGCTGGTCCACCGCCATGGCCACGGCGCGGCGGATCGCGGGGTTGTTGAAGGGCGGCTGCAGCGTGTTGAAGCGGCACACGCCGTAGGTGCCGTCCTGCAGGCGCTGCTCGACCACCACGTTGCGGTTGCGGCGGAGCATCGGCAGCAGGTCGTGCAGCGGATACTCCCAGTAGTCCTGCTCGCCCTGCGCGAGGGCGGCCGCACTCGTCGCGGGGTCGGTGATGATCGTCCACTCGACCTTGTCGATGCGCGGGGCGCGGCCGCCGGCGAGCCCGTCCGGCGGCTCGTCGCGCGGCACGTAGCGCTCGTTCTTCGCCCAGGCGGCGCGCTGGCCCGGATTCCACTCGTCGCGCAGGAAGCGGAACGGCCCCGAGCCGATGGTCTCGCGGATCTGGGTGAAGGCGTCGGTGCTGGCGATGCGCTCGGGCATCACGAAGCAGGGGAACTGGGTCTGGCCGAGCGCCATCAGCATCAGCGGCGTCGGGCGGTGGAAGCGGAAGCGGAAGCGGCGGTCGTCGAGTGCGGCGAGTTCCGCCACGTTCGGCCACAGCACCTGGCTGAAGGAATCGCGCCGGCGCCAGCGGTCGATGGAGGCGACACAGTCCTTGGCCAGGACACGTTCGCCGTCGTGGAAGAAAAGGTTGTCGCGCAGCGTGAAGGTGACGGTCAGCCCGTCCTGGCTCGTCTCCCAGCCCTGCGCCATCTGGGGCTTCACGTCGCCCTTCGAATCGGTCGCGAGGATCTGGTCGTAGATCATGAAGGCGTTGTTCCGCGTGACCACCGCGGTGGTCCACACGGGATCGAGGCTGGTCAGGTTCGCCTGCGGTATCACGCGCAAGGTGCGCGCCGCCGACCCCTGCGACAGCGCGGGCGCGGAGACCCCCGCGCCCGCCGCGAGCCCGGCGCCGCCGGCGAGGATGGAACGTCGTCCGATGGTCATGCTCAGCCCCTCCTGATTCCCCAGAACATCGCCGGGCCCGCGACCCGGTCCACGAGATCCGTCCGCATCGCCGTCATGGACAGGTAGGAGCCGAGCGGCACGTAGGGCAGCTCGTCCATCACCGTGCGCTGGATGTCCTCGGCGATGCGCTTCTGCGCATCGAGGTTCGGCGCGGTGAACCACGCGTCGCGCAGCTCCTCGAGGCGCGGAATCGTCGGCCAGCCGAACCACGCATTCGCGCCATTCCCGCGGATCGGGAAATGCCCGGCGGGATCAAGGAAATCGTAGGATCCGAACGCGGTGTAGAAGACCGACCAGCCGCCGCGCTCGAGCGGCTCGCGGCTGGCGCGCCGCTGCACCACGGTGCCCCAGTCGGTCACGACGAGATCCATGTTCATCCCAAGCCGGCGGAACATGTCCGCGCCCACCTGCGTCAGCGCCGCCGGCGCCAGGATGTCGGTCGGCCCGATCAGGCGCATCGGCTGGTTGGTGTAGCCGGCCTCGCGCAGCAGAGCCCGCGCGCGGTCCACGCTGCGAGGCCCGGTCAGGGGCTCGAGCCCCGCCTGGGTCGCGAGCGGCGTGCCCGGCGTGAACACGCCGGTCGGCGCCTGATACATCGCGCGGTCGGTGCCCACGATCGCGATCAGGTGGTCCTCCTGGCTCACCGCGGGCAGGATCGCCTGGCGCATCCGCTTGTCATTGAAGGGCGGATGCAGGTGGTTGAAGCGCAGCACCGCCCCGTTCGGCAGCGGGTCGATCGCCTCGACCTTGATCTGGCGGCTGCGCGCGAAGAGCTGCCGGTATTCGGGCGTAGGCTGCTCGTACCAGTCGATCTCGCCGGTCTGCAGCGCGCTCGCCGCCGTCGCCGCGTCGGTGATGATCAGCCATTCCACGCGATCGAAGTTCGCGACCTTCGGCCCCGCCGTGAGGCTGCGCGTGCCGACCGGCGTCGGGCTGTACTGCGCGAACTTCTCATAGACGACGAGGCTGCCCGAATTGAACTCGTCCGCCTTGAAGCGGTAGGGGCCCGAGCCGATCGCCTCGCGCACCTGCTGGAACGGGTCCGTCCGCGCGAGGCGCTCGGGCATGATGAAGGGGATCGGCGTGTTCACGCTGCCGAGCGCGCTCAGCAGCAGCGGGAAGGGCTGCTTCAGCGTGAAGCGCAGCCGCCGGTCGTCGAGGGCGGCGAGCTCGTCCAGCACCGTCGCGAGCTTCTGGCCCATCGGGCTGCGGCGCATCCAGCGCTGCAGGCTCGCCACGCAGTCGATGGCGCGGACAGGCTCGCCGTCATGGAACCGGAGCCCGGCGCGCAGCGTGATGGTGCAGACCTTGTTGTCCTGCTCGAAGACATGGCCCTCGGCCATCTGTGGATAGGGCTGGAAGTCGCGGCCGGTGCCGTAGAGCGTGTCGAACACCATCAGCCCGTGGTTGCGCGTGATGTAGGCCGTGGTCCAGATCGGGTCGAGGCTGGTGAGGTTGGCCTGCGGCACGAAGCGCAGGATGCGGTTGCGCGCCGGCTGCGCGGTGGCCACGCGCGGCAGGGCGGCGGTGGCGCCAAGCGCCATGCCGCCCGCAAGCAGGCTGCGACGATCCATGATGTGTCTCCCGTCTTGTGGTCTCCCGCCGCGATCAGACCAGCCCCGGGCGGGATCGGCAACCCTCCGCGCCACCTCGGGGCAGCGGAGGGCTGCACGGGAGCGGCACGTCAGACGCGCCGGACGTTCCAGAACAGCGGCGGCTGCCCCTTCAGGATGCCGGTCAGGTTCCGGCGATAGGCCGTCGGCTGGTAGTACATGCCGGTCGGCACATAGGGCACCTCGTCGAAGGCGATGCGCTGCATATCGGTCGTCGCCGCCCTCGCCGCCGCGTCGTCCGGCGCATCGAACCAGGCGTTGCGCTGCGCCTCGATCGCCGGGATGCTCGGCCAGCCCGGCCAGGCGGCGTCGCCATGGCCGCGGATGGAGGCGTGGCTCGCCGGGTTCCAGTGGTCCACGCCCGACCAGAAGGTGAAGAAGCCCGACCAGCCGCCCTGTTCGAGCGGGTTCTTGCTCGCCCGCCGCTGCACCACCGTGCCCCAGTCCGCGCTGACGAGATCCACGTTGAAGCCCATGCGGCGGAACAGGTCCGCGCCCACCAGCGTCGCGGCGTTGATCGAGGAGAGGTCGGTCGCGTTCAGGAGCACGAGCCGCGCGCCCATCGCGCCCGCCGCCTGCAGTTCAGCGCGCGCCTGGTCCACGCTCTTCTTCAGCCGGTCCAGCCCGACCGTGGAGGCCGAGGGCGATTCCGGCGCGAAGTATCCGATACCCTCCCGCCGGAGGTTGGGCCTGCCCTCGACGCCCGAGGTGCCGATCACGGCGGTCATGAAGTCCATCTGGTTGACGGCGGTGACCACGGCGCGCCGCACCGCGGGGTTGTTGAACGGCGCCGTCAGGTGGTTCGGGCGGAAGATGCCGATCAGCCCGGTGTTGTTGATGATGTCCACCGCGATGTTGCGGTTGCGTGCGACCAGCGGGAAGAGGTCCGCGGTCGGCTGCTCCCACCAGTCGATCTCGCCCGCCTGCAGCGCGGCCGCGGCGGTCGAGGCATCGGGGATGATCCGCCATTCGATGCGCTCGAAATGCGCGACCTTCGGCCCGGCGGTCATGGAGGGCGTGCCATTGGGCACCGGCACATAGTCCGGGTTCCGCACATAGGCGAGCGAGGAGCCCGGCACCCATTCGTTCTGCACGAAGCGATAGGGCCCGCTGCCCACCGCCTCGCTGATGTTGGTGAAGGGGTCCACGTTCGCGAGGCGCTCGGGCATGACGAAGAGGCAGGAGGTCGTCACCTTGCTGAAGGCCTCGAGCATCTTCGGGAAGGGGCGGTTGAGGCGGATCGCGAAGACGCGGTCGCTCTCCTCCGTCATCTCCGCGACGCGGGCCATCAGCTCCTGCCCGAAGGCGTCGCGGCGTCCCCAGCGGCGGATGGAGGCGATGCAGTCGCGCCCGCGCACCGGCGTGCCGTCGTGGAAGCGGAGCCCCTCGCGCAGGGTGAAGCGCCAGAGCAGGCCGCCATTCTCGACCACATGGCCCTGGACCATCTGCGGCTGCGGGCGGAACTGCTCGTCCATGCCGTAGAGCTGGTCATAGACCAGGAAGGCGTGGTCGCGCGCGATGAAGGCGGTGTTGGTGAAGGGGTCGATGTTCGGGATGTTGGCGTGCGGCACGTAGCGCAGCACGCGCTCGCGCGCCGGCTGGGCGATGGCGAAGCGCGGCAGGGCGGCGGCAAGCGCCGCGCCGGCCAGCAGGTCGCGTCGGAACATCGGAAGGTCTCCGTCGGATGAAGCCGGCGGGAGCCTAGAGCAGTTCCTTCAGACGGGGAATCACCCCCGGGCGGCGCCGCGCCCGGCTCAATACCCTGCCGGCCGGTGGCCGAAACCGAGCGCCGGCGTCTCCGCGGTCTCGATCCACACCGCCTTGGACTGGGTGAGTTCCGCCAGCGCCTCCGCCCCCGAGGAGCGCCCGTAGCCCGAGGTCCCGAAGCCGCCGAAGGGCACCGAGACATGGATGGTCCGGTAGCCGTTCACCCAGAAGGTTCCCGCGCGCACGGCAGCGGCGACGCGGTGCGCGCGCCCCACATCGCGCGTCCAGACCGCGCCGGCGAGGCCGAAGCGCGTGTCGTTCGCGATGGCGATCGCCTCCGCCTCGTCCTCGAAGGGGATGGCGGCGACGACGGGGCCGAAGATCTCCTCCTGCGCCGGGCGCGCCGCGTTGCTCAAGCCCGCGAGCAGCGTCGGCGACACCCAGAAGCCGCCCTCCGGCAGGCCCGGCGGCGGCGGCGCAGCCATCACCGTCGCGCCGGCTCGCGCCCCCTCCCCGATCATGGCCTGCACATGCGCGAACTGCCGGGCGGTCGCGACCGGCCCCATCTCGGTCGCGGCGTCGAGCGGATCGCCGAGACGGATGCGCCCCGCCGCCTCCGCCAGCGCGGCGAGGAAGCGGTCATGGATCGAACGCTGCACGAGCAGCCGCGAACCCGCCACGCAGGACTGCCCGGCGCCAGCAAAGATCGCCTGCTGCGCGCCCTGCACCGCGGCGGCGAAATCGGCATCCGCGAACACGATGTTCGCAGACTTGCCGCCGAGTTCCAGCACGCAGGGGATGGTGCGCGTCGCGCAGGCCGCGGCCACCGCGGCCCCCGCCGGCGGCCCGCCGACGAAGGTCACGCGCGCCACCTCGGGCGCGGACAGCAGCGCCGCGCCGGTCCCCTGCCCCGGCCCGCAGAGCACCTGCACGAGCCCGCGCGGCAGCCCCGCCTCCTCGCACAGCCGCCCCAGCACGAGCGAGGTCAGCGGCGTGAACTCGGACGGCTTGAGCAGCACCGCATTGCCCGCCGCCAGCGCCGGGAAGACGTTCCAGCCGGCGGTGAAGAGCGGCGCGTTCCACGGCGTGATGGCGAGCACCACGCCATAGGGCTCGCGGCGGACGATCACCGTGTGGCCCGAGGGCACCGGCACCGTCCGGCCCTCGATCTTGTCGCACCAGCCGGCCCAGTATTCGGCCATCTCGGCGACGCGCGCGGCCTCGGCCCGCGCGTCGCGCAGCGGCTTGCCCGATTGCCCGGCTTCGAGCCTCGCCAGCGCCTCGGCCTCGCGCCGCACCAGCCCGCCGATGGCCCAGAGCCGCCGCCCGCGCTCGGCCGCAGACAGCGCCATCCAGGCCCGCTGCGCGCGCGCCGCGCCGGAGCAAGCGGCGCGGATCAGCCCCTCCTCCGCCGCGCCATAGGCGGCGATCTCCTGACCGCTCGCCGGATCGGTCAGCGCGACCCGCGCCCCTGCCCCATCCACGATCGCGCCATCCACCAGGCTGCCGATGCGCCCGCCGAGGAGCGCTGCGACCCCCGCCTCGACCGCCTCGCGCGCAGCCGCCGCCGTCATGGCGCGCGCCCCTCGAAGATGGCCGCGGCCACCCGGTTGAAATCCTCGCCATCCGGCACCTCGGAAGCCAGGGCCTCCCACGCGGCGGCCGCCCGCTCCGTCGCATCGAGCGGCGCTCCGGCCTGATCGGCGAGCGCCAGCGCAAGCCGCACATCCTTGCGCATCAGCCCCGCCGTGAAGCCGGAATCGAAGGCGCCGGTGGCGATCCAGCGCGGCCAGTTCACCTCGGTCGCGGCCGAGCGGCCGGAGGCGCCGTTGATCACCGGCAGCAGCGCCTCCGGCGCGACGCCGGCCCGCGCGCCGAGGCGCAGCGCCTCCGCCGCCACCACGAGATGCGTCGCGACCAGCAGGTTGTTCACGAGCTTCGCCACCTGCCCCGCCCCCGGCCCGCCGACATGCAGGATGCGGGCGGCGATACGCCCGAGTTCCGGCCGCGCCCGCTCGAGCGGCGCGAGGCTTCCGCCCACCATCATCGCGAGCGTGCCCGCCGCGGCACCCGCCGGCCCGCCCGAGACCGGCGCGTCGAGATAGGCGATGCCCCCCGCCGCCGCGCGCGCGGCGAAGGCCCGCGCCGCGACCGGCGAGAGCGTGGAGGTGTCCGCGACCACGGCGTCCCGCGGCAGGGCCGGCATCAGCTCGTCGAGCACCGAGGCGACCGCGGCCTCGTTCGGCAGGGAGAGAAGGACGACCGGCTGCGCGACACCCGCGACCGTTGCCGGCGCGATGGCGCCGAACCCGACCGCGGCCTCGCGCCTGGCAGGCTCGAGATCCCACACGCGCGGCTTCTCGCCGAGCGCGGCGAGGCGCCGCACCATCGCAAGGCCCATGTTGCCGAGACCGACCACCGCGACCATCGCATCCCCTCGTCCGCAACGGGCGCGGAGGGTGGCAGGCGCCTGCCGGCTGGGCAAGGCGAGGGCTTGGCCCTAAACCGCGCGCCATGGCGGAGATCCCGATCATCGGCCCGGCGCTGACGCGCCTGCTTGGCCCCGGGCGCGCGGCGCTGGCGCAGGAGTTCCTGCGCTTCGGCGTCGTCGGCGGCATCGGCTTCGTGGTGGACACGGCCGTGCTCTACGGCGCGCTCGCGCTCGGCGCGGGGCTCTATCTCGGCCGCGCCATCTCCTACGTCGCGGCGGCGACCACGACCTGGGCGCTCAACCGCATCTGGACCTTCCGCGGGCGCGGCAGCGGGCCGGCGGGACGGCAATGGGCGCTCTTCGTCGTGGTCAATCTCGGCGGCTTCGTCCTCAACTACGGGACCTATGCGGCGCTCGTGACCTGGGTGCCGCTGGTCGCGGCGCATCCCGTGCTCGGCGTCGCGGCGGGCTCGATCGCCGGGATGTTCAGCAACTTCTTCCTCTCCCGCAGCCTCGTCTTCCGCTGATCAGCGCCGCGGCGCGCGCATCATCCCGAGCAGCGCGACGAAGAAGGCGCCGAAGGCGAGCTGCAGCCCGAGCACCATGGCGGTGACAGAGGCGATGGCCACCCGCATCGCCCCAGTTCCCGGCAGCGGCCCGAAGCGCTCCGCCCCCCAGATCGCCACCGCCGCGACGCCGAGCCCGAGGCCGAGCACCACCAGCAGCCCCGCGACCACCAGCGCCGGCTCCAGCCCGAAGCGGGCGAGCAGCGCCGTCAGCCGCCTCTCCTCCGGCACCACCCCCTCCTGCGCGCCGTAGATGCGGGCGAAGGCCCAGAACTGCACGGCCTGGAAGCCCATGATCATCGCCCCGGAGGCGTAGAGCAGGGTGTGCACGTCGAAGGTCAGCCCACCGAGGCGCACCGGCCCGGGCAGCAGCAGCGCCATGGCGATCAGCCCGGCGAGGAACAGCCCGGCGCCGGGGTAGAGGAACAGCCAGCGCGGGCAGAACACCAGCAGGAAGCGCAGGTGCCGCCAACCGTCCCGCCATGATCGCAGATGCGGCGGGCGCGAGCGCCCGTCCGGCGAGAGCGTGGTCGGCACCTCGGCGATGCGCAGGCCCTGCACGGTGGCCTTGACCACCATCTCGGAGGCGAACTCCATCCCCGGCGCGCGCAGTTCGAGCCGCCGCATGGCGTCGCGGTCGAAGCCGCGCAGGCCGCAATGGAAATCGCCGACCGGGCTGCCGAAGAAGAGCCGCCCGATGGTCGAGAGCACGGGGTTGCCGAGGTAGCGGTGCAGCGGCGGCATCGCGCCCGGCTTGATGCCGCCCTTGAAGCGGTTACCCATCACGAGCTCGTAGCCCTCCCGCAGCTTCGCCACGAAGGGGTCGAGGGCGGTGAAGTCGTAGGAATCGTCGCTGTCGCCCATGATGACGAAGCGCCCGCGCGCGGCCGCGATGCCCGCGATCAGCGCCGCGCCGTAGCCGCGCTCGGGCACCGCGACCACCCGGGCCCCGAGCGACTCCGCGATGGCCTGGCTGCCGTCGGTCGAGCCGTTGTCGGCGACCAGCACCTCGCCCGGGATGCCGCTGCGGGCGAGGTAGTCCATCGCCTTGCGCACGCAGGTGCCGAGGGTCTCGGCCTCGTTCAGGCAGGGCATGAGGATGGTCAGCTCGAGCCCGGGCGACTCGGCGGCATCCTGGGGGGCCAGCGTCTCGGCCTTGTCCATCTCGTTTCCGGGCTCCGTCGGGGGCGACGGCCGGGCGGGGCCGGCGGGTCGCGCATTGTCGCTAACGTCACATTGATCCGTGGCGTGATATGGTCCACTCGGGCCGGGCAACCAGCCTCCCGCGGGCCGGGGGCGGCGGAAGAGGCCGGGCTGAGCCTGCGTTGCGGCTGCGGTGGCAGGGCGGGAATCGGGGCGCCAGGATGGCGGCGGGACGGGGCATGGACGACAGGGCGGACGGGACGGCGCGCGGCCGCGCGTGGCGGCATGGCGACTGACGCCCGCGCCTTGCCCGGCGAGAGCCGCCCGACGGACACGCCGCTGGCGCGCGCGCTCGCGGCCTGCCGCCGGCAGCTCCTGGCCGTGGGCGTGTTCAGCGGCGTCGTGAACGTCCTGCAGCTCACGGTCTCGATCTACATGATGCAGGTGTTCGACCGCGTGCTCTCCACGCGCAACCTCAACACCCTGCTCTACCTGACGCTGATCGCCATCGCCGCCCTAGCCCTGCTGGCGCTGCTCGAGGGCGCGCGCTCGCGCGTGATGCAGCGCATCGGGGGCTGGATGGAGGAGAAGGTCGCCCCGGAAGGCTTCGCTCGCGCGGTGGAGAGCCAGCTCCGCGGCCGCCCCTACCGGATGGAGGCGCTGCGCGACCTCGCCGTCTGCCGCGGCTTCATCGCCTCGCCCGGCGCCCTCGCGCTCTACGACGTGCCCTGGGTGCCGATCTACCTCCTCGTCATCCTCGCGCTGCATCCGGTGCTCGGCGCCGTGGCCGCGGCGGGCGCCGCGCTGCTGCTCGGCCTGACGATCCTGAACGAGATCGCGACCGCACGGCTGCTGCGGCAGGCGAACAGCGCGGCGCTCGCCTCGCAGCGGCGGGCGGAATCCATCCTGCGCAACGCCGAGGTCATCGACAGCATGGGCATGCTGCCGGCGGTGATGGCGCGCTGGCGGCGCAGCGTGGCCGAGATGACGGCGCCGATGAACCGCGCCATGGACCGCGCGGTGCCGCTCGTCGCGGGCACGAAGTTCCTCCGCCTCGCGGTGCAGGTCGCGATCCTCGGCGTCGGCGCCTATTTCGTGCTGGAGCAGCAGCTCACCGCCGGCGCCTCGATCGCCGCCTCGATCATCATGGGCCGCGCGCTTGCGCCGGTGGAGCAGCTCATCGGCGGGTGGAAGCAGCTCGTGCAGGCGCGGCAGTCCTGGCGGCGGCTGCAGGCCTTCCTCGTGCTGCCGCGCCTGCGCCCCGAGGGCAAGCCTCTGCCCGAACCGAGCGGCCGCCTCGCCGTGGAGCGCGTCACCTTCGCCTTCCCCGGCACGAACGTGCCCGTCATCAAGGGCGTGACCTTCGCGCTCGAACCCGGCGAGAGCCTCGCCATCATCGGCCCCTCCGCGGCCGGCAAGACGACGCTGATCCGCCTGCTGACCGGCACGCTGCAGCCGAACACGGGCGCGGTGCGTCTCGACGGCGCCGATGTCTACACCTGGCAGCGCGAGGATTTCGGCCGCCATGTCGGCTACCTGCCGCAGGATGTGGAGCTCTTCGACGGCACGGTGCGGGAGAACATCTCGCGCATGGCCGAGGCCCCGGCCGAGGCGGTCTACGAGGCCGCGCGGCTGGCCGGCGCGCACGAGACCATCCTGCGCCTGCCCAAGGGCTACGAGACCGAGATCGGCGACGGCGGGCAGCATCTCTCGGGCGGCCAGCGCCAGCAGATCGGCCTCGCCCGCGCCATGTTCGGCAACCCGCGGATGATCGTGCTCGACGAGCCCAACTCCAACCTGGACGGCGAGGCCGAGACGGCGCTGCTGCGCGCGCTCGACGAACTCAAGCGGCGCGAGACCACCGTCGTGCTCGTCTCCCACCGCCCGGTGCTGGTGCAGGGGGTCGAGAAGGTGCTGGTGATGCGCGAGGGCGCGGTGGAGATGTTCGGCTCGCGCGCCGATGTGATGAAGCGCTTCCTCAAGCCCGCGGCGCCGGCGCCGATCCCCGCGCCCGCCCAGCGCGTCGAGGGACGGGGGGCGCAGGGATGAGCGGCAAGGCCACACAGGCGATCGCGACGCGCGAGGAGCGCCTGCCAGCCGTCCAGCTCGTCATCCCGCCCGCGCCCGCGGTGCCGGCGCGGCCGCGCACGGGCGGGACCATCCTCTTCGGCTTCGTCGCCATCGCCGTGTTCTTCGGCGCCTTCGCCGCCTGGTCGGTGCTCGCGCCGCTGACCGAGGCGGCGATCGCGCCCGGCATGATCAAGGTCGAGGGCACGCGCCGCACGGTGCAGCACCTCGAAGGCGGGATCGTGCGCGAGATCCTGGTGCGCGACGGCGACCGCGTGAGCGCCGGGCAGACGCTGATGCGCCTCGACGACATCCGCGCCGGCGCCGACCTCGAGACGCTGCGCAGCCAGCGCTGGGCCTTCCTCGCGCAGGATGCGCGGCTGGCCGCCGAACTCGAGGACGCGCGCGAGATAACCTTCCCCGCCGAGCTCCTCGCCGCGCCGGAGCCGCGCGCGCAGGACGCCATCGCCGGCCAGCGCGCGGTCTTCGAGGCCCGGCGCGCGAGCCTGCTCAGCCAGGTCGCGGTGCAGGAGGCGCGGATCGGCCAGCAGGATGCGATCATCGCCGGCGCCTCCGGCCAGTTGCGCGCGCAGCGCCAGCAGCTCGAACTGATCCGCCAGGAGGAGGAGCTCACCCGCACCCTGGTCCGCCAGGGACTGCAGCGCCTGCCGACACTGCTCGCGCTGCAGCGCGCCGCCGCCGGGCTGGAAGGCCAGGGCGAGGAGCTCCAGGGCCAGCTCGACCGCGCGCAGCAGGTGATCGCGGAGGCACGCAACACCATCGCGAGCATCCTCAGCCAGCGCCGGCAGGAGGTCGCGGCCGAACGGCGCGAGATCCGCACGCGCCTCGCCGAGGTCGAGGAGCGGCTGCGCGCCGCGCAGGATGTCGCGATCCGGCGCGATATCGTGGCACCCGAGGATGGCACGGTGCTGAACCTGCGCCTCTTCACCATCGGCGCCGTGGTCCGCCCGGGCGATCCGGTGCTCGACCTGGTTCCCGCCCAGGACCGGCTGGTGGCCGAGGTGAACGTCCAGCCCAACGACATCGACATCGTCCATGTCGGCCTGCAGGCCGAGGTCAGGCTGCCCGCCTTCAAGCAGCGGCTGGTGCCCTTCCTGCACGGCCACGTCACCTTCGTCGCGCAGGACGTGACCGTGGATGAGCGCACGCGCACGAGCTACTACCGCGCGCATATCGTGATCGACCCGGACCAGCTGCAGCGCCTGCCGGGCGTGCAGCTCGTCCCCGGCATGCCGGTGGAGGCCATGATCCAGGTGGGCGAGCGGTCCTTCCTGCGCTACATCACCCAGCCCATCGTGGACAGCTTCACGCGGGCCTTCCGCGAGCAGTAGCATCGGGAGACGCGCATGGCCGAGATCCGCCCCACCCTCTTCGCCGACGGCGTGATCGAGGCGCAGGTCGCCCACGGCGTCGCGCGGATAACCCTCGCGGTCACCGCGCCGGACGGCAAGGCGCAGCCTTGCGGCACGCTCTGCATCCCGGTCACGCAGTTCCCGGCCCTGGTCAACGGGTTCGGCAATCTGCTCCGGCAGATCGAGGAACGGGTGCGCGCCCAGGCGCAGCCGCAGCAACAGCAGCAGGCGCCCGCCGGGGCCGACACCCAGGTGTCGACCGCCTTCCGCTTCGAAGGCTGAAGGCCGCTGTGCCGCGACCGCGCGGCTGATGCGGGCGAGCGAAGCCGTCGCCGTTGCTTCGCTGTCTGCGCGCACCGGGCCGGTCGGCCGGCCGCACGCGAGCGGGACGGCGGGTGCCAGCTCCGCCGGCTGTCACCCGCGGTCGCCGTAGCCCCGCGGGTGCGCCTCCCGCCAGGCCCAGGCGGTGCGGACGATGTCGTCCAGGCTGCCCAGGCGCGGCGCCCAGCCGGTCTCGGCGCGCAGCCGGTCCGAGGCCGCGACCAGCACCGCCGGGTCGCCCGCCCGGCGCGGGCCGATCGTGTGCGGCACCGGCCGCCCGCCGACGCGTTCCACCGCCGCGATCACCTCCTTCACCGAGGCGCCATGCCCGCTGCCGATGTTGTAGCGGCAGGTGCCATGCGTCTCGAGCCGCGCAAGCGCCGCGAGATGCGCCGCCGCGAGGTCGGTCACATGCACGTAGTCGCGGATGCAGGTGCCGTCCGGCGTGGGGTAGTCGTCGCCGAACACCGTCAGCGCGGGCCGGCGGCCGAGCGCGGCGTCGATCGCGAGCGGCACGAGATGCGTCTCCGGCTCGTGGTCCTCCCCCGCCCGGCCCTGCGGGTCGGCGCCGGCCGCGTTGAAGTAGCGCAGCGCGGCATAGCGCAGGCCGTGGATGCGCGCGGCCCAGGCCAGCCCCTCCTCGACCATGCGCTTGCTGTCGCCATAGGGGTTGGAGGGCGCGATGCGGCACTCCTCGTCGATCGGCACGTGGTCGGGGTCGCCGAACAGCGCGGCGGTGGAGGAGAGCACGAAGCGCAGGCAGCCCGCCTTGATCGCGGCCTCCGCGAGGCGCAGCGAATGCCCGACATTCTCGGCGATGTAGTGCAGCGGCTCGCGCATCGAGGCGCCGACGATGGACAGCGCCGCGAAATGCAGCACCGCATCGAAGCGCCAGGATGCGAAGACCTCGGCGACGCGCCGCGCGTCCCCGAGCTCGGCCTGCACGAAGGTCGCAGCCAGGGGCACCGCCGCGCGATGGCCCTGGCTGAGATTGTCGAGCACCACGACCTCATCGCCGCGGTCGAGCAGCGCGAGCACCGCATGGCTGCCGACGAAGCCGGCGCCGCCGGTCACAAGGTAACGAGCCAAGCCTTCCTCCGGCACGCCGTCACGATTCGGGGCGTTTCCGCCGGGGCGCGATGTGCTCTAGCAATCGGGCATGGGCAAGGCAGTCCTTGGCGCGATTCTGGCGCTTCTCCTTCCGGCCATGGCCGCGGCGCAACCCGACAGCCGCGCCGAGGCCTGGGGCGCGGTCGCGACGCCAACCCGCGGGCCGCCGCGCGTGATCGGCGGCACCGGCCTCGGCTGCATCGCCGGCGCGGTGCGCCTGCCCGACGAGGGGCCGGGGTGGCAGGCGGTGCGCGTCTCGCGCAACCGCCACTGGGCGCATCCGGCGACCATCGCCTGGGTGCAGGATTTCGCCGGGCGCGCGCGGGCGCAGGGATTCCCCGACCTCTGGATCGGCGACCTCTCCCAGCCGCGCGGCGGGCCGATGACATTCGGCCATGCCAGCCACCAGAACGGCCTCGATGCCGACATCTGGCTCGACCTCGGGCCCAAGCCGCGCGTGCCGGCCTCGCAGCGGGAGGAGATCCGGATCACCTCCCTCGTGCTGCCCGACGAGACGGGCGTGGACCCCCGCCGCTTCACCGACCGCCACGCGGCGCTGATCCGCCTCGCCGCGGAGATGCCAGGCCTCGACCGCCTGCTTGTCAACCACGCGATCAAGCGCGAACTCTGCGCGCGCCACCGCGGCGAGGCGTGGCTGCGCCGCGTGCGGCCCTGGCGGGGGCATGATTCGCACATGCACATCCGCCTGCGCTGCCCGCCGGGCCAGCCCGAGTGCCGCGACATCGCCCCGCCGCCGCCCGGCGACGGCTGCGATGCCAGCCTCGACTGGTGGCTCTCGCCGGAGGCGCGGCGGCCGGTTCCCCGCCCGCCGGGGCCGCCGCCGCAATTGCCGGCGGCTTGCGCGGCGGTGCTCGCGGCGCGCTGAGGCGCGCCCAGCGGCCTCACCAGCGGCGGGCCGGCCCGCAATCGAGATGGACGAAGCCGTCGCGCCGGTAGAGGCCGACGCCGCCGATCTGCATGTCCGCCGCGGCGCGGGCAATGGCGATGGCCTGCCGGCCGGGCAGGCGCACATCCGCCGCCATGCCGGACATGTGCAGCGAGACCCGCGAGACGCGGCGCGACTGCCGCGCCCGCGCGGCGTTGGTCTCCGGCGCGCGGTAGCCGCTGATCACTTCGTAGTGCTCGTCGGAATCGAGGTGCCGGGCGATGGTGTGCAGCACGTCGAAGAGCCGCGGGTCCATCGGCGTCACCTCGTCCATGGACGGGTCGCGGAAGATGACGTCCAGCCGCCGCAGCGCGTCGCGGTCATAGCGGCCGTCGCGCCAATAGACGCCCGCGAAGGATTCGCCGGTCTGCACGCGGCGGATGCGCAGCACGCGCGCCCCGCCGCCGGCCGCCTGGGCGGCGGCGACCGCCGGGGTCAGGGCAAGGGCGGCAAGGCCGCCGAGCCCGGCGCGGATCACCTCGCGCCGCCTCGCGACCGCCGGCTCGCAACAGGGGCAGCGGAACCCGTGGAAGAGGCGCGCCATGCCTCAGCGCGCCCCGGTGCCGCGTGCCGCCCCTCCTTCCAGGGAAGCGACGCGCTGGCTGGTCGCGCGGTCGAGGGCACGGGCGTATTCGGCGTCCAGTCCATAGATGTCGGGGCGCATGACCACTTGGCCTCCTTCCACGATGACAGTCGTGTAGTGGAGCCGCACCGGAATGGACCTGGCGATGGCGGTGCTGACGGTCCGGCGGCTCGCGAGGACCTGGTCCACCCGGGACCGGTCCCAGCCGCTGGTGCCCGAAAGCGCGTCGGAAAGCAACTCCATGGGCCGCTCGAGGCGGATGCAGCCCGAGGAGAAGGCCCGCTGGCCCCGGCTGAACAGGTGCCGGTCCGGCGTGTCGTGCATGAAGATGTCGTCGTTGTTGGGCATGACGAACTTGATGCGCCCGAGCGCATTCGCGTCGCCCGCATCCTGGCGGATGAAGTAGGGGAAGTTGTTCCGGTTGTAGGCGGTCCAGTCCACCATCGAGGGATCCACCTCGACGGTCTCACCATCCACCCGCTCGAAGATGCGGAAGCCGCGGGCGCGCACCGATTCCGGGTTGGCGCGCAGGCGCGGAAGGATGTCCTCCCGCGCATTGCGGGCCGGCACGCCCCAGGGCGGGTTGAACTGCACGGCGGTCAGCCGGACGTTGAGCATCGGCGTCTGGCGGTCCCGCCGGCCGACGATCACCGCCATGTCCCGCACCACCCGGTTGCCTTCCAGCAGATACAGCCGGAAATGCGGGATGTTCACCTCGATCCGCCGCTCGGGCGAGGGCGCGGGCTGGGCGCGCCGCATGTCGAGCGCCACGCGGAGCTGCGCGATCTTGCTCTCGACCGGGGTGTTCAGCACGCCCCAGGTGATCGCGCCGACGCGGCCATCCGTCTCGAGCCCCTCGCTCGCCTGGAAGGCGCGCACGGCGGCGACCAGCCGTTCGTCGTAGACCGGGCTGGACGCCGCCGCCCCCTCGACGAGGCCGGGGTCATGGACGGCGAGCCTCGCGCGAAGTTGCGGCACGCGCGCGGCATCGGTGCTGCCGGGTTCGAGGGTGCGCCGGGTGTCGCCGGTGATGCGCGGCCAGCCGCCCGCCGCCGCCACCGCGCGGTAGGAGGCGAGCAGCGCCTTGATCGGTGCGGCGTCGGGATGCAGCGTCGCCGCGCGCTCGATGACCTGGGCCGGCTCGGCGGAGGAGGCGAGTTCCGCCATCCAGGCGCCGAGCGGCACGCTGCCGGGGTCGCGCCGCAGATCCACCCGCCCGCGCAGGCCGCTGACGCGCCCGAGCAGCAGGTCCGCGAGCGCCGCCTGGGCGGAGCGCAGCACCGCCGCGCGGAACCCCGCCGGGTCCGCCACGGCCGCCGCCGGGTCCGGCACCGCATAGTGGCGCGGGTCGAGGCCGTCCTCCTCGAGCCGCGCGAGGCGCTCGGCGAGGCGGGCCACCGCGCCGTCGCTCGCGGCGAGGCTGGCGGGCGCCTCCTGCGCCACGGCCGGCAGCCGGGCGAGCAGGGGCAGGGAGAGGAACGAAAGGAGAAGGGCTCGGCGCATGTCTCTTTCGTAACGTCGGTGGCGCCGGATTCCAATCATTCCGATCAGGTATGGCACCTTCATGCCACACCCTGTTGCGCCGGGGCCGCAGTCGCGGCCAACGCCCCCACCGTGATCGGCTTGTAGGGCGCGCGGGGCCGCAGGGGTGGCACGGCCTCGGGCGCGATGCCCCGCGCCTCGGCGATCAGCGCGGCCACGGTCGGCCCGCAGAGGCGCCCCTGGCACGGCCCCATGCCGCAGCGCAGATAGGCCTTCATCTGGTTCGGGCCGGTGGCGCCGATCCGCGCGGCGCGGCGGATCGCGCCCGCCGTCACCTCCTCGCAGCGGCAGGCGATGGTCTCGTCATGCGGCGAGAGGATGGCCGCGGGCGGGGCGTAGAGAGCATCTAGGAAGGGCCGCAGCGCCAGCGCCGCCCGGCGCGCGGCGAGCGGGCCCGCGGCGGCGGCGGCAAAGCCCGCCTCGTCCAGCGCACCGAGCCGCCGCGCGGCGTCGAGGCCCGCGAGCCGCCCCGCCGCCAGCGCCGCCTCCCAGCCGCCGATGCCTGCGCCATCCCCGGCGACGGCGACGCGGGGGCAGGACGTCGCCCCGAAGGCATCGGTGACCGGCCGCCAGCAGGCCTGCGCCGCATCCCAGGCGTGGTCGAGGCCGATCGCGCGCGAGACATGGACCGACGGGATCACGCCTTCGTGCAGCAGCAGCGTGTCGCAGGGCGCGCCGCCACCCTCCCAGGCGACCCGCTCGACCCGCCCGGCGCCCTCGGCGCGCAGGCCGCGGACGCCGGCAACCACCCGCACGCCGAGGCGCCGCGCCTCGGCCATCAGGGCGAGGCCCTTGGCCAGCATCCGCCGCCCCGCCAGCAGCCCCCCGCCCGCCCGCGCGAGCGCCGAGGCGATCGAGACCGTCCGCGTCTCGAGCACCAGCGGCGGCGCGCCGGCGCGCGCGAGCTGCACGGCCAGCAGCCAGACCAGCGGCCCCTGCCCCGCCAGCACCGTCCGCCCCGCCGGCACCGCACCCGCCGTCTTGAGCATGATCTGCGCCGCCCCGGCCCCCATCACGCCGGGCAGCGTCCAGCCGGGGATGGGCACCGGGCGTTCCTGCGCGCCGGTGGCGAGGACCACGCGCCGGGCCGCGACCTCCGTTGCCACCCCACCCGAGACGAGGGACAGCACGCCCTCCTCCGGGTCGAGGTGCCAGAGCGTCGTCGCGGGCCGGTATTCCGCGCCGCAGGCCAGGAAGGCCTCGATCAGCGGCAGGCCCGGTGCGATCTCCGGCGCCACGGCGGGATCCCGCCCGCAGGCGAGGGCGGCGCGGAAGACCTGCCCGCCCGGCCCCGCATTCTCGTCGAGCACCAGCACCGAAAGCCCGCGCGCCCGCGCCTCGATCGCGGCCCCCATGCCGGCCGGCCCGGCGCCGATCACGGCGAGGTCACGGCGCGTCACCGCAGCGCCTCGCGCGCGCCGCGCTGGCGCAGGATCCGCATGCCCGGCGCCACCGGCACCATGCAGGCTTGGCGGTTCGGCACGCCGTCGATCTCGGCGAGGCAGTCGAAGCAGACGCCCATCAGGCAAAGCGGCCCGCGCGGCGCGCCCGAGACGGCGCTCTCCCGCGTCGCAATGAGGCCCGCAAGCAGCATGGCCGCGGCGGCGGAGGCGCCCTCGGGCACCGCGACCGCGCGGCCCTCGACGAGCACGCTCACCGTCGCGGGGCGCGCCTCAGGCCGCGGCCGGAACATCGAAGCGCCTGGCGGAGAAGGGGGCGAGCACCGGATCGAGGCTGCCCGCGGCGATCATCGGCGCGAGCAGCCGCGCATGGGCGCCGGCCAGCGTGACGCCGGAATGGCAGTTCGCCGTGAAGGCGCCGGGAAAACGCTCCGACTGGTCGTAGATCGGCAGCCCGTCGGGCGCCATCACGCGCAGCGCGGACCAGGCGCGGACGATGTTGAGATCCGCGATCCAGGGAAAGGACAGCGCCGCGCGCTGCGCGATCTGCGCCATGACCGGCGGGGATTGGCCTGTGTCGAAGCCCACCTCCTCCATGCTGTCGCCGAGCATGATCGTGCCCTCGCCGGTCTGGCGGATGGTGGTGGTCGGCATGGGCAGGACCGGCCGCGCGCGCTCGGTCACCAGGATCTGGCCGCGCTGCGGGCGGACCGGCGCGCGCAGGCCGAACAGCGGCGCGAGTTCGGCGTTGCCGAGCCCGGCGGCGAGCACGATGCGCGGGGCGGCGAAGGCGCCGGCGGCGGTCTCGACGCGGAAATCCCTCGGCGCGGCGGACCCGCCCCTCACCTTCGCCTCCGGCACATAGGCGCCGCCGCCTTCGGTGAATGCGCGATGCAGCGCCTGGAGCAGCGCGAGCGGGCTCGCATGCCCGTCATAGGGCGTGAAGGAGGCCCCGACCACGGCGGGCCCAAGGCCGGGCAACATCGCCGCCAGTTCGTCGCGGCGAATCATGCGGTATTCGAAGCCGTGATTGCCGGCTTCCGCCTGCATCTGCGCCATGCGGGCGGCACGGTCGGCGAATTCCTCCTCGCTGAGGCAGAGATGCACGCCGCCCGGCTGGCGCAGCGCCAGGTCGAGCCCCGTGCGCGCCGCGAGATCGGCGGCAAGCGCGGACCATTCGCCGGCCGATCCGCGCGTCCAGCGCTGGTACCACGGCGCGCCGAGCCCCTTCGACTGCACCCAGACCAGCCCGAAATTGCCGCGCGAGGCGCGATGCGCGATGTCGCCCTCGTCCAGCAGCACGGTGTCGAGCCCCGCATCGCGCAGGCCGAGCGCGATGGCCGCGCCCACAAGGCCGCCGCCGACGACGATGGCATCAGACAACCGGATGTTCATGCCGGCATGGGACGGCGCGGCCCGCCCGGCGTCAACCGCCCCGCCCGGTTCGATGAGGCGCAGGTCAGAGGTTTGCCGTCGTCGCCATCGCGGCCGGCAAGGCGGTGCATGCGCCGGCCGGCGGTTGACGCGACGCCGGCCGGGCGCGAGCCTTCGCCCCACGCAAGGCCGGAGACCGCCATGAGCCCGCTCGACGCCCCGCGCGATCCGCGCAACAGCGACCTCGAGGCCGCCCTGGCCGAGGCCCGAGAGACCTACAGCGCCGCCCGGCCCAACAGCGCCGCCATCCACGCGAAGGCGCGCGCGGTCATGCCCGGCGGCAACACCCGCACCGTGCTCTTCTACACCCCCTTCCCCACCGCGATGACGCGCGGCGAGGGCGCGCGGCTGTGGGACGCCGACGGGCGCGAATACCTCGACCTCTGCGGCGAATACACGGCCGGCCTGTTCGGCCATTCCGAGACGCGCATCCTCGATGCCGTGAAGGCCGCGATGGACCGCGGCATCAACCTCGCCGCCGTGGGCGAGAACGAGGGCCGGCTCGCTGCGCTGATCTGCGGCCGCTTTCCTTCGGTGGATCAGGTGCGCTTCACCAATTCCGGCACGGAAGCCAACATCATGGCGTTGGCCGGCGCGCGCGGCTTCACCGGGCGCACCGAGGTGCTCGCCTTCCGCGGCGGCTACCACGGCGGCGTCTTCACCTTCCCGGTCGGCACGCCGGTCTCCCCGGTCAACCTGCCCATCCCCATGCGCTTCGCCGACTTCAACGACCCCGACGGCGCGGCGCGCACCATCCGCGAGGCCGGGGAGGCGCTCGCCGCCGTCATCGTCGAGCCGATGCAGGGCTCCTCCGGCTGCATCCCGGCGACGCGGGAGTTCCTGCAGGCGCTGCGCGAGGCCACGCGGGAGACCGGCGCGCTGCTCATCTTCGACGAGGTGATGACGAGCCGCCACGGCTTCGGCGGCCTGCAGCAGCGCCTCGGCATCACGCCCGACATGACGACCTTCGGCAAGTACATGGCCGGCGGCATGTCCTTCGGCGCCTTCGGCGGGCGGGCCGAGGTCATGGCGGTCTTCGACGGCCACCGCGCCGGCGCCATGCCCCACGCCGGCACCTTCAACAACAACGTGCTGTCCATGGCCGCGGGTTGCGTCGCGCTCGGCGAGATCTTCGATGAGACCGCCGCCGAAGCACTCTACGCGCGCGGCGAGCGTCTGCGGGACGCGCTGAACGCCGCCTGCGCGCGCCACGGTGTCGCGATGCACTTCACCGGCGTCGGCTCGATGATGACGCCGCATTTCCGCCCCGGGCCCGTCACCGCGCCCTACAAGGCGAGCATCGAGGAGGAGCAGATGCGCGAGCTCTTCTTCTTCGACATGCTCGCCGCGGGCATGTATCTCGCGCGGCGGGGCATGGTCGCGCTGATGCTGCCGGTCACCGATGCCGATTGCGAGCGCTTCTTCGCGGCGGTGGAGGAATTCTGTGCGGCGCGGAAGCCGGTGCTGGCGCAGGCGTGAGAAGGGCGGGGGGAGAAGGGAACTTCTCCCCCCGCGCCCCCCTCAACCTTCTTTGGAACCTCGGCGCGCCCGTTCGTGCGGGGGCTATCGCGCGCCGCCCACCGGCAGGCGCGCGCCCGAGACATAGGACGCCGCATCCGAGGCGAGGAACAGGATGCATTCCGCAACCTCCTCCGCCCGGCCGCCCCGGCCCATCGGCACGCCGCCGGAAAGCCGCGCCACGCGGTCCGGCATGCCGGCGGCGGCGTGGATCTCGGTCTCGATCAGGCCGGGATTGACGGCATTGACGCGGATGCCCTCGGCCGCGACCTCGCGCGAGAGCCCGATGGTCAGCGTGTCCACCGCACCCTTGCTCGCCGCGTAATGCACCCATTCCCCGCCGCCGCCGATCTCGCTCGCGCGCGAGGAGACGTTGACGATCACGCCGCCCGGCCCGCCGCGCCTCGTGGACATCCGCCGCACCGCCTCCCGGCAATGCAGCGCGAGGCCGACGACATTGGGCATCATCACCGAGACCCAGTCCTGCTCCGTCGTCTCCGCGAGCAGCCGCCGCGGCCCGGTGATGCCGGCATTGTTCACCAGCACGTCGAGCCGCCCGAACTCGGCATCGAGGCGGGCGAAGGCCGCGAGGATGTCCGCCTCCGCCCCCGCATCGCCCTGCACCAGCACCACCCGCGCGCCCTCGGCCTCGCAGGCGCGGGCGGTCGCCTCGGCGCGCGCGGCCTGGCTGCGGTAGGTGAGCAGCAGGTCATGGCCGCGCCGCGCGGCGAGCAGCGCGGTCGCCGCCCCGATCCCGCGCGCGCCGCCGGTCACCATCATCACGCGTCGAGCCATGCCGACCTCCCGCTTCCTCTCGCCGCGCATCCTCGCCGAGAGCGGCGCGCCTGTCAGCCCGCCGCCTTGCCGCGCGCGGCCCCGCGGGCGAGCATGACGGAGCCGAGGAGACGCGCCATGCCCCTGCCGCCGCCGCAATCCTATTCGCCCGAAACCTTCCGGCCGCTCACCTTCCACGACGCGGTGCCGGCCTTCCGCGAGGGCACGGACACGCCGCGCGCCTATCTGGAACGATGCCTCGCGACCATCGCCGAACTCGAGCCGCAGGTCATGGCCTTCGCCTCGCTGAACGAGGAGGGCGCGCGCGCCGCCGCGGACGAGAGCACGGCGCGCTACCGCGCCGGCGCCCCGCTCTCGCCCATCGACGGCCTTCCCATCGGCATCAAGGACCTGCTGGAGACCCGCGACCTGCCGACCGAGATGGGCAGCGCCTTCTACAAGGGCAACCGGCCGGGGCGGGATTCCGCGCTGGTGCAGGCGTTGCGCCAGGCTGGCGCGGTGATCGTCGGCAAGACCGTGACGACCGAACTCGGCATGTCGCATCCCGGCCCCACGCGCCATCCCTTCGACCTGCGGCGGACGCCGGGTGGCTCCTCCTCGGGCTCGGCAGCGGTGATCAGCGCGCGCATGCTGCCGGCCGCGATCGGCACGCAGGTGCTGGGCAGCGTGATCCGCCCCGCCTCCTTCAACGCGAACTGGGCGCTCAAGCCGACGCAGGGCGCGATCAACCGCGGCGAACGGCAGGGCTTCAGCCAGTCCACCGCGGGCATCCATGCCGGCTGCGCGGAGGACATGTGGCGGATCGCGGTCGAGATCGTCACCCGCGTCGGCGGCGATCCCGGCGCGCCGGGTCTCTACTTCACCGCCGAGGCGCCGCCGCCGCCGCTCAAGCCCCGCCGCCTCGCCGTGCTGCAGACCGAGGGCTGGGCAGTGGTGGAACCGAAGGCCGCTGCAGCCTTCGAGCGCGCGCTCGCGGCCCTGCGCGCCGAGGGCGTGGCCGTGATCACCCGCGAGGACCACCCGCTGCTCGAAAGGCTCGAGCAGCGCGTGACCGGCGCCATGGCGCTCGCCACCGATGTCTGCGCCTATGAGAGCGCCTGGTCGGTCGCGAACATGATGGCGAAGAACCCGGATGCCTTGAGCGAGAGCCTGAAGGCGCGCTTCGAGCTCGGCTGTTCGGTCACGCTCGCGCAGTATCGCGCCCGCCTGCACCAGCGCGAGGAGATGCGCCACGCCCAGGCCGCGCTGGCGGGCGAGGTGGACGCCTTCATCGGCCTGCCCGCCTGCGGCCCCGCTCCGCTGCCCGGCGATACCGGCGGTTCGACCAACCGGATCCTGCACACCACGGGCAACCCCATCATGAACACCGCGAGTTCGGCGCTGGGATGCCCCGTCGTCACCGTGCCGCGCATGGCGGTGGACGGGATGCCGCTCGGCATCGCCGTCACCGGCCAGCCGCACCAGGACGAGAAGGTGACGGCGATCGCCCGCTGGATCGCCGGCGCGGTTCCGCCGATCATGGTCTGACCGCGCCCGAGGGAGGATGGCATGAGCGAGATCGAACTGCTGGACGATGACGGCCTGCGCATCATCCGGCTCAACCGCCCCGAGAAGAAGAACGCGCTGACGCGGGCGATGTATGCCGGCATGCGCGACGCCCTGCGCGAGGCCGCGGAGAAGCCCTCGGTGCGCGCCGTCCTGCTGACGGGCGGGACGGAGTGCTTCACCTCCGGCAACGATGTCGGGGATTTCAGGACGCGCAGCGCCACGCCAGACGATTCCGTGCCGACGCCGGCGCGCGATTTCCTCTACGCGCTCCGCGACTGCCCGAAGCCGGTGGTCGCCGCGGTCGCGGGCTATGCCATCGGCATCGGCACCACGCTGCTGCTGCATTGCGACCTCGTCTATGCGGCCGAGAACGCGGTGTTCCGCATGCCCTTCGTGGATCTCGGCCTGTGCCCCGAGGGCGGCTCCTCGCTGCTGGTGCCGCAGCGCGCGGGGCAGCTCATGGCGAACGAGCTGCTGATGCTGGGCGAGGCCTTCACCCCGGGCATGGCGGTGATGGCGGGCATCGCCAACATGGTGCTGCCGGTGGACGGGCTGATGCCCCATGCCCTCGGCGTCGCGCGCAAGCTCGCCGCCAAGCCGCCAGCCGCACTGGCCGCGACCAAGCGCCTGCTGCGCAAGCCCGGCGCGGCGGAGCTCGACGCGCACATGAGCGCCGAGTTCGCGAAGTTCAGCGAGCTGCTGCGCGGCCCCGAGGCGGCCGAGGCGGTGGCCGCCTTCCAGGAGAAGCGCAAGCCCGATTTCACCCGCTTCCTCGCCGCGGAGTGAGGGCGATGTTCCGCGACGACCTCTTCCGCGGCGCGCGCGTGCTGGTCACCGGCGGCGGCACCGGCCTCGGGCGGATGATGGCCGAGCGGCTGCTGGCCCTTGGCGCCGCAGTCGAGATCTGGGGCCGCCGCGGCGAGGTGCTCGCCGAGGCCGCCGCCGCGATGAACGCCGCCCATCCCGGCATGGCCGCGCACCGCACCGTGGACATCAAGGACCCCGAGGCGGTCGAGGCCGCCGTTGCCGCGATGTGGGCCGAGGGCCGGCCGGCGACGCATCTGATCAACAACGCCGCGGGCAATTTCGTCAGCCGCACCGAGGATCTCTCGCCCCGCGCCTTCCACGCCATCGCCGACATCGTCTTCCACGGCACCTTCCAGGTGACGCAGGCGCTGGGCAAGCGCTGGATCCGCGAGGGCACGGGCGGGGCGGTCGTCTCCATCATCGTCACCTGGGTGCGGACGGGCGCGCCCTTCGTCGTGCCCTCGGCGATGTCCAAGGCGGGCATAGACGCGATGACCAAATCCCTCGCGGTGGAATGGGGCCGACACGGCATCCGCCTCAACGCCATCGCGCCCGGGACCATCCCGACCGAGGGCATGTTCGCCCGCCTGCGCCCCGGCGAGAACGATCCCGCCGCGCGCGCCGCCGAGCGCAACCCCATGCGGCGCATCGGCACCGCGCAGGACATCGGCGACCTCGCCGCCTTCCTGCTCTCGCCGATCTGGATCAACGGGGAGACCATCGCCCTCGATGGCGGCAACTGGCTGACGGCGGGCGGCGGCTTCCACGACTACCTCGCCTGGGGCGATACCGAATGGGCGGAAGCCCGCGCGCGCATCAAGGCCCGCAACGAAGCCGACCGGGCCCAGCGCGGCTGAGGCGCGGGACGGGCGCGCCAGGGAGGAGACCGTGACCCCCCACCTGCATCAATGGCCCGCCCAGGGCCGCGTGCATCACGGCATCCCGCTCGCCGAGGCCCTGCCGCGCGAGATCCGGGACGCCTCGCGCATCGCGCTCGTCACCACGCGCTCGCTCGCCGGCAGCACCCTGGTCGCGGCCGCGCGGACGGCGATCGGCGACCGCCTCGCAGCGAGTTTCGCCGCGATGCGCGCCCACAGCCCGGTCGAGGACGTGCTGGCGCTCGCCGCGCTGCTGCGCGAGCAGGAGGCCGATCGCGTCGTCGCGATCGGCGGCGGCTCGGTGATCGACGGCGCCAAGGTCGCCTGCCTCGCGACCTGGCGCGGCATCGCCGATGCCGGCACGCTCGTCGCCGCGGCCGCCTCGCGCGGCGCGCAGCCCGACAACTGGGACGGGGCGCCGCCCGCCCCGCGCATCGTCGCGGTGCCGACCACGCTCTCGGCCGCCGAGTTCGCGCCCCATGCGGGCTACACCGACCTCGCGGCCGGGCGGAAACACCGCGCGCTCGATCCCTGGATGGTGCCGCGCGCGGTGATCCTGGACCCCGCCGCGACGCTCGAGACGCCGGCGCCGCTCTTCCTCTCCTCCGGCATCCGCGCCCTCGACCACGCGGCGGAGCGGTGGTGCTCCACAGCCCCCCTGCCCTTCTCCGACGCGGTGTCGCGGCAGGCGATGCTGATGCTCGCGGAAAACCTGCCGCGCGTGCAGCGCCACCCCGCCGACCTCGCCGCGCGCGCGGCCTGCCAGCAGGCCGCCTGGCTCTCGGTGATGGGCGGATGGTCCGGCGTGCCGGTCGGCGCGAGCCATGGCATCGGCTACATCCTGGGCGCGGCGCGCGGCGTGCCGCACGGCATCACCTCCTGCCTCATGCTGCACGCGGTGATGCGCTGGAACGCGCCAGTCAACGAGCATCGCCAGCGCGCCATCGCGCACATCTTCGGCGGCGAGGAGGCCGGACCCGCGATCGAGGCCTTCGTGCGCGGCCTCGGCCTTCCCACGCGGCTGTCCGAACAGGGCATCGCGGAGGCGGAGATCCCCGGCCTCGCCGCGCGCTGGACGGGCGATGCGCCGATCGCGACGAACCCCCGGCCCGTGCGCGATGCGTCGGATCTCGAGGCCATCCTGCGGCTCGCGGCGTGATGCCGCTGTGATCGGCTTCACAGCCCCGCGAGCCGGTTCGCGCCATCCTGTCCCCCAAGGCCCAAGGAACGGACGCACCGCATGACCAGCATGACCACCTATACCGACAGGCATCGCCGGACCTACCGGACCTACAAGCAGAAGACGCAGGTCACCTGCGGGCCGGCCTGCTGCCTGATCATGTGGGCGAATGTCCACCAGGCCGATCCGATCGCCGACGAGGGCGGCGTCATCGCGCTTTCCCGCGCCTTCCCCAAGCCCTGGAACCCGCATACCGGGGCCGAGATCAACAACCTCTCCGCGGTGCTGCGCAACATGGCCGTGCCGAACGAGGTCGCGACCTACACCGACCGCGGCGCGCTGCGTGCCGAACTCGACCGCCGCGTCGCCTTCCGCAAGCCCGCCCTCGCCTTCGCGGAATGGGAGGTGGATGCCGCGGTGGTGGGCCATTTCGTCGTGGTCGGCTTCGCCAATGCGCGCGCCGACGAATGGACCATCCTCGACCCGCTGCACGGCCCGCAGGAGGTGACGGGCATCCCGGCCTACTACCCGATCACCGACGACCCCGAACCGCCCGTGCTGCGCTTCACGGGCGCCGTGGCCTTCACCCTCTAGGCCCGTTCAGAACCGCTCCGCGGCGAAGGGCGCGAAGTCGAAATTCGGCTTCTCCCCGGCCATCGCCGCCGCGACCAGCGCCCCCGTCGGCGCCGCCCCGGTCAGGCCGAGATGTCCGTGGCCGAAGGCGCACCACAGCCCCTTCCACGCCTTCACCGGGCCCATCACGGGAAGGCTGTCGGGCAGGCAGGGGCGATGGCCCATCCAGGTGGTGAAGCCTTCCGTGCGCGCGTGCGGGAAGACCTGGCGCAGATCCTTGAGCAGCAGCAGCGCCCGCGCCTCGTTGGGCGGCGCGTCGAGGCCGCCGAACTCGACCGTGCCGGCCACGCGCAGCCCCTCCTCCATCGGCGTGATGAACACCTTGCGGTCATAGGGCGAGACCACGCGCGACAGCCGCACCCCGGCATCGGGCAGCATGACGTGGTAGCCGCGCTGCGTCTCGAGCGGCACGCGGATGCCGAGCGGCGCCAGCAGCCGCGCCGACCAGGCCCCGGCAGCCAGCACGACGCGATCGGCGGGCAGGTCGCCGGCGTCGGTCGCCACGCCGATGACGCGCCTGCCCTCGGTGGTGATGGCGCGCACCTCCGCTTCGCGGATCTCCCCGCCCATCCGACGCACGCCCTCGGCCACCACGCGGGCGAAGCGCGCCGGGTTCACCGAGGAGCCATGGTCGGGCAGGAACAGCCCGGCCTGGTAGGCGGGCGCGATCTCCGGTTCGAGCGCCGCGAGCGCGGCGCGGTCCAGCACCTCCATGCGCTGGCCATGGCGGCGGCGCAGCGCCAGCGCCGGCTCGTCCTTCGCCATCTGCTCCGCCGAGCGATAGACGTAGAGCTGCCCCTGCTCCCGGATCAGGTCGAGCGCACCCTCCGCCGCGAGGATCTCGCGGTGCCGTTCCAGCGCGCCGAAGAGCAGCGAGGCCATGGCGCCCGCCGCGGCCTCGACCTGCGCGGGCCGTGCGGAGGCGACGAAGCGCAGCAGCCACGGCATCGCCTTCAGCCAGTAGCGCGCCGGGATGTGCAGCGCGCCCTCCCGGTCGGTCAGCATCTTCGGCACCTGCCGCAGCACGCCCGGCATGGCGAGCGGCGCGACCGAGCCATGGCTGATCGCCCCCGCATTCCCCGTGTACGCGGCGTGAGCCCTCCACGCTTCCAGCACGAGCGGCCTGAGCCCCCGCCGGGCCAGATGCCAGGCCACGCAGAGGCCGACGATGCCTCCGCCGATGACGATGACGCGCGGTTCGTTCGCTGCGGATTCCATGCCCGCCATGCTGGCGCAGGATGAAGGGGCGCGGAAGCATGCCACCTCGTTGACGGCTGCGCGCCGCCGTCGCACCCTCGCCTCCAATCAAGAACCGAGGAGCGTCCGATGCGGATCACCCCGAACAATGCCGGGCTGGGCGCGCGCGTGGAGGGTGTGGACCTCTCCCGCGACGTGACGGCGGACGAGTTCCGGACCCTGCTGCGCGCGCTCGGCCAGCATGGCGTGCTGTGCTTCCCGGACCAGGACCTCGACGCGGCGGCGCTGTCCGCCTTCGGCTCCCGCTTCGGCGAGCTCGAGGTGAATGTCGCGAACATCTTCCACGCCGAAGGGCATCCGGAAGTGATGCACCTGTCCAACATGAAGGATGCCGACGGCAAGCCGATCGGCCTGTCGGACGCAGGCCAGGGCTGGCACACGGACATGTCCTATTCGAAGGAGATCGCGCTGGCGAACGTCCTGCACGCCAAGCGTGTGCCGCGCCGCAACGGCAAGGTGCTGGGCTGCACCCAGTTCCGCAACATGCACGCCGCCTATGACGACCTGCCGGCGGAGGTGAAGCAGCGCATCGAGGGCCGCACGGCGATCCATGACTTCGCCAAGTTCTGGGACATGATGCGCATCCGTCCGGGCTCGATCCGCGGCCCGCTCACGCCCGAGCAGCGCGCGAAGAAGCCGCCCGTCCCGCAACCCATGGTCCGCATTCACCCGATCACCGGGCGGCGCGTGCTCTACTGCAATTCCGGCTACGCGATGCATGTCGAAGGCATGGACCGCACGGAGAGCGACGCGCTGCTCGACTACCTGTTCCGCCACCAGGCGCAGGAGAAGTACTTTTACGAGCATCAGTGGAACGAGGGCGACGTGCTGATGTGGGACAATATCGGCACGCTGCACAACGCCGTCGCCGATTACGGCCCCGACGAGCCACGCTTCATCCTGCGCGTGCAGGTCATGGCGAGCCTCGACTACGCGGCGCTCGCGGCATGAGGCTCGTCACCTGCGAGACGCCCTCCGGCCCGGCGCTGGGCGGCATCCTCGGCGATGCGGTGGCGATGCTGCGCCCGGCCCTCGCCGCGGCGATGCGTGCGGCCGGCGAGCCCGACACCGCCGCCGCGGCCATTCCCGCCGACATGGTCGCGCTGATCGGCAGCGAGGCCGCGATGGTCGCCGCCGGGCGCGCCCTCGCCTTCGCAGCGCGGCCCGAGAACGCCGCGCTGCGCCTGCCGTTCGCCTCGGTCCGCCTGCTCGCGCCGCTGCGCCCGGGCAAGATCCTCGGCGTCGGGCGCAACTACGGAGACCACGCGAAGGAGGTCGGCGGACCGCGGCTCGAGATGCCGCGCATCTTCCTCAAGCCCGCCTCCTCGGTCACCGGCCCCGGCGCGGCGGTGCGCATCCCGCCCGCCGTGACCAAGCCGGACTGGGAGGCCGAGCTCGGCGTCGTCATCGGGCGCCGCGCGCGGGACGTGAGCGAGGGAACCGCCCTCGAATATGTCGCCGGATACACGGTGCTGAACGACATCAGCGCGCGCGAGTTCCAGTTCGACGTGCCGCTGCCCATGACCTCCTTCGCCAAGGGCATGGACGGCTTCTGCCCCATGGGCCCCTGCATCGCCACGCCCGAGGATGTGGGCGAGCCCTGGGCGCTCGAGCTCCGCTGCTGGCTGAACGGGGAGGAGGTCCAGCACGGCAACACGCGCGACCTGATCTTCTCCGTCCCCGCGCTGATCGCCTTCCTGTCGCGCTACATGACGCTCGAGCCGGGCGACGTGATCGCCACCGGCACGCCGGCAGGCGTGGGGCATTTCCGCGACCCGCCGCGCTACCTCAGGCCGGGCGACCGCCTGCGCATGGAGGTCGAGCGCGTGGGCGTGCTGGAACACAGGATCGCATAACGAGAAACCGGGAGGACACGCCATGATCCGCAGGATGCTGCTCGGCGCCGCGCTCGCCGCCTTCGCCCTGCCCGCGCTCGCGCAGCCGCGCGCGCCGGGCACCGACTATCCGAACCGTCCGGTGCGCGTCATCGTCGCCTTCGCCGCGGGCGGCAATGCCGACATGAACGCGCGCATCATCTCGGGCGCGCTCTCCACCCGCCTCGGCCAGCAATTCGTGGTGGAGAACCGCCCCTCCGGCGGCGGCACGGTCGCCTTCGAGACGGTCGCGCAGACCGCACCCGACGGCTACACGCTGCTCGTCGGCGCGCTCGGTTCGCACACGCTCAATGTCGGCCTCTATGGCGAGAGGCTGCGCGTCCATCCGCTGACCGGCGTGGACCACATCACCATCTCGAGCCATTCGCCCATCGTGCTGGTGGCCCATCCCTCGATGAACGTCCGGACGCTGGCCGAGTTCCGCGCCGCGCTCGCGGCGGGCAACGGGCAGGTGCCCTACGGCTCCTCGGGCAACGGCTCGACCGGGCACATCGCCTCGGCGCTTCTGCTGCACCTGCTCGGCGTGCAGGCGACGCATGTGCCCTATCGCGGCTCGGCCGCGGCGTTCCAGGACCTTCTGGGGGCGCGGACCATGTTCCAGTCCGACACCATCTCCTTTGTCGCCGAGCACATCCGCGAGGGGCGCGTGGTGGGCCTCGCCATCGGCACGCCCGAGCGCAGCCCGATGGCCCCCAACGTGCCGACGGCCGCCGAGGCGGGCCTGCCGGCCTGGCAGGCCACGACCTGGACGCCCTGGTCGGCAACCCTCGGCACGCCGCTGCCGATCCGCCAGTTCCTCTACGAGCAGATCAGCGAGGTGCTGAAGACGCCGGAGGTGCGCGACCGCATCATCGCGCTCGGCAACACCATCCCCGAGAACATGACGCCAGAGGCCACGCGGGCCTTCATCGCCTCGGAGATCGAACGCTGGGTGCCGATCGTCCGCGCCTCGGGCGCGCGGGTGGACTGAGGCGCCGTCACTCGCGGATGTCGGCGCGATAGACCTTGCTGACGATCCTCCAGCCCTCGGCGGTCTTGAGGAAGACGAGGTAGTCGGTGAAGTAGCGCGGCGGGAGCTGGCAGGCGACCTTGGCGAGCGCCGTCTCCGGCCCCGACTGGTCGAGCATCAGGATCCGGTCGTCGCGCGCCAGGCCCTTGGATTTCGCGCTGCCGCGGCTGCGCACCATCTCGAACCACTGCTCGCGCGGCAGGTCCTGCACCACGCCGTCCTTGTCCCAGTAGAGATGCGCGCAGGGGTGGAAGGCCCTGGCGAGCTTCTCGGTGTCCCCTTCGTAGAGGCCGTCGAAATAGGTCTGCAACACGGCTTCGATGGCGGCGATGTCGCTGGATGGCATGGCGGGTCCTCCTTCGGCTGGCGGTGATCCTGGACCGGAATGCGGGGCGTTTACAGGGGCGGCGAGCCGGTGGAATGTCCCGGCCCGGAGGAACCGACCCATGATCCCGTCCCGTCGCTCGCTGCTGCTCGCCGCCGCCGCCGCCCTCGCTGCACCCGCGCCGCTCGCCGCTCAGGGCGCCTGGCCGTCGCGGCCGGTCCGCCTCGTGGTGCCCTATGCCGCAAGCGGCGGCACCGACATCCTCGCCCGCGCGATGGCGGAAGCGCTCCGCCCCTCGCTCCCGCAGCCGATCGTCGTGGAGAACCGCGCGGGCGCGGCCGGCGTGATCGGCTCCGAGACCGTCGCGCGCGCCGAGCCCGACGGCCACACGCTGCTGATGGTGGTCAGCACGCATGTGATGAACCGCTACCACCTGCCCTCGATGCCCTTCGACCCGATCCGCGACTTCACGCCGATCGCCATGCTGACGCGCAACACCATGGTGCTGGTGGCCGGCAGCGCGCAGCCCTTCGACAGCCTGCGCGGCATGATCGACTACGCGAAGCGCAACCCGGGCCGCGTCGGCACCGGCAGCACCGAGGCGCTGTCCTCCTTCATCGGACAGGAGCTCGCCCGCCGCGCGGGGATCGAGACGCCCGACATCGCCTATCGCTCCGGCGGGCTGCTGATGAACGACATCGTGGCCGGCCACCTGCCTGTCGGCTGGACCAGCACGGTCAGCGCCACGCCGCACATGCAGACCGGCCGCGTCCGCATCCTCGCCGTCTCCACCGGCACGCGCACACCCTTCTTCCCCGATGTGCCGACCGCGGCCGAGCAGGGCGTCAGCGACTTCGACCTCTCCGGCTGGGTGGCGCTGCTCGGCCCGCCACGCATGGCCCCCGCCCTCGTCGAGCAGATTGGCGGCGCGGTGCGGCGCGTCTTCGACGACGCGACCTTCCAGCAGCGCCTGGTGACGCTCGGCGTCGAGCGCGACTTCCGCCCCGCCCCCGCGCTGCTCGAGGCGATGCAGCGCGACGACCGCATCTGGGCCGCCGCCGCCCAGGCCGGCCACATCCGACCGCAGCAGTAAGGACCATTTCCATGGCCAACCCCGCCCTCCGCCGGGCCTTCGAGCAGAAGAAGTTCATCGTCGCCCCCGGCATATTCGACATGATCTCGGCCAAGGTCGCCGACGGCATGGGCTTCGACTGCCTCTACGGCACCGGCTTCGGCACCGTCGCCTCGCATCTCGGCGTGCCGGATGCCGGCATCGCGACCTACACGGACATGGTCGCGCGCATGGGCCAGATGGCGCGCGGCGTGAAGACGCCGATGATCGCCGATGCCGACACCGGCTATGGCGGGCTGCTGAACGTCCGCCACACGGTCATGGGCTACGAGGCCGCGGGCATCTCGGGGATCCAGCTTGAGGACCAGGAGATGCCGAAGAAGTGCGGCCACACCCCCGGCCGCCGCGTCATCCCGGCCGAGGAGATGGCGCTGAAGATCAAGGTCGCGGTCGAGGCGCGCAAGAGCCCGGACTTCCTGATCGTCGCGCGCACCGATGCGCGCACCACGCTCGGCCTCGAGGAGGCGATCCGCCGCGGCCGCATCTTCGCCGATGCCGGCGCCGACATCATCTTCATCGAAAGCCCGGAGAGCGAGGAGGAGATGCGCGCCATCGGCCGCGCCATCGACAAGCCGCTCCTCGCCAACATGGTCGAGGGCGGCCGCACGCCCATCCTGCCCGCGGCACGGTTGAAGGAGATCGGCTACGCCATCGCGATCTACCCCGCGGTGGGTTTCCTCGCCGTCGCCGCCGCGCTTGAGCGCGTCTATTCCCACCTGAAGCAGACCGGCGACAGCATCGCCCTCGGCGAGTCCTACGGCTTCAAGCGCATGACGGAACTGATGGGCTTCCCCGAGGTGTGGGAGTTCGAGACGCGCTGGGCCCAGCAGGCCCCGAAGGCCGCGGAATGAGCGCGCTGCCCGGCGTGAAGGCGCTCGTCTTCGACGTCTTCGGCACCGTCGTGGACTGGCGCAGCGGCGTCGCGCGCGACGCGCGCGCCTTCCTCGTCCGCCATGGCCGCGCGGATATCGACCCGCACGCCTTCGCCGATGCCTGGCGCCGGCGCTACCAGCCGGCGATGGAGGAGGTGCGCTCGGGCCGCCGCCCCTTCACGCGGCTCGACGTGCTGCACCGGGAAAACCTCGATGCGGTGCTGCGCGATCATGGCCTCGATCCGGCGGGCATCCCGGCGCAGGAGCTCGACTGGCTCAACCGTGCCTGGCACCGGCTCGACCCCTGGCCGGACACCATCCCCGGCCTGATCCGGCTGCGCGCGCGGCATTTCCTCGCGCCGCTGTCCAACGGCAACATCCTGCTGCTGGCCAACATGGCCAAACGCGCCGGCATCCCGTGGGACGCGGTGCTGGGGGCCGAGGTCGCGCAGGCCTACAAGCCGCAGCCCGAAGCCTATATCCGCACGGCCGAGGTGCTCGCGCTCGCGCCGTCGGAGATGGCGCTCGTCGCCGCGCACAACGGCGATCTCGCCGCGGCGCGCAAGGCCGGGCTGCGCACCGCCTTCGTGCTCCGCCCCACCGAGCACGGGCCCGACCAGACGACCGACACGCGGGCGGAAGCGGACTGGGACGTGGTGGCCGCGTCCTTCGAGGACCTCGCCGAGCGCCTTGGCTGCTGACTACCGGCCCCGGCGGCGCCCTGCGCGCGGCCGGGGCCGGTGTCGCTCACTCGGCCCGGATGTTCCCCTCGCGGATCACGGGCGTCCATTTCTCGATGTCGCCGGCGACCAGGGCGGCGAACTCCGCCGGCGTGCCGGCGACCACCTCCGCCGCCTGCCGCGTCTCGACAAAGGACTTGACCTCCGCGCTTGTGATGATGGCGCGGAAGGCGGCGTTGATCTGCTGCACGAGGCCCGCCTCCATGCCCGCCGGGCCGGAGATGCCGTGCCACGTCATCGCCTCGAAGCCCGGGAACTGAGCCGCGACGGCCGGTACGCCCGGCAGCGAGGGCACGGGCCGCGGCGTGCCGATGGCGATGGCGCGCGCCTGGCCCTGCTGGATGAAGGGCAGCGCCGTGGAGACGGAGGGGAAGGAGAACTCCGTCTCCCCCGCCAGCACGCTGCGCAGCACGTCGGCGCCGCTGCGGTAGTGCACCGCGGTCAGCCGGACCCCGGCCCGCCGCGCGAGCAGCTCGGGCGCGAGATGGGTCACATGCCCCACGCCCGGCGAGGCGTAGGTCAGGCCATCACGCTGCCCCCGCGCGCGGGCGATCAGGTCATCGAGCGTGCGGATCGGCGAGCCCGCCCGCACGATGATGACGATGGGCAGGTTCACCAGATGGATGATGGGCGTGAAGGCGGTGGCGGGGTCGTAGGCGAGGCTCGGCTGCAGCACCTTGCCGATGGCATTGGCGCCGAGGTCGGCCATCATCAGCGTGTGCCCGTCCGGCCGCGACTGCGCGACGAACTGCCCGGCGATGGTGCCGCCCGCGCCCGAGCGGTTCTCGACCACGATGGGCTGCCCGTTGGAATGCGGCCCGAAGGCGTTGGCGACCGCGCGCGAGAGCGTGTCCACCGCCCCGCCCGCCCCGAAGGGCACGATCAGCCGCACGGGTGCGCTCGGCCAGGCACCCTGCGCACGGGCGAGGCCCGGCGCGCCGGCCGCGAGCGCCAGCGCGCCGAGGGCACCGCGCCGCGTCAGCATCCCGGCGGCGGGGGAACGAGTGTGATGGGTCATGCTCCGGCATCCTCCCTTTGGCTTGGTGTGCACATCTCAGCGAGCGCGCCCCGCTGTCAACCGTGCTCTGACGGTGCAGGATGCGCGGACCTGCCAAGGGAGCCGTCATGACCTGGTCCATCGTCGCCCGCGACGCCGCGACGGGCGCCTTCGCCGTCGCCGTCACCACCTGCAATCTCGCCGTCGGCGCCGCCTGCCCCTTCCTGCGCAGCGGCGTCGGCGCCGTCTCCACCCAGTCCATGAGCAACCGCTATCTCGGCCCGGCGGTGCTCGACGCCATGGCGCGCGGCCTTTCGCCGCAGCTCGCGCTCGACAGCGCGCTCGCCGGGGACGAGGGGCGCGGCCTGCGCCAGCTCCATGCCGTGGACGCGGCGGGCCGCGTCGCCGCCTTCACCGGCGCGAACTGCGTCGAATGGTGCGGCTCGGTCGCGGGGGATGGGTTCAGCGTCGCGGGCAACATGCTGGCCAATGCACGGGTCATCGCCGACACCGCCGAGGTCTTCGACCGCCGCCGCGACCTCGCCTTCCCCGAACGGCTGATGGCGGCGCTGCATGCCGGCCAGGCCGCCGGCGGGGACAGGCGCGGCCGGCAATCCGCAGCCCTTCTGGTCACCACCACCGAGGACTTCCCCGACATCAACCTGCGGGTGGACGACCACCCCGATCCGCTCGACGAACTGTCGCGGCTGCTCGCGCTGTGGCGCGTGCAGGCGGAGCCCAGCCTGCCGACGCGGCCCTCGCGCGCCAACCCCGCCGGGCTTACCGACCTTGACGCCATCGAGGCCGGCTGGCGCGCCCGCGGCCTCGACCTGCGCTTCCGGCGCTGAGGGCTTGCGCCTGCGCCGCGCCGGCGGCACTCAGGCGCCGCCACAGGAGGGATGCGCATGCGCCAGCACAGGATTGCCGCCATCGGCGGCGACGGGATCGGACCGGAAGTGATCGCCGCGGGCTGCCGCGTGCTGGAAGCCGCCGCCGCAGCGCAGGGCGGCTTCGCCCTCGCCTTCGAGCATTTCGACTGGGGCAGCGAGCGCTACCGCCGCACCGGCCGCATGATGCCCGAGGACGGGCTGAAGCGCCTGGAAGGCTTCGATGCCATCTTCTTCGGCGCGGTCGGCGCGCCCGACATCCCCGACCACATCACGCTGTGGGAGTTGCGCCTCGCGATCTGCCAGGGCTTCGACCAGTACGCGAATGTCCGCCCCACCCGCCTGCTGCCCGGCGTGCGCGGCCCGCTGCGCGAGGATCTCGGCCGGCAGATCGACTGGGTGATCGTGCGCGAGAACTCCGAGGGCGAATACGCCGGCGTCGGCGGCCGGGCCCATCGCGGCCTGCCGATCGAGGTGGCGATGGATGTCGCCGTCTTCACGCGCGAGGGCGTCGCGCGAATCTGCCGCCATGCCTGCGAGATCGCGATGTCCCGCCCGCGGAAGCACCTGACCGTCGTCACCAAGTCGAACGCGCAGCGCCACGGCATGGTGATGTGGGACGAGGTCTGCGCGGAGGTGACAGCGCAGTATCCCGCGCTGACGGTCGAGAAGATGCTGGTGGACGCCATGACCGCGCGCATGGTGATGAAGCCGGGCAGCGTGGACACCATCGTCGCCACCAACCTGCATGCCGACATCCTGTCGGACCTCGCTTCGGCGCTGGCGGGCTCGCTCGGGATCGGGGCGACGGGCAATGTGGACCCGTCGCGCCGGCGGCCCTCGATGTTCGAGCCCATCCACGGCTCGGCCTTCGACATCACCGGCAAGGGCATCGCCAACCCCTTCGGCGCCTTCTGGACGGCCTCGATGATGCTCGAGCATCTGGGCGAGGAGGCAGCCGCGCGCCGCCTGATGCGTGCAGTGGAGGCGGTCACCGCACGCGGCGACGTGCTGACGCCCGATCTCGGCGGCAGCGCCACCACCGCCCAGGTCACGGATGCGGTGATCGCGGCGCTCGCCGGGGCGAACGCCTAGCGCCTTGCCCGGCGAGGGCGCCTCTCGCCATGATCGGGCGGCGCGCGCGCCTGCACCATCCGCCCTGCGCCGAGGAAGGGGAGCCCTGTCATGGCCGAGACCGCACCCGGCAGCCTCCTGATCCGCGGCGCGCTGCTCGCCGATCCCGGGCTGCGCCGCGCCGCGCCGGCCGATGTGCTCATCACCGACGGCGTGATCCGCGAGGTCGGCACCAACCTCGCCGCGCCGGGCGATGCGCGGGTGATGGAGGCCACCGGCTGCCTGATCCATCCCGGCCTGATCAACGCGCACACCCATGGCCATGGCGGCCTTTCGCGCGGCCAGGGCGACAAGTGGACGCTCGAACTGCTGCTCGCCGCCGCGCCCTGGATCGGCGGCAACCGCGCACTGGCCGACAAGAAGCTGACGACGCGGATCGTCGCGGCCGAGATGGTGCTGAAGGGATGCACCGCGGCCTACGACCTCTACTACGAGTTCCCGCTGCCGACGGCCGATGGTCTCGATGCCGTCGCCGAGGCCTATCACGAGGTCGGCATGCGCGCCGTGATCGCGCCGATGGTCGCCGACCGCACGGTGTATGAGGCCATACCCGGCCTCTACGACGCGCTTCCCCCGGCACTGCAGGCCCGCGTGGACAGGCTCCGCCTGCCGGCCTGGGAACGCACGCTGGACGCCATGCGCGGCGTGCTGGCGAACTGGCGCTGGGCCGGCAAGGACATCCGCGCGGCGGTGGCGCCGACCATTCCGCACCACTGCTCCGACGCCTTCCTCTGCGCCTGCCGGGACCTCGCGCGCGAGCACAAGGTCGGCCTGCACAGCCACATGGGCGAGAGCAAGGTCCAGGCGCTGACCGGCATCCGTCGCTACGGCAGGACGCTGGTCGGGCACATGGACAGCCTCGGCCTGATCGGCCCGGACTTCACCGCCGCGCACGGCATCTGGCTCGACGACGACGACCTCAGGCTGCTGCGCGACAGGGGTGCCTCGCTCGCCCACAACCCGGGCAGCAACATGCGCCTCGGCAACGGCATGTTCCGCTTCCGCCGCGCGCGCGACCTCGGCGTGACTGTCGGCATCGGCACCGACGGCGCCAACTGCTCGGACAACCAGAACATGTACGAGGCGATGCGCTACGCCTCCATGCTGTCCAAGGTTCAGACGCCCGATCCGCGCCACTGGGCGGGCGTCGAGGAGATCTACACCGCCGCGACCGAGGGCTCGGCGCGCGCACTCGGCTTCAGCGACATCGGCGCGATCGCGCCGGGAATGAAGGCGGACATCGTCTTCCTCGACCTCGCCTCGGTCAACTGGATCCCGCACAACTGGTCGGTCAACCAGCTCGTCCATGCCGAGGACGGCACCGGGGTGCGCCATGTCATGATCGGCGGGCGCATGGTGGTGCAGGAGCGGCGGCTGCTGACGCTCGATCTCGCGAAAGTCGCGACGGAGGCCGAAGCCGCGCGCGAGCGGCTCGAGGCCCTGAACGCGGAGTTCAAGGACCTCTACGAGAAGCTGGAACCGGTCGTCGCATCCTTCTGCCCGGCCTTCGCGGCGCAGCCCTACCACCTGCGCCAGTATCTCTGCGACGCGCCCGCCTAGCCCTTGCGAACCATCTTGTGGATCGCCGTGTTGTCCACGGAAGGACCGAGCGCCGCGACCGCCTCGGCCCAGCGTTCGCGGCACAGCGCGAGCAGGCTCGCGGCCACCCCGGTTTCCGCGGCGATGCTGCCGGCGGTGTCGAGATCCTTGCGCATCAGCCCGAGCTGGAAGCCGCCGGCGTAGCGGCCGCTGATGATCTCCTGCCGCGCCTTGGTCTCGGTCGCGATGTTGCGCCCGGAAGAGGCATTCATCACATCGGTCAGGATGCCGAGGTCGAGCCCCAGCGCCTCGCCCATGCGCAGCGCCTCGGCCGTCGCCAGCAGCCCCGCGGCATAGACGAAGTTGTTGAGCGCCTTCATCGCATGCGCGCTGCCGACCTCGCCGGTGCGGATGATCGCCTCGCCCATCGCCCTGAGCACCGCCTCGGCCCTGGCGAAGGCCGCGTCATCGCCGCCGACCATGATCGCAAGCGTGCCGGTCTTGGCCTTGGCCACGCTGCCGGAGACCGGCGCATCCATCAGCGCCGCACCGCGCTCCGCGAGCAATCCGGCGAGCCTGCGCGTCTCGCCGGGCTCGGAGGAGCCCATGTCGATCACGAGCAGGCCAGGCCGCGCCGCGGCGAGCAACCCGCGCGGGCCTTCCATCACCTGCGCGACGATTCGGCTGTTCGGCAGCATCAGCACCACCACCTCCGCGCCGGCGGCGACCGCGGCGGGGTCGGGCGCGAAGGCGACGCTGCCCTCCGGCGCGCCATCGGCCAGCGCCGCGCGCGCCGCGTCCGAGGTGTCGCAGGCCAGCACGCGCAGGCCGCGCGCGACGAGGCAGCGCGACATCGGCAACCCCATCATCCCGAGGCCGATGAAGCCGACAGGTCCGGCTCTTGTGCTCATCCGCGTTCTCCTCCGCTCGCGCCGCGCATGCTCCGCCACCGGCCGGGAGGTGACAAGACGCGCCATCAGCGCCGATACAGGACGCCGGACGCGAAGGGAGTCGTCACATGGCGGAACGGATCGGCCTCGGCATCGTCGGCTTCGGCATCATGGGCGAGCGCCTCGCGCGCTTCGCCGCGGGGCATGAGCAGGTGCGCCTCGCCGGGGTCTGGGATCCCGCGCCGGAAGCCGTGGCGCGCCTCGCCGCCGCCGCGCCGGAGGTGCCCATGCTCGCCTCGGCCGAGGCGGTGATCGCGGCCTGCGACTGCCTCTACGTCGCCGCCCCGCCGCTGTTCCACCTCCCGCACGCGAAGGCGGCCCTCGCGGCGGGCAAGGCCGTTTTCCTCGAGAAGCCGCTGGCGGTGGACCTCGCCGAGGCGCGCGACTTCGTCGCCGCCGCCGAGGCCGCCGGGGCCCGCGCGGCGGTGAACTTCCCGATGGCCTCCTCGCCCGCCGTGGCGCAGCTCACGGCATGGCGCGAGCAGGGTGCGGTGGGCGCGCCGCGCGAACTCGCCATCACCACCGCCTTCGCGGCCTGGCCGCGCTCCTGGCAGCGCGACGCCGCCGCATGGCTCGACGCGCCGCAGCAGGGGGGATTCACGCGCGAGGTTGTCTCGCACTTCCTCTTCCTCACGCGGCGGCAACTCGGCCCGCTCGCGCTCGAGCAGGCGCGCGCCAGCTACCACGCACCGGGCCGGTCCGAACGCGCGATCGCCGCGCGGCTCAGCGCGGGCGGCGTTCCCGTCGCGCTGAGCGGGGGCGTCGGCACGACCCTCGCCGACGACCACAATGAATGGCGCCTGGAAGGCCCCTCCGGGGCGATCCGCCTGCGCGACTGGTCCTTCGCCGAGCGCCGCGCCGCGGACGGCACCTGGTCCGCGGCACCCGATGCGCTGCCGAATGAGCGGATGCGGCCGCTGGTGCTGAAGCGCCAGCTCGACGGCGTGGCGGCCATGACGCGGGGGCAGGCGCACCACCTCGCCACGCTGCGCGAGGCACTCGAGGTCCAGGAGGTGGTCGAGGCGATCCTCGCTCAATCGGCGTAGGGCAGCCCGACATAGTTCTCGGCGAGGCTTGCCTGCGCCGCCGCCGAGCCCGCGAGATAGTCGAGCTCGGCGAGCCGCAGGCGTTCCTCGAAGGCATCGCCGCCGTCGTAGCGGTGCAGGAGCTGCGTCATCCACCAGGAGAATCGCTGCACCTTCCACACCCGGTCGAGGCAGGTGGCGGAATAGGCATCCATCAGCGCCTCCCCCTTGCCTGCGAAGAAGGCCTCGAGCGCGCGGACCAGCACGCGGACATCCGCGATGGCGAGGTTCATCCCCTTCGCCCCAGTGGGCGGCACGATATGCGCCGCGTCCCCGGCGAGGAACAGCCGCCCATGGCGCATCGGCTCGGCCACGAAGGAGCGCATGGCGGTCACGCCGCGCTGCAGGATCGGCCCGGTCTCGAGTTCTCCCTCCTGCGCACCGAGCCGCAAGGCGAGTTCGGCCCAGATGCGGTCGTCGGACCAGGCCGCGAGATCCTCCTCCGGCGCGCATTGCAGGTAGAGCCGGCTGATGGCGGGGCTTCGCATCGTCGCCAGCGCGAAGCCGCGGGCATGCCGCGCATAGATCAGCTCCTCGGACATCGGCCGCGCGCGCGCGAGGATGCCGAGCCAGGCGAAGGGATAGGGACGGTCGAAGACGGTCAGCGCACCGGCCGGGATCGCAGCGCGGCACACGCCATGGAAGCCGTCGCATCCGGCGACGACATCGCATTCCAGGACGTGATCCCGCCCGTCATGGCGGAAGGCGATGCGTGGCCGCGTCGTGGCGATCTCCTGCACGGACACGCCGGAAACCTCGAACAATAGCGGCAGCCCGTCCGCGAGCCGCAGCGCGATCATGTCCTTCACCGCCTCCTGCTGCCCGTAGATGGTCACCGTGCGGCCGGTCAGGTCTGAGAGCGCGATGCGGTGGTCCTTGCCGCCGAAGCGCAGATGCAGCCCGTGATGCACCAGGCCCTCGCGATGCAGGCGAGCGGCCACGCCCGCCACGGTCATCGTCTCGACCGAGCCCTGCTCGAGCAGCCCGGCCCGGATGCGGCCCTCGACATGCGTGCGGGAGCGCGCCTCGAGCACCACGCTCTCGATGCCGCGCTGCTGCAGCATCCGCGCGAGCAGCAGGCCCGCGGGGCCAGCGCCGACGATACCGACCTGCGTGCGCATGCGCTCCGTCCTCCCTGACGCTCAAGGATAACGGCGAGCCGGGCCGCGCCGGCAAGACGCGCATCCCGCCGCGCCGGATGCGGCGCCCAAGCGCGGGCTTGCAGCGAGGGTGCGGCATTCCCTAGGCTCCCCCGGTCAGCAGGGAGATGGGACCATGACGATCTCGCGCCGGCTTCTTGGCCAGGGTTTCGCGGCTGGCACGGCTGCGCTCGCGGCACCTCTCGTCCTGGTCAGGCCCGCGGAGGCGCAGCGCGCCGCGAATACGCTCCGCATCGCCTTCCGCGACGCCGTGCCGAATGTGGACCCCTATTTCAACAGCCAGCGGACGGGTCTCATCATCGGCCACCAGGCCTTCGACGGCCTCGTGCACCGCGATCCGGAGACCTTCCGCATCGTGCCCGCGCTCGCGACCGAATGGCGCTGGGCGGACAGCAAGACGCTCGACTTCACGCTGCGGCAGGGCGTGAAGTTCCACGACGGCAGCCCCTTCGGTCCCGATGACGTGGTGTTCACCATCAACACCATCGCCGACCCGAACACCCGCACCTCGACGCCCTCCAACTACGCCTGGATCCAGGGCGCGGAGAAGACCGGCGAGAACACCATCCGGCTGCACATGAAGCGGCCGACGCCCGCCGCGCTCGAATACGCCGCGCTGGTGATGCCGATCTGGCCCAAGGCCTATCGCGAGCGCGTCGGGCCCGAAGGCTTCTCGCGCGCGCCGATCGGCACCGGGCCCTATCGCTTCACCAGGGTGGACGTGGCCTCGGGCGTCGAGTTCGAGCGCTTCGACGACTACTACCAGGGCGGCCCGAAGGGCCGCCCCGCGATCCAGAAGCTGGTCGCCCGCTACATCGGCGATGCCGCCACCGAGCTTACCGAGCTGCTCGGCCAGCGCGTGGACTGGATCTGGAACATGAACCCGGACCAGATCGCCAACGTCAACCGCATGCCCTATCTCCAGGCGACGCGGCAGGAATCGATGCGCGTCGGCTTCCTGAACCTCGACGCCGCGGGGCGCAGCGGCGCCGGCAACCCGATGACGAACCTCAAGGTCCGGCAGGCGGTCTGGCACGCCATAGACCGCAAGACGATCGCCGAGCGGCTGATCGGCGGCGGCTCGCGCGTGCCGGATACGCCCTGCTTCCCCTCGCAGTTCGGCTGCAACGCCGCAGCCGCCGTGCGCTACGACTACGATCCCAACAAGGCGCGCGCGCTTCTGGCCGAGGCCGGCTTCGCCAACGGCTTCGACATCGAGCTGACCTCCTACGTGCAGCCGAGGCAGTGGTCCGAGGCGGTGCAGAACTACCTCCGCGCCGTGGGGATCCGCGCCAACCTCAACCTCATGCAGGTGGCCGCGCAGATCCAGCGTTCGCAGCGCGGCGAGCTGGCGATGCAGATGGGCTCCTGGGGCTCCTACTCGATCAACGACGTCTCGGCGATCATGCCGAACTATTTCGGCGGCGGGGGCGACGATTATGCGCGCGATGCCGAAGTGACGCGCCTGATCGAGGAAGGCGGCTCGACGGCCGACGAGGCGGCGCGCAAGGCCGCCTACGACCGCGCGATCCGCCTGACGACCGAGCGCGCCTACTGGCTGCCACTGCACACCTATGTCAGCACCTTCGGCTTCCGCCGCGAGCTCGAGTTCCCGACCTTCCCGGACGAACTCCCGCGCTTCTACCTCGCGCGGTGGAAGTAGCCGCGCGCCGCCCGGCGCGACGCGGAACCTACGCGGCGTGCCGGGCCAGGTGGCATTCCACGAGGCCCGCGGCATCCGTCGCGGGCCTCGGCGATTCCGCCGAGCATTGCGCCACCGCCACCGGGCATCGCGGGTGGAAGCGGCAGCCCGGCGGGATATTCGCCGGATCCGGCATGACATCCCCGAGCCCCACATCCGGCACCCCGAGCCCCGGCTCGGGCGTCAGCACCGAGGCCAGCAGCGCGCGCGTGTAGGGATGCCGCGGCGCGGCGAAGAGCCGCTCGCTCTCCGCCCGTTCCACGATCCGGCCGAGATACATCACCGCCACCTCGCTCGCGATGTGCTCGACGACAGCGAGATTGTGGCTGATGAACAGGTAGGTCAGGCCGAGGTCGCGCCGCAGCTCGGCCAGCAGGTTCAGGATCTGCGCCTGGACGCTCACATCGAGCGCGCTGGTCGGCTCGTCGCAGACGACGATGCGCGGCCGCAGCACCAGCGCACGCGCGATCGCCACGCGCTGCCGCTGCCCGCCGGAAAGCTGGGCAGGGAAACGCGCGCCCTGGTCGGACGAAAGACCGACGCGCTCCAGCGCCTCGCCGACGCGACGCTCGACCTCGGCCCGCCCGATGCTGCCCTGCGCGATCAGCGGCATCGCCACGATATCCCGCACCCGGCGCTTCGGATTCAGAGAGGCGAAGGGATCCTGGAATACCGGCTGGATCAGCCTTGCCCGCGCGCGGCGATCCATCTGCGCAAGGCGCTGCCCATCCACCAGCACCTCGCCTGCCGTCGGCGGCAACAGGCCAAGGATCAGCCGCGCCAGGGTGGACTTGCCGCAGCCGCTCTCTCCCACCACGCCGAGCACGCTGCCAGGCGGGACGGAGAAGGAGACGTCGTCCACCGCGATCACGCGCTTCGGCGCCGCGAAGATGCCCTGCCGCACGCGGAACTCCCGCCTCAGGCCGCGCACCTCGATCGCCGCGGTCGCGCTCACGCTGCCGCCTTCCCGTCCCGGCCGGGATCGAGCACGCAGAGCATCTCATGGCCCGAACCGAGATCGCGGCGGGGGATGGTCCCCGCGCAGGCGGGCGTGGCCTCGGCGCAGCGGTCCCTGAAGCCGCAGCCGGTGAAGCCCGGCCGGATGCGCGGCACCACCCCGGGAATGCTGCCGAGCGGCTCGTCGCGCTTCACCTTGCCCGGCACCGGCACGCAGGAGAGCAGGCCGCGCGTATAGGGATGCTGCGGGGCGGCGAAGAGCGTCGCCGTCGGCGCGCTCTCGACCACCTCGCCCGCATACATCACCGAGACGCGGTCGGCGACGCGCGCGACGATGCCGAGGTCGTGCGTGATGAGCAGGATGCCGAGGCCGAGATCCTTCTGCAGGCCCGCGAGCAGCCGCAGGATCTGCGCCTGCACCGTCACGTCCAGCGCCGTCGTCGGCTCGTCCGCGATGAGCAGTTCCGGGTCGCACATCAGTGCCATCGCGATCATCACGCGCTGGCGCAGGCCGCCCGAAAGCTGGTGCGGGAACTGCCCGAGCCTGAGCCCCGGCGCCGTGATCCCGACGCGCGCGAGCAGTTCGGCCGCCCGGTCCACCGCCTGCGCGCGCGGCGTGCCGCGATGCCGGCGCAGCACCTCGGTCATCTGGGACCCCACGGTATAGGCGGGGTTCAGGCTCGTCATCGGTTCCTGGAAGATCATCGCCATGCGGTCGCCGCGCAGGCGCTCCATCTGGCGTTCGCCGTAATGGCCGATCTCCTCGCCGGCGAAGCGCAGCGCGGTCGTCTCCCGCACCGCGCCGCGCGGCAGGAGGCCCATCACCGAGAGCGCGGTGATGGATTTCCCGCAGCCGCTCTCGCCCACCAGGCAATGCGTCTCGCCCTTGTCCAGGCTGAGCGAGGCCCCGCGTACCGCCGCGGTGCTGCCGATGGTCACGCGCAGGTCGCGGATCTCGAGCAGCGCACTCACCGGCTGAGGTCCGTTCCCATCATGTCGCGCAGCGCATCGCCCAGCAGGTTCACGCCCAGCACCAGCACGAACAGCGCGGCGCCGGGGATGATGATCACCCAGGGCTCGAAGAACATGTACTCCTTGGCTTCGGAGATCATGAGCCCCCAGGAGGGCAGCGGCGGCGGCACCCCGAGCCCGAGGAAGGAGAGCGCCGCCTCCAGCAGGATGGCGAGCGCCATCTCCAGCGTCGCGACGACGGCGAGATGCGTCGCGATGTTCGGCAGCACCTCCCGCGTCAGCACCCACCAGCGCGAGACGCCCGCACACCAGGCCGCCGCCACGTAGTCGAGGTTGCGGATCTGCATGGTGGTGGAGCGCGCCACGACGGCGAAGCGGTCCCACAGCAGAAGGCCGAGCACCAGCACGACCAGCATGAAGGAGGACCCGCGCAGCGCGGCCACCGCGAGGGCCACCAGCACCGCCGGGATGGACAGCCGCGTGGTGATGCAGAACACCACGAAATCGTCGATCTTCCCGCCGTAGAAGCCACCCAGGACGCCCAGCGTGATCCCGATCAGGCCGGAGGTGATGACGGTCAGCACGCCGATCACCATCGAGATCCGCGCGCCGTAGATCAGGCGCGAGAGGTAGTCGCGCCCGAGCTGGTCGGTGCCGAGGAAGTTGCGCGGGTCGCCGCCCTCCATGAAGGAGGGCGGCACCAGCCGGCGCTCGAGGTCGATCGCGAAGGGATCGTAGGGCACGATCCATGGCGCGATCAGCGCGATCACCGCGCAGAAGCCGACAATCCCGGCCCCCACCAGGAAGCCCCAGTTGCGCATGAGGCTCCGGCGCGCCGAGCCGGTGACGACCGCCCCGCTCATCCGGTGCGCAGCCGCGGGTCGAGCACCGCGTTCAGCAGGTCGGCGAGCAGCGTCAGCCCGATATAGATCAGCGCCAGCACCAGCACGACCGCCTGCACCACGGGGAAGTCGTTCTTGCTGATGCTCTCCCAGGCGAGGAAGCCCACGCCGTGCAGCGCGAAGACCGTCTCGATGACGACCGAGCCGCCCAGCATGAAGCCGAGCTGCACCGCCGCGATCGAGACGACCGGTATGGCGGCGTTGCGGAAGCCGTGCTTCACCAGGATCGAGAAGCGCGTCAGCCCCTTGGCCCGCGCCGTGCGGATGTAGTCCGACGACAGCGCCTCGATCATGCCCGAGCGCGTCAGGCGCGTCAGCGAGGGAATGGCCGAGAAGGCCAGCACCACTCCGGGCAGGATGTAGCCCTGCCAGCTCTCGACGCCCGAGATCGGCAGCCAGGCGAGCTGCAGCCCGAAGATGATCATCAGCACGAGGCCGAGCCAGAAGGAGGGCATCGCCTGGCCGACCAGCGCGACGATGCCGACGGCGCGATCGAGCATCGTCCCCTCCCGCACCGCGGCGAGGATGCCGAGCGGCAGCGAGACCACCAGCGCGATGCACAGCCCCACGAGGCCGAGCGTCAGCGTCACCGGCATCCGGCCCAGGATCAGGTTCGCCACGCGGTCGCGGAAGAAGTAGCTCTCGCCGAAATCGCCCTGCACCGCACGGCCGAGCCAGTCGAGGTATTGCACCCAGACCGGCCGGTCGAGGCCATAGACGCGACGGATCGTCTCGATGTCCTCGCTCGTCGCGTTCGGTCCCGCGATCGAGATGGCGAGGTCGCCCGACACCCGCGTCAGGAGGAAGGCGAGCGTCAGCACCGTCAGCGCGACGAGGACAGCAACACCCAGCCGTCTCAGCAAGAACAGAAGCATCCCGCTCCGAGCCTAGGCGTCCCGCGCCCCGCCCCGCAAGGCCCGCATCACCACGCGGCCGCCCATCCGTCGCGCCGCGGGTCGGACCCGGCCATGCGCACGCCGTTGTCGAGAAGCCGGATCGCCGCCACGCTGCACGCCGCTTCGAGGTCGCCCACCACCTTCACCTGGTGCCCCCGCTCGCGCAGCCCCGCGATGGTCGTCTCGCCGAAACCGCGCTCGATGGTCAGCACCTCGTCGCCGGCATGCGGGTAGTTGGACTCCTGGCCCGGCTGGCTCGATGTCCAGCGCGGCGCCTCGAGCGCCTGCTGCGGGTCGAAGCCGAAGACGGCGCAGGAGACCAGCACCTGGAAGTTGACCTGCACCTGGTTGTCGGCGCCGGGCGTGCCGAACACCATCCACGGCCTGCCGTCCTTCATGACCATCGGCGCGTTCATGGTGTGCCGCACGCGCCGCCCCGGCGCGAGCGCGTTCGGGTGCCCTTCCTCCAGATGCCAGTAGGACATGCGGTTGTTCAGCAGGATGCCCGTCCGCGCCCCTGTCACGCCGGAGCCGAAGGCGCCGTTGATGGACTGGATGGCCGAGACGGCATTGCCCTCGGCATCCACCACGCAGAAATAGGTGGTGTCGGCCTCCGCCGTCGCGCGCACCGGCAGGCGCGCCGCGCGCTCGCCGATCGCCGCGGCATGGGCATCGCACCGCGCATCGGACAGCAGCGCCGCGATGTCCGGATTCTCACGCCCCGCCTCGGCCTCGCGGTCGAGGAAGGCCCGCTTCTTCGCCTCCACCATCAGGTGCACGAGAGCCGCGCTGCCCCATCCGAGCGCGGCGAGGTCGGAACCCTCGACGATGCGAAGCATCTGCAGCAGCGCGAAGCCCATGGAAGGCTGCGGCGTCTGCCGCACCTCGAAGCCGCGCCAGGGTATCGCGATGGGCGGCGCGCGCAGCGGCGCCACGGCCGCGAGATCGGCCGCCTTCACCAGCGCGCCGGCGTCGTCGAGATCGGCCGCAAGGTCGCGCGCGAGCGCCCCGCGGAAGATCTCCTCCGGCCCGCCGGCGGCAAGCCGCTGCAAGGTCGCGGCAAGGGCCGGCTGGGCGATGATGCTGCCCACCGCAGGTGCTGCGCCGCCCGCCAGCCAGATCCCGCGGCTCGTCGCATCGGCGGCGATATGCGCGCGGTTCTCGCCGATGAAATGCCGCAGCGCGTGGGTCGCGGCGAAGCCCTCGCGCGCCGCCTCGATCGCCGGGCCGAACAGCGCGCCCCAGGGCCTCGCGCCATGCGCCGCGTGCAGCGCGGCGAGCCCCGCCACCTTGCCCGGCGTCTGGATGGAGAGCGGCCCGCGGTTCGGGATCCCGCCTTCGGCCTTGTATCGCGCGACGGTCGCGGCGAGCGGCGCCTGGCCCGTCCCGGCGAAGGTCTCCGCACGCCCGCTCCGCGCCGACCAGTGGTGGTAGAAGCCATCCCCGCCGAGGCCGGACATGTGCGGCTCGACCACGCCGAGGGTCAGGGAGATCGCCACCGCCGCGTCCGCCGCCGTGCCGCCCGCGCGCAGGATGTCGAGCCCGGCCGCGGTCGCGACCGGATGGTTGGTCGCCACCGCGCCGCGGCGGCCCATGATCAAGGGGCGATGCGCCCGGATCCCCTCATAGGCCATCTGCCTGCCCTCCCGCCTTCGTCCGGAAGGGCACGGTAGCCGCACCGCGCCGGAAGGCCAGCCCCCGGCGCGCCGGGCTCAGCGCGCCTGGGCCGCGACGCGCATCGCCGCCGGGGCGGGCAGCTCGATCTCGATCGCGAGGGTGGACATGTCCCCGCCGCGGTCGAGATTGACGTTCACCTTGCCCGGGTCGATCGCGACATAGCGCGCCACCACGGCCACGAGTTCCTGCTGCAGCTTCGGCAGGAAATCCTCGCGCGTGCGGCCGATGCGCTCATGCGCCAGCACGATCTGCAGGCGTTCCTTGGCGGCGGCGGCGCTGGCCGGCTCCTTGCGCTTGCCGCGGAAGAAGTCGATCCAGGACATCAGGCGGCCCTCCCCCCGAACAGGCGCTTGAACAGACCCTTCCTTTCGGGTTCGAGGAAGCGGTGCGGCTTCTCCTCGCCGAGGAAGCGCGCGACGGCATCCGCATAGGCCTGGCCGGCGTTGCTCTCGCCGTCCATGATCACGGGCGTGCCGGTGTTGGAAGCGCGCAGCACGCTCTCGCTCTCCGGGATCACGCCGAGCAGCGGGATCGAGAGGATCTCCTGGATGTCCTCGAGCTTCAGCATCTCCCCCCGCTCGACGCGCGCGGGGTCGAAGCGGGTGACGAGCAGGTGCTCCTTCACCGGATCCCGCTTCTCCTCCGCCCGCTTCGAGCGCGACTGCAGGACGCCGAGGATGCGGTCCGAATCCCGCACGCTCGAGACCTCGGGGTTGGTCACCACGATCGCCTGGTCGGCGAAGTAGAGTGCGAGCAGCGCGCCCTTCTCGATGCCCGCGGGGCTGTCGCAGAGGATGTAGTCGAACTCCTTCGCCAGCTCCTCGATGATCTTCTGCACGCCCTCCTTGGTCAGCGCGTCCTTGTCCCGCGTCTGGGAGGCGGGGAGGATCGAGAGCGTCTCCACCCGCTTGTCGCGGATCAGCGCCTGGTTCAGCCGCGCCTCGCCCTGGATGACGTTGACGATGTCGAACACCACCCGCCGCTCGACCCCCATGATGAGGTCGAGGTTGCGCAAGCCCACGTCGAAGTCGATGACGACGGTCTTCTTGCCCCGCTGCGCGAGCCCGGTGGCGAAGGCGGCGGAGGATGTGGTCTTGCCCACGCCCCCCTTGCCCGAAGTGACGACGACGACCTGTGCCATGTCCCCTGCCTCCTCGAATGCCTCTCAGCCGATCGGGTCGAAGCGCATGCGCTCGCCGGTGAGGCGAACCTGCACCGCGCGGCCGATCGGCGCCCCCGCGAGCCCCTCGCGCACCGCGTAGTAGCCGGCGATGGAGATGAGCTCGGGGTCGAAGTTCTGCGCGAAGATCCGCGCCTCGGCGTTGTCGCCGCCGCCGGCGATCGCCCTGCCGCGCAGCGCGCCATAGACGTGGATGTTGCCGTCGGCGATCACCTCGCCGCCCGCATTCACCGTCGCGGTCACGATCAGGTCGCAGCCCTGCGCCCAGACGCGCTGGCCCGCGCGCACCGGCTGGTCCACCACCATGGTCGGGCGCATGGCGCCGGCGGGCTGCGGTGGAGGCGGCGGCGCGGAGGCGGGCGGCTCGGCCGGCGCGGCGGCGGTGGGTGCCGGCGCGGGCTCCTCGCTCTCCTTGCCGCCAGCGCTGCGGATGGGCGGCAGGCCGTAGGCCATCGCGGCGTTGCGCATCTCGGGCGTGCCGCCAGTGGTCCCGATCGGCACGATCTCGAGCCCCCGCAGCCCGGCGATCAGGCCGGGAAAATCCACCTGGTCGGGCGGCACCTCGAGGTCGGCGAGGCCCAGCACCACCGGCGCGAAGCGCAGGAAGCCCGGCGCGCGGCGGAACTGGTCGCCGATCGCCGGCACCACCGCCTCCGGCCGCGGATCGAGCAGCCGCAGCACGAGCAGGTTGAAGTTCGCGCCGCGCAGGCGGAACGGCTCGAGGCGGGGCGGTGTATCGGGCCGAGGCGCGGCGGACATGGGGCTCCAGAAGCGTTCATCCGGGGGGGACGGAACCATACGGATTGTGTCCGATGAGGCCGCCACACCACCAGATATAGCGTTGTCACGAGTCCCGGCGAAGGGCGCGGCGTGGCGCTCCTGTCCGGGCAAGGCCTTATGCCGCGATCCTCCCAGGACATGCCAGCGGCGAATCGGCGGGTCTGGTGCGCCCGCCATGCGTTGCGCAGGATGGCCCCATGCAGCCCACAACCCCGAGCAAGCCCCGCCCCGCGCGGGAGCATCGCGATCCGCGCACCGGAACCCCGACATGAGCAGGACCCGCGGCACCCGCGCCGACTACCGCTTCTTCCTCACCATCCCGACGCGCTGGATGGACAACGACGTCTATGGCCACGTCAACAACGTCACCTACTACTCCTGGTTCGACACGGTGGTGGCGCGTTTCCTCACCGACACCGGCTTCCTGCACATCCCGACCGCGCCGGTGATCGGCCTCGTCGTGGAAACCCAGTGCCGCTACTTCGCGCCCATCGCCTTCCCCGACGAGGTGACGGCCGGGCTGCGCTGCGGGCGGGCGGGCAACACCTCGGTGCGCTACGAGATCGGCATCTTCCGCAACGGGGAGGACAGCGCGAGCGCGGAGGGCCACTTCGTCCATGTCTATGTGGACCGCGCGACGCAGAAGACGCCGACGCCATTGCCCCCGCTGCTCCGCGGCGCGCTTGCCGGGATCACCCTGCCCGCTCCCGGCTGACTTGCGTCGCCGCCGCGCCGGCGCGATCTAGGCGCGAACCCGACGGAGACGATCCATGAGCCAGCCTCCGGCGCCGCTGAAGCGCCTTGCCATCCTCGACGACTATCAGGGTGTCGCGATGTCCATGGGGCCCTGGGAACGGCTCGCCGGGATGGAGATCACGGCGTTCCGCGACACGCTGACCGACCGCGAGGCTCTCGTGCGGCGCCTCGAGCCCTTCGACGCCATCCTCGCCATGCGCGAGCGCACGCCCTTCCCGCGCGCCTTGATCGAGCGCCTGCCCAATCTGCGCCTGCTGATCACCACCGCCGCGCGCAACCGCTCCATCGACGCCGCGGCCTGCGCCGAGCGCGGCATCGTCTTCTGCGGCACGCCCTCGCACGGCGACCCGACGGTGGACATCACCTGGGGCCTCATCATCGGCCTGATGCGCGACCTGCCGGCGCAGCAGCAGGCGCTGCGGGAGGGGCGCTGGCAGACCTCGGTCGGCACCGCGCTGGAGGGGCAGACGCTCGGCGTGGTCGGCCTCGGCAAGCTCGGCGGGCGCGTCGCGAAGGTCGCGCAGGCCTTCGGCATGAAGGTGATCGCCTGGAGCCAGAACCTGACGGAGGAACGCGCCGCCGAGATCGGCGCACAGCGCGTGGACAAGCAGACGCTGTTCCGCGAGGCCGATGTCGTCACGCTGCACCTGATCCTCTCCGACCGCTCGCGCGGCATCGTCGGCGCCGAGGATATCGCGCGCATGAAGCCCACGGCCTTCATCGTGAACACCTCGCGCGGGCCGCTGATCGACCAGGACGCGCTGATCGCGGCGCTGAAGGAAGGCCGCATCGCCGGCGCGGGGATCGACGTCTTCGACACCGAGCCGCTGCCGCCGGGCCACCCGATCCTGTCGGCGCCGAACACCATCCTGACGCCGCATCTCGGCTACGTGTCGCAGCAGAACTACCGCGCCTACTACGCCGGCTGCGTCGAGGCGATCGAGGCCTTCAACGCCGGCGCGCCGGTGCGCGTCATCGCGCCGTGAGCACGCCCTACGCCTTCGCCGAGGGCTGGCGGTACTGGTCGCAGAAGGAACGCGACGACGCCTACGACAACACCGGCATGGTGCCCGACAGCGCGCAGCAGATCGCAGCCCGCAACGCCGCCTCCGCCGCCTTCCGCGCCGCCCATGCCGGGCATCTCGACATCCCCTACGGCGAGGCCGGGCGGGAGAAATGGGACCTCTACCCGGGGCGCGACGCCGGCGCCCCCTGCCTCGTCTTCATCCATGGCGGCTACTGGCAGCGCAACCGGCGCGAGGATTTCGCCATCATGGCCGAGGGCGCGCTCGCCATGGGCTGGTCGGCCGCGCTGCCGGGCTACACGCTGGCGCCCGAGGCCTCGCTGACGACCATCGCCTGGCAGATCAGCCGCGCGCTCGATTGGCTGGCGGCGCATGGCGCGGCGCACGGCATCGGCGGGCCGATCGTGGTCTCGGGCTGGTCCGCGGGCGGGCATCTCGCCGCGCTCGCCGCCGAGCATCCGGCGGTGACCGCCGCCCTCGCCATCTCGGGCATCCACGAACTCGCCCCGATCCGCGACACCATGATCGACGAGAAGCTGCGCCTGACCGAGGCCGAGGTCTCCGACCTCTCGCCGATACGCCGCCCGGTGGCGCGGAAGCCGATGGCCATCGCCTATGGCGGGCACGAACTGCCGGAACTGCGCCGGCAGTCCCGCGTCTTCCACCGCGTCCGGGCCGAGGCGCAGGCGCCCGGGCCGCTCATCCCCATCCCCGGCGCCGATCATTTCCGCGTGCTGGAGGCGCTGCGCCGCCCGGACGGCGTCCTGCTCCGCGCCGCGGCGGAACTGCTGCGGTGAGCGGCGCGCGGTGGCCGGGGATCAGGTCAGGCCGGCCTTGCGCAGGCCAAGAAGGTAGAAGTCGAGGTCGGTCGGCGTCTGCAGCGGCGAACGCTGGCGCGCCTTGACCAGGTCGAAATCCGGCTCGAGGGCGACAAGCCTCGCCCGGACCTCCGACGCCTGTTCGCGCCGCCCGAGGTGCCCGAGCGCCGACAGCCACAGCTTGTAAGGGAAGGTGAAGCCCGAATGCAGCGCCGTGACCTGGCGCGCATCGGCGTCCACATCCTCAAACCGGCGCAGCATGAGCAGCGGCACGAGCCGCGCCGAGTCGAAGAAGAAGGCATGCGGATGCAGCGGCGCGAGCCGCTTGTAGCGTTCCCAGCGGCGCAGGGCCTCCGCATGCTCGCCCTTGTAGGAGAGCGCCAGCGCCGAGAACACCCAGGCCATGGGCAGGTTCGGGTTCAGCGCCAGCGCGCGCTCGTAGAGCGTCACCGCCTCCTCGACGCGATGATGGAGAAAGGCGCGCACATGGCCGAGCACGGCGAGCGCCTGCGCATCGGACGGGTCGAGTGCGACGGCGCGCGAGGCGAGCTCCTCGCTGCGCGCCAGCACCTCGCTGCCCGCGGTCGCCCAGCCCTGCCCGACCAGGAAGAGGTGCCAATAGGCATACCAGGCGAAGGCCGGCGCATAATCCGGCTCGAGCCGCGTCGCCTCGGCGAGCATCGAGCCCGCGAGTTCGTAGGATTGGCGGTCGAGCCGGTAGATCGCCGGGATCGCGCGGAGCAGCAGGTCGTAGGCCGTCGCCTGCACCGGCGCGCGGACCGCGGCGCGGTTCGCCTCGATGAGCAGGATCTCGGGGTCGATCCGCGCCACCACCTCGGCCGCGATCTCGTCCTGCAGGGCCAGCAGGTCGTTCGCGTCGCGGTCGAAGCGCTCCGCCCAGACGACGGATTCCGGGCTGCGATGGTCGGTCAGGCGCAGCGTGACGCGCACGCGGTCCCCGGCGCGCTGCACCGTGCCGGAGAGGCTGAAGTCGAGGTCGAGCGCCTCACCCCCGCCTTCCTGGCGCGTCGCCGCCTCGATCGAGGTGCTGTCCACCAGCGTCAGCCAGCGGAAACGCGCGAGCGCCGCGGTGATCTCGCCGGCGAGGCCGAGCGAGACCTCCGGATCGGGATCGCCGCCGAGGAAGCGCAGCGGCATCACGCCGAGGCGCGCGCCGCGCGCCGCGTTGCGCGGCGGGGGTGCGGGCGGCGGCACGGCGACCTCGCCGCGCAGAGATTCCGCGAGCGCCGCCGTCTCGGGCGAGGGCGCGCCGCGGAACCGCTCGGCGAAGACGCGGCGGCATTCCTCCCAGGCGGCGAAGGCGGCGCCGCGGTCGCCGCGCTCCGCCTCCGCGCGGATCAGGACGCGCCAGACCGGCTCCTGGGCGGGGTCGATGGCAAGGACGCGGCGGGCCTCCTGCGCGCGCGATTCCGGCGTCGCCGCGGCGGCGAGGCGGGCCGAGGCGGCATCGAGGGCGATGTCGCGGATCCGGCGGCGCTGGTCGGCCAGCCAGGAATCGAAGGCGGCATCGAGGCCGTCGAGATCCGCGAGGAGCTCCGATTTGAGCAGGTCGAGCGCCTCGGGCCGGTCCCGCGCCAGGGCCGGCAGGGCGCGCGCATCGGTCCAGACGCCCTCGTCGTTCAGCGCGACGGTCTCGCGCGTCGCGACGATGAGGGCCTTCGCCTCGGGGCCGAGCGCCTCCTGCAATTCGTGCAGGGCCTGGCGGAGCGATCCGCGGGCCTGTTCCTCGCCGCGGCGGCTCCAGAGGAGCTCGGCGATGCGCTGGCGGGAAACGAGCCCGGGGGCCTCCAGGGCGAGGATCGCCAGCAAGGCTCGCGTCTTGCGCGATCTCGGCAGCAGGGACTCGCCCGTCAGCGCCCGCACATCCATCCGGCCCAGCATGGTCACGCGCAACCGGATCGCCGGGCGGGCGCCGAGAAGCACGGTGCTGTCCAAGGCGCCGGAAGGTCTGCTGTCCTGCCCGGGGCCCAAAGCGAGATCTGCCATGATCACGCAGTGTTAACGCGGATTCGGCGGACCAACAAACGCCGTGCGCAGGGGCGGATCGGGATGCATGCCGGTCGCCGCTTCCCCCTTCCGGCGATATGCGAGGCGCCACTGCGCGGCGGAGTCGTGCTGCCGTTATCCAGTTCGGCACAGATCGCGGCACGGCAATAACTAATAAGTTGTATCGGTCTCCGTGAAAATCGCGTCAACCACGTCAGCCGCGTATGAATTTCGCGTTGGAGTGAGTCATGGTGAGGGCCTTTGAAGTGCTGGTCACGCGAACGTGTTGATCAAATTCCTATCTCATATTGTATAGAGAAATAATTCTTGCACAAGTAGGAAAGATTGCTTGTCAAGGCGGTTGTGAAACCACAGATTGAGGACGTCTGGACCAGCCAGACGGTCCTTTTCCTCTTGGAGCACCGCCGATCATGACCACCAGCTCGAAGGTCCTCGACACCCGCACCGTCCGCGTGGGCGCCGGCATGCGCACCCCGGCCTCCGTCGCCGACAAGGGCGCGGTCCGCACCGGCGCGGGCATGCGCACCCCCGCCTCCGTCGCCGACAAGGGCACCGTCCGCACCGGCGCCGGCATGCGCACCCCCGCCTCCGTCGCCGACAAGGGCACCGTCCGCATCGGCGCCGGCATGCGCACCCCGGCCTCCGTCGCCGACAAGGGCACCGTCCGCATCGGCGCCGGCATGCGCACCCCCGCCTCCGTCGCCGACAAGGGCGCGGTCCGCATCGGCGCCGGCATGCGTCGCGTCTGAGCCTCGGGGCTGGGGGACCCCGCGCGGGTCCCCTGCCCTGTCGTCCGCCACCGCAGCACCCGAGCAGGCATCGCCATGGGTCACGACCGCACCCCGATCGTCGCCTTCCACCGCCTGATCCCCGGCATCCCGGCGCCCGAGCGCGCCGACCGCTCGGCGCTCGGCGGGCTGCCCACGCGGGCCTTCCGCTACTGCGACGCCGTCACCACCGCCTCGGGCTATGGCTGGCACATCACCGCCCCGCTCGAGTTCAGCCTGATGTGGGACGGCAACGAGATCCTCTGGACCTGCGAGGAACTCGAGCACGAATGGATGCCGCTCGGCCTCGGCGCCGTGCAGTACCCGCATTTCCGCGCCCGCTTCGACGAGGAGGTGCCCGAGGACATCCGCGGCTTCTCGCCGCCCTTCCTGACGGGCCTGCCCGAGCCTGGCGTCGTGCAGATGTGGACCGGCCTCTTCGTGCGCACCGCGCCGGGCTGGTCGCTGCTCAGCCGCGCCCCGGCCAACCTGCCGCGCAACCCGGCCTATGACCAGTTCGAAGGCGTGGTCGAGTTCGACAAGTGGTTCGGCCCCCTCTTCACGAACATCCGCCTGACCCGCACCGACACCCCGGTGCAGATAACCCAGCTTCGCCCCATCCTGCAGGTGATGCCGGTGCCGCAATTCGCCTATGCCGATGCGGTGCTGAACGCCTCCACCGTGACGGACGCCCTGACCCAATGGGGCGATGCGGAGTGGGACGCCTACCGCGAGAGCATCGTCATCCCCTCGAGCGCCGAGGAGCATCAGCCCGGCCGCTATGCCGCCGAGGTCCGCCGCCAGCGCCGCAGCGCCGGCTGCCCCTTCGCCGCCATGGCCGCCGCCAGGGAAACCGCGCCGACCGCCTGATCCCCACGCGGACGGAACGGTCAGAAGCCGCCGGTGCGCGCGAACCGGCGGCTTCGCCGTTCCTGGACACCGCCGCGCATCGGCGCATCATCGGGGCGAGGAGGACCGCCCATGACCGACGCCCCGCCCGAGGCCGGCGCCCGGCCGCTCGACGCGAAGCAGATCGCCGAGCTCGCCCGCCAGCTCACCGAACTGCTCCGCCTGCGCACCCTGCCCTTCGGCATGAAGCTCTTCGAGAGCGCCGAGGAGATGGCGAAGATCCCGGGGCTGCGCCGCCCGCCGCAGGGCCGCACCTTCTCCACCTGCCAGCTCGTCACCCAGGCGCGCATCGCCGGCTTCACCATGGGCATCACGCACGAGAACGTGCCCGGCTTCTCGAACTGCGGCGGCGTGATCGGGCTGAACGAACCCTCCGAGCTCTACCTCTCGGGCCGCAAATTCGAAGGCGTGTGGTTCGAGAACCGCGAGGCGGCGCGCAAGCACCAAGCCGAGATGCCGCGCGTTCCCCCGCGCTATGCCGGCCTCTGCGTCTCGCCGCTGCGCAGCGCGCGGCTTGATCCGCCCGACATCTGCCTCTTCTACGCCAACCCCGCGCAGATGATCCTCTTCATCAACGGGCTGCAGTGGAAGACCTACAGGCGCTTCGATTTCTCCATCACCGGGGAGAGCGCCTGCGCCGATTCCTGGGGCAAGGCCCTGCGCGACCGCGCGCCGTCGCTCTCCATTCCCTGCTACGCCGAGCGCCGCTACGGCGGCGTGGCGGATGACGAGATGCTGATGGCCCTGCCGCCCGCCGACCTCGCCGTCGCGGTCGAAGGCCTGATCGGCCTGTCGAAGGCAGGGCTGCGCTACCCGATCATGCCCTACGGGCCGCAGGCGGATCCGGCGGAAGGCATGGCAAAATCCTACGCGGGCAAGACATGACGGCCACCCGCGCGCCTGCCATGCGTTGCTCCGCGCCGGCTTTCCGCGTCGTCGCCTCGCGGATCCCGACGCCCCAGCCTAGCGGCGGATGGCTGGACGCGGTAAATTAGTTAAGTCTGATATTCGGAAAGCCGCCATGCGCCGTGTGGTCGCCCTCGCCCTCCTGCTCCTAGCCGCTGCGGCCGGGGGGTGGTGGTACGCCACGCAGCGGCCGCTCGCGGTTCCCGTCGCCGTGCCGGCCAATGACGTGCCGGTCACCGTCTTCGGCCTCGGCACGGTCGAGGCGCGCATCCTCTCCCGTGTCGGCTTCGAGGTGGCGGGGACGCTCACCGAGGTGCTCGCCGACCATGGCGACCGCATCGCCGCGGGCGAGCCGCTCGCCCGGCTGAACACGGCGAGCCAGGAGGCTCGCCTCGCCCGCGCCGAGGCCGCCATGCTCTCCGCCGAGGCCCAGGCCCAGCGCGCCGAGGCCCAGCGCGAAAGGGCCGAGGCGCTGCTCGCCCAACGCCAGGCCACGGCGCGGCGCCGGCGCGAACTCGCCAACCGCAATGTCGGCAGCCTGGAGGCGGCCGAACTCGCGGAGACCGAGGCGGCCGCCGCGCAGGCCGACCTCGCGGTGAACCGCGCCGATGCGGCCGTCGCCCGTGCCCTGCAGGCCGAGGCGCAGGCCAATCTTGCCGCGGAGCGAACGGCGCTCGCCAAGCACACGCTGCGCGCGCCCTACGATGCCATCGTCATCGCCCGCCAGCGCGAGGCGGGCGCGGCCGTCAACCCGGGCGAGGCGATCTTCACCCTGATCGCGCCCGACAGCCTCTGGGCGCTCGCCTTCGTGGACGAGGGCCGCGCGGGCGACATCGCCCTCGGCCAGCCGGCCACCGTCACCCTGCGCAGCCGCCCCGGCCGCCCCGTCCGCGCGGAGGTGGTGCGCATCGGCCTCGAGGCCGACCGCGTCACCGAGGAACGCCGCGTCCATGTCCGCTGCCTCGCCTGCCCGGAGATGCCGGTGATCGGCGAGCAGGCCGAGGTCATCATCGAGACCGGCCGCCTGGCGCGCGCCAGGCTGGTGCCCGAGAACGCCATCCATGGCTTCGACGGCGCGACCGGCACGGTCTGGGTGATCGAGCAGGGCCGCCTCGCCCGCCGCCAGGTGCGCTTCGCCGCGCGGCTGATGGATGGCCGCGCCGCCATCACCGACGGCCTGCCCGAGGAGCTGCCGGTCGCGATCCGCGTCGGCCCGGGCTTCGCGGAGGGGCGCCCGGCGCGCGCGGTCCCGGCCCCGTGAACCTCGCCCTCGCCGACATCCGCCACCGCCTCGGGCGCTTCCTCATGACCTGCGTGGGCCTTGGCCTGCTGATGGGCGTCGCGCTCTCGATGATCGGGATCTACCAGGGGGTGGTGGCCGAGGCGCTCGCGCTCAGCCGCAGCCTGCGGGCGGATCTCTGGGTGGTCGAATCCGGCACGCGCGGCCCCTTCGCCGAATCCTCGCGCCTGCCCGGCGACGTGCGGGAGATGGTGGCGCGCCTGCCCGGCGTTGCCGCGGCCGGCGCCATCACGCTGCGGACCGCCGAGATGCAGGCCCCCCAGGGCGTGCTGCGCGTGCAGGTGATGGGCTACGAGCCGGGCCGCCCCGGCGGGCCCGACGCGATCGCGAGCGGCCGGGCGCTGGGCGGTGCGCGGTTCGAGATGGTGGCCGACGCGCGGGCGAGGCTGCCTGTCGGCGCCACCGTGCTGCTCGGCGGGGACCGCTACCGCGTGGTGGGCACCACGCGCGGGCTGGTCGCCTCGGGTGGCGACCCGCTGGTCTTTGTCACGCTGCGCGACAGCCAGGAGCTGCAGTTCAAGCTCGCGCCGCCGGCCGCACGGCGCGCCCAGGCGGCCGGGACCGGCGGCGGCGGCACCGACACCGTGAACGCGGTGATCGCGCGCCTCGCCCCGGGCGCGGACCCGGCCCAGGTGGCCGAGACGGCCCGGCGCTGGAAGCATCTCGGCGCGCTGACCGATGCCGAGCAATCCGACCTGCTGACCCGCTCCGTCGTCAATCGCGCCCGCGTGCAACTCGGCATGTTCACCGTCGTGCTGCTTTTCGTCTCGGCGGTGATCATCGCGCTGATCATCTACACCATGACGATGGACAAGCTGCGCGAGATCGCGACGCTCAAGCTGATCGGCGCCTCCGACGGCACCATCGTCGGGCTGGTGCTGCAGCAGGCGCTCCTCCTGGGCGCGGCCGGCTATGCGGCGGCGGTCCTCATCGTCTTCGCCACCCGCGGCTTCTTCCCGCGCACCGTCGCGCTCGGCCCGGCCGAGGTCGCGGTGATGGCGGGCGTGATCGGCGCGATCTGCGTGCTGGGCAGCCTGGTCTCGATCCGCGCCGCGCTCCGGATCGAGCCGCAGCAGGCGCTCGGCGGATGAGCGGCGCGACGGCACCGCTCGTGCAGGTGGAGGGGATCGGCCGCGTCTTCGGCGCCGGCGAGACGGCGGTCCGCGCCCTGGACGGCGTGGATCTCAGCGTCGGCGCGGGGGAGGTGGTGGGCCTCAAGGGCCCCTCGGGCAGCGGCAAGTCCACCCTGCTCAACATCATCGCCTGCATCCTCGAGCCGAGCGCCGGGCGGCTGCTGCTCGGCGGCGAGACGGTCTGGGACGGGGCCTGGCGGGTCGCGGATCTGCGCCGGCTGCGGCGCGAGCGCATCGGCTTCATCTTCCAGTTCCACAACCTGCTGCCCTTCCTGGACGCGACCGACAATGTCGCGCTGGCGATGACGCTCGCCGGCGCCGACGTCGGAACGGCGCGGGCGCGGGCGCGCGACCTGCTCGACTACCTGCAGGTGGGCCACCGCGCCACGGCCAAGCCCGCGCGCCTGTCGGGCGGGGAGGCGCAGCGCGTCGCCATCGCCCGTGCGCTCGCCAACCGCCCGCGGGTGATCCTCGCCGACGAGCCGACGGCGGCGCTCGATTCCGAGCGCGCGCGGGTGGTGATGGACCTGCTGCGCCAGGTGGCGCGGGAGCAGCAGGCGGCGATCCTCGTCGTCACGCATGACGAGAAGATCTTCGACCGCTTCGACCGCATGGTCGCGCTGCGCGACGGGCGGCTCGAAGCGGTCGCGTAGCGTCCCCCTTCAGTCCGCGGACATCCCCACCGGCGGCTTCACGTCCGGCGGCAGCGGGCAGACATAGGGGTGGGCGTCGGTGCGCGCCTTGTGGTCGGCCTTCGCCGCGGCGAGCAGATCGGGGTTGCGGATCGCGTCCACCGCGGTGCCGGCCATGATCTTGGCCACATGCACGAGGCCCTTGTGCGCGATGCCCGACTTGCCCTGCGCCGTGAGCTGCCAGGAATGCCCCGGCGTGCCGATGGCATAGGTCGCCCCGCGCGCCTGCACCGTCGGCACCTTCCACGACACGTCGCCCACGTCGGTCGAGCCGACGCCGCCCTTCCCCTTGGCATCCAGCGGCACGATGATGTCGCAGAGCGCCTTGTCCCGCTGCGGCTCGAGCCCGTGCCGCCGGTAGGCCGCGGCGATGTCCTCCTCCGACAGCGTCTTCTGGATCTCGCGCGCGAAGGCGCGGTCCTCCTCGTCGAACTGCGGGGGCCCGAGGCGCAGCATGTTCTCGTACATCGCGCGCTCGAGCGGCGTATTGCCGAGCAGGTTCGACACCGCGGAGACCACCTTCGTGCTGACGCTGGTCTCGGTCATCAGCGCCGCGCCCTCGGCGATCTTGCGCACGCGCGCGACGAGCTGGTTCAGCCCCACGAGATCCCGCGCGCGGATCAGGTAGCGCACCTTCGCGCTGCCCTGCACCACGTTCGGCGCGATGCCGCCGGCATCGAGATAGGCGTAGTGGATGCGCGCATCCGAGGGCATGTGCTCGCGCATGTAGTTGACGCCGACATTCATCAGCTCGACGGCATCGAGCGCCGAGCGCCCCAGCTCCGGCGCGGCGGCGGCGTGCGAGGACCGCCCGGTGAAGGCGAAGTCGATGCGCGTATTGGCGAGCGAGACCGCCTCGTTCACCCCGGTGAAGGCGGCCGGGTGCCAGCAGATCGCCATGTCCACGTCGTCGAAGGCGCCCTCGCGCACCATGAAGCCCTTGGCCGCGCCGCCTTCCTCGGCCGGGCAGCCGTAGTAGCGCACGCGCGCCTTGATGCCGTTCCTCTCGATCCAGTCTTTCACGGCCGAGGCCGCGAGCAGCGAGGCCGCGCCCAGCAGGTTGTGCCCGCAGCCATGCCCCGACCCGTCCCCCGGCAGGGGCTTGTGCTCGGCCACGCCGGCCTCGTTCGAAAGCCCCGGCAGCGCGTCGTATTCGCCGAGGATGGCGATGACCGGCCCGTCCTCCCCCGCCTCGCCCATCACCGCGGTCGGGATGCCCGCGACATCCCTCGTGACGCGGAACCCGTGCGCCTCGAGCATCGCCGTGTGCTCGGCGCAGGAGCGGACCTCGGCGTAGCAGAGCTCCGGCATGCCCCAGACGCGGTCGGAAAGCCCGATCGCGTCCTCCGCCTTCGCGTCCACGTAGCGCCAGACTTCCTCGGTGTTCTGCATGCCCGCCGGTCCCTCGATGCTGGAAACGGCCGGCACTCTCGCGCGCGCCACCCGCGACGTCCAGCCGCGGGGCCGCGATGCGCTGCGCCGGACCTTGGCCGCGCGGGCGGCCAGCATCCGGGCACAGCCGCGAAGGAAGCCGCCATGCCGCGCGTCATGCATCCTGTCGCTGCTGGCATTGGACCATCCCATTCGGGACAAGGACGCAGCCGTGCCGGACCAGCGCTGGTCGCTCCGCGCCATCGCCGCCGCAGCCACTCCGCGCCCGGGGGCGAGCGGCCGCCACTTGCCGCTGCCCTCCGCGCCGTCGCCGCGCGGTCGGATCAGCCCCGGCGTCCCGCGGGAATGCGCGCCGGCACCGCCGCGGGCGGCCATCGCAGCGCCTGCGGCAGCCTCAGCCGCCGGCCGCCGCGCGGCGCGTCGTCGCGCCCGTCCTGCAGCATCACCGCCGTGCCGATCTGCACCGAGCCGAAGGTCAGGCCGCTGAAGAACCACAGCAGCGCGATCACCGGCGCCCCGCCATGCCTCAGGATCAGCGCGCCGACACCGCCCGGGTCGGCCCACAGCACCGCGGCGACGAAGAGGGCGGACAGCCCGAAGCCGATCAGCCCGTGCAGCACCATGAAACGGACGGCAACCGGGATGGGGGGCAGGCGCATGGGCTCACTCCTTCGTCCCACGACCATAGGCCCGCAGCGGCGCCGGGCAAGGTGATCCCGTCACACGGCGATCCGCCGCATCGGTTCCAGCACCGCGGGGTCGGTGATCGGCGCGGTGTCCCAGGGCGGCTCGGGCGGCGGGTCGAGCGTCTCGAACACGGTCGCGAGTTCGATCGCCCCCGTCTCCGAGGGCCGCGGATAGGGCGTGGGGTCCGGCGCGCCGGCCTGCTTCGGCCGCCCGATGGCGACGAAGAATTCCTCGAGCCCCGCCGGCACCAGCATCCACAGCATGCGGAAGGGCGCCCCGCCGTCGTTGATGAAGCCGTGCCGCGCATGGGGCGGGGCGACCATGAAGGTGCCGGCCCGGATGCGCCGCACCGTGCCGTCGAGCCGCGCGAGGCATTCCCCGGCGATGATCCAGAATATCTCGGTCTGCGCGGGATGCGCGTGCTCGCGGATCTTGCCGAGCGGCGGCAGTTCCTGAAGCCCCGCCGAGAATCCCGGGGGCGCGCCGGGCAGGCGCGGCGCGCTCAGCACCTCGATCCAGCCATTGGCCGGCTGCGGCTGCCAGTGCTGCTCGCCCGCGCCGGGCGGCACGACGAGGATGCCGCCCATCAATGCATCCTCGGCGCCTTGAGGAAGGCAGCGCGGTCGCCCGAGACCACCGCCACGTCGCGCGAACCCCGCGCGCGGCCAAGCTTCAGGCGCACCGTCGCCCCGGCATCGCCGCAGGCCCAGACGGCCCGCCACATCTCCGCGAGGTCCGTCACCACCGCCCCGTCCACCGCGAGCACCCGGTCCCCGCTGCGCACGCCGGAACTCTCGGCCGGGCCGCCGGGCGCGAGCGAGGCGATCGCCACACCCTCCTCGTCCTCGGTCGCGTAGAGGCCGAGCCAGGGCCGCGCCGGCCGGTTCACCCGGCCATAGGTCACGAGGTCGTTCAGGATCGGCGAGAGGCGATGGACCGGCACCACCATGTTGAGGTCGAGCCGCCGCCCCTCCTCGCCCTGCTGCAGGATCAGCGAACCGATGCCGAGCAGACGGCCATCCGGCCCGATCAGCCCGGCCCCGCCCCAGGAGGGATGGGCCGGCGCGGTGAACAGCGCGTCCTCGAGCAGGTATTCCCAGTAGCCCGCGAAGGGCTGGCGCGCCACGAGCTTGGCCGCGACCGCATGCGCCCGCCCGCCTGCCGAGGCGAGCACCACCGGCGCGCCGATCCGCACGCCCTCGCTGTCGCCCATCTCCAGCGGCGCGACGCCGAGCCTGCCCAGCGCCTGCACCAGGCCGAAGCCGGTCTCCTGGTCCACCGCCAGCGTGTGGCCCGGCACCACGCGGCCGTCGGCGGCGCTGATCCAGATCGTCTCCGCCTCGGTCACGAGGTAGCCGATGGTCAGCACCAGCCCGTCGCGGATCACGACGCCCGATCCCTCCCGCTCGGTGCCGAGCACGCGCGCGGTGAAGGCATCCGGCGGCACCAGGCTGCGCAACCCGACCACCGCGCCGAGCGCGGCGTCGAGATCGAAGGACCATTCGCCGGGATCGGGCTGCAGATGCTCCGGTATCGACCAATCGTCCTTGCTCATCCGTCATCCGTCGCTGTTCGCGCATGAAGGTTAGCACGCCCGCCGCCGCCATGCATGGCACGGGCCGCACCCGCGCGGCGCGGCCGGGCCCCGCTCCGGATTCCGTGATCCGGCCCGATGCCGCCGGGTTGATTCCCGCCTCCGCCGTTCTGCTCTAGCCTCCGGCCGCATGGGACCACTGCCGGAGGAACTCGCCGAGGGCCTGCGGGCCATGCGCCTGCTCGCGCCCGGCACCCGCGCCGAGGGCGAGCCGCTCGCGGGCGGCGTCTCCTCGGACATCTGGCGTGTCCGCCTGCCGGACGGGCGCGAGCTCTGCATCAAGCGCGCGCTGCCGAAACTGAAGGTGGCCGCCGACTGGCGCGCCCCGGTGGTGCGCAACCGCTACGAGGCCCGCTGGCTCGCCCGCGCCGCCGAGGCCGTGCCCGGTTTCGCCCCCCGCCTGCTCGGCCAGGACGAGGCCACGGGCACGCTCGCGATGGAATGGCTGGCGCCCGACCGGCACCCGGTCTGGAAGGCGGTGCTGAAGGACGGGGCGGCGGATGCCGGCTTTGCCGCCGAGGTCGGCCGCCGCCTCGCGCGCCTGCATGCCCATGCGGCGCAGCGCCCGGAACTCTCGGCCGATTTCCCGACCGACAGCCTGTTCCACGCGATCCGCCTCGAACCCTACCTGCTGGCGACGGCGCGCGCCCATCCCGACCTCGCCCCGCGGCTCGAGGCGCTGGCCGCGCGCACCGCCGCGACGAAGCGCACGCTTGTGCATGGCGATGTCAGCCCGAAGAACATCCTGGCCGGGCCACAGGGACCGGTGCTGCTGGACGCCGAATGCGCCTGGTGGGGCGACCCGGCCTTCGACATCGCCTTCTGCCTCAACCACCTGCTGCTGAAATGCCTGTGGACCCCGGCCGCCGCCCCCGCCTTCCTGACATGCTTCGAAGCCCTGGCCGCCGCCTACCTCGCCTCCGTCACCTGGGAGGCGCCGGCGGTGGTCGAGGCGCGCGCCGCGAGCCTGCTGCCGGGCCTCTTCCTCGCCCGCGTGGACGGCAAGAGCCCGGTCGAATACCTGACCGACGAGGCCTCGAAAGAGCAGATCCGGCGCGTCGCGCGGCACCTTCTTGCCAACCCGCCGGACCGGCTCAAGACCATCCGCCTCGCCTGGGGCGAGGAGATCGGCGCCTGACCCGCGTCGGACCAGCCCGCGCCCCGGCGCGTGGACCCGCCGCGCCGCCTGGGCTACGCCGGGGGCGCAAGCGAGGAAGCGTCGAAACAGGCCCATGACCGAAAGCACCAGCATCGCATCCATCCGCGGCCGCCGCGTCTGGGACAGCCGCGGCCGGCCGACGGTCGAGGCCGAGATCCGCCTCGCCGGCGGCGCCTGGGGCCGGGCCATCGCGCCCGCCGGCGCCTCGACCGGCAGCGGCGAGGCGCTCGACCGGCGCGACGGCGGCACGGCCTTCGGCGGCTACGACGTGAAGGGCGCGGTCGCGGCGGTGAACGAGGAGATCGCCCCGCGCCTGGCCGGCATGGACGCCGCCGACCAGGCCGCGCTGGATGCCGCGCTGATCGCCCTCGACGGCACGCCGGACAAGTCGCGCCTCGGCGCCAATGCGACGCTCGCCGTCTCCATGGCCGCCGCCCACGCCGCCGCCGCCGCCGCCGGGCTGCCGCTGTGGCGCCACCTCGGCGGCGAAGGCGCCACGCTGCTGCCGCTGCCGCAGATCCAGATCCTCGGCGGCGGCGCCCATGCCGGGCGGCGCGTGGACATCCAGGACTTCCTGGTGGTCTGCCCCGCCGCCACCTCCTTCGCCGAGGCCCTCGACTGGACGGCGGAGGTCTATCGCGCCGCCGGCGCCATCATGAAGGCGCGCGGCCTGCTGCAGGGCGTGGCCGATGAGGGCGGCTGGTGGCCTGCCTTCGATGCCAACGAGCAGGCGCTTGAAACCCTCGTCTCGGCCATCGGGCGCGCAGGGTTCAAGCCCGGCGAGCAGGTCGCCATCGCGCTCGACATCGCGGCCACGGATTTCGGCCGCGGCGGGCGCTACCGCCTCGGCCTCGAAGGCCGCGAACTCGGCACCGAGGGCATGATCCGCATGCTCCTTGGCTGGCTCGACGCCTATCCCATCGTCTCCATCGAGGACCCGCTGGCCGAGGACGACGCCGAGGGCTTCGCCGCCTTCACCCGCGAGGCCGGCGCGCGCATCCAGGTGGTGGGGGACGACTTCCTCGTCACCGACGCCGCGCGGGTGCGCGAGGCGGCACGCCAGGGTGCGGCGAACACCGTGCTGATCAAGCCCAACCAGCGCGGCACGCTGACCGAGACCCTGGCCGCCTGGCAGGCCGCGCGCGAGGTCGGCTACGCCGGCATCGTCTCCGCCCGCTCGGGCGAGACGGAGGACGTCACCATCGTCCACCTCGCCATCGGCTGGGGTGTCGGGCAACTCAAGGTCGGCTCCTTCGCGCGCTCGGAACGCATGGCGAAATGGAACGAAGCCCTGCGCATCGAGGAAACCCTGGGCAACCACGCCCGCTTCGCAGGCGGCGCGGTGCTGGGAAGGTCGCGGTGAGCGGGTTCATCGCATGCGGCCGGAGAGGGGCTTTGCCCCTCCCCGGACCCCACCCCACCAGAGGCCGAAAGGCCTCTGGACACCGGGACTCGATCGGGGATTTCGGGCAGGGGCATCGAGGGCCGGCCCTTCGCGCCTGGCGCGCGGTGCCCCTGCCCGAAATCCCCGATGAAACGCATGGTTTCCAAAGGGCTTTCGGCCTTTGGCGGGGAGGTCCGGAGGGGCAGAGCCCCTCCGGCCCCAGGCCATGAAGGTCCTCCTCCACTACGCCGCCGGTCCCGGCCTTGCCGCGCGGCTGCGTGCGCTGCCAGGGCTCGATCTCGCCATCGTGCCCGAGGCGGACGAGGCCGGCTTCGCCGCCGTGCTGCCTGGGGTGGAGGTGATCTGGCATGTGCTGAGGCCGATCACCGCCGCCCATCTCGCCGCCGCGCCGCGGCTGCGGCTGATCCAGAAGATCGGTGTCGGCGTGAACACGATAGACATCGAGGCGGCGCGGGCGCGCGGGGTCGCGGTGTGCAACCTGCCCGGCACGAATTCGCGCGCGGTGGCGGAACTGACGCTGCTGCTGACGCTCGGCGCGCTGCGCCGCGTCGCGCATTTCGATGCCGAGACGCGCGCCGGCCGCGGCTGGGCGCAGCCGCCCGCGCTGCAGGACAGCCTGTTCGAACTCGGCGGGCGGACGGTCGGGCTGATCGGCTACGGTGCCGTGCCGGCGCTGCTCGCGCCCGTGCTCGCCGCCCTGGGCTGCCGCGTGCTCTACACGGCGCGCGCGCCGAAACCGGACGCGCTCGGCGCGTTCCGCGACCTCGACGCGCTGCTTGCGGAAAGCGACGTGGTCTCGCTGCACATCCCCGAGACGGATGAGACGCGCGGGCTGATCGGGAGAGAGGCCATCGCGCGCATGAAGCCCGGCGCGGTGCTGGTCAACACCGCGCGCGGCGGCCTCGTGGACCAGGCGGCGCTCGTGGCGGCGCTGCGCTCGGGGCATCTCGCCGCCGCCGGCCTCGATGTCTTCGCCGCCGAGCCCGCCGACCCGGCCGACCCGCTCTTCGCCCTTCCGAACGTGGTGGTCACGCCGCACGTCGCCTGGCTGACCACCGGCACCTTCGACCGCTCCTTCGCCATCGCGGCCGAGAATGTCCGCCGCCTCGCCGCCGGCGAGGCGCTGCTGCACCGGGTCGCGTGAGCGCCGCGCCGCCCGCGAGCCTCGCGGAGATCGGCCGCCTCGCCACGCCGACGGTGCTCGTCACCTTCGTGCAGGCCATCGCGCAGACGGCCGAGGCGGCGCTCATCGGCCGCCTCGGCACCGAGGCGCTGGCCGGCTACGCGCTGGTGCTGCCGCTGATCATGCTGATGCAGATGACCTCGGGCGGCGCGATGGGCGGCGGCGTCACCTCGGCGGTGGCGCGCGCGATCGGCGCGGGGCGGATGGAGGAGGCCGCGGGCCTCGTGAAGCACGCGGTGCTGATCGCGCTCGGCATGGGGATGCTGACCAGCGCCATCGCCCTCGGCCTCGGGCCCTGGCTGTTCCGCGCCGTCGGCGGCACCGGCCCGATCCTCGAGCACGCCGTCGCCTATGCCTCCATCCTGTTCGGCGGGGCGGTGCTGGTGTGGCTGTCGAACATCCTGGGCGCGGTGCTGCGCGGGGCGGGCAAGATGCGCCTGCCGGCGATGGTGATGACGGCGGCCTGGGTGATCGAGGCGCCGCTCTCGGGCCTGCTGATGCTCGGCCTCGGCTGGGGCATCGCCGGCGCGGCGGTGGCCTATCTCGTGGCCTTCGCGCTGGCCACCGCGGCGATGGGGATCATCATCCTGCGCGGCGGGGCGGGCTTCCGGCCGCGCTTCGCCGCGCGCCTCGATGCCGCCCTGTTCCGCCGCATCCTCGCGGTCGGCGGCGTGGCGACGGCGATGGCGACCATCGCCAACCTCACCGTCGTGCTGATGACGGCGCTGGTGGCCCGGCACGGCCCCGCCACGATCGCGGCCTATGGAGTGGGCGTGCGGCTCGAGTTCCTGATGATCCCGATCGGCTTCGGCATCGGCGTGGCGTTGACCTCGCTGGTGGGCCGGCGCGTCGGCGCGGGGGACTGGGCGGGGGCGCGCGACGGCCTGGCGGGGCGGGCTGCTCTCGGCCGGGCTCTGCGGAGCCATCGGCATCGCCGCGGCGGCCCTGCCCTGGCCGCTGGCGCGCCTCTTCGCCGCCGACCCCGCGGTGCAGGAGGCGCTGGTGGTTTTCCTGCGCTGGGTCGGGCCGTCCTTCGGGCCGTTCGGGCTCGGCATGGCGCTCTACTTCGCCTGCCAGGGGGCTGGGCGGATGCGCTGGCCCTTCGCCGCATCCCTGGCGCGGCTCGGCTTCGCGGTGGGCGGGGGATGGCTGCTCGCGGCCTTCACCGGGGCCGGTCTCGCCGGGGCATTCGCGGCCATCGCGGCGGGGCTCGCGGCCTATGGCGTCCTGGTCGCGGTCTCGGTGCGCCCGGCCATCTGGCGCTGAGGGGCCGCGCTCATCCCTCCTTTACCCGCCCTGCCGCAGCATGGCGGGCGATGAGCGAGATCAGCCGCGAAGCCCTGGAACGCTTTGGAAGGGGGGCCTACCAGCCCGCCACCTTCCTCGAACGCGGGGCCTCGGTGCCCTTCACCACGCCCTTCCTTCTCGGCGCCCGCATCCGGCCCACGGACACGCGCGCGGGGCTGGAGGTCGTGATCTCCAACCCCTCCGGCGGGCGCGGCTTCTACATCGTGCCCTGGAACGCCCTGCCCGAGGTCTGCACGCCCACCGTCCACGACCGCCGCCTCTGGCAGCGCCTCTCCGACCAGGCCGCGATCACGCCGAGCCTCGTGCGCGAGGTCGCCCGCGCCGTCGCCGCCGAGGGCCTCGCCGGGCGCGAGGCGGCGGCCGCGGCCGCGGCCGCGCGGAACGAGGAGGGCGCGGCGCGGATGCGCGCGAACTTCCTCCTGCTGCTGGACCTCATCCGCCGCACCGAATCGGCCGAGGAGGCGCGCATCCCGCCGCATGCGGACACGCCGGCGAACATCGAGCAGCGCGCGCGCCGCGCGGTGGCGCGCTTCGCCCCGCGCCTCGGCGTCAGCGCCGACATCATCGCGGCCTGGCTCGAATCGCTCGCCGGCGCCTTCTGCGGCGTCGGCGTGCCGGGTGATCGCACCGTCTCCCGCACGCGGGACCTGCTCGCCCGCATCGAGACGATGGTTTCCGAGGTCGAGCTCTGGGTCGCGCGCAGCCCCGACCCGGGCGAGCAGCACGGCGCGGCGCTGGTGACCGATGCCGCGCGCCTCACGCTCGCCTGCGCTTCCGCGGCCTTCCGCGACCTCGACGGGCTGCTCTCGGACACGCCCACGCTGCTGCGCGCCTGGCGCGAGGATTCGCAGCCGCTGGCCCGCCGCGCGAGCCGCCCGGACTGGCTGCTCGACGGCTGGGAGATCATCTGCGAGCTCTGGCGCGACGCGCGGCCGGAATGCCGCGAGGGCGCGCTGTGGGAGATGGCGCTGCTCGCCCCCGTGATGCCGCGGGAGGTCGAGGAATGGGTCGGGCTTTCGGAGGACTGGGAGCGTCCGACCCGCCTGCGCCGCATCGTCCGCGCGAACGAGGACTGGCGCAGCGGCCGGCTGATCGAGATCGTCGCGCGCAACGAGCGCATCCGGGCGCGCGCGGCATGACGGCGCAGCCGGGCCCCGTCACGCTCTCGGCCGAGGCGCGGCGGCTGCGCCATGCCGTCGCCGCCGCGCCGGACGCGGTGCTGGCGAAGGTCGTCGCGGTCTTCGACAGCCTGCCCGACCGGCGGGAGGCCGATGCGCTGCTCGATGCCGCCCGCCCGCGGCTGCGCCGCCTGCGCCCGCCGCGGCCCATCGCCTTCACGCGCCTGCTGTTCCTCCCGCTCGACGGCGCCATCCTCGAGGCCCGCGCCTGGCGCCGCCAGGAAGGAACGCTGCCGCGCACCGCCCTGCTGCCGCTGGCCGGCGCCATCCGCGCCGCGATCGGCCCGGCGGCGGCGGAGATCGAGGCCGCCACCGCCGGGCGCAGCTTCGCCGACCATGCCGCGATCGACGCCGCCGGACGCCGGCTCTGGCGTCTCGCCGCCGAGGCCGGCCCCGGCCCCGCCCCGCCGCCGGGCTGGCAGGAGGCGGGGCTATCCCCGGTCGACTACCGCCAGGCCGCGGCGCTGGCCACGGGCGCATGGCGCTGCGCCGGCCCGCTCTGGGCCGCCCTCGCCGCCGCGCGCTTCGGCCCGCCGGAGGATCTGACGAGGCTCGCCCTGCTCGCCGCGATGGCCGAGGGGCCGGCGGTGCTCGCCGCCGCGCTCTCCACGCTGATGCTGAAGGCCGCGAAGCCGGGCGGTGTCGCCACCCTCGCGGCGGACCTGCCAGGCGCTCCGCCGGCGCTCGCCGAGCGCGTGCTCGACGCATGGCTCGCGGAGTGCCGGCCCGAGATCCCGCTCGCCGATCCCGCGGGGGCGGCGGGCATGGCGGAGGCGTTCCGTGAGGCGCTGGATGATCTCGCGGACTCGCGCCTTGCGCAGCGCGCCGAGCGCCGCCAGCGCATCGCCGCGATCCGCCGTGAGGCTGCCGAGGCCTGCCGCATGGCCTATGCCGAGGCGGCCGAAACCGTGCTTGCCCCGCTTGCCTCGGGCGCTGCGGACGATGCCGCGATCGGCGCGCTGGAGGCCACCGCGCGGCAGGTGCGCCGGCTGGAACAGGCCGGGCGCGGGCTCGGCGCGGCCACGGCCTTCGATGCCGCCGCGCATCGTGTGACCGAGCGCATCGCCGCGCTGCGCGGCAAGCCCGGCATCGGCACCGCCGATCTCGTGCGGATGACGGAGATCCTCGCCGGACCGGAGGCGGCGATGCGGCTGCTGGACGCGGGGTGATGCCGGGCGGAGGAGGGCCCGACATGAGTCCGCCGGTCATCGGCGCACGGCCACAACCGCAGGTCCGGGTGCGATGCCGGCCGGCAAACGGCCAGACCCTTCGCCCGCGGGCATGACATCCCGCGGGGGCGATCCGGTCTCGTCCAACGGCCGCAACCCCGCGATGACACCGAGCCAGCGCCTCGCGTCAGCGAGCGGACGCAAGCCCCGACGCGGTGCCGGTCGGCATCGGGAGGGCGCTGCGCGTCACGTCACCCCGGCTACGCTGCCGCCCCGCGCAACCGGGAACCACGCTGCCGCGAGGGGTGCGCCGCCTATCGTCAGATCGGGCAGACCCCGTTCGCGCAGGCCAGATGCGCCATGTCCAGCGCCTCGTGCAGCGCGGGGTCGCGGATGGCGGCGACGATGGCCTGGAAGGTGGCCTCGTCCACCTCCTCCTCCGGCAGGTATTCGTAGCCGAGCGCGGCATCCGGCGCGGATGGCAGCACCGCGCAGCAGCGCACCTGCGGCTGGTGGGTCAGCAGGATGGCGCGGAAGGCCTCGAGGTCGTGCCGGTCGGTATAGACCTTCAGCGTGTAGGAGATCTGGTTGCCGCGCTCGGCGCCGATCCAGTGGCGCTCCATCAGCGCGAGCCAGCGATACTGCTCCGCGGGGCTCGCCTCCGGCGCGGTCTTCAGCCGCTCGCCCAGGCCCAGGCGCTGGATCAGCGGCAGGGTGGGGAAGCCGACGATGCTCATGCCGGGGAAGGAGCGCAGCGGGCGCACCGGGTAGCCGCGCGCCTCGTAGTCGGCCAGCAGAGGGTCGGAATCGGGCAGCCATTCGCCCGATTCCCCCTTTGCGCCCTTGAACTGCACCCAGCGCAGATACTGCCGCCGCGCCGGCAGATGCGCGCCTTCCGTCAGGCCGAACAGCTTGCTTGTCGTGCCGGCCGGCTTGACGGTGGTGACGGTGAAGGGCCGCGCGAGGCCGAGTTCCTCGGCATAGGCGTCGGCCTCCTCCTTGGCCGCCGCGGACAGGCGCGCGAGGGCGTCCCAGAAGGGGGCGGAGCGCGCCTCGTCCAGCAGGTCCTCGAAGCCGAGGCCGAAGCGCGCCCAGGCCCATTCGTGCAGGCCGGTCGGGCCGATGCCCATGCGGTTCGTCCGCCGCACCTCCTCGGCATAGAGCGCATCCATGGTGTTGGCGCGCATCAGGAAGCGCACGCCGAGGCGCACCGCATCCTCCACGCGCGCATCCCATGCGGCGGCGAGCGCATCCGGGATCGCGCCGGGCGTCAGCATCGCGGGGTCCACCGGGCAGGCGAGCAGCGGCGCGAAATCCGCGATCACGCAATAGCCGCCGGTGACGTGCAGCACGATCTCGCCGCAGGGGTTGGTGGTGCAGGGGAAATGCGCCGCCGCCGCGCGTGCCGAGAGATCGGCGAGCAGCCCCGCGGCGTGCTCCACCCGGTAGCGGGCGGAGCGCACGTCGCGCCCGTCATGGTGCACCGGCTTCTCGCGCGCGCGCCCGGTGCGGTGGTCCTCCAGCAGGTCGCCGTTGATGAAGCCGGGCTCGCCGTTGATGAAGGCGCAGCGCGTGGCCTCCTCGAAGACCGCGAGCGCGTGCCGGTCCTCGGGGCGCCCGGAGCCGGCGCGCGCCGCCTGCACGCCCTGCCAGAAGGCGCGGTCCACCATCACCGAATGGTTCGCCGTCCACAGCCCGCCCTCCGACTTGGAGCGGATGAAGCGCAGCACGCCGGCGTCGCGCCAGTTCTTGGTCGCCATGCGCGCCGCCCGGCGCGCGCCGCCCACCTGAACCTCGACCGACAGAAGATGGTCCACCAGCAGCGCCTGTTCCCAGGGCTCGGCCAGGCGCCCCTCGCGCGCCGGGCCGATCACCTCGCGGCGGATCGCCATGAAGGCGCGCATCAGCGACAGCGGCCCCGAGGCCGGCCGGCCCTGCATGCCGCCGATCGGGCTGCCGCGCGGGCGGATGGCCGAGAAGTCGAGCAGCAGCGGGCGCTGCCGCGCGCCGGCGAAGGCGAGGCTCTCCAGATGCTCGACTGCCTTCGCCCAGCCCTCGCGGCTGTCGGCGATGCGGTGCAGGATGGCCTCCGCCGGCGCCTCCTCCACCCATTCGGCGGCGAGGAAGCGGCGGATCGCCTCCTCGTCGAACTCCCCCTCCCCCGTGCCCCAGGGCAGCAGGCCGAAATCGAGGCCGAAGCGATGCAGCGCCGCGCGGTCGCGCGGATAGTCCGGATGCTCGGGCGAGAGGCGCAGCAGCAGATCGGGCGCCCGCGCCCAGTCCACCGCGACCAGCGCATCGTCATAGGCGCGCCCGACGCCGGAACCGTTCAGCAGCAGGTAGAACTTCGCGAAGGAGGCGATGGCGGTCGCGCAGTTGGTGAAGACCTCCATGTTGCGGCCCGCCTGCTGCGGGTCGCCGTGCTGGAGATGCCGGCCGGAGGTGATCAGCGCGCCGGTGGCGATGGCGTTGCGCAGCCGCGCCTGCTCGATGCGGTCCCGCGCCGTGGCCGGGCGGCCGAGAAGGGACATGTTGCCCGCGGCGACACGGTCGGCGACGCGGCCGAAGCATTCGGCATCCGCCTCGCGGAAGACGGTGCGCCGCGCGACGGCGAGGCCCATGCCGGGATCGAGCGGGCGGGGCGGCAGCGGCTCCTCGCCGAAGGCGGCACCGGGCACCGGCCGCATGAACCCGCCCGGCGCCAGCCGCGCCCCTGCCTGCATCCCGTCCATCGTCCAGGTCCCCCTTCCCGCCTGCCGCCCCCGCGGCGCTCCGGCATGGCGTAGTGGTATCCTGGATATCAGTTCGGCGCCACCACATCTTGTGGAGGCCAGGCGCGCCAGCCGCTACAGGTGGTGGTCACCCCGGGAATCGCGGCGCGGGGCCGCCTGCGCGGCAGCCCCGCCCGGAGATCAGCCCCGCACCAGGGGACAGCCGCCCTCGGCCACCGGGCGGAAGGCCTCCTCGGCCGGCACGGTCGCGCGCAGCTTGTAGAAATCCCACATGCCGCGGCTCTCGGCGGGCGACTTCACCTCGAACAGATAGGCCGGGTGGATCTTGCGGTTGTCCTCGCGGATGCGCCCGGGGCCGAAGGCGTCGTCGTCGGTCGGCATGCGCTTCATCACCTCGATCGCGGCCATGCCCGACTGCTTGGCGCGCGCCACGCCGATCTCGGCCACCGCCTTGAGGTAGTGGATGCAGCATGAATAGGTGCCGGCATGCTCCTGGCTCGGCATGTTGTCGGGCGTGCGGCGCAGGATGCGGCTGGCCAGGGCGCGGGTGCGGTCGTTGAGGTCGTGGTAGAAGACCTCGCACATCACCATCCCCTGCGCGGCCTCGAGCCCGATGCCGCGGATATCCTGCACGAACATGATCATGCCCGCGAGCTGCGCGCCGCGCCGCGTCAGGCCGAATTCGTGCGCCTGCTTGACGCAGTTCACCATGTCGCCAGCGGCCATGGCGAGGCCGACCACCTTCGCCCGGCTCGCCTGCGCCTGCAGCAGGAAGGAGGAGAAATCCGTCGTGCCCGGGAAGGGATAGCGGGCCGAGCCCAGAACGCGCCCGCCCGCGCGGGTCACGAAGCCGCCGGTGTCGCGTTCGAGCTGGTGGCCGAAGGCGTAGTCGGCGGTGATGAAGTACCAGGAATCGCCGCCCGAGCGCACGGTGGCGCCGCCCACCACATTGGCGAACATCCAGGTGTCGTAGGTCCAGTGGATGGTGTGGGTGCTGCATTGCGGCCCGGTCAGCGCCGAGGTGGCGGCACCCGAGACGAGCTGGATGCGGTCCTTCTCCCGCACGAGGTTCGCCACCGCGAGCGCGATGGCGGAGTTGTTCACCTCGCAGATCATGTCCACGCCGTCCTGGTCGATCCAGCGGCGCGCCAGCGCCAGCGCGGCGTCGGGGCGGTTCTGGTGGTCGCCCTGCAGCACCTCGACGCGGATGCCGCGGTTCGCCATGCCGAGATCCTCCACCGCCTGCTGCGCGGCGGCGAGGCTCGTCGGGCCGGAGGTGCTGCGATAGGGGCCGGAGAAATCCGCCAGCACGCCGATACGGATCACCTGGTCCTGCGCGCGGGCGCGCGGCACGGCGACCAGCGCGGCCCCGGCCATGCCGGCGCCGGCCAGCACCTGGCGGCGGTTGAAGTCTGTCATCTGGCGTTCCTCGCTTCTGCTGCACGGGCGGCTGCCGCCCCGCGCCATGCTGGCCGCCGCCCGTGCCCGCCCGCAAGGGGCGGGTTCCGCGACGGGCCGAGCCGGTCCATCATCCGCGGGTCACATTCCCTTGTTCCAGGACAGGACCGGCCATGGCGCTGCGCTGCGACCTCATTATCCGCGATGCCACCATCTTCGACGGCACCGGCGCGCCGCGCCGCCGCGGCGATGTCGGCGTGACCGGCGACCGCATCGTGGCCGTGGGCGACCTCGGGGCCGCGAGCGCGGATCGCGAGGTGGTCGCGAACGGCCGCGCGCTCGCCCCCGGCTTCATCGACGCCCATACCCATGACGACCGCGCCGTGATGTGCGGGCCGGACTGCATGACCTGCAAGATCAGCCAGGGTGTCACCACCGTGGTCGTGGGCAATTGCGGCGTCAGCCTCGCGCCTGCGCGCTTCAAGCGCCTGCCGCCGCCGCCGCTCGACCTGATCGGCGAGGAGGGCTGGTGGCGCTTCGACAGCTTCGGCGACTACGCGCATGAGCTGAAGAAGCGCGGGTCCGAGGTGAACACCTACGCCCTGGTGGGCCACCAGACCATGCGGGTGGAAGCCATGGACGGCGACGTGATGCGCCCGGCGAAGGATTCCGAGATCGAGCACATGCGCCTGCGCCTCAAGCAGTCGCTGGCCGAGGGCGCCTCGGGCTTCTCCACCGGCCTCTACTACCCGCCCAACATGCATGCGACGACCGAGGAGGTGATCGCCGTCGCCGAACCCCTGCGCGCCTTCGGCGGCATCTACGTCACCCACATGCGCGACGAGGCCGACCGCGTGCTCGCCTCGATCGAGGAGACGGCGAAGATCGGCAAGCGCGTCGGCGTGCCGGTCTGGGTCAGCCACCACAAATGCTCGATGCCGGAGAACTACGGGCGCTCGACGCAGACGCTCGCGCTGCTCGACGCCTACAACCAGACGCAGGACGTGTTCTTCGACATGTATCCCTACCCGGCCGGCTCCACCGTGCTGATGCCGGACCGCCTGCGCGAGGACGTGAAGGTGATGATCACCTGGTCCATCCCGCACCCGGAGATGGCGGGGAAGTATCTCTCCGACATCGCGCGCGGCTGGAACACCGACATCCGCGCCGCGGCCGAGCGCCTCCTGCCCGCGGGCCAGATCACCTTCCAGATGGACGAGGAGGATGTGCGCCGGATCATGGCGCACCCGGCCTCGGTCATCGGCTCGGACGGCATCCCGCACGACGCGCATCCGCATCCGCGCCTGTGGGGCACATTCCCGCGCGTGCTCGGCCTCTATGCGCGCGAGCTGCGCCTGTTCAGCATGGAGACCGCCATCCACAAGATGACCGGGCGCACCGCGACCCTGTTCGGCATGGTGGACCGCGGCGTGATCCGCGAAGGCGCCTATGCCGACCTCGTGCTGTTCGACGCCGAGACCGTGATCGACCGCGCGACCTTCGAGCAGCCGAAGCAGGCGAGCGCGGGCATCGAGGAGGTGTGGGCGAATGGCGTGCCGACCTATGTCGCGGGCAAGGGCGCGACGGGGGAGAAGCCGGGGCGGCTCGTCACGCGCAACCGCGTCTGACGCCCGGCGGACGAGGGATCCATCCCTTGGCCCGCCGGCGCGAGGCTCAGGGCGCGAAGGTGGATCGCAGCGCGACCGCCCAGCGCCCGTCCCGCCGCGTCACCACCCACAGCGAGCGGTAGCGGCCGATCACCGCGCCTGCCGCATCGAGCCGCGCGAACTGCACGTCGAGATGCACCTTCTCGGCCGAGGCGGCGACCGGGCGGCGGAACTCCCAGACGCTCGCCGCCCAGCCGGCCCCGGCGCGGGCCAGGAAGTCGGCGAGGTAGCCTGCCGGCGTCTCCCACGTCTTCATCGCCGTGGGCGAGAGCCGGTAGTGCGGGAAATGCAGCGTCGCGGCGATCGCCGGCGCATCGCGCGCATTCAGCGCCGCGATGTGCGCGTCGAGCACGGCGAGCGCGGCGGCAACCGCCGCGGGCTGCGCCGCGGGGTCCGCATCCTCAGCCGATGACACGGAAGATCGCCTCGATCTCCACCGGGATGCGGCCCGGCAGCGAGCCCATGCCCACGGCCGAGCGCGCATGCCGGCCATTCTCGCCCAGCACCGCGACGAAGAGATCGGAGCAGCCGTTGATCACCTTCGGGTGATCCTCGAAATCCGGGGCGGCATTGACCATGCCGAGCACCTTCACCGCCTTCAGCCGGTGCAGCCCGCCCGCCGCCTCCGCCGCGGTGGCGAGCAGGTTCAGCCCCACCGCGCGCGCCGCGGCATAGGCGGCCTCGATGCCGACCTCGCTCGGCACCTTGCCGCGCAGGGCCACCCCCTCATGCCCCCGTGGCCCCTGGCCCGAGGTGTAGAGGAAGCCGCCCTCGATCCGGTACGGCACATAGGTCCCGATCGGCTTCGGCACGGCGGGCAGGCGCAGGCCGAGCGCGGCGAGGCGCTGTTCGGGTGTCTCCTCGGGCATGGCGTCCTCCTTGTGTGGCAGGCGCCATGCCACACGCGCATGAGCGGTCCGGCAAGAGCGCATGGAAAGGTCAGCATGACTGCCCTACCATCGCCCAATGGAAACGCTGCCCCTGCTCGGCTTCGCCATCGCCATGTCCATCACGCCGGGGCCGAATGTGCTGATGGTCGCGGCGGCGGCGGCCAATCACGGCGTGCGCGCGACGCTGCCGCACCAGGGGGGGATCGCGCTCGGCTTCGCCGCCATGCTGGTGATCGTGGGGCTCGGCCTCGCAGGCCCCTTCGCCGCCTGGCCGTTGCTGCATGCGGCGCTGAAATGGGGCGGCGCGGCCTGGCTGCTGGTTCTCGCCTGGAAGATCGCCCGCGCCGGCGCGCCCGGCGAAGGGCCGTCGCGGCCGCCGCTCGGCTTCCTGGGCGCGGCGCTGTTCCAGTGGGTCAACCCGAAGGCATGGATGATCGCCCTCGCCGCCATTCCCGCCTTCACCACGCCGCAGGGCGACATCCTGGCCGAGACGCTGCTGATCGCCGGCGCCTTCGCCTTGGTCTGCCTGCCCTGCACGCTGGTCTGGGCGGGCCTCGGCGCGGGCGCCGCGCGACTGCTGCGGAACGGCAACTCGCTGCAGGCCTTCAACATCGCGATGGCCCTGCTGCTGGTCGCCTCGCTGATTCCCGCGCTGATGTGACGGGCGGTCGCATTTCGCAACACGCAGCGCGGGCGCGCGCTGCCAGACTGCACCCATGATCCCGCCCGCCCTGCCGCGCCGCGGCGTGCTGCTCGCCACACCCGGCCTGATCCTGCCGGGCGCGCTCGCCGCCGAGCCGCGCATCCCCACGCCCGCTCAGACGCGCGGGCCCTTCTACCCCGTGGCCTTTCCCGCCGACACCGATGCCGACCTCGTTCGCGTGCGCGGCGCGGCGGCCGAGGCGATGGGCACCGTCACCCACCTCTCCGGCCGCGTCACCGACACGCATGGCACGCCGCTGGCCGGCGCGCTGGTCGAGATCTGGCAATGCGACGCCCAAGGCATCTACCGCCATCCCCGCGCGCCCGGCACCGAGCGCTTCGACCCGCATTTCCAGGGCTATGGCCGCGCGCTGACCGATGCGCGCGGCGCCTACGCCTTCCGCACCATCCGCCCCGCGCCCTATCCCGGCCGCACGCCGCACATCCATGTGCAGGTCACGCCGCGGGCGGGCGCGGGCCTCGTCACCCAGCTCTATGTGGCGGGGGAGCCGCTCAACGCCCGCGACGGCCTGCTCAACCGCATCCGCGACCCGCGCGCGCGGGAGGCGGTGGTCATCCCCTTCCTCCCCGCCGAGCGCCTCGAGCCTGGCGCGCTCCGCGCCGTCTTCGACATCGTGCTCGCGGCCTGAAGCGCTTCGGTCGGTCGAGGCCTCGTCACTGGACCGCGCCGGGGCGGCTTCCTACCCTCCGCGCCCCGGTGAAGAGGATAACGCCATGCGCCGCCTGACCCTCACCTTCCTGCTCGCGGCCTCGACCGCGCTCGCGACCGAGCTGCCGGTGCGCAGCGTCACCCTCTCCTCCGCCGGCCTCGCGCAGATCGAGCGCGCCGGGGAGGTCGCGCCTGACGCCTCGGTCACCTTCCGCGCGCCCACCGACGATGTGGACGACCTGCTGCGCAGCCTGATCGTGGTGGACACCGCCGGCACGGTCGAAGGCGTGCGCCTGCCCGCCCGGGACCTGACCGGGGAGGCCTTCCGCGGCCTGCCGCTGCGCCCGGAGGATTTCGAGAGCCGCGAGCGCCTGCTCTCCGCGCTGCGCGGCCAGGAGGCCGAGGCGGGCGGGGCGCGCGGCCGCATCGCCGATGCCGCCGAGGTGCCCCCGGTCGCCGGCGGCCAGGGCGGCGCGGCGAGCGCGGGCGGGCTGCGCCTGACACTGATCACGCCGACCGGCCTGCGCACCGTCCTGCTGCGGGAGGGCGACGAGGTGACGCTGACCGACCAGGCGCTCGCGACCCGCGTCGCGCGCGCGGCCGAGGCGCTCGCGGCCGCGCGCAGCGCCGACGAGCGCCGGATCGAGATCCGCCTGCGCGCCGACCGCGCCCGGCAGGTGGCCGTGCTCTATGTCGCGGGCGCGCCGCTGTGGAAGCCCTCCTACCGGCTGCTGGTGCCGCCGGTGGGAGCGGCGGGCGGCACGGCAGAGGCGCGGCTGCAGGGCTGGGCGGTGGTCGAGAACGCCTCCGGCAGCGATTGGGAGGGCGTGCGCCTCGCGCTCGTCTCGGGCGAGGCCGCGGCCTTCCGCCAGCGCATCTACGAGCCGATCACCGTCCCGCGCCCCGAACTGCCGGTGCGCATCGCCGGCGCGGTGCAGGTGCGCCCGGACACCGGCGGAAGGCCCATCCCGGTCACGCCGCCGCCCCCCGCCCCCGCGCCGGCCCTGAGCGCCCCCACGGGCGAGTTCGCGCGCCTCCGCGCGGCCCCGCCCGCGGTGGGCGCGGACATCGGCGGCACCGCAGCACCCGCGGCCGCCGCCGCCGCCGAGGCCTCGGCCGGCCGCGTCGCCTTCGTGCTGGCCGAGCCGGTGACGATCCGCAGCGGCGAGACCGCCAATGTCCCCTTCGTGGATGTCCGCCTGCCAGCCGAGCGCATCTGGTGGGTGCAGGATCTTTCGGCGCGCAGTCCGCTCCAGGCGGTGCGCATCCGCAACGCGACTCCGCACACCCTGCCCGATGGCCTCGCCACGGTCTATGGCGCGGAGGGCAACGAGGCCGGCGTCTTCCTCGGCGACGCCGAGATTCGGGCCATCCCGGCCGGCGATGCCCGCGTGCTCGCCTTCGGGCGGGATCGCGACGTCACGCTCGCGCAGACCGCCAGCACCACCGAGCGCGTCACCGGGATCGGCATGCGGCGCGGCTATGTCATCGTCAACGGGACGCGCACCGAGGTCGTCTCCCTCGCGGTGGACCCGCGCGGGGCGCGCGGCACCATGGTGGTGGACGTGCCGGCGCGGCCGGGGGCGACGCCGACCTTCCCCATCGTCTCCCAGGGCGATTACGGCCTGCGGCACGAGGCCGAGCTCGACGGCTCCCCACGCACGCTGCAGCTCGGCTTCGAGCGCGCGCTGCGCCAGGAGCTCGCGCTGTGGGACACCGGCCTCGGCGAGCCGATCCTGCTGCGCTGGCAGCAATTCGACATCGAGCAGAACCTGCGCCGACTGCCCGGGGGGCCGGGCACCATGGAACGCCTGCAGGAGCTGCTCGCCCGCGTGCCGGAGGGCGCGCCGGGCCGCGCCGACCTCGTCGCGGTGGTCGAGGCGATGCGGGACCTCCGCCGCCTGCTCGACGACGCGCGGCTGAAGGCGCGCGCGTGGCGCAGCGCGGACCAGGCGCTCGCCCGCGCCCGCCAGGCCGCCGAGGACCGCACCGGCCCCGAATTGCAGGAGGCCCGCCGCCGCCTCAATGCCGCCAGCCGCGAGGCCGAGCAGGCCGGCGCCGCCGCCGACCAGGCCTGGGAGGCCTGGCAGCGGGCCGTCATCGCGCTGATGCAGCGCGGCGGGTAGGCCCCGCCGCGCGCCGTCGCTACTCGGGCTGCACGCCCGCGGCGCGGAGGATGCGGGTGTAGTTCTCGACACCCTCGCGCACCAGGGCCATCACCTGCGCGTTGGTCTCGTAGCCCGCGCGCGGGGCGACGCCGGCCATCTCGTTGAGGCGCGCCGCGCTCTGCTGGATGGCCTGGCGGAAGGCCGCGCCCAGCGCCGCGATGGCCTCGGGCGGCGTGCCCTTGGGCGCGGTGATGGGGAAGAACTCCTCGTGGATCACGCCCGGGATGCCGGCCTGCGGCGCGCTCGGCACGTCGGGCAGGGCGGGGCTGCGCTCCTCGGACAGCACGGCGAGCGCCCTGAGCGCGCCGCCGCGCACCTGCCCGATGGAGGAGGCCATGGTCGGCGTGCCGAACTGCGCCTCGCCCGAGACCAGCGCCGCGACGCCCGGCCCGCCGCCGCGGTAGTGGACCATCTCGGCCTGCACGTTCATCCGGTTCATGAACACGAGGCCCGCGAGATGCACGCCCGAGCCGATGCCGGCAGAGGCGAAGTTGTAGCGGCCCGGATTGGCGCGCAGCAGGGCCACGAGTTCCTGCGCGGTGCGCGCCTCGACCCTCGCATTCACCACCAGCGAATGCGGCGAGAAGCCGGCCACCGCGACGCCCTCGAAGTCGGTCACCGCGTTGTAGGGCATGCGCGCGACGATGGCCGGCACCGTGGCATGGGCGCTGTTGATGAGCAGCGTGTGGCCGTCAGCCGGCGCGCGAGCCACCGCCTCCGAGCCGATCACGCTGCCCGCGCCCGCGCGGTTCTCGATGACGATGGGCTGGCCGAGGATCTGCCCCGCGGGCTCGGCGATGATGCGCCCGACGATGTCGTTCGACCCGCCCGGCGCGAAGGGCACGACCAGCCGGATCGGGCGGGAGGGCCGCCACCCGGCGGCACCCTGCGCCCGCACGAGGCTCGGCGCGGCGAGGCCGGCAAGGGCGAAGGCAAGGGTCGAGCGGCGATTCAGCAACATGGACGTCTCCCTGACTCTGCTTGGACGGGAACACCCGCCACAGTTCTTTCCTTTCCTTAGCGCGATTGGCTCGCGATGCCAGCCCCGCATGCCATGGTGGCGCCCCGCCGGCATCGCGCGCGCGGGCGGCGCGGCGTCCGGCGGGCCGCCCCGCCTCGCGCTATTCGGGCTGCACGCCCGCGGCGCGCAGGATGCGCGTGTAGGATTCCACCCCGTCGCGCACCAGCGCCATCACCTGCGCGCTGGTCTCGAAGCCCGCGCGCGGCGTCACGCCGGTGGTCTCGTTCAGCCGCGCCGCGCTCTGCCCGATCGCCTGGCGGAAGGCCGCGCCCAGCGCCGCGATGGCCTCGGGCGGCGTGCCCTTGGGCGCGACGATGGGGAAGAACTCCTCATGCACCACGCCGGGCAGGCCCGCCTGCGGCGCGCTCGGCACGTCGGGCAGGGCCGGGCTGCGTTCCTCGGAGAGCACGGCGAGCGCCCTGAGCGCGCCCGCGCGCACCTGCCCGATCGAGGAGGCCATGGTCGGCGTGCCGAAATGCGCCTCGCCCGCGACCATCGCCGCGACGCCCGGCCCGCCGCCGCGATAATGCACCGTCTCGGCCTGCACGGTCATCCGGCTCATGAACAGCAGGCCGCCGATATGCGGCCCGCTGCCGATCCCCGCCGAGGCGTAGTTGAAGCGGCCCGGATTGGCGCGCAGCAGGGCCACGAATTCCTGCGCCGTGCGCGCCTCGACGCGCGGATTGACCACGAGCAGGTGCGGCGAGAAGCCGACCACCGCCACGCCCTCGAAATCCGTCAGCGTGTTGTAGGGCATGCGCAGGACCATCGCCGGCACGGTGGCGAGCGAGCTGTTGATCAGCAGCGTGTGCCCGTCCGCGGGCGCGCGCGCGGCGGCCTCGCTGCCGATCACGCTGCCCGCGCCGGCGCGGTTGTCGATCACCACCGGCTGGCCGAGGATCTGCCCCGCGGGCTCGGCGAGGATGCGCCCGACGATGTCGTTCGACCCGCCCGGCGCGGCGGGCACGATCAGGCGGACCGGCCGGCTCGGCCGCCAGCCGGCCGCACCCTGCGCCCGCGCGAGGGACGGCGCGGCAAGCCCCGCAAGAGCGAGGGCAAGGGTCGAGCGGCGATTCGGCATGGCGGACGTCTCCCTGGCGTCGGGCATCGGCAACGCCGCCGTGCCCTTCATTCGGCGCGATCCTCGACGAGAAAGGCCGCGCCCGCCAGCCCCCGCATGGATCATCCCGCCGCGCCGCGCTATCGGAAGGGCGGAAGAACGCCGGAGACCGCCGCCCGATGCCGACCGCCGCAGAGCGCCTGATCGCCTTCCTCGCCGGCCAGGGCATCGACCGCGCCTTCTGCGTGCCGGGCGAATCCTACATCGCGCTGCTCGATGCGCTGCACGCCCATCCGGCGATGGATCTCGTCACCTGCCGCTCCGAGGGCGGGGCGGGGTTCATGGCGGTGGCGGACGCGAAACTGACCGGGCGGCCGGGCGTGGTGCTGGTCTCGCGCGGGCCCGGTGCCTGCAATGCCGCGATCGCCGTGCACACCGCCGAACAGGACGCGGTGCCGCTGATCCTGCTGGTGGGCCAGGTCGAGAAGCGCGACCTGCGCCGCAACGCCTTCCAGGAGATCGACTACGCCCGCATGTTCGGCGCCATCGCGAAATGGGTGGGGGAGGCGACGGAACCCGACCAGGTGCCGGAACTGATCGCGCGGGCCTACGCCATGGCGATGGGGGGCGTGCCGGGGCCGGTGGTGCTCTCCCTGCCCGAGGATGTGCTCGCTGGGCCCTGCGCCGCGCCGCTGCCCTCCGCGACCCTGCCCGCCCCCGCCGCCCCCGCCCCGGCCGAGGCTGCCCGCCTTGCCGCCCTGCTGCGCGGGGCCGAGCGGCCGATCCTGCTCGCCGGCCATGCCTTCGACCGCCCCGGCGGGCGCGAGGCGCTGCGCGGCTTCGCCGAACGCTGGCACCTGCCCGTCGCCGTTTCCTTCCGCCGCCAGGACCTCTTTCCGAACGACCATGCGCTCTATGCGGGCGATCTCGGCCTGAGGAACCCCGATGCGCAGCGCGCCGCCTTCGCCGAGGCCGATCTCGTGCTCGCCCTCGGCACGCGGCTGACCGACATCACGACCCAGGGCTGGAGCTGGCCCGCGCCCGGGCAGCGCCTCGTTCATGTCTGCGCCGAGCCGCGCTTCCTCGGCTGGCTCTTCCCCGCCGAACTGGCGCTGGCCGCCGATGCGCCAGCGGTGATCGGGGCGCTGGCCGCCGAGGCGCCCTCGGCGCCGGCCGGGCGCTCGGCCTGGAACGCACGGCTGCGCGCGCTGCACCTCGCCGATACCGGGGTCAGGCCGGCGCAGCACGAGGACGGCATCGCCTTCGCCGAGGTCGCGCGCCGCATCGGCGCGGTGGCGGCGCCGGATGCCATCGTGGCGCTCGATGCCGGCACCTTCGGCGCGCCCTTCTATCGCAAGGTCATGTGGAAGCCGCCGCAGCGGCTGCTCGCGCCGGTCAGCGGGGCGATGGGCTTCGGCGTGCCGGCCGGCGTCGCCGCCGCGCTGCGCCACCCCGGCCGCCAGGTGATCGCCTGCGTGGGCGACGGCGGCGCGCTGATGACGGCGGGCGAGTTCGCGGTGGCGGTGGCGCGCGGCGCGCCGCTCAAGATGGTGCTCTCGGACAACGGCACCTATGCCTCCATCCGCATCCACCAGGAGCACGCCCATCCCGGCCGCGTCAGCGGCACCACGCTGGAGAACCCGGATTTCGCCGCCTGGTGCGCCGCCTTCCGCGTGCCGGTGACGCGGCTCGAGACCTCGGCCGACCTGCCGGCGCTCGATGCCGCGCTCGCCGCGCCCGGCCCGGCGGCGATCGTGGTCCGCACCTCGCTCGCCGCCGTGCTGCCGGCGACTGCCCCGGCCCGCGCGGCGGAATAGCCTGCCGGTGCCCGAGGCCCGCCGCCTGCTCGCCGCCGCGCAGGCGGCCGCGGATGAGGGCGATGCGGAGCGCGCCGTCCGCCTCTGCGCAGAGGCCGTCGCCGCCGCGCCGGACGAGGCGCTGCTGCGGCTTCAGGCCGCGCTGCTGCATGCGCGCCTCGCCCGTCCCGCCTCGGCGCTTGCCCTCGCCATGCCCGCGCTGCAGGACGGGGCCGAGGCGCGCCTCGCCGATATCGGCGCGATGGTGGCAGACCGGCTTTCGGCGCTGGGCGAGGTGGCCGGGGCGGCGGCGCTCGCCCGCCGCGCCGCCGCCGGGCAGGCGCGGCCGGCCATCCGCGCCCTGCTGCTCGCCGCCGGGCTGCCCGCCTATCGCCAGAGCCTGCAGGATGCGCCCGACACGCCCCTGCTCGAGGCCATGGCCGCCGCCGCCTGTGCCGAGCCCTCCCTGCTCGCGTCCGCGGACGGCGCCGAACTGGCGCGCCTCGCGGAGGAGGCCGGGCGGGACGACCTGCTGCGCGCCCTCGGCGCGGCGGCGGGGGAAACGGGGCGCGCGCGGCTCCTCGAGCATGGCCGGGGCGCGAAGGCGAGCCTTCCCGGCCTCGCCCATGCCGCGACGCATCGCCCCGCCCGCGCCGCGCTCGCCTTCGCCGCGGCCCATGCGGCCGAGCCGGAGGACGCCTCGGCGCGCTTCAACGCGGGCTACGCCGCGCTGGCCGCGGGGGATGCGGCGCGCGCGGCGGCGATCCTCGCCGCCCTGCCCGCCGCGGGGGAGGCGATGATGGCCGGCGCCGCCTGGCCGCATTTCGGCGAGCTGCCCTGGCCCTTCGCCGCCCCGCCGGAGGCCGCCCGCGCCGCCTTCGAGGCGCTGCTGCCGCCCGGCGCGCGCTGGCCGCGCATCCGTCTCGTCACCCCCTGCCTGAACCCCGGTCCCTGGCTCGAGGAGACGATCCTCTCCGTCGCCCGCCAGGACTACCCGGCGGTCGAGCATGTCGTGGTGGATGGCGGCTCGACCGACGGCACCGCCGCCATCCTCGCCCGCCACCGGGACAGGCTGCACGCCGTCCTCACCGGCCCCGATTCCGGCCCCGCCGAGGCCATCGCCCGGGGTCTCGCGGGCAGCGAGGCCGATCTCCTCGGCTGGATCAATGCCGACGACCTGCTCGCGCCTGGCGCGCTGCACCACCTGGGCGCGGCCTGGGCGGCGCGGCCGGATGCCGGGCTGGTGCATGGCTTCGCCGTCATCCATCGCGCGCGGCGCATCACCGGCGTGCAGCGGGCGCTGGCCGATGGCCCCCAGGGCTTCACCCCCGAAGGCCTCGCGGATGTCTTCGGCCGCTGGGGCGAAGGCGCCTTCTTCCTCCAGCCGGAGGTGCTGGTGGCACGGCACTTCCATGCCGCGCTGGGCGGGCTCGACGCCTCGCTCGGCGCGGTCTTCGACTACGAGTTCTGGCTGCGCGCCGCCGCCGCGCGGCCGCGCATCGCCTCGGCCGCCTGGCCCGCCGCCTTCTACCGGACCCATCCGGCGCAGCGCAGCGGCCGCCGTGCCGCGCTCGCCGCCGAGCAGGTGGCCGCGCGCGACCGCCACATCCGGCCGGCCCCGCCACCCGGGCGCGCCGCCGAGATCGGCGCGCGGCTGCGCGGCGCGCTCGGTGCGCCCGGCCGCCCCGCGCGCTGGCTGCTGATCGAGCCGGCCTGCGCCGAGACCGTCTCCCCGGCCGCCCTGGCGGAGGCCCGTGCTGCGCTCGCCGCGCAGGGCGTCGCGCTCGCCCTCGCGCGGGAGGCGCCGGAAGGCCCGCCCGAGGCCGACCTCGTGCTGCGCATCGCCGGCGCGCATGACGGGCCGGCCTGGGCCGAGGCGCTGCGCGCGCGCGGCTTCGCCGGTCCGATCATCGCCTGGTGCGCGGGGGATGACCGCGACGCGCCCTCCCATGCCGCGATGCTGCGCGCGCTCGACATCGCCGTGCCCGCGCGGGCGGCGCGGCGCGCCCTGCTGCTCCAGACCCAGGCCCTGGTGACGGAGGCGATGCCGCCGCCGACCGGCATCCTCGCCGAGGCCGAGGCCGCCGCCGCCTTCGCCGCCGGCCCCACGCCGGGCCCTGCCGAGGCGGGCCCATGGGAGCCGGGCGCCGAGCGGCTTGCCGCGGCGCTGCGCGGCGAGGGCCCGATGGAGGCGCCCGACCGGCACGCGCTGGCGGTGGCGCTGCTGGCCGGGCGCGTGCCGGTGATGCCGCGCGGGGTCGCGGACCTGCTCGGCGCCGAGGGGCTGCCGGAGGGGCGCGAGGCACGGCATGCGCTCGGGCGGGCGATGCTGCTCGCGCCTTCGCTGCTGCGGCTGCTGGGGCGGTTGCGCGCGCTCGCCTGAGGGCGGATGCGGATGCGCGCCGGGCGTCGGATCACCTGCCGCCCGCCGCGCCTCGCTCCCGGGCGCTGCTGATCGCGCCCGCGCTGCTGCGGCTGCCGGGGCGGTTGCGCGCGGCTGCACGAATGCGGATGCGGATGCGCGCCGGGCGTCGGATCACCTGCCGCCCGCCGCGCCGCGGTCGCCCGGCGCTGCGATGCCGGCCGGCGCATGGTCACGCCTCGCGCCCGCCGGCCCTACACCACCCGCACACCCGCCGCCGCGCCGCCCGGCACCAGGCCGAAGGGATCCACCGCCACCGCCGCGAGGCGCGGCAACGCCGCGAGATCGAAGCCCGGCTGCGGCGTGCCCAGCACCACCGCATCGGGCGGCCCGCCGGGGCAGCGCGCCGGGTCGGCCGCGCGCACGAAGGGGGCGAGAGGGCCCGGGCCCTCCGCCACCAGCGGGTCGTGCCACAGCGCCTCGGCGCCGCGCGCGGCGAGCAGCCGCAGCAGCGCGAGCGGCGCCGCGCCGCGCAGGTCGGCCACGCCCGGCTTGTAGGTCACGCCCATGACCAGCACCCGCCGCCCCGCGAGGCTGCCACCCAAGGCGCGCGCCACGCCCTCGACCACCGCCGCCGGGCGGGCCCGGTTGGCCTCCGCCGCCGCTGCGAGCAGGGAGGAGGCCGCGCCCACCCGCGCCAGTTCCATCTGCAGGAACTCCGGATCCACCGGGATGCAGTGCCCGCCCGCCCCCGCGCCCGGCCAGAAGGGGGCGAAGCCGAAGGGTTTCGTCGCCGCCGCCTCCACCACCGCGCGCGTCGGCACGCCAAGGGCCGCGAAGCCGCGATGCAACTCGTCCATCAGCGCGACATTCACCAGGCGATAGGTGTTCTCGAGCAGTTTCGCGCATTCGGCGATCTCGGGGCTCGCCACCGGGATGACGCGCCCGGCCACCCGCTCCCAGAAGGCCCGGCCGCGCGCGAGGGAGGCCTCATCCGTCGCCCCGAGCAGGCGCGGCACGTCGCGCGGGCCGTCCGTCGCGCCGGGATTCTCGCGCTCCGGGCTGACACAAAGAAAGACATCCCGCCCCACCGCGAAGCCCGCCGCCTCGATGGCGCGGCGGCAGGTGCCGTTGGTCGCGCCGGGCTGGCAGGTGGAGACGAGGCAGACCAGCGCCCCCCGCACGAGCCGCGCGACGCAGGTCGCGAGCGCCGCCTCCACCAGGGAGAGGTCGGGCCGCCCGGCGGCGTCCAGCGGCGTCGGCACGCAGATCAGCCAGGTCTGCGCGGCCGGCAAGCGCGCGGGATCCGCGGTGGCGGACAGCCGGCCCGGCGCCCCCAAGCCCCGCCACGCCGCCTCGGCCGCCGCCGCCGCGGCGGGGTCGAGGTCGAAGCCGCTCACCGCGAATCCCGCCGCCGCGGCGGCCAGCGCGATCGGACGGCCGACATAGCCGAGGCCGATCACCGCCACCGTCCCCGCAGGCAGCGGGTTCGGCAGGGCGGCATCGCGCAGCAGGCCGGTGTCGGGCATGACCCAATCAGTTGCTCATGTCTGGGCATTTATCAACCTTTTGGCGATTTCCTGCCCAGGGCTTCCGCGCGGCGGCGCTTTGCGCCATGCAGGCCGGCCACAGGCAAGGAGAGCGTGGCGATGTCGGCGGCGGAGAAGGAGACGAGAGCGGCGCTGCATGTCGCCAGCCACCCGCTGATCCAGCACAAGCTCGGCCTGATGCGCGAGGCCGCCTGCCCCTCGGCCGAGTTCCGCCGCCTGCTCGGCGAGATCGCCATGCTGCTCTGCTACGAGGTCACGCGCGACCTGCCGGTGGAGCAGGTGCCGATCGAGACGCCGCTCGAACCCATGATGGCTCCGCGCATCGCGGGGCGGAAACTGGTGCTGGCCCCGGTGCTTCGCGCGGGCCTCGGCATGCTGGACGGCATGCTGGCGCTGCTGCCCGCCGCGCGCGTCGCTCATGTCGGGATCTACCGGAACCCGACGACGCTCGAAGCCGTGGAATACTACTTCAAGGCCCCGGCGGATGTGGCGGAGCGGCTGGTGCTGGTGCTCGACCCGATGCTCGCCACCGCCAATTCGGCGGTCGCGGCGGTGGAGCGCTTCAAGGCGCGCGGCTGCCGGCAGATCCGCTTCGTCTGCCTGCTCGCCTCGCCCGAGGGCATCCGCCATTTCCACGAGGCCCACCCGGATGTCCCGCTCTGGACCGCCGCGGTGGACCGCGCGCTCGACGACCACGGCTACATCCGCCCCGGCCTCGGCGATGCCGGCGACCGGATCTTCGGCACGGCGTGAGGGAGCTCAGCCGCGGAGCGGGTTCATCCGCCACAGCGTGAGGTTCAGCGCGCCAGCGAAACTCACCCAGGCGAGATAGGGCAGCAGCAGCAGCGCCGCCGTCCGGTGCACCGGCCAGAACAGGACGATGGTGACGAGGATCGCCACCCAGAACACCACGAGTTCGTAGAAGGCGAGATCCGGCCGGCGCATCCCGAAGAAGATCGCCGACCACGCCGCATTGAGCAGCAACTGCACGCCATAGGCGGCGAGCGGCACCGCCGCACCCGCGAAGCCCGCCTTGCGCCAGACCAGCCAGCCCGAGACCGCGATCATCACGTAGAGCACCGTCCAGGCCGGGCCGAAGGCCCAGTCCGGCGGGTTCCAGGCGGGTTTCGCGAGGCCGCGGTACCATTCCCCGGGCGGGAACAGCGCGCCCGAGAGTGCGGCGAGGAAATTCGCGCCGAGGAAGCCGAGCAGGCCGAGGATGGCGATCCAGTCCATGGCCTTCAGATGGCCCTGCGCGGCGCCGGGGGAAGGCTCATGCCGCGCTGCGCGAGGCCGGCAGCGTCGCCAGCGCGGCGCGGAAGGCCTCGAGCGTGCGGGCCACGTCCTCGGCGGTATGCGCGGTGGAGAGGTAGTACTTGCTGTCCCCCTTCAGGATGCCGTGCGCGCGCAGCACCGCGTTCACGTGCCTCTGCATCGCCGTGTCCTGGCGCAGCAGGGCGCGGTAGTCGCGCATCTCGCCCTCGGCATAGACCACGTCGAACAGCACGGGCTCGCCGAGGCATTGCGCCGGGATGCCGGCCTCGGCGATCAGGCGCGAGAGGCCCTCCATCAGCGCGCGGCCGGTCGCGAAGACCGCCTCGTAGGTGCCGGGCTCGCGCAGCACCGCGAGCGTCGCGAGCCCCGCCACCGCCGCGACGGGGTTGCCCGAGAGCGTGCCGATCTGCATGAGGAACCGCTCCTCCCCCGCCGCGGCGCGGTCGAACAGCGCCATGATCTCGGCCTTTCCCGCGACCGCGGCGAGGGGGAAGCCGCCGCCCGCGATCTTGCCGAGGGTGCAGATGTCCGGCGTCACGCCATACAGTTCCTGCGCGCCGCCATAGGCGAAGCGGAAGCCGGTCACGACCTCGTCGAAGATGAGCGGGATGGACAGCCGCGCCGTCACCTCGCGCACCGCCTGCAGGAAGCCGGGCTTGGGCGGGATCAGCCGCTGCAGCGGCTCCATGATGACGCCGCCGATCTCCTCCTGATGCGCCTCGATCAGCCGCACCGCGGCCTCGGCGTCGTTGAAGGGGGCGACCAGCACCTCGTGGCGCAGCGCATCGGGGATGCCGGGGCTGTCGGGCACCGGGGCGGGGAAGTTCGCGAGGCGCTTCGGCGCGAGCGACATCAGCGCCCAGTCCGACATGCCGTGGTAGCCGCCCTCGAACTTCACGATCTTCGGCCGCCCGCGATAGGCGCGCGCGAGCCGCATGGCATAGAGATCGGCCTCGGTGCCGGAGGAGAGGAAACGCACCTGCTCGGCGCAGGGCACCGCCTCCACGATCGCTTCCGCGAGGCGGATGCCGTGCTCGTTGTTGGCGAAGAAGGTGGTGCCGCGGCCGATCTGCTCGATCACCGCCGCATCCACCCGCGGGTGGCAATGGCCGATGAACATCGGGCCCGAGCCGAGCAGGAAGTCCACATACTCGTTGCCCGAGACATCCCACACATGCCCGCCCTTGCCGGAGCGGATCACGATGTCGGCGGGGAAGTTGCCGAAGGTCCCGCCGGGCAGGACACGGCGCGCGGTCTCCATCAGCGCCAGTTCCTCGGCGGTCTTCGGCAGGCCGGTCATCATCGCCTCGCTCTCCGTGCCGGTGCAGGCTAGGCCAGTCCGGACGGGCCGTCACCGCCGCGCGCGGCGGGTTAGCGCCCGCCTTCCGGCGCGGCGAGCGTCGGGTCGGCCTGCCCGATGCCGAAGATCCCGCGCAGGAAGCCCGGCGTCAGCGCCGCCAGCGGATTGACCGAGACCGAGGGATCCGCGAGCGCCCCGCGCATCCGGTAGGTCGCGGCGAAGACGCCGCCGCCCCTCTCCGGGCTGAACACCCGGCCAAGCCCGGGAATGCGGCCGAGCAGCGAATTGAAGACATAGGCCGGCACGATCGTGCCCTCCATGTCGATCGTCTCGCGCAGCCGGTCTATCCGCCCCCGCGCCGTGATGCCGAGGGAGGCCGAGAAGGCGCGCGCATCCTCGAGCACCAGCGCCTCGCGCGTCAGCGTGAAGGGCGCGGTCAGGCTCGCGAAGCCGAGCCCCTCGCCCGAGAGCGCCTCGAACACGCCATAGACCGACATCGCCTGCAGCAGTTTGCCGATCGCCGGGGCCTCGCGCACCGCGAACTCCTCGAGCTCGGCCGTGCCGGCAAGCGGCGCGCCCGGACGCAGGCTCGGCCAGGCGGCATCCACGCTGAGCCGCCCGCCCTGGATGGTGCGCAGCACGCCGAAGGCGCGCAGCAGCGCCCCGCCATCCTCGCTCGTCAGCCTCAGGCGCCGCCGCGCGCCTTCCGCCGCGATCGAGGCCTGCACCGCCCCGCCGCCGGCAAGGCGCGCCTGCAGCTGCGCGGCCCGCACCACCCCCGCCCCGTCCACCGTGGCGCTGGCGGTCATGCCGGTCAGGGCGCGGTCCGGCCCGAGCAGCACGCGCTCGAAGCGCGCATCGAGGCGTGTCGGCCCGTCCTCGCCCGCCGGCTCGCGCGCGGCCTCCGGGGCGGCCTCGGCCGGGCGCGAGAGGACCGGCGCGAGGTCGAGCACCGGCCCGCGCAGCGCGATGGTCCAGCCCTGACCGGCCCGGGCGGGCGGCATGAGCTCGCCCGCGAAGCGGCTCTGCCCGAGCGTGGCCTGCTGGATCTCCACGCGCCTCGGAATGCTGCGCTGGACCTCGGTGCCGCGCGCGCGCACCAGCGCATCCGGCGCCTGGATGCGGATGTCGTTGATGGCGGTGAGCTGCCCGTTCTGCAGCACGAAGACCGCCTCGCCATTCGCCGCGACGCCGGCGCGCTTGGTCCAGGCCAACGGCTCGACCGCGAGCACCGCCTCGCGCAGGTCGGCGCGCAGCGCCACGCGGCCCTGCCCGTTGCGCCGCGTCTCGCTGCGGATCTCGAGCCCGACCGGCCCCTGCACGAAGGGCCGCGGATCGAGGCCGAAGGCGGCGATCTGGCGGGCATCGGCGCGGCCCGTCACCACCTCCCGCGCCACCACCTGGCCCGGCTGGCCGGCGCGGAAATCCGCCTCCTGCTGGATGCGCAGCGGCACGCCGAGCACGCTCGCCGTCCCGGTGGTGCGGATCCCTTCCGTGTCCACCGCGAAGTCGAAGGCGCCGCGCTCGAGCGTCTGGCCCAGCACCAGGCGCGGGATGCGCACATCGGCGGCGCGGCCCGTGGCGCGCACGCGCAGCGCCTCGTTCGGGATGTCGGCGAGCAGCGGCAGCGCGATCGAGAGCCGCCCCTCGCGCAGCGCGCCGGTGATCTCGGCGATCGGCGGCGGGCGCTCGCGGAAGAGGTTGAGGCGCGGATGCCGCAGCAGGCCCCAGACATCGGCGAGCGGCCCGGCGAGGTCGAGGTCCATCTCCAGCGTCTCGGGCGCGGCGGCGAGGTCGAAGCGCAGCTCCCCCTGCCGCACCGCGATGCTCGTGCCGGACTGGGTGCCGCCCTCGAGCGCGATGGTGATGCCATCGAGCGCGAAGCGCACCCGCCCCGCCGCATCCTCGGCCGGCGGCATGGGGCGCAGCCAGTGGACCGTCAGCTCCTCTCCGATGACCTCGCCGTCGAGCGCGGTGACGCGCAGCGCGCCCTGCATGTCGCCCTCCGCGCGAAGGGTCCAGCGGCCGTCGCGCGCGACACCCTCGGTGATGTTCTGCGTCACCCAGCGCCGCGCATTGGGCGCGATGCCGGCGGGCCAGTAATGGGCGAGCTCGGCCATGGGCACGCGGTCGAGCGTCAGGCTCGCCTCCGCCTGCCAGGCGCCGTCCTCCTCCCGCGCCTCGGCCCGCGCGCGGATCACCGGCGCGCGCGCCGCACCGGCCGCGACGGGCGGCGTGGGGTGCAGCACCGCGCGCTCGATGCGCAGCGTGCGCTCGTCGAGGGTCACATCCGCCTCGAGGGAGCCTATCGGCACCCGTCCCGCGCGGCCGAGGTCGAGCGCCCCCGCCCCCGCCCGCAGCCGGGCCAGGGCGAGCCCCGGCACGGCAAGGCCCTGCAGCCGCACATCGAGAACGAGGGAGACCGGCGCATCGAGCGCCGCGAGCGGGGCGAGCACCGGCGCGGCGCGGGCGAGCGCCGCCGGCCGCTGAGCGCTCAGCCCGACCGAGAGGGTGCCGTGGCCCGTCGCGCCGTCGAGCGCGCCGCCGATGCGCAGCGGGACGCGCTCGGCGGCCAGCGCGAGATGGCCCCTGCCTGCGACCTCGATCCCGCCGCCCGCGCGCCGCGTCAGGGCGAGGTTCGCGACCTCCGCGGACCAGGCGCGGCCGAGCTGCGCGTCCTCCACCTCGAGGCGCGCCTCGCTGATCCGCACGAGGCGCAGCGCCGCGAGCGGCGTCGCCTCCGAAGGCGGGCGCATGAGTTCCGCGAGCACCGCGAGCACCGCATCGCCCGCCGGCGCCTGCCGCGTGGCGGCGGGCGCCTCCGCCTCGCCTTCGGTCAGCGAACCGAGGTCGAGCGCCACGCCCCCTTCGGCATCGCGCACGACCCGCAGCCGCAGCCCGCCGAGTTCGATCGCCCGCGGCGCGACGACGCCTCGCACCAGCCAGGACAGCGAGACCGAGACCGCCGCATCGGGCAGTTCGGCCCGCACATGGCCATCCGAGTCCACCGCCCGCACCTGCCGCAGCCGCAGGTCGAGCGGCGACCGGTGCCCGCTCCGCCAGCCCGACCAGGCGAGCTCGGCCGATTCGATCCCGATGCGCGTGCGCCCGCCCGGGCTGTTGAACGCGGCCGCTGCGCGCTCCGCCAGCCAGGGCACTTCCAGCGGCCCCTGTTCGAGCCTCCAGGCCAGGGCGCCCACCGCCAGCCCGCCCGCCGCCGCCAGCGCCATCGAGGCCCTGAACAGCCGGCTGGCCCAGCGCCCGGCTTGACCCGCGACCCGCCTCACCTGTCCCCTGCCTTCCCATGCCGACCAGCTACTCGCCCGGGCGCCTGCCCCGACCCTTCGACCCCGCCGCCGCCGCCCTGGCGCGGGAGGCCTTCGCGGAACGCGGGGAGGCCGAACGCGCCTTCGCCGCCTCGCGCGCCGGCGCGGCGCTGCTCGATGCGCTGGGCGGGCACAGCCCCTACCTCGCCGAACTCGCGGCGCGGGAATCGGAGACGCTGCTGCTGTTCGCGACGGAGGGGCCGGAGGAGGCGATGGCGCGCGCCCTCGCCCCGCTCGCCCGCATCCCGCCCGAGACGCCGCGCGCAGCACTCGCCTCGGTGCTGCGGCAGGCCAAGCGGCAGGGCGCGCTGACGGCCGCGGTGGCGGACATCACCGGGCTCTGGCCGCTCGAGCGCGTGACCGGCGCGCTCTCGGACCTCGCCGAGGGCGCGATAGACGCCGCCTGCGCGCATCTGCTGCGCGAGGCCGCGGCGCGGGGCGAGCTCCGCCTTCCGGGCGCGCAGCGGGAGGAGCCGCGGCTCGTCGGGCGGAACTCGGGCCTCGTCGTGCTCGGCATGGGCAAGCTCGGCGGCCGGGAACTGAACTATTCGTCCGATGTGGACCTCATGGTGCTCTATGATCCGATGGCGGCAGCCTACCACGCCGACCGGGCGGGCGCCGTCTATGTCCGCATCGCCCGCGACCTGGTGCGGCTTCTCGAGGAACGCACCGCCGAGGGCTACGTCTTCCGCACCGACCTGCGCCTGCGCCCCGACCCGGCGGCGACGCCGCTCGCCGTCTCCATTCCCGCCGCCATCACCTACTACGAGAGCATGGGCCAGAACTGGGAGCGCGCGGCCATGATCAAGGCCCGCCCCGTCGGCGCGGACCGCGCGGCGGGCGAGGCCTTCCTGCGCGAGATCCGCCCCTTCGTCTGGCGCCGCCACCTCGATTTCGCCGCCGTCGCCGACATCCATTCCATCAAGCGCCAGATCCATGCCCACAAGGGCGGGCGCGGCGCCAACGCCACCATTCAGGTCGAGGGCCACGACGTGAAGCTCGGCCGCGGCGGCATCCGCGAGATCGAGTTCACCGCCCAGGTGCTGCAGCTGATCTGGGGCGGGCGGGACCCGGGGCTGCGCAGCCCGACCACCATCGGCGCGCTCACAGCGCTCGCGGCGGCGGGCAAGATCGACCCGCGCGCGGTCAACGACCTCTCCGCCGCCTATGTCTTCCTGCGGACGCTGGAGCATCGCCTCCAGATGGTGGCGGACCGCCAGACCCACAGGATGCCCGAGGATGCGCAGGGCCTCGCCAACATCGCCTCCTTCCTCGGCTTCGCCGACGAGGCGGCCTTCCGCGAGGCCTTCACCCGGCACATGGAGACGGTGGAGCACCACTACGGCCGCATGTTCGAGGCCGAGCCGACGCTCGCCGCCGAGGAGGTCAAGGGCAGCCTCGTTTTCACCGGCGTCGAGGACGACCCCGCGACCATCGCGACGCTGCGCGCCATGGGCTACGCGAACCCCTCGGGCGTCGCGGCGATGGTGCGCGGCTGGCACCACGGGCACACGCGCGCGACGCGCAGCGAGCGGGCGCGCGAGCTGCTGACGGCGCTGATGCCCGCCCTTCTCGCCGCCTTCGCCCGCCAGCGCGACCCCGATGCGGCGCTGGCGCGGCTCGACGGCGTCTTCGCCCGCCTCGCCGCGGGGGTGCAGGTGCTGAGCCTGCTCGAGCGCAACCCCGCGCTGATGCAGCGCCTCGCCGGCATTCTCGGCGCCGCGCCGCAGCTCGCCGACCACCTCGCGCGCCACACCGCCGCGCTGGAGGGCCTGCTGGTCGGCGCCGGCGGGACGGTGGGCAACGCCGCCGCCGCCCTGCCTGCCCAGCTCCGCGACGCGCGCCATTTCGAGGAGGCGCTGGAGGCCGCCCGCCGCCTGGTGCTCGAAGGCAAGTTCGAGATCGACGCCGCCGCGCTCGAGGGCACGCTCGACGTGGACGCCGCGGGCGAGGCGCGCAGCGACCTCGCCGACGCCGCCATCGCCGGGCTGCTGCCCCATGTCGCGGGCGCCTTCGCCGAGCGACACGGCAAGGTGAAGGGCGGCGCGCTCGCCGTCGTCGCCCTCGGCAAGCTCGGCGGGCGGGAGATGCTGCCCGGATCCGATCTCGACCTCATCCTGATCTACGACCATGCGCCCGCGGCCGAGACGAGCGAGGGCCGCGCGAGGCGCGGCGCGCCAGCGATCCGCCCGCTGCCGGTCAGCCAGTATTTCGCCCGCCTCGCGCACCAGGTGATCGGCGCGATCACCGCACCCGGCGCCGAGGGCAAGCTCTACGAGGTGGACATGCGCCTGCGCCCCTCGGGATCGAAGGGCCCGGTGGCCGTCTCTCTCGCCGCCTTCCGCCGCTATCATGCCGAGGAGGCCTGGACGTGGGAGCGCATGGCCCTCACGCGCGCGCGCGTCATCGCCGGCCCGCCGGCGCTGCGGCGCAAGGTGGAAGCCGCGATCCGCGAGGCGCTGCTGCGCCCCGACGCCGCCGGGAAGGCCATCCCCGACGCGGTGGCGATGCGCGCGCGCATGCTGCGCGACCTGCCGCCCGACGGGCCATGGGACGTGAAGCTCGGCCGCGGCGGGCTGGTGGAGGTGGAGTTCATCGCCCAGGCGCTGCAGCTCGTGCATGCCCGCGCGCATCCGGGCGTGCTCGCGACCACGACGCGCATCGCCCTCGCACGCCTCGCCGATGCGGGCGCGCTCGATGCGGAGGAGGCGCGCCGCCTGATCGCCGCCGAGCATCTCTGGCGCACGATCAGCGGCCTGCTGCGCCTGACCGTGGGCCGCTGGCGGGAGGAGGCGCTGCCCGAGAGCGTCGCCTCCGCGCTCGTTCATGCCTGCGGGTTGCGGCAGGCCGAGGGCGCGCCCGTTGACCTCCGCGCACTCCACGCACAGATGGCGGAAGCGGCGACGGCGGTGCGCGCGATCTTCGAGCGGCGCCTCGGCCGGCCGGACACGCAGGGGGACCGCGCATGAGCGAACTCGCCGAGGGGAAGAAGGCACCGGCCTTCCGGATGAAGGCATCGGGCGGGCGGGAGGTTTCCTCCGCCGCGCTGAAGGGCAGGCCCTACCTGCTCTATTTCTATCCCAAGGCGGACACGCCGGGCTGCACCAAGCAGGCCTGCGGCATGCAGGAGGCGCTGCCCCAGCTCGGCAAGATCGGCATCGAGGTGATCGGCGTCAGCCCCGATCCGCTGCCGCCCATCGAGAAGTTCGCGAAGAAATACGGCCTCGAGTTCCCGCTGGCCTCGGACGAGGACCACAAGGTGGCCGAGGCCTATGGCGTGTGGGTGCAGAAATCCATGTACGGCAAGACCTACATGGGCATGGAGCGGACCAGCTTCCTGGTCGGCGCGGACGGGAAGATCGCGAGGATCTGGCGCAAGGTGAAGCCGGAGCAGCACGCGGCCCAGGTGCTGGAGGCCGCGGCCGCGCTCTGAAGCGCAGCGGACGGGGGCCCGCCCGTGGCCTGGGGCGGCTACTGCCCGCCCGCGGCGCCGATCTGGCGGAAGATCTCCTCCGCTTCCTTGAAAGTGTCCTCGGCGCGCTGCTTCATCGCCGGATCGGTGAAGCGGTCGGGGTGGAAGCGCAGGCGGAAGGCGCGCCGCGCGGCCTCGACCAGCCACATCGGCGCCGTCTCGGCGAGATGCACCCGCCGCATCAGCGCCCCGCCGCGCGAGGGCAGCGGCTCGGAGGCGAGCGCGCGCTCGGCCGCCGAGGCCCGGGCCTCGGCCTCGCGCACGCGGCGCTCGGCCGCCTCCAGGCGCGCCCGCAGCGTGGCGATCAGCATCTGCGCCTCTTCGGAGGCCGCGCCTTCGACCGAGGCCTCGGCCGCGCCGTTCGCCCGCCCCTGCGCGCGCGCGAGGAGTTGCGCCACGCGGCGGGCCGCCGTCGCCGCGACCTCGACATCGCGGCGGCCGAGCTCGCCATGGATGAATTCCAGCAGATCGGCGTCGTGCGGATGCGCCTCGGCGTATTCGAGCAGCCGGCCCGAGGGCCAGTTGGTCATGTGCCGCCAGGAGGTGTGCTGGGCCGCGCCGGACATCGCCCGCGAATCTTCCGTTCCGTCTCAATTCGCGACAATGACAGCAATGCGGGGCCGAAACCACGCACCAGCGGTTGCCGATTCGGCCTCTCCCGCACCGGATCCTGCCCGCGTGGCGTGCATGCGGGCCCCTCCCGCGTCATTTCCCGCGCAGACGCTCGATCTCGGCGAAGACGGCCTCGATGCGCTTGAACACCTCCTCCGACCGCCGCCGCCTCGCGGGGTCGGCCTGGCCGTCCGGGTGGTAGCGGCGGCGGAAGGCGCGCCGCACCTCGGCCACCAGCCAGGCCGGCGCATCAGGCGTGAGGTGGACGCGCCGATAGGGGCCGGGATCGGCCTGGGCAGCCTCGCGCGCGGCGAGGCGCTGGCGCAGCCGCGCAATCTCCTCCGCCGCGGCGGCCAGCGTGGCGCGCAGCCGCGCCTCCTCCGCGCGGCGCTCGCGCATCGCGCTCTCGGCGAGCAGGCGCCCGATCCGCGCGGCGATCGCCTTGGCGCGCGCGCCCGGGCGGCAGCCGGCCTCCGCCGCCAGCGCGGCGAGCAGGCCCGCATCGGCGGGATGGAGCATCGCCTGCTCGGCAAGCTGTTCGAGCGGCCATTCGCGGAACGGCCTCTCGGGCGTCATCGCGGCCGCACCTCCTGATCCCGCCGCATCCTCGCAGGCGCGGGTTAATGCGCCGCTCACGCCGCGGCTTCCGGCCCGCGGCCGGCTGCGCGAGACTGGGGCGGTCCACCGCACAACCACCAGCACCATGGGATACCAGCGATGACGGAGCCACGCGCCCCGCACAGGAAGACCTTCGATCCGGCCGCGCGCGGCGCGATGGAGGGCGTGCGCGTCGTGGACCTCTCCCGCCTCGTCGCGGGCAATGTGCTGACCAAGGTCTTCGCCGACCATGGCGCGGAGGTGGTGAAGATCGAACCGCCCGAGGGCGACACGCTGCGCGCCTGGCGCGTCGGCGGCATCGAGACCTCCTGGAAGACGATCTGCCGCAACAAGAAGTCGGTCGCGCTGGACCTCAAGCGGCCCGAGGGCATCGCCACGGTGAAGGCGCTCGCCAAGGGTGCGGCGATGTTCGTCGAATCCTTCCGCCCCGGCGTGCTGGAGGCGATGGGCCTCGCGCCCGAGGCGCTGCTCGCGATCAACCCCGCCCTCGTCATCGTGCGCATCTCGGGCTGGGGCCAGGACGGGCCGTTCCGCCACAAGCCGGGCTTCGGCACGCTGGTCGAGGGCTATTCCGGCTTCGCCGCGGTCAACGGCTTCGAGGACCGCGAGCCGGTGCTGCCGCCGATGTTCATGGGTGATGCGTTTGCGGGGCTCTACGGCGCGGCCGCGGCGATGATCGCGCTGCGCCACGCCGAGGCGACCGGCACGGGCCAGGTGCTCGATGTCTCGCTGTTCGAGCCGCTCTTCGCCGTGATGGAGCCGCAGATCGCGAACTGGCGGATCACGGGCCAGCGCAAGCCCCGCACCGGCAGCCGCTCGACCAACACCGCCCCGCGCAACGCCTACCGGACGAAGGATGGCGGCTGGGTCTGCCTCTCCGCCTCAACCCAGGGCATGACGGAGAAGCTGTTCCGCTCGATCGGGCGCGAGGACATGATCAGCGATCCGCGCTTCGCCGACAACCCGGCCCGGCTGCGGCACTGGCAGGAACTCGATGCGGTGATCGGCGGCTGGATCGCCGAGCGCACACTCGAGGAGACGCTCGCGCATTTCGACGCCGCCGGGGTGACCATCGGCCCGATCATGGACACCGCCATGCTCGAGCGCGATCCCTACGCCATCGAGCGCGAGGCGCTGATCGAGGTGCCGGACGCGGAGATGCCGGGCGGCTGGCTCCCGATGCACGGTCTGGTGCCGCGGCTCTCCGCCACCCCCGGGGTGCTGGCGCGGCCCGCCCCGAGGCTCGGGGAGCACAACGAGGAGATCCTCGCACCGGTGCTGGGGGCGGAGGAGCTCGCGCGGCTGCGCGGGATCGGGGTGGTGCGCGAGGCCACGCCCTGACGGCCGGGACGCCTCAGACAAGCGGGCGACAGGTTTGACCTTCAGGCCGCTGGTGTGGCGCGCGGGGCTGGTGGGGCGGCCGCGCGCGGAAGCAAATCCTGATGTCCCGCGGACAAAGGGCAATCCCGTGTCCACAGGGTATCAGAAGGCGATCTGCACCTTCATCGCGCGCGCGCGGTCGGCGGCCAGGGCGAAGGCCTCGGCCGCGCGCTCGATGGGGAAGCGCTCGGTCAGCAGCGGCGCGACATCGAGCCGCCGCGCCGCCAGCGCCTCCACCGCCATGGCGAACTCGGCATGGAAGCGGAAGGTGCCGCGCCAGGTGATCTCCTTCGCCGCCAGCACCGACATCGGCACCGGCGCGTCGTTGCCGATGCCGATCTGCACGATGGTGCCGCCGGGCCGCAGCACGGGCAGGATGCCGAGCAGCGCGCGCGGGCTCCCCGAGGCCTCCATCGCCACATCGAAGACCCCCTTCTCCGCGCCATAGGCCGAAAGCGCCTCGGGGTCGGCGTGGAAGCGGTCCGCGCCCATCGCCAGCGCCACCTTGCGCGGCGCTTCGGTGAGATCCGTCGCCACGATCTCCCTCGCCCCGCCCAGGCGCGCGGCGGCGATGGCGAGCGCGCCGATCGGCCCGCAGCCCGTGACCAGCACCCGCCGCCCCATCAGCGGCCCCGCCTGCCGCGCGGCGTGCAGGCAGACGGCGAGCGGCTCGGCGAAGGCCGCCGTGGTGGTGTCGAGTCCCTCGGGCAGCGGCACCGCCTGCGCGGCCTCGCAGATCAGCGCCTCGCGGAAGCCGCCATCCACATGCGGCTCCCGCATCGCGCTGCTGTAGAAGCGCATATCGAGGCAATGCTGCTGCGCGCCCTCCTGGCAGTAGCGGCAGCGTCCGCAGGGCAGCGAGGGGTTCACCGCCACCGGCTGCCCGACCGCGAGGCCCGCGACACCCGGCCCGAGGCTCTCGATGACGCCCGCCACCTCGTGCCCCAGCACCATCGGGTGCTTCACGCGGATGGCGCCGAAGCCGCCATGCAGGAAGTAGTGCAGGTCCGAGCCGCAGATGCCGCCCGCGGCGATGCGCACGCGCACCTGGCCCGGGCCGGGCTCGCCGGCCGGGCGCTCCTCCACGCGCAGGTCGTGGGCGGCGTGGATGACGACGGCGCGGCTCACGGCACGGGGGTGGGCAGCGGCCGCCCGTCGAAATGCGCCTCCAGGTTGGCGAGCATCAGCCGGCCCATGTCCTTGCGCGTCTCCACCGTCCCCGAGGCCTGGTGCGGCGAGAGCACCACATTCGGAAACGTCGCGAAGACCGGATCGATGGCCGGCTCGTTGCGGAACACGTCGAGCCCGGCGGCGGCGATGCGCCCCGATTGCAGCGCGGCGATCAGCGCCGCCTCGTCCACCACGGAGCCGCGCGAGACATTGACGAAGATCGCGCCGGGCGTCAGCGCCTCGATCGCCGCGCGGTCCACGAGCCCCGCCGTGGCCGCCCCGCCGGCGGCCGAGACCACGAGGATGTCCACCTCCGGGGCGAGCGCCGCGGGGCTGGGGTGGAAGGCGTAGGGCACGTCCTTCCTCGTGCGGCCCGAATAGGCGATGGCCATGCCGAAGCCCTCGGCCCGCCGCGCGATGGCGCGGCCGATCCGCCCGAGGCCCACGATACCCATCCGCTTGCCCCAGACGCGCGTGGTCAGCCGCATCGGACCCTGCCGCGCCCAGGCGCCGCTGCGCACATAGGCATCGCCTTCCGGGATGGCGCGCGCGGCCGCGAGCAGCAGCGCGAAGGCCATGTCGGCCACCTCCTCCGTCAGCACATCGGGCGTGTTCGTCACCGCGATGCCGCGCGCGCGGGCGGCGGCGAGGTCGATGGCATCCACGCCGACGCCGTAGCAGGCGATGATCTTCGCGTTCGGGCAGGCATCCATCATCGCCGCATCGGCGCCGAGCTCGCCCTTGGTCGCGATGGCGCGGACCGAGGGCCCCTGCTGCGCGAGGAAGGCGGCGCGGTCGGGCGCCTCGTAGAGCAGATGCAGCGTGAACCGGCGCCCCAGCGCCTCGAGATCCCAATCGGGCAGCACGCCCACCACCAGCAGGCCCGGCTTGTCCATCCGCGGTCCCTCCCCCTAGCCTGCCGCCGGACCTAACACGGGGAAACGCCGATGTCGCGCGCGCTGTTCGACCTGAGCGGGACGCTCGCCCTGGTGACAGGATCGAGCCAGGGAATCGGCCTCGCCCTGGCGCGCGGCCTGGCCGAGGCCGGGGCGAAGGTGGTGCTGAACGGCCGCGACGCGGCGAAGCTGGAAGCCGCGCGCGCGCATGTGCCCGGCGCGGTGACCGCCGCCTTCGACGTGACCGACCACGCGGCGGTCGAGGCCGGCATCGCCGCCATCGAGGCCGCGCACGGCCCGCTGCACATCCTGGTGGCGAATGCGGGCATCAACCTGCGCGCGCCCTCGACCGAGATGCCGCCCGAGACCTGGCGGCGCGTGATGGAGGTGAACCTCGACGGCGTCTGGTACTGCTGCCAGGCGGCGGGCAAGCGCATGGTCCATCGCGGCCGCGGCAAGATCATCACCGTATGCTCCGTGCAGAGCGAACTCGGCCGCCCGACCATCGCCCCCTATGCCGCGAGCAAGGGCGCGCTGCGCATGCTCACGCGCACGCTCTGCGCCGAATGGGCGCGGCACGGCGTCAATGTGAACGGCCTCGCGCCCGGCTACTACGACACGGAACTGACCAGCGCGCTGGTGCAGGATCCGGCCTTCACCGAGTGGCTGTGCAAGCGCGTCCCGGCCGGACGCTGGGGGCGGGTGGAGGAACTGATCGGCGCCGCGGTGTTCCTCGCCGCGCCGGCTTCGGATTTCGTCCATGGCCAGTTGATCTTCGTGGATGGCGGCATGACCGCCGTCGTCTAGCCTGCCCGCGCGATCAGCCGCCGCGCGCGCTCCACGATCGGCTTGTCGATCATCTCGCCCTCGAAGGCCACGGCGCCCCTGCCCTCGGCCAGCGCCGCCTCGAAGGCCGCGACAAGGCGCCGCGCGCGCTCCACCTCCTCCGGGCGCGGGCCGTATTCCTCGTTGATGATCGGCACCTGGGAGGGATGCACGCAGGAGGCGCAGGCGAAGCCGATGGCGCGGGAACGCCGCAGCATGGCGCGATAGCCCTCGAGATCCTTCAGCCCCGCCACCGTGCCGATGAAGCCGAGCGGCAGCACGCCCGCCGCGCGCGCCGCCACCAGGCCCATGCGCTTGGGCAGGTCGAGCGCATCGGGCGTCGGCTCGGCGCCGAGATCGGTGGCGAGATCCTCGCCGCCGACGCCGAGCGCCACCACGCGCGGATCGGCCGCCGCGATGGCCTGCGCGTGGGCGAGCGCGGCCGCATCCTCGATCAGCACGACGAAGCGCACGGTCCCGGCCGCACGTCCGCAAGCGGCCTCGGATTCGGCGGCGAGTTCCGAGAGCAGGCGCACATGGTCCGGGCCCATGACCTTGGTGCAGACCAGCGCATCGGCACCGGCGGTGACCGCGGCGGCGATGTCCTCTACCGCGACGCGAAGCGGGCGGTTGATGCGCACCAGCACATCGGCCCCGTTGCGCCGCACGCTCGCGACGGCGGCCGCGAGCCCGGCGCGCGCGGCGGGCTTCGAGGCCGGCGCCACACCGTCCTCGAGGTCGAGGATGATGGCATCCGCGCCGCGCTCATGCGCGCGCGCGACGAACTTCTCCGCACTCGCCGGGACGTAGAGCAGGGAGCGCCAGGCGGGCAGCGCGCGAGTCACGGCAGCATCTCCGACCCCGGCACCACGCCCTTCGGCAGCGAGGCGGCGTAGCGGGCCACCTCGCCCGGCCTCGCGACCCAGAGGCGCTCGCGGTGCGAAAGGATGTGGCGCAGCGCGTCACGCAGCGCCCGCAGCCGGAAGGGCTGGCCGACGATGAAGGGATGCAGCACCACCGAGCAGACCAGCGGCCGCTTCCTCGATTGCTCCAGCATCTCGTCGAACTGATCCACGATCATCTGCGCGAATTCGCGGCCCGTATGCTGGCGGGCGAGCTGCGCCGGGCTGTCGTTCAGCTCGACGGAATACGGGACGGAGAGGATCGGGCCGGCGCGCGTGGCCATCCAGAAGGGCTGGTCGTCCGCCGGCCAGTCCATGACGTAGGAGAAGCCTTCCTCCTTCAGCAGGTCGAGCGTCACCGCCGATTGCGCGATATAGGGGCCGAGCCAGCCTTCCGGCGCCGCGCCGGCATGACGGATGATGGCGTCGCGGCTCTCGACGATGAGCCGCCGCTCATCCTCCTCCCACATCCCGTCCTGGCGTTCGGCGTTGGTGCGGCCGTGCCCGACGAACTCGTCGCCGCGCGCCTTGAGCGCCGGCGCGATCTCGGGGCAGGCATCGAGCACCGCGCCGTTCACGTTGTGCGCGCAGGGGATCTCGAGCTCGTCCAGCATGTCGAGCAGGTTCCACAGCCCCACGCGGTTGCCGTAGTCCCGCCAGGCGTAGTTCCGCTGGTTCTGCACCGCCGGCGTGCCGGTGCTGTCGGAGCCGAGCCCGGCGCGGTAGGCGAAGGCCTCGATGTTGTTGCACACCACGAGCGCGAGCCGCGCCCCGTTCGGCCAGTCATAGTCGGGCCGCTGCGGAATGGCGCTGTGGGCGTAGCGCCCATGGCCGGGCAATCTCATCGCGCGCTCCTGCTCGGGATGCGCTCGACGCTAGGGCGACGCGCCGAGGCCCGTCAACGCACCGCCCCGGGCCTCAGCGCACGATCCGCAGATTGGCGAGCTGCCCCGCGATCTCCCGGAAGGCGGCGCGCAGCGCCGCGGCATCGGGGCTGTTGAAGTGGTATTCCGGCTGCGTCGCGCAAGCGCGATAGAGGTCGCGCGTCGCGGCATTCGTGACGTTGAAGGTAATGGTGTAGACGATGACCCCGCGCGCCTTGATGCGCGTGCACATGCGCGCCATCCGGGCGTTGATCTCGGTCAGCGCCCGCGCATTGGTCAGCGGCGCGACAAGGCCGAGCCGGTTCTCCCGCAGCCTCCCATAGGCGGACATGTCGGTGTCGCCGTCGCTCGTGTAGCCGCTGCGGCAGGGCGGGTTGCTGCCCGTGGTCCGGCAGGCGCCGGGCGCGCCCTCGGGCCAGTCGTACCACTCGTTGTTGCCGTCGGTCATGAGCACGACGACCTTGTCCATGTAGGGCGTATCATAGTCCTGCGGCAGCGTGGCGCTGCCCCACAGGCCGCGCCAGCGCGGGGAGATCGTCGCCCATCCCATCTGAAGGCCGAGATTGGCCATGGTGCCGCCGCGATGCGTCGCGCGCAGGTTCGCGATCTCGTTGAGCACCACGCTGCGCGATGCGGTCAGCGGCAGGATCGCGCGCGGGCAGCCGAGATTCGGCCCACGGGCGTTGTTCCCGAGCGCGTTCTGCGCCGCGTCGGAGGGCGGGTTTTCCGGATTGGGCTCGGTGATGGTGGCGTTCGTCCACTCGTTGTCGCCCAGGTTGGGGCTGTAGCGGTTGACGGTGGAACGCCACAGGAAGGGACGGAAGGGCACGATGGTGGGCGGGGTGTCCGTCTCGTCCTCCCCGTTCACATGACGGGCGAAGACGCAGCCGCGCCAGACCGTGCTGCCATAGTCGGCGGGGTTGAGGCTGCCGGGTTCGAGCCAGCCCGTGCGCCCGCGGCCGATGTTGACCATCGCGGTATAGGGCACGACCGAGACCCAGAAATTCGGGATGGTCTCGCTCGGCCCGTAGAGGATGTTGACCAGCTCCGTCGCCGCATCGCGCAGCGCCGTCATCGGCGCGCCGGCCATCGAGCCGGTGACGTCGAGCACGAGCGCGAGCTCCATGCCGCGGTCCTGCCGCCGCGCCGCCTGGTCCACGCTCGCCACCAGCACGTCCTGGCCGAACAGGCGCAGCACGGTGGTGGGCAGCGCCGCGCGCGCGCGCACCCGCACCATGCGCGCCTCCTGGTCCACCGTGATGCTGAGCTGCGTCACCTCCGCGCCCAGGAAGCCGCTCGTCGCCTGCGAGCCCGTTCGCGTGAAGTTCGCCCAGAACCAGCGCTGGATCTGCGTGTCGCGGTCGAGGTCGTTGATCGCGCGCGCACCGGCCAGCGCCGCGGCGTCCACCGCCGTGATCAGCCGCGAATGGAGGATGTAGAGCCGCGTCAGGTCCACCGCGGCGCCCGCCATGGCGAGCAGCGGGATGGCGGCAAGCCCCGCCAGCATCGCGACCGCGCCGCGCCGGTCGCGCCTCAGGCGTCGCAGGAGCGTCATGACGCGGAGACCCTCAGGATGGAGACCATGCGCGGCCGCTGCAGCGCGAAGCTCTGCAGGCGCGAGAAGGGCGCGCCGGCGAGGAAGCGCCCCGAGAGCAGCCAGGGCTCGCGCGCGAGGAACACCTCAGCGACCACGGCCCCCTGTCCGATGGCGAGTACGAGGTCGCCCGAGCGTGCGGGAATGCTCGCCGCCCCGCCCTGCGCGCCGAAGGCGCTGGCGTAGCCGGACGAGCCGGCCCGCCGCTGCCACAACACCACTGGCCCCTGCCCCTGGTTCGCGAGGCCCGAGACGATCACCGCCCCATCCGCATCGGTGACGCGATAGGGTGCCGCGATCCGCCCCGCGAGATCGAACAGCGTCGCGAAATCCTCCTCGCGCAGAACCTGGTACTGGGCAGTGACGTTCGCGACCTCGCCGGCCGTGCGCTCGAGGCGGAGCGAGGTGCGCAGGAAATCCACAACGTCGAGCACCGCGAGCCCGAGCAGCGCGAGCACCGGCGCGACGAGGGTGAACTCGACCGCGACCGAGCCCCGCCGAAGACGCTCACGCAGGCGGAAAGGGCTCATTGCGGACCACCATGCGGGAACGGTGCGGGATCGCCCCGCGGCCGAGCAGAAGCGCCGGGAAGGGCGTCAGGAAGGGCTGCTCGTAGGCCAGTTCGTAGAGCACGGTCGCGCCCGCCCCACCCGCCCCCGCCTGGCCCTGGCCGGGGATGCCGAGCTGCTGCGGGTCGGCGAAGGCCGCGACCGTGACGCTCAGGCGATCGGCATTCAGCACATGCGGGCCGAACCACAGCACGATGCGCCGGACCGCCTCCTCGCGGCTGGCCGGGGCGGGCGGCGGCAGCCAGTCGGGCGCTGCGGCGCCCGTCGCGCCGAAGCGGCTCGCCTCGCGCGCGCCGATGTCGAGCGTCGCGGCCGTCAGCGCCTGCCACGCGCCTTCCAGCACCGTCATCATCAGCGCCATCAGCAGCGGCCCCGTCAGCGCGAACTCGAGCGCGATGGAGCCGCGGCCCGCGCGGCGGCGCCTCATGAGCCCGACAGCGCGGCCCGCCAGGCCACCACTGCCTCCCGGCTCGTCTCGCCCAGTTCGGGCGCCATCAGCTCGGCCGCGCGCGGCGCGTCGCCGGCCGCCGCATAGGCCAGAGCGAGGTTGTGCCGCTGACGCGGCGTCGCCTCCGGGGCACGCGCCACCGGCTCGAGCATCCGCACCGCCTCCGCACCCTGCCCGGAGAGCGTCAGCGACAGCGCGAGATTGGTCCGCGCCCCCGCATGCGCGGGATTGAGGGCGAGCGCGCCGCGATAGGCCTGCTGCGCCTCCGCATGCCGCCCCTGGAGGTCGAGCGCGACGCCGAGCCCGCTGAGCGCGCCCGGTTCGCGCGGCAGGGCGGAGACGGCCTCGCGGAAACTGGCCTCCGCCGCCACGGGATCGCCCCCGCGCAGCAGCGCGCGGCCGAGGCCGAGCCGTGCCGGCGCCGAAGCGCCATCCGCCGCCACCGCGCGGCGATAGGCTTCGGCCGCTTCAGACCAGCGCCCGGCGGCGGCGAGCATCTCGGCATGGCGGAGCTGCGCCGACGCATCGCGCGGGTTCTCCTGGGCGATGCGTGCAGCGATCGCGAGCGCCGCCGCCGTGTTGCCGGAGGCAAGCGCCGCGCCCGCCACGCGCAGGCGCTGGTCGCTCTCGACCGGGGCGCCCGCGCAGGCCACCAGAGCCCCGGCGAGAAGCATGGGAAGGACGAGGTTGCGCATGGGCCAACTCCTTCGGCTCAGGGACGCGCGGCGATGTCGAGCACCCGCAGCACGGCGGGCCCGCCGACGATGAAGAAGATGCAGGGCAGGATGAACGCGATGGTCGGCAGCGTGAGCAGTGCGGGCAGGCGCGCCGCGCGTGCCTCGAAGCGCATCAACGTCTCGTGGCGCAACTCGCCCGCCAGCGTGCGCAGGGCCTGCGACAGCGGCGTGCCGTATTGCAGCGTCTGCGCGAGCGTGCCGCCCAGGCGGCGCAGGCTCTCGAGGCCCGTCCGCTCACCCATGTTCTGCAGCGCCTGGCGGCGGTCGGAGAGAATGCGGAGCTCGGTGCCGACATTGGCGAACTCTGCGGCGACCGCGCGGTTGGCCTCGGCCATCTCGCTCGCCACGCGGTCCACCGCGGCCTCCAGCGGCAGCCCGGCCTCGGCGCAGATCACCATCAGGTCGAGCGCGTCAGCGAGGCCGCGCTCCACCTGCCGCGCATGCGCCTCGCGCATCCGCCGCAGAGCCATGTCGGGCAGCACGAGCCCCGCCACAGCGCCGCCGGCCACCAGCAGGTTCCGCCCCATCGGCCCCATCCCGGCCGAAAGCGGCAGCATCACGAAGGGCAGCGCGACCATCAGCAGCACCTTCGCCCCGATGAAGACCGCCACCGCGCGCTGGCCACGGAAGCCTGCCGCCACCACCGTGCGCTGGAGCTCGGCGAGGGTCTCCCCCTTGACGATGCCGCTCGCCATCACGGCCTGCCCGATCCGCCGCGCGATGCGCTGAGGCAGGGGTGCTGACTCTGGCCGGCGCACCTCGACGACGCCGCGCGAGGCGGCGATCCGCGCCTGCAGGCGCTCCGCGCGCCGCAGCCGCGGCAACAGCACAAGGATCGCCAGCAGCATCGCCAGCACGATCCCCATGGCGAGTTGCAGCGCCAGCGCCCGCGTCATGACAGCGACCGCCGGATGATGGTCTTCATCGTGCCCAGCCCGAGCGCGAGCGAGCCGATCGCGAAGGCCAGCACCATGTTGCCGCGCGGGTCGTTGAACAGGACCAGGATGTAGCGCGGGTTGATGACCAGCAGAGCCCCGGCGGCGAAGACCGGCACGGCCGAGAGCACATAGGCGCTGGCCCGCGCCTGGGACGCCAGCGCGTGGCCCCGCTGCCGCGTCGCGACGCGCTTGCGGACAACATCGGCGAGGTTGTCCAGCGTCTCGGTCAGATTGCCGCCCGCGCTGTTCTGCAGCGAGAGCGCCACGGCGAAGAAACGGTATTCCGGCAGGCCCGAGCGCCGCGCCAGGCGGCGCAGCGCCTCCTCCATCGGAATGCCGATCGCGAGCTGGTCCGATAGCCGACGGAACTCCGCCCCGGTCGGATCGGGCAGTTCCTTGCCGATGGTCCGCAGCGCCTCGACCACCGGAATGCCGGCGCGCACGGCGCGCACCACCATGCCCAGCGCATCCGGCAACTGCCGGTAGAGCGCATCGGCGCGCCGCCTGTGGACCATGCCGAAGCCCCAGCGCGCCAGCAGCACCCAGGCCGCCGCGGTGAGAAGCCACCCGACGCCACCGAGCATCCGGATCGCCTGCAGCCCCAGCATCATGGCCGGCAGCGACGCCAGCAGCACCAGCAGCGGCGGCGACAGAGGATACTGGTCGAGCCTTTCAGCATCCCAGCCGAAGATCTGCGACAGCCGGCGCTCCAGCGGTTCGGGCATGCGCAGCCACGCCGCCCGCGGCGCGCGCTGGGCGACGCGGCTCGCCATGCGCACCCGCGCGTGAGGCAACGAATGCGCCGCGAAGCGTTCGGCAAGGCGCCGCCCGCGCCCGTTCCGACCCGTGCTGTGCAGCCCCCACAGCGCCAGGCCGATGCCGAGCAGCAGCGCCAGAAGCAGGGCGAGCAGGCCGCTCATTCCCCCGCCTCCTCGAGCGCGGCGTACCAGGCGCGGTCCAGCCCGAAATACGCCAGCCGCGGCGCGAAGCCGGGCCGCGCGCGGCTCACGCGGTAGGACCCGCGCAGGCGGCCGCCTGGCTCCTCGCCCTCGTATTCCCACTGGAAGATGTCGTTCAGCACCACGACTTCGCCCTCCAGCCCGCAGACCTCGGTGATCTGCGTGCAGCGGCGCACGCCGTCGCGCATGCGCTCGATCTGCAGGATCAGGTCCACGGCCGAGACGATCTGCTGGCGGATCGCACGCGCGGGCAGGCTCGTCTGGCCCATCAGCACCATGTTCTCGATGCGTGTGACGGCATCGCGCGTGGTGTTCGCGTGGATGGTGGACATCGAGCCGTCATGACCCGTGTTCATCGCCTGCAGCATGTCGAAGGCCTCTGGGCCGCGGCACTCGCCGAGGATGATGCGGTCGGGGCGCATGCGCAGAGCGTTCTTCACGAGGTCGCGCTGCGTCACCTCTCCGCGGCCTTCGAGATTGGCAGGCCGTGTCTCGAGCGGGATCACATGCGGCTGCTGGAGCTGCAGCTCCGCCGCGTCCTCGCAGGTGACGATGCGCTCGGACGGGTCGATCAGCCGCGACAGCGCGTTCAGCATCGTCGTCTTGCCCGAGCCCGTGCCGCCCGAGATGATGATGTTGAGCCGCGCCCGCGCGGCGATCTCGAGCACCCGGGCCATCTGCGGCGAGATCGAGCCGTTGCGCACCATCTGCGCGAAGTCGATCTTGCGCTTGGCGAACTTGCGGATGGAAAGGCATGGGCCGAGCAGTGACAGCGGCGGGAAGATGATGTTCACGCGGCTGCCGTCCGGCAGGCGGGCATCCACCATCGGGCTCGATTCGTCGATCCGGCGCCCGACCTGCGCGGCGATGCGCTGCGCGATGCCCGCGAGGTGGCTCGCGTCGCGGAACCGCACCGGCGAGAGCACGATCCGCCCGCGCTGCTCCACGAAGACGCGGAACGGGCCGTTCACCATGATGTCGGTGACCGTCTCGTCCTCGAGCAGCGGCGCGAGCGGACCGAGGCCCAGCATGTCGTCCACCAGCTCGGCCGCGACTTCGCGCTGCTCGCGCGCCGAAAGCCCGATGCGCTGCGCATCCGCGATCTCGGCGATCATGCGCTCGACCTCGGCGAACAGCGCCTCCTGCGGCAGCGCGGCGACGGAGGCCGGATCTATGCGCGCGAGGCACAGCGTCCGCAACTCGGCCTTCTGGCGCTGCTGCGGCGTTGCCGGCGCGGCCGGCACCACCGATCCGGCCTCCGGCGTGGCCTCGGTCTGCACGGGCGGCAGGACGGGCGCCGGCGACGCCTCCTCGCGGACGCGCCGTCCGAAGGCCGGGGCTGGGATGTCTAGCGGAACCATCGCGCGAAGAGGCCCTTCCTCGCCTCCCCCTCCCCTTCCGTGCGGATCGAGGCGACATCCTGCGCCAGCCTCAGGATCGCGTTGCGAAAGGCCCCGCGCTGCCGCGCCGCCGCCTCACCCAGATCGGCCGCCGAGGGCACCACCTTCGGCAGCCACGGAATGACGAGTTCCGGAGCCTCGCCCAGCGCCTCGCCCAGTTGCGCCTCACTCAACATGCCGGGCTGGCCCGCGCGGTTCAGCACCGTGAGCGCCCGACGTGATTGCGTGGGTGCATTGGGGATGGCCGCGAAACGCAGCATCTCCCGCGCGCCGGCGAGCGAGGCATCGGTCACCAGCACGCGCTGATGCGCCATGTCGAGGATCTCCCGCGCCATCGTCCCGCTGCGCGCGGGAAGGTCCACCACGACGAAGTTGTATCGCCGCCGCAGCATCGCCATCAGCCGCGCCGCCGCTCCCGGCTGGCAAAGGACCGGATCGAGCGGCTTCTCCTCCGCCGCCAGCACGTGCAGCCGCTCCCCCGCCGGCTGGGCGGTGCGCTCGACGAAGAGCTCGTCCACGCGCTCCGGATGCTCGAGCGCCGAGCGCAAGCCGTTGGCCGTCCGCGCCCCGAGCAGCAGCGCCGCCGCCCCGCCATGCAGGTCGGCATCCAGGAGCACCGTGTGACGCCGCGCCTCCTCCCCGAGATGCCAGGCGAGGTTCGCCGCGATCGTCGTCGCGCCGACGCCGCCGCGCACGCCCGTGACGGTGATGACGCGCCCGCCCCGCAGATGCATGTCGCGCGGGCTTGTGCCCTGGCGGAGATAGGGCAGCAGGTGGCGGGCCACCATCTCCTGCGTCAGCGGCTTGAACAGATACTCCAGCACGCCCAGTCCGCGCGTAAGCTGGCGGTAGAAGGCCGCGTCCTGGCGCTCGCCGATCACCAGCACGCGCACATCGGGCTCGACCACCAGGGCGAGCTCCTCGAGCGCAGAAAGCGGCTGCTCCACGCCGCTCACATCCACGATCAGCGCGAGGGGCGTGGTGCTGCGCTTCAGCGCCCGCGTTGCCGCCAGCACGTCGCCGCGGCGCACCTCGGCCCCCTCGCCGAGTTCGGCGAGCAGGGTCTCGCGCAGCACGGCATCGGACTCCGTATCCGTGACGAAGGCCACCAGCGGCGCGCGATCCGCGGCGAGCGCCGTCGCCTGGGGCGCCGCCGGCGGGTTGCGGTCGGGGCCGTCAACGCCCGCCATCGCCACCGCCCGCGGGCGCCGACCCGCCGCCCTGCCCGGTCGCCTGGATGCGCGACACGCCCGAAGCCGGCAACGCCTTGACCCGGTCCGTCCGGTAGCGCGTCACCGCCGCCGCCTGCACATGCCCATCCGCACGCGGCTCGTTCACGCCACGGTCGAGATGCGCGGGCACCGCGACATGCAGGTGCAGGTTGGCCTCGTTGGCTCCGCGCGGCCGCCAGACGCCCTCCCGCGTATAGGGATCGATCTGCCCGCAGGCCGGGAGCAGAAGCAGCAGCAGGATCGTCGCGCGCCGCATCGCCGCGTCCCTCAATCCAGCACGAAGCCGGGATTGCCGGACAGGCCGCGCGGCGGCGGCCCGCCGCGGCCGGTCTGGCGCAGCAGCAGGATGCGCTCGACGTCATTGGGCGGCACGAAGCCGTCGGTGGGCGCGGCGACGGCGCGCGGGTTGTCGGCAGGCCGCACAAGGTAGGGCGTGATGATGATGACGAGTTCCGTCTCGTTGCGTTGGAAGCGGTCGGAGCGGAACAGCGCTCCCAGGATCGGCACCTCGCCCGCGAAGGGCAGTGCGCGCCCCGTCTGGCGCGAGGAATCCTGCAGCAGCCCGGCGATCGCGAAGGCCTGGCCCGAGCCGAGCTCCACCGTCGTCTCCGCCCGCCGCACCGTCAGCGCAGGGACGGTGATGGCGTTGCTGTTGCCCGCCAGCAGGCGCACCGCGCCCTGCTCGGACAGTTCGCTGACTTCCGAGCGGATGCGGAAGGAGATCCGCCCGTCGGACAGCACCGTCGGGACGAAGGCGAGGCCGACGCCGAACTGCTTGAACTCGATCGTCACCTGGTTCTCGCGCTGGCTCACCGGGATGGGGAACTCGCCGCCCGCGAGGAAGGAGGCCGTCTCGCCCGAGGTCGCGGTGAGGTTCGGTTCCGCCAGGATGGTGACCAGCCGGTCTTGCGCGAGCGCATCGATGATGGCGTTGATGTCGCGCAGCTCCGCGCTGCCCGTGCGGAAGCCGAGGCCGATGCGGTCGGAGGGGTTGGTGCGGTCGAAGGCGAGGTTGAAGGTTTCAAGCGCCGCGCCCGCCGGGCCGCCGACCAGCGTGCCGATGCGCCCGATCGTGCCGAGCGCCTGCCAGTTCACCCCGAGTTGCCGCGTCACCTCGCGCGACACCTCGGCGACGCGCACGCGCAGGTTCACCTGCGTCACGCCGGTGACGGCGATGCGGTTGTCGATGGCGATGCGCTCGTTTTCCAGGCGGGAGCGCACCAGCCCCTGCGCGCGCTCGGCATCGGCCGGCGCGCTGACGGTGCCGCTCAACACGATGCCGCCCGGGCCGGATTCCACCCGCAGGCTGCGGTTCCCCGGGAAGGCCCGCCGCAGCGCGGATTGCAGGTCCGAGACCAGGAAGGCGGAGGGGCGGACCGTCACCTCCCACTGAACCAGCGGCGCGCCCGCCGCGTCCATCGCCGCGAGCGTGGTGCGCCCCGGCGCCACGCCGAAGACGAAGACGCTGGTGGGGCTCGCGGGTCGCATCTCCGCGATGCGCGGGTCGGCCGCGAAGAGGCTCGCGGCCGGGGCGGACAGCACCAGCACCCGCCCCGTCCCCGCTTCCAGCGTCATGCGCTCGATCCTGAGGCCGGGCGGGGATTGCACCACCGGCAGGCTTTCCGGCGCCGCCGGCTGCGCGGCGGCGAAGGCGGGCAGCAGCAGCACGGCCGCAAGGCCGCGGCAGAGTCGTCGTGCATTCATCGGAAGCGAATCTCCTCGACCCGTCCTGGGCCTCCGAAGACGCGGATGGTGGCGCCGGCACCCGATGCCGATGCGCCCGCGGGGTTGAATGCGCCGCTGACATCGCCGCCCCAGACGGGGCGCTGCGCGATCCCTTCCTCGACAGGGGTGCCCGCCGCGCGAAGGGCGAGCGACAGCCTGCCCAGCCGGATCGCCACCGCGACGCGCGTCGCCTGCTCGGGCGAGACCTCGAGCGTGACGGTGCGGTTCGTCTCGCGCAGCGAATCCCCGACCGCGCCGGGCTGCATGCCCTGCACCAGATGGCGGTCCACGGCGATGACGCGCGCGGCGGTCAGCACCGTCTCCCCGGCCACGCGGCGCGCCGGGGCCGCCTCGCTCTCGTCGAAGGCCTGGGTCAGGATCACGTCCACGCGGTCGCCCGGCCAGATCAGCCCGGCCGCGCCCGAGACGGCGTCCACGCCGACCGTCACCGCGCGCATCCCGGGCGCCAGCACCGCCGCCAGGAAGCCGTTCTCGCCGGGCCGCAGCACGCCATCGAGGCTCAGCACGTCGCCCGCGGCGAGCGTCCGCCGCACCATCGCGCCGATCAGCTCGATCCGCGCCTCGGGCCCGTCGCGCAGCGCGCCGTCGCGCGCCTCGGCCGCCGGAACCTCGCGCGCAGCGATGTCCTCGGGCTTGAGCAGCGTGCCGGCCTGCACGCCGCGCGCGGCGACGAGGATGCTCACGCGCGCCGGCGGCGGCGCCTGCGCCGAGGGTGGCGGCGCGGGCGGCGGCGCCAGCGCGACCACCCCGATCAGGCCGAGGGCCGCGACGCCGACCAGCACCACGACGATGAGGACGAGCCGCAGCGCCATCACTCAGCCCCCCGGCCCGATCATGACGAAGGCGGCCCCGGCGGCGATCGCCACGCCGTAGGGCAGCGGCGCCCCGCGGGCGATGCGGCGCGCCTCGTGCCGCAGCAGCCGCCGCGCCACCGAGGCGCCGCGCGCCGGGCGGCCAACGCAGACTTCCGCCACCGGGCGAAGCAGGAGATGAAGAATCGCCAGCACCCCGCCGGCCAGGGGCACCGCCAGAAGCAGCACCGGCACCGAAGCGGGCGGCACGAGCAGCGCCGCCGCGGCCAGGAGCTTCACATCCCCGCCGCCGAGCAGCCCGCGATGCCACAGCAGCGCGGCCACGGCGCCAACCATGCCGGCGACGCCCGCCGCCACGGCCAGCACCGCGGGGCCCGACGCGGCGTGGCGCACGCCCGCAGCCAGCGCGAGCGCCGCCGCGATCCCGTTCGGGATGCGCCGGAAGGCGATGTCGGACGCCGCCGCCGCCGCCAGGAGGCCCAGCGCCAGCACCAGCGCGATGTCGGTCAGCGGGGAGGGATACGGGACCATCGCAGCGATTGTCGCGGGGCCCACATGAAGGAAGCGTTTAGCGCGCCGCGTGCAGGCCGCGACGGGGCGGCGGGCGCTCCACCCGCCGCCCGCGCGCCGGTCACGGAGGCGAGACGAACTTCGCGGCGATGCCGTTCAGCATCGCGTCGAGATTGCCGCCGAGCAGCGTCAGGCCGCCGATGATCGCCACCGCGATGAAGGCCGCGATCAGCCCGTACTCCATCGCCGTCACGCCGCGCGTGTCGGCCTTCAGCGCCGCGAGGCGCATCAGCGTCGTCTTCACCATGGTCGGGTCTCCGAGAGCGCGCGCCGCGCGGCGCGCGTGGGGGGTTGGACGCCTGGCATCCTGCCGGCCACCGAGCAGTCCCGTCCGCGTCACCAAGGGCGGCGGAGCGGGCCCTCGCGGCCATTTGAGCGAGACAGAGCTGAAAACTCGGTTAAGGCCCCTTGACCCTGACCGGCCTCACGGCAGCCGCGCGAGCCGCTCGGCCAGCAGCGCGAAGAACCCGTCCGCGTCGAGCGTCTCGAGAAGCCGCGCATTGGCCGCCTCGCCGCCGCGCCCCCAGCGGTCGATGATGGTCCGGCCGCGCGCGGCCCCCGGCCCGCACTCGACGCGCACATGCGCCTCGCGCGCGGTGAAGAGCGCGGGGGCGAGCAGCCAGGCGACCGCGCAGGGATCGTGCAGCGGGTGGCCGCGATGACCGAAGCGGCGCGAGGGCGGCACGGCTTCCATGATCCGCGCCGCCGCATCGAGGCAGCGCCCGCCCCCAGCCGCGCGCAGCGCGGCGATCCGCCCCGGCGTGACCAGCGCCTGCGCCGTCAGCTCGAGCGTGGCGAGCGTCAGCGGCCGCCCGCAGGCGAGCAGCACGGCCAGCGCCTCCGGATCCGACCAGGCGTTGAACTCGGCCGAGGGCGTGATGTTCCCCTCCGCCCAGGCCCCGCTCATCAGCACGATCTCGGCGACCCGCGCGGCGAGGGCGGGCTCCGTCGCCAGCGCGAGCGCGAGGTTCGTCGCCGGCCCGATGCCGATCAGCGTCACCTCCGCCTGCGCGCGCAGCACGGCGCGGATCGCATCCGCCGCGATGCCGGGCGCGGCCGGCGGCCCTTCCGGCAGGACCACGCCGCCGAGGCCGTCCGCCCCATGCACGCGCGGCTCCGGTACGAAGGCGCCGAGCAGCGGTCCCTCGGCCCCCGCCACCACCGGCACGGCGCGGCCGGCGAGGCCGACCACCGCGCGCGCATTGCGCAGCGTATTCGAAAGGCCGGCATTGCCCCCCGCCACCGTCACCAGCCGGATGTCGAGTTCCTCGCTCGCCAGCGCGAGCCACAGCGCCACGGCGTCATCCGTGCCGGGATCGGTGTCGATGACGCAGGCGCGGGGAGCCACGGGCCTATCCGGGCTCGCGCGGGAGGACCGGCACCGCGATCTCGTTGCGCCGCAGGGCCGGGATCGTCCAGGGCGGGTCGTAGAACCACGCCTCCGCCGCACCGGCCGGCTGCCAGCCCGACCCGGCGAGCATCCCGGCCAGCGCGGCGCGCCGCTCCGCCGTCCTGGTGGGCCGCGGCACGCCGGTGAAGCGCAGCACCGCGACCGTCTTCGCGGGCAGCGCGCGCAGGCGCAGCGCCCCGTCATCCGGCGGCGGAAGGGTGGCGATGCGCGCATGCATCGGCAGGTGGATCCGCACCGCCCAGAGCCGCGCCTCGCCCGGCCCGGGATCGGCGCCCTCGGGTCGCTGCGCGACCGGCAGCGCGGCGGCGACCTCCTCGCCGCGCAGGTTCGCCCCGCCGACGAAGGCCGTCAGCCGCTCGACCGCCGCGGCACGGGCCGCATCCTCGGCGCCGGCCACATGCACCTCCACCGCCACGCGCGGGCCGTACTGGCGGATCTCCAACGCGCCCAGCCTGTCCACCACGGCGAAGGGCGGCTCGACCGTCCCCGCGCGGATGCCGAAGACGCTCTGCGTCCCGATGAAGAGCGTGCCGAACAGCACCGGCAGGGTCGCCGGCATGGCCTTCCCTCCGCTTTTGCTTCGACTCAGGATATGGGCGCCGCGTGCGGCCGGTCCACCCGCCCCCCTTTGCGCGGCCGCCGGGCCATGCGCTACTCCGGTGCGCGAGTGCGGGAGACGACGATGCCGGCCGATGGTGGCGCAAGCGACAGGATCATCTACTCGGCGCCGGTGGGCGACGAGGTCAAGACCACCACCTGCTACATGTGCGCCTGCCGCTGCGGCATCCGGGTGCACCTGAAGGATGGCCGCGTCCGCTACATCGAGGGCAACCCGGACCATCCAGTGAACAGGGGCGTGCTCTGCGGCAAGGGCAGCGCCGGGATCATGACGCACTACGCCCCGGCCAGGCTGCGGGCACCGCTGAAGCGCATCGGCCCGCGCGGCTCGGGTGAGTTCGCCGAGATCTCCTGGGACGAGGCGATGGAGATCGCCACCGGCTGGCTGAAGAACGTGCGGGAGACGGACCCGCGGAAACTTGCCTTCTTCACCGGCCGCGACCAGTCGCAGTCGCTCACCGGCTTCTGGGCGGCGCAGTTCGGCACGCCCAATTTCGCCGCCCATGGCGGGTTCTGCTCGGTGAACATGGCCGCCGGCGGGCTCTACACCATCGGCGGGTCCTTCTGGGAATTCGGCGAGCCGGACTGGGAGCACGCGCGCTACCTGATGCTGTTCGGCGTGGCCGAGGACCATGATTCCAACCCGATCAAGACCGGCCTCGCGGCGCTGAAGAAGCGGGGCGCGAAGGTGGTCTCGGTGAACCCGGTGCGCACCGGCTATTCCGCCGTAGCCGATGAATGGGTCGGCATCCGCCCGGGCACGGACGGCCTCTTCATCATGGCCTTGATCCACGAATTGCTGCGCACCGACCGCGTGGATGGCGCGTTCCTGGTCCGCTACACCAACGCGCCCTGGCTCGTGGTGCGCAACCCGGGCGGGGCGGATGACGGGCTGTTCGCCCGCGATGCCGATGGCAAGCCGCTGGCGTGGGACCGCGCGCGGGGCGCGATCGCGGCGGAAACCGCGGACCTTTCGCCCGTGCTGGTCGGCGAGTTCACGCTGCCGGACGGCCGCAAGGCGCAGCCGGTCTTCCACCTGATGGCCGAACGCTATCTCGGCACCGAATATGCGCCCGAGGCGGTGGCCGAACGATGCGGCGTGAGCGCCGAGCGCATCCGGCGCCTCGCAGCCGAGGTCGCCGACATCGCCTTCAACCACCCGCTGACGCTCGACATCCCCTGGACCGATGTCTGGGGCCGCAAGCACGAGACGTTGGTCGGCCGCCCCGTGGCGTTCCACGCCATGCGCGGCATCAGCGCGCATTCCAACGGCTTCCATACCTGCCGCGCGCTGCACATCCTGCAGATGCTGCTGGGCGCGGTCGATACGCCGGGCTCCTGGCGCTACAAGTCGCCCTTCCCGCGCCCGATCCCGCCCGGCCCCGGCCCGGCCGGCAAGGGGGCGAAGCCGAACACGCCGCTCGCGGGCAACATCCTCTCCTTCACCCACGGCCCGGACGACCTGCTTGTGGAGGAGGACGGCACGCCGATCCGCATCGACCACGCCTTCTCCTGGGAGGCGCCGCTCGGCCTGCACGGCATGATGCACACGGTCATCGGCAATGCCGCGAAGGGCGATCCCTACCGCATCGACACGCTGTTCATGTTCATGGCGAACATGGCCTGGAACAGCGCGATGAACCCCCTCGACACCATCGCCTGCCTGACCGCGCAGGACGAGAACGGCGACTATGTCATCCCGCATGTCATCTACTCGGATGCCTATTTCAGCGAGACGGTCCCCTACGCCGACCTGATCCTGCCGGATACGACGTATCTGGAGCGCTGGGACTGCATCTCGATCCTCGACCGGCCCATCGGCTCCTCGCACGGGCCGGGCGATGCGATCCGCCGGCCGGTGGTCAAGCCCGACCGCGACGTGCGCCCCTTCCAGGAGGTGCTGATCGAACTCGGCGCCCGCCTCGGCCTGCCCGCCTTCGTGAAGGAGGACGGATCGCCGCGCTTCAAGGACTACCCGGACTACATCGTGAACCACCAGCGCATGCCCGGCATCGGCCCGCTCGCGGGATGGCGCGGGGAGGACGGGTCGAAGAAGGGTGTGGGCGAACCCAACCCGGACCAGTTGCAGCGCTACATCGAGAATGGCTGCTTCTGGCGTCATCACCTCGCGCCGGAGGAATCCTACTTCAAGCACGCCAACGCGACCTACCTGGCCAATGCCAAGGCGATGGGGCTGATCGGCAAGTCGGATCAGATCGTGCTGCAGATCTGGTCCGAGCCCTTGCAGAAGTTCCGCCTCGCGGCGGAAGGCCACGGCGCGAAGCAGCCGCCCGAGCACCTGCGCGAGCGCGTGCGCACCTATTGCGACCCGCTGCCCTTCTGGTACGCGCCGCTCGAGCAGCAGCAGCACGACACCGAGCCCTTCCCGCTCTCGGCCGTCACGCAGCGGCCGATGGCGATGTACCATTCCTGGGGCACGATGAACGCCTGGCTGCGGCAGATCCACGGCGCCAACAAGCTCTACATGGCGCGCGCCCGGGCCGAGGAGATGGGCCTCGCGCAGGACGACTGGGTCTGGGTGGAAAGCCGCTCCGGCCGCGTGAAGGCGCAGCTGAGCCTGATGGAAGGGGTGAACCGCGACACGGTCTGGACCTGGAATGCCATCGGCAAGCGCGCCGGCGCCTGGATGCTGACACCCGATGCGGCCGAGGCCACGCGCGGCTTCCTGCTCAATCACGTCATCAGCGAATGGCTGCCCGCCCAGGCCGGCCCGCGCCTCGCGAATGCCGACCCCGTCACCGGCCAGGCCGCCTGGTATGACCTTCGCGTGCGCGTGACGAAATGCGCGCCGGGCGAGGAAGGCGTCACCGATCCGCTGCCCACCATGCTGCACCCGCCGCCCAACATGCCCGAACCACCCGACATCCTGCGCTACCACGCCGGGGGGGCGAAGCCGTGACCTCGCTGCCCACACCCCCGCCCGGGGCCAAGAAGCTCGGCCTCGTCATCGACCTCGACACCTGCGTGGGCTGCCACGCCTGCGCGACCAACTGCAAGGAATGGAACACCAGCGGCCACATGGCGCCGCTGCCCGACCGCAACCCCTATTCCGCCGGTCAGGAGGGTGTGTGGTTCAACCGCGTCCATTCCTACGAGGCCGGCGAGGGCGAGGAGGGGCGCACCGTCCACTTCCCCCGCTCCTGCCTGCATTGCGAGACGCCGGCCTGCGTCACCGTCTGCCCCACCGGCGCATCCTACAAGCGCGCCGAGGACGGCATCGTGCTGGTCAACACCGACATCTGCATCGGCTGCCAGCTTTGCGCCTGGGCCTGCCCCTATGGCGCGCGCGAGTTCGACGACGATGCCGGGGTGATGAAGAAGTGCACGCTCTGCGTGGATCGCATCTACAATGAGCACATCCCGGAGAAGCAGCGCGTGCCCGCCTGCGTCTCCACCTGCCCGGCCAATGCGCGGCATTTCGGCGACCTCGGCGACCCCGACAGCGCCGTCTCGAAGCTGGTCGCCGAGCGTGGCGGCGTCGCGCTGATGCCCGAGCTCGGCTACCAGCCGGTCAACCGCTACCTGCCGCCGCGCCGCGCACCGAAGCCCGATGCCGGGCCGCCGCGCGATCCGGGCCCGCTGCCCTCGCAGATCACCAACCCGCTGCTGCGCTGGGTGGACAAGGTGCTGTCGCGATGAATCCAGCACCTTCGATCATCGTCTTCACCGTCGCCTCGGGTGCGGGCTACGGGCTGCTGTTCTGGATGGGGCTGCTGCGTCCGCTCGGGCTCGTGCCGTCCTCGGCGGGCTTCGGCGCGCTGGCCGTCGGCATCGCGCTGCTGCTCATCATGCTCGGGCTGCTTTCCTCGACCGCGCATCTCGGCCGGCCGGAACGCGCCTGGCGCGCGCTCAGCCAGTGGCGATCCTCCTGGCTCTCGCGCGAGGGTGTTGCGGCGGTCGCGACCTTCGCGCCGGCGGGCCTGTTCTTCGTCGGCGTCATCGGCGGCGGCGGAGCCTTCACCACGCTGATGGGGCTGCTCTCGGCCATCGGCGCGGCGGCAACGGTGTTCTGCACCGGCATGATCTACGCCTCGCTCAAGCCGATCCGGCAGTGGCACCATCCGCTGGTCACGCCGGGATACCTGCTGTTCGGCGCCTTCTCGGGCGCCGTGCTGCTCACGCTGTTCGCCGCCTTCTGGGGGGCTGCGGCGGTGCCGGCGGCCATCGCGGCGGTGCTCGGCGCCGCGGCGTTCATCCTCAAGCGCGCCTACTGGAGCAGCGTGGATGCCGCGCCACCCGTCGCGACGATGGAGAGTGCCACCGGCCTCGGCTTCATCGGCAAGGTCCGCCCGCTCGACCCGCCGCACACCGAGACCAACTACCTGCTGCGGGAGATGGCCTTCCGCATCGGCCGCGTGCATGCCCAGCGGCTGCGCCGCATCGCCTCGCTCGCCGGCTTCGCGGCGCCCGCGGTGCTGCTGGCGCTGGCGCTGCCATTCGGCGGTGCGCTCGGCGGCATCTTCGCCTTCGCCGCGACCGGGCTTGCGCTGGTGGGGCTGCTAGCCGAACGCTGGCTGATGTTCGCCGAGGCGACGCATACCGTGGCGCTGTACTACGGCCAGGAGCCTCGCGCCTGATTTCCCCGGCGCGCTTGCGTGCCGGGCCGGCTTCCCCAAGGATCACCTCCCGCACGAACCGGGGAGGCACATCCATGAAGCGTTCCACCTTCCTCAGGGCCATCGCGGCCTCGGCCACGACGGCGGCGCTCGGGCTGCCGCGCCTCGCCCGCGCCCAGGGCGCCACGCTGCGCTGCGGGCTCAAGCTCAGCCCCACCTCGATGGACCCGCATTTCCGCCTTTCGGGCGAGCAGTCCATCCTGCGCGCGCTGCATGCCCGCTTCGTCGGCATGAGCCATGACGGCAAGCCCGAGCCCGGCATCGCCGAATCCTGGCGGACCATCGGCGACCACACGGTGTGGGAGTTCAAGCTGCGCGCCGATGCGAAGTTCAGCGATGGCAGCCCGATCACCGCGGAGGACGTCGCCTATTCCATTGCCCGCGTGCCGACCATCACCGGCTCGGCCGGGGCCTATCACATCTTCGTCCGCGCCATCACCGGCACCGAGGTCAAGGACGCGCGCACGCTCCACATCCGCACCGCGCAGCCTTACCCCTTCATGGTCGAGGACATGACCGAGATCGCCGTTCTGTCGAAGGCGCTTGGGCCGGAGATCAGGACCGCGGATTTCAACGCACGGAACGTGCGCCTCTTCTCTGGACCCTACACGCTCGCCGATTACCGCTTCGGGGAATTCGTCGAGATGCGGCGCAACCCGCATTGGTACGGCCCGGCGCCAGCCTTCGAGGCTGCGCATTTCAAGGTCATCGCCTCGGACGCCAGCCGCATGGCGGCGCTGCTGTCGAACGACGTGCAGGCGGTGGACGAGGTCTCGGTGCCCGACATCGCGCGGCTGCGCCGCGACCCGAACCTCAACGTCACGCAGATCGCGGGCATGCGCGTGATGTACGTGGCGATGGACATGGACCGCGACGCCTCGCCCTTCGTGCGTGACGCCAGCGGCCAGCCCATGACGCGCAACCCGCTCAAGGACGCGCGGGTTCGCCAGGCGCTCTCTCTCGCGCTCAACCGCCAGGCGATCGTCGAGCGCGTGATGGAGGGGGCCGCGACCGTCGCCTCCAACCTGCTGCCGGAGGGCACGCCCGGTACCTCGACGAACCTGCGCGTCGTTCAGCAGGATGTGGATCGCGCGCGAAGGCTGCTCGCCGAAGCGGGATACCCGAACGGCTTCCAGCTCACCATCCACGCCACCAACGACCGCTACCCCAATGACGAGAAGGTGGCCCAGGCCATCGCACAGTTCTGGACGCGCATCGGCGTGCGCACGGAGGTCGCGACACTGCCCAACGCGGCCTATTTCCCGGCCGCCTCGCGCCAGACCTTCAGCGTCATGGCGGCGCAATACGGGGCGGACAATGTCTCCTACGCCTATCGCGCCCTGGTCCATACCTTCGACCGCGAGCGCGGACTCGGCACCGCCAACCGCACCCGCCATTCGAGCCCCCGCGCCGATGCAGTGCTGGCGGAGGCGCTGACCGAGATGGATACCGAAAGGCGCAACGCCCTTTTGGCTCGCGCCGCTGAGATCGCCATCGGGGAGGAGGCGATCATCCACATGGTGTACCACCCGGCCTATGTGTACGCCGCGCGCAAGCCACTGACAGTAACGCCCTACTACAATGGCGCGTTCCTGCCGCAAGCGGTTACGAGGGGGTAGAGCGACGACTGCGCGCATTCCGGGCGCGGTCCTCGAAGCTCGCAGACTCGGACGAGAATGGTCGGGCAGGCGGGATTCGAACCCACGACCCCCAGTCCCCCAGACTGATGCGCTACCAGGCTGCGCTACTGCCCGACCGAGGCGCGCCGTTTAGCACCGGACGCGCCGGCTTTCCACCCCCTCAGGCCGCCAGTGCACGCAACTCGCGTGCGATCGCCTCCAGCTCCGCCAGGCATTCCCGCAGCGCCGCGGTTTCCTGCTCCTCGGCCGCCGGCGGCGGGTCGCCGAGCGGCAACTCGCCCATGGCGGCGGCCTGCGGCCCCTCATCCGTCCCGTCGCGCAGCAGCCTCTGCACGCCCTTGATCGTGTAGCCCTGGGTGTAGAGCAGGTCGGAGATGCGCCGCAGCAGCGCGATATCCTCGGGCCGGTAGTAGCGGCGCCCGCCGCCACGCTTGAGCGGCTTGAGCTGCGGGAACTTCGTCTCCCAGAAGCGCAGCACGTGCTGCGGGATGTGCAGGTCGTCGGCGACCTCGCTGATGGTGCGGAAGGCCGTCGGCGCCTTGCGCGGCTTCGCGCGCCCCTCCTCGGCCGGCAGGTCCTCGCTCATTCCTCGGCTCCGGCGGGCTCGTGGTTGATGCGCGCCTTCAGCACCTGGGAGGGGCGGAAGGACAGCACCTTGCGCGGCAGGATCGGCACCTCGATCCCGGTCTTGGGGTTGCGCCCGATGCGCTGGCCCTTCTGGCGCACCAGGAAGGTGCCGAATGCGGAGATCTTCACCGGTTCGCCCGCTTCCAGCGCGCCGGAGATGCGCTCCAGCACGGATTCGAGCAGCGCCGCGCTCTCGTTCCGCGACAGCCCGACATTCGTGTAGATCGCTTCCGCAAGCTGCGCGCGCGTGACCGTGTTCATGCCCGGAAGGCCCCCTAAGTCCCTCATGGCAAATGAAACCCGCCCGAGGGGTCCGCCGTCAACCTTGTCGCGCGCCAGCGGCTACCGCCGCGCGCCATAGACCAGGTCCGGCAGGAAGGTCGCGATCGCCGGAACATAGGTCACAAGGATCAGCAGCAGCCCCATGATGACGATGAAGGGCCAGACGCCGCGCACCACCTCCGAGAGTGGGCAGCGAAGGATGCCCGCCAGCACGAAGAGGTTCAGCCCCACCGGCGGCGTCAGCAGCGCGAGCTCCATGTTCATCACCGCCACCACGCCGAAATGCACGGGGTCGATGTCGAAGGGCTGCAGCAGCGGCAGCAGCACCGGCATGGTCAGCAGCAGGACGGAGAACACCTCGAGGAACATCCCGAGGAACAGCAGCAGCAGGTTGATGCCGATCAGGAACTGCCACCATTCGAGGCCGAGCCCGGTCGCCCAGTTCACCACCCGCGTCGCGACACCCGCCTCGGTCACCCAGTGGCCGAAGATCAGCGCCAGCGCGATGATGATCATGATCGCGGCGGCATTGCGCACCGCCTCGGCCATCACGCTCAACACCTGCGAGGGCGGGATGCCCTTGTAGACGAAGACCGAGAGCGCCAGGGCCACGACCGCGGAAAGCGCCGCGCATTCCGTCAGCGTCACCACGCCGCCATAGAGCCCGCCCAGCACGATGACCGGCACCGACAGCGCGGGCAGCGCGAACAGAGTCCGCCGCCAGCGCTCGCCGGGCTCGATCCTCTGCTCGCGCGCATAGCCGCGGCGTTTCGCGTAGTAGATCACCCAGGCCGCGATGGCCCCCGCCTGCATCAGCCCCGGGATGACGCCCGCGAGGAACAGCCGCGTGATCGCCTCGTCCGCCAGCACGCCATAGACCACGAAGGCGAGCGAGGGCGGGATCAGGATGCCGAGCGTGCCCGAGGCCGCGACGATCCCTGCCGCGAAATGCCGCTCGTATCCCGCGCGCAGCATCGCCGGCACCAGCACCGTGCCCATCGCCATGGCGGTCGCGACCGAGGAGCCGCACATCGCCGCGAACACCGTGCAGGAGGCGACGCAGACAAGCCCGAGCCCGCCCGGTATGCCGCCCACCCAGCCCTCGGCCGCGTCGATCAGGGCGCGCGCGACATTGCCGCGCTCCATGAACACCGCGGCGGCCACGAAATACGGCACGGCCAGCAGCGTGGTCGAGTTCAGCTCGTCCACGATCTTCTGCGCCATGGGCAGCAGCGCCTGGCCCTCGCTGACGAAGGCGAGGAAGGCGGTCGAGCCCATCACCAGCCAGATGGGCACGCCGAGGATGAGCAGCCCGCCGAACAGCGCCCAGATCATCGCTCAGTTCCCGCGCCTGCCGAGGCCGAGGCGCGCGAGCACGCGCATCAGGTAGGTGAAGGCCATCAGCCCCATGCCGACCGGCAGCGAGGCCTGGTAGATCCATAGCGGGAAGCGCAGCGTGGTGGTCGAGACGTCGCCGAAATCCCAGCTCTCATGCGTCACCAGGATGGCGAGCCAGCACAGGATGCCCGCCATCACCAGCCCGAGCACGTCCCCGAGAAGCCCGAGCGCCCGCTGCACCGGCTGCGGCATCATGCCGACGAAGAGGTCGGCCTTCACATGCCTGTCGGCCGCGGTGACCGCGGCGAAGGACAGGCACACCGCCCACACCACGAGATAGACCTGCACCTCGTCGCCCCATTCGATCGCGTGCTGCGGGGCGAAGGTGCGCAGCGCGACATTGACCGAGGCGAGCGACAGCGCGGCGATCCCGAGCACACCGACGACAAGCGAATCGATGCGCCCGATCACGCCGCGATGGGCGGCCTCCGCGGGCGGGGCGAAATCCATCGCCGCGGGCGCGTCAGACGCCGACGCCGGCGGCGCGGATCTCCCGCAGGACCCCCGCGACCAGTTCGCGGTCGATGCCGATCTCGGCCACCACCTGGTCCTGTGTGGCCATCAGCCGGCGGCGGGCATCCGTCGCCTCCTGCTGGGTCGCCGTCTTGATGGAGATGTTGTTGCGCAGGAGGATGTCGCGCGCCTCGCGCTGCGCCGTCGCCGCCTCGCCGCGCTCCTTGTCCACCGTCTCCTCCCAGATGCGCGTCAGCGTCTGGCGCTCCTGCGGGTTCAGCTTGTTCCACAGCGTCTGGCTGACCATCGGGATGTACTGGTTGAAGGTCTGGAAGTCCTCGAAGGAATGGCGCACCCCTGCATCCCATAGCTTCGCCGTGTTCGCGCTCTCATGCGTGGTCACGAGGCCATCCACCGTGTTCTGGCTGAGCGCGAGCGGCACGTCCGGCCAGGGCACCAGCACGGGATTGGCGCCGAGCGTGCGGATGCGCGCCGCATTGGCCGAGCCGCCCGGATGACGGATGCGCAGGCCCTGCAGGTCGGCGAAGCCGTTGATCGGCTTGGACGTGGTGTAGAAATGCTGCGCGCCGAGGTCGAACCAGCGCCCCAGCACCTTCACCCGCAGCCTTTCCTCGAGCTTGCGGTTGATCTGCTGGCCCGCCGCGCCGTCGAGGATGCGGTGCAGGATCGCAGGCTCGAGGCCGTAGAACATCGGCAGCGAGGGCAGCGCCGCATCGGGCGCGATGCCGTCGAGATTCCACCAGCCGGGGATGCCCATCTCGACGCCGCCCTGGCGCAGCGCGCGCGGCACGTCGCGGTCGCGGAAGAGCTGCGCGGAGGGGAAGACCTGCGGCGCGAGCCGCGGCAGCTCGGCGCGCACCCGCTGCGCGAAATGCTCGGTGTTGCGGTTGCGCACATGCGTCGGGTTGGTATCGAGCGAGATGCGCATCTGCTCGCCCTGCGCCTGCGCGGCGCGCGTGGCGAGCATCGCGGCGCCGCCGACGACGCCGAACATGAATGGACGGCGATTCATGGCCCGATCCTCCCTCCCGGCCTCGCTCGCCGGCGAGTGCCTGCATGTTGGCCAGTGGGCGCGCGCGTCGCGCGCCGCCGGTGCGACGTTACGACGCGAGGCCGCGGTGCTGTCAATGGAGCACCACCGCGCAGGCGAGCGGCGCGGCGCCGTTCAGAAGCGGACGATAGAAGCGCCCCAGGTCAGCCCGCCGCCGATCGCCTCGAGCACCGCGAGGTCGCCCGGCCTGATGCGCCCGTCCCCGCAGGCCTCGGCGAGTGCGAGCGGGATCGAGGCGGCGGAGGTGTTCGCGTGCCGGTCCACCGTGACCACCACGCGCTCGGGCGGCAGGTGCAGCTTGCGGCCCATCGCCTCGATGATGCGCAGGTTCGCCTGGTGCGGCACCAGCCAGCGGACATCCTCGTGGCCGAGGCCGTTGGCGTCCAGCGCCTCGTCCACCACGGCGGCGAGCTTGGTCACGGCGTGGCGGAACACCTCGCGCCCGGCCATGCGCAGCAGGCCAGGCCCGCCAGTCGAGCCCGCGCCGCCCTCGATGTGCAGGATGTCCCCGAAGCGGCCGTCCGAATGCAGGTGGCAGGAGAGGATGCCCCGGTCCGCATTCGTGCCGCCCCCCTCCTCGGCGCGCAGCAGCACCGCGCCGGCGCCGTCGCCGAACAGCACGCAGGTGCTGCGGTCGGTCCAATCGAGGATGCGCGAATAGACCTCGGTCCCGATCACGAGCACCGATCGCGCCTGCCCGACCCGGATCAGGCTGTCGGCAACGGCGAGGGCGTAGATGAAGCCCGTGCAGGCCGCCGACATGTCGAAGGCGAAGCCGCGCGTGATGCCGAGCTTCGCCTGGATGCGCACGGCGGTGGCCGGGAAGCCGGAATCGGGCGTCGAAGTCGCGACCAGGATGGCGTCCACCTCCGCCGCATCGGCGCCGGCGCGCGCGAGCGCCTCGCGCGCCGCCGCGGCACCGAGGTCGGAGGCCGTCTCCTCGGCGGCGGCGAAGTGCCGGTAGCCGATTCCCGTCCGCTCGCGGATCCAGGCATCCGAGGTCTCGAGCCCCTTCAGCGCCGCAAGCTCGTCGTTGGAAAGCCGCTGCGCGGGAAGGTATCCGCCGCATCCGGCGATGGTGGCGCGCAGGACCATGAGGGAAGCGAACCCCTAGCGTGGATCGGCCGCGATGCGCGGGCCGGGCGTGGAAAGGCGGGCGAGGCCCTCACGGATACGCTCGTTGAAGCGGTGCGTCACCATGTCCATCGCGACATCCACCGCATGGGCGAAGCCCAGCGCGTCGGTGCCGCCATGGGACTTCACCACCACCCCGTTCAGCCCGATCAGGATGGCGCCGTTGTAGCGGCGCGGGTCCATCCACTCGCGCAGCCGGTCGAGCGCGGGGCGCGCGAGCAGATAGCCGAGCCGGGCCGGAACGGAACTGGTGAAGACCTGCCGCAGCAGGTCGCGCATCAGCTTCAGCGCGCCCTCGCCGGTCTTGAGCGCGACATTGCCGGTGAAGCCGTCGGTCACCACCACGTCGGTGGTGCCGGCGGTGATGTCGTGCCCCTCGACGAAACCGCGGAACTGCGCGCCGATGTGCGAATCGCGCAGCACCTCGGCGGCGTGGCGCACGCGGTCGTCGCCCTTCAGCTCCTCGCTGCCCACGTTCAGCAGGCCGATCGAGGGGTTGGTCAGGCCGAGCACGGCGCGCGCGAAGGCGTCGCCCATCACCGCGAACTCGACGAGGTTGCGCGCGTCGCACTGCACGTTCGCGCCGAGGTCGAGCAGCACCACGTCCCCGCGCGCCGAAGGCCCGATCGCCGCGAGCGCCGGCCGGTCGATCTCGGGCAGCGTCTTGATGACGATCTTGGCGAGCGCCATGAGCGCGCCGGTATTGCCGGCCGAGACGACCCCCGATGCCTCCCCCGCCGCCACCGCGTCAATGGCCACGCGCATGGAGGAGCCGCGCACGCGCAGCGCGGCGGTCGGCTTCATGTCGCCCGGGATGGCGTCCGGCGCATGGCGCAGGCTGCAGGCGCGCGCGGCGCGCTTGCGCCGGGCCAGGGCGCCGCCCACCCGCGCCTCGTCCCCCACCAGCAGGAAGCGGGCGGATGGATGGCGTTCGGCGGCGAGCTCGAGCCCGTCCAGCACGACCTCGGGCGCCGCGTCGCCGCCCATGGCGTCGATCGCGAGCGCGAAGGGCGGTTGCTCGGAGGGCACCGCTCAGCGGCCCGTGCGCGGGGTGATGGCCACCGCCGCTCAGCTGCGGATGGTGGTGCCCACGCGCTCGGCCGCGACCACCTCGCGGCCATCATAGTGGCCGCAGTGGGAGCAGACGTGATGCGGCCGCTTCAGCTCGCCGCAGTTGGAGCACTCCTGGTAGGACGGGGCGCTCAGCGCCTCATGGCTGCGGCGCATGCCGCGGCGGGAGGGCGAAACCTTCTTCTTCGGAACGGCCATGGCGCCGAGCCTCTTTCTTCAAGCAGTCATGCAGGATAGCGGGAGCGCGGGGCATTAGCACCCACCCCCCTCCGACGCAAGCCGCGGGCGCAAGCCGCGGGCCGCGATCAGCCCCGGCGCATCGCCGCGAGCGCGGCGAAGGGGCCGGTGGGCGGCGCCTCGGCCTCGCCGTCCCCCTCCCCCGGCAGCGCCGCGCCCGGGGCGCGCGGGTAGGGATCGAGCGCGAGGGCGAGTTGCTCGGCCAGCGCCTCGCCCAGATCCACCGCATCGCCCTCCGCCGCCACCTCGTCCGGCCCCTCGGGATCCTCGGAGAAGGCGCCCCCTGGCGGCAGGATGCGCAGCGCCACCGCCTCCTCCACCGCCTGGACCACAGGCTCGAGCGTGACCACGCAATCCTGCACCACCTCGGCCTCCATCCGCCCCTCGGCGAGCACCGCCCCGCCCGGCTCGGGCCGCAGCCGCAGCACCGCCCGCAGCCGGTTCACCGCCGGGATGGCGAAGCGGCGCGCCAGGGCCGCGCATTCGGCGGGCTGCGCCTCCAGCCGCTCCTCCCGCCCGGCCTCGGGAATCCGCGCGAGCGTGACGATGCGGGAGAATTCAGGCGTCATGCAGAAGCTCCTCCGCTGCGAGGAAGCGCACCCTCCCCGCCGCCATGGCGGCGATGTCCTGCCCGGCCAGCGCGGCATCCTGCGCCCGGGCAATCGCGGCGAGCCGCCCGGCGCAGCCCTCCGGCGCCTCGCCGCGCCAGACATTGCGCGCGAGCGCCTCGGCGAGGGCGTCCGGCTCGTTCGAATCGAGCGCCGCCTCATAGGCCAGGGCGCGCCCGTGGAAGGCCTCCCAGGCCTGGCGCACGCGCTTGCCCACCGCGAGGTCGCCCACCCCCATCTCCCGCAGGTTCAGGTCCATGTCCGCGAACATCGCGTCGAACACCGCCTGGGCCAGCGCGGGCCCGCGCGCATCGGGGTCGCGCCGGAGCCGCCGTATCAGCAGCCCGACATGCAGGCTCACGAGGTCGAAGCGCCCCTCCACCGTGTCGGGCACGGCGAGGCTCTCGAACAGCGCCGGCTGCCGCGCCGCCGCGACCGCCGCGCCATAGAGTTCGAAGCCGGCCCGCTCATGCGGCCGGCGGCGGAACATCCCGAGGATGCCCATGCTGTCCACCGCCTCCGGCCACCTCTCCGGTTGACCCGGGGGCGGCATGCTGTCTATCCGTTCCCGCGACATGGCCCGCCACCCCCGATCGGTCAACGCATTCCGCGCCGCGCCGCTGCTCCTCCTGCTCGCGCTCGGCGGCTGCGGCTGGCTGAACGAGAGGCTCGGCCCCGCGCCGGTGGCGCGCGGCAACCACGTGGATGCCGAGCGCCTCAGCCAGATCACGCCCGGCGTGCAGACCCGCGCCGATGTCGAGGCGCTGCTCGGCTCGCCCACCGCCCGCGGCACCTTCGACGACGACAACTGGTACTACATCAGCGCCCAGAGCCGGATCGCGCCTGGCCGCTTCCTCGAGATCGCGGACCGCCGCGTCGTCGCCATCTCCTTCAACCGGCAGGGCGTGGTCAGCGGCGTGCGCGAACTGACCGAGGCCGATGGCCGCGACGTGCGCATGGTCTCGCGCGAGACCCCCGTGCCCGGCAACGAGCGGACGCTGCTGCAGGCGCTGTTCGGCAATCTCGGCCGCCCGGGCATGGAAGGGGGCCCGGTCTCGGGCTCGAATCCGGCGAGCTTCGGCGCCGGCGCCGGCCGGCGGTGACGCCGGCCTGAAGACAGCGGCCGGCGGAGGCTGGGGCGGGAAACCCGCCCGCCGCCCGTCAGAAATGGCTCCAGCCGCCGCTGGCGAGCGACATGCGTTGCCCGTCCGCGCCGCGCACCGTGACCTCGGCCGCGCCCGGGACGAACCCGCCGATGCGCGTGACCGCGACACCCGCCGCCGCCGCCCGCGCCTCGATCCCGGCGCGGTCCGCGGGTGCGGCCGCGAAGAGCAGTTCGTAGTCGTCGCCGCCGGTCAGCAGCACGGGCAGCAGCGCGGGATCGGCCGCCAGCGCCGCGCGCGCCGGCGCCGAGAACGGCACCGCGGCCGCCTCGATCACCGCCCCGCAGCCCGCCGCCCGGCACAGATGCCCGAGGTCCTGCACCAGCCCGTCCGAGACATCGAGCCCGGCACGGGCGAGCCCCGCCAGCGCCCCGCCCAGCGCCAGCCGCGGTTCCGGCAGCCGGTAGCGCCGCACGAGATGGCCCTCGGCATCGCCCGGCAGTTCCCCGCGCAGCACGCGCAGCCCGAGCGCCCCGTCCCCGATGGTCCCCGAGACCCAGACATCATCGCCCGCGCGCGCGCCGGCGCGCGTCAGCACCGCATCCGGCGCCACCGTGCCGAGGATGGTCAGCGACAGGCAGGCCGGGCCGGGCGTCACCGTGGTGTCGCCCCCGAGCGCCGCGAGGCCGAAGGCCCGCTGGTCTTCCGCGAGCCCGCGCGCGAACGCCGCGATCCAGGCATCGGCGGTGCCGCGCGCGAAGGAGGTCGTCATCAGGTAGCCGAGCGGGGCCGCGCCCATCGCCGCGAGGTCCGAGAGGTTCACGCGCAGCAGCTTGCGCCCCACCGTCTCGGGCGGATCCGCTGGCAGGTAGTGCACACCCTCGACCATCGCATCGGCCGCGACCACAAGCCGCCGCCCCGCCGGGATGTCGAGCACCGCGGCATCGTCGGCGAGGCCGAGCGCCCCCTCCCCGGCCAGCGGCCGGAAATGCCGCGCGATCAGCGCGAACTCCGCCGGCAGGCTCACCGCGCCGCCCCGAACTCCGCCGGCCGCAGCGCATGGGCCATGGCATCGAGCACGCCATTGGCGAAGCGGCAGGTCTCCTCGTCGAGGAAGCCGCGCGCGATGTCGATGTACTCGTTGATCACGACGCGCGCCGGCGGCTCGCGTGGCGCCAGCAGCTCGGCCGCCGCGGCGCGCAGCAGCGCGCGCAGGACGGGATCGAGGCGCTCGAGCGTCCAGTCCTTCGCGACATGGGCGCGGATCGCGGCATCCGCCTCCTCGGCGCGCGAGGCCGCCGCCGTCAGGATGGCCTCGAACAGCGGCACATGGGCGAGCGGCACGCGGCCCTCCTCGAAGGCCTCCCCGCCCTCGCCCGCGCCGATGCGGTGGCGGATGAACTGCTGCGCGACCGTCTCGGCGCTCTCGCCGGTCTGCTCGGACTGGAACAGCGCCTGCACGGCGGCGACTCGCGCGCCGGTGCGCGGCCGGCCGGCGGGCTTCGGGCGGTTCTGGCTCATCCCGCAAGCCCCCAGCGCCGCGCCAGCGCGACCTGGCCAAGCACCGCATGGGCCGCCTCCGCGCCCTTGTTCATGCGGTCGTCGCGCGAGCGCGCCTCGGCCTGGGCGAGCGTGTCCACCGTCAGCAGCCCGAAGCCGATCGCCGCGCCGCTGCGCGTGGAAATCTCCATCACGCCGTGGCAGATCGCCTCGCAGATGAAGGTGTAGTGGTCGGTCTCCCCCTTCACCACGCAGCCGAGCAGCAGGAAGCCGTCCCAGCGTCCCGGCACCTTCAGCGCCATCGCCAGGGCCGCGGGAAGCTCGTAGCCGCCCGCGACCTCGACGACCTCGACGCTCGCCTTCACATCGGCCAGCACGCGGCGCGCGCCGCGCAGCATCCCCTCCACCACCTCGCGGTAATAGGGCGCCTGGATCACCAGGATGCGCGGCGCGGGGCCGGCCAGCGCGGCCGCGCCGCGCTCGGGGGCATCGAGGGTGCTCACGCCGCGCCGTCCTTCACGATGGGCCGCGTCTCGACATCCTCGATGCCGTAGCCCTCGAGGCCGACGATCGGGCGCGGATGGTTGGACAGGCGGATCATGCGCGTGACGCCGAGATCGGCCAGGATCTGCGCGCCGATGCCGTAGTCGCGCAGCTCGGGCGCCGCCGCGCGCCCGCGCCCGCGCCGCACCTGGTCGGAGACCGCATCGGCGCGCGTGTCGCGCAGCAGCACCACCACGCCGCGCCCCTCGGCCGCGATCATGCGCATCGCGCCGTGCAGTTCCTCCGTGCCGTGCCCGGCCACGATGTCGTTCAGCAGGGAGACGGCGTGCATGCGCACCAGGACCGGCTCGCCGCCCGCGACATCGCCCTTGACCAGAGCGAGATGCTCGCCCCGCGCGACGGTGCTCGAATAGACCACCGCCCGCCACTCGCCGCCCACCGCCTGCTGCAGCGTGCAATCCTCCACGCGCTGCACCAGCCGCTCGGTCCGCCGGCGATAGGCGATCAGGTCGGCGATGGTGCCGAGCTTGAGGCCGTGATGCTGCGCGAAGGCCACCAGGTCCGGCATGCGCGCCATGGTGCCGTCGTCGTTCATGATCTCGCAGATCACGCCCGAGGGATTGAGTCCCGCGAGGCGGGCGAAATCCACCGCCGCCTCGGTGTGGCCCGCGCGCACCAGCGTGCCGCCCTCGCGCGCCACCAGCGGGAAGACATGGCCGGGTGTCACGATGTGCTCGCGCCCGAGTTCCGGGTTGATGGCGACAGCGACCGTGCGCGCGCGGTCGGCCGCGCTGATGCCCGTCGTCACGCCCTCGCGCGCCTCGATCGAGACGGTGAAGGCGGTCTGGTGCCGCGTGCCGTTCGACTGCGCCATCAGCGGCAGCGCGAGCTGCTCGACGCGCGCCTGGGTCAGCGCGAGGCAGATCAGCCCGCGGGCATGTCGGGCCATGAAGTTGATCGCATCCGGTGTGGCGAACTGCGCGGGGATGACGAGGTCGCCCTCGTTCTCGCGGTCCTCGTCATCCACCAGGATGAACATGCGGCCGCGGCGGGCCTCCTCGAGCAGGTCCTCGGTCGGCGAGATGAAGTCGTGGAAGGAGGTGCGGACGGGCTGGCCCGCATCCGTCGTGCTCATCGCTGATACTCCCGGAGGCGCGCCACGTAGCGCGCCATCATGTCGGCCTCGATGTTCACCCTGTCCCCCGGTTGCAGCGTCCCGAAGGTGGTGACCGCGGCGGTGTGCGGGATGATGTTGACGCCGAACACCTCCCCGTCAACCTCGTTGACCGTCAGCGAGACGCCGTCGATCGCGACCGACCCCTTGGGCGCGATATAGGGCGCGATCGCCGCCGGCACGCGGAAGCGCCAGCGCACCGATGCGTTCTCCGGCGTGGCCGAGACCACCTCCGCCACCCCGTCCACATGCCCCGCGACCAGATGGCCGCCGAGCTCGTCGCCCAGGCGCAACGCGCGTTCCAGATTCACCCGCGTCCCCGGCCTCCAGCCGCCCACCGTGGTCTTCGCCACCGTCTCGGCCGAGCAGTCCACCGAGAAAGCGTCGGCGGCGAGATGCACCACCGTCAGGCACACCCCGGAACAGGCGATCGAGGCGCCGATCGCGGCCGGGACGGGCCGGGCGAGGAACTCGGGCGCGGTGCCGATCACGAGGCGCAGGTCGTGCCCGCCGCCGATCGGCTGCACCTCCCGCACCGTGCCGAGGGCCGTCACGATCCCGGTGAACATCAGGGCATCTCCTCGATGCGTTCGAACTCGGTCAGCACATCGGCGCCGAGGGGGGCGAGCGCAACGCGCCGGAAGCGGGGCATGGCGGCAAGCGCCCCGACGCGCAAGCCCTCGGCCGCCGGGAGCCCCTCGGCCCCCAGCACCCCCGGCGCGTGGAACCAGGCGAGCCGGTCAACCAGCCCCGCCCGCAGCAGCCCCGCGGCGAGCCCCGCCCCGCCCTCGGCCAGCACCCGCGTCACCCCGCGCTGGGCCAGGGCGGCGAGCAGCGCGCGCAGGTCGAGCCCCCCGCCCTCGCCGGCCGGGGCCGTCTGCACCGCCACCCCGGCGGCAAAGAAGGGCGCGAGGGCGGCAGGCGGATGGCCCGGCACGGTCACGATGCAGGTGGGCGTGGCGCGGGCCGTCGCCACCAGCCGCGCCGAGAGCGGCGTGCGCAGCCGCGCATCGGCCACCACGCGCAGCATCGGCACGCGCTCCATCCCCGGGATGCGGCAGGTCAGGTCCGGGTCGTCGGCCAGCACCGTGCCCGAGCCCACCAGGATGGCATCGTGCCGCGCGCGCAGCGCATGCACCGCGCGCCGCGCCGCGGGCCCGGTGATCCAGCGGCTCTCCCCCGCCGCGGTGGCGATCCGCCCGTCGAGCGTGGAGGCCAGTTTCAGCGTGAGCACCGGCAGCCCGGCCTCGATGCGGCGGAAGAAGCCGGCATTGAGCGCGCGGGCCTCCTCGGCGCAGAGCCCCTCCTCCACCACGATGCCCGCGGCGCGCAGCCTCGCGAGGCCGCGCCCGTCCACCCGGGGGTCGGGGTCGCGCATCGCCACCACCACCCGCGCGACGCCCGCCGCCTCCAGCGCGTCGCAGCAGGGCGGCGTGCGGCCGTGATGGGAGCAGGGCTCGAGGGTGACATAGGCCGTCGCCCCGCGCGCCCGCGAACCGGCGCGGCGCAGCGCCTCGGTCTCGGCATGGGGCCGCCCGCCGGGCTGGGTCCAGCCGCGCCCGACCACCCGGCCATCGCGCACCAGCACGCAGCCCACCGCCGGGTTCGGCCAGGTGTTGCCGAGGCCCCTCCGGGCCAGGGCCAGCGCGGCGCGCATGTGGTGCAGGTCGTCGGACATCGGGGGCTGCGGGGTTGTCCACCTTCCCCGCCCCGCCGGCAAGCCGCCCTACCGCACCACCCGCGCGAGTTGCAGCACCGACAGGAATGCGCCCGCGGCATAGGTCAGCGCCGCCGCGCGCAGCACCGCGCGCGCCGCGCCGAGGTCGCGCCCCGAGAGATACCCGCCCCGCGTGATCGCCGGCAGCGCCCGGCCGAAGGAGGCATCGAACTCGAGCGGCAGGGTGACGAGATGCACCAGCACCGACAGCCCGAACAGCGCCAGCGCCAGCAGCAGCGAGGGCAGCACGAGATGCCCCGCCCCCGCCGCCGCGCCGCCCAGCGGCAGCACGGTCAGCGCCACCGCGGCGGCAAGGCGCAGCGGCGTCACCGCGCGCATCAGCGCAAGGCGCAGGGCAAAGAGCCGCGATCCCTCGGCGTGCTGCACGGCGTGCGCCACCTCATGCGCCGCCACCGCCGCCGCCGTGACCGAGCGCCCATGGAGATGCCCGGGCGCAAGCCGCACCGCCGGCACGGCCGGATCGTAGTGGTCGCCCTCGTCGGTCGCTTCCACCGCGACGTGGTGCAGCCCGGCCTCGTCGAGCAGGTGCCGGGCGAACTCGCCGCCCGTGCCCGGCAGGTCGGGCCGGTCGGCGGCGTGGCGGGCCATCACCCAGCGCACATAGGCCGTCGGCCCGAGGACCAGCGCGAGGACCAGCAGGATCAGCGCCGGGATCATCGGCGCGATGGCTCAGTCCGCGCTGCCCGCGGAGCCGAGCTCGCCGAGGAAGGCCTGGAAATCCTTCGCCTCGCTGAAGTTGCGATAGACCGAGGCGAAGCGGACATAGGCCACCTGGTCGAGCTCGCGCAGGCTCTCCATCACGATCTCGCCGATCTTGCGCGAGGGGATCTCGGTCTCGCCCTCGGTCTCCAGGCGGCGCTGGATGGAATTGACCAGACGCTCGATCCGGTCCTCGTCCACCGGCCGCTTGCGGCAGGCCACGCGGATCGAGCGCGCGAGCTTCTCGCGGTCGAAGGGCACGCGGCGGCCATCGGTCTTGAGCACCGTGATCTCGCGCAGCTGCACCCGCTCGAAGGTGGTGAAGCGCGCCCCGCAGGAGGCGCAGGCCCGCCGGCGCCGGATCGCCGCCCCGTCCTCGGCCGGGCGGCTGTCCTTCACCTGGGTGTCCTCGGCGCCGCAGAAGGGGCACTTCATCGCGCGCCCCTCAGCCCGGATAGACCGGGAAGCGGCGGCAGAGCTCCAGCACCTTCGCCTTGACCGCGGCCTCCACCGCCGCATTCACGCCATCGGCGTTGGAGGCGGCCACCGCGCCGTCGAGCACCTCGCCGATCAGCCGGCCGATCTGTCGGAACTCCGCGACGCCGAAGCCGCGCGTGGTGCCGGCCGGGCTGCCGAGGCGCACGCCGGAGGTGACCATCGGCTTCTCCGGGTCGAAGGGAATGGCGTTCTTGTTGCAGGTCAGGTGGGCGCGGTTCAGCGCCGCCTCCGCGACCTTGCCGGTCAGGCGCTTGGGCCGCAGGTCCACCAGCAGCAGGTGGTTGTCGGTCCCGCCGGTCACGAGGTCGAGGCCCTGGGCCTTCAGCTCCTCGGCCAGCGCCTGGGCGTTGGCGACGACGGCGGCGGCATAGGCGCGGAACTCGGGCCGCAGCGCCTCCCCGAAGGCGACCGCCTTGGCGGCGATGACATGCATCAGCGGCCCGCCCTGCAGCCCCGGGAAGACGGCCGAGTTGAACCGCTTCGCCAGCGCCTCGTCATTGGTGAGGATCATGCCCCCACGCGGGCCGCGCAGCGTCTTGTGCGTGGTGGTGGTCACCACATGCGCGTGCGGGAAGGGCGAGGGATGCGCCCCGCCGGCCACGAGGCCCGCGAAATGCGCCATGTCCACCATGAAATACGCGCCCACCTCGTCGGCGATCTGCCGGAAGCGCGCGAAATCCCAGTGCCGGGCATAGGCCGAGCCGCCGGCGATGATCAGCTTCGGGCGGCTCTCCCGCGCGATGCGCGCGACCTCCTCCATGTCGATGCGCTGGTCCTCGCGGCGCACCGTGTAGGGCACCGGCCTGAACCACTTGCCCGAGAGGTTGGCGGGCGAGCCATGCGTCAGGTGCCCGCCGGCGGCGAGGTCGAGGCCCATGAAGGCATCGCCCGGCTGCAGCAGCGCGAGGAAGACGGCCTGGTTGGCCTGTGCCCCGGAATGCGGCTGGACATTGGCGAAGCCGCAGCCGAACAGCGCGCAGGCGCGCTCGATCGCGAGCCGTTCCGCCACATCCACCGCCTCGCAGCCGCCGTAGTAGCGCCGGCCGGGATAGCCCTCGGCATATTTGTTGGTCAGCACGCTGCCCTGTGCCTCGAGCACCGCCTTCGAGACGATGTTCTCCGAGGCGATCAGCTCGATCCCGTCCTGCTGGCGGGCCAGTTCCTGCGCCACCGCGGCGGCGAGGTCGGGGTCCGCCTCAGCGAGGCCGGCGGCGAAGAAGGCGGCTGCGGGCGCGACGCCGGAGACGGGGCCTTCCGGCGCGCGAAGGGGGGCGGGGGCGGGTCGCATCATGCCGGCGGTTGTGCGCCGGGCCGGGCGGGCTTGGCAAGGCGCAGCCATCACATGCGGGCGCGGCTCCGGACGCCTGCATCCGAAGGCCCGCGACGGACCGGGGGCGCGCGCCGGAAGCGCCCGCCAAGGCGCGGTTTCCGAAGGGTTCGCGCGGCCCGGGACGCGCTGCCCTCCGCGCCGCGAACGGGCCACGGCGGCACGCGGCACGGCCGCTCCGGCCGGGGCATGGCCGGCGCGACACTGCCCTGCCGGCGCGACTCCACGGGCAAACAACGGCCCGGACCGCGACCGCCGCGTCTCGCGCCGGCATCGGGCGCCGTTCCAGCCCCTGTCGTGAGAGCCTCCGCGCCCGCCCAGGCACGCCCAGCGGGCCGGGGATCGCTGCCGGCCATGGCCAGCACACGGACGCGGGCGGCTCGTCCCCGCCTCCGCGGCGGGAACGCCGGATCCGGGCCGAAGCTCGCCGCGTCGCCCTCCGGCACCGGGCTCGCCCCGCGCAGGCCGCGGGCCCGCCGCGCGCCGCGCCCAGGCGGGCGAGACGCCGCCGCCCTAACCGTTCTGCGCCTCGATCTTCGCGACCCGCCGCTCATGCCGCCCGCCCTCGAAGGGCTGCGCGAGGAAGGCCCGGAGCGCGTCCAGCGCCGTCTCCACGCCCGTGGTCCGCGCGCCAAAGCAGGCCACGTTGGCGTCGTTGTGCGCCCGCGTCAGCCGCGCCTCGGTGGTGTCGTGCAGCACCGCGGCGCGGATGCCCCGGTGGCGGTTCGCCGCGATCGCCATGCCGATGCCGGTCCCGCAGACCAGCACGCCGAAGCGCGCCCGGCCCTCGGTCACGGCGCGGCAGACGGCGGCGGCGAAATCGGGATAGTCCACCGACTGCGTGCCGTCCGTGCCGAGGTCCAGCACCGCATGGCCCGCCGCTTCGAGGGCCGCGCGCAACTCGGCGCGGAGCTGCGGACCGGCATGGTCGGAGGCGATGGCGATGGTGTCCATGATGCTGTTCCCGCGGAGATCGTCCGCCATGGCCGGGGACAGCCGGCAGCGCCCCGGCCCGGCGGCAGCGCCTTATCGGCGCAGGCCCCGCCGCGGGCAAGGGCCGGCGCGCGCCCTGCTCCTCGCGCTGCTGCTCCCCGCCGCGCCCGCCGCCGCGCAACCCGCGGACGCCATCGATCGGTTCTGCGGCGGCGGCGTGACCGGCGGCGGCTCCGGCCTGCGCCTGCTGCCGGACGGGAGCGCCTTCGCCCTGCGCCGCGCCCGCGCCGGCGCGCCGCTGGAGGCCGTGCCCGTTCCGCGCCAAGGGCCGTCCTACGCCGAGATCCTCGCGCTGCTGGAGGCGGCGGGCTTCGAGCGGCTCGCCTCCGCCCCGCCCGGCAACCTCACCTGCTCCCTCACGCTGAGGCGAGAGGGCCAGGGGCACAGCGTCACCTGGCCGGCAGGTGCGCCGCCGGCGTCGCTGGCGCCCGCGCTCGCGGCCCTCGGCGCGGACCGCCCTTGATGCCCGGAGCGCGTGGCTACGCTTGCGGCGGGGCGGCATCCGGCCTGCGGAAGAAGCCCCCGGAGGGCTGCTGCAGCGGCCCTGCGCCGAAACAGGCAGGCGAACGGCATGACCTTATGCTCCGCTGCACGGATCACCCGCTGCGACGGGGCGCGGGGCTGTGGGGCCGGCCGCGCGCGGCATGACGGGCAGATGCCCCGCGGACGAAGGTCAGACCCGTGTTCCGCGGCCTCAGCGCCTTGCGAGGAAGCCCAGGACCGCCGCGATCGCGCCCTCCCGCGCCGCCGCATCGGTGCCCGTCGTCACCGTCTGGCCGTTGGGCAGCAGGCGGGAGCGGATGGGTATCCCTGGATGGTCGAAATTGTGGTGCGCGCCGGCAAAGACGCGGAGCTCGATCCGCTCCGGCGCCCGCGCGGCCAGGGCCTCGCAGCGATGCGCCGGCGTCCAGTCATCCGCCTCGCCCAGCAGCATCAGCAGCGGCACCGGCGCAGCCCAGCCCGGCGCACCCGCGAGCAGCGCGCCGCAGCCCGGATAGAAGGCGATCGCCGCCCGCAGCAGGCCCGGCGGCAGCGGCGCGCCGAGCGTCGCCAGCACCGTGCTGCCGCCATGCGACCAGCCCATCAGGATGCCCCCGCCCGGCGGCTCGTCCGCCTGCGCCGCCGCCCAGGCGAGGGCCGCGCGCGCATCCCCGGCGCGCAGGCCCCCGGGGCGCACCGGATGCTCCGCCCGCCCGCAGGCGGGGCCCAGGCCGCGGCTGCCGAAACTGTCGGGAAAGACCACCCGGTGCCCGAGCGCGGAAAGCCGCGCGGCCCAGTCCGTCTCGCGCGCCGGCAGCCGCAGCGGGCGGTCGGGCGCCGCGAGGCCGGTGCAGCCATGCAGCGCCACCACCGCCGGCCGGCGCGCCACCCCCGCGGCCGGCTCGACGACCATGGCGCGCAAGGCGGCGCCATCCTCGGCGTGGATCGAGACCACCTCGCCCCGCGCCGCGAAGGGGGCGAGCATCAGCGCCGTGGCCAGCAGCCGCGCGATCACGGCGTGCGCCGGTTGTCGCCGGGCCGCAGCCGCAGCCCGGGGCGGAGATTGGTGAAGGGCAGCACCGCCGGGTCGGCCACCACCGGCCCCGGCGCGGCCACCACGATCACCTCCCGCGCGATGGGCTGGAAATCGGCACGGAAATGCACGCTCGACTTCACCGCGACGATCCCCTGCTCCGCCGGCTCGATGCCGAGGAAGCGGAAGATCGCCTGGTCATGCGCCTGCATCTTGCGGCTGACCACGATCACGCGCACGCCCGGCGCGACCCGGATCAGCGCCGAGGGCCCGAGATCGGCCGGGTTGCCCCTGCCCATCGGCCCGGTCAGGGTGAAGCGCCCGTCGCTCAGGCGCTCGACCAGCGCGGTGACGGCGAGCGGCGCGCCGTCGCTCCTGCCGCCGAGATCGAGCGTGACCGTCGCCCCCTCCCCCGCCGCATGGCAGGCGGCGGCGGCCTCGGCGTCGTTCATCGGCGCGAGCACCGCGCCCTCGGCGCCCTGGCGGATGAGTTCGGCGAGCAGCCCGGTGGTGTCCCCATGCCCACCGCCGCCTGGATTGTCCTGGGTGTCGGCCAGGACGACCGGCCCCTTGCCCGAACCGGCCATGGCGCGCGCCACGCCCTCGGCCGCCGGCAGCACGCCGAGGGCGAATTCCGGCTCCTTCGCCGCGATGAATCCGGCCAGCGCGTCCGCCGCCTCGGCCGCCTGCTCCGTCGTGTCGGCGAAGGCGGCGATGGCCATGCCGCAGCCCGGGAAATCCGCGTAGGGGAAGCCGAAGCAGAAGCCGAGTTCCCACATGCCCGGCGCCTCGGCGAGGCGGGCGCGTTCCGCCATCACCTCGGCCATCGGCGCGACCATGGTGCATTGCGCGGGAAGCGGCGTCCAATAGTCGATCTCGCGGAACGCCTTGGCCGGGCGGCGGCGCTCGCGGATCATGCGCAGCAGCAGCCGCGCGGCCTGCGCCCCGGCCGGCTTCATGTCCACATGCGGATAGGTGCGGAAGGGCACCAGCACATCCGCATGCGCGACCATCGCCGCGGTCATGTTGGCGTGCGGATCGAGGCTCGCGGCGATCGGCACATCCGGCCCGACCACCGCGCGCACGCGGCGCAGCAGCTCGGCTTCCGCATCGTCGAAGCCGACCGCGACCATCGCGCCGTGCAGGTCGAGATAGACGCCGTCGAGCGGCCCTTCCTCCAGCGCATCCGACAGCGCGGCGATGATGAGTGCGGCGATGCGCTCGAAGGCCTCGGCGGTGACGGGCCCGGCGGGGTTGGCGAAGCCCCAGGCGAGCGGGGCGATCGTGACACCCTCCTCCTCGGCCACCATGATGGCCCCGGCGGCGGGGCAGGAGGTGGGGCGCAGCGCGTCGAGCAGCGTGTCGCGCTTCTGCAGCGGCGGAAAGCCGCCGGGCTTCACGAACTCGGCCCAGCCCGTGGGCAGCGGCGCGAAGGAATGGCTCTCGTGCAGGAAGCCGCCGATGGCGATGCGGGTCATGGGGTCAGCCCTTCGCGATGCCCGCGGTGGCGAGCACCGCATCGGCCAGCACGCGCATCCCGGCTTCCGCCCATTCCGGGGTGATGCTCTCGGCCTCGTTGTGGCTGAGGCCGCCATGGCAGGGGCAGAAGATCATCGCCGTCGGCACGCGCCGCGCGACGTAGACCGCGTCGTGGCCGATGCCGGTCGGCATGTCCATGTGCCGGTAGCCGAGGCGCCGCGCCGCATCCCGCACGCGCCCGACCAGCGTCGCATCGAAGGGCGTGAGAGGCGAATGCCAGAAATCCGCCACCGCGATCCGCACCCCGCGCGACGCGGCGACGCCCGCCGCGCGCGCGCGGATCGCCTCCGCCATGCGCGCGAGCAGCGCGGGGTCGTGGTGCCGCGTATCCACCGAGAACCACACGCGCGAAGGCGCGATGTTGCGGCTGTCGGGATAGACGCTCAGGCGCCCGACCGTCGCGCGCCCCGGCTCGCCCTCCGCGGTGCGGGTGGCGAGCGCGATCTGCTCGATCGCCGCGATCAGCGGCGCCGCGGCCATCATCGCGTCGCGCCGGCCGGCCATGGGCGAGCCGCCATGCGCCTCCTCGCCCTCGACCGTCACCTCCAGCCAGTTCTGCGCCAGCGCATGGGTGACGACGCCGATCGCGCAGCCGGCATCCTCGAGCAGCCTGCCCTGCTCGATATGCAGTTCGATGAAGGCGGCGATGTCTCGCAGGATCGCGGGATCCGCCTCCCCCTGCCAGCCGATGCGCGCGAGTTCCGCGCCGAAGGTCCTGCCCTCGCTGTCCTGCTTGGCCAGCACCTCGGCCTCGGTGAAAAGGCCCATGGCCGCGCCGCTGCCCATCATCGGCGGCGAGAAGCGCGCGCCTTCCTCGTTGGTGAAGTTGACGAGCATCAGCGGCGCCTCGGTCTCGATCCCCGCCTCGTGCACGGCGCGCAGGATCTCGAGCCCCGCCAGCACGCCGAGCACGCCGTCGAACTTCCCGCCCGTGGGCTGGGTGTCGAGATGGCTGCCGAAGGCGACCGGCTTGCGCGAGGGGTCGCGCCCGGGCCGCGTCAGCATCATGTTGCCGACGCGGTCCACCCGCAGCGTGCAGCCCGCCGCCTCAGCCCAGCGGCGCAGCAGGTGGCGGCCTTCGGAATCGAGGTCGGTCAGCGTCTGGCGGTTGCAGCCGCCCTTCGGCGTGGCGCCGATCCGCGCCATCTCCATCAGGCTGTCCCAGAGGCGCTGCCCCGAAAGGGGGACGTTCGTCGTCATGCGGCCTTCTCCAGCCCGCACCATTCGGCCATGGTCAGCGCGATGGTGCGCGTGATGTCGTGCATCGAGTCGAGCCCCACGCTCTCGTCAATGCCGTGGATCTCCTGCGCGTCGGGGCCGAAGCAGGCGACCGGCGTGCCCTGGTAGAGCGCGAAGAAGCGTCCATCCGTCAGCCCCGTCGCCGGATAGTCGCGCAAGGCGCCGCCCGAGACATCGGCGAAGTTGCGCCGCGCGAGACGCACGATCGGCGCCTCCATGTCGAACACGCACGGGTCCGCCATGAAGCCCCTGAACTCCAGCCGCACGGTCGCGCCCATGAGCGCCGGATCGGCCGCTGCGTCGGCGACGATGCGCTCGATGTCGGCCTTGGTCTGCGCCGCCGTGCGCCCCATCATCACGCCCACGCGCAGGCCGATGCGGCAGCGCGTCGGCACGGAGCTGTTCCACTCGCCACCCTCGATGGTGCCGAGATTGACGTTCACCGGGTGGTTCACGCCGCGGAAGGCGGGGTGGATGCGCTCGGCGCGGTTCATCTCCGCCTGGTAGTCCTCGAAGCGCGCGGCGATGGCGTTCGCCGCCTTGATGGCGTTGATCCCCGCCTGCATGTCGCGCACATGGGCAGGCCGGCCCGAGACCGTGACCCAGGCCCAGACCACGCCGACCTCGGCGGTGTAGATCGCGGGCAGGCCGGGGCCCGGCTCGGGGATGATGACGGCATCGGCCTTGGGCAGCGCCAGCATGGCGGCGAGCGCGCCATTGCCGGTGCATTCCTCCTCGATCACCGACTGCATCTGCACCTCGGCCGCGGGCTGCAAACCGGCGAGGCGCAGCGCCCTGAAGGCCGTCACATAGGAGACGATGCCCGCCTTCATGTCCCCCGCGCCGCGCCCGTACATGCGCCCGCCGCGGATGGAGGGCTCGTAGGGCGGCGTGGCCCACATGTCGGCCGCGCCTTCCGGCACCACGTCCACATGGCCCTGCAGCGCGAGGCTGCGCCCCTTGCGCTCGCGCGGCGTGAACACCGCGACGACATTGTCCCGCCCCTCATAGGGCACAAGCGGCGGCGAGAAGCCGGGATGCGCGGCGAGAGCGGCCACATCGGTCGGCACGCGCCGCGGCGAGAGGCCGAGCCCCTCGTAGATCCGCGCCATCTCGTTCAGCGCGGACTGCTCATTGCCCAGCGTGGACGGGCAGCGCACCAGGCGTTCCAGCATCCGCAGCGCATCCTCGCGCAGCGCATCCACGGCCTCGAGGATCGCGCGGCGCGCGCCGGGATCGAGCGGTTCGGTCATTGGCGTGCTCCTCAGGCGGCGATCACGGGCGGCGTCCAGGCGCGCCCCGGGATGCTGTCCAGCAATTGCTGCGTATAGGGATGCTTCGGGTTGCCGAACACCTCCGCCGTCGCGCCCTGCTCCACGATCGCCCCGCGCTGCATCACCGCGATCCGGTCGCAGACCTGCGCGGCGACGCGCAGGTCATGCGTGATGAACAGCATGGTCAGGCCGAGGCGCGCGCGGATGTCGGCCAGCAGCGCGAGCACCTGCGCCTGAACGCTGACATCGAGGGCCGAGACCGGCTCGTCGGCGATCAGCAGTTCCGGCTCCATGGCGAGGGCGCGCGCAATGCCGATGCGCTGGCGCTGCCCGCCGGAAAACTCGTGCGGGTAGCGATCCATCGCGCCGGCATCGAGCTGCACCAGCGCGAGCAGTTCCCGCGCGCGCCGCAGCGCCGCCTCGCGCGGCGTGCCGTGCGTGATCGGCCCCTCGGCGATGATCTCGCCCACCCGCCGGCGCGGGTTGAGCGAGGCGAAGGGGTCCTGGAACACCATCTGGATCTTCTTCCGATAGGGCTTCCACGCCCCGCGCGAGAGCGGGCGCAGATCGCCCCCCTCGAAGAGGATCTCGCCCTTCTCAGGCTCGACCAGCCGCACGACGCAGCGCGCGAGCGTGGACTTGCCCGAACCGGACTCGCCCACCAGCCCCAGCGTCTCGCCCTTGCGCAGCACGAAGTCGGCGTCGTGCACCGCGCGCACCACGGGCCGCGGCCCGAACCAGCCGCCCGGGCGGCGATAGGTCTTCTCGATGCCCTTCGCCTGCAGCACCAGCGGCGCGTCGGCCGGCGGCGGCGCGGCGGCGGCCGCCCCATGCGGGACGGCGGCGATCAGCGCCCGGGTATAGGGATGCTGGGGCCGGTTCAGCACCTCGGCCGCCGGACCCTGCTCGACGATTCGCCCGTGCTGCATCACCGCCACGCGGTCCGCGATCTCGGCCACCACGCCGAAATCATGGGTGATGAACATCACGCCCGTGCCGCGGCGCGACTGGATCTCGCGGATCAGGCGCAGGATCTGCATCTGCGTCGTGACATCGAGCGCGGTGGTCGGCTCGTCCGCGATCAGCAGCGAGGGTTCGAGCGCGAGCGCCATGGCGATCATCACCCGCTGCCGCTGCCCGCCCGAGAGCCGGAACGGGTAGGAGCGCGCGGTCGCCGCCGGGTCCGGCAGGTTCACCGCCGCGAGCAACTCCGGCACGCGCCTCGCAGCATCGGCCCCCGCGCCATGGACGCGCATCGCCTCGGCGATCTGCTCGCCCACGCGCATCACCGGATTGAGCGCCGTCATCGGCTCCTGGAAGATCATCGCGAGCCGCGCGCCGCGCAGCCGGCGCATGCCTTCGGGGCTGAGGGCGAGCAGATCCTGCCCCTCGAAGGCGATGCGCCCGGCCTTCACCGGCAGCCCCTTCGGCAGCAGCCCCATCACCGCATTCGCCGTGATGGACTTGCCCGAGCCCGATTCACCCACGACGCAGAGGATCTCGCCCGCATCCACGCGGAGCGTGATGTCCTCGACCGCATGTGGCCGGTCCCCGCCCGCGGGCAGGCCGACCGTCAGCCCCTCGACTGCGAGCAGGCTCATGCCGCGCCTCCCCGCTGGCGCGCCAGCCGCGGGTTCAGCGCATCCGACAGCCCCTCCCCCACCAGGTTCAGCGCCAGCACGGTGAGGAAGATGGCGAGCCCGGGAAACACGCTCATCCACCAGGCGAGGCGGATCACGCTCCGCCCCGCCCCGATCAGGAAGCCCCAGGTCATGAGGTTCGGATCGCCCAGGCCGAGGAAGGAGAGCGCGCTCTCGAGCAGGATCGCCGATGCCACCATCAGCGAGGACAGCACCACGATGGGCGAGAGCGCATTGGGCAGGATGTCCGTCAGCACGATGGACAGGCGCGACTTTCCCAGCACCTCCGCCGCCTGGACGAACTCGCGCGAGCGCAGCGAGAGGAACTCGGCGCGCACCACGCGCGCCACCGGCGGCCAGGACACCACGGCTATGGCGAAGACGACCGAGCCGATGCTCGGCGTGAAGATCGCCACCAGCAGGATGGCGAAGACGAAGGAGGGGATGGTCTGGAAGAACTCGGTGAAGCGCATCACCGCGTCATCCGCGATCCCGCCCAGATAGCCCGCGATCGCGCCCAGGCTCACGCCGATCGACAGCGCCGCGATGGTCGAGACCGCGCCCACCATCAGCGAGATGCGCGCCCCATGCGCGATGCCCGCCGCCACGTCCCGCCCCAGGCTGTCCGAGCCGAGCAGCATCCCCTCCTCGCCCGGCGGCACGAAGGGCGCGGTCGCCATGTCCCAGGGGCTGCCGGGAAAGAGCAGCGGCGCGAAGGCCGCGAGCAGGAAGACCAGCACGAGGATCACGAGCCCGACCACCGCGCCGCGGTTGCGGCGGAAGCGCCGCCAGAAGTCGCTCATCCCTCCACCTCCACGCGCGGGTCCACCACGGCGTAGAGCAGGTCGGTCAGCAGGTTGAACAGCACCACCATCACCGATGTGCAGAAGAACACGCCGAGCAGCACGGCATAGTCCCGCGCGAGCAGCGCGTCGAAGGCGAGCCGCCCGATGCCGGGCCAGGCGAAGACCGTCTCGACCAGGATCGAGCCGCCGATCAGCTGCCCCGCCTGGATGCCCGCGAAGGTGATCACCGGCAGCAGCGCGTTGCGCAGCACATGCCGCCGCACCACCTGACCCTCCGGCACGCCCTTGGCCCGCGCGGTCTTGACGAAGTCCTGGTCCGCCACCTCCAGCATCGTCGCGCGCGTCAGCCGCGCATAGACCGCGAGGTAGAACAGCCCGAGCGTCGCCGCCGGCAGGATCAGGTGCTTGCCCACATCCAGCACCGCCGCGAGGCCACTCAGCTCCACGCCCACCGTCGCCATGCCGAAGCTCGGCAGCCATTCCAGCCAGACCGAGAAGAACAGCACCAGCATCAGCCCGACCCAGAAGATCGGCGTCGCGTAGAAGGTGAGCGCGATGACGGTGATGACGGAATCCGCCCAGCGCCCCACGCGCCGCGCGGCCAGCGTGCCGAGCGTGACCCCCGCCGTCACCGCGAAGGCGAAGGCCGCCCCGGTCAGCAGCAGCGTCGCCGGCAGGCGGTCGCTGATCAGCGTCCACACCGGCTGCTGCTGGCGGTGGCTGAAGCCGAGGTCAAGCGTCAGCACGCCCTTGAGGTAGATCCAGAGCTGCACGTGGAAGGGCTTGTCCAGCCCGAACTGCTCGCGCAGCTGCGCGAGGAACCGCTCGTCCGCCGCGCCGGATTGCCCGGCGATGACGCTCGCCGGATCGCCGGGCGCGGCGTGGATCAGAAGGAAGTTGCAGACGACGATCGCGAGGATCACGACCGCCGCCTTGATGCCGCGCCTCAGCAGGAAGCCCGGCAGCCTCGAAAGCTCCATTCCTCAGCCGGCGATGAACACGTCGTCGAAGGATTTGTGCACGCCGAGACCGGTGGTGATCACGTTGCGCACGCGCCGGTCGTGGATGGTGGGGAAGGAGAGCTCCATCAGCCAGATCTGCGGAACCTCCTCGATCAGCAGCTTCTGCACCTCGCTGAACGCCGCCTGCCGCTCGGCCGCGGCGGCGGAGGTGCGGGCACGCAGGAACAGCGCATCCACCTGGGGGTTGGCGTAGCCGCCGGTGTTGGTGAAGGTCACGCGCTGGATGTTGGTGCTGACATAGGTCCGCTCCACGCCGAGCGTCGGGTCGCCGAACTGGTAGACGAAGTTGATCGTCGTCTCGTATTCCCAGTTGCCCACGCGCCTCGCCCAGGAGCCGGCGTCGGTGCTCTCCATCTCGAAGGCGATGCCGATGTTGCGCATCGCCTGGCGCAGGTATTCCGAAAGCCGCGTCCAGATCTCGCCATAGGGCAGCGCCATGTGCTTGAGCGTGAAGCGCACGCCCTGCGCATTGCGCGGGTATCCCGCCTGGTCGAGGATGCGGTTCGCCTCGGCCACGTTGAAGGCGGGCAGGCGCGCGGCCGGATCGTGGAAGCGCGTGGTGCTCGCCACCGGGTTGGTCGCCGGCTTGCCCACGCCAAACCACAGCCGGTTGACGATGAAGTTGCGGTCGATCGCCATGGACATGGCCCGCCGCACCCGCGCGTCGTCGAGCGGCTTCACGCGGTGGTTCAGCTCGATCCAGGACAGCGGCGAGAAGTATTCCCACCCCGCGGTATGCACCTCGAGGTTCTGGCGCTGGCGCAGCGCGGGGATGTCGAAGGGCTCTATGTCGTTGGTCTGGCTCAGCAGCACCTGCCCGGATTCGAGGGCGAGGCGCCGGCTCTGGCTGTCGGGGATGATGCGGTAGATGATGCTGTCGAGATAGGGCTGCCCCGGCTTCCAGTACTCCTCGTTGCGGTCGAGGCGGATGAAGTTGCCGCGCTGCCATTCGACGAAGCGGAAGGGCCCCGTGCCCACGGGCCGCTGCACCGCGGGCGCGGTGCGGTAGTCCCGCCCGTCGAAGAGGTGCTTGGGCACCATCGCCGCGGCGGTGGCGTCGAACATCAGCAGGAAGGGCTGGAAGGGCTGCTTCAGCACGATGCGCACGGTCAGCGGGTCGCGCGCCTCGCAGGTCTCGATGAGCTGGAAGATCGCGCGCGCGCGCGGCGCGAGTTCCATGTGGAACTTCGTGATGGAGAAGACGACGTCATCGGCCGTGAAGGGCTGGCCGTCGTGCCACTTCACGCCTTCCTGCAGGCTGAAGACGTATTCCTTGCCGTCCGGGCTGATCGTCCAGGACTTGGCCAGCAGCGGCTGCGGCTCGAGCGTCGGCGAGAAGGTCAGCAGCCCCTGGAACATCTTGGGTGCTGCGACCAGCGTCGGCCCCTGCTGGTTCACGCCGATCTGCAGCACCGGCGGCTCGGGGGTCAGCATCATCTGCAGCGTGCCGCCGCGGCGCGGCGCGACGCCCTGGGCAAGCGCGTCCTGCACGCTCATCAGGACGGGTGCGGAAGCGGCGGCCAGCAGGCCGCGGCGCGAAAGGGTCATCGTGTCGTCTCCCTTGACGAAGGCCGCAGGCTATCCCCGCGCCGCTGCCATCCACAAGCCGCGCCGCCCGCCCCCGCGTGGACAAGCCGCCCGGCGCTGCCTAGCCTCGCGGCAGCATGAAGACCTTCGCGCATCCCGACCAGGCAGGCCACACGCCCGAGTTCTTCCTCCAGCGCGGCCGGGTGCGGCGCAACTTCGAGGTGCCGGCCCGCGCCGCCGCGCTCGAGGCCGCGCTGCACCGCCTCGGCCTCGCCCCCGCCGTGCCCCCGCCGCTCCCACCCGGCGCGCTCGCTTCCGTGCACCGCGCCGACTACCTCGACTTCCTCGCCACCGCCGCGGCGGAATGGGCGAAGCTGCCCGATCCCGGGCCGGAGGTCGTGGCAAACATCCATCCGGTGCCGGAGATGGTCGCCCAGGGCGGACGCACGGGGGCGAACATCATCGCCCGCACCGGCTGGTACACCGCCGACACCGCCTGCCCCATAGGCCCCGGCTCCTGGGCGGCGATCCAGGCTGCGGCGGCCTGCGCGCTCGCCGCGGCGGCGGAGGCCGCGAAGGGCGGCACCGCCTATGCGCTCTGCCGCCCGCCCGGCCATCACGCCTATGCCGCACGCGCGGGCGGTCATTGCTACGTGAACAACGCCGCCCTCGCCGCGCAGCACCTGCGGGATGCGGGGGCCGCGCGCGTCGCCATCCTCGATATCGACAGCCACCACGGCAACGGCACCCAGGGCATCTTCTGGGAGCGCGGCGACGTGCTGACCATCTCCATCCATGCCGACCCGGACAACTACTATCCCTGGTTCGTCGGGCGCACGGCCGAACGCGGCGCTGGTGCCGGGGATGGCCGCAACATGAACCTGCCCCTGCCCTTCGGCACGCCCGACGAAGGCTGGCTCGACGCGCTGCGCTACGCCCTCGCGCCCATCCGCGACTTCAAGGCCGATGCGCTGGTGCTCGCCCTCGGCTTCGATGCCTCGAAGGACGAACCCCTCGGCGCGCTCGCCGTCACCGAGGAGGGCTTCCTGCGCGCCGGCGCCATGATCGGCGCGCTGCGCCTGCCCACCGTCATCACGCAGGAGGGCGGCTACAACGTGGATGTCATCGGCACCCTGCTCGAACGCTTCCTGACCGGCTGGAGCGCCGCATGACCGACGCCCTGCCCGCCGCCACGGATGCCGCCGCGATCCACGCCGCGACACTCACCCTCGACACGCATATCGACATCCGCTGGCCAGACCCGCCGGATCCCGCCTCCGAGTCCGACCGCCGCGTGGATTTCCCGAAGATGCGCCGCGGCGGTCTCAAGGCCGCGGTGTTCATCGCCTACACGCCGCAGGGCCGGCGCGACATCGAGGGCCTGACGAACGCCGCCGCGCGCGCCGAGGCGATGCTGCGCCACATCCGCGCCCGCGCCGACGGCACGACGCGCATCTTCTGCCGCAGCGCCGCCGAACTCGAGGCCGCGCATGCCGCCGGCGCGCTCTGCGTGCTCTCGGCGGTCGAGAACGGCAACGCGCTCGCGCGCGACCTCTCGCGCCTGCGCCTCTGGCGCGACCTCGGCGCGATCTACCTCACCCTCACCCATGACGGCCACAACGACCTCGCCGACGCCGCTCGCCCCAAGCCCGAACTCGGCGACGCCGAGGCCGAGCATGGCGGCCTCTCGGGCCTCGGCCGCGACGCCATCCGCGAGATGAACCGCATCGGCATGCTCGTGGACGTCTCCCACGCCGCCAAGACCACGATGATGCAGGCGGCCGAGCTCTCCCGCGTGCCGGTCGTCGCCACCCATTCCTGCTGCCGGGCGCTCTGCGACCATCCGCGCAACCTCGACGACGAGCAGCTCGACATGCTGCGCGCGACCGGCGGCCTGATCCAGATCACCGCGCTCGACGCCTTCCTCCGCCCCGCCCCGCCCGGCGGCAAGTCGCCCGCGACGGTGAAGGACATGGTGGACCACGTGGACTACGCCGTGGCACGAATCGGCATAGACCATGTCGGCCTGTCCTCGGATTTCGACGGCGGCGGCGGCCTGCCGGGCTGGAAGGATGCGGGGGAGACGATGAACCTCACCGCCGAGTTGCGCTCGCGAGGCTATGGCCCGCGCGAGATCGAGCTGCTCTGGTCGGGCAATTTCCGCCGCCTGATGCGCATCGCGGCCCGCGCATGCGAAGGCTGATCGTCGCCGCGCTCGCGGCGCTCCTCGCGCTGCCCGCCGCCGCGCAGCAGCGCGCCGCGCCAGCCCCGGCCGGCGGGGCCGACCACCCGATGGTCGGGCGCTACGAGGGCGCCGTGCAGCGCCTGCGCCAGCAGCGCGACTATGCCGAGATGCGCATCGTCACCGGCCAGGTGCTGGGCGCCCACCGCGTCCCCGGCGGGCCGCGCGCCACCGAGGCCAACAGCACCGCGGTGGCAGGCCGCGCGCTGCGCATGCGCTACGAGGGCCCCGAGGGGCGCTCGCCGCTCGAACTCGTGCGCAACTGGCAGCAGCGCATGGAGCGGGACGGCTTCCGCACCGTCTTCGCCTGCGAGGGGCGCGGCTGCGGCGGCACCGGGGCCGACCTCTGGTTCGCGGTGACCGAGGCGCAACCGGTCAACGCGAACATGCCCTCGAACTGGGACGGCCAGGCCTATGCCGCGCTGCGGCTCGAACGGCCGCAGGGCGATGTCTGGGTGGCCATCCTGTCGGTGCCGGGCGGGGGCAACCGCCCGCCCGTGACGCTCATCGACGTGGTCGAGACGCGCCCGATGGAGACCGACCGCATCGTCTTCGTCGATGCCGCGGCGATGGAACGCGCCATCGCGGCCACCGGGCGCGTCGCGCTCTACGGCATCCGCTTCGACACCGACCGCGCCGAGCCCCGCCCCGAATCGCGCCCCACCCTCGAGGAGATCGCGAAGTATCTCCGCGCCAACCCCGCCGTCTCGGTCATCGTCACCGGGCATACCGACAACCAGGGCGCTTTCGACTACAACCTCGATCTCTCGCGCCGGCGCGCCGCGGCGGTGGTCGCGGCCCTGACGCGCGACTTCGGCATTCCCGCCGCGCGGCTGACCGCCTTCGGCGCCGGCATGGCCGCGCCCGTCGCCGCCAACGACACCGAACAGGGGCGCGCGCAGAACCGAAGGGTGGAAATCGTCCGCCGCTGAAAATCGTATAGGTTGATATTCGCCCCGCCTCGCGCCACGCTGGCGCGACGCCATGACCATCGCCCGCATCGCCACCTTCGCCTTCTCCGGCATCGAGCCGGTGCCGGTCGAGGTGCAGGTTCAGATCGCCCCCGGCCTGCCCGCCTTCCTCCTCGTCGGCCTGCCGGACAAGGCGGTGACCGAGAGCCGCGAGCGCGTCCGCGCCGCTCTCACGGGCCTCGGCCTCTCGCTTCCGCCCAGGCGCGTGCTGGTGAACCTCGCCCCGGCCGACATCCTCAAGGAGGGCTCGCACTACGACCTGCCGATCGCGCTGGCGCTGCTCGCGGCGATGGAGATCATCCCGAAGGAGGAGGCGGCGGGCTATGCGGCGCTCGGCGAACTCTCGCTCGACGGCGCCATCATGCCGGTCGCCGGCGTGCTGCCCGCGGCCCTCGGCGCCTCGGAGCGCGACCTCGGCCTGATCTGCCCCGCCGCGCAGGGCGGCGAGGCCGCCTGGGCGGGCCGCATCGAGGTGCTCGCCGCGCCCTGCATCCATGCGCTTCTCAACCATTTCCGCGGCACGCAGGTGCTGGCGCCGCCCGCGCCGCCCGCGCCCGCCCCGGCCCTGCGCGGCGGCCCCTGCCTTTCGGAGGTGAAGGGGCAGGAGAGCGCGAAGCGCGCCCTCGAGATCGCCGCCGCGGGCGGGCACAACCTGCTGATGATCGGCCCGCCGGGGGCGGGCAAGTCCATGCTCGCCGCGCGCCTGCCAGGCCTGCTGCCCGACCTCTCCCCGGCCGAGGCGCTCGAGGTCTCGCTCGTGCATTCCATCGCCGGCCTGCTCGAAGGCGGCCGCCTCGTCACCCGCCCGCCCTTCCGCGAGCCGCACCACTCCGCCTCCATGCCCGCGCTGGTCGGCGGCGGCGCCCGCGCGCGGCCGGGGGAGATCAGCCTCGCCCATCGCGGCGTGCTGTTCCTCGACGAATGGCCCGAGTTCCCGCGCCCCGCGCTGGAAGCCCTGCGGCAGCCCATGGAGACCGGCCGCACCACCATCAGCCGCGTGCACGCGCATGTCACCTACCCCGCGCGCTTCCAGTGCATCGCCGCGATGAACCCCTGCCGCTGCGGCCATCTCGGCGAGCCGGGCCGCGAATGCGCCCGCGCGCCGCGCTGCGGGGAGGACTACCAGGGCCGCCTGTCGGGGCCGCTGCTCGACCGCATGGACCTCACCATCGAGGTGATGCCGATCGCGCCCGCCGAACTCGCGCGCGCGCCCGCGGGCGAGACCTCCGCCGCCGTCGCCGCGCGCGTGCATGCCGCGCGCGCCGCCCAGCGCGCCCGCTGGGGCGAGGACGGCCCGCGCAGCAATGCCGAGGCCGCGCTGGAACACCTGCTGCCGCTGCTCGAAGCCGAGGCCGGCACGCTGCTCGAGACCGCCGCGACGCGGCTGCGCCTCTCCTCCCGCGCCCATGTGCGCATGCTGCGCGTCGCGCGCAGCATCGCCGACCTCGCCGGCAGCACGAGCATCCGCCGCGCCCATGTGGCCGAGGCGCTCGCCTTCCGGCACCGGATGCCCGGCCGCGCGGCGGCCTGAGCGCCGCGTCGGGCGCGCAGTGCGTCCCTGCCCGTCACTCGCCCTGGCGGAACGCATCGGCGATCCGCCGCACCGTCCCGTCCGCGGCCACCAGGACCACATCGAAGCGCATCCCCGCGGCGCCATGGCCGGGATTCGCCGCCAGCCAGCACTCCGCCGCCGCGGCGAGCCGCGCCCGCTGCCGCGCGCCCAGCGCGAAGGCCGCCTCGCCCAGCGAAGGCCGCGCCTTCACCTCGACGAAGGCGAGCAGCCCCTCGCGCTCGGCGACCAGGTCGAGCTCCCCCGCGGGCGTGCGCGCGCGGCGCGCCAGCACCACCCACCCCTCGCGCGCGAGCGCCGCCGCCGCGGCTGCCTCGGCCTCGCGCCCCGCTGCGTTCGCCCGCCGCCCCCGCAGCATCCGCCGCGCCGTGTCGCCCGGTTCCGCCATGGGGCTATCATGCGGCGATGCTGCTCCGCCGCGCCATCCTGCTGCTGCTCCTCCTCACCGGCATCGCCCAGGCGGGAACGCCCGCGCGCCGCCACATGGTCGCCGCCGGCCATCCGCTCGCCGCCGAGGCCGGCCTCGCCGTGCTGCGCGAGGGCGGCACGGCGCTCGACGCGGCCATCGCCGTGCAGATGGTCCTCACCCTCGTCGAGCCGCAATCTTCGGGCATCGGCGGCGGCGCGCTGCTGCTGCACTTCGACCGCGCCACCGGCCGCATCGCCGCCTGGGACGGGCGCGAGACCGCCCCTGCCGCCGCCGGCCCCGACCTGCTGCTGCGCGACGGCCGCCCCATCCCCTTCCTGCAGGCGATGGCGAGCGGGCGCGCGGTCGGCGTGCCCGGGACCGTCGCCATGCTCGAAGCCGCGCATCGCGCCCATGGCCGCCTGGCCTGGCCGCGGCTGATCGCGCCCGCCATCCGCCTCGCGGAGGAGGGCTTCCCGATCAGCGAGCGCCTCGCGCGCGACATCGCCTCCGACATGCTGCTGCTGCGCCGCGACCCCGGCGCCGCCGCCTATTTCTTCACCGAGGCCGGGCTGCCGCTGCCCGCCGGGCATCGCCTGCGCAACCCCGCGCTGGCCGCCACGCTGCGCGCCATAGCGGAGCAGGGCGCCGCCGCGCTGGCCCGCGGCCCGATCGCGGAGGATATCGTCGCCGCCGTCGCGCGCCACCCCTCGCTCCCGGGCGCGATGACCACCGCCGACCTCGCCGCCTATGCGCCGCGCCTGCGCGAGCCCGTGTGCACCGCCTATCGCCGCCACCGCGTCTGCGGCTTTCCGCCGCCTTCCTCGGGCGGCGTCGCGGTGGCGCAGATCCTCGGCCTGCTCGCGCATACCGACATGCCGCGGCTCGATCCGCGCGGGACGGATGCGGCGCATTGGCTCGCCGAGGCCGGCCGCCTCGCCTTCGCCGACCGCAACGCCTGGCTCGCGGATGCCGATTTCGTCCCGGTCCCGGTCCGCGGGCTGCTCGATCCCGCCTACCTGACCGCCCGCGCGCAGCTGATGGACCGCGACCGCGCGCTCGCGAACCCGCGCCCCGGCAACCCGCCCTGGCGCGAGACGCGCTTCGCCCCGCAGGCCGAGGAGTTCGGCAGCGGCACCAGCCACCTCTCGATCGTGGACGCGCACGGCAACGCCGTCTCCATGACCACCACCATCGAGGCGCTGTTCGGTTCGCGCATCATGGTGCGCGGCTTCCTGCTCAACAACGAGCTGACCGACTTCTCCTTCCTGCCCGAGCGCGACGGCCGCCCCGTGGCCAACCGCGTCGAGCCGGGCAAGCGCCCGCGCTCCTCCATGGCGCCGACCATCATCATCGACGCCGCGGGGCGGCTGCATGCGGTGCTCGGCTCACCCGGCGGGGCGCGCATCATCGGCTATGTCGCGCAGGCCGTGGTGGCGCTGCTGGATTGGGAGATGCCCGCGCAGGAGGCGGCCACCCTGCCGCGCATCGTCACCCAGGGCAGTGCCATCGAACTCGAGGCCGAGACGCCCGCCGCGGCGCTCGCGCCTGCGCTGCGCGCGCGCGGGCACGAGGTGCAGATCCGCGACATGCCCTCGGGGCTTCAGATCATCCGCGTCACGCCCGAGGGGCTCGCGGGCGGCGCCGATCCGCGGCGCGAGGGCGTGGCGATCGGCGACTGAGGATCGGGGAGGGGAAACCCGCCCCCCTGCCCCGCCGCGCGGCCTGGCTTCACGCCGCGTTGCGCGCGATGGCGGGCATCGGCATCGCGTCGTCGCGGCCTTCCTCCACCGCGTGGCAGGCCACCATCGCCTCGCCCGCGGGCTTGAGCTCGGGCCTCTCGCGCCGGCATCGCTCGTTCGCGAGCGGGCAGCGCGGATGGAAGGCGCAGCCCGAAGGCGGCGTGATCGGCGAGGGCACCTCGCCGCCCACCGGCACGCGCTCCCGCCCCGTCATGTCGAGGTCCGGGATCGCCTCCATCAGCGCGCGCGTGTAGGGGTGGCGCGGCGCTCGGAAGAGCGTCTCGGCCGGCGCGAGTTCCGCCAGCCGCCCGAGATACATCACCCCGATCCGGTCGCTGACCTGCCGCACCACCGCGAGGTTGTGGCTGATGAAGAGGTAGGTCAGGCCGAAGCGCTGCTGCAGTTCCTTCATCAGGTTCAGGATCTGCGCCTGCACGCTCACGTCGAGCGCGCTCGTCGGCTCGTCGCAGACCAGGAATTCGGGGTTCGAGGAGAGCGCGCGGGCGATCGAGATGCGCTGCCGCTGCCCGCCCGAGAACTCGTGCGGGAACTTCTGCCCATCGAGCGGCGAGAGCCCGACCTGCGTCAGCAGCTCAGCGACCCGGCTCTCCTGCTCGGCGCGGGAACGCACGAGGCCGAAGGCACGGATCGGCTCGGCGATGATGTCCGCCACGCGCCAGCGCGGATTGAGCGAGGCGTAGGGATCCTGGAAGATCATCTGCATGCGCCGGCGCTGCTCGGCCATGCTGCGCGCCTGCGCGAGATCCTGCCCGTCGAAGCGCACCTCGCCGGCCGTCGGCGCATAGAGACCGACCGCGAGCCGCGCCACGGTGGACTTGCCGCAGCCCGATTCCCCCACCAGCGAAAGCGTCGTCCCCTTCGGGATCGTGAAGGAGATGCCGTCCACCGCGCGCAGCGTGCGCCGGCCCTCGCGCGCGATCAGCCGCTGCAGCAGCGGCCGCGACACGTCGAAGTAGCGCGCGAGGTCGCGCGCCTCGAACATCGGCGTCGCGTCACTCACGGTCCGTCTCCGTGTCGAACAGCCAGCAGGCGGCGCGCGTGGTGGCCGCATCCATCAGCTCGGGCCGCTGCCTCCGGCACTTCTCGAACACCTGCGGGCATCGCGGATTGTAGGCGCAGCCCTCGGGGATCGCCGAAAGGCGCGGCATGGCGCCGTCGATCTGCGCGAGCCGCTCCACCCGCCGGTCGAGCGGCGGGATCGAGGCCATCAGCCCCGCCGAATAGGGATGGTTCGCATGCTTCACCACCTCCCGCACCGGCCCGATCTCGACGATCCGCCCGGCATACATCACCGCGACACGGTCCGCCGTCTCCGCGATCACGCCCATGTCGTGGGTGACGAGCATCATCGCCGTCCCCTTCTCGCGCGCGAGGCGCTTGAGCAGCGCTATGACCTGCGCCTGGATCGAGACATCGAGCGCCGTGGTCGGCTCGTCCGCCACGATCAGCCGCGGCTCTGCGCAGAGCGCGAGCGCGATCACCACGCGCTGGCGCATCCCGCCGGAGAACTCGTGCGGGTAGCTGTCGATGCGCTGCGCCGCGGCCGGGATGCCGACGAGCTCCAGCCACTCGATCGCGCGCCTGCGCGCCTCGGCCGGGCCGATCGGAAGGTGCGTCGTCATCGTCTCCGCGAGCTGCCGCCCCACGGTGTAGAGCGGGTTCAGCGTGGTCAGCGGGTCCTGGAAGATCGCACCGATCTCCTTGCCGCGGATGCGGCGCATCTCCTCGTAGCGGAGGTTGTCGATGCGCCGCCCGTCGAGAAGGATTTGCCCGCCGGCGATGCGCCCCGGCGGCTCGAGCAGTCCGATGATGGCAGCGCCCGTCATGGACTTGCCCGCCCCGGATTCGCCTACCACGCCGAGCACCTCGCCCGGCGCGATCTCGAAGGACACGTCGTCGAGCGCGACCAGCGTTCCGCGCCTGGTCGGGAACTCGACGCGCAGGTTCCTCACCTGCAGCAGGGGTGCGGCGTTCGACATCAGCGCAGCTTCGGATTGAGCGCGTCGCGCAGCCAGTCGCCCAGAAGGTTGACCGACAGCACCATGGCGATGAGGGCGAGGCCCGGGAAGATCGTGATCCACCACTCGCCCGAGAACAGGAAGTCGTTGCCGATCCTGATCAGCGTGCCGAGCGAGGGCTGGGTCGGCGGCACGCCGACCCCGAGGAAGGAGAGCGTCGCTTCCGCGAGGATCGCGAGCCCGAGGTTCAGCGTGGCCACCACCAGCACCGGCCCCATGACGTTGGGCAGCACATGGCTGACCATGATGCGCGCGCGCGGCACGCCGATCACCCGCGCGGCCTGCACGTACTCCTTGTTGCGCTCGACCAGCGTCGAGCCGCGCACCGTGCGCGCGAATTTCGGCCATTCGCTGATGCCGATGGCGAAGATCACGACGAACAGCGCGATCTCGGCATGCACCTCGCGCGGCAGGATCGCGCGCACCACCCCGTCCACCAGCAGCGCCACCAGGATCGAGGGGAAGGTGAGCTGGATGTCGCAGATGCGCATCAGCAGGCTGTCGAGCGTGCCGCCCACATAGCCCGCGAGCAGCCCGAGCGTGACGCCGAGCAGCGTCGCAAAGGCGGTGGCCGAGATGCCCACCAGAAGCGAGACGCGCGCCCCGTACATGATGGCCGAGAGCATGTCCCGCCCCTGGTTGTCCGTCCCGAGCAGGAACTCGCGCGCGCCGTCCTCGTGCCAGGCCGGCGGCTTGAAGGCGTCGATCAGGTTCAGCGAGGCGAGGTCGAAGGGGTTGTGCGGCGCGATCCAGGGGGCGAAGGCCGCGCCCAGGATGCACATCGCCGCCACGATGGCCGAAAGCACCGTCACCGGCGATCGCGTGAAGGACCACCAGAGATCGGAATCGAGGAAGCGCCTGATGGCAGCGGCCATGGCTCAGTGCCCCCCCTTCCCGCGCCCGATCCGCAGCCGCGGGTCCACCGCGTAGTAGAGAAGGTCCACGATCAGGTTGATGGTGACGAAGACGAGGGCGATCAGCAGCAGATAGGCGCTCATCACCGGGATGTCGGCCGCACCGACGGACTGGATGAAGAGCAGCCCCATGCCCGGCCACTGGAAGACGGTCTCCGTCACGATGGCGAAGGCGATGATGGCGCCGAGCTGCAACCCGACCATGGTGATGACCGGCACCAGCGTGTTCTTCAGCGCATGGCCGAAATGCACCACGCGGTTCGGCAATCCCCGCGCGCGGGCGAACTTGATGTAGTCGGTGCGCAGCACCTCCAGCATCTCGGCCCGCACCAGCCGCATGATCAGCGTGAGCTGGAACAGCCCGAGCGTGATGGCCGGCAGGATCAGCGCCTTCAGCCCCGAAACCGTCAGGAAGCCCGTCGTCCAGAAGCCGATCCGCACCGTGTCCCCGCGCCCGAAGGAGGGCAGCCAGCCGAGCCATACGGCGAAGACGAGGATGAGCAGGATGCCGATCAGGAAGGTCGGCAGAGACACCCCGACGAGACTGAAGGTGAGGAAGAAGCGCGACAGCCAGGAATTGCGGTAGAGCCCCGTGTAGACCCCCATCGGCACGCCGACCAGCAGCGCGATCCCGGCCGCGGTGAAGGCGAGTTCGAGGGTCGCCGGCGCGCGCTCGGCGATCAGCTCCGCCACCGGGCGGGAGAGCCGGTAGGACAGGCCGAACTCCCCCTGCGCCGCGTTGACGACGAAGGTGGCGAACTGCACCCAGAAGGGCTGGTCGAGCCCGAGCTCGGCGACCAGCGCGTCACGCTGCGCCTGGGTGTAGTCCTGCCCGAGCATGATGGCGACCGGATCGCCCACATAGGCGAACATCGCGAAGGAGATCAGCGCCACCGTGAACATCACGGGCAGCGCCTGCAGGATGCGGCTGAGGATGAAGGCGAACATCAGTGTGCTCCGGCGCGGGCGCGGCGGGCTGCCCCGCGCGCCCGCGCCCGCGGGTCAGTTCATGCGCGCCCAGCGGAAATAGGGCTGGTTGTTGGCCATGTGCGGGATCTGGAAGTTGGCCCGCATCGCCCACGGGATCATCTGGTGGTGCAGCGGGATGTGCGGCACGTCCTCGCGGTAGATGCGCAGCGCCTCGCGGATCGCGTTGTTCCGCGCCTGCCCCGACTGGTTCACCATGATGTCGATGAGCTGGTCCATGTGCGGGTTGGAATAGCGCCCGTAGTTCCAGATGCCGTTGCCCTGGCCGCCGTCGCGGGTGCGCAGCAGCGACTGGAAGGAATAGAGCGCATCGAGCGTCGGCACGCCCCAGCCCAGCAGGTACATCGAGGTGTCCTCGCGCTGGATCTTGGCGAAGAACGGCCCGAGCGGCATCGCGTTGAGCTGCGCGCGCACCCCGATGCGCGCCCACATCGCCACGATCGCCTGGCAGATCTGCTCGTCGTTGATGTAGCGGTTGTTCGGGCAGTCGAGCGTGAAGCCGAAGCCGTTCGGATAGCCCGCCTCGGCCAGCAGCGCGCGGGCGCGGTTGGCGTCGAAGGGCAGGCGCACATCCTCCTCGCGCGAATAGCCGTTGACCTGCGGCGGGAAGAAGGTGCCGGTCACCACCGACTGGCCGCGCATCACCGTGCGATGGATCGCCTGGATGTCGATCGCGTGATAGAGCGCGCGGCGCACCCGCAGGTCCTTGAACGGGTTGCGGTCCGTCACGTCGGAATAGAGCAGCCGGTCGCGGTGCACGTCCATCGCGAGGAAGATGGTCCGCACCTCCGGCCCTTCGAGCACGCGGATGTTCTGCGCCTGGCGCAGGCGGTTGAGGTCCTGCAGCGGCGGGTCGAGCACGAAGTCGATCTCACCCGAGAGCAGGGCCGCGATGCGCGTCGCGTCCGAGGAGATCGGCCGATAGACGATCTCGGTGATGTTCGCCTCGCGGCTCGCGGGCTCGTTCCAGCCCCACCAGTCGTTGTTGCGCGCAAGCACGGTGCGCACGTCGGGCTCGCGCGAGGCGAGGCGGAAGGCGCCGGTGCCGTTGGTGTTGCGGGTGGTGTGCATCTCCTCCCGCTGGCGGGTGTTCTGCGGCCGCGTCGCGTTGTGCTGCTCGGCCCAGGAGCGCGACATGATCATCAGGGAGGCGATCTTGTTCGGCAGGATCGGGTCCGGCACGCGGGTGATGATGTCCACCACCAGCGGCTCGACCTGCACGGCGCGGTCGATCGTGTCCACGAAGATGCCGTAGTTCGAGGTCGGCTGCTGGGCGCGCGTGACGGAGAACACCACGTCGTCGGCGGTGAAGGCCTGGCCCTCGTGGAACTTCACGCCCTCGCGCAGCCAGAAGCGCCAGCGCGTCGGCTCCTGCTGCTCCCAGCGTGTCGCGAGGCCGGGGGCGAGGCCCAGATCCTGCGTGCGGCTGATCAGCGCATCGTAGATCTGCTGCAGCACCATGGTCACGGTGCCGAGGTTCTGGCTGTGCGGATCCATCGTGTTCGGATCGCCCGAGGCCGACCAGCGCACCGTGCGCGCATCGGCGCCCGCGGCCCCGAGACCGACGGCCAGCGCGGCCGCCCAAAGCCACTTTCGCATCGTGATCTCCCCTCGTTCCGGCACCGGTCAACCGGCCCGGCTGCTCCCAGAAGGCGGCGCCTATAGGCCGCCGGCCGGCGGGGGGGGAAGGGGTCTGCCCCTCCCCCGGCGCCTGGCCGGCGAATTCCAGCACGAGCGTGAAGCCCACCGCCAGCACCACGGGGCCCAGGAACAGCCCGAGGAAGCCGAAGGCGAAGACGCCGCCCACCGCCCCGAGCAGGGTCAGCAGCAGCGGCAGCCGCGCCCCGCGCGCGATCGCCCAGGGCCGGATGATGTTGTCCACCGAGGAGATCACGAGCCCCCCATAGAGCGCCATGAAGATCCCCCATCCCGTCTCGCCTTGGGTGAAGAGCCACAGGCTCGCGGGGATCCAGACCAGCGGCGCGCCCACCGGGAAGATCGAAATCACCCCCGCGACCACGCCGAGCAGCACCGGCTGCGGCACGCCCGCGACGGCGAGACCGATCGTGGTCAGCACGCCCTGCGCCACCGCCGTGCCCACCAGCCCCCAGACCACGCCGCGCGTCACATCCGCGCTCAGTCGCAGCATGCGCGCGCCCATGCCGCCGCCCAGCCGCGCGAGCAGCGCCTCCGCCCGCGCGGCCATGGCGGGGCCGTCGCGGTAGAAGAAGAAGGCGAAGAGGATCGCGAGCAGCAGCTCCGCGAGCCCCGACAGCGCCGCGAGCAGCAGCGCGACCGCCTGCTGCGTGATGACCCCCGCATGGGGCCTGAGCAGCCCCGTCAGGCCGAGCAGGTCGAACTCGCCCTCCCCGATCCAGTCCTGCACCCAGGGCCCGACCACCGGCAGCCCCGAGAGCCAGGCGCCGAGCTCGGGCAGGCCGCGCACCAGCAGCGCCTCGAAGCTCGCCTGCAGGGAGGCGATCTCCTCCCGGCTGGTCGGCGTGGCGAGCGCGATGGGCAGGCCCACCAGCACGAACAGCGCCGCCACCATCACCCCCGCCGCGACGCCGGCGGGCAGGCGCAGCCTTTCGCGGAGGAAGGCGAAGACCGGCCAGGTCGAGAAGGCGAGGATGACCGCCCAGAGCAGCGCCGAGACGAAGGGCCGCAGCACCAGAAGGCAGGCGACGCCGAGTGCCGCCAGCGCCGCGATCCCGATGATCCGCGCCACGCGCGGGGTGTCCATGGCCATGGCGCGATCCTGCCCCAGCCCGGCCCCGGGCGCGAGGCTGGCCGCGCGCCCCGCGCGCCGCTAGCCTCCGCCCCCTTTCGTCAGGCCACGAGGATCCCGCCGCCATGCCGCGTTTCGCCGCGAACCTGTCCATGATGTTCAACGAGGCGCCCTTCCTCGACCGCTTCGCGCTCGCCGCCCGGGCCGGCTTCGAGGCGGTGGAGTTCCTCTTCCCCTACGAGTTCCCCGCCGCCGAGATCGCCACGCGCCTCAGGGACAACGGCCTCAGGCAGGTGCTCTTCAACGCGCCCCCGGGGGACTGGGCGAAGGGCGAGCGCGGCATGGCCGCCCTGCCCGGCCGCCAGGCCGAGTTCCGCGACGCCATCCTCAAGGCGCTCGACTACTGCGCCGCGCTGTCCTGCCCGCGCCTGCACGTCATGGCCGGCCTCAAGCCCGAGGGCGTGCCGCATGACACGCTGACCGCGGTCTATGGCGCCAACCTCGCCTGGGCGGCGGAGGAATGCGCCAAGGCGGGCGTGAAACCGGTGATCGAGCCGATCAACCACCGCGACATCCCCGGCTTCTTCCTCAACACCACCGACCAGGCGGCGGCGATCATCAACGCCGTCGGGCCGGAGAAGGTCGGGATGCAATTCGACCTCTACCACTGCCAGATCACCGAGGGGGACATCGTCAAGCGCGTGGAGAAGCACCTGCCGCTGATCGCCCACATGCAGGTGGCCGACAATCCGGGCCGCAACGAGCCCGGCACGGGGGAGGTGAACTGGCCCTTCGTGTTCCGCCGGATCGACGAACTCGGCTTCCGGGGCTGGATCGGCTGCGAATACCGCCCGGCCGGGGAGACGACGGCGGGCCTCGGCTGGTTCGCGCCCTACCGGCGCGCGGCCTGAGGGCCGGGGGCGCGCTCCGCCGACGGGCCGGGCGGATCCGCGGCGGCAAGCGCGCAGTCGCGCGCGAAGGCCGTCATCTCGCGCACCAGCGCCTCGCGGTTCACCGCGACGCCGATCTGCTCGCCGATCACGATGCGGGCCTCGGCCGCCGCGGCGCCGGGCTCGGCCGCACGGGCGCGGGCGAGCGCGGCGCGGAAGGCGCCGCGGTCGAGCCGCACGCTCACCCGGTCCTCGCCGAAGGCCACGGCGGCCGGCGACACCCCGGCCCAGCGCCCCGCCGCATCGGAGAAGCCGAAGGCGACCGGGCTGCCCCGCGGGGCCTGCAGCCCCGCGACCTCGACCGTCCAGGCCGGCCCGGAGGGGCAGCCCATCTCCAGCACCAGCGCGGCATAGTCCATGCCGAGGCCCGAACCGAGCACCGAGAGCACCGGCCGCCCCGACCCCGGATCGGTGACGCGCACGAAGCTGTCCTGCGCCGAGGCGGGCGTCGTGGCGAGGCCGAGCGCCAGCCCGGCCAGCCCGGCCATCGCCGCCGCGCGCATTCGCGAAAATGGGCACTTCGCCATTTTTTGGACCATGCTGCTGGGGATATCTACCATCACGGTCATTGACTCGACCACGGATTTTTTTGCAGCCGTTCGAGTCGCCCGGGCGCGGCATGTTCCTCCACCCCACCCTCGGCTATGTCTCGCCCCCCGCCAGTCGGTTCCGGCGCCGCGTCCGTGGCGCCCAGGTGAATGGAGAGACCCCAATGAAGATCGCGTTCATCGGCCTCGGCATCATGGGCCGCCCCATGGCCGGGCACCTCAAGGCCGCGGGCCACGATATCACGGTCGTCGAGCGCCGCAGCCTCACCGCCGAGGACCGCGCCAACTTCGCCGTCGCCCCCGATGCCCGCACCGCCGCCGCCGGGGCGGAGGCCGTGATCCTCATGGTCCCCGACACGCCGGATGTGGAGGCGGTGCTGTTCGGCGCGGGCGGCGTGGCCGAGGGGCTGAAGCCCGGCACGCTGTTGATCGACATGTCCTCGATCAGCCCGACCGCCACCAAGCAGTTCGCCGAACGGATCGCGGCCCTCGGTGGCGACTACGTGGATGCCCCCGTCTCCGGCGGCGAGGTGGGCGCGAAGCAGGCGAGCCTCACCATCATGTGCGGCGGGACCGAGGCCGCCTTCGCCCGCGCCAGGCCGCTCTTCGAGGCGATGGGCAAGAACATCACCCTGGTCGGCCCGGTCGGCGCGGGGCAGACCTGCAAGGTCGCCAACCAGATCATCGTCGCGCTCACCATCGAGGCGGTGGCCGAGGCGCTGACCTTCGCCTCCAAGGCGGGTGCCGACCCGGCCAAGGTGCGCCAGGCGCTGATGGGCGGGCTCGCCACCTCCCGCATCCTCGAACTGCACGGGGAGCGCATGATCAAGCGCACCTTCGCCCCCGGCTTCCGCATCAGGCTGCACCAGAAGGACCTGAACCTCGCGCTGCAGGCGGGGCGGGACCTCGGCGTGGCGCTGCCCAACACCGCCTCGACCCAGCAGCTCTTCTCCGCGGTCGCGGCCGCCGGCGGGGCCGACCTCGACCATTCGGGGCTGGTCAAGGCGCTGGAGACGCTCGCCGCGCACAAGGTCGCCGAGGAGGGCTGATGCCCGGCGGGCGGGGCTCCGGCCCTCGCCCGCCGCCCATCGGCGTCGCAGGCTCCGCGCGCGCATCCCCGATCCCGCAGGTCGCGGCCATGGAACCGCGCGCGCGGCGCCCCCCCCCGCCGCGCCCGCAGGGCCACCGGCGCGGCAACGGCCACGCGCCTGGAACGGATTACGATACGCCGAAGCGGGGAATGAGATTTCGTCTCGAAAAACGTCTTGAACTTCGTTAAGGTCTTTTGACCGTTCCCCCGCGGAGAGTGCCATGCGTTTCGCCGAAATCGGCCAGCAATTGCGGGCCTACCGTCTCGAATCCGGCCTGCGCGCCGAGGAGATCGCCGCCCGCCTCGGCGTCTCGCGCGCCGCCCTCTATCGCTACGAGAAGGGCGAGGTCATCAAGCTGGACACGATCCGGCGGCTGGCCGAACTGCTCAAGATCTCGCCGCTCTCGCTGCTCGGCATCGGCGTCGAGTATTTCGGCCGCCCCGCCGCCTTCCAGGAGCGGCTCCGCCAGGTCGAGGAGCAGTCCGACCAGGTGCTCCAGGTCGGCGGCGCCCTCTGCTACCCCGTGACCACAGACGCCTTCGACGGCGCGCTGGCCGAGGCCTGGACCGAGGTCGCCGACGCCTCCCCCGACCGCCTCCTCGCGCGCACCCAGACCGAGCAGATGCTCGGCCTGCTGACCGCGCGCAAGCGCCTGCACCTCTCCCGCAAGCCGAACATCATCGCCATCCTCTCCGAAGGCGCGATCGCCCGCATGCTGACCGACGGCGTCGCCGCGGGGCTCGCCGTCTCCGACCGTGCGCGGATGCGCTGCCGCCTCGCCGCCCGCGCCGAGGCCGAGGCCATCGCCGAGCACATGGAAAGCGTGCCGATCGGCCTGCAGATCGGCCTGATCTCCGGCCCCGAGCCCTCCGCCTCCTTCATGGTGATGCGCGGGCGCGAACGCGCCCATGTCGTGGGCAGCGCCTTCGCCGCCGATGCCCATCCCACGGCGACGACCGGAGTCTCCTTCATCACCGCCGCGGACGAGGCGGTGGGCACCCACCAGCGCGTCGCCGAGGCCGCCTGGCGCGACGCCCTCAAGGGCCCCGAGGCCGCCGCCCGCCTGCGCGCCCTGGTCAAGACGCTGGCCGGCGGCTGACCACGGGCGGGCCGACGGCCCGCAACCGCCTGCCCCGGACCGGCGCGCGAATGGTCTGGCCCTTCGCCGGCCGGCATCGCGCGCGGGGCGGGTGCGGCGTCCGCGAGCCAAGCCTCGTCCTGCCACCCTGCGGGCAGCCGCGGATGATCCGTTGTCGGCCGGGAATCGGCCGCACGCGCCACGCCGCCAGGCGGGACGGCGAAGCCCTCGCCCCGGCGCGTCACAGCCGCTTGCGCGCCACCACCACCTCGGGGTCCTCCGCGCTCGGCTGCACGCTGAAGCCCAGCGCCCGCACGAAGGCGATCATCGGCCGGTTCTCCGCCAGCACGCTGCCCTCGATCTCCGCGAGCCCGGTCGCGCGGCCCCAGTCGAACAGCCGCTCCATCAGGTGCCGCGCGAGGCCCTGCCCCTTCCAGGCCGGGTCCACGATCACCGCGAACTCCCCGCGCTCCCCGCCCGGCTCGCGGATCAGGCGCGCCACCCCCACGGTGCGGTCCGCACCGGCGGGGCCGCGCTCCACCGCCACGAAGGCCATCTCCCGGTCGTAGTCGATCTGCGTCAGCCGCGCGATCTGCTCCGGGCTCAGTTCCGCCAGCGCCGAGAAGAAGCGGTAGCGGATGTCCTCCGCGCTCAGCCGCCGGAAGGCCTCGGCATGGGCCTCCGCATCCTCGGGGCGGATCGGCCGCACCATCACCTCGCGCCCGTCCCTGCCCCGCCAGGGCCGCGCGAGGTCGGACGGATAGGGCGGGATCGCGAGGAAGCCGCGCTCGCCCTCCGGCCGCAGCGCGATGGAGGCGTCGAGCGCCATCACCCCTTCCCCGTCCGCGACCAGCGGGTTGATCCCGACCGTGCGGATCGCGGGGAAATCCACCGCGATCTGCGACAGCCGCACCAGCGCATCCGCGATCGCCGGGATGTTCGCCGGCGGATGGTCCCGCCAGCCGGCCAGCAGCCGCGCCGTGCGCGTGCGCCGGATCAGCGCGTGCGCGAGCGGCAGGTTCAGCGGCGGCAGGTCGAAGCCCTCATCGGGGTCGATCTCCGCCGCCGTCCCGCCACGGCCGAAGGCGATCCAGGGGCCGAACATCGCATCCTCGCCGAGCCTGAGGCGCAGCTCCTGCCCCCGCCCGGCCTGGCGCTGCACCAGGAAACCGGTGATGCGCGCCCCGGGCCGCGCCGCCGCGACGCGCGCGGCCATCGCCACCGCCGCCTGCCGCACCGCCGCCGCCGAGCCGAGGCCGAGCACGACGCCCCCCACCTCCGTCTTGCGCGCGATGTCCGGGCTCAGCACCTTCAGCACCACGGGGAAGCCCAGCATCGCCGCGGCATCCGCCGCCTCCTCCGGCCCCGCCACGGCCCGCCCCGGCACCGTCGGCAGCCCATAGGCGGCGAGCACCGCCAGCGCCTCCTCCTCGGTCAGGTCGAGCCGGCCGGCGGCGCGCACGGCAGCCAAGATGCTCTCGACCCGCGACCTGTCGGGGGCGAGTTCCAGCACCTCCCGCGCCGGCAGTTCCGCCGCCGCGGCGCGGTTGCGCCGGTCCTGCACCAGATGGAGCACGCCGCGCACGGCCGCCTCGGGCGTGGGGAAGGCGGCGACACCGGCCTCGGCCAGCCGCGCCCGCTGCGGCCCCGCCGTCGCCTGGCCGGGCCAGCCGACCAGGATCGGCGCCCCCCGGTTGGCCCTCACCGCCGCGGCCAGCGCCTCGCGCACCACATCGGGGTCCGCCTCGGGCGTGGGCGCGTGCAGCGCCACCACCGCATCCACCTCCGGCAGCGCGGCGAGCATCGCCGCCGCCTCGCCCAGCCGCACCGCCTCCCCGGGGCCGAGCACCAGCGGGTTGGCCCCGCCGACGCCCTCCGGCAGCCCGAGCGCGAGCGCGGCAACCTCCGGCCCCGAAAGCGCCGCGAGCCGCGCCCCGCCCGTCAGCGCCGCATCCGAGGCCAGCACGCCGAGCCCGACGCCGTTCGTCACCACCGCGATGCGGTCCCCCGACCCGGGCCGCCCGGCGCGCATCGGCACGCGGACCCGCGCCAGCGTCTCGGCCGCGGCGAAGAGGTCCTCGAGCCCCGCCACGCGCAGCACCCCCGCGCGGCGCAGCGCCGCCTCCATCACCGCATCCGCCTCACCCGAGGCGTCGGCCAGCCGCCCGCCCGCGCGCAGCGCCACCACCGGCCGCGTCCGCGCCGCCGCCCGCGCCGCCGAGACGAACATCCGCCGGTTCCGGATGCGGCGCAGGTCGAGCAGGATCGCCCCCGTCCCCGGGTCCCGCGCCAGCCAGTCGAGGATCGCCGCGAAGCCGATGCCGTGGTTGCCGCCGATGCCGACGACATGGCTGAAGCCCACGCTCTCCGCCGCCGCCCAGTCCAGCACCGCCCGCGCGATGGCCGAGGATTGCGTCACGAGGCCGAGCCGCCCCTTCCCGATCGGGATGTGCGAAAGCGTGGCGTTCAGCCCGATCCCCGGCACCGCCACGCCGAAGGAACCCTGCCCGAGCGCCCGCACCCCCGTTGCCGCCTCCAGCGCCCCGAGGTCCGGCGCGGGCCCCGGCACCATGGCGGCATGGCAGCCCTTCTCCGCCAGGGCGCGCATCGCCGCCGCGAGTGCGGGTGGTGGCAGGCAGAGCACGGCGAGGTCGGGTGTTGCGGGCAGCGCAGCGATATCGGGGAAGGATTCCAAGCCCGGCCAGGCCGGGCCCACGGCCATCAGCCGGCCCCGGAACCCCCCCGCTGCGAGATTGCGCGCCAGCACCGGCGCCTCGGCGCTGCCGTCGGCCGCGACCAGCACCACGCTGCCCGGCCGCAGCAGCGCCGTGTCGCGGAAGCCCCCCCGCCGGGGCGCGTGCAGGCTCGGCAGCATCCTGCGCCGCAGCATGATCGCCCGCGCCGTCGCGGGCAACCGCGTCGCCCCCTTGCCGCGCCGCCCGGCCGCGCGTCCACTCCCACCGCCACAAGGAGAGCAGCATGAGCCAGGACCGCTGGGACCCCGAGATGCGCGCCTTCACCGCCATGATGGAAGAACGCGCCCGCGCCTTCCCGCCGGTGCGGCTCGAACTGCCGCTCGATGCCGCGCGGGTCTCCAATGACGGGCCCGGCCTCGCGCTCGCCGCCGCGGGCGGCCCCCGCATGGCCGAGAGCAGCGACCGCTGGCTGCCCATCCGCGGCCGCCGCCTGCTCTGCCGCCTGCATCGCCCGACCACCGGGGCCGGCCTGCCCGTGCTGGTCTACATCCATGGCGGCGGCTGGGTCTGGGGCAGCGTGGACACCCACGACCACATCATGCGCGCCTATGCCGCCGCCGCGGGCTGCGCGGTGCTCGGCCCCGACTACGCCCTCAGCCCCGAAGCGCCCTTCCCGCAGGCGCTCGAGGAGTGCGCCGCCGTGGTGCGATGGGTCGCGCGGCACGGTCCGGAATGGGGGCTCGACCCCGCGCGCATCGTCATCGGCGGGGATTCGGCGGGCGGCAACCTCGCGCTCGCCACCGCGCTGCTGTTGCGCGAGACCGACCCCTGCCTCGCGCTGCGCGGCCTGCTGCTCAACTACGGCGTCTTCGACAGCCGCACCGACACGCCGTCCTACGTCAAGTTCGCCACCGGCCACACCCTGACGCGCGAGAAGATGGCGTTCTACTGGCGCTGCTACGCGCCCCGCGAGGCCGACCGCCTGCACCCGCTGGCCGCCCCGCTGCGCGCCGACCTCGCCGGCCTGCCGCCCTGCCTGCTGCATGTCGCGGAACTCGACGTGCTGGCGGCGGAGAACCACGCGATGGAGAAGCGCCTGCGGGCGGCGGGCGTTGCGGTCGAAGCCCGGACCTTCCCCGGCACGCTGCACGGGTTCCTGCGCGCGATCGGGCATGTGGGGAAGGCCGATCAGGCGGTGCGCGAGGCGGGGGAATGGCTCGCGCGGCGGCTCGGCTGAAGGCGGGGGGAGAAGGGAACTTCTCCCCCCGCAACCCCCTCAACCTTCTCTGGGACTTACAGCGCCACCCCCGGCCATTCCTCGCCCGTGATCTCCGGCTCGTCGAAGGCCGCATGCCGCTCCGCATGCCCGGCGATGTCGGCCGCGAGCAGCCGCGCGCACACCGCCTGCGCCAGGCGCTGCGCCCCGGCCGAGATCGCCGGCACGTCGCCCGTCACCTTCCCGTGGCTGAGCGTCGCGGCGAAGTTGAAGCAATGCAGCCGCGCGAGGTGCGGCGCCGCACCGGGCACCCGTTCCGTGAAGGCGAAGCCCTCGTCGAGCCAGGGATTCAGCGCCAGCGCCTCGTCCCGCTCCTCCGCCGGCGGCGCGTAGGCATCGCGCCAGAGCCGGATGTCGCCCGCCACCTCAGCCAGTTCCGGCCGCAACGTCACATCCTGCAGGAAGCCGGTGCCGAGGATAACGAAATCCGCCCGCACGGCCCCGCGCGGCGTTGTCAGCACCAGCGCCTCGCCCTCCCGCGCCACGGCCTCGATCCCCGCCCCGGTCAGCAGCGTCGCGTTCGCGTGCTCGGCCACGCGCCGGACGCTCTCATGCGGCGGTGGGGTCTGGCGCCGTTCCACCGCGAGCATCAGCCGCCAGCGCCATTCCGCCGGCAGGCCGAACCAGCCATGCCAGAAGCCGCGGCTGTCCAGCGCCTTCGAGGAGTTCACCCGCGGCAGCGCCTGGCGCCGCAGCAGCATCGTCATCCGCCCGCAGCCCGCCTCCAGCGCGGCAGCCGCGTTGTCGAAGGCCGAGGCCCCGGCCCCCACCACCACCACATGCCTACCGGCGAGCGCGGCGAAATCCACCGCATCGGCCGAATGCGCCCAGAACCGCCCGCGCCATTCCGGCGCGAAGCCGTCCAGGATGCGCGGCCCGCCGAGCCCGTCCCGCCCCGTCGCCAGCACCACATGCCGCGCGAAGGCCACCCCGCCATCGGCCAGCGCCAGCCGGAACAGCGCGCCCTCCGGCACGATGCGCGCCACACCCACGCCGTTGCGCACATCGAGGCCCGAGACGCGCCGGTACCAGCGCAGGTAGTCCATCCACATCCCGGTCGGGATCTTGCCCAGCGCCTCCCAGGCGGCTGCACCGTGCTGCGCCTCGAACCAGGCGCGGAAGGTCAGCGCGTCGAGCCCGAGCGCCGGACCGGCGAGCTGCTTCGGGCTGCGCAGCGTCCGCATCCGCGCATAGGTCGCCCAGGGGCCTTCCAGCCCCGCCGGCGCGGGGTCGAACAGCGCCACCCGCCGCACCCCCTCGCGCCGCAGCGCGAGCCCCGCGGCGAGCCCCGCCATCCCCGCGCCCAGGATCGCGACATCGAGCGCGGCGCGGCCATCGGGGGCCGTCGTCTCGGGCACCCAGTCCGGGGCGGGCTCCTGCAGCCGCTCCAGCGCCTCGGCCAGACGGGATTCGAGGGCGATCAGCCCCGGTGCGGGATCATGCTTCATCGCGCCGCACCATAGGCCCCCGCCGCCCCTGGCGGGAGGGCCGCCGATCCCCGGCACGGCGCAGCCTTCTCACGGCCGGCGGCCCTCAGGCCACGACCCCGCGCCGCCACCCCCGCGCAAGGCAGGAGCGGACCCGGCGGACCATTGGCGGCCCCGGGCCGCGCGGGATGCACCCCTTCCGGCGGGCGAGGCGCCGGACCTACGCCCCCGCGCTCAGCCCCCCGCGAGCGCCCGCTTCGCCGTCTCGGCCAGGAAGCGCGCCGCGACGGGCAGGATCGCGTCGTTGAAGTCGTAGCGTGCATTGTGCAGCTCGCGCCCGTCCTCCGCCGGCCCGTTGCCGATCCAGACGAAGGCGCCGGGCACGCGCTTGAGGAACCAGGCGAAATCCTCCCCCGTCATGGCCGGCGGCAGGTCGCGCCGCACCTCCGAGACGGCCTCGGCCGCCGCGGCCGCGAGGTCGCGCTCGGCCGGGTGGTTGGCCGTCACGCCCACGCCCTGGCGGAAGGAGAAGCCCGCCTGCACGCCGAAGGTGGCCGCGATGCCCTTCGCCACGCGCTCGAGCCCCTCGCGGATCGTCTCGCCGTCCTCGTCGCGCAGCCAGCGCGCCGTGCCCTTGAGCGTGACGCGCGCGGTGATCTGGTTCTGCGCCTCCCCGCCCTCGACCACCGTGATGCTCACCACCCCGCCCTGCAGCGGGTCGAGGTTGCGCGCCACGATGGACTGCACCGCCACGATGGCATGGCCCGCCGCGACCATCGGGTCGCGCGTCAGGTGCGGCAGCGCGGCATGGCCCGCATGGCCGTCGAAGACGATCTCGAACCGCGCGCCCGCGGCCATCACGGCGCGCTCATGCACGGCGATGGTCCCGGCCGGCAGCCCCGGCCAGTTGTGCCAGCCGAAGATGCGCTCCATCGGGAAGCGCTCGAACAGCCCGTCGGCGATCATGTTGCGCGCCCCGCCGCCGCCTTCCTCGGCGGGCTGGAACACCAGCCGCACCGTGCCGGTCCAGTCGGGGTCATCCAGCAGCATCCGCGCCGCGCCGAGCAGCGCCGTGGTGTGCCCGTCATGCCCGCAGGCATGCATCACCCCGGGGATGGTGGATTTCCAGGGGAGATCCTCGTTCTGCTCCTGGATCGGCAGCGCGTCCATGTCCCCGCGCAGGCCCACCGAGCGGTTGCCCCCGCCCCGCCGCAGGGTTGCCACCACGCCGTGGCCGCCCACACCTTCGGCGATGTCGGTGATTCCCATCTCACGCAACCGTGCGGCCACGAAGGCGGCGGTTTCGCTTTCATGGAGCGTCAGGCCCGGGTTGGCGTGCAGATGCCGTCGCCAGGCTGTAAGGGTCTCGGCGAGATCACTGTGCATGACGAGCCGACCCTACAGCGCCCGGAGGCGCCGCACCACCGCCCCTGGCGCCGTCGCGGCCCTGGCCGTCCTGCTCTGGGCGGCGCCGCTGCGCGCCGAGGACACCCCGGATCCGCCCGATCCGCCCCCCTTCCCCTACACCGCCGAGATCGCGCCGGTGGAGGGCGCGGAGGGCCTCGCGGCCATCGCCGCCGCCGTCGCCCAGACGCTGACGCTGCGCGAGCGCGCGCCCACCGACGCGCCCGGCCTGATCGGCCGCGTCCGCGCCGACCTGCCGCGCCTGCAGGAGGTGCTGCGCGCCGAGGGCTACTGGGGTGGCGAGGTGCGCGCCACCATCGCCGGCCTCGCCCCGGACGACCCCGCTTTGCCGGCGCTGCTGCAGGCCGCGCGCGGGCCGGTCGCGGTGGTGCTCACCCTGATCCCAGGCCCGCGCTATGCGATCGGGCGCATCGCCATCGCGGCCGAGCCGCCCGAGGCCGCGCCCATCGTGCGCGCCGCCGCGGCCGCATCCGGCCTCGCGGAGGGCGATCCCGCCCGCGCCGAAGCCGTGCTCGCCGCCGAGACGGCGATGCGCGACGCGCTGCGGCGCGAGGCCCATCCGCTCGCCGCCATCGCCGGGCGCGAGATCTGGGTGGACCACGACCGCCGCGCGATGGACATCGCCTGGCGCGTGGCACCCGGCCCGCGCGCCCGCTTCGCCGCACCCGAGGTGACCGGCCAGGTCCGCACCCGGGCCGGCCTGCTCAGGCGCACCGCCGCGCGGCCGATGGAGGGGCGCGACTATTCGCCGGCCACGCTGGAACGGGGCCGCCGCGCCCTGCTCGCCCTCGGCGTCTTCGAGAGCGTGCGCGCCGAGCCCGCCGGCGCGCTCGATGCCGAGGGCCGCCTGCCCGTCACCTTCCATGTCAGCGAGCGGCCGCTGCGCGCGATCGGCGGCAGCCTGGCCTGGGAGACGAATTTCGGCCTCGCCGCCAGCCTCTTCTGGGAGCACCGCAACCTCTTCGGCGGCGCCGAGCGGCTGCGGCTCGAGGCCGAGGGCGCGAGGCTCGGGCAATCCAGTTTCGAGAACGCGACCTGGCGCGCCTTCGCGACGCTAACCCTGCCCGAGATCTGGCGCATGGATGCGCGCCTGACCGCGCGCATCGGCGCGGTGCGCGAGCGGCTCGACGCCTATGACCGCGACGCCATCCTCGCCTCCGCGCTCGCCGAACGGGCGCTGACCGAGCGCCTCGCCATCCAGGGCGGGCCGGTCTACGAGGAGGGCCGCATCGGGCGCTACGGGGAGTTCCAGGATTTCTCGCTGCTCGGCTTCGTCACCGGGCTGCGCTACGACGGCACCACCAGCCTGCTCGACCCCTCGAGCGGCGTCCGCGCGAGCATCACCGCAACGCCCTTCTGGTCGGTGCGCGACGGCACGAGCTTCACGCGGGTGCTCGCCACCGGCAGCACCTATCTCGACCTCACCGGCGATGCGCGGAGCGTGCTCGCGCTGCGCGGCGCGCTCGGCGCGACGCTCGGCGCCACGCGCGACGAGATCCCGCTCGACAAGCGCTTCTACGCCGGCGGCGGCGGCTCGGTGCGCGGCTACACCTTCCAGTCCATCGGCCCGCGCGATGCCGGCAACCGCCCGCTCGGCGGGGCGAGCCTGCTCGAACTCTCGGTGGAATGGCGCCAGCGCATCTCCGGCCCCTGGGGCGCGGTCGCCTTCCTCGATGCCGGCAGCGTCGGCGAGGAGAGCTACCCCGGCAATGGCGACCTGCGCGTGGGCGTCGGCGCGGGGCTGCGCTACGCGACCGCGATCGGCCCCATCCGCGTGGACATCGGCGTGCCGCTGAACCGCCAGCGGGGCGATTCCGCCTATGCGCTCTATGTCGGCATCGGGCAGGCCTTCTGACATGCGGCGAGCGCGGCGCATCCTGCTCGGCCTCGTCATCGGCCTGCCGCTGCTGCTGCTCGCCGCGGCAGCGGGCGGGCTGCTCTGGGCCAATACCGACGGCGGGCGCGCCGTCATCGCGCGCCTTGCCGCCGGCAGCGTGGACGGCCTCGCGATCGAGGGGCTGACCGGCCCGCTCCCGGGGCGCATCGGCGTCGCGCGCCTCGTCATGGCCGATGCCGACGGCCCCTGGCTCGAGATCGAGGAGGCGCGGATCGCCCTCGACCTCCCGGCGCTGCTGCGGCGCGAGGCGCGCATCGCGGCGCTGAGCGCCCGCCGCATCGCGCTCCATCGCGCCCCCGCCTCCTCCGGCGAGCCCGCGCCGCCCGAGCCCGGCGCGCCGCAGCTGCCCGCCCTGCCCGAGTTGCCGGTTGCGCTGCGCCTCGACCGCCTCGCCGTGGAGCGCATCGAACTCGGCGCGCCGCTGCTTGGCACCGAGGCCGTCCTCGCCGTCGAGGGCGAGGCGCTGCTCGCCGCCGGCCGGCTCTCCGCCCGGCTCGATGCCCGCCGCCTCGACGCGCCGGCCGAGGCGCGGCTCGCGCTCGACCTCGCCCCCGGCGCGGACCGCCTGACCGCGCGGCTCGATGCCGCCGAACCGCCCGGCGGCATCCTCGCCGGCCTGCTCGGCCTGTCCGACCGCGCGGCCCTGGCGCGGCTCAGCCTGGACGGCCCAGCAAGCGGCGCGCGGCTCGACCTGCAAGCGAGCCTCGGGGAGGACGTGACCCTTGCCGCCGAAGGGACGGTCAGCGCATCGCCCGATGGCGCGGCCGCCGCCGACCTCACGCTGCGCCTCGCCGCCGCCCCCCTGCTGCCCGAGGACCTCCGCGCCGCCGCCATGCCGGCCGAGATCGGCCTCGACGCCGCGCTCGACGCCGGGCAGCGATTGGCGCTGCGCCGGCTCGTGGTGCGCGCGCCGCTCGGCAGCCTCTCGGCGCATGGCGGGGCGGCGCTGGCCGAGGAGACGCTCGACCTCACGCTGCAGGCCGAGCTCGGCCCCAGCACGCCGCTCGGCGCGCTGCTGCCGCCCGCGGCGCGGTGGGAGGGACTGCGCCTCGAGGCCCGCGTCGAGGGGCCGATGGCCGCGCCGCGCCTCGGCCTCGACCTCGCCGCCACCGGCTTCGGCAGCGACACCCCGGCGATCCTCGCCGCCCTCGGCGCCACGCCGCGCCTGCGCCTGCGCGCCGCCCTGCCGGACCGCATCGAGGCGCTGAGCCTCGAAGGCGCCGGGCTGCGCGCCGAGGCCGCGGGCGATGTCGGCGAGAGGCTCGACGCGACACTCACCGCCGAGATCGCCGACCTCGCCGCGCTGGTGCCGGGCCTCGCCGGCGGGCTGCGCGCCGAACTCCGCGCCAGCGGCCCGCGCGCCGACCCGAGCCTCGACCTCATCGCCCGCGGCGAGCGCATCGAGCGCGACGGCCAGGTGCTCGAAGCGCCCGAGGCTCGGCTCAGCCTCGCCACCCCCTTCTCCGCCCCGCGCGCCGAGGGGCGCATCGCGGCGCGCTATGCCGGGCTCGACCTCCACCTCGACCTCGACGGCGAGCCCGAGGGCGAGCGCCTGCGCATCCGGCGCCTCGATGCCGCCTTCGGCCCGGCGCGGCTGGAGGCGAGCGGCCTCCTGGACCCCGGGGCGGCGACCTTCGCCGGCGAGGTCGCGCTCGCCGCCGACGACCTCGCCCCCTTCTCGGCGCTCGCCGGCACGCCGCTCACCGGCCGCCTCGCGCTGCGCGGCAGGCTCGATGCGCCGGGCGGCGTCCAGGGTTTCGACCTCTCTCTCGACATCCCCGCCGCGAGCGCCGGCGGCACCCCCTTGGGCGGGCGCCTTGCCGCGCGCGGCACGCTCGCGGCGCTGGAGGCGGAACTCGAGGCCCGCGCGATGGATGCGCGCCTGACCACGCGCGCGAGCATGGCCGAGGAGGAGGGGGCGCGGCGCATCGAGATCCCGGACCTGCTGCTGCGCCGGGGCGCGGACAGCCTGCGCCTCGCCGCCCCCGCGCGGGTGACGATCGGTGCCGACGGCGCCATCGCACTCGCCGGCATCGCGCTGACGGCGAGCCGCGGCGGCACGCTGCGCGCCGAAGGCCGCTGGGGGCCGGAGAGCGCCGATATCCGCGCGAGCCTCGCCGCCCTGCCGCTCGCCGCCATCACCGCCCTCGCCGCGCCCGATCTGCGCGCGGAGGGCATGATCGCGGCCGAGGCGCGCATCACCGGCGCGGTCGCCGACCCCGCCGCACGCTTCCGCCTGGATGCCACCGGGCTGCGGCTGCTGGACGAGGCGGCGCGCGGCCTGCCGCCGGCGCGCGTGACGGTCGAGGGCACGGCCGGGGCGGCAGCCGCCGATCTGCGGCTGGAGGCCGCCGCCGGCACCGCCCTGCGCGCCAATGGCACGCTGCGCCTGCCCGACGGCTTAGCAGCATCCGCCCCGCTCGCGGCGCGGCTCGATGCCAATGCCGACCTCGCCGCGCTCGCCGGGCCGCTGCTCGCCGCCGGGGCGCAGCGCGTGACCGGGCGGGCGAGCCTGCAGGCCGAGGCCACGGGCACGCTCGGCGCGCCGCGCCTCGGCGGCAGGCTCACCCTGGCCGATGGCAGTTTCCGCGACCTCGCGCAGGGCATCACCCTCACCGCCATCACGGCGAGCCTGCGCGGGGAGGGCGACCGCGTGACCATCGAGCGCTTCGAGGCACGGACGCCCGGCGGGGGCGCCATCACGGCGGGCGGCTTCCTCTCCCCCGCCGCGCCGGGGATCCCGGCCGAGATCACGCTCGGCGCGCGCAACGCCCGCCCGATGCGCTCGGACCTCGCCACCGGCGTCTTCGATGCCGATCTGCGCCTGACCGGCCGGCTCGCGGAGCAGGCGCGCCTTGCCGGGCGCATAGCGGTCGGCCGGCTCGACATCACCGTGCCGGAGCGCCTGCCGCCGTCGGTCCAGCGGCTCGAGGGCGTGCGCGAGCGCGGCGCGCGGCCGCCCGGCACGCCGCCGCTCGCGCCGCCCGCGCCGGCCGGCGCGCCCGCCGCCATGCCGGACATCGCGCTCGAGGTCGAGATCGCCGCGCCGCGCGCCGTCTTCGTGCGCGGGCGTGGGATCGACGCCGAGTTCGGCGGGACCATCGGCATCGGCGGGACCATCGCAGCGCCCCAGGCGACGGGCGGGCTGCAACTGCGCCGGGGGGAGATCTCGGTGTTCGACCGCCGCATCGCCTTCCGCCGCGGGAGCATCGCCTTCGACGCCGGCACGCTGGTGCCGGGGCTCGACTTCCTCGCCTCCTCCCGCGCGCGGGAGGTGACGGCGAATGTCACCGTCACGGGGCCCGCGAACGACCCGCGCATCGCCTTCTCCTCCACGCCGGAGCTGCCGCAGGACGAGATCCTGGCGCGGCTGCTGTTCGACCGGCGCGCGAGCGAGCTCTCGCCCTTCCAGCTCGCCCAGCTCGCGCAGGTGCTGGCCGGCGCGGCGGGAATCGAGACGCCGGGCGCGGGCGGCATCCTCGACCGCATCCGCCGCACGCTGGCGCTCGACCGCCTCGCGGTGGGCGAGGAGCAGCGCCGCGACGGCGGGCGCGGCCAGGGTGCGACGCTCGAGACCGGCCGCTACGTGGCGGACGGCGTCTATCTCGGCCTGCGCCAGTCGAGCGAGGGCGGCCCGCCGCGCATCGGCGTGCAGATCGACGTGCTGCCGCGCGTGCGCATCGAGGCCGAGACGGGCGGCAACAGCGCCGGGGGGGACAGGGTCGGGCTGTCCTTCGAGTGGGAATACTGACCGACCCGCCCCCTACCCCCGCACATAGCCCAGCCAGTCCCACCAGGTCAGCGTCAGCAGCAGCACCAGCAGGTAGCCCGCGATGGTGATGACGATGCCCGAGCGCGTGAAATCCCGCGCCGCGAAGGTGCCGGTGCCGTAGGCCACCATGTTCTGCGGCGCGTTCACCACCAGCATGAAGCCGAAGGAGACGGTGAACTGCAGCACCATGGTCAGCCCGACCACGTTCACCGGCACCCCCGCGCGCGCCACTTCCTGCAGCACCGAGATCACGATCGGGATGAAGGCCGCCGCCAGCGCGGTCGCCGAGGCGAAGCCGAGATGCACCACGATCAGGAAGGCCGCCATCACGGCGACGACGATGAAGGGCGTCGCCTCGCGCAGCGCGAAGCCGTCCACGATCTGGTTCGCCATCCATGCCGCCCCGCGCGTCTGCACCAGCACGGTGCCGAGCGCGATGCCCACCGCGAACAGGATCAGCGTGCCCCAGGGCACCGCGGCCTGCGCCTGCTTCCACGTCATCACCCCGATGCGCGGCAGCAGCAGCACCGTCACGGCGATGATGGTGGAGGAGGCGGTGTCGAGCGGATGCAGCCGCCCCTCCGTCGCCCAGAAGCCAAGCAGCACGAGCCCCGCGAGCAGCGTGCGCTTCTCCGCCCCGCTCATCGGGCCGAGGGCCGCGCGCTGCTCCGCCACGGCCGCCGCCCCGCCCGCGCCGACCGTCTCCTCCGGCCGGTGGAAGCGCCACAGGATCAGGTAGACCAGCGGCACCATCACGATCCAGAAGGGCGCGGCGGCGATGAACCAGTCGAGCCAGGTGATCGTCGCCCCCGGCACCGCCCGCCCGATCAGCCCGAGCGCCGTCGCGTTCTGCGCCGCCGCGGTCAGGATGCCGACATTCATCACCGAGCAGACCTGCGCCGAGCCGATCATCAGCAGCGCCGCCAGCCGCGAATCCCGCTGCATGCCGAAGGCGGCGATGATGCCGAGCACGATCGGCACCACCGCCGAGACGCGCGCGGTGGCCGAGGGCACCAGGAAGGCGAGCAGCACGCCGACCGCCAGCGTGCCCGCGAAGATGCCCTGCGGCCGCGTGCCGACGCGCGAAAGGGTCGAGAGCGCGATGCGCCGGTCGAGCCCCGTCGCCGTCACCGCCGTCGCGAAGACCAGCGCCGCACCCACCAGCGCCACCGCATTGTTGGCGAAGCCCGCGATCGCCCAGTCCCGCGCCCGGGCGATGCCGAGCATGCGCTGGGCGTTCTGCGGGTCGGGCGCCGTGCCCACCAGCAGGATGATCAGCACCGCGATCAGGAAGGCCGAGACGGTCAGGTCCACCGCCTCGCTCACCCACAGCACCACCGCGAAAAGCAGGATGCCGATCGCGCGCTGCCCCGCCACCGGCAGGCCCGCGATGGGCGGGGCCAGCACCACCGCCGCCAGCACCATGACCGCGAGGCCGAGGCCGACCCAGCGCCGCGCCCCGTTCCCGCCATCCGCTGCCGGCGCCGTCATGCGAGCCTCCCCCCGATGTGTGGGGCGGAGCCTCGCCCCGGCGGCGCCCCGCCGCCTTGACGCGAATCAATCCGGCGGGGTGCCGAGCGCCTGCATCACCGCCGCCCGCTTCTCGAGCCACCAGCCATGCTGCGGCGGCCAGCAGGCATAGACATCCTCGGTGCTGCCGGGCTCCAGCACGCCGCGGGCCATCAGCGCCCAGTTCGGGTTGGCCATCGCCTCGCGCCCGACGGCGATCAGGTCGGCCTCCCCCTCGGCGAGCACCGCCTCGGCCTGGTGGGGGCCGATGATGAGCCCCACCGCCATGGTCGCGAGCCCCACCTCCCGCCGGATCTGCGCCGCATAGGGCACCTGGAAGCCGTAGCCGCGTGGCACCCGCTTGCTGCCCGTGGCCGAGCCGCCGATCCCGCCCGAGGAGCAGTCCACCACATCCACCCCGAGCGGCTTCATCGCGGCCGCGAAGGCGAGGCTGTCCTCCATCGTCCAGCCGCCCTCCATCCCGTCCACCGCCGAGATGCGCACGAAGACCGGCCGGTCCTCCGGCCAGGCCTCGCGCACCGCGCGGATGACATCGAGCGGGAAGCGCATCCGCCCCGCGAGATCGCCCCCGAAGCCGTCATTGCGCGTGTTCGAGATGGGCGAGAGGAACTGGTGCAGCAGGTAGCCATGCGCGCAATGCACCTCGATCGCCTCGTAGCCCGCCGCCCGCGCGCGCCGCGCGGCTGAGGCGAAGGCGTCGCGGATGCGCGCCATTCCCGCCGCATCGAGCGCGGCGGGCGTCAGGTGCCCCTCGGCCAGCGGCTTCGCCACCGCCGAGACGATGTCCCAGGTCCCCTCCCCCTTGGCGAACTGCTCGGGGCCGAGCGGGCCGTTGCCTTCCCAGGGCCGCTGCATAGAGCCCTTCCGCCCGGCATGGCCGAGCTGCATCGCCGGCACCGCGCCCTGCGCCCGGATGAAATCCGCGATGCGCCTGAGCGGCGCGATGTGCTCATCGGACCACAGGCCGAGGTCGCCATGGGTGATGCGCCCGTCCCGCAGCACCGAGACAACCTCGGTGAAGACCAGCCCGAAGCCGCCCACCGCGAAGCGGCCGAGCTGGACCAAGTGCCAGTCGTTCGCCATGCCCTCCTGCGCGGAATACTGGCAGAGCGGCGGCACCACCGCCCGGTTGGGGATGGTCAGGCCACGCAGCGCGAGCGGCGAGAACAGCAGCGATCCCATCAGGGACGTCCTCCGGTGTCGTTGTCGCCGCGAAGGATGGAACGCCCGCGCCTATCCGGCCAGATGCCGCCGGCGCAACAGCCGCGGCAGCAGCCCGTCCACCGGCCCCACCAGCACCGAGGCCGCCCAGGCCGCGCCCGCGATCAGCACGATCGCCGGCCCCGTCGGCACGTCGAGGTGATACGAGAACAGGATGCCGCTGACCGAGGCCAGCAGCGCGATCCCCACCGCGGCATAGGCCATGCCGCCCACCTCCCGCGCCCAGTGCCGCGCCGCGATCGCCGGCAGCATCATCAGCCCCACCGCCATCAGCGTGCCCAGCGCCTGGAAGGCGGAGAGCACGTTCAGCACGACGAGGCCCTGGAACACGAGGTGCCACAGCCCGCCCCGCGCCCCCGCGGCGGCCGCGAAGGAGGGGTCGAAGCACTCCAGCACCAGCGGCCGCCAGGCGAAGGCCAGCACCACGAGGCTCAGCGTCGCCACCGAGGCCATCAGCAGCAGCGCCGCGTCATCCACCCCGAGCACGCTGCCGAACAGGATGTGCGTCAGGTCCAACGCGCCGCCACCGCCCATCGAGATCATCGCGACCCCGAGCCCCAGCGCGACCAGGTAGAGTGCGGCGAGCGTCGCATCCTCCCGCCCGCCCGTCGCGCGCGAGAGCGCGCCCGCGCCGACCGCCACCACCAGCCCCGCCACGAGCCCGCCCAGCCACAGCGCCGGCGCCGCCATGCCGGCGATCAGGAAACCCAGCGCCACGCCGGGCAGCGCGCCATGGGCCAGCACATCCGCCGTCAGGCTCATCCGCCGCAGCACGAGGAAGACGCCGAGCACCGGCGCGCTGACCGAGAGCGCGAGGCAACCCACCAGCGCACGGCGCAGGAAGCCGAACTCGGTGAATGGGGCGATCAGCAGGTCGTGCATGGCGCACCCGGAGAGGGGCCTTGCCCCTCTCCGGACCTCTCCCCACCAAAGCCCGAAAGGCCTTTGGAAACCGATACCGGGAAAACCGGGACGCGGGCGGGCCGGAGCACGGGAAGGCGCCGGTTCGCCGACGGATGGCGCCGCCGGGCGCGATGGGCCGCGCCCGCGCTCACGCCGCCCGCTGGCAGCGCCCCGCCTCGTCCGCCCAGGCCTCCGCCATCATCCGCGCCTTCAGGCGGTTGGCCGCGCTCAGCGCCTCGGCGGTCGGCCCCCAGGCGATCGGGTCGCGCGCGAGCAGCAGCGTCTCGGGGAACTCCCGCGCCACGAGGTCGAGGTCGTGCAGCACCGCGACCACCGTCCGCCCCTCACCGTGCCAGTCGCGCACCAGGCGCAGCAGGTCGGCCGAGGTCTTCGCATCCACCGCGTTGAAGGGCTCGTCGAGCAGCAGGATGTCGGCATCCTGCACCAGAAGCCGCGCGAACAGCAGCCGCTGCGTCTGACCCGCCGAGAGCGATCCCACCGGCCGCCGCTCGAAGCCGCCAAGGCCCACCGCCGCCAGCGCCTGCACCGCCCGCGCACGGTCCTCGGCGCGGATCTCGCGGAAGGCGCCGCTGCGCGCCCACAGCCCCTGCATCACCACATCGAGGCAGGCGATCGGGAAGGCCCGGTCGAGGCTCGCCATCTGCGGCAGCAGCGCGATGCGCGCCTCGCCCTGCAGGCTCACCCGCCCGCCCTCCGGCCGGTGCAGCCCGGCAAGGCCGCGCAGCAGCGTCGTCTTGCCCGCCCCGTTCGGCCCGACGATCGCCGTCAGGCTGCCCGGCGCGAAGCAGCCCGAAAGGTGGTGCACCGCCGGGTGCCGCCCATGGGTCAGCGTCAGGTTCTCGAGCCGCAGCGCGGCCGGTTTGCGCCGCGCGCTCATGCCGCCATCGCCCAGGCCACCGCGCCCCACAGCACCAGAGCCACGGCGCCCGCCAGCATCAGGCGGGAGGCCGCGCCGGAGGCGAGCGCGAGCGGGTCGGTCAATCGGGAAAGCATAGGGTTATGATGTAACATACGCCCCCTTCTGGGCAAGGCCGTCGCGGCGGCCTATCTCGGCGCGCGATGCAACCCAGCCTCCCGCCCGACCCCGATGCCGATCTCCGCCGCAGCCTCGCCCGGCACCGGGCCTTCGCCACGGGCCTGCTCGTCGGCATGACAGGGCTGCTGGTCGGCACCTACCACATGCCGCCCGGCTACTGGACCGACATGCTCCAGGCGAGCGCCAAGGCCGGCGTGGTGGGCGGCATCGCCGACTGGTTCGCCGTCACGGCGCTGTTCCGCCGCCCGCTCGGACTGCCCATCCCGCACACCGCCATCGTGCCGAACCAGAAGGAGCGCCTCGGCCGCGCCCTCGGACGCTTCGTCTCCTCCCATGTCTTCACCGAGGCCGAGGTGCGGCGCGTCATCGGCCGGCTCGACCTCGCGCGCATCCTGCAGAAGTTCCTTGCCGACCCGGCGGCCGCGCGGCCGGCGGCGCTGGCGCTCGCCGGCTCCATGCCGCGCCTCGTCGCGAGCCTGGAGGACGGGCGGGCGCGGCGCTTCCTGGTGCGGCTGCTGCCGCGCATCGTCTCCGGCCCCGCCGGGGCGCGGCTGGTCGCGCGCGTGCTGCGCGCCTTCGTCACCTCCGGCCGCCACCAGGAGGTATTCTCCCTCGCCGTCGGGCAGCTCAAGATCCTCCTCGCCGCCCGCGAGGACCGGCTGCGCGAGGCGATCGAGGCCCGCGTCCGCGCCGAGGGCGGCGCGGTGCTGGGCTGGCTCGCCGGCGCGACCGTCGCCAAGCGCATCCTGCACGCGATCAACACCGAGCTCGAGAAGGTCGAGCCGGAGGATTCCGAACTCCGCGCCGCCTTCGCCGCCTGGCTCGCGCAGGAGATAGACCGGCTGGAGACCGACCCCGAGCGCGCCGCGGCGATCGGGCGGGTGCTGCGCGAGGCGCTCTCCCACCCTTCCGTCGCCGCCTGGCTGATGGATGTCTGGGGCAGGCTGCGCGCCGCCCTCGTCGCCGATGCCGCGCGGCCGGATGGCCGCACCGTGGCGCTGCTCGCCGGCCTCTTCGCCAATGCGGGCAGGCTGCTGGCCGAGGACGAGGCGGCGCGCGAACGCCTCAACCGCGCGGCCGAGGGCGTGCTGATCACCCTGCTGCCCAGCGCGCAATCCCAGCTCTCGGACTTCATCGCCGGGGTGGTGGCGAACTGGGACGCGCAGACGGTGGCGGAGAAGATCGAACTGAGGGTCGGCCGCGACCTCCAGTATGTCCGGGTGAACGGGACGCTGGTCGGCTTCCTTGTCGGCGGGGTGCTGTTCGCGCTGCTGAACTGGGCCTTCGGCGGGGTGAGCCACTAGCCCCGGCAGAGGCTTGCATGCGCTCTTAGAAAAGACCGGCAAGCCTTTGGTTCAGAAACAATAATCTCCCGCCGGATCACCCCCGCCGCCGCGCCAGCCCATGCACCAGCCCGGCCATCGCACCTGCCGGAATCCCGAGCATCCCCAGGAGGACGGCGAAGATGCCGACGCCGATCGCGCAGCCTCCGCTGCTCCCGGGCCGCGTGCATTCCGGGTTCAGCACCGCATTCGCGATCCCGAGCCCCGACCCCAGCGCGACCCCCAGCGCCCCGCCCAGCACGGCGTAGAGGATCACCCGCCCGACCACCGAGGCCGCTCCCCCGCCCCGGCCCGCGCGCAGGATCGTCGCGGGGTAGCCCGCCGCGCGCACCGCATCGCGCAGCGCCGCGGCCGGGGCGGCGGAGGCGACCGCCACCATGCCGCGCGGCCAGTCCGCCCAGCTCCGCGCCGCCGGATCGCAGGCCGCGATCGCCCGCAGCACCGCCTCCCGCTCCGCCGGACCGGCCAGCCCCGGCACGGCAAGCACCCGCGCATCGGGCGGCGGCACCGCGCTCATCGCCGGAGCGCCCGCCACAGCGCCAGGGCGAAGCCGAGCGGCGCGCCGAGGCTGCCCGCCGCCAGCGCCACCGACGGGATCCCCATGGCGCAACCGCCCGAATCCCCCGGGGTCGCGCAGAGCGGGTTCAGCAGCGCGTTGCCGACGCCGAGCGCCGCCCCGAGCAGCGTGCCGAGGACGAAGCCCGCGAAGGTCAGGCCGATGACGCGCATCACCGCCGCGGCGATGTCCACCGGCTCCCGCGCCGCCGCACCGCCCTGCCGCAGCCCGGCGACATAGCCCGCATCCTGGACGGCCATGCGCAGCGCCTCGGCCGGCGCGGCGGTCTCGACCGCCACCATGCCCTTCGGCCAGTTGGTCCAGATCCGCGCGGCCGGGTCGAAGCGGCGGATCGCCTCCTCCACCGCCACCCGGTCCATGCCCCCGCGCACCCCGGAGATGAGGAGCACGACGGCGCCGGGCGGCGGCTCCGCGCTCAATACGGCACCTTGTCGGGCTTGGCCTGCCACAGGCGGAAGGCCTCGCGCGCCTCCTCGGCCAGCAGCCGGCGCAGCGGCAGGCGCCGGGCGTCGGGCGGTGCGGCCATCTCGGCATAGATCGCCGCATCGTCGAAGCCGATGGCCGCGGCATCCGTGCGGTCATTGCCATAGACCACCGCGCCGATCCGCGCCCACCAGACGGCGCCGAGGCACATCGGGCAGGGCTCGCAGCTCGAATAGATCACCGCGCCCGAGAGGTCGTGCGTCCCCGCCGCCGCGCACGCCGCGCGGATCGCCACGATCTCGGCATGGGCGGTGGGGTCGCGGTTGGGCACGACCGCGTTGCAGCCTTCGCCAAGGATGCGCCCGTCACGCACCACCACCGCGCCGAAGGGCCCGCCGCCCTGCTCCACGCCCTGGCAGGAGAGCGCGATCGCCCTGCGCATGAAGCGCGTTTCGTCCATCCCCCCGACCTTCGGTGACGGGGCAGCATAGGCCCGCACCCGCCCGGCCCGCCACGCCCCTGCGGCGACCGCGTTGCCAGCCGGCCACAGCGGTCGCGGAATCTTGTTTTCGGGACCGAATCGTCAATCGCGCGACGCGGGTGCCCAGGCGCCTTCAACCCCCACGCGCACAACATCTGGCGGGCGCGCCTTCGCCCGGCCACAACATCGCGGCCTTCGCGCAGCCGGAGCCTTGCCAATCAACCCGTTGATATTGCAATTCTTTCGGCGCTATCCTTCGCAACGATCATCGGCTCGCGGGGGGATCTCGATGGACGCGAACCTGGTTGCCAGCCTCCAGGAGGAGGAGCGCCTCATTCTTGACGAGTTGAGACGCAGCATGAGCTATCGCCGCCTGGAAGAGATCCGCGGCGTGCTCTCGCTCTATGGTCAGCAGCCCCCGGTGGGCGCCGCCCTCGACGCCATGCTGGCGCGCCAGGAGCCGCCCCGCCCGCGCCGCGCCACGCCGGTCCTGCCAGTCATCGCCCTCGGCACCGAGACCCGCATCGCCGACGTCGCCTGATCCGCCCGGCGCCCCCTCCCGCCGGGCGGGCGCTGCGCTACCTTGCGGAGCATGAGCGGCTTCACCCTCTCGGTCCTCGACCAGTCCTCCGTCGCCTCGGGCCGCACGCCCGGGGAGGCGATCCGCGAGACCCTCGCCCTCGCGCGGCATTGCGACGCCCTCGGCTTCCGCCGCTACTGGTGCGCGGAGCACCACAACTCCGCCTCCCATGCCGGCAGCGCGCCCGAGATCCTGATCGCCGCCATCGCCGCGACCACGCAGCGCATCCGCATCGGCTCGGCGGGGGTGATGCTGCCGCACTATTCCTCCCTGAAGGTCGCCGAGCAGTTCCGCGTCCTGGAAGCCATCGCCCCGGGCCGCATAGACCTCGGCGTCGGCCGCGCACCCGGCTCGGACGGGCGCACCGCCTTCGCTCTCAACCCCAACGCGAACGAGGCCGCCGACCGCTTCCCCGCCCAGGTCATGGAAGTCCTCGGCTGGCACGGGGACGGGCTGCCCGAGAACCACCCCTTCCGCTCCATCATCGCCCAGCCGGCGGTGGAGACGCGGCCGGAGATGTGGATCCTCGGCAGTTCCGACTACGGCGCGCAGGTCGCCGGCTATTTCGGCCTGCCCTATTGCTTCGCCCACTTCTTCTCCGACGGCGGCGGCTCCGAGCAGGCGATCGCGGTCTATCGCGAGAGTTTCCAGCCCAAGCCCGGCATGCCGGGGCGCCTTGCCGCGCCGCATCCGGCGCTCGGCGTCTTCTGCCTCGTGGCGGACACGGAAGCCGAGGCGCGGCGCCTGTTCCGCTCGCGCGAGCTCTGGCGCCTCAAGCGCGACCGCGGCCTCTACCTGCCCTTGCCGAGCGTCGAGGAAGCCGAGGCGCATGCCTATTCGGACCTCGAACTCGCCCGCCTCGAACGCATGCGCGCGGCCGCCATGGTCGGCGCGCCGGAACAGGTGAAGGCGCGGCTCGAGGCGCTCTCGGCGGCCCATGGCGGCATCGCGGAATTCGCCGTCATCACGCATTGCCACGACGCCGAGGCGCGGCGCCGGTCCTACACGCTGCTCGCGGAGGTCTTCGGCATCCGCGCCGGCGGCGTGCCGCTGGCCGCGGAGTAGGCGAGGCCGGGCAGGCGCGCGGCAGGCGTCGAAGGCGGCTCCGGCGCGCGGGAGGCACGACGGCCGGCGCCGCGCGCGGCGAGCCCGCAGACGCCCACGCCCTGACGGAAGGAAAAGCCGCGCCCGCCCGCCTCAGCGGCGGATGACCACGACGCGGACCGCCTGCGGCCCGCCCTGCTGCCGTGCCCGGCGCATCCGCCACCAGATCGAGCCCGCCCCGATGGCCCCGGCGAGGATCATCACCGGGAGCAGGATGCCAATGGCCAGCAGCGCCACGCCCGCGAGCACCAGCCCACCGGCGGCGGCGGCGACCAGCACGGCGATGCCGCCGAGCCGCGCCAGCACGCGGTCAAGCAGCCCGGCCGGACGCGGCGGACCGGGGTCGCGGAACTCCCCCTCCGGCGTCATGTCGAGGACGGGCGGGCGGCGATCGGTGTCCATGGCCTGATGGACGTGGCCCATCGCCGCCTGCCGATCAAGCCCCGTTACGATCCGTGACGCAGCGCGTCGAGCCTCTCGAAGAGGTCCGCGAGCGGCAGGCCGGTGAGGTCGTGATGCTCCTCGCCGGCGATCGCGCGCTGCATCGCCGCCGGCATGTGCCCGCGGATCGCCGCCGCGACCGGCGCCGGTGCGACGAGCACCACGCTGTCGAGTTTCTGCGCCTTCAGCGCCGCCAGCACGTCCTCCGCGATGGCGTGGGCGTGGTCGCGCTTGGCATGGGCCTTGGGCGTGTCCTCGCCCTCGTGCTCCATGCCGCTGCGCGCCACCGAACCGGCGGCGGGGAAGGCGCGGCCCGGACGGTCCTCGCCGAGTTCGGAATCCCGGCTCCGCGCGTCGGGCGAGTCCCATCGCATGACCGCGTCATAGCCGGTCTCGCCCAGCCGCTTGAGATAGCCGAAGCCGCGGCTGCCATTGGCCACGACGAAAAGCCGGCGGGCGTGCCCACCCTCGATGCTGCCCGGATGTGCGCTCATGGAGTGCTCCTGCATTTTTTACGAAGAATCGCGCCGCGGCCGGCGCGGCGCCTTGATCCAGGGCAAGGGAGGCAGGGCTATTCCGGCCGCACCACCAGCGTGGTGCCGTCCACACCCTCGACGCGCACCCGCGTGCCGGGCGGCGCGCCCGCGGCGTCGCGCGGCAGCCGCGCCGCCCAGTCGGAATCGCCGAGCCGCACGCGCGGCCCCGCCGCCTCCGGCTCGATCAGCACGCCGATGCGCCCGACCAGCCCGGAATCGGGCGTGTTCACCCGCGGCCGCGGCTGCCCGGCGCGGCGCAGCCGCAGCGCCACCGCGATGCCGGCCCCGAGCAGGCCGATGAACACGACGACGCTGACCCAGAAGGGCGGATCCACGAACAGCCGCAGCAGCCCCGTGCCCACCGCCGCGAGCCCGATCCAGAGCAGGAAGACGCCGGGCAGCAGGATCTCCGCGCCGAGCAGCAGCAGCCCGGCGAGGATCCAGATCAGCGCGGGGTCCACGGCGAGGGCATCTCGGCCGCGGGTGGCGCCGGCGGGCGCGGCGGCGCGGGGGGCGCAGGCGGCACGCCGCCGCCAGCGCCAGCGCCGCCGCCCGCGCCCGGCGCGCGCAGCAGTTCCATAGCCTGCGCGATGCCGCCGGCCAGCGCCGTGCTCTCCATCGGCACGATCACGAGCTTCTGCGCCGGGTTGCCCGCCAGCGCCTCGAACGCCTTCACGTACTTGTCCGCGATGAAGTAGCGCAGCGCGTCCGTGCCCGCCCCGGCGGCGACCTCGGCGACCATGCGGGTCGCCTCGGCCTCCGCCTGGGCCAGGCGCTCGCGCGCCTCGGCGTCGCGGAAGGCGGCCTCGCGCCGGCCCTCGGCGGCGAGGATGAGGGACTGCTTCTCGCCCTCGGCACGCTTGATCTCGGCCTCGCGCTCGCCTTCCGCCTTGGCGACGGTGGCGCGCCGCTCGCGCTCGGCGGTCATCTGCAGGTTCATGGCGCGAATCAGGTTGTCCGGCGGCTCGATCTTGCGGATCTCGACGCGGCTGACCTTCACGCCCCAGGGGTCGGTCGCGCCATCGAGGATGGACAGCAGCGAGGAGTTTATCCGCTCCCGCCCCGAGAGCGTCGCATCGAGCTCCATCTCGCCCACCACGGCGCGGATGTTGGTCATGGCGAGCGCGGCCAGCGCGAAGCTCAGGTCCTGCACCGCATAGGCCGCCTTGGCCGCGTCCATCACGCGGTAATAGACGATGCCGTCCACCGCCACCGTCGCGTTGTCGCGCGTGATCACGGCCTGTTCGGGGATGTCGAGCACCTGCTCCTGGACATTCACCTTCCGGCCGATGCCGTCGATGAAGGGGATGATGAAGTTCAGCCCCGGCCCGAGCATGCGGGTGAAGGCGCCGAAGCGTTCGACCGTCCAGACCTCGCCCTGCGGCACGGTGCGGATGCCGCGCGTCGCGGTCAGCACCGCGAGCAGCAGCAGGACGATCAGCACGATGGTGGTGGCGGAGACGATCTCGAGCATGTTCATGCGGCCATCCTAGCCATGCGGCGGCCGGAACGGAACGGGGGCCTTGCCCGCGCGCCCGGCAGGCCGGACGATGACCGAAGCATTTCACCAAGCAAGGGAGAGAGGGATGCAGGGTGCGGACACGCCGCTGCCGGTGGCGCTGACGGGCCTCAGGGTCGCGATCAGCGCCGGCGCGGGCGGGATCGGGCGCGTGATGGCCGACAGCTTCGCCGCGCGCGGCGCGAGCGTCTTCGTCTGCGATGTGGATGCCGAGGCGCTCGCCGCCTGCCCGCACCCGAAGATGCGCGCCGACATGGGCGAGACGGCCGAATGCGAGGCCTTCGTGGACGCCGCGGCCGCCCATCTCGGCGGGCTCGACGTGCTGGTGAACAACGCCGGCATCGCCGGGCCCACCGCCCGCGTCGAGGACGTGACACCCGAGGCGCTGGAGGCGACGCTGCGCATAGACCTCGCGGCGATGTTCCACTGCGTGCGCCGCGCCGTGCCGCATCTGCGCGCGGCGGGCGGGGGCAGCATCGTCAACCTCTCCTCCGCCGCCGGGCGCTTTGGCTTCCCGCTGCGCAGCCCCTATGCCGCCGCGAAATGGGGCGTGGTGGGCTTCACGAAGTCGCTCGCGATCGAGCTCGGCCCGGACCGGATCAGGGTGAACGCCATCCTGCCGGGCCTCGTCGCGGGCGACCGCATCCGCCGCCTGATCGAGGCCAAGGCCCAGGCGCAAGGCGTCTCCTTCAAGGAGAAGGAGGCGGAACTGCTCAGGGACGCCTCGCTGCGCTGCTACGTCACCGCGCAGGACATCACGAACATGGCGCTCTACCTGTGCTCGCCCTTCGGGGCGACGATCAGCGGCCAGGCGCTGGCGGTGGACGGCGACCTGCAGCGCCTGGGCTGAGAGCCGGGGCGAAACCGGTCACACCGGCAGCGCCATCGCGCGCATGAAGCTCTCGCGGAAGCGGATCGGGTCGCGGTCGGTCTGCTCGCGGCCCGGCTCGTTGTCGATCTTCACGCCGATCAGGTGCGGCCCGTCGGTCGCGAGCGCGCGGGCCACCAGCGCGTCGAACTCCGCCTCGTCCGCCGCCCAGGCGGCGGACGCGATGCCCGAGGCGCGCGCGATCGCCACGATGTCGGTGCCCGAGGCGCGCGCCGGCGTCCCCTGCCCGCCGGTGATCTGGTAGATGCCGTTGTCCCAGACCACCACGCAGAGGTTCCTCACCCCCTGCGCGGCTATGGTGGACAGGCAGCCGAGCTGCATCAGCAGCGAGCCGTCCCCCTCGAGGGCGAAGACCCGGCGTTTCGGCTGCGCGATCGCGACACCCATCGCGATCGGCGCGGCGAGGCCCATGCTGCCGAGCATGTAGAAATTCTCGCCCCGCGTGCGGTCCGCCGCCCAGAGATCCCAGTTGGAATTGCCGATGCCGCCGATCACCGCCTCGCGGTTCTTCAGCCCCGCGACGAGGCGCTTGGTCAGCGCGGCGCGGTTCATCACATGCAGGTTGCCCGTGGTCTCGGTCACTTGCGGCCCCCGGTCAGCAGCGGCGAGAGGATGAGGCAGGCAGGCCAGCGCGTGGCGAAGGCCTGGCGGATGGTGCGGTCGGCGATGAAGGCGGCCTCGTCCAGCCGGGTCATGGTGTGGTGCTCGATGCCCATGGAATCGAGGATCGGCCGCATGGTGCGGCAGACGATCGCCTGGCCCGGGTTGAACTCGCCGAGCGTGCCGCGCTCGGAGACCACCATGACCACCGGCACCTGGCAGGCCACCACCAGCGAGGCGAGCACGTTCGGCAGCGTCGCGAAGCCCGAGGTCTGCATCAGCACCACGCCGCGCATCCCGGCCATGGTCGCGCCGGTGACGATGCCCACCGCCTCCTCCTCGCGCACGCAGGGGAAGGTGGTGAAGAAGGGATCGGCGTGGCAGCCCTCGATCAGCGGCCGCAGCACGTTGTCGGGCACATAGGTCACCAGGCGGACGTCGTGGTCCTTGAAGGCCTGGCGCAGGATCTCATGCCAGGTGTTCGCCGGTCGGGCCGGTTCGTTCATCGCTCGAACATCTCCTCGCGCTTGGCCGCGGTATCGCACCGCGCGGCCGGCCCGCCAAGACGGCGCGCGGCGGCTGCCCACTCCGGCGCGCGTTGCGCCGACGACGGCCGCCGCGCCCGGTGCGGCCCGCGGATGCGCCGGCCGGCGCGAGCCCGCCCAGGCTGCCGGACCGGCCTCAGGCCGGTTGCGCCCCTGCGCGGCCGCCATGCGGGCGATCATCCTTGGCCGCGTCGCGGGGCCTGGGTGGCAGCGGGATCCCGGAGGCCGAAGCCCCCCCAACGCAGCGTGTCAGCGCGGCGCCTCGGCGATCTGCCGGTCGTCGAGGCAGGCGGTGCGCGTCAGCCAGGGCCATGGGTCCACCGGCCGCCCCTCGCGCCGCAGTTCCAGGTGCAGATGCGCCCCGGTGGTGCGGCCGGTACGGCCGACCGCGCCGATGCGCTCGCCCGCCTCCACGAGAACGCCCGGCCGCAGCCCCGGCTCGATGCGCGAGAGATGCGCGTAGCGCGAGACCGAGCCGTCGCGGTGCTCGATGTCCACGATCAGCCCGTAGGCGTAGTAGCGCCCGGTGAAGCGCACCACGCCGGCCACCGGAGCCTGCACCGGCGTGCCCACCGGCGCGCGCAGATCGACGCCCGGATGCAGCCGCCGCCCGCGCATCCCGAAGCCCGAGGAGAACTCCCCCACCACCGGCGTCGCGACCGGGCAGGGCGCGGCGAGGGCGGCGGGCGCGGCCGGGACCGCTGCGGCGCAGGCCATGCCGATCCCGGCAAGCAGCCAGGCAGGCGGGCGGGTCATCCTCATGCCGGGGTCATCTCCGTTGGTTGCGTGAAGCCCGGAGGGGGTCGCCCGGCAGGCCGGCGGCGTCAAGGCGGGCCGGGCGGCTTGTCCACAGCGTTCCGCGCGGGAAACGGCGCGCCCGCGCATGTTTCGAGCGATGCGGGCCGCCCCCCGCGCGCCCGTCAGCGCGCCGCCGCCAGCGCCGCGAGGTCCCGCCGCAGCACCTTGCCCGCGGCATTGCGCGGCAGCCGCTCCAGCACCAGCACCCGGCGCGGCGCGCGCAGGCCGAGCAGCGCCCGGCAATGCGCGAGCAGCGCCGCGCCGTCGAGCGCGGCACCCGGCGCCGGCACCGCGGCGAGCATCGGGATCTCGCCCAGCGCCTTGCTGCGCAGCGCGAAGGCCGCGCATTCGCCGAGGCCCGGGAAGCCCGCCGCCGCCGCCTCGATCTCCGCCGGGAAGACGTTGACCGAGCCCAGCATCATCATCTCGTCCGCCCGCCCCGCGACCATCAGCCGCCCCGCGGCGTCGAGCCGCCCCATGTCGCCCGGCACGAACCAGCCGTCGCGGAAGGCGCGCCCGCTCGCCTCCGCATCGTCGAGGTAGCCCTGCGCCATCCCCGGCGCACGCAGGTGCAGGATGCCGATCTCGCCGGCGGGCAGCGGCCGCCCGCCCGCGCCGAGCACGCGCACGGCCACGCCGGGCAGAAGGCGGCCCGTCCCGCCCGGATCCGCCGCGTGATCCTCGGGGCCGGCCTCGGCGATGGTGCCGACTTCGGTGGCCCCGTAGCGCAGATGCACCGCGGGCGTCAGCCGCGCCTGCAGGCGCTCGATCAGCCGCTCCCCCGGCGGCGCGCCGGTGAGGTCGATGCGCGTCCGCGCAGGCCAGGCGCCCGCCCCCGCCGTGGCGAGCAACGCCTCCGCCTGGTGCGGCGCGATCGCGAGCAGGTCCACGCCGTAGCGCCGGCATGCCTCGGCCATGCCCCCCTCGCGCGAGGCAGCGGGCAGCAGCCAAGCCCCGCCATTGGCGAGCACCGAGAGCGCGAAGCGCTTGCCGTTGTTGTGCTCCATGCCGACCGGCCGGTGCATCACCTGGCCCCGGCCCGCGCGATGCCCCGCCTGGGCGAGCAGCGCCGCCTCCCCGAAGCCGATCAGCTTCGGCCGCCCGGTGGTGCCGGAACTGGTCAGCATCACCACGCCCTCCCCGCCCGCCGGCGCCTCGCTCTCCGGCGGCGCCTCGCCCTCCCAGGGCAGGAAGGGGTGGCCCGGCAGCGCCGCCGCGCAATCCTCCCCGAGCACCACGGCGAGGCCGAGCCGCGCCGCGATGCCGGCGCGCATCGCCGGCGGGTCGTGGCTCGCCAGCGTGACCTGCCGGCAGCCGAGCCGGAGCAGCGCGAGGCAGGCGATCAGATGCGCCGCATCCTCGCGGATGGTGATCCCGACCGTCTGCCCCGGCGCGATGCCCCGCCGGGCGAGGCGCGCCGCCTGCGCCTCCACCCGGGCCATCAGCGCGCCGAAACCGAGGCGCAGGCCGGGGCCGAGCACCGCGACCCGCGCCGGATCGGCCGCCGCCATCGCGTGCAGCCGGCCGATCAGCGCCCCGACCTGCCCCCTCACGGCCCCGGCCGGAGGCCGATCCGCGCCAAGAGCGCCGCCAGCCTCTCCCTCTCCTGGGCCAGATGGGCCGCGAAGGCCGCGGGCGGCCCGGCTTCGGCAAGGAACAGACCCTGGTCCTGCAGCCGCTCCCGCAGGAGGGGGTCGGCGTGCAGCGTCCCGGCCGCCGCCGCGTTCAGCCGCGCGATGGCGGCGGGCGGCGTCGCCGCCGGCGCATGCAGGCCGAGCCAGCCCGTCGCGACGAGGCCGGGCGCGGCCTCGGCGAAGACCGGTTCCTCGGGCCGGCCCGGCAGGCGCGCCGCGGCGGTCCAGGCCACCAGATGCGCCCGGCCGGTGCGAGCGGCGGCCAGCGCCGCCGGCCCCCCGAGCACCGCCGCATCCAGGATGCCCGCCATGAGGTCGTTGGCGGCAAGCCCGTCGCTGCGATAGGCGACCTCGTTGAAGGCGAGGCCGAGTCCCGCCGCGATCAGCGCCCCGGCGAGGTGCAGCGACGACCCCGGCCCGAGATGGCCGAGGCTGACCCGCCCCGGAAAGGCCCGCACATGCGCGATGAAGTCCGGCAGCGCGGCGGGCAGACCGTCTCGCACCGCCACCGCGTAGGGCAGCGTGGCGAGAAGCGCCACCGGCGCGAAATCCTCGGCGCGATAGGGCAGGTCGCGGCGCAGCAGCGGGTTCACCGTGAGCGTCGCCGTGGCGCTGAGCAGCAGCCGGTGCCCGTCGGCCGGGCCGCGCGCCACCGCCTCGGCGCCGATGGCGGTCTGCGCCCCGGGGCGGTTCTCCACCACCACGGGCACGCCGAGACGCTGCGCCATGCCTTCCGCGAGCGGGCGCGCCAGGGTGTCGGCCGTCCCGCCCGCCGCGTAGGGGACGACCAGCGTCACCGGCCGAAGGGGCTGCCAGGGGGCCGCCCCGCGCGCCGGCCCGCCCGCCAGCGCGAGGCCGAGCGCGGCGCCGACCGCCCGGCGCCGCGGCAGGGCGCGCCCGATGGGATGCGTCATCGCCATGCGCCGCGCCATGCCCCGGATCCCACCCCGAAGTCCAGGACGGGCCCGGCCACCGGCCGCCGCGGCCTCATCGGTGGCGCCGCCGCCAGTCGGAGGGCTCCTCGAAACTGCCCGCCCAGAGGCCGCGCCGCGCCGCGCGCGCCTCGGCCTCCTGCCCGGCATACTCCTCGGAGAAGCGGCGGAAGGCGATCGCCCAGCCCTGCCGCACCATCTCCGCCGCGACATCCACGCCGCGCTCGTCGTGGCAGCGCACGATCTCGCGCCCGTAGCGGTCGGTGTCGAGCGCGCGGCAGGTCAGCATGCCGCGCCCGACGATGCGCGCCAGCGCCTGGGCCGCCTCGGCGCCGCAATCATAGGGGCGGCCGCCGCGGACGCAGCTCTGCCCGGCCTCGGGCGCGTCGATGCCGTGCAGGCGCAGCCGCCGCGCGCCGGAGGACAGGGAATCCCCGTCCACCACCGAGACCCGGACCGTGAAGCCCGCCGGCTCCGGCGCGGGGCTGCCGGGGCCGTGGAGCACCGTGGGCAGGCGCGGCGTGCCCTCGCGCCACGGCGTCACCTCGCCGCACTGGACAAGGCCGAAGGCCAGCAGCCCGGCGAGCGCAAACCACGCGGCCATGGACAGGCGCGGCCTGCGCCAGCCCCCTGCCCGCCACGCGATGCGCGCGGTCCCTCTCCTGCGGTCACGCATGGCCCTGTCCCGGAACACGGAGGCCCGACCCCCGCGCGGCCAAGCCTGCCACGCGGCGCCGGCCTCAGCCCAGCCTTGCCGCCACCTGCGCGAGCGGCACCCTCTCCTGCGTCCCGGCATCGAGGTCGCGGAGCTGGGCGACGCCGGCCGCGATCTCCTCCTCGCCCAGGATCACCGCCGCGCGCGCCCCGATGCGGTTGGCGCGTTCCATCCGCCGCTTGAGGTTGCCGCGATAGGCGATCTCGGCCACCACGCCCGCGCGCCGCAGCGCCTGCAGGACATCGAGCGCCGGCCCCTCGGCCGCCTCGCCCACCGGGATCACCGCGACGGGCCGCGGCGCGGGAGGGGCCTCGGGCAGCAGCATGGCGAGGCGCTCGATCCCCGCCGCCCAGCCGACCGAGGGCGTGGGCGGGCCGCCCATCTCCTCGACCAGGCCGTTGTAGCGCCCGCCGGCCATCACCGTGCCCTGCGCGCCGAGCCGGTCGGTGACGAACTCGAAGGCGGTGTGGCTGTAATAGTCGAGGCCGCGCACGATGCGCGGGTTCTCGCGGAAGGGCACGCCGAAGCGCGTCAGATGCGCCTTCACCGACGCGTAGAAGGCGGCCGCGGCCGCGGTCAGGTGCTCCCCGATCACCGGCGCGGCGGCGACGATGGCGCGGTCCGTCTCGTCCTTGCTGTCGAGGATGCGCAGCGGGTTCTTCTCGAGCCGCACGCGGCTGTCGTGGCTGAGCGCATCCTTGTGGGCGGAGAAAAAGGCCACCAGCGCGGCGCGGTAGGCGGCCCGGCTCTCCGCATCGCCGAGCGTGTTGATCTCGAGCACCGTGCCGTCGGAAACACCCAGCGCGCAGAGGATGTCCCACCCGCAGGCGATCACCTCGGCATCGGCCAGCGGCTCGGCCGCGCCCAGCACCTCGATGCCGATCTGGTGGAACTGCCGGTAGCGGCCCTTCTGCGGCCGCTCGTAGCGGAACATCGGCCCGGCGTAGAACACCTTGCGCGGCAGGTTCGACTGCGTGAGCCCGTTCGAGACCAGCGCGCGGCACACGCCCGCCGTCATCTCGGGGCGCAGCGTGATCGAATCCCCGCCGCGGTCGGTGAAGGAATACATCTCCTTCATCACCACGTCCGAGGTGTCGCCGAGGCCGCGGGCGAAGACGCGCGTGTCCTCGAAGACCGGCGTCGCCCATTCCTCGAAGCCGTAGAGCGCGCTGACGCGCCGCGCCGTCTCCGCGACATGGTGGTGGCGGCGGAACTCCTCGCCGATGAGGTCGCGCGTCCCGCGCACGGGCTGCAATGCGGTCATGCTGGTCGGTCCGGAAGGCTGGTGTCTAGAAGCGGCGGCCGCGCTGCTGCTGCGCCGGCTGCGCCTGCGGCCGCGTCGCCGCCTGGAGGAGGTCGCTGCGCGCCTGGTTGCCCACGCGCGCGGCCGTGGCCAGCGCCCGGCGGTAGGTCTCGCTGTCGCCCTCGTCCAGGCATTGGGTGAACTCGCCGAGGTCCACGAGCCCGCGCAGCCGGCCCGTCCACTGGTCGAGCCAGGCGAGCAGCACCATCGCCTGCGCCCGCGCATCCGGCTCGAACCCGGCCGAGAGCGCGCTCGCATGCTGGCGGATGACGAGGCTCGCCTCCATCGCGCGGTTGTTGATCTCGGAGCAGGGCACGGACCCGTCGCGCGGCTGGCTGGCCGACGGGTCGGGCTCCTCGATCGTCTCGATCATCTCGATCTGCATCTGCGCCGCCGCCGGCGCGGCGAGGCCGAGTGCCGCGGCCAGCGCCAGCGCGGGCCCGATGCCGGAGAGGCGGGCCCTCATTCGGCGGCCTGGCGCTCGGCCTCGGCCCGCTTCGCCGCGGCCATCGCCTCCGCCCGCGCGGTCACGAGGCCGACGATGTGCTCGATCATCTCCTCGGTCCGCACCGTGTGGTCGGTCTTGCCCGCGGCATAGACCATGTGCGTGCCCGCCCCGCCGCCGGTCAGGCCGATGTCGGTCAGCAGCGCCTCCCCCGGCCCGTTCACGACGCAGCCGATGATCGAGAGGGTGATCGGCTCGCGGATATGGGCGAGGCGTTCCTCGAGCGCCTCCACGGTGCGGATCACGTCGAAGCCCTGCCGCGCGCAGGAGGGGCAGGAGATGATCTTCACCCCGCGGTGGCGCAGATGCAGGGATTTCAGCATCTCCCAGCCGACCGCGACCTCCTCCTCCGGCTCCGCGCTGAGGGAGACCCGAAGCGTGTCCCCGATCCCGGCCCAGAGCAGGGAGCCGAGGCCGATCGCGCTCTTGACCGTGCCCGCGCGCTTCCCGCCGGCCTCGGTGATGCCGATGTGCAGCGGGTGGTCGCAGGCCTCGGCCAGTTGCTGATAGGCCGCGACGGCGAGGAACACGTCGGAGGCCTTCACGCTGATCTTGAACTCGTCGAAGCCTTCCTGGAGCAGGTGGTCGGCGTGCCACAGGGCGCTTTCCACCAGCGCCTCGGGGTTCGGCTCGCCGTATTTCTCCAGCAGGTGCTTCTCGAGGCTGCCGGCATTCACCCCGATGCGGATCGAGCAGCCATGGTCGCGCGCGGCCTTCACGACCTCCTTCACGCGCTCCTTCGAGCCGATGTTGCCCGGGTTGATCCGCAGGCAGGCCGCACCCGCCTCCGCCGCCTCGATCGCGCGGCGGTAGTGGAAGTGGATGTCGGCCACGACCGGCACGTTCACCTCGCGCACGATCTCGGCCAGCGCGGCGGTGCTCTCCTCGGTGGGGCAGGAGACGCGCACGATGTCGGCGCCTGCCAGTTCGCAGCGGCGGATCTGCTCGATCGTCGCCTTCGCGTCCTCGGTCGGGGTGTTGGTCATGGTCTGGACCGAGATCGGGGCATCGCCGCCGACCCGGACCCTGCCGACGCCGATCTGCCGCGACCTGCGGCGCAGGATCTGCTGATACGGGCGGTACGACATGCTCGGTTCCTGCATCCCTCGGCGCGGCGAGGACCTCACTATGGCGATGCCGGCCGCGCACCGGAAGTCGCCTGCGCGCGCGGGCGGCGCGATGCCCCCGCGCATGATCCGGCGGGCCGCGGCGCCGGCAGCCGCCCGGCCCGCCAGGTCGCGCGACGCGCGGGCGAAGGCCGGCGGAACCGGCCCGCCCGGGCGGTCCTCAGGGCCGCGCCGGCGCCCCCGTCTCCGGCCCCGTCCGCAGCCGGTCGGCGTCGAGCGGAATGCCGCGCCGCACCCCGATCACGCCGGCGAGCACGCCGCTCGCCTGGCCGTCCACCACGACATCGAGATTCTCGGCCCGGCCGGTGGTCAGCACCAGGCCTTCCCGGGCGGGCACCGGCCAGCTCTCGCCGCTCCGCAGCACGCGGTCGAGGATGACCTGGTTCGAGCGCGTGTCGCGCACCTGCACCCAGGATTCGCCCCGCGCGCGGAGCTGGACCCGCGGCTCGTTCGCGGCCGGGGCGGCGGCGGGCGCGGCCGCCGGGGGCGCGGCCGGTGTCGCCGGCGGGGCGGGCGCGGCGGCCTGCTGCTGGCCCGGCCGCGGCGCGCCCGCGGCGGGCGGGGCGGCAGGCGCGCCGGCCGCGGGCGGCGCCCCTGCTGCGGGCGGCGCGGCGGCGGGCGGCGCGGCCTGCGCCGCGGCGGGCTCGCGCGGGGTGGCGGGCGCCACCTGCTCCAGCCGCTCGGGCAGCGGCGGCACCGCATCCACCACCCGGTTGCCCGAGCCGCTCCAGTTGTACCAGGCGACATAGGCGATGATGGACACCACCACCCCCGCCGCGACCAGCGCGCCCGCCGGCACCCCGCGCGAGGGCACCGCCTCGGGGAAGACCAGATCGCCCGGCCGCGCCGCGGCGCCGCCCGTCACGTCGCGGAAACGCCGCACCGCCTCGTCCGCGTCGAGGCCGAGCGCGGTCGCGTAGGAGCGCACGAAGCCGACCGCATAGGCCGTGCCGGGCAGGTCCTTCACCCGCCCTTCCTCAAGCGCATGGATGTAGCGGCGGTTGATGCGCAGCCGCGCGGCCATGTCCTCGACGCTGGCGCCGAGCGTCAGGCGCGCCTCGCGCAGGGCCTCGCCCACGCGGGCGGCCTCGGCGGCGGTGATGTCGGGGCGCTGGTTTCGCTTCATCGGAATCCGGTCGTGGCCGGGCTGCTTCTAGCCCCGCGGGGCCGCCCCCGCAAACGCGGAAGCGGCGCGCGGGCGCCTCAGGCGGCGTCGGGGCGCCGCGCGGCGATCGCCGCCGCCGCCTGGCCGACGAGCTCGGCGATGATCTCGGCCGCGGGCTGCTCCTTCGTGACCATCCCGACCGACTGGCCCGCCATCAGCGAGCCGTTCTCCACGTCGCCCTCGATCACCGCGCGGCGCAGCGCGCCGGCCCAGAAATGCTCGATGTCGAGCTGCGCGGCCTCCTTCTCCACCTCGCCCGCCTTGAAGCGGCGGATGGTCTCGGCCTGGAACTCGATGAAGCGCCGCGTCCCGCCGTTCTGCAGCGCCCGCACCGGGATGACCGGGAAGGCCTCGTCGAGCTGGACGGTCGGCATCGCGTCGCGCGCCTGGCCGCGGATGAAGGCCTGCTTGAAGGCCGGATGGGCGATGCATTCGGTGGCGCAGACGAAGCGCGTGCCGAGCTGCGCGCCGGCCGCCCCCATCTCGAGGAAGGAGAGGATCGCCTCCCCCCGCCCGATGCCGCCGGCAACGAAGACCGGCACTTCCTTCACATGCGGCAGGATCTCCTGCGCGAGCACGTTCAGCGAGACCGGACCGATATGCCCGCCCGCCTCCGAGCCCTCGATCACCAGCGCATCCGCCCCGCTGCGGATCAGGCGCTTCGCGAGCACGAGCGCGGGCGCGAAGCAGACCACCCGCGCCCCGCCGTCCTTCGCCTTCTTGATGGCGCCGCCCGGCGGGATGCCGCCGGCGAAGACGATGTGCCCGACCTTCGCCGCGAGGCAGGCATCCACGAGCTGGTCGAGCCGCGGATGCATGGTGATCAGGTTCACCCCGAAGGGCTTGTCCGTCAGCGCCTGGGTGGCGGCGATCTCCTCGGCGAGGCGCGGCGGCTCCATCGCGCCGCAGGCGATGACCCCGAAGGCCCCGGCATTGGAGAGCGCGGCGACGAGGTTGCGCTCGCTCACCCAGGACATCGCCCCGCCCAGGATGGCGTAGCGGCTGCCGAGGAAGGCGGTGCCGCGCGCCATCAGCCGGTCGAGTTCGGCCCGCGCCCATTCGGGGGCCGTGGCGGCGCCGCTCACGCCGGCGCGTCCAGCCCGTAGGCGCTGTGCAGCGCGCGCACCGCGAGCTCCGTGTAGTCGGCCGCGACCAGCACGCTGACCTTGATCTCGGAGGTGGAGATCACCTGGATGTTGATCCCCTTCTCGGCCAGCGCCTTGAACATGGTGTTGGCGACGCCCGCATGGCTGCGCATGCCGATGCCGACGACGCTGATCTTGGCCACGTCCGGGTCGGCGAGAAGCGCCTCGAAGCCGAGCTCCTCCCGCGCCTTGCCGATCACGTCCTGGGCGCGGGCGAGGTCCGCCTTGCCGACCGTGAAGGTCATGTCGGTCATGCCGTCGGCGCCGATGTTCTGGACGATCATGTCCACGTTCACATTGGCCTTCGCGAGCGCGCCGAACACCTTTGCCGCCACCCCCGGGCGGTCCGGCAGGCGGCGCAGCGTCACCTTGGCATCGTCGCGGGAATACGCGATGCCGGAAACCACGGGCTGTTCCACGATCTCGTCCTCATCCACCACGAGCGAGCCGGGCTTGTCCTCGAAGGAGGACACGACCTGCACCCGCACGCCGAGCTTCATCGCCAGTTCGACCGAGCGCGTCTGCAGCACCTTGGCACCCACGGAGGCCAGCTCCAGCATCTCCTCGAAGGAGATGCGCTCGAGCTTGCGCGCGCGCGGCACGATGCGCGGGTCGGTCGTGTAGATCCCGTCCACGTCGGTGTAGATGTCGCAGCGGTCCGCCTTCACCGCGGCCGCGATCGCCACCGCCGAGAGGTCCGACCCGCCGCGACCGAGCGTGGTGATGCGGTGGCGCTGGTTCTCGATGCCCTGGAAGCCGGCGATCACCGGCACCTGGCCCGCCTCCATGCGCTCGATCAGCACGGAGCCGTCGATGTGCTCGACACGCGCCTTGCCATGCGCCTGGTCGGTCACGATCGGCACCTGCCAGCCCTGCCAGGAGCGCGCATCCACCCCGATCGCCTGCAGCGCGATGGCGGTCAGCCCCGTCGTCACCTGCTCGCCGGTCGCGACCACGGTGTCGTATTCGCGCGCATCGTGCAGCGGCGAGAGGTCCTGGCACCATTTCACGAGCTGGTTCGTCACCCCGGCCATGGCGGAGACGACGACGGCCACCTGGTGGCCGGCCTCCACCTCCCGCTTCACGCGGGCGGCGACGTTGCGGATGCGGTCGAGGTCGGCGACGGAAGTGCCGCCGAACTTCATGACGATGCGGGCCATCGGCGGCGGTCTGGTTCCTGGGGCCGGGCTGGGAAAGGCCGCCCGGGCGGTTGCGCCGGGCGGCGGGCCGGGACAGATACCGATGGGCCGGGCGGCGCGCAACCCGCGCCGTGCAGGAACCGCGCACGCCCCGAAGGGACGATCCATGCCGCCGACAGGCACCGTTCTCGACGCCGAGATCGCCAAGTTCGACGCGCTCGCCGCGCGCTGGTGGGACCCCGACGGGCCGATGAAGCCGCTGCACCGGATGAACCCGCTGCGCACCGGCTGGATCGCCGAGCGCCTCGCCCGCCACCACGGCCGCGACCCCGCGGCGCGCGATGCGCTCGCCGGCCTCGCGCTGCTCGATGTCGGCTGCGGCGCCGGCCTCGCCTCGGAGGCCTTCGCCAGGCGCGGGGCGGCGGTGACCGGCCTCGACGCGGCACCCGAGGCGCTCGCCGCCGCCCGCGCCCATGCCGAGGCCGGCGGCCTCGCCATCACCTACCGGCAGGGCCTGCCCGAGGACCTGCCGCCCGAGGAGACCTTCGACGCCGTGGTGGCGCTCGAGGTGATCGAGCATGTCGCCGACCGCGCGGCCTTCCTCGCCGCGCTGGCGCGCGCGCTGCGGCCGGGCGGGCTGATGTTCCTCTCGACGCTGAACCGCACCGCGCGGTCCTTCCTGATGGCCAAGCTCGGCGCGGAATACCTGCTGCGGCTGCTGCCCGTGGGCACGCATGACTGGCGGATGTTCGTCACCCCGGGCGAACTCGGCGCCGAGTTGCGCCGGGCGGGGTTCGCGGTCGCCGACATCACCGGCATGGCGATGGACCCGCTGACCGGCCGCTGGCGCGCCTGCCGCGATGTCTCGGTCAACTACCTGGTGATGGCCCGCGCGCGCTGAGCCGCCGCACCCTCATCGCGGCGGGCGGCAGGCCCGGCACGTCGCGCGCGGCGGCGCGCGAAACGGCAGCGCGATCCCCGCGCAGGGGCCGGCCCACGCCGGCCGCGCGTCAGGCGTCGGACGGCGGCACCCACGGGATCCGCGCCACCGCGATCCCTTCCTCGCGCAGGGCTTCGGCCTCGCTGTCGGTCGCCTCGCCGAAGATGCCGCGCCGCTCGGATTCGCCGCGGTGCATCCGCCGCGCCTCCTCGGCGAAATCCGCGCCCACATAGTCGCAGTTGCGCTCAACCTCGGCGCGCAGCCGCTGGAGCATGGCGCGCAGCTGCGCGGGCATCGGCCCGGCCGCGACCGGCGCCTGGGCCGGCGGCGCGGCGGCGGGCGGCGCCACGGGCGGCGCCTCGGCCGGCGCGGCCGCATTGCGCGCCGGGCGCCCCTTCTTCGGGATGGCCGGGGCCATCAGCGCGCGGCCAACCTCGGTCCCGCCGCAGACGGGGCATTCGACCAGCCGCGCCTTGAGCAGCGCCTCGAAGGCGGCGCTGTCCTTGTACCAGCCGTCGAAGGCGTGCTCCTCCCCGGTCGTGGTGCAACGCAGCTGGTAGTGGATCATCGGTCCCCGTCCTGCCCCGGCCCACCCTGCGCCGGGCGTGTTGCGGAGATTTGGCACTCAAATGACAGGAGTGCCAGACCCCCGCCGCTCAGGCCGCGAGCATCGCGTCCAGCCGCCCCGCCCGCTCGAGCGCGTGGAGGTCGTCCGAGCCCCCCACCGGTACGCCGTTGATGAAGACCTGCGGCACCGTCGTCCGCCCGCCCGAACGCGCGATCGCCTCGGCCCGCGCGGCCGAGCCGTTCGGCGCGTAGATCTCGCGGTAGGCGACGCCCTTGCGGTCCAGCAGCGCCTTGGCGCGCGCGCAATAGGGGCAGAAATCCTGGACGTAGATCTCGACTTTGGCCATGGCGCGAGAATTGGCCCGCGCCGCGCGCGGATCAAGCCGCGCCGTCATTCCGCAGGCGCGGATCGGGCACGCGCGCCGCGGCCAGCACGTCCACCGCCGCCACGCCTGCGGCCAGCAGCGCCTCGGCGCAGGCATTGGCGGTGGCGCCCGAGGTCAGCACGTCGTCCACCAGCAGCACCCGCCCGCCCCGCACCGCGCGCAGCCGGGCGGGATGCACGGCGAAGGCGCCGGCCACGGTCAGGGCGCGCTCGGCCGCCCCGCGCTCGTTCAGCGGCGGGGTCCGACGCGCGCGGCGCAGCAGGTCGGGCAGCACGGGCCGCCCGCCCAGCCGGCCGAGTTCGGCGGCCAGCAGCGCCGCCTGGTCGTAGCGCCGCGCGATCACGCGCCGCCAATGCGCGGGCACCGGCGCGATGGCGTCCGCCCGCGCGAGCAGCCCCGCACCGGCGCGCGCCATGTGCCGCGCCAGCGGCCGGGCGAGTTCGGTCCGGTCGCCATGCTTGAAGGGCAGGATCAGCCGCTTCGCCGCCGCGTCGTAGCGCAGCGCCGCGCGCGCCGCCGCGAAGGCGGGCGGGTGCGCGGTGCAGGCGGGGCAGACGGCCCCGGCCGGGCCGCGCTCGGCCGCCTGGGCCTCGTGCGCGAAGGGCACGCCGCAGCGGGCGCAGAAGGGCTCGGTGATGACCGAAAGCCCGGCGAAGCAGGCCGGGCATTGCGTGCCCTGCACCGCCACCTCGGCCTCGCAGGTCAGGCAGCGGGGCGGCAGCAGCGCGTCAAGCAGGCGCGCCGCCGCCGCCCGCCCGGCCGCCGCGAGGCGCTGCAGCCCGGCCGCGCGGCGCGGCTCAGCCCCAGGCGCCGAAGGGCGCATCGCCGTCCTTGGCCACCTCATGCACCAGGTCGATCTCCCAGGAGAGGTATTCGCGCATCGCCTCCTCGACGCCCTCGTTGCGGTCATAGGGCCGGAGGTAGAAATCCGCGCATTCGGCGTCGGGCGGGTTGCGCCGGTCGGCGGCGAGCGGGAAGCCCGCGGCCTTCCAGGCCGCCACGCCGCCGGCCAGCAGCTTCACCGGCGCCGGCACGATCGCCTGCAGTTCGGCCGCGGCGAGCCGCGCCTGCGCCTCCTCCGGCGCGGCCACCACCACCTGCCGGTCGCCCGCGAGCCGGCCCGCCAGCCGGTCGAGCCGCGTGCGGATGCCCCAGAGCGATCCGGGGATGTGGCCCTCCCGGAAATCGATCGAGCGCGCGAGGTCCACCACCTGCGCCGCGCCTTCGGCGAGCAGCGCGGCGAGTTCCGCCGGGGCGATCCGCGGCACCCGCACCGCCTGCGCCTCCGGGCATTCGGGCTGCCAGGCGCCTTCCTCGAGCCGCCCGGCGAGGCCGTCGGTCAGCACGACGACCTCCCAGCCGCCGAGCTGGCGCAGCCAGCCGCCGGTCATGCGCGCGCGCACCCCGGTGTCGTCCACCAGCACGATGCGGGCCCCGCGCACCGCCACCCACTGGTCGGTCGCCTGCACGAGCTGCCCGCCCGGCGCCGAGCGGCTGCCGATCATGTGCCCGGAAGCGAACTCGGCCGGGTCGCGCACGTCGAGCACATAGGTCGTGCGCCCCGGCTCGGCGCACATCGCCTCGAACGCCGCGCGGGTGGCGAAGCGCACGCCGTGGCGGCGGGCGAAGCGGTCGGCGCGCACGAAGGCCTCCTCGGCACCGGCGGGGGCGCGCTCGGGGTAGCGCTCGGTCCGGCCCCGCTCGCAGGCGAAGCCCGCCAGTTCCCAGCCCATGGTGCCGTTGCGCAGCGCCACCACCTTGTTGGGCACGCCCGCGCTGCGCAGCGATTCCGCGCCGAGGATCGAGCGCGTCCGGCCCGCGCAGTTCACGACGATGGTGGTCTCCGGCCGTTTCACGAACTCGCCGATGCGATAGACCAGCTCGCCCCCCGGCACGTTCACCGCGGTCGGGATGCTCATGCGCCGGAACTCCTCGATCGGGCGGCTGTCGAGCACCACCATGTCGGTCCCCGCATCCATCATCGCCTTGAGCTCGGCCGGGTCCACGCTCGGCGTGTGGTAGTGGTGCTCGACCCATTCGCCGAAGGCCTTGGAGGGCACGTTGACGCCGGAGAAGGCGACATAACCCGCCGCCGCCCAGGCCGGCGTGCCGCCCGACAGCACCGAGACATCGGTGCAGCCGATCCCTTCGAGATAGGCCGCGAGGCGGGCCGCATGCCCCTCCCCGCCATCCACGCAGACCACCCGCACATCGCGCCGCGGCAGCAGCGCGCGCGCGCGCACCTCCTTCCTGGACAGCGGGCAGGGCACCGCCCAGAACAGGTGGGAGCGGCCGAACTCGCCCTCCTCCCGCGCATCCAGGATGGCGAGCTCGCCCCCGTCGCGGATCCAGCCCTTCAGCGTCGCGGCCTCGATGTCCTTCGCCATGTGCGTCCCGTCCCTGCCGCGCGGCGCGGCGTCCCGTCCCGTTGGTCTCCGGGCGCGACGCTACGGCGGAACGGGCGCTTCGGGAAACCTCGGCCCCCGGGCGGGTGGGCGGAGGAGGCTTGCCTCGCGCCCGGCGAACCCGCATCTGCAGCCCATGCCCGATGCGATCCGGATCTTCGACCGTCGCCTGGTGCGGCTCAGGCGCGAGCGCGCCGCGACGACCCAGCATCGGGTCGCGCCCATCCTCGAGGAAGCCGCCGCACGGCTGCTCGACCGGCTCGATGACACCACGCGCCGCTTCACCCGCGCGCTCGAGATCGGCGGCCGCGGCCTGATCGCCCCCGCGCTCGCCGCGCGCGGCATCCCCTTCGTGGTCTCGGCCGACCTCGCCGCCGGCCAGGCCCGCGCGGCGGGCGGCCTGCCCGTCGCGCTGGACGAGGAATGGCTGCCCTTCGCCGAGGGCAGTTTCGACCTGGTGGTGGCCTGCCTGTCCCTGCACTGGGTGAACGACCTGCCCGGCGCGCTGGTGCAGATCCGCCGCGCCCTGGCCCCGGACGGGCTGTTCCTCGCCATGCTGCCCTGCCTGCCGAGCCTGCAGGAACTCCGCGCCGCGCTCTCCGAGGCCGAATCGGAGCTGCGCGGCGGCCTTTCCCCGCGCGTCTCGCCCTTCCCCGAACTGCGCGACGGCGCCGGCCTGCTCCAGCGCGCCGGCTTCGCCCTGCCGGTCGCCGATGCCGAGGACATCCCGCTGCGCTACCGCGACCCGCTCGGCCTGCTCGCGGACCTGCGCGCGGCGGGCGAGGGCAACGCCGTGCTGGCGCGTGATGCCCGGACGCCGCCGCGCGCGCTCTTCCCGCTCGCGGCCGCGCGCATGGCGGGCGATGCGGCCGGCGTGCCGGCGACGCTGCGCCTCGTCGTGCTCACCGGCTGGGCGCCCGCGGTGGGCCAGCCCCGGCCGGCGCGGCCGGGCAGCGCCACGGTGCGGCTGGCCGGTGCGCTCGGCACCGTCGAGCACGGCACGGGCGAGAAACCCGGCCCGTGAGGCCCGCCCCTGCGCCCCGCGGTCCTTGCAACCGCGGGGGCCAGGGCGCATCTTTGGCCTTCACCTGACGACAAGGCCGGAACGCTCCATGGAGCAGCAGGGCGGCGAAGCGCGCCGCATCACCATCCACAGCCCCGAGGATTTCGCCGGCATGCGCCGCGCCGGGCGTCTCGCCGCCGAGACGCTCGACATGATCGCCGCCCATGTGCGCCCCGGCATCAGCACCGGCGAGATCGACCGCCTCTGCCACGACTTCATGGTCGCCCATGGCGCGGTGCCCGCCACGCTCGGCTATCGCGGCTACACCAAATCCTGCTGCACATCGGTCAACCACGTCGTCTGCCACGGCATCCCCGGCGAGCGCATCCTCGCCGAGGGCGACATCGTGAACATCGACGTCACCGTCATCCTCGACGGCTGGTATGGCGACACCAGCCGCATGTTCGTCGCCGGCGAGCCCTCGACCAAGGCGCGGCTGCTGATGGACGTGACCTACGAGGCGATGATGAAGGGCATCGCCGCGATCCACCCGGGCGCCACGCTCGGCGATGTCGGCCACGCCATCCAGAGCCATGTCGAGCGGCACCGCTTCTCGGTGGTGCGCGACTTCTGCGGCCACGGCATCGGGCGCAACTTCCACGAGCCGCCCAATGTCCTGCACTACGGCCGCCCCGGCGAAGGCCCCCGGCTGCGCCCGGGGATGTTCTTCACCGTCGAGCCGATGGTGAATGCCGGCCGGCCCGAGGTGAAGATCCTGGATGACGGCTGGACCGCCGTGACGCGCGACCGCTCCCTCTCGGCGCAGTACGAGCACATGATCGGCGTGACCGAGACGGGGGCCGAGATCTTCACCCTCTCCCCTGCCGGCCTGCACCGGCCGCACGACAGGGCGCGGGTGCCGGCAGCGTCCTAGCGGCCTTCGCCGCCGCGGGGGCATCCCCTGTCGGATCGCGGCCGAGCCTCGCGCCACGGTTTCCTTTTTCGCTTCATGCTTCTACTCTCGGTTCCGCCGGCCCCACCGGCGACAGGTCCGGCATGACGCACAGGAAACAATTCGCGGAGGCCGCACCGGCGCTGCCCATCGGCCTCGATCCCCCGCCCGCCGCCGATGCGGCGCCGCCCGGCCATGCCGGCCACCGCGCCCGCATGCGCGCGAAGCTGCTCGGCGCCGGCCCCGAGGCGCTGCTCGACCACGAGCTGCTCGAGATGGTCCTCTTCCTCGCCCTGCCGCGGCGCGACACCAAGCCCATCGCGCGCGCGCTGCTCGCCCGCTTCGGTTCCTTCGCCAACGCCATCGCCGCGCCCCTTCCGGCGCTGCGGGAGGTGGAGGGGCTCGGCGAGGCCGGCGCGGCCGCGCTGCGGACGGTGCAGGCCGCCGCCCTGCGCCTCGCCCGCGCCGAGGTGATGGACCGGCCGGTGCTGAACAACTGGGACCGGCTCATCGCCTACCTCAGCGCCGCGATGGCGCGCGAGCCGGTCGAGCAGTTCCGCGTCCTGTTCCTCGACACCCGCAACCGCCTGATCGCCGACGAGGCGCAGGCGCGCGGCACCGTCAACCACACCCCGGTCTATCCGCGCGAGGTCGTCCGCCGCGCCCTCGAACTGCAGGCCACCGCGCTGATCCTGGTGCACAACCACCCCTCGGGCGACCCCACGCCGTCCCGCGCCGACATCGCGATGACGCAGGAGGTAATGGCCGCCGCGGCGAGCCTCGGCATCCTGCTGCACGACCACATCGTGGTGGGCCAGGGCCGCCACGTTTCCTTCCGGCGCGAGGGGCTGCTCTGAACCGCGGCGGCGCGACTGAAGCGTTTCGCGGCACGCGCGCCGGAGCCGCGTTGCGCCGTTGACCGCCGCGGCGCTCGCGCGCCACCCTTCCGCCATGCGCTTCATCCCGCCTGCCGTCGCGGTGGCCTGCCTCATCGCAGCCGGCGCGACCGATGCCCAGACCGGCGGCGGCCTCGGCAACCTGCCGCCGCCCGGCGCCCGCCCCTCCGCGCCCCAGCCCTGGCCGGGGCCGCAGATGGCGCTGCCGCGCGACAAGCCCCCGCCGCTCGGCGGCGCCTATCGCCCGCCCGGGCCGGCCGCGCAGCCCCCGGGCTTCCCCCAGGGCCCTATGGCCGCGCTGCCGCGCGAGAAGCCCCCGCCGCTCGCCGCCGCCGGCCCCGGCACCGTGCCGCGCCCCGGCCCCGGCGCGACGCCCGGGCCCGGCCCCGGCCCCGCCATCGCCGGGATCCAGCCGCGCCCGCCCATCGAGCGCCAGGCGCCGCGCCAGGTCTCCTCGGGCACCGGCTTCGTGGTCGCCCCGCGCCAGATCATGACCAACCAGCACGTCGCCGAGGGCTGCACGGCGATGCGCGCCCGGCTGCACAACGGGCAGGAGATCGCGGCGACCGTCATCGCCTCGGACCGCGAGCGCGACCTCGCCCTGCTTCGCACCGACGCCGATCCCGGCCCCGTGCTCTCCTTCCGCCGCGCCGCCGAGGTCCGGCGCGGGGAGAATGTCGTGACCTACGGCTTCCCGCTCGCGGGCCTGCTCTCCTCTGGGCCCACGCTGACCACGGGCGATGTCTCCGCGCTTGCGGGCATCGGCGACAATGCGCGCCAGATCCAGATCAGCGCGCCGGTCCAGCAGGGCAATTCGGGCGGGCCTCTGCTCGACCTGCGCGGCCAGGTGGTCGGCGTCATCGTCTCCAAGCTCAACGCGCAGCGAATCGCGCAGGCGACCGGCGACATACCGCAGAACGTCAACTTCGCGGTGAAGCACACCGAGGCGGTAGACTTCATGCGCGAGCACGGCGTGCAGCCCCTGCTCGACGACCCGCCGCCCACGCTGCGCACGGCGGCGGAGATCGGCGAGCTCGCCCACGCCTCCACGGTCTTCCTGCGCTGCCTGCGCTGAGCCGCGGCGGTCAGGCCGCCGCGCGGCGCATTCTCACCCGCCGCGCACCGCGCGCAGCGCGGCGGCGGCGAAGGCGGTGGCGTCCGCCGGCGGCGGGCGCGTGTCCGGCATGGTCACATGCACCTTCACGAAGCGCCCATCCGCGCCGCCCACGCAGACATGGCGCGACACCGGCGCGCGCCCGAAGGCGCCGGTGAGGATGGCGCAGCGCAGCCCGGCCTCGCGCAGCGTGACGCGCTCGCGCTCGGCGAGCCTCCGCCCCGTGCGGCCCTGCGGCGATTCGGCGACATCGGCGACGGCGGCGGTCACCTCGCGGTCAATCTCGGGCGCGCCCGGATCGGTCGGCGCCGCACCGCCCGGCGCGTCATAGATCAGCACGGTGCCGACCGCGCGACGGTTGGGCGTGGCGTAGTCGAGCGCGAGCGATGGCCCGGGCCGGCGCGCCGTCTCGCCGAGCTGGAACCCCGCGAGCTGGGCGGGCATGCGCGCCGCGACGGCATCGAGGCTCGGGCGCTCGCCGATCTCGATCGCCGCGCAGGCCCCGAGGCCGAGCACGGCGAGGAGCGGCAGCGCCCTTCCCCTCATGGTCCGAATCATCGCGGCTGCAGGATTCCGCACGGCGTCTCCTCCCGTTGCTGCGCCCGGATGGCGGGCCCGCGCGCCAAGTGGCGCGGCGCCCGCGGCGGCGCGGTCACCGGACCGGCCAGGGACGCCCCGCGAAGGAGCCAGCCGAATCCGGCCAAACCATGACCACGGCAAGGCCGCCGCGGCAATGCTCCGGCCGTTGCGCGCTCAGGCCGAGGAGCGTCGGCTCGCGTCGCGCACCGCGCCCGCGACCAGCGTGATGATCGCGGTGTAGACGATCATCTGGAACACCGTCGCCCCGACCCAGAGCCAGACCGGGAAGACGCCCGCGATCGCCGGCACCAGGAAGCCGAGCGGCAGGAACAGGTAGGCATAGGCCTCGGGCACCGCGGCGGCGACCTGCTCCGTCCCCTCGTAGATCATGGACAGCGCGACGTAGAGGATCACCAGCAGGCCGACCCAGGCGATCCAGCGGTGCTTGTCGAGCAGCCGCGCGATGAAGGTCGCCGCGACGCCCATCAGCACCACCGAGACGGCAAGGCCGATGATCAGGATGTAGGGATGGTCCTTCGCCGCGCCCGCGACCGCGAGCACGTTGTCGAGGCTCATGGAGACGTCGGCGACGAGGATCTGCGTGATCGCCTGGCGCAGCGTCTTGCGCGGCGCGCCCGCGGGCGTCTCGCCTTCCAGCGCCTCCACGCCCTCGTGCTGCTCGGTCGTGTCCGGGTGGTCGTGGCCGCCGCCCTCGCGCAGCTCGCGGTACATCTTCCAGCACACCCAGAGCAGCAGCACGCCGCCCGCGAGGATGATGCCGACGATCTGCAGCAGCTGCACCGTGATCGAGGCGAAGGCGATGCGCATCACCGTCGCGGCGATGATCCCCCAGAAGATCGCCTTGCGGCGCTGGTCGGCCGGCAGCCCGGCCGCCGCCATGCCGACGACGATGGCGTTGTCCCCTGCGAGGACGACGTCGATGAACAGCACCATCGCCAACGGCTGGAGCCATTCGGGCAGCAGTTCCAACATTCTGGGGACATTCCAGGGATTTTGGGGTCATTCACCGGCCACGTAGCGTTACCGGGGCGCCCCGGCCTCCGCAAGCCCGCAGCCCGCGCCCCGGCCCATGCCGTCGCATGGCGGCGGCGGCGTTTCCGCCCCGCCGCGGCTTGCGCCCGCCGCCCCGCCGCGCCAAACGCTCCGCGTTCCCGCCCACCGGAGCCTGCCCGCATGGTCCCGCGCTATTCCCGCCCGCAGATGACCGCCATCTGGTCGCCCGCCGAGCGCTACCGCATCTGGTTCGAGATCGAGGCGCTCGCCGCCGAGGCGATGGCCGCGATCGGCGCCATCCCCGCCGAGGCGGCGCGCGTCATCCGCGAGAAGGGCGCCCCGCGCGCGGCGGCGATCGGCGAGGCCGAGGTCGCGCGCATCGACGAGATCGAGCGCGTCACCCGCCACGACGTCATCGCCTTCCTCACCTTCATGGCCGAGGGCATCGGCCCCGAGGCGCGCTTCATGCACCAGGGCATGACGAGCTCCGACGTGCTCGACACCTGCCTTGCCGTGCAGCTCACCCGCGCCGCCGACCTGCTGCTCGAGGACCTCGACGCGCTGCTCGCCGCGCTGAAGGCGCGCGCGATGGAGCACCGGCGCACCCCCACCATCGGCCGCAGCCACGGCATCCATGCCGAGCCGACCACCTTCGGCCTCAAGATCGCGGGCCACTACGCGGAGTTCGCGCGCGGGCGGGAACGGCTGCGCGCGGCGCGGGCCGAGGTCGCGACCTGCGCCATCTCGGGGCCCGTCGGCACCTTCGCCTCGGTGGACCCGCGCGTGGAGGCCTTCGTCGCCGAGCGGCTCGGCCTCGCGGTCGAGCCCGTCAGCACCCAGGTCATCCCGCGCGACCGGCATGCGGCCTTCTTCTGCGCGCTCGCCGTCATCGCCTCGGGCATCGAGCGCCTCGCGACCGAGGTGCGCCACCTCCAGCGCAGCGAGGTGCGCGAGGCCGAGGAGTTCTTCCATCCCGGCCAGAAGGGCAGCAGCGCCATGCCGCACAAGCGCAACCCGGTGCTGAGCGAGAACCTGACGGGCCTCGCGCGGCTGGTGCGCGGCTATGCGGTGCCCGCGCTCGAGAACGTGGCGCTGTGGCACGAGCGCGACATCAGCCATTCGAGCGTCGAGCGCGTCATCGCCCCCGATGCCACCATCGCGCTCGATTTCGCCCTCGTGCGCCTGACCGGCATGATGGAGAAGCTCACCGTCTATCCCGAGCGCATGGCCGCGAACCTCGAATCGCTCGGCGGCGTGGTGCACAGCCAGAAGGTGCTGCTCGCCCTCACCCAGGCGGGCATGAGCCGCGAGGACGCCTATGCCGCCGTGCAGCGCGCCGCGATGGCGACCTGGCAGGCGCTCGGCACGCCGGGCGGGCGCAGCTTCGCCGAGAATCTCGAGGCCGACCCGGCGGTCAGTGCGGTCCTTTCGCCCGCGGCCATCGCCGCGGCGATGGACCCCGCGCGCGACTTCGCGCATGTGGACACCATCTTCCGCCGCGTCTTCGGCGAGGGCTGAGCCACCCCTTCGGCGCGCGCCATGCCGGCGCATGGGCCGGAAGCAAGGCAGGCCTGCCGCGATTCCGCCCCAACCGATGTGCTAGGAATCGGCAATCAAGGAGGTAGCGACCCATGCGCCTGATCCGGACGCTCAGCCTCGCCGCCCTGGCCTCGGCCGCCTGCCTGATGGGCGCGGCCCCGCAGGCCGAGGCCGGCGACCGCCATTGGCGCCATGGCGGCCATCCCGGCCGCGGCTGGGGGCCGCCACCGCGGCACGCCTATGTCGCGCCGCCGGCCTACTACTACGCCCCGCCGCCGCGCGTGTACTACGCGCCGCCGCCGCGGGTGTACTACGCCCCGCCGCCGCGCGTGTATTACGCGCCGCCGCCGCCGGTCTATTACGCCCCGCCGCCCGTCTATTACGCGCCCGGCGTGTCGCTGAACTTCCGTTTCTGACGCCTGGGCCGCCGAGGGGCGCGGCGGCGACGCCCGCGCCGGTATGCTTCGGCGGCTGACGCCCGGGGCGCGGCCGACGATGCGGCGCACCGGCTTGCGCCCCTCGGCCCGCGGCCCCAGCCTTCCTTCATGTGCACGGTGATCGTCCTCCGGCGGCCGCACCATCCCTGGCCGCTGCTGCTCGCCGCCAACCGGGACGAGCGCCTCGACCGCCCCTGGGATCCGCCCGCCGCCTGGTGGCCCGAATCGCCCGGCCTGATCGGCGGGCGCGACCGCAGCGCGGGGGGCACCTGGATGGCCCTCGGCCCGGGCGGGGTCGTCGCCGCCGTGCTCAACCGCCCCGGCAGCCTCGGCCCCGAGGCCGGCAAGCGCTCGCGCGGGGAGCTCCCGCTGGTCGCGGCCGCCGCCCCCTCCGCCGCCGCCGGCGCGGCGCGCATCGCCGCCCTGCCGGCGGAACGCTGGCGCCCCTTCAACATGGTCGTCGCCGACCACCGCGACGCCTTCTTCCTCCGCGGCCTCGGCCAGGGCCATCCGGAGACCCGGCCGCTCCCCGAGGGCCTCTCCATGGTCACCGCCCACGACCCCAACGACCCGGCGAGCCCGCGCACCCGGCGCCACCTGCCCCGCTTCCGAGCCGCCCCGCCGCCCGAGCCGGATGCGGGCGACTGGTCCTCCTGGCAGGCGCTGCTCGCCGACAGCGGCCACGGGCCGGAATTCGGCCTCGCGGAGACGCTCAACGTCCCGCCCTCGGGCGGCTTCGGCACGGTCTGCGCGAGCCTGATGGCGCTCGCCCCCGGCCGGGCGCCGGTCTGGCTCTTCTGCCCCGCCCCGCCCGGCCAGGCCGCCTTCGCCCCGCTCGCCAGCGCGCTCGCCGCCTGACGCGGGGCTGCCCCCCCGGGCATGGGCGATGGCCCTTCCGGCCCGCCCTTGCTATACGCCGCCTCTCTCTCGCCGTTGGCCCATCCGCGCGGCGACACGAAGGATTCCTCCCGCCATGGCGCGACGCCGACAACTCTACGAGGGCAAGGCCAAGATCCTCTTCGAAGGCCCCGAGCCCGGCACCCTGGTCCAGTACTTCAAGGACGACGCCACCGCCTTCAACGCGAAGAAGAAGGGCACCATCACCGGCAAGGGCGTGCTCAACAACCGCATCAGCGAATACCTAATGACGCGCCTCGCCGAGATCGGCATCCCGACCCACTTCATCCGCCGCCTCAACATGCGCGAGCAGCTGATCCGCGAGGTCGAGATCATCCCGCTCGAGGTCGTGGTGCGCAACGTCGCGGCCGGCTCGCTCAGCCAGCGCCTCGGCATCACCGAGGGCCAGCGCCTGCCGCGCTCGATCATCGAATACTACTACAAGAACGACGCGCTGAACGACCCGATGGTCGCCGAGGAGCACATCACCTGTTTCGGCTGGGCGAGCACGCAGGACCTCGACGACATCGTCGCGCTCACGCTCAGGGTGAACGACTTCCTCACCGGGCTTTTCCTTGGCGTCGGCATCACGCTGGTGGACTTCAAGCTGGAGTTCGGCCGGCTGTGGGAGAATGAGGAGATGCGCATCGTCCTCGCCGACGAGATCAGCCCCGACAATTGCCGCCTGTGGGACGCCAAGACGGGCGAGAAGATGGACAAGGACCGCTTCCGCCGCGACCTCGGCAAGGTCGAGGAAGGCTACCAGGAGGTCGCCCGCCGCCTCGGCATCCTGCCCGAGGCCGGCCCGCGCGACATGACCGGGCCGGAGGTGATGCAGTGAAGGCGCGCGTCTACGTGATGCCCAAGGCCGGCGTGCTCGACCCCCAGGGCAAGGCGATCGGCCATGCGCTCGAAGGCCTCGGCTTCACGGGCGTGAAGGAGGTGCGCGCGGGCAAGGTGATCGAGCTCGACCTCGCCGAGACCGACCCCGCGAAGGCGAAGGCCGCCGCGGAGGACATGGCCCGCCGCCTGCTCGCCAACACGGTGATCGAATCCTTCCGCGTCGAGATCGCCTGAGATGATGAAGGCGAGCCTCCTCGCGATGGCGGTGCTGACCGTCCTCTTCGCGATGGGGCTGCGCTGGCGCGAGGAGCGCCTCGCCACCACCAAGGCGCCGCGCCCCAGCATCATCGCCCGCGGCAAGCGCACCGCGAACCGCTGGGTCACCGCCGCCGCGCTGGCCGCCGGCTCGACCATGCTCATCATGGGCGGGCTGCACTGGCTGCGGATCTCCTTCGGCTGACCGGACCACGCCATGAAAGCCGCCATCATCGTCTTCCCCGGCACCAACCGCGAACGCGACATGCGCATCGCGCTCAAGCGCGCGACAGGCCGCGAGCCGCTGATGCTGTTTCACCGCGAGCCGCTGCCCGCGGGGCTCGATCTCGTGGTGCTGGCTGGCGGCTTCTCCTACGGGGACTACCTGCGCTGCGGCGCGATGGCCGCCCAATCCCCCATCATGCGGGAGGTGAAGGAGTTCGCCGCGCGCGGCGGCCACATCCTCGGCGTGTGCAACGGCTTCCAGATCCTGATCGAGGCCGGACTGCTGCCGGGCGGGCTGCTGCGCAACGCCTCGCTGCGCTTCCTCTCGATGGACTGCATCCTGCGCGTCGAGCGCGCGGGCACCGCCTTCACCAGCCGCTGGCAGAAGGGTGCGACCTTCCGCGCCCCCATGGCCCATGGCGACGGCAACTACTTCGCCGACGAGGCGACACTGGACCGCCTGGAAGGCGAGGGCCTCGTCGCCTTCCGCTACGTGAACGAGGCCGGCGAGGCGACCGAGGCGGCCAACCGCAACGGATCCGCCCGCAACATCGCCGGAATCTTCTCCCCCAACCTGCGCATCTGCGGCCTGATGCCCCACCCGGAAGATCTGGTGGACGAGCTGATGGGCGGGACGGACGGGCTGCCGATGTTCGAGAGTTTGGCGGAGAGTCTGGTTTCGGCCTGAGGGCGCTTCGCAGGGGTGCCGCCCCTGAACGTCGTAACGACACCGATTTCCTGCCCTCTTCGGCCGGTTGGGTGTTCAATCGATGTTGCGGCCCTCACCGATTGCGACGACGCAGGATGTTCAAGACCTGGGCCAATACCCGCCCAGGATCGGCCACTATTGCCGGGCGGCCGACGTCTCGCTTGCGGTCATGGGAAGCGAGAGAGTGAAGCGCAGATCGGAGGGCCGGCAGGGCTGCTCCAAATCGGGTTCGCGGCAGACCAGGCCGCGGATCCCGGCAGGTTCGATCGTCCCGCGATAGGACTCGAACTGCGGTGACCGCCCCCGCGGATTGCGCACATAGCCCGTCTCGGCGAGTTCGAGCCGGTTCTCCACGATCCGCCCGCGGGCGGAGAGCACCGAGCCGCTGACCGGCCAGATCATCTCCGCCGTGAAGGTGCCTGCCTCGAGGTCGCGCGACTGGAAGACGAGCCGGAAAGGCGTGACGCGATTGCGGCTCGGCTCGATGAAGGCCCCCGCGAGTTCGGGCACTTCCCGCAGGATCCGCGGCGGATCACCGAAGATTGCAGCCATCCGGGCCCGTCGGTCGCGCTCGTCGGCCACCCGCTGCTGCATCGCCGCGACCGCACGATCCCGCACCGCCGCATACTCGGGCGTGCCTTCGACCAGCGTAGGCGGCAGGAACTCTCCCCGGAGTCGCCCCGCGGCGGCGAAGGGGTCACCCTGCACCTCCACCACCGTGCTCCAGCGTCCAGCATAAAGGACCGAGGTCGCGATCCCGTGCAGCGTCCGCCGCGCCCCGGGGGTCAGCGCGGGCTGAAGTACGAGGATGCCATCGAGCCGGCCTGCCTCCCGATAGGTGGTCTCACGCAACCTCAGCTCCGCCACGAAGCGGCTGAGGATGCGCGGCGTCACGGCCGATCCGCGATTTTCCGTCGCCTCGATGCGCAGGGACGCGACTTCCCAGCCGCGGGGGAGCCGCTCAGCAAGAGCGGTCTGGATATCCCGCTGCGGAGGCGTTTGCGCCAGGGCGGCAGGGTGGCCGGTCACGGCGGCCAGGACTAGGCCGATCAGAAGAACACGGAGAGGTGAAATCATCGATAGACCTCGAACGCGCATCAGACTTGTCTATGCTGAGCATGCCAAGCGAGACGCGTCAATATTTTACCCGGAATGCTCGTGTCGTTTGCGCATTGCATCGATTTGCATCGTCTGAAGACTCTCACGCGGGGATGAAGATTTCGCCCTTTGGTCGCTTATGACTCGAAAGTCTTCTACATTAATGACATGTATCGTCGCCATGCTGCGGCCCTTCGCCCGCGTCCCGAGGCGCTGCCGCAGCCGTTCCCTGCCCGGCCATGCTCCTCGACCCGCTCGTCATCCTGACAGCGGTGCCAACCCGCTACCGACCGTGCCCACCTCGTCCGGCCAGGACCGCATATGCCGGGACATCTTGAGCGGTTTCCGCCTCCTCCTCCGCCGCGCTTCGGGCATCCTCTCGATTCCGCGGGCGGAGCCCCTCGCCCGCTCATGACGCCCCCGCGCCGCACCCCCCCCTGGACAGCGCCGCCCCGCCTGCCGACAAGGCACCCATGACCGCCGCCGCCCCGCAGAGCGCCCCCGTCTCGCTCGACCCCGCCCGCGCCGCCCAGCTCGCCGCCGAGTTCGGCCTCAAGCCCGAGGAATACGACCGCGCGCTCGCCATCCTCGGCCGCACGCCCTCGCTCACCGAGCTCGGCATCTTCTCGGTGATGTGGAGCGAGCACTGCTCCTACAAATCCAGCCGCGTCTGGCTCAGGGAACTGCCCACCAAGGCGCCCTGGGTCATCCAGGGCCCGGGCGAGAATGCCGGCGTCATCGCCATCGGGGATGGGCTGGCCGCCGTATTCAAGATGGAATCCCACAACCACCCGTCCTGGATCGAGCCCTACAACGGCGCGGCCACGGGCGTGGGCGGCATCCTGCGCGATGTCTTCACCATGGGCGCGCGGCCCATCGCCAACCTCAACGCACTGCGCTTCGGCGCGCCCGACGCGCCGCGCATGCGCCAGATCATCGACGGCGTGGTGCGCGGCATCGGCGGCTACGGCAACTGCGTCGGCGTCCCGACCGTGGGCGGGGAGGTCAACTTCCACCCCGCCTACAACGGCAACCCGCTGGTCAACGCCATGACGGTCGGCATCGCCCGCGCCGACCGCATCTTCACCGCCAAGGCGACCGGCGTAGGGAACCCGGTGGTCTATGTCGGCTCCAAGACCGGCCGCGACGGCATCCACGGCGCCACCATGTCGAGCGCCGAGTTCAGCGCCGACGCCGAGGAGAAGCGCCCCACCGTGCAGATCGGCGACCCCTTCGCCGAGAAGCTGCTGATCGAGGCCTGCCTCGAACTCATGGCCACCGACGCCATCGTCGCCATCCAGGACATGGGCGCGGCGGGGCTGACCAGCAGCAGCGTCGAGATGGCCGGCAAGGGCGGCATGGGCATCGAACTCGTGCTGGACAACGTTCCCCAGCGCGAGGAGGGCATGACCGCCTACGAGATGATGCTCAGCGAGAGCCAGGAGCGCATGCTCATGGTCCTCAAGCCCGGCCGGGAAGCCCAGGCTGAGGCCATCTTCCGCAAGTGGGAGCTCGACTTCGCGGTGATCGGCCACCTCACCGATACGGGGCGCATCGTCATCCGCCACAAGGGCCATGTGGAAGCCGACATCCCGCTGGCCCCGTTGGAATCGGAAGCCCCCCTCTACCGCCGCCCCACCGAGGATACGCCCAAGCAGCCCCTCCTCGACCCCGCCACGGTCGCCAACCCCACGACGATCGAGGACGCGCTCAAGCGCCTCGTCGCCTGCCCCGACCTCTGCTCCCGCCGCTGGATCTGGGACCAGTACGACAGCCTGGTGAACGGCCAGACCGTGAAGCGCCCCGGCGCGGCGGACGCCGCCATCGTGAAGATCGAGGACCACGCCCGGGCGCTGGCCATGACCACCGACTGCACCCCCCGCTACGTGGTCGCGGACCCCGAGGAAGGCGGCAAGCAGGCCGTCGCGGAAGCCTGGCGCAACATCACCGCGACCGGCGCCCGGCCGCTCGCCATCACCGACAACATGAACTTCGGCAACCCCGAGAAGCCGCGCATCATGGGCCAGTTCGCCGGCGCGGTGCGCGGCATGGCCGCCGCCTGCACCGCGCTCGACTTCCCGGTCGTGAGCGGCAACGTCTCCCTCTACAACGAGACGGAAGGCCGGCCGATCCTGCCCACCCCCGCCATCGGCGGCGTCGGCGTGCTGGACGATGCGAGGCACGCCGTGGGCCTCGGCCTGCCCGCGAATGCCGACCTGGTCCTGGTCGGCACCACGGCGGGCCATCTCGGCCAGTCCCTCTGGCTGAGGGAGATCGCCGGCCGCGAGGAAGGCGCCCCGCCCCCGGTGGACCTCGCCGCCGAGCGCCGCAACGGCGATTTCGTCCGCGCGCAGATCCTCTCCGGCGCCGTGCTCGCCTGTCACGACTGCGCCGATGGCGGCCTGCTGGTCACGGTCGCCGAGATGGCGATGGAAACCGGCGTCGGCGCGACCCTCGCCGCCGCCCCCGCCGGCGTGCCGGAACACGCCTTCTGGTTCGGCGAGGACCAGTCCCGCTATGTCGTCGCGGTCAAGGATGCCGGAGCCTTCCTGGCGGCGGCGCAGGCCGCGGGCGTCCCGGCGAAGCGCCTCGGCCGTTCCGGCGGCGGGGACTTGGTTCTCTCCGGAGGCCGTTCCATATCGGTGGCTGCGCTGCGGGACGCGAACGAATCGACCCTGCCCGCGCTGATGGAAGGGAGGACGGCCTGATGGCGATGCAACCCGCGGAGATCGAGGCGCTGATCAAGGCGGCGCTCCCCGATGCCGAGGTGACCATCGAGGACCTCGCCGGCGACGGCGACCACTACGCCGCCAAGGTCGTCTCGGAATCCTTCCGCGGCCTCTCCCGCGTCAAGCAGCACCAGATCGTCTATGCCGCGCTGCAGGGCCGCATGGGCGGCGTGCTGCACGCCCTCGCCCTCCAGACCTCCGCCCCGGAATAGGACCCGACCCGATGTCCAACCCGACCTTCGAGCGCATCCAGGCCGACATCACGGAGAACCCCGTGGTGCTCTACATGAAGGGCACGCCGGTCTTCCCGCAATGCGGCTTCAGCGCGCGCGTCGTGCAGATCCTCAGCCACATGGGCGTGCCCTTCAAGGGCGTGAATGTGCTCGAGGACATGGAGATCCGCGAGGGGATCAAGGCTTTCACCAACTGGCCGACCATTCCCCAGCTCTACGTGAAGGGCGAGTTCGTCGGCGGCTGCGACATCGTGATGGAGATGTTCCAGTCCGGCGAACTCGCCGCCCTGCTCAACGAGAAGGGCATCCCCCACAAGGCCGAGGCCTGACGCCGCCCCCGGGGCCGCGCCAGCGGGCGCGCCCCGGGATGCCGGCCCACGGCGCGGGGAGCGCGCCTCAGCGCCCCGCGAGCCGCGCGAGGTTGATCGCCCGCGCATAGGCGAGTTTCGCCTCGGCCGGCGCGTCGCCCTGCACCTGCACCAGGATGCGGTTGTCCACCAGCATCTGGATGTTGCCGTCATTGCCCTGGATGGCGCGCTGCTCGCCCACGCGCACGAGCCGCCCCATCGCGCCCGCCAGCATCGGGTTGGCCATCACCGCCGCGAGCTGGGCGATCATCGGGTTGTCGCTCATCACCTGGATCTCGACCGACTGCCCCTGCGCGTTGCGGTAGGTGCGCGACGCCGTGCTGCCGCCGAACATGCCGGCGAGGCCGGCGGTCGCCGAACTCGCCTCCTCCGCCGTCCAGCCCGGCAGCGCATCGGGCAGCGCGGCGGCGAGCCCGGCGGCGGCGCGCTGCTGGAGCAGCTGCAGCGCCTCCTGCAGCGCGGTCTGCGCGGCCTGAATGCGGCCGCCCTGATAGGCGCGCTGCGCCTCGGTGATGGCGTCGGACACCTCGTCGGCGCGCACGGCGGCGGTGGAAAGCCCCGCGGCGAGCGCGGCGGCGAACAGGATCGAACGGTGCATGCTTCTCCTCCGGCAGCCGCGGCACCTTATCCCGGCATCGCGCCGCGGGGCCATGAAGCGCGTCACGGACAGGCGGCAAGGCGCGCCGCGCGGCGTCACGAATGCGTCAGCGCGTGCGCCTGCTCCGCCTCGATCGCCTCGCGCAGGATGCGCAGGATCTCCGCGCCGTAGCGTTCCACGCGGGAACGCCCCATGCCCGGCACCTCCAGCAGCGCATCGGCGTTGCGCGGCCGGCGGGCCGCGATGCCCGCGAGCGTGCGGTCATCCGCCACCACATAGGCCGGCACGCCCTGCGCCTGCGCGACGCCGCGGCGCCAGAGGCGCAGCGCCTCGAACACCGGATCCTCGCTGCCCGGTGGCGGCGCGGCGGCGGCGGGGGCGCGGCGCGCGACGGGCTGCATCGTCTCCTCGCGCAGCATCACGGGCGATTCGCCGCGCAGCACCGGCCGCGCGGCCTCGGTCGCGACCAGTTCGCCATGGTTCTCCACCGCGACATCGAGCACGCCGCGCGCCACGAGCTGCCGCGCCACGCCGCGCCAGGCGCCGTCGCTCAGCTCCCGCCCTACCCCGAAGGTGGGCAGCCGGTCATGGGCGAACTGCGCCACCTTGTCCGTCAGCCGCCCGCGCAGCACGTCCACCACATGGCCCACGCCGAAGCGCTGCCCGGTGCGCAGCACGGCCGAGAGCAGCTTCTGCGCCGCCACCGTGCCGTCGAACATTCGGGGCGGGGTGCGGCACACGTCGCAGGCGCCGCAGCTCTCGGCCGCGGGTTCCTCCCCGAAGCAGCGCAGCAGGAGCGCGCGGCGGCAGGTCGCGGCCTCGGCGATGGCGATCATGGCATCGAGGCGCGCGCGCTCGACGCGCTTCTGCTCCTCGCTCGCCGGGCTCTCGGCGATGCGGTGGCGCGCGAGCGCCATGTCGCCCGCGCCGAACAGCAGCAGCGCGCGCGCGGGCAGCCCGTCGCGCCCCGCGCGGCCGATCTCCTGGTACCAGCTCTCGGGGCTGCGCGGCAGGTCGAGATGCGCCACCCAGCGCACATCGGGGCGGTCTATGCCCATGCCGAAGGCGATGGTCGCGGCCATGATCACCGAATCGCCGCGCGCGAAGCGGCGATGCGCCTCGCGCTTCGTCGCGGCATCCATGCCGGCATGGAAGGCGAGCGCGTCGTGGCCGTCGGCGCGCAGCCATTCGGCCGTGCTCTCGGCCTTGGCGCGGCTGCCGCAATAGACGATGCCGCAGCCGCCCGTGGCGCGGATCAGGGCGCGCAACTGGGCGCGCTCGCTCTCGCGCGGGGCGGCCTCGATGACGATGTTGGGCCGGTCGAAGGAGGCGCGGAAAACCGGCGCGTCGGTCAGCCCGAGCTGGAGGCGGATGTCCTCGACCGTGCGCGGGTCGGCGGTGGCGGTCAGCGCGAGGCGCGGCACCGCGGGGAAGCGCTCCCCGAGCACGCCGAGGCCGCGGTATTCGGGCCGGAAGTGGTGGCCCCACTGGCTCACGCAATGCGCCTCGTCCACCGCGAAGAGGGCGATGGGCAACCCTTCCAGCCGCTGCAGCATGCCGTCGAAGGTCAGACGCTCGGGCGAGGCGTAGAGCAGCTTCAGCCGCCCGCCATGCAGGTCGCGCAGCACGGCGCGCGACTCCTCGGGCGGCAGGTCGGAATGCAGCGCGGCGGCGGCCACACCCTGCTGGCGCAGGGCGGCGACCTGGTCCTCCATCAGCGCGATCAGCGGCGAGACGACGACGCCGATGCCGGGCCTGCACAGCGCGGGCACCTGGAAGCAGAGGCTCTTGCCGGCGCCCGTGGGCATGAGCACGAGGCCGGAGCCGCCCTCGGTCGCGTGGCGGACGATCTCCTCCTGCCGGCCGCGGAAGGATTCATGGCCGAAGACCCGGCGGAGGACCTCCGCCGGATCCTCCAGCGCGCGCATCAGCCGCCGATGCGGATCTCGACCCGCCGGCTCTCGGTCGCCATCGCCTCGAAGGGCACCGGGCCGCGCGGGACGATGCGCACGCGCTCCCGCGCCACGCCGTTGGCGATCAGCATGTCCGCGACATGCTGGGCGCGGGCCTCGGAGAGCGCGCGGTTGTAGGCCACCCCACCCGCGGGGCCGGCGAAGCCGAGCACCGTGACCGGCCCGGTCCCGCCGCGCGCCGCCGCGGCCGCGCGGCGGACGACCTCGGCGGCCTCGCCGTCGAGGCTCGCGCTGTCGGCGGTGAAGAAGACCGCGATCGCGGGCGGCGCCGGGGCCGGCGCCGTGCAGGCGGCCGCGAGCAGGGCCGGGGCGGTGGCGAGGAGATGGCGGCGGCGCATGGGCACGACTCCGGATGGGCAATGCGCCCCTTGGTCGCGCGGCCAATGGCCGGCCGTCAACCTCCCGCAAGGATCAGCGCGAACAGGCCGCGCCGCCGAGCACGCAGAACTTCGCGCAATGGGGGTGGTTGAGCGCGACCGGCCGGCTCGATTCGGCGAGCGTGGCGCCGAGCTCGAACTGCGAACCGTAGGGCAGCAGGGTGCAGGCGACGACCGCGGGGCGCTCGGCGCCGCGCCGCTTCACCACCATCCGCGCCGAGGCGCACATCAGGCTGTCGGGCGATTTGCGCAGGATGGACCAGCACGCCTCGGTGATCTCGGGCACGTCAACCGAGGCGTCCATCTCGGGGAAGAGCATGAGCGCGACCGGATCCGCGGCATCCACCGGGATGCCGTGGGCGCGGAACAGCGCGGCGTAGCCCGCGCGCATCGCCGCCTCGTCGCCCGCGCCGAAGCCCGCGCGCCCGGCGACATGGATGCGGAAGCCGTGCCGCGCGAGCCAGGCCAGGCCCTCCATCGTCCTGGCGAAGGCCCCCTCGCCGCGTTCGAGGTCGTGCGCGGCGGCCTCGTGATGATCGAGCGAGACGCGGATGGTCAGCCGCTCGCCGGATGCGCGCTGCAGCGCCAGCAGCGCCGAGGCGTGGTTCATCATCGGCTTCATCGCGTTGGTCAGCACCAGCGCCGAGAGGCCGCGCGAGAGCACGTCCCGCAGCATCGCGACGAGGTCGCGGTTGAGGAAGGGCTCGCCGCCGGTGAAGCCGACCTCGGTGAGCGGCGCGCCGATCGCGGCGGCCTCGTCGAGGAAGGCCGCGACCTCGGCGGCGGAGATGTAGGCCAGCGCGTCGTTGGTCGGGCTGCTTTCGATGTAGCAGTTGCGGCAGGTGATGTTGCACAGCGTGCCGGTGTTCACCCAGAGCGTGCGCAGCCCCGAGAGCGCCACCACGGCGCGGCGCTCGCCCTTGGCCGTGACGGCAGGGTCGCGGAACTTGGCCGGGTCGAGGGCGACCGGCGGCGCGAGCACGGGCGCGGTCATGCCAGGCCCCGCGCGGGGATTGATCCAGGGCAAGGAATCCCGGCCCGGCCCGGTGTAGGTGATAACCACCCGGCCTGGCCGGGCGGCATCCCGCCGGGCCGCGTTTCAAGCAGGAGGGAGATCGTCATGATGCCTCGTCTTCCGGTGCCACGCGGTGAGCCTTCCACGGACCTGTTCGGGACCTTGCAGCGCGAGGTCAACCGGGTCTTCGACCAGATGTTCGGTGGCATGGCCCTGCCTGCAAGTGGCTTCGCGCCCTCGGTCGAGATGAGGGAGACCGAGCAGGGCGTGGTGGTGACAGCCGAACTGCCCGGCCTCGAGGAGAAGGATGTCGAGGTCGCGCTCGAGGGCGACGTGCTGACCATCTCGGGCGAGAAGAAGCAGGAGAAGAGCGAGGAGAAGGAGGGCTTCCACCTCTCCGAGCGGTCCTATGGCAGTTTCCGCCGCGCCATCCGCCTGCCCTGGCCGGCCAACCCGGCCGAGGCCAGCGCGGCCTTCGACAAGGGCGTGCTGACCATCTCGCTGAAGCGCCCGCCCGAGGCCGCGGCGAAGGTCAACCGCATCCCGATCGGCGGAACCCCGCCGGCGGGCTGAGCGCCGGCGGGCGCGCGCGCCCGATGTCATGCCCGGCGGAAGAGGGGGCGCCCTTCCGCCGCGCGGCAATGCCCGGCTGTCGCGCAAGGGCCGGCGCGCCGGGCTCAACCGGTGGCCGGGATCGCCCGGCCGCCGATCAGGCGCAGGATGCGCGTGGGCCGCTCCACGCCGAGCAGGCGGTGCAGGATCAGGATGACCGTCCGGCCCTGCGTCGCCTCGTCGAGGGTCTCGAGGAAAGCGCGCTCGGTGTCGGCATCGAGCCCGGCGGCCGGCTCGTCGAGGATCAGCACCGGCGCGGGCGAGAGCAGCGTGCGCGCGAGCGCAAGCCGCCGCGCCTGCCCGCCGGAGAAGCGCGAACCGGCCTCCCCGCATGGCGTCTCGAGCCCCTCCGGCAGCGCGCGGACGAGGTCGCCGATGCGCGCGCGGTCGAGCGCGCGCCAGAGATCCGCCTCCGTCGCCTCGGGCGCGGCGAGGCGCAGATTGGCGGCGATGCTGTCGTCGAACAGGCGCGCATCCTGCGTCAGCCAGGCGACGCGCCGGCGCAGCTCCGCCGACGGGATCCGCGCCAGGTCCACCCCGCCGAGGGTGATGGTCCCGGCCTGCGGAGCCGCGAATTTCAGCAGCAGCGCCGCCAGCGTGGACTTGCCCGCGCCCGAGGGGCCGAGCAGCGCCACCCGCGCCCCGGCCGGCACCTCGAGGTCGAGCCCCTCGAAGACCGGCGGCCGGTCCGGCGCCCAGGCGAAGGTGACGCCGTCAAGGCGCAGCGCGTGGCCGGTGGGCGGCGCCGCGGGCTCGGCAGGCTCGGGCACCGGGGCGGGCGTGTCGGCGGCCTCGAAGAGGCGACGCGCGCCGGCCGCGGCGGCGGCGAGCGACGCCCCGGCCCGCGGCATCAGCCCGAGCGATTCGGCCGCCGCGACGGCGAGGAAGACGGCGAGCAGCGCCGAAGCGACGGCGTGCTCCGCCGCCGCCAGCGCCCAGGCGAGCGCGCCGAGCAGCGCGGCCTGGGTGAGCAGCGCGCCGGCCGCCCCGCCCCAGGCGCCGCGGCGCGCGAGGCGCTGCTGGGCGGCGGCGAGCGCCGCGCCCTCGGCGGCGACGCGGGCGGCCGCGCGCCCCTCGGCATTGGCGGCGAGCGTGTCCTCGATGCCGGTCAGCGGCTCGACCACCGCGCTGCGCAGCGCGCCCTGGGCGCGCGCCACCCCCTCCCCCGCGCGCGCCGCGGCGGGGGCGAGGAGCACCGGCAGGGCGAGCGCGGCGGCGAGCGGCAGGGCGAGGATCGCCGCCAGCCCCGGCTCCGCCGCGCCGACGAGCAGCGCCATGGCGAGCACCACCGCGAGCGCCGCCGCCCCCGGCACGATGACGCGCAGGTAGAGCCCGTCCAGCGCCTCGACATCCGAGACGAGGCGCCCGAGCAGGTCCCCCGCGCGGCGCAGGCCGAGGCCGGTCGGCAGGCGCTCGGCGAGGCGGCGGAAGAACCAGACCCGCATGCCCGCGAGCGCGCGGAAGGTCGCCTCGTGCGTCACCAGCCTTTCGACGTAGCGGGCGAGCGGGCGGAACAGCATCACCGGGCGCAGCCAGACCAGCGCCGCCACGCCGAGCCCGGCGAGCAGCGCGGCATCGGCATGCCCCGCCGCGACTGCCCCCGCGATCACCCGCGCGGCGAGCACCAGCAGCGCGAGGCCCGCCAGCGCCGAGAGCACGGCGACCAGCACGCCCGCCGCCAGCCATCCGGCATGGCCGCGCCACAGGCCGAGGATGCGCAGCACGTCCCGCAGCATCAGTTCCCCGCCATGCGCGAGGCTCCCGCGCGCCCGTGGGACAGTTCCAGCACCCGCCCATGCCCCACCCGCGCGGCGCGGGCATGGGAGGCGAGGATCGCCGTCCGCCCGACGCAAAGCCGGCGCAGCGCGTCGAGCACCACCGCCTCGGTCCCGGGGTCGAGATGCGCGGTCGGCTCGTCCAGCAGCACCAGCGGGCTGTCGCGCAGGAAGGCGCGCGCCACCGCGACGCGCTGCGCCTGGCCGCCGGACAGGCCGTAGCCGCCCTCGCCCACCGGGGTGTCGAGGCCCTGGGGCAGCAGGGCGGCGAACTCGCTCACCTGCGCCGCGCGGGCGGCGGCCTCGACCGCCGCGTCGTCGGCCTCGGGGCGGGCGAGGCGGATGTTCTCCCGGATCGTGCCGGGGAAGATGTGCGCGCGCTGGCTGACATAGGAGGACAGGCGCCGCAGCTCGGAGGGGCGCAGCCGGGTGATGTCGTGCCCGTTGATCGCAACCCGCCCCGAATCCGGCCGGCGGAAGCCCATCAGGATGCGCAGCACGCTCGTCTTGCCCGCGCCCGAGGCGCCGGTCAGCACCAGCGTCTCCCCCGGCAGGACGCGGAAGGAGACGCCGCCGAGCGCAGGCTGGCGGGATGGGTCGTAGGAGAGCGTCACGTCCTGGAAGGTGACGGTGACCTTGGGCGGGATCTCCTCGAGCAGCAGGCCGCTCTCCTCCGGCGCGTCGAGCAGGGGCGCGAGCTCGGCCGCCGCGCCGCGCGCGGCCATGGCCTCGTGATAGGCGCCGGCGAAGGCGCGCAGCGGCGCGAAGAACACCGGCACCAGCAGCAGCACGAAGAGGGCGGCGACCGGCGCCGGATGCGCCCCCTGCACCAGCGCGCCGTGGCGGTAGGCGAGCGAGGCGAGCGCGGTGGCGATGATGAGCTCCATCGCCCCGGCCGAGAGGAAGGCGATGCGCAGCACGCGCATGGTCCGCGCGCGCAGCTCCTCGGCCGCCGCGCCGAGCCGCGCCGCCTCGGCCTGCTGCTGGTTGAACAGCACCAGCACCGGCAGGCCGCGCATGCGGTCGAGGAAGCGGCCCGAGAGGCGCTGCAGCGCCTCGAACTGCCGCCGGCTCGCCTGCGCGGCGCCGATGCCCGACACCGCCTGGGCGACCGGCACGGCGAGCCCGGCGGCGAGCAGGATCAGGCCGCTCGGCCCGTCGGCGAGCGCGGCCGCGCCGGCGACGAGCAGCGGCGCGAGGACGGCGAGCATCGCGGCGGGCAGCCAGCGGGCGAAATAGCCCTCCAGCGCCTCGATCCGCTCGACGACGAGGGTGCTCTTCTCCCCCACCGCGCGCTCGTCGGCGGGGCCGGCGGCGAGCAGGCGGGCGAAGGCGGCCGCGCGCAGCCGCGCCTTGGCGTGCTCGGCGGCGGCGATCTGCGCGCGTTCCTGCGCGACGCCGAGGCCGGCCATCAGCAGCGCGAGCGCGGCCGCGCCGGCGAGCTCAGCCCAGCCGGCATCGCCGCGGCCGAGCAGCGTGGCGAGCAGCCGCGCGAGCAGCCAGGCCTGCGCAATGCCGCAGGCGGCGATGCCGATCCCGATCAGGACGGGAGGGATGAGGCGGGCGCGTTCGGCCCGCGCCTCCCGCTTCAGGAGTGCCGCGGCGCCGGCGTCCGCGCCCGGCGCGGGGGAAGCCATGCGCGGACCATACCGGAGATCGCGCAGGCGCGGAATCGCCCCCGGGACGCCTTGCCGGGCGGGCCGGGCGGCCCCATCACGGTCGGGCGGAAGGGGGATGGCGATGCTGCCTGGCCATGACCGGTACGACTACCAGCCCTGGCCGGCGCGCCGCGCCTATGCCTGGCCGGGCGGGGCGCGGCTTGCGGTCTATCTCGGGGTGAACCTCGAGCATTTCGCCTTCGGCGAGGGCCTCGGCGCGGAACTCGCCCCGGGCGGGCCGCAGCCGGACGTGCTGAACTTCGCCTGGCGGGACTACGGCAACCGTGTGGGTGCGTGGCGGCTGCTCGCGCTGCTCGATGAGCTGCGGCTGCCCGCGACGGTGCTGCTGAACAGCGCGATCTACGACTACGCGCCCTCGCTTGTCGCCGCGCACCGGGCGCGCGGGGACGAGATCGCCGGCCACGGGCGGACCAATTCCGAACGCCAGTCCGTGCTGCCCGAGGCCGAGGAACGCGCCCTGATCGCCGAGAGCACCGAGGCGATCCGCCGCCACGAGGGGCGGCCGCCGCGCGGCTGGCTCTCGCCCTGGATCGCCGAGAGCCGCGTCACGCCGGACCTGCTGGCCGAGGCGGGCTATGCCTACACGCTGAACTGGTGCGCCGACGACGCGCCGATCTGGATGCGCACGCGGGCCGGGCGGCTGCTCGCCATCCCCTATCCGCAGGAGGTCAACGACATTCCGGCGATCGTCGCCCGCAAGGACGGCGCGGCGGCCTTCGCCGAGATGATCGTCGAGGATTTCGAGGAGCGGCTGCGACAGGTCGAGGACGGGCTGCCGCAGGTGATGGGCATCGCGCTGCATCCCTACATCGTGGGCCAGCCCTACCGGATCAGGCAGTTGCGGCGCGCGCTCGCGCATCTTGCGTCGCGGCGCGGCGGTGTCTGGTTCACCACCGCGGGCGGCGTGCTCGACCATGTGCTGAGCCTGCCGCCCGGCACCGTTCCCGGAGGATGAGATGCTGCGCCGCGCCCTGCTCGCCCTGCCCCTGGTCGCCGCCGCCTGCGCGACCGCGCCCGGCCCCGGCACGCCGCGCACCGTCGGGCAGGTGGACCTCGCGCGCTATGCCGGCACCTGGTTCGAGGCGGCGCGCTTCCCGACCTCCTTCCAGGACGGCCCGCGCATCCGCTGCGAGGAGGTGAGCGCGACCTACACGCTGCGGCCCGACGGAGGGGTGGATGTGGTCAACCGCTGCCGCAACGCCCTCGATGGCGGGGCCGAGCGGGTGGCGCGCGGCGTGGCGCGCAGCGTCTCGGAGGGCAATGACCGGCTGCGCGTGTCCTTCTTCTGGCCCTTCTTCGGCGACTACTGGGTGATCGGCCTCGACCCCGGCTACCGCTGGGCGGTGGTGGGCGCGCCGGGGCGGGACTTCCTCTGGATCCTCTCGCGCGAGGCCCGGATGGCCGAGGCCGACTACGCCGCCGCGCTCGAGACCGCCCGGCGCGAGGGGTTCGACACGACGCGGCTGCGCCGCACGGTGCAGCGGGGGGCGTGAGCGGGCGGCGCGCGATCGCCTGACCGGGCGGCGGCGCCCGGCAGGGCGAGGGACAGCGCGCCGCGGCGCATGGCAGCCGCCCTACCGCCCGCCCTGCGGCATCAGCACGAGGTCGAAGGCGCCGGGCGTGTCGCCCAGCGTGCCCGCGCGCAGGAAGAGCCGGCCCTTCTGCTGGCCATCCACCTCGAGCCGCGAGGCGAGGCCCTCCCCGCCATCGTCGTCGTCGGCGATGGAGCGGCCGGAGTCGTCGAAGAGTTCCAGCACCGTGTCGGTGCCGTCGCGCAGGTTGCGCGTCATCGCGACGAAGGCGCCGGGCGGCAGCGCGAACCACGCCGACTGGCCGCGGCGCAGGCGGACCGCCACCACCGCGCCGGGCTCGAGCGGCGGCGCGGCGGCGGCCTCGCGCATCGAGGTCGCGAAGGCCGGCGCCTCGCGCGAATCGGCCTCGACCACCAGTTCGAACTCCGCCGCGGTGTCGCCGAGGCCGCGGGCGCGGACGAAGAGCGGGCGCGGCTGCGCGGCCTCCACCTCCAGCCGCGAGGCGAGGCCGCCGCCGCCGTCGTCGTCCTCGGCGATCTCGGTGCCGTCCCGGTCGAGCAGCGAGAGCAGCGTGTCCGTGCCACGGCGCAGGTTGCGCGTCAGCACCGCGATGTCGCCCTCGGGCAGCAGGAAATAGGCGGACTGGCCGCGCCGCAGCCGCAGCGCGACGGGCTCGCCGATCCCGAGCGGCGGCCGGCCCGCCGCCTCGCGGATCGAGCGCGCGAAGGCGGGCGGCGCCGGGGCGGTGTCGGGCTGGATGGTCAGTTCGAAACTGCCGCCGCTGCCGAGCGCGGCGGCCCGCACATAGAGCGGCCGGCGCTGCGAGCCCGGCACTTCGAGGCGCGAGGCGAGCGGCTCCTCCCCGCCGTCGTCGTCCTCGGCGATCTCGCGGCCATTGGCGTCGAGCAGCGCGAGGACGGTGTCGGTGCCGCGGGCGAGGCGGCGCGTGGCGAGCACGAGGTCGCGGCCGTCGTCGGGCAGGCGGAAATAGGCCTCCTGCCGCGCGCGCAGCGTGATCGCGACGCTCTGGCCGACATCGAGGGCCGGGCGCGTCGCGGCCTCGGTCAGCGTGCGCGGCGGCGCGGCGGGGTCGCGCGGCGGGGCGTGCTCGAGGACGAGTTCGAAGGCGCCGGCGGCCTGCTCGAACACGCCCACGCGCAGGAAGAGCGGGCCGCGCTGGTCGCCGCCGATCTCGATGCGCGAGGCGAGGTTCTCGTCCCCGCCGTCGTCATCCTCCTCGAGCACGCGGCCCTGGGCGTCGAGCAGGGCCATGACCGTGTCGGTCTCCCCGGCCAGGGCGCGGGTCTGCGCGACGAGGTCGCCCATCCCCTCCGGCAGCCGGAAATAGGCGGATTCGCCGCGGCCGAGCGTGATCTTGACGGGCTGGCCCGGCATCAGCGGCGGGCGCTGCGCGGCCTCCGACTGGTCGAGCGCGAGGGACTGCTGGGCGCGGACGCCGGCCGGCACCGCGGCCAGCGCGAGGGCCAGGAGAAGTGCTAGGCCTCGCGCATGACGCAGGGCGGTCCAGGGGGTCATGGCGGTCGCTCTCCTCGCGGGCCGCCAGGGCTAGACCCGCCGGGGGCGGGCGGTCAACGTCGTTGCCGGGGCGGTCGGCAACCGCGGGCCGCGGCGCTCAGCCGAGTTCGAAGCTGGTGATGCCGTAGATCCGCGCGAGCGGCAGGTCGGGCACGCCGCCCGCATACATCCGCGCGGTCTCGAAGACCGGCTGCATCCCGGCCTCGCGCGCCATGGCGAGCGCATCGGGGTTCGGCTCGGGCAGGTCGAGGAAGACCGGCCCGGCGGGCGCGGCATCGAGCAGCGCGGCAAGGAGGGCGCGCGCGGCCGCCGGATCGGCGGCGACCAGCGGGCCGATCTTGGAGCCGCTCCGGCATGGCCGCAGCACGGCGAAGCCGCGCAGGCCATCGGCGCCGGGCACGGCGCGGGCGACATGGCCGGGGGCGGCGAGCCAGGCGCGCAGGAAGGCCTCCCGCTCGGCGGGAAACACCGCGCGGTCGCAGGCGGCGATGGCGGCGAAGGGCACGTCCGAGGCGGCCACCACGGCCGGCAGGCCGGCGCGGCCGGGTGCGGCCGGCGCCTCGGCGCCATAACGGATGTTCCGGTGGACCAGGGCGAAGCCCGAGCGGCGGTAGTTCTCCTGCTGCGCCACCACGCCGTCGAGCCCGACCACCCGCCCGGCGAGGCGCGCCATCGCCGCCCGCCACAGCGCGAGGCCGATCCCCTGCCCGCGGAAGGGCGGCCGGACGATGTAGAAGCCGAGGAAGCCGAAGCCCGCGCCGTGATGGACGGCGGAGACGCAGCCGAGCCGCTCGCCATCGCGTTCGGCGACCAGGAAGCCCCCGGGGTCGGCGGCATGGAAGCATCCGGCATCGGCGAGGCCGGGGTTCCAGCCCTCCTCGGCCGCCCAGTCGAGCGCGAGGTCGAGTTCCTCGCGCCGCATCGTGCGGATCTGGGGCGGGCTCACGGCATCACATCTCCGCCATTCCTGGGCTGACCGGCGGTAGGTAGATGCGCGCGCCGGGGCCGGCAAGCAGCCGGGCGGCGGCGCGCTCTCCCGGGGGTGCGGGCTGGCGGGCGGCCCCGGGCTCGGGCAGCCTCGGCGGCCGGACAGCACGGGACCGCTTCATGCACGACGCCACGCCGCCGCCCTCCAACATCCAGGAGATCGTCCACCGCGGCGTGCCGCTCGCCGCCGCCTGGGGCATCGAGGTGCTGCAGGCCGCGGGCGGCACGGCGACCTGCCGGCTGCCCTGGCGCGAGGATCTGCTGCGGCCGGGCGGCACCGTCTCGGGGCCGGCCCTGATGGGACTCGCGGATGTGGCGATGTGGGCCGCGCTGCTCGGGGTGACGGGCGGGCGGGACGAGAGCCTGACCACCAGCCTCGCCATCCACTTCCTCCGCCGCCTCGCGCCGGGGCCGGTGCTGGCCGAGGCGCGCATCCTCAAGCGCGGGCGGATCACCTATGGCGAGGTGCTGATCCGCAGCGAGGGATCGGCGGAGCTCGCGGCGCATGTCACGACGAGCTGGGCGGCAGTGGGCCCGCGCCCCAGCCGATGAAGGGGCCGTTGCGCCAGCCCGGCTTGCCGTAGCGCAGCGGCGCGCCTTCGGGCGTCACGACACGGCCGCCCGCCGCCTCCAGCACGGCCTGGCCGGCGGCGGTGTCCCATTCCATGGTCGGCCCGAAGCGCGGATAGACATCCGCCTCGCCCGCCGCGAGCAGGCAGAATTTCAGCGAGGAGCCGACCGAGCGCAGGCCCGCCACGGAAAGGCCCGCGAGGAAGGCATCCGTCGCGGCATCGCGGTGCGAGCGGCTGGCGACGGCGACGAGGCCGGCTTCGGGCGGCTGGCGCGCGGCGATCGCCTGCCGCCCGGGCCGATCGGTGCCGGCGCACCACGCCCCCTGCCCCGCCGCGCCGGCCCAGAGGCGGCCGAGCGCGGGTGCCGCCACCACGCCCGCGACCGGGGCGCCATTCTCGACGAGGGCGATGTTCACGGTGAACTCGCCATTGCCCGAGAGGAACTCCCGCGTGCCGTCGAGCGGGTCCACCAGGATGAAGAGCCGAAGGCCCCCTGGCGCGCGATGCGCCGCGTCCTCCTCGGAGATGACGGGGATGCCGGGGCAGAGCCGCGCGAGCCCGGCAAGGATCGCGGCATGGGCGCGCAGGTCGGCCTCGGTCAGCGGGCTGCCGTCGGCCTTGGCGGTGGGATCGGCCTTCCCATGGACCGCCATGATCGCCGCGCCGGCCGCGAGGGCGAGGTCGGCGAAGCCCTCGGCCAGGGCGCGCCGGTCGGCGGCATCGGTGCTCACGCGGCGGCTCCGTCAGGCGTTGCGGAAGGGCGTTCACCTTGCGCGGGCGGGGGGGTCATGGGAAGAGGCGGCGCCTCGCACGGTCGGGCCGCGGCCGCGGCGCGGGGCCTTCCGGAGGCGCGATTCGCATGGGCAGGACTGCCGCACTGACGCCGCATCTCGCGCGGCTCGAGGCGGAATCGATCGGGATCATCCGCGAGGTCGCGGCCGCCTTCCGCAAGCCGGTCATGCTCTACAGCATCGGCAAGGATTCCGGCGTGATGCTGCATCTCGCGCTGAAGGCCTTCGCGCCCGGCAGGCCGCCCTTCCCGCTGCTGCACATCGACACGACCTGGAAGTTCCGCGAGATGATCGCCTTCCGCGACGCCATGGCGCGCAAGGTGGGGATGGAACTGCTGGTGCACACCAACCGGGAGGGGCTCGCGCGGGGCATCAACCCGATCGATTCCGGCTCGGCGCTGCACACCCAGGTGATGAAGACCGAGGCGCTGAAGCAGGCGCTCGACCTGCACGGCTTCGACGCGGCCTTCGGCGGCGCGCGGCGCGACGAGGAGAAATCCCGCGCCAAGGAGCGCATCTTCTCCTTCCGCGGCCCCGGCCATTCCTGGGACCCGCGCGCGCAGCGCCCCGAACTGTGGAACCTCTTCAACACGCGCATCCGCGAGGGCGAGAGCATCCGCGTCTTCCCGCTCTCGAACTGGACCGAATACGACGTGTGGGACTACATCCTGGCCGAGGGCATCCCGGTCGTGCCGCTCTATTTCGCCAAGGCGCGGCCCGTGGTCCGGCGTGCGGGCGCCTGGATCATGGTGGATGACGAGCGCCTGCCGCTCGAACCCGGCGAGAGCCCGCAGATGCGCATGGTCCGCTTCCGCACCCTCGGCTGCTACCCGCTCTCCGGCGCGGTCGAGAGCGAGGCCGCGACGCTTCCCGACATCATCGCCGAGATGCGCGCCGCGCGCACCAGCGAGCGCCAGGGAAGGCTGATCGACACCGACGAGGACGCCTCGATGGAGAAGAAGAAGCGCGAGGGCTATTTCTGACATGATGACCCCTCGCGCGCCGGGCAGCCGGGAACTGCTGCGCTTCCTCACCTGCGGGTCGGTCGATGACGGCAAGTCCACGCTGATCGGCCGGCTGCTCTTCGACAGCCAGCTGATCTTCGAGGACACGCTGGCGGCCATCACGCGCGACAGCCGCAAGCACGGCACGACCGGCGAGGAGGTGGACCTCGCGCTGCTGGTGGACGGGCTCGAGGCCGAGCGCCAGCAGGGCATCACCATCGACGTCGCCTACCGCTTCTTCGCCACCCCCCGGCGCTCCTTCATCGTGGCCGACACGCCGGGGCACGAGCAGTACACCCGCAACATGGCGACCGGCGCCTCGGGCGCCTCGCTCGCCGTCATCCTGATCGATGCGCGCAAGGGCGTGCTGACCCAGACGCGGCGGCATTCCTACATCTGCTCGCTGCTCGGCATCCGCGACATCGTGGTGGCGGTGAACAAGATCGACCTCGTGAACTTCAGCGAGGACACCTTCGACCGCATCGTCGGCGACTACGTCACCTTCGCCGCCGGCCTCGGCTTCCGCTCGGTGGTGCCGATCCCGCTCAGCGCGCGCTACGGGGACAACGTGGCGGCACGCTCGGGCAACACGCCCTGGTATCATGGGCCCTCGCTGATCGAGCATCTCGAGGGCGTGGACGTGACGCAGGACCTCGCGTCGCGGCCCTTCCGCTTCCCGGTGCAGTGGGTGAACCGGCCCGATGCCGATTTCCGCGGCTTCGCGGGCACCATCGCGAGCGGGCGCATCGCGCCGGGGGACCAGGTGGTGGTCGCGGCCTCGGGCAAGGCGACGCGCATCGCGCGCATCGTCACCGCCGATGGCGACCTCGCGGCCGCCGAGGCCGGCCAGGCCGTCACGCTGACGCTGACGGATGAGGTGGACGTGGCGCGCGGGGACATCCTGGTGCGCCCGGCCGAGCGTCCGCCGGTGGCCGACCAGTTCGCCGCCCACCTGCTCTGGATGGACGAGGAGCCGATGCTGCCCGGCCGGTCCTACATGATGAGGATCGGCAACATCTGGACGCCCTGTTCCGTCACCTCCATCCGCCACCGGGTGGATGTGAACACGCTCGAGGAGCACGCGGCGCGGCGGCTCGCGCTCAACGAGATCGGCTTCTGCAACTTCTCGGCCGGGCAGGCGGTGCCGCTCGATCCCTATGCGGAAAACCGCGCGACCGGCGCCTTCATCCTGGTGGACCGCTTCACCAACCGCACCGCCGGGGCGGGCATGGTCGCCTTCCCGCTGCGCCGCGCGACCAACATCCACCAGGAACGCTTCACGGTGGACAAGGCGGCGCGCGCCGCGCTCTCGGGCAATGCGCCGATGGTGCTGTGGTTCACGGGCCTGTCGGGCTCGGGCAAGTCCACCATCGCGAACATCGTCGAGCAGGCGCTGCACCGCGCGGGGCGGCAGACCTACACGCTCGACGGCGACAATGTGCGCCACGGCCTCTGCCGCGACCTCGGCTTCACCGCCGAGGACCGGGTGGAGAACATCCGCCGCGTGGGCGAGGTGGCGAAGCTGATGGTGGATGCGGGGCTGGTGGTGCTCTGCTCCTTCATCTCGCCCTTCCGTGCCGAGCGGCGGATGGTGCGGGAGATGCTGGCCGAGGGCGAGTTCCTGGAGATCTTCGTGGACACGCCGATCGAGGCCTGCATGGCGCGCGACCCGAAGGGGCTCTACGCCAAGGCCCGGGCCGGGCAGATCCGCAACTTCACCGGCATCGACAGCCCCTACGAGCCGCCCGAGGCGCCGGAACTCCTGCTCCGCACCGCCGACCGCAGCCCCGAGGCCTGCGCCGAGGAGGTTCTCGCGGCCCTGCGCGCGCGCGGCGTGCAGTGCTGATCGCCCAGGCGCGGGGGGCATGAAACCCGCGACGAAGGCAGGCCCGGCGGCGGTCCGATGCAGGCTGGCGTTGCACGCGGGGGGGCTGGCAGGCGCGGCCGCGCGCGAACCACGCCCCGGAACACGGCGTCCGGACGTTGATGCGCCGGGCGGCCGCCCGGCCCGGCATCCACCCGTCCCGCGCGTGGCACCATCCATCGCGGAGGCGGCCCGTGGCCGGGCGCAGGGCGCGCGCCGGGGCGCCGCAGCGCGGGCTTCGGCGCGGGCCCGGGCGCAGCGAGCCTCGCGATCAGCCCGCAGGCCAGGCGAAGGCGCGCGACGGGGCCGCGAACAACTCGTCGTTCTCCGCGAGATGGACCGCGAGCGCGGCCTCGGCCGCGAGCGCGAGACGGTCGAGAGCGCGCTTCCAGAAGGCCAGGAGATCGGCATCCGGCGCCGCGCCGGCCAGCGCCGCGTCGAGCCAGTTCGCGTAGGCGCGCGGCAGAGCCGCGAGCAGGCGCGCGACCAGCGCCGCCCCATGCGGATCGGGCAGCGGCGAAAGGACGAGCCCGCCCGCGGGCGCAAGGCCGCCCTCAAGCCGCGATGCCCCGTCGGCCGGACCGAGGGAGAGGCGCATCTCGTCCTCGCTGCCGGCGCGCAGGCGGGCCAGCAGGGCAGGCTGCGGATCGGCCCCGAGCCGCGCGCCTTCGAGGCGCATCTCGAGCAGCCGTGCCGCCCCCTCCGTCCGGAATGCGAGCCTCGCCTGGCCGGGCTCGGCGGCAAGGCGCGCCGCAAGCAGCCGCCGGCCGGCGATCAGCGCGAGCCCGTGCTCGCCGGGCGGGGGGCCGTCCGCGGCCGCCTCGACGCTCAGGCAGGAGAGGCGGAAGCCGACGCGGCGCATTCCCCGCCCCGGCGCGGGCAGGTCCCGCATCCGGTCGCAGAGGAACCAGAACTCGGCCTGCGGCGCCGCGCGTCGCGCCCCCCCGTCCCAGCCGCAGCGAAGAAGCGCGACATCCCCCACGCGCCGGGCCGCGATGTCGAGCGGCCGCCCGTCCAGGAAGATGGCGACGGGCGGCAGCGCCTCGTGCGCATCGAGCACGATCTGCGCCTCGGCCCGGCCGGGGCCCGGAGGGATCGACAGGCGGAGGATGGACAGCCGACCGGGCCCGCTCCAGCGCCAGCCCTGCACCCCGTGCAGTTCGGGCGCGTGCCACCCGCTGCCCGCGACGGGAAAGAGCATGTCCTGCACCACGCGGCGGCGCCAGGCGGGAGCGGTGGTCATGGGCCGTCGAGGCTCCAGGCGTCGCGCTCGGCAAGGCGGACGATCTCGAGCCCGAAGCGCGTGCCGGCGCGCTCGATGATCTCGGCGAGGCCGATGCCCTCAGGCGCGTCCCCGCCAAGGGCGGCGAGCAGATCCGCCAGGGCGAGGGCGACCGGCCCGGCTCCGAGCGCGGCCAGCGCGTCCCGGCGGCCGGGCAGCCGCGCCGCGATCAGCGCGAGGCCGCGCCGCCAGGCGCCCATGCGCCACGCCTGGGCATGGGCCAGGTGGCGCACCCCCGGGCACCAGACCACCGAGGCCGGCAGCCCCTGGGTCAGCGCGTCGAGCAGGATCCAGTAGTCCCACCACGGCACGCCGAAGGCGAAGCCGGCAAGGTCGAGCCTCGCCGCCATCGCCCGCGGCATCAGCACGAGATCGTAGCCGTAGCGGTAGAAGGCCCCGTCCTGTTGCGCCGGATGCGCAAGCTCCATGCGGTTGAAGGCGAGCATCCCCTCGCGCGCCCGCGCGGCGATGGCGGCGCGGGCGGCCGGGTCGAGGTCGAGGCGGATATCGGCGTTGACGAGCCCCACCACCTCCGCCCCCGTGGCCACGGCCCCGGCCAGCGCTTCGGCGATCCAGGCGCCGGGGCGGCCATAGGCCTCGGCCACGCCGGGGCCTGCCGGTGCGGCGACGACGCCAGCGGGCAGGGCGGGCAGCAGCGGCAGTTCCGCCTCCGGGTTCAGCGACAGGACGCGCCATCCCCCGCCGGGCCAGGAGGCAAGGCAGGAGGCGGCCCAGACGGCCCGGCGCGCGCCCTCGGGCGAGGCGCCGAGGGCCAGGGAGGGCGGGATGGAGGTGGCGAGCGCGACCTCAGTCACGGTCATCCATGCGGCGGAATTTCGCCTGGTTCCAGGCGATGCCGAGGGCGCGGAAGGCATGGCCGGGGATGGTGCGCAGCCGCGTCTCCACCGGTGCGGCGATGTCGCGATAGGGCGTGCCGCTGCTCGCCTTCGCCAGTTCCCGCCCCAGCGCGACGGCGAGTGCGACGCCGCGCCCGTTGCAGCCCGTCCAGGACAGAACGCCAGGGGCGAGCTCGTAGAGATGCGGCATGCGGTCGGCCGTGCCGGCGACATAGCCCCACCACACATAGTCGAAGCGCACCTCGCCGATCTGGGGAAAGACGCGGCGCACACGCTCGGCGATGCGGGCGCGGATGCGGCTGTCCCAGCCGAAGGGCAGGATCAGCCCGCCGCCGGTGACGAGCCGGCCATTGGCGTCGAAGCGGTAGAAGTAGAGATCGCCCCGCGTGTCCGACAGCGCATGGCCCTCGGGCAGGATGGTCTTGCGGATGTTGTCCGACAGCACCGAGGTCGCCATCTGGTAGGAGCGCACGGGCACGATGGTGCGCTTGAGCCCCGGCCAGACATCGCCCGTGTAGGCGTGGGTCGCGACGATCACGCGATCGGCGGTGAGCACGCCGCGCGGCGTCACGACGCGCCAGCCATCCGCCCCCTTCTCGATGCCCGCGGCGGGGCTCGCGGTATGGATGACGGCGCCCGCGCGCATCGCCGCCGCGGCGAGGCCGCGGGCGAGGCCGAGCGGGTTGATCCGCCCCCCGGTCGCATTGCCCCAGCCGCCGAACCAGTGGTCGGTGCCGGTCAGCGCAGCCATCTCGGCGCGCGAATAGAGGCGCACCGGCGCGCCGCGGCGGCCCCACTGCTCGGCGCGCTTCTCGGACAGGCGCAGGCGGGATTCGCGATGCGCGGGCTGGATCCAGCCGTTCTGCACCGCCTCCGCCTCGATGCCGTGGCGGCGGATGAGGTCGAAGGTGAGCGCGGCGCTGTCGCGGATCAGGCCGACGAGTTCCTCGCCCTTGTCGCGCCCGCCATGCTCCGGCGCGACGGCGGCGACGATCTCGTCGGGATCGAGGCGAGAAAGGGTCGGGATGACCTGGCCGTTGTTGCGCCCCGAGGCGCCCCAGCCGATCTCGGCCTGTTCGAGCAGGGTGACGGGAACGCCCGCCTCGGCGAGGTGCAGCGCGGCCGAGAGGCCGGTGAAGCCGCCGCCGATGACCGCGACGCCGGTGCGCGCGCCGCCTGCGAAGGGCGTGGTGGCGGGCGCGGGCGGGGCGGTCGCGGCCCAGAGGCTCGGGGGCATCGGGGGCGGCGTGGTCATGCCGTCTTCCTTCCGGTGAAGAGCACCGCGGCGAGCATGCCGCCGACGGTGAGCGAGGCGCCCATTCCCTGCAGCAGGGAGATGGGTTCGTGCAGCAGCAGGGCGGCGAGGAGCAGCGCGGTCACGGGCACCATGATCGAGAGGGTGGCCGCGCGCGTCGGTCCGAGCAACTCCACCGCGCGGGCATAGAGGAACATCGCGAGCGCGCCGAGCACGAGGCCCTGCGTCGCGAGGTGCAGCAGCACGGCGCCGGGCGGCAGGGCCAGCACCTCCGCCGCGCGGTAGGGCATCCAGGCGGGCAGGATGGCGAGCGCGGAGAGGATGGTCACCGCCGCCGTGGCGGGGATCGCGGGCACCTGCCAGCGGCGCAGCAGCAGCGTGAAGACCGCCCAGGTGCCGCCGGCGAGCACGAGCAGGATGTCGCCGCGCCAGGCGCCGGGATGCGCGCCGGCCACGCCGTCCCAGCCGATCAGCAGCACGCCCGCGGCCATCACGCCGAGGGCGGCGGCGCGCCCGCGGCTCGGCCATTCGCGGATGAGCGGGATGGCGAGCAGCGCGCCGGCGATGGGCACCGTCATGGGCGCGATGGTCCCGCCATGGGCGGCCGGCGCATAGACGAGGGCGGTGAGGAACAGCAGCAGGTTCGGCGCGCCGCCGAAGACCGCGAGGGCGAGCAGGCGCGCAAGCCCGATGCGCGCCAGCGCCGCGCGCGCCCGCCAGGCGAGCGGGGCGAGGATCAGCGCGGCCGGCGCGTAGCGGAAGGCGGCGAGGTCGAGCGGATGGAAGCCCTGCCCGGCGAGCGCGGGCCGCGCCACCACCGCATGCCCGCCCCAGATGACGGAGGAGGCGACGCCGAGGGCGAGGCCGAGCAGGATCTTCGGATTCATCGCCCGCAGCCTGCACGCGGCGGCGCCCGGCGGATACGTCGCTGTGGCGCGGATCTGGCCTGCGCGCACGGCGCGGGGGGCATCCGCGCAAGGGAATCGGCGCGTGCCCGGTGCCTGACGCGGTGGGCCGGGGGTGCGGCGGCGACCAGCCCTGCGCTCATCGGCGCGATGCCCGGCGGCGCGGACCGGCGCGCGGGACACCCGGCGCCGTGGCCGAGCGCCGGGCGTCCGGCCGGAAGGCGGCGGCACCCCACGCCGGGCGCAAGCCAAGGCGCGCGAAGGCGCCACGGCGCGGCGTGCTGGCGGGCCACGGCGCCGGGTCGCGCCCGGCGGCCCGGGGGGCGGCGCGGCTTGCGCTCAGGCCGCGTAGACGCGGTTCAGGTCGCTGCAGAAACGCGCATAGGGCAGGCCGTAGGCGTGGATCGAGATGGCCGTCTCGGTGCCGAGATTGGCGAGGCGGTGGATCGCGTCCTCGCGCGGCGGGCCGGAGGTGATCTCCCCCGGGCGGCGCAGCACGGTGCCGCAGGGCGTCGGGGCGGCGCCATCCGGGCCGGGGGTGTAGAAGGTCTCGGTGAGGATGCCGCGATGCACGCCGACGGCGCACCAGACATGGTGGCCATGGACAGGCGACATCTGGCCCGGCCGCCAGACCAGCGCGGCGATGGCCCAGCCGCCGGCGGCGTCCTCGTGCAGCAGGTGGCGGACATAGGTCTCGGCGCGGCAGGGGCAGTCGCGGCCGAGCAGCAGCAGCGGGTCCGCGACATGCGGCGCCATGGCCGCGGCCACCGCGCCCGAGGGGTCGCCATCCGCGGCGGCGAGCGCGGCCTCGACCGAGGCGATCAGGGCTTCGAGGCGCGAGCGGGCGGCGATGACGTTCATGGCACCCCTGGTCTCCTCGGCCGAAGGGACGCGCCGGGGCGGCGGCGCGGAGGATGCGCCGCCATCCCGGCGGGCATGACGGTGCAAGAAGCGTTTACCCCGTTTGCCCCGAACTCTGCAATATCCTTCCCTCGTTCGGTGGATCCCTGCCACATCCTGCCAAGACAGCCGAGGGACGGACCCGGAGGATGCGTATCCGGATCGCCTGGGGGATGGGCCCTGCCGGGGGCCTTCGGCGCGCGGTGTCAGTCGAGGGCCTCGCGGCGGGCCGGAGCGGCACGGGGCCTTGTCAACGGCGGGCGCCCGGCGCGGTCTGGATCGCCGCCCGGGGGAAATGGCCGGGGACGGGTCCGACGCGGGGCCTGCGGCGCGGGCAGGAGGCCGGAGTCCCTTGTTCCTGGCCGGCACGGCCCGATGCGCGGAGCCTCGCAATGCCGGCGCGCGCACCGCCTGGCGGGGCGGAAAGGCGCCACCGACGGTGGCGGGGACCGCGCCCGACGCCGGGTCAAGCGGCCGAGGCGGCTCGCCTGCGCGGTCGCCGCGCCTTCGCGCTCCGGCGGGGTTCCCGCACCCCGGGCGAAGCGGCAGGGGCCGGAGGGCGGCTCCGGATCAGGCCGGATCACCGATCCGGGCCGTATGCGGGCGAAGCGCGGGGACGGAGGCGGTGCCGCGCGCCCGGGCGGACGGGGACGGCCCTATTCCACCGTCTTGACCAGCGCGACCTGGTAGCTGCTCGGCCATTCCGGCAGGCGCAGGCGCCGCCGGTAGATCGTCGTGAAGGCATCCACCGCGATTTTCGGCGTGTCCAGCACATCCTCGGCGCCCGGCGCCTGGCGCTGCCAGGCGTAGTCGTCGCAGATCATCAGCCCGCCGCGGCGGAGCAGGCGGAAGGCCAGCACCAGATCCTCCAGCACGTCCGGCGCCTGGTGCGAGCCGTCCACATAGGCGAGGTCGAACCGCCCGGCGAAGCCCTGCCCGAGCAGCCCGAGCAAGGCTGCCGCGGAGGGCTTGCAGTGGGTGATGACGCGATGGCGGCCGCAGCGCCTCAGCGTCGCGCGCACATTGGCGCGGAAGCGCTCCAGCACCTCGGTCATGGCGATGCCGGCATGCTCGGCCCCGCCCTGCCAGGTGTCCACGCAGTGGATCTCGCCATCCGCATCGGGCGGGAGCACGGTTTCGAGCATGAAGCAGGTCGCGCGCCCCTCGAAGGCGCCGATCTCGAGGATGCGGGCGGGGCGCGGCATGACGCGCGGCAGGAGATCCCTCCAGGCCGGGATGCAGCGGCTGAACCAGTCCCGCGTGAAGGTGGTTCCGTCGGCCGGGCCGGCCCCGGCGTGCAGGTCGCGCATGGTCGGCGGTTCCGCTCCGCTGTGCCGTCCTCGGCGGCAGAGTGGCGCGGGGCAAGCGCGGCGAGAAGCCGGGACGGGCCTCATGCCGCGGGGAGGTTCGGCATTCCCGTTCGCGAGGGAGGCCGCACACGAAGGCCGAGGCCGTTGCCCGGCGGATGTCGGCCGAGCCGCGTGACCACCGCGACTGGCGGGCGGCGGATGAGGGATAGGCCGTCGCCTGCCGGTCCTGGCCATCGGGGCTGCCGCGCCGCCATGCGGGGCGGTGCGCGGCGGGTCCAGGCGCGGCGGTGGGCAGCGGCGGTCAGGGCGGGGTTCATCCGCCTCCGCAGCGAGGTCGGGGCGCGCCAGCCGGGCAACCGCTTCTCCGCCCGGAACGCGGCCCCTGCACCACCTTGCCGGACGAACCCGCACCCCATCCCCACGCATGCGAAGCGCGCCGCGGCATGGGCCACGGCGCGCCGGCATGGGCGGGGCAGGGCCCGCGGAATGTCAGCGGCTGTAGAACTCGACGACGAGGTTCGGTTCCATCTGGACCGGGTAGGGCACGTCGGAGAGCTTCGGCGCGCGGAGGAACTTGCCGCGCATCGCGCGGTGGTCCACCTCGATGTATTCGGGCACGTCGCGCTCGCTGCTCTGGGCGGCATCCAGCACCGCGACGAGCTGCTTCGACTTCTCCTTGACCTCGATCTGGTCGCCGTCCTTCACGAGGTAGGAGGGGATGTTCACCCGCTTGCCGTTGACCGTCACATGCCCGTGGTTGACGAACTGGCGGGCGGCGAAGGGGGTGACCGCGAACTTCATGCGGTATACCACGGCGTCGAGGCGGCGCTCGAGCAGCTCGATCAGGTTCTCGGAGGTGTCACCCTTGCGGCGCACGGCCTCCTCGTAATACTTGCGGAACTGCTTCTCGCCGATGTTGCCGTAGTAGCCCTTGAGCTTCTGCTTGGCCATCAGCTGCACGCCGAAGTCGGTCGGCTTCTGCTTGCGGCGCTGGCCATGCTGGCCGGGGCCGTATTCGCGCTTGGCGACCGGAGACTTGGCGCGGCCCCAGAGGTTCACGCCGAGGCGGCGGTTGATCTTGTACTTGGATTCGGCGCGCTTCGTCATGCGCTGCTTCCCGCCGCCTTGCGCGGTCGGGCCTTCTTCGCTGTGCCCCGCAGGGCTGTTGTCCCGGTAGGCCCCTGCCCGGCATGGGCAGCGGCGGGCGCGGACCCCGAAGGCCCGTCCACGTTCCCGGAAGGAGTCGGCCGCATACGCGCGCGGGGCGGGCTTGTCAAACCCCGCATCGCGCGCCTAGTCGCGCGGCATGGTGACGCGATCCGAGATCCTGGTTCTGGGGCTGACGGCCGGCGTGGTCGGCAGCCTGGTGGGCGGGCTGATGCTCTATGCCGGGCTCGCCCTGGTCATGGCGGGGAACCACGCGCTGGGCTGGCTGATCGCCCTGCCCGCCGCCCCCGCCGGCGGCGGGCTCGGCCTGCTGCTGGCCCGGAAACTGGCGCGGAAGATGTGAGAAGGTGGCGGAGAGGGGTAGCCCTCTCCGGGCCTCTCCGCACCGAAGGCCGAAGGGCCTTTGGAAACCCAGGGATCAATCCGGGAATGCGGGACGGGGCGCCGCCGGCGCTCCGGCGATCATGGGCGTGCCCTGCCCCTCCCCGCACTCCCCGATCCGCTTCCGGTGTCCAGAGGCCCTTCGGCCTCTGGCGGGAGGGGGTCCGGGGGAGGGCGGCGCCCTCCCCCGCCCGCCCCTCGCCGTCCCGCCGGCCATGCCCCGGCCAGGTATCCCGCCACCGCCCGGTGGTAGTTCCCGAGCGCGGGGCGCGTGCCCCCGCCGCCGACCAGCCGGTTCATGGCGCGCCAGCGGCGCAGCACGGCGGCCGCGGCGGGGGCGTGGGGGCCGAGGCCGGCGCCGTCGCGGGCGATCAGGCGCAGCGCCTCGGCATATTCGGCGTCGAAGCGCGCGCCGGCGGTGTCCGTCATCTGCCCGGCGCGGAGCTGGTAGCGATAGGCAAGTCCGCTCGCGACCGGGACGCTGCCCCCGGCAGCGGCCAGCGCCGCGAGGTCGAACAGCACGTCGTCAATGAGGCGGAAGGGCCGGAAGGGCTGCGCGAGGTCCCGCCGCACCAGCAGGTGCAGCGAGGCGAAGGCGTCGGCCCATTGCGCGAAGCCGAAGCGGAGCGTGCCGGGCTCGGGGATGCGGCGCAGCGGCGCGCCGCCGGGGTCGCGGACGATGCTCGGCAGCAGCACCGCGCCGGCGGCGCGCGCCTCGGCGAGGGCGCGCGCGATGGCCCCGGGCGGGCCTTCCAGCGCGTCGTCGCCGTCGAGCATCAGCACATGCGCCCCCCGCGCGATGGCGAGCGCGCGGTTGCGCGCGGCGAAGGCGCCAGTGGCGACCGGGCCGGGGGCGGTGAAGCGCAGGCGCGGGTCGAGCGGCAGGCAGGGCGCGTAGTCGGTGCCGTCGTCCGAGGCGAGGATCACCTCCACCGCCGCGCCCTCGGCGCGGGCGAGGACGGAGCGCACCGCCTCCGGCACCAGGGCCTGCACCCGATGGGCGGCGATGAGGATGGAGAGGTCCGGCTGGCGCACGCCGGCGATGCTGCCAGCGGCCGGCGGGGCCGCGAAGGGCGGAAATCCTGTCCGCGTGGGCGCAGGCGATGATACGCTTGCGGAGCGACAGGGCCGGAGACCGGCATGATCCCGCGGAGCCCGCTTCCCCTGCTGCTGGCCCTGCTGCCGGCGGTGGCGTTCGGCCAGGCCAAGCCGCCGCCGCTCGGCGCGCCGGCCGGCCCGGCGGCGGTGGCGCCCGCGCCGCCGGCCGGGGCGATGCGCCGGCATGTGGACCAGGCGGGCTTCAGCATCGCGGTGCCCGATGGCTGGCGCGTCGCGGCGGGCGGGGCGGCGGAGGTGGCGGTGCTCGGCCCGCGCGAGGAGGCCGTGGCGCTGGTCAGGGCGCGGGTCGCGCGGGGGCCGCTCGCGGCGTGGCTGGCGCGGGACTGGCCGGGCACCGAGGCGCAGGTGGCCGAGGCGCGGGCGATCCGCGTGGAGGCGCAGGGGGCGGATGTGGCCCGCGGCGTCTTCCTCGTGCGCGACCGGGCGGGCGTGGTGCGGCGCGCGGTGGTGCTCGCGGTGCGGCGGGGGGAGGTCGCGACCCTCTTCGTCGCCGCCGCGCCCGAGGGCACGGGCGGGGCGGAGTGGCAGCGGCTCTTCGCGGTGCTCGACAGTTTCCGCCTCGGCGGCGCGGAGGGCGGGCAGCCGGGGCCGCGCGCGGCGGCCGCGCTGCCGCTCGCGCGCTGGACCGACCCGAACGAGGCGGCCTTCAGCCTCGACCTTCCGGCCGGATGGCGGGCCGAGGGCGGGCTGCTGCGCCACGGCACCTCGCCACGCACGGCGGTGCGGGCGGTCTCGCCGGACGGGCGCAGCGTGATCTTCATCGGCGATCCCGCCCTGCCGCGCTTCATCCTGCCGAGCCCGGTGCTGGACAATCTGGGCTACCGCGAGGGCATGTCCTATCCGGGCGGGACGGACGTGATCATGCGCTTCCGCCATGCGCTCGAGATCGGGCCGGAGCTGCTGCAGCGGCGGCTCGGCCCCCTGCAGGTGACCGGGCGGCGCGACCGGCCCGACATGGCCGCCTTCCGCGCGCAGCGCCAGCCGGTGATGGAGGGCTCGCGCGCGCATGTGACGATGGGCGAGGCCGATATCCGCCTTGCCGATGGCCGCATCGGGCTGCTGAACGTGAGCACCAGCGGCTATGTGGTGCCGGGGCTGGGCGGCGGCTGGGCGGTGGAGGATTTCTACGGCTTCGCCGGCCCCGCGCCGGAGGCGGCGGTGCTGGGCGTGACGCTCGCCCGCGTGATGGGCTCCTTCGCCGTCAATCCGCGCTGGTTCGCGATCGAGCGGCGGATGCAGGCGCAGGATGCGGCCCGCTGGATGGCCTATTTCCGCGACAGCAGCGCGCGCCAGCAGGCGATGCTCGAGGAACGCTGGGAATCGGGGCGGCAGCGGCACGAGGCGATGCAGGACATCCTGGGCGGGACCGTGCGCCTGACCGACCCGCGCACGGGCGAGCGGTTCCAGGCCCCGCAGGGCAGCCGCTTCTACTACCGCGAGGCTGATCCTCTCCGGCCCGGCATCGTGGGGACGGAGGTGGATGCGAACCCGCTGCCACAGCTCGACATGCGGCGGCTGCTGCAGGAAGGCCTCGACATTCCATATCGTTGAGGCACTCATCCACAGGAGAAAAGGTTTGACGGTGAAGCCGGAACCTTCCTAGAACATCGCTTCGGTTGCCGGTTTGTTCCGTCGGATCCGCGACGGCCGGCCGAGGAGGAAGGCGCGGATGCTCACCCGCAAGCAGCACGAGCTGCTGATGTTCATCGACAAGCACCTGCGCGAGACAGGCTTCTCCCCCTCCTTCGAGGAGATGAAGGCGGCGCTCAACCTGAAGTCGAAGTCGGGCATCCACCGGCTGATCACCGCGCTCGAGGAGCGCGGCTTCCTGCGCCGCCGCGCCCATCGCGCCCGGGCGCTGGAGGTGATCCGCCTGCCCGAGATGCTGGGGCCGCGGGCGCGCGCCGCGAAGCCGGCCGAGGCGCCGCTCGGGCCCAATGTCATCCGCGGGCCCTTCGGCGCGCAGCCCGCCGCGCGCCCCCAGCCCGGGGCGGCGGAGGGCGCGGCGGTGTCGCTGCCCCTCTATGGCCGCATCGCCGCCGGCCTGCCGATCGAGGCGCTGCGCGACAACGGCACGCAGGTCGAGGTCCCGGCGAGCCTGCTCGGCAATGGCGAGCACTACGCGCTCGAGGTCGCGGGCGATTCGATGGTGGATGCCGGCATCCTCGACGGGGACACGGTGATCATCCGCCGATCCGACACCGCCGAGAACGGCTCCATCGTGGTGGCGCTGGTGGATGAGAACGAGGTCACGCTGAAGCGGCTGCGGCGGCGGGGAAACTCGATCGCCCTCGAGCCGGCCAACCCAAGGCATGAGACACGTATCTTCGGCCCGGACCGGGTGCGCGTTCAGGGACAATTGGTGGGGCTGGTCAGGCGCTACTGACGCTAGCCCGGCCAGATGGTTTCGCGCGGGCCGGGCGTGAAACTTCGGTAACTCGCGCCTCATTTGGTGGCAGAAACAGTTTCGTTCCTGGGATGATGCCTGCTCCCCCCCGCCCGGAGCGCGCGCCATGGCCACCATCATTGGAACCGCCGGCAACGACACGATCTATCCGGGCAATGTCTCGGCCGGCGTGACCGGCGGGGAGCCCAGCGATGACGCCGATTCGATCCTGGGCGGGGGCGGCGCGGACAGCATCAACGGCAGCGGCGGCAACGACACTATCCGCGGAGAGGCGGGCAACGACGTCATCTATGGCTGGTTCGGCGACGACCTGATCTTCGGCGGCGACGGCAATGACATCATCGATGGCGGATTCGGCGACGACCTCATCGATGGCGGGGCCGGGTTCGACATCATCGAATACGGCGCCATCCTGGGCCCGATCGCGCCGACCTTCGTGGTCACGAGTGCTGGCACGTCGAACAACGTCGCAGTCAGCGGATCCGTGCATGGCAACGACACGGTCCTGGCGGTGGAGCAGGTCAACGGATCGGCGGGCGATGACACCTTCATCGTCGACTCGGTCAATACCGACAGCTTCCTCTTCTACATCCGGGGCGGCGGAGGCAACGACAGCATCGCGGGGCCGGCCACGCTCAATCGCGGCCTGTTCCTCGATTACCTCGCGCCCTTCATGTTGGGCGGCGTGTCGGTCAATCTCGGCACCGGCCTCGCGAGCGACGGCCTCGGCGGCATCGACAGCTTCTCCAACATCAACGCGGTGCGCGGCTCGGCCTTCGACGACACGCTGATCGGCGGCAACACCAACGACCGCTTCCGCGGGAGCGGCGGCAACGACTGGATCGACGGCGGCGCGGGCTCCGACCTCGCGGACTACACCCAGGCGGCCGCCGCCGTCTCGGTGGATCTCACGGTCGGCCGCGCGCAGGACGGGGATGGCGGCACCGACACGCTGATCAGCATCGAGGAGGTGCGCGGCAGCGCCTTCAACGACACCATCATCGGATCGGACGGGCCGGAGCGCATCCGCGGCAACGCCGGCAACGACGTGCTGCTGGGCGGCGGCGGCGTGGACACGCTCGACCTCTCCGCCGCGCCGGCCGCCGTGGGGGTGAGCCTGTTCTCCCTCAGCGCCTTCGACGGGCAGGGCGGGACGGACACTGTCACCGGCTTCGAATACGTGCTGGGCAGCAATTTCAGCGACAACCTGATCGGCGGCACGGGGGACGACACCCTCGCGGGCGGGGCGGGCAACGACGTGCTCAACGGCCGCGCCGGGAACGACTGGCTGATCGGCGGGGCGGATTTCGACACCGCGAGCTACGTCTTCGCCGCCTCGGGCATCACCGCGGTGGTGGAGTTCAACGGCACCACGGGCCACAACGCAACCGTCACCGGCGGGGACGGCACCGACACGCTGCGCGAGATCGAGGCGATCCAGGGCTCGAACTTCGGCGATGTGATCGAGATCCTCTCGGTGGACATCCCGGTGGCCTTCCACGCGCGCGGCGGGGCGGGCAACGACACCATCATCGGCATGGCCGACCGCAACTTCTCGGTCCAGGCCGACTACCTGCTCAGCGGCATGAGCAACGGGATCGTCGCCGACCTCGAGAGCGGGATCGTCTCCGAGGACGGCTTCGGCGGGCAGGATCTGCTGGTCAACATCGGCATGATCCGCGGCTCCTCCCTCGCGGACACCATCCTCGGCAGCGAGGGCGCCGACCGCATCCGCGGCCGCGGCGGGAACGACTTCCTCGACGGGCGCGGCGGCACGGACCAGCTCGACTACACGCAATCGGTCGCGGGGGTGAGCGTCAACCTCGCCACGCAGCGCGCGCAGGATGGCGAAGGCGGGACCGACACCGTCATCGGCTTCGAGGATGTGCGTGCGACGAACTTCGCCGACACCATCATCGGCACCGGCCTGAACGAGTTCTTCGCCCCCTTCGGCGGCAACGACTACGTGGATGGCGGCGCCGGCGGGTCGGACCGGCTGAGCTACCAATCGGGCCAGGGCAACGTGCCTGCGCCGACCCAGGGCGTGGTGGTGGACCTCGTGACCGGCATCGCCCAGGACGGGTGGGGCGGGACGGACACGCTCCTCGGCATCGAGCGGATCAACGGCACGCGATTCGCCGATTCGATCCGCGGCGGGGCGGAGAACAACCGCTTCAACGGCCGCGGCGGCAACGACACGCTCGATGGCGGCCTCGGCGGCGACTGGGCGGAATACAACAGCGCCGCCTCGGGCGTGACCGTGAACCTGACCACCGGCACGGCGAGCGACGGCGAGGGCGGGACCGACCTGCTCATCTCCTTCGAGCACGTGATCGGCAGCAGCCATGACGACCACCTCACCGGCGTCGCGCAGGCCGCGCGCTCGACGAGCGACCTGCGCGGCGGCGCGGGCAACGACACGCTGGTCGGCATCCTCGGCGAATATGTCCGTGCCGACTATGCGGACCAGACGCAGGCGCTCTCGATCAACCTCGGCGCGGGAACCGTCGAGGACGGAAGGGGCGGCACCGACACGCTGGTGAACATCCGCGGCGTGCTGCTTTTCGGCGACTTCGCCGACACCGTGATCGGCACCGCGCATGACGAATGGATCAGCCCCGGCGACGGCGCCGATTCCATCAATGCGGGGGGCGGCTTCGACATTCTCAGCTACGGCGCGTCGGACACCGGCGGCGTCTCGGTCAACCTCGCCACCAACCGCGCGCGCGACGTCGGCGGCGCGACCGACACCATCTTCGGCTTCGAGGGCGTGGTCACGAGCTTCGGCAACGACAGCATCTTCGGCAATGCCCAGGGCAACCTGATCGCGCCGAATGCCGGGGCGGACTTCGTCAATGGCGGGGAGGGCGAGGACACCATCTCCTACAGCCACGGCTTCACGCCCGGCGGCATCCAGTACACGATCAACGAGGCGGGCGACCGGCTGCCGGTGGCGGGGGTGACCATCGACCTCGGCACCGCGCGCGCGACCGATTTCGGCGGCGCGACCGACACCATCCTCTCGATCGAGCACGCAATCGGCAGCACGGCGGCCGACATCATCCGCGGCAATGCGCTCGGCAACCACCTCGCCGGCGCGGAGGGCAACGACACGCTCGAGGGGCGCGGCGGCAACGACACGCTCGACGGCCAGCAGGGCGAGGACCGCATGCTCGGCGGCCTGGGCGACGATCTCTACATCGTCAGCGACGCCGGCGACGTGGTGGTGGAGTTCGCGAACCAGGGCGCGGACACGGTGCTGTCCACGATCGACGCCTACACGCTGCCAATCAATGTCGAGCATCTGATGGCGCTCGGGGCGGGCGCGCGGAGCCTGACGGGCAATGGCCTCGACAACAGCATCATCGGCGGCGCTGGCGCGGATACGCTCTCGGGCGGGGCAGGCAACGACACGCTCGATGGCGGCGCCGATGCCGACCGGATGCTCGGTGGCCTCGGCGACGACCTCTTCATCGTCGGCGATGCGGGCGACGTGGTCGTGGAACTCGCCAACCAGGGCATCGACACCGTCGTGACGAGCCTTGCCGCCTATACGCTGACGATCAACGTCGAGAACCTGGTCGCGTCGGGCTCCGGCGCGCGGAACTTCGTGGGCAACGGGCTCGACAACCGCATCACCGGCGGGGAGGAGGCGGACACGCTGCTCGGCGGGGCGGGCAACGACACGCTCGATGGCGGCCTCGGCAACGACCTTCTCTATGGCGGCGCGGGGAACGACACCTTCCTCGTCACCCTCGGCGACAGCGTGTTCGAGGGCGCGGGCCTCGGCACCGACACCGTCGTGCTGGTCTCGGGGGCGGCCTACACGCTCGGGGCCAATGTCGAGAACCTCGTGCTCGCCGCCGCCGAGGCGATCGAAGGCAACGGCAACGGGCTCGACAACGTCATCACCGGCAATGGCGCGGCGAACATACTGCGCGGCTTCGCCGGCCGGGACGTGCTGGACGGGGCGGCGGGCAACGACGTGCTCGTCGGCGGCGCGGGCGCGGATACGCTGACGGGCGGGGCGGGCAACGACATCTTCCGCTACTTCTCGGCCTCGGACAGCACGCCCACCGAGGGCGACGTGATCCAGGACTTCGGCTTCGCGGCGGCGACCGGCCTGGACAGGATCGACCTCCGGCCGGTGGATGCGAACGGAATTGCGGCGGGCGACCAGGCCTTCCGCTGGATCGGGGATGCCGCCTTCGGCGGCCTCGGCGCGGCGAGCGCGGGGGAGCTGCGCTTCGAGATCCTCGCGGCCGACGTCTACGAGGTCCTCGGCGATACGAATGGCGACGGCGACGCGGACTTCGCCATCACCGTGGTCAGCGCCTTCACGCCGGAGGCCGCCTGGTTCTTCCTGTAGCCGGCGGCGCGGCTACTCGACGGGGGCCGGCGGCAGGTCCGAGCCGCCGCGCGGCAGCGGCACCGGCGGCACCCAGGGCCTCGAGCCGCGCCAGTCGCGGTCCGAGACCACCCGGACGCCCTCCGGGCCGATCCAGGCCGCGTGCGGCCCGTCCCGCCACAGCGCGAAGCGGTCCACCACGGCGCTGTCGCGGCACCGTCCGCGCACGGGCTCGGGGGAGAGGATCAGCGCGGCGCGGCCGCAATGCGGCGCGGCGGGACCGGCGCGCAGGATCACGATCTCCCGCCCCTGCGCGAGGAGGCGGCAGGCTTCGCGGTCGCACACGAGCGCGCCGTCGGCGAGGACGCCTTCCGCCGGCAGGATCGCGGCCTCGGCCCCGCCATGGGCGCGCTGCCACTGCTCGCGGACGAAGGCGGAGGCTCCGCGCTGGCGCTCGATCCAGAGCGACCCGCCCGCCGCCAGCCCGATCAGCCGCCCATCGCCGGAGACCATCACATCGGGCGGGCGGTCGAGGGCCGGGCTCGCCAGCGCGAGCAGGATCACCGGCACGCCGAGCCAGCGCCAGGCGCAGCGCCAGAGGCACAGCCAGGCCAGACCGAGGCCGTAGAGCGCCAGCCCCCAGCCCGGCAGCGGCGGCGCGCCCTGCGCCGCGCCGGGCCAGGCGGACACCGCCCGCGCCACGGCGAGGATGCCCTCCACCCCCCAGCCCATGACGGCCAGCGCCGGCGCGTCGAGGCCGAGGGGCATCAGCAGCATGGCGAGCATCCCCGCCGGCATGACGAGGAGCGAGGTCAGCGGCACGGCGACGGCGTTCGCCGCCACCCCGTACCATTGCAGCCGGCCGAAATGTGCGAGGCCGACCGGCGCGGTGGCGAGCGCGGCCAGCACCGAAGTGCCGAGCAGGCCGGCGCCGAACACGAGCGCGCGCCGCCACCATGCACCACCCCCGCGCAGCCGCGCGAGCGGGGCGCGCAGCGCCTCCCAGCCCGCGACGAGCGCGATCACCGCGGCGAAGGACATCTGGAAGGAGGGCCCGAGCAGGCTCGCCGGCGCGGCCAGCATCACCGCCGCGGCCGCGAGCGCGAGGCTGCGCATCGAGACCGCCCGCCGCCCGGCGAGCAGCGCCAGCGTGACCAGGGCCGCCATGGCGAAGGCCCGCTGCATCGGCACCTGCGCGCCGGCGAGCAGCATGTAGAAGCCGCCCGCGGCGAGCGCCGCCAGCCCGGCGGCCACCTTGCCGTCCACCCGCAGCGCGAGCCAGCGCCAGCAGGCGATGAGCAGGCGCACCACCCAGAAGGTCACGCCCATCACGATGGCGATGTGCAGGCCCGAGACGGCGAGCAGATGGGCGAGGCCCGAATCGCGCATCGCCGCGAGGTCGGCACCGGGGATGGCGCTGCGCCCGCCGGTCAGCAGCGCCGCCGAGACGGCGCCCACCGGCCCGGGCAGGGTGGCGGCAACGCGCGCCTCGACCGCCGCGCGCAGGCCGGCGAGCGGCGGCGCGGCGCCGGCGGCGGGGCTCACCTCGGCGGGCCCGAGCGCGAAGCCCGAGCCCCCCTGCCCCGAGAAGAAGGCCGCGCGCTGGAAATCCCAGCCGCCGGGATGGAATGGCGGCGAGGGCGCGCGCACCAGCGCCCGCACGGTCAGCCGGTCCCCGGGCGCCGGCCGGGCCGGGTCGTCGGCGCGCAGGCGGATGCGGATGCTGCGCTCCAGCGGCCCGGTATCCAGCGCGAGACGCCCATGGCCGAGGGTCACGCGCTGGCCCTCGGGCAGCAGTTCGACCGCCTGTACGATGCCGGAGAGCACCACCGCCGTGCGCGGCGGCGCGAGCGGCGGCGGGGCGCGCGCGGCATGCAGCACCGCCGCGCCGAAGCCGATGGCCGCGGCGGCGAGCAGCCCGAGCGCCCATCCGGCATGCGGCGCCCGGCCCGCGACCCGCCAGGCCAGAAGGGCCAGGACGGGGCCCGGCGCGGCCGCCCAGGCCGAGGGTTCCTCGCGCAGCATGAAATAGCCGAGGATGCCGCCGGCCATGGCGACCGCGAGCCAGGGGGCGAGGCGGCCGCGTTCGCGCGCGAAAAGCGCCTCGGCGCGCGCCGCCGCGTCCCGCAGGGCGGGGCGGAGGCGCGGGGCGGCGTATCGCGCGATGGTGCTGTTGGCCTCGATGATCAGCAACTCCCGCGTTCATCCTATGCGAGCGTCGAGGCCGGCGGAACCGCGCTGCGATGCCGGGAAGGCCCGGGGCGGCCCGGTGCCGCGGCGGCCCCGGCGAGCGGGGCCGGGGACGGCGGCGGGAGGCGGGCACGGCCGGAATCGCGACCGGCGCGGACCTGTCGGCGGCGGCGGCGGGGGGTATAACGGCGGCCCTCAGAGCAGAGTCCAGGCACGATGACCGTCCGCACCCGCTTCGCCCCCTCCCCCACCGGCTACCTGCATATCGGGGGGGCGCGCACCGCGCTGTTCAACTTCCTCTTCGCCCGCCGCCACAAGGGCGCCTATCTGCTGCGCATCGAGGACACCGACCGCGAGCGCTCGACCAAGGAAGCGGTGGACCAGATCCTGGAGAGCCTCGAGTGGCTCGGCCTGACGCCCGACGAGCCGCCGGTGTTCCAGGCCAGCCGCGAGGCGCGGCACGCCGAGATCGCCCACGCGCTGCTGGCCATGGGCAAGGCCTATCGCTGCTGGGCCACGCCCGAGGAACTGGCCCAGATGCGCGAGCAGGCCGCCGCCGAGGGCCGGCCGCCGCGCTACGACCGCCGCTGGCGCGACCGCGAGCCGGGCCCGGAGCAGGAGGGCAAGCCCTTCGCGATCCGCATCAAGGCGCCGCTCGAGGGCGAGACGGTGGTGCAGGACCTCGTGCAGGGCGAGGTGCGCGTGCGGAACAGCGAACTGGACGACATGATCATCCTGCGCTCGGACGGCACGCCGACCTACCTCCATGCGGTGGTGGTGGACGACCACGACATGGAGATCACGCACGTCATCCGCGGCGACGACCACCTGACCAACACCTTCCGCCAGTGCATGGTCTATGACGCCATGGGCTGGCGGCGGCCGCATTTCGCCCATATCCCGCTGATCCACGGCGCGGACGGCGCGAAACTCTCGAAGCGGCACGGCGCCGTCTCGGTGCTCGATTTCCGCGACCAGGGCTACCTGCCCGAGGCGGTGTGCAACTACCTGCTGCGTCTCGGCTGGGGCCATGGCGACGAGGAGGTGGTGCCGCGCGAGCGGGCGATCGAGCTGTTCGACCTCAAGGATGTCGGGCGCGCGCCCTCGCGCATGGACTACGCGAAGCTGACGCACCTGAACGGCATCTATCTCCGCCAGGCCGACGACGCGCGGCTGACGCGCGCGGTGCTGGAGACGCTCGCCCGCCGCGGCGTGCTGTTCGGCACGGATGGCGCGAAGCGCGTTGCGATGCTGATGCCCGACCTCAAGGAACGCGCGCGCACCATCGAGGAGCTCGCGGGCTCGGCCGCCTTCGCCGCGCATGAGGGCCCGCCCGTGATGGACGCCAAGGCGCTCGCGCTGCTGACGCCGGAGGCCAAGGCGCGGCTCGCCGACCTCGCGGAGTTCCTCGCCGATGCGCCGTGGGAGAAGGCGGACCTCGAACACTGGCTGCGCGACTATGCCGAGGTGAAGCAGGTCAAGCTCAAGGACGTGGCGCAGCCGCTGCGCGTGGCGCTGTCGGGCAGCACGACGAGCCCGCCGATCAACGCCGTGCTCTGGGCGCTGGGGCGCGACGAGAGCCTGCTGCGGATCAACGCGGCGGCGGCGTGACGGGGACGACGCCGCGCCGGTCCTGCGCCTGGGCGGGTTTAGCCTCAGCGTCTCCGGCGTGGCGGAGGCCGCCGCCCGCGAGGACTGGATCCATGCGCTGGCGCGGGTGGAGGCGCCGAGCGCGGTGGTCGAGGCGCGCGGGCATTTCCTGAGGCTCACCGACCTCACGCGCCTGCATGACGCGCTCGTGCGGATGCATCGCGACCTGCGCGGCAGCGCCACGCTCGATGGCATGGAGGCGATGCTGCGCATCACCCTGACCTGCGGCAGCCGAGGCGACATCGCCCTGACGGTGGACATCTCGTCCGATCCGGCGACGCAGGCGCATCGCTTCGATTTCGCGGTGGGCCAGACCGCGCTGGCGCCCGCGCCGGCCGCGCAATGCAGGCGGGTTCAGCGGCCCGACAGGCGCCAGGCCAGGGGCGCGATCCGCTGCAGCCGCGCGAAGCGGTCCCAGGCCGCCAGCGCGCCGGCGAGCAGCCCCTCCCAGGCCGCGAAGGCGGCGGGATCGGCGATGCCGCGCAGCGGGGTGACGGCCTCGCGGGTGATGATCGTGCTGCCATCGGGCTGCGCCTCGACGCGCGCGGCATCGCCCTCGCCCCGGGCCAGCGCGACGAGGAAGGCCGCGAAGTCCTGCACGCCGAGCGCGGCCGCCGTGGCATGGACGTGCTGCATGGCCGTCAACCGCGCGGCATGCCCGAGCAGCGCGCCGCCCTGCTCGGGCCCGAACAGCGCCAGCGCGGCCTCGATCGCGCTGCGGCAGTATTCCATCGCGTAGCCGCGCTTCGCCTTGGCGAGGCGCTCCGCCGGCCAGCCGGCGGAAGGCAGGCGGGGCGCGGCGGCCGGATCGAAGCGCGGCATGATTTCCTGCTTCGCGAAGCGCAGGCGCTCCTCTTCCGCGAGGTCGCGCTCATGCTCGATGTAGTAGCCCTCGAGGCCCGGGTCGCCGTCCACCGTCTGCCCGGTGCAGACGAAGCCGAGGCCGAGGCGGCCGAGCATCACGCCGTTGTTCGCGTGCCAGCCGCGCAGCATCGCGGCGTTCACCTCGGAGGGGATGCCGCAGATGGCCGGGCCCGGCCAGACCCAGCGCGGCGGCGGGTAGCGGATCCAGGCCTTGCGGGGGGATTCCTCGACATACTCGACGCCGACGCCGCCGATGAAGTTCGAGAGATAGTGGTAGCGCGCCGCCGCCACCGCCGGCGGAAGGCCCGAGAGGCCGAGCTTCGCGAGGCCCGGCAGGAAGGTCGCCTGCTGCTGGCGGCGGAAGATGCGGAAGACGAGGTCCGCGGCATCGGCCGGCCCGCGGCGGGACACCGCCATCAGCACGATGCCGGTGAACCAGGCGTGATACCACTCGCCCGCCGCTTCCCAGGCCGCGCGGTCGGTGACGGCAGGGCTTGCATTCATGGCCATCCTCGCGGCGCGGCTTCTTCCCGCCGGCGCCTGCGCGCAGTATCGGCGCGATGCGCGCCGCACGGAAGGCAAGGCCGATGAGGATCACCCGCGTCACCACCCATCACCACCGCACCGGCTTCGGCTATGGCGCGAGCGCCGCCGGCGTCGGCGGCAACCTGCATCTGCGCGCAATGGACACGCTGCTGGTGCGCGTCGAGACGGATGCGGGGATCCATGGCTGGGGCGAGGGTTTCGGCTTCACCCTGGCGGAGACGACGAAGGACGCGGTCGAGCGGCTGATCGCGCCCGCCTGCATCGGCGAGGATGCGCGCGACATCACGGGGCTGATGCGCCGCCTCTTCCGCCGCCTGCACAATTTCGGGCGGAACGGGCCGGTCACCTTCGGCCTCTCGGCCATCGACATCGCGCTGTGGGACATCCGCGCGAAGGCCGAGGGGCGGCCGCTGCACGCGCTGCTCGGCGGCGCGCAGCGCGCCTCGGTGCCCGCCTATGCGAGCCTGCTGCGCTACGGCGAGCCGGAGGATGTGGCACGCAACGTCATGCGCGCGCTCGGGCGCGGCTATCGCCACATCAAGCTGCACGAGGTGGATCTGCGCTGCATCGCCGCGGCGCACCGCGCCGCGCCGGAGGTGCCGCTGATGCTCGACATCAACTGCGCATGGGACAGCGAGGAGGAGGCGATCGAGTTCTGCGAGGCGGTCGCGCCGATGAACGCCGCCTGGGTCGAGGAACCGGTCTGGCCGCCGGAGGACATCCCCGCCATCGCGCGCATCCGCGCCGCATCGCCGGTGCCGGTCGCGGCCGGGGAATGCAACGGCACGGTCGAGGAATTCTGCCGCATGTTCGAGTTGCGCGCGGTGGACGTGGCGCAGCCCTCGGTCACCAAGATCGGCGGGATCTCGGCGATGCTGGAGGTCGCGGAACTCGCGCGCGAGATGGGCGTGCGGCTGGTGCCGCACTGCCCCTATTTCGGCCCGGGGCTGCTCGCGACGTTGCACTTCCTGGCGGCGAGCGAGGAGGAGGAGCCGATCGAGATCTACTTCGCAGATCTCGATCGCGCGCCCTATGGCGAGCGCCTGGTGCCGCGGGATGGCGTCATCGCGCTGCCCGATGGGCCGGGGCTCGGCTGGGAGCCGGAGCTCGACTGAGACTCAGCCGTCGAGGCGGACATTCGCGGCGCGCGCGACCTCGCGCCACTTCGCGATCTCCTCGCGGATGAAGGCGGCGTATTGCTCGGGCGTGGTGGGATCCGCGATCGCGCCCATCTCCTCGATGCGGCGGACGATGGCGGGCTCGCGCAGGATGGCGCCGACATCGGCGCTGATGCGCGTGATGATGGGCGCGGGCGTCGCGGCCGGGGCGACGAGGCCCGACCAGCCCACCGCCTCGTATCCCGGCACCAGCGTCTCGGCGATGGTCGGCACGTCGGGCAGGGCGGAGATGCGCGCGCGCGTCGTCACCGCCAGCGCGCGGGCCCGGCCGGAGCGGATATGCGGCAGCGCCGAGGCCACCGAATCCATCATCAGCGGCACATTGCCCGCGATCAGGTCGGTGATGCCGGGCCCCGAGCCGCGGTAGTGCACGATGTTGAGCCTCAGCCCCGTGCGCAGCATCAGCAGCTCGGTCGCCATGTGCTGCGAGGTGGCGGGCCCGGCCGAGGCGCAGTCCAGCGCGCCGGGCCGGGCGCGCGCGGCCTCGGCGAAGGCGGCGGCGGTCTGGAATGGCTGGGCGGGATGGGCGACCAGCACCAGCGGCGCGATGAAGATGTTGGAGATCGGCGCGAAGTCCCGCTCCGCGTCGTAGGGGATGCGGGGCAGCACGGAGGGGTTCACGCCAAGCGTGCCGGAGGTGCCGGTGATGAGCGTGTAGCCGTCGGGCGCGGCGCGCGCCCCGGCCTCGAGCGCCGGGGCCCCGGCGCCGCCGGCGCGGTTCTCCACCACCACGCGGTGCGGCCAGCGCTTGGAGAGTTCGTCGGCCACGAGGCGCGTGAAGATGTCCGCCGCCTGGCCCGGCGGGAAGGGCACGATGACGCGCACCGGGCGGCTCGGCCAGTCGGACTGGGCGCGGGCGAGGCCGGGCAGCAGGGGCAGGGCTGCGGCGCCCAGCAGGGCGCGGCGGTGCAGGGTCTTTGTCATGGCGTGGTCCTCCCGGGCCGCGATGCTAGTGCAACGCCGGGCGGGGTGGAACCGGGGCGCGGGCGGCCGCCTCAGCCCTGCGCGTCGCGGGGCAGCGCGTCCTCGAGGCGGAGCTGCGCGCGGCGCAGCGCATCGCGCCGCCGCGCCGCGGCGCGCCTTTCGCGCAGGATGGCGACCACCTTCTCCGCACCGCGCGCAAGCGCGAGGGCCTGCCGCGCCGCCTCGCTCGCCGCGGCGCGGTCGGCGGCCTCGGCGGCGAGGCGGTCGCGCTCGGCGAGGCCATGGGCGAGGAAGGCGTCGTAGCCCGGCGTGGCCGGCGCGGGCGGCTCGTTGCGCAGCATCGCATCGGCCTCCGCGGCCCGGCGTTCCGCCAGCGCCTGCATGCCGCGCGCCTCCGCAAGCCCGCGCTGGGCGGCGCGGAGTTCGAGCGCCTTCAGCCTCGCCAGGGTCTCGATCGGGTCGCGCTTCATGGCCTTATCTCCCTGCGCAGCATCGCCGGGGCCGGGTTGCGCGGCGGTGAACACGCCCTGGCGCGGCAGCGCGCCGCGTGGGAGTAGTCGGCGGCCAGAACCGCACGAGGTCCGTGATGCCCCTGCCCTCCAACACGCTTCGCATCGCCGTCATGCCCGGGGACGGAATCGGCACGGAGGTCACCGCCGCGACGCTCGCGGTGCTGGAGCCGCTCGCGAAGCGCCACGGCATCGGCCTCGCCTTCGAGGAGTTGCGCGCGGGCGCCTTCTGCTACCGCGACACCGGCACGGCGATGAGCGAGGAAACCTTCGAGAAGGCCGCGAAGGCGGATGCGATCCTGCTCGGCGCCATGGGCTGGCCCGAGATCCGCACGCCGGACGGCACCGAGATCGCGCCGCAGCTCGACCTGCGCTTCCGCCTCGGCCTCTATGCCGGGGTGCGGCCCTTCCGCGCCCTGCCCGGCGTGCCGCTGGCGCTCGCCGATCCGCGCGCGCGGGAGATCGACTTCGTGATCCTGCGCGAGAGCACCGAGGGGCTGTTCTTCTCCCGCGGCCGCGGCACCGTGACCGAGGACATGGCCGAGGAGACGCTGCGCATCACGCGGCCGACCACGGAGCGGCTGGCGCGATTCTCCTTCGGCCTCGCGCGGCGGCGGGCGGCGCGGCGCGGGCGGAAGGGCACGGTGACGCTGGTGGACAAGGCGAATGTGTTCCGCGCCTTCGCCTTCATGCGCGGCATCTTCGCCGAGGTGGCGGCCGGGTTTCCCGATGTCGCGCACGGGACGCACTACGTGGACGCGATGGCGCTCGACCTCGTGCGCCGTCCCTGGGCCTTCGACGTGCTGCCGACCGAGAACATGTTCGGCGACATCCTCTCCGACCTCGGCGCGGGCCTCGTGGGCGGCATGGGCTTCGCGCCGAGCGCGGACATCGGCGACACCCATGCGGTGTTCCAGCCCGCCCACGGCACGGCGCCCGACATCGCGGGCAAGGGCATCGCCAACCCGACGGCGACGATCCTCTCCGCCGCGATGATGCTCGACTGGCTCGCCGAACGCGGCGCCGGCCAGGGCTTCGCGGATGCCGCCGCCGAACTGGAGGGCGCGGTGGACGCGGCCTTCGCGGATGGGCTGCGCACGGCCGACATCGGCGGCGGCGACGGCACGGCGGCGGCGGCGAAGGCGGTCGCGCGCCGCATCGGCGCCGCGGGCTGACCGGCCGCCGCGCCGCCGCTAGACTGCGGGGCGACACGGGAGCGGAAAGCCATGCGCGTGATCATCGCGGGCGGGGGCATCGGCGGCCTCGTCCTCGCCCTCTCGCTGCACGAGGCGGGCATCGCCTGCGAGGTGCATGAGCAGGTGGCGGAGATCCGCCCGCTCGGCGTCGGCATCAACGTCCTGCCCCATGCGATGCGGGAACTGACCGAGCTCGGCCTGCTGGAGCGCGTGCTCGCGGCCGGGGTGGCGACGCGGGAACTCGTCTATGCCAACCGCTTCGGCCAGATGATCTGGTCCGAGCCGCGCGGCCTCGCGGCGGGCTACGCCTGGCCGCAGGTCTCGATCCATCGCGGGCGGCTGCACATGCTGCTGCTGGAGGCGGCGCGCGAGCGGCTCGGAGACGGGTGCATCCACCTCGGCGCGCGGCTGTCCGGCTTCGAGCAGGATGCGTCCGGCGTGACGGCGCGCTTCGAGGATGGCGGGCGGGCGCGCGGCGACGTGCTGGTGGCCGCCGACGGCATCCATTCCACGGTGCGTGGCCTGTTCCACCCCGGCGAAGGCCCGCCGATCTGGAACGGGGCGGTGCTGTGGCGCGCGACCAGCATCGCCGAGCCCTTCCTGACCGGCGCGACCATGGCGCAGATCGGCACGCGCGACGTGAAGTTCGTCGTCTATCCCATCGCGAGCCTGCCGGACGGGCGCATGCTGACGAACTGGATCGCCGAACGCCGCCTCGACCCCAGCCAGCCCTGGAAGCGCGAGGACTGGAACCGCCCGGGCCGCATCGAGGATTTCCTGCCGGCCTTCGCGGACTGGCGCTTCCCGTGGCTCGACGTGCCGGGGCTGATCCGCACGGCCGAGGCGGTGTTCGAGTTCCCGATGGTAGACCGCGACCCCCTGCCGCGCTGGACGCATGGGCGCGTCACGCTGCTGGGCGATGCCGCGCATCCGCTCTACCCGATCGGGTCCAACGGCGCCTCGCAGGGCATACTCGATGCGCGAACGCTGGCCTTCAAGCTCGCCACCATCGCGGATCCGGCGGCGGCGCTGGACGCCTATGAGGCGATCCGCCGCCCCGCGACGGCCGCGCTGCTCGAGGCGACGCGCGGGGACGGGCCGGATGTGGTGCTCGACATTGCCGCCGCCCGCGCGCCGGAAGGCTTCGAGGACATCGAGGCGGTGATGCCGCTCGCCGAGCGCGAGGAGATCGCGATGCGCTACAAGCGGCTGGCCGGCTTCGAGCCCGCGACGCTCAACGCGCGGCCGAGCCTCTCGCCGCCGCGACGCGCGGCGTGATTCCCTGCGGACAAAGGTTGGTCCCTTGTCCGCAGGGCGTCAGGATCCTGTTCCGTGCGCGACCGCGCCACCAGCCCAGCGCGCGATGCCAGCGGGCGAAAGGTCAAACCGTCCGCTGGCATGATGCCCGACGCGACGGCGCCGGACGCGCCATCGGGTCATGCACCTGCCGCCGCGATGCTCGCGGGCGATGGGCGCGCCACCGTCCCCGCAGGTGCCGCGCGCGGGGCTGGTGGCGCCGGCGCGCGCCAGATCGGAGGCTGACACCCGGCGCAGACGCGAGCGGCCTTGCCCGCCCGATGCTTTTGCACGGCTTTACTGGCAGCCCCCCAGCCAGGGCCGCACGCGACGCGGGCGCACAGGACCTCGCGGCGGTCTCCCTCCGGCGGGCTCAGCGCGCGCGCGGGATGACGCGGCAGGCCTCGTCCGCCGCGCGGGCGAGCAGGATCATCCGCCGCGCCGCCACCGCACCGGCCGCGGCCTCGCCCGCCACATGCTCGGCGACGCGGCTCGAGAGCAGGCCGCGCACCATCGCATCCACCGCCACATCGGTGGCCGCGACCGTCGCCGCATCCATCGCCACGCGCCGCAGCAGCGCGAGCGTGCCCGCGATGCCGGGACGGAAGCCGTGCAGCGCTGCGACCTGCCGCACCAGGCGGATTCCGCGCCAGCCGAAGACCAGCGCATCGAGCGCCGGTGAGGGGCTGATCGCCGTCACCGCGAAGGCCTGCATCGCGGCATGGCGGCCGAGTGCCGCGGCATCCTGGGCGATGGGCGCGAGCACCTTGCTCTCGACCAGCGCGCAGGCGGCCTCCATCGGCATGTCCTCGAGCGCGCCGGCGCGCGCCCGGCCCGGCGGCAGCCGCGCCTGCCAGGCGGCGAGTTCCCGCCGCAGCGCCGCGGCGTCGCCGCGCGCATGGGCGGCGCGCGCGCGGTCCACGCTCGCGAGGCCCAGATAGCCGCGCGCCTCCCGCGCGATGCCCCAGAACACGAGGCCGAAGCCCGCGAGCGCCACGGCGAGCGTGACGGCGCCGAGCCACGCCGCGCGCGCGAACTGCGCGGCGACGAAATTGCCGGCCTCCAGCAGCGCGAGGCCGAGCAGCAGCACCGCAATCCCGCCCGCGACGAGGCCCGCCGAGGACCAGCGCGCCGCCTCGGCCGGCGGCGCCGCGACCGCCTTCTCCCAGCCGAAGTCGAGACGCTGGGCGGGGGCCGCGCCCTCGTCGAGGATGATGCGCGGCTGCGGCGCGCCGCTCACAGCGCGTCCCCCAGCAGCCAGGCGAGCAGCCCATCCATGCCGAGATGCGGCACGCCCGAGCCGCCCGCAGGGTCGAGCCGCGGCGGCCGGAACTCCGGCATCTGGAAGAAGGCGGCGTCCCAGAAGGCAGGTTCGGGCGGTTTCATCGGCACCTCGCCCGGATAGATGGTGGCGCCCTTGCCCTCGTTCAAAAGGATGCCGCGCACGGCCGGGAAGGCGCGGCCTTCGAGGGTCGCGACCGCATCCTCGGTGCAGCGTATCGCGGCCAGCGCATGGAAGGCGGTGGCCGCGCCCGAGGCCTCGGCGCGGCCGCGCGCGCCGAGGGCGAGGTGTTCGAGCAGCGCGGCGAGCGCATCCCGCGCGCGCGTCGGCACATGGTCCGCCTTGGTGGCGGCGAAGGCGACGCGCGTGGGGGCGGCGCCGAGCAGGCGCTCGATCAGGTTGGCCCCCGAGATCACGCCGGCGATGGCGGCGAGCGCATCCGCCGTGTCCTCGAAGGCTTCCTGGCCCGCATGCAGCGCGCCGAGCACGTCCACCAGCACGACCTGGCGGTGGAAGCGGCTGAAGAAGGGGTCGAGGAAGGTCGTGCGCTGGTCGTCGAGATAGGCCGCGTAGCGCCGCGCGCAGAGGGCCGCGAGGCCGCCGCGCGCCGTCTCCGGCAGCGGGAAGAACCAGAGCAGCGGCGCCTCCCCGCGCGGGCCGGGATTGAGGAAGCGGCCGGGCTGGAGCAGGCGCAGCCCGTGCGTGTCCCGGCAGGCGCGCAGCGCGTCGCGGTAGAGGCCGTAGCCGCGCTTGGCCAGCGCATCCTCGGCCGGTGCGTCCGGCGGCAGCGCGTCGAGGAAGTCGAGGAAGGCGGCCGCAGCCTCGGCGCGCCGGCCGCGGCGCAGGCGCGCAAGCGTCGCCGCCGACCATTCGGCGAAGCCGGTGCCGAGCAGCGGCAGATCCAGCAGCCATTCGCCCGGGTAGTCGATGAGGTCGAGCGTGACGCGCCGTTCCGGCAGGATGCCGCCGAGCGAGGTCCGGCGCTCCACGTCCACGGCGATGGAGAGAGTGGAGAAATCCTCGGTGCGTTCCGGCCAGCGCGGCGGGTCCGCGGCGAGGGCGGCGAGATGCGCCTCGGGGTCGAAGCGCGGCACCGTCTCGGTGTCCGCGGGGACCACGAAGACGCGGCGGATGCGCCCGCCCGCCGCGTCCGAGAGCGCCGGCAGCGTGCGCGCGCCGCGCCCGGCGGCGATCAGGTTGGCAACGAGCGAGGTGAGGAACACCGTCTTGCCGGCGCGCGAGAGGCCGGTGACGGCAAGGCGCAGCCGCTCGCGCCCGATCAGCGCGCGGGCGGCGTCCTCGGCCGTGTCGAGGACGCCGCGGAGCAGCGACAGCGGGTCCATCCCCGCCCAGGCGTCAGGACATGCGCTCGATCAGCTCGATCTTGTAGCCGTCCGGATCCTCGACGAAGGCGATGACGGTGGTGCCGAACTTCACCGGCCCCGGCTCGCGCGTCACCTTGCCGCCGCCCGCGCGCACCGCCTCGCAGGCCGCCTTCACGTCCGGCACGCCGATGGCGAGGTGGCCGAAGGCGTTGCCATGCTCGTACTTCTCGACGCCGTAGTTGTAGGTCAGCTCGATCTCGCCCTGGCCTTCCTTGTTGCCCTCCCCGTAGCCGAGGAAGGCGAGGGTGTACTTGCCCTCGGGCACGTCGCGCCGGCGCAGCTCCTTCATGCCGAGGAGTTTGGTGTAGAAGGCGATGCTGCGCTCCAGGTCGCCCACGCGGATCATGGTGTGCAGGAAGCGGCCGGTGGTCATGTCGTGGTTCCTTCCGTGAACTCGGCCGGGTCGAAGGACAGCAGGAAGAGTCCCGCCGCCTCGGCCCTGGCGATGGTGGCCTCGCGCTCCAACAGGATGGTGCCGTTGGCCTCGAAGGCCAAGCCGCGCAGGCCCGCCGCCTGCGCGCCCTGCACGGTGCGGGGGCCGATGGTGGGCAGGTCGGCCAGCACGGACTGGCCCGGCTTCAGCGCCTTGACCAGCACGCCGCCAGGGCCTTCGCGCGCCAGCGCGGCGCAGCGGGCGAGCATGGCGTCCGTGCCCTCGATCGCCTCCACCGCCAGCACGAGGCCCTGCTGCACCACGCAGCCCTGCCCCACATCCACCGCGCCGAGCGCGCGGCAGACCGCAAGGCCGCGCTGGATGTCCGCGCGCGCGAGGTCGTCGGGCGCGGGGCCGGCCAGCAGGGCGGCGGGCGGCAGCAGGCCGGCGAGCACCTGCTGCGCGCCGACCACCTCGAACCCGTCCTCGGCGAGCACCTTCATCACCGCGCGCAGGATGGAATCGTCCCCGCTGAAGGCGGCGCGCCCGATCCGCGCGAGCAGCTTCATCCCCGCCGCATCGGGCCGGAGCGAGAGCAGCGAGGGCCGCGCGACGGTGCCGGCCAGCACCACCTGCCGCACCCCCTGGCGCTTCAGCCAGGCGAGCAGCTGGGCCGCGAGGCCCCAGCGGAAGCTCGCGCAAGGCAGGCCGGGATAGGCCGCGGGGTCGCCATGGCCTTCCAGCACCGCGACGCAGACGGGACGGCCGGAGGCGGCGACCGCCTGTGCCACGCGCACCGGCAGCGCTCCGCCGCCGGCGACGATGCCGAGCGGCTCAGCCGCGCCCATGGCGCCGTTCAGGCCTCGTCGTCCGCGTCATCGGCGCCGAGGTCGCGCCCCGCCTTGCACAGGCCGCGCTTCGAGGGCGCCTTGATGAAGGCGAGGATCTCGCCGACCTGCGCATCGTCGGCCCAGCGGCGCTCGGCTTCTTCGAGGCGCTCGCTGAACACGCCCGGTTCCTTGAACAGCAGGCGGAAGGCGCCGCGCAGCGCGTGGATCTGCGGCCGCGAGAAGCCGCGCCGCTTCAGCCCGATCAGGTTCAGCCCGATCATGCGCGCGCGGTTGCCCATGGCCGAGCCATAGGGGATCACGTCCGCCTCGACCCCGCTCATGCCGCCGATCACGGCCTGCCGGCCGATGCGCACGAACTGGTGGATGGCGGTGCCGCCGCCGACGAAGACCGTGTCGCCGATCTCGACATGGCCGCCGAGCATGACGTTGTTCGCGATGATGACGCGGTCGGCGAGCGTGCAGTCATGCGCGACATGCGCGACCGCCATGATCATGCAGTCCGCGCCCACGCGCGTGACGCCCGCGCCGCCGACGCTGCCGCGGTGGATGGTGGCGTGCTCGCGGATCAGGGTGCGCGCGCCGATCTCGCAGCGCGTGGGCTCGCCCTTGTACTTGAGGTCCTGCGGCGCCATCCCGATGGTGGCGAAGGGAAAGACGCGCACGCCATCGCCGAGGCGCGTATGGCCGTCCACCACGACATGGGAGATCAGTTCGACACCCGCGCCGAGCTCGACATGCGGGCCGATGACGCAGGCGGGGCCGATGCGGCAGCCCTCGCCGATGACGGCGCTGGGGGCAACCGCCGCGGTCGGATGGATCTCGGCCATGCTCACTTGTCCAGGATCATCGCGGCATAGGTGGCTTCCGCCACGACCTTGCCGTCCACCTTCGCCTCGGCGCTGAACTTCCAGATGTTGCCGCGCTGGCGTTCCTTCTTCACGTGCACGCGCATCTGGTCCCCCGGCACCACGGGCTTGCGGAACTTCGCCTGGTCCACGGTCATGAAATAGACGAGCTTGCCCGCCCAGGCTGGGCCCAGCGTCTCGACCACCAGCACGGCGGCGGTCTGCGCCATGCTCTCGATGATCAGGACGCCGGGCATCACCGGCATGGTCGGGAAATGGCCCTGGAAGAAGTTCTCGTTGATGGTGACGTTCTTGATGCCGACGCAGGAGACGTCCTTCACCAGCTCCACCACCCGGTCCACCAGCAGGAACGGGTAGCGATGCGGGATCGCGTGCATGATCTGCGCGATGTCGAAGGCGCCGACCTCGCCGGCCTTGGTCTCTTCGGTGCTCATGGCGTCCCGCCCGTCTTGTCGTCCTTCTTCGGCGTGGCGAGCTGGCGCAGGCGCGCGAAGGCACGCATCGTTTCCCGGGCCGGCCAGGCCGGGCTGCCCACCACGTCGGTCGCGGGCGGCACGTCGTTCATCACGCCCGCCTGCGCCCCTATCCGAGCCTTTGAGCCCACCTTGATGTGCCCGACAAGCCCCGCCTGCGCCGCCACCACCACGAAATCGCCGAGCTCGGTGGACCCCGCGATGCCGACCTGCGCGACGATCACGCAGCCGCGCCCGGTGCGGACATTGTGGCCGATCTGCACGAGGTTATCGAGCCGGGTCCCGGGGCCCAGCACCGTGTCCCCGCCCGCGCCGCGGTCCACGCAGGAATTGGCGCCGATCTCGACACCGTCGCCCAGGATCACGCGGCCGACCTGGGGGACCGTGACATGCTCGCCAGCCGCCGTGGTGACGAAGCCGAAGCCCTCATTGCCGACGCGCGCGCCCTGGTGCAGCACCACCCCCGCCCCGGCGAGGCAGTGCTCCATGACCGCATGGGCGCGCAGGATGGAGCCGGCGCCGAGCACGCAGCCCGCGCCAACCACCGCATGGGGGCCGATGATGCAGCCCGGGCCGATCTCGGCCCGCGCGCCGATGACGGCGAAGGGCCCGACCTCGCAGCCCTCGCCGAGCGTCGCATCGGCCGCGACGCTCGCGGTGGGGTGGATGCCGGGCACGGGGGCGGGGCGGGGATGGAAGAGCGCTGCGGCGCGGGCGAAGGCGAGTTGCGGCGTCGGCGTCACGAGCACGGCGCAGCCCTCGGGCGCGGCGGCGGCGAAATCCTCGGACACCAGCACCGCGCCGCAGCGCGCGGCGCGCAGGGCCGCCAGATGGCGGCGGCCCTCGAGATAGGCGAGGTCGTCCGGCCCGGCGAGCGCGAGCGGCGCCACGCCCGAAACCTCGCGATCCCCCTCCCCGACCAGGCGCGCGCCGACCGCCTCGGCGAGCGCCGCGAGGCGGAAGGGGCCCCGCGCGGGGAAGAAGCGCGGATCCGCCCCCATCGCGCTCAGTTCCGGCGCTGCTGCTGGCCCTGCGGCTGCGCCCCGCCCTGGCGCTGCGGTTGCTGCTGGGCGCGCGGCTGGGCGGGTGCCGGGGTCTGGGCCGCCTCGGCCGGCAGGTTCAGGCGCGGCAGGACGCGGTTCAGCTCCACCGCGATCTCCTGCGTCAGGTCGAAGGGCGGGTCGTTGTAGATGACCAGCGGGCGCGGCAGCACGATGTTGATGTTCCGCGCCGTGGCCACCTGCCGGATGATGACGGCGAGTGCCTGCTCGATCTCGCGCAGCGCGGCCTGGGCCACCTGCTCGATGTTCGCCGCGCGGTCGCGCAGGGCGCGCTGGCTGTCGGTGATGCGGTCCTGAAGGTCGCGCTCGCGCGCGCGGAGCTGCTCGGGCGTCAGGCCGGGGCGTTCGGTGGCGAGGCGCTGCTGCTCGTCGCGCCAGCGCTGCTGCTCGCGCTGCAGGTCGTCGTTCAGCGCGGCGCGGCGGCGTTCCACCTCCTCGCGGACCTGGGTGAAGGCGGTGGAGATGCGCTGGATCTCGGGCACGTCCACGATGCCGATCACCGGCGCCGGCGTGGATTGGCCGGGGGGAAGCGGCTGCTGGTCGGGCTGGGCGGGGCGCTGGGCCGGCGCCTGGGCAGGGCGCGGCTGGGCGGGGCGCTGCTGCCCCTGCTGCTGGCCCTGGCCGGGGACGAACCACTGCCCCTGCTGGGCCATGGCGGGAAAGGCGAAGAGGGCGGCCGCGAGGGCCGCAGGCACGAATCGGAACATGTCAGGCGGTATCCTGGATCAGAAGCGGGTGCCGAAGCCCAGGCGGAAGACCTGCGTCTCGTCGTAGGACTTCTTCACCACAGCCTGGGCGAGGTCGATGTTGATGAGGCCGATCGGGCTGCGCCACGAGATGCCGACGCCCACGCCGACGCGCGGGTCCGCCTCGTCGCGCACGCAGTTCGGCACGGTGACGGGGCAGCCGGCGTTGTTGATGCTCGACGGCAGCCCCGAGAGGGAGCCGACATCCACGAAGGCGCGGCCGATCAGGCCGAGTTCGGTCGGCACCGGCAGCGGGAAGCGGAACTCCGCCGAGCCCGTCCACATCGTCTGGCCGCCGAGGCTGTCGCGCGTCGAGACGTCGCGCGGCCCGGCGCCGCCGAGCGCGAAGCCGCGCAGGTTCTCGCCGCCGAGGAAGAAGCGGTCCACGATGCGCGTGTCGCGGTCCCCGTAGGGCGCGAGATGGCCGGCGCCGGCTGCGAAGACCAGGACGTATTCGGGGTCCCCGAGCAGCCGCTCGAACGGGATGTAGTACTGCGCATCGGCGCGCAGCCGCACGTAGGAGACATCACCGCCGAGGCCCGCGAGGTCCATGCCGACGCGCACCACATAGCCCTCGCGCGGCTCGATGCGGCTGTCGCGGCGGTCGTAGGTGATGGTCGTCGAGACCTGGCTCAGCAGGGTGCGGCCCGCCTGCTCGCGGATGAAGCGCGAGGCGAAGGGATCGACGTCGTAGATGTCGCGGTCCACCAGCGAGTAGGCCCAGGACTGGCGCAGCCGCTCGTTGATCTCGTAGCCCATGCGCAGCGCGAAGCCGCGGCGGCGTTCCTGGTAGCCGGAGGTGTCGCGCAGGTCGCGCTGCACCAGGAAGATGTCGCCGCCGGCAGCGAGGTTGCGCTCGAGGAACTGCGGGTCGGTGACCGAGATGTCCACCTGGCTGCGCCGCTGCGCCAGCGTGACGTTGAAGCGGCCGTCGATGCCGGTGCCGAGCAGGTTGCGCTCGCGCAGGCCGAGATCGGCGAGCAGGCCGGCATCGGTCGAATAGCCGCCGCCGATCGAAAACTCGCCGGTCGCGCGTTCGCGCACCTGGGTGTTGAGGATCACGCGGTCCGGCGCCGAGCCCGGCGTGGTCGTCACCTGCACGTCCGAGAAGAAGCCGAGGCTGCGGATGCGGTCGCGCGAGCGGCGCACCTGCTGGGTGATCAGCGGATCGCCTTCGGCGAGGCGGAACTCGCGCCGGATCACGCGGTCCTGGGTGCGGGTGTTGCCGGTGATCTCGATGCGCTCGATGAAGGCGCGCGGGCCCTCGCTGATCTCGAAGGTCAGATCGACCGTCGCGGCCTCGCGGTTGCGCACGACACGCGGCTCGACATTGGCGAAGGGGAAGCCGCGGCCGACCAGGAGGTCGGTCAGCTCGTTGTCGGCGCGCTCCACCGCGTCCCCGTCGTACCAGTCGCCGACCGAGACGCGGATGTCGCGGCGCACGGTGGCGGGATCGAGGCCGCGCAGCGTGCTGGTGACGTCGATGCTGCCGATGCGGTAGCGCGGGCCTTCCTCGATCGTGTAGGTGATGAAGAAGCCGCTGCGGTCGGGCGCGAGTTCCGCCGCCGCCCCGGTGATCTGCACATCGGCGTAGCCCTGGCGCAGGTAGAAGCGGCGCAGCAGCTCGCGGTCGAAGGCGAGGCGGTCGGGGTCATAGACGTCGGAGGTCGAGAGCAGCCGGTACCAGGCCTGCTCGCGCGTCGCGACCACTTCCCTCAGGCGGCTGTCCGAGAAGGCGGTGTTGCCGACGAAGTTGATGCGCGAGACGAGCGCGATGTCGCCCTCGGTGATCTCGAAGACCACGTCCACGCGGTTCTGGTCGAGCTCGATGATCTTGGGCTCGACGCTCGCCCCGAAGCGCCCGCGGCGGGCGTAGATCTCGAGGATGCGCTGGCGATCGGCCTGCGCGGCGGCGGGGGTGAAGACGCCGCGCGGGGCGAGCTGCACCTCGCTGCGCAGCGCGTCGCTGGTCACGCGGCGGTTGCCCTCGAAGCCCACGCGGTTGACCACCGGGTTCTCGACCACGCGGACCACGACGCGGTTGCCTTCGGGCCGGATCTCGACATCGCGGAACAGCCCGGTCGCGAAGAGGGCGCGCAGGCTGCGGTCGAGCCGGTCGGGATCGGCCACCTCGCCCGGCTGGACGAGCATGTAGGAGCGGATGGTGTCCGCCTCGATGCGCTGGTTGCCCTGCACCTCGATGGCGGCGACCCGGCCGGGCGCCTGCGCCGAGGATGGAAGGGCCACGAGCAGCGCGGCCAGGACGAGGAGGAGGGAGCGCAAGCTGGACAACGAATCGCCACCTGATCTTGGGGCCGACAGGGCGCGCGGACACTAGCCGAGGCCCCCCGCCGCCGCCACCCCCTGCGGCGCGGCGGCGGTGGCCGCCCCGCCTAGACGATCGGCCTCAGCCCACCAGGCCGGCCACCCAGCGCACAACCCCCAGTTGCGTGAGGTCGTTCCAGGTCGCCAGCAGCATCAGCGTGACCAGCAGCGCGAAGCCGCCGCGGAAGGCGTATTCCTGCGCCCGCGCGGTCAGCGGCCGGCCGCGGATCGCCTCCGCCGCGTAGAAGACGAGGTGCCCGCCATCCAGGATCGGGATGGGAAAGAGGTTGATCAGGGCGAGGTTGATCGAAAGCAGGGCGATGAAGGTCAGCAGCGGCAGGATGCCCATGTCCGCCACCTCGCCCGAGAGCTGGGCGATGCGCAGCGGGCCGCCGATCTCCTCCGCCCCGCGGCTGCCGGTGATCATCTGCCATACGCCCGCGAGCGTCTGGCCCGAGACCACCACCATGTGCCAGGAGCCGTAGAGGACCGCGCTGAAGGGATCGAGCCGCTCGCGCTCCACCGCCCCGCCGGCGATGCCGAGCACGCCGCGCCCGTCCTCCCGCGCGGCGGGCGTCGCGATGAGCTTCACCTCCGATTCGCCCCGGCGGACCAGCACCTCGACCGGCTGGCCGGCGCGCGGCTGGATGTGGCGCTGCAGGTCCTCGAAGCGCAGCACGCGCTCGCCATCGAGGGCGAGGATCCGGTCCCCGGGCACGAGACCCGCGCGCTCGGCCGCCGAACCCGCGACCACCGACTGCACGGCGGTTGAGCCCACCGGCCGGCCGACGGTCGCGAAGAGCACGGCGAAGACGACGGCCGCGAGCAGGAAATTGAAGGCCGGCCCGGCGAAGACGATGATGGCGCGGTCGCCCACGCTCTTCTCGTGGAAGCTCTCACCGGCGCGGAAGCTGCCCGGCTCCGGCGGGGTGTCCGCCGCGTGTTCCATGCCGTGCATCTTCACGTAGCCGCCGAGCGGGATCCAGCCGACGCGCCATTCGCAGCCCCGCCGGTCGTTCCAGGAGGCGATGGCGCGGCCGAAGCCGATCGAGAACCGCTCGACATGCACGCCGCGCCAGCGCGCGGCGAGGTAGTGGCCGAGCTCGTGCACGAAGATGAGCACGCCCAGCACCACCACGAAGGCGAGGATGGTGCGGAAGGGCTCAGGCAGGAAGTCCATGGGGGTCCGTTTCCGATATGGCGGCGGCGATCAGGCCGCCGCCCGTTCCGCGGCGATCCGGGCCGCCTCCGCGCGCGCCGCCTCGTCGAGCGCCAGTATGGCCGCGAGGTCCGCGGCCAGCGGCGCGCCGAGCCGCTCCAGCGTCTCCTCCACCACCGCGGCGATGTCGAGGAAGCCGATGCGACGGTCGAGGAACATGCCGACGGCGGCCTCGTTCGCCGCATTCAATATGGTGGTCGCCCCGCCCCCCGCCCGCAAGGCCTCCCGCGCCAGCCGCAGGGCCGGGAAGCGTTCGGTGTCGGGGGCGAAGAAGTCGAGCCGGCCGAGGGTGACGAGATCGAGCCGCGGCACCGAGGCCGCCATGCGCGCGGGCCAGGCGAGCGCATGGGCGATGGGCGTGCGCATGTCGGGGGTGCCGAGCTGGGCCATCACCGATCCGTCGGCGTATTGCACAAGGCCATGGACAGTGGATTGCGGGTGGACCAGCACCTCCACCCGCTCCTCCGGCAACGGGAACAGCCGCACCGCCTCGATCAGTTCGAGGCCCTTGTTCATCATGGTGGCGCTGTCCACCGAGATCTTGGCGCCCATGGACCAGACCGGGTGCTTCACCGCGTCCTCGGGCGTGGCCGCGGCCATCTCGGCGAGCGGGGCGGTGCGGAAGGGGCCGCCCGAGGCGGTCAGCACGATCTTCTCGACCGTGGCGTAGGGGTCGGCCGCGCCGCCGCGGGCCTCGAGCGCCTGGAAGATGGCGTTGTGCTCGGAATCCACCGGCAGCAGCGTCGCCCCCGACGCGCGCGCGGTGGCGAGCACGATCTCCCCCGCGCAGACGAGGCTCTCCTTGTTCGCGAGCGCGACGACGCCGCCCCGCGCGAGGGCCGCGAGCGTCGCCGGCAGCCCGGCCGCGCCGACGATCGCGGCCATGGTCCAGTCGGCCGGGCGGGAGGCGGCGGCGATGACGGCCTCGGGACCGGCGGCGGTCTCGATGCCCGTGCCGGCGAGCGCCTCGGCCAGCGCGGCATGGCAGGCGGGGTCGGCGACCACCGCGAGGCGGGCGCGCAGCCGCCGCGCCTGGGCGGCAAGGCGCGCCACGTCGCGGTTGGCGACCAGCGCCTCGACGCGGAAGGCGCCCTCGGGCGCCTCCTCGAGCAGCGCCACGGTGCTGCGCCCGACCGAGCCCGTGCAGCCGAGGATGGTGACGCTGCGGGTCATCGCCACAGCGGCTGGCCCTGGCCCAGCGCGAAGGCGAGCAGGGCGGCGAGCGGGGCGGCGGCGATCAGCCCGTCCAGCCGGTCGAGCAGCCCGCCATGGCCCGGGATAAGGCCGGAACTGTCCTTCACGTCGAAGTGACGCTTGATCCAGCTTTCGAGAAGGTCGCCCGCCTGCGCCATGACCCCCAGCATGGCCGCGACGGCGGCCGCGCGGGAAGCCCCTCCCGGCGCCAGGATCCAGGCGGCCAGGACGCCCACCAGGATGGCCGAGGCGAGCCCGCCCGCCGCGCCCGACCAGGTCTTGTTGGGCGAGATGCCGGGCGCGAGGCGCGGCCCGCCGAAGGCCCGCCCGGCCATGTAGGCGCCGATGTCCGAGGCCCAGACCACCAGCACCAGGAACAGCACATTGGCGCGCCCGGCCTCGTTGTCGTGGCGCAGCTCGATCAGGGCGATGCCGGCGATGCCGATGTAGAGGATGCCCGCGGCGAGCGAGGCGGCGGGCAGGTCCGGCCGCTCCGGCCCGCGCATCCGCCGCGCCTGCCACCAGGCGACCGCCCAGAGCAGCACCAGCAGCGCGAGCGCGGCGCGGCTGTGCTCGGCCACCGCGAGCGTGCCCGCCGCCAGCACCGCGACCGGCACCGCGATGCCCGGCAGCGCGCGGGTGGACAGGCCGCAGAGATGGACCCATTCCCAGGCGAGCAGCGCGACCGAGACCGCGATCAGCACCGTCCAGGGCACGGCGCCGAGCCAGATGCAGGCCAGCGCCGTGGGCCCGAGCACGAGGGCGGAGAGGAAGCGCTTGCGCAGGTCCCGCCAGCGCTTCGGCTCGGCCGCGGGGGCGGCGGCCCCGCTCAGGGCCGTGACCCGTAGCGGCGTTCCCGCTGGCCGTAGGCGGCCAATGCCTCGGCCAGGTGCTCGGCGCCGTAGTCCGGCCAGAGCACGTCCTGGAACACGAATTCGGCATAGGCCGCCTGCCAGAGCAGGAAGTTGGAGAGCCGCTGCTCGCCCGAGGTGCGGATGATCAGGTCGGGGTCGGGCATGCCCGCGGTCTGGAGGAAGGCGCCGAAGCGCGCCTCGGTCAGCGTGGCGGGATCGAGCCGGCCGGCGGCGGCCTGTTCCGCGATGGCGCGGGCGGCCTGCACGATCTCCTCCCGCCCGCCATAGGAGAGCGCGATGTTGAGGTTGAGCCGCGTGCCGCCCGCCGTCGCCTCCTCGGCCGCGGCGATGGCGCGCGCGAGTTCCGGCCCGAAGCGGTGGAAATCCCCGATGACGCGCAGGCGCACGCCCTCCTTGACCAGGCTCGCGACCTCCGAGCGCAGGTAGAGGCGCAGAAGGCCGGTCAGCGCCGAGACCTCCTCGATCGGGCGGCGCCAGTTCTCGGAGGAGAAGGCGAAGAGGGTGAGCCAGGCGACGCCCTGCTTCGCTGCCGCCTCGACCGTGCGGCGCGCGGCTTCCGCGCCGGCCCGGTGGCCGAGCGCGACCGGCAGGCCGCGGGCCTGCGCCCAGCGCCGGTTGCCGTCCATGATGATGGCGACATGCGCGGGCGGCCCGCCGGCCGGCGCCGCGGCGAGGCGGGCGGGGCCCGTGGCGGCGCTCATGCCCGTGCCATTCCCCCGCAATGCCCCTGCATCAGGCCCATCCGGTCATCGTCCCCCGCCACCGAGCCCTCCGGCACGCATCAGACCGTCCGGATGTCCTTTTCCTTCTCCGCCAGCGCGGCATCCACCTGCTTCACGTACTGGTCCGTGAGCTTCTGGATCTCGTCCTCGGCGCGCTTGGCCTCGTCCTCGCTCGTCTCGTGCTTCTTCACCCAGGCCTTGACCTGCTCCATGCCGTCGCGGCGCACGCCGCGGATGGCCACGCGAGTCTGCTCGGCGTAGCGGGCTGCGGCCTTGGCGAGCTCGTTGCGGCGCTCGGTGGTCAGCGGCGGCAGCGGCACCCGGATGACCTGGCCCTCGGCCTGGGGGTTGAGGCCGAGATTCGCCTCCCGGATCGCGCTCTCGACATGCTTGGTCAGCGCCTTGTCCCAGACCTGCACCGAGAGCAGCCCGGGCCCGGCGACCGAGATGTTCGCGACCTGGTTGAGCGGCGTCATGGAGCCATAGGCCTCGACGCGGATGGGCTCGAGCAGCGCGGGGCTGGCGCGGCCGGTGCGCAGGCCGGCGAATTCCTTCTTCAGCGTCTCCATCGCGCCGTCCATCCGGCGCGTCAGGTCCTGCTTCAGGGCCTGGAAGTCAGCGGCCATGGGGGCCTCCCGCTCTCGTTCAGTGGTCCTCGTGGACGGTGGTGAAGCGGCCCTCGCCCTTCATCACCGCGGTGAAGGCGCCGGGCTCGTGGATGTTGAAGACGATGATCGGCAGGTGGTTCTCGCGCGCGAGGCTGATCGCGGCCGCATCCATCACCGCGAGGTCGCGCGCGAGCATGTCGAGATAGGTCAGCGTCACGTACCGCTCGGCGGCCGGGTTCTTGCGCGGGTCGGCGGAATAGACGCCATCCACCTGCGTGCCCTTGAGCAGCGCGTCGCAGCCCATCTCTGCCGCGCGCAGGGCGGCGGCGGTGTCGGTGGTGAAGAAGGGGTTGCCCGTGCCGGCGGCGAAGATCACCACCCGCCCCTTCTCCATGTGGCGGACGGCGCGGCGGCGGATGAAGGGCTCGCAGACGCTCGACATCGGGATCGCCGACTGCACGCGCGTCGGCACCCCGATCTTTTCGAGCGCGGACTGCATCGCGAGCGCGTTCATCACGGTGGCGAGCATGCCGATCGAATCGGCCTGGGCGCGGTCCATCCCCGCCGCGGCGCCGGCGACGCCGCGGAAGATGTTGCCCCCACCGATGACGAGGCAGACCTCGACGCCGAGATCCACCACCCCCTTCACGTCCTCCGCGATGCGACGGCAGACGGCGGTGTCGAGGCCGTAGTCACGGCTGCCCATCAGGGCTTCCCCCGACACCTTGAGCAGGACGCGCTTGTAGGCGGGCTGGTCGCTCATGGGCGGGGTCACGGTTCCGGTCGGGTGAAGGGCGCGGCACCATACTGGCCGCGCCCCGTGGGCGACAATAAGGCGGCAGGCGGGGCCGAAACCCCGCCTGAAGGGCTTCAGCCCTGGCCCGCCGCGGCCGCGACCTCGGCGGCGAAGTCGGACTGGGCCCTCTCGATGCCCTCGCCGAGCTGGAAGCGGGCGAAGCCGGCGAGCTTCACGCCCGCCTTCTCGACCACCGCCTTCACCCGGCTCTCGCCGTCATGGACCCAGACCTGCTCGAGCAGCACCACTTCTTCGTAGTACTTGCGGATGCGGCCCTCGACCATCTTCTGGATGACGGCCTCGGGCTTGCCGGAGGCCTTGGCCTGCTCGGTCAGCACCGCCTTCTCGCGCTCGAGCGCGGCGGGCTCGACGGCGGAGATGTCGAGCGCCTCGGGCCGCGCGGCGGCGACATGCATGCCGATCTGGCGGCCGAGCGTCTCCATCACCGCCGCCTCGGACGCGCCCTCGAGTGCCACCAGCACGCCGATCTTCCCCATCCCCGGCTTGACCGCGGAGTGGACATAGGTGGCGACGGTGCCCTGCTCGACATGCAGGCGCTTGGCGCGGCGGATGGACATGTTCTCGCCGATGGTCGCGATCAGGTGCGTGAGCTGCTCGCCCACCGTGCGGTAGGCGCTGCCGCCCTCGACCAGATCCATCGAGCCCGGGTAGCGCGCGGCCTTGATCGCCTCGATGTCGTCGCCGACCGAGAGCGCGACCTCGGCCACTGCGGCGCAGAAGGCCTGGAACTGCTCGTTGCGGGCGACGAAGTCGGTCTCGGCGTTCACCTCGACCATCGCCGCCGAGCGCGGGGCGGAGGCCACCGCGATCAGCCCCTCGGCCGCCACGCGGCCGGACTTCTTGGCGGCGGCCGAAAGGCCCTTCTTGCGCAGCCAGTCGATCGCGGCTTCCATGTCGCCGCCCGTTTCGACCAGCGCCTTCTTGCAGTCCATCATCCCCGCGCCGGTCTTCTCGCGCAGGTCGCGGACCATTGCCGCAGTGATCTCGGCCATCGGAATGCTCCGTGGTTGCCAGTGGTGAGGATCGGGCGCCGGGGCCGCGCGGCCCCGGCGGGAGAGGCGTCAGGCCTGCGGCTGCTCGGGCGCGGCCTCGGCCGCCGCTTCCGGGGCGATTTCGGCGGCCACCTCGGGCAGCGCCTCGGGCAGCAGCTCCTCGGCCGCGCCGACATCCACGCCCGAGGCCTGCAGCTCGGCCGAGATGCCGTCGAGCACGGCGGAGGCGACCAGGTCGCAGTAGAGGGTGATAGCGCGGATCGCGTCGTCATTGCCCGGGATCGGGTAGGTCACGCCCGAGGGATCGGCGTTGGAATCCACCACCGCGATCACCGGGATGCCGAGCTTGTTGGCCTCCTCGATCGCGAGCTTCTCCTTCACCGTGTCGATGACGAAGAGGATGTCGGGCAGGCCGCCCATCTCCTTGATGCCGCCGAGGGCGCGCTCGAGCTTCTCCTTCTCGCGCGTCAGCATCAGGATTTCCTTCTTCGTCAGGCCGGCGGTGTCGCCGGACAGACGCTCGTCCATCTGCTTCAGGCGCTTGATCGAGCCCGTGATCGTCTTCCAGTTGGTCAGCATGCCGCCGAGCCAGCGATGGTTGACGTAGTACTGGCCGCAGCGCGTCGCGGCCTCGGCCACGTAGTCGGCCGCCGCCTTCTTGGTGCCGACGAACAGCACGCGCCCGCCGGCGGCGACGGTGTCGCGCACGGCCTTCAGCGCGCGCTCCATCATCGGCACGGTCTGCTGCAGGTCGAGGATGTGGACCTGGTTGCGGACGCCGAAGATGTAGGGCGCCATGCGCGGGTTCCAGCGCCGCGTATGGTGGCCGAAATGAACGCCTGCCTCGAGCAGGGCACGCAGGGTGACTTCGCGCATCGCCATGGGGCGAGCCTCCTTCCTTCAGTCCGGTTGGGCCTCCGCGGCGCATCCCCCGTTGCCGGGGACCGGACCCTGCCAGGGATGGAAGGGCGCGCCGCGTGCGGATTACCGGGCGGGGCTGCCCCCGACCGGCGGGCGCGGTATGGCCGAAACCCGCCCGCGCGGCAAGCCCCGGCGGGCGGGCGCGGGCAGCCCCGCGGCGTGCCAGGGTGGCCCTGGCGGCCGGCGAAAGCTTCACGCAGGCTTCATGCCCGGCGGGCGGGATGCCGGGCCAGCCTGCCGCCCCCAGCCGATACGGGAGCCGCCATGAACAGCACCGCCCGCCACATCCTCGACCTCTCCCGACGCGGGCTGCTGCGCGGCGCGGGCGGGCTCGCCGCGCTCGCGGCGCTCGGCCCGGCGGCGCGGCCGGGGGTCGCGCAGCCGCTGTTCCGCGCCTTCCCCTTCACCCTGGGTGTCGCGAGCGGCGAGCCCTCCCCCGACGGCTTCGTGATCTGGACGCGCCTCGCGCCCGAACCCCTCGCCCCGGATGGCGGCATGGTGCGCGCCGCCCTTCCGGTCGCCTGGGAGGTCGCCGAGGACGAGCGCTTCGCGCGCATCGCCGCGCGTGGCGAGGCCATCGCGAGGCCGGAACTGGCCCATGCGGTGCACGTCGAGGTCAGCGGCCTCGCCCCCGGGCGGCCCTATTTCTACCGCTTCCGCGCGGGCGGCGAGGTCAGCGCCACCGGGCGCAGCCGCACCGCGCCGGCACCCGGGGCGGCGACGGACCGGCTGCGCTTCGCCTTCGCCGGCTGCCAGCACTACGAGCACGGCCTCTTCACCGCATGGCGGCATATAGCGCAGGAGGCCGATCTCGACTTCGTCTTCCACTACGGCGACTACATCTACGAATACCGCGGGCGCGTGCCCGGCCAGCCGGGCTGGGGGCCACTGGTCCGACCGCATCTGGGCGAGGAGACCATCGCCCTGGCCGACTACCGCCTCCGCTATGCGCAATACCGGCTGGACCCGGACCTGCAGGCCGCGCATGCCGCCCATCCCTTCCTCACGAGCTACGACGACCACGAGGTGGACAACAACTGGGCCGGCGCGATCAGCGAGGAGGACGGCAGCCCGCGCTTCCCGATCGCCGTGCCGCCCGAGACCTTCGCGCTGCGCAAGGCCGCGGCCTTCCAGGCCTGGTACGAGCACATGCCGCTGCGCCGCGCCGCCCTGCCGCGCGGGCCGGACATCACGGCCTATCGCCGCCTGGATTTCGGGACGATGGCGCGGGTGCATGTGCTCGACACGCGGCAGTTCCGCGACGACCAGCCCTGCGGGGACGGCGTGAAGGCGCCCTGCGCCGAGGTGCACCGCCCCGACGCGCAGATGCTCGGCGCGGCGCAGGAGGCCTGGCTGCTCGATGGCCTGACCGACAGCCCGGCGCGCTGGAACATCCTGGCCCAGCAGGTGCCGATGATGCGGCGCCTGCTGGCCAGCGGCATCTCGATGGACAAGTGGGACGCCTACCCGGCGGCGCGGCAGCGGCTGCTGGATGGCATCCGCGCGCGGCGCGCGGCGAACCCGGTGGTGCTCTCGGGCGATGTGCATGTCGCGCTGGCCGCGACCATCCGCGCCCGGCCCGAGGATCCCGAGAGCGCGCCGGTGGCGGCCGAGTTCACCGCCACCTCCATCACCAGCGCGGGCGACGGGGCGCCGATGACGCCCGCCGGGGAGGAGGTGCTGCGCCGCAACCCCGACATCGCGCTGTTCCACGGCCAGCGCGGCTATTGCGTGGCGGAGGCGACGGCGGCGCGCATGACGGTCGAGTTCGTGGCGCTGCCCTTCGTGACGCGCGAGGGCGCGCCGCGGGAGACGGCGGCGCGCCTGGTTGTCGAGGCCGGGCGGCCGGGCCTGCAGCGCGGCTAGGCCGCGTGGACAAACCTGATCCACAGTCGGATGGAGGCGAGTGTCGCGAAGCCGAGGAAGCTCTCGGCGGTCTGGTCGTAGCGGGTAGCGACGCGGCGGCTGTTCTTGAGGCGGTTGATGAAGCACTCGATGCGGCTGCGCAGCGCGTAGAGGGACTTGCTGACGCTGTGCTGGAGATGGCGGTTCCGCTTGGTGGGGATCTCCGGCACGGCCCCCCGGTCGCGCAGGTCCCGCCGGATC
>NZ_JACIJE010000003.1 GCF_014199195.1 Neoroseomonas alkaliterrae | reverse complement strand
CGGGCGGGCGCAGGTTATCCACAGGCGCGGGAAAGCGGGGATGACTTGGCGCGGGGGCGGTGCGGTTCCGCCACGGCTGTTGCAGGAATGCCGCGCGGGAAGGGGCGCAGCCGAGATGCGCCGCGCCCGCGGGAACTCAGCGGCCTCGATACCGTGCTCCGCATGGCCGCGCAAAGTTGCGCGTCCGGGATGCGCCGCGCCCGCGGGCCCTCAGCGCTGCGGCATCGCCTCCGGCACCACGGTGCGGATCAGGCTCGCATCCAGCGCCTCATAGGCGTGATAGCCGATCGTCTCATACAGCTCAGCGCGGGTCTGCATGCGGGCCCGGCGCCCGAACGACCGCGGGGCCCTGTACCATCCAGACAAAGGATCAATCCTTGTCCGCAAAGGATCCGGATCTGGTTCCGCGCGCGGCCGCCCCACCAGCCCGGCGCGCCATACCCGCGGGCGAAAGGTCAGACCATTCGCCCGCTGGCATCAGATCGCGACCTACGCCGCCCCGTAGATGAACACCGGCATGGGCTGGGTCTCGTCCTTCACCTCCTTCACGCCGGGCACGTTCTCGGCCAGCACGCGCAACGCCTTCTGCACCGCGTCGCTGCGGCGGAAGCCGTGGAAGGTCACCACGCCGTCCTTCACCTCGAGCATGGTGTAGAAGGTGTCGGTCCAGGGCTCCTTCTTCATCGCGGCCAGCACGGCGCGGCGGATGCGCTCGTCGGAGAGTTCCGCCCCCTCGGCTGCCGGCGGCGCGACCAGGGCGCGCAGCAGGTCGGCGCGGCTGACGATGCCCTTGAGCTTGCCGCCCTCGACCACGACCACGCGCCGGATGTTCTGCTGCTCCATCATCTGCGCGATATGCGCGGCGGTGGTGTCGGGGCTCACGGTGACGACCTTCTCGGTCATCAGGTCGCGCGCCGTCACGCCATGGGTCCGCGCATAGCGTTCCGCCTGGCTCGCCGGATCGGCGAAGAGCGAGCCGAACCAGGAGGTCGGCTTGTCCTCCTCCCCGGCGAGGCGGCGGATCAGGTCGGCCTCGGTCACGATGCCGAGCACCTTGCCCTCGGCATCCACCACCGGCACGGCGGAGATGCCGCGGTCGGCGAGCAGCCGCGCCATCGCCATCACCGGCGTCTCGGGCGGGACGGTCACGACATCGGGGGTCATCAGGTCACGGGCGAGCGGGCCGGTCATCGGGGTTCCTCCAGAACGCTTTTTTCACAGTGGCAGCCGACGAGCGGGCACGCCTTGAGCCAAATCAACGGCCGGGCAGCAAAGCGGCGGGGAAGGCCGCCTGAAGCACCGCCGGCATGATGGCGCAGCGCGCCCCGCGCATCCAGGGCACCCCGGGGAGGGAGGCGTTCGGGGATTTCGCCTTCCGGTAGCGTTGCGCGATGATATTATCTCGTTATGCGATGGTTCCGCATGGCCCTGCCCGCCCTTCTCGCCGCCTGCGGCCAGACCACCGGCGCCGACATCCTGAACGTCGTCGCCTGGCCGGTGCCGCAGATCGTGGGAATGATCACAGCACCCTCCGAGCGCGAGGCCACCTGGGACGGCGAAGCTACCGAGGCCGCGCCGGGCGAGACGGCCCTGCGCCTCATACTCGGCTCGCGCCGCGGCATCGCGACCCTGCTGCAGGAGGAGGGCGAGCGGCGCCTGTGGCGCACCTCCGGCGGGGTGGTGGTGGCGACCGAGGGCGCGCGCGTGGTCGCCACCGCCGGGCTGCGCGAGGTGCTGGCGGCGACGCGCTTCGACGGTGCGGATCCGCTCGCGCGCCTCGCCGCCGGTGGCGATGCCGGGGAGGGCGAGTGGCGCGGCACGCGCGTGGTGGACGTGATGCGCTCCGGCAGCGACCCGGCGCGGATGCGCTTCGGCGTGCGGCTCGACTGCCGCATGCGCGCGGGCGCGGCTGCGGAGGATACGCTGCTCGTCGAGGAGACCTGCCGCGGCGATGCGCGCTTCACCAACCGCTTCTGGGCGGATGCGCGCAGCGGCGCGGTGTTCCGCTCCGAGCAATGGATCGGCGACGGGCTGCCGATGCTGGTGGTGGAGATCCTCGCGATGCCGGCGGCAGCCGAGGTCATTCCGCTGACCAGGTGAGGCCGGCGCGGCGCACACGCCGCGCGACATGCAGCAGCCAGGCGCATTGCACGATCAGCGCCGGCAGCACCACCAGCGGCTTCCACCCGGACGGCAGGTGCAGGAACAGCGCGACGAGCGCGCCGTGGAAAAGCACGAAGCTCCAATGCAGCGCGGCGACGGCGCGCACCGTCATGCCGCTGCGCTGCGCCATCTGGTAGAGATGCGTGCGATGCGCGGCCGCGATGCGCTCGCCCATCGCGGCGCGGCGGAGCAGCGTGAAGGCGGCATCGAAGAGCAGGCCGAAGAGCAGCAGCGGCACGATCAGGAAGGAGACCTGCGCCGCGTCGAAGCGCGCCGCCGCCACCGCCAGCACCGCCATCATGAAGCCGAGGAACTGGCTGCCGACATCGCCCATGAAGATGCGCGCCGGATGCAGGTTGAAGGGCAGGAAGCCGGCGAGCCCCGCGGCCAGCAGCAGCGCCGCCGCATAGACGAACCACCCGCCCTGACCCGCCGCGACGACGCAGAGGATGACCGCGGCGAGGAAGACCGAGCCCCCCACCAGCCCGTCGAGCCCGTCCATGAAGTTCAGCGCATTGGTGCAGCCGACGATCCAGAACAGAGTCAGCGGCAGGCCGATCCAGCCGAGCGGCACCTCCCCGATCCAGGGCAGGGCGAGGCTGTCCAGCGTGAGCCCCGCCGCCATGGCGACGAGCGCCGCCCCCGCCTGCGCGGCGAGCTTCACCGAGAAGCGCAGGTCCTTCACGTCGTCCCACAGCGAGACCGCCGCGATCGCCACCGCCGCGCCGATCACGCCGAGGAACTGCGGCGGGGGCAGGCGCGCATAGGCCGCGCCGACATACAGCGCCGCCATGCCCACGACGAAGGCCAGCACCACGCCAAGCCCGCCGCCGCGCGGCGTCGGCCGGGTGTGGGAGGAGCGCGCATTCGGGTGGTCGAGGATCGGCCAGGCGATCATCAGCCGCACCACCAGCGCCGAGAGCACCGCGAGACCGGCGGCGAAGGCGAGGTGCCGCAGCACCGCTTCGGCGAGCATGGGTGCCTCAGGGCGGCAGGCGCAGCGCGGAGTCGAAGCGCAGCGTGGTGCCGTTGAGCAGCGGGTTCGCCGCGATCGCGAGCACCAGCGCGGCGAACTCCTCCGGCCGGCCGAGCCGCGCGGGGAAGGGCGGCAGCGCGCGGATCGCCGCCTGCGCGGGCTCGGGCAGGCCGGCGAGCATCGGCGTCTCGAACAGGCCGGGCGCGATGGTGACGACGCGGATGCCGGACTTCGCCAGCTCCCGCGCCGCGGGCAGCGTCAGGCCCATCACCCCCGCCTTGGAGGCGGCATAGGCGCATTGGCCCACCTGCCCGTCCTCGGCGGCGATGGAGGCGGTGTTGACGATGACGCCGCGCTCGCCGTCGGGGGCGGTGGGTGGCTCGGCCTGCATGCGCTGCGCGGCGAGGCGCAGCACGTTGAAGGTGCCGGTGAGGTTCACGCGCAGCGTCTTCTCGAACAGCGCGAGGTCGTGCGCGCCCGAGCGCCCGACCACGCGCGCGGCGGGCGCGATGCCCGCGCAGTTCACCGCGATGCGCAGCGGGCCGAGCCCGGCGGCGGTGGCGATGGCGCCGGCGACGTCGGCCTGCTCGGCGACATCACCCACCACCGGCACGGCGCCGCAGCGCGCGGCGAGCGCGGCGAGCCCTTCGGCGTTGAGGTCCAGCGCGACGACACGGGCGCCGGCGGCGGCGAGCGCCTCGGCCGTCGCGGCGCCGAGGCCGGAGCCCGCGCCGGTGACGAGCGCGGCGGCGCCGGTCAGCTCCATGGCGCCGCCGTCCGGGTGAAGGTCCAGTAGTGGGGCACGCGGCCCTCGCGGATCGCCTTCGCCTCGTAGCGGGTGGGGTGCCAGCCGGCGGGGCGCTCGCCCGCCGCATGGAGGCTGCGGGCGAAGAAGGGCTGGGCGGCGAAGGTGTCCTCGACCCATTGCTGGTAGGTCGGATCGTCGCTGGCGATCCACCATTCCGCGCCTTCGCGCAGCACGCGCGCGACGGCGGGCAGCATCGCCGGGTGGACGAAGCGGCGCTTGGCGTGGCGCGCCTTGGGCCAGGGGTCGGGGAACATCAGGTAGAGCCGCGCGAGGCTGCCGGCGGGCAGCAGGGCGACGAGGTGGCGCGCATCCTCGGGCCAGAGGCGCAGGCGCGCGGGCGGCTCGGTGGTGGCCTCGGCACCCTCGGGGACGAGGCGGGCAAGAAGGGAGCAGAGCCCGTTCTCGAACACCTCGGAGGCGATCAGCGCAACCTCGGGCCGCTCGGCCCGCAGGGCGAGGGTGTGCTCGCCCCCGCCGAAGCCCACCTCGAGCCAGAGATCGGCGGAGCCGAACACCGCGCGGGGATGCGTCGCCTCCGCCGCGGTCAGGCGGAAGCGGGGCAGGGCCTGGGCAAGCAGCCTTTCCTGCCGCGGGCGCAGCGGATGGCCGCGCCGTCGGCCGTAGAGGCGGTCCGGCACGCCCTCGGGCGTGAGGGCGGGCGCGCGATGCGGGGCGGGTGGCGGCGCGCCGGGGGAAGCCGACGCCCGGGACGGCCCGGGCGCGGCTGCCCGCGCCGGACGGGCGGGCGGCCCCTTGCGGGCACCCGGCGCGCCGTCCGGTCCGGCGCCGTGGCCCCTCACCTGCCGAAGGCCCGCTTCAGCTCGTCCACCAGGTCGGTCTTCTCCCAGGTGAAGGTGCCCTTCTCCGCATCCGGCGTGCGGCCGAAATGGCCGTAGGCCGAGGTCGGCACATAGATCGGGCGGTTGAGGTGCAGGTGCTCGCGGATGCCGCGCGGGGAGAGGTTCACGAGGCCGTCCACCACCTTGGCGAGCTTCGCCTCGTCGATGTCCTTGCCGGTGCCGTGCAGGTCGAAATAGACGCTGAGCGGCTTCGAGACGCCGATCGCGTAGGAGACCTGGATGGTGCAGCGGTCCGCGAGGCCCGCGGCGACGACGTTCTTGGCCACGTAGCGCGCGGCATAGGCCGCCGAGCGGTCCACCTTGGTGGGGTCCTTGCCGCTGAACGCGCCGCCGCCATGCGGGGCCGCGCCGCCGTAGGTGTCCACGATGATCTTGCGCCCCGTCAGGCCGCAGTCGCCGTCCGGGCCGCCGATCACGAACTTGCCGGTCGGGTTCACGTAGAACTCGTTGTCCGGGCACATCCAGCCCTTGGGCAGGGTGGATTCGACGATCGGGCGAAGCATGCGCTTGATCTCGGCCTGCTCGAGCCCCTCGACATGCTGGGTCGAGACGACGACGGAGGTGGCGCCGACCGGCTTGCCGTCCACGTAGCGCAGCGTGACCTGGGACTTGGCGTCGGGCAGCAGCCCTTCCACCGCCTTGTCCTTGTTGCGGCGCATCTCGCTGATCCGCCGCAGGATCAGGTGGGCGTAGAACAGCGGGGCGGGCATGAGGTCCGGCGTCTCGCGGCAGGCGTAGCCGAACATGATGCCCTGGTCGCCCGCGCCCTCGTCCTTGTTGCCGGCCGCGTCCACGCCCTGCGCGATGTGGGCGGACTGGGCGTGCAGGTGGCAGGCGATGTCGGCGTGCTGCCAGTGGAAGCCGTCCTGCTCGTAGCCGATGTCGTGGATGGCCATGCGCGCGAGGTGCATGAGGTATTCGGGCGTGACCGAGGAGGGGCCGCGCACCTCGCCCGCCAGCACGACGCGGTTGGTGGTGACGAGCGTCTCGCAGGCCACGCGGGAATAGGGATCGGCGGTGAGGAAGGCGTCCAGCACCGTGTCCGAGATGCGGTCCGCCACCTTGTCGGGATGGCCCTCGGACACGGATTCGGAGGTGAAGAGGAATTCGCCGGTGTCGCGCATGGCTTGGTTCGGCCTCTTGTCGCGTGGGTGATGCCGGCGGGACGCCCCGGCAGGCTGGGCCCGGGGAATCCGGGACGGCGGCGTATCGCAAGGGGGTGTGGCGGGGTCAAGGCGGTGCCGCGTGTCAGGCCGGGCCTCGCGCGCAGGGCCCGCCGCCGGCCGGGGATCGGGGCCATGCCAGGGCACGGGACGGGCGGCGCGAAGCGTCCGGCAGGCCGCCGGGAATCGCCACCCCGCGTGCCCGCCCGAGCCGCACGGCAGGGCGGAGGCGTGCCGAGGGTCGCGGCATGCCTGCGCGATCCCGCCGCCGCCCCCGGCAGGGCCGGCTCAGGCCGGCATCACGACGCGCCGCGCCGCCACCGCCCCGGCCGGCATCGCCGCGAGCAGGTCCTTCTGCGCCTCCACGATGGCCAGGCCCGCATAGCGCGCCGGCCAGATCGCCCGGCCGCAGCGCTCCCAGGCATTTCCGGCGCGCAGGAAGGGCGCGTAGGGCGGGGTGTAGAGCGCGCTGTCGCGCCGCTCGACGCGGAACAGGTGGCGTTCGAGCAGCCGCGTCACCTGGCCCGGCGAATAGGGCTGGCCGTGGCCGAAGGGGGTGTGTTCCGAATGCGCCCAGATGCCGCGGCGGTTCGGCGCGACCACCATCAGCCGCCCGTCATCCTTCAGCACGCGCCAGATCTCGCGCAGCAGGCGGCGCACGTTCTCGGACATCTCCAGCCCATGGACCAGCAGCACCCGGTCGAAGGAGAGGTCGGGGAAGGGCAGCGCATCCTCCGCGGCGGCGAGGCGCGCGCCGGGGCCGGCGGGGGGCGGGCCGAGCTGGGCGGGGGTCAGGGCGATCGCCCGGGCCGCCTCGGCCTCCCACAGTGGCATATAGGGCGTGGCGTGGCCGATGCCGAGCAGGCCGAGCCCGCGCAGCGACGGCCACAGCGCCCGCAGGCGCTGCGCGACCAGCCGCGACGCGGCGGCACCCGGCGCCGAGCCGTAGAACGTTGCGAGCCCGTGGACCTCCGCTCCCATGCGGGGGATATAGGGGCGACGCGCGCGGCATGGGATGGTCGGGCGCCATGCTCGAGGAGTGGATGCACGATGCCCATCACGGTGACCGCCGTGCCGTGTCTTTCCGACAACTATGCCTGGCTGCTGCGCGCCCCCGACGGGCGCGTCGCCGTCTGCGACCCCGGGGAGGCCGGCCCGGTCGCGGCGGCGGTGGAGGCGGCGGGCGGGCGGCTCGACCTCATCCTGCTGACCCACCACCACGGCGACCATGTCGGCGGCGTGGCTGAACTGGTGAAGCGCTATGGGGCGAAGGTGATGGGCAATGCCGCCGATGCGCATCGCCTGCCGCCGCTCGATGTCGCGGTCAGCCCGGGCCAGAGGGCCGATGTGCTCGGCGTGCCGGCGGAGATCATCGCCAGCGACGGGCACACCCGCGGCCACATCGCCTACAACTTCCCCGACTGCAGCATCCTGCTCTGCGGCGATACGCTGTTCTCCCTCGGCTGCGGGCGGCTGCTCGAGGGCACCGCGGCCGAGATGTTCGAGAGCCTGCAGCGCCTCGCTTCCCTGCCGCCGGAAACGCTCGTCTGCTGCGGCCACGAATACAGCGAGAGCAACGCCCGCTTCGCGCTGACGGTCGAGCCCGGCAATCCCGCCCTGCGCGCCCGCGCCGACGAGATCACGCGCCAGCGCGCCGAGGGCCGCGCCACGGTGCCCACCACCATCGGCGAGGAACTCGCCGCCAACCCCTTCATGCGCGCCGCCGACGCCGAGGCGCTCGCGCGCATCCGCAAGGCCAAGGACGATTTCCGCTGAGGAGGATGCCGGGATGAAGCTGCACTACTCCGCCGCCAGCCCCTATGTCCGCAAGGTGATGGCCTGCGCCATCGCCCGCGGGCTCGAGGGCGGGATCGAGAAGATCACCACCAACCCGCACGCCTCGCCCGAGGACCTGCTGGCGAACAATCCGCTCTCGAAGGTGCCGGCGCTCCTCACGCCCGACGGCATCGCCGTGTTCGACAGCCCGGTGATCTGCGAGTTCCTCGATTCGCATGGCGATGCCCCGCCGCTCTTCCCGCCCGTGGGAAGCCCGGAGCGACTGAAGGCGCTGCTGCGCCAGGCGACGGCCGATGGCATCATGGATGCGGCGGTGGCGCGCCGGATGCAGTCCCAGCATCCGCAGGACGAGGCGCGGCGCGCCTTCGACGCGCGGCAGAAGGCGGCGGTGGAGCGGGCGCTGGCGGCGCTCGAGCGCGACCCGCCGACCGGTCTTGCGGATATCGGGGCGATCTCGGTCGCCTGCGCGCTCGGCTATCTCGATTTCCGCTTCCCGCACGAGCCCTGGCGCGAGGCGCATCCGCGCCTGGCCGCCTGGTTCGCCGAGGTGTCGAAGCTGCGCCCGATCGCGGAGACGGTGCCGGTCGGCTGAGGTCCGCGGGGCGCCGGTTCCGGCCGTGGCCGCGGTATGGCGCGCGAGGCCGGTGGGGCGGCCGCGCGTGGAACCCCATCCTCATGCCATGCGGACAAGGTTCGCCCCTTTGTCCGCAGGAGATGGGCATCGCCGCGACGGCATCCTCGCGGCTGCGGATGGCCTCCGCCCTGCGCGCGCCTCGCCCCGCCATCACGGCCTGGGTGACGCCGCACCCTCCTGCATCAGCGCCATCAGCACCCGCTCGGGTGTGGCCGGCAGGTCCAGGCGCTCGACGCCGGTCGCGTCGCGCAGCGCGTTCCACACCGCGGTCGCGAGCATCAGCGGCGGCTCGCCGACCGCCTTCGAGCGGAAGATCGTGTCCGCGCGCGCCGGGGCATCCGCCAGCAGGCGGATGCGGAGATCCGGCGGCGCATCGCGCGAGCCCGGGATCTTGTAGGTGGAGGGGCCGAGGGTCCGCAGGCGGCCCTCGGCGTCCCAGACCAGCTCCTCGCAGGTCAGCCAGCCCAGGCCCTGGACGAAGGCGCCCTCGATCTGGCCGCGATCCACCGCGGGGTTCAGCGAGCGCCCGCAATCCTGCACCAGATCGGCGCGCAGCACGCGATGCTCCCCGGTCAGCCTGTCCACCAGCACCTCTGCCGTCGCCGCGCCGTAGGAGAAGTAGAAGAATGGCTCGCCGCGCATCGTCTTCGCGTCCCAGTGGATGTCGGGCGTGCGGTAGAAGCCGGTGGCCGAGAGGCTGATGCGTTCGAGCCAGCAGTGATGCGCCAGCGCGCCGAACGCCATAGCGCGGTTGTCGCCGGGGCGGGCGACGCGCACGCGGCCCTGCTCGAAGGCGATGGCTTCGGGCGGCACGTCCCACAGCGCGGAGGCGGCCTCGGCCATGCGCCCGCGGATCGCGAGCGCCGCGTTGCGCGCCGCCCAGCCATTGAGGTCGGACCCGGTGCTCGCCGCCGTCGGCGCGGTGTTGGGCACTTCCGCCGTGGACGTCGCGGTGACGCGGATGCGCTCGAGCGGCACGCCGAAACTCTCCGCCACGACCTGCGCCACCTTGATGTTGAGGCCCTGGCCCATCTCCGTCCCGCCATGGTTCAGGCGGATCGAGCCGTCGGCATAGACATGCACCAGCGCCCCGGCCTGGTTGAGATGCCGCACGCCGAAGGAGATGCCGAAGGCCAGGGCGAAGGAGCCGAGCCCGCGGCGCAGGAAGGGATGCCTCGCGTTGAAGGCGGCGATCTCGGCGCGGCGCGACTCCCACGCCGAATCCGCCATGCATTCGGCCCAGACGCGGCGGATGAGGTCGCCCTCCAGCGCCTGGCCGTAGGGGGTGCGCGCGTCGTTGGGCGCGCCGGCGAAGTTGCGCTCGCGCACCGCCTCCGGGCTCAGCCCCGTGGCGCGGGCGACGGCGCGGATCACGTCCTCCATCAGCAGCACGCCCTGGGGGCCGCCGAAGCCGCGGAAGGCGGTGTGCGAGACGGTGTCGGTGCGCAGCGCGAGCGCCGTCAGCCGCACATCCGGCACGTCGTAGCAGTTCAGCGCATGGGTCAGGGCGCGGAACACGACGCCGGGGGTGAGGTCGAGGCTGTGCCCGCCATCGGCGGCCAGCAGCGCCTCGAGCGCGAGGATGCGCCCGCTCGCGTCGAATCCCGCCTGCCAGCGGAAGAGGAAGGGGTGGCGCTTGCCGGTCGCCGCCATGTCCGCCTTGCGCGCAAGCCGCAGCTTCACCGGCCGCCCCGTCGCGCGCGCGCCAAGCGCCGCCGCCGCCGCCACCCAGGAGGCGTTGCTCTCCTTGCCGCCGAAGCCGCCGCCCATGCGCCGGCAGGTGACGGTGATGCGGTTGAAGTCGCAGCCGAGGATGCGTGCGGCGATGTGCTGCACCTCCGTCGGGTGCTGCGTCGAGGAGGTGATGGCGAGGCTGCCATCCTCCTCCGGCACGGCGATGGCGACCTGGCCTTCGAGGTAGAAATGCTCCTGCCCGCCGGCGCGGAACTCGCCTCGCGCGGTCAGCGGCGCAGCCGCGATGGCCGCCGCCGCATCGCCGCGCGCGATGACCTGCGGCGGCATCAGGAAATCCTCGCGGGCGAGCGCGTCCTCGATGTCGAGGCAGGGCGCCGCCGGGTCGCGCGGGGCGACCTTCACCGCCGCGGCGGCGCGCAGCGCGGCATCGCGCGTGGTGGCCAGCACCATGGCGAGGGGCTGTCCGTGATGGCGCAGCGGGCCGTCGGCTAAGAGCGGCTCGCCGCCCTTGCCGGTGGGGGAGATGTCGTTGCGCGCCGGGATGGCTGCCGCATCGAGCAGCGCGACGAAGCCCTCGACGGCGCGGGCCCCGGTGTCGTCCAGCGCGAAGCCTGCGGCGCGCGCGACGGGGCTCAGGACGAGGGCGGCGTGCAGGAGGCCGGGCGGGTCGGGGATGTCGTCGGCGAAGCGCGCGGCGCCGGTGCAGTGCGCGAGGGCGCTGTCGTGCGGCAGGGGGGCGCCGGTGGTCATGGGCGCAGGGGGGGGGAGGGGAACCTCCCCCGCGCCCCCTCCCTTCTTCGGCCTTCGGGGACTGAAAGCGGCGGCCGGAACCAGGTCTGCAAAGCGCGGCGGGAGTTCAGCGTCCCAAACGCCGCCACCGCGCCGCTCATGCGGCGAACACCGGATGATGCGGCGCCTCGATGGCGAAGATCCCCGGCGCGCGCAGGGCGAGGCGCCGCAGCAGGTTGCCCGCGGCGGCGCGGCGATAGGCGGCGCTGCCGCGCAGGTCGCTCTGCGGCGTGATCTCCGCCTCCAGCGCCTGCGCCGCGCGCTCGGCCGCGCTGGTGTCGAAGGGCTTGCCGAGCAGCGCCGCCTCCGCCCCTGCCGCGCGCGCGGCGCGCGGGCCGCAGCCGCCATGGGCGATGCGCGCCTCGCGCACCACGCCGTCCGCGAAGGCGAGCAGCACCGACAGCCCGACCGTCGCGATGTCCTGGTCATGGCGCCTGGACAGTTTCTCGCAGGCGAGGAACGCGCCGGGCGGCGGGCGGGGGATGCCGATGCGGGTGATGATCTCGTCCACGGCCAGCGCGGTGCTGCGGTAGCCGGTGAGGAAGTGCTCGACCGGCATGGCGCGCTCGCCGCGCGGGGAGGCGAGCGTGACCGTCGCGCCGAGGGCGATCAGCGGCGGCAGCGCGTCGCCGATCGGGCTCGCCGTGCCGAGATTGCCGCCGAGGGTGCCGAGCGCGCGGATCTGCCGCGAGCCGAGCCGGCGCAGCAGGCCGGCGAGGGGTGCGAAATCGGCATCCGCCTCGCAGGCCTCGAGCAGCCGGGCGTAGGGCGCGGCCGAGCCCGCCTCGATCCCCCCGGCCGTCACCTCGAGCCGGCGCAGCCGCGGGATGGCCTGCAGGCTGATGACCAGCGGCGGCTGCTCGCGATGCTCGGAGACGCGGAGGTTGAGGTCGGTGCCGCCGGCCAGCAGCCAGGCCCCGGGGTGCGCGGCGCGCAGGGCGACGGCCTCGGCCACGGTCCGCGGCAGGAAGAAGCGCTGCGTCGCGGTGGCGATCTCGGCCGGCGGGTCGTGAGCGAGCGGGGGCGGCGCGCCGTCATCCTCCATCGCGCCCAGCGCGTCGAGGATGGGCCGATAGCCGGTGCAGCGGCAGAGATTGCCCGCGAGCGCCTCATGCGCATCGCCGCCCATGCGGGTGTAGGCCCAGGCGGCCATGACGATGCCCGGCGTGCAGAAGCCGCATTGCGTGCCGTCATGCGCGGCGAGGATGCGGGCGACGGGGTGGGCGCCGCCATCGGCCGCGCGCAGCCCCTCGACGGTGCGGATGGCGCGGCCCGCCGCCTGGCCGAGCAGCATCAGGCAGGCATTGGCCGGGCTGCGCGTGCCGTCCGGTTCCTCGATGACGATGGTGCAGGCGCCGCAATCGCCCTCGGCGCAGCCCTCCTTGGTGCCGGGCAGGCCGCCCGGGCCGCGCAGCCAGTCGAGCAGGGTTATCGCCGGCGGGGTTTGCCCCGGCAGCGCAAGATCCTTGCCGTTCAGGGTGAAGCGGATGCGGCCCGGCATGGTGCCGAGCCTAGCAAGCGGCGCGCCGCGGAGGGAACCGCGGCGCGCGGGCTGTCACGCCGCCTCGGATTCCGCCCGCCGCGCGTGCTTCTTGCGCTCGTGCGGGTCGAGGTAGCGCTTGCGCAGGCGCACGGCCGAGGGCGTCACCTCCACCAGCTCGTCGTCCTCGATGTAGGCGATGGCCTGTTCGAGCGACATCTTCCGCGGCGGGATCAGCAGCAGCGCCTCGTCCTTGCCGGCGGCGCGGATGTTGGTGAGCTTCTTCTCCTTGATCGGGTTCACGTCGAGGTCGTTGTCGCGCGAGTTCTCGCCGAGGATCATCCCGACATAGACCTTCTCGCCCGGCGTCACGAAGAGCGTGCCGCGCTCCTGGAGGTAGAACAGCGCGTACTGCACCGCCTCGCCGTCGGCGTTGGAGATCAGCGAGCCGTTGCGGCGGCCCTCGATGTGCCCGGCCCAGGGCTGATAGCCGAGGAAGAGCCGGTTCATCATGCCCGTGCCGCGCGTGTCGGTCAGGAACTCGCCATGGTAGCCGATGAGGCCGCGCGAGGGGATGTGGAAGGTCAGCCGCACCTTGCCGCCGCCCGACGGGCGCATGTCCTGCATCTGGCCCTTGCGGAGCGACATCTTCTCGACGACGACGCCCGAATAGGTCTCGTCCACGTCGATGAGGACCTCCTCGTAGGGCTCCTCGCGCTCGCCCGTCTCGGGGTTGTTGCGCGTCAGCACGCGCGGGCGGCCGATGGTCAGCTCGAAGCCCTCGCGGCGCATCGTCTCGATCAGCACGCCGAGCTGCAACTCGCCGCGGCCGGCCACCTCGAAGGCGTCGGATTCGTCCGATTCCTTCACGCGGATGGCGACGTTGCCCTCCACTTCCTTGAACAGGCGGTCGCGGATCTGGCGGGAGGTGACCTTCTTGCCCTCGCGCCCGCCCAAGGGGCCGTCGTTGATGCGGAAGGTCATGGCGAGCGTCGGCGGATCGACCGGCAGCGCGGGCAGCGGCGCGCTCACCTCGGGGGCGGCGATGGTGTCGGGGATGGTCGCGTCCGACAGGCCGGCGATGGCGATGATGTCGCCCGCGCGCACCTCCTCCACCGGCACGCGCTCGAGGCCGGAGAAGGTCATCAGCTTGGTCAGGCGACCTGATTCCACCACGGTGCCGTCCTGGCGCAGCACGCGGACGGGCATGTTCACCCGCGCGATGCCCTGCGCGACGCGGCCGGTGAGGATGCGGCCGAGGAAGTTGTCGGATTCCAGGATCGTCGCGTTCATCGCGAAGGGGAGGTCGTATTCCACCTCCGGCGCCGGCACATGCGACAGGATCAGGTCGAACAGCGCCGAGAGGTCCTTGCGCGGACCATCGAGCGAGGTGTCCGCCCAGCCCTGGCGGCCCGAGGCGAAGAGGGTGTGGAAGTCGAGCTGCTCGTCGCTGGCGCCGAGCGCGGCGAAGAGGTCGAACACCTCGTCATGCACCTCGTGCGGGCGGGCGTCCTGGCGGTCCACCTTGTTGATGACGACGATCGGCTTCAGCCCGCGCGCCAGCGCCTTGGTCAGCACGAACTTGGTCTGCGGCAGCGGGCCCTCGGCCGCGTCGCAAAGCACGATGGCGCCGTCCACCATGGACAGGATGCGCTCCACCTCGCCGCCGAAATCGGCGTGGCCCGGAGTGTCCACGATGTTGATCTTCACGCCCTTCCATTCCACCGCGGTGGACTTGGCGAGGATGGTGATGCCGCGCTCGCGCTCGAGGTCGTTGCGGTCGAGCGCGCGCTCGGCGACCTGCTGGTTGGCGCGGAAGGCGCCGGCCTGCTTGAGCAGCTGGTCCACCAGCGTGGTCTTGCCGTGGTCGACGTGCGCGATGATCGCGACGTTGCGGATCTGTGCGGCGCTCATCGCGCTCTCCTCGTCTCAAACGCCCATGCGGGGCTGTGCCGCACGGACAAGCGCGCCCCTGCCCCGGTCGTGGGCGGGCGGCGCGGCCTTTCGGTCGGGCGGATTGTTGCGGCGCACACATAGAGGGTCGGGGAGCGGAAGGCTAGGAAAAATGCCCAGCCTTCCGTGCATGGCGGCCCGCGGCGCGGGGGATGGGGGGTGTCGCCGCGGGCCGCCGGCGTGGCGGCGCCATGCGAGGCAGGGGGAAATCAGGTGCCCCTCATGGCCGCCGTCACAGCCCCTGGGCGCGGGACAGGCTGGCGGCGTCGGCGATCAGCATGGCGGCGGCGGAGCCGTCGCGGCGGGCGATCGCCGCGCGGGCCTCGGCCATGCGGGCCACGGCCCCCTCGCGCACGGGCGTCGTCTCGGTGCCCGCGATGGTCGAGCGGGTCAGGGCCAGGGCCTCGGCCCGTTCCACCAGTTCGTTGGCGAGCGGCAGGCGGCCCTGGCGCGCCGCCTGTTCGGCCTGGAGCAGCAGGGACTCCACCTGCGGCGTGGCGATGCCATCGGCCTGCGCGGCGACCCGGTCGCCGCCATTCAGCGGCGAGTCACCCGGGACGCCCTGCGCCAGGGACGGCGTCGCGGCCAGTCCCAGACCAAAGATGGCGAGGCGAATTGCGATGTCTCGCATGATGTCCTCCTCTCTCTGTCGGACATCGGCAAGACGCACCCCGAATGAGGCCATTCCGTGTCAGGCGGCATCGCTGGCTATTACAATGCCGTGATTGCCAGCAGATTTTCGACTGTGTCATTCATGAAGCCCCTATTTCATCGTGTTCTTCGGCTCGGGGGCAGTGTCCACATCGCGACGATTGCCAGGAACGCGAACCCCGCCCCGGCCAGGAACGTTCCGGCCGGGCCGGCAAGGTCCCACAGCAGCCCGGCGAGCACGCTCGCGGCCAGCAGCGCCACGCCGCCCACCAGGTTGAACACGCCGAAGGCGGTGCCGCGCAGTTCCGCCGGGGCGGTATCGGCCACCATCGCGGCGAGCAGCCCCTGGGTCAGCCCCATATGCAGCCCCCACAGCGCCACGCCCGCCGCCACCCCCGCCAGCCCGGGCGCGAGCGCCAGCACGAGGTCGGCCACCACCAGCACGCCGAGGCCGATCAGCAGCAGCCGCCGATGGTCCATCCGGTCGGCCAGCACGCCCGCCGGATAGGCCGAGGCGGCATAGACCACGCTCATCAGCACCATCACCGCCGGCGCGAGCATCGCCGGCAGCCCGGCATCGGCGGCGCGCAGCACCAGGAAGGCCTCGCTGAAGCGGGCCAGGGTGAAGACCGCGGCGACGCCGACCACGAGCCAGTAGGCGCGCGGCAGGCGGGCCATCTCGGCGCGCGAGAGCGGCGCGCGGACGCGCCGCAGCCCCTCCGGCCGCGGCGGGTCGCTGACCGCGAGGCAGATCAGGGCGAAGGCGGCGAAGGCCGGCAGCACCGCGAACCAGAAGACGGCGGTGAAGTTCTCCGCCGTGAGCCACATCAGCAGGATGGCGATCAGCGGCCCGAGGAATCCGCCCACCGTGTCGAGCGCCTGGCGCAGCCCGAAGGCGGCGCCGCGCAGATGCGGCGGCGTCAGGTCGGCGACCAGCGCATCGCGCGGCGCGCCGCGGATGCCCTTGCCGATGCGGTCCACGAAGCGCGCGGCGACCAGCGCGCCGACCGAGGTGGCGAGCGGGAACACCGGCTTGGTCACCGCCGCCAGCCCGTAGCCGGCGGCCGCCAGCCATTTGCGCGTGCCCAGCCGGTCCGACAACGCGCCCGAGAAGACCTTGGTGATGGCCGCGGTCGCCTCGGCGATGCCCTCGATGATGCCGACGGCCAGCACCGGCGTGCCCAGCACGGCGACGAGGTAGAGCGGCAGCAGCGCGTGGATCATCTCGGAGGAGATGTCCATCAGCATGGAGACGAATCCGAGCGCCCAGACGCCGCGCGGGATGCGGTTGGCCGGGGCTGGAGGCGTTCGGTCGGTCACGGCCGGTTCCCTTCGCGCGATGGAACCGGCGCCGGGCCGGGGGCGCCCCCGGCACGCCCCTGCGGCCCGGCATCCGAGCCGGTCCCGCAGGAGTCATCAGCCCCGTCGCGGGGGCGGGTGTCGGGGGACTCCATCCCCATCGGATAGGGAAAGGCTAGCCCGGCGGCGGCATCGCGGGAAGCGCGCGGGCGGGATCAGCCCAGCGCGGCCGCGACGCCCTTCGGCCCGCCGCCGACCAGCGCCTTGAGGTCCGCCTGCGGGCGCGCCCCGAAATGGGAGATCGCCTCGGCGGCCGCGATGCTCGCCCAGCGGCCGCATTCGGGCAGCGGATGCCCGGCCGTCAGCGCCGCGAGGAAGCCTGCGGCATAGGCGTCGCCCGCGCCTGTGGTGTCCACCACCTTCGTCGGCGCGGCGGCGATGGCGTGGCGCTCGGCGCCGGCGAGGATCACGCTGCCCTGCTCGCTGCGGGTCAGCACGGCGAGGCCGACATCCTGGCGGGCGGCCTCGGTGGCGGCCTCGAAGCTGTCGGCGTGGTAGAGGGCGCGGATCTCGGCCTCGTTGGCGAAGAGGATGTCGGCCTCGTCGCGCACGAAGGCGCGGAAGGCGTCGCGGTGGCGCTCCACGCAGAAGGGGTCGGAGAGGGTGATGGCGACCTTGCGCCCGGCGGCATGCGCGATGCGCGCGGCGGCGCGGAAGGCGGCCTGCGCATCCGGCGGGTCGAAGAGGTAGCCCTCGAGGTAGGTGACCTGGGCTCCGGCGATGGCGACCGGGTCGAGGTCCCGCTCCCCGAAGGTGACGCAGGCGCCGAGGAAGGTGTTCATCGTCCGCTGCCCGTCGGGCGTGACGAGGATCAGGCAGCGCGCGGTCGGCGCCCCGCCAGCGAGCGGCGGGGTCGGAAAATGCACCCCCGCGGCGGTGATGTCGTGGCGGAACACCCGGCCGAGCGCATCGTCGGCGACCTTGCCGAGATAGCCGACCCGCGCGCCGAGCGCGGCGGCGGCGGCGCAGGTGTTGGCGGCCGAGCCGCCGCTGCTCTCCACCCCCGGGCCCATGTCGGCATAGATGCGCTCGGCATCCTCAGGGCCGATCAGCGCCATGCCGCCCTTGGCCATGCCGTGGCGGACGAGGAAGGCGTCGTCCGCGCGCGCCAGCACGTCCACGATGGCGTTGCCGATGCCGAGGATGTCGAGGGTCGTCATGGATGCGCCGCCTTCCGGGGGTGGATGCCGCCGCATAGCCCCCGCCCGGCGGGCGGGCAACCGGGCTGCCTGTGCCCGGGGGCGGTTTGCGCGGGCGGCGGGGCGCGGCTACCTAGCCGGCTCCTTCCGGCCGGGGACGCTCCTCACATGCGCATCGCTTCCATCCGCCAGGGCGTCGTGCCCATCAGCAGCGCCATCGCCAACGCCTATATCGACTTCTCGAAGATGACGGCGAGCGTCGTGGCGGTCACGGTCGAGGACGGGGCCGGCCGCCGCGTCACGGGCTACGGCTTCAACTCGAACGGGCGCTACGCGCAGCCCGGCCTGCTCGCCGAGCGCTTCATCCCGCGCCTCGAGGCCTGCGACGAGACGGTGCTCGCCGCCGCGGACGGCACGCTGAACGTGCATGGCGCCTGGGCGGCGATGATGCGCAACGAGAAGCCCGGCGGACATGGCGACCGCAGCGTGGCCGTGGGCGTGCTCGACATGGCGCTGTGGGACGCGGCGGCGAAGCTCGAGGGCAAGCCGCTGTGGCGGCTGCTCGCCGACCGCTACCGCGGCGGCGAGGCGGACGAGGCCGCCTGGGTCTATGCCGCCGGCGGCTACTACTACCCCGGCAAGGACGTGGAGGCGCTGGTCGAGGAGATGAAGCGCTATCTCGGCCTCGGCTACACCACGGTGAAGATGAAGATCGGCGGCGCGCCAGGCACGGCGATCCGCGACGCGCTGAAGGAGGATCTTGCGCGCATCGAGGCCGTTCTGAAGCTGCTCGGCGGCGACGGCTCGCGCCTCGCGGTGGACGTGAATGGCCGCTTCGGGCTGCATGCCGCCCTGGCCTACGGCGCCGCGCTCGCGCCCTTCAACCTGCGCTGGTACGAGGAGCCGCTCGACCCGCTCGACTTCGCGACGCATGCGACGCTTGCCGAGCACTACGCCCCGCCGCTGGCCACCGGAGAGAACCTGTTCTCCATGCTCGACGCCCGCAACCTGATCCGCCATGGCGGGCTGCGGCCGGACCGCGACATCCTGCAGTTCGACCCGGCGCTGTCCTACGGCCTGGTGGAATACCTCCGCACGCTCGAGATGCTGCAGGCCCATGGCTGGTCGCCGCGCCGCTGCGTGCCGCATGGCGGGCACCAGTTCGCCCTCAACATCGCGGTCGGTCTCGGGCTTGGCGGCAATGAATCCTACCCCGAGGTCTTCGCCCCCTTCGGCGGCTTCGCCACCGACACGCCGGTGGTCGAGGGGCGCATCCGGATGCCGGACCTGCCCGGGATCGGCTTCGAGGCGAAGAACGACCTCTGGGCGGTGCTGAAGGACCTGTGAGGCGGGCCGCGGCCCCGCGGAGGTCCGTTCTCAGGCGCGCGGCCTCCGCTATAAGGGGGGCGTGGACATCGCTTCCGAGCCTTTGCCCGCCGACCGGCGAGAACCCCTGAACCCGCCGGCCGCGGCGCTTGGCGCGGCGGCCGCTCCCTTCGCGGCGGGCCTGCCCGATCGCATCGCCGCGCGCTACCGGGGCCGCTTCGCCCGGCATTTCGTGCGCGGCAAGATCGCGCGGGATCCTGCGGTGCCGGCGGTGCTCGCGCGCGGGCCCTACGGGCATGTGCTGGACCTCGGCTGCGGGCGCGGCCAGCTCTCGATCGCGCTGCTGCTGACCGGCGCGGCGGAGCGCGTGACAGGCTTCGACATCGACGCGGCGAAGGTCGCGCTGGCGCAGCAGGCGGCGGGCGAGCTCCCGGCGCGCTTCGCGGTGGCCGACCTCGCCGCCGCCGCCATCCCGCCCTGCGACACGGTGCTGCTGATCGACGTGCTGCTGCAGATCCCGCCCGCGGGGCAGGACGCGCTGCTGGCGCGCATCGCGGCGGCGCGGCCGCGCCGGGTGCTGGTCCGCGCCTTCGACCCGGATGCGGGCTGGCGCGCGGCCTTCGGCTTCGCGATGGAGCGGGTGCGGCGGCTGCTCGGCGGGGATCTCGGCCTGCGCGGCGCGCTGGCGCCGCGGCCGCTGGCCGAGATCGCGCAACCCTTCGCGGCGGCGGGCTACCGGGTGGAGACCTCACCCTGCTGGACCGGCACGCCGCTGCCCAATGTGCTGATGGTGGCCGAACGCCCATGATCCGCCGATTCGCCGCGCTGCTCGCGCTCGCTGCCGCCTGGCCCGCCCAGGCCCAGCAGCTCCCGGTCTTCGAGGCCGGGATCGCCGCCGGAGGCGGCTGGCTGCCCGCCTATCCGGCCTCGGACCAGAACCGCTGGCGCGGGCTGGTCGTGCCCTATGTGATCTACCGCGGCGACCTGTTCCGCGCCGACGACACCGGGCTGCGCGCGCGGGCGAACCTGACGCAGGGCGTCGAGCTCTCGGTCAGCGCCTCGGCCGGGTTCAACGGCTCCTCGCGCGACATCGTGGCGCGCGAGGGGATGCCCGATCTCGACTGGCTGGGCGAGATCGGGCCGACGCTGCGCTTCACGCTCTGGCGCGCGGATGACGAGGCGCAGCCGCGGCGCATCCTGCTCGACACGCCGGTGCGGGCGGTCTTCTCGACCGACTGGAGCTCGGTCTCCTTCCGCGGATTCACCTTCGCGCCCGACATCGCCTACGAGCACGTCAACTTCCTCGCCCCCTTCGCGCGGCTGCGCCTTTCGGCGGGCGTGGTCTTCGGCACCGACCGCTACACCGACTACTTCTACCGCGTGGACCCGGAATTCGCCCGGCCGGGGCGGCCGGCCTATGACGGGCGCGCGGGCTATGTCGGCTCGCGCGTGTCGGTCTCCTACCGGATGCCGGTGAACGAGAGGGTCTCGCTCGTCGCCGGCGGGCGGATCGAGAACTTCTCCGGCGCGGCCAATGCCGACAGCCCGCTGTTCCGCAGGGAGTGGAACGTCTCGGTGGTGGCGGGCATCGCGGTCTCGCTGTGGCGCTCCGAGGCGCGCGTGGACGTCGCCGCCCAGCCTTTCGACTGAGACCCGCGCGAAGGGGGCGGGCGTCCTGACGCCGGCCCCATCCGCCTTCGATGTCGCGCGCGGCGTGCCGCCGGGCCGTGCGCAGGCCGGCGGGCGGGGGAGCCCGCCGGCATGGGCACCGCCGTCAGTGACGGTGGCCGCTGCCGCGCGCGCCCGCGGCCTCGACGGCGAGTTCCACCTGCACCTCGCCCGCGCGTTCGAAGCGCAGCGTCAGCGGCACGCGCGCGCCCTGCTGCAGCGGCGCGTTCAGGCCGATCAGCATGATGTGCAGGCCGCCCGGGCGCAGCTCGACGGTCTGGCCGGCGGGAACCGGGATGTCCTGCACCGGGCGCATGCGCATCACCTCGCCCTCGCGGACATGGGTGTGCAGTTCGACCACGCGGGCGATGGGCGAGGCGGCGGCGAGCAGCCGGTCGGGCTGGCTGCCGGTGTTGCGGAGCGTCATGAAGCCCGCGCCATTGGCATTGGCGCCGGCGGCGCGGGTCCAGGGGTTCGCGATGCGGATCTCGCCGGCCGCATAGTCGCGGGCGGCGGCGGGCAAGGGCAGGATCGCGGCGGCGGCGATCAGGCCGCGGCGGGTGAGGGTGATCACGTCGTGTCTCCTTCGGGTGTTCAACGGGTGGCCAGGCGGTCGGGCCAGATCGGGTCGGCGATGCCGGCGCGCGCCTCGATGCGGCCGGCAAGGCGGGCGATGCGCGCCGCCTCCGCCGCGCCGATCGCGGGGTCGCCGGTGGCGCAGGCTTCGGTGGCGCGGGCGAGCGCGCGGTCGAGCGCGGCGGCCTCGGCCGCGCTTGCCGCGTCGCGGACGGCGCGTGCCGCCTCCGCTGACGGGTGCAGCGCGGCCGTGCAGACGGCGGTGAGCTCCGCGCTCATCGCCTCGCTGTCGCAGGCGCGGGCCAGCGGCGGTGTGGTGAGGATCAGGGCGGCGAGGAGCGCGATGCGCATGGCCTGCCCCCTTCAGCGCGGCACGAGGCGGAGCGAGGCCGCCGGCGTCGGGTAGTCCGACAGGCGGCGGCCCTCGGCCGGCACCTGCGCCCAATCCACGCTGCGCCCGCCCTCGCAATCCTGGCGGACGGCGAACCAAAGCGTCTCGTTGGCGCGGTCCGGCGTGCGGAAGCGCAGCACGAACTCGTCGTAGTGCTCGTTGGGCAGGCGGCCGCCTTCCCAGGTTATCGCGGCGAGTTCGGGCACCGCGCCATGGCCCGCCGGCGCGGGCGCGCCCTCGCGCGGGGTCAGCACCAGCGTCCAGCCGGGCTTGGGCATCGGGCGCGCGGCGGTCACGCCTTCGGGGATGCGGACCTGGATGCGGATCGTTGCCGCATCCCCGCAGCCATGGGGCACGCGCAGCGTGGCGCGGGTGATGGCGTTCGGCGCGGCCTGGGGGGGTCCAGGGTGATGTGGGCCGCCGCGGGCATGGCGGGCGCCAGCGCGGCGAGCGCGAGGCCGGCAAACGCGGAAAGCAGGGCGGGCGCGGCGCGGCGGTGCCGGCGCGCGGAGATGATGGGGAACATGGGATGCTTCTCTCTTCCTGAGGCATGGAACGGCAGGCATGCGTGCGGCCGTTCCGGTCGGAACGGCCTCAGGAAGCGGTGGGTGGTCCGGTCGGGCTGTAGGGCGGCGCGCGGGCGGCCTGTGGCGGGCGCTGCGCCGTGCCCGCATGCCAGCCGGGACCGGCGGCGAGCCAGGCAGGCGCCGTGATGGCCGGTGGATCAGGCAGCGCGACCTGCGGCAGCCCGTGGCAGGCGGCGCAGAAGCCCGTGCCGGGCTGGTGCGCCGGCACCTCCTCCCCATCCGGGCCGAGATGGACGGTCCGCATCCCGTCGGGCGCGCAGATCACCGCCTCGAGCCCCTGCGGGACCGCGGCCATGGCGAGGCAATGCGCCGGCGCGACCGCCACCTGGATGAACAGGATGGCGGCCAGCAGGCGCGTGAAGGGGCGCAGGCGGTGCAGCACGACGCCGATCACCTACCGCCGCGGGGTGCGCGCGGCAAGGCGAGGGCCTTGCGCGACACCGCCGCGGACGCGGCGGGCCGCGCCGCCGGCATCAGCACCGTCGCCGCTGCGCCGCGCGCAACCGGGCGCGCGCCACCTCCCGAACGGTCCGCATCCCGCGGGCGGTCGCCTCGGCCGGTCGTCACCGGGCGCGCCTTCGCGCCAGCGCGGCGCACACCCGCGATCCGGCGCGGCGCATCAGGCGGCCGCGCGCACCGCGAGGTCGTATTCGACCTCGGGCGTATAGACCGAGGCCTCCTTGCCCAGGCGCGAGGAGAACAGCGTGAAGTGCTCGACGCGCACCGGCGTCGCGCGGAACAGGTTGTGCGCCTGCACGAAGGCGATGACCTTCTCGGGCGGCGCGCGCTCCGTGCGCGCGATGGTGACGTGCGGGCTGAACTTCTTGCGCTCGGGCGGCAGGCCGATGCGCTGCAGCGCGGTCTCCACCTTGGCCTGCAGATGCGCCAGCGCCTCGCTGCGCGCCGCGCCGACCCAGAGGGCGTGGATGCGCCCCGCCTTCTCGAAGGTGCCGAGGCCGGCGAGCGAAAGCTCGAAGGCCGTGCCGCGGACGGCGGCGAGCGCATCATCCACCTCCTGCGCGCGCCAGTTCTCGATCTCGCCGATGAAGCGCAGCGTCAGGTGGTAGTTCTCGGGCGGCACCCATTTCGCGCCGGGGATGCCGCCGGCGAGGCGGGAAACCTCGCCGCGGAGGTCGGGGGGAAGGCCCAGGGCGACGAACAGGCGCAGCATCTCCGGCCCCCATGATCCGGTCCGGGGCGGGTCAGCCCGCGCTCACCCGGCCCAGCAGCGATTCGACCGCAGGCAGCATGCGACGGACCAGTTCCGCGACGCCAGCCTCATTCGGATGGATGCGGTCGGGCTGGTTCAGCGACGGCTCGCCCGCCACGCCGTCGAGCAGGAAGGGGTAGAACACGACCTCCGGCCGTTCCCGGGCCAGCCGCGTGAAGGTCGCGGCGAATTCGCGGCCGTACTCGGCGCCGAGATTGGGCGGGGCGAGCATGCCCGCGAGCATCGCCGGCAGCCCGCGCGCCTTCAGCGCATCGAGGATGGCGGCGAGGTTCGCGTAGGTGGCGCGCGGCTCGATCCCGCGCAGCCCGTCATTGCCGCCGAGTGCCACGATCACCGCGTCCGGCCGGTCCGCGAGCGCCCAGTCGAGCCGCGCCCGCCCGCCCGCCGTGGTGTCGCCCGAGACGCCGGCATCGAGCACGCGCACCTGCCGCCCGCGCGCGCGCAGCGCGGCCTCGAGGCGCACGGGCAGCGCCTCGCCGCGCGGCAGGCCGTAGCCGGCGGTGATGGAATCGCCCAGCATCATCAGCCGGATCTCGCGCGCGCGCGCCGGACCGGCGGCGAGCAGCGGCAACACTCCGAAACAGCCCGGGAGTTTGCGGATCAGGCTGCGGCGCCCATATCGGGCCGGAAGCCGCGGACACGAAAACGACATGGATGCCCTTCCACAGCCCGCCCCGCCTGCCGCGGGACGAGACGCCGGGACGAAGCTGATCCTCGCCACCGACCTGCACTTCAAGGTGAGGGCCGATGCCGGCGAGATCAATATCCTGCACGGCGTGGACCTCGCGGTCGGCGCGGGCGAGGCGGTGGGCATCGTCGGCCCCTCTGGCTCGGGCAAGACCTCGCTGCTGATGCTGCTCGCCGGGCTCGACCGGCCCACCGGCGGGACGCTCAGCGTCGCCGGGCACGACCTGACGCGCATGGACGAGGACGCGCTCGCGGTGTTCCGGCGCGAGCATGTCGGCATCGTCTTCCAGGCCTTCCATCTGGTGCCGACCATGACGGCGATGGAGAACGTGGCGGTGCCGCTCGAGTTCGCCGGCCGCGCCGACGCCTTCGACCGCGCCGAGGCCGCGCTGCGCAGCGTCGGCCTCGGGCACCGGCTGCGGCATTATCCGGGGCAGCTCTCGGGCGGGGAGCAGCAGCGCGTGGCGCTCGCGCGCGCCTTCGTCGCCGGGCCGAAGCTGCTGCTGGCCGACGAGCCGACCGGCAATCTCGACCGCGCCACCGGCGCGCAGGTGATGGACCTGCTGTTCGGCCTGCGCGAGCAATTCGGCACGACGCTGCTGCTCATCACCCACGATCCGCTGCTGGCCGAGCGCTGCGGCCGGCAGGTGCGGATCGAGGACGGGCGCATCGTCTCGGACGGCAAGCGCTGAGATGCGGACGCTGCTGCTCGCGTTGCGCTTCGCGCGGCGGGACCTGCGCGGGGGCGTGAAGGGCCTGCGTATCGTGCTCGCCTGCCTCGCGCTCGGCGTCGCGGCCATCACCGCGGTGGGGACGCTGCGCGCGGGCATCGAGGCGGGAATCCGCGCCGATGGCGCGCGCATCCTCGGCGGCGACATCGAGGTGGCCTCGCAGAACGGCCCGCTGCCGCAGGCGGCGCAGGAATGGATGGCCGCGCGCAGCGCGCGCCTCTCGCGCGTCACCGCGATGCGCGCCATGGCCGTGGCGCCCGATGGCGAGCGGACGCTCGTGGAACTGAAGGCGGTGGACGAGGCCTATCCGCTGTTCGGCGAACTGGTGCTCGACCCGCCCGGCCGGCTTGCGCCAGGCGAGATCGTGGTGGAGCGCGTGGTGGCCGACCGGCTCGGCCTGCGGCCGGGGGACGGGATCCGCATCGGCGATGCGCGCTTCACCCTGCGCGGCGTCATCCTCGCCGAACCCGACAAGGTGACGAGCCCTGCCATCCTCGGCCCGCGCGCGATGATCGCGTTGGCCGACCTGCCGGCGACCGGGCTGGTGCAGCCGGGAAGCCTCGTCACCTGGGAATACCGCATGGCGCTGCCCGAGGGCGCGGACCGCCGCGCGGTGGCGGCCGCGCTGCGCGAGGCCTTCCCGCAGAACGGCTGGCGCATCCGCACCTCGGACGCGGCGGCGCCCGCGGTCAACCGCTTCGTGGACCGCGCCGCCTTCTTCCTCACCCTCGCGAGCCTGACGGCGCTGCTCGTCGGCGGCATCGGCGTCGCGACGGGCGTGCGCTCCTGGCTCGACCAGCGGGCGCGGACCATCGCGACGCTGCGCTGCCTCGGCGCCGCGCCGGGGGTGATCTTCGCGACCTATCTCGTGCAGGTGGTCGCGCTGGCGCTGGCCGGCATCGTGGCCGGGCTGGCGGCGGGCTACGGGCTGACGGTGGCCGGCGCGGCGGCGCTCGCGGATGCGCTGCCGGTGCCGCCGCGCATCGGCCTCTACCCCGAGGTGCTGGGGCTTGCCTCGCTCTACGGGCTGCTGACGGCGCTCGCCTTCGCGCTCTGGCCGCTCGGCCGCGCGATGGAGATCCCCGGCGCGGCGCTGTTCCGCGACGCGCTGCAGCCTTCGGGCGCGCGCCCGCGGGCGATGCTGGTGGCCGCGACCGTCGCGGCCGGCGCGGCGCTGGCGGCGCTGATCGTCGGCACGGCGGAGAACCGCGCCTTCGCGCTCGTCTTCGTCGGCGGGGCGCTCGTCACGCTCTCGCTGTTCCGCTTCGGCGCCTTCGGGCTGATGGCGGTGGCGCGGCGCTTCCGCGGGGTGCGGCGGCCGGCGCTGCGGCTGGGGCTTGCCAACCTGCACCGGCCGGGCGCGCCGACGCCGCTGATCCTCGTCTCGCTCGGCATCGGGCTGACCACGCTCGCCGCCGTCGCGCTGATCGAGGGCAACCTGCGGCGGCAGATCTCGGAGCAACTGCCGGAGGCGGCGCCGAACTTCTACTTCATCGACATCCAGTCCGACCAGGCGCGCGACTTCGACCGCGTGGCGGCGGCGCAGCCGACGGTGAGCGAGGTCAAGCGCGTGCCCTCGCTGCGCGCGCGCATCGTCGCGGTGAACGGCGTGCCGGCCGAACAGGTCCGCACCACGCCCGAGACCGCCTGGGCGCTGCGCGGCGACCGCGGCCTGACCTATGCCGCGAGCCCGCCCGAAGGCACCCGCGTGGTCGAGGGCGCATGGTGGCCGGCGGATCACCGCGGCGAGCAGCTCGTCTCCTTCGACGCCAACCTCGCGCGCGGCTGGGGGATCGGCGTGGGGGACACGCTCAAGGTCAACGTGCTCGGGCGCGACATCCCGATGCGCATCGCGAACCTGCGCGACATCGAGTGGCGCGGGCTCGGCATGAACTTCGTGCTGGTCGCCTCCCCGGGCATGCTGGAGGCCGCGCCGCACACCCACATCGCCACCGTCCGCTCCGAGGCGGCGCAGGAGGGGGCGGTGCTGCGCGCGATCAGCGAGGCCTTCCCGAATGTCTCGGGCATCCGGGTGCGCGATGCGCTGGAGCAGGTGGCCGCACTGCTCTCGCGCATCGGCGCGGCGCTGTCGGCCACGGCCTCGCTCACGCTGGCCGCCGGTGCGCTGGTGCTCGCCGGCGCGGTGGCGGCGGGGCAGCGGCGGCGGGTGCGCGATGCGGTGGTGCTCAAGACCGTGGGTGCGACGCGCGCGCAGATCCGCCGCGCCTTCCTGGTGGAGTTCGGGCTGCTCGGCGCCACCGCCGGCGTCATCGCCGCCGCGGCGGGCACGGCGGCGGCCTGGGGCGTGGTGCGATTCATCATGCGCGCCGACTGGGTCTTCCTGCCGGGCACGCTGGCGCTGACGGTGCTCGCCTGCACGGCGCTGACGCTCGCCTTCGGCTATGCGGGCACGGCGCTGGCGCTGCGCGCGCGGGCCGCACCGCTGCTCCGCAACGAGTGAGGGCCGGCGCGACGCCGCGCGAGGGATCGGTGGCGGGCTATCGCTTCGCCTTGGTCGCCACCTTGAGGTTGAGCAGCACCGGCTCCTTTGCCTGCCTCGCGTCGGATTCGTCCTGCAGGGTGCGCACGCCATTGAGGAAGAACACGCGGACCGGCGGGCTGTAGCGCCACATGCTCCCGTCGCGCTGCGCGATGTAGGCGATCAGCCCGTAGTCGCGCGCGATGTCCTTGTCGTCGTCGCTGAAGTCGCTCGCCACGCGCGCTCCCGGGACGGCCGTCTGGCCGCCGGCCTCGGAGGGGTGGGTGTGGTAGTAGGCGACGGGGACGGTGCGTTCCGGGCAGCCGCAATTGGGTTCGTAGGTCGGCACCGCGACGGTGTGCTTCGTCTCGCCGGTCCGGACCGGCGTGGTGGAGAGTTTGCCGGAACAGGGGTCGCGGCAGATCACCGCGCCCTTCTCCATGCCGGTGGCGATGGATTCGGGCAGGATCTCGTCGAGCCGCGCCTTGGCGTAACGGTCGAGCGTCGCGAGCTCGAAGTCGGAGGCCTTGTCGAGGCAGAGGTCCGCGTCGTCGGGCATGGCGCCCCCCTGGCATGATGATCGCGCCCGGCGGCCCAGCATGGCGGGACCGCGCCGGGCGGCGTCAAGCGCCGCATCGGGCGCGGCGGGGCATCCGGGGGCTGTGCGGGGCGTGCCGCGCCCGGCGCGCGCCGTTCCGTGCCGGGCCGATCCGGCCTAACCTCCGTGAGCCCGGGCGCCACCACCCCACGAGGAAACCGCCATGCCGTCATCCACCCGCTCGCATCTCCTGCGGGCTGCCTGCGTCGCCCTGCCGCTTTTCGCCCTCGGCGCCTGCGCCTCGGCGCCGCCGGAGCCCGTGGCGCCGCCGGCACCGACCGTCGTCTCGACGGCGAAGGAGGCGGTCGGCGTGGTGCAGCGGGTGAACCCGCGCACGCGCCAGGTGACGATCCGCACGCCGAGCGAGGGCCTGGTGACCGTGACGGTCGGGCCCGAGGTGCAGAACTTCTCCCGGATCCGCCGAGGCGACCGGGTTCGCGTCCGCTTCGAGGAGGCGGTCGCGGTCCAGATCGCGCCCCGCGGCACGCGCCTGCCGGCCGAACTCGACATCGGCGCGGCGCGGGCCCCGGCGGGCGAGCGCCCGGCCGGCGCAATGGTGGCCACGGTGCGCGACACCGTGACGGTGAACGCGGTGGACACCGCGAACAACACCGTGACCTTCACCACCAGCCGCGGCGTGCGCCGGATGCTGCCCGTCCGCACGCCGGAGATGCAGGCCTTCATCCGCTCCATCCGCCCGGGCCAGCGGGTGAATGTGGCGATTGCCGAGGCCATGGCCATTTCGGTCGAGCCGGCCGAACGCTGATTGCCGTCCGGGGATGCGCCCGGTGGCCCATCCCCGGGTCCCCAGGCGGCGCTCCCCGCCGCGACGGAATCCGGGACCTGGCGCGATCGCCGGACATCCCGGGCCCGGCCTCGGCCGGCCCCGCTTTCGCCCGTCGGCCGAGGCACCCCCGTTGATCCGCATGAAGAAATCTCCATATTTGCGGCCGACGGGGGAATCACCCCCCGCTGGAGGAGTCTTCAACGTCATGGCCTTTGGTCCCGACACTCGATTCACGACGGGTGCGCCAGGCTGGGGTCGCACTGCGGCCGCCGACGCGGCCGCCGTCGATGCCGGGCTGCGGTCCTACATGCTCCGGGTCTACAACTGGATGGCCTCGGGGCTGCTGCTGACGGGCATCGTCGCCTACGTCATCGCCTCCACGCCGGAGCTGATGAACCTGTTCTGGCAGGTGGGCCGCACGCCGTCGGGCGCGCGGGTGGTCACGCCGACCATCCTCGGCTGGGCCGCGATGCTCTCCCCGCTCGCCTTCGTGCTGGTGCTGTCCTTCGGCATCAACCGCATGAGCAAGGGCACGGCGCAGCTCCTGTTCTGGCTGTTCGCCGCGGCGATGGGCGCGAGCCTTTCCAACATCTTCATGCGCTACACCGGCCAGTCCATCGCCAGCACCTTCTTCGTCTGCTCGGCGATGTTCGCGGGCATCAGCCTCTACGGCTACACCACGAAGGCCGACCTGACGCGCATGGGCTCGTTCATGATGATGGGCCTGATCGGCATCATCATCGCGATGCTGGTGAACCTGTTCCTGCAGTCGCCGGCGATGATGTTCGCCATCGCCGTCATCGGCGTGGTGGTGTTCGTCGGCCTGACCGCCTGGGACACCCAGCGCATCAAGAACGACTACATCCAGTACGCCTATGCCGAGGGCACGGAGATCGCCGGCAAGCGGAGCGTGATGGACGCGCTGGCGCTCTACCTGAACTTCATCAACCTGTTCCAGCTGCTCCTGTACTTCATGGGCAACCGGCAGGAGTGATGCGCCGCCGCCCGCGGGCGGGACGGCCGGGGCCCCGGGGATCGCTCCCCGGGGCCTTTCATTTGCGCGCGTGCCGGGCCGCGGGACGGCTTCCGCCGCCGACCGGCGCGCCGCCTCCGCGCGCCGTGGCCGGGGGGCGGCAGGGCAGGGCCTTCGTCCGCTGATAGGATCGGCGCCATGGCCGCACCCCTGCTCGTCACCATCGCCACCCAGCGCAGCGGCACGAAGTTCCTCGCCGCCTGCCTGAACGGCGGCGCGGCCGTCCGTTCCTTCGGCGAGCCCTTCAAGCCGGGGCCGCCGGACAGCCCCTTCCCGGCCTTCGCGATCGGCTGGATGGGCGCGCGGCCGGGCTTCGCCTTCCGCAATGCCGAGATGGCCGCGCTGCTGGAGGCCTTCCTCGACAGCCTCGCGGCGCGCGCGGCGGCGGAGGGGCGCATCGCGCATCTCGACGTGATGTACAACAACCTCGGCGCCTTCACCGGGGCCTGGACCCTGCCGGTGAACCCGGAGGGCGAGAGCCCGCTCTGCCGCGTGCTGCGCGCCCGCGGCGCCGGGGTGATCCACCTGGTGCGGGAGAGCCTCGCGGCCTGCGTCGCGAGCACGCTGATCGCCGGGCGGAGGGGCTATCACCGCACGACGCCGCTCGGCGCGGACGAGGCCGGGCTGCGGCTCAGCGCCGACCTCGCGGCGGCGGAGCGACAGATGCGCGGGATCCTGGCAGCGAGGGCCTTCGTGCGTCGGGCCTTCCGGCGCCACCCGGCCTATGCCGAGCTCACATATCCGGACTTCATCGAAGGCCAGGGGCTGGCGCCGGCCGCGCTCGCGGCGCTGCGGCGCCTGCCGGGTCTCGATGGCGCCGCGACGCTGGCCGGCGCCGCCGCGCTGCGCCCGACCGCGCCCGACCGGGAGGCGGTGGTGACGAACTGGACGGCGCTGGTGGCGCTCGAGGCGCGGGTCAGGGCTGAGACGGAGGCGGCGGGCGGCAGCCCTTGATCGCCCGCGCGGCCGCTCCTGCGGCGCGCGCGAAACCGTCGGGTAAGCCTTGCCCTTTCGCCCGCTGCCCTGCGGTCCGTCGGTGGTGGGCCGCGCCATGACCGGCTGGCAGGCAGCCCTGGCGGGCCGGCGGCGCCGGCCCGGGCGAAAGCCGCGTCCTCGGCGCGGCCTATTCGGCCGCCGCCTCGATCGCGTCGGCCTTGTCCTCCTTCGCGCCCTTCTCGGCCTTGCCGAGATAGGTCATCAGCTTCTCGACGGCCTTGGCCTTGTCGGTGCCGTCGATCGCCGCGACCTCGGCTGCCAGGCGGTCGAGTGCCTGTTCGTAGATCTGGCGCTCGGAGAAGGACTGGTCGGGCTGGCCCGCGTTGCGGTGCAGGTCGCGCACCACCTCGGCGATCTGGATCGGATCGCCGGAGTTGATCTTGGCCTCGTATTCCTGGGCGCGGCGGGACCACATGGTGCGCTTGATGCGCGCCCGGCCCTTCAGCGTGTCGAGCGCCTGCTGCATCATCGCCCCGGCGGCGAGCTTGCGCAGCCCCGAGGAGGCGGCCTTGTTGACCGGGACGCGCAGCGTCATCCGGTTCTCCTCGAAGGTCACGACGATGACCTGCAGCGCGTAGCCCGCGGCCTCGATCGTCTCGATGCCCTGCACCTGCCCCACGCCATGGGTCGGATACACGACGTAGTCGCCGGCCTTGAACTCCTCCTTGGGCCGCGGCGCGGCCTTCGAGGCGGCGGCGACGGTCGCCGGCGCGGCGGAGGGTCGGTGCGGCGGGCGCTGCGGCGGTCCTGGCATCATGCGCGGGGGTGGCGGGGAGACGGGGCGGCCCGCGGCGGGCGCGGGCGGTGGCGGAGGCTGAGGCTGCGCCGGCCGTGCGACGGTGGCGGCGGGCGCGGGCGGCGGCACCGGGGCCGGGGCGGGTGGCGGGCTCGCTGCCACCGCGGGGGGCGGCGCTGCGGGCTTCGGGGCCGGCGGCTTCTGCGGCGCGGCGGCCTTCGGTGCGGCGGCGGGCTTGGCCGCCTCGGCCGGCCGGGGCGCGGCCGGCTTCGCGGGCGCGTGCGCGGGCGGCTTCGGCGGGGTGGCGGCCTTGGCCGTCGCGGTCTGCTTCGGCGCAGGCGCCTTGGCCGGCGCGGCGGGCTTGGCCGCCTTGACCGCCGGCTTCGCGGCGGGCCTGGCGGCGGGCTTCGCCGCGGCCTTCGGGGCGGGCTTGGGCACCGCCTTGGCGGCGGGCTTCGCCGCGGCCTTCACCGGCGCCTTCACCGCCTTGGCCTTCGCCGTGGCTTTGGCGGGGGCCGGCTTCTTCGCCGTCTTGACGGCCACCTTCACCGCCTTGGCCGCGGCCTTGGGCTTGGAGGCCGGCTTGGCCTTCGCGGCCGGCTTCGCCTTCGCGGCAGCACGGGACTTGGTCGGCGCCTTGGCGCGGGCCGATGATTTCATCCGGGAAACGCTCCTGTCCCCGCGGCCCCTGCGGGCATCGCGATCATCCCCAAGCGTGGCGGGCGCCCGGGCCGGGGCGCCCCTGGCAGGTTCCGCCGCCTGTCCGGGCGCGGAAACGCCATCCATTTGAAACCATAGCAGAAAATTCGCGGGGCGTCACCCCGCCCCGCCGGCCGCCCCTCAGCCGGGGTTCGGGCTGAACAGGGCCTTCTTGCCGGGCTTGTCCTTCCATTCGTCGGCATCGGCCGGCGCCTCGCCCTTGCGGGTGATGTTGGGCCATTGCGCCGCATAGGTGCGGTTCAGCTCCAGCCAGTCGGCGGCCTTGTCGTCGCTGTCCGGGACGATCGCCTCGGCCGGGCATTCCGGTTCGCAGACGCCGCAGTCGATGCATTCATCCGGATGGATGACCAGCATGTTCTCGCCCACGTAGAAGCAGTCCACCGGACAGACCTCCACGCAGTCCATGTACTTGCACTTGATGCAGTTCTCGGTGACGACATAGGTCACGGGCGGCGCGCCCCCGGGCAGGATGTTGCAGCGCCCGCAACATGGCCAAGCCATGCCGCCGCCGCAAGCCGCGTGCAGCACATGGCTCAGTCGCCCGCCATGCCGTCCGGGAGTTCCTCGTAGAGCCGCCGCGCCTCGGCCGGCGGGCCGCGGCGCTCGGCCAGGGCGAGCACGCGCCAGACCGCGATGCGCCCGTGTTCCCCGCTGCCCTGCGCGATGGTCAGGACATCGCCGGGCCGTACGCGCGCATGGGGCTTGTCGGTGGGCTGGCGGTTGATACGCACGGCCCCCGTCGCGACGAGGGCGGCGCAATCGGCGCGGGTCCGCCGCAGGCGGGCGCACCAGAGCCAGGCATCGAGGCGCTGGGCCGTCTCAGCCGCCATGGCAGGGGTTGGACCGGCCGGCGCCCTTCCCGCTCACCCTGTCAGGGGCGGAAGGGGCATCGCAAGGCGCCTGCCGGCGAGCGGAAGCCGAACGGCCCGGGGGCGGCGGCGCAAGGGAGCAGGCGGGACGGGCCCGCATCAGCCCTTCTTGAGCAGGTTCGCCAGCACCGCGAAGGGGCTGTCCGGTCGCGGCATGGGGGGCAGCGACACGCGCTCCTCGCGCGGGCGGCGCGGGCCGCGGTCCCGGTCGCCACCCGGCGGGCCGCCCTTGCCGCCCTGGCCGTGGCGCGGGCGCTGGTCGCGGTGCGGGCGCTGGTCCTGGCGCGGCGGGCGGGGCGCATCCGTGCCGGCGGGCGGCTGCTCGCCTGCGGCGGCGGGGGCATCGGCCGGGCGGTCCTGGCGCGGCGGGCGGCGATCCTCCCGCCGCGGGCCGCGATTCTGGTCCTGGCGCGGGCCGTCGCGGCGCGGGCCGCGATGGTGCTCCTGGCGCGGCGGGCGGGCATGGGCGATGCGGGCCGGGCATGGCGGGCCGAAGACGCCCTCCTCCAGCGTCTCGGCGGGCACGAGGCGGAAGCCCATGGCGTCCAGCACCTGGCCGAGCACCTCCGCCTTCACGCCGAGGCGGCTCGCGAGGTCGCCCGGCAGCATCGCCGGCGCCTTGCGGGTCAGATGGCCGAGCTCCCCGGCGATGCGCTCCGCGACATCGAGGCGCAGCAGCACGGCGCCCGCGGGCAGCCAGCCCATGGTCTCGGCGAAGCCGCGCGGCCAGTCCTCGGGCGGCGGGATGGCGATCAGGCCGCCGCCGGGCAGTTTCGGCGTCTCGATGCCGCGCAGCAGGGACCAGAGCTGGGCGCGCAGCGCCATCGCGCGCGGCTTCATCGCCTCGGGCACGAAGAGGGCGTAGCGCCCGGCGCGGATGCCGATGCCCTTGAGCTTCTGCCGCAGGTCGGGGCGGATCTCGGGAACGGTGCGGCCCATCGCGAGGCCGAGTTCCTCGCGCAGCCGGAAGGCCGGGCCGCGCAGGGTGTTGTCCTCGGCGGCCTTGGCCTCGGCGGCGAAGACGGCGCCGAGCTCGCGCTTGATGTGGTTCTCGAGCCAGGTCGCCAGCCGCTCGCGGATGCGCTCACGCTGCGCGCCGTCGAGGAACTCGGAGGGCAGCACCTCGACCTGCGGCTTCGCGGGCTCGGGGCCGGGCTTGAGACGCGCCACCTCGGCGATGTCGCCGAGGCCCGCGGGCATGTTGGGCGCGTGGGAATAGGCCCAGGTGATCCTGTGGTTCGGCGTCAGGGCGAAGGCCTCGTCCTTCGCCGCTTCCAGCATCGCCACGCGGCGCGGAATCTCGGCGCCCAGCGCCCGGCGGGCGGCGCGCAGCACGACGCGGCGCTCCTCCTCCTCCACCGCGCCGGGGTCGGGCTCGAAGCTGAAGCCCTTCACATGGCCGACGGGGTGGCCTTCGACCACCACCTCGCCCCGGCGGGTGACGGCGGAGAGCAGTTCCTCCTCGCTCTCGTCCATCTTGCGGATGAGATGCGCGGCGCGGCGGTCCACGAAGCGGGCGGTCAGCGTCTCGTGCAGCGCGTCGGAGATCAGGTCCTCGACGCGGCGCGCCTCGGCCTGCAGGGAGGCGGCGTCCTCCAGCCAGTCGGCGCGCGCGGCGATGTAGGCCCAGACGCGGATCGCCGTGATGCGCGCCATCAGCGTGTCGAGGTCGCCATCCGTGCGTTCCAGCACGGTGATGGCATTCGCCACCCAGTCGCGCGGCAGCCGGCCTTCGCGGGCCAGATGGGTGAAGATCTTGGCGCAGAGCTTGGTGTGGCTGTCGTCCGCGAGCTTGCGGAAATCCGGCACCTGGCAGGATTCCCACAGCAGCCGCACGCGCGACATCGTGTCCGCGAGGCCGCGCACCTCCGGATCGCGCGAGAGCGCTTCCAGCGTGATGTGGTCCACCGCGTCATGGCCCTTGGCGAGGCCGGGGGCGGGCGGAGGCGCGGCGAGGCTGCCGAGCAGCGCATCAACGCTGGTGAAGTCGAGGTCCGAATTGCGCCAGGCGAGCGCCTGCAGGGGTTCGAAGGCGTGGGTCTCGACCGCCTCGACGATCTCCTCCGGCATGGGCGGGCATTCGGCGGTGGTGCCGAAGGAGCCGTCCTTCATGCCGCGCCCGGCGCGGCCGGCGATCTGCGCCACCTCCTGTGCCGTCAGGGGCCGCGCGTGCTGGCCGTCGAACTTGGACAGCGCGGCGAAGGCGACATGGTCCACATCCATGTTCAGGCCCATGCCGATCGCGTCGGTGGCGACGAGGAAATCCACCTCGCGGTTCTGGTAGAGCGCGACCTGCGCGTTGCGCGTGCGCGGGGAGAGGCGCCCCATCACCACCGCGCAGCCGCCGCGGCGCCGGCGCACGGCTTCCGCGATCGCATAGACCTCCTGCGCCGAGAAGGCGACGATGGCCGAGCGCGGGGGCAGGCGCGTGAGCTTCGCCGGCCCGGCATAGGTGAGCTGGGAGAGGCGCGGGCGCGTCTCGATCTCGGCGCGCGGCACCAGGCGGCGCAGCAGCGGCGCGATGGTCTCCGCGCCGAGGAACATCGTCTCGACCATGCCGCGCGCATGCAGCAGGCGGTCGGTGAAGACGTGGCCGCGGTCGGGGTCGGCGCAGAGCTGGATCTCATCGACCGCCAGGAACTCGACCGGGCGGTCGAGCGGCATGGCTTCCACCGTGCAGGCGAACCACTTGGCCTCGGCCGGGACGATCTTCTCCTCGCCGGTGATCAGCGCGACCTGGCGCTCGCCCTTGATCGCCACCATGCGGTCGTAGTTCTCGCGCGCGAGCAGGCGCAGCGGGAAGCCGATGATGCCGGAGGCATGCGCGAGCAGGCGCTCAATCGCGAGATGCGTCTTGCCGGTGTTGGTGGGGCCGAGGACGGCGCGGACCCGGGGTTCGAACATGCGCGCGGACGTTCCAAGGTGGCGGGCGCGCTTCCGTGGCACGCGGCGCGGCACTTGTCCATGGCGGGGGGCTTCGGCATGGCTGTCGCGTGACATCTTCCGCGCTTCGTTTCGCCCTGCTCTTCGCCGCCCAATTCGCGGCGGTGGGGGTGATGCTGCCCTTCATCCCGCCGCTGATGGCGGCCGCCGGGCTGAGCGCGGCCGAGGTCGGCACCATCCTGACCATCGGCGCGGCGCTGCGGCTCGTTTCCGGTCCGCTGGGCGGGCGGGCGGCGGATGCGCTGGGCCGGCCGAGGGCGGTGATGGCGGCGGGCGCGGCGGTCGCGGCGGTGGCGGCGTGCCTCTACGGCCTCGCGCAGGGCTTCGCGGGGCTGCTGGCGGCGAACCTGCTCTTCGCGCTGGCATTCGCCTGCGTCGTGCCGCTCGGCGATGCCATGGCGCTGCGCGCGGCGCGGGCCGAGGGCTGGGATTACGGGCGCGTGCGCGCGGTGGGCTCGGCGGCCTTCATCCTCGCCGCCGGGATCGCGGGCTGGGTGGCGGATCGCGCGGGGGCCGCCAGCATCGCCTGGCTGCTGGCCGGCGCGCTGGCGGCGGCCGGCCTCGCGGCGCTGGCGCTGCCGCCGGGCGAGGCGGTGGCGCGGCGCGCGGGCGGCGGCTTCCGCGCGGTGCTCGCGATGCCCGCCTTCCGGCGGCTGCTGGCGGTGGCCGCGCTGGTGCAGGGCAGCCACGCCGCCTACTACGCCTTCGGCTCCATCCACTGGGCGGCCTCGGGCGTGGCCTCGAGCGTGATCGGGCTGCTCTGGGCCTGGTCGGTGGTGGCGGAGGTGGCGCTCTTCGCCTGGGGCAAGGGTGTCGCGGACAGGCTCGGCGCGCGCGGGCTGGTGCTGGTCGCGGCCGGGGCGGGGATGCTGCGCTGGGGAATCACGGCCGGGACGGTGGCGCTGCCGGCGCTGGTGCTGGCGCAGGCGCTGCACGCGCTGACCTTCGGGGCGATGCATCTCGCCACCATGCGGGTGATGCAGCAGACGGTGCCGGCGGCGGTGGCGGGGACGGCGCAGACCCTGCTCGCGGCCGGGATCGGCGCGGCGATGATGGCCGGGACGCTGGCCGCGGGGTGGTTCTACGCGGCGCTCGGCGGGGCGGTGTTCTGGGGGATGGCCGCGACGTGCGCGCTGGCGCTGGCCCTTGTGCTCGGCCGCCGCGCGGGCGGAGGCTGACAGCCTGAGGGCATGGGTTCCGGCTGGCCGTCAGCCCCGGCCCGTGCGCGATGCCGCCCAACCGGATGGGCGGAGCGTGGCGGCGAGGGCGGCGGCAGGGCGCTGCTGATCACGGGCCGACATCGGGCGGCGGGCCCATCGGCACGAGGCGCTGGGCCCCGCGGCCGCGTATGGAGATGTTGCGCATCAGCTCGTAGAGCCGGCCGGGCGTCCAGGGAACGAGCGGGGCGAAGAACTCGGTCTGGAAGCGGGCGCCGCCGCCATCCTCGCGGACCAGGCCGGCGATGACGTCGCAGCAATTGTGCCGCAGCGCGGCGTAGCGCGGCTGCTCGCGCTTGATGCGCGCCCAGCCGGCGAGGATGCCCGCCTCGTCCAGCTCGTCCGTGCGGCCGAAGTTGAAGATGAAGTCGTGGTTGGGCTCGCGCCCCTCGAGGTCGCAGTCGCTGCGCCAGGTGTTCGCCCCCGGGGCGCATCCGGCGAACGGGTTCTGCCCCGCGCAGGCGATGACGCGCGGCCAGAAGGAGATGTAGCGCCGCTCGCCCGTCGCCTCGTTGTGGACGTACATCGCCGCGTGGCCCCAGGCGCCCTCGCGCGCCGTCCAGATGTAGATGTCGATCATCGTCGCCGCTTTCGTTCAGGCCGGGCCGGGAGACTACAGCAGGCCCCGGCTGACCCGGGAGCCTCGCGTGGCGCCGCGTCGCGCGCGCTGCAATGCTTCAGGCCATGAAGAAGGGCGCGGCCCCTTCGCGGAACCGCGCCCTTGCCTCGAAACTCCGGTGTTGCCGGCCTGCTTACGCCGCCTTGGCCATCCCGCGCAGCACGTAGTGCAGGATGCCGCCGTTGCGGTAGTACTCGACCTCGTCGGCGGTATCGACGCGGCAGAGCACCTGCGTCTTGACCTGGCTGCCGTCGGCGCGGGTGATGACGAGGTCCATCATCATGCGCGGCGAGAGGTTCTCCACGCCCAGGATGTCGATGGTCTCGTCGCCCTTCAGGCCGAGGGTGTGGCGGTTCTCGCCTTCCTTGAACACCAGCGGCAGCACGCCCATGCCGACCAGGTTCGAGCGGTGGATGCGCTCGAAGGATTCCGCGATGACCGCCTTCACGCCGAGCAGGAAGGTTCCCTTCGCCGCCCAGTCGCGGGAGGAGCCGGTGCCGTATTCCTTGCCGCCGATGACGACGAGCGGCACGCCTTCGCGCTTGTAGCGCATCGCCACGTCGTAGATCGGCGCCACCTCGCCCGAGGGGTAGTGCTTCGAGATGCCGCCTTCGACGCCGGGCACCATCTCGTTCTTGATGCGGATGTTGGCGAAGGTGCCGCGCATCATGACTTCATGGTTGCCGCGGCGCGCGCCGTAGGAGTTGAAGTCCGCCTGCCGAACCTGGTGCTGCAGCAGGTATTCGCCCGCGGGCGAGGCCTTCTTGATCGAGCCGGCCGGGGAGATGTGGTCGGTCGTGATCGAATCCCCGAGCTGGGCGAGGATGCGCGCGCCCTTGATCGAGGAGACGGCGCCCGGCTCCATCGTCATGCCCTCGAAATAGGGCGGGTTCTGCACGTAGGTGGAGCCCGAGTTCCAGCGATAGGTGTCGCTGTCCGCATCCACGCGGATGGCCTGCCACTGCGGCGGGCCCTTGAACACGTCGCCGTATTTCGCGCGGAACATCTCGCGCGTCACGACGCCATGCACCGTGTCCGAGACTTCCTTCTGGGTCGGCCAGATGTCCTTCAGGAACACCGGCTGGCCGTCCTTGCCGGTGCCGATCGGCTCCTTCGTCAGGTCCTTCTTCACCGTGCCGGCGAGCGCATAGGCGACCACCAGCGGCGGGGAGGCGAGGTAGTTCGCGCGCACATTGGCATGCACGCGCCCTTCGAAGTTGCGGTTGCCCGAGAGCACCGAGGTCACGACGAGCTTGTTGTTCTCGATCGCATCCACGATGGGATCGGCGAGCGGGCCGGAATTGCCGATGCAGGTGGTGCAGCCATAGCCGACGGTCTGGAAGCCCAGGGCGTCGAGATGCGCCTGCAGCCCCGACTTCGTCAGGTATTCCGTGACCACCTGGGAGCCCGGGGCGAGCGAGGTCTTGACCCAGGGCTTGGCCGTCAGCCCCTTCTCGACCGCCTTCTTCGCCACGAGGCCGGCGGCGACCAGCACATAGGGGTTGGAGGTGTTGGTGCAGGAGGTGATGGCCGCGATCACCACATCCCCGTGCCCGAGGTCGTAGTTGGCACCCGCCACCGGCACGCGCAGATCGGCCTTGTCGCCCGGCACGCCCATGGTGCCCGCCGCGAGGTCCTTGGCGAAGGCGGAGGCGACATTGCCCAGCGCCACCCGGTCCTGCGGACGCTTCGGCCCGGCCATGGAGGGCTCGACGGAGGAGAGGTCCAGTTCCAGCGTGTCGGTGAAGACCGGGTCGGGGCTGCCGGCCTCGCGGAACATGCCCTGCGCCTTGAGGTACTCGCGCGTCAGGTTGATGCGGTGCTCGTCGCGGCCCGAGAGGCGCAGGTAGTCGAGCGTCGTCTCGTCCACCGGGAAGAAGCCGCAGGTCGCGCCGTATTCGGGGGCCATGTTGCCGATGGTCGCGCGGTCGGCGAGCGGCAGGTGGGCAAGGCCGGGGCCGAAGAACTCCACGAACTTGCCGACCACGCCCTTCTTGCGGAGCATCTGCGTCACCGTCAGCACGAGGTCGGTCGCGGTGACGCCCTCGCGCAGCGAGCCGGTCAGCCGGAAGCCGATCACGTCCGGGATCAGCATGGCGATGGGCTGGCCGAGCATCGCCGCCTCGGCCTCGATGCCGCCCACGCCCCAGCCGAGCACGCCGAGGCCGTTGACCATGGTGGTGTGGCTGTCGGTGCCGTAGCAGGAATCGGGGAAGGCGAAGGTGTCGCCCGCGTCGGTCGAGGTCCAGACCACCTGCGCGAGGTATTCGAGGTTCACCTGGTGGCAGATGCCCGTGCCGGGGGGCACGACGCGGAAGTTGTTGAACGCCTCCTGGCCCCAGCGGAGGAACTCGTAGCGCTCGCCGTTGCGCTCGAACTCGATGTCCACGTTCTTCTTGAGCGCATCCGGCGTGCCGGAGACATCAACCATCACCGAGTGGTCGATCACGAGGTCCACCGGCACCAGCGGGTTCACCTTGCGCGGATCGCCGCCCAGGCGCAGCAGCGCGTCGCGCATCGCCGCGAGGTCCACCACCGCGGGCACGCCGGTGAAGTCCTGCAGCAGGATGCGGGCGGGGCGGAACGGCACTTCCTTGGTCGAGCGGCCCTCCTTCACCCATTCGGCGATCTTCTTCGCGTCGTCCACGGTGTAGGAGCGCCCGTCCTCGAAGCGCAGCACGTTCTCGAGCAGCACCTTGAGGCTGTAGGGCAGGCGGGAGATGTCGCCGATGCTCTTGGCCGCCTCGGGCAGGCTGAAGTAGTGATAGGTCTTGCCGTCCACGCTGAGGGTACGGCGGGTCTTCAGGCTGTCCTGCCCGATCATCCGCATTGCTGGGTGCCCTTCCTTGCTTCAAGGGCGGCCTTGCGCGGCCGCGGTTCGCGGCGCCTTTAAGCATGGCGGCCGGCGGCGGTCCATGGAGCGGGGGCGGGTTTGGCGGGTTCCGGCGGAGTGGTGCTCGAGGCGCGCGACCTCGCCTGCCTGCGCGGCGAGCGGGCGGTCTTCGCCGGGCTGTCCTTCGGCCTGCCCGCCGGTGCGGCGCTGCTGCTGACCGGCGCCAATGGCGCGGGCAAGTCCACCCTGCTGCGCATCCTGGCCGGGCTGCTGCCCCCGGCCGAGGGCGCGGTGCTGTGGCGGGGCGAGGATGTCGGCGCCGAGCCCTCCGCCCATGCCGCGCGGCTACGCTACGTCTCGCACCAGGATGCGCTGAAGCCGGCGCTGACGGTGGCCGAAAATCTCGCCCTCTTCGCCCGGCTGTGGGGCGGGGCGGTGATGCCCGCGCTCGAGGCGCTGGCGCTCGCGCCGCTGGCCGACCTGCCGGCGCGGGTGCTGTCGGCGGGGCAGCGGCGGCGGCTCGCCCTCGCGCGGCTCGTGCTGGCCCCGGTGCCGCTCTGGCTGCTCGACGAGCCGACCACGGGGCTCGATGCCGCCTCGGTCGAGCGGCTCGGGCCGATCCTTGCGGACCATCGCGCGCGCGGCGGCATCGTGGTGGCGGCGACGCATCTGCCGCTGCCGCTGCCCGATGCGCGGGAACTGCGGCTGTGAGCGGCTTCCTGGCGCTGCTCGGGCGCGAGGTGCGGCTCGCGCTGCGCCACAAGGCGGACACTCTGGCGGCGGTGATGTTCTTCGTCCTGGTCTGCGCGCTGTTCCCCTTCGGCGTGGGGCCGGCGCCGGAACTGCTCGCGCGGATCGCCCCGGGGGCGCTCTTGGCCGCCGCACTGCTCGCCGCGCTGCTGCCGCTCGACCGGCTGTTCGGCGCCGATGCCGAGGACGGGACGCTCGATCAGCTCCTGCTCTCGGGCCTGCCGCGCGGCGTGATCGCGGCGGCCAAGGCGCTCGGGCACTGGATCACCACCGGCCTGCCGCTGATCGCCGCGAGCCCGGTGGCCGCGGCGCTGCTCAACCTGCCGGTCGAGGCCTGGGGCGCGGCGGTGGCGGCGCTCGCCCTCGCCACCGCGCTGCTCTCGCTGCTCGGCACGGTGGGGGCGGCGCTGACGCTGGGCGCGCGGCGGGGCGGCGTGCTGCTGCCGCTGCTGGTGCTGCCGCTTGCCATCCCGGCGGTGATCTTCGGCGCGGCGGCGATCGAGGCGGCCGCCTCGGGCCTCTCGCCGGCGCCCTTCCTGCTGCTGCTCGGGGCCGGACTCGCGCTCGCCGCCCCGCTGGCGCCGGTCGCGGCCGGCGCGGCGCTGACGGCGGAATAGGGTCAGGGCGCGGACGCGGCGCCGGCACGATCGGGCGCGCGGGAATGGGGGCGGCAGCGGTGCGAGCGAAGGGCGGTGCGCACGCCGCGCCTTCGCCCGACAGATGCAACCGGCGGGGCGTCCGGCGCGCATGAATTGCAATACGAAAGATTAATATTCTCGAGGGCCTTGCACCGAGGAAAACTCCTGGCGAGCATTCGTTCCGGGCGGTAATTGGCAACGCTCATCGTTCGAATCGTTGGATCTTTTCACGAATTCGAGAGGTTGCGTTGCCGTCCCGAGTCTGCCCGTTCCCGCCAGCCCTGACGGAGCCCCGGGTCATGCCGGGCGTGGAAGGCTGCGACCGCGGCATCACGACGACCCCGCCTGCGCGGCGTGCCGCGAACCTCTCCGCCACCCCTTCCCGCCGCCGCGCGGCGCACGACGCCTGAGGAGAACGCCATGTCCTGGTCTGCTGGCGGTCCGAGCAACAACGCAGACACCTTCATCGGCGGAGCGGGCGGCGATTCGCCCGCCGGCGCCCAAGGCGGCAACGACTCGCTCGTCGGCAATGCGGGCAATGATTCGCTGCGTGGCGAGAGCGGCAACGACACCATCCGCGGCGGCGACGACAACGACACGCTGATCGGCGGCAGCGGCCTCGACTGGCTGTTCGGCGATACCGGCGATGACAGCCTGGTCGGCGCCACCATCGGCAGCACCAACACCAACCCCGATACGCTCGACGGCGGCGAGGGGAACGACACCATCGTCGGCGCCGGCGGTGCCGATTCGATCCTGGGCGGCGGCGGCAACGACAGCATCCTCGCCGGCGGCGGCAACGACACGGTGGATGCCGGGGCCGGGACCGACTTCGTCAATGCGGGGGCGGGCAATGACTCCGTCCTTGGCGGCGAAGGCGCCGACACGCTGCTCGGCGATGCCGGCAACGACACCCTGCTCGGCGGCGCCGGCAATGATTCGCTGAGCGGCGGCGCGGACAACGACTGGATCGAGGGCGGCGCGGGCGCGGACACCTTCGTCGATTCCGGCGGCACCGACACCCTCTCCTACGCCTCGGACACCGTGGGCGTGACGGTGGACCTCGCGACCGGCTTCGTCGCGGGCGGGCATGCGCAGGGGGACAGTTTCGGCGCCAACGTGTTCGAGCACCTGATCGGCGGCGCGGGCAACGACTCGCTGCTGGGGAGCTCGAACTTCGACAACTCGATCCTCGGCGGCGAGGGCAACGACACCATCGTCACCACGCTCGGCGACAGCGCCTTCGGGCAGGGCGGTGACGACCTCATCATCGGGAGCAGCGGCACCGCCGCGAGCGACGCCGACTTCCTCGATGGCGGCGACGGCAACGACACGATCGACGGCTCGGGCGGCATCGACACGATCCTGGGCGGCGCGGGCAATGACAGCCTGCTCGGCGGCGCGCAGAACGAGACGATCGACGCCGGCGCCGGCGACGACACGGTGGTTGGCACGGCGGGCAACGACAGCCTGGCCGGCGGCGGCGGAACCGACTGGCTCGACTATCGCACCGTCACCGCCGGGGTGACGGCCAACCTCGCGGCCGAGACGGCGAGCGGCGGCGCGGGCACGGACACGATCCGCGCCTTCGAGAACGTGCTCGGCACCGCGGCCAATGATTCCGTGCTCGGCAGCGCGGCCGACAACTTCATCGACGGCGGTGCCGGCAACGACACCCTGACCGGCGCGACGGGCAACGACACGCTGATCGGCGGCGCGGGAGCGGACAGCCTTTCGGGCGGCGCGGACAGCGACACGATCTCGGGCGGCGATGGCAACGACACGCTCGACGGCGGCGACGGCAACGACACGCTGTCCGGCGGGGCGGGCAATGACAGCCTGATCGGCGGCACGGGCACCGATGTCGCCGACTATCGCGACGCGACCAGCAACCTCACCGTCGCGCTCAACGATGCGGGCAATGGCACCGGCGCCGGGGGCGCCGATGCCGGCAATGACAGCCTGGTCAGCATCGAGAACGTGCTGGGCGGTTCGGGCAACGACCTCATCACCGGCGGGCCGGGCGGCGGACCCAACCTGTTCGACGGCGGCGCGGGCGACGACACGCTCAATGGCGGCGGCGGCAACGACACGCTGATCGGCGGGGTGGGGAGCGACTGGGCCTCCTACGCGGGTGCGGCGTCGGGTGTGACGGTGGCGCTGGATGCGGCGGGCAACGGCACGGCGGGCGGCGGGGCGGGCAATGACAGCCTGGTCAGCGTCGAGAACGTGCTGGGCAGCGCGAACGCGGATTCGCTGGTGGGTGGGGCCGGGGCGAATGTCCTCGACGGTGGTGCGGGCAACGACACGATCGTCGGCGGTGGCGGTGCGGACACGCTGCTGGGCGGGGACGGCAACGACAGCCTGATCGGCAGCGCCGATGCCGAGACGATCAACGGCGGGGACGGCAACGACACCGTCATCGGCTCGGCCGGCAATGACAGCCTCGCCGGCGGCGCGGGGGTGGACAGCCTCGACTACAGCGGTTCGCCCGGCCCCGTCTTCCTGAACCTCGACGACGACACCGTCGCCGACGGCCATGGCGGCACGGACACGATCAGCGGCTTCGAGTCCTACGTCCTGACCTCGGGCGCGGACACCGTCGTCTCGGGTGCGGGGGCGGACAGCATCGACCTCGGCGGCGGCGACGACAGCTTCGTCTGGAACGACGGCGACGGGAACGACACCATCAATCTCGGCCCGGGCGCCGACACGCTCGACCTGCAGGGATGGAACCCGGGCAACAACCCCTGGACCGTGATCCCGCCGGGCGTGCCGGGCGGGCCGACGCTGTTCGTGCGCGGCGCCGACACGCTGACCGTCTTCGGCTACGACCCGGCCGATGACAACGTGGTCTGCTTCGCGGAAGGCACGCGCATCGCGACCGCGTGGGGGGAGGTGCCGGTCGAGCGGCTGCGCGCCGGCGACCTGGTCGTCACCCTGCATGGCGGCGCGCCGCTGCGGCCGCTGCGCTGGGTCGGCCACACGCGCATCGACCTGACCCGCCAGCGCGACCCGGCCCGGGTGGCGCCGGTCTGCATCCGGGCCGGTGCGCTCGGGGACGGCATGCCGCACCGCGACCTGCGCGTCAGCCCGGACCACGCGCTGTTCCTCGATGGGCGGCTGGTGCCTGCGAAGCTGCTGGTGAACGGCACGACCATCGTGCAGGAGATCTGGGCGCGCAGCGTCACCTATTGGCATGTCGAGCTCGAGGAGCACGGCCTGCTGCTGTCCGAGGGCGCGGTGACCGAGAGCTACCTCGACGACGGCAACCGGCACCTCTTCGGCAATGGCGCGGTCACGGCGCTGACCGCGGATTTCGCGGCGTACAGGAGCAACGGAATTTACGCCGCCCGCGCCTGCGCACCGGTGGTTGCGGAAGGCGATGCCGCCCTGGCCCGGATTCGCGCGCGGATCGCCGCGCGCGCGGGCATGCAACCCCTTTCAATCCGGGCGCGATGAGAAGCGTGGGCGCGAAAAAATAATGCGGGCGCGCGATGTCTCGAAATGCGAGACAGCGCATCCTTTCCGTGGTTTCCCGCTCACGCGACAACTGAGCCAAACCACGCCAACCATCTGAAAAACAGCCAGAATTTATCGGCTCCCGGGATCGTGAACCCTTCCCTGACGCGCCATCGCCCCCGGACCGCGCTGCCTGGGCCGGAACGACGCTACCGCTGGTCGCTGGCCCGGCCCGGGCGCGGAGATATTGTGTGAGTCGGTTCGATGACCGCCATGCCGCAGTGATGCGCCGCGGCGGCCGGAGAGCCAGCGGTGGCCGCCAGGAAGGCGGCGCCGTGTCCTGACCCCCCACTGCGAGGACACGACGCCCAATGGCTGAGACGCAGGACCATCCGCAGCCGGATGACGTGATCATCACGCTCCGCCCTGTGGCCGGTGGTGCCAGCACGATCGAGATCGACCGTCTGAGCGACGGTTCCTATCGCGCGACCCAGCGCGGCGGGCCGCTGTCGCTCGAACTGTGCCGCACCGACGACCTCGAACGCCTGCTGCGCCAATTGAACGAGGCGCTGATCAGCGGGACGCAATCCGCCTATGTCGCGGCGGTGCGGAACCTGCACGACCAGGAACTCGCGCGCAGCGCCTGATCCGGCCCGCTACTCGCTGCGCTGCGGCCGCGCGAGCAGCCGCGCCATCGCATCCGCCACCGTGATCCGCCCGGCGAGCAGTTCCGCGACCGCGGCGCAGATCGGCAGTTCCACGGCGACCGATGCGGCGCGGGCGACGAGGGCCGGCGCGGTCGCCACGCCCTCGGTCACGCCGGCGCGGCCGGCCAGCGCGCCGTCCAGCGTCTCACCCCGCCCCAGCGCCAGCCCGAGCGACATGTTGCGGCTGCCCGGCCCCGCGCAGGTCAGAACCAGGTCCCCGAGGCCCGAGAGGCCGGCCGCCGTCTCCGCCCGCCCGCCCAGCGCGACGGCAAGCCGCGAGAGTTCCGCAAGCCCGCGCGTGACGAGGGCGGCGCGCGCATTCTCCCCAAGGCCCGCGCCGATCACCGCCCCGGCGGCGATGGCGATCACGTTCTTCGCCGCGCCGCCGACCTGCGCGCCGACCGGATCCTCCCCCGCATAGAGCCGGAAGCCGGGCGAGCCGAGCAGCGCCAGCCCCGCCTCGCGCAGCGCCGGGTCGGCCGCCGCCACCACCGCCGCGGCGGGAAGGCCCCGCGCGACCTCATGCGCGAAATTCGGGCCCGAGAGCACCCCCGCAACCGTGCCTGGGCGGACGGCCTCGACCACCTCCAGAGGCAGGCGCAGCGTCCCGGCCTCGACACCCTTGGCGCAGACGAGCAGCGGCGCATCGAGCCGCGGCAGACCGGCCAGCACCGGCCCCAGCCCCTGGGCGGGCACCACGGCGAGCACCAGCGCCGCGCCGGCCAGGGCTTCCTCGGCATCCGCGGTGATCCGCAGCCCCTCGGGCAGCACGGCGCCGGGCAGGTAGCGCTCATTCGCCCGCGCCGCGGCCATCGCGGCGGCGCGCGCCGCATCGCGCGCCCAGAGCGCCACCTCCCGCCCGGCGCGATGCGCCTGGATGGCGAGCGCCGTGCCCCAGGCGCCGGCGCCGAGAACCGCGACGCGGCTCATGCCCGCCGCGCCCGGCGCGCGCGGCACCCCGCGCCCGGTCCCGGTCCCTTCGCGCCGGGCCTCATTCGGGCACCACGGTCGTGACGGCCGAGCCCGCGCCGGGCTCGCTCGCCAGCGCGCGCGTCAGCGCCGCGAGGACATCGGCCGCCGCCGCCGCGAAGCCGAAGGGCGGGTTGACGACGAGCAGCCCGCTGCCGTTCAGGCGGCGCGGGTCGGTCGGCTCCCGCAGCCACATCTCGGCGGCCAGCACGTCGCGCAGGCCGGAGGCGCGCAGCGCATCGTGGAAGTCGCGCACCGGCGCGCGGTGCTTCACCGGATACCAGGCCGCGACGATCGCGGCGCGGAAGCGGCGGTTCAGGCCGGCGATTGCGGCGACGAGGCGCGCGAACTCCTCCTCCTGCTCGAAGGGCGGGTCCATGAGGACGAGGCCCCGCTTCTCGGGGAAGGGCGTCAGCGCGCGGATCGCCTCCCAGGCGTCCCGGCGATGCACGGCCACCTGCGGGTCGCGCGCGAACAGGGCGCGCAGCGCGGCATGGTCCTCGGGGTGCAACTCGCAGCAGAGGAGCCGGTCGCCCGGGCGCAGCGCGGCGCGGATGAGCATGGGCGAGCCTGGATAGCGCGCCGGGAAGCCCTGCGCGCGCAGCGCCTCGATGAAGGGCAGCAGCGGGCCGTCCCGCAGATCGGCAAGACGCAGCGCGCCGCGCGCGGCCTCCCCCGTGCGCGCGGCCTCGCTGGCCGACAGGTCGTAGAGGCCGCGCCCGGCATGGGTGTCGAGCACGGCGAAGGGCGCCTCCTTGCGGCGCAGCGCGCCGAGGAGCAGCAGCAGCAGGGCGTGCTTCAGGCAATCGGCGTGATTGCCGGCATGGAAGGCGTGGCGGTAGTTCATCCGCGGCGGTCATGGCGCGGGGCGCGGCGTGGCGCAACCGGGAGGGCGCCGCCCTCCCGGAGCCTCCGGCCAAAGGCCGAAAGGCCTTTGGGAACCGATACGAAAGGATGGTCATGCACCGGCGAGGTCCGCGAGCGGCCAGCGCGGGCGCGGGGCGTGGTCGAGCCCGTCGCTCAGCCCGGCACGCAGGCGCTCGATGCCGGCCCAGGCCACCATCACGGCATTGTCGGTGCACAGCCGCAGCGGCGGCGCCAGCATCGGCACGCCGGCCATCCCCGCCACACCGGACAGCGCGGCGCGCACCGCCTGGTTCGCGGCAACACCGCCGGCGACGACGAGCGCCGTCGCCTCCGGCAGCATCGCGAGCGCGTTGCGCGCGCGGTCGGCCAGCACCGCGGCGACGGCGGCCTGGAAGCCGGCGGCGATGTCGGCATGCGATGCGGCGCCCTGCGCCACCGCGCGCGCGACCGCGGTCTTGAGGCCGGAGAAGGAGAAGTCGCAGCCCGGCCGGCCGAGCAGCGGACGCGGCAGCGGCACGGCGCCCGGATCGCCCTGCGAAGCCAGGCGTTCGAGATGCGGCCCGCCAGGCCAGGGCAGGCCCATCAGCTTCGCCGCCTTGTCGAAGGCCTCGCCCACCGCGTCGTCGAGCGTGGTGCCGAGCCGCCGGTAGCGCCCGAGCCCCTCCACCGCCACGCATTGGCAATGCCCGCCCGAGACCAGCAGCAGCAGATAGGGGAAGGACGGCGCGCCCCGCTCCAGCAGCCCCGGCAGCCGCGCCGTCAGCGCATGGGCCTCGAGGTGGTTCACCGCCACGAAGGGCAGGCCATGGGCGATGGCCACGCCCTTGCCGAAGCAGGCGCCGACGATCAGCCCGCCGATCAGCCCGGGGCCGGAGGTGGCGGCCACCGCGCCGAGATCCGCGAAGCCGATGCCGGCACGGGCGAGCACCCTCTCCGCCAGCCCCGGCAGGGCGGCGAGATGCGCGCGGGCGGCGATCTCGGGCACCACGCCGCCGAAGGCCGCGTGTTCCCTCTCCTGGCTCAGCACGCCCTCGGCCAGGATGCGCCCGTCCGCGGCGAGCACGGCGGCGGCCGTCTCGTCGCAGCTCGATTCCAGCCCCAGCACGGGGCCGCGCAGCGTGATGCCACCTTCCGCGTCCATGGGCGCGGTTCTATGACGCCGCGATGCCGCCTGCCCACCCCGCTTCCGTGCCGCAGCACCGCCGGCCCCTGCCGCTGCGCGTCGGCACCCGCGCCTCGCCGCTCGCGCTCTGGCAGACGCGGGACTTCCTGGCGCGGGTGACGCGCTTCTGCCCCGTGCTGCGCGACGCCAAGGCCTTCGAGGAGCACCAGCTCCTGACCTCCGGCGACCGCATCCAGGACCGGCGCCTCGCCGAGATCGGCGGCAAGGGGCTCTTCGCGAAGGAGATCCACGAGGCGCTGCTCGACCGGCGCATCGACTTCGCGGTGCATTCGCTCAAGGATCTCGAGACCGAGATGCCGCCCGGCATCGTGCTCGCCTGCACGCTGAAGCGGGAGGATGCGCGGGACGTGCTGGTCCCGGGCCCCGCGCTCGCTGCGCCGGACCCCGCCGATCCGCTGGCCGCGCTGCCGCGCGGGGCGGTGATCGGCACCTCCTCGGTGCGGCGGCAGTCGCAACTGCTGCACCGCCGCCCCGACCTCTCGGTCGTCATGTTCCGCGGCAATGTGCAGACGCGGCTGCGCAAGCTGGCCGAGGGCGAGGCGGCGGCGACCATGCTCGCGCTCGCCGGGCTGAAGCGCCTCGCCCTCGCCCCGCCCGGCGCGGTGGCCCTCGACCCCGAGGTGATGGTGCCGGCCGCCGGGCAGGGCATCGTCGGGGTCACGGTGCGCGCGGACGACACCGAACTGCGCGAGCTGCTGGCCGCGATCGAGGACCCCGAGGCGCGGGCCGTCTCCGCGGCCGAGCGCGCGCTGCTCGCCGCGCTGGACGGGTCCTGCCGCACGCCGATCGGCGGCCATGCGCGGCTGCTCGCCGATGGCAGGCTGCGCCTGACCGGCCTCGTCGCCCGTGCCGATGGCGGCTTCCTGCTGCGCCGCACACTGGAGGGCGATGCCGCCGAGGCGGCGCGCCTCGGCGCGGAACTCGGCGCCTCGCTGCGCCGCGACGCGCCGGCGGACCTTTTCGCATGACGGATGGGCGCGCGCCGCGCCGGCGCGCCCTGGTGACGGCCAGGAAAGGGAAGGGCGCCGGTGCGTCCCGACCCCGGCATGTCCTGGTCACCCGCCCCGAGCCCGGCGCCGCCGAGACCGCCGCCGCGGTCGCCGCCCTGGGCTGGCGGCCCGTGCTTGCCCCCGCCCTGGTCCTGCGCGGCTGCGCCCCGCCGCGCCTGCCGCGCGCCCAGGCGCTGCTGCTGCCCTCCCGCGCCGCCGCGCGGGCGCTGGCGCCGATGGGCCTGCCCGTGCTCGCCGTGGGCGAGGGCACGGCGGCGGAGGCGCGGGCGCGCGGCTTCGCCGATGTGCGCGCGGCGGCCGGGGATGCCGCCTCGCTCGCCGCCTTCGCGGCGGGCAGCCTCGATCCGGCGGCGGGGCCGCTGCTGCTCGCGGCGGGGCGGGGATACGGGGCGGACCTCGCGGCGGCGCTGCGCGCCCGGGGCTTCCGGGTGCTCCGCCGCGTTGTCTATCGCGCCGTGCCCGCCGCCGCGCTGCCGCCCGACGCCGAAGCCGCGCTGCGCGGCGGCCGCGTCGCCGCGGCGCTGTTCACGTCGCCGCGGGGGGTGCGGACGGTGCTCGCGCTGATGCGGCGCGCGGGCCTCGAAGGCGCCGCGCCGGGCATCCGCGCGCTCGCGATCAGCCCGCGCATCGCCGAGGCGCTGCGCGCGCTGCCCTGGGCCGGGATCGCGGTGACGGAGCGGCCCGATCCGGCGCTGCTGCCCGCGCTGCTCGGCCCGGCGGCGGATTGACGCCCACGCGGGGGCGCGCCGCGCGCGGCCGGTGCTATACAGCGCCCCGCCCTTGCGGCGCAGCACGAGGATTGGAATGCCCGAGACACCGACGCCCCCCCTTCGCCGCTTCCTCGACCCGGCGGCGCTGCCGCTGCTGGTGGGCGGGCTGGTGCTGGTGCTGGCGGCGGCCTGGCTGTGGGTGACGCCGCGCCCGGCGCGGGCGCCGCATCCGGCCGCGGCGGCGCTCGCCGAGATGGAGGGGCGCGTGGCCGCGCTCGAGGCGCTGCAGGCGCGGCTCGCCGCGCTGGAGGCGCGCCCCGCGCCCGACCTCGCGCCGCTCGACCGCCGCATCGCCGCGCTCGAGGGCAGGCCGCCGCCGGACCTCTCGGGCCTCGTGCGACGGATCGAGTCGCTGCCGCCGCCGCCCGACCTGCAGCCGCTCGAGGCGCGGATCGCGGCGGCCGAGGCGCGGCTCGCGGAGGTGGCGGGCCGGCCGGTGCTCGACCCCGCCGCGGTGGCGCCGCGCGCCGCGCTCGAGACCTTGGCCACGCGGGCGGACCGGCTCTCGGAGCGGCTGGACGCGGTGGCGGCGCGGCAGCAGGCCGGCGATGCCGAGGCGATCCGCCGCACCGAGGATCTCGCGCGCAGCATGGGCGAGCGGCTCGCCGCCGCCGATCGCGCGCAGGCCGATCGCATCGCCGCCGCCGGCGCGGCGCTGGAGCGGCGGCTGCTCGGGGCGGAATCCGCGCTGGTCGCGCGCATCGCGGCGCTCGAGCAGGCGCAGGCACGCGTCGCCGCGCTGGAGGCGCGCGCCACGCGCCTTGCCGCCTTCGACGCGCTGCGGCTGCGGCTGGAGGCGGGGCTGCCGCTCGGCCCCGCGCTGGCCGCGCTGCCCGATGCCCAGCCCGCGCTGACCCGCTACGCCGCCAGCCCGCCGCCGACCGAGGCGGCGCTGCGCCTCGCCTTCGAGCCGGCGGCGCGCGCCGCCGCCGCCGCCGCGGCGAGCGAGCCCGCCCAGGCCGGGCAGGGGGTGCTGCAGGGCGCGGCGGCGCGGCTTTCGGGCCTCGTGACCGTGCGCCGGGGCGAGGAGGTGGTCTGGGGCGATGCCGCCGCGGGCGAGATCGAGCGTGCCCGCCGCGCGCTCGCCGCCGGGGACTTCGAGGCGGCGCTGGCGCGGCTCGAGCGCCTGCCGCCGGCCGCGCGCGCGGCCATGGCCGAATGGGTGGCCGAAGCGCGCGCGCTGCTCGAGGCTCGCGCCGCGCTCGCCGCGCTGCTGGCCGGCTGAGGCGCCGCGATGCGTCGCGCATTGGTGCTGCTGGCCGCGCTCGCGGCCGTCACCGCCCTGGCCTACTGGCTGGCCGATACGGGCGGCATGATCGAGGTGCAGGTCGGGGAGACCTGGATCGGCATCGGCGTGCCGGTCGCCGTGGTGCTCGCGGTGGCCGGCTTCCTTCTGCTGCATGGGCTGCTGAACGGCATCGCCTGGCTGCTCGGCATACCGGCGCGGCGGCGCGCGGCGCGCGCGGCGCGGCGGCGGGCCGAGGGCGACACGGCGGTGACACGCGCGCTGGTCGCGCTGGCGGCGGGCACCGCGGACCAGGCGCGGATCGAGGCGCGGCGCGCGCGCGCGCTGCTTGGCGACACGCCGCAGACGCTGCTGCTGGCCGCCGAGGCCGAGCGCGCGGCCGGGCGCGAGGACGGCGCGGCGGCGGTGTTCAAGGCGCTGGCCGAGCGCGAGGATGCGCGCTTCCTCGGCCTGCGCGGGCTGCTGCGCCAGGCGATCCAGCGCCAGGACTGGGCGGCGGCGCAGCGTCTGGCCCGGGAGGCCGAGGCGCTGCAGCCCGGCGCCGCCTGGCTGCGCGAGGAGCGCCAGGTGGTCGCGGTGCGGATGCGTGACTGGCGCGAGGCCTTCGCGCTGGCCCCGCCCGGCGCGCCGCGCGCGGCGCTGGCGCTCGCCGCCGCCGAGCAGGAACCCGACCCCGCGCGCGCGGCCGAATACGAGAAGCAGGCGGTCGCGGCCGATCCCGCCTTCGTCCCGGCGGCGCTGGCCTATGCGCGGCGGCTGGCCGAGGCGGGCAGCACGCGGCGGGCGCGCGGCGTGCTCGAGCAATGCTGGATCGCCGCGCCGCATCCCGATGTGGGCCAGGCCTGGATCGCGGGCACGCCGGACCGACTGGCCCGGGTGAAGGCCGTGGAGGACCTGATCCACCGCAATCCCGACCACCCGGAAAGCCGGCTGCTGATGGCGCGCGTGGCGCTGGATGCGGGGCTGACCGGGCGCGCGCGCACGGAACTCGAGGCGCTGGTCGGATCGGGCGCGGCGGATCGCCGGGCCTATCTGCTGCTCGCGGAACTGGAACAGGCCGAGCATGGGGACACCGCCGACGCCCGCGCGGCGCAGGCGCGCTGGCTGCGCGGGGCGGCGAACGCGCCGGGCGCGCCGCGCTGGCGCTGCGCCGCCTGCGGGGCGGAACATGCGGCCTGGAAGGCGGTCTGCGCGGGCTGCGACAGCGTCGGCCGGATCGGCTGGTCGGCGCCGGGTTCGGTGCCGGCGCGGGCCTCGGGGCCGGGCGCGGGCGGCGCATAGGCGGCCGGGAGGTCCGTTGCGTCGCGCGGTTTCCGGCCGCGCGGCGGGCCGCGATCGGCTCGCCGGCATCGGCCTTTCGCGTCGGGCCGTGGCGCCGGGGGCCAGCGGTTGAAGGATGGCGGCATCCTTGGCCTCCGGGGCGACTTTCCGAGGCGTGCGTGGGCGAGCGAATGCGGGCAGTGCCCGGCGGTGTTCCCGCGCCGGACGCGCGACGCCGTTGCGGATATCGACAGGCGCGCCCGGCGCCTTCTATAGACCCGCCCGGCTACCGGGCAGGTGCGAGGGGAGCGTCGGTGCGCGGCGATTCTGTGGGGTCCCTTGGCATGCGCGCGGGTCGCCTCGCCGTATCCGCCTTGCCACAGCCCATCTCGACGCCATGCGGTACGAGCCCGCCGCGGAACCGGCCATGACCACCATCATCGCCCCCCGCGGCCCGCAGCCCATGGTGGACATCGCCTGGCGCGAGCCGGGCGGCGGGCCGGAGGGGGCGGCCGTCGCCTTCCGCCTCGTCGGCTCGGGCCAGGACGTGCTGCTCTGCCTGCGTCCGGCCAGCCTGCCCTGGCTGCCGCGCGCCGCGATCGCCGCGGCGGACGGGGAGGGGATGGTGATCCTGCGCCTTGGCGAATTCGCCAAGGGCCTCGCCGCGCTGCTGCCGGACAGCGCCGACCGGCATCGGCTGCTCGATGCCCTGCGGCGGAGCCTCGAGGACTGGCCGCCGCCCCCGGCCGCCTCGCCGCCGGGAAGGCTGCGGGCCGCCCTGCAGCGCGCCCTGGCCGAGACTTCCCCCGCAGGCGCACCGCCCCCGCCGGCTCGGCACGCGCCGCGCGGCGCGACCGGCACGCGCGCGGACGAGACATCCCTCGAGGCGCTCTACCGCGCGCTGCATTTCTGCCGCCAGCGGGCCGACGGCCATGCGTGAGCGCGTCGCCTTCATCGACCACGGCTACCACAGCCGGACGCTCTCCTCCCGCTTCATGATCGAGCATATCGGCCGCACGCGGGAGGTCGCGCTGCATCTGGACGAAAGCTGGGTGGACAAGGCGGCCGCACTCGACATCGAGGCGCTTGCGGCCGGCGGCTATGCCGAGATCCATGTCTGGCAGCTCGAGCGCGTCGCGCGCCGCCTTGCCGCCATGGATCTGCCTTGCCCGGTCTTCTTCTACCCCATGTACGACAGTTGCCGGGCGCTCGGGGACGAGTACTGGCTCGCGCTCAAGGGCCGCATCCTCGTCGTCTGCTTCTGCCGCCACCTGCATGAGCGCCTGCGCCGGCTCGGCCTCACGAGCCTCTGGCTCCAGTACTGGCCGGAGGTGGCGGAGGAGGAGGCCGCCCACGACGCGCTGCGCGTCTTCTGGTGGCGCCGCCGCCGCGACCTCGCCTGGGAGACGCTGAAGGCGCTGATCGGCGACTGGCCCGTGGCGCGGCTGCATCTGCACGAGGCGCCGGACCCGACCTACGCCGACCCGGAGCGGCTGCCGCCGGCCGATGCCGCGCGCTTCAACCTCACCCGCTCGGGCTGGTTCGAGGACCGCGCGGCCTTCGAGCGCATGGCCGCGGGCTTCAACGTCTTCGTCGCCCCGCGCCGCTTCGAGGGGATCGGCCTCTCCTTCCTCGAGGCCATGGCGCGCGGCCAGGTGGTGATCGCCGAGAACAACCCGACGATGAACGAATACATCGTCCATGAGGTGAACGGCCTGCTCTACGAGCCCGACCGCCCCGCCCTGTGGCGGAGCGCGCTGACGCCCGCGCGGGCCGGGGCGATCGGCCGGCGCGCGCGGCTTTCCTGCGCCGCGGGCCGGGCGCGATGGCAGCGCGACCTCGCGCGGCTCGATGCCTATGTCCGCGCGCGCGGCGCGGTGCCGGAGGCGCTGCTGGAGCCCGCGGGCGCGGCGGCGCGCGACTGGATCCCGGCGCGCGCATGAGCCCGCGCATCTCGGTCGCGGTCGTCACGCGCAATGCCGAGGCCTCCGTCGCGGGCACGCTGCGCTCGATCCTCGCGCAGACCGTGCCCGTCGAGCTGGTGGTGGTGGATGGTGCTTCCACCGACGGCACGCTCGCCGCCTGCGCGCCCTTCCGCGCGCGCATCGCCACGCTGGTCTCCGAGCCCGATGCCGGGCCCTATGACGCGATGAACAAGGCGGCGCGGCTCGCGACCGGCGAGTTCATCCTCTACATGAACGCGGGCGACTGCTTCGTCTCGGAGGAGGCGCTGGCCGACCTGTTCCGCCATGCGCCGCCGGGGGCGGATTTCGTCTACGGCCACCATTTCTACCTGCGCGACGACGGCTCGCTCGAATGGCACCGCGCGGCGGATCTGGGCTTCATTCGCCGGCAGGCGCTCTCGGGGCAGGTGGATTTCCACACCATCGCGGGCATGCCCTGCCACCAGGCCTCGGCCACGCGGCGCGCCATCCTGGCCGCGCAGGGCTACGACCTCTCCTACCGGATCGCGGCCGACCACGCGCGCATCCACCGCATGCTCGCCGAGGGGCTCGACTACCACCACGCGGATGTGGATGTCGCGGTCTATGTGCAGGGCGGCCTCTCGGCGCGGCAGGAGGCGCTGTGCTTCCACGAATGGTACCGGATGCTCGCCGCGGTGGCGGGCGAGAACGCGCCCGCGGTCCATCGCTTCTTCGCCGAGCATGTCCGGCCTGGCATCGCCGACCCGCCCGAGGCCATCGCGCGCCAGGTCGCGCTGCTCCGCGAGAGCGGGCTGTTCATGGAAGGCTGGTACCGCAGCGTCTATCGCATCCCCGAGCGGGTGGACCCGATCGAGCACTATCTCTATGGCGGCGCGCGGGCGCTCGCCTGGCCCAATCCCTTCTTCGACACTGCCCATTACCTGGAGCGCAACGCCGATGTCCGGCGCGCCGGGATGAACCCGCTGCTGCACTACGTGCTGCATGGCGCGAAGCAGCGCCGCATCACCTACCCGTGGGAATCCTCGCGCGGCTGGGTGCGCGGCCTGCTCGCGATATTCGACCCGCATCGCGAGGCGCTGGACGTGCTGCTCGACCGCGTGGCGCGGCTGACGCCGGCGGAGGTCGCGGAGCTGGAACGCCGGGCCATTGCCGAAGGCTGACGCGCGAGGCCTGCCGGCCTGTGCTGCGATCGGGCATGCGTGACACGCGCGGCCTCGCTCATGGTCTCAGTGGAACCGGGTCGAAGCGATGGTGCGGGAACGCGGACGGCTCCGGGTGCAGCCGCGCGAATTGAGCATGCTGGCGCAAGATACCGCCTCCGTTGCCGGGCGGCTTTCGTGGAAACCTCGTGCGCCGGACGACCGTGCCTCACGCGTTGCGGGCGGCGAGGGCGCCAGGACGCCTCCGCAATGGTGCGGCCGGCAGCAGCCCCGTCAGTCCCGGGCCGGCTTCGGCCGCGTCGGGGGCGGGAGGTCGGCGCTGCCCGAGACCTCCGTGCTGCGCCCGTGCAGCATCCGGTCCTCCTCGAGGTAGCGGCGATAGGCGTCGTTGGTCGCCGCGATCACCTTCCGCAGCTCGGGCAGGTGATGCGCCACCACGTCGTCGATGGAGCTGACCATCTCCATCGTCGCGAGCAGGAAGTGCACATCGCGCTTGCGCCGGTAGGAATGCACCCGCCAGGCATTGGCGAACATCTCCTTCCACTGCGGCGTCGGCGTGCCGGAGAGGCGCAGGACCACAAGATGCCGTTCGCCGGTCCCGACGGGGCGGGATGCCTCGGCGTCGATCTCGACGATCCTGATGTCCTCGAACCTCACGCGGCAGTCGCTCCGTCCCGGCTATCCATCTCCGCCTTCTTCATCGTGTGCGGCGGGGCGCAAGACAAGATGGATGCCGGACGAAAACGAAAGGCCGGCCACGGGCGTCCCCCGCGACCGGCCTCGCGCCGTGCCGGGCCGCATCGCGGCCCGGCTGTGTCGCCATCGCCTCGCGATCAGGCGAGGTCGAAGCGGTCCAGCTCCATCACCTTCGCCCAGGCCTTCACGAAGTCCTTCACGAACTTCCCCTGGTTGTCGGACTGGGCATAGACCTCGGAGAGCGCGCGCAGCTCGGAGTTCGAGCCGAACACGAGGTCCACCCGCGTCGCCGTCCACTTCACCGTGCCGGTGGCGCGGTCGCGGCCCTGGAACTCCTCCTCGGTCTCGTCGGTCGGCGCCCAGGCGGTGGCCATGTCGAGCAGGTTGACGAAGAAGTCGTTCGTCAGCTTGCCCGGGCGGCTGGTCAGCACGCCATGCGGCGAACCGGCGTAGTTGGCGCCGAGTGCGCGCATGCCGCCGACCAGCACGGTCATCTCCGGCGCGGTCAGGGTCAGCAGCTGCGCCTTGTCCACGAGCTGCTCCTCGGCCGAGACGGTGTAGCGGGCCTTGCGGTAGTTGCGGAACCCGTCCGCCTCCGGCTCCAGCACGGCGAAGGAGGCCGCGTCGGTCTGCTCGGCGGTGGCATCCGTCCGCCCCGGCCGGAAGGGCACCGTCACGTCATGGCCGGCATCCTTCGCCGCCTTCTCGATGGCCGCGCAGCCGCCGAGCACGATCAGATCGGCGAGCGAGACCTGCTTGCCGTCCTTCGCCGCGGCGTTGAACGCCTTCTGCACGCCCTCGAGCTTGCCGAGCACCTCGGCGAGCTGCGCGGGCTGGTTCACCTCCCAGTCCTTCTGCGGCGCGAGGCGGATGCGCGCGCCATTGGCCCCGCCGCGGCGGTCGGAGCCGCGGAAGGTCGAGGCCGCGGACCAGGCGGTGTAGACGAGCTGCTGCACCGTCAGGCCGGTGGCCAGGATCTGCGCCTTGAGCGCGGCGATGTCGGCCGCGTCCACCAGCTTGTGCGTGACCGGCGGGACGGGATCCTGCCAGATCAGGTCCTCCTTGGGCACCAGCGGGCCGCGGTAGCGCGCCTTCGGGCCCATGTCGCGATGCGTCAGCTTGAACCAGGCGCGGGCGAAGGCGTCCTGGAAGGCGGCCGGATCCTTGTGGAAGCGCTCCGAGATCTTGCGGTACTCGGGGTCCATCTTCATCGCCATGTCCGCCGTGGTCATCATCGGCGGATGGCGCTTGGTCGGGTCGTGCGCGTCCGGCACGAGCGTCCAGGCGGAGCGGTCCTTCGGGTGCCACTGATGCGCGCCGGCGGGCGACTTGTGCAGCTCCCATTCGTAGCCGAGCAGCATGTCGAAATAGCCCATGTCCCACTTGGTGGGGTTGGGCTTCCAGGCGCCCTCGATGCCGGAGGTGATGGCGTCGCCCGCCTTGCCCGACTTCCAGGTGCTGATCCAGCCGAGGCCCATCTGGTGCATCGGCGCGCCCTCGGGCTCGCGGCCGACATGCTCGGCCGGGCCTGCGCCATGGGCCTTGCCGAAGGTGTGGCCGCCGGCGGTCAGCGCCACCGTCTCCTCGTCGTTCATGGCCATCCGCGCGAAGGTCTCGCGGATGTCGCGGGCCGAGGCGACGGGGTCCGGGTTGCCGTTCGGCCCTTCCGGGTTGACGTAGATGAGGCCCATCTGAACGGCGGCCAGCGGGTTCTCGAGCTGGCGGTCGCCGCTGTAGCGCCTGTCGCCGAGCCAGGTGTCCTCAGAGCCCCAGTAGATGTCCTGCTCGGGCTCCCAGATGTCCTCGCGGCCGAAGGCGAAGCCGAAGGTCTTGAGGCCCATCGACTCCATCGCGACGGTGCCGGCATAGACCATCAGGTCGGCCCAGGAGAGGCGGTTGCCGTATTTCTGCTTGATCGGCCAGAGCAGGCGGCGCGCCTTGTCGAGATTGGCGTTGTCGGGCCAGGAGTTCTCGGGCGCGAAGCGATGCGCGCCGGTGGAGGCGCCGCCGCGGCCGTCAGCGGTGCGGTAGGTGCCCGCCGCATGCCAGGACATGCGCACGAAGAGCGGGCCGTAATGCCCGTAGTCGGCCGGCCACCAGTCCTGGCTGACCGTCATCAGCGCGATGAGGTCCTTGCGCAGCGCCTCGACGTCGAGCTTCTCGACCTCCTTGGCGTAGTTGAAGTCCGGATCCATCGGGTTGGACTTCGCGGATTGCTGGCTGAGGATGCGCAGGTTCAGCGCATTGGGCCACCAGTCGCGGTTCGACCGCGTCGAGAAGCGCGCGGCGGTGGGCCTGCCGTGCATCACCGGGCACTTGCCGGCGCTGGCGCCAGTGTTTCCGTCCATTGTCCTTCTCCGTCCTTCGCTATGGTTTCCGGCCCGTCCGCAGCGTCTCGCGCAGGGCAGGGCCGGGTGGCTTGGCCCGACGGCGCCGAGCGGGATGGACCCGGGCGCCGGTCAGGCCGTCGTGGCGCCGCGCCCGGCCGCAAGTGGCCTGCACGCCGCGCCGTCGAACCCGATGCGTGCCGAGCGGGCTTGCTGGTCGCTCCCTCGGCCCTTCCTTTGGCGCGGCACGCTAGCGGCATCGGCGCGATGAAAGAAGCCCCCGAGGTCAAAGGCTCCGATAGATGCGGACTATCATGCCTGCCGAGCCCGGTGCATGTCGCGTCCCGCCGGTGGCCCGCCAGCCGGGAGCGGATGAAACGCGTCGCTCCGGTCCCTTGCGGGGTAGCGATGCGGCTGCCTCCAGGCGTCGCCATCGGGCGGTGCGATCCGCTGCGTGTCTGCGCCAACCCCAAGGGGCGTCGCGAGGCTTGGCGGTTGACAGGCGCATGATGCGCCTTCTCAATCGCCGCAAGCGGTCCAGAGGGCCGCGCGCAAACCGGAGGGAGGTCGTCGTGAGCCTGACTGCCACGCGTCGCGCAATCCTGGGCGGCGCCGGTGCGCTGCCCTTCGCCACCGGCGCCTTCGCGCAGCAGCGCGAGATCCGCATCGGCGTCATCTACGACTACACGGGCCCCTTCGCCGCGGGCGGATCGCTCGCCGCGGCGCTCGGCACCAAGCACGCGATCGAGCTGATGAACGAGCGTGGCGGGGTCGAAGGGCATCGCATCCACGCGATCTATGCCGACGCCCAGTCGCGCACGGAAGTGGCCATCAACGAGATGACCCGCCTGCTCGAGCAGGAGCGGGTGGATCTCATCATGGGCGTCTTCTCCAGCGCGCATTGCGTGCCGATGGCCCAGCGCGTCAACCAGCAGCGGCGCTTCATGTGGGCCAATGTCTGCGTCGCCTCCTCGGTGTTCAAGGACCGCAACCTCGAATACGTCTTCCGCGCCCAGGTCCACAGCGACCAGTTCGGCGAGGCCTCCTGCCGCTTCGTCCACGAGGTGGCCGAGGAGCGGCTGCGCAAGCGCCCGGCCGATGTGCGCATCGCCATCATCTACGAGGACGGCCCTTACGGCGCAGGCGTGGCGGCGGGCAACGAGGCGATGACGCGCGAGCTCGGCATGCGGCTCGTGCTCAAGGAAGGCTACGCCGCCACCGCGCCGGACCTGTCCTCGCTGGTCACGAAACTGCGGCGCGAGAGGCCGGATGTCATCCTGCACACCGGCTACAATCCCGACATCACGCTCTTCCTGCGCCAGTCGCGCGAGCTTGGGCTGCGCTGGCGCGCGCTGATCGGTCACGGGGCGGGCTACGGGCAGATCGACCGCCTCAACCAGACCTTCGGCCGCGACGCGAACTTCATCTTCAACGTGGACCCGGTCGCGGCGCAGCTTCTCAACCCGGCCTCGCTCGCGCCCGGCATGGGCGAGCTGACGAACGAGATGGTCCGCCGCTACCGCGCCGAGACCAACGCCCAGGAGGTGCCGCCGCACACCTCGATGGGCTTCAACCAGACCTGGATCTTCCTCAGCGACGTGCTGCCGCGCGCCATCCGCAACCACGGCGGCTTCACGCCCGATGCGCTGCGCCAGGCGGCACTCGCCACCGACATCCCCGATGGCGGCACGATCCAGGGCTACGGCGTGCGCTTCAACCCGCCGGGCCACCCGATGGCGGGGCAGAATTCTCGCTCGACGCCGGTGGTGATGCAGTATGTGGACGCGCAGACCAAGATCGTCTGGCCGCGCGCCATCAAGACCGCCGATCCGGTCATCCCGCTGCCGCCCGACCATCCGTATGCCGCCCGCTGAGGCCGGCGCGACCCCCGGCGCATCGGCGCCGGGGGCTCAGGGGGGAATGCCGGGCATCGCATGCTGAAAGTCACTGACCTGACCAAGCGGTTCGGCGGCTTCACCGCCGTCAACCGGGTGTCCTTCTCGCTCGAGAAGGGCGAGATCCTCGGCCTGATCGGGCCCAACGGGTCGGGCAAGAGCACGACCTTCAACATGATCGCCGGCATGCTGCGCCCGACCAGCGGCTCGATCGAGTTCGACGGGCGGGAGATCGGCGGCCTCCCGCCGATCGAGATCTGCCACCGCGGGATCGGCCGCACCTTCCAGATCCCGCGACCCTTCCGCAACCTGACGATCCTCGAGAACGTCGTCACCGCCGCCTTCTTCGGCCAGAGCGGGCACGTCAGCCGGAGCAAGGCCCATGCCCAGGCGGAGGAGGCGCTCGCGCTGGTCGGGCTGCCCACGGACCCGCGGGCCGAGGTGGCCTCGCTCGGCGCGGCCGGGCTCAAGAAGCTCGAGCTCGCCCGCGCCATCGCGACGCAGCCGCGCCTGCTGCTGGCCGATGAGAGCCTCGGCGGCCTCGACGAGACGGAGATGAACCAGGCCGCCGACATGCTCGATCACATCAGGCGCGAGAAGGACATCACCATCATCTGGGTCGAGCACATCATGGGCGTGCTGATGCGCGTCGTGGACCGCGCCATCGTGCTCGACCACGGCGAGAAGATCTTCGAGGGCCTGCCGCGCGAGGTCGCGAAGGACCCCAAGGTGATCGAGATCTACCTCGGCACGGAGAAGATCAGCTTCGACGAGGCCCCCGCGACATGAGCGCCGCACCGATGCTGGAGGTGCGCGGCGTCTCGGCCGGCTACGGAACCTTCCGCGCCCTGTTCGACGTCAGCCTCGAGGTCCGCGCCGGCGAGGCGGTGGCGGTGATCGGGCCGAACGGCGCGGGCAAGACCACGCTGCTGCGCGTGATCTCGAAGATCATCGCCCCGACCGCGGGCGATGTCGTGATGGAGGGCACACCGCTCGGCCCCGTGCCCGCGCATCGCGTGGTCGAGCTCGGCATCGCGCATGTCCCCGAGCACCGCCGCCTCTTCCCCCGCCTGACGGTGGAGGAGAACCTCCGCATGGGCGCCTTCCACCCCGCGGCGCGGGCGAAGTTCCGCGAGAGGCTCGACTTCGTCTACGAGCTGTTCCCCCGCATGAAGGAGCGGCGCAACCAGGCCGCGGGCACCATGTCGGGCGGCGAGCAGCAGATGTGCGCCATCGGCCGCGCGCTGATGAGCGGGCCGAAGCTGCTGCTGATGGACGAGCCCTCGGCGGGCCTCGCCCCGGTCATCGTCCAGCAGGTCTTCAACCTCGTGAAGCGCATCCGCGCCGAGGGCTACACCGTGCTGATCGTCGAGCAGAACATCCAGCAGGTGCTGCAGGTCGTGGACCGCGCCTACCTGCTCGAGGTCGGCACCATCAAGCAGTCCGGCAGCTCGGCCGAGCTGCTCGCCTCGCCGGAGATCCGGCGCGCCTATCTCGGCCTCTGAGGGGCACGCATGTTCGACACCTTCCTGCTCGAATCCGTCATCAACGGGATCCTGCTCGGCGGCGTGCTGGCGCTGCTGGCGCTCGGGCTGAACCTGATCTTCGGCGTCATCGACGTGGTCTGGATCTGCTATGCCGAGCTCGTGATGATCGGCATGTACGCGATCTGGTGGCTGCATGTGTATTACGGCGTGCCGCTGCCGGGCGCGATCGTCTCCGCCGTCATGGTCGTCGCGCTGATGGGCGTGCTGCTCCACCGCCTGGTGATCGAGCCCGTGCTCGGCAAGCCGCCGATCAACCAGCTCCTGGTCACCGGCGGCGTGCTGTTCTTCCTGCAGGCCGCGGCGACGCTCGCCTTCGGCATCGAGTTCCGCAACCTCGGCCTGCGGATGCCGGTGGTCGAGTTCGGCGACATGTTCTTCTCCTTCGCGCGGCTGCTCGCCTTCGGCACGGCGCTGGCGGGGGTGCTGCTGCTGTGGCTGTTCCTCACGCGCAGCTACCTCGGCACGGCGATCCGGGCCATCAGCCAGGACCGCGAGATCATGCCGCTGATGGGCGTCGATCCGCGACGGATCTACCTCATCACCTCGGCGATCGGCGGCGGCATGGCCGGCGTGGCGGCAAGCCTGCTGGTGCTGCAATACGACGTGCATCCGGCGATCGGCCTCTCCTTCGGCCCGATCACCTTCATGATCTGCGTCATGGGCGGGCTCGGGAACATGCTGGGCGGCTTCCTCGCCGCCTTCGTCTTCGCGCAGTTCATCTCGGTCGGCGGCTACTTCTTCCAGATCGAGTGGGGCTACGTGATCGCCTTCGCCTTCTTCATCGCGATGATGTTCATCAGGCCCAAGGGCCTGTTCAGCCGCTGAGGAGGCGGGGCATGGACAAGCGCATCCCCGCGGTGATCGGCATCGCCGCCCTTGCCGCGGTGCCGCAGCTCGGCCTCGGCAACTACCACCTGCACTTGCTGATCACCGTGCTGATCTGGGGCTTCGTCTACACGAGCTGGTCGGTCATGGGCCGCTTCGGCATGGTCTCGCTCGGCCACGGCGCGTTCCTCGGCGTCGGCGCCTATGTCGTGACCATGCTGTGGAACAGCTACGGCCTCACGCCATGGCTCGGCATCCCGGCCGCGGTCGCGATGTCCATGGTGATGGCGCTGCTGGTCGGCTATCCCTGCTTCCGCTTCCGCATCGTCGGCCACTATTTCGCGCTGGTCACGCTCGCGCTGGGCGAGGTCGTGCGCCTGACCATCGTCGGCCTGCGCGACCAGACGGGCGGCTCGCTCGGCATGACCGTCACCGCGGTGCCCGACGGGACCTCGCTCCTCGCGCTGCAGTTCGGCGAGCGCACCGTGTTCTTCTATGTCGCGCTTCTCGTCTGGCTGTTCGGCCTCTGGGTCTGGCGGGTCGTGGACCGGTCCATGCTCCGCTACGCGCTGGAGGCCTCCTCGGAGGATGAGGACGCCGCCGCCTCGGTCGGCGTCAACGTCACCCGCGCCAAGCTCGCGATCACCATGCTGAGTGCGGCGATGACGACGCTCGGCGGCGCGCTCTACGCGCAGTACCAGATGTACATCAACCCCGAGACGGTCTCGGGCATCGGCATATCGCTGCAGATCGTCTTCGCCGTCATCGCGGGCGGTCTGTTCACGCAGCTGGGGCCGACGGTGGGGGCGATGTTCACCCTGCTTCTGGCCGAGACGCTGCGCGTCTCCTTCGGCCATGACATCCACGGGCTGGACGGCACGGTCTATGGGCTGCTGCTCGTGCTTTTCATCATCTACATGCCGAAGGGGATCACCGGCTCGCTGGCGGCGCTGCTCACGCGGGGCCGCGCCGAGCCGGGCGCGCCTGCCGCCGGCCTCGCGCCGTCCCGCTGAGGGCGCGCGGCGATGGGCGCGCTGACGGGACGGCTGGCGCTGGTCACCGGCGGCAATGGCGGGCTCGGGCAGCGCATCTGCCATGCGCTCGCGCGCGAGGGCGCCGACATCGCCGTGATGTGCGCGCGCAGCCGCGACCAGGCCGAAGCCGTCGCCCGCGACCTTGCCGGTGCGCACGGCGTCCAGGCCGCGGCCTTCGCCTGCGACATCACCGACGGCGCGGCGGTCGAGGCTCTGGTCCGCGACGTGACGGCCCGCTTCGGCCGCCTCGACATCCTGGTGAACGACGCCGCCACGAATGTCGCGATCCCCTTCCAGGACCTCGACAGCCTGACGATGGAGGTCTGGGACCGCATCCTGGCGGTGAACCTGACCGGGCCGATGCGGCTGACCAAGGCCGTGGCGCCGCTCATGAAGGCCGGGGGCTGGGGGCGGATCGTGAACATCGCCTCGGTCGCCGGTCTCGGCCCCAGCGGCTCCTCCATCGCCTATGCCGTGTCCAAGGCGGGGCTGATCCATCTGACGCGCTGCATGGCGGTCGCGCTCGCGCCCGAGGTGCTGGTGAACTGCGTCGCGCCCGGCCTGCTCGAGGGCACGCGCGCCACCGCCAATCTCCGCCCCGAGCAGATCGAGCGTTCCGCCGCGACCGCGCTGCTCAAGAAGCCCGCCGACAAGGACGACTGCGCGGAGATGGTCGCGACCATGTGCCGGACCTCCACCATGACCGGGCAGACGGTGGTGATCGACGCCGGCCGCGTCTTCCACTGAAGCCCGCCTCGGCAGGGTCTCCGCGCGGCGGGCCGACCATGGCCACGCCACCCACGGGGCAGACGGGCGGCATGCCCCGCCCTTCGCCCGCGGCGATGGCCTGCGTCCGACCGGCGATTCCCGTCCGGCGCATGCCTGCCCCTGCGCGGCAGCCCCTTTCCCTGGCGCGCGTCCGGCGGCATGGATTTTCTCCATGACCCACGCATCCGAGCAGGATCAGCGCCTCGACCGCCGCGCCAGGGCGAACCTGCTGCTCCTGGCTGCCTGCCAGGCGCTCGGCCAGGCGTGCAACACCATGATGTTCGCGGCGACGGCGCTCTCGATCATCACCTTCTACCCGGACCGGCACCTCGCCACCCTGCCGGTCACGCTGCAGCACCTCGGCATCATGCTCTGGGTCTTTCCCGCCGCGCTGCTGATGCAGCGCCAGGGGCGGCGTTTCGGCTTCCGCGTCGGCTCCGTCTTCGGCATGGCGGGCGCGGCCATCGTCGGCAGCGGGCTCTACTTCGCGAGCTTCATCACCATGTGCCTGGGCGGGCTCGTGCTCGGCTATGCGGTCGCCTGTCTCCACCAGTATCGCTTCGCGGCGGTGGAGCTGGTCCCGGCGCCCTACCGGGCCAAGGCCATCTCCTGGGTCACCGCGGGCGGCGTCGTCGCGGGCATCATCGGCCCGAGCCTCGTGCGCTGGACGCACGACCAATGGGTGCCGATCTACCTCGCGACCTATGCGGCGATGTTCCTGCTGCACGCGGCGGTCTTCGTGCTGCTCTCCTTCATCCGCTTCCCCGCCGCCAGCGCCGCCGCCGCCACCGCAGCGGGCGCCGCGAAGCCGCCGGAGCCGCCGCGCCCGCTGCTGCGCATCGCCGCCCAGCCGCGTTTCGTCGCCGCGGTGGTCTCGGGCATGCTGGCCTTCGGCGTCATGTCCTTCCTGATGAGCGCCTCGCCGCTCGCCATCGTCGCCTGCGGCCTGCCGCATACCGAGGCGCACTGGGTCATCTTCATGCATGTGATGGGCATGTTCGTGCCCGCCTTCTTCACCGGCAACCTGATCGCGCGCTACGGCACGACGCCGGTGATGACGGCCGGCATCGCGCTGCTGCTGGGCGGCGTCGCGGCGGGGCTGTCCGGCCTCACGGACTGGCATTTCCGTATTGCGCTGACGCTGAACGGCATCGGCTGGAACTTCCTCTTCGTCGGCGCGACGACGCTGGTGACCACCTGCTACCGCCCGAACGAGCGCGGCAAGGTGCAGGCGCTGAACGACTTCCTGGTCTTCGGCACCACCGCGGCGGCGAGCTTCCTCGCCGGCTACCTGCAGGCCCGCCTGGGCTGGTTCATGCTGAACTGGTTCTCGCTGGTGCTGCTCGCCGTCGCCGCGGCCGCCGTGGCGTGGCTGTGGCAGCAGGACCGCGGGGCGCGCGCCGCGCAGGCCTGACGGGTCCGTCCTACGGCTTGGGAGACGCGGCCCGCCCGAAGCCGCCCCGCGACGGCGGCGCGTTCGCGCGATGTCAGCGCCCCGCGACCGTGCCTGAGAACCGCGACGGCGAGGCGGATGCGACGCGGGCCTTGCCGTCGCCGAACGCAGCGGCGTCAGGGATGGGCGATCTCCTCCGCGTGCCCCCGCCTGGCGGGGAGCGGCAGCGGCGTCAGGCCCATCTCCAGGCTGCGGGCGATGCGGCGGGCGCGTTCGAGCATGTGCTCGGCCCCCTCGGGCGGGAAATGCGCGCGCGCGGTGCGCTCGAACAGCGCGAGCCAGGCCGCGAAATGCTCCGGCCCGAGCCTGAGCGGCATGTGCGCGCGCATCGGCTGGCCGTGATAGCGCCCGGTCATCAACGCCACCGAGGACCAGAACTCCGTCAAGGTGGCGATGTGGCGCTCCCAGTCCGCAACACCCGCGAAGGCGGGACCAAGGACCGGATCCCGCCGGGCGGCGCCGTAGAAGGCGCGCAGGAACCGCTCCAGCGCGGCCTCCGTCAGGCCGGTGCGCTCCATGATCGCCGCGGTGATGGCTGCGCGGCGCTCGGGGCCTTCGGGGATGGCGGGGGAGGGCTGCATTCTGGTATCTCCCATACGAATTCGATAATCCCGCGAATTCGCATCGTCAATACCAATTGAGCGGAGGTCCGCCTTGCGCCTCCTCGCCGCCACCGACTTCGCCCTGCGCGTGCTGATGCGCCTCGGCGCCGAACCGGACCGCCGCCGCAGCACGGAGGACCTCGCGCGCGATGTCGGCGTGCCGCGCAACCACCTCCACAAGATCGTGCAGGACATGGCGGAGGCCGGCTTCGTGCGGACCTGGCGCGGTGCGGGCGGCGGCGTCGCGCTGGCGATGCCGCCCGGCGCGATCAGCATCGGCGCGGTGGTGCGCCGCTTCGAGGCGGGGCAGGCGCTCGTCGAATGCTTCCGCCCCGATGGCGGCGCCTGCTGCCTCTCGCCCGAATGCCGGCTGCGCGGCGTGCTCGCGCAGGCGCGCGAAGCCTTCCTCGCGCGCCTCGACGCCACCACCCTCGCGGATTGCGTGGCGGTGCCTGCCGCCTGAGCGCGGCCCGTGCTATCGCCCGGCGAGGCTGGAGGACAGGAATGGCCGGGACACTCGCAGGCAAGGTCGCGCTCGTGACGGGCGCGGGGAAGAACATCGGGCGCGCCATCGCGCTCACCCTGGCGCGGGACGGGGCGAAGGTCGTCGTCAACGGGCGCTCGGATACGGAGGCGCTCGAGGCCGTGGCGGCCGAGATCCGCGCCGGCGGCGGCGAGGCCCTGGTGCAGCGCGCCGATGTCTCGGAGGAGACGGCGGTCGCGGCGATGGCGGCCGAGGTGGCGGCGCGGCTCGGCGGCGTGGACATCCTGGTCTGCAATGCGGGGCTGCGGCGACAGACGCCGTTCCTCGAGATGTCCTTCGCCGAATGGCGGGAGATCCTCTCCGTCGCGCTCGACGGCGCCTTCCTCCTCGCGCGCGCCTTCGCGCCGCAGATGGCCGCGCGGGGCGGCGGGGCGATCGTCGCGCTCTCGGGCATCTCGACGCATCTCGGCACGCCCAACCGCGCCCATGTCTCGGCCTCGAAATCGGGCCTCGAGGGGCTGATCCGCGCGCTTGCCGTGGAACTCGCCCCGCTCGGCATCCGCGCCAACTGCGTCGCGCCCGGCGCGGTGGACACCGCGCGCGGCGCGAGCGCCGGCGCCATGCCGCAGAGCCTCGGCCGCGACGAGGGCATCCCGCTCCGCCGCAAGGCGAGCGTGCAGGAGATCGCCGACGTGGTGCGCCTGCTCGCCGGCCCCGAGGGCGGCTACGTGACCGGCCAGACCATCCATGTGAATGGCGGGGCCTTCCTGACCTGACCTCCGCGCGCTTGGATTGTCCGGATCGCTGGGCTACACGCGGTCACCGGCCGCGCGTGGCGCCGCAGCGCCGGGCATCCTGCTCCCGGCGCCGTCGGGCGCGCCGGTGCAGCCGCAGCAATCCTCCGCGATGGACGTGACCGAGGCTGTCGAGGACGGGCTGCTCCGCAGCTACCGCGTCCGCATTCCCGCCGCGCAGGTCATCGCCTTGCGCGACCGGCGCCTCGCCGAGATCGCCGGGACCGTTCCCATGCCGGGCTTCCGCCCGGGCGAGGCGCCCTGGCCGGCGGTGCTGCAGCGCTACGGCGCGTCGGTCCTGTCCGAGGTGATCGAGCAGCAGGTCGCCGAGGCCGCCGCGCGCCTGATCGCCGAGCGCGGCCTGACGCCCGCCCAGCAGCCGCGCATCGCCGTCGAATCCTTCGCCGAGGATCGCGGCCTCCTCTTCCGCGTGACCTTCGAGGCGCTTCCCGCGATCAGCCTGCCCGAACTGCCGCGCCTGAGCCTCGAACGCCTGCGCGCCGAGCCTGGCGAGGCCGACATCGCCGCCGCGCTCGCGGCGCTCGCCGCCGAGCATGGCACCTTCGAGGAGGTGGCGCCGCGACCCGCCGCCCCGGGCGATACGCTGCTGTGCGACATCGTCGGCCGGCTGCCGCCGGACCTGCTGCCGAACGGTCCGGGCCGCGGCGCCCAGGCCGGCATGCCCGGCCTGCCGCCCACGACATGGACGCTCGACTGCTCGGCCGGGCTGGTGCGGGAGATCCTCTCCACCGGGGCCGAGGATGGCCGCCCCTTCTTCGACCTTGCGCTGCGCGGCACCGCGCAGGCGGGCGGGCATCTGCGCGTGTTCTTCGCGCCGGCGGATGCGGTGCGGGCCGGGCCGGGCGAGGCGATGTCGGTCTGCGTCCATGCGCGCGCCATCGCCGGCGCGCTGCCGGCGGGCGCCTCGCTCCGCCTCGGCTTCAACGAGCGCTCGGCGACCGGCCTCCTGCGCGCCTCGCGCGCCATGCTGGCCTTCGGCACGGCGGAACTGTGCGCGAGCCTGAGGCTGTGCGACGACCCCGCACTCGCCCATGCGCGCCCGCTGCTCGAGATCGCCTTCGCCGCGGCCGCGCCGGTGGATCTCGTGCTGCGGATCGGGCCCGCGCGCGTCTTCGGCGGCGCCGAGGAGCCCGATGCGCCCGTCTTTCCGGGCGGCACCTTCCAGCGCCTCGACGTGCCCGTCGGGGGCGAGGCCATCGCCCCCGGCTTCACCCGGCAGCTCGTCGGCATCACGCCCGGGGAGACGCGCGAGCTCGATCTCGTCTATCCCGCCGAGCACCCCGCGCCGGAACTCGCCGGGCAGCGCGCGCGCTTTGCCGTCACCGCGCTCGCCATCCGGCAGCGCCGCCCGCGGCCGGTGGATGACGCGCTGGCCCGCAGCCTCGGCCATGCCGACCGCGCCGCGCTGGAGGCGGCGGTGCTCGCGCGCCTGCGCCGGGACTGCGAGGCGCGCGCGCGCGCCCTGCTCAGGCGAGCGGTGCTCGATGCGCTGGCTTCGATCGCGCGCTTCGCCGTGCCGTCGGGACTGGTGGAGGCGGAGTTCCGCCGCATCTGGTCGCGACGGGACGCCGAGCGCCGCGCCGGCCGCGAAGCGCCCGGCGAAGCGGGCAGGCCCGAGGCCGCGCTGCGCGCCGAGTATCGCGCCGTCGCGGAGCGCCGCGTGCGCCTGCGCCTGCTGCTGGCCGAGATCGCGCGCGCCGAAGGTCTCACGGTCAGCGAGGAGGAACTCGCCCGCGCCATCCGCCGGGAGGCGGCGCGCCATCCCGGCCAGGAGGACCGGGTGCTCGAGCACTTCCGCCGCACGCCGGCGGCGGTGGATGCGCTGCGCGCCCCGCTGCTGGAGCAGAAGGTGGTGGAGCTGATGCTCGCGCGCGCGCCGCAATCTCCGAGCGCCTCGTCAGCCCGGCCGAGCTGCTGCGCGGCTGATGCCGCGCGATCGCGCCATTGTCCGGCACGCGACGCGGCAGGCGGAGGGTGGCCCCCGCGCGTGGCTCCGTCAGCCGGCCTCGGCGAGGAGCGCGCCGAGGTCCAGCCGCTTGGTGTGCATCGCGAGCCTGCCCGCGGCGTCGCGCGGCCATTCGGCCTCGGGGCGGTCGCGGTAGAGTTCCACCCCGTTGCCGTCCGGGTCGCGGAGATAGAGCGCCTCAGACACCCCGTGGTCCGAGGCGCCTTCCAGCGGCCAGCCGGCATCGAGCAGGCGCTTCAGCGCCGCGGCCAGCGCCGCGCGGCTGGGGTAGAGGAGCGCCACGTGGAACAGCCCGGTCGTGCCCGGCGGCGGCCAGGCCCCGCCCTTGCTCTCCCATGTGTTGAGCGCGATGTGGTGGTGGTAGCCGCCGGCCGAGAGGAACACCGCCTGATCGCCGTAGCGCTGCTGCTCCTCGAGGCCGATCACGTCGCGCCAGAAGCCGAGCGCGCGCTCGATATCCGCCACCTTGAGGTGGACATGGCCGATGCGGGTGCCGGGGTGGATCGCGGCGGCGGTGCGTTCGGGGCTGGTGTCGGGCATGGCTGGGACCTCCATGCCGGCTGATGTGCGCGCAAGCGCGCGGCGGCGCCAATGGGTTCGCGGCATCATCGTCATTCGCCGCGCCCATGCCCGGCGCCGTCCGCGAGGCCGCGCCATGGGCCACCGCGATCGCGCACCGGGCCCGGCGGCCGGGCCGCGCGCGAAGGCGAGGCACCGCGCATGGCGGGCACGGACTGATCCCCTTTCCGTCGCGCCTCTCACCGACGGGAGGGGCGGGCCGGGCGGCCGCGCGACGTCAAAGGCTGATGCCCCGCCGACAAGGGCCTCGCCCATGTCCGCCGGGCGTCAGCGCATGACAGAGGCTCGCGCTCGGTGCGGGCGGGGCGCGGCCTCGCCGCGCCTCACTGGCAGGCGAGGCATTCCTCGTAGTTGTTGGCGTTGCCGGCCGGCTGCGCCGCCGCGGCGAGCGGGATCTGCACCGGGGCCGCGTCGTTCGCGGCGGCGCCGAGCGCGACCTGCGGGGCGACCTTCTCGCTGATCGTGTCGGCGCGCTGGATCGAGAGCGAGCGGCAGTAGTAGAGCGACTTCACGCCCTTCTTCCACGCCATCATGTGGATCTGGTGCAGGTCGCGCTTGTGGACGTTGGCCGGCAGGAAGAGGTTCACCGACTGCGACTGGCAGATATAGGGCGTGCGGTCGGCCGCGTGCTCGATCACCCAGCGCTGGTCGAGCTCGAAGGCGGTCTTGAACACGGCCTTCTCCTGCTCGGTCAGGAAGTCGAGGTGCTGCACCGAGCCCTTGGTCACGGTGATCGAGGTCCAGGTCTCCTCGTCGTCGCGCCCGTGCTTCTCCAGCACCTTCTGCAGATACGGGTTGCGCACGATGAACGAGCCCGAGAGCGTCTTGTGGTTGTAGACATTGGCCGCGATCGGCTCGATTCCCGGGCTCGCGCCGCCGCAGATGATGGAGATCGAGGCCGTCGGCGCGATCGCCATCTTGTTGGAGAAGCGCTCCATGATGCCGTACTCGGCGGCATCGGGGCACGGGCCCCGCTCCTCGGCCAGCATCCGGGAGGCCGCGTCGGCCTGCTCGCGGATGTGCTTGAACATCCGCTTGTTCCACACCTTCGCGACGACGGACTCGAAGGGCACGTTCATCTTCTGCAGGAAGGAGTGGAAGCCCATCACGCCGAGGCCGACCGAGCGCTCGCGCATGGCGGAATACTTCGCCCGCGCCATCGAATCGGGGGCGGTGTCGATGAAGGACTGCAGCACGTTGTCGAGGAAGCGCATGACATCCGGGATGAAGTCCGGATTGTCCTTCCACTCGAACCAGGTCTCGCAGTTGAGCGAGGAGAGGCAGCACACCGCCGTCCGCTCCTGCCCGTGGTGGTCGAGGCCGGTGGGCAGCGTGATCTCGGAGCAGAGGTTGGAGGTCTTGACCTCGAGCCCGGCGAGCTTGTGGTGCTCGGGCTGCGCGCGGTTCACGTGGTCGGAGAAGATGATGTAGGGCTCGCCGGTCTCGATCCGCGCCGTCAGGATGCGGATCCAGAGGCTGCGCGCGGAGACCTTGCGCATCACCGCCCCGTCCTTGGGCGAGAGCAGGGCCCATTCCTCGTCGTTCTCCACCGCGCGCATGAAGGCGTCGGGGATCAGGATGCCGTGATGGAGGTTGAGCGCCTTGCGGTTCGGGTCGCCGCCCGTGGGGCGGCGCATCTCGAGGAACTCCTCGATCTCCGGATGGTGCACCGGCAGGTAGCAGGCCGCCGAGCCGCGCCGCAGCGAGCCCTGGGAGATGGCGAGCGTCAGGCTGTCCATCACCCGGATGAAGGGGATGACGCCCGAGGTCTTGCCGTTCTTGCCGACCTTCTCGCCGATGCCGCGCAGGTTGCCCCAGTAGGAGCCGATGCCGCCCCCCTTGGCCGCGAGCCAGACATTCTCGTTCCACAGCCCGACGATCCCCTCGAGGCTGTCGGAGGCCTCGTTCAGGAAGCAGGAGATGGGCAGGCCGCGGGTCGTGCCGCCATTGGAGAGCACGGGCGTCGCCGGCATGAACCACAGGCGGGAGATGTAATCGTAGATTCTCTGGGCATGGGCGGCGTCGTCGCCGTAGGCCGAGGCCACCCGGGCGAAGAGGTCCTGATACGATTCGCCGGGCAGCAGGTAGCGGTCGTCGAGCGTCGCCTTGCCGAAATCGGTCAGCAGCGCGTCGCGCGAGCGGTCCACGCGGACCTGGCCATGGCCTTCAAGCTGAACGGCATCGAACACGGTCAACCACCCCCCGGAACTGCAAAATCCCCTGAGCCCGCATCCTGCCGTCGCCCGGGCATGGATCACAAGATGTAGTCTTGCCACACTCGGCGCAACACCAGATCAGGTGGGCAAGAGACCTCTTGCCAAGACCCGCCCGGCCGTTTCAGCCGGCCTCAAGTTCCCGTTTCGTTCATGATTCCGCGACCCGCCGCGCCGGGCAAGCCCGCGGTTTTCCACAGCCCGCGGGCCCGCCGGGCGCCGCCCATCCGTCTTGCGCCCCATCAAGATGCGGGGGCAGGGTCGGGCGCTAAGGTTTTTCATCACAGCGCCAAACACGGGAGTCGGGCGATGCCGTTCAAGGACATCCTGGTCCATCTCGATGCCACGCCCCAGTCGGGCAGCCGGCTCGATGTCGCCGTCAGCCTCGCGCAGCGCCACGGGGCGCATCTGAGCGCGCTGCATGTCGTGGACCTCGCCATCCCGCTCTTCGCCAGCGGCGATCCCGGCGGCGGCGCGGCGATGGCGCAGATCATGACCCAGGTGCGGAACGAGGCCCTGGCAAGCGCCGCCGCCATCGAGGCCGGCTTCCGCGACCGCATGCGGCGCGAGGGGATCGCGGGCGAATGGCGCCAGGCCGAGGGGCCGCTCGCCGAAACCATCGCGCTGCACGCCCGCTACGCCGACCTCGCCATCATCGGCCAGGACGATCCCGACGCGGCGCAGCCCGGCGCGACGGGGCTCGCGGGCGATGTGCTCTTCGCTGCCGGGCGGCCGGTGCTCGTCGTGCCCTATGCCGGGCATTTCGCCGAGATCGGTAGGCGCGTCCTGGTCGGCTGGAATGCCAGCCGCGAGGCCGCGCGCGCGGTCAACGACGCGCTGCCGCTGCTCACCGCGGCCGAGACGGTGCATGTGCTCGCCGCCAATCCGCACCGCGGGCCGGACGGGCATGGCGACGTGCCCGGGGCGGACATCGCGCTGCATCTCGCCCGCCACGGGGTGAAGGTCACGGCCGAGCATCGCGTTGCGCCCGACATCCCGAACGCCGCCGACCTGCTGCTGAACGAGGCGGCGGACATGTCGGCGGACCTGCTCGTGGTCGGCGCCTATGGCCATTCGCGGCTGCGCGAGTTCATTCTCGGCGGTGTGACCCGCACGCTGATGCAGCAGATGACCGTGCCGGTGCTGATGTCCCACTGAATCGCCGCGGGCGGAGGCTCGGCCCGTTCGCGGCTCCGGGCCCGCGACCTGTGGCGGTCCGCCGCCATGCCCGCCCGCATGGCATCCGACCGATGCGGGCCGCGCCGGTCGGGGGCGGCTCAGTTCCGCTGCGCCAGCCGCCGCCCCGCGATGTAGCCCCAGGTCATGTTCGGCCCGATCGTGGTGCCGGTGCCCACATTGCGGGTGCCGATCGGGTTCGCCATCGCAAGGCCCGCGGCGAAGAGGCCGGGGATGACGCTGCCGTCCGGGCGCAGAACCTCGGCATGCTCGTTGGTCCGCGCGCCGCCCTTGGTGCCGAGGATCGAGCGGCTGAAGGGCATGGCGAGGAAGGGCGGCGTCGCGATCGGCTCGATGCCCGCGCGGCGGCGGCGGTCGGCCGCAGCGGCGGGGTCGGGCCGGGCGGGGCGGCCGAAATCCGCGTCGTGGCCCGCCTCCGCCGCGGCGTTGAAACGGGCGAGGCTCGCCGCCAGCGCCACGGCCGGCACCCCGATCAGCCCGGCCAGCGCCGCGATGTCCGGGGCCCGGCGCAGCCAGGACGGGTCGGCCTTCGCCGCCCAGCGCACCGGCGGGACGCGATCGAGCATCCGCGCATCGGTGATGATCCAGGCGGGAAGATGCAGCGGCTCGCCGCTGGCCGGGTTCCGCGCGTCCAGCGCCTCGCCGATGTTGAAGGTGAGTTCGTTGACGAAGCGCAGCCCGTGACGGTTCACCAGCATGGCGTTGGGCTCGGTGTGGAAGGGCACCGGCTGAGCCAGGATACGGCCCTCGTAGCGCGTCGGGACCGAGGGCGTGATGGTCGCCTGGTCCATGCGCTCGAGCGCGGCGCCGGCGGCGGCGGCCATGCGCTGGCCGTCCCCCTCATGCGCCGCCGGGCTGCCGCGGTAGTCGAGCGGGCCGGGGAAATGGCGCGCCATCAGCGCGGCATCCCATTCGAAGCCGCCGGTCGCGAGCACCACGCCGCGCCGCGCCGTCCAGGCCTCGCGTGCGCCGTTGCGTTCGACGGTCGCGCCCGTCACCGCGCCGTCGGCATCCTGCGTGAGCGCCACGGCGCGGGCGTTCAGCAGCACCTCGACCCCGGCATCGAGGCAGCCGCGCAGCAGGCCCGTGACCAGCGCCGTGCCCTTGCCTCGGGTGTTGGTGAGCAGCCGCCAGAGCAGCCGCGGCCAGAGCGCCAGCGCCGTCCGGTAGGGGCGGTGATAGAGGTCGGTCGTCACCGCCTCGTGGTAGGTGAAGATCTCGGGGATGGTGGAGCGGCGGATGCGGAAGGCGAAGCGCCCGGCCCGCCAGCGGCTGAGCGGCAGGGGCGAGAGCATCCGCCCGCGCGCCTTGGCCCCGGGCAGGTCGCGCAGCGGGTCGGGCTCGGGCGTCAGCGCGAAGCGCAGCGGCGTCTCGGCCTCGACGAAGCGCAGCATCTCGGGGGCGGCGGCGACGAAGGCGCGCCACAGCGCGTCCTCGGCCTCGGCCCAGCCCTCTGGCGCGGCGGCGCGGATATAGGCGAGCGCCTCCTCCGCGCTGTCGGCGATGCCGGCGGCGGCGGCGTGGTGGTTGGCGGGGATCCAGGTGCCGGCCCCGGACATCGCCGTGGTGCCGCCCAGGCGGTCGGTCTTCTCCAGCACCGTGACCGAGAGGCCGCGCCGCGCCGCCGTCAGCGCCGCCACCAGCCCGGCCGAGCCCGAGCCCAGCACCAGCACATCCGTCCGCATGGCGGCCTCATGCCGCGCGGCGGCGGGCCGGGCAAGCGGCCGGGTGCCACGGCTTGCGTCGCGCAGGCTGCGCCTCGACGCCCGCGCGCGCGGCAGGCTAGCCTCGCGCGAGGCCCGGCAAGGAGATCAGGGCCGCGGGAGGATGGTTCATGCTGAAGCGAAGGCACCTTGCCCTTCTGGGGGCGTCCTCGGTCATCGCGAGCGGCGCGCGCGCCCAGTCGAACTGGCCGGAGCGGCCGGTCCGCGTCATCATCGGCTATCCCGCCGGCGGCCCGACGGATTTCGGCGGCCGGCTGCTGCAGGACCCGCTGAGCCGCCTCTGGGGCCAGCCCATCGTCATCGAGAACCGCGCAGGGGCGAGCCAGATCATCGCCTCCGAGGTGGTCGCGCGCGCCCCGGCCGACGGCTACACGCTGTTCCTCGCCGCCAGCACGCATGCGAGCAACGCGGCCGTCCATGCGCGGCTGCCCTACGACACGCTCAACGACTTCACGCCCATCGTGAACCTCTATGCCTCGCCGACCGTGCTGTTCGTCGGGCGGAACTCGCCCTTCCGCAGCGCGGAGGAGCTGGTGGCGGCGGCGCGGCGGCAGCCGGGGATGAGCTTCGCGACCTCGGGCAATGGCGCCTCCGGGCACTTCGCCACCGAGATGTTCCGCCGCAAGGTCGGCATCGAGGTCACCGTCGTCGCCTTCCGCGGCGCCGCCCCGGCGCTGCAGGAGGTCGTCGCCGGGCGGGTGGAGGCGACCTTCAGCACGCTCTCGGGCGCGATCGGGCTCGCGCGGGACGGGCAGTTGCGCCCGCTCGCCATCGGCGGGCCGCGCCGGGCCGAGGTGCTGCCCGGCGTGCCCACGCTCGACGAACTCGGCATGGGCATACCGGACACCAGCCCCTGGTACGGCTTCATCGGGCCGAAGGGCCTGCCGCGGCCGATCGTGGAGCGCGTCGCGCGCGACGTGATCGGGCTGCTGCAGGACCCGGCCATCGCCCGGCGGATCGTGGACACCGGCGGCGTCATCCTGGCCGAGGGGCCCGAGGCCTTCGACCGGCGCATCCGCGCAGAGCTCGCGGAGAACATGGTGGTTGCGCGCGAGGCGGGCATCCGCGTGGAGTAATACCAGCGGGCGAAGGGTTTGACCTTTCGCCCGCTGGTATGGCGCGCGGGGCTGGTGGGGCGGCCGCGCGCGGAACCAAAACCTAATGCCCTGCGGACAAAGGTCGATCTTTTGTCCGCAGGGCATAAGGCCGGCGGGCGACGGTTCCGACCGTCCGCCCGCTGCGCTCGCGCGCGCGGCCTGGCCGCGAGTCGCCGCGCGCCCCTTGCGGCCTTGCCATGCCCCACAAGATCTAGCGGCGGATGATTGCCGGGGCCACCAGACATGGTAGGTTCCGCGTCCAGCAGCACCGATCCTGGGGGAGTGGCTCATGGCCGATGGCATCGCGACCGACGAACTGCCGGTGAAGTTCGACCTTCTCACCTCCAACCCGGTCTACAAGCCCTTCCGCTACCCCTGGGCCTATGACGCCTGGCTGACCCAGCAGCGCCTGCACTGGCTGCCGGAAGAAGTGCCGATGGCCGATGACGTGAAGGACTGGCAGAAGAACCTGACCGAGGCCGAGCGGAACCTGCTGACGCAGATCTTCCGTTTCTTCACCCAGGCCGATGTCGAGGTGAACAACTGCTACATGAAGCACTATTCCCAGGTGTTCAAGCCGACGGAAGTGCTCATGATGCTGTCGGCCTTCAGCAACATCGAGACGGTGCACATCGCGGCCTACTCCCACCTCCTTGATACCATCGGGATGCCGGAGATCGAGTACACGGCGTTCCTGAAGTACAAGGAGATGAAGGACAAGTACGACTACATGCAGACCTTCTCGGTCGATTCCAAGACCGAGATCGCCAAGACGCTCGCCGCCTTCGGCGCCTTCACCGAGGGGCTGCAGCTCTTCGCCTCCTTCGCGATCCTGATGAACTTCCCGCGCTTCAACAAGATGAAGGGCATGGGGCAGATCGTTTCCTGGTCGGTGCGCGACGAGACGCTGCACTGCCTCTCCGTCATCCGGCTCTTCCGCACCTTCGTGCAGGAGAACCCGGAGATCTGGACCGAGGAGCTGCGCCGCGACCTCTACCTGATCTGCGCGACCATCGTGGAGCACGAGGACGCGTTCATCGACCTCGCCTTCGAGCTCGGCGGCGTGCAGGGCCTCGATGCGGAGCAGACCAAGCGCTACATCCGCTTCATCGCCGACCGGCGGCTGCAGCAGCTCGGCCTCGAGCCGCTCTACCACATCGAGAAGAATCCGCTGCCCTGGCTCGACGAGATGCTGAACGCGGTCGAGCACACCAACTTCTTCGAGAACCGCGCGACCGAATACTCCAAGGCCAGCACCTCCGGCACCTGGGAGGAGGCCTTCGCCGATTCCGTCTTCACCTCGCCCCAGCCCGAGGGCGCGATCGAGGGCGTGCGCCACTGATCCGGCGCGGGCGAAGGGTCTGACCTTTCGCCCCTTCGTCCCGCGGGCGGGGCCGGAGCGGCCGCCATCCGCGGCATGAAGGGCTGATGCCCGCCGCGCGCGGGCTGTCCCGGGCCCGGCTGTTCTCCGCTCCCGGTCCGCCGGACGGCGGCGCCGCCAGACCCGCGCGAACGACCCGGCGCTTAGCCTGCCGGTGCGGTTCGCCGCCGATCCCGGCGGCCGGGGGGCCGCTGCCTTGGGCTGCCGGGTCGGTTCCCGCGCCGCCGCCTCCCTTCACCCCGCCTCGACGACAAGCCGGGGCCGCCGGTCGTGCCAGCCATGCGCCGGGCAGCCTTGCGCGCCGTATCGGGCGGCCCGTATCTGCGCCGCACCATGACCCGCGCCATCCGCATCGTCTCCCTCGTCCTCGTCCTGCTGCTCGGCGGGGTCTGGGCCACGGCCTGGTTCGGCCGCGCGCCGGGAGAATCCGTCGCCGACGCCTTCCTGCGCCGCATCGCCGCGCTGACCGGGGCGGAGATGCCCGCGCCCTCGGCCGGCGGCGTCCAGCTCGCGCAGGGCGTGATGCTCGGCGGGCCCTTCACGCTCGTGGACCATACCGGCCGCACGGTCACCGAGCGCGACTTCGCCGGCCGCCCGCTGCTGGTCTATTTCGGCTTCACCTATTGCCCCGATGTCTGCCCGACCGAGCTCGGGACCATTGCCGCCGCCCTCGACGCCATGGGCCCGGCGGGGGAGCGCGTCACCCCGGTCTTCATCAGCATCGACCCCGAGCGCGACACGCCGGAGGCGATGGCGGACTATGTCTCCCGCTTCCACCCGCGCATGATCGGCCTGACCGGCAGCGCCGAGCAGGTCGCGGCCGCCGCGCGCGCCTATCGCGTGTATTACGCCAAGGTCAGGCCGCGCGATTCGACCGACTACCTGATGGATCACTCCTCATTCATCTATTTCGTGGGACCTGACGGTCGCGTGAGGAGCCTTTTTCGCCCCGAGACCACGCCTGAGGCGATTGCCGCCGCGGTCAGCGCGCAACTTCGCGCTTTATGAGACACGGGGTTCCGCAACCGGCGCCGGATCGGTATTCTCTGCATCGTCCGATCGCGCCGGCCCGGGCGGCCGCGGCGGTCTGGACCGTGGAGGTGGACCATGGCGTTCGATGACCAGGGCAGCGCCGGCGAGAACGGGCGCGGTGCGGCGACCGCGCCGCGCCACACCCGCCGCCTGTCCGACAAGATCCTGATCGCCTTCCACCACGCCTGCGACCAGTCGGATTTCGAGGTGGCCGAGGAACTGCTGCGCATCCTCGAGATGATGCTGACGCGCCGCCCGTCCTCGCCCGACGCCAATCGCCGCAAGAACCTCGAGAGCCTGGTTGCGGCGCATGAGCGGCTGTGGCTGCTGCGCCATCCCGAGGTGAAGGACCAGTAGCGGCGCCTTCGCCGGGATCGGTCTCGGCGGGCTTGGCCGGCCCGATGGTTCGCGCTGCTGCTCCGGTGCGCTGTTCCGATCCGGTCGCGGAGGCCGAGCCATCCGTGTGCCTTGTCGTGCTGGCGCGCGTCCCGCCCTGCCCGCGCATGAGGGCGCGCCGGCGACGATCCCCGCCCAACCATACGTGCCGTCCTCTCCCGGCGGATGGGCGGCCGTGGATGCTGGCAAGCCCCAGGCGACGCCGCCCAGGCCCCGTTCCATGGGCGGCCTGCACCTTGCGCGATGTCGGGGTCCATCGCCTTAGCGCGCCATTCCCGGCGCACTCCGTGGGGTCACGCCTCGCAAGGCCCGGGCCTGACGCTCTATGGAGCAGGGATCGTCTCGCGCCCGCCGGGCATCAGCCGGCCGCCAGCCCCGCGGCGTCCCGCAGGACGGCCTCGGCCTCCGGGGTGAACCCGCCATCCTCCCGATGCAGCACGAAGGCCGGCAGGATCCGCCCGGGTCCCCGCCCGCCCTTGCGGGCGCGCAGCAGGACCCGCTTCGCCTCGGCCCCCGCGCGCGGCGCGAGCGGCAGCAGCACCATGCTGCCGCAGCCCGCCTCCCGCAGCGCCGCGGCGCCGGCATCGAAGCGCGCGGCGGGCAGCACGAGGCTCACCGTGCCGCCCGGCTTCACCCGTGACGCCAGGAAGCGCGCCCAGGCCGCAAGCGCTGCGCCGCCCTCATGGGTTGCGGCCCGGCGCAGGCCCCCCGGCGGCGGCGTGCCGCCCGGCCAGTAGGGCGGGTTGGCGAAGCCGTGGTCGCAGGGCGGCAGGCCGGCCGCCGCGGCCGGGTCGGCGATGTCCGCCTCGACCACATTCGCCGCGCAGCCATTCGCCGCGGCATTGCCGCGGGCGAGCGCCGCCATCGCCGCCTCGCGCTCGACCGCGGTGACCGCAAGCCCCGGCACGCGCGCGGCGAGGCAGAGGAAGGCCGCGCCGCTCCCGCAGCCGGCCTCGATCACCCGCTGACCCTCACGGGCGGGAACGAAGGCGGCGAGCAGCACCGCGTCGAGCCCGGCGCGGAAGCCCCGCTTCGGCTGCCGCAGCAGGACGCGCCCGCCGAGCAGCCGGTCCTCGGTGGTCGCGTCGCTGCCGGGTCCATCCGCCATGGCAACGGGGCCGCTCCCTTGCGGGATGCTCATGCCAAGCGCGCCGCCGGGAAGCGCGCGGCGGCGCGATCGCGCCGCCCGTGCGCGCCGGGGATGCGCCGCGGCATCATGCCTCCGCCTCGCCCGCCTCGGCGAGCACCGCGCGCGCCCGCGCCTCGTCCTCGGTCGCGACGGCGAGGCGCCGGGGGAAGGCGCCGATGCCGCCCTCCACCGCGCTGATATGCGCGTCCAGCACGACCGTCTCGATCCGCGCATCGGCCAGCAGCGCGCGCAGGAAGGACAGCCTGACCGGGTCCGTGGTGATCGCGATGACGCGCATGATTCCCTTGATTTTCCTGCACTTGCCGCCCTGGCGGGCGGTCATTATGGTGCGCGCCGCAAGAGGAGAAGAGCAAGCGTGAGCGCATCGGCCAGGCCGCGCGACACCGCCCCGGGAAAGGCCGAGGACGCGCTCTCCGCGCTCACGGCGCTGGTGCGCGACGACCTGGAGGCCTGCAACCGCGTCATCATCGAGCGGATGCAGAGCGAGGTCGCGCTGATCCCGCAACTCGCCGCGCATATCGTGGCCGCGGGCGGCAAGCGGCTGCGGCCGCTGCTGACGCTCGCCGCCGCGCGGCTCTGCGGCTATCGCGGCCAGCGGCACATCGGGCTCGCCGCCTGCGTCGAGTTCATCCACACCGCGACGCTGCTGCACGACGACGTGGTGGACGAGAGCGCGCTGCGCCGCGGCCAGGCCAGCGCCAACGCGCTGTTCGGCAACAAGCCATCGGTGCTTGTCGGGGACTTCCTGTTCTCCCGCGCCTTCCAGCTCATGACCGCCGATGGCAGCCTCGAGGTGCTGCGCATCCTCTCCGACGCCTCCGCCATCATCGCGGAGGGCGAGGTGCTGCAGCTGATGACGCAGAACGACACCTCGACCACCGAGGCACAGTATCTGCAGGTCATCGAGGGCAAGACCGCAGCGCTCTTCGCCGCCGCGACCGAGGTCGGCGCCGTCGTCGCCGAGCAGCCGCCCGCCGCGCAGGCGCGGCTGCGGGCGTTCGGCATGGCCCTCGGCGTCGCCTTCCAGCTGGTGGACGACGCGCTCGACTACAGCGCCGACCAGGCCGCGCTGGGCAAGACGGTCGGGGACGATTTCCGCGAGGGCAAGATCACGCTGCCCGTCCTGCTCGCCTTCGCGCGCGGCGACGAGGCCGAGCGCGCCTTCTGGCGACGTACGCTCGAGGAGCGGGAGCAGACCGAGGCCGATCTCGCCGAGGCGCAGGCGCTGATGCGGCGGCACGGCGCGCTTGCCGACACCATCGCCCGTGCGCGGCTCTATGGCGACCAGGCGCAGGCGGCGCTCGCCCCCTTCCCGGACGGGCCGGAGAAGCGCGCCCTCTCGGCGGTGGTGGAATTCTGCATCGAGCGCGCGCGCTGACGCGCCCGCGGCGCCGCGCGTCAGGCGCCGAGTTCGACCAGCGTGATCTCGGGCGGCACGCCGAACCGCACCGGCAGCGTCGAGATGCCGAGCCCGCCCGAGACCACGAGATCGCGCCCGCCTTCGCGCACATGGCCCCAGGCATAGCGGTTGCCGTGGCGCGAGGGCACGCGCGGCGACCAGCCGAGGATCCGCACCTGCCCGCCATGGGTGTGCCCCGCCAGCGTGAGCGCCGCGCGCGGGATGCCGGCGGCGAAGATGTCGGGCTCGTGCGTGAGGAGGATGAGCGGCGCATCCCCCGTGACCTGCCCGAGCAGGCGCGGCAGGTCCGCCGCACCGCGCCCGACGCCGAGGGCCCAGGAACTCTCGAGCCCGCCGAGGATCACCGGCCCCGCGCGCAGCACGGTGTTGCGCAGCACCGGGATGCCGGCCGCCTCCAGCGCCCGCGTGACCGCCGGCACGGCGCCGCGGCCGCGCATCATCGCCTCGCCGTCCTCCCACCAGTCGTGGTTGCCGTTGACCGCGAAGACGCCGAGGCGCGCGCGCAGCGCGCCGAGCCGGCGCGCGACATCGGCATGCGGCAGCACGCGCGCGACGAAGCGCGAGGACGGCCCGAGATCCCCGAGCACCACGGCGATGTCCGGCGCCAGCGCATTGGCGGCCGCGACGATGCGTTCGATCCGCGCCTCGTCCATCAGCGGCGCGCCCGCGTGCAGGTCGGCCAGCGCCACGATCCTGAGCAGCAGCCCGGCGGGCCAGCCCGCAGGCGTGAGGCGATGGCGCTGGACCACGAGGCGCCAATGCGGCTCGATGCCGAAGCCCCAGGCGGCAAGCCCCGCCCCGCCCGCGGCCATCGCCCCGGCCCCGATCAGCATGCCGCGCCGCCCGATCATGGGCGGAAGGCAGCACGCCATCGTGGCGCGAGGGCGGCGCGATGCGGCGCGGCCCTCACAGCGCCTGCGGTGGCCTGAAGCGGCCTTCCTTCGCGAGGTCCGCCGCCCGCCAAAGATACCAGGCGGCGGTGGTGCGGTAGGGGGCCCAGGCGAGGCCGATCTCCGCCAGCGCCTTCGGCCGCGGCTGTTCCGGCAGGCCGGCGGCGAGGCGATAGCCCTCCCGCACGCCGAAATCGTCCACCGGCAGCACGTCCGGCCGCCCCAGGGTGAAGATCAGCAGCATCTCGACCGTCCAGCGCCCGACGCCGCGCAACGGCAGGAGGCGCTCGATCAGCGCCTCGTCGCTCAGCCGCCGTGCGGCCGCACGGCTGGGCACGATGCCGGCGGCCGCCTTCTCGGCGATGTCGCGGATGGCGAGCACCTTGTTGGCCGAGAGCCCGCAGCCGCGCATCGTCTCGGGGCTGAGGGCGAGAACGGCCTCCGGCGCGGGGAAGCCGGGGCCGGGGCAGCAGGCGAGGAAGCGGCCGAGGATGGCCTCCGCAGCGCGGCCATGGACCTGCTGGTGGGCGATGGCGCGCACCAGCGCCTCGTAGGGCTGGCGGCGCGCCGGCTTCAGCGTGCAAGGGCCGACCTGCCGGATCACGCGCTTCAGCGCCGGGTCCCGGCGCAGGTGGCTGAGCGCCTCCGGCGTGCCGAGGCTCATCGGAACACGAGGTGCGGCAGCGTCAGCGAGATCGCCGGCACATAGGTGATGGTCAGCAGGCAGGCGATGATGACGAGGATGAAGACGCCGAGGTAGCGCATCATCGCCTCCACCCCGCAGCCCGCGACCTGCGCCGCGGCGAAGAGGTTCACGCCAAAGGGCGGCGTGATCATGCCGAGGGCGAGGTTCACCACCATGATCGTGCCGAAATGCACCCCGTCCACGCCGACGCGCTGGGCGGCCTCCTGCAGGATCGGCGCGAGCACGATGATCGAGGCCGAGGTCTCGACGAACATGCCGACGACGAAGAGGAAGGCGTTGACCACGAGCAGGTAGAGCCCGGCGCTGTCGAAGGAGGTGGCGAGCCAGGCGGCGGCGGCGTCCGGCACGCCTTGGCGGTTCAGCAGCCAGGAGAACACCGCCGCGCAGGCGATGATGAACAGGATCACCGCGCTGCTGATGACCGACTTGCGGAAGATGGGCAGCAGGTCGCGCAGCCCGATCTCGCGGTGGATGAAGATGCCGACGATCAGGGCATAGACCACGGCGACGACCGAGGCCTCGGTCGGCGTGGTGATGCCGCCGTAGATGCCGCCGAGCACGACCACCGGCATCACCAGCGCGAAGCCGGCCTGCCGCGTCGCGGCCAGGAAGCCGAGGCGCCCGACCCCGTCCTGCTTGCCCCAGCCCTTGATGCGGCACCAGACGAGCACGGTCGCGATCAGCGCGCCGCCGATCAGGATGCCGGGCCCGAAGCCCGCGATGAACATCTCCGGGATCGAGACCTGCGTCGTCACGCCGTAGAGGATCATCGGGATCGAGGGCGGGATGACGACGCCGAGCTCGGCCGAGGTGGCCTGCAGCGCCGCCGCGAAGCCCACCGGGTAGCCCGCGCGCACCAGCGCGGGGATCATGATGGCGCCGATCGCGAAGGTGGTGGCGACGGAGCTGCCGCTGATGGCCGCGAAGATCATGCAGGTGACCACGCAGGTCGCGGGCAGCCCGCCCTGGATGCCGCCGACGATCGAGCGCGCGAACTCCACGAGGCGGCGGGAGATGCCGCCCACCTCCATCAGGTTGCCCGCGAGGATGAAGAAGGGGATGGCCGCGAGCGGGAACTTGTCCAGCGCGACGAAGAGCTGCTGCGCGGCGACGATCAGCGGGAAGTTCGTGTAGCCGGCGATGCCGACGATCGCGGCGATGCCGATGCCGATGGCGACCGGGACGCTGATGGCGAAGAGCACCAGCATCACCGTGAGCATGGTCCCGCTCATGTCGCGTTCTCCAGCTCGGACACACGCCGGTCGAGGAAATGCGCGACCGCGCCGATCATCGCGAAGACCGCGCCGACCGGAATGGCGGCGTAGCCCCAGGACATCGAGACCTCGAGTCCCGCCATCTCCTGGAACTTCACCCGCTCGGCCATCATCCAGCCGAACCAGAACATCACCCCCAGCATGGAGAGCACGGCGGCGAGGGAGGCCGCCTCCAGCGCGCGCCGCAGCGCGCCGCTCGTGTAGCGGTGGGCGACGTCGATCGAGACGAGCGCGCCCGCGCGCAGCGCGACCGCGACGCCGATGAAGGCCATCCAGATCAGCGCCGTGCGCACCAGCGCCTCGGACCAGATGGAGGGGGTGTTGGTGGCGAAGCGCGCGACGACCTGCCAGGCGCCGGCCGCGACCGCGAGGATCAGGGCGAAGCTCGCGACCAGCGTCGCGACGCCGGTCGCGTAGCGGTCGAGCACCAGCACGGCGCGCCGGATCGCGGCCCGCGCGCCATCGCCCGAGCCCGCCCAGAGCGCGAGGCCGACCGTGGCGAGCGTGGCCGCCCCGGTGACCTGCAGCGGCAGCAGGTTCATCGCATTCATCGCATCCCCCAGGGATTCGCGCGGCGCGGCTGCCAGCCCCGCCGCGCGGTCAGGCCGGCCTCAGTTCGGCCGCCAGTCGCGGATGCGCCGCAGCAGGGCGGCATCCATGGTGCGCTCCCACTCGGCGAAGGCCGGCGCCAGAGCCTGCTGGAAGGCGGCGGTGTCCACCTGCGTGACCACCGTCATGCCGCGGCGACGCAGTTCCTCGACGCCGTTCGTGTCGTCCGCGGTGACGCGCGCGCGGTTCGCCTGCTGCGCGGCCCGCGCCGCCTCCATGAACAGCGCCCGGTCGGCCGCGGAGAGGCGCTGCACCGTGGCCGGATTGCAGATCATGACCGAGGGCGAATAGACGTGGTTGGTCAGCGTCATGAAGCGCTGCACCTGGTTCAGGTTGTTGCCCAGGATGACCGAGATCGGATTCTCCTGCCCGTCCACCGTGCCCTGCTGCAGCGCCGGAACCAGTTCGCTGAAGGCCATCGGTGTGGGCAGCGCGCCCAGTTCGCGGAAGGCGCGCATGTGCACCTGGTTCTCCATGGTGCGCAGCTTGAGGCCGCGCACATCGGCGGGGTTGTTCACCTCGCGCCGCGAGTTGGTCAGGTGGCGGAAGCCGTTCTCGGTCCAGATCACGCCGTAGAGGCCGCGCGCCTGGAAGCGGGCGAGGACCTGCTGGCCGATCTCGGAATCGAGCACGCCGCGCGCATGGGCGGCGTCGCGGAAGAGGAAGGGCACGTCGAAGATGCGGACTTCCGGCACGAAGTTGCCGACCGGTCCGGTGGAGGTGAAGGTGCAGTCGATGGTGCCGATCTGCACGCTCTCGATCATCTCGCGCTCGTTGTCGTTGCGCTGCGTGACGACCCGGTAGCGCCCGCCGGTCAGCCGCTCGAAGGCTTCCTTGAAGGCCGCCGCGCCGGCGCCGGTGTGGCTGTTGACCGGCAGCGCGTGCTGGACGGTGATGGTGGGCTGCGCCAGGGCGGGTGCTGCGGCAAGCGGCGCCGCGAAAGCAGCGGCGAGCGCCAGCCGTCGGGTCATGGTCATGGTGTCGTGTTCCCTCCGTGTTGATTGGGGGGCGCAGTTAGCCGGGCGCCGGCGCCGCTGGCAATCGTGCCTGCGGTGCCGGGCCCTCTGTGCCTCGTTGTTGTGCGGAACGCCGCGATTATGGCCAGGAAGCCGGGATCAGTTCGGCCGCCAGTCGCGGATGCGGCGCAGCAGGGCGCCGTCGAGCTCGCGCTCATACTGCTGGAAGGCGGCGGCGAGGGCGGTCTGGAAGGCGGCGGTGTCCACCTGCGTCACCACCTGCATGCCGCGGCGGCGCAGCTCCTCGACGCCCGAGGCCTCGTCGGCGCTCACCTTCTCGCGGTTGGCGCGCTGCGCGGCGCGGGCGGCTTCCTGGAAATGCGCGCGGTCGGCGGCCGAGAGGCGGCCGAGCGTGCCCGGGTTGCAGATCAGCACGGCCGGCGAATAGACGTGGCCGGTCAGCGTCAGGAAGCGCTGCACCTGGTTGAGGTTGTTGGCCACGATCACCGGGATCGGGTTCTCCTGCCCGTCCACCGTGCCCTGCTGCAGCGCCGGGACCAGTTCGCTGAAGGCCATCGGCGTCGGCAGCGCGCCGAGCGTCTGGAAGGCGCGCATGTGCACCTGGTTCTCCATCGTGCGCACCTTCAGCCCGCGCACATCGGCGGGGCTGTTCACCTCCCGCCGCGAGTTGGTGAGGTGGCGGAAGCCGTTCTCCATCCAGATCACGCCGGCGAGGCCGCGGGCGCTGAACTGCTGGAGGAGCCCCTGGCCGATCTCGCTGTCGAGAACGCCGCGGGCATGGGGGTAGTCGCGGAACAGGAAGGGCACGTCCACCACGCGCACGGCGGGAACGAAGTTGCCCACCGGCCCGGTCGAGGTGATGGTGCAGTCGATCGTGCCGATCTGCACGCTCTCGATCATCTCGCGCTCGTTGTCGTTGCGCTGCACGGTCACGCGCAGGCGGTTGTTCGTCAGCCGCTCGAGCGTTTCCTTGAACGCGGCCGCGCCGGCACCGTAATGGCTGGTGGCGGGCAGCGCGTGCTGGAGCGTGATCGTGGTCTGCGCGAGCGCGGGCCCCGCCGCCAGCGGGGCGGCGAGCGCGGCGGCGAGGGCAAGCCGGCGGGTCATGGTCATGGGCGTTGATCCTCCGTTCGGGGGTTGCGCGGGAGATAGCGGCCCCTTGCGCGGACGGCAACGCCGCCGGCATCGGGGTGGGGTTGCCTGCCCGCCCTCCCGCCTGATATCCCCACCACAAAAGAAAGCCGGGCAAGCCAGCCGCTGACGAGGCCGCCGCCCGATGCTCGAACTCCTGCCCGAATGGCTCCAGCCGCTTGCGATGGTGCTGTTCATCGATGTCGTCCTGGCCGGCGACAATGCCGTGGTGGTCGGAATGGCTGCGGCGGGCCTGCCGGATGACCAGCGGCGCCGGGCCATCATCTGGGGCATCGGCGCGGCCACCGTCCTGCGCATCGCCTTCGCTTCCGTCACCGTCCAGCTGCTCCAGGTCGTCGGCATCGTGCTCGCGGGCGGCGTGCTGCTGCTCTGGGTCTGCTGGAAGATGTACCGCGAACTGCGAGAGGGCGGCGGCCACGACGAGGCGGAGGCCGCCGCGCCGGATGGCGAGGCGGATGCGGCGGCCGCGCCGCGCAAGACCCTGCGGCAGGCCATCACGCAGATCGTGGTCGCCGATGTCTCCATGAGCCTCGACAACGTGCTCGCGGTGGCCGGCGCGGCGAAGGAGCATCCGATCATCCTCGCCATCGGCCTTGCCATCTCGGTGGTGCTGATGGGCGTGGCGGCGAGCTTCATCGCCCGGCTGCTCGACCAGCACCGCTGGATCGGCTGGTTCGGGCTGCTCATCATCCTCTATGTCGCTCTGAAGATGATCTACGAGGGCACGCATCAGGTCGCCCATGCGGTGCCGGAGGCCTATGCCTACCTGTTCCTGCCCCTCGGCTTCCTGGTGCCGGCGATCGCGGGCGTCTTCCCGGTCTGGCTCTGGGTGCTCGCGAGCGTCCTGCAGGTGGCGCTCTATTCCGCCATAGCCGCGGCGGTCGGTGGGGCGGTGCGCGACGCCACGCGGCGGGGCGCGGCCTGACGCGCCGCCGCATGCCAGCGGGCGAAAGGTTCGGCCTTTCACCCGCCGGTATGGCGCGCGGGGCTCGTGGGGCGGCCGCGCGCGGAAGCAGATCCTGACACCCTGCGCACCAAGGATCGACCTTTGTCCGCCGGGTATCAGCGCAGCAGCAGCACCGCCGCCCAGCCCAGGGCGAGCACCGCCGCCATGGAGGGCAGCAGCAGCCTCCAGACCTGCGGCGGCCGCGTGCCATCGGCGAGCAGCCCGCAGACCAGCGCCGTAACGCCGAAGGACATGCCGGCCCCGGCCGCGCCTGCGAAATTGTGCACCGACGGCGCGAGAAGCGCCGGCATCCCCGCCGCCAGCCCGAGCGCCTGCTGTACCGGCATCATCGCGGCGTTGGAGCCGACATTGCTGCCGGTCACCATGCCCGCGACGAGCCCGAGCACCGGCACCGCATAGGGCGCCGCGCCGCCCAGCGCCGCCGCGAAGGCGTGGGCCAGCGCCGCCGTCGCGCCGCTGCCCGCCATGACGCGCGCCAGCAGCACGTAGAGCAGCAGCACCAGCGCCGGCCGCCCGGCGCGCGCGAGCGCCCCGCGCGTGCGCGCGAGCGCGTCGGCGCGGAGCAGCATCAGCCCCGCCGAGACCGCCGCCAGCACCACCGCGACATGCGTGAGCGGGAAGGGCGGCAGGTTGGCGTAGGGTGCGAAGGCGGGCGGATCGGGCACTGCGCGGGCGGCGAGCAGCGCGGCGGTGAGCAGGAGGTAGGGCGCCATCGCCCGCCCCGCCCGGCGCCAGCCACCCGCGTCGCGCGGCGGATCGGCGCGCCACAGCGCATAGAGCAGCGGCGCGCCCGCGGCGAGGATGCCGAGGATCTCGAAGGGCAGCACGCGGTGGCCCAGCACCAGGATCCCCGCCATCGCCCCGAGCATCGCCGCCTGCGCGAGCCGCTCCGCCGGCGGGACAGGCACGCCCGCCGCGGCGCAGAGGCGCCAGCAGACCGGCCCGAGCAGCATGACCCAGGCGGCATTGGGCAGCGCCGTCATCGCCGCGATCTCCTGCGCCGGCAGCCCGACCAGCGCGGCGCCGAGCGCGGTTCCGGGGCCGAGCCCGCCCCAGGGGATCAGGCACAGCGAGAGCAGCGCCAGCGCCGCCGCCGGCGGCCCGCCGAGGCCCATGCCGCGCAGCGCCGCGAGCGCGAAGACCGCGCCGACGGCGAAGCCCGTCACGCTCTCCATGAAGACGCCCATCAGCAGCGTCGCGGTGAAGATGGCGCGCGGCTCGGGCGTGCGCGGCGCGGCATCCGCGCGGCGATCCTCGACCGCGGCGTGGAACAGCAGGCCGCCGAGCACGACGGCCGCGGGCTGGCTGGCGAGGAAGGCGCCGCGCAGCGCCTCCGCCGCGACGAAGCCGCCCAAGCCCGTCCCGGCGGGCAGCGAGACGAAGGCCGCGACGAGCGAGGCCGCGAGCGCGGCCAGCACCGCCCCGAGCGGCCCCGCGCGCCCCGTGAGCAGCAGGCCGAGCAGCACCAGCAGCGGTGCCGCCTGGAGAAGGAGAGTCACGCCTCGAGCAGGAAGGTCTTGCCGACCGCGCCGGGCACCACCACCGCCTCCCCATAGGCGCGCTCGAGCGCGTTCAGCGCGCGCCAGCCCGTGCAATGGGAGGGGAACATCCAGGTCAGCCCGAAGCCGCCGAGATCGGCGACGGTCTCGGGGATGATGCGTTCATTGGCGCCCGAGAGATGGAAGCCGCCCATCACCGCGAGCAGCGGGATGCCGGGCATCAGCCGCCGCGCCTCGTGCAGCACGTTGACGATGCCGCAATGCGAGCAGGCGGAGAACACCACGAGCCCCTTGCCGCGCAGGTGCACGGCGATGAAGCGCTCGTCCTCCAGCCATTCGTCCGCGGTCCAGGGCGCCTCCTCGGCGCTGCGCGTCACCTGGCCCGGCAGGCCCGTCTCGTAGGCCGTCACGCGCGGGATCTCGCCGCTGACCAGCACATGCCCGGCGATGACGAGCGGCTGGGTGGTGACGATCGGCTCCGCCCCCATCGCGGCCCAGCCCTCGGGCGCGGGCACGCGGTCCATCGGCAGCACGCCGCCATCGGGCTGGCGCGAGCCGCGCTCGCGCGGCATCCCGGGATGCAGGCAGAGCGGCACTGCGCGCCCGCCATTGGCCGCGCGCACCATCTCGATCGCCTTGGGCAGCCCGCCGGCGTGGTCCCAGTGGCCGTGCGAGAGCACCATCGCCTCGATGGCGCCGAACGGCACGCCGAGCCGCGTGCCGTTGCGCTCCACCGCGTAGTCCACCGGCCCGCCGTCGAAGAGGATGGTGCGGCGCTCGCCGCCCGCCTCCACCGCGATGACGAGCGAGAGCCCGTGATTGGCGCAGCAGATCGCCCCGCCCGAGCTGCGCTTCATCCCCATGCGCTGCAGCCGCGTCCATTCCCGCGTCACGAAGGGCGGCGTGGAGGAGAGCGTGTCCGTGACGTTGTCCACGAGGACGGTTATCTCGATCCGGTCCACCGGCGGGGGCGCCTGCATGCCTGAGTATCTCCCTGAACCCTACGCAGCCTATGGCAGCAACCTCTGGCACGACCAGATGCGACGGCGCTGCCCCGATGCGGTGGTCGCGGGCAGCCTGCTCCTGCCCGGCTGGCGCCTCGTGCTGCGGCGCTTCGCCCTGATCGAGCGCGCCGCCGACGCCGCCTGCCCGGTCGGGCTCTGGCGCGTCACGGCGGCCGACCTCGCGGCGCTGGACGGCCATGAGGGGCCGCACACCTACGAGCGCACGCGCATCGCGCTGCCCGATGGCCGCATGGCCTGGACCTACATGGAGATCCGCCGCCGCCCCGGCCCGCCCGCGGCCGAATACGTGCAGCGCCTGCGCGACGGCTATCGCGACTTCGCCTTCGACCTCGCGCCGCTCGAGGCGGCCATCGCGGCCTCGGGCTTCAGCGGCGGCGCGCCTCCGCGATCGTGACCACCACGGCGCCGCCGAGGATCACCGCCGCGCCGAGCCAAGTCCAGCCATCCGGCACCTCGTGGAACACCGCCCAGCCGAAGAGCGCGACCACGATCAGCCGCAGATACTGGAAGGGCGCGATGGCCGAGGCCTCGCCGTGCCGGTAGGCGCTCGTGATCAGCCAGATGATGCCCGGCGCGAAGCCAGCGACCGCGAGCAGCATCGCGATCTCCGGCAGGCCGAGCGGCACCCAGGCCGCGATGGCGAAGGGCAGGGAGCCGGCGGTCGTCACCAGCCCCACCCAGGCCATGATGGTCGTGTTGCGGTCGATCTGCGCCAGCACGCGCGAGGAGAGGGTGATGCCGCACCAGGTGATCGCCGAGGCGAGCGCGAGCGCGACGCCGAAGGCCGAGACCGTGGTGCCCGGCCGCAGCATCACCGCGACCCCGATGAAGCCCGCGATGGTGCCGGCCCAGCGCCAGCGGTCCACCCGCTCGCCCAGCACGGGCCCCGCGAGCAGTGTGGTGAACATTACGTTGGTGAAGGAGAGCACCGTCGCGGTGGCGAGGTCGAGCGGCCCGAAGGAGGCGTAGTAGAACCCCCAGGTCAGCAGCGAGGAGGCGCCGCGCAGCAGGTGCAGCCCAGGCCGCGCCGTGCGGAACACGGCAAGCCCGCTCGCCGCGATCATCGGCGCCACCCAGAACAACTGGCCGAGGGAGCGGAAGAAGACCTGCACCTCGACCGGCACGCCGCGCGCGGTCATCCAGCGGATCGCCAGCGCCTCGGCGGCGAAGAGCACCGCCGCGGCCGCCATCAGCGCGCCGCCGCGGAGATTGCCGGACAGTCCCGAGAGCATTGACGAAAGGTGCCTCCGGCGTAGCGTGCGCCGATGGTGCGGCGGGGCGGCCGCGCCGTCCAGGCGGGAAGGGCGGGCGATGGAGCGGACGGATCATGCGGCGGCGGTGGACCGCGGCCCCATCCTGGTCTGGGGCGCGGGGGCGATCGGCGGCACGATCGGCGCCGCGCTGGTGCGCGCGCGGCACGCGGTGGTCTTCGTGGACATCGAGGCCGATCACGTCGCCGCCATCGCCGACCCGGCGCGCGGGCTCGTTATCGAAGGCCCGGTGGACCCGCACCGCATCGTCGCACCCGCCTTCACGCCGGCGACGGTGAAGGGCACCTACCGCCGGATCTTCCTCTGCGTGAAGGCGCACCATACGGAGGAGGCGTGCCGCGCCCTGCTGCCGCACCTCGCCGGCGACGGCTATGTGCTCTCGCTGCAGAACGGTCTGTGCGAGAGCATCATCGCCCCCATCGTCGGGCGCGAGCGCACCATGGGCTGCTTCGTGAACTTCTCCGCCGACTGGCACGGGCCCGGGCGGATCATGTATGGCGGGCGCGGCGCTCTGGTGCTGGGCGAACTCGACGGCGCCACCACGCCGCGCCTTGCCGCGCTGCAAACGCTGCTGCGCGACGCCTTCGAGCCGAACGCCATCGTCACCGACAACATCTGGGGCTATCTCTGGGGCAAGCTCGGCTACGGGGCGATGCTCTTCGCCCAGGCGCTGGGGGAAAAGGGCATCGCGGACTGCCTCGCGCGCCCGGAACTGCTCCCGCTGTGGCGCGCCCTGGGCGGGGAGGCGATCGCGGTCGCGCGCGCGGAAGGCGTGACGCCGCTCGGCTTCAACGGCTTCGACCCCGCGGCCTTCTCGCCCGGCGCGACCGAGGCGCAGGCGGCGGCCTCCGTCGCCGCCATGGTCGCGTTCAACCGCCCCAACGCCAAGACGCATTCCGGCGTGTGGCGGGATCTCTGGGTGCGCAGGCGCCGCACCGAGGTGGATGTGCAGATCGCGCCCATCGCGGCGATCGGCGCGAGGCGCGGCATCGCCTGCCCGGCGACGGCGCGCCTCGTCGCCATGATCCACGAATGCGAGGCCGGCACGCGCCCGATGTCGGACGCCAACCTGACGGAGCTGATGGCGCCATGAGGGATTACGACTTCACCGGCACGACGGTTGCCGTGACCGGGGCGGGCCACGGCTTCGGCCGCGCCATCGCGCAGTCCTTCGCCGCGCTCGGCGCGCAGGTCTTCGCCTGCGACCTCTCGGCCGCGGAGCTCGAGGAGACCGCGGACCATCCCGGCGCCATCCACACCAGCGCCTTCGACCTGACCGCGCCCGGCGCGGCGAGGGGCTGGATCAGGGAGATCGAGGCGAAGGCCGAGGGCCCCGTCGGCGTGCTGGTCTGCAATGCCGGCGGCGTGCGCGGGCAGGTCGGCCGGCCCATCGAGGAGGTGCCCGAGGCCGACTGGCACGCCATCCTCGACATCAACCTCCATGCCGCCTTCGCGCTGTGCCAGGCGGTGGTGCCGGGCATGAAGCGCGCGGGCGCGGGGCGGATCGTGACCATCAGCAGCGGCGCGGGGCTGCAGCCCTCGCGCACCGGCATCCAGGCCTATGCCAGCGCCAAGCACGGCCTGATCGGCCTGACGCGGCAACTCGGCCACGAGCTCGGCCAGTTCGGCATCACCGTGAACAGCGTCGCGCCGGGCTTCGTCCTGTCGAATCCGGCGACGGAGCGGCAATGGGCCGCCTATGGTCCGGAGGGCCAGGCGCGCCTGCTCGCCTCGATCGCGCTGCGCCGGCTGGGCGAGGTGCAGGACATCGCCAATGCCGTGCTGTTCCTCGCCTCGCCGATGGCGAGCTACATCAACGGGCAGGTGATCAGCGTGGACGGCGGCAAGTAGCCGGCCTTGAAGCGGGCGCGGCGCGTCACGACCTGCCGCGCATGGATCCGAAAGCCCTTCTCGACCGCTTCCTCGGCCCCGATGCGGCCGCCGGCGCGGGCAACCTCGCCGATCGCGCGCGCGGCGCGCTCGGCGGCAGTACCGGCGCCATGCTCGGCGGCGCGGCCGCGGGCGGGCTGCTCGCGCTGCTGCTCGGGAGCAAGAAGGTCCGCAGGATGGCCGGCGGCGCCATCGGCTATGGCGGCGCGGCCGCGCTCGGCGCGCTGGCCTACCGGGCCTGGCAGGGCTGGCAGCAGGGCACGCCGCCCGCCGCGGCGCCCGCGGCCGCCGGGCCGCCCGCGCTGCCGCCGCCCGCCTTCGCCGCGACGGCGCCCGAGTTCCAGCTCGCGCTGATCCGCGCCATGGCCGGCGCCGCGATGGCGGATGGCCATGTGGATGCGGCCGAGCGCGCGACGATCTTCGCGCAGGTGGACCGCCTCGGCCTCGATGCCGAGGCGAAGGGCTTCATCTTCGAGCTGCTGCAGCGCCCGCCGAGCTTCGACGAGATCGCCGCCGGCGCCGCCACGCAGGAACAGGCGGCGGAGCTCTACCTCGCCGCGCGCCTCGCCATCGACCCCGACCACCCGGCCGAGCGCGCCTGGCTCGAGGCGCTGGCGCACCGGCTGCGGCTGCCGTCGGGGCTGGTGGCGCAACTCGACGAGCAGGCCGCGGCGGCGCTCGGTCAGTAGTACTGCCAGCGGCAGACGCGCTGCGGCACGTAGCGGTAGACCGCCCGGCCGTAGCGGTCGTAGCCGACGAAGGCGCGGCTCTGCTGCGTCCAGCACACCTGCCGCCGGCGCGGCGGCGGCCTTCCGTAATGCGGTCGCGGCGCATAATGGGGGCGCTCCGGCACGAATTGCGCCAGCGTCAACCCGGCTTCCGCCCGCGCGGCGGGCGCGCCCGTGATGCAGGCCCCGAGGGCCGCGAGCGCGCCCAGCAGGATGGTCCGGCGTGGTGCCATCTCGGCATTCTCCCGTTGTTGCACCGCGCCTTCGTCGCGGCTTGGCCAGCCTCCAGCCATTCGATGGCGCGGGCAAGGCAGGGTTTCACACCTCGGCCCCTTCCATCGCCGCGCCGCCGCTCAATCGAGCGTGCTGAGCAGCCCCGCCATCAGCTTCGCGCGCGGCACCAGGCTGTCGATCAGCACATGCTCCTCGAGCGTATGCGCCATGCCGCCCTGCACGCCGAGCCCGTCAAGCGTCGTGACGCCCATCGCGCCGGTGAAGTTGCCGTCCGATCCGCCGCCGCTCGATTGCGGGTTGATGTCGAAGCCGATGCTGTTCGCGATTCGCCGCGCGCGCTCGAACAGCGCCATGCCGTTCGCATCCGGCTCCCACACCGGCCGCGTCACGCCCCGCGTCACCTCGAATTGCACGTCGTTGGAGGTGGAGCGCAGCGCGAGCATCTTCGCAACCCCCGCATCGAGATCCTCCTGCCGCTTGGCCATGGACAGCGCCTCGGCCTCGCAGGTCGTGGTGACGCAGTTCACCCATTGCCCGCCATGGATGACGCCGACCGAGAAGGTGCAGTCCTCCGTCGTCATCTCCTCGATGGCGAGGATCTGCTTCGCCATTTCGCGGATCGCGCTGCGGCCTTCCGACAGCCGCGATCCGGCGTGGGACGGCCGCCCGGTCGTGCGGAGGTTGAAGCGGGCGATGGCGTAGCGCCCCGTCACGACGCCGCCATCGGGGCGCGCGGGTTCGGGCACCAGCACGTATCGGCTGCGCGCCGCCTCGGCCTCGATGAGGTCGCGCGTCGAGGGGCTGCCGATCTCCTCGTCGCTGGTGAGCAGGAAGGTGACGGGCAGCTTCGTGCGGATGCCGGCGGCGAGGATCTGCCGCATCGCCTCGAGGCTCGTCACCGTGCCGCCCTTCATGTCGAAGATGCCCGGCCCGTAGCACCGGTTGCCCTCGCGCCGGATCGGCAGCTTCGCCAGCGTGCCGACCGGATGCACGGTGTCGAGATGCGCCATGACGCAGATGCCCGGGGCGTCATCGCCCATCGGATGGGCGAAGCGCGCGCGCACGCAGTCCCCGAGGCCCATCCGCCCCGGAATGCGGTCTATGCGCGCGCCGAGCAGCGCGAAATCCCGCGAGGCGAGGTCCATCATCCGGTTCACCGCCGCCGCGTCGAAGGTCGGGCTCTCGCAGGCGGCCCAGCGCATCAGCCGCGCGAGGATCTCCTCGGCGTCGAAGGGCAGGGCGGTGGCGGGGAACTCCGTGCTCATGGGCGCGTCTCCGGCATGGCTGGAGGGCCAGCCTCGCCCCGCCCCGGGCATCCGGCAAGCCCGCCACGCGCAAACGGCATGGGAGCCCCGCTTCCGCCCCACCGGCCGCGCCGTGCTACCGTGGCGTGCATGACCATACCGACACGCCCGCGCCCCAGGCCCGTGCCGCAGACCGGCCCCGCCGTCTGGACCGCGGCCGACCTCACCGCCGCCGACTGGATGATCCCGGTCGGCGCGGAGGAGGCGGCGGAGCTCGACGCCGTGCTGACGGCGACCGAGGCCGCCGCGCCCGCGCCGCCGCTGAGCCGCCTCGCGCCCATCCTCTCCGCCGTGACGGCGCGGCTCGACACCGGCCACGGCTTCTGCCTGCTGCGCGGCCTGCCCTTCGACCGCCACGGCGCGGAGGCGGCCGAGGCGGTGCTGGTCGCGCTCGGCGCGCAGCTCGGCAAGCGGCTCTCGGGCGAGGGCGCGCCGGTCGCGCGCCTGATCGGCCCGCCGCCGGAGGGTCCGGCCTCCGGCCCGCCGCGCTTCCACAGCGAGGCCTGCGATGCCATCGCGCTGCTCTGCCTTGCCAATGCGCCCGACGCGCCGCCGCATGTGCTCGTCTCGGCCGGCGCCGTGCACAACGAGGTGATGCGGCGCGACCGCGCGCTGCTCGCCGTGCTCTACGAGCCCGCGCCGCTGATCGAGGATGGCGCGGAGACCGAGCGGGCCGTCTTCACGATGACCGGCGGCGCCTTCGCCGCGCGCTACACCCGCCCCGCGGTGGAGGCCGCGGCCAGCACGCCCCGCCCCGGCGCCGCGCCCCCCCCGCCCGAGCAGCGCGCCGCCTTCGACCTGCTGGACGCGGTCTGCGCCGAGCCGACCCTCGCGCTGAAGATCGAGCCGCGCCCCGGCGACCTGCTGCTGTTCAATCCGCAGCTCGTGTGGAAGCGCCGCACCCTGGCCGAGGTGCCGCCGGACGCGCCCCCGGCGCCGCAGGAATTCCTGCGCCTGCGCCTGACCATGGCGCATTCGCGCCGCACCGTGGCGGAGCCCGCCTGATGCGCCTGCTCGTCGCCAACGCCAACACCACCCAGGCGATCACCGATGCCTGCGCGGCCGCCGCGCGCGCCGCCGCCTCGGCGGGGACCGAGATCATCGCCGCGACGCCGCGCTTCGGCCCGGCGGTGATCGCCTCCCGCGCCGAGAACGTCATCGCGGGGCATGCGCTGCTCGAACTGCTGGCCGGGCATGCGGGCCGCGTGGATGCCTGCCTGCTCGCCGTCAGCCACGACACCGCGCTCGAGGCGGCGAAGCAGATGATGCCCTGCCCGGTGATCGGCATGACCGAGGCGGCCTGCCTGACGGCCTGCCTGCATGGCGGGCGCTTCGGCCTCGTCACCTTCGGCGGGGTCGAGACCTATCGCGAGCTGGTGGCCCGCCATGGCCTGTCGGCGCGCCTCGCGGCGCTGGCCGGGGTGGATGCGACACCGCCCGAGGCGGTGGCCGACCCGGAAGGCGTCGGCGCGAAGGTGCTCGCCGCGGTCGAGGGGCTCGCCGCGCAAGGGGCGGAGTCCGTCGTGCTCGCCGGGGCGGCGCTCGCCGGCTTCGACCGCCGCCTGCAGGCCCGCGCGCCGGTCGCGCTGCTCGACGGCATGGCCTGCGGCGTGCGCATGGCCGAGATGATGGTCGCACTCGGGCTGCCCCGGCCGCGTGCCGGCTCCTACGCGCCCTGCTCGGGGCGCGCGAGCCTCGGCCTCTCGCCCGCGCTCGCGGCGCTGCTCGCGCGCTGAGGCGGCCGCGCCTCCCCTGGCGAGGCGCAGGGCACGCGGCTAGCCTCCCGCCATGCCGCACATCGCCGTCGCCCGCCTGTGGTTCGAAGGCAATTCCTTCACACCGGTCCCAACGCCCCGCAGCGCCTTCGAATCGCGCGAATGGGGCAGCGGGGAGGGACACCTCGCGCGCTATGGCGGCACCGCGACGGAACTCGGCGCGCTGCACGCCTTCCTCGCCGCGCGACCGGACTGGCGGGCCACCATCCTGCCCTGCATCGCCGCCCAGCCGGGCGGGCCGATGGCCGACGAGGCGATGCGCGCCTGGCGCGGCGAGGTCGAGGCGGCGCTGAAGGCCGGCCGCTTCGACGGCGTCTATCTCTCGCTGCACGGCGCCTGCGTCACCGAATCCGACCCCGAGGCGGATGCCACCACGCTGCACCGCCTGCGCGCCATCATCGGGCCGGAGGTGCCGATGACCGCTTCCTTCGACTTCCACGCCAACATGGCGCCCGAGATCGCCGGGCTGCTCGACGGCGCCTCGGCCTATCGCACCTACCCGCATGTGGACATGGACGCCGCCGCGATGCGCGCGCTGGCCCAGCTCGAACGCCGCATCGGCGGCGCGCCGCGCGCGCATGGCCACATCGCGAAGCGGCCGATGGTGCTGCACAGCTTCCACATGCGCCACGAGCAGGGCCCCATGGCCGAGGTCTGGGCGGAGGCCGCGGCGGCGGAGCGCGCGCCGGTCCTCGACGCCTCGATCTTCGGCGGCTTCGCCTGGGGCGACAGCCCCCATGCCGGCCCCTCCGCGATGGTCTATGCCGAGGATGCCGGCATGGCGCGCGACCTCGCGGAGCGGCTCGCCGGCGCCATCGCCGCGCGCCGCGCCCGCTTCGCCGTGAGCCTGCCCGACCCCGCCACCGCGCTGCGCCAGGCGCTCGCCGCGCCGCCCGGGCTGGTCGCGCTGCTCGACCCGGCGGACAATCCGCTCTCGGGCGGCATCGCGGACACGCCGGAGCTGCTCCGCACGCTGCTCGCGGCCCGGCTCGATGTGCCCGCCGTCTTCGCCTTCCTGCACGACCCCGATTCCGTCGCGGCGGCGCAGGAGGCCGGCATCGGCGCGACCCTCACGCGGCATCTCGGCGCGCGGATCACCGAGGCCTTCGGCCCGCCGGTCATCGCCGAGGTGGTGGTGGAGCGCCTGACCGAGGGCCGCTTCGTCAACGAGGGGCCGATGGAGCGCGGCGCGCCGGTCGATCTCGGCCCGACCTGCGTGCTGCGCGCGGGAAGCCTGCGCGTGATCTGCACGAGCCGGAAGGAATCCGCGGTGGATCCCGCCTTCTTCGCGCTGCATGGCGTGGATCTCGGGCGGACGCGGCTGCTCGCGAACAAGGGCAAGAACCACTTCCGCGCAGCCTTCCGGGAGCGATGCAGCGCGATCGTCGAATGCGACGCGCCGGGACCGGCGGCGCTCGACCTCGCGGGCCTGCCCTGGCGGCATGTGCCGATGGAATGGCTCGGCTGAGAACGGGCGCCCGCGGCGCCTCCCGCCACCGGAGGCCGCAAGGGCCCTCCGGACAGCGGGGCCGCGCGGCGCCGCCGCTCAGTCTATGCGGGCGCCCGAGGCGCGCACGACCTCGGCCCATTTCTCGATCTCGGCCTTGATGAAGGCCTCGAAGGCGGCGGGCGAGGTCCCGCCATCGGGCGTGAGGTTCGGCGGGTCGGCGCCGAGGGCGGCAAGGCGCGCGCGCACCTCCGGCTCCTTGCCGATGGCGTCGATCTCCGCGCCCAGCCGCTCGATGATGGCGCGCGGCGTGCGCGCGGGCGCCTGCATGCCGAACCAGGCCGTCGCCTCGAAGCCGGGCAGCACCGTCTCGGCGAGCGTCGGCACATCGGGCAGCACCGCGCTGCGCACATGGCCGGTGACGGCGAGCGCGCGCAGGCGCCCCTCGCGGATATGCCCGAGGCTCGAGGGGATGTTGTCCACCGAGACCTCGAGCCGCCCGCCCACCGCCTCGATCAGCATCGGCCCGGCGCCGCGGAAGGGCACATGCGTGATCTGCAGCCCGCCCGCGCGCAGCTTGAACATCTCCATGGACATGTGCGGCGAGCCGCCGCTGCCCGCACTCCCGTAGTTCAGCGCGCCGGGCCGCGCCCTCGCCGCCTCCACAAGGTCCTGGATGGTCCGCATCGGCTGGGCGGGATGGACCATGATCACGTTCGGGACGCGCAGATAGAGCCCGACCGCCGCAAGATCCTCGGGCCTGTAGGGCATGCGCGCGCCGAACAGCGCGTAGTTGATCGCCGCGGGCGAAACCGCGGTGGTCAGCACCGTGTAGCCGTCGGGTGCGGCGCGCGCGACCGCCTCGGCGCCGATATTGCCCGTGGCGCCGGCGCGGTTCTCGACCGGCACCGGCTGGCCGAGGCGCGCCTGCAGGCGCTCGGCGAAGATGCGACCGGCGATGTCGGTGGTGCCGCCGGGCGGGAAGTTCACGATCATGCGGATCGGCCGCGTGGGCCAGGGCGCGTCCTGCGCGCGGGCGATCGCCGGCAGCGCGAGCAGGCCGGCGACGAGGGGACGACGCGGGAGTGTCATGGGTGAACGCCTCCTCCGGGTTGTGAAGTCCTTCGCTGCCGCATCGCGGGGCATGGGCCAGACCTGCCGTCGCGCCGGCGCGTTGCCGCCGCATGACGAAGGGGGGATCCGATGGGCGTGCTGGCGTATGCGGCGGCCATCGCGGTGGCGCTGGCGGGCATCGCGCTCGCCCTCTGGTTCGGCGCGGTCGCGAAGGGGCTTTCCACCGTGCGGGGCGTGTTCGAGGGATTCCTCGCCGACGACAGCCCGCGCGGCGCGCGGGAGCTCAGCGCCGCCGCGGCGGAGCGCATCCGCAACCCGCTGCTGCGGCGCATCGTCACGCGGCGCGTCGCGCAGATGGCCGGGACCATGCTCGTCCGGCAGGTCGTGACCCGGCTGGAGGAGCAGATCCGCGCCGCCTGGATCACCGCGGCTGCAGGGGTCGCGCTGGTCGTCTTCGCCTTCTTCGTGCCGGGGCTTCTGCGGTAGCGGGCCGCGCTATTCGACGCGGACATTGGCGCGCGTCACCACATCGGCCCATCTGGCGATCTCGGCGCGCAGGAAGGCGGCGAAGGTCTCCGGGCTCGATCCGCCATCGGGCGTGAGCCCGGCCGGATCCGCGCCGACGGCCGCGAGCCTCTCGCGGAACACCGGATCCTTGCCCACCGCGTCGAGCTCGCGGCCCAGCAGCGCGATGACTGGCGCGGGTGTGGCCGCCGGGGCCAGCACGCCGAACCAGGCCGTTGCCTCGAAATCCGGCAGCCCCTGCTCGGCGATGGTCGGCACGTCGGGCAGGGAGGCGTTGCGCCGCGCGCTGGTGACGCCGAGGGCGCGGATCCGGCCGTCGCGGATGAAGGGCAGGGCGGAGGGGATGTTGTCCATGCCGAGCTCGATCCGCTCGGCCACCAGCTCGGTCAGCATCGGCCCCGAGCCGCGATAGGGGACATGCGTGATGTCGATGCCGGTCGCGAGGCGGAGCTGCTCGATCACCACATGCGGCGAGGTCGCGATGCCCGCCGTGCCGTAGTTCAGCCGCCCCGGCGCGGCCCGCGCCTCGCGCACCATGTCCGCGAGGCTGCGGATGTTGGTGCGGTTCGCGGCCATCAGCACGTTCGGCACGCGCGTCATCAGCGCGACCGCGGCGAGGTCCTCCGGCCGGTAGGGCATGCGCTCGCGGAAGACGGCGAAGTTGATCGCGCCGGTGCCGATGGTGGTCAGCAGCAGCGTGTGCCCGTCGGGCTCGCTGCGCGCGACGAACTCCGCGCCGACATTGCCCGAGGCCCCGGGGCGGTTGTCCACCACGACCTGGTGGTTCAGCCGCCGGCCGAGGATCTCGGCGGTCAGCCGCGCCACGAGGTCGGTGGTGCCGGCGGGCGTGAAGGGCACGACGATGCGGATGGGGCGGGTCGGATAGGCCTGGCCCCACGCGATGCGCGGCGCGGCAAGGGCGGCGGTCAGGGCAGCGAGCACGCCGCGGCGGGCGATGGTCATGCGTGTTTCCTTCCCTGGCGTCTTTCCTTCCCTGGCGTCCGGCAGGTCGTGCCTGCCCTTGTTGTCGTCAGGGCATGAGAGCCCAGGCCCGCGGCAGCGGCAAGCGCAGAGTCGCGCGCCTCACGGAGCCGGCGCCCGATGCCGGGACGGACCCTCAGCGATCGAGAATGCCCGCATGAGCATGGAAGCGATCCGGCGGTTCGCGGCCGCGCGCAGTGTCGAAGGGATGCAGCGGTAGCCGGGGCCGCGAGCGCGGCGACGCCGGCACGCCAAGACCGCCGCAGGCCGCGGGCAGGCATCCGGCGGAACCCCCGCGCGCCGCGCGCGGCCCCGCCGGCTCACCGCGTCAGCAGCCGCCCGTGACGGCATGCATCGCGGGCGGCGCAGGACGTTCGTGCTCTCAGTCCACCGTGATGTTGCCGCGGCGGACCACCTCGGTCCATTTCGCGATCTCGGCATCGATGAAGCGCTGGAAGGTTTCGGGCGAGGACAGGCCATCCGGCGTCAGCCCCGGCTTCATGCCGCCGAGATCCTCGAAGCGCCGCCACACGGCCGGGTTGGCGAGCACCGCGTTGATCTCGGTGTTCAGCCGCGTGACGATCTCGCGCGGCGTGCGCGCCGGGGCGGTGACGCCGAACCAGGCCGTCGCCTCCACGGTCGGGAAGCCGGCCTCGGCCGTGGTCGGCACGTCGGGCAGCGCGGGCGTGCGCGTGTCCACGGTCACCGCAAGCGGCCGCAGCCGCCCCTCGCGCAGATGCCCGATGACGGAGGGCAGGTTGTCCACCGCCACCTCGATGCGCCCGGCGATCACCTCCTGCAGCATCGGACCCGCGCCGCGGAAGGGCACGTGCGTCATCTCGAGGCCCGCGGCCTGCTTGAGCAGCTCGCCCGTCATGTGCAGCGAAGTGCCGACGCCGGAGGAGCCGATGTTCAGCCGGCCCGGCCGCGCCTTCACGTAGTCCACCAGCTCGCGCAGCGTGCGCACCGGCAGGGCGTTGGTGACGAAGATGGCGTTGGGCACCTTCACCACCAGCGCCACCGCGGTCATGGCATCCGGGCGGTGCGGCATGCGCGCGCCATAGAGGCCGTGGTTGATCGCCCCCGAGGAGACGGTCTGCATCAGGATCGTGTAGCCGTCCGGGTCCGCCTTCGCGACCACGTCGGCCCCGATGTTGCCGCCCGCGCCGCCCGGCCGGTTCTCGACCACCACGTTCTGGCCGAGGCGCTGGCTCAGCGGCTCGATCAGGATGCGCGCCGCGATGTCCGTGGTGCCGCCCGGCGGGAAGCCGACCACGAGGCGGATGGGCCGCGCGGGCCAGGCCTGCGCGTAGGCGGGGGCGGCAAGCGTGCCGGCGGCGATGCCGCCCAAAAGGGCGCGGCGTTCGATCATTCCAGGGTCCTCCTCCCGGCTGCCCCTGTGCGGGGCGTTGACGACACGGCCCGCAAACTGGGTGATGATCGCTCCGGGATCAACCTCGCGCGGCCGAAGGGGCCGGACGGATGCCGCGCAGGCCCGACGGGACGAGTCAGGGGGTTCGCTGCGCGATGGGTTTCCTCACGCTCTATGGCCGCGTGCTGTGGCTGCTCGGCGCCGACCGGCCGATGGCCGCGGGCCTCGCCGTCGCGGCGCTGGCGCTGGCTGGCCTGCAGTTCCTCGAACCCGTGCTGTTCGGCCGGGTGGTGGACCTGCTTGCGCGTTCCGACCGGCTGGAGCAGGGCGCGCTCTGGGCTGAGGCGACGGTGCTGCTCGGCATCTGGGGCCTGGTCGGGGCCGCGGGCATCGCCGCCAATGTCGCCGTCGGCCTCTTCGCCGACCGGATGGCCCACCGCAACCGCCTCAAGGTGATGCACGACTATTTCCAGCACGTGCTCGCGCTGCCGCTCTCCTTCCACGGGGACACGCAGTCGGGCCGGCTGATGAAGATCATGCTGGTCGGCACCGACAACCTGTTCGGCCTCTGGCTCGGCTTCTTCCGCGAGCACATCGTCACCTTCGTCTCGCTGGTGGTGCTGCTGCCCCTCACGCTGGTCATGAACTGGCGGCTCGGGCTCCTGCTGATCCTGCTGGTGGCGGTCTTCGCCGTCGTCTCGGCCTTCGTCATCCGCCGCACGCAGGACGCGCAGGCGAAGGTCGAGCAGTTCCATTCCGCGCTCGCGGGCAGCGCGCAGGATGCGCTGTCCAACGTGGTCGTGGTGCAGTCCTTCACGCGGCTGTCCTCCGAGGCGCGGCTGTTCGGCGACATCGTGCGCCAGGTGCTCGACCACCAGTTCCCGGTGCTGAACTGGTGGGCGATCGTCGCGGTGCTGACGCGCGCGGCCTCGACCATCTGCGTCATCGCGATCTTCGTCTTCGGCACCGTGCTGCATGTGCGCGGCCAGGCGAGCGTGGGCGAGATCGTCTCCTTCATGGGTTTCGCGACGCTGCTGATCGGCCGGCTCGAGAGCGCGGTCGCCTTCGTCTCCCACATGGTCTTCGTCAAGCCGCGCATCGAGGAGCTCTTCGCGGTGCTCGACGCGCGCTCGAGCGTGCCGGAGGCCCCGGATGCGGTGGATATCGGCCGCGCCGAGGGCCATGTCGCCTTCGAGGGCGTCGGCTTCGCCTATCCCGGCGGGCCGCCCATCCTGCGCGACGTCTCCTTCAGCGCCTCGCCCGGGCGGACCATCGCCCTGGTCGGGCAGACGGGCGCGGGCAAATCCACCGCCATGGCGCTGCTGCAGCGCCTGTGGGACCCCTCGGAGGGGCGCATCACCCTGGACGGGCACGACCTGCGCTCCATCACGCTGGAATCCCTTCGCCGGAACATCGGCGTGGTGTTCCAGGAATCCATGCTGTTCAGCCGCACCATCCGCGAGAACCTGCTGGTGGGCCGCCCCGACGCCACGCAGGAGGAGATCGAGGCCGCCTGCCGCCAGGCCGAGGCGCACGACTTCATCCTGCGCCAGCCCCAGGGCTACGACACGATGGTGGGCGAGCGCGGCGCGAACCTCTCGGGTGGCCAGCGCCAGCGCCTCGCCATCGCGCGCGCGCTCATCAAGAACCCGCCGGTGCTGATCCTGGACGAGGCCACCTCGGCGCTCGACGCGGCGACGGAGGCGCGCGTGCAGAAGGCGCTCGCCGCGCTGATGGCCGGGCGCACCACCTTCATCATCGCCCATCGCCTGTCCACGGTGCGCGAGGCGGACGAGATCCTGGTCTTTGATGCCGGCCGCATCGTCGAGCGCGGGCCCTTCGCCGCGCTCGTCGCCATGGATGGGCGCTTCGCGGAACTGGTGCGCACGCAGCTCGCCGGGGGTGCGGCGGCGCAGCATTGAGCGCATGCCGCGCACAACCGCGCGCGCGGGTGCGGTTCCTGCTTGCATCGCGACGCCCCGCTTTGGCACGCTCCACTCACGGTTGCGCGGACAGGGCGCCGGTCCCTCGCCTCGCCACACATCCGGCGCCCCCGCCGCGTTCCGCCGGCCCTCCGGCCGGCGAGGAAACGGGAGGGATCGCACGTGACAATCGAGAGCATCCTGCGCGGCAAGGGCAGCGACGTGTTCTCCGTCGGCCCCGGCATGGACGCGATCGCGATCGCCGAGGCGCTCGCGCAGCACCGCATCGGCGCCGTGCTGGTCCGCGATGCGGACGGCGCGGTGCTCGGCATCGTCAGCGAGCGCGACATCGTGCGCGCCATCGCCCGGTCGCAGACCGCCGCGCTCGCGCAGACCGCGCGCGAACTGATGACCGCCGAGCTCGTCACCGTCTCGCCTGCGACCACGGTGGCCGAGGCCTTCGCGCTCATGACCAACCACCGCTGCCGTCACCTGCCGGTGATGCAGGATGGCCGCCTGCTGGGCATGGTCTCGATCGGGGATCTCGTGAAGGCCCGCATCGCGGAGGCGGAGCAGGAGGCGGAATCGCTGCGCGCCTTCGTCACCGCGGCCTGAAGCCCCCCGGGCCGTGCTGCGCCCGAGCATCGCGGCGCGCGGCCGGCCGTGCCAGACTCCGCCCGAGCGGAAGCATCGGAGCGCGGAGCATGGATCTGCAACTGACCGGCAAGGTCGCCCTCGTCACCGGCGCCTCGGCCGGCATCGGCCGCGCCATCGCCAGGGTCCTGGCGGCCGAGGGCTGCCGTCTGGCCATCCTCGCGCGCCGGCGGGCCCTGCTCGAGGAACTCGCGGCCGAACTGCCGGCCTCGGCGGCGCCGCTCGTCATCGAGCAGGACATCACCGCCGCGGACGCCGCCCCGCGCATCCGCGACGCGGTGCTCGGGCATTTCGGCCATTGCGACATCCTGGTGAACAATGCCGGCGGGTCCCGCCCGCAGGCCGATCTCGGCAGCGACGAGGTCTGGGCCGAGGCGATGCTGCTCAACTTCGAGGCCGGCCGCCGCATCACCCACGCGCTGATCCCCGCCATGCGGGCGCGGAAATGGGGGCGCATCGTCAGCCTCACCGGCACGGACGAGCCCTTCTCGATCAACCCTGCCAATGCGCCGAACGGCGCGGTCCATATCTGGTCCAAGGCGCTCTCGCGCGTGCTCGGGCGGGATGGCATCACGGTGAACTGCGTCCCGCCCGGGCGGATCCATTCCGAGCAGATCGACACCCGCATCCTGCCCACGAAGGAGGCGCAGGAGGACTGGGCCGCCCGCGAGGTCCCGGTCGGCTACATCGGGGAGCCGGAGGACCTCGCCGTGCTCGTCGCCTTCCTCTGCTCCCCGCTCGCTCGCTACATCACCGGCCAGGTGATCCATGTGGACGGCGGCACGCTGCGGTCGAGCCATTGAGCCGCCGCGCGGGCCGCGCCACCCTGGTGCGATCCGCCCTGGCCAGAGAAAGCCCAACCCGCCCATGATCAACCTCGCCGTGCGCATCGTGCTGGCCGCCGGCGGCGCCCTCGCCGCCCTGTTCGTCGCGCGCGACAGCCCGAATTTCGGCGTCGTGCAGGGCATGCTCTCGACCGTCGTGCTGGTCTGCGTCATCGGCCTGATCGTGCTCTGGCGCTGGAGGAAGGACGAGTAGCAGCGCCCGCCGCGCCGCTCTGGTATCCCTCGGACCGCATTCGCCCCGCCCGCCACGCACCAGGACCGGACATGACGGATCTTCGCCAGGCCCTCGAGGATGCCCGACGCGCGCTGCTCGACCTCTCCACGCGCAACCGCCTGCTCTCCCTGCCGAAGCCCGGGCGTTCGCGCGGAGTCCTCATCCTGGACGACGAGGATGCGGATTTCGTCCTCGGCGCGCTCGCCGCCGGCCGCGCCTTCGGCTTCGAGGCGGCCGGGGAGGAGGCGCCGCCCGCCGGTCCGGCCGCGCCCGCGCGGCCGCGCCGCTCCACCCGCGCCGCCAAGGCCGATGGCGTCGCCCGCGCCGACGGCACGGCGAGCCGCGAGCAGTGGCAGCGCGACGACCGGCTGCGCGTGCGCTTGCCCGCCGCCGACCTCGCCCGCCGCCTGCGCGACCTGATGACCGATGCACGCACCGCGCGCGAGGAAACCGGCGTGCCGACGCTCTACCTCGCCCTTGGCGCGCTGTCCTGGCGCGACCCCGCCACGCCCGAGACCGAGCGCCGCGCGCCGCTCGCGCTGCTGCCGGTCGTGCTCGAACGCGAGGGCGTCTCCCAGACCTTCCGCCTGCGCGCGGGCAATGACGAGCCGGCCGAGAACCTCTCCCTGCGCGAGATGCTGAAGGTCAATTTCGGCACCGCGCTGCCCGATTTCGACGCGGAGGCCTACAACCCGACCGCCTGGGCGGATGCGGTCGCGGCCGCGGTCAAGGACCGCCCGGACTGGACGGTGGAGGCGGACGCGCTCGCCCTCGGCCTGTTCTCCTTCGCCAAGTTCCTGATGTGGCGCGACCTGGGGCCGGAGGAGAATCCGGGCCTTGCCGACCATCCCCTGGTCCGCGCCCTGGTCGGCGGGGAGGCGCTGGCTACGCAGCCCACATTCCCCGACGACGCCGACGTGGATGCCGAGATTCCGGTCGAGCGTCTCGATCACGTCGTGGACATGGACGGATCCCAGGCGCTGGCGGCCGAATCGGTGCGGCGCGGCGGTCATGTGGTGATCCAGGGGCCGCCGGGCACCGGCAAGTCGCAGACCATCGCGACCATCCTCGCCCAGGCCATCCTCGATGGCCGCACCGTGCTGTTCGTGGCCGAGAAGCTGGCCGCGCTGGAGGTGGTCAAGCGGCGGCTCGAGAATATCGGCCTCGGCGCCGCCTGCCTCGAACTGCATTCCGAGAAGCAGTCCAAGCGCGCGGTGCTCGACGAGCTGCGCGCGACGCTCGCCTTGCCGCCGCCGCCCCGGCCCAACCGCGCCGCGGTCATCGAGCGCCTGGCGACGATACGCTCGCGCCTCAACCGCCATGCCGCGGCGATGCGCGCGCCCGCCGGCGCCTCCGGCATCCCGCTGCATGACGTGATCGGCACGCTGGTTGGCTTGCGCCGGCGCGGCGTGCCCGTGCCCGACTTCTCCCTCGACGCAGCCGGCTGGGACGGCGCAATGATCGCGGCGAAGCGCGACGCGGTGCGCGACCTCGCCGCCCGCGCCGCGGAGGCGAATGGCGCGGCGAATCCGTGGCGCGGCGTGACGGCCGATCTCGGCCCGGCCGATGCCGACCGGCTGATGGCCCGCCTGCCCGGCTGGATCCGCGCCTTCGCCGCCGCCGGCGCGGCCGCAGGCGGCACGGCGGGCCCGGCCGGGATCGCCGCGCGGCTGCGCGCCGCCCAGGCGCTGCGCGAGGCCCCCCCGCACGACAAGGAGGCGATGCGCAGCGCCGCCTGGCGCGCCGACCCCGCGCCGCTGGTCGCGCTGACCGAGGCGGTGGCCAAGCTCGCCATCGCCAAGCGGGATGCCCGACTGAAGCCAGGCGCGCTCGACGTGCCGGGGCTGCAGGAGGCGCGGGCCGCGCTCGCCGCATCGGGCGGCTTCTTCGGCTTCCTCAATGCCGGCCGCCGCGCGGCGCAGGAGGTTGCCGCGCGGGTCGCGCGCGACGGGGCGGATCCGCTCGCGGCACTCGATGCCGCCATCGCCGGGCAGGCGGCGCGCGAGCGCGTGCGCGCAGGCCATGCGCTGGGCTCGGCCGCCTTCGGGCGCCTGTGGCGCGGCGAGGAAACCGACCCCTCCGCCATGTCGGCGCTGATCCTCTGGCGCCAGAAGCACGGCGCCGAGGCCGCCGCCGCGCTCGCCGCCGAGGAGCCGGCCGGCGACGGCGCGGTGCTCGAAGCCGGCGCGGCCGCCTGGGCCGAGTTGCAGCAGGCGACCGGCCTCGATCCCGTCGCCGCCTTCGGCTCGCGCGAGCCGAGCTTCGCCATGCTCGCCGATCGCCTGGGTGAATGGGCCGCTCATCCCGAGGCGCTTCCGCTCTGGCAGGGCTGGCGCCGAGCGCTGGCCGAGGCACGCGGCATCGAGCCGATTATCGAGCGCCTGCAGGACGGGCGCCTCGCGCCCGAGGCGGCCGAGGACGCCTTCACCCACGCCCTGCACGAGGGGCTGCTGCGCGCGGCGAGTGCCGCGCATCCCGACCTCGCCGCCTTCGACGCCGCCGCCTATGACCGGCTGGTGGCCGAGTTCCGCGAGGCCGACGCGGCGCGCATCGCGCTGACCCGGGCCGAGGCCGCGCGCATCCATGCCGACCGCGTGAAGCAGGTGCGCGACGGCGCGCCGGGGATGCAGGTGATCCGCGGCGAGATGGAGAAGAAGCGCGGCCACCTGCCGGTGCGCGAGTTGCTGCTGCGCGCCGCATCCGCTGTGCAACAGATCAAGCCGGTCTTCATGATGAGCCCGCTGTCGGTCGCGCAATTCCTCGCGCCCCCGCACGGGCTGCGTCCGGGCCTCTCCTTCGACCTGCTGGTGATCGACGAGGCCTCGCAGGTCGAGCCCGTGGACGCGCTCGGCGCCATCGCGCGCTGCCGCCAGGTGGTGGTGGTCGGCGACGACCGGCAGATGCCGCCCACCCGCTTCTTCCAGCGCATGACCGGCGAGGAGGAGGAGACGGCGCCCGAGGATGCGCCGGATGCGGTGGCGGCGCGCGACGTCGAATCCATCCTCGGCCTGTGCAATGCGCGCGGCGTGCCCCGCGCGATGCTGCGCTGGCACTACCGCTCGCGGCACGAGAGCCTGATCGCCACCTCCAACGCCGAGTTCTACGAGAACCGGCTGCTGGTGCTGCCCTCGCCGCGCCCGCGCTCGGCGGAACTCGGCCTGTCGCTCGTGCGCGTGGACGGCGCCTGGGAGACGGGGGAGGGCGTCAACCGCGCCGAGGCCGAGGCCGTCGCGCAGGCGGTGATGCGCCACGCGAAGGAGACGCCCGGCGACACGCTCGGCGTCGCCGCCTTCTCCATCCGCCAGCGCGACGCGATCATGGACGCGATCGAGGCCGCGCGCCGCGCCGACCCCTCCGCCGACGCCTTCTTCGGCGCGCATCCGGACGAGCCCTTCTTCGTCAAGAACCTCGAGAACGTGCAGGGCGACGAGCGGGACGCGATCCTGATCTCGGTCGGCTACGGGCGCGACAGGAACGGGCGGCTGGCCATGCGCTTCGGCCCGCTCTCCGCCGAGGGCGGGGAGCGCCGGCTCAACGTGCTGATCACGCGGGCGAAGAAGCGCTGCATCGTCTTCTCGGGCATCGGGGCCGAGGACATCGACCTCGCCCGCGCCTCGGGCCGGGGCGTGGCCGCGCTCAAGGCCTTCCTCGCCTTCGCCGCCGCGCCGCCCGATGCGCCGCGCGCCGGCGGCGGCGCGACCGGGAGCCCGATCGCCGAGGCCATCGCCGAGGCGGTGCGCGCCGCCGGCAAGGAGCCCGTGCCGCATGTCGGCCTCGCGGGCCTCTTCCTCGATGTCGCCGCGCGCGGCGAGCAGGGCTACGAACTCGGCATCGAGGCCGATGCCGGGGACTGGGCGGCGCTGCGCTGCGCGCGGGACCGCGAGCGCGGCCGCCCCGCCGCCTTGCAGATGATGGGCTGGAAACTGGTTCGCGCCTGGTCGCTCGCCTGGTATGCGCGCCCCGAGGCCGAGGCCGCGCGCATCGCCGCCGCCCTCGGCGCCGCGCCGGCCGCCGCACCAGCCCCCGCCGCGCCCCCGCCGCCCGAGCCCGGCCTCGCCGAGGCCTACCGCGAGGCCGCGCCCGACCTGCCGCGCGGCGCGCTCGACGCCCTGCCCCGCGCCAGCCTCGCCGCCGCGATCGCCGAGGTGGTGGCGACCGAGGCGCCGATCACCGCGGACAGCCTGCACGAGCGCCTGCGCCTCGCCGCCGGCCGCGACGCGCTGAGCACGGCCGAGCGCAACGCGATCCGCGAGGCGCTCGCCATCGCCCGCGCGCAGCACGGCGTCCTGGAGGCTTCGGGCCTTCTCACCACCGCCGATGCGAAGCCGGTGCCGCGCGACCGCCGCGCCGCCGCGGCGCATCTGCGGCGCGCCGCCGCCGTGCCGCCGGCCGAGATCGCCGCCGCCGCCGAGGCGCTGCTCGCGCGCCGGCCGGCGATGACCGAGGCGGAACTGGCCAAGGGCGTGCACGCCCTGCTCGGCCTGGATGCGGCGGCGGAGGTCGCCATCGCCGCGCGCATCGCCGCGCTGGTCGGCGCCGGCACGATCCGCCTGTCATGAGCGGCGACGGGCAGGCCATGGCCGGCCTGCTCGCGGCGCTGCTGCCGGCGCTCGATGCGCTGGGCCATGCGGCGCGGCATGCCGCGCCGGGCACGATCGAGGCGCTTGCCGCGGCAGCCATGCCGCTGGCCGCGACGCTCGAGGCGGCGCGTGCGGACTTCGCCGCCCATTCCTGGCCGGAGCGCCTGCTGCCGGTGCGCGACTGCCTCGATGCCTCCGCCGGGCTCGCGTGCGATGCCTTCGCCGCGCTCGGCGCGGCGGCCGAGGCGCCGCATCCGATGCGCGGCGCCTTCGCCGCGCTGCGCGCCCTGCCGCGCGCCGAGGATGCGCTCTACCCGCTCGCCACCTTCCTGCCTGCGGTCAGCCGGCATTTCCTCGACGGCGCGGAGCGGATGGACGAGGGGCTGATCGCGCGCCTCGCCGCCGCGCCGCCGGGGCGCGAGGGGCGCGGCGTGATGCATCTCGGCGGCCCGCCCGGCACGCGCGGCGGGGCGAGCCTCTATGTCCCGGAAACGCTCGACGGCACGGAAGCGGCGCCGCTCGCCGTCGCGCTGCATGGCGGCGGCGGCACCGGCGCGCATTTCCTGTGGTCCATGCTGCGCGCGGCGCGGGCGCGCGGGGTGGTGCTGCTCGCGCCGACCTCGCGCGGCCGCACCTGGGACCTGCACGCGCCGGAGGCGGACCTCGCCGCCATCGCGGATGCGCTGGCCGTGGCGGACGGGATCCATCCCCTCGCGCCGGATCGCCGCCTGCTGCTCGGCATGAGCGATGGCGGCACCTTCGCCACCATCGCCGCGCTGCGCGGCGCGCCGGGCTTCACGCACGCCGCGCCGGTCGCCGCCTCCTTCAGCCCGCTGATGATCGCGCTCGCCGATCCCGCCGCGCTGCGCGGCCTGCCGGTCCGCCTCACCCACGGCGGGCGCGACTGGATGTTCCCGGTCGAGACGGCGCGCGAGGCCGCCGCCGCCCTGCGCGCGGCCGGCGCGGCGCTGGCCTGGCGCGAGATCCCCGACCTCGCCCATGCCTGGCCGCGCGAGGAGGCGGGTGCGATCCTCGACTGGTTCCTCTCTACGCCGCCTCGGGCGGCGTGACGCGCCCGGCCTATTCGGTCTTCGGTGCGGGGGCGGGCGCGCCGCCGCGCTGGGCGCGCAGCTCGTCGCGGATCTCGGCCAGCAGCGCCTCGGTCGGCGTGGGCCCGGCCGGCTTCGGCGCCTCCTTCGGCCCGTGCAGGCGGTTGATGATCTTGACCAGCCAGAACACCGCGAAGCCGACGATCAGGAACTTGATCACCGCATTGAGGAAGGCGCCGATGGCCAGCACCGAGGCCCCGCCCTGGCGCGTCGCCTCGAGCGAGGCGCGCCGCTCGCCGAACAGGACGAGGAACAGGTTCGAGAAGTCGATCCCGCCCATCAGGATGCCGATGATGGGGTTGATCAGGTCGGTCACGACCGAGTTCACGATCGCCGTGAAGGCGGCGCCGATCACCACGCCGACGGCGAGGTCGATCACGTTGCCGCGCATGATGAAGGCCTTGAACTCCTTCATCCAGGCCGGTTCCTTGATCGGGATCTGGCTGCCGATCTTGTTCGCGAGGTCGCTCATGGGCGGTGGGCTCCGTTCGGCGCAGGCGCGAATCGCCTGCGTGACCGGGGCCGATCATCCGGCGAAACGATCCGCCGTTCCAGCATGACGGAGCGCCATCAGCCCGCGGCGGTTGCGTCCGCGGGCGCGTAGCCATCCTCGCCCGGGGCAGCGGCGAGCTTGGCCCGGACATAGGCGATGTCGCGCCGCAGGGCGAAGATGTGCCGCCGGTAGCTCGCCGGCAGGGCCAGCCGGGCGACCAGCCCCTCGAGCGTCTCAAGCCTGTCGCGCAGCGCCTGGCGCGCCGCGCCGTCGGGTGCGGCCGCGGCCTCGGCCTCGATGCGCCGGAGCGTGTCGTAGTGCCGCCACACCCGTGTCTCCATGTGGCGCGCATAGATCGCCGGGCCGAAGCGAATCAGCGGCAGCGCGATGCCGAGCACGGGCAGCAGGATGGTGAACAGCCGCTCGGCCCAGACCGCCACCCAGAACGGCAGCCAGCGCTGCAGCACGGTCTGGCCGTGCGCGTAGTAGCGCTCGGCATCCGCGTTCACCCGCAGGTCTTGCGTCAGCGTGTTCGGGAAGCTGGCCTCGGGGGCGAAGGGCGTCCGCGCGCGATGGACCTCGCGCATGATGGAGACGAGCAGGCTGACCACCTGCGGATGCGTCCCTTCGCGCACCACCACCGAGGCCACCGGGGCGAGCAGCGTCATCGGCCGCGGCGGCAGGTCGTCCGCGAGCGAAAGCCCGCCGCGCGGCAGCCGCACCGGCACCAGGAAGGGCAGCTGCGCCGCATAGGCATCGGCGTGGTCGGTCAGGTCCGCGAGCGCCACCTCGGGCCCGGCGCGCATCAGCGCGGCGATCGTGCCCTCGACCCGCGCCGAGACCAGGATGGCCGCATCGGCCGTTCCCGCCCGCAGCGCCGCGGCCGCCTCCGGCCCGCCGAGGGGCAGGGCCTCGAAGCCCTCGGGGCCGATGCCGTTGGCGGCGAGCATGGCGAGTGCGAGCACCCGCGTGCCGCTGCCTTCGGGTCCGATGGCCACCCGCTTCCCGCGCAGGTCAGCCAGCCGCGCGAGGCCGCGATCGGCGCGCAGGAAGGCCCAGACCGGCTCGTGGAACACCGCGCCGAGGGATTCGAGCCCGGCATCGCGGTCGCGCCCGGCGATGCCGCCCTGCACCAGCGCGACATCCACCGCCCCTTCGCGCAGCAGTCGCAGATTCTCGACCGAGCCGGCCGTCGGCACCTTGCTCACGCGGAAGCGCGTGGCCTCGAGCCGTGCCGCATAGGCTTCGGCGGCGAGGGTGTAGGCGGAATCCGGGGCCGCGCCCACGGCGAGCCGGATCTCCCGCGGCGGGGCCGGCGCGGCGAGCGAATAGCCGAGCGCCGCGCACGCGATCAGCAGCGCCGCGGTGGTCAGGACCCAGTGGCGGATGGCCCAGGCGAGAAGTCCCTGCATCGCCGCCGACCATGCGACGGCGCGCGCGCCGCGGCAATCGCCCTGGCCTGCCGGCGCGCCGCCTGCGATGATCGCGCCATGTCCGCGCCCTTCGACCAGCACGTCACCTTCCTCTATGCCGAGGATCCGGCCCCCTCATGGCGCTTCTACGAGGAGGTGCTCGGCCTGCCGCTGGCGCAGGACCAGGGCACCTGCCGCATCTACGCGGTCGCGCCCGGGGCGCGCGCCTTCCTCGGCGTGTGCCGCGCGCGCGGACCGCGCGTGACCGATAACCCGCGCGTCCAGGGCGGTGCGGTCATCACCTTCGTCGCGCAGGATGTCGAAGGCTGGCATGCGCGCCTGAAGGCCGCGGGCGTCGAGATCGCCGCCGCACCGGCCTTCTCGGAGACCTACCGCGTCACCTCCTTCTTCTTCCGCGACCCGGCGGGCTACACGCTCGAGATCCAGCGCTTCGAGCGCCCCGACTGGCCCGCCCCGGTCTGAGCCCGCGCGCCCTATCGCGCGAGCATCGTCTGCGGCAGCCAGGTGACGATCTGCGGGAAGACCGTCACGATCGCGACCGCCGTCACCATCAGCAGGAAGAAGGGCAGGGTGTAGCGCGCCACCTCGAAGATGCTGCGCCCGGTCAGGCCCTGCAGAACGAAGAGGTTGAAGCCGACGGGCGGCGTGATCTGCGCCATCTCCACCACCAGCACGATGAAGATGCCGAACCAGAGCAGGTCGAAGCCCGTCGCCTGGATGATCGGCAGCACGACCGAGGCGGTCAGCACGATCATGCTGATCCCGTCGATGAAGCAGCCGAGAACGAGGTAGATCAGCGTCAGGCAGGCGATGATGACATAGGGGCTGAAGCCCTGGCTGCCGACCCAGGCCGCCATCGCCGCCGGGATGCCGGAATAGGCCATGGCCTGCGTGAGGAAGGCCGCGCCGGCGAGGATCAGGTTGATCATGCAGGACAGGCGCACCGCGCCCATCAGGCTGTCCACGAAGGATTTTCGCGTGAGCGTGCCGCCCCAGGCCGAGAGCGCGAGCGCGCCCGCCACGCCGAACACCGCCGCCTCCGTCGCGGTGGCCCAGCCGAAGTAGATGCTGCCCATCACGAACAGGATCAGCCCGACGATGGGCAGCAGGCTCGCGCTCTCCCGCAGGCGCTGGCGCAGCGGCACGGGCGGGTCGCGCGGCGGCGTGCGCGAGGGATTGAGCAGCGACCACGCCGCGATGTAGCCCGAGAACAGCACCATCAGCAGCAGCCCCGGCAGCACGCCGGCGATGAACAGCCGCACGATCGAGACCTCGGCCGCCACGCCATAGACGATCATCACGATCGAGGGCGGGATCAGCAGCCCGAGCGTGCCCGCGCCGGCGAGGCTGCCGATCGCCATCGGCACGTGGTAGCCGCGCTGCGTCAGCGCGGGCAGCGACATCTTGCCCACCGTCGCCGTCGTGGCGGCGGAGGAGCCGGACACCGCGGCGAAGATGCCGCAACCGATCACGTTCACATGCATCAGCCGCCCCGGCAGCCGCTGCACCCAGGGGGCGAGGCCCTTGAACATGTCCTCGCTCAGCCTGGTGCGGAACAGGATCTCCCCCATCCAGATGAAGAGCGGCAGCGCGGCGAGCGTCCAGGAGGCGAGCGACTGCCAGATCGCCGTGCCCATCACCTTCTCGGGCGGCATGGAGGGCATGGAGGGGATGAGCATCGGCAGCACCACCACGCCGGTCAGCCCGACCAGGGCGAGCGCGAGGCCGATCCACACCCCGAGGCCGAGGAAGACGAAGAGCAGGCCGAGCATGAGCAGCCCGGCCTCGGTCTGGGCGAGTTCCATCTAGAGTTCCTCCGCCGCGCGTTCGAGCGCCGAGGCTTCCGCCGCGCGCCGGTAGGACGGCGTGCCGCCCGCCAGATGCACCACGAGGTCGTCGATCAGGCAGAGGGCGAAGAGCGCCGTGCCGAGGCCCACCAGCCCCTGCGGCACCCAGAGCTTCCAGGCGACCGAGCCCTGCGCCACGTCGTCGAACTCGAAACTGTCGGTGGCGAGGTCGATCATGGAATAGGCGAAGACGGCGCAGAGCCCCGCCGCGAGCAGCAGCGCCACCGCCTCCACGGCGAAGCGCGGCGCCCCGCGCAGCCGGCCGACGATCAGGTCCACGCGGATATGCGCGCCGTGGCGGAAGGCGTGGGCGAGCGGCAGCGTCGCCGAGGCCGCGACCGAGAAGGCCGTCAGGTCGTCCGCGCCGAGCACGGTGGCGCCGAACTGCCGCCCGATCACCTGTGCCGCGATGATGCAGCCGATCGCGGCGAGCGCGACCGCGCCGAGGATGCCGCCGGCGAGATAGAGCGCGTCGAGCGCACGTCGAAGAAGGGTCATGTCATCCGGAGCGTCATGCGGCGTTCGTCTCTCCCGCTCGTGGAAGGGCCCGCCCTGCGGCGGGCCCCGGTGCCGCTCACGCGACGGCGGCGCGATAGGCGTCGATCAGGCGCCTGCCTTCGTCCCCGGCCTTGGCCACCCATTCATCGGCCTGGATGCGCCCGATGCGCGCGAGCCCCTCCATCAGCGCGGGCGTCGGCGTGCCGATGGTCATGCCGCGCTGCTGGAGCACGTTCTGCTGGTTCACCGTCTCGGTGTCCGAAGCGGCCCAGCCGCGCGCCTCGGCCGCCGCGGCGGCGGCGCGGATCGCGGCCTGGGCCTCGGCGGGCAGGGCGGCGAGGTCGCGCTGGCGGACGAAGATCGCGTTCTTGGTCCGCGTGAAGCCGATCGGCGTGAAATGGCGGCAGAAATCCCAGGCCTGCACGTCCACCCCGGTCGCCGCCGAGGTCACCATGGCGTTGACCACGCCGGTGGCGAAGGCCTGCGGCACCTCGGCCTGCTGCACGAGGGTCGGCGTCGCGCCGGCCAGCGTCGCGAAGCGGTTGGTCAGCGCGTTGAAGGTGCGCATTTTCAGCCCGCGCAGCGTCTCCACGCTCTCGACCGGGACATTGGTGTAGAGGCCCGAGGGCGGCCAGGGCACCCAGTAGAGCAGCGAGAGGCCCTGGCGGTTGAAGCGCGCCTCGACATAGGGCCGCTGCAGCTCGGCGAGCTTGCGCGCCTGTGCCGTCGAGGTGACGAGCTGCGGCACGCTGTCCACCTCGAAGAACGGATCCTCGTTGCCGTAGGCCGAGAGCAGGATCTCGCCCATCTGCACCTGGCCGGTCTGCACGCCGCGCTTGATCTCGGGCATGCGCAGCAGCGAGGCGTTGGAATGCAGCTGGATCTGCAGCCGCCCGCCCGAGGCCTGCTGCGCCTCCTCGACGAAGGCGCGCAGGTTGCGGGTGTGGAAATTGCCGTCCGGATAGGCGGTGGCGACCTGCCAGCGCGTCTGCGCTTCGGCTGCGCGCGGGGCGAGTGCCGCGGCGGCAAGCCCGCCGGAAGCCGCGAGAAGACCGCGGCGACGGATCGAGGTCATGCTGAAGCCCCCTTTCTCGTTCTTGGCGGGGCGCATCTTCGGCGCGCCTCCCCCGGACCGGCAAGGGGGATGCGCCGCGCCATCGCGCACCCCCGGCCATGGCTGCCCGCCGGTTGGGCGCGCCCGCCGCGCGCTGCGCGCATCGCGTGCAGGGCGCGGCGTGGCCCCTGCGGCGTCAGCCCGCCGCGCGATACTGCTCGAGAAGCCGGCGCCCGTCCTCGCCCGCGCGCTGGACCCATTCATCGGCCATGGTCCGGCCGACGCGCGCGAGGTCGTCGAGCAGCTGCTGCGAGGCGGGCGCGACCTGCATGCCGCGGGCGGCGAGCGTCGCCTCGGTCTCGCGCATCGCGGCCTCGGAGAGCTCGTAGCCGCGCTGCTCGGCGCGCTGCGCGGCGGCGCGGATCGCCTCCTGCAGGTCGCGCGGCAGGCCCTCGAGGGCGCGGCGGGAGACCAGCACGGCGTTCTTCGTCATGGAGAAGCCTAGCGGCGTGAAGTGTCGCGCATAGTCCCAGGCCTGGGTGTCCACGCCGGTCGCGGCGGAGGTGATCTGCGCCTGCACCACCCCGGTGGCGAAGGCCTGCGCGAGTTCGGCCGACTGCACCAGCGTCGGCTGCGCCCCGATGAGCTGCGCGAAGCGGTTCGTCATCGGCGAGAAGGTGCGGAAGCGGCTGCCGCGGAGCTGCTCGAGGCTCGTCACCGGCTGCTGCGAATAGAGCCCGGCGGGCGGCCAGGGCACCATGTAGAGCAGGCTGAGCCCCTGCCGGCCGAGCCGCGCCTCGATGAAGGGCCTCTGCAGGTCGGCCAGCCGCTTCGCCTGCTGGTAGTTCGTCACGAGCTGCGGCAGCGCGTCGGCGTCGAAGAGCGGGTCCTCGTTGGCATAGGCGGTGAGCAGGATCTCGCCCATCTGCACCTGGCCGGTCTGCACGCCGCGCTTGATCTCGGGCATGCGCAGCAGCGAGCCGTTGGAATGGATCTGGATCGAGAGGCGCCCGCCCGCGGCCTGCTCGATCTCCTGCACGAAGCTGCGGATGTTGCGGGTGTGGAAGTTGCCGTCGGCGTAGGGTGTCGCCATCTGCCAGCGCGTCTGGGCGCGCGCCCCGGCAGGCGCGAGTGCGGCGAGGCTGGCGGCACCCAGAAGGGCGCGGCGCGGGAAGCTCATGGCGTCATCCTCTCGATCGGCGGGGCGGGGTGCCGCCCGGCATGGCTGATCGAGGATACTGCCTGGACGGCGCCGGCAATCAAGCCGCCCGGCGCCGCCGCCGGCTCAGGCCGGATACTGCGCCGGGTCCACACCCGCCGCGGCGAGGAAGTTGCGGATCTGCACGACCTCGTCCTTGGAGAGGCTGTGCCGCGCATCGTGGAATGCATGGGCCTGGCCGTTCAGCTTCACCGCGACGCGGCCCGAGCCGTTGTGCGACACCTCGGCCCCGAGTTCCTCGAGGACGGCATGCACGGCCTTGGGGTCGATGTTCGCGCTGACGGGATGGGCGAAGAGCGCCTGCAGGACCTTGCGGTGGCGGTGGTTCATCGTCTGGCCTTTCGTGCCGTGATGGCTTGAAGGCCATTCTCCGCCGCGGGCGGCGCGGCGCCTTGACCAGGATCAAGGCGCCGCCGTGCCGGCTTCAGGCCCGCCCGTAGGTGTCCTCGAAGCGCACGATGTCGTCCTCGCCGAGATAGGAGCCGGACTGCACTTCGATCAGCACCAGCGGGATGATCCCGGGGTTCTCCATCCGGTGCACGCAACCGAGCGGCAGATAGACGCTCTCGTTCTCGCGCAGCAGGATCTCCTCGGCGTCGCGCCGCACGATGGCGGTGCCCGAGACGACGACCCAGTGCTCGGCGCGGTGGAAGTGCTTCTGCAGGGACAGTTTCGCGCCCGGCCGCACCAGGATCTTCTTCACCTGGAAGCGGTCGCCCATGATCAGGCCCTCGTAATGGCCCCAGGGGCGATAGGCGCGGCGGTGCTCGGTCGCCTCCTTGCGGCCCTTGGCCTTGAGCGCGTCCACGAGCGTCTTCACATCCTGTGCGCGGTCGCGGTGCATCGCGAGCACCGCGTCGTCGGTCACCACCACCACCGCATCCTGAAGGCCGATCACGCCGGTGAGGATGCCCTCGCTGCGCACGTAGCAGTTGCGGCTGTCGATGATCTCGGCCGGGCCGGCCGCGACATTGCCCTGCGCGTCCTTGCCGCTGATCTCCCACAACGCGGCCCAGGAGCCGATGTCGGACCAGCCGATCGCCGCCGGCACCACCGCGGCGTGCTGCGTCCGCTCCATCACGGCGTAGTCGATGCTGATCGAGGGCGCCGCGGCGAAGGCGGCGGCGTCGAGGCGCACGAAATCCATGTCGCGCTTCGCACCCGCCACCGCGGCGCGCACCTGCGCGAGCAGCGCCGGCTCGTGCCGCTCGAACTCGGCAAGCAGCGTCGCGGCGGTGGCGACGAACATCCCCGAGTTCCACAGATGCCGCCCGCCGGCGACGAATTCCGCCGCGCGCGCCGCGTCCGGCTTCTCGACGAAGCGCGCGATGGCCCGCACGCCGTCGAGCCCGGGCAGCGCCTCGCCGGCCTCGATGTAGCCGTAGCCCGTCTCGGGCGCGGTCGGCTTCATGCCGAAGGTGACGATCCGCCCGGCCCGCGCCGCCGCCGCCGCGCGCGCGAGCGCGGCATGCAGCGCCGGCACGTCCTGCACCGCCGAATCGGCGGCCATGATCCACATCACGGTCCCCGGGGCCGCTTCCTCGGCCAGCAGGGCGGCGGCCGCGATCGCCGGGCCGCTGTTGCGCCCGGCCGGCTCCAGCACGATGCGCGCCCCGCGCCCGCGGAGCTGCTCCGCGACGAGGAAGCGGTGCGCCTCGTTGCAGACCACGGTCGGCGGCAGGAAGCCCGGCCCCTCGGCCCGCGCGGCGGTCTCCTCGAGCATCGGCCGGGCCGAGGCCAGCGGCCAGAACTGCTTCGGATAGCCCTCGCGCGAGAGCGGCCACAGGCGCGTGCCGGTCCCGCCGCTGAGGATGACGGGAAGGATGTCGGTCGGTGTCGTGCTCATGGCGTCCGGGGCAAGGGTCTCGGGTGCGGGCGGTCATGCAACGCAATGGCGGCAAATGGAAGGCGGCCCCCGGCGGCCGAGCCATCCGCGAAGCGCGGGGCGGCGAAAGGCTTCCGTAAGGATGCCCCTTCATCCTCCGCCCCCGAGGAGGATTCGCCGATGCCCCTGTCCCATGCCCTGCGCCGTGCGCGCGGGGCTTCCCTGCGCACGAGCCTCGCGCTCGCCTTCGTCTCCCTCGTTCTCGTCGCGGGCCTCGCCGCCTTCGGCGCGGCGGAGTTCGCGCAGGGCCGCCTCGCGGAGGAGACGGTGCGGCGCGAGAGCGCCAGCCTGCGCCAGGCCGTGACCCTCATGGTCGAGGCCGAATCCGCCCGTGCGGCGGGTCTGGCCGCCGCCGTCGCCGCCGCGCCCGAGGTGGTCGAGGCCTTCGGCCGTGGCGACCGCGCGCGGCTGCTCGCCCTCACCGCGCCGGTGCAGGAGGCGCTGCGGCGCGAGAGCGTGGCGGTGGAGCAGTTCCAGTTCCACACCCCGCCCGCGACCTCCTTCCTGCGCGTCCATCAGCCCGGCCGGTTCGGGGACGATCTTTCGGGCTTCCGCGCCACGGTGGTGGCGGCCAATGCCGGGCCGCGGCCGATCCGCGGCCTGGAAGGGGGCGTGGCCGGGCTCGGCTTCCGCGGCGTGCAGCCCATCGCGCGGGAGGGGCGGCATCTCGGCACGGTGGAGTTCGGCCTCTCCCTCGGCAGGCCCTTCCTCGAGGCCATGCAGGCGCGGCTGCAGGTGCAGGCGGCGCTCTACGCCCCCCGGCGGGATGGGACGATGGCCCGGCTGGCCACCACCGCCGAGACGCTGCCGGCGCCCCCGCAATCCGCCCTGACCGCCCCGGCCGAGGGCGCGATCCGCCCCTGGTCCGGCCGCCCGCATCTGATGCTCGAGGTGCCGCTGGCCGATTTCTCGGGCCGCCCGGTGGCGGTGCTGCTGGTCGCCTCCGATGCCTCTGGCATCGTGGCGCTGCGGAGCGAGGCGCGGCTGCTGATGGCCGGGCTGCTGCTCGCGCTGCTCCTGGCCGCGGGTGGGGCGGGGCTTCTGCTGGCGCGGCGGCTGGCAGCGCCCATCACCGGCCTTGCCGCGGCCACCGCACGGATCGCCGAGGGCCGGTTCGACACCGCGGTCGCGGGCGGGGAGCGGAGGGACGAGGTCGGCGCGCTCGCCCGGGCGCTGGACGGCTTCCGCCGCGCCCTGGCCGAGAAGGCCGCGCAGGAGGCCGAGCTGGCGGAGGAGCGCGCGCGGCGCGAACGCCGCCAGGCCGGGCTGCTCGCCGCGATCGGGGAGTTCGGCGGCTCGGTCAGCGGCCTGCTGCACGAATTGCGCGGCGCCTCGGAGGGGATGCAGGCGACCTCGGCCACGATGCGCCGCGTCGCCGAGGCGGTGAAGGCCGAGGCCGAGGGCACCCATCGCGCCTCGGGCGAGGCGGCGCAGGAGCTCGGCGCCGCGGCCGCGGCCACCGAGCAGCTCTCCGCCGCCGCGCGCGAGGTCGGCCGCCAGGCCGAGGAGGCCGCCGCCACGACCCGCGGCGCGGTGGCAAGGGCCGAGGCGGTGGACCGCGTGGTCGCGAGCCTCGCCGCCACGGCGGGCGAGATCGGTTCGGTGGTGCGGGTGATCGAGGGCATCGCCGGGCAGACCAACCTGCTCGCCCTCAACGCCACCATCGAGGCGGCGCGCGCCGGGGAGGCCGGCAAGGGCTTCGCCGTGGTGGCGCAGGAGGTGAAGTCGCTCGCCCAGCAGACGACGAGCGGCACCGCCGAGATCGCCGAGCGGATCGAGGCGGTGCGCCGCGCCACCGCCGAGGCGGTCGAGGGCCTGCGCGAGATGCTCGCCGTGGTGCAGGCGATGGACACGGTCGCGGCCGGCATCACCGAGGCGGTCGAGCAGCAGGGCGCGGCGACGCAGGAGATCACCGGCGTGATCGGCCGGGTCGCGGCCCATATGCGCCAGGTGGCCGAGCGCGCCGGGGCGCTCTCCGCCCAGGCCCAGGAGGCCGGCGGCGCGGCGGAGTCGGTGCAGGCGGCTTCGAACACGCTGGCCGGCGATGCCGCGGCGATCGACCGGGAGGTGGCGCAGTTCCTCGCCTCGCTGCGCCGCGACGGGGATGCGCGCCGGTTCGAGCGCATCCCGGCCGACCTCGCCGTGACGGTCGAGGCCGGGCAGCGCCGGCTCGCGGGGCGGAGCCTCGATCTCTGCGAGGGCGGGATCGGCCTCAGCCTGCCGCCGCCCATCGCGCTGCGCGCGGGCGAGGCGGTGACGATCCTGGTCGGCGGCCACCGCCTGTCCGGCCGCGTGGCGCATGTGGAGGCCGAGCGGGTCGGCGTGGCGCTGAGCACGGAAGCCGCCACCGCCGATGCGGTGCGCGCGCTGCTGGCCGGGCTCGCCGCGCCGGCGCGGCGGGCCGCCTGACGCCAGCGGGCCGGGACCGCCGGTCCTGGCGCGTGGCCGGCGCGCGCCGCCTGGGGCGACATGGCCGGCCGCAGCGTTGTGGCGGCCGCGAACGGCCGTGGCAGCGCCGCCTCCCGGCCGGGCCGGGCGCGGCGCGCCATCAGAGGATCCGCGCCTCGAAGGGCGGCATCAGGTCGGGGGCTTCGAACTCGACCACCCAGAGGTCGGGGTCGCGCTTCACCTGGCGCTCCACATAGGCGGTCGCCGTCTCCTCGGGCACCGGGGCGGGGCCGGTGCCGCGGATCCAGGCTGGCCGGCCCTCGGCATCGCGCGCCTGGGACAGCACGACCCAGCCCTCCCGCCCGCGCAGCACCGCGAGGATGCCGCCCGAATCGGGGTCGCCCTTCCGCAGCACGGCGGCCGGCCGGCCGGCCATGTCGGACAGGCGGATCGCCATCGAGACCCAGATGCCGGCCTTCACTTTCGCTTCCATGCCGCGACCCTGGCATGGGCGGCCCCTTGCCGGAAGCCGCGCGGCGCGCCATTCACCCGCCACCCCGGAGGTCGTGGCATGAGCGAGCGGAAGATGACGGAGGCGCAGCGCGCCTATGAGGCGAAGCGCGCGGCCAAGGCAGGCATGAGCCTCGAGAAGTGGCTTGCGAGCAAGGAGCGCCGCGCCGCCGAGGAGGCCCGCGCCGCCGCGCAGGCCGCGCCCAAGCCCCCGGCGCCGGCGAAGAAGCCCGGCTTCTTCGGCCGCCTGCTGGAGAAGGCGCAGAAGCCGCTTTGATACCCTGCGGACAAAGGATCGACCTTTGTCCGCAGGGTATCAGGATCTCGGTTCCGCGCGCGGCCGCCCCACCAGCCCCGCGCGCCATGCCAGCGGGGGAAAGGTCAATCCTTTCGCCCGCTGGTATGACACCTGGCGGCATCGGCGCGCCGGATGCGGGACCGGTTTCCGCGCGCGACCGCCCGCCCGGCCCGCGCGCTCGCAGCGGACGACTTCTGCGGTGATCTTTTCAGGCCATCCTGACGACCGCGTGCTCGCAGCGGACCAAAGATCAAACCCTTCCTTCCCTGGATCGCCTTTCGGCGGACGCAAGCGCCGCCCCTTGCGCCGCGGCGGGCTTTCGCGCGCTGTCGTCCCGCCAGCCCATTCGGGATGCGGGGCAGTCCAGGCTCCGGCCCTGCCGGCCACCGCCACGCCTGACCGCCGGCCGGCCCGGGTGTAGCATCCGGGCATGTGGCGCCTGCCGGCCGGGATGCTGGGCGTGGTCGCGCTTGCCCCCCTGGCCGGCGCGCAGGGCCTCGTGCCCGAACGCACCACCGTCCTCTTCGCCCCCGGCAGCGCCGAGGTCAGCGTCGAGGCGCGCGAGGTCGTGCTCGCCTTCCTGCGCCAGCCGCGCCCGCCCGGCCTCGCCGGGCATTGCCTGCGCGGCCATGCCGACCGCGGCCCGGCGGCGGAGGCGCTGGCCCTTGCCCGGGTGCGTGCCGTCGCCGCGGTGCTGGCGCGGCAGGGGGTTGATCCGGCGGATGTCGAGGTGGAGGCGGCGGGGGACAGCCTGCCGGTGCGGCTCGCGCCGCCCGGTCAGCCGGAGCCGATGAACGACCGCGTGGAGATGATCCCGTGTCCCGGGCCGCGCGGGCGGACGCGCGACCGGCGCGGGCGCCTCATGCCGGCGGGAGAAGGTTCTGACCTTTCACCCGCAGGCATGGCGCGCGGGGCTGGCGGGGCGACCGCGCGGGAAACCAAATCCTGATACGCTGCGAACAAAGGCCGATCCGTTGTTCGAAGGGTATCATGGCCGGCGGGCGGGAAGCCTGACGCTTCGCCCGGCCGCATCGCGCGGGAAGCCGGCAGGCGAGACGCGGCCGGCGGGAGGTGATCCTCTGCCCGGCGGGTATCAGGCGTAGGCCTTGAGGATGGCGCGCATCGCGGGGGCGAGGTCCGGCCGGCGCAGCGCGAAGGCCACCTGCGCCTCCAGGAAGCCCGCCTTGTCGCCGCAATCGAAGCGCTTGCCCTCGTAGCGCAGGCCGTGGAAGGGCTGCATGCCGATCAGCTTCGCCATGGAATCGGTGAGCTGCACCTCGCCCCCCGCGCCCTTCTCGAGCCGGTTGAGGAAGCCCATCACCTCCGGCATCAGCACGTAGCGGCCGATGATGGTCAGGTTCGAGGGCGCCTTCTCGACCGGCGGCTTCTCGACCAGGCCCTTCACCGAGACCAGCCGTCCCTTGTCCTCGGCCACGTCGAGCACGCCATAGCGGTTGACGCGCTCCATCGGCACTTCCTCGATGGCGACGACATTGCCCTCGGTCTCGCGATAGGCGTCCGCGAGCTGCCGCATGCAGGGCGTGTCGCACAGCATCAGGTCGTCGGGCAGCAGGATGGCGAAGGGGTCGTCGCCGACGAAGGCGCGGGCGCACCAGATGGCGTGGCCGAGGCCCATCGGCACCTGCTGGCGCACCGTCACGATGGCGCCCGGCGTCATCGCCTGCGCGCGCAGCGCCTCGAGCTCGGCGGTCTTGTTGCGCTCGGCGAGCGTGCGCTCGAGCTCGTAGGCCACGTCGAAATGCTCGACGATGGCGGTCTTGCCGCGGCCGGTGATGAAGCAGAACTGCTCGATGCCGGCCGCGCGCGCCTCCTCGACCGCGTACTGGATCAGGGGCTTGTCCACCACCGGCAGCATCTCCTTGGCCATCGCCTTGGTGGCGGGCAGGAAGCGGGTGCCGAGGCCGGCGACGGGCAGGACGGCCTTCTTGAGTGGCTTCAGGGGCACGAGCGGCGATTCCTTGTCCTGTCCGGCTGCGAATCCAGGAGCATAGGATCGCAGCAAGGCGGCCGGGCGGGAATAGGCCCGATCGGCGTCGTGACCGGTCCCCGCTTGCCGCCGGACGCAGGCCCGACGCATGGTCTGCCCCGCCGATGTCCGACTTCCAAGACGCCCTGTCCGCCGCCTTCGCGCTGGTCGCCGGCCAGGATCCGGCGCTGGCGGAGATCGTGGGGCTGAGCCTGCGCGTCTCGCTCATGGCGCTGGCCCTGGCCGCGCTTGTCGGCTTGCCGCTTGGCGCGCTGCTGGCGGTGGCGCGCTTCCCGGGGCGGCACCTCATCATCGTCGGGATGAACGCGCTGATGGGGCTGCCGCCGGTGGTTGCGGGACTGGTCATCTATCTGCTGCTCTCGCGGGCCGGACCGTTCGGGCATTTCGGCCTGCTGTTCACGCCCTCGGCCATGGTCATCGCGCAGGCCGTGCTGATCGCCCCGATCCTCGCCGCGCTGACCCGCGAAGTGCTGGAGGGGATGTGGGAGGAATACCGCGAGCAGCTTCACTCCTTCGGCGTTTCCTCCTGGCGGGCGGTGCCGACCCTGCTGCGCGACGGCCGCCTCGCGCTGGTCACCGTGCTGCTGGCCGGCTTCGGTCGGGCCAGCGCCGAGGTCGGGGCCGTCATGGTGGTTGGCGGCAACATCGAGGGCTTCACGCGTGTCATGACCACCGCCATCGCGCTCGAAACCAGCAAGGGCGACCTGCCGCTCGCGCTCGGGCTCGGCATGGTGCTGATGGCGATCGTCCTGGCGGTGAACGGCGCGGCCCACCTGCTGCGGGAGCGCGTGGCGCGGATGTCCGGCTGAGATGCGAGCGGGATCCGGCCTCCTGCCGCTGCAGGTCGAAGGGCTCGGCTTCGTCGCCGGCGGCGTGCCAATCCTTCAGGATGTCAGCTTCCGCCTCGAGGCCGGCCCGCCGAGCGTGCTGATCGGCCCCAACGGCGCAGGCAAATCGACGCTGCTGCGGCTGTTGCACGGCCTTCTCCCGCCGAGCGGCGGTGTCATCCGGTGGGCGCTGCTGCCGGCAGAGGTCGCCCGCCGCCGCCAGGCCATGGTGTTCCAGCGCCCGGTGATGCTTCGCCGCAGCGCGCTGGCCAATGTGGAGTACCCGCTGCGGCTCGCCGGCCTGCCCGGGCCCGAGCGCCGGGCACGGGCGCAGGCGGTGCTTGGCGAATTCGGCCTCGGCGATCTCGCCCACCGACCGGCGCGGCGGCTCTCGGGCGGGGAGCAGCAGCGCATCGCGCTGGCCCGGGCCGCGGCGATGGACCCGGCGATGCTGTTCCTCGACGAGCCCTCCGCCAATCTCGACCCGGCCGCCACCCGCGCGGTGGAGGAGATCGTCACCGCCATTGCGGCACGGGGAACGAAGGTGCTGATGACGACGCACGACCTCGGCCAGGCGAGGCGCCTGGCAGGGGACATCCTGTTCCTCCATCGCGGCAGGGTGGTCGAGCATGCGCCGGCGGCGCGGTTCTTCGCCGCGCCCGCGGCGCCGGAGGCTGCTGCATTCCTCAAGGGTGAGCTCCTGTGGTGAACGCCCCGTTGCGGGCGTTGCGCTCAGGCCGGCGCGCCCTGCCGGCCGCGCTGGCGGCCCTTCTTTCGCCGCCGGTGGCGGCGCAGCGGCGCGCGATCATCCTGGCCTCCACCACCTCGACCGAACAGACGGGATTGTTCGGCCACATCCTGCCGATCTTCACGCGGCAGGCCGGCATCGTGGTGCGCGTCGTCGCGCTCGGAACAGGCCAGGCGCTGGATGTCGGGCGGCGCGGCGATGCGGACGTGGTCCTCGTGCATGACCGCGCCGCGGAGGAACGTTTCGTGGCGGAAGGCTTCGGAGGCCCGCGCCGGCCGGTGATGTACAACGATTTCGTCCTCGTCGGCCCAGCCGACGACCCGGCCGGGATCGGCGGCAACGCGGATATCGCCTTCGCCCTCGCGCAGATCGCCGCGGCGCGGGCGCGCTTCGTCTCGCGCGGGGACCGCAGCGGCACCCATGCCGCCGAGTTGCGGCTGTGGCTGGCCGCCGGCGTCGATCCCGCGCGGGGGCGCGGAACCTGGTATCGCGAAGTCGGCCAGGGCATGGGCCCCGCGCTGAACACGGCAGCGGCGCAGAATGCCTATCTGATTGCAGATCGGGGGAGTTGGATCGCCTTCCGGAACCGGCAAGGCATGCGCGTCCTGGTCGAGGGTGACCGGCGCCTGCTCAACCAGTATGGGGTCATGCTCGTGAGTCCGCAGCGCCATCCGCATGTGCGGGCGGCGGATGGCCAGAGGTTCGTGGACTGGATCACCTCGGCGGAGGGCCAGGGAGCGATCGCGGGCTTCAGGATCGGCGGCGAGCAGCTCTTCTTCCCCAACGCGACGGAACCGGGGGCCTGACGGCTGGCGCCGCGGACCGCGCGCCACTAGGTTCCCCCCGCCATGGACATGCCCCTTCCCGCGGACCCCCGCGTGGCCGCCGAGGCCGCGCGGCGCCGCTCCTTCGCCATCATCGCCCACCCCGACGCCGGCAAGACGACGCTGACGGAAAAGCTGCTGCTGAAAGGCGGCGCCATCCAGCTCGCGGGCCAGGTGCGCGCCAAGGGCAATGCGCGCCGCACGCGATCCGACTGGATGAAGATCGAGCAGGAGCGCGGCATCTCCGTCGCCACCTCGGTCATGACCTTCGAGAAGGACGGCGTGGTCTTCAACCTGCTGGATACGCCGGGCCATGAGGATTTCTCCGAGGACACCTACCGCACGCTGACCGCCGTGGACGCCGCGGTGATGGTGCTCGACGCCGCCAAGGGCATCGAGAGCCAGACGCGCAAGCTGTTCGAGGTCTGCCGCCTGCGCGACATCCCGATCATCACCTTCGTCAACAAGATGGACCGCGAGGGGCGCGACCCCTTCGACCTGCTGGACGAGATCGAGAAGACGCTCGCGCTCGAAGCCAGCCCGGTCGCCTGGCCGGTGGGGCAGGGGGCGGACCTGCGCGGGGTCTATGACATCCTCCATCCCTCCCTGCGCATGGTGGATTCGGATGAGGTCATTCCCCTGACCGGCCTTGACGACCCCGCGATCGAGGCCCGCGTGCCGGGCGACCGCGCGGCCACGCTGCGCGAGCAGGCCGAGCTCGCGGCCGGCGCCTGCGCAACCTTCGACCTCGCGAAGTTCCTCGAAGGCTCGCTGACGCCGGTCTATTTCGGCTCGGCGCTGCGTGATTTCGGCGTGGCCCATCTGCTCGAAGGGCTCGCGCGCTTCGCGCCCCCGCCGCGCCCGCGCCCGGCGGATGCGCGCATCGTGCGGCCGGAGGAGCCGAAGCTCTCGGGCTTCGTGTTCAAGATCCAGGCGAACATGGACCCGCAGCACCGCGACCGCGTGGCCTTCCTGCGCATCTGCTCGGGCCGGCTCGAGAAGGGCATGCGGCTGCGCCAGGTCCGCACCGGCCGCCAGGTGCCGGTCAACGCGCCGCTCTTCTTCTTCGCCAAGGACCGCCAGGTGGCCGAGGAGGCCTGGCCGGGCGACGTGGTCGGCATCGCGACGCATGGCGGCATCCGCATCGGCGACACGCTGACGGAGGGCGATGCACTCAACTTCCAGGGCGTCCCGTCCTTCGCGCCGGAGCACCTGCGGCGGGTGCGGCTCGACGACCCGATGCTCGCCAAGAAGCTGCGCAAGGCGCTGGACGAGCTGGCGGACGAGGGCGTGGTGCAGCTCTTCCGCCCGCTCGACGGCTCGCAGCCGATCGTGGGCGTGGTGGGGCTGCTGCAGCTCGACGTGCTGCAGTCCCGCCTGCGCGCGGAATACGGCGTGCCGGCCTCCTTCGAGGCCGCGCCCTGGACCACGATGCGCTGGATGGCGAGCGAGGACCGCGGTGCGATCGAACGCTTCGCCGCGGCCAACCGCATGGACATGGCCGAGGACCATGACGGCGAGCAGGTCGCCTTCTTCACCTCCGACTGGCGCCGCCGGCGTGCCGAGGAGGAGTTCCCGATGATCCGCTTCCTGCCGGTGCGCGAGCAGCACGGGCTTGCGCCGGCCTGATACCCTGCGGGCAAAGGACCGACCTTTGTCCGCAAGGTAGCAGATTTGGTTTCGCGCGCGGCCGCGCCACCAGCCCCGCGCCTACTGCGCGGCGGCGGCCAGCGGCGGCACGAGGCCCTGTTCGGCGGCGGCCTGCACCATCTCCCGCGCCACCAGCCCGCGCAGCCAGGCATGGCCCGCATCGCGCCGCCGCGCCTCGTGCCAGACGAGCCAGATCGGGATGCGGATGGGCGGGCCGGGCACGTCCATCACGATCATGCGGAACTCCCTCTCCGCCACCTGGGCCATGCTGCGCGGCAGGACGCCGAGATAGTCGGTGCGGGAGATGACATAGGGCACTTCGAGGTATTCGCTGACCGTCAGGCGGCTCTCGGCCATCAGGTCCCACAGCTTGCCCTGGAGCGCGCGGGGGCGGCGTTCCGGCGCGCGGCGGTGGCAGCGCACGAACTCCTCCTGCGCGAGGTCGCGCCAGCCCATGCCCTTGCGCGCGCGCGGATGGCCGCCGCGCGCGGCGATCACGAGCCCGTCCTCGAACAGGCGGCGATTCACGAAACGGTCGTCCTCGGCGGGGATCCAGTCCACCGCGAGGTCGAGCAGCCCCTCGCGCATCAGCGCGGGCGCGTCGTCGGCGAGGGTGCGCGTGTCGAAGCGCAGCCGCACGCCCGGCGCCTCGGCGGCCGCGGCGTCGCGCAGGCGCAGCGCGTAGTCCGGGCCCATCGGGTGGGGCATGGCGATCTCGAAGCGCCGCGTGCTGGTCGCGGGGTCGAAGCCGCGCGCCTCCTCGACCGAATGGCGCAGCGAATCGAGGGCCTGGTGGATCTCGGGGTAGATGCGGTTGGCGACAGGGGTGGGCGTCATGCCCGTGGCCCCGCGCAGGAACAGCTCGTCCCGGCAGGCCTCGCGCAGCCGCCCGAGCGCATGGCTCGTCGCCGACTGGCTGAGGCCGAGCCTCGCCCCGGCGCGGCTGACCGAGCGCGTCTCGTAGAGCGCCTCGAAGACCAGCAGCAGGTTCAGGTCCATGCCCCGGAGGCTGTTCATCGGCTGCTTTCCCGAAACCCGGGGGCGGCGCGTGCCGGATGCACCGCCTCGATCCGGGACATGCAATCCCTTCGCTCGGTCTGCCGGCGCGGAGGGCCTATGGCACCGCTCCCGAACAGGAATGATTTGGAGCCAGACCATCATGTTCTTCAAGACCAGGATGCGGCGCGTGCTGCGCCGCATCCTCGCCGCCGCGCGGGCCGAAGGGGGCGACCCGGTGAGCCTGCCGCCCACAGCCGCCTATCTCGAAGGGCAGGCGGCGGCGCGCGGCCTCTCCTGGCGCGGGCTGTCGCCGGCCGAGGCCGCGCTGCTCATCGCCCATGAGGCGCGTCTCGCGATGGGCGCGGGCAGCGCGGGCGCGGCCCGGCTCGAACGGGCCGCGCGCCGCGAGGCCGAGGCGCGCGGCCTCGGGCCGTTCTGGGCGACGCTCGAACACGAGGCCTGGCGCGCCGCCCGCGAGGCCGCGCTGCGCCGCGACGGCCATCCGCCGGCGAGCGCGGCCTTCGCCGTCCTGTAGCCGTGCAAGCCCCGCCCCGGGCTCAGCCCGCCGCCGCCCCGCCGCGCCGGCGCACCACCGTCACGCTGCACGGCGCCTCGGCCGCCACCTTGCCCGAGACGCTGCCGAGCAGCCGGCGCGAGAGCGAATTCGCCCGCGCCCCGAGCACGATGTGGTCCACCCGGTTCGCCCGCGCATAGGCGAGCAGGGCCTCCGCGACATCCGCCCCCTCCAGCACGTGGAAGGTGACGCGCCCTTCTGCGAGGCGGAGCGGCCGCGCCCAGTGGCGCAGTTCCACCAGCCGCTGGACATGGCGGTTCAGCCCCTGCTCGTCATGCGCCGCCCCGCCGCCGAGCCGCCCGGCGCCCATCACGTTGAGGCAGGCGAGGCGCGCATCCGGCCGGCCCGCGAGCAGCTTCTGCATCTGGTTGCGCAGCATCGCCTCGAGCGCGGGATCGGTGCGGCCGAGGTCGATCGCGACCGCGAAGATGGGCGCGGTGCGGAGCTGGGCGAAGGCGCCGGCCGCGGGCGGCGGCGGCTCGGCGCGGCGCAGGCGGCGGCGCAGCACGGCGAGCGGCCCGTCGCGCCGCCGCCGCTCGGCCCGTGCGGTCAGCGCCACCTGGTCGGGGTGGCGCAGGTCGAAGGCGAGTTGCGCGGCGGTGGGGTAGCGGCGGGCCGGCTCGACCTCGAGGCAGCGCAGGATCGCCTCCTGCAGCCAGGGCGGGATGTCGGGGCGGCGGCGGCGCGGCGGCACCGGATCGCGCCACAGCCGGCGCTTCACGCCGGCGAGGTGCTGCGGCTCGCCGAAGGGCAGGTCGCCGGTCGCGAGCTGGTAGAGCACCGCGCCGAGGGCGAAGATGTCGCTGCGCGGGTCGCTGCGCCGGCCGAGCGCCTGCTCGGGCGCCATGTAGGCGGTGGTGCCGTAGGGCAGGCGGAACTCCTCGGCGATCAGGTCCGGCAACTGCTCGTGGTGGGCGAGGCCGAAATCGAGCAGCACCGCCTCTCCATCCGGGCGGAAGCGGATGTTGCCCGGCTTCACGTCGAGATGGACGACATGCTGGTTGTGCAGGTCGTCCAGCGCATCGGCGATGGCCGCGCCGACCGCCGCGACCTCCTCGGCCGGCAACGGCACCTCGCGCAGCCGGTCGGACAGCGCGGGGCCCTCGATGCGCTCCATCACGATGTAGGGCTGGGCCTCGAGCCCGCCCATCGCGATCACGCGCGGCACATGCGGCCCGGACAGGCGCGGCATGATCATCTGCTCCATCTCGAAGGAGACGATCGCCGCCGGGTCCTCGCCCGGGCGCAGGCGCGGCACCTTCATCAGCAGGGGCGGATCCCCGGGGCCGCCCTCGCGGGTGACGCGGTAGAGAACGGCCATGCCGCCCTCGTGCAGGACCTCGCCGACGGTGAAGCCGTCGATCCGCCCGCGCATGGCTCAGCGGCCGAGGAAGAGGCGGTCGGCGAGGCGCGGCGGCAGCCCGGCCTCGCGGATCTTCCGCGCGGCGGTGGCGATGTCGTAGGGCACGCGCTGCCAGGTCGCGGTCAGCGGCTGGGTGTCGAGCAGCAGGTAGCTCGCGGCCGGGTTGCCGTCGCGCGGCTGGCCCACCGCGCCGAGCACGCAGAGCCAGGAGCGCCCCTGCGCGAGCGGCACCGGCGCGCCGGCGACGGGGGTGAAGGCGACGAGCGTGCCGCTCGGGCTGAGGCTGTAGAGGGCTGGGCGATGGACATGGCCGCAGAAGGTGACATGCGCCTCGCTCGCCTCGAGGCAGCGGCGCGCGGCCTCGGCATCGCTGACGTAGCGCCAGCGCCCGGGCGCGGAGGCCTCGGCATGGACATAGAGGCGCCCCTCCTCCCGCGCGGTCAGGGGCAAGGCGGCGAGGAAGGCGCGGTCCTCGGCATCGAGGCGCGCGCGCGTCCAGGCGATGGCGGCCGCGGCGGCGTCGGTCATGCCGGTCGGGCCGCCGAGGGCGGCCGCCTCGTCGTGGTTGCCGAGCACGGCGAGCGCGCCCTCGGCGGCGAGGCCGCGCACGATCCGCAGCACCGCCACCGGATCCGCCCCGTAACCCACGAGATCGCCGAGCAGGATGTAGCGCACCGCGCCCTGCGCCCTCGCGTGCTCCAGGCAGGCCTGGAAGGCTTCCAGGTTGCCGTGGATGTCCGCGAGCAGCGCGATCAGCACCGCCTCAGTCCCGGAACACGCGGGCGGCGAGGGCGACCTGGAACAGCGCGGTCACGAGGTCGGTCGCGAACTGCCAGACCTTCGGGTCGAGATAGGGCAGCACGATCAGCTCGTCGCCGGGGCGCGGCGCCTGCTGCGGGTTGAGGATGGCCTGCCCCGAGGGGCGGCGCAGCATCAGCGTGGACATCCGCCCGCGCGGGGTCAGGCCGCCCGCGGCCTCGATGAACTGGGCGGCGGACCAGCCCTCACGCCAGACCACGGCCTGCGGGAAGTTCACCTCGCCCTGCACGAAGACGGTCTGCGAGCGTTCGGGGATGACGATGATGTCCCCGTTCTCGAGCCTGAGCGGGCTGCAGCGGCCATCGGGGCCCATCACCACGAGCCGGCCCTCGGGCTGGGTGCGGCGGGCGCGCGAGATGTACTGCGTGATCATCTGCGCTTCCTGCGCACGCGCATCGGCCACCCGCGTGGTCGCCGCCGGGGCGAGGAAGAGCTGGCGTTCGAGCCGGTCGAGCGCCTCGTCGATCGCGCGCTTCTGGCTCTGCGCGAGGGAGGGGCGGAGCAGGAAGACGCCCTCGGTGTCCGCAAGCGCGGGGTCCACCGCGATGTGGTCGAGGATCTGGCACAGCGTCATGTCGCGGTCGGCCACCAGCACCGAGGGGTAGAGGCGGCTGCCCTCGACCGTGACGCGCATGGTCCGCGCGGCGACGTCGGCGACGAAGGTGACGGTGTCCTGGTCGAGCAGCGTCTGGGAGGCGAGCTCGGCCACCGACATGTAGCGCGAGAAGGGCTGCGCGTTGCGCACGCCGCGCACCACGGCATTGGTCGCGGCGGGCAGCGGGCGGGCGAGCTCGATCAGCTCGCGCCCGGTCAGCGAGGCGCGGGAGGTGCTCTCGAACAGGTAGTTGTTCCGTACCGCACCGTCGGCGCCGACCATGGCGCGCTGGCGCCCGACCACGATGGTGTCGCCCTCCTGCAGGCGGAGCTGCGGCAGCGTGCCGTCGAGGAGGAAGCGGTAGAGGTCCACCGAGGCGACGGTCGCATTGCCCCGGCGCAGCGTGATCTCCCGGTGCGAGCCGCGGCCCGGATCCACACCGCCCGCGCGCACCAGGAAATCGAGGATCGAATCCGAGGCCACGCCCGCATAGCGCCCGGGCTGGCGGACGAAGCCGGTGACGAAGACGCCGATGCGCTGCGTCGAGAGCGTGGTCGCATAGACCTGCACCTGCGCCGTGTAGACCTTGCGGATCTCGGCCTCGACCACCGATTGCAGGTCGCCCACGCGCACCCCGGCGAGCGGGATCGGCCCGATATTGGGCAGGAACAGGTTCCCCGCCGGGTCGATGACGCCGACGATCTCCGATTCCACCGCCCCCCAGGCGCGCACCGAGACGCGGTCCCCCGGCGCCAGCACGTAGTTCGGGTTGGGCGCATCGGAGGAGGATTGCGGCTGGCCGGTGAAGAGCGAGGCGCCGAACACCGCCGTCGCCGGCCCCGAGACGCGCGCCTGGTCGCCGAGCGGGGCGACGAGGGAGGGCCCGCCCTCGGCCTGGGTGGGGCTGCCCAGCCGCTCGATCCCGCGCTGCTGGCCCGGGATGTCGGCGAGGCTGCGGCGGTCGAAGACCGGCGGCGGCTGCGTCGCGGGCGTGCCCACGGGCGGCGCGCCGCCCATTGTGCCGGGGCCCGGCGGGGCGCTGGTGAAGCCGGGCAGCCCGCCCGGCACGCCGCCGATCCCCGGCGGCAGCCCCCCGCGATTGGCCTGCGCCAGCGCACCGCCCGCGGCCAGCAGCAGCATCGCCCCGGCCAGCGCGACCACGCGCCGGAAGTCAGGCCGCATGTTCGCGCATGCCCGCGACGAGCAGCCAGCCGATGCCGAAGGCGACCGAGAGACCGAGGAAGATGCTGCCGACACTGATCAGTTTCCGTGGATAGAGCGGGTGGACGGCGAGGTTGGGCGCGACCACGCGCGCGAGGTAGAGCTGCTGGCGCTGCGCCTCCATCCGCGCCGTCTCGAGGCTCGCCGTCGCTGAGGCGAGCTGGCGGTCGGCGAATTCGCGCTCGAGCATCAGGCGCTCGAAGGCCGCGAGCTGCTGGGAGAGCGCGCCGTCGCCCTGGGTGCGGCGGGCGCGTTCGGCCGCGATCTGGCGTTCGAGGGCGGCGATGCGGTTGCGTGTGGACTGCAGCGCCGGGTTGTCTGGGCGCATGAAGGCCATGCGCTCGCGCAGCTCGGCCTGGGCGGCGGTGAGCGCGCCCTCGAGCTGCGCGATGGTCTGCACCGCGGCCTGGGCGGAGCCGGCGCTGTCGAGGTCCTGCTGCTGCTCGCGGAAACGCGTCAGCGCCTCGCGGCTCGCGACGACGCGGCGCTCGGCGATCGCCACCTCCTCGCGCGCGACGCGCAGCGCATCCTCGCGCGCGCGCTCCGAGAGGCTGTTCACGAGCGTCTCGGAGAGGGCGAGCAGCGTGTCCGCGATGGCCTTGGAATCCTCGGGGCGGAAGCTGCGCACGCGCAGCGTCACCACCGCGGTGGTGCTGTCGTAGGAGGCCGAGACCATGCCGTTGTAGTAGCGGGTCAGGCGCTCGGGGTCGTCGTGGCGCAGGCGCGCGACGAAATCCGCCTCCTCCCGCTGCCAGATCTCGACGAGGTTCAGCCTTTCATGCGTGCGCATCACCGCGTCGTGGGAGGTGAGGAAGTCGCGCACGCTGTGGCCTTCGTTGGACGCGCTGCCGCCCACCGCGCCCGTGAGCACGGCGCCAAGCGAGAGCTGCGGCGCATCGGCGCGCGAGCGCACCACGAAGCGCGCCTCGCTGACATATTGCGGGCTCGCGATGCCGTAGAAATAGGTCGCGGCGATCAGCGTCGGCAGCAGCACCCACCAGGTGTAGGGGTGGCGCAGGAAGCGCCGCAGACGGGATCGCGGCCGGGGCGGCGGCTCGGGCGGGGCCGGGCTCCAGGCGGGGACCGCCTCGGCGGCCGGGCCGTCAAAGGCTGTTGTAGGTGGCGAGAGCTTCATCGAGGTCTTCGTAGAAGGTGAGGGTGCCCTGATCCAGCACCGCGGCCCGGGTGCAGAGCTGGCGGACGAGGGAGGGCTGGTGCGTGACGAGGATGAGGCCCGCACGCTGCAGCCGCGCGCCGAAGGCCCGGCCGAACCTGGTGTCGCCGACGGCCAGCGCCTCGTCCACCAGGAAGCAGTCGAACTCGACCGCGAGCGAGATGGCGAGGCCGAGCCGCGAGCGCATGCCCGAGGAATAGGTGTGGACCGGCATGCGCAGGTATTCGCCGAGCTCGGCGAAGCTCTCGACGAATTCGACCGTCTCCTTCACCGGGCGGTCGTAGATGCGCGCGATGAAGCGGGTATTGTCCGCCCCGGAGAGCGCGGTCTGGAAGCCCGCCGCCATGCCGATCGGCCAGGAGACGGACATCGAGCGCCGCACCGTGCCCCGCGTCGGCGCCTCGACCCCGCCGAGGATGCGCACCAGGGTGGACTTGCCCGAGCCGTTGCGGCCGAGCACGCCGACGCGCTCGCCCTTGCGGAAGGTGGCGTTGACGCCGCGCAGCACATGCTTGCGCCCGGCCAGCATGCGGTAGGATTTGTGGACGTCGAGCAGTTCGAGCATGGCGCCTACTCGAGCCCGATGCGCTGGCGCGCGAGCCTCAGCCCCGCGAGGCCGAGCAGATGCGGCACCAGGATCCAGCCGGCGACGTAGCCGAGGTCGTAGGTCGCCTTCACCTTGTCCCCGAACTGGCCCTCGCGCAGGAACTCGAAGATGTGCACGGTCGGGATCCAGAGCACGATCTCGCGCATCCATTCGGGCAGCCACTCGACCATGAAGAAGACGCCGCAGAAGGGCAGCATCACGTAGGAGAAGGCGTGGACGAAGCGGTCCAGCCCCTCCCATTCCGTGGTCGCCGCGCCGATCATCAGCGCGAGCCCCTGCGAGAGCAGCAGCATCAGCCCGAGTGCGACGATCATCTGCATGGGCGAATCCGGCGCATCGCCACCAAGCGCCACCGCGGCGATGACGAAGACGATCAGCACGCCCGTGCACGCCACCGCCTCGATGATGTGGCGGGCGTAGAACAGGTCCGGCAGCGTCACCTGCCGGTGGTAGAGCAGGCCGCGATTGGCGCTGATGGTCGTGGCCGCGCGGTTGATGATGCCGCGGAACTTGAAGAACAGGATGTAGCCGATGGCGAAGAACTCGAAGGTCGCGCGCATCGTCTCGCCGCTGAAGCGCCCGCGCGAGCCGTGGATCAGCGCGATCATCGCCCCGAGCAGCAGGGGTTCGAGGAACACCCAGAGATAGCCCAGGCGCCGCCGCCCGAAGCGCGTGTGCATCTCGCGGATGATGAGCGCGCCGATGACGCGCAGCTGCTGCCGCGCGCAGTCGATGAGCAGGGGGCGGGCCGAGGCCCCGCTCACGGCCTGCCCGTGCCGGCGGTGATGAGCGGCCGCGCCTCGCGCCAGCCCTCGCCCGCGCGGCAGAGCAGGCGGGAGGTGCCGCCGCCGCCGGTGCCGACCAGCACCTCGCGGCATTCGCGGCCGCTCGCCGCGGCGTAGGCGCGCACGAGGCGCACCCGCGCGGTCTGGCCGGTGGCGGGCAGCACGACCGTGTCATCGGCGCCGGGGGAGGGATGCCAAGGCGAATCTGAAGACTGATTATCAACCCGGGCGTCAGGCGCGCGATCGCAGCGATCCACGGGCCTACACCGCGGGGCAGAACATCAGGCGCTGCGAACGGCACGCGATGATAGGCGCGGATGGGCTTTGTCTGACGCTTCCACACCATTCCGCCCAAATCCATGGCCGGGGCAGCGCGCTGTCACCAATGAGCACCTCGCGTCGCGGTGAGCGATTCATGCCGTTCGCACTCATCGAAAGCGGCCATCCTCGATCCCACTCTACTAGCGCCACCGCGACGCGCGCTAGGATCATACACAAGTCAAGAAATAAGTTGGCATTGCCGTTCGCGCCCGCTGCTGGGCATTTGCGTCCGCTTTCGCCTCGCTCGCCCGCAAACGCTTTCTCGGTAGGGATTTTTTTAGACCTCGCCCGCTTCTGCCAACCTCGTCTCACGTCGCAGCACTTTCTGGAATGCTCCTGCGCCTCGCGGCTACCATTAGGGCTTCATCAAGCCGACCTGAAAGCAAACGCTCTCAGCATGCCAGCGGTTGCAATCAAGACTTGGACGGCCTCGTGGTGCCCTTCCTCGTGAGCGAAGGCAGAGTGCTCCTCAAGGCTTCGGATGGCGTTCATGAGGTGTTTGTAGTGCTCCGGCAACTTGGCGTGATCGGCGAACGTGATGCCGACCGATGGGGTATGACCCAAAAATGCGCAATTCATGCGGAACGATCTCCTTTCTGGGATATGCGCATGGCAAACGATACGCGAAACGCGTGCGCGTGCCTAGCGCAATAAAACCCCTGATTGATAACGTCGGCAGGCAGAAAAATCCAACAACTAATTGATAGAAAACGAAAAACTTGCATCATGAGTATATCCGAAACCACGTAATAACGCAGAAATAACGCATTCGGGAGGTCGCTTTTTTGAGACTATTCGATCCATTATCGCTTATCGATAAGCGCATAAGCATCAGGCCGGCTACGTCTCGCACTGGCGCACGCACCGCGCCTGGAACCCGTTCCACGAATATGCCGGCTGGCTCGGGCGGGGCGCGCTGCGGCCGCTCAGGCGCAGCCTCGCCTGGCGGCGCGTCGGCATCCTGCGCGCCTGGCCGGGGCCGGTCTTCGTGATGCCGCTGCAACTGGAGGGCGACTTCCAATTGCGGCTGCATTCCGACTTCGCCGGGCTGGGGGAGGCGATCCGCCTCGTGCTGCGCTCCTTCGCCGCGCATGCGCCGGCCGAGGCGCTGCTCGCGCTGAAGGGCCACCCGCTCGACAACGGTCTGACCGACTGGGGGCGCCTCGCGCGGCGCGAGGCCGAGGCGCTCGGCGTGGCGGGGCGGCTGCTCTGGCTGCCCGAACTGCCCTTCGGCCCGGTGCTGGCGCCGGCGGCGGGCGTGGTGACCATCAACAGCACCGCCGGGCTGCAGGCGCTGCGCGAGGGCAAGCCCGTCGTGGTGCTCGGCCGCGCGCACTACGACATGCCGGGGCTCACCTTCCAGGGCGGGCTCGATCGCTTCTGGACCGCCGCCGCGCCGCCCGACCCGGCGCTGGTGGACGCGCTGCGCCGCGTGCTCGCCGCGCATTGCCTGATCCGCGGCGGCTTCTTCAGCGAGGCCGGCATCGCCGAGGCGGTGGCCAATGCCGTGGCGCGGCTCGAGGCGGCGGCGCCGGATCTCGCGCGCCTCGCCGCGGAATAGCGCCGTGCAGCCGCCGCGCCGCATCGTGATCTCGGGCGCCTCGCGCGGGCTCGGCGCGGCGCTGGCCGGGCGCTTCGCAGGCCCGGGCGTCTCGCTCTGCCTGCTCGCGCGCGGGGCTGAGGGCCTCGCGCGCACCGCCGCATCCTGCGCCGCGCGCGGGGCGGCGGTGGAGACGGCCGTGCTCGACGTGCGCGACGCGGCCGCGCTCGCCGCCCGCCTCGCCGCCTGGGATGCCGAGCGCGCGGTGGATTGCGTGGTGGCCAATGCCGGCATCTCGCGCGGCGTGACCCCCGACGGCGCCTGGGAAGGCCTGGCCGGCGCGACCGATCAGGTGGCGGTGAACCTCGCCGGCGCGATGCACCTGATCGAGCCGCTGCTGCCTGCGATGCGCGCGCGGGGCGCGGGGCGGATCGCGCTGATCGCCTCGCTCGCCGCCTATCGCGGCCTGCCGGATGCGCCGGGCTACGCGGCCTCCAAGGCCGGGCTGCGCGCCTATGGGGAAGGGCTGCGCGCGGCGCTGGCCGGGCAGGGAATCGCGGTGACGGTGGCGCTGCCGGGCTTCTTCGACAGCGCGATGGGGCAGCGCTGGATCGGGCCGCGGCCGCTCGCGCTCGGGCTGGAAGCGGCGGCGGCGCGCATCCATGCGGCGATCCTGCGCGGGCGCGGGCGCTGCGCCTTCCCGCTGCCGCTCGCCGCGCTGCTGCGCCTGCTCGATGCGCTGCCCGCCGGCGTCTCGGACTGGGCGGTGCGGCGGATGCGCTTCCGCATCGCGCCCGAGGCGTGAGCGCGGCGGCGCATCTGCTCGCCGGCCTCGCGCCGGCGCTGGCGGCATGGCTGTGGCTGCGGCGCGGCGCGCGGGCGGACCGCTTCCTCCTGCTGGACGCGCTGCCCGTCGCGGCGGGTTTCCTCGCGCTGCTCGCGCTGACGGCGCGGCCGCTGCTGGCGGGCGGTATCGTCGCCGCCGCCGGCGTGTTCCTCGGCGTCGCCGACCGCGCCAAGCGCGCGACGCTGAACGAGCCGCTGGTCTTCACCGATGGCGGCCTGCTCTGGCAGGTCTTCGCCCATCCGCGCTTCTACCTGCCCTTCGTGCCGAGGCCCGTGCTCGCGGGCGGGATCGGCGCCGGCGCTGCGGCCCTTGCCGCGGCCCTGGCCTTCGAGCCTGCCCTGGCGATCGGGGCCGCGGCGCGGGGCGCGATGCTGGCGGCGGCGGCGGGCTGCGTCCTCGTGCTGCTGCGCCCGCTCGCGCTGCTGGGCGGCGCCGCGGTCGCGCGCGATCCGGTGGCCGATGCGGCGCGCTTCGGGCCGCTCGCGACCTTCGCCATCCATGCGCGCCTCGCCGCCACCGAGCGGGGCGCGCGCCGCGCCGCGCATCCGCCCGAGGCGGCGCGCCTGCCCCAAGACGCGGTGCCGCCGCATCTCGTGCTGCTGCAGCTCGAGAGTTTCTGCGACCCGCGCCGCTTCGGGCTCGCGGCCGCGCTGCCGCATTGGGACGCGCTGGCGGCGGAGGCGCTGCTGCATGGCCGGCTCCATGTGCCCGGCTTCGGCGCCAACACCATGCGCACCGAATGCGCCGTGCTGACGGGCCTGACGGACGAGGCGATGGGGCTCGACCGGCTGAACCCCTATTTCCGCTTCGCGCGCGCGCCCGTCGCCTCGCTCGCCTGGGCGCTGCGCGGCGCGGGCTACGACACCGCCTGCCTGCATCCGCATGACCGGCGCTTCTTCGGCCGCGACCGCGTGCTGCCCGCGCTCGGCTTCCGTCGCTTCCTCGGCGCGGAGGCTTTCGCCGATGCGCCGCGCGAGCGCGGCCTGGTCACCGACGCCGCGCTCGGTGCGCGCGTGGTCGCGGACCTCGCCGCCGCGCAGGGGCCCGCCTTCCTCTACGCGATCACTGTCGCGGCGCATGGCCCGTGGGCGGATGCGGCGGACTGGGCGGCGCGCATGGTGGCGACGGATGGGATGCTCGGCGCCGTCGCCGCGGCGGCGCGTGGCTGCACCCGCCCGGTGGTGATCGCCGCCTTCGGGGACCACCGCCCGGCGCTGCCGGAGGCGCGCGGCGGGACGGACACGGACATGCTGGTCTGGCGCAGCGACAGGCCCGGTGGCGGCCCGCCCTGCACGCTCGACGCGGCGGGGCTGCACCGGGCGCTGCGCGCGGCGGTCGCGGGCTGACGCGCGGCGCCCGGGCGGGGCCCGCCCTATGCCAGCGTGCCGCCGAGCGACCGTGCCGCGAGGAAATCCCGCCAGCCGGTCAGGCGCACGCCGCGCCGCGCGGCGGCGGCGAGGCTCGCGCGGTCGGGAAAGCCGCGATAGGGCAGGGGCGGCGTCTCCACGCCGCGGTCGCGGTCGGCGGCGATGTCGTCCAGCACCTGCAGCAGCAGCTCCGCCCCGGCATCGTGCAGCGCGCGCGCGATGGCCGAGACGCTCGCGCGCGGGGGCGGCGAGACCGCGCGCTGCGCCAGCACCGCGCCGGCGTCTATGCGCGGCACCAGCCGGTGCACCGAGACGCCGAAGGCGCCATTGCCCTCGAAGGCCGCCCAGAAGCAGGGCATCGGCCCGCGATGCAGCGGCAGCAGCGATGGATGCAGGTTGACGCCGCCGAGCCGCGCCGTCGCGATCGTCGCGGGCTCGAGGATCTGGTCGAAATGGCAGGTCACGATGAGGTCGGGCGCGAGTTGCTTGAGCCTTTCCTGCATCAGCGTCGCGTTGATGTCGGCAACGCGCGTCGCCGCGATGCCGTGCGCGAGCGCGGCCGCGCCGACCGGCCCGACGCGGCCGCGGCGCAGCAGGCGCGGCGCGGCGAACTCGACGAAGAGCCACGGCATCAGGCGCGGGCCGGACTGCCGCCAGTGGCGCCCGAGCCGCGACCGCCATGCGGCGAAGGCGTCCGAGACGCCGAGGAACACCACGTCGTGCCGCGTCTCGCGCAACACGCGCGCGGCGGCGGCGGCGCTGGCGGTGCTTTCCAGCGTCAGCAGCGCGATGCGGAGCCGCGGCGCGCTCAGCCTGCGGCCTCCGCGGCGCGCGCGCCGGCCACGGCCTCGGCGAGTGCTGCGACGGCGGCGCGGATCTGCCCCTCCTCATGCGCGGCGGAGAGGAAGAAGCGCAGCCGGGCCGAGGAGTCCGGCACCGCCGGGTAGAGGATGGGCTGCACGTTGACGCCGCGCTCGAACAGCGCCTGCGAAAGACGCGCGGCGGCGACCGAGGAGCCGACGATCACCGGCACGATCGCGAGCCCCGCCGAGGCGCCCGTATCGAGCCCCGCCTCCTTCGCCAGCCGCAGGAACAGCGAGGCATTCTGCCGCAGGCGGTGCACGCGCTCCGGCTCGGCATGCAGGATGCGCAGTGCCTCGGCCGAGGCGGCGGCGAGCGCGGGGGGCATGCCGACCGAATAGACGAAGCCCGGGGCGGAATGGCGCAGCCAGGCGATGAGGTCCGCATTGCCCGCGATGATGCCGCCGCAGCCGCACAGCGCCTTGGACAGCGTGCCCATCCAGATGTCCACCTCGCGCGCATCCACGCCCCAATGTTCGTGGATGCCGCGCCCCGTGGGGCCGAGGACGCCCATCGCATGCGCCTCGTCCACCATCAGCCAGGCATCGTGGCGGCGGGCGATGGCGATGAAGCGCGGCAGGTCCGGGATGTCGCCGTCCATCGAGTAGTGGCCCTCGATGACGATGAGCGCGCGGCGCGCGCCGCGGCGATGGGCGGCGAGTTCCCGCTCCGCCGCCTGCCAGTCGTTGTGGGGGAAGGCGATGCGCCGCGCGCCGGACAGGCGCGCCCCCTCGGCGCAGGAATTGTGGATCGCGGCGTCGTGCAGGATGAGGTCGCGCGGCCCCATCAGGTGGCCGAGCACGGTGACGTTGGTTGCATGGCCCGAGACGAAGGCGAGCGCCGCATCCACCCCGTAATGCGCGGCGATCGCCGCCTCCAGCGCGGCATGGACGGGCCGCTCGCCGGAGACCATGCGCGAGGCGGAGGCCGAGACGCCATGGCGGCGCAGCGCCGCCTCGGCCGCGGCGATGACGCGCGGGTCGCCGTTCAGGCCGAGATAGTCGTAGGAGCCGAAATTCAGCACCTCCCGCCCGCCGATCACCGTGGTGGCGCCGGCGATGCCCTCATGGGCGCGGAAGAAGGGGTTCTCGAGGCCGAGCGCGCCCGCCGCCTCGCGGATGAGATCCATGTCGCGCTGGCCGGGCAGTTCGCGGAAGGCGCGCGCGGCGGCCTCGGGCGGCGCGCGGTCCTCCTTCCGCTGCGCGAGGCGGCGCAGCAGCGCGAGCCGGGCCGCGGCGGAAAGGCCGAAGCCCTGCGTCACCCCGCCGGCTCCGCGGCCGGTTCATAGGCCTGCATCAGCACCTCCAGGGCCTGCTCCTCGCGCTCCTCCAGCACCACGCCTGCGATGCGCGCGGCGAGGATGGCAAGGGTGAGGTCCTCCGTCACCGCCGCGAGCGGCACCTGCACGCCGAGCCGGCGTTCCAGCGCCATGCGCAGTTCGAGCCCGCCGAGGGAATCGAGGCCGAGCCCGGCGACCGGCGCCTCGGCCGGGACGGCATCGGCCGGCAGGCGGAGGATCCGCCCGGCCTCCTCCTGCGCCAGCCGCGTCAGCCGCGCCCGCGCCTCGTGCGGCGGCAGGGCGCGCAGGGCGGCGCGCAGTTCCGCGCCCTCGGCGCCGTCCTGCCGCGCGGTGCGCACCGCGGCATAGGCGGGCTCGGCGAGGATGGGCAGGCCGGCGGTCAGCTGCGCCCAGCCGATGCGCGCGAGATGCACCACCGGAACGCCCGCCGCGAGCAGCGCGGGCAGGGCGGCGAGCGCCTCGGCCGCCGGCATGGGCGCGACGCCGGTGCGGCGTTCCAGCGCCTCGGCGGTCGCGGCCTCGCGCGCGAGCAGGCCGGCATCGGCGATCGGCCCCCATCCCACCGCGAGCGCCGGGCGCCCTTCGGCGTGGCGCCGCCGCGCGATCGCCTCGATCGCCGCATTGGCCGCGACGTAGTTGGCCTGGCCCGGATTGCCGAAGGCCGTGGTGGCCGAGGAGAAGAGCAGGAAGAGATGCAGCGGGTCTTCCGCGGTGAGCCGGTCGAGCGCCTCGGCCGCGGCGAGTTTCGGCCCGAGCGCGGCGGCGAAGCGCGCGGCGTCCATTCCCGATGCCGCGCCGTCGGCATAGGCGGCGGCGGCGTGGACGACGCCGCGGAGGGGCGGGCCCTCGCGCCGCAGCCGCGCGAGCAGGGCGGCGAGCGCGTCCTCCTCCGCCGCGTCGCACGCGTGGATGCGGGTGCGCGCGCCGAGGGCGGCGAGGGTGCGCAGCGCCGCCTCCGCCCCCGGCGCCTCGCCGCCGCGGCGCGAGACCAGCACGAGATGCGCCGCGCCCTCCGCCGCGAGCCACTTCGCGCATTCCAGGCCGAAGCCCTGGGTGCCGCCCACCACGAGATAGGTCCCGCCGGGATCGGGCCTCCAGGCCTCGGGCGCTGCCTGCGCGTCCGCGGGCGGGCGGATGACGAGCTTGCCGATATGGCCCGAGGCCTGCAGCGTGCGGAAGGCGGTCTCGGCCTCCTCGGCGGCGAAGACGGCGTGCGGCAGCGGCAGCAGCGCGCCCTCGGCGAGCCGCGCGGCGAGGTCGGCCAGCAGCGCCTGGGCGAGGTCCGGCTTCGCGCGCGGCAGCGCATCCGCATCCACCGCGAAATACGAGGCGTTGCGCCGCAAGGGGCGCAGCGGCGCGCGGCGGTTCTCCACGAAGTCGCGCTTGCCCAGCTCGACGAACCGCCCGAAGGGCGCGAGCAGGCCGAGGCTGCGCTCCATCGCCTCGCCCGCGAGCGAATTCAGCACCACCTCCACGCCCCCGGGCCAGGCGGCGCGCAGCGCGTCAGCGAAGCCGGCGTCGCGGCTGTCGAGCACGAGCTCCGCGCCGGCGAGGCGGAGGAAGGCGCGCTTCGCCTCGCTCCCGGCAGTGGCCGCGACCCGCGCCCCCGCCGCGCGCGCGACCTGCAGGGCGGCGAGCCCCACGCCGCCCGCCCCGCCATGGATCAGCACCCGCTCGCCGGGGCGGATGCGCGCGAGCGTCTCCAGCGCATAGGCGGCGGTCAGGAAGGCGACCGGGATGGTCGCTGCGGCCTCGGGCGCGAGGCCCGGGGGCAGGGGAACGAGGGCCTCGGCGCGCGTCAGCGCATGGGTGGCAAGGGCCGCCGGGGCGAAGCCGAACACCGCCTGGCCGGGGCGCAGCGCGACGCCGGGGCCGGCCTCCTCGACCACGCCTGCGCATTCCATGCCGAGGCCGGGGCCGGCGAAGCCGTCGAGCAGCGCCTCCTCCGGCAGCAGGCCCTGGGCCCACAGGAGGTCGCGGAAATTGAGCCCGGCGGCGGTGACGCGCAGCCGCACCTCGCCCGGGCCGGGCGCGGGCAGGCCGGAGAGCCCGGTCCAGCCGAGGCTGCCGATCTGCCCCGGCTGGCCGGTGACGAGCCGGCGCGGGCCGCCCCGCGGCGCCGGCAGGCCCGGCAGCAGCGCCGGCACGCGCCGGCCATCCGGGCCGAGCGTGACCTCCGGCGCATCCCCGGCGAGCTCGGCGGCGAGGCGGCGCGCGGCGGCCTCGGGCGCGAGGCCGGCGGCGAGGGTGATGCGGCGCGTCCGCAGCCCCGGCGCCTCGTTCGCGAGCACGCGGCCGAGGCCGGCCAGCGCGGCCGCCGGCGCCGCGCCGCCGGCGCCGACCAGGACGAGGCCCTCGGCCGCGCCCTCGGCGGCGCGGGCGAGCGCGGTGGCGGCGGCGAGGCTCCCGGCGAGCCCGCCCGCGCCATCGGCGAGCAGCACCAAGCCGGCGCCGCGCATCGCGCGCGGGGAGGGGGGATCCGCACCGCCGCGCGCGGCCTCGTGGCCCTCCGCCCGCAGCGCGGCCTCCAGCAGGGCGGCGAGGCGCGCGCAGCCCGGCTCGGCGAGGAGCAGGAAGCGCCGCCGCGCCGCCGGGCGGGGCAGCGCCACCGCCGGGGCGCGCGCGGCGAGCAGCAGGGCGGGCCAGGGCGCGGCGGCAAGGGGCAGCGCCTCCGGCGTCTCGAACCCCGCGGCGGCGAGCGCGGCGCGCCAGGCGGCAGCGCCGGGCAGCGCGGCTTCGCCGCCCTCCCACCAGGCGGGGTCCTGGCCGCAGGCGAAATCCCACAGCCGGCCGGGCGCGGGCTCGGCGAGCAGCAGCACCGCCCCCGGCGCGCAGGCCGGGCGCAGCGCCGCCGCGAGCGCCGTGCCCGACCGCCCCCGCGCCGCCGCGCCGAGGCCGATCACGAGATCCGCCGGTTCCGGCACCGCCCCGGCGGCGAGCGGGTCCGGGCCCGTGAAGGCGAAGGCGATGCGCTCGGCGGCGGGCGGGGCGGCGCCGGGCCGGGCCTCGCCCGCCGCGCGATACGCGACATGGCGGCCACTCGCGGCGAGGGTGGCGACCGCGCGCCGGGTCAGCGGGCCGCCGCCCGAGAGATCGAGCACGCGCAGCAGCCGCCCCTCGGGCCAGGCGGCCGCAAGCGCGGCGATGGCCGCTTCGAGCACGGCGGCGAGGCGGGCGAAGCCGCCGCTCTCGGGCGGGGGTGGCGGGGCGGGGCAGGCCTCGCCCGCGAGCGCGGCGGGCAGGCGCTCGGCGGCTTCGGCGATCCAGGCGAGGTCGAGCGCGAGGCCGGGCTGTTCGGCCAGCACCTCGCGCCAGATTTCGGACGCGGGCGGCAGGGCGGCATCCTCGGCGACGCGCCAGCCGGCGGCGGTCTCCTCGGCGAGGCCGGAATCCGCCAGCTCCTGCCACAGCGCGCGGCGATAGGGCGTGGCGAGCGGCGGGGCGGCAGGCAGGGCGGCGAGCGCGGCGGCGGCGGCGAAGCCTTCCAGCAGCAGCGCCGGTTCCGCGAGGCTGGCCGCGGCATCGGCGGCGCGCAGGGCCGCGAGCGCCGCCTCGAGGGGCAGCGGCGCGGGCTCGGCCGGCAGCGGTGCCGCGGGCAGGGGATCGAGGCGGAAGGCATGCGCCTCCGCCTTCTGCCGCCCGGGCAGCGGGACGCGCTGCAGCCAGACATCGGAGCCGATGGCGACGGCGGCACCGGCGGCATCGCGCAGTACGAGATCGGCGGCGAGGAAGCGCTCGCCACGGCGGGTCGGGCGGATCTCCGCGATCACGGGCTGGCCCGCGCCGCGCCGCCAGGCCAGCCGGCCGATGCGCACCGGCACCAGGGACTGCCCCTCCGCCCGCCCGGCCAGCAGCGCCACCAGCCCCTGCAGGGCGCCGTCGAGCAGCACGGGATGGAGGTGGAACCCCTCGGCGGGCGGGGCCTCGCCGGGCAGGGCGAGGCTGACCCGCGCCCCCTCCGCGCCGAGCGTCACCTCCCGCACCGGGCGGAAGGCGGGCCCGTAGTCGAGGCCGGCGCGGGCGGCGAGCGCCACGACCTCCGCCCCGCCCATGCGGCGCCCATCCGCGGGCATGGGCGGCGGTGCGGCGGGCAGGCGCGGCAGCGCGGCGGCGCGGCCCCGGGCGGCGAGCGCCCAGGGCTCCTCGGCGAGGCGCCGCCGGCTTTCGAGGACGAAGGCGCCGTCGCCGGCAAGGCTCGCGCGCAGGCTGCGCGCCCGCCCGGCCTCGAAGGAGATGGCGCGGAGGATGTCGAGATCCGTCACCTCCAGCGCCGCCGCCTCGGGGTGGCGGGCGGCGGCGGCGGCGAGCGCCATCTCCGCCATCGCCGCGGCCGGCAGCACCGCCTCGCCGAACAGGCGGTGGTCGGCGAGCCAGGGCGCGATGTCGGTGTCGAGCCACGCTGACCAGGCGACGGGCTCCTCGGTGCTGCGCGCGCCGAGCAGCGGGTGGTCGCGCGGCGGGCTGACGAGCGGCACCGCCTCGTTCGAGCGCCCGAACCAGATGCGGCGGCGCGCGAAGGGGGTGCGCGGCAGGCCGGCGCGCTCGGCGCGGCCCTGGAAGGCCGGGGCGCCGCGCGGGTCGGCACCGCGTGCGACGGCGCGGTCGGCGATGGCGGGGAAGGGGTCGCCGGCCGGGTCGCGGCGCGTCAGGCTGGGCAGGATGGCGGCCTCGGCGCCGTCCTCGCGCAGGCTCTCGCGCAGGTAGGATTGCAGCACGGGGGCGGGGCCGATCTCGAGGAAGACCCGGGCGCCGAGCCGCCCGGCCTCCCGCGCCGCGTCGCGGAAGCGGACGGGTTCGCGGAGGTTCCGCCACCAGTATTCCGGGCCGGCCGCCTCCCCCGGCAGCACCGCGCCGGTCACGCTGGACACCAACGGGATGCCGCCCGGCCGCGGCGCCAGCGCCGCGAGGTCGGCAAGCAGCCCCTCGCGCACCGGCTCCATCGCCGCGGCGTGGAAGGCGTAGTCGAGGTCGAGCGGCACGGCGGGGATGCGCGCACCCTCGGCCGCCGCGCAGAGGCGCGCCACCGCCTCGGCCGGCCCGGCGACGGTGATCGCGGCCGGCCCGTTGAACGCGGCGATCTCGAGCCCCGGCCCGCAGGCTTCGAGCAGCGGGGCGGCGGCCTCCGGCGCGCAGCCGATCGCCGCCATGCGGCCTGCGCCCCTGGTCCGGTGCTGGTGGCGGGAGCGGGCGACGATCAGCCGCGCCGCCTCATCGAGCGGGAGCACGCCCGCGCACCAGGCCGCCGCCACCTCCCCCACCGAATGGCCGAGCACCAGCGCGGGACGGATGCCCTGCGCGGCGAGCGCGCCGACGATGCCGACCTGCACGGCGAAGAGCAGCGGCTGGGCGATGTCGGTGCCGGCCAGTTCATCGGCCCCGACGCCGCGGCGCAGCAGCGCGAGCGGCGAGAAGCCGGCCAGCGGCGCGAGCACGGCATCGGCCTCGGCGAGGGCGCGGCGGAAAGGCGCGGAGCGGCGCAGCGCCTCGCGCGCCATGCCCTCGTGCTGGGCGCCGTTGCCGGAGAAGACGAAGGCGAGCCCGCCATGCGCCGCGATGCCGGCCTCGCCCCCCGCGCCGCCGCCCTCCCAGGAGGCGATGGCGGTGGCGAGCGCATTGCCATCGGCCCCGCGCAGCACGAGCCGGTGCTGCGCGAGCGTGCGGTGCCGCGCGACGCCGCGGGCGAGTGCCGCGGCCTCCTCCGCGCCCGTGCCGCGCAGCCTTTCGCGCCAGCGCGCGGCGAGCAGGCGCAGCCCCGCCTCGGACCGCGCCGAGAGCACGAGCGGCGGCATGGCGCGGCCGCGCGCGGCGGGGGCCGCACGCGCGGGCGGGGCGCGGCCGAGCAGCGCCGTCGCATTGGTGCCGCCGAAGCCGAAGGAATTGACGCCCACCACCGCATCCGCGCCGGCCGCCACCGGCAACAGGCGCGACGGCACCTGCAGGTTCAGCCCGGCGAAGTCGATCTCGGGATTGGGCTCGGCGCAATGCAGCGAGGCCGGGACGGCGCCGGTCTCGAGCATCAGCATCGCCTTGAGCAGCCCGGCCATGCCGGAGGCGGGCTCGAGATGCCCGACATTGGTCTTGACCGAGCCGATGGGCAGCGGCGCGGCGCGCGCCTGCGCGATGGCGGTGCCGATCGCCCAGGCCTCGGCCGGGTCGCCCACGCGGGTGCCGGTGCCATGCGCCTCGAAGGCGAGGAAGCGGTCGGGCGCGACGCCGGCGCGGGCGATGACGCGCGCGATCAGCGCCGCCTGCGCCTCGCGGTCGGGGAGCGAGAGGCCGATCGTCCGCCCCGCCGCGTTCACGCCCGAGCCGAGCAGCAGCGCGCGCACCCGATCGCCCGCGGCGCGCGCGTCGGCCAGGCGCCTGAGCACCACCACCCCCGCGCCCTCGGCCCGCACATAGCCGTCCGCCGCCGCGGCGAAGGCGCGGCAGCGGCCGGTGGGCGAGAGCATCCCCGCGCGCGAGAAGCCGAGGAAGGCGAAGGGCGAGAGCAGCATGTTCACGCCGCCCACCACCGCCGCCTCCAGCCCGGGGTCGTCCTGCAGCGCGCGTGCGGCGAGGTGCAGCGCGACGAGGGAGGAGGAGCAGGCCGTGTCCACCGTCTGCGCCGCGCCCCGCAGGTCGAAGACGTTGCCGATGCGGTTGGCGAGGATCGAAAGCGCGTTGCCGGTCATGAAGTAGCGGTCGCCCGCCGCCGGGTCCTCGAGGCGCAGCTCCGCGTAATCGGTCGAGGAGCCGCCGACGAAGACGGCGACGGCGCGGCCGGCGAGGCGGTCGGCGGGCCAGCCGGCATCCTCGAAGGCATGGGCGGCGACTTCGAGCAGCAGGCGCTGCTGCGGGTCCATCTCCGCCGCCTCGCGCGGGGAGAGGCCGAAGGCCTGGGGGTCGAAGCCGGCGGCGTCGCCGATGGTGCCGGCGGCGAAGGTGTAGCTGCGGCCCGGCTCGCCGCGGCGCGGATGCAGCCAGCGCGCCTGGTCGAAGCGCTCGGCGGGGACGGTGCCGACGGCGTCGCCGCCTTCCTCGAGCAGCCGGCGGAAGGCGTCGAGGTCGGGCGCGCCGGGCAGGCGGCAGGCCGCACCGACGATGGCGAGCGGGGCCTCGGCGCCGCGGCGCGGGCCGGGCTTCAGGCGCATCGGCGTTCGGCGCCCCCGGCCTGCCGGCGCATCAGCGCAGGCCCTCCCGCGCATCGGCCAGGACGGCCGCGGCGGAGAGGGGCGGGTTCTCGGCGGGCGCTGCGGCGCGGTGGCGCGCGGCGACCCTGGCCAGCAGCCCGTCCACCGCCGCGAAATGCGCATCCCAGCGCGGCGCGGACCAGCCGCGCAGGCGCGCGATCTGCGCGGCGCGGTTGCGGCTCTCCGGCGCGGCGTAGTCGAGGATCATCCGCCGCCAGCCCGCGCCATCCACCGGGTCGAGGTATTCCGGCACCTGGCCGCCGACCTCGCGCAGCGCCGGCAGGTCCGAGCAGATGGCGGGCGTGCCGCAGGCCAGCGCCTCGGCGAGCGGCAGGCCGTAGCCCTCGGCGAAGGAGGGGAAGAGCAGCGCGCGGGCGCCGCGCAGCAGTGCCGCGACATCCGCATCCGGCAGCGCGCCGGCCTCGGTGACGAGGCCGCGCAGCAGGGCGCAGCGTTCGAGCAGGTCCACGACGTTCTCGTTCTCCCACCCGCGGCGGCCGACCAGCACCAGGCGCGGCGCCGCGGGCCCCCAGCGCGCGGCGAAGTCGCGCCAGAGATGGAGCAGCAGCAGGTGGTTCTTGCGCGGCTCGATGGTGCCGATGGCGACGAAGTAGGGATCGGTGGGCAGGGGACGGCGGCCCGCCGGCGCATCGGCGAGCTCGATGCCGAGGGGCGCGACGACGAGCGGCGGCGCGCCGTCCTGCGCGACGAGATGCGGGCGCAGCACCGCGGCCGTCGCGGCCGAGTTCACGATCACGCCATCGGCCATGGAGGCCACGGTGTCGAGCCGCCGCAGGTGCTGCATCGCCACGCCGGGACGCGCGTATTCGGGATGCGTCACCGGGATCAGGTCGTGGACGAGCGGGACGAAGGCCGCGCCCGCGGCGCGAAGTGCCGCGATCGGCTCGGGCCTTTCCATCAGCCGGTGCGAGACGAGCAGGAACAGCGCGCGGCCTTCGCGCGCCAGCACCTCGCGCAGCCGCTGCCGGCCGCGGCCGACGGCGAGGCGGAGGTCGGACAGCCGGCCGATGCGCAGCGCGGCGCGGCGCGCGGCCTCGGCCCCGGTCCCGCCGGCCCAGGCGGCGGCCAGCGCGGCGGCCGCATCGGCCACCATGCCGCGCGGCACGGCGGCATAGCCGCCCCAGGGCGCGCGGGCGCAGAAGGTCACGGAAGCGGCCGGCGCGGCGAGCCATCGGGCGACATAGGCGGCCTCGACGCGGTCGATGCCCGATGGCGCGCGACGGCGCGCGCAGGCGAGGAACCGGGACACGTCCAGGACCACGTGCACGGCTGCTGCTCGCCTCCTCCGCTCAGGCTGGTGGATCCGCGGTCCGCACCCGGGCGACGGCTCTTCGCCGCGATCCCCGGGGGCGCATGACGCGGCCCCGGGGCGGCATCCGCGGGTGGCGCTCCTATCCCGCGCGGGCGGGGCATCGTCAACCGTCGTGTGCCGGCCCTGGCCGCGCCGGGGCTTCCGCGCCAGGATCGGCCGGACCGCTGACGGAGACGTGAAGGACCATGGCCATCTGGAAGCGCCGCGCCGATGCGGCGGAGATGCAGGCGCGGTTCGAGGGCAGCCTGCCCGGCCTGTTCGGCATCCGCATCATCGAGGTGGGCGAGGACTTCATCCGCGCCGAGATGCCGGTGGACGAGCGCCATGTGCAGCCCTTCGGCATCCTGCATGGCGGCGCCTCCGTCGTGCTCGCCGAGACGATCGGCAGCATGGCGAGCACCCTGACGCTCGAGGAGGGGCGCCGCGCCGTCGGGCTCGAGATCAACGCCAACCACATGGCCGGCGTGCCGAAGGGCGAGGTGGTGACGGCGACCTGCCGGCCGCTGCATCTCGGCCGCACCACCCAGGTCTGGCAGACCGAGATCCGCCGCTCCGACGGGCGGCTCGCCTGCGTCTCGCGCCTGACCACGGCGGTGGTCGAGCCGCGCGGCTGAGCGCCGGGTTGCCGCCCCCCGGGGCCGCCGCTAGCCTCGCGGCCGAGGAAACGCGGAGCGTCGCCGGCGCCATCGCCAGCCGCCGAGGAGACCGCCCTGATGCACCCCCTCTCCATCCCGCCCGAGATCGTGGAGCGCGTGATCGCGCGCTGCGGCCGCGCCCATCCCTTCGAGGAGCTGGTGCCGGAGCGGACCGCCTTCGTCGTGATCGACCTCCAGGTCGGCTTCATGGACCCCGCGATCAGCCATGCCTATTGCCCGATGGCCGAGCGCATCGTGCCCGCGGTGAACCGGCTCGCCGCGGCGGTGCGCGAGACCGGCGGGGGCGTGTTCTGGGTGCAGAACACGCATGACGAATCCTGCGACACGGAGTGGTCGGTGATGCAGCGCATGGCAACGCCCGAGGCCCGCGCGCGCCGCGTCGCGGCGATGAGCGAGGGCGCGCCCGGCCATGCGCTGTGGCCGGGTCTCGATGTGCGGGCGGAGGATGAGCGCGTGCTCAAGCGCCGCTTCAGCGCCTTCATCCAGGGATCCTCCGACCTCGCGGAAAGGCTGCGCGCGCGCGGCTTCGACACGGTGCTGATCGGCGGCACGGTGACCAATGTGTGCTGCGAGAGCAGCGCACGCGATGCGATGATGCTCGATTTCCGCGCCGTCATGGTCGCGGACTGCAACGCGGCGAACACGGACGCCGAGCACAACGCCTCGCTCGCCGCCTTCTGGAACATCTTCGGCGATGTCATGACGAGCGGGCACGTGATCGAAAGGCTGCGCGCGGGCGCGGCGGGGCGGCAGGCGGCATGAGCGGCAAGCCGAAGGTGGCCGTCATCGGGACGGGCGGCACCATCTCCTCCATGGGCCGCGGGCCGCTCGAACTGATCGACTACGGCGCGGCGGGGCGGGTTCTCGACGTGCATGGCGTGCTCGCGCGCGTGCCGGAACTGGCGGAGGTGGCGGAGGTGGTCCCGGTGCCCTTCCGCGCCATCCCCTCCACCGCGCTCGCCTGGCCCGAGTGGAAGGAATTGCTGCTGATCTGCGACCGTCTGGCGGGCGAGCATCCCGACCTCGCCGGCATCGTCGTCACCCATGGCACGGCGACGCTGGAGGAGACGGCCTATTTCCTCTCCCTCACGCTGAAGGTCGCGCTGCCGGTGGTGGTGGTGGGCGCGCAGCGGCCGGCCTCGGCGCTGGCCGCCGACGGGCCGATGAACCTGCTCAATGCCTGCCGCGTGGCGGCCGATCCGGGCGCGCGCGGCCTCGGCGCGCTGGTGCTGCTGAACGACGAGATCCAGGCGGCGCGCGAGGTGACCAAGACCTCGACCCTGCGGCTGCAGACCTTCCGCACGCCGGATTTCGGCTGCCTCGGCCATGCCGATGCGGATGCCATCGCCTGGTATCGCCGCCCGCTGCGCCGCATGGCGCCCGACACCGAGTTCGACATGCGCGGGATGGAGGCGCTGCCGCGGGTGGACATCGCCTATGCCTATGCCGGGGCCGATGGCGCGGCGATCGAGGCCTTCGTCGCCGCCGGGGCGAAGGGCATCGTCGTCGCCGGCTTCGCGCCGGGCTACGTGACGCCGGCGATGTCGGAGGCGATGGCGGCGGCGGTGAAGCAGGGGGTGGCGGTGGTGACCTCCTCGCGCGCCGGGTCGGGGCGGGCGGCGCGCACCACGAAGAACGCCGCGCTCGGCTTCGTCACCGCCGACAACCTGACGCCGCAGAAGGCGCGCGTGCTGCTCGCGCCCGCGCTCGCGCACGGCATCACCGACCTGGAGCGCGTGTTTGCCACCTACTAGGGCCGCGCGGCATGGCTGAGCGCGCCTGGGTGCGGCTGCCCTCGGGGCGGAGGCTCGACCTGCTGGCGCCGACGCCGCTCGACTGGACCGATGCCGACCTCGCGACGGGGCTCGCGCGCACCTTCCGCTGGGGCGGGCATTCCGCCTGGCCTGAGCCGCTCTCGGTCGCGCAGCATTCGCTCGCGGTGCTCGCGCTGCGCCGCGCGCGCACGCGCCATCGCCTGACGCCAGCGCAGGAACTGCGCGAACTGCTGCACGACGCCGACGAAGGCCTGATCAATTTCGACTGCATCTCGCCGCTCAAGCCCTTCCTCGGCCCTGCCTTCGCGGAGCTGCAGGCGCGGCTGCTCGCGGTCGTCGCCGCGCGCTACCGCCTGCCGCCCTGGACCGCCGAGGAGAAGCGCGCACACAAGGCGGCCGATGTCGCGGTGGCGGCGGCCGAGGCGGTGCATGTCGTCGGCTGGACGGCGCAGGAGGTGCGCGAGACGCTCGGCATCCGCGCCGCCGTGCTGGAGAAGGATCCCCTTGCTGTGCGTTATGGCGAGCGGCCCTGGATGCCCTGGGCGCCGGACGTGGCGGCGCAGCGCTTCCTCGATGAACTGACCTCGCTCCAGGCGCGCGCCGAGCGCGATTGACAGCGCCGCGACCGCGCACCTAGCGTCGCCGGAAAGGGAGGAGGCGGCGGGTGGACGACGTGCTGACGCCGTCGGCGGCGGAGTTCGAATCCTATCTCGACTCGGTGCGCCGCCTGGTGCGCGAGGTGCTGATCCCCGCCGAGCCCCGGCTCGAGGGCCAGGAGACCCTGCCCGAGGACCTGACCGACCGGCTGCGCGCCATCGGCCTGTTCGGCATCTCGATCCCGACCGCCCATGGCGGGCTCGGCCTGAGCATGGAACAGCAGGTGCGGGTGATGTTCGAGGTGACGCGCGCCTCGGCGGTCTATCGCGCGCGCTTCTCGACCACCATCGGGCTCGGCAGCCAGCCCATCCTCTACAACGGCACCGAGGCGCAGCGGCGCGAATGGCTGCCGCGCATGGCCTCTGGCGCCTGCACCGCCGCCTTCGCCCTGACCGAGCCCGAGGCCGGCAGCGACGCCGGCGGGCTGCGCACGACGGCGCGGCGCGAGGGCGAGGCGTACGTCATCAACGGCACCAAGCGCTACATCACCAACGCCCGCCAGGCGGATGTGTTCATCGTCATGGCGCGCACCGCCGCCGGCACGCGCGACGCCGCGGGCATCTCGGCCTTCATCGTGCCGGCCGGCAGCCCGGGCCTCGCCTGCGGCCCGGCCGACCGCAAGATGGGCCAGGACGGCTCTGCCACCAGCGAGGTGTTCTTCGACGATGTCCGCATCCCCGCCGCCAACCTGATCGGCGGGCGGGAGGGCGGCGGCTTCAAGACCGCCATGCGCGGCATCAACCATGCCCGGCTGCATGTCGCCGTCACCTGCGTGGGCCAGGCGCAGCGGCTGATCGAGGAGAGCCTCGCGCATGTGAAGGCGCGCCGGCAGTTCGGCCAGGCGCTGGCCGAGTTCCAGCTCGTGCAGGCGCATCTGGCCGATGCCCGCGCCGAGCTGCTGGCCGCGCGCAGCATGATCCTCGAGACCGCGCGCGCCTTCGACGCGGCGGGAGAGGCGCAGGGCGGCATCATCGCCGACATCGCCTGCTGCAAGCTCTTCGCCTCCGAGATGCTCGGCCGCGTCGCGGACCGCGCGGTGCAGCTCCATGGCGGGGCGGGCTACATGCGCGGCACCGTCGTCGAGCAGTTCTTCCGCGACGCGCGCCTGTTCCGCATCTTCGAGGGCGCCTCGGACATCCAGCGCCTGCTGATCGGCCGCTCCATGCTGCGCGAGGCCGCCGACACCACCTGAGCACGGGAGGTTGACCATGCGCCGACGCCTTCTCCTCGCCGGTCTCGCGCTGCCCGCGCTGGCGCGGGCGCAGCCGCAGCAGATGCGCATCGTCAGCCCCTATACGCCGGGCGGCGCCTCCGACCTGCTCTCGCGCTTCGCCGCTCAGGCGCTGACCGAGGCGCTGGGTGGCACCGTGGTGGTCGAGAACCGCCCCGGCGCGGGCGGCAACATCGGCGCGGAATACGTGGCGCGCGCGCCGGCCGACGGTTCGGTCTGGCTGACCGCGGCGGCGGCCCATGCGGCCAATGCCACGCTCTATCCCCGCCTGCCCTTCGACATCCTGCGCGACTTCGTCCCGGTCTGCGTGATCGGGCTGGTGCCCAACCTTCTCAGCGTCCATCCCGCGGTGCCGGTGCGCGACTTCCCGGGCTTCCTGGCCTGGGCGCGGGCGCAGCCGCAGGGCGTGAGCTACGGCAGCGCGGGCATCGGCACGCTGCCGCACCTCGTGATGGAACTCATCCGGCACCGCGCCGGCTTCCAGGCGGTGCATGTGCCCTTCCGCGGCAGCGCGCCGACCATCACGGAACTGGTCGCCGGGCGCATCCAGGCGGCCTTCGAGAACCTGCCCCCCAGCGCGGCGCAGGCGCGCGCGGGCGCGATCCGGCCCATCGCCATGTCCACCGCCCAGCGCCTGCCCGACTGGCCCGAGGTGCCGACCGTCGCCGAGACCTGGCCCGGCTTCGAGGCGGTGGCCTGGCAGGCGCTGCTCGCCCCCGCGGGCACGCCGATGCCCGTGGTGCGCCGGGTGGCCGAGGTGGTGCTGGCCGCCGTGCAAGCGCAGGCCGCGCGGCTGCGCGGCATGGGCGTGGAGCCGGGGGCCATCGGCCCCGACGCCTTCCCGGCCTTCCTGCAGGCCGAGGTGGCGAAATGGGCCGAGGCGGTGCGCCTCTCGGGCGCGCGCGTCGAATAGCGCGCCGGCCGGTCTTTGCCGGCGCGGCCGGACGGGTGATCATGTGCGCGGGAAACGCCAGGGGAAGATCCGCGCATGTCCGCATCCGTGCCGATTGCCGGCAACAGGTTCATCATCGTGGGCGGGGCGAGCCTGGTCGGCTCCGCCACCGCCGCCGGGCTGCTCGATGCCGGCGCATCGGAAGTCGTGCTGTTCGACAATTTCTCGATGGGCTCCGAGGCCGCCGTCGCGCATCTGAAGGACAACCCCCGCCTGCGCCTGGTGCGCGGCGACGTGATGCGCCTGCCGGACCTGCTGCGCGCCATGGAGGGCTGCCAGGGCGCGCTGCTGCTCGCCGCCTACATGACGCTGAACATGGACCGCGACCCCTGGGGCGGGCTCGACGTCAACATCCGCGGCGTGCAGAACGCGCTGGAGGCCGCGCGCGCCACGGGGGTGCGGAAGGTGGTCTTCGCCTCCTCCAACGCCGTCTATGGCTACGGCCCCGGCGTGAAGGGCGAGCTGGTGGAGGACACGCCCTTCCATTCGGCGGGCGCGCCGCCGGCCGCCATCCTCTACGGCGCGACCAAGATCATCGGCGAGCAGCTCTGCCGCGACTACAAGCGGCGCTTCGGCCTCGACTACGTGGTGCTGCGCTATTCCACCGTCTATGGCGAGCGGCAGCACTATCGCGCGGCGAATGCGCTCTACATCATCGAGACCTGGGACAGGGTGAAGCGCGGCGAGCGCCCGCAGGTCTATGGCGACGGCAGCGAGACCAAGCACTTCGTCTATGTCGGCGACCTCGCCCGCGCCAACCGCATGGCCTTCGAGGCGGAGGCGACCGATGTCGCGGTGAACACCTCCGGCCCCGCGCCGGTGACCACGCTCGAGCTGGTGCGGATGGTCACGAAGCTCGCCGGCTCCGACATCGAGCCCGAATTCGTCGGCGACACGCCGGGCAAGGTGCGGCTGACCTCCGGCGGCGCCTTCCGCATCGCGCATGAGGAAGCGTTCCGCGCGATCGGTTGGAAGCCGCAGGTCGGCATGGAGGAAGGCCTGCGCCGCCTTATGGCCTGGATCGAAAGCAACGAGGGAAGGACGTCATGACACTCACGCGAAGGACGCTGCTCGGCGCCGCCGGCGCCACCATCGCGGCCCCGGCGCTGGCGCAGCCGCGCTGGCCCGAGCGGCCGATCGAGATCGTCGTCGGCTTCGTGCCCGGCGGCGCGACCGACCTCGACGCGCGCGCCGTCGCGCCGCTGCTGGAAAAGCGCATCGGCGGCTCGGTGGTGGTGGTGAACCGGCCCGGCGCGGGGGGCGAGGTGGCGCTCGCCTCGGTGGCGCGCGCGCGGCCTGACGGGCATGTGCTCGGCACCACCAACATGCCCGGCCTGCTCACCATCCCGATCGAGCGGCGCGCGCAGTTCAGGCTCGAGGACTTCGCCGGCATCGCCAACATGGTCACCGACCCGACCGCGATCACGGTGCACGAGGACAGCCCCTTCAAGACGCTGGACGACCTGCTGGCCGCTGCCCGGGCGCGGCCGGAGACCATCACCTATGCCTCGCCCGGCACGGGCACGGACGATCACCTGCAACTCGTGCTGCTGCAGGCGCATACCGGCACCCGCTTCGTGCATGTGGTGTTCCAGGGCGACCCGCAGCTGCGTGCGGCGGTGCTCGCCCGGCAGGTGGATTCGACGGGCCTCAACCTCGGCCCCGTCTCGGCCAACCGGGAGAAGCTGCGGACGCTCGCCATGGCGGGGGCCGAGCGCAGCCCCTTCCGCCCCGACGTGCCGACGCTCAAGGAACTCGGGCATCCCGTGGAGATGGCCTCCGAGCGCGGCCTCGTCGCCCCCGCCGGCACGCCGCCCGCCATCCTTCAGCGCCTGCGCGAGGCGATGGCCGATGTCATCCAGGACCCGGAATTCGTCCGCGTGATGCGCGGCCGCTTCACCGAACCGCGCTACGAGGAAGGTGCGGCCTGGTTCACGCGCCTCGCCGGGCTGCAGGACCGCTACCGCGAGCTCTGGCAGCGCACGCCCTGGTCGCAGCGCTAGGCGCGGGCATGACCGCCTCCGTCGTCGGCGGCATCGCGGCGGTGGCGGCCCGCGATCCGGCGCGCGTCGCGGTGGTGGATGCCGGCCGCGGCATCGCCTATGCCACGCTCGCCGCGCATGCACGGCGCCTGGCCGGCTGGCTGCGGCGGCAGGGGATCGGGCCCGGGGACACGGTCGGGCTGACGCTGCGCGAGGAGTATCCGCATCTGCTCGCGACGCTCGCGCTGCTCGCGCTCGGCTGCCGGCAGGTGACGCTCGGCAGCCGGGATCCGCCGGCGATGCGCGCGGATCTCGCGGCGCGGCTTCGCGTCGCCGCCGTGCTCGGCGAGCGGGAGGCGGATGCGCTGCCCGGCATGCCGCTTCTGCGCCCCGATATCCGCGCCATCGCGGCGGAGGGGGCGGAGGATGCGCCTGCGCCGCCCCTGGCCGGCGGCGGGACGCTGGTGATCACCAGTTCCGGCACCACCGGCAAGCCCAAGCTCATCGCGCTGCCGGAAGCCGCGCTGGCGATGCAGGGGATGATGACGGCCGATCTCGGCACCGTGCGCTTCCGCAGCATCGGCAATGAGTTCAACAACGCCAAGCGGCTGCAGCTGCACACCCTCGCCGCCGGCGGGACGGAGGTGCTCGCCAACAACGGCGCCGGCGCCGAGGTGGCGGAGGTCTGCGCGCGCCACGGCGTGACGCGGCTCAACATCGCGCCGGTGAAGGCGGAGGCGCTGCTCGCGGCGATGGCGCGGCCGGGCGCGCCGCCCTGGCCGCCGCAGACCGGCATCACGCTGGCGGGCGGGCCGGTATCGGCCTCGCTGCGCCGGCGGCTGATGGCGGCGCTGACGCCCGATGTCTGCGTGCTCTACGGCACGAGCGAGACCGGCCCCGTCACCATCGCCCGGCCCGCGCATCACGACGAGCACCCCGACACGGTGGGCCCACCCGTGCCGGGCGTCATGGTCGAGGTGGTGGACGAGGATGGGCGCGTCCTGCCACCGGGCGAGCGCGGCCTCGTGCGCATACGCAGTGCCGCGGCGGCGACGGCCTATCTCGACGACCCGGAGGCGACGGCGCGCGCCTTCCGCGACGGATGGTTCCACCCCGGCGATGCCGGGTGGCTGACGCAAGGCGGGGCGCTGGTGCTCGCCGGCCGCGCGGACGACATGATGAACCTCGGCACCATCAAGATCTTTCCTGCCGAGATCGAGGCCGCCGCGGCGGGCTTCCCCGGCCTCGTGGAATGCGCGGCCTTCGCGCTGCGCTCGGCCGAGCATGGCGACATCCCGCTGCTCGCCGTGGTCGCGCGGGAGGGGATGGACACCGCCGCGCTGCTCGCGGCCTGCCGGGAGAGGCTCGGGCTGCGCGCGCCGCGGCGGATCGTCGCGCTCGATGCGCTGCCGCGCAACGCCGCGGGCAAGGTTCTGCGGCGGGACCTCGCGCGCCTCGCGGGACTGTCCCGGGACTGATCTCCGGCGGCGATGGATCAGGCCCTTGACGGCCGGGCGTCAGCGCTTGATCCCGCGCGCGGTGCCATCGGGCGAAACCTCGGCCGTCTCGCCTGCTGGCATGCGGCGGCGCTTGCCCCTGGGGCCTCGCCTCGTCAGATTGCCCATAAAGGAAGCCTGCCAGACCGATGGACCTGCCGCCCGCCCCATCCACGCGCGATCGTGCCGCGCTGCGCGCCCTGATCGCCGAGGGCGTGCGTCAGAACCCGGTCGTCACCGTGACCGATCCGGACCTGCGCGCGCTGCTCGACGACCCGGCGGCGGAATGCAGCTTCGAGGCGCTGGGTTTCGATTCCCTCGCCCGCATGGAGCTGTGCATCTGGCTGCAGCTCGAAGCCGGCATCGAGGTGAGCGAGGCGGCGCTGCTCGACCATCCCGGCGTGGCCGCGCTCGCCGCGCATCTGGCCGTGCGCGGCTGATGGATGCCCTCGCGGCGCTGGCCGCCTCGGCGACGACCGCCGATCTCTACCGCGCGCAGATCGAGGCGGAGAACCGCCTGACGCCCGCCGAGGTGACGGCGCTCGCCGCCGGCGCCGATGCGCTGCCCGAGGCGGCGCGGCCCTGGATCGCGCGGCTCGATGGACTCGTGCGGCGCGTGCGGCCCGAGCCCGAGCCCTTCCGCCGCCGCGACATCGCCCCGGGCGTGACGCTGTTCGAGGCCGAGGGCGCGCCCGGTTCGCGGCGCGAGCTCGTCATCGGCTTCTGCGGCGTGGCGCACCGGCTGATGATGCCCGTCGCGCCTGTCCTGCAGGCCTTTCCCGCCGCGCGATGCGACGTGCTGGTGCTCGCCGACGCCTCGCAGGCGAGTTTCCTGCGCGGCATTCCGGGCTACGCGGCCGATCCGGTCGCGCTCGCGACGCGGCTCGGGCGGGATCTGCCGCTGTCGCGCTATGCCGCGCTGCGCTGCTTCGGCACCAGCGCGGGCGGGGCGGCGGCGCTCGCCTATGGCGCCGGGCTCGGCGCGCGCGTGGCGATGAGCCTCGGCGGCGCGCATCCGCTGGCCATGAGCGGGCGGCGCAGCGAGGGGCGGGAGCTCGACCGCCGCGCCTTCGACCGCATCATCGCGGCGGCGCCGGGCCGCACGCGCCTGCTCTGCGTGCATGGGCGCGGGCATGCGCGGGACGCGGTGCGCACGCGGCTGCACAGCATCGCGCTGCCGGGCAGCCGCGCCATCGCGGTGGAGGGCGTCGCGCATCACGGCGTCATCGCCGGGCTGTTCCTGCGCGATGCGATGGTGCGCTTCTTCGAGGAGCTGCTGCTCTCGGACACGCCGCCCGAAGGCTCGGTCTGGTTGCCTTAGCGCGCGCCGTCCGGATCATCCGGCGGGCGCGGCGACGCTGTCGCGGATGAAGCCGATCAGCGGCTCGACCAGCGCGGAACGGCCCTCGGCGTCGCCGAAGAGGCACATCTCCGCCGTGCCGCAGCCTGGCAGGTCGGGCAGTTCCAGAAGGCCCGGCGGCAGTCCCGTGCGGCCGAGCACCGTCACCGCGAAGCCGGCCTGCGCGGCGGCCGCGACGCCGGTGAGGGAGGCCGAGGTGAAGACCACCTCGAAGGCGATCCCCGCCCGCGCCAGGGCGGCGAGCGCCCGGTCGCGGAACATGCAGCCCTGCGGCAGCATCGCGATGGGCAGCGGGCGGCCTTCGGGGGGTTCCCAGCCGGGGGCGGCGACCCAGACGATGGTCTCGGTGAAGATCGGCCGGCCTTCCGTCTCGCCGTCGCGCCGCTTGCCGAGCACGAGGTCGAGCGCGCCGTCGGCCATCGCCGCGCGCAACTCGTGGCTGCGGCCGACCTCCACCTCGAGATGCACGTCCGGGTAGGTGCGGGCGAAGCGCGCCAGGACGGGCGCGAGGTTGCGCGGGATGAAGTGGTCCGCGACGCCGAGGCGCAGCCGCCCGGCCACCGGGGGTGCGACCATGCGCCGCACCGCCTCGTCGTTCAGCGCGAGGATGCGGCGGGCATAGGCGAGCAGCGTCTCGCCCTCCCGCGTCAGCGCCACGCCGCGGCCGCCGCGCTCCAGCACGCGCTTGCCGAGGATGTCCTCGAGCCGCTTCACCTTCAGGCTGATCGCCGATTGCGTCAGGCCGAGCGCGACGCCGGCGGCGGTGAAGCCGCCGCGCTCGGCGACCGTCACGAAGCCGCGCAGCAGGTCGAGGTCGAGGTCGGGAACGCGCATGACGGATGAGAAATCATCATGCGGCGAGGGCAGTCAATCACGAAGCGAAATGCGAACGGGGAGGGCGCCGCCCTCCCCGGACCCCTCCCGCCAAAGGCCGAAGGGCCTTCGGGAACCGGGATTCAGAATTCCTCGTCGCCGCCCCAGTCGCCGCCGTCATCGGCCGCGGCGGCGTCCTCGCCCCAGTCGGAGGCCGCGGGGGCCTTCTCCCCGCCCCAGCCGCCGGCCGAGGCCGGGTCCGTCCAGGGGGAGGAGACCGGCGAGGCATCCGCGCCGAAGGGGCTCGCCGCCTGCGCCGCACCGCCGCCGAAGGCGCTCATCAGCATGTTCCCGAGCAGCATGCCGCCGGCCACACCGGCCGCTGCGGCGGCCGCGGTGCCGAGGAAGCCCATCCCGCCGCGCGACTGCTGCGCCAGCGCCTGCGGGTTGTAGCCGGGCGGATACTGCGGCTGCGGCCGGGGCGGCATGGGCGGGGGCATCTGCGCCGCCTGGCGGCCGCCGAACAGACCGCCGAACATCCCGCCCCCCCCGGCCTGCGCGGCCTGGGCCTGGGCCTGGCGGCGGGCGTTCTCCACCTCCCACTCCAGCTGCTGGATGCGGTTGTTCGCCTCGATCAGCGCCGCCTCCTGCACGAAGGCGGCCTGGGTGATGCGGTAGCGCGCCTCGGGGTGGCGGGCGAACAGATCCGCGATGAGGCGGTCGGCCTCCGGATCCACCGGCGGCAGGTTCGGCTTCTGGGCCGGCGCCGTCGCGCCCCAGGGGCCGCTCGGGGGGCCAGCCACCGGCACCGCGCCGCTCATGCGCTCGACGAAGGCGGTGATGATGCGCCGTTCCTCGTCCGTCATCCCTCGATCATCCTCTCCCGACATGGGCCGGGGGCGCAGCCGTGCGGCGGCCCGCTGTCCCGACCGCGGGCGACATGGCCCAGGGCCGCGGCGCTTTCAAGCCGCGGCGGGCGGAGTCACGGGACTGTCGCGATCCGCGGCGGCAGGCCGAGCCGGCGCCATTCGATCGCCGGGCAGCGGTCCATCACGAAGGCGATGCCCGCCTCGCGCGCGCGCCTCGCCGCCGCCTCGTCCACCACGCCGAGCTGGAGCCAGACCGAGCGCGCGCCGAGCCGGATCGCCTCCTCCACCACGGCGCCGGCCTCGGCACTGCGGCGGAACACGTCCACCATGTCGAGCGGCCGGGCCTCGGCCAGCGTCGCGACCGCGCGGACGCCATGCACCGCGCGGCCCGCCAGCGCCGGGTTCACGGGCATGGCGTCGTAGCCGCGGTCGAGCAGGAAGCGGAAGACGCCGTTGCTCGGCCGGTCGGGACGGTCCGAGGCGCCGACCACGGCGATGCGGCGCGTGCGCAGCAGCAGGGCGCGGATCTCCTCATCCGTCATCGCGGCGCTCCCGGTGCGTCGAGGAATTTCTGCATCAGTTCGAGATCCAGCCACCGGCCGAACTTGCGCCCGACCTCCCGCAGCACCGCGCCGCGCGCGAAGCCGAGCCGCTCATGCATGCGGATCGAGCCCGCATTCGCCGCGTCGACGCCCGCGATCATCACATGCTTGCCCAGCGCGCGGGCGGGCTCGAACAGCGCGGCGACGAGTGCGGTGCCGATGCCGCGCCCGCGCGCCCCGTCGCGCACATGCACCGAATGCTCGACCGTGTGGCGGAAGCCCGGCCAGGCGCGGAATTCCCCGAAGGACGCCAGGCCGAGCACCTCGCCATCCTCCTCAGCCACCAGCACCGGATAGCCCGCGGCGCGGCGCTGCGCGAACCAGGCGCGGCGGTCCTCCTCGGTGAAGGGATCATCGGCGTAGATCGCGGTGGAGGTCGCGATGACCTCGTTGAAGATGGCGGTGATGGCGGGGATGTCGGCCTCGGTGGCGGGGCGGATCGGCATCAGAATTCCTCGAGCAGCCGCCCGCATCCGGCGACCTTGTCCATGATCCCGTTGGCGCGCAGCGCGTGCCAGTAGGTGGCGGCGTTGATGGCGATGACCGGCTTGCCGAGCCACAGCTCCGCCATCGCCGCGAGGCGCACCATGGAAAGGTTGGTGCCGACCTGCACGATCGCGTCCACGTCGTCGCCATCGAGCTTCTTCAGCGCCGCGACGCATTCAGCCGGCGTGACCTGCGCGATGCCGGTCCAGGAGCGGCATTGCAGGGCGATGTCGCGCACCACGGTGAAGCCCATGTCGCCGAAATAGCGCGCCACTTCGGTGTTCATCGCCGGCCAGTAGGGCGAGAGCACCGCGAGCCGCTTCACCCCGCCATAGGCGTTCAGCGCCGCCGTGCAGGCATGGCTGCCGACCGAGATGTCGAGGCCCGACACCTCCTTCACCTGCGCGATGAAGCGGTCCGCACCCTTCGCGCCATCGAAGAAGGTGACGGCCGACATGCCCATGACCAGGTAGTCCGGGTTGCAGGTCATGACCGAGCGCACGGCGTCGAGCGTGTTCGCCCCGATCAGTTCCGCGCCGGCGCGGAAGGTCTCGTTGGAGACGGCGTCGGCATTGGGCGTGAAGATGCGCGAATAGTGGTTGGTGACGCCGGCCGGGCGCATCATGTCGAAATCCGGCTGCACGACGGTGTTGGTGGACGGCCCCATCACGCCGAACAGCCTCCGCCAGCCCAGAACGTCCCTGCCCATCGCAACCCTCCTTCACGCCGGCCCCGGCGTCCCGAGCCTGCCACAGGCGCGCGGGCGCGCCAGCCCTTGCATGCGGCGCGCGCAGGCGGAAGGATCGCGGGTCTTCACGTCGGAGAACCAGGACCATGATCCGGACCAGCCGCCGCCCGCTGTTGCTCGCCGCCCCCGCGCTGCTGCTGCCGCGCGCGGCCGGCGCGCAGGGCTCATGGCCCGACCGTCCGATCCGCTGGATCAATCCCGGCCCGGCCGGCGGGGCGGGGGATGTGATCTCGCGTCTGGTCGGCGACCGGCTCTCGGCGCGGCTCGGCCAGCCGGTGGTGGTGGAGAACCGGCCGGGGGCCGGGACGAATATCGGCATGACCGCGCTCGCGCGCAGTGCGCCGGACGGCTACACGGTCGGCCTCGCCTCCATCGCCTCCCACGCCGCGAACCGCTGGCTGCACGACACCATGCCCTTCGATGCCGAGCGCGACTTCGCCGCCGTCGGGCTGATCGCGCTGGTGCCGAACATCGTGGTGGTGCCGCCGCAGAACCCGCCGCGCGACCTGCAATCCTTCATCGCCTGGGCGCGCGGGCTCGGGCGGCCGCTGAATTTCGGCTCGGTGGGCATCGGCTCCTCGCAGCATCTCGCCGCCGCGCAGTTCGGGCAGATCACGGGCATCGAGATCACCCACGCGCCCTACAACCAGGCCGGGCAGATGAACACGGACCTGATCGAGGGGCGGCTCGACGTGCTGTTCCAGTCCATCTCCGCCGTCGCGGCGATGGCGCAGGGCGGACGGATGCGCCCGATCGCCGTCAGCGGCCCGGAGCGCGTGCCCGCCTTCCCCGACCTGCCCACCATGCGCGAGCAGGGCGTGGACGTGACCACCACGGGCTGGTTCGGCCTCGCCACGCCCGCGGGCGTACCGGAGCCGATCCTCGCGCGGCTCGACGAGGCGCTTGCCGCGTCCTTGCAGGAGCCGGACCTGCGCGAGCGCATCATCGCCGGCGGCTCGGTGCCGCGGGTGATGCGCCGCGCGGAGTTCGCCGCCTTCATGCGGGCCGAGAGCGAGAAGGTGGGCGCGATCGTGCGCGCGACCGGCGCGCGCCGCGGATAGCCGCGCCGACATGCGGCTGCGGGTGCTGTGCTATCCCGGCGCCCTCCAGGCGGCCTCGAGTTCCGCGCGCGTCATCAGGTCGGCGTATTTCTGGCCGATGTCGAAGAGGTTCGCCTCGTGCGGCCCGATCGCGCGGTCGCCGACGCAGTCCGTCACGCAGATGGTGCGGAGATTGTGCTGCATCGCGTCCACCACGGTCGCGCGCACGCAACCCGATGTGGTGCAGCCCGCCACCGCCACCGTGTCCACGCGCCGGAAGGCGAGCCATCCGGCGAGGTTGGTCTCGAAGAAGCCCGAGGCGCCCTGCTTGCGCACCACCAGCTCGCCCGGCAGTGGCGCGAGTTCCGGGACGATCTGCGACAGCGGGCTGGTTTCCGTCAGCTTGCGCAGCGAGGGCGCCTTCAGCGTGAAGACGCCGGCATCCGAGCCGTCCTCGGCATAGACGACGCGGGTATGCGCGACGGGCCAGCCGTGCCGGCGCGCGAAGGCGAGGAGATGCACCGTCTGCGCGATCGCCGGGGCGATGTTGCCGCCGCCGAAATGCGCCGGGTCTGCGAAGCCCACGACGAAATCCACGATGACCAGCGCCGGCGCCTGCCCGAGCCCGGCGCGGTTGCCCATGCCCTGGCGGTGGTAGATGTCGGCCTCGGGGTGTCCGCTCATGCCACCTGCTCCAGATCCCGCAGCGACTGGATCATCGAGGTGCGCAGCAGGAAGGCGCGGTGCTTCGCCGGGTCGGCGGCGGTCGCGCGCAGCTCGTCGTGGTAGGCGCGCCGCACCTCGGGGTCGCGCTGGTTCAGGATCTGGCGGTTGCGCAGCGCCGTCGCCTGCACCGTCTCGAGCGCGACCTTCCGCCGCTGGCGCGAGTAGCGTTCCATCAGCGCCGGATCGGCCCCGCGCCAGACCTCAGCGAGCTTCTCCGCGAGGTTGAAGGCGTCGTGCACGCCCCCGTTCATGCCCATGCCGCCGAGCGGATTGTTGATGTGCGCCGCATCGCCGGCGAGGAAGCAGCGGCCCTTCGCATAGGTGTCCGCCACGCGCTCATGCACGCGATAGGCGGTGCGATGGCGCAGCTCGTAGCCGGCGGGGTTAGGCGCCACCGCCTGCAGCCGTTGCTCGATGCGCGCCGGGTCCATCATGCGCGCCTCCGTCTCCTCGGGGTCGGTCGGGAAGAGCACGCGCCAGAGGGATGCGGTGCGCAGCAGCACGAACCATTCCTCGGGGTCCGAGATGTAGGCGATGTTGGCGAGGTCCTCGATCGCCTCGTGGAAGGGAAACGGGGTTGAGAGGGTGAGGAAGATCTCGGGGATGGTCATGCCCTCGAAGCCGATGCCGAGCGACTTGCGCACCGCCGAGGAGGCGCCGTCCGCGCCGATCAGGAAGCGGCCGCGCAGCGGCTCCCGCGAGCCGTCGGGCCGCTCGATGGTCAGCGTCACGCCGTCGGCGTCCTGCGCCACCTCCACCGCCTTCGCATCGTAGAGGAAGGCGACGGCGGGATTGGCCGCGAGGCGGTCGCGCAGCATGCGCGTCAGGCGCCACTGCTCGCATTGCAGCCGGTAGGGGTGGCGCGTGTCGTCCTTCAGATGGCCGAGGTCGAAGGTCGCGATCACGCCGGCATGCCGGTCGCGGAACTGCCAGGTCGGGCAGATAAGGCCCTGCGCGATCATCGCCTCCGTCACGCCGAAGCGGTCGAGCATGTCGAGGGTCGGCGGGTGGAAGGTGGAGGCGCGCAGGTCGTCCGGCAGGTCGCGCGCCTGCTCGACGATCAGGACGGGGATGCCTTCCTCGGCCAGGGCGGCGGCGGCGACGAGGCCGGCAGGGCCGGCGCCGGCGATCAGGACGCGGTTCTCGGTCATCCGGCGATTGCAGCGCGGCGCGTCGCGCCCTGCAAGGGCGCTTGATGCCGGCCGCGCGGGCCGCATCTACTGGGCCATGGTGTTCTCCTTCCTCGACCGCGCGCCGCGCGTCGCGCTGCTGCGTTTGACCGGCCTGATCGCGGCGCGTCCCGACCCTTTCGGCGGTGGGCTCTCGGCGGCGGGGATCGGCCCGCTGCTCGAGCGCGCCTTCTCCATCCGCCGGCTCGCGGCGGTGATGCTGGTGATCAACTCGCCCGGCGGCTCGCCGGTGCAGTCCTCGCTGATCGCCGCGCGCATCCGCCGGCTCGCCGAGGAGAAGAAGGTGCCGACCATCGCCGTGGTCGAGGATGCCGCGGCCTCGGGCGGCTACTGGGTCGCCACGGCGGCGGACGAGATCGTGGCCGACCCGGCCTCCATCCTGGGTTCGATCGGCGTCATCAGCGCAGGCTTCGGCTTCACCGAGGCGATCGCGCGGCTCGGCATCGAGCGCCGGCTGCGCACGGCGGGGGAGGAGAAGTCCTTCCTCGACCCCTTCCGCCCCGAGCGCGGCGAGGATGTGGCGCGCCTCGAGGAACTCCTCGCTCGGCTGCACGAGGAGTTCAAGGACTGGGTGCGGATGCGGCGTGGCGCGCGGCTCAAGGCGCCGGAGGAGACGCTCTTCAGCGGCCGCTTCTGGCTGGGGCGAGAGGCGCTCGCCCTCGGCCTCGCCGACGCGCTCGGCGATGCGGAAGGCGAGGCGAAGCGCCGCTTCGGGGAGAAGGTGCGGATCATCCGCCTTGGCCAGCGGCGCCGGCCCTTCCCCTGGCGCCTGATCCCGGGGGCGCGGGAGGGCGTCGAGGCGCTGACCCATGCGCTGGAGGAACGCGCGGCCTGGGCGCGGCTCGGCCTATAGGCCGGCCACACCGGCCCCCAGCGTCTCGAACAGCCGCGCGAGCATCCGCGTGCGTGGCAGCAGGCAGCGCAACTCGACATATTCCTCCCGCGTATGCGGCCCGCCGCCGATCACGCCGAGGCCATCGAGCGTCGGCACGCCGAGCGCGCCGGTGAAGTTGCCGTCCGAGCCGCCGCCGGCGACGCGCTCCCCGGCCGAGGGCAGGCCGCATTCCGCGGCCAGCATCGCCGCATGGTCGTAGAGCGCCTGGATGGCCGGCGTCTTGACGAAGGGCGGGCGGCCGAGGCCGGGCGAGACCTCGGTGCGCACATCCGCATCATGCCGCGGCAGCGCCTGCACGGCGGCGCGCAGTTCCGCCTCCTCGGCCGCGGTCGGCACCAGCGCGTAGCAGATCGCGTTGCATTCGGCGGGCACCATGTTTTCATGCGTGCCGCCCTGCACGATGCCGATGTTGACGAAGAAGTTGCGGGGATGGTCGGTCAGCGCCTCGAGCGCGAGGATGTGGTGCGCCATTTCCCGCACCGCGGAGCGGCCCTCGGCGTGATAGGCCCCGGCATGGGCGGGCCGGCCGATGGTGCGGATGTGCCAGCGCGCGATGCCGTGCCGCGCGACGGTGAACTTCCCGCCCTCGCCGGAGGGTTCCACCACCAGCGCGGCGCGATGCCTCAAGGCTTCTGCCTCGATGGCGGCGCGCGAGGACGGGCTGCCCACTTCCTCGTCCGGGATCATCATCACGCTGACCGGCAGGCGCGGGCGGCGGCCCTGCGCGTGCAGGTGCTGCAGCGCCGCGACCGCCATCGCATTGCCGCCCTTCATGTCGTAGATGCCCGGGCCGTAGGCGCGCTCGCCCTCGGCGCGGAAGCCGAAGGTCCCGCGCTGATGCACCGTGTCCATGTGGCCGAGCAGCAGCAGGCCTGGGCCGTCCTCGGTGCCCTGCACGCGGCCGATCAGGATGTCGCCGTAGCCGTCGCGGCCCGGCGTGCGCTCGATGGCGGCGCCGATCCCGCGCAGCAGGCCTTCCGCGTGGTCGGCCACGCGGTTGACGCCGGCGGCGTCGTTGGTCGGGCTCTCGATCTCCACCCAGGCCCGCACGGCATCGAGCAGCCCCTCGGTCGTCAGGTCGCGCATGCTCATCCTCCCGCGGGCTTGTCCGGCATCCGCGCGAAGATCCGCGCGATCAGGCCGGGCGGCAAGGCGCCGAGAAGGCGCGCCATGGCGTAGGTCGGCCAGGGATAGGCGATGCGCGTGCGCCCGCGCGCGATGCCGGCGAGCGTCCGCCGCGCCGCCTCCCCGGCATCCATCAGCAGGGGCATGGGGAAGGGGTTGCGCGCGGTCATCGGCGTGCGGACATAGCCGGGGCAGACGGCATGCAGGCGGATGCCGCGCCGGCGCTCGCTCGCGTCCAGAGCCTCGGCCCAGCGCTGCACCGCCGCCTTGGTCGCGCAATAGGCCGGCGCACCGGGGGCGGCGAGGAAGGCGGCGAGGGAGGCGATCACCGCGACCCGCCCGCGGATGCCGTCCGGCCCCGGCGCCTGTTCCGCCATGGCGGCGATGGCGGGCAGGGCGGTGTTGAGCACGCCGGTCACGTTGGTCTCGAAGATCCGTCGCGCCTGCCCGGCCGGTTCCGTCGCCCCGCCGGTGCCCGCCGAGACGCCCGCATTGGCGATGACGAGATCGAGCCGCCCCGCGCCGCCGATCCAGGCCTCCATCGCCGCGGCGTCGCGCACGTCCAGCACGCGGGCGCGGACCTCGGCGCCACGGGCGGCGCAGGCTGCGGCGGCGGCATCGAGCCGCGCCGCGTCGCGCCCGGAGAGGTGCAGCATCGCCCCGGGCCGCGCGCAGGCCTCGGCGAGCGCGCGCCCCAGCCCCGAGGAGGCGCCGGTGATCAGCACATGGTTCCAGCCCGCTTGCATCCGGCCCCTCCGCGGGGGAGAAGCGGCGCCATGGCCGCACACTCCCTTTCCTCGATGACCGGCTTCGCCCGCGAGGGCGGCGCGCTGCCGGACGGTTCCTCCTTCCAGTGGGAATTGCGCAGCGTCAACGGCCGCGGCCTCGATGTACGGCTGCGCCTGCCCGGCGGCTACGACGCGCTGGAAGCCCCGCTGAAGGAGATGGCGGGCCGCGTTCTCAAGCGCGGCAATGTCTCGGCGACGCTGAGCGTGAAGCGGGAGGACCGCCCCGCCGCGCGGCTCACGCCCGACCCCGTCGCGCTCGAGCAGGCGCTGCGCATCGCGCTCGACCTCGCCGCGCGCATCCCCGGCGCGCCGCCGCCGCGCGCCGAGGCGCTGCTCGCCCTGCCCGGCGTGCTGCGCGCCGAGGCGCGCGAGCCCGACGAGGCCGAGGAGGAGGCCGCGCGCGCGGCCATCGCGGCAGCCTTCGCGCGGGCGCTGGAGGGCCTCGTCGCCTCGCGCCGCGCCGAGGGCGCGAAGCTCGCGGAGATCCTGGGCGTGCTGCTCGACGAGATCGCCGCCCTGCGCGACCTCGCGGAGAGGGAGGCCGCGGACCAGCCCGCGCTGCACATGGCGCGGCTGCGCGAGAGCCTCGCCGCGCTGCTCGAGGGCGAGCGCCGCGTCCCCGAGGACCGGCTCGCCGTCGAGGTCGCGCTGCTCGCCGGCAAGTCCGACGTGCGCGAGGAGCTCGACCGCCTCTCCGCCCATATCGCCGAGGCGCGGCGGATGCTCGGCAGCGGCGAGGCGATCGGGCGCAAGCTCGACTTCCTCACGCAGGAATTCGTGCGCGAGGCGAACACGCTGTGCAGCAAGTCCGCGAGCACGGCGCTGACGCGCATCGGCCTGGAACTGAAGGCGGCGATCGAGCGGCTGAAGGAGCAATCGGCCAATGTCGAATGAGGGCATCGCCCGGCGCGGCCTGTGCCTCGTGCTCGCGGCCGCGCCCGGTGCGGGCAAGACCTCCGTCTCGCGCGCGCTGCTCGCCACCGAGCCCGCGCTGTCGCTTTCCGTCAGCGCCACCACCCGCGCGCCGCGCCCGGCCGAGCAGGAGGGCGTGCACTACTTCTTCAAGACCGAGGCCGAGTTCGACGCCATGGCCGCGCGCGGCGAGTTCCTCGAACATGCGCGCTTCCTCGGCCGCGCCTACGGCACGCCGCGCGGGCCGGTGGAGGCGGCGCTGGCGGCCGGGCGCGACGTGCTGTTCGACATCGAATGGCAGGGCCATCGCCAGATGAAGGCGGCGTTGCCGGAGGACGTGGTCGGCGTCTTCCTCCTGCCGCCCTCGCTGCCCGACCTCGAGGCGCGGCTGCGCGGCCGCGGGCAGGACAGCGAGGTCGAGATCGCCCGCCGCATGGCCGCCGCGCGCGAGGAGATCGCGCACTGGGACGAGTTCGACCACGTCGTGGTCAACCGCGACTTCGACGCGACGGTGGCGCAGGTGCGCGCCATCCTGCACGCCGCGCGCAGCGAGCGGCGGCGGCAGACCGGCATGTCGGCCTTCATCGCGGCGCTGCTCGCCGGATGAGCGGGCGCGGCGCGGCTTCCGGGATGCGCGCGTGACCGCCATCCTCGACATCGTCGCGCCGGTCTTCCTCATCGTCGCGCTGGGCTGGGGTGCGGCGGTGCGCGGCTTCGTGGATGAGGCCGGCTTCCGCGTCCTGATCGGGTTCACCTTCGGCGTCGCCTCGCCGGCGCTGCTCTTCGCCGGCGGCACCTCGGGCCATGGCGGGGGCGGGCCGGCGGCCTTCGCCTTCTTCCTCGCCGCGCTCGTCGTCTATGCGTTCGCGATGTGGCTCGGCGCGCGGCGGCTCGGCATGCCGCTCGGCGAGGCCGGGCTGTTCGGACTGAACGCCACCTTCGGCAACACGGTGATGATGGGCATTCCCCTCGTCGCCGCCGCCTATGAGGAGGCGGGGCTCGCGGTGCTGCTCGCCATCATCGCGCTGCATTCGATGGTGCTGCTGAGCCTCGGGACGGTGGTGGTGGAGATCGGGCTGCACCGGCACGCGCCGCCGCTCCGCGTGCTGCGCGCCACGCTCGGGGGCGTGGTGCGCAACCCGATCGTGATGGCGGTGCTGCTCGCGCTGGTGTGGAACGCGCTGCACCTGCCGGTGCCGGGCGCGGCGCGGCGGACGCTCGAACTGCTCGGCGCGGCGAGCCCGCCGCTCGCGCTGTTCTGCCTCGGCGGCTCGCTCGCCTCCTTCCGGGTGGCGGGCGCGATGGGGGAGGTGGCCTGGAGCCTCGCGCTCAAGCTCGCAGTGCTGCCGCTGCTGGTCTGGGGCATCTGCCTCGCGATGGGGCTCGGCGCGCTGGAGACGGCGGTCGCCGTGACCTCGGCCGCGCTGCCGACCGGCGCCAATGCCTTCATGCTGGCGCGGCGCTACCGCACGGGGGCGGAGCGGTCCGGGGCGACGGTGCTGGTCTCGACCGTGATCTCGGTGTTCACCCTGGCGGCGGTCCTGGCCTGGTTCCGCCCCTAAAGCGGATCCCGACCGGATGGGATCATCGGGTCGGGTGAAGATGCTCGCGAAAACAATGGGCTAGATTCGTTTCGGTGAGCCAATGCGATCGGAAACGGCTCTCGTCTCGCGCGCCAGCAGGCAGGAAGCGAGGCGGTGGAACTCGGCAATGCCCAGCGTCTCGGCACGGCGGGCGCCGTCTATGCCGGCGGCGGCGAGCAGCGCCTCCGCCTCGCCGAGCGGCCTCAGCGCGCCGCGCAGCATCTTCCGCCGCTGGCCGAACGCCGCCGCGGTGACGCGCTCCATGGCGGCGAACAGCGCGGGGCCGGGATCCTCGGCGTGCGGCGTGAAGCCGACCACGGCCGAGAAGACCTTGGGGGGGGGGCTGAAGGCGCCGGGCGGCAGGCGCAGCAGCATCGCGCAGCGGCAGCGCCACTGCGCGAGCACGGAGAGCCGCCCATAGGCCTCGGTGTCCGGCGCGGCGCAGATGCGTTCGGCGACCTCCTGCTGGAACATCAGCGTCATGCCCTCGAGGCTGGCGGCGCCGCGCAGCCAGCGCACCAGCAGCGGCGAGGCGACGTTGTAGGGCAGGTTGGCGACGATGCGCCGCGGCGCGGGAACCAGCGCCGCCGGGTCGGCCTTCAGCGCATCCCCCTCGATCACGCGCAGCCGGCCGGGATGGGCGGCGGCGAGTTCGGCCAGCGCGGCGACCGCGCGGCGGTCGAGTTCCAGCGCCACCACCTCCGCCGCTTCCGTGGCGAGCAGCGCGCGGGTCAGCCCGCCGGGGCCGGGCCCGACCTCGATGACATGCCGCCCCGCGAGGTCGCCCGCCAGCGCGGCGATGCGCGCGCAGAGCGCGGGGTCGAGCAGGAAATGCTGGCCGAGCGACTTGCGCGCATCGAGCCCGTGCCGCGCGACCGTCTCGCGCAGGCTCGGCAGGTCTGCCATGCCGGGCGCGTCAGCCGCCGCGCCGGGCGGGTGCCTGGCCGGCGGCGGGGGTCGCGCCGGCGCCGATCCGGATTTCGATCTGCGCGCGCCGCTGCAGGTCGCGCAGCACCTGGCGGGAGACGAGCTCCACCCGCTCCCGCAGCAGGCTGTCGCGCGCCATCTCGGGCGTGATCTCGGCGAGGTTGCGCGTCTCGCGCGAGCAGACCGCAATCACCATCACGCCATCGGGGGTGACGATGGGCTGCGACGGCCGTCCGACCGGCAGGCTGCCGAGCAGCTCGCGCAGTTCCGGCGGGTTGATGCTGTCCAGGCGCAGCGGGCCCGGATCGGCGACGCGCGCGCCGGTGCGCGCCGCGGCCTCCAGCCCCTCGCAGGAGCGGGCGGATTCCGAAAGCCGCTGGGCCGCCTCCACCTGGCGGAGCTGCTGCAGCGTCGGCGCGGCGGGGTTCACCTGTCCCTCGAAGGGCAGCACGGCCTGGCGCAGCGTCAGCATGGTCGCCATGTCCCGCCCCGCTGTGCGCTTCTGGCGCAGGGTGACGATCTGGAAGCCGCCCGGCACGCGGATCGGGTTGGAGACCGCGCCCTCGGGCATCTGGCGGACGACGGCCGCCACTTCGGGATCGAGGCGCTCGGTCTGGATCCAGCCGAGATCGCCGCCGAGCAGGGCCGACTGCGCCTGGCTGAACTGCGTCGCCACCATCGGGAAGGGCGCGCCCTGGCGCAGGCGCGCGATGATGTCGGCGACGAAGCGCTGCACCTCGGCCTCCTGGGCCGGGTTGGTGAGCGGGATGAAGATCTCGGAAACGAGGTATTCGGGCTGGCCGATGCGCGCGCGCGCGGCGGCGAGGTATTCGTTGATCTCGGCCTCGGAGATGCTCGCCTGCTGGCCGAGCAGCGCCCGCAGCAGCCGGTTCCAGCCGAGCTGCGCGCGGATCTGGTCGTAGAGCACGCGCGGGTCTATGCCGCCGCGGCGGAGGTTCTCCCTGAGGCCGCCGGGGGGCAGGCCGTTGCGGCTCTCGATCTCGGCGACCGCGTCGGCGATGTCCTGGTCGGTGACGGGTATGCGGCGGCGCGCGACCTCCTGCATGCGCAGGCGCTCGTCGATCAGCAGGCGCAGGATCTGGTCGTTGGCGCGGCCCGCGCTTTCGCCGGTGATGCCGGCGGAGAGCGCCAGCAGCCGCCGGCGGCTCTCGACCTCGGCGAGCGTCACCACGTCGCCGTTCACCACCGCGGCGATGCGGTTCACGCGGGGCGCCTGCGCCGTGGCGGGGCTGGCGAAGGCGATGGCGCCGGCGATCGCCGCGACGGCGCAGAGCGCGAAGCGGAAGCGGCGCCGGGCGGGGGTTTGCGTCGCGGCTGTCATGGCGGGGTCTTCATAGAGCCTCGGGCCGGTCGGGGCTACCGTCGCGTCAGATCGCGCGGAAACCGATGTCGCCGATCGTCTTGAGGCCGATCCGGAACAGCAGGATGGTGTTCGCCGGATACTGCGCCCCGGTCGCGGGGTCTTCGGCAAAGCGGCGCAGGAAGCGGGCCTCGAGCAGGAAGCATTCATCCTCATAGGCGGCGGAGGCGCTGAGCGTCACGCCGCGGTTGAGGTCGAGGTCGTAGCGCCCATAGGCTGCGAAGCGCCAGTGGCCGATCTGCTGGGTGATTCCGAGCGCCACCTCGTCCCGGTTGCGCACCGGCGTCAGGTAGGGTGCGGCGGGGGTGTAGAGATAGCCGGCGGTGATCGTCGTGCGGGTGGGCAGGCTGACCGAGGTCGAGAGGTCGAGGAAGCGCATGTTCCCGTCCTCCTGGTCGAAGCGCCCGCGGCCGAGGAATTCGAGCCAGGAGACCGGCATGATCCGCGCCCGCGCCACATAGTCCGAGGCGCGGTTCTCGAGCCCGCTGCCCGCGAAGAAGGGCCCGCCGTCGCGCTGGAAGCGGTAGGAGGCCCCGGCCAGCCCCTCGATCATCCCGCCGTTCGGGAAGTGCCAGGCGGCGCGCAGCGCATAGTCCACGCGGGTGCCGCCCTCCTGCCGGTCGCGGCCCGAGAAGCGGTTCAGCCGGAACAGGTTGGCATCGGTGAATTCGAGGTCGATGCTGTCCTCGTTCGGGATGCGCGCCTGCGCGCCCGTCACCGGGCCGGTCACGATCTGCACCCGCGGCTCGACGATCTGGTGGCCGTATTCTCCGGCCTGGCGGATGAAGGGCATCCGCCAGTCGAGGCCGGCGCGGATATTGGCCTGGACCGCGCTGCCGTTGTCGGCCGCGGTCGAGAAGTTCGGCGGACCGGCGAGGTCGGTGTAGCCATAGGCCGCGAGATCGGCCTGCGCGCGCAGCGTCCAGAGCCCGCCGATGGCGTCGGTTGCCGGCAGCACGTAGCCGATGCGGCTCGATGCCCGCTGGGTGCTGGTGCCGGTGCGGCGGAACACCGCGAAGTTCCAGGTGTCGATGGTGAAGGTGCCGCCGAGGGGATCGACCGGCGAGCGCCAGTCCCAGTAGATGTTCGGCAGCACCACCGGGATGCGGGAATTGTCGTCCGTCCGGCGCAGGCCCTGGAAGCCGCGCCCGTCCACCCGCGCGTAGGAATCCGGGCCCCAGAAGCCCTCGGTGAAGACCTGCGTGGAGAGCAGGCGCCGCGCGCCGTAGCGGTATATGCGGAGGTAGTCCTCCGAGGTCGCGAGGTTGAGGTCGAAGCCGGCGCGCCAGGTTTCGTCCAGGCTGAAGCGCCCGCGCGAGAAGATGTGGCCGCCGAAGCCGCGCTCGGTGTTGTCCGAGCCGTCGAGATAGCCGAGCGAGCCCTCCGCCTCGATCTCGCCGAAGTTGAAGCGGCGACGGTATTCGAGGCCCAGATTGGGCACCGCGCTGGTGGCGATCTGCGGGCGCAGCACCAGTTCCTGGCTCTCGTCGATCGCCCAGTAGTAGGGCGCCTCCACGAAGGCGCCGAGGAAGCGCGTGATGCCGAAGGTGGGGCTGAGGAAGCCCGACTGGCGCGGCGCGTCGCCCGCCGGATGCTGCAGGTAGGGCGTCCAGAACAGCGGCACGCCGCCGAACTCCACCACCGCGTCGCGGTAGCGCGCCTGGCGCGCCTGCTGGTCGAGCGTCGCCGTGCGCGCGCGCAGCTGCCAGATCGGCGGGGCGAGCGGGTCGTCGCGGCAGGGATCGCAGGCCGAATAGACGACGCGCGAGAGGTCGAAGACGGTCCCGCCCGTGCGCCGCGCCCCGGCGGCCGCGACGCGCCCATTCTGCGCGAGCAGCCCGCGCAGCCCCTCGAGCACGCCGTCGCGGAACTGGTTCTCGAGCACCACGCTGTCGGCGAAGACGACCTGCCCATCCCCCTCGATCAGTTGGACATTGCCGCGCGCGGTGGCGACGCCGGTGTTGCGGTCGTAGGTGAACTCGTCCGCGCGGAGCACGCGATTGCCCTGCCACGCCTCGACCCGGCCGCGGGCCACGACCAGGGCGCGGTTCTGGTCGTATTCCACCTCCTCGGCGGTGAAGGTGACGGGCTGGTCTTCTCCGCGCGCGGGGGCAGCCGGCGCGGGGGCGGGCGCCGGCGCGCCGGGCAGCACGGGGGCGATGGGCGTGGGCGCGACGATCGGCGGCTGCACCACGGCCTGCCCGAAGGCGGGCGCGGCGAGCAGCGCGAGCAGGGCGGCGAGCGGCGCCTCGCGTGAGGTTCGGGCCATCGGGTCTCAGCCGTCCTCGAGATGCAGCAGCAGCGCGGTCGCGAGCAGGAAGCCCGCGCCCGCCGGCGCCCAGGCGGCGAAGGCGACCGGCAGCGTGCCGGCCTCCCCGAATTCGCCGGTCACCTTGTCGATCACGAACAGGGCGAAGCCTGCGGCGACGCCGCCGCCGATCATCTGCGCGACGCCGCCGCGGCGGGAGGAGCGCATCGAGAACCCGGCGGCGAGCAGCGCCATCGCCGCGGCGAGCAGCGGCAGCGCCAGCAGCGACTGGAAGTGCAGCCGGTGCCGCACCGCCGAGAAGCCCGCATTCTCCAGCACCTGGATGAAGCCGGGCAGCGCCCAGAAGGAGAGGGTGTCGGGGCTCGCGAAGGAATCCTGGATGCGCTCCGGTGTGAGTTCCGTCGGCAGCACCAGCCGCTGCGCGGGGGAGGGCTGGCGGTCATTGCCGAAGGAGATGGCGCCCTCGATCACCCAGCGCCCCGGCGTGAGCACGGCCGAGGGGGCCTCGACCCGCGCAAGCGGGCGGTCCTCGGCCGAGAGGCGCCAGATGGTCACCGCGTCGAGGCGGAAGGCCTCCCCCGGGCGGAGGTCGCGCAACGGCACCGGCCGGCCGGACAGGATGGCGACCCCGCGCGGGTCGAGCCCGGGGTCCGACTGGCGCAGCCACAGCCGCCCGCCGGCCAGCGCGGTGATGCCCGAGACGTTGCGCAGGTATTGCGCGTCCAGCCGCTCCGCGCGCGCGAGCATGGCCGAGGAGATCGGCGAGACCATCGTCGTCGCCAGCGCGCCGAGCAGCACCGCGACCGCGACCGGGCCGCTGAGGAAGCCCCAGGCCGAGACGCCGGCCGCCCGCGCCACCACCAGTTCGGAGGAGCGCGTCAGGCGCCAGAAGGCTGCGATGCCGCCGAGCAGGATGGCGAAGGGCAGGATCTGCATCGCGACGAAGGGCAGGCGCAGCGCGGCGATCTGCGAGACGAGGCCGAAGGTCGCTTCCTGGCGCGTCGCCGCGCGGCGCAGCAGCTCGATCAGGTCGAACAGCGCCACGAGGCCCGCCAGCGCGGCGAGCATCGCGAGCGTCATGGCGGCGAAGCGCCGCGAGACGTAGAGCGTGAGGGTCTTGGCGATCGTCATGGCGCGGCCACCGCGGGCGGCGCCTGTCTCGGCCAGCCCGGCGCGCCGCCGAGCCACCAGGCCGCGATCATGCCCGGCAGCACCGCCTGCAGCCAGATCAGCGGCACCCAGCCATTGTCGCGCGCCGCGAGATTGCCGCCCGTCAGGCCGAAGGCGAGCAGGCCGACCACGATGCCGATGCCGATCGCGATCCTGAGCCCGCCGCCATGGCGCCGGAACTCCCCGGTCAGCGCCACCGCGAGCCCGACCAGGGCGAAGCTGAGCGTGGTCAGCGGGCCGGCCAGGCGCTGATGCGCCTCGGCGTAGTAGCGGCGGATCTCGCGCTCGCGCAGCCCCTCGGCCGGGTCGGGGTAGAGCAGCTCGGCCACCGTGCGTTCGCGCGCATCGCGCGAGCGGGCCTCGTCGCCGCGCGTCGCGCGGGCGAGGTCGATGCTGTTCTCGCTGAAGGTCAGCACATTGAGGCGCAGCGGCGGCAGGCCCGGCGCGGCATTGGCAGGCGCGCGCTCGACCTGCTGGCGCACGCCGTTGAGCAGCGTGACGCGCGGCCCGGTCGGCGTGGTGGTGATGCGGCCCTGCTCGGCGAGGATGGTCACCGGCGCGCCCGGGTCGCGCTGGTCATGCACCAGGATGCCGCGCAGCGTGCCATCCGGGTCGCGGTAGCGGGCATAGACCGTGAGATCCTCGCCCACCTGGCTGAACACGCCCTCCTGCAGGAGCACGCCGACGAGCTGGTTGCGGATCTCGAACTGCCACTGGCGGAAGGCCGCATGGCTCAGCGGCACGAGCCACAGGTTGAGCAGCACGCAGAGCGCCGTCGCGATCATGGCGAGCAGGATGGCGGGCCGCGCCAGGCGCCATTGCGATAGCCCCGCCGCGCGCATCACCACCAGCTCGCGGTCGCTCGCGAGCCGGACATAGACGAACAGCACCACGATGAAGGTCGTGATCGGCAGGATGACGGCGAAGAAGGAGGGCAGCATCAGGCTCGTCAGCTCGACGAAGACGAGCAGGGAGAGGCCGCGGTCGAGCACCAGCTCGATGAAGCGCAGCGACTGCGTGAGCCAGACAAGCGCAGCCAGCCCGACCGTCACGGCGATCAGGGCGAGCGAGAGCTGACGGAACAGGTAGCGGTCGATGCGGGTCATGGGGAAGAGGACAACCTAGAGGTTTGCCGCCCCCGCCGGAAGCCTCGCAGCCATCACCGCCCCGTGCGGCGCCGCCGCAGCCAGGCCAGCGTGCCGGCGAATCCGGCCGCATCCTCGATCAGCCGGCCCCAGCGCAGGCCGAGTGCATGGCCGAGCGCCTTGCCCGCATGGTGGGCGAGCCGCGCCCCGGCATCCCCGCCACCATGCCGGGCGCGGAAGATCTGGCGCGACAGGGCCATGTGGAAGGCCTTGCGCCAGCGGATCCGCGCCGACGGCGCCGAGGAGCGCCCCCCGGCATGGGTCACCACCGCCGAGGGCACATAGACCACGGCCTTGCCGCGGGCGCGCGCGGCGGCGCAGATCTCGTCATCCTCGTAGAAGAGGAACAGCGATTCGTCGAAGCGCAGGCCATCGGCGCTGCGCAGCAGCATCGCCGCGCCGGAGACGAACTCCACGCAGGCCGGCCCCTCGGGCCAGGGCTCGGCGCCGCGCCGCCGCGGCAGCAGGCGCCGGCGCTGCTGGGCGGCGTCGTAGGAGCGCACCGGCGCCCCGTCCTCGCCCCGGATCGCCGGGGCGATGATGGCGGCATCGGGCCAGGCATCGGCGGCGGCGACCAGCGCCTCGACCGCGCCGGGCGCCAGCCGCGCGTCGGGGTTGAGAAGCAGGGCGAATTCGCTGCCCACGAGGTCGAGCCCCGCATTGCACCCCGCGCCGAAGCCGCGGTTCTCCGGATTGCGGACCAGCCGGGCCTGCGGGGCGGCGGCGGCGATCCGCTCGGCCGTGCCGTCGCCGCTGGCATTGTCCACGACGATCAGCGGCAGGCCCGGCGGCAGGGCGGCGAGGAAGCCCTCCATCGCCGCGGCGCTGCGGTAGGTGACGGTGACGACGGTGACGCGCGCGGCGCCTGCGCCCGGCCCGTCCACGCCGCGCCTCAGGGCAGGACCTTGCCGGGATTCATGATGCCGGTGGGATCGAGCGCGGCCTTGATCCGCCTCATCGCATCGAGTTCGGCCCCGCCGCGCCAGGATTCCATCATGTCGGTCTTGAGCCGGCCGATGCCGTGCTCGGCGCTGAAGGAGCCGTCGAGCTCGCGCACCACCGCGTTCACCGTCTCCATGATGTCGTGGCTGCGCGCGAGGAAGGCCGCCGGGTCCATGCCCTCGGGCTGTTCGAGGTTCATGTGGATGTTGCCATCCCCCATGTGGCCGAAGGGCACGGGGCGGATGCCGGGGATCAGCCGCCCGCAGGCGGCCGAGGCGCGGCGGATCAGTTCCGGCACCTTCGAGACGGGCACCGAGACGTCGTTCTTCACGCTCGCGCCCTCCTTGCGTTGTGCCTCCGGGTGCTCCTCGCGGATGCGCCACAGCGCGGCGCGGCGCGCCTCCGACCCGCCGATCACCGCATCGAGCACCTCGCCCGCCTCCATCGCCGCACCCAGCACCTGCTCGGCGAGGCCCTGCAGGTCGGCATCGGCGCGGGTGGAGGCAAGGTCGACCAGGATGTAGTGGTCCGCGCGTTGCGCGAGCGGCAGCGCCACGCCGGGGATGTGCTTCACCGCGAAATCGACGCCGAGGCCGGACATGTATTCGAAGGCGCGGATCGCGGTCTCGTCCGCCTCGCGGAAGCGGCGGAAGACCGCGAGCGCGGCATCCTCGTCGGCCACCGAGCAGAACAGCACCTCGCTCGCGCGCGGGCGGGCGAAGAGGCGCAGCGTCGCGGCGGTGATGATGCCGAGCGTGCCCTCCGCGCCGACGAAGAGATGGCGCAGCGCATAGCCCGTGTTGTCCTTTCGCAGCCGGCGCAGCCCGTTCCAGACCTGCCCGTCGGGCAGCACGACCTCGAGGCCGAGCATCAGTTCGCGCGCATTGCCGTAGCGCACCGTGGTGTTGCCGCCGGCATTGGTGGAGAGGATGCCGCCGATCATCGCCGTGCCCTCGCCCCCGAAGGAGAGCGGGAAGAGGCAGTTCGCCTCGGCCGCGGCGTCCTGCGCCGCCTTCACCACCACGCCGGCCTCGGCGGTCATGGTCATGTCCACGGCGTCGATGTCGCGGATGCGGTTCATGCGCGCGAGCGACAGCACGACCGAGCGGCCATTCCCCTCCGGCGTCGCGCCGCCGACCATCGAGGTGTTACCGCCCTGCGGGACGATGGCGATGCCCGCTTCGGCGCAGATCCGCACGCAGTCCGCGACCTGCTGCGTGCTGGCCGGGCGCAGCACCGCGAGTGCCGCGCCGCGATACAGCCCGCGCCAGTCCGACAGCGCGGGGGCGATGTCGGCGGGGTCGGTCAGCAGCCCGGCGGGGCCGAGCAGGGTGGCGAGGGCGTCGGGCAGGTCGGACATGGCGGCGATGTGCCGCGCATGGCGGCCCGCGGTCAATCTCCGGGGCCGGTCGCCGAAGCCCGGCATGGGCCGGTCAGCGCGTTTCGTCCGGGCCGGGCTTCAGGCCGTAGCGCGCAACCAGCGCCCAGACATGGCGCGGGATCATGTTGCGCATCATGGCCGGCTTCTGGCGGCGCAGGCGCAGCACCGTCTCGATCGCCTTCATCTCGACCCGCGCGCGGGCGAATTCCAGGCCGCGCGGGCCGATCCGCGGCTGCAGCCAGGCGACGATCGGGCGCGCCCAACCCGGCATGCGCCGCAGCGGCAGCCCGCCCGCCGCGCGCTCGGTATTCGCCATGAAGCCGCGCACGGCGGCGGTGCGGCGACCGGCGCTGCGCGGCGTCTCCACCAGCACCTCCTCGCCCAGCAGCGAGAGCAGCGCCTCGCCCTTCGCGTTGCGCACGATCAGCCATTGCGCGCCGGTGCCGCCCATGTAGCCCACCGTGATGTCGGCCAGCACGTTGGTGTAGTCCACGCAGGTTCGGCAGGTGAGCGGGAAGAAATCCCCCGGCAGGTCGGCCAGCGGCAGCATCAGGAACGGGATCTCCCGCCTGCGCCCGTCCTGGTGGCGGATCTCGACATGGTAGTCGGCGCGGAATTCCAGGTAGGTGACGGTCGCCGGCGAGGGGTCCACCAGGGCGAGGAATCTGTGGAAGTTCCCGGTCGTGGTGTTGTCGGAACACGGCGTGCCGATGACGAACACCTCCTCGAAGCCGAGGCGGTCCTGCAGCGCGCGCAGCGCATAGACCTGGCAGGGGATTCCCACCACCGCGATGCGCCGGTGCCCCGCCGCCGCGGCCGGTTCCAGCAGCGCCAGCAGCGGCGCGTAGCCCATGCGCATGCCGCGGCATTGCGCGAGGTCATCCGCCCGTGTCACCAGCACCGGCACGGGCTTCCAGCGATCCTCCGGGTCGGGCGCCATGGTCAGCACGGCGGTCACCGCGCCGGTTTCCAGCAGGCGCTCGGCGATGCGCGTGGTGATGCCGGTCCATTGTGCGCCCTCGGCGGGGCGCCTCAGCGCCGCGCGCAGCATGCGGCGGAAGGGGCCGAAATGCGCCTCGTCCGGGCGCGCCAGGTCGCGCGCGCGGCCATGCGCCTTCGCCTCCAGCGCGGCATAGTCCGGCCTGATGAACTGGCACGCCACCCCGCAGGCCTTGGGCTCCGCCATGCGCGAGACGCCGCAATCGGTGCAGAGGCCCCGGGGCTGCGGTTCGCGCAGCGGCGGCGCCTGCAGGCTCACAGCAGCAGCAGCCCGACCACCGCGCCCGCCCCGAGCACCCACAGCGGCGAGTAGTCCGTCCGCCAGACGAACAGTGTCGAGGCCGCCGTCACCGCCACGGGGATCCAGCCGCTCGCCGTGCCGCGCGCGAGAATGAGGCCCGAGGCCGCGATCAGCCCCACCGCGATCGGCACCAGCCCGCGCTCGATGGTCTTGAGCCACATCCGCCCCGCGAGCCGTGCCCTGAGGCGCGAGAAGCCGAAGGCCATGAAGGAGGTGGGCAGGGTCATCGCCAGCACGGCGGTCAGCATCCCGCCGACACCGCCGACATGCCAGCCGAACAGCCCGACCACCAGCACATTCGGCCCCGGCGCCGCCTGGGCGAGCGCGAATCGCCGCGCGAAGTCGGCGCTGTCCATCCAGCCATGCACCTCCACCACCAGGCGGTGCATCTCGGGCAGCACGGCGATGCCGCCGCCGATCGAGACCAGGGAGATCGCCCCGAAGCCGAGGGCGAGCTGCCAGAAGATCGCCCAGGTCATGGCCGGCGCATCGCCCGCCAGGCGGCCCAGATGCCGAAGGGCGCGAGGCCGAAGACGGTCAGGGGCAGCGGCACGCGCAGGATGCCCGCGGCGGCGAAGGCCATCAGGCCGACCGCAAGCAGGGCCGGCGGCGGCCTCAGCTTCTCGGTCATCTTCGCCGCCGTGCCGAGCACCATCCCCGCCGCCGCCGCGCCGACGCCGGCGAGCAGCGCGCGCATGGTCGGCAACTCGCCATAGGCGTCGTAGAGCATGGCGAGGCCGGCGAGCAGGATCAGCGGGCCGCCGAACATGGCCGAAGGCGCGGCGATGGCCCCGGCCGTGCCGTGGAACCGGTCGCCCACCATTATGGCGGCGTTGAGCGCGTTCGGCCCGGGCAGCACCTGCCCCAGGCCGAGCGTCTCGGCGTATTCCTGGTCGGTCAGCCAGCGCTTCTCCTCGACCAGCACGCGCCGGGCCCAGGCATTGATGCCGCCGAAGCCGATCAGGCCGATCTTGCCGTAGGTGAGGAAAAGGTCGGCGAGCGTCGGGACGGGACGCGGCGGTGGATCGTCGGTCATGCCCGGGAAAGGGACCGCGCCGCCGCGCCGGGATCAATCCCCCTCGCGCGCAGGGCCGGCGCGCGTCGGCGCCGGCCCTGGCGGTGCGTCACGTCTTGCGCACGTTCCACATGAACGGCACCGGGGAGGGCAGGATGTCATGCACGTTCCGCCGGAAGGCGGTGGGCTGCCACATCTGCCCGACCGTGACATAGGGCACGACCTCGAAGGCGCGCCTCTGGATCTCGACCGCGATGCGCTTCTGCTCGTCCGGCGTCGGCGCCGAGAGGAACTGGTTGCGCAGCTCCTCCATCCGCTCATCGGTCGGCCAGCCGGGCCAGGCGGCGGCGCCGTGGGTGCGCAGCGGGGCGTGCAGCGCCGGATTCGCGAGGTCTGGGCCCACCCACCAGGTGTGGAAGATGGACCAGCCGCCCTGCGCCGGGGCGTTGCGGCTGGCGCGGCGGGCGAGCACCGTGCCCCAGTCGGTCGCCACGAACTCGACATTCATGCCGAGTCGCCGCAGCAGATCCTGCGTCACCAGCCCCTGGGCGTGGTTCGCCGGGATGTCGGTCGGGCTGATGATGACCACCGGCTCATTGGCGTAGCCGGCCTCGCGCAGCATGGCCCGCGCGCGGTCGAGGTTGCCGCCGATCGCCGCCGTCCCCTCGTCGGAGGCGAGCGGCGTGCCGCAGGAGAAGAAGGACTTGCATTCGCGGAAGTAGCGCGGGTTGCCCACCACCGCCTGCAGGTAGTCCGTCTGGTTCACCGCCATCTGCACCGCGCGCCGGATGGCCGGGTTGTTGAACGGCGGATGGAGGTGGTTGAACCGCATCATCAGGATGGAGCCGACCGGGTCGATCTGCTCGATTCGCACGTCGCGCGCGCGCTGCAGAAGTGGCAGCAGGTCGAAGGCGGGCTGCTCGTACCAGTCCACCTCGCCGGTCTGCAGCGCCGCGGCGGCGGTGGAGGGGTCGGGGATGATGCGCCATTCCACGCGCTCGACATGCACGCGCTTGCCGCCCGCGGCCGAGGAGGCGGGCTCGTTGCGCGGCACATAGCCCGTGAACCGCTCATAGACCGCCTGGCTGCCCGGCACCCACTGGTCGCGGATGAAGCGGAACGGGCCGGAGCCGATCGCCTCCGGCACCGGGGTGTTCGGGTCCAGCGTGGCGTGCCGCTCATGCATGATGAAGGGCACCTGGGAGGAGAGCTTGCCGATCGCGTCGATCAGCAGCGGGAAGGGGCGGCTCAGACGGATGCGGAAGGTGCGGTCGTCCACCACCTGCATCTCGCCCACCGCGGCCATCAGGGTCTGGCCGAAGGAATCGCGCGCCCCCCAGCGGCGCAGGCTCGGCACCACGTCGTTGGCGCGGACCGGTTCGTTGTCGTGGAAGCGAAGGCCCTCGCGCAGGCGGAAGGTCCAGGTCAGGTCGGTGCCCGAGCCCTCCCAGGATTCGACCATCTGCGGCTTGATGGCGAAGTCGGCGTCGGTCGCGAACAGCGTGTCGTAGACCATGTAGCCGTGGTTGCGCACGATGTAGCCGGTGGTGCCCACCGGGTCGATCGAGGCGAGGTTGGAATGGGGGATGAAGCGCAGCACGTTGCGCGCGGCCCCCTGCGCGACGGCAGGCGCGGAAAGCCCCGCGGATGCGACGGCGGCGCCGGCCGCGAGGGCGGAGCGACGGGTGATCATGGGGACGATGGCCTCCTCTTGGGGGGTGTTGCCCGGGCGCTACATCAGCCCGCCGGGGGGCGGCCCGCAAGGCCCGCCCGCCGCCCCCCGCGCGCCTGCCCCTTGACCGGCCCCGCCCGGAGCGCCTAGGCCCCGCCGCGCTTCCATGATAAGCGCCCGCTACCCTGGTGGCGCGGGCGATGGGTCCGGCCGCCGCCGGGCGGAACGCAGTCGGCATTTGGCACGGGTTCGGCCCGGCAGAACGGAGAGAGTACCGCGATGAGCGACACCGCCGAGAAGGTGAAGAAGATCGTCGTCGAGCACCTCGGCGTCGAGGAGGCGAAGGTCACGCCGGAGGCGTCCTTCATCGACGACCTCGGCGCGGACAGCCTCGACACGGTCGAGCTGGTCATGGCCTTCGAGGAGGCCTTCGGCGTCGAGATCCCGGACGACGCGGCCGAGAAGATCACGACCGTCAAGGACGCCATCGACTACATCGAGAAGCAGAAGGGCGGCTGAAGCCCGCACGAGGGTCCGGGGAGGGTAGAGCGTGTTCCAGAACGGGTTTGCGCCGCGACGCGTCGTCGTGACCGGCATGGGCATCGCCTGCCCGCTCGGCCTCGGGATCGAGCATGTCTGGAAGCGCATGCTCAATGCCGAATCGGGCATCGGGAGCATCCAGTCCTTCGACACCTCGGCCCTTCCCGCCAAGATCGCCGGGCAGGTCCCGGCGGGCACGAAGGCCGAGGGCGGGCTCGACATCTCCGAATGGATCCCGGTCAAGGACCAGAAGAAGATGGACCGCTTCATCCAGCTCGCGCTCGTCGCGGCGGAGGAAGCGGTCGAGGACGCCGGCTGGCGCCCCGAGGACGAGGAATCGCGCTGCCGCACCGGCGTCATGATCGGCTCGGGCATCGGCGGGCTCGAGACCATCCACGAGGCCGCGACCCTCGCCGTCCAGGGCAAGATCAAGCGCATCTCGCCCTTCTTCATCCCCTCGGCGCTGATCAACCTCGCCTCGGGCCAGGTCTCGATCCGCTACGGCTTCAAGGGGCCGAACCATTCGGTGGTCACGGCCTGCGCCACGGGCGTTCATGCGCTGGGCGACGCGGCGCGGCTGATCGCGCTCGGCGATGCCGACGTGATGATCGCGGGCGGGGCCGAGGCCGCGGTGTGCGAACTCGGCGTGGCCGGCTTCTGCGCCGCGCGCGCGCTGTCCACCGGCTTCAACGACACGCCCACAAAGGCCTCCCGCCCGTGGGACGAGGGCCGCGACGGCTTCGTGATGGGCGAGGGCGCGGGCGTGATGGTGCTCGAGGAATACGAGCACGCGAAGGCGCGCGGCGCGAAGATCTATGCCGAGGTGATCGGCTACGGCATGTCGGGCGACGCCTACCACATCACCGCCCCGGCCGAGGGCCACGAGGGCGCCTACCGCGCGATGAAGGCCGCGCTCGCCAGCGCCAAGGTCACCCCGGCCGAGGTGCAGTACGTCAACGCGCACGGCACCTCGACCCCGCTCGGCGACGACCTCGAACTCGAGGCGGTGGAGCGGCTCTGGGGCGATGCGGGCAAGGGCCTCGCCATGTCCTCGACCAAGTCGGCGGTCGGCCATCTGCTCGGCGCGGCGGGGGCGGTGGAGGGGATCTTCTCGATCCTAGCGATCCGCGACAAGGTCGCGCCGCCCACGCTGAACCTCGAGAAGCCCTCGCGCGAGAGCGTGATCGACCGCGTCGCGCTGCACGCCCAGGAGCGGAAGATCGAGGTCGCGCTGTCGAACTCCTTCGGGTTCGGCGGCACCAACGCGAGCATCGTGTTCCGCGCGGCGCCCTGAGCCGCGCCACGGCATGAGCAGCCCCGAGGCGCCGCGCCGCCGGCTGCGCGGCGCCGCGCTCGCGCTCGGCCTGCTGCTCGGCCTGCTCGCGCTGGCCGCGGGCGGGGCGGCCTTCGCCCTCCGCACCTATCGCGCCCCGGGGCCGCTCGCCGAGCCGGTGCAGATCGTCATCCCGCGCGGCGGCACCGAACGCATCGCCGAGGTGCTGGCCGAGCGCGGCGTGGTGCGCGACCCGCGCGCCTTCGGCATCGCCGCCTGGCTGACCCGCGGGCGCGGGCCGCTGCGCGCGGCGGAATTCGCCTTCCCCGCCGGCGCCTCCATCGCCGAGGTGCTGCACATCCTGCGCGAGGCGCGGCCGGTGCAGCGCCGCCTGACCATCGCGGAGGGGCTGACGGCGCACCAGATCCGCGCGCTCCTCGAACGCGCCGAGGGGCTGAGCGGCGAGCTGCCGGCCTTCGCCGAGGGCGAGCTGCTGCCCGAGACCTACGCCTTCGAATGGGGCGAGAGCCGCGCCGCGATCGCCCGCCGCGCGGCGGCGGCGATGGAGCGCGCGCTGGCCGAGGCCTGGGCCAGCCGCGCGCCCGACCTGCCGCTCGCGACCGCGCGCGAGGCGCTCATCCTGGCTTCCATCGTCGAGCGGGAGACCGGCAGGCCCGAGGAGCGCCCGCTGGTCGCCGGCGTCTTCGTCAACCGCCTGCGGCGCGGCATGCCGCTGCAATCCGACCCCACCGTCGCCTATGCCGCGACCGGCGGCGCGCCGATGGACAGGCCGATCAGCCGCGCCGACCTCGAGCGCGAGCACCCCTACAACACCTACCGCGTGCGCGGCCTGCCGCCCGGGCCGATCGCGAGCCCGGGGCGCGCCGCGCTCCTCGCCGCGACGCGGCCGGAGGCGACCGACTACCTCTATTTCGTCGCCGATGGCACCGGCGGCCACGCCTTCGGCCGGACGCTCGAGGAGCACAACCGCAACGTCGCCCGCTGGCGGGCGATCGAGCGCGAACGCGGCGCGGCTACGGCGCCGGCAGCACGCTCTCCGTCCGCCCCATCAGGCGGTAGGCCATGAGCCCGATCCATTCCCGGAAGGCCCATTCGAACTGGCCCAGGCGTTCGGGGAAGGGCGCATCGTACCAGGCCTGCCAGGTGTGCCCGCTGCGGTAGTTGACCGGCCAGGGCACGATGTCCCGCCAGCCCGCCGCGCGGAACACGCCGACCGAGCGCGGCATGTGCGAGGCCGAGGTGACAAGCAGCCACACCTCGCCCGGCTTGGGCTCCACGAGGCGGCGGGTGAAGACCGCGTTCTCGTGCGTGTTGCGCGCCTGGTCCTCGTAGATCACGCGCTCGGGCGTGATGCCCATCGCGGTCCAGAGCTGCCGCGCGACATCGGCCTCGGTCACGGAACCATGCACGAAGGAGCCCTGGCCGCCGGTGAAGACGATGCGCGCCCCGGGGTAGCGATTGGCGAGCACCACGCCCTCGGTCATGCGCTCCGCCGCGCCGTTGAGGGAGGGGATGCCCCGCGCCTCGGTGATGTTCTGGTCCACCGCGCCGCCGAGCACGATGATGCCGTCCACCCGCTCGGGCACCGCGGCGGGGCGCGGGAAGCGGTCCTCGAGCGGCAGCAGCAGCCACTGGTTCACGGGTGTCGCCACCAGCATCAGGAAGAAGCCGAGGCTCGCCAGCACGAGCCAGCGCCCGGAGCGCCGCCCGCGCCAGACGAGCAGCAGGCCGAGGAAGCCGACGATCAGCGCGAAATGCCCGGGCCGCGCCGGGAACCACAGGATCTTCGAGAGTGCGAAGAGGATGTCGGTCATGGTGCGGCGACATAGCACGGGCGCCGGCTTGGACCCCAGGCGTGCCTCGCGCATAGTCCCGCCGTCGCGCGGAGGAGACCGGATTGACCGATGACGCCCTGCTGAGCGCGCTTGCCGCCCATGGACGGATCGGCGAGGCGCTGCAGAAGATCTGCGACGCCGAGGACTGGGCCGATCCGCGCTTCCGCATCGCGGTGCGGCTCGGCCTCGGCCGCGCCCCGCGCATCCATCCGCGGCAGTGGGAGATGACGGCCGCGCTGCTCGCGCTCGCCGAGGCGGGCGCGCTCAGGCCCGATGCGCGCGGCATCGCCTTCGGCTCGGGGCGGGAGCCGCTGACCTTCGCCGTCGCCTCGCGCGTGGCGCATCTGACCGCGACCGACCTCTATGACGCCGGCACCGCCTGGGCGGTCGCGCGCACCGCCGACCCGCGCGCCTTCGTCATGGCCGGCGCGCCGCCCGGCTTCGACGGGTCGCGCCTTTCGGTGCAGGCGATGGACATGCGCCGCATCGCCTTCCCCGATGCCGCCTTCGACTTCGCCTATTCCATCTCCGCCTTCGAGCATATCGGCGACGACCCCGATTTCCTCGCCCATCTGGCCGAGGTGCGGCGCATCCTGCGCCCGGGCGGGCTCTATGCGCTGACGACCGAGCTGCTGCTCGGCGAGGAGAGCCGGCGCAGCCGCGGCAACTACGCCTTCGCCGCGGCACATCTGCTGCGCCTGTTCGCCGAGGCGGGGCTGCAGGCCGCGCCGGTGCTGCACATGGGCATCTCCGACTGGCAGGAGAATGCGCCGCGGCCGATGCAGGTGGTGCTGCACGAGGACCCGGCCGACCCGCTGATGCAGTGCCTGACGCTGCGCGAACTCGGCGGCGTCGTCTCCGGCCCGGCGCTGTTCCTGCTGCGCGCGGCCGAGGGCGCGCCGCGTCCTGTCGAGATCCGCGGTCGGGAGGCGGCCGAGCGCCAGGCCGAGGCTCAGCGGCGGCATCTGCGGCGGATGCGCTTCGGGGACTGGGTGCGTCTCAACCCCTTCGCGCAGCGCCCGGGGCGGGCGCGGCAGGTGCTCGATCTCTGGGCCGCCGAGCCGCTCGCGGCCGGGCCGCAGCCGGTGCTCGCGACACCCTTCCTCGAGCCTGGGGAGGGGCGGCTCGAGGTGCAGGTCACGCTCGCGCCCTCCGCCCATTCCGCGGTTGCCGGGCGCTTCGCGCTGCGGGCCATGGCGCGGCGCGGCGGGGAGGCGGCGCGCGAGGTCCACGCCGCCCTGCTCGCGGTCAACGAGCCGGCGGGCGCGGCGGTATCGCATCGCTTCGCCGTGCCGGTGGCCGAGGGCGAGGCGGTGGCGCTGTTCGGCCATCTGCGCGAGGGCGGGATGCTGCTCGCGAGCCTGGACGTGCAGGCGCGCCGGACCGCATGAGAAGGCCCGCGCCGGGCGCGGGCGCCGGCGCGGTCAGTCCTCCAGCGGCTCGATGGTGAAGCGCCGCACCGCGAAGCTGCGCAGCCGGTGGTCCGCCGTGGCGGGGTCGAGCTCCGCGAAGGTCGCCGAGCGCGGCCCGGCGAGCTCGATCACCGCCGTCCGGCGATGGCGCGCGAAGGTCGCGGCGTCGATGCGGAAGCTGACCTCGGCGCCGGGCTCGGCGGGTGCCGTCTCGGTCTTCAGCAGGCGGTTGCCCAGGATGACGCGGATGCGCGCGGGATCGAAGCCGAGCGTCTCGACCACATGCATCCCGATGCGCAGGCCACGGCCCGAGGCGGAGGCGAGGACGATGCGCGCGCGGTCCTCGGTCCACCAGTATTGCGCGCCGTCGCGCGGCTCGCCGACCCAGCCCTGCGGGTGCCAGCCCTCGAGGAAGGACAGCGCCGCATCCCCGGCACGGGCCGCGACCCAGGGCATGGCGGCCGCGCCCTTGAGGCCCTGCAGCAGTGCGCCGCGCGCCTGCGCCGCGCGGCGCGTGGCGAACCACTTCTCCAGCCGCTCCTCGGCCTCCCGCCGCAGCAGGAAATCGGCCCCGAGGCGCATCAGGAACTCGTCGCGGCGCAGCACCGCCTCCGTCGCCTCCACCTCGTCGCGGCTCGCCTTGCCCTCGTTGAGGCGGGCGGGCGGAAAGTTCGGCAGCGCATAGTGCTCGGACAGCGCCGTGAGGCTGTCCTGCATGCGTTCGGTCACGCCGACGAAGTCGAAATGCTCGAGCGCGGCGAGCGCCTGCTCGGACACCTCCTGGTGCACGCCGGGCCGGCGCAGGCCGAGCGCGAGCGTCAGGTAGCGCGTCTGCGGATTGGTCCCGTAGGAGGGGTAGCGGCGCAGGAAATCCGCGATGCCGAGCGCCTTCGCCGCCTGGTGCATCGGCAGCTCGGGCATGTGGCGGAAATAGAGGTAGTGCGAGGCCACGAGCCGCACCGGATGGCGCACGAAGGTCACGAGGCGCAGCCGCTCGAGCGGCAGCAGGCCGGTCAGCGTCACGCGGACATGGCCGTGCAGGAAGCGCAGCCCCGGCAGCCGCTCGCGCGCGGTGGCGAAATCCCCGTCGAGCAGCGTGAGCTGCGGCGGCGGCGGAAAGACCTGCTCGACCGGCAGGAAGGCCAGGAAATGCGAGATGACCGTGTTGCCGCCCGTCTTCGGCGTGTGGATGAAGAAGATCGGGCGGTCGGCGGGCGCGAGTCCGGCGGCCTCGGCGCCGGCCGGCGTGGCGGCATCCATGGGCTCGTCGCTCACGCCGGCGCCGTGCGGGCGACGAGGATGTTCCGGATGCCCGCCGTCTCCGCCGCCAGCCCGTCCCAGCCGGCGGGCGCGAGCGCGCCGTCCTCGCCGATCGTCCAGGCGTTGAGGCCGAAGCCGCGCAGCAGGGCGACGACCTCGGGCGCCGGCACGCCGGCGCGGGCCATCATCTCGGGGGCGAATTCCATCATGATGCGGACATCAGGCGCGCGCGCGAGGATGCCCTGCATACCGCGCAGCACGCGCCCCTCGTGGCCCTCCACGTCCATCTTCACCACATCGGGGCGGAAGGCGGGGTCGGGGAACATCTCGTCGAGCACGACGAGGCGGCAATCCACGCCGGGATGCGCGGCGGCGTCGGCGCCCGTGGCGACCGCGCCGCCGCCCGAGAAGGCATCGAGGAAGACCAGCCGCGCCGTGCCGGCGGCGTCGGACGCGCCCACGCCATGCACCTCGGCCCAGCCGCCGAACCCGTTCAGCCTGAGCGAGAGGTCCACGAGATGTGCCAGGCGCGGATTGGGCTCGAAGGCGTGCACGCGCCCCCCGGGCCCGACCGCCTGCGCGGCGAGCAGCGCATAGACGCCGTGATTGGCGCCGAGGTCGAGCACCGTCTGCCCCGGCGCGAGCAGCCGCGTGAACAGCGTGGTGTAGGGCGTCTCCCACCGCCCGAGCGTCAGCAGGTGGATGCCGATGTCGATGCTGCGCGTGTCCACCAGGATGCGGATGCCGTTCTCGAGGAAGGTCACCGCCGTATGGTCGCCGAGATAGGTGGACTGGCTGTCCATCGTGCGGTTGGCGCGCAGGGCGAAATAGGCGATCGCCTCCTCGAGGCGGCGCTCGATGCGCTCGAGCCGCTCCTCCATCCGCTCGAGCCGCGCGGCGAGGCGGTTGCGCCCCATCAGCGTGTCGATGAATTGGCCTGGCTGGTCGTTCATGAAGGGCGCCGTCGTGTCCTCGGTCGGGGCGCGCGGGACGATACAATGGCGCGGCAGGCGGCACCATGGCGGCCGCCCCGCGCCTCACGCCTCCGCGGCATAGGGGTTGCGCGTGCCGCGGCATTGCAGGCGGATCGGCACGCCCGGCATGTCGAAGGCCTCGCGGAAGGCGTTGACGAGGTAGCGCCGGTAGTCCTCGGGCAGGTCCTCGGCGCGCGTGCCGAAGACCGCGATGGTCGGCGGCCGCGCCTTGGGCATGGTGGCGTAGCGCAGCTTGATGCGCCGCCCGTCCACCAGCGGCGGGGGGTGGCGGGCGATCACGCCCTCGAACCAGCGGTTCAGCTCGCCCGTGCCGATGCGGCGGTTCCACAGCGCATGGGCCGCGCGCACGGCGGGCATGAGCTTGTCCACGCCGCGCCCGGTCAGCGCGGCGAGCGGCACCACGGCGATGCCCTTGAGCTGGGCGAGCGAGGATGCGAGCACGTCGTCGAGCCTGCGCCGCGCCGCGGCGCGGTCCTCGACCGCGTCCCACTTGTTGAAGGCGATGACGACGGCGCGGCCCTCGCGCTCGGCCAGGCGCGCGATGCGCAGGTCCTGCTCGTCCATGCCGAGCAGCGCGTCCACCACCAGCACCACCACCTCGGCCTCCTTCAGCGCCCCGAGGGTGGCCGCGACCGACATCTGCTCCAGCCGGTCCTCGATGCGCGCCTTCTTGCGCATGCCCGCCGTGTCCACGAGGCGCACGCGGCCGCCGGTCGAATCCCGCCACTGCACCGCCACGGCATCGCGCGTCAGGCCGGGCTCGGGGCCGGTGATCATGCGCTTCTCGCCGAGCAGGGCGTTGAGCAGGGTGGACTTGCCGGCATTCGGCCGGCCCACGATGGCAAGGCGCAGCGGGCGCTCGGGGTCGTCGGTGTCCTCCGGCTCCTCCTCCGCGGGCGGCGCCTCGCCCAGCGCCTCGGCCACCGCCTCGTGCAGCGCGCCCAGGCCCTCGTTGTGCTCGGCGCTGACGGCGATCGGCTCGCCGAGGCCGAGCTCGAAGGCCTCCATCGCCGCGGCCGCGCCGCCGCGGCCCTCGGCCTTGTTCGCCACCACCAGCACCGGCACGTCGGCCCGCCGCAGCCAGGCGGCGAAGGCGCGGTCGGCGGGCGTCAGGCCGGCCCGCGCATCCACCACGAACAGCACGAGGTCGGCCGCACGCAGCGCGGCCTCGGAACTCGCGCGCATGCGCCCGGCCACGGTGTCTGGCGGCGCCTCCTCGAGCCCGGCGGTGTCCACCAGCACCACGTCGCGCCCGCCGATCACCGCCGGCGCCTCCTTGCGGTCGCGCGTGACGCCGGGCCGGTCGTCCACGATGGCGATCCGCCGCTGCGCGAGGCGGTTGAACAGCGTGGACTTGCCGACATTGGGCCGGCCGAGGATCACGACGGTCGGCGCCATGGCGCGGTTCAGCCGCCCGAGAAGGCCAGCAGCGTCGCGTCGTCGGTGGCGGCCAGCAGCAGCCCGCCCGCCACGGCCATCGGCAGCGTCAGCCCGCCGGGCAGGGCGGTGCGGCCGGTGACCTCCCCGTTCTCGGGGTTGAGCGCGAGCAGCTCGCCCCGGCTCGTGCCGACGAACAGCCGCCCGCCCGCGAGGATGGGGGCGGAGAGCGCGATGCGCTCGGGCGGCCGGCTGCCGCGCGGGGGCGGGCGCAGGGAGACGGCCCAGCGCACCTGCCCGCTGTCGCGCCCGATCGCGACCGCCTGGCCGGCATCGGTGGTCATGAACACCCAGTCCCCGGCCACCCAGGCGGGTTCGGTGCCGCCGGCCTCCTGTTCCCACAGCCGCCGGCCGGAGCGCAGATCCACGCAGATGGACAGCCGCCCCATGCCGACCGCGACGACCCGCCCGCCCGAGACGGAGGGGTGCGCGCGCACCGCCGCGATGTCGGACAGCGTGACCGTGCCGGCGGCGGCGAGGCTCTCGCTCCAGATCACGCGGCCATCGCCGGCGCGCAGCGCGAAGAGTTCGCCCGAGGGGAAGCCCGCGACGACCGTGTCGCCCTCGACCGCCGGGGCGCCAAGGCCGAGGGGGATGGTGGCGATCTGCGTCGCGCGATGGGCCCAGAGCCGCGAGCCGTCCTCGGCCGAGAGGGCGACGAGTTCGCTCGCGAGCGTAGGCACGAAGACCCGCCCGCCCGCGACCGTCGGCGCGCCGCGCGCCGGGGCGGGCAGGTTGACCCGCCAGCGCACCGAGCCGTCGGCGGCGTTCAGCGCCAGCAGTTCGGCAAGCCCCGTCGCGACGAAGACCGTCTCGCCGGCGAAGGCGACGCCAGTGCCGCCCGCGCCCGTGCTCTCCCGCGCGCGCGCCGTGCCCGCGCGCCAGCGGCGCCCGCCGGTGGCGAGGTCGAAGGCCGAGACATCGCCGAAGGCATCCGCGACGAAGGCGCTGCCGCCGCCGGCCACCGGCCCCGCCACGAGCCGCCGGCGCTGGCCGGTGCCGCTGCCGAAGCCGCTGCGCCAGGACTGGCCGAGGCCCGGCCCGAAGGCGACATGGCCGCCGGATTTCGGCGCATCGCCCCCGGCGAGCGGCCAGTCGGGGCGTGGGGCGGGGGCGGGCAGCACCACGGGCGTGCCGCGCGCGGCCTCGTCGGCGCTCAATGTCCGGTCGGGCAGGTCGAGGACGGGGATGCGTTCGCCGTCGAAGCGCTGGCGGCGTTCCCCGAACCAATCGTCGAAGGTCTCGCAGCCGCCGAGCAGGGCGGCGGCGCCGAGCAGCGCGCCGCGGCGGGTCATGGGCGCGCGCATCAGCCGGCGAGCCCCTGGGCGATGCGCCCGGCGCGTTCGCGGATGCCGCGCGGGGCGGTGACGTCGGCGGCCAGCGCCTCGAGCTGGCGGCGCGCCTCCGCCCGGTCCCCGGCCTTGAGCGACACCAGCGCGGCGAGCTCGCGCGCCGAGGCGCTCCAGGGCGCGCCCGGCCGCGCCAGCGGGGCGATGCGCGCGGCGAGGGTGGCGGGGTCGCCGCTGTCGAGCGAGCGCAGCACCCACATCAGCGAGGCGAGGTCGCGATAGAGCGGGTCGGCCCCGGAATCGCCCGCGAGCCGGTCGTAGAGCGCGAGCGCGCCCTCGCGGTCGCCCGCCTCGGCCTTGAGCGCGGCCGCGCGCAGCAGCGCGATGGTGCGGTAGCCGGCGGGCGCCGAGGCGGCGAGCGCCTCGAAGCGCTCGGCCATGGCGGCGAGGTCCGCCCCCTGCGCCTCGGTGGCGCGGCTGACCTCGAGGAAGGCGGTGGCGGCGGCCTCCTGCTGGCGGTTCTCGTACCAGCGCCAGGCCTGCCAGCCGCCCACGCCCGCGACGACCAGCAGCAGCGCGCCGAGGATGGGCACGCCGAAGCGCTGCCAGAACTTCCTGGCGCGTTCGGCGCGGAGATCCTCCTCGACCTCGTCGAAGATGTCGGGCAAGTGCGGCACCCCTGCATGGCAGGCCGGCGGAACCGGCCCTGGAAAAGGGGCCGGAACATAGCCGCCCGTTGGCGGGGCGTTAAGCCCGGGCGGTGTCTGATCGGCCCATGAGGCGATGCGCGGCGATCCTGCTGCTCCTGCTCGGCGGCTGCCAGGCCGGCCTTGGCCCGGGGGCGCCGCTGCTCGCCGTGCCGGCCGTGATCGAGGGCGTGTCCCTGCGCGCCTTCGGCCGCACCACCGGCGATGCCATCGTCTCCCTGGTGACCGGGGAGGATTGCTCCATCGCCCGGATCGGCCGGGGCGAGGCCTATTGCGGCCGCGACGACCCGCCGGCGCCGCCGCCGCTGTGCACGCGCAGCCTCGGCGCCGTGGATTGCTGGACCGTTCCGCCCGCGGCCTGGCCGGCCCATCGCGGCGTGGCGGACGGGCCCGCGGCGCTGAACGAGGCGCAGGAAAACCATCGCATCGGCTGGACCGGGCGGATCGCCCGGGCCATGCGCCCCGCCCCGGGCGAGGCCACTGCCCCCCCGGGTGGGGAGCCCGCGCCCGGGGCAGCCCCGGTCCCGGTCATCGAGCCCGGCCCCGGCACGCCCGCCCCGGTGGCGGTGCCGACGGTGGCCGAGGATGCGGCGCGCCGGGCGCTGACCGCCCCGCCGCTACCCGAGGGCGCCCAGCCGGACAATCGTACCGTGCCGCCGCTCTTCCGGCCCGCAGAGGTCGGCGATGGCCGGGGCGACATCCGCCGGCTTCTGGAGCCCTGAGGGGTCCTCGCCCGGCATCGCGATGGCGCGCATCCGCGTCGCCACCACCCCGGGGTCGAGCAGATTGGCGCGGATGGCGGTGCTGGCGACCTCCTGCGCCCAGGTCAGGACGAGGTGCTCCATCCCCGCCTTGGTCGCGCCATAGGCGCCCCAATAGGCCTTGGGCGCGGCCACCCGGCCGGTGGTCAGGAACACCGCGCGGCCAGCCGGGGCGGCGCGCAGCGGCGGTTCGCAGGTGCGGATCAGGCGCCAGGTGGCGGTGAGGTTCACCCCGACCGTCTCGGTCCACTCCCGCGGCATGATGTGCGAGACCGGCGTCAGCGCGCCCAGCGCGCCCGCGGCATGGACCAGGATGTCCAGCCGGCCGAAGCGTTCCATGATGGAGGGGCCGAGCACGTCGATCTTGTCGGCCTGCTTCACGAGGTCGAGCGGCAGCAGCGTCGCCTCGGCGCCGAACGCGCGGATGGCGTCGTCCGTTTCCTCGAGCCCGCCCTGGGTGCGGGCGACGAGGACGCAGCGCGCCCCGCGGCGGGCGAGCTCGACCGCGACGGCGGCGCCGATCCCGCGGGATGCCCCGGTGACGAGGGCGACTTGGCCGGTGAGGGAGGTCATGGCTGGTCCTGGTGGAGAGATAAAGGTCGGGGGAGGGGAACCTCCCCCGAACCCCCTGCCGTCTCTGTCACCCGGCGCCGCCCATGGCGGTCAGTCCCCGGGTGCCAAAGAAGGTTGAGGGGGGTCCGGGGTGAGAAGTTCCCTTCTCCCCCCGCCTACTGCCCCGCTGGCTGGAGAAGCGAAAGCTGCCGGTCCGCGTTGTCCTGCCAGTCCGTCAGCGGGATGGCGTAGTCGCCGGTGAAGCAGGCGTCGCAGAAGCCGGGCTTGGCCGCGTCGCGCCCCGGCTGGCCGAGCGCGCGGTAGAGCCCGTCGAGCGAGATGAAGGCGAGGCTGTCGGCGCCGATGATGCGCGCCATCTCCGCCACGTCGTGCTTCGCCGCCATCAGCTCCGCGCGTTCCGGCGTGTCGATGCCGTAGTAGCAGGAATGCGTCGTGGGCGGGGAGGAGATGCGCATGTGCACCTCCTTCGCGCCGGCATGGCGGACCATCTCGACGATCTTGCGGGAGGTGGTGCCGCGCACGATCGAATCATCCACCAGCACGACGCGCCTGCCTTCCAGCATGGGGCGGTTGGCCGAATGCTTCAGCTTCACGCCGAGATGGCGGATCTGGTCGGTCGGCTCGATGAAGGTGCGCCCGACATAGTGGTTGCGGATGATGCCGAGTTCGAAGGGGATGCCCGCTTCGGCGGCATAGCCCATGGCCGCCGGCACGCCGGAATCCGGCACCGGCACCACCACATCCGCCGGCACGCCGGATTCGCGCGCGAGTTCCGCGCCGATCCGCTTGCGCGTCTCGTAGACCGGCGTGCCTTCCATCACCGAATCCGGACGCGCGAAGTAGATGTACTCGAAGATGCAGAAGCGCCCCGCGTGGCGGCCGAAGGGTTTGACGCTGCGCACGCCCTCGTCGTTGATGACGACGATCTCGCCAGCCTCGATGTCGCGCACGAACTCGGCGCCCACGATGTCGAGCGCGCAGGTCTCCGAGGCCAGGACGTAGCCGCCATTGGCCAGCCGCCCGAGCACCAGCGGCCGCACGCCGAGCGGATCGCGCGCCCCGATCAGCGCGCCGTCATGCAGCGCGACCAGCGAATAGGCGCCCTGCACCTGCTTCAGCGCGTCGATCAGCCGGTCGAGCACCGTCGAATAGAGGCTGATGGCGATGAGGTGGATGAACACCTCGGAATCGGTGGTGGACTGGAACAGGCAGCCGCGGCGCACCAGGGCGCGCTTCAGCGCATGGGCGTTGGTCAGGTTGCCGTTGTGGGCCACCGCGAAGCCGCCGAACTCGAAATCGGCGTAGAGCGGCTGGACGTTGCGCAGCGCCGTCTCGCCCGTGGTCGCATAGCGGTTGTGCCCGACCGCGGCCGAGCCGCGCAGGGAGGCGATGACCTTCGCCTCGCCGAAATTGTCGCCCACCAGACCGAGGCCCTTGTGGGCATGGAAGCGCCCGCCCTCGTCGAGGCTGACGATGCCCGCCGCCTCCTGGCCCCTGTGCTGCAGGGCATGCAGGCCGAGCGCGGTGAGCGCCGCGGCATCGCCGCCGTTCCACACGCCGAACACGCCGCATTCCTCGTGCGGCTTGTCGTCGTCCCAGGGCAGGGTGGCGTTCATCCGGGGGGTCCTCAGTTTCGGCTGCGGGCCGGGGGGCGCAGCAGGTCTTCGACATTGGGTCCGCCCGGGCCGGGCGGCTCGACCAGCCGCGGGCGATAGGCGTCGGGGATGAGTTCCACGGTGCGGCGGGCCGCCTCGGCCACGATGGGAAGGCCGCGCGCCTCCTTCACCGCGGCGGGCCAGCTCGCCGTCTCGGGGACGAACATCCCGGCCAGGATATAGGCGAGCACCAGCAGCGCCGCACCCCGCACCGCGCCGAAGGCGAGGCCGAGCACGCGGTCCACCCCGCCGATCGCGGAATCCTGCACGCGGTCCGCGATCAGGTTGGTGAGGAGCTTCAGCACGACCAGCACCAGGATGAAGACGGCGCCGGTGCCCACGATGTCGGCGAGTATGGGCGGCTCGATCCAGGCCGAGACATGCGGCAGCAGGTGCGGCCGGGCGAGGAAGGCCGCCGCGGCGGCGCCGATCCAGGCGCCGAGGCTCAGCACTTCCCGGACCAGCCCACGAAAGAAGGCGATGATCGCGGAGAGCGCGACCACCGCCAGCAGCACGGCGTCAACCCAGGTCATCACCGCCCCCTATAGCGGCGGGGGCGGGCGGCGTCACGCGCCGCCCCGGCGGGGCGCCACGCTCCGCTCGGCGAAGACGGCGACGAGGTCGGCGAGGTGGCCGATCTCGGCAAGGCCGAGCCCCTCGGGTGCCGCCGGGGCCTTGCCGCCGCGGGCGAGCCGCCGGGGCAGGGTGGCCGCCCCGAAGCCGAGTTTCGCCGCCTCCCGCAGCCGCGCCTCCGCCTGGGCGACCTGCCGGACCTCCCCCGAGAGGCCGACCTCCCCGAAATAGACGCGGTCGGCGTCCGTCGGCCGGTCGGTCGCGGCGGAAACGAGCGCCGCCGCCACCGCGAGATCCGCCGCCGGCTCGTTGATGCGCAGGCCGCCGGCGATGTTCAGGTAGACGTCGTTCTGCCCGAGGCTCATGCCGCAGCGGCTTTCCAGCACCGCGAGCAGCATGGACAGCCGCCCCGAATCCCAGCCCACCACCTGTCGCCGCGGGGAACCGCCGGAGGAGGGCGATAGCAGCGCCTGCACCTCCACCAGCACCGGCCGCGTGCCCTCGATTCCCGCGAACACCGCCGAGCCCGAGACATTGCCCCGCCGTTCGGCGAGGAACAGGGCCGAGGGGTTGGCGACCTCGACCAGCCCGGTGCCGGTCATCTCGAAGACGCCGATCTCGTCGGTGGCGCCGAAGCGGTTCTTGACCGCGCGCAGGATGCGGAACTGGTGGCCGCGATCGCCTTCGAAATAGAGCGTCGCATCCACCATGTGCTCGAGCACGCGGGGGCCGGCGAGCGTGCCCTCCTTCGTCACATGCCCCACCAGCACCAGGGCGAAGCCGCGCGATTTCGCCAGCCGGATGAGCTCGGCCGCGCAGGCGCGCACCTGCGCGACCGTCCCCGGCGCGGAATCGAGCGCGTCGAGCCAGACGGTCTGGATGGAATCCATCACCACCAGCGCGGCATCGGCCTCGTCCTCGAGCGAGGCGGCGATGTCGCGCAGCGCCGTCGCGGCGGCGAGCGCGAGGGGGCTCTCGGTCAGGCCGAGGCGGGCGGCGCGCAGGCGCACCTGTTCAACCGCCTCCTCGCCCGAGATGTAGAGCACCCGCCGCCCCGCCGCGGCGATGCGCGCGGCCGCCTGCAGCAGGATGGTGGACTTGCCGATCCCCGGATCCCCGCCCACCAGCACGGCCGAGGCCGGAACGAGGCCGCCGCCCAGCACGCGGTCCAGCTCCGCGATGCCGGTGGCGATGCGCGGCGGCGGCGCGCTCTCGCCCTTCAGGCCGACGAACGCGACGCGCCGCCCGCCGCCGGCCTTGGCCGCGGGGCCGGGGCCGCGCGGGGCCGGGGCCTCCTCGGCGAGCGTGTTCCACTCCCCGCAGGCGTCGCAGCGGCCCTGCCATTTCGGGTGGACGGCGCCGCAGGCCTGGCAGACGAAGCGGGTCTTCTCGCGCGCCATGGCGACTCCGTGGGGTCGGGCTAGGATCGCCTTCGGAGTAACGGCCTTCGCGGCGGCGCGAAACCGCCTGATCGTCCCGGGAGCAAGCCATGGCCCGCAAGCCCACCGCGCGCGCGTTGCGTGCCCTCGATGACGCGCAGGAGGTCGTCCATGCGGCCTGGGATGCCTCCGGCGCTCGCCGGCGCGCCCTTGCCGAGCGCGCCCTGGCGCTGAGCCCGCTCTGCGCCGACGCCCATGTGATCCTCGCGATGGCGGAGCCGGCCGGATCGGAGGGCGCACTCGCGCATTGGCGCGCGGGGGTCGCGGCGGGGGAGGCGGCGATCGGCGCGGCCGGGTTCCGCGAGATGGAGGGGATGTTCTGGGGCTTCCTTGAAACCCGCCCCTACATGCGGGCGCGCCACGGCCTCGCCCACGCCTTGTGGGCGGCGGGCGAGAAGGCCGAGGCGATCGGCCATCTGGAGGCCATGCTGCGGCTCAATCCGAACGACAACCAGGGCGTGCGCTACGAGCTCATCGGCTGGCTGCTTGCCGAGGGGCGGGACGCGGCGGCGGCCGCGCTGCTCGACACCTATCCCGAGGAAGGCATGGCCGTCTGGCCCTGGGCCGCGGCGCTGCTCGCCTTCCGGCGGGCGGGCGCCGAAGCCGCGCGCGCGCCGCTTGCGGCGGCGATGAAGGCCAACCCCCATGTCGCGCCGCTGCTGGCCGGGACGAAGCGGATGCCCAAGCGCTCCCCTGCCTTCTATGGCTGGGGCGACGCCAACGAGGCGGTGGTCGCGGCCGAAGAGCTCGGCGCCGCCTGGGCGGCCACCCCGGGCGCGGCAGCCTGGCTGCGCGCGGCGCTGCCGCCGGCCCGGGCGGCGCGCCGCCCCAAGGCGGATCGCTGATCCGCGACCCCGGCCGCGCCTCAGCGCCGCGACCGCTCCACCAGATAGTCCAGGATGGCGGGCTTCGCGTCGTCGCAGTGGCAGGGGTGGCGGTCCATGAAGGCGGCGATCCAGGCCCGGCGCTCCTCGTCGCTGCCGCGCGGGATGGCGCGGATCACCCGCGCCTCCGAGCGGTGGCAGCCGCCGCCGCAGCCGCGCTCGTAGGCCTCGGCGCCGGTCGGCGAGGGTGGCTGCGCCGCGGCGGGCGCGATGCTGGCGAGCAGGGCCAGGAAGGCGATCAGCCGCATGGTCATCATCCCCTGGCCAGGAAGGCGAAGACATCGCCCTCGGCCCGCGCGCCCTCGACATGGCGGCGGTGCCAAAGAGCGTAGAAGAGGAGGTGCCAGGCGGCGAAGCCCTCGCGCTTGCCGCCCGCGGCGCGGAAAAGCGGCAGGATGCGGTCGGGCTTGGCGACCGCGGCGACGCCGGGCTGCGCCGCCACCAGCGGGGCGAGGCGCTCCGCCTCCTCCGCGATCCAGGCGCCGATCGGCACGGTGAAGCCCTGCTTGCGGCGGAACGGCTCGCTCGCCGGGAAGTGCCGCGCGAGCCATTGCCGAAGGATCCACTTGCCCTGCCTCTCGCGCACCTTCATCGCGTCGGGCAGGCGGAAGGCGGCCGCCGCCACGGCGGGGTCGAGGAAGGGCGTGCGCCCCTCCACGCCATGGGCCATCAGGCAGCGGTCGAGTTTCGCGAGCAGGTCGTTCGGCAGCCAGTCCGCGACATCGAGCGCCTGCGCCGCCTGCAGCCGGGTCCGCCCGGGCGTGGCGGCGGCGGCCGAGGCGGCCTCGATCCCGTCCCGCCAGAAGCGCGGCGGGGCGCGCAGCACGTCCAGCCGGTCGAAGGCGCCGTGGGCGCGCATCGCCTTGCCGCCCAGCCACCAGGGCTTCATCGCCGAGCGGTAGCGGCCATAGCCGCCGAAGATCTCGTCCCCGCCCTCACCCGAGAGCACGACCTTCACCTCCTCCCGCGCCCGGCGGGCGAGGAACCAGGTGGGGATGATGGCGTAATCCGCCGCCGGGTCGTCCATGCAGGCGACGATCTCCGGCAGGTGGGCGAAGACTTGCTGCCGCGTCACGTCGAGCGTGACGTGCCGCGCCCCGGCGGCGCGCGCGGCATGGGCGGCGGCCTCCCGCTCGTCGGCCGCGCCGGGGATGTCGAAGCCGGCGGTGAAGGCGAGGACGGGGCGGTCGTTGAGGCGCGCCATCAGAGCCAGCACGGCGGCCGAATCCGTGCCGCCCGAGAGGAACATGCCGTAGGGCACGTCGCTGCGCTGGTGCAGCTCCACGCTCTCCTGCAGGGCGGCGTCGAGGCGGGCGAGCGCCGCCTCCTCCGCGATCTCCTCGGGGCCGCCATCGGGCAGCGCGGCGCGGCGGCGGCGCTCGACGACCGCGCCATCGGCGATGACGAGGCTCTCGCCGGGCAGCAGGCGCGTGATGCCCTCGAAGATCGTCTCGGCGCCGGTGGTGAACTGCAGTTGCAGCAACTCGTGCAGTGCCGCCTCGCGCAGGCGCGGCGCGACGAGGCCCGCGGCGATCAGCGCCTGCGGCTCGGAGGCGAAGGCGATGCCCTGGGCGGTCTCGGCGAGGTAGAGCGGCTTGATGCCGAAGGGGTCGCGCGCCAGCACCACCTGCCTTGCGGCGCGGTCGTGGATGGCGAGCGCGTACATGCCGCGCAGATGCTCCGCGAAGCCCGCGCCGTCGCGGCGGAAGAGGTGCAGCGGCGGCTCGCAGTCCGAGCCGGTGGCGCAGGCGAGGCCGTGCTCGGCGCGCAATTCGCGGTAGTTGTAGATCTCGCCATTGGCCACGAGGCTCGCCGGCCCGGCATGCAGCGGCTGGTCCCCGGTCGCGAGGTCGATGATGGCAAGCCGCGTATGCGCGAGCGCGACATTGCCCTGCACATGGTGGCCATGCCCGTCCGGGCCGCGATGGGCGAGGGCGCGGGTCAGCGCCTCCAGCACGGCGGGCTCGGGTGTCGCGCCAGGTTTCAGGACGAGGCCGGCGATGCCGCACATCGCCTCAGGCCGCCTGCCGCTTCGGCGCCACGGCGGCGAGGAAGCCGCGCCAGCGCGCGAGCACCGCCGCCTCGGTGAAGTCGCGCGCAAAGGCCGCGCGCCCGGCGGCGGCGAGGCGCGCGGCGCGCTGCGGGTCGTCGAGCAGGCCGCGGATGGCGGCGGCGAGCGCCTCCGGCGCATCCACAGGCACGAGCACCCCGGTCTCGCCATCGGCGATCAGTTCGCTCGGCCCCTCAGCCGCCGCGGCGACCACGGGGCGCGAGGCGGACCACGCCTCGAGCACGATGTTGCCGAGCGGCTCGTGGCGCGAGGAGCAGACGAAGACATCGCAGGCCGCGAGCAGCGCGCCGACATCGCTCCGCCAGCCGAGGAAGGCGACGCGCCCGGCCACGCCCGCCTCGCGCGCCAGGGCTTCGAGCGCCGCGCGCTCCGGCCCTTCGCCGGCGATGGCGAGATGCGCCCGGGGCACCAGCGCCAGCGCGCGGATGGCGATGTCGAAGCCCTTGTTCGGATGCAGCCGCCCCATCGCGAGCAGGCGCGGCGCGGCACCCGGCAGCGCGGCCGGCGATGCGCCGGCGAGGTCGGCGACGAAGTTCGGCAGGTGGTGCGCGCGCGCCTCGGGCCAGCCCTGGGCGACGATCCAGCGCGTGATGTCGCGCGTATTGCCCACCAGATGGTCGCAGCGCCGGTAGTATTTCAGGTCATAGTAGCCGCCGAGCCTTCCCACCAACGTCCATGGCCCCTTCGGCGCGAAGCGCGCGGCGCGGTTCATCCAGGCCACGGTGACATCGGGCGCGAAGCCCTCCAGCACGCGCCGCAGCCGCGGGCCGGTCAGCAGGTCGAGCGCGCCGCCGAAGCCGAGCTCGACCGGGGCGAGCCCGCCCGCGCGCAGCCGCGCGGCGCGCTCGGGATCGCGGCGGATGACGGGCAGCACCTCCTCCCCCGCCGCATGGAGCGCGAGGCAGAGGCGTTCGTAGAAGCCTTCCGCGCCGCCGTGCCGCGCGCCGGCCATGACCTGCGCGAGCCTCATCGCCCGCCCCCGTGCTTCTCGGGCTCGAGCTTCGCCTTGAGGTAGGAGAGCAGCGGGAAGGCGCCGGTGCACAGCGCGAGCAGCACGCCCCAGCCGCCTTCCTTGTAGCCCTTGCGCGAGACGTAGGACTTGAACCCGCGCGAGAAGAAGCGCCGCAGATTGGCGGCGAGCGAGCCGATATCGCCGCTTGCGATCAGGTCCGCCGCCTTGGCCGAGGAATACTTGTCGAGCCGGCGCAGCATGTCCGAGATGTCGCGGTCCACCAGATGGATCAGCGCGCCGCGGGTGATGCGCGGCCCTTCCTCGCCCGTCCAGTCGAGGCCGGGATGCACGCGCTGCGCGCGCCAGCGCTTCGCGCCGCGACGGAACAGGCGCGGCACGGAGGTGGTGCCGAAACTCCCCGCCCAGCCATGGCGGATCAGCCGGCCGCCCACGTAGTTGTCCACCGGCACCTGGTGCCAGGCGAAGCGGCTCGTCGCGATGGTCTCGCGGATGGCCTCGGCGAGGGCGGCATCCACCCGCTCGTCCGCGTCCACTTCCAGGATCCAGTCGCCGGTGCAGGCGGCGATGCCGGTGTTGCGGCGCTCGCCCTCGAGTTCCCAGGCCCCCTCGATGACGCGCGCGCCGGCCGCGTGGGCGATCTCCGCGCTGGCATCCGTGCTGCGGTCGAGGACGACCACCACCTCGTCGGCGAAGGCGAGGGAGGCGAGGCACTCGGGCAGGCGCTCCTGCTCGTTGCGGGCGACGACGAGGGCGGACAGGCGCGGGGCGGTCATGGGAGGCCGACGCGATGGGTTGCGCCCCTGATCGAGCCCGTCCGCCGGATGCCCGTCCGAACCACTGGTTTCCAAAGGCCTTTCGGCCTTTGGTGGGGAGAGGTCCGGAGAGGGGCAAAGCCCCTCTCCGGGGCATCCGCGCGCGTCACGCCGCCGCCTCCGTCGCCACCGGCCGTGCCAGCAGCGCCGCCGCCTGTTCGGCGACGCGGGTCGCGCTCAGCGCCCCCATCGGCGCCGCGCCGGGCGGTCCCTTGGCCAGCACCGCGAGCGCCCGCGCGCCGACGGGCGCGTATTCCGAGGCCGGGGTGGGCCCGAACAGGCCGATGGTCGGCGTGCCGGTGGCGGCCGAGAGGTGCATCAGCCCCGAATCATTGCCCACGAACAGCGCGCAGCGGGCCAGCACCGCCGCCGCTTCCGGCAGGTCGAGCCGGCCCACGAGGTCGAGCGCCCCCGGCAGGCCGGCGAGGACCGGCGCGGCCATGGCGCGCTCCTGCTCGCCGGGGCCGCCGAGCACGGCGATGCGCGCGCCTTCGAGCGCGCCGCCCGGCCCGGTCAGCAGGCGGGCGAGGGTGAGGAAGCGGTCCGCCGGCCAGACCTTGCGCGCCCAGTTGGCGGTGGGGCCGAGCGCCAGGACCGGGGCGCCGGCGGGCAGGAGGGTCTCGGCGCGGGCTTCCTCCTCGGGGCCGAACCAGGCGACCGGCCGCGGCGCGGGGCTGAGGCCGAGGGTCTCGGCGATGTGCAGGATGCGGTGCCCGGGGCGGCGGCCGCCGCGCATCACCGCCCGCCGCCGCGCCGGCAGCAGCCAGGCGATGGCCGAGCCGCGCAGGTCCACCACCAGGTCCCAGCGGCGGAAGGCGACCTGCGCCCAGAGGCCCAGCCAGTGCAGCCCGTAGCGCTTCTTCTCGATCGGGATGATGCGCTCGAGCGCGGGCATGCGGCGGAACACGCCCTCCGCCACGCGGCCCACCGCCACGGTGAAGCGCGCCTCGGGATGGGCCTGCATCAGGTGATCCAGCAGCCCGGTCGAGAGCACGGCATCGCCGATCCGGGTCGAGGTGATGAAGAGGATGCGCACCGCGCGCGCTTACCACGCCCGGCCCGCGCGGGGGAGGTTGCAGCGGCGGCCGGGCCGGCACACTTCTCGGGGCATGAGTCTCGCATACCTGCCGGAACGGGGCGTGCTGGAGGTTTCGGGCCCGGACCGGGTCGGCTTCCTGCAGGGCCTCGTCTCCAACGACGTGTCCGACATCCCGGGCGGGCAGGCCGTCTGGGCGGCGCTGCTGACGCCGCAGGGCAAGTGGCTGGCGGATTTCTTCGTCATGGCCGGCGGCGAAAGCCTGCTGCTCGATGCCGAGCGGGAGCAGGTGCCGATGCTCGCGCAGCGCCTCGCGCGGTTCCGGCTGCGCGCCAGGGTCGCGCTGCGGGATGCCTCCGCGGAGTGGCACGTCCATGCCGCCTGGGGTCCGGGCACGCCACCGGAAGGCCTCGTCGCGCGCGACCCCCGGCTGCCGGAGGCGGGATGGCGCGTGCTGTCGCCCGCGCCGCTCGCGGGGCCGGAGACGGCCGCGGATTACGATCGCCACCGCCTCGCCCTCGGCCTGCCGGACGGGTCGCGGGACATGGAGGCGGAGAAGTCCGTGCTGCTCGAAGCCGGCTTCGACGAGCTGAACGGGGTGTCTTGGACCAAGGGCTGCTACATGGGCCAGGAGCTGACGGCGCGCACGCGCTATCGCGGCCTTATCAAGCGGCGGCTCGTGCCGGTGGCGGTGGAGGGCGCGCTGCCGCCGCGCGGCACGCCGGTCACGGACGGGGCCGGCACCGAGGTTGGCGAGATGCGCTCCGGCCGCGACGGGCTCGCGCTCGCGCTGCTCAGGATCGAGGCGCTGGACCGCGCCCCGCTGCGCGCCGCGGGCGCGGTGCTGACCCCGCGCATCCCCGCCTGGATGCGCCTTCCGGCGCGCGAGCAGGCATGAGCGAGGCACCCGACCACGGCCCGGGCGTGCGCGTCCCGCCCCCCGTCATGGTGGGGCTGGTGCTGGCGGCGGCGTGGCTGCTGCAGCGCGTGGCGCCGGTGCCGCTCGGCCCGCCGCTGCCCGAGCCGGGCGCGCTGGTGATCTTCGCCGCGCTGGGCCTGATCGGCTGGGCGGTGCTGGTGCTGGTCAGGGCGGGCAACGACCCCCGGCCCGACAAGCCGGATGCGGCGCTGGTCGAGTCCGGGCCGTTCCGCTTCAGCCGCAACCCGATCTATCTCGGCTTCCTGCTCGCGGTGGCGGGCTTCGCGCTGCGCTGGGGGGATCTCTGGGGCTGGATCGCGCTGGCGGTCAGCCATCTGCTGCTCGACCGGCTGGTGGTGGCGCGCGAGGAGGCCTATCTCGCGACCCGCTTCGGCGCGGCCTATGCGGCCTACCGGGGCCGGGTGCGGCGCTGGCTGTGATGCCGGCGGGCCAGGCATTCGATCCCTCGCCGGCGGGGCGGCGGCCGCGCGAGCGCAGGCGCTGACAGGCTGATCCTTCGCGCGCCGGCCATGCCGCGCCTCTTTACCGGTGGTTGACGCCTCGTCGCCAGGATGGGCCGGCCATGACGAGCCCGACCGCCGCCCCCCGACCGGCCGCGCCGCCATCCGCGCCCGTCGCGCGCACCGCCAAGCACCGGGACTTCAAGCCGGCGCTGGCGCGCGCCACGCCGGCGGCCACGCCCACGCCGAGGCCGGTCGTGCAGCCCGCCGTCGCGCGCGGCCCCGCGCCGGCGGCGGTGCCGGTGGTGGCGCGGCCAGCCCTGCCTGCCGCGTTGCAGCCGCCCGGCCTGCGCCCCTGGGAGGCGCAGACCAACGCCACCTTCCGCCAACGCATCGCCGAGGCCGAGCGCAGCGCCGAACACCAGCGCGACGGCTACGGGCTGCGCAACCCCTCCTCCGGCGCGCTCGGGCGCTACCAGTTCCTGCCCGTCGCGCTGCGCGACATCGGCTGGATGGACGAATCGGGCGGGTGGACCGCGGCGGCCGCACGCCACGGCGCGACCGACGAGGCGGCCTTCCTCGCGAGCCCCGAGGCGCAGGAGGCGGCGATGACCGCCTATCTCGCGCGGCAGGAGACGATCCTGGACCGGATGGGCATGCTCGGCGCCGCGGGGACGACCATCACCGGCCTGGACGGCCAGCCGATCGCGCTGAGCGAGAGCGCGCTCGTGGCCGCCGCGCACCGGCGCGGGGCGGGGACGCTCGCGCGCTACCTCGCGCACCGCACCGGAACGCCCGATGCGCCGCTGACGCCCGCGCAGCGCGCCGCCTTCGCGAGCATCGAGCACAGGCTGCGGGGCTTCGCCGATGTCGCCTACACCAGCGAAAGGCCGGGCAACCGGATGATCGCGCGCGGCGCCACGCCCGCGGCCTGAAGCCGCCGGTCCCTGACAGGATCGAGGCGCGATCGGGCGGAGGCTGGCTGCGCGGAAATCGGTGGCGGACGACGCCTGCGGCGGACGCCGACGGGATCCGCGCCGGGGCAGCCCCTTCACTCTGGTCCGCTGCCGCGAGCACGGCCGCTCCTGGCCGCGAGGACGCCGCGCGCGATCATGGTGTTCGGCGTTCGGGCCAGCCACTGCCGCGCGCCCCGGCTCACGCCAGCGACGCCTGTCCCCGATCTTCCGGCGGCGCCGTCATCCTGCCGCGTGCTCCCACCCGGCCGGGACCCGCGCCAGCGCCATTCGCTCACGCCCCGTGTCGCGGAGACGCCTTCCGCCCCGCGCCTTCACGAGCATCTTTCCCCGATCAGCGGTTCGTCCTGATCGGGATCCGCGCTACCGGCGCGCCTTGCCCTTGGCGATCTCGCGCTCGATCGAGGCGCGCTCGGTCGCGCCGGAGCGGCGCATGATCTCCCGCACGATCGCGGGCGAGACGCGGTGGCGCTTCGCGAGCAGGGCGATCTCGGCGTCCCTCTCCGCCTCGGTCGGCGGCGGGGCGGCCTCGGCATTCGTGCGTGTCATCGTCGTGTCCCTGGTGGCGGGCCGCGCCCGGCGCGCCCGCCCCTGTGTTGATGGCGCTACTTGTTCCGCGCCTTGCGCGCGGCATAGCGCGCATCGCGGCGCGCCTTCTGCTCGGCGGCGAGCGCCAGCGCGCGGGCCTTCTTCTCGGCATCGAGCAGCGCGGCGCGCTCGGCCAGTTCCATCGCGGCCGCGGCGGCCTCGCGCGCGGCCTCGGCCTCGCGCCGCGCCTGCTCGGCGGCCTCGCGCGCGGCCTCGGCCTGGCGCGCGGCCTCCTCGGCGGCGAGGCGCTTGGCCTCCTCGGCGGCGGCGATGCGCGCGGCCTCGGCGGCGGCGGCGCGGGCGGCCTCACGTTCGGCGCGGCGCTTCTCGCGCTCCTCGGCGGCGGCGCGCTGCGCGGCGAGGCGCGCCTGCACGGCCGGGTCGTTCGGCCCCGGCAGGGCGCGGAAGCGGTCCTGGATCTCCTTGCGGGCGCGTTCCGCGGCCTCGCGGCGGGCGTTGAAATCGTCGCGCTTGCTGAACTGCATCGTTGGTCGCTGCTGTCCCTTGGCTCGGGTGGTTGTGGGGCCGTCGCGTCACCCGAGGATGTCGAGGACGATCTGGCGGATCTCGGCTTGCGTGAGGCTGGTGCCGAGGGGCTGAGGCGCGGCCGCGCTCGCGGCCGGGATGCTGCGCGCGGGGATGGCCCGCGGGCTGCGGTTGCGAATGGTCATGGCTCGAGTTTCTTCGTTCTTGGCGAAGCCGCCCTGCCGGGCGGTCGCGCATCGGTGGTCAAGGCGGGCGGCTGTTGCGCCGCGCCGCGCCGGGGAGGGGCCGTCAGGCCCTGCGGATGTTGGTGGCCGAGGTGCGGCCCTGCTGGCCGCGCTGCAGGTCGTAGGCGAGCCTGTCGCCTTCCTGCGGCGTGCCGATGCCGGAGCGCTCGACGTCGGAGATGTGGAGGAAGACGTCCTTCGAGCCGTCCTCGGGTTGGATGAAGCCGTAGCCCTTGGTGGCGTTGAACCACTTGATGGTGCCGTTCGACATGGGAAGTTCCGATCAAACACGTGTGCCGGCCGCGCCTGATGACGCGACGGATCAATCTTCGGCTGAGGGCGGGTGGCGGGACCGGCACTGCGATGAGGCCGATGGGCGCGCAACAGGACAAGAGCGAAAGTGATAAGGCCGTATAGGCCATCACGCCGCGCAATGGAAGGAGGAGTTTCGCGCGCCGCAACCGCCCGCGGCTCGTGCCGCGCTTCCGGGCGCGGCGGCGGCGGGCTAGTGGTCGCCTCATGCAAGATGATCTTCTCCTGGCCGATGCCGTGCTCTGGCGCGGCGACGGCGCGATGCTCGATCCCCTGACGCTGCGCTGGCAGGAAAGGCCATCCAGGCCGACCGGCAAGGCGCGGCCCGTCTCCGCGACCGAGGCGGCGCGCTGGGTGCTGACGCAGGGCGGCGGACGGCGCCTGCCGGTGGCGATCATCGGCCCGCGCGAGCCGACGCCGCGCGCGCTTGCGGATGCCGAGGCGGTGGGGCGGGCGCTGGCCTTGCTTGGCTTCCCGCTGATCTGCGGCGGCCGGGGCGGGGCGATGGAGGCGGCCTCGCGCGGCTGCGCGGCGGCGGGCGGGCTGATGATCGGCATCCTGCCCTCGGAGGATTGGCGGGAGGCCAATCCGCATGTCGCCATCCCGCTCGCCACCGGCATCGGGGAGGCGCGCAACGCCATCATCGCCACCGCGGCCTTCGCGCTGGTCTCGGTCGGCGGCCGCGAGGAGCCGGTGAGCTACGGCACGATCAGCGAGATGGCCTTCGGTCTGCGCCACGGCCGGCTCGTGATCGGCATGGAGGAGGCGCCCGACCTGCCCGGCGTGGTGCGCTGCGCCACGGCGGAGGAGGCGGCGGCGCGGGTGGCGGCGCGGTATCTCGGGCTCGCTCCGCCATCGCGGGCGCCGGCGGCCGGCTGAAGGCCGCGCGCCGCGGTCCCCGCTGCGGCAACGGCATCCGCCAGAGGGGGGCTCGCGCAGCGGATCGGTCATGCCGCCGGTCGCCTGCCGGTCCTCCATTCGCCGCCGCCGCGGATGGCCCATCCGTCGCACCGGGCGGGCAGATGCGGTTGCGCCGGGACCGGCGCGAGGCCCTTCGCCCGCCGCTGTTCGGCCGGATGAGTCGGGCCCCCATCCTCGCGCCGATCCGGCGCAGGCCCCGAGGCGGATGCATCCGCCCGCTGCCGCGGTTATGCGAGGCGCGTGCACGCATATCCCCTACAAGGGCATCGAGCCGACGCCTCCGACTCCGCGTCCGCGGCACGGCCAGGATGCCGCGCCGGCAGCCCTTTCCGGCGTCCGGCACGAAGGATTGAAATGCTCTCGACGACTGTCTGCCTGATCTCGCCCGGCGACGCCGCGGATCCCGTGACGCACCACGCCCTTCTGCGCATCGGCAGGGTTCTCGCCGATGCCGGGCGGGATGTGTCCATCGCCGTGGCGGGCGGCAGCGATCGTGCAGCGGGCCCCTCCGATCCCGCGGTCCCCGTCAATCCCATTCCGCCGATATCCGGGTTCCAGGCATCCGAGGCAGTCCTGCGCAGCCTTGCCGTGCTCCGGCATCTGCGCGAGCGGCCAGCGGGCCTCGTGATCGCGCCGGAATCCGGCGGCATGGCGTTCCATGTGGCCCTTGCCCGCCGGCTCGGCCTCGCGTTCCAGGGCACGCGCCTCTTGATGCTCTGCCTCGGCCCGCGCGCGATGCGGGCCGCGTTGGACGGCCGGCTGCCCGCCGGCCGGGAGGATCTCGCGCTCGATCATCTCGAGCGCTGCTCGGTCGCCTGGGCCGACGCCGCGGTCTCGCCCTGCGGCACGGTCTTCGATTGGATGGAGGGCGAAGGATGGACGATGCCTGAGTGCCGGTCCGTCCTGCCTCCACCCTTCCCGGAGCCAGAGGCCGGCGGCGTCGCGCCGGAGCCCGGCAAGGAGATCCTGTTCGTCGGCGACCTTCGCCGCGCCGACGGCCTGCCGCTCTTCGTCCAGGCGCTGCAGCGCCTCGCGCCGGAGCGTCTGGGCGGCTGGCGCGTGACGCTGCTCGGCGAGCGCGGTCGCGATGCCTGGTCCTGGGATCCGTCGGCATGGCTCGCGCAGGCGATGCCGGCAGGCCTGCCCTGGTGCATCGAGGCGCGGCCCGATGCCGGGGGGCTCGCGGCGCGGCTGTCGAGGCCCGGCGCGGTGGTCGTGCTGCCCGCATGCGGGCCGGTGCCCGAGGCCGCGCGGATCTGCCTCGCGCATGGCATCCCCTTCATCGGCCTGGATCTGCCCGCGCTCAGGGCGCTGGTGCCCGAGGAGCGGCGGGCCGCCCTGGCGGCGCCCAACCCGGGTGCGCTCGCCGCCGCGATCGCGGCGGCGCTGCGGGAGCCAACCGTCCCCTGCCCGCGCCAGGCCGCGGCCTTCGCCGCAGCCGGCGCCTGGCGGGATCTCATCGCGGGCATTCCCGGCCCGGCCGGCGCGGCAGAGCGGCGCGCCGCTGGTTCCGCCCTTTCGGTGGTGCTGGTGCATCGCAACCGGCCAGCCCTGCTCGCCCAGGCGCTCGACGGCCTGCGGGGGCAGACGCTCGAGGGCTTCGAGGTCGTGCTGGTGGATGACGGGTCCGACCAGCCGGACGCCCTGGCCGCGCTCGACCGGCTCGAACCGGACTTCGCCGGCCGCGGCTGGCGCATCCTCCGCGGGCCCAACCGGGGTCTCGGCGGCGCGCGCAATGCCGGATGGCGGGCGGCGCGCGGTCGCTTCGTCCTGTTCCACGACGACGACAACATCGCCCTTCCCCGACAGCTTGAGACGCTGCTCGCCGCCGCATGCCATTCGGGCGCGGCCGTGCTCACCAGCTTCTTCGAAACCTTCACGGGCGAGGAACCGGACGGGGATGCTGGCGGGCCGTCCCGGGGCGTTCTCGCGATGCTCGGCGGGGCGCTCTCCCTGGGCCTGTTCGAGAACTGCTTCGGCGACGCGCATGCCCTCGTGCGTCGCGACGTGCTCGAGGCGCTCGGCGGCTTTTCCGAACACGTCGGTCTCGGTCACGAGGACTGGGAATTCTTCGCGCGTGCCGCGATCGCGGGCCATGAGATCCTCGCGGTCCCCGAGGTGCTGTTCCGCTATCGCATCGCCCAGGATTCCATGATCCGCGCGAGGCCGGACGTGGAGCCCGACTACCGGCGCAATCTCTCGGCATACGAAGCCCTGGTGCCCGAACCGGTTCGGGCCGCGCTGCAGCTGGGCTTCGCCGACACCCATCGGCTGGCGGCGGCGGCCGACAGGCTGGCGAGCGTGGAAGCCACGAGACACCAGGCAGAGGCCGCCGCGGCCGCGGCGCGAGGGGAGACCGCGGCGCTGCTCGAGAGGCTCGAGCGGACGCGCCGTGAGCGCGATGCGGCCGAGGCCGAACTGCTCCGCATCGCGGCGGAGGCGCGCGCCATGGCCGGCGCGGTTGCGACATCGGCCTCGTTCCGCGCCCTTGGCAGGCTGCGCCGCCTGCTCGGCCGCCCGGCGACGGACCCGCCGGCCGATCTTCAGCCCGCGGGGGAGGAGGTTGCGCGGCTCCTGCGGCTGCTGGATTCGGCGGGCTGGGACGCCACCGGCCCGCTGCGCCTGCTTGGCCGGCTGCTCGGGCGCCGGTGATCAGCGGCGGCGCAGCGCCCTGACCACGCGCCCGGCGGCGCCGCGCAGCGTGCGCAGCGGCGGACCGAGGAGGGGCGCCTCGTAGAGCCGCGCATAAGCGCGCAGAACACGCCAGCCGCGGGAGGCCCGAATGGTCGCGAGTTCCGCCTCACGCGCCGCCAGAGCGGCGCGCAGCGCGCTGGTGTCGGCGGGCGACGGCGCGCGATCCGGGTGGCGGAGGCGGATCGCGTCGCGCTCGGCGGCGGCCCGCGCCGCCGCGGCCCGCGCGTCGGCAAGCGCGGCCCGCGCCGTTTCCAGCCGTTGCGCGTCGAGCAGCGCCGCGCGCTGGCAATCGGCGAGGCGCTCGGCCCATTCCTGCGGTGCGGGAGGCGCGGCGGATTGCGCGGCGGCGAGTTCGCGCAGCAGGCGCGCATTCTCGGCGCGCAGCCATTCGACGGCACGCCAGGTCGAGACCCATGCCTCGAACGCGACCGGCGCCGCCGCGACGGTCGCGACGGCCGGCACCCCCCAGGCCGCGACAGCGAAGGACGCAAGGCCCGCATCCACCCGGTGCGCCCGCTGCGCGGGCAACAGATGCGCGGCACCGGCCGGCGCGCCGTCCAGCATCGCGTCCAGCCCCTCGCGGTCGGTGCCGCAGAGCGGCGAACCCTCGGGCAGGATGGCGAAGCCCTGCAGGGGCATGCCGAGCCAGAACCCGTCGGCGGGGCCGAGCACCGCTTCCGTCACCGCGCGGAAAGTCTCCGGCTTATAGGCATGGCGATGGAAGGGGTTGGTGGATGCGCGCCCGTCCTGGCCCTCGTTGGGCGCGCTGATCAGGATGCCGCCGCCGGGGGCGAGCAGGGCGCGCAGCCCCTCCAGGAAAGGCCGCGGATCCGTGAGGTGCTCGATGGTCTCGAAACTCACGATCAGGTCGAAGGGCGCCTGATCGGCCAGCAGGCGGGGGAGGTCCGCGGCGTCGCCGGCGCGGAACGCCACGCCCTCCCGGCCGAACCGGGCGCGCGCGAGAGCGACCGCCTCCTCCGCGATGTCCACGCCCACAACCTGCGCCGCGCCGGCGGCGGCCAGCATCGCGCTGCCGTAGCCCTCGCCGCAGGCGACATCGAGCACCCGCCGCCCGCGGCACAAGCCGGCGGCGAAGGCGTAGCGGACGACATGCTCGGCGGCGAGCATGGAGTCGTAGGCCATGGCGCCGGGCGCCAGATGGAGCCGCTCCACCGTCATGCGGCATCCCCCTCCCTGCCGTACAGCGCGGCCACATGCGCGACGTGGGCGGCGGGCGCATGGCGGTGCTCCAGCCGCCGCAGCGCCTCGGTGGCGAGGCGGCAGCGCAGCGCCGGGTCGCCGACCAGGCGCAGGATGGCCTCCGCATAGGCCTCCGCCGCCGCGTCCTCGTCCGCGATCGGCGGCAGCAGGATGCCGCTCACGCCGTCCTCCACGATCTCGCCGATGCCGCCGACATCGGGCGCGATGACGGGAAGCCCGGCGGCGATCGCCTCCATCACCGCATTGGGCATGCCGTCGTACCAGGAGGTGTAGATGAAGGCGTCGTGTGCCGCCGCGTCCAGTTCCCCGAACGCCGCGTAGCCGCCGTGCCAGGCGAGGTTCGGCCTGCCTTCCAGGAGCGCCGTGTCGAAGGCGCCGAGCACGGCGCGGCCGTGCATCTCGATGCGCAGGGCGGGATCGCGCGCGGCGAGACGGTCGGCGATGCGCGGGACGAGTTCGGGCCGCTTCTCGGGATCGAGGCGCGAGGCCCACAGCACGCGGCGCCGGGTGACGCGGCTCGCCGCAGCGATGGCCGCGGCGTCGGTCGCCGGCGCCCGCCGGCCCGGCAGGCAGGTGAAGCGCTCCGGCCAAAGCCCGATGCGTTCCCGGTCGCGCGCGGCAAGCCGTTCGGTGTCGGTCACCACGCGCGCGAGGTCGGGGATGTGCTCGGACACGAAGGTGAAGCCGGTTGCCTGCACGAAGAGGTCGCCATCATCGCGCAGCGTCGCATCGCTGAAGCGGTAGAACCACGTCTGATGGGAGCCCAGCACGGCGCGGTAGGCCCGAAAGAAGTCGCAGGCGAAGGCGGAATCGCGGAGGTGGAGCCGCGCCTGCGGTGCGCGCGCCTCGACAAGGCGCAGGGCGATCAGCGATCGGTCAGCCATCGGAAGGTCCGGCCACCGCCGGCCGATGTCGAGCGTCACCGTCGCGGGAAGCCGGGGCGCCGGCCCGCCGCCGTCCGGCGGGGTCTCGCCGAACAGCACCAGCCGCCGGCGCCGGGGGAAGGCCTCGGCCAGCGCCTCGAGAAGATTGGCGAAGTAGAGTTCCGCGCCGCCGGTGCCGGCGAAGGGCAGCAGGAAGACATCGTCGAAGGGGGCTTCGCCGGCCAGCGCCTCGCAGGCTTCGAACCACGCGCGTCCGGCCGCGATGGCGCGCTCGGTGACGTTGCCCAGGAATGCCCCGCAGCCGCGCAGCGCCGCGATGTCCACCTCCGGGTCTATGGCGTTGGCCGCGCGGATCAGCGCGCGCAGCACCGGCCGGTCGAGATCCGCGGGGCGGGCGGCGTGGTCCGCATGGCGGAAGGCCCAGGGCAGGGCGCCGGTCCGTGCATGGGCTTCGCGGCCAAGACGGAGGATCGTGGCGGGTTCGTGCAGCGGGTTGGGCGGGATCTGATCCACCGAGAGCGTCACGGCCTGGCGCAGCAGGCTGCCTGCCCTCTGGCGATAGAACAGCACCGTGTCGCGCGCGATGCGGATGTCATGGCCGCGCGCGACGCAGGCCGCGTTGAAGTCCCAATCCTCATAGGCATAGCCCGTCGTCACGCGGAGGTCGCGATAGGGCGTCTCGAGGAACGCCTCGCGCCGCGCGAAGGCCCGCGAGGTGTAGGGATGCAGCTGCAGGAAGGCGAGCGGGGTGACGCGTTCGAGCGGATGGTAGCGCACCACATGGGCGCGCGCGCCGAAGGCCATCAGCCATTCCGGGAAATGGAGGCAGCGCGGCGGCGCGGCGCGCGCGCAGCGCAGCATGTCGGCCAGCATGTTGAAGGAGACGAGGTCGTCCCCGTCGCAGATCGCCACGAACTCGCCGGAGGCGGCGGCGATGCCGTCGTTGCGCGACGGGCCGAGGGAGCCGTTGTCCACCTCGATCACGCGCATCGCCTCGAAGGCATCGGGCGCGAAGCCCGCCAGCGCGGCGCGGGTCGCGTCATCGGCACGGTCGAGCACGGCGACGAGTTCGGTGCGCACGCCGAAGCGGCGGGCGTAGCGATCCGCCTCCGCGAGCGAGCGCAGCGTCCGGTGCACCAGCGGGCCTTCGCGATGCAGGGTGAGGATCAGGGAGATGTCAGGCCGCGCAGTCATGCTCGGCGCGCGGGATGCCATGTTCGCAGCAAGCCGCGCCGTGAGGCTCCGGCCGGGCCGAGTGATGCGCCTCGGGCGGTCTCGGCCTCGCGGCGCCTGCCCTCTCCGCCGCGCGCGATGGGCGCGGGCGCCGGCACCGGGCGGGCTCGGGCAACCGCGCAAGGATGAGAGGGCTGCCCGCCCGTCACGGGCGGGCGCCGTGCGGAAGGAAGCCGGAACCTAGTAGTAGAAGCCGGCACGCAGGAAGATCTGGTGGCGGCTGAAATCCGCGAAGTCCACGTTGGAATCGCGCCGCGTGAAGCGGTAGTCGAGCCCGAGGGCGATGTTCTGCGTGAGGCGGTAGCGCAGGCCGGCCGAGGCATCGATGTAGTCGTCGGTGCGCGCCACGCCCTCGAAGTCGCTGCGCCCCCAGGAGGCGCGAAGGATGCCGGTGAGGTTCGGCACGATCTGCTGCTCGAAGCGGGCGCCGATCACGGAATAGACATAGGCGGGCGCGCCGGGCTGTGTCGTCTCCTCGATCGAGCGATCCACATAGACGACCAGCATCGTCTCGCGCTGCGGGCGCCAGCGCAGCGTCAGGTTGAAGGCGGGCGTCGTGACCGTGCTGAAGCGCGGATCGTCGTAGTTCTGCTGCATGACGCCGGCGAAGACCTCGCCGGTCAGGCTCGCATCGAGCCGGTAGCGGGCGCCGATGCCGGCACGCCAGCCGGAGGAGGAACGCTGGTAGCCGAAATCGTCGAACGTGTCGTCGTAGCTGCGGAAATCGCCGAGCACCTCGACGAAGGGCTGCACGAAGCGGTTCGCGTCGTAGCGGGCGAGGGCGCCGACAGTCACGCGGTTGCGGTCACGGTCGGAGTTGTTGATGCTGCCGAAGGGCGTGCGGCTGTCCTCGAACTCCAGGCGCTCGAGCGCGGCGCCCGCGCGCAGGACGACATCGCCGATGCGCTGGCTGACGCCGCCATAGGCCCGGTAGTCGTAGTAGGCGAGCGGCTCCTCGCCGAAGATCGAGGAATCGGGCGAGCCGCGATCCTCATGGTCGCGCGCCGCGAGCGCGCCGAGGAAGATCTGCGTCGTGTCCGTCACGTCGAGCCGCGCTTCCCCGTCCACGCGCCAGTCGAGCGTGTTCTCGCTCGTGTAGGAGGCGTAGTTGGTCCAGTCGAGGCCGGCATTGAGCGCGACCCAATGGCGATCCCAGTTCGATTGCAGCGACAGGCGGGGGGAGACCACGGTCGCGAGGTCGGCGCGCGGGGAACGCCGCGTCGCATAGACGTTGCTGTCGTGGAAGGCCGCCGTGTCCACCGACGGGTAGAGCGTGAAGTCGCCGAGCCGCACCCCCTGGAGCGCGCCGGGGGCGCCGGGGGCGGCACCCGGCGCAGGCCCGCTCGGCGGGGGCGTGGCGGTCTGCGCATCGGCGCGGACGAAGCCCTCGACCTCCCGCGTCACCGCCGCCTCGACCGCCGGGCGCACGGCTTCCGGCGCCGCGGCCGTGATGGTGCGGGTGATCGAACGATAGACCGGCAGGTTGTTGCCGACGAAACCGGAAACCTGCTGCGAGGCGGCGCGCGCGAGGCCGGCCGCCGCGTCGGGCGTCGCGACCAGGGAGGGGTTGCGCCGGATCGCCTCGTTCAGCGCGCGGAGCAGGCCACCCGGGCCATCGGCGGCGCCGCGCCGCAGCGCGGCGCTGACCGCCGCCGGTGGCTCGACCTGGGCGGCAGCCGGCAAGGGCGCCCCCGCAAGCAGGGCGGCGCAGGCGGTGATCACGGCGAGGCGGCTCGACTTCACGGCGTATCGTCCCTTTGGGTGCTCGGATCGCGAAGCGGACACTGTTCGGAATTCACCATGCGTGTTCATTTATGAAGCGCTGCCGCGGTATCGGGACAGGGCTTGGCGCGACTGATCTCAAGAAGGGAGGGCGCATGTTGCCCGGGGACCACAGCGTAGGGATTCAGTTGTCCCAGATTCACGGCATTGGCCGGCCGCCGCGGCATTGCAGCGACTGCCCCATCCGCAGGCTGGCCCTTTTTCACCCTTTCGCCGACGACGCTCTCGAGCGGCTGAACCGGCTCCGGGAGGGCTCGCGTGTGGTGCCCGCCGGCGCGCCGATCACCAGCCCGGGGATGGCGGATGGCTATCTTTACACGCTGTTCCGCGGATGGGCGTTCAGCTACCGCCTGCATGCCGATGGCCGCCGGCAGATCCTGGACTTCCATCTCGCCGGCGATCTGCTGGGCACGCTGACCCTCGGGGCGCCGAGCACGGATGTGGGCCACGAGGCGCTGACGCCGGTCCTGCTCTGCGCGTTCCGTCGCGACATGATGGAGGCTGCCGCGCGCGAGCACCCGAACCTCGGCCACGCCCTGTCCTGGATGGCGGCGCGCGAGGAGGCGACGCTCGCCGAGCATCTGGTCTCGATCGGCCGCCGCAGCGCGGAGGAACGGGTGGCCCATCTGCTGATGGAGTTGTGGACGCGCGCGCGATGGCGCGGCGGCGACGAAAGCGATGCCTGCGATTTTCCGCCGACGCAGCGTCATCTTGCCGATGCGCTGGGCCTGACGCCCGAACGGGTGAACCGCGCCATGGCGGCGCTGCGCGCCGGCGGCCTCATCGAGACCGGCGGACGCCGGCTGCGGGTGATGAACCCCCGGCGCCTCGCCGAGATAGGGGAGTGGACCGACACCTATCTCGCGCCTCGCCCGTTGCTGTAACCACTCCAGCACACAGGCCGATACGGCCGGGAATGTCATTGATCCTGATCATATCCAGCCATGCGTTCCTCGCGTGGCGAGGGGATGATTTCGTATCGGCGGATTGCTCTGGATCAATGGTTCGAGGGTTTCTTATGTTTAGAAAACCCAAATATGAAAGGCATCTCCGCGGCATGGCCCAACGCACGGACAGCGACCACGCTGTCGCTCGGCGGTGCGGCCGTCCTCATGGTGGTGCTGGCCTCCTGTGCGCCCGCGGCGCCGTCCTTGACGGCTGCTGCCTGGTGCGACGGTTTCGAGCAGGAGCGCCTCGGCCTCACGGCCCGGCTTGAAGGGAAGAACCTGACCCGGCTGCGCGCCGCGGAAAGCGTGGTCGCGCCCGCCGTCGGCCGCACACGCGCCGTCAGCGGCATCTCCCTGCTCGGCGGGTACCAGGAAGCATTGCAGGCACAGCGCCCGGACCTGACGGGCGCGGCGATGTACCTGGCCGCGGCCAGCGGCAGGCCAGTGACCGAACAACTGGTGCGCGAGGTGAATGCGCTGCTCTGCGTCGCGACGACGCCGGCGCAGGTGCGGACCATCGCAACCGAGGCGCAGGCCGCATGGCAGGGCATGCAGGCCCGGGCCCGCTCATGAGACACGGAGGTAAGACGCGCATGACGGGAATGGACGAGACGCCGCGGAGGCGCCGCGCGATCGCGGCGACCCTCGGGGCACTGGGTCTGGCCGCCTTGATCCCTGGTGGCGTCGTGCTCGCCAGTGAGGGTGGCGGTGGTGGCGGCGGCCATTCCGGCGGCGGTGGTGGCGGCGGCCATTCCGGCGGCGGCGGTGGCGGCGGTGGCCATGCCGGCGGTGGCGGTGGCGGTGGCGGTGGCGGTGGCCACGGCGGCGGCGGTCGAGGCCAGGGTGGCCGGCACGCCGAGCGCGGCGGGCGGCGCTACGGCGGCGGGCGCGGGCGCGGCGAGGATCGCGAGACCGATCACGGTTCCGGCCACGAGGGGGGGCACGACAGTGGTGGCGACGGTGGCCACGAGACGGGCGGTCACGGAACCGTCGTCGCGGCGCCGACCGTGACCACCACCCCGACGAGCCCATCCGGTGGGCTGCTGCCCGGCGTCGTCGGCGGTGACGGCGGCGGCGAACAGTTCGTCAAGACGGGCCGCGGCTCCTGGGCCGTGGACAACAGCGTGCTCCGGCGGTGAGCGGTCGCGACGCCGCCGGAGTGCTTCAGCATTCCTCCATTGGGAAGGAACAGGACATGAGCAAGAGCATCAGGAACCAACTCGCGACCGGTGTCGCGGCGGCCGCGCTCGCGGTGGGAATCTTCGCGGCTGCGCCGCTGGTGACCGACCTCGCGGCCTCGCAGGCCTGGGCGCAGGGCCAGGGTCAGGGCGGACGCGGCGGCCCGGCGGAATCGCGCGGTCAGGGCGCGGCCGGCGGCGGTTCGGCCGTTGGCGGCGCGCCTGCCGGCCGGGGCCACGGCCAGCCGACGACGACCGGTGCGCCGGAGGGGCGTGGCGGCGATCGTGGGCAGCGCGGCCCGTCCGCGGACAGTGACGGCACGCCGCACCGCGGCCAGCCGCTGCCGGGTGAGCGCGGCGGCCGACCGGTGTGGGCCGGCGACGGGGCGATCCCGGTGGTCGAGCTCGGCCGCCTGAACGTCGCGCGCGCGCCCGCGCGCGTGCTCGAGGCGCGCTATGCCGAACTGCTCGCCAACTGGGCGACGATCGGCGTCACCAGCATGACCCTCGGTGGCGTGACCTACACCGTCGCCGAGCTCTACAGCCTGCCGGCGGCCCAGTTCGCCGCCTTGCTCGCAGCGTACTACGACCAGATCACGCGCATCGACTCGCCGCTCGAGAATCTCGGCCTGCTGCGGACGCTCTACCTGAACCCGAGCAACATGCTGCCCGGCGTGACGCCCGCCTCGACCAACGACCTCGCGGCGATCGCGATCGCCAGCGCCTCGGACAAGACCATCCCGGTCACGAACGAGACGGTGATCGCGCTGAGCACCATCCTCGGCCTGAACATCCTGGCGTCGGATGTCCCGACGATCGCGGCGGCGGCGGAACTCGTCCGCCAGGCGATCGTGGCGGGCCACGGCTGAGGTGAGGAGCTCCGGCGGCAATGACGCCGGGCTGATGGCCAGAATGCCGGGCGCATGGGGTTTGCCGTGCGCCCGGACCTTTTCCGCAACCGCTCCTGCTCATCCGGCCCGCAGGTCCGGCCATGGCTCGCCGGCGGTCCGCAAGGCCAAGGCGCCGGATGTCGCATTGGGCGGGTCATGCTGAGGAATACGGTTGTGCCACCTGCAAGCGGGAGAGACGATCCGCGCCTCTCGCAGCTCGAGGCCGAGGTCGCCATGCTGCGCGCGCAATGCGCCGCGCAGGATCACGCGCTCGCCGCCATGCGCGCGAGCACCGCCGAGATCGAAGCCCTTCGCGCCCGGACCGCGGATGCCGAGCTGCGCCTCAACGCCATCCTGCAGAGCACGACCTGGAGGGCGACCGAACGGGTGCGGCAGGTTCTTGAGGCCAATCCCGCCCTGCGGCGTCTGGCGCGACGGACGGTGAAGCTCGCCTGGTGGACGGTCACGCTGCAACTGCCGAGGCGCTATGCCGAGTGGCGCCAGGCGGCCGGCAGGCTGGCGCAGCCCGCGGCGCCGCCGCCGATCCCGCCCGCGCCCCGGAACATGGTGGCCCCGGCGGAAGCCCGCGCGACCGCGTCCCGATGGTATGACGAGGCGGCACCGAAGGTTTCCATCATCGTCCTGAATCACAACGGCGCGGCACTGACGCGCGCCTGCCTGGAAAGCATCTGGGCCCACACGACCGGCGTGCGCTACGAGATCATCGTCGCGGACAACGGATCCTCCGCCGCCGATCGCGCGGCGCTGGCCGCCATCGAGGGGCCGCGCCGGCTCGTGCAGATCGGCGTGAACCGCCAGTTCGGCGAAGGCAACAGCATCGCCGCCGAACGCGCGACGGGCGAGTTCCTGGTGTTCCTCAACAACGACACCGAAGTGACGGAGGGCTGGCTCGCCGCCATGCTCGACACCTATGCGCGGCACGAGCCCTGCGGCGCGGTCGGCGCGCGGCTGCTCTTCGCGGATGGGCGGCTGCAGGAAGCGGGCGCGATCGTGCTGCCGGACGGCGTCGTGCGCCAGACGGGACGCGGCGAGCGCCCCGGCCAGCCATGCCACGGCACGGAGCGGGCGGTGCACTATGTCTCGGCCTGCTGCATGCTGATTCGGCGGCAGGATTTCCTCGATCTCGGCGGCTTCGACCATGTGTTCGAGCCGGCCTATTACGAGGACACCGACCTCTGCTTCCGTCTGCGCGCGGCGGGGCGCTCGATCGTCTACTGCCCGGCGGCGACGGTGGTGCATCACGGCGGCGTGTCGCAGGGCCAGGTTCCGGGCATCCAGGCGATCATCGAGGGCAACCGGCAGAAATTCGTCGCCCGGTGGCGTGCGGGCGGCCCCCCGGCTCCAGGGCCACGCAAGGCGCCGCGTCCGGCGGTGGACGGGAACCGGCCGCGCGTGCTGCTGCACAGCCCCTATCCCCTGATCGTCGGCGGCGGGGAGCGGTATCTCCTCACGATCGCCGAACGCCTATCGCGCCGCTTCCGGGTCTGCTTCGTGCCCGGCGCGGCTTACAGCCGGCTGCGCTTCGATGCGGTCGCCGAGGCTCTCGGCCTCGACCTCTCTGCCGTCGAACTGCTGGAAGGGATCACGACGGCCGCAGGGTATGGCGCTGATGTGTTCATCGCCATGGGCAACGTGATTGCTCCTCCGTGGGAGAATGTCGCGGCCCGCGGCGTCTTCATCTGCCAGTTCCCCTTTCCGGCCGATCAGGCGACCACTGCATCCGCCCGCCATCTCCTGCGGCGATATGACCGCATCGTCGCGTATTCGGACTTCGCGCGCCGGCATGTGCGCGCTGCCGCGCGGGCCGCGGGTGCCATTCCGCCCCCGATCGAGGTCATCTCGCCGCCGGTTCCCGCCGTTGTTCGCGGGCCGGCGCCGCGCCCTCCCGGCGCGCCGCTGCGCATCCTCAATGTCGGGCGCTTCTTCACCGGCGGGCATTGCAAGCGCCAGGACGAACTCATCCGCGCCTTCAGGCTGGTGCATGGCCGCGTGGGCCGGGCCGTCGAGCTTCATCTCGTCGGCGCGACGCATGGGGAAGCGGAGCACCAGGCCTATCTCGCCCGCTGCCGCGAACTCGCATCGGGGCTACCGGTGTTCTTCCACCTCGATGTGCCGAATGACGAGATGGAGCGCCTGCTTCCGACGGCGGATCTCTACTGGCACGGGACGGGGATCGGCGTTGACCGCATCGCCGAACCCTGGGCGCTGGAGCATTTCGGCATTGCGATCGCCGAGGCCATGGCCCGTGGCGCGCTCGCCTTCGCCCTGGATGCGGGCGGCCCGGCCGAGATCATCGAGGATGGCGTCACCGGCTGCCTGTTCCGCGATGTCGAGGAGCTGGCCGCGCGGAGCCTTGCGGCGATCAGCGACTGGGACTCCGAAGCGGTGCAGGGGATACGCAGGAGGGGTGCCGCCTCCGTCGAGCGCTTCGCCCCGGACGTGTTCGGGGCGGCATGGATCGGGCTTGTTGATGCGCTGCTCACGCTCGATGCGCGCGACACGGCCCTCCGCGAACCAGAGATGGCGACTGCCGGGTGAGCACCATGCGGAACGCTGCCATTGATCCCGACACGGTGCTGCGGTTCCGCTGCAACATCTGCGGACAGCAGAACGAGGAAGTGGCGGGCCGGTTCCACCGCGAACTCGCCCCCTGCGCCACCTGCGGCGCGAATGTGCGCTTCCGCGGCATCGTGCACGCGCTGACGGAAGGCCTCTACGGGGCGTCGCGCGTGCTGCGCGAGCTCCCGCCGGATGAGCCGACCACGGGACTCGGCTTCAGTGACGATCGTTGCTATGCCAGCCTGCTCGAGAGCCGGTTCGCCTATCTGAACACCGAGCTCGACGCCGCGCCTGTCCTCGACATCACGAAGGATGACGATGTCGCCCGGTACATGCAGGCGGACTTCGTGATCTGCAGCGACGTTCTCGAGCATGTGGCGCCGCCGGTGGATCGAGCCTTCCGCAACCTCGCCGCGCTGCTCCGGCCCGGCGGCCTGCTGGTCTTTTCCGTTCCGAGCTTCGACATGCCGGAGACGGTGGAACATTACCCGCGTTTCCATGACGCAAGCATCGTGGAGCTTGGCGGCGAGAAGGTGCTGTTGAACCGGACGGCCGAGGGGGAACTGGAGACCTTCAGGAACCTCGTCTTTCACGGCGGGGCGGGCTCGACGCTCGAGATGCGGCTCTTCGCCGAGAGCGACGTGGTCACTCGCCTGAAGAACGCCGGCTTCCACCGGATCCGCGCGCTCGACACGCCGGTGCTCCCCATCGGATACTACTGGCTCCAGGCGCCCGGCGAAGCACGGGGCGGTTTCGAGCCGAGGGGTTACGTCCTCAGCGCACGTCGCATGGACTGAGGCGCGTTCGCCGCGGCCCTCAAGCGCCGGGACGTTGGAGCGATGGGGGCGAAGGCGTTGGTTGCGCCCTGCTCGCCTGGGATTCGCGGGCATCCGGCGCCGGACAACGGCAGCGATCACACCTCGCAACGGCTGGCGATCACCGTAAAGATCGTCTGCACGAGGAGCCACCGGCCGATGCCCGGTTGCCGGCAAGACGCTGAGGCAGAGAGGTCACGCCGCAGGCCGCGTGAACCGTGCCGGACCGCCCCAGGCGAATCCGGCGCGGTTCAGGTTCGGGGGGGGGAGAAGCTTCCCTCTCCCCCCGCCCCGCTCAGCCGCGCATCAGCGCCGCGGTCTGCGCCACCATCCGCTCAAGCCCCGCGGGCGGCGCGATGTCGCCGCGCATGACCGCCGTCAGCACCTCCTGCTGCATGCGGTGGATGCGCGGCCCGTTGGCGCCGTAGTCCTCCCACGGCAGCGACTTGTCCGCCTGCATCGCGGCCGAGCGCGCATTCGGATTCTCCCGGTACCAGGCGCCGAGGAACTCCTCGGCGGTCGCGCGGCGATTGGTGGGCAGGTAGCCGGTCATCTCGACCGCGATCTTCTGCGCCTCGGGACCGGCGGAGAACTTCACGTAGCGCCAGGCGGCGGCACGCTTGGCCGGATCGCGCGTGGTGATCACCGCGGCATTGCCGCCGGTGGGCACGCCGCCGCGCGCTTGGTCGGTGATGGGGAAGGGCGCGGTGCGCAGCGGGAAGCGCCCGCCGACGAGGCCGGTGATGACCGAGAGCCGCGCCGGGCTGTCGAAGATGATGCCGGTGCCGCCGGTGGCGAATTGCTGGCGGTTCTGGTCGGCGCCGATCAGACCCATGCCGGCATCCGTGACGAAGCGGCGCGCGAGCGCGATGGCCGCCTGGCCGGCGGCATCGCCGAAGGCGGGCGCGTTGCCGGCCGCGTTGAGCATCCGCCCGCCGCCCTGCTGCACCAGCGCCTGCCACAGCCAGTCGCTGTCGAAGGAGTTGATGTAGTAGGACACGCCCATCGCCTGCGGGACCGCAGCCTTGATGCGGCCGCCGAGCGCGACCACCGCCTCCCAGGAGGTGGGGAAGGCATCGGGGTTGCCGCCGCCGCGCGCCACCAGTTCCGGGTTGTAGTAGGCGATGGGCGAGGAGGCATTGAAGGGCATGCCGTACTGCTTCCCGTCCACCTGGCCGAGCGCGAGCATCCGGTCGGCGAAGTTCTCCGCCTTCCAGGCCGCGCCCTCCTCGGCGATCAGCGGCCCGAGATCGAGGATCTGGTTGCGCTGGGCCAGCGTACGGGCGAGCTCGGGCAGGCGGTTGAAGCCGGGGAAGGTCACATCCGGGAGCTGGTTCGTCAGAGCGCCGCGCAGCAGCGCCTGGTGCTGCTCGTCGTAGTTGGGTGCGGGCTGGCGGAAGGCGATGCGCACATCGGGGTTGGCGCGCTGGAAGGCCTCCGCGATCGGGTTGAAGAACCGCGCGAAGGACGGGTTTGCGAAGAGCACGTCGAGCGTGACGGCGGCCTGCGCGCGCGGCAGCGCTGGGGCTGCGAGCACGCCGGTGCCGGCGAGAAGGGTGGTACGGCGGGTGAGCATGGGGGGTCTCCTTTCGCTTCGGGTTCAGCGCAGGCCTGTCATCGTGATCCCGCGCAGGAAGGCGCGCCGCGCAACGAGGAAGGCGAGGACGAGCGGCGCGGTGACGAGGGCGGCGCCGGCCATCAGCGCGCCGTAGTTGCCGCCCGATTCCGTGTCCCGGAACGCCAGGATGCCGAGCGGCGGCGTCGCGAGTTCCGAGGAGGTGACGACGATCAGCGGCCAGTAGAGGTCGTTCCAGTGCGCCACCACCGAGAACACCGAGAAGGCGGCGATGGCGGGCAGCGCCGCCGGCGTGGCGAGGCGCCAGACGATCTCGAACTCGCCCATGCCGTCGAGGCGCGCGGCATCCAGCACCTCGTCCGGATAGGCGCGGAAGAACTGGCGGAACAGGAACATGCCGAAGACGGTGAGGAAGAAGGGCGCCATCAGCGCGAAATAGGTGTCGAGCAGCCCGGCATGGGCGAGGCCGAGATAGAGCGGCAGCGCCGGCACCTGGATCGGCACGCAGAGGCCGAACAGTACCAGGCCGAAGAGCATGCCCCGCCCGCGGAAGCGCAGCTTGGCGAGCGCGAATGAGGCCGGGATGGCCGCGAGGAGCTGCACCGCGAGGATGCCGAGGCAGACGATCGCCCCGTTCAGCATCGCCCTCGGCAGGTTGCCCTCGTTCCAGGCGCGCGCGTAGTTCTCGGGAGCGGCGAAGCGGCCCGGGATGGGGTTGAAGACGGCGCCGAACACCTCCTCGGCCGGGCGGATGGAGGTCAGCAGCATCCAGACGAAGGGCGCGAGCATCACCACCGCGCCGAGCAACAGCACGGCGTGGGCGAGCAGGCGGGGAACCAGGCCGCGCCTCATGCGTAGTGCACCTTCCGGTCGATCACCCGTGCCTGCAGGATCGAGAGCAGCACGAGGAAGGCGAGCAGCACCACCGTCATCGCCGCCGCGTAGCCCGTGCGGAAGTACTGGAACCCCTCGAGATACAGCACGTAGAGCAGCGTCTCGGTCGAGCCGAGCGGCCCGCCGCGCGTCAGCACCACCACCGTGTCGAACACCTTGAAGGCGGTGATGGTGCTGGTGATGGTGACGAACATCGTCGTCGGCCCGAGCATCGGCCAGGTGACGCGCAGGAAGCGGTCCGGCCCCGAGCGCGCCCCGTCGAGCGCCGCCGCCTCGTAGAGATCGCGCGGGATGGCCGAGAGGCCTGCGAGGAACAGCACCATGTTGAAGCCGATCACCTGCCACAGGCCGATCAGCGCGAGCGTGCCGAGGGCCAGCGAGGGATCGTTCAGCAGGTCCACGTCACCGAAGCCCAAGGCCCGGAGCAGGGCGCTGACCGGCCCGAGCGAGGGGTGCAGCATGAACTGCCAGACGGTGGCCATCGCCACCAGCGTCGCGGTCACGGGCAGGAAGTAGGCGACCTCGTAGAAGGCGCGGCTGCGCCTGCGCGCATGGACCAGCAGCGCGACGCCGAGCCCGCCGAAGACCGCCCCGGGCAGCACGAAGGCGACATAGAGGAAGGTGTTGCGCAGCGAGCGCTGGAACACCTCGTCCGCGAACAGCGCGGCGTAGTTGTCGAGGCCGACGAGCCGCACCGCCATCGCCCCGAGCCGGTAGTCGGTCACCGACAGCGCGAGCAGGGCGGCGAGCGGGGCGAGCAGCAGCGCGAGGATCAGCGCGAAGGCGGGCAGGGCGAAGGCCGCTCCGGCGCGGGCTTCGGCGCGCTGTCGGGGGGCGGTCATGCCGGCGCCTCCACCGCCGCCTCCACGGCGACGCGCCGGCCATCGGGGCCGAAGAGATGCACGCCGGCCCGACTGGCCGAGAGATGCAGCACCTGGCCGATCAGCGCGTCGGCCGCGGCGTGCTCGGCGGCGGTCATGCGGATGGCGAGCGGCGCCCCCTCCTCGGTTTCGGCGTGCAGCAGCCATTCGGCGCCGAGATTCTCCGCCCGCCGCAGCCGAGCCGCAAGCAGGCCGGGCGCGGCGCGCCCGAGATGCAGCGCCTCCGGCCGGATGCCGATCGTGTAGCGCCCCGGCCCGGGCGCGCGCAGCGCAAGCCCCGCCATGCGGATGACGCCCCCGGCCGAGGCCTCCACCTCGAGCAGGTTGATCGGCGGGCTGCCGATGAAGCGCGCCACCGTCACATCCGCCGGCGTGTCGTAGAGCTCGGAGGGCGTGCCGAGCTGCAGGATGCGGCCCTTGTCCATGAGCGCCACGCGGTCGGACATCGTCATCGCCTCGATCTGGTCGTGCGTGACGTAGACGAAGGTCGCGCCGAGCCTGGCATGCAGCTCGGCGAGTTCGGTGCGCATGTGCACGCGCAGCTTGGCGTCGAGGTTGGAGAGCGGCTCGTCCATCAGGAAGGCGGCGGGGCGCCGCACCATCGCGCGGCCGAGCGCGACGCGCTGGCGCTGCCCGCCCGAGAGCTGCGCGGGCCGGCGATCGAGCAGGCCCTCGAGCTGGAGCTGCCCGGCCATGGCGCGGACCTCGGTCATGATCTCGCGCATCACCCGCGGGCGGCGCGGCGAGAGCCAGCGCAGCAGGGGCAGCCTTTCGAACAGGCTCAGCCGGCGCAGTTCGAGCGGGCTCGCGATGTTCGCCGCGACGCTCATGTGCGGGTAGAGCGCGTAGGACTGGAACACCATGGCGACATCGCGCTCGGAGGGCGGCAGTGCATCCACGCTGCGCCCGCCGATGGTCACGCTGCCGGCGCTCTGCGCCTCCAGCCCCGCGATGATCCGCAGCAGGGTGGACTTGCCGCAGCCCGACGGGCCGACGAGGGTGAGGAACTCTCCGGGGCGGATGTCGAGATCCACGCCGTCGAGCACGCGCGTCGGGCCGAAATGCTTGACGATGCCGCGCAGCGTCAGGCCTGCGGCCCGCGCCTCGCTCGTCGGGGTCTGCTGCTGCTTCACGGGGGCATCCTAATCGTTTTCCGACAGCCTGGCGGCAAATGATCGTTTGGTGACACGGCCCTGCGGCGGGCCCGCATGGCCGCGGGATCGGTTAAAGTCGTGCCTGCGGCAACCATCGCCCGCGCAGGTGCTGTAGGATATCTTACATGCCGACGAGTTCCGCAGGCGAGACCGGCCTCGCCCCACGACAGGACGCCCTGCTGCGGCTGGTGGGCGAGCGCGGCTTCGGCACGGTCGAGGGCCTCGCCCGCCATTTCGGCGTCTCCACCCAGACCATCCGGCGCGACATCATCGCCCTGACCGAACGCGGCCTGCTGCAACGCTTCCATGGCGGCGCGGGACCGGCGGGCGCGGTGCGGCTGGGCCATGCGGAGAAAGCCGTGCGCCAGCGCGACGCCAAGGCGCGCATCGCCGCGTTGGCGCTGCAGGAGATCCCGCGCGGCGCGGCGATCTTCCTTGATGTCGGCACGACGGCCGAGGCGATCGCGGCCGCACTCGCAACGCGCGGGGATGTCCGCGTCTTCACCAACAACATGCTCGCCGCACTGCGCCTCGCGCGGCCCGGGGCGCCGCCGTTGCGCGTCCTCGGCGGGATGGTGCGCGGCTCGGACGGTTCGCTGGTCGGCGGGGAGGCGGTGCGCGCGCTGGCGGGGCTCAGCCTCGATGTCGCGGTGATCGCCTGCTCGGGCTTCGACGCGTCCGGCGCGCCGTCGGATTTCGACGGCGAGAAGATCGCGCTCAAGCGCGCCGCGATCGCCGCCGCGCGCCGCGCCGTGCTGGTCGCGGACAGCAGCAAGTTCGGCCGGCAGGCGCTCGAACGCATCGCGCCGGCCGGGGCCTTCGCGGTGCTCGTCACCGATGCGCCGCCGGGCGGCGGCCTGCTCGCGGCGCTGCGTTCGGCGGGCGTGGCGCTGCGCTGCGGCGAGGATATGCCCCTCGCCGCCCCGATGAAGGGCTGAGCGCCGCTACGCCGTGCGGTCGCCCCCGCCGCCCGCGAGCGCCGCCTGCGCTGCGGCGAGCCGCGCCACCGGCACGCGGTAGGGCGAGCAGGAGACGTAGTCGAGCCCGACGCTCTCGCAGAAATGGATCGAGGACGGGTCGCCGCCGTGCTCGCCGCAGATGCCGAGCTTGATGTCCGCCTTCACCCGCCGCCCCTTCTCCGAGGCGATCTTCACGAGCGCGCCGACGCCGTCCGGGTCGATCGATACGAAGGGATCCTTCGGGAAGATGCCCTTCTCGACGTAGAGCGGCAGGAACTTGCCGGCATCGTCGCGCGACAGGCCGAAGGTCGTCTGCGTCAGGTCGTTGGTGCCGAAGGAGAAGAAGTCGGCGCTTTCGGCGATGGCATCGGCGGTCAGCGCGGCGCGCGGCAGTTCGATCATCGTGCCGACGCTGTATTCGACATGGTAGCCGGTCTCGGCGAAGACCTCCTGCGCCACGCGGTCCACGAGCGCGCGCGTGATCTCGAGCTCGCGCCGGGTTGCGACCAGCGGGATCATGATCTCGGGGTGCGGCGCCTTGTGCGTCTCCTTGCCGATGGCGCAGGCGGCCTCGAAGATGGCGCGGGCCTGCATCTCATAGATCTCGGGGAAGGAGATGCCGAGGCGGCAGCCGCGATGGCCGAGCATCGGGTTGGCTTCCGACAGTTCCTGCGCGCGGCGGCGCATCTCCTCCACATTGGCGCCGAGCGACTGCGCGACCTCGGCGATCTCGTACTCGCTGTGCGGGAGGAACTCGTGCAGCGGCGGGTCGAGCAGGCGGATCGTGACCGGCAGCCCCGCCATGATGCGGAACAGGTCCACGAAATCCTGCCGCTGGAAGGGCAGCAGGCGCGCGAGCGCGATGCGGCGCCCGGCCTCGGTCTCGGCCATGATCATCTGCCGCACGGCGCCGATGCGCTCGGGGTCGAAGAACATATGCTCGGTGCGGCAGAGGCCGATGCCCTCGGCGCCGAACTTGCGCGCCGTCTCGGCATCGAGCGGCGTCTCGGCATTGGCGCGTACCTTCAGCCGCCGCACCTCGTCCGCCCAGCCCATCAGCGTGGCGAAATCGCCCGAGAGCTGCGGCTCGATCATGGCGACGGAGCCGACAAACACCTCGCCGGTGCCGCCGTCGATCGTCAGCACCTCGCCGCCGCGCACCTGCACGCCACCTGAGGAGAGGACCTGGCTGTTGTAGTCCACGCTGATCCCGCCGCAGCCGGCGACACAGGGCCGGCCCATGCCGCGCGCGACAACCGCCGCGTGGCTCGTCATGCCGCCGCGCGTGGTCAGGATGCCCTTGGCGGCGTGCATGCCGTGGATGTCCTCGGGGGAGGTCTCGATGCGCACCAGGATGACGGATTCGCCCTTCTGCGCCCGCGCCTCGGCCTCGTCCGCGCTGAACACGACGATGCCGGATGCCGCGCCCGGCGAGGCCGGCAGCCCCTTGGCCAGCAGCCTGCGCGGCGCCTTGGGGTCGAGCGTGGGGTGCAGAAGCTGGTCGAGTGCGGCGGGGTTCACGCGCCTGACGGCCTCGGCGTGGTCGATCAGCCCCTCGCGCGCCATGTCCACGGCGATCTTGAGGCTCGCGGCCGCGGTGCGCTTCCCGTTGCGCGTCTGCAGCATATAGAGCTTGTTGCTCTGCACCGTGAACTCGATGTCCTGCATGTCGCGGTAGTGGCGCTCGAGCGTCTCGCGCACCTTCACGAGCTCCGCGTAGGCCTGCGGCATGGCCTCTTCCATGCTGCGCTCGCCGGGCTTGGCGCGCGCCTTGGACATGGGCTGCGGGGTGCGGATGCCGGCCACCACGTCCTCGCCCTGCGCGTTGATGAGATACTCGCCGTAGAAGATGTTCTCGCCGGTCGAAGGATCGCGGGTGAAGCAGACGCCGGTGGCGCAGTCCTCGCCCATGTTGCCGAAGACCATGGCCTGCACGTTCACCGCCGTGCCCCATTCGGCGGGGATGTCGTGCAGGCGGCGGTACGTCACCGCGCGCTGGTTCATCCAGGAGCCGAACACCGCCCCGATCGCGCCCCAGAGCTGGTCCCACGGATCCTGCGGGAAGGGCCGGCCGGTGACTTCGCGCACCATCTCCTTGTAGCCGTCCACCACGCGGTGCCATTCGGGCGCGGTGAGCTCGGTGTCCTCGACCTTGCCGGTGTCGAGCTTCACATGCTCGATGATCTCCTCGAAGCGGTGATGGTCCACGCCGAGCACCACCGAGCCGTACATCTGGATGAAGCGGCGGTAGGAATCCCAGGCGAAGCGCGCATCGCCCGATGCCGCGACGAGGCCCTCGACGGTCGCGTCGTTCAGGCCGAGGTTCAGCACCGTGTCCATCATCCCCGGCATGGAGACGCGCGCGCCGGAGCGGACGGAGACGAGCAGCGGCCTGTGCGTGTCACCGAAGGCGGTGCCGACGGCGGCCTCGATATGCTTCAGCCCGGCCTTCACCTGCGCCTCGAGGTCGGCGGGGTACTGTCGTTCGTGCTGGTAGTACCAGGTGCAGACTTCGGTCGTGATGGTGAAGCCCGGCGGCACGGGCAGGCCGATCGAGGCCATCTCGGCGAGGTTGGCGCCCTTGCCGCCGAGCAGGTTGCGCATCTCCGCGCGTCCCTCGTTGCGGCCGGCGCCGAAGCAATAGACCCACTGCGTCATCGGGGGCTCCCCCTCAGGCTTCGATCTTCGAAAAATCCGCCACCGCGTCCATCGTGGCGCGCAGGCGGGCGAGCAGTCTCAGGCGGTTGCGCCGCAGCTCCGGCGTGGGGTCGTTCACGATCACCCGGTCGAAGAAGGCGTCCACCGGCGCGCGCAGCGTGGCCATGGCCTCCATGGCGCGTTCGAAATCCTCGGCGTCGAGGTCGAGGGCGATGCGCTTCGCCGCGGCTTCCAGCGCTTCGGCGAGCGCCTCCTCCTCATGCGCCTTGAGCAGATGGCGCTCGTAGCCGGCATCGTAGGCATGGCCGTCGCGCTTCTCCTCGATGCGGAGGATGTTGGCGGCGCGGCGATGGGCTGCGAGGAGATTGGCGCCTGCCTCGGATTCGACGAAGGCGCGAACGGCATCGGCGCGGCGGAGCAGGCGGTTCAGGTCGTCGTCGGGGGTGGCGCCGAGCACGGCGGTGACGACATCGTGCCGCGTGCCCTCGGCGCGGAGCTGGACGCGCAGGCGGTCGGTGAGGAAGTCGATGATCTCGATCGCCACCGCCTCGACCCGCTGGCCGCCCTGGCCGAAGGGATGCTTCACATGCGCGTAGGGCGCCCCGCTGGCGGCGCCGATATCCGCCGCCAGGGGCACCATGGCCGCATCCAGGACCGGCACGAGCGCAAGGCGCAGCCTGTTCTCCCGCACGATCCGGATCACCCCCAGCGCCGCCCGCCGCAGCGCGAAGGGGTCGCCCGAGCCCGTCGGCTTCTCCCCCACCGCGAAGAACCCCGCGAGCTGGTCGAGCTTGTCCGCCAGCGCGACGCAGATCGCCACCGGCTCGGCCGGGACCGCATCCCCCGGCCCGAGCGGCCGGTAATGCGCGCCGATCGCCTCCGCCACGTCGCCGGGCTCGCCCTGATGCAGCGCGTAGTAGCGCCCCATCACGCCCTGCAGTTCGGGGAACTCGCCCACCATGCCGGAGGCGAGATCCGCCTTCGCCAGCCGCGCCGCCCGCGCGGCCAGGGCCGGATCGGCGCCGATACGCTCGGCGATGAAACGCGCGAGGCGCTCGAGCCGAGCGACGCGCTGCCCCTGCGTGCCGAGCTTCGCGTGGAACACCACGGCGTCGAGCTTCGGCAGGAAATCCTCGAGCCGCTGCCTGCGGTCGAGATCCCAGAAGAACCGCGCATCCGCGAGCCGCGCGCGCAGCACGCGCTCATTGCCCGCGACGATCGCGGCACCGCCGTCAGGCGCCTCGATGTTCGCCACCAGCGCGAAGCGTGGCGCGGCGGAACCGTCCGCGCGCCGCAGCGCGAAATAGCGCTGGTTCACGCGCATCGTCGTGCGCATCACCTCGGGCGGCAGGTCCATGAAGGCGTCGTCGATGCGCCCGATGAGCGGCACCGGCCATTCCACGAGGCCCGCGACCTCGGCCACCAGCCCCTCGTCCGGCACCACGGAAAGCCCCTCGGCGGCGGCCAGCGCCGCGATGCCGTCGCGGATCAGCGCCGCGCGCTCGGCCGCATCCAGCACCACCTTCCGCGCGCGCAGCCCGGCCGCGTAATCCTCGAAGCCGCGCACCGCGAAGGCGCCCGGGGCCATGATGCGATGGCCTTCGGTCTCGTCGCCGGCGGCGAGGCCATGGCCGTCATCCTCGCCCGCGCGCAGGTCGAAGGGCACCGTCACGCCGTCGAGCAGGCACAGCACGCGCTTGAGCGGCCGCACCCAGACCAGCGCGGAGGTGCCGCCCCAGCGCATGGATTTCGGCCAGGGAAAGCCGCGGATGATGGCCGGCACGGCAGCCGCGACCAGGGCGCGCGCCTCGATCGTCTCGCCGGGCCTCGCCAGGATCCAGAACTGGCCTTCCTGCTTCAGCGCCTCGCGCGTCGCGCCATGCTTGCGCAGGAAGCCCTCGAGCGCGGCATCGGGCGCGCCGATGCGCGGGCCGCGCTCCTCCTTGCCCTCGGTCGTCGCGCTGGCGCGCAGCGTGGCGGCGAGCCCGATCCGGCGGGGCCCATGGAAGATGCGCGGCGGCGCCTCGATCAGCGCGGCGCAGCGTTCGGTGAAGAGGCGCGCGAGATCCTCCGCCGCGCGCGCCTGCATCCGGGCGGGGATCTCCTCCGAGAACAGTTCCAGCAGCAGTTCAGGCACCGGCCGTCTCCCCCGCGAGCCAGGCCTCGCAGCAGCCCTTGGCCAGCGCCCGCACGCGGGCGATGTAGGCCGCACGCTCGGTCACGCTGATCGCGCCGCGCGCATCGAGCAGGTTGAAGCGGTGGCTCGCCTTGATGCACTGGTCATAGGCCGGCAGCGCGAGGCCACGTTCGAGCAGCGCCGCGCACTCCTTCTCGGCGTCCTCGAAATGGCGGAACAGCATAGCGACGTCGGCGTGCTCGAAATTGTGAGCGGAATATTCGCGCTCGGCGCGCAGGAAGACATCGCCGTATCGCACGCCGTCGTCGTTGAAGGCGAGGTCGTAGACGTTCTCCACGCCCTGGATGTACATCGCCAGCCGTTCGAGGCCGTAGGTCAGTTCCGCGCTCGGCTTCTCGCAGGCGATGCCGCCGACCTGCTGGAAATAGGTGAACTGCGTCACCTCCATCCCGTCGCACCACACCTCCCAGCCCAGGCCCCAGGCGCCCAGCGTCGGGCTTTCCCAGTCGTCCTCGACGAAGCGGATGTCGTGCAGCGCGGGGTCTATGCCGAGCGCGCGGTAGGATTCGATCAGCAGCCCCTGCGGGTCGGCGGGGGAGGGCTTCAGGATCACCTGGTACTGGTAGTAGTGCTGCAGACGGTTCGGGTTCTCGCCGTATCGCCCGTCGGAGGGGCGGCGGGAGGGCTGGACATAGGCCGCCTTCCAGGGCTTGGGGCCCAGCGCGCGCAGCGTGGTCGCCGGGTGGAAGGTGCCCGCGCCGACCTCCATGTCGTAGGGCTGCAGGATCACGCAGCCCTGTCCGGACCAGAAGCGGTGCAGGCGGAGAATGATGTCCTGGAAGCTCGGGGGCCTCTGCGGCATGGGGAATCCGGGCTGGCGCGGCACGTTGTTGCGGCGCACCTATAGGCTCCAGACCCAGAACCGGCAAGGAATCCGCCCATGGACGCCAGCGCCCTGATCCACGCCTATCTCGACGCCTTCAACCGCGGGGACCGCCCCGCCATGCTGGCGCTGCTGACCGAGGACGTGGCCCATGACATCAACCAGGGCGGGCGGGAGGTCGGCCGCGAGGCCTTCGCCGCCTTCATGGCCCGGATGGACCGCGCCTATCGCGAAAGGCTCACGGACATCGTCGTCATGACCTCCCCGGACGGGACGCGGGCGGCCGCCGAGTTCGTCGTCCACGGCGAATACGTCGCGACCGAGGAGGGCCTGCCCGAGGCGCGCGGCCAGACCTACGTCCTGCCCGCCGGCGCCTTCTACGGCATCCGCGACGGCCGCATCGCGCGGGTGACGATGCACTACAACCTGAAGGACTGGATCGCGCAGGTCAGCGCCGCGTCGTGACCAGCGCGACGGCGGACAGTACGACCAGACCGCCGAGCAGCACGCGCGGCTCCGGCACCTCGCCGAGCCAGGCCGCGGCGATGATGGTCGCGAAGACGGGCTGGAGGTAGCCAACCATCGCGGCGTCCGCGGCCCGCGCGCGGCTGACGAGGTGCAGGAACATCGTCAGCGGCACGGCGGTGGCGAAGATCGCGAGCACCACCGCCACCAGCCACACTTCGGGCGGCTGGACGAGCGCGCCCGGCCCGTCCACCGCGAACGCCAGGCTGCCAGAGATGACGGCCGAGGCCGCCTGCTGGCCGAGCGCGAGCGCTGCCGCCGGCCCGCGCGGCTTCATGCGCACCCAGACCGTGCTCAGCGCATAGGAGAAAGTGGCGCCGAGCACGAGCAGGGCGCCGGTGCCGCTGCCGCCCTCGAACCCGCCGGGCCCGATCACCAGCGCGATGCCGGCGAAGCCCAGCGCCACGCCGCCCAGCATCCGCAGCGTCGGCTTCTCCGCCGGCAGCACGAGGCCGGCGAGCAGCGTCACCATCAGCGGCCCCGCCGCCTGCACGAGCGAGGCTGGCGCCGCCTCCATCCGTGTCAGCGCCATCGGGATCAGCGTGTTCGGAACGACGCCCGAAAGCGTGCCCAGCACCAGCGCCGCGAGCAGGACGCCGCGCCCGATGCCGCCGAGCTCGCGGCGGAACCACAGGAAGGCGAAGACCGCGACGGCGGCCAGCGCCCCGCGCACGCCGGCCAGCGCGAAGGGCGGCAGATGCGCCGCGAGCCAGCGGATCAGCGGGAAGGCCGCGCCCCACAGCGCCCCGATGGTCGCGAGCCGCAGCCACAGCGCCGCCCCGCTGAGCGGCGGCATGTGCTCAGCCCCAGCCGAGGAAGCGGCAGAACTCGCGCGCCGGCACGCGCTCCGTCACCAGGGCGTTCTCCGGCGCCGCCGGGTCGGCATGGCCGAGCGCCATGCCGCAGACCACCACCTCCTCTTCCGGGATCGGCAGGTGCTCGCGGATGGTGCGGTGATGCGGCGCGAAGGCGGCCTGCGGGCAGGTGTCGAGGCCCATCCCCCGCGCCGCCGTCATGACGTTGCCGAGGAAGATGCCGTAGTCGAGCCAGGAGCCGATCTCGAGCCGGCGATGGATGGTGAAGATGATGCCGACCGGCGCGCCGAAGAAGGTGTAGTTGCGCGCGTGCTGGCGCTTCATCTTCTCGGTCTCGCCCTTGGCGATGCCGAGCAGACCGTAGAGATCCCAGCCCACCTTGCGGCGGCGGGAGAGGTAGGGCTCGAAGAAAGCCTCGGGATAGTAGCGGTATTCGCCCTCGACGGGCGTTCCGGCCATGGCCTCGGCGACGAGCGCGTCCGAGAGGCGGCGCAGCGGCTCGCCCGTCAGCACGTAGCCGCGCCAGGGCTGCATGTTGGTGCCCGAGGGCGCGCGCGCGGCGATGTCGAGGATTCGCTCCACCGTCTCGCGCGGCACGGGCGTGCCGAGGAAGGCGCGGACGGAACGGCGCGAGGTGATCGCCGCCGCGACAGGATCGGCCGTGCCGTGCATCAGCCGCGCCCCGTATCCGCGAAGGCGACCGGCCGGCCGATCGGCGTGCCGAGCACCTCGTCCTCGCGCATCACGACGTTGCCGCGGATGATCGTCATCATCGGCCAGCCGGTGCAGCGGTGCCCGGCGAAAGGTGTCCAGCCGCAGGGCGAGACGATCCAGGAATCCTCGATGGTGCGCGTGCGCTTCATGTCCACCACGGTCACGTCGCCGTCGTAGCCGACCGCGAGCCGCCCCTTGTTCAGCGCGCCATAGACCCGCGCGGGGCCGGTGCCCATCAGGTCTGCGAGGCGCGGCAGGGAAAGCCGACCGGCGCTCACATGGTCGAGCATGAGCGGCACGATGGTCTGCACGCCGGTCAGACCGGCGGCGGTGTTCGGCCAGGGCCGTTCCTTGGCCTCGCGCGAATGGGGCGCATGGTCGGACCCGACGCAATCCACCCGCCCGTCGCGCACCGCCGCCCAGGCCGCCTCGAGGTGCCGCACGTCGCGGATCGGCGGGTTCATCACGGCGTAGCCGCCGAGGCGCTCATAGGCCTCGTCGGTCTGCGTCAGGTGGTTCAGCAGCACCTCGCAGGTCGCGATGTCGCGGTAGTCGGAGAGGTAGTCCAGTTCCTCCGCCGTCGAGACGTGCAGGATATGCGCCGGGCGGCCGGTGCGGCGGGCGAGCGCCATCAGCCGCCGCGTGCCGAGCAGCGCCGTCTCCACGTCGCGCCATTCCATGTGATTGCGGTGCGGCATGCCGGTGGTGAACATCGGCTTGCGCGCCTGCAGGCGGTATTCGTCCTCGGAATGGTAGCAGATGCGCCGGCGGCCGGAGCGCATCACCGCTTCCAGGCTCTCGTCGTCCTCGACCAGGAGGTCGCCGGTGGAGGAGCCGGCGAAGACCTTGATGGCGCAGACATTGGGCTGCCGTTCGAGATCGGCCAGCGCGGCGATGTTCGACTTGGTCGCGCCGACATAGAGGCCGACATCGCACCAGGCCGCGCCGGCGAGCCCCGCGCGCTTGGCGTCGAGCCGCGCCGCATCGGTGATGGGCGGCGCCGTGTTGGGCATGTCGAACACCGCGGTCAGGCCGCCGAGCACGGCCGCGCGCGTGCCGGTCGGGATGGTCTCCACCGCCGGGTCGCCGGGGTCGCGCAGATGCACATGCGGGTCGATCAGCCCGGGCATCAGGTGCAGGCCGCGGCAGTCCACCACTTCGGCCGCCTCGGCGGTGCGCAGGTCGCCGATGGCGGCGATGCGCCCGCCGCGGATGGCGAGGTCGGCCTCCTCCACGCCCCAGGGCATGACGACATGCCCGCCCTTCAGGATGAGATCGAACCGGTTCATGGCGGCGCCTCCGCGACTGCGTCGCGCCTATGTCGCATCAAGGCGCGGCGCGGGGAAGCCACCGGGCGGGGAGGGCGGGCGCCTCCCCGTCAGGCCCTCAGGCCGCCGCCTGTTCGAGCGTCGGCGCCACGTCCTGCAGCGTCACGCGGCGCATGTCGCGCGGATAGGTGGTGTCCTCGAAGGGCCGCGCGCGGTGCAGCGTGCAGCGATTGTCCCACATCACCAGGTCGTGCTGCGTCCAGTGATGGCGATAGACGAACTCGCGCTGCGTCGCGTGCTCCATCAGGTCGCGGATCAGCGCCATCCCTTCGGGCACCGGCATGCCCTCGACACGGCCGATATGGGAGGAGAGGTAGAGCGCGACGCGCCCCGATCCCGGATGGCGCCGCACCAGGCGCTGCGGCACCGGGGCGAAGGCCTTCTTCTCCTCCTCGGTGTAGGCGTCGAAGCCGAGCTGCGCGCGCGAGTAGATCAACGAATGCCAGCAGACGAGGTCCTTCACCTTCGCCTTGGTCCTCTCGGGCAGCGCGTCCCAGGCGGCGCGCATGTCGGCGAACTCGGTCTCCCCGCCCTCGGGCGGGACCACGCGCGCATGCAGCATGGAATAGAGCGCGGGCGTCGCCTTGAAGGAGGAATCGCTGTGCCACAGCCGGTTGCCCAGGGCGAACATCCGCCGCCGGTCGTCGGCGGGCAGCAGCGAGCCGTCGGTGTCGAGGTTGGAGATGTCGTTCATCTCCCGGTGCTTCAGCCGGTGCTTGTGGGCGTCCACCACCGCGCGCGTCGGCTCGAGCGGGCCGAGGGCGCGGCCGAATGCCATCTGCTGGTCGTCGTCCAGCGCCTGGCCGGGGAAGACCAGCACCGCGTAGCGGTCCATCGCGCGGTGGATCTCCTCGGCCATGCCGGGCGGGAGCGGCTCGCGGAGGTCCACGCCGGTCGCCTCGGCGACGAAGAGCGGATGCAGCGGCTTGAGCGTGAGCGGCATGGCGGACGTCCTTCCTCGCGCCCGGTCCGCGGCCGGCGGCCGGGCTTTCCCGCGAGAGCGTCGCGCCGCCCGCCACGCGCGGTCAAGCGGGCAGCGGCGGGCGCCTCTCCCACCAGCCCGCCGCGCGTTCATAGGCATGGGCGATGCGGAACAGGCGCGCCTCGTCGAAGGCGGCGCCGACGAAGGAGAGGGAAAGCGGCATCCCGCCCTCCCCGAAGCCGCAGGGCAGGACGATGGCGGGATGCCCGGTGGCGTTGAAGGCGCTGGTCATCGGGTGCGCCTTGCGGAAGGGGCCTTCGTCCACCTCCTCGACGAGCGGTGCTGCGGCGGGGCTGCCGGCGCAGAGGATGGCGTCGCACGCACCGAGCACCGCATCCACCTCGGCCGTGACGAGGCGGCGCAGCCGCTGCGCCTGGACGTAGTCGGCGCCGGAGACGAAGGCGCCCATCATCAGCCGCTCGCGCGTGACGCGGCCGTATTCCGCCGCGCGGTGGCGCAGCCATTCCGCATGGATGGCGAAGCCCTCGGCGAGCAGGATGGTCTGCGCGACGGCATCCGTCCGCCGCCGCGCCGGCAGCGTCACCTCGACCACCCGCGCGCCGAGGGATTCCAGGAGCGCGCAGGCGGCGTCGAGCGCCGCCAGCGTCTCCTCCGCCACGCCCGACTCGATGTCGAAGGCCCGCGCCCGCCCGATCGTCATGCCCGCCACGCCATCCGCGATGCCGGCGAGGTAGTCGGGCACCGGCTCCTCCGCCGAACCCGGGTCGAGCGGGTCATGGCCCGCCAGCGCCTGCATGGCCAGGGCGCAGTCCTCGACCGTGCGTGCGAGCGGCCCGGCATGGTCGAGCGTGAAGGAGAGCGGGAAGACGCCGCGCCGGCTCACGCGCCCGTAGGTCGGCTTCAGCCCCACGATGCCGCAATAGGATGCCGGCAGCCGGATGGAACCGGCCGTGTCGCTGCCGAGCGCGAGCCCGACCATGCCCGCCGCCACCGCGACGCCGGAACCGGAGGACGAGCCGCCCGCGAAGCGCGCCGGATCCCAGGGGTTTCGCGCATTCGGGAAGGGCAGTTCGTCGGTCGGCCCGCCGCGCGCGAATTCATGCGTCGAGAGCTTGCCGATCAGCACCATGCCGGCGGCTTCGAGGCGGCGTGTCGTCTCGGCGTCCTCGCCCGCCATGGTCTGCAGCATCAGCCGCGAATGGCAGGTCGTGGGCAGGCCCGCGGCGTCATAGATGTCCTTGAGCGCATAGGGGATGCCGTGCAGCGGCCCGCGCCGCCGGCCGGCGCGGATCTCCGCCTCGGCCGCGCGCGCGGCGGCCAGCGCGCGCTCCTTCGCCACGGTGATGAAGGCATGCAGCGCAGTATCGAGCGCGGCGATGCGCGCCAGCGCCGCCTCGGTGAGCGCGACCGGGGAGAGGCTGCCCGCCGCGATGGCGCGCGAGGCCTCGGCAAGCGAAGGGACGGGGCCGCCCGTCATCACCGCCCCGGCGTCCGCTTCTGGCGCAGCCCGAAGGCAGGCTCGGTGGCGGGCGGCAGCGGTTCCTCGAGCGTCGCGCGCATGACGCGCCAGGCGAGGAAGCCCTCGAACATGGCCGCGCGCCGCTCGGGCGGCAGGCTCAGCCCGGCACGGGCGAGGGCGATGTCGAATTCGGTCTCGGGGTCGGGGATGGGCACGCGGCGCCTCCGGCCTTGATCCGCCGTGCGCCGACCGCCTGCTCCCCTTCCCGCAGGCTGGACCCGCGGCGCTGCGCGGTCAAGCGCCCCGCTGCTACCGGCGCAGCTCCATCTGGATGGGGCCTTCGCGCTCGCCGCGCGCGAACTGGTCCACCATGGCATTGCCGGTCGCGCCCAGCGTGGATGCCGGGCCGGTCCAGACGATGCGGCCCTTGTGCAGCATCGCGGCATCGTCGCCAATGCGCCGCGCGCTCGCCATGTCGTGGGTGATGCTGACGGCGGTCGCGCCGAGGCGCTTGACCACGTCCACGATCAGCCCGTCGATCACCGCGCCCATGATGGGGTCGAGGCCGGTGGTGGGCTCGTCGAAGAAGATGATGTCCGGCTGCGCGGCGATGGCGCGGGCGAGGCCCACGCGCTTCTGCATCCCGCCCGAAAGCTCGGCCGGGGAGAGGTCCCCCACGCTTGCGGCGAGCCCGACCTGCGCCAGCACCTCCGCCGCCTTGTCGCGGGCCTTGGCGCGCGTGATGCGCTTCTGCGCCAGCAGCTTGAAGCAGACATTCTCCCAGACCGGCAGGCTGTCGAACAGGGCGCCGTTCTGGAACAGCATGCCGATGCGGTCGTTCAGTTCCTCGCGCTCGCGCCGCTTCATCGAGAGCACGTCGCGGCCATCCACCTCGATGCGGCCGGCATCGGGCGTGATGAGGCCGAGCACGCACTTGATCGTGACCGACTTGCCCGAGCCCGAGCCGCCCAGGATGACCATGCCGTGGCCCGCGCGGATGTCGAGGTCCACGCCGTCGAGCACCTTCTTCTCGCCGAAGGCCTTCGCGAGGCCGCGCAGGCGGATCTTCGGGACCTCGCCGCTCATGTGCCGAAGAACATCTCGGTGATGATGTAGTCGAGCGCGAGGATCAGGATCGAGGAGGCGACCACGGCCGTGGTGGTCGCAGCACCCACGCCCTGCGCGCCGCCCCGGCTGGTGTAGCCGCACCAGCAGCCCATCAGCGTGATGACGAAGCCGAACACCGCCGCCTTCACGAGGCCCGAAACCACGTCCATCACCTCGAGGAAATCCATCGTCGCCTTGAGGTAGCCGCCCGAGGAGAAGCCGAGCTTGGTGGTGCCGATCAGCCAGCCGCCCATCACGCCGAGGATGTCGGCGACCAGCACCAGGAAGGGCATCGCGATCAGGCCCGCGAGCAGGCGCGGGGCGACCAGATACTTCATGGGATTGGTGGAGAGCGTCGTCAGCGCGTCGATCTGGTCGGTCACGCGCATGGTCCCGATCTCGGCCGCGAAGGAGGCGCCGATGCGCCCGGCCACCATCAGCGAGGCGATCACGGGCCCGAGTTCGCGCGTGATGGAGAGCACCACGACGTTCGCCACCGCGCCCTCGGCGTTGAAGCGCGCGAAGCCGGTATAGGATTGCAGCGCCAGCACCATGCCGGTGAACACCGCGGTGAGCGCCACCACGGGCAGGGAGAAGTAGGCGATCTCGGCCAGGTGCTTGAGGAACAGGCGCCCGTAGAAGGGCGGCCGCAGCAGGTGCGACACGCCTTCGAGCGCGAAGAGCGCGACCGCGCCCACCGTCCGGCAGGCTGCCAGCACGGCGCGCCCGATCGCGGCGACGGGGTTCAGCACGAGGTCCAAGGCGCTCAGACCCCGATATGGCGGCGGGCGTAGCGCGAGCCGAGGGAGGTGAGGATCTCGTAGCCGATCGTGCCCGCGCGCGCCGCCACCTCGTCGGGCGAGCAGCCCGGCCCGCCGATCAGCGTCAGGCTGTCACCTGCGGAGATCCCGGGCAGGTCGGTGACGTCGAAGGTGGTGAGATCCATGGACACCCGTGCAACGAGAGGAACCGGCTGGCCGCGGAACGCCGCGACCGCACGGCCGGAGAGGCTTCTCAGGTAGCCATCCGCGTAGCCCGCCGCAACCGTGGCGATGCGCGACGGCCGCGCGGCGGTCCAGCTCGCGCCGTAGCCGACGCTGGCGCCGGCGGGAATCTCGCGCACCTGCAGAACCGGTGCATCGAGCCGGAGCACCTGGCGCATCGGGTTCGCCGCCTGCGGCGTCGGGTTGATGCCATAGAGCGCGCAGCCCGGCCGCGCGAGGTCGGAGGCGAAGCCGGGGCCGAGGAACAGCCCCGAGGAATTGGCGAAGGACCGCCGCGCGGGCGGCAGCGCCGCGCAGGCCGCTGCGAAGCGCTCGGCCTGCAGGGCGTTGAGCGGATGCTCCGGCTCGTCCGCGCAGGCGAGGTGGGTCATGACGTAGAGCAGCTCCACCCCGGCCAGCATCGCGTGATCGGCGGCGAGCGCGGCGAGTTCCCGCGCATCGAGGCCGAGCCTCGCCATGCCCGTGTCCACATGCAGGATCGCCCGCCGCGCCACGCCGCAGGCGCGGCCCGCCGCGGCATGGGCCTCTACCTCGGCGAGGCTGTTCATCACCGGCACCAGCGCCGCATCGCCATCCGCGCCGGGCGGGAAGCCTTCGAGCACCGCGATCATCGGCCGCGGGCCGAGGATGCCGCGCAGCGCGAGGCCCTCGGTCAGGCAGGCGACGAAGAAATGCCGGCAGCCGGCATCGCGCAGGGCCGGCGCGACCGCCGCCATGCCGAGGCCGTAGGCATCCGCCTTCACCACCGCCGCGACCGCCCCGGGCGCGCCGCGCGCGGCGAGGTCGCGCCAGTTCGCCACGATCGCGGCCAGATCCACCGTCAGCAGCGGCTGGCCGAAGAGCGGCTCAGCCACGCTGGGACTCGTCGTGATGGGTGTCGAGATCGCCGAAGCGCGTGAACTCGGCCTCGAAGAACAGCTTGATGGTCCCGGTCGGGCCGTGGCGCTGCTTGGCGATGATCAGCTCCGCCTTGTTGTGCGCCAGCTCCATGTCCTTCTGCCACTTCTCGACCGCCTCGTGGAACTTCTCGGGGTTGTCGTAGGCGAGTTCCTTCGGCGCGCGCTGGGCGAGGTAGTAGTCGTCGCGATAGACGAACATCACCACGTCGGCGTCCTGCTCGATCGAGCCGGATTCGCGCAGGTCGGAGAGCTGCGGCCGCTTGTCCTCGCGGCTCTCGACCTGGCGCGAGAGCTGCGAGAGCGCGATCACCGGCACCGAGAGCTCCTTCGCGATCGCCTTCAGCCCCTGGGTGATCATCGAGATCTCTAGCACGCGGTTCTCCGCCCGCGTTCCCGCCGCGGGGCGCATGAGCTGGAGGTAGTCCACCACCACGAGGTCGAGCCCGCGCGTGCGCTTGAGCCGCCGGCAGCGCGTGCGCAGCGCCGAGATGGTGATGGCCGGCGTGTCGTCGATGAAGATCGGCAGGGAGGCGAGCTCGCGGCTGACCTCAACGAAACGGTCGAAGTCGCGCTGGCCGATCTCCCCGCGGCGGATGCGGTCGCCGGAGATGCGCGCCTCCTCCGACAGCAGGCGGGTGGCGAGCTGGTCGGCGCTCATTTCGAGCGAGAAGATGGCCACACCGCCCCTGGGCACGGCGTTCGGGTCCGTCTCGCGCGCCTCGCGCAGGATGGCCTTGGCCGCGCCGAAGGCGATCTTGGTCGCGAGCGCGGTCTTGCCCATGCCCGGCCGCCCCGCGACGATCAGCAGGTCGGACGGGTGCAGCCCGCCCATCTTGGCGTCGAGGTCGCGCAGACCCGTCGGCAGGCCGGAGACGCCGCCCGGCGTGGAGAAGGCCTTGGCGGCCATCTCGACCGCCGCGACCAGCGCGCGCTCGAAGGCGATCGGCCCGCCCTGGGCGCCGGCCCCGTCCTTCGAGAGGTCGAACAGTGCCTGCTCCGCCGCCTCGAGCTGGCCGGCCGCATCGAGCCCGGGCTCGGCCCCGAAGGCGCGGTTGACCACCACCTCCCCGAGGTCGATGAGCTGGCGGCGCAGCCAGGCGTCATGGATGACGCGCCCGTATTCCCCGGCATTGATGATGCCGACCATGGCCGAGAGGAGCTGCGCGAGATAGGCCGGCCCGCCGACCTCGTCGAGCAGGCCGGAATGCTCGAACTCGGCGCGCAGGGTGACGACATCCGCGAGCTGGCCGGCCTCGATCCGCCGCTGGATCGCCTCGTAGATCCGGCCATGGACCGGGTCGGCGAAGTGCTCGGGCGCGAGGAACTCCGAGACGCGCTCATAGGCCTTGTTGTTGGCGAGCAGCGCGCCGAGCAGCGCCTGCTCCGCCGCGAGGTTGGAGGGAGGCAGGCGCTGCGACAGGCCGAGCAGGCCGCCCGTGCCGGATTCGATCTCGTACATGGGCGCAGTCTAGACGCTTCCGCTCCCGCCCGCGCCGTGTGGAAGCTGTGGAACCTGTGGATCATGCGCCGCCGCCGCGCGCGCCGGCCATCACGCGGCGGTGAACGGCGCCGGGGCGGCCTTACGCCGATTCCGCGACCCGGCCCGGGGCCTCCGCGGCCGCGATGTAGTCGCGCGTGAGCGGCACCGCGTCCTGCCGCCGGGCGAGCTGCATCTGCCAGACCATGTGCCCGCCGCGGCGGAAGGCGAGCTCGCAGCCGGCGAGGTAGAACTCGAACATGCGGCAGAAGCGCTCGTCGTAGAGGCTCGCGATGGCGTCGCGGTTGCCCGCGAAGCGCGCGCGCCACTCGGCCAGCGTCCGCGCGTAGTGCAGGCGCAGGATCTCGATGTCGGTGACGAAGAGCCGCGCCTTCTCGACCGCCGGCAGCACCTCCGACAGCGCCGGCGAATAGCCGCCGGGGAAGATGTATTTCGCGAGCCAGGGATTCGTCGCCCCCGGCCCGTCGGAGCGCCCGATGGCATGGATCAGCGCCACGCCGTCCTCCTTCAGCGCGGCGCGGACGGTCGTGAAGAAGCGGCGGTAGTGGTCGATGCCGACATGCTCGAACATGCCGACCGAGACGATGCGGTCCACGGGGCGCGTCCAGGCGCGGTAGTCCATCAGCTCGAAGCGCACGCGCCCGGAAAGGCCCGCCTCCGCCGCCCGCCGGCGCGCGGCGGCGAGCTGTTCCTCCGACAGGGTGATGCCGGTGACGCGCGCGCCGTGATCGCGCGCGAGCGTGATCGCCATCCCCCCCCAGCCGCAGCCGATGTCGAGCACCTCGAGCCCCGGCCGGTCGAGCAGCAGCTTGGCCGCGATGTGGCGCTTCTTGGCCGCCTGCGCCTCCTCGAGGCTCTCCCGCCCGGTGCGGAAATACGCGCAGGAATACTGCATGTCCCGGTCGAGGAAGAGCGCGTAGAGCCGGCCGTTCAGGTCGTAGTGGTGCGCGACGTTGCGCCGCGCCCGCCGCGCGGGGTTGAGCTGGTCGAGCCGGCGCCGCGCCATCCGCCACAGCTCCATCACGCGCTCGCCCGGATGCGTGCCGCCGGCCTCGAGGTTCATCACCAGCAGGTCGAGCAGCGCGAAGAGGCTGCAGCCCTCGGGCGCGATCTCCCCGTCCATGTAGCCTTCACCCAGCGCCAGCGCGGGATTGAAGGTCATGCCGCGCAGCGCGCGGGCGGTGCGGATGCTCATGGCGGCAGCGGGTTCGCCGCCGGTGCCGTAGCGGCGTTCGGTGCCGTCAGGGTAGCGCACGGTGAGCGTGCCGTGCCGGATCAGGCGCCTGAGCGCGAGGTGGAGCAGCATGCGGTCTCCTCCCTTTGGCGGGAGGAGCATCGCAAACCACGCATCTTCAAGGGAAGGGGCGTGTTGCGCCCCGCAGGCGCGAGGGCAGGGCCACCCCCTGCCCGCAGGCCGGGCCCGCGCCGGGCGGCGCGGCCCCGGCCCGGCGGCTCAGCGCGCGGCCTCGGCCTGGCCGGCGGCCAGTTCGGCGGCGAGCTCGGCCTCGAGGCTCGCGGCTTCCGCCTCGGCCTCGGCCTCCACGCGCTCGCCGCGCGCCTGCTTCTCGGCTTCTTCCGGAGAACGGGCGACGTTCACCACCACCGGGATCGAGACCTCCGGGTGCAGCGCGACCTGCACGGTCACGAGGCCGACCGCCTTGATCGGCTGGCCGAGCAGCACCTGGTCGCGCGCGACGGTGAGGCCCGCCGCGGTGCAGGCCTCGGCGATGTCGCGGGTGGAGACGGAGCCGTAGAGCGCGCCGCTCTCGCCCGCCTGGCGGATGATGACGACCGAGAGGCCGGCCACGCGCTCGGCGACGCGCTCGGCCTCCTCGCGGCGCTTGAGGTTCTGCGCCTCGAGCTGCGCGCGCTGGGCCTCGAAGCGTTCGAGGTTCGCCTTGGTCGCGCGGATCGCCTTGCCGCTGGGCAGCAGGAAGTTGCGCGCGTAGCCGGGGCGGACCTTCACCACCTCGCCCATCTGGCCGAGCTTGTCCACGCGCTGCATCAGGATGAGTTCGATCATGTCGTGCCTCCGGGCGGGCTCGTGCGCCGCCCCCATTGCTCGTAGAAACCGAAGGCCGTCACCGCGATCGCGGCCGGCACGCTGAGGATGACCAGCCCGGCGTAGAAGGCGCCGAGCATGAAGCCGCGGCCCGGCCGCCCGGCCGAGCGGCGATGCACCGCGGCGATGCCCTGCAGGAAGACCGGCAGCAGCAGCACCAGGAGGACCGAGAGGGCGACCACGTTGCCCTCGCCGCCGAAGGCGAGCCAGAAGGCCGCGCCCGCGCCGGGCAGGGCGGGGTACCAGCCGGGCAGGCGCACCTCGCTCCAGCGCGGCGTGGGCGCGAGCGCGAGGCCCGAGCGCGCCAGCGCCGACTGCGCCGCCGCCCCGTTGACCGAGAGCGAGACCGCCGACCAGAAGCCGAGCGCGGCCGCCATCACCTGCGCGAGCTCGTCCACCGGCATCTGCCCCGGCGCCGTGCCCATGCGGGCCAGTCCCTGGGTGATCGCCTGGCGCATCGCGCCCTCGAGCCCGCCGGGCGTGCCCGAGAAGGCGACGGCCGAGCCGATGATGACCACCGCCGGCCAGATGCCGAGCACCGCGAGCGGCAGCCCGGGGTCGATCCGCCCCTGGCGGAAGCCGAGGGAGACCAGCAGCAGCGCCGGCACCGCGAAGGCGACGAGGAAGACGACCGTGGGCAGGAAGCCCGCCACCGCGAGGTGGATCGCCGCGGCGAGGCTCGCGGCCGCGGCCATCGCCCCCGGCCCGAAGCCGAGCCCGGCGCCGAAGAGCGGCAGCGGCGTCAGCCAGAAGGCGGCGAAGCCGAGCGGCAGCCCGCGCATGGCCCAGAGCGAGAGCACGGCGGCCGCAAGGCCCGCCGCCGCTCCCGCCAGCCAGCGCGGATTGCTCAGCAGCCCGCCCATGGCCTGCTCAGTCGTTGATCACGTAGGGCAGCAGGGCCAGGAAGCGGGCGCGCTTGATGGCCTGGGCCAGCTCGCGCTGCTTCTTGCCGGAGACCGCCGTGATGCGGGACGGGACGATCTTGCCGCGCTCGCTGAGGAAGCGGGAGAGCAGGCGGACGTCCTTGTAGTCGATCTTCGGCGCCTGCGGCCCGGAGAAGGGGCAGGACTTCTTGCGCCGGTAGAACGGGCGGCGGGCGCCCACGGCGGGGCGGCGGGCGGCCGGGGAGAGGTCGATGCTGTCGGACATGATGGCTTACTCCTCGCCGCCCTGAAGGCCCTCGGCCTCGTCGCGCGGACGGGCCCGGAATTCCTCGCGGTCGTCGCCGCGCTCGCGGCCGCGGCCGGAACCGAAGCGGCCGGCCGGGCGGGGGCCGCGGAAGCCGCGCTCGCGGTCGTCGCCGCGCTTGGCGAGCACCGCGGAGGGCGCCTCGTCGATCGCCTCGACGCGCACGGTCAGGCTGCGCAGCACGTCCTCGTTCAGGCCGAGCTGGCGCTCGACCTCCGGCAGCGCCGCGGCGGGCGCGTCGATGCCGAGGAGCATGTAGTGCCCCTTGCGGTTCTTCTTGATCTTGTAGGCGAGGCCGCGCAGGCCCCAGTACTCGCGCTTCTTCACCTCGCCGCCGCCTTCGGCGACCAGGCCCGCGACCTGATCGGCGATCGCCTCGACCTGCTGCTGGGTGACATCGTTGCGCGCGATGAACACGCATTCGTAGAGCGGCATGTGATCTCCCTGTGGCTGTCTCAGCCCTGGCCCCGGGACGGGGCACGCAAACGGGCATAGCCGGGCGCGTGCCTCGCACCCGGCAGGGGAGGGCGGCGTAAAGCACGGGCGGCAAGCGAAAGCAACCCCGAAGGCCCGCCGCGGTTGACAAGCGGGCGAGCGGGCCGCATCCCGCGCGCCCTGAACGCCGAAACAACCAACGGAACCCGCAGGACATGGCCATCGCCTTCGTCTTTCCCGGCCAGGGCAGCCAGGCCGTCGGCATGGGCCGCGACCTCGCCGACGCCTTCCCCGCCGCCCGCCACGTCTTCCAGGAGGTGGACGACGCGCTCTCTCAGAAGCTCTCGAAGCTGATGTGGGAAGGCCCGCAGGAGGAGCTGACGCTGACCGCCAATACCCAGCCCGCGCTGATGGCCCATTCGCTGGCCGTGGTGCGCGCCCTCGAGGCCGAGGGCGGCTTCCGCCTCGCCGAGCGCGTCGCGCTGGTGGCCGGCCATTCGCTCGGCGAATACAGCGCGCTCACCGCCGCCGGCGCCTTCGACATCGCCACCGCCGCGCGCCTGCTGCGCCTGCGCGGGGAGGCGATGCAGAAGGCGACCCCGCCCGGCACCGGGGCCATGGCCGCGCTGCTGGGTGCCGAGATCGACCTCGCGCGCGAGATTTGCGCCGCCGCCGCCCCCGACCCCGAGACCGGCCGCGCCGAGGTCGTCGAGGCCGCCAACGACAATGGCGGCGGGCAGGTGGTGATCTCCGGCGCCAAGGCCGCGGTCGAGCGCGCCATCGAGGTGGCGAAGGAGCGCGGGGTGAAGCGCGCGATGCTGCTGCCCGTCTCCGCCCCCTTCCACTGCGCGCTGATGGCCCCGGCCGCCGATGCGATGGCCGAGGCGCTCGCCAAGGCCGATCTGCGCGCCCCGGCCGTGCCGGTCGTCGCCAACGTCACCGCCGCCAAGGCGACCGACCCGGCCGGGATCCGCGACCTGCTGGTCAAGCAGGTGACCGGCACGGTGCGCTGGCGCGAATGCGTCGCCGCCATGGCCGCGATGGGCTGCGACCGCTTCGTCGAGGTGGGCGCGGGCAAGGTGCTCACCGGCCTGATGAAGCGCAACGCCCCCGAGGCCACGGCGCTGTCCATCGGCACGCCCGCCGAAGTCGAAGCCTTTCTGAAGTCGCTCTGAGGAGACGCGCGCATGTTCGACCTGACCGGCAAGACCGCGCTCGTCACCGGCGCCACCGGCGGAATCGGGGAGGCCATCGCCACCGCCCTGCACCGCCAGGGGGCGACGGTCGCCATCACCGGGCGGCGCGAGGCGGAACTCGCCCGCGTGGCCGAGGCACTGGGCGGGGCGCGCGTGATCGTCGCGCCGGCCGACCTCGCCGATCCGGCCGCGCCCGCCGCGCTTGTCGAGAAGATCGAGGCCGAGGCCGGCGGACCCGACATCCTGGTGAACAATGCCGGCTTCACCCGCGACATGCTGGCGCTGCGCATGGGCGACGCCGACTGGAACGCGGTGCTGGAGGTGGACCTGACGGCGCCCTTCCGCCTCGCCCGCGCCGCCCTGCGCGGGATGATGAAGAAGCGCCACGGGCGAATCGTCTCCATCGCCTCGATCGTCGGCGTGACCGGCAATGCGGGACAGGCGAACTACGCCGCGGCCAAGGCGGGGCTGATCGGCATGTCGAAGTCTCTGGCGCAGGAAGTCGCGACGCGCGGCGTGACGGTGAACGTGGTCGCCCCGGGCTTCGTGAAGACCGCGATGACCGATGCGCTGAACGAGCAGCAGAAGGCCGCGCTGCTCGCCCGCATCCCGACCCAGCGCATGGGCACGCCCGAGGACATCGCCGCGGCGGTGGTTTTCCTTGCGTCCGAGGAGGCGGGCTGGATCACTGGCCAGACCATCCACGTCAATGGCGGGATGGCGATGATCTGACGCAGCGCGGGAGGCCCCCGCTCCCGCCCGGCCCGCCCGCCCCTGCCCGAGGTGCCCGTCTGCATGAGCAACCCGCCCGTCGCCCTCGCCCGCTGGGGCTCCTTCCATGTCGGCGGGCGGGAGGTGCGCGTGGCCGGAGAGCCGCCGCGCGAGGTGCTGTTCACCCCCGGCAGCGCGCCGGCGCTCCTCGACCCCAACGGCACCTACCTGGTCGGCGCGATGTATGCGCAGGTCATGGAACCGGCGCCCAGGCGCGGCACGGTGCCGCTGATGCTCTGGCACGGCGGCGGGCTGACCGGCGCCTGCTGGGAGACAACGCCGGACGGGCGCGAGGGCTGGCAGCATTTCTTCCTCCGCCAGGGCTGGGAGGTGGTGGTCGGCGACGCGGTGGAACGCGGCCGTTCGGGCTGGACGCGCATCCCGGAGGAGACGGGCGGCGTGCCGGTCACGCTGACGGTCGAGAATCCCTGGCAGCGCTTCCGCATCGGCCCCGGCACGCCGCAGGAGGGGCGGGTCTTCCCCGGCCAGCAGTTCCCCGCCGATGCGCAGTCCTGGCGCAACTTCATCCGCGGCTGCGTGCCGCGCTTCACCACCACCGACGAGTTGACCCTCGCGGCCTATGGCGCGCTGCTCGGCCGCATCGGGCCCTCCGTCGTGGTGGCGCACAGCCAGGGCGGCTTCTTCGCCTGGCGCGCGGCGCAGGAATGGCCGGAGAAGGTGCGGGCGCTGGTGCTGGTGGAACCCGCCTCGACCGGCCTCGCCGGGAAGGTGGCGGCGCTCGCCGACATCCCGGTGCTGATGATCTACGGCGACTACATCGAAGGCGATCCGCGCTGGCCGGCGATCCGCGCCCGCGGCCTCGCCTTCGCCGAGGCGGTGCGCGCGGCGGGCGGGCAGGTGGAGGTGGTGGACCTGCCCGCGATCGGCATCACCGGCAACAGCCACATGATCATGATGGACCGCAACAGTGACGCAGTGGCGGGGCTGGTGCAGGAATGGCTGGCGCGGCGGGGTCTCCACGCGTGACCATCGGGTTGCGGAGGCCCGGACGGCCGGCGCCCCTCCGCTGGCCGCTCAGCGCGGCGCGGCCGCCCGTTCCAGCCGGTCGTTGATCGCCGCGCCCAGCCCCTCCGCCGGGACCGGCATCACGGCGATGCGTTTGAGCCCCCGCCGCCGCCCTTCCGCATCCAGCCAGCGCAGCCCGGCGAACAGCCGCGCGGCCGCCTCGCGCAGGTCGCGCGCTTCGCTCATCTGCCAGGTCGCCCCCGCGCCAGGCAGGGCCGGGCCGAAGGCGAGCAGCGCCTCGTCCGGCGCGACATCCCGCGCCTCGAGCCGCACCGGCAGCGACGGCGCGTAGTGCGAGAGCATCATCCCCGGCGAGCGCAGCGTGCGCGTCGCTTCGGCGGCAGCGAGCGGCACGGGCCGCGAGACGCGGCCGATCACGGCCTCGATCGCCTCGGCCGGCACCCCGCCGGGCCGCAGCAGCGCCGCCCCTCCGGCCGCGAGGTCGAGCACGGTGCTCTCCACCCCCACCGCGCAGGGCCCGCCATCGAGCACCGCGGCGATGCGCCCGCCGAGCCCATCCAGCACATGCTCCGCCGTGGTCGGGCTCACCTGGCCCGAGCGGTTGGCCGATGGCCCGGCCACCGGCACCGCGGCCGCGCGCAGCAGCGCGAGCGCCAGCGGATGCGCCGGCACCCGCACCGCGAGCGTGTCGAGGCCCGCGCCCGCCAGCAGGTCGATCTGGCACCCCGGGCGGCGCGGCAGCACCAGCGTCAGCGGCCCGGGCCAGAAGCGTTCCGCCAGCGCCCGCGCGCGCTCGTCCGCCAGGACCTCCTCGAAGGCCGCCGCGGCATCGGGGAAATGGCAGATCAGCGGGTTGAAGTGCGGCCTGCCCTTGGCCTCGAACACCGCGGCGACGGCCCGCCCGTTCCGCGCATCGGCGCCGAGGCCATAGACCGTCTCGGTCGGGAAGGCGACGAGCTCGCCCGCGCGCAGCAGGGCTGCGGCGCGATCCACCTCGCCCGGGCCGAGCAGCAGCGTCACGCCCGCCCGCCCTCGCAGACGAAGCCGGGATTGGCCCAGCCCGGCTTGCCGTAGGTCAGCGGCCCGCCCCCTTCCAGCAGGCGGATGCTGCCGCCCGCGGCCTCGAGCACGGCCTGCGGCCCGGCGGTGTCCCATTCCATGGTCCGGCCGAAGCGCGGATAGAGGTCGGCCGTGCCCTCCGCGACGCGGCAGACCTTCTCGGCCGAGCCGATATTGACCACCTTCGCGACGCGCCGCCCGGCGAGGAAGCGGTCCATGCGCGGGTCGTCCCGGTAGTGGTGGCTGCCCATCACGACGAGGCCCTCCGGCGGCGCGGGGCGCACGGCGATGGCGCGGGTGCCGGCGGCATCGCGCTTGAAGGCCCCGGCGCCGGGGCGGCCCCAGAAGACCTCCTCCGTTGCGGGGATGGCGACGGCGCCGAGCACCGCGCGGCCATCCTCCACGAGGCCGATATTGACCGTGAAGTTGTCGCGCCCGGCGGCGAATTCCCGCGTGCCGTCGAGCGGGTCCACCAGCCAGAAGCGCCGCCCGGGATCGGCCGGCGCGGTGCCGGCCTCGATCTCCTCCTCCGCGATCACGGGGATGCCGGGCGCGGCGGCGCGCAACCCTTCCACGATCAGCGCCTCGGCGATGCGGTCCGCCTCGGTGACCGGCGAGCGGTCGGATTTGCGCTCCACCGCGAAGCCCGCCGCGCGCACGGCGTTGATCGCATGGGCGGCCTTGCCGGCGAGGTCGGCGGCGAGCGCGAGCAGGTCGTCATGGGTCATGGGGCGCGGGTGTGGCCCCCTCAGGCGCGCCCGGCAAGCCCCGGCCCTGGCCGGGGGGCGGTGCGCTGCGTAAGGTGCGCCGTCACACGGTTGCCGCCACGGAGTCCCCATGCCCGACATCGCCTTCGTCAAGCCCGCCCTGCCGCGCGCCGGCGCGCTCGTGCTGCCCGTCGCCGAGGACGCCGCGCTCACGGGCCTTGGCAAGCAGGCGGACGAGGCGACAGGCGGGGCGATCGCGCGCGGCCTCGACGCGGCGAAGTTCAAGGGCCGCAAGGGCCAGAGCGCGACGCTCTGGGCGCCCGGCGCGGGTTTCACGAAGGTCGTCGCGGTCGGGCTCGGCAAGGCGGCCGATCTCGCCGCGACCGGCGCCGAGGCGGCCGGCGGGGCGATCGCCGCGGCCATCGCCCAGGAGCGCGAGGCCACCATCGCCGCCGAGGGCCTCGCGCCCGGCCTCGCCGCCTCGCTCGCCCTGGGGCTGAGGCTGCGCGCCTACCGCTTCGACCGCTACCGCACCACCGAGAAGGAGGAGGACAAGCCGAAGCTCGAGCGCGTGGCCGTCGCCGCCTCCGACGTGGCCAAGGCCAAGGCCGCCTTCGCGCCGATGCAGGCGGTGGCCGACGGCGTCTTCCTCACCCGCGACCTCGTGAGCGAGCCGCCCAACGTCCTGACCCCGGCCGAATGCGCCGAGCGCTGCAAGGCGCTGACCAGGCTCGGCGTCGAGGTCGAGATCCTCGGCCCGAAGGAGATGAAGAAGCACGGCTTCGGCGCGCTGCTCGGCGTCGCGCAGGGCAGCGCCAACGAGCCGCGCATGGTGGTGATGAAGTGGTCCGGCGCGCCCAAGGGCAAGAAGGGCAAGCCGCTCGCCTTCATCGGCAAGGGTGTCACCTTCGACACCGGCGGCATCTCCATCAAGCCGGCGGCGGGGATGGAGGACATGAAGTGGGACATGGCCGGCGCCGGCACGGTGATCGGCCTGATGGCGGCACTCGCCGGGCGCAAGGCGCGCGCGGACGTGGTCGGCATCGTCGGGCTGGTGGAGAACATGCCGTCGGGCACCGCGCAGCGGCCGGGCGATGTCGTGACCACGGCCTCCGGCCAGACGGTCGAGGTGATCAACACCGACGCCGAGGGCCGGCTCGTGCTGGCCGATGTCATCCACTACTGCATCGAGAAGCACGACCCGCGCTTCATGGTGGACCTCGCCACGCTGACGGGTGCCATCATCATCGCCCTCGGCCACGAGCATGCCGGGCTGTTCAGCAACGACGACACGCTCGCCCAGCGCATCGAGGCCGCGGGCAAGGCCGTCGGCGAGGCGGCCTGGCGGATGCCGCTCGGCGAGGCCTACGACAAGCAACTGAAGTCCGACATCGCGGACATGAAGAACGTGGGCGGGCGTCCCGGCGGCGCGATCACCGCGGCGCAGTTCATCCAGCGCTTCGTGCAGGGCAAGCCGTGGGCGCATCTCGACATCGCCGGCACCGCCTGGGCCACCAAGGACCAGCCCACCGTGCCGAAGGGCGCCACCGCCTATGGGGTGCGGATGCTCGACCGGCTGGTGGCCGACCACTACGAGGGGTGAGCCGCCGCCCGCGCCGCGCGCCCGCATGATCGAGGTCCGCTTCCGCCAGGGACCGCCCGGCGAGGGCCTGCCCTGCATCGTGCCGGTCGCCCCCGCCGCGCCGCCGCGCGCCGTTGCCAAGGCCATCGCCGCCGCGCGCTTCAACGGGCGGCCCGAGGAGGTGCTCGACCTCGCGGGGCCGCCGCGGCGCATCCTGGTGGGGCTCGGGGCGGCGCGCACGCCGGCGGGCTTCGAGCGCGCCGGCGCGGCAGCGGCGCTCGCGGCGGGGGAGGCGACGGGCCTCGCCCTCGATGCGGGCGAACTCGGCCCGGAGGAGGCGGCGGCGATGGCCGCGGGGGTGGCCCTCGCCTGCTGGCGCTTCGAGGCGCTGAGGACGCGGCCGACGCCGAAGGCGCCGCGCCGCCTCGTGGTCCATGCGCGCGACGCCGCGGCGGCCGAGGCGGCCTTCGCGCCGCGCGCGGCGGGCGTGGCCGGCTGCCTGTTCGCCCGCGACCTGGTGGCCGAGCCGGCGAACCGCCTGACGACGCGCCGCTTCGCCGAACGCCTCGCGGCGCTGGAGGCCGACGGGCTCGACGTCACGATCCACGGCCGCGGCTGGCTGAAGCGGCACGGCTTCGGCGCGCTGCTTGCCGTCGGCGGGGCGAGCGCCGAGCCGCCGCGCCTCGCGGTGCTGCGCTGGCGCGGCGTGCTGCCTGTCCCGCCCGTGGCCTTCGTGGGCAAGGGGATCGTGTTCGACACCGGGGGAATCTCGATCAAGCCCGCGGAGGGGATGGAGGCGATGCGCGCGGACATGGCCGGTGCCGCCGCCTGCGCCGGGGCGATGCTGGCGCTCGCGCGCCGCCGTTCGCCCGCCCCGGCGGTCGCGGTGCTGGCCATCGCGGAGAACGCCACCGGCGCCGCCGCCTTCCGGCCCGGCGACGTGATCCGCACCGCCTCGCGCCGCACGGTCGAGGTGGTGGACACCGACGCCGAAGGGCGCCTCGTGCTCGCCGACGCCCTGCACCATGCCGTCACCGCCTTCCGCCCCGGGGCGGTGATCGACCTCGCGACGCTGACCGGGGCGATCGTGACCGCCCTCGGCCATCATCGCGCCGGGCTGTTCGGCACGGATGCCGCGCTGCTCGCCGCCGTGGCCGCGGCGGGGGAGGAGGTGGGCGAGCCCGTCTGGCCCATGCCCATCGGCGACCGGCACCGCGAGGATCTGCGCTCGGAGATCGCGGATCTGCGGCAATGCGTGCCTGCGGGCAGCGGCGCCTTCGGCGGGCGGCTGATCCCCGATGCCTGCCATGCCGCGGCCTTCCTGCGGGAGTTCGCGGGGCCGGCGCCCTGGGCGCATCTCGACATCGCCGGGCTCGATACGATGGAGGCCGCCCATGCGCTCGGACCCGCCGGGCCGAGCGGCTTCGGCGCCCGGTTGCTCGACCGACTGGTGGCCATGCGCTTCGAGGCGGAGCCGTGACCGAGATCGGCTTCTACCACCTCACCCGCACGCCGCTCGCGGCCGCACTGCCGCGGCTGCTCGGCCGCGTCCTGGCATCGGGCGGCCGCGCCTTCGTGCTGTGCGGGGAGGCGGAGCGGGCCAGCGCGCTCGACGCCGCGCTCTGGACATGCCCCGAGCCCGACTGGCTGCCGCACGGCCTCGCGGGCGGGGAGAACGACGCCCTGCAGCCGGTGCTGATCGGCACCGAGGACGTGCCGGCGGCGAATGGCGCGCGCTTCCTCTTCCTGGTGGAAGGCGCGGCCAGCGCGCGGCTGAGCGACTACGACCGGGTGTTCGACCTCTTCGACGGCAGCGACGAGGCCGCGGTGTCCGCCGCGCGCGGCCGCTGGTCCGCCGCGAAGGCCGCCGGCCACGCCCTCACCTACTGGCAGCAGGGCGCGGGCGGCTGGGAGAAGCGGGGGTGAACCTCGCGGAACGGGGGCCGTTTGCACCGCAAAGTGACGCTCCGCATCCCGCCGCTTGCTGCTAGGCTGATGGCGTCGCGGCAACGGCTACCGGGAGCCCCGTCCGTCGCGCGCCCCTTGGCCAAGGATGGAGCCCCCGCATGCCCGAGACGTCCCTCACCGGCGGCGACGACCTCTTCTCCGCGCCCGGCGCACAGGCCGACATCATCTTTGGCCTGGGCGGCAACGACACGATCCTCGGCAACGACGCAGATGATTCGATCCTCGGCGGCGACGGGAACGACCTCCTTGATGGCGGCAGCCAGAACGACACGCTGCGGGGCGAGGCCGGGGACGACACGCTCGTCTCGAGCAGCGGCAACAACCTTCTCGACGGCGGCACCGGCGACGATTCCATCCTCGGCGGCCCGCAGGAGGAGACGCTGCTCGGCGGCGACGGGAACGACACCATCATCGGCGCGGGTGCGGCCGACCTGATCGAGGGCGGGGCGGGGGACGACAGCCTCGTCGCCGGCAATTTCGGCGCGACCACGCTGATCGGCGGCGCCGGGAATGACGTGCTGGTGGCCAATGGCGACATCACGATCATGTTCGGCGGCGGCGGGGACGACACCTTCACCGCCCTGACCGGCAACTACGGCGACAAGTACATCTCGGGCGGCGGCGGCGCCGATGTCGCGGTGTTCGGTGGCACCTACGATCCGGCCAACTGGGTGGTCGAGCAGGGCACATTCCAGGGCCTGCCCTACGAGGCCTACTACCAGATCCCGTTCAGCTACCGCGTGTACTTCCACCAGTTCGAAGGGGATCTCATCTTCGACGACGGCCGCTTCCCGGTCGTTGTGCCCTGCTTCGCGGAAGGCACGATGATCCTCACCGCCGCGGGCGAGCGGCCGGTCGAGACCCTGCGCGCGGGCGATCTGGTGGCGACCGCCTCGGGGCGCGGCGCGCCGTTCAAGCCGGTCCGCTGGATCGGGCGGCGGCGGGTGGACCTCGCCGCGCATCCGCGCCCGGCTTCGGTCGCGCCGGTGCTCGTGATGCCGGGGGCGCTCGGCGAGGGCACGCCGCACCGCCCGCTCAGGCTTTCGCCCGACCATGCGGTGCGGGTGGGGGGCGCGCTGGTGCCGGTGGGGCTGCTGACCGACGGGCGCGGCATCGTCCAGGATATCGCCTGCCGGACGGTCACGAATTTCCATGTCGAGTTGTTCGCGCACGACCTGCTGGTCAGCGACGGCGCCGTGACCGAATCCTTCGTCGCGGCCGGCAACCGGCAGGCCTTCGAGAATGCCGGCACGATGGCCGTGCTGCACGCCGATTTCGCGCCGGCGCCCGGCACCGCCCCGGCCATGCCGCGCTGCCTGCCGCTGGTGACGGAGGGGCTGGCGCTCGAGGCGGCGCGCGCGAGCCTGGCGCGACGCGCGGCCGCGATGAACCCGCGCGGCCGCCTGAGCGCCGCCTGACGCCGCGGCGAAGCCGCACTCGCGCGCGGCCCCCGGCACGGCGGGCATGGGATGGTCGGCTGCCCGCCGCGTATCGCTCCCGATAACCGGCGGGCAACGGCACAATCCGTGGCCTGCGAGTGTCGCGACCCGGCTTGGCGCGCCGCCGCCCTCGGCGGCGCCGCGCGCGATGCCGGCGGAGGAGGAGATTCAGCCCTTCGCCTGCCGGGTTCGCCTCCAGCCCGGACGGCCGCGCCCTCTCCCGCCGGGTTCAGCCCTGCAGCCTGATCCCCGTGATCTCGACCATCCGCCGCCAGCGCTCGACCTCCTCGCGCTGGAAGGCGGCGAATGCCGCCGCCGGCATCGGCGCGGCGACGAAGCCCTGGCCGGTCAGGCGCTCGCGCATCGCGGGCTGGTTCAGGATGCCGACCAGCGTGTCGGACAGGCGCGCGACGATCTCGGCCGGGGTGCGCGCCGGCGCCCAGAGGCCGAACCACGCATCCACCGCGAGGTCCTGCGCGTTCAGTTCCGCGAAGGTCGGCACATCGGGCGTCTCGGGCAGGCGGGCCGGCGCGCCGATGCCGAGCGCGCGCAGCCGCCCCTCCCGCACCAGCGCCACCACCTGCGGCCAGGTCGAGACGAAGAAATCCACCGTGCCGGCCACCGTGTCCGTCGTCGCCGCCGCGCCGCCGCGATAGGGCACATGCGTCGCCTCCATCCGCTCGCGGCGGACGAAGGTCTCGGCGATGACGTGGCTCGCCGAGCCGACGCCGGAGGAGGCGTAGGTCACGCGCCCGCCGCCCCGCCCCTTCGCCGCCAGTTCGGCAAGGCTGCGCGGGCCGTTCGCCGGCACCACGATGGCGTGGTGCACGGCCGCGAGCCGCGCGATGGGCGCGAAATCGGCCACCGGGTCGAAGGGCAGGGAGGGCAGCATGGCGGCATTGGCCGCATGCGTCTGGTTGTTGCCGAGGGCGAGGGTGTAGCCATCCGGCGCCGCCTGCGCGACCGCCTGGGTTCCGACGACGGCGGCCCCGCCCGGGCGGTTGTCCACCACGAAGGTGCCGCCCGGGATCGCCTCGGCCAGCGCGGCGGCGAGCGTGCGGGCCAGCACGTCGGTCGAGCCCCCCGGCGGATAGGCGACGACGATGCGCACCGGGCGCGCGGGCCATGCCTGGGCATGGGCGGCGACGGGCAGGGCGAGGGCAGGGGTCGCGAGCAGGGCGCGGCGACGGATCATGGCGGTCTCCTCCGGGCGGCGCGTCCGGCGCCGGCTCTGTCACCCTGTTCGCCCATCCCGCCCGGCGGGTCCAGAGCACCCGGTCTGTCACGCGATGTCACACAACCGTTCGTTGCGGCGGCCGGCGCCGATGGCCTAGCCTTTCCTTTACCGACGACAGGAGGGGCGTGATGCGACACACCGACCTGCCTCGGTCGCCTGTCCAGGCGGCCCGGACTGCCACGAGGGAGCAGCCCGGCCTCCAGGAACCGCCCACCGGGCGGGCCCTGTGGCCGACCTTCATGCGGCGGACCCTGGAGGACGAGAATGTGCGCCCGGCGCGGCCGCCGAGGCCGGGCGAACGGCCGCTCGCCGCGGCGCGCTGAGCCCCGCGCCGGACCTCAGGCCGCGTCGAGACGGGCTGCGATCTCGAGCCACTCCTCCTCGAGCGCGGCTGTCTCGCGCGCGATGGCGGCGCGGCGGCTGTTCGCCCAGGCGATGTCCTCCGGCTTGAAGCGCGCATAGGTCGCGGGGTCCGCGAGGCGCTTCTCGATCAGACCGTCCTCGCGCGAGAGTTTCTCCAGGCTGGCCTCGATCTCGCGGATGCGCGCGCGCAGCGGCGCGGCGGCGCTGCGCGCATCCGCCCTCTCGCGCCGCGCCCCGGCCCGGGCGCCGCCGGGCTCGGCGCGCGCCGCGCCGCGCGCCCGTTCGGCGAGCAGCGCGCGATAGTCGTCGAGATCGCCCTCGAAGGGCGTGACCGTGCCGTCCGCGACCAGCCAGAGCCTGTCCGCGACCAGTTCCACCAGATGCGGGTCGTGACTGATCAGCACCACCGCGCCGCCGAACTCCGCCAGCGCCTTCACCAGCGCCTCGCGCGCGTCGATGTCGAGGTGGTTGGTCGGCTCGTCGAGGATGAGCAGGTGCGGCGCCTCGCGCGTGGTCAGCGCGAGCAGCAGCCGCGCCTTCTCCCCGCCCGAGAGCGCGGTGATGCGCGTCTCCGCGCGGTCGGCGTCGAGGCCGAAGCGGGCGAGCTGCGCGCGGCATTGGGTTTCGCTCGCCTTGGGCAATGCGGCCTGCATGTGGCTCAGCGGCGTGCCGCCGAGATCCAGCTCGTCCGCCTGGTGCTGCGCGAAATAGCCGACGCGCAGGGACCGCGTGCGGAAGGCCGTGCCGCCCTCGGGCTGCAGCCGCCCGGCGAGCAGCTTCGCCAGCGTGGACTTGCCGTTGCCGTTCGCGCCCAGCAGCGCGATGCGGTCGTCCTGGTCGAGCCGCAGGTTCAGGTTGCGCAGAACGGGTGGGCCGCCATAGCCGACCGCACACCCGCTCAGCGAGAGGATGGGCGGGGCGAGTTCCTCGGGCGCGGGGAAGGCGAAGCGCACGGGCGTGTCCTCGACCACCGCCTCGACCGGCGGCAGGCGTTCGAGCGCCTTGAGCCGCGACTGCGCCTGCCGCGCCTTGGTCGCCTTGGCGCGGAAGCGGTCCACGAAGGACTGGATGCGCGCGCGCTCGGCGGCGATGCGCGCGTTCTGCGCCGCCTGCTGCGCCTGGCGCTCGGCCCGGATGCGGACGAAATCCGCGAAGTTGCCCGGATAGAGCGTGATGCCGCCGCGATCGAGATGCGCGATCGCGTCCACGCAGCGTTCGAGCAGCCCGCGGTCGTGGCTGACCACGATCGCCGCGCCGGCGAAGCGCTGCAGCCAGGTTTCCAGCCACATCGTCGCTTCGAGGTCGAGGTGGTTGGTCGGCTCGTCGAGCAGCAGCAGGTCGGGCTCGACGAAGAGGGCGCGGGCCAGCGCCACGCGCATCCGCCAGCCGCCCGAGAACTCCCGCGAGGGCCGCACCTGGGCCGCGGCGTCGAAGCCGAGGCCCGAGAGGATGGCCCCCGCGCGCGCCGGCGCGCTGTCGGCGCGGATGGCGATCAGGCGCTCGTGGATCTCGGCCAGGCGCGCGGGCTCGGGATGCGCCTCGGCCTCGGCGAGCAGCGCCGCGCGCTCGGTGTCGGCGGCGAGCACGACATCGAGCAGGCTCTCCTCGCCCCCCGGCGCCTCCTGCGCGACATGGCCGAGGCGCGCGCGCGCGGCGAGGCGGATCTCCCCGCCATCGGGCTGGAGGTCGCCCGTGATGGCGCGCAGCAGCGTGGACTTGCCCGCGCCGTTGCGCCCGACGAGGCCGACCTTGCGGCCGGTGTCGATCTGCAGGGACGCGCCATCGAGCAGCGGCCGGCCGGCGATGCGGATGGTCAGGTCGCGGATGGCGAGGACGGTCATGCGACGCGCCTTCTAGCCGCGCCGCGCGGCGCTGTCAGGCGCCGCCGCGCAGGGGGGTTGCGCGCGGCCCGCTTCCCGCCTATGCGCCCGCCCGATCGCAGAACGACCGAGGACAGCCGCCATGGCCATCGAACGCACCTTCTCCATCATCAAGCCCGACGCCACGCGGCGGAACCTGACCGGCGCCATCAACGCCATCTTCGAGAAGAACGGCCTGCGCATCGTCGCCCAGAAGCGCATCTGGATGTCGCGCGCCCAGGCGAAGGAGTTCTACAAGGTCCACGCCGCGCGGCCCTTCTACAACGACCTGGTGGACTTCATGGTCTCCGGCCCGGTCGTGGTCCAGGTGCTCGAGGGCGAGAACGCGGTGGCGAAGAACCGCGAGCTGATGGGTGCGACCAACCCGGCCAATGCCGCCGAGGGCACCATCCGCAAGCTCTACGCCGAAAGCATCGAGGCGAACTCGGTGCACGGCTCCGATAGCCCGGAGAACGCGGCGATCGAGATCGCCTATTTCTTCGCCGGCTGCGAGATCGTCGGCTGATACCCTGCGGACAAGGGGTCGCTCTTTGTCCGCAGCGCCTCAGGATCTGGTTCCGCGCGGGGCCGCCCGACCAGCCCCGCGCGCCATGCGAGCGAGCGCATGCTCAAGCCTCGCGCCCGCTGGCAGGAGACCGCGCCGCGCCCCGGCACGGCATTGATACGGCGCCGCGGCGCCCGGTTTCCGGGGCTTCGCTCACCGGCGTTTAACGCGACCCGCCCTTTCATGCCCGCGCCAGAGAGGCGGAGCGGCGCATGGGCGGGATGGTGGCGGAAAGCGGCGAGGTCACGGGGCTCGGGGCGGAACTCGCCGCGACGCTGGCGGCGGGCGGGGCGGGCCTGCGGCTCGACCTGCAGCCGGTCTGCGCGGCCGCGAGCCTCGTCCCCGTGGGCTACGAGGCGCTGCTGCGCTGGGACCATCCCGACCTCGGGCCGCTCGGCGCGCTCGACGTGCTCGCCGCGGCGGAGGCCGCCGGGCGCGGGGTCGCGCTCGATGCCTGGGTGATGGTCAATGCCTTCCGCCTGCGCGCGGCCTGGCCGCGCGGCGGGCCCTGGCTCGCCGTGAACGTCTCGGCGTCGGGCATCCTGGGCGGCCATGCGGCGCCGATGGTGCGCGCCGCGCTGCAGGCCACCGGGGTGGATCCGCGCGGCCTCGTGCTCGAACTGCCGGAGGCTGCGGTGGTGCGCGACCTCGGCGCGGCCCGGGCGCTGGCGGCGCATCTGCGCGCCTTCGGCATCGCGGTGGCGCTGGATGATTTCGGCGGCGCGCTGGGCCCGGCCCGCGCGCTGCGCGACATTCCCTTCGCCTCGGTCAAGCTGGACCCGGCCCTGACCGCCGATCTCGAAGGCGAGGGGCCGGTCGCGGCGCGGGCGCGGGCGGCGGTGGCGGCGGTGGTGGACCTCGCCCACGCCATGGGCGCGATCGCGGTCGCCGAGGGCGTGGAATGCGCGGGCCAGATGCAGGCGCTGCGGGCCGCGGGATGCGACGCGCTGCAGGGCTGGCTGCTGGGCCGGCCGGGCGCCGGCCCGCTGCCTCAGCCCCAGATCAGGTAGAGCAGGATCAGCGCGATCGCGACCGCGGCCGTGGACCAGGTGATGAAGGTGGTGAACCCGCCCCAGGCGGCCTGGCGCTCCGCGAGGATGTCGGTCGCCTTCACCTCGACGAATTCATAGCTCTGCTGTTCGGCCACGGAACGTCCTCGCGCGCTGTGTTCGTTGAGCGTTTAGGAAGCGCGGCGCCTCAGGGCAAGGGGTTGAGCAGCGCCCCGGATGCGCCCGCCGCGCCGTCCACCACGGCCCGCCCGCCCTCCAGCCGCACGCGCCCGGCGGCGAGCCAGGCGAGCGCGGCGGGGTAGAGGCGATGCTCCTCGGCCAGCACCCGCGCCGCGAGGCTCGCCTCGGTGTCCCCGGGCAGCACCGGCACGGCGGCCTGGGCCAGGATCGGCCCCTCATCCACCCCCGCGGTCACCAGATGCACCGTGCAGCCATGCAGCCGCACCCCGGCGGCGAGCGCGCGGGCATGGGTATCGAGCCCCGGGAAGGCCGGCAGCAGGGAGGGATGGATGTTGATCATCCGCCCGTCCCAGCGGGCCACGAATCCCTCCGTCAGCACCCGCATGAAGCCGGCGAGCGCGATGATCTCCGCACCGTGGCGCGCGATCTCGGCCTGCATCGCCGCCTCGAACCCGGCCCGGTCGCCCTTGAAGGCGCGGCTTTCCACCACCGCCGTCGGCACGCCGCGTGCGGCGGCATGGGCAAGGCCCGGCGCCTCGGCGCGGTTCGAGAGCACCAGCGCGATTTCGGCCGGATAGGCCGGGTCCTCGGCCGCCGCGAGCAGCGCCGCCATGTTGGACCCGCGGCCGGAGATCAGCACCGCGACGCGGCGGCGGCTCATGCCGGCCAGGCGGGGCCGAGGTTGCCGATCCGCACGCCGGCCGCGCCCTCCCCGGATTCGAGATGGCCGATGCGGCAGACCGCCTCTCCATGCTCGGCGAGCAGCGCCGCCGCGGCCTCGGCGTCCCTGGCCGCCACCACCAGCGCCATGCCGATGCCGCAGTTGAAGACGCGCAGCATCTCCTGCGGCGCCACGCCACCGGTTTGCGCGAGCCAGGCGAAGACCGGCGGCGGCGTCCAGGCGCGGGCATCGAGCGCCGCGACCGTGCCCGCGGGCAGCACGCGCGGCAGGTTGCCGGGCAGCCCGCCGCCGGTGATGTGCGCGGCGGCCTTGAGCAGGCCCGCGCGATGCAGCGCGAGCAGGGGCTTCACGTAGATCCGCGTCGGTTCCAGCAGCGCCTCGCCGAGCGAGCGGCCGGGCGCGAAGGGCGCCGGGGCGGCAAGGCCCACGCCCGCGCGTTCGAGGATGCGGCGGACCAGCGAGAAGCCGTTGGAGTGCACGCCCGAGGCCGCGAGACCCAGCACCACGTCGCCGGGGCCCACATCCCCGCGCGGCAGCAGCGCGCCGCGTTCGGCCGCGCCCACCGAGAAGCCCGCGAGGTCGTAGTCGCCCTTCGCATACATGCCAGGCATCTCGGCGGTCTCGCCGCCGACCAGCGCGCAGCCGGCGATGCGGCAGCCCTCCGCGATGCCCGCCACCACCTCCCGCGCCGCGGCCACATCGAGCGCGCCGGTCGCGAAATAGTCGAGGAAGAACAGCGGCTCGGCGCCCTGCACCACGAGGTCGTTCACGCACATCGCCACGAGGTCCACACCCACCGTCGCGTGGATGCCGGCCTCGATCGCCACGCGCAGCTTGGTGCCGACGCCATCGGTGGAGGAGACCAGGATCGGGTCGCGGAACCCGGCGGCCTTGAGGTCGAACAGCGCGCCGAAGCCGCCGAGGCCCCCCATGGTGCCGGGGCGGTCGGTGGATTTCGCGAGCGGCTTGATCGCGTCCACCAGCGCATCGCCGGCCTCGATGTCCACGCCAGCGGCGCGGTAGGTGAGGGGGGAAGACGGGGAACTGGTCAGGGCAGCCTCCGATCGGGTATTGGCTGGCAAGCAAGGGCCGCGCGAAGCGGCACGTCACCGCCGGCCCCGGGCCGGCCTTGAAGGGGTTGGGGGCGCGATGCCGGACAGGTCCCGCACCGCGCGGGCGCGCGGAAAGAACCATGCGGCGGCGCTGATCGCAACCGCCCTGCTCGTCCTCGCCCCCGCGCCGGTGCCGGCGCAGGACGCACCCGCCGCCGTCTCCTTCACGCAGCGTGGCGTGCCGGCCGAGGCCACGGCCGAGAACGCGGTGATCGCGCGCGAGCGGGCGCTCGCGGCCGGAAGGCGCGCCGCCTGGGAGCGCATCGCGGCGGCGACCGGCGCCTCGCGCACCCTCTCGGACGCGCAGATCGAGGCGATGGTCTCCTCCATCATCATCGAGGAGGAGCGCACCACGCCGACGCGCTATGCCGGGCGCATCACCGTCAACTTCAACCCAGCCCGCGCCCGCGCCATGACCGGCGGCGCCGGCGTGGCCGAGGGCGGCGCTGCGCCTCCGGGCGCGCCGGCGGGCGAGGGCACCGCCCAGCCGCGCCCGCCAGCCGCCGGCCCCGCCGTGGCCACCGTCGAGGCGGTGGCCCTTTACGGCTCGCTCGAGGAATGGCTGGAACTGCGGCGCCGCCTGCGCGGCGGGGCGGCGCGGATCGAGGTGATCGCCATCTCGACCGACCGGGCGCGGCTGCGGCTCGGCCTGCGGACGGCACCGGGCGCGGCGGCGGAGGATTTCGCCCGGCAGGGCGTCTCCTTCGTGCCGGGGTCCGGGGCGCCCGGGGATGCCTGGCGCGTGGGCCTTGCCGGACGCTCCTGACCGCCTGCGGCGGCCGCTCCCCCCCTCGGCCGATGTCGAGGCGGGGCTGTTCACGCTGCCGAACCTCATCACGCTGGCGCGGCTCTGCGCCGTGCCGGCGGCGGTGTGGCTGATCCTGCAGCACCGGCTGGACCTCGCCTTCCTGGTCTTCGTCGGCGCCGGCGTCTCGGATGCGCTGGACGGCTGGCTCGCCAGGGTGCGCAACGCGCGATCGGCGCTCGGCGCGCTGCTCGACCCGCTGGCGGACAAGGCGCTGCTGGTCTCGGTCTATGTCACGCTCGCCGCGATCGGGGTGCTGCCGGACTGGCTCGCCATCATGGTGGTCTTCCGCGACCTGCTGATCGTGGGCGGCGTGCTGTTCCTCTGGGTGCTGGGCTTCCCGGCGCGGATCCGGCCGCTCCTGGTCTCGAAGGCGAACACGGCGGCGCAGATCGGCCTCGCCGCGCTCGCGCTGCTGCTCAAGGGCTTCGGCCTCGCCGCGCCCAGCCTGCTCGAGGCGATGATCTGGCTGGTGGCGGCGACCACCCTCGCCTCCGGCGCGGCCTATGTGGTCCAGGCCGCGCGCATGACCGGGGAAGGTGCCGGGTGAACGAGGCGCCGCGCCCGCCCGCCCGCCCCGATCCCGGCGCGCGCCCGGTCGTGCCGGCGCCGGCGGCGCCGCGCTTCCCGCCGCCGGCAGCACCGCGCACCGCCACGCCGCGCCAGCGCGTCGCGCTGATGCTCGGCCTCGGCGGCGCGCTGCTCTTCGCGCTGTGGCTGTTCCAGGGGATCCTGACGCCCTTCGTGCTGGCCGCGGTCATCGCCTATTTCCTCGACCCGCCGGCGACGCGGCTCGCCCGGCTCGGCGTGCGGCGCGGGCTCGGCGCCTTCTTCCTCATCTTCCTGCTGATGGCGTTCTCGCTGCTGGCGGTGCTGCTGTTCTACCCGCTGATCCTCGCCCAGCTCGGGATCCTGCTGCAGCGGCTGCCGAGCTACGTCGCCACCCTCGCCGCGCTGCTGCGCGACGGCCTCATCCGCCTCGAGGAGACGCTGGGGCCGGAGATGGTGGACCAGCGGCTGCGCGAGCTCGCCATCGGGCAGGTCGGGCCGATGATGGCCTGGGTCGGCACCGCCGTGACGCGGCTGGTCGGCAGCGGGCTCGCGCTGTTCCAGGTCTTCACCTTCGTCGTCGTGGTGCCGGTGGTCGCCTTCTACCTGCTGCGCGACTGGCCCGTGCTGCTCGGGCGGATCGAGAGCTGGCTGCCGCGGCGCAACGCGGCGGTGCTGCGCCAGCTCGCGCGCGACACGGACCGTGTGCTCTCGGCGTGGCTGCGCGGGCAGCTCCTGTGCTGCGCGGGGCTCGGCGTGTTCTATGCCGTCGCGCTGCAGCTCGCGGGGCTCGAGCTCGGGCTGACGGTGGGGCTGATGGCCGGGATCCTCTCCTTCATCCCCTATGTCGGCTCGCTGACCGGCTTCCTGACGGCGGTGCTGCTGGCGATGGGCCAGTTCGGTACCTGGAACGAGGTGCTCGTGATCGTCGCCATCTTCGTGGTCGGGCAGACGATCGAGGGCTACGTGATCTATCCCTACCTGCTCGGCGACCGGGTGGGGCTGCATGCGGTGTGGGTGATCTTCGCGCTCTTCGCCGGCGGGGTGGCCTTCGGCTTCCTCGGCGTGCTGCTCGCGGTGCCGATGGCCGCGGCGGTCGGCGTCGTGGCGCGCTACTGGCTGCGGCGATACCTCGAAAGCCCGCTCTACCTCGACCCGCCGCGGACGGGGGGCTGAGCATGGCCGCGCCCGTCCGGGGGGGGCGGCAATTCGCCCTGCCGCTGTCGCTTCCCGCCTCCTCCGCGCGCGCGGATTTCCTCGAGGATGCCTCGAATGCCGAGGCGCTCGCCTGGCTCGACCGGCCAGGGGAATGGCCGCTCGGCCGTCTTGCCCTGTTCGGCCCGGCCGGGGTGGGCAAGTCCCACATCGCCCGCGCGACGGCTGCCGCGCAGGGCTGGCGCTTCCTCGAAGGCCCGGCCCTGCGCGGCCTGCCGCCGCCCGGACCCGGCGGCACCGTGCTCGACGACGCCGATGCCGTGGCCGAGGAGCGGGCGCTGTTGCACCTGATCAACCTCTGCGCCGAGCGGGGGGAGCGGCTGCTGCTGGTGGGGCGCGAGCCGCCGGCGCGCTGGCCGGTCGGCCTGCCCGATCTCGGCAGCCGGCTGCGCGCCACCGCCTCGGCCGGGATCGGGCGGCCGGAGGATGCGCTGCTCGGTGCGCTGCTGGCGAAACTCTTCGCCGACCGCCAGCTCCGCGTCGCGCCCGATGTCCGCGCCTGGCTGCTGCAGAGGCTCGCCCGCGACGCCGGGACGCTGGCCGAGGCCGCCGCGCGGCTCGACCGTGCGGCGCTGGCCGCGCGCGCGCCGGTCACGCGCAGCCTCGCCCGCGCGGTCCTCGCCGGTTGGGAAGGCTTCGGCGAGGCGGCCGATGATGACGCTTCGGAGACGTTTGCGGAGGCGGCCTCGCCCGGCACGGCCGCGCTGCTGTAGTCTGCGGCCATGACCGATGCCCCTCCAGCCACGGCCGAGGACGCCGAGGCGCTGCTGTCGAGCCCCGCGCGCTTCATCAACCGGGAGCTCTCCTGGCTCGCCTTCAACCAGCGCGTGCTGGAGGAGGCGGCGAACCCGCGCCACCCGCTGCTCGAGAGGCTGCGCTTCGTCGCGATCTCGGCCTCCAACCTCGACGAGTTCTATTCCGTGCGCGTCGCCGGCCTGGTCGGCCAGGAGCGCGCCGGCATCACCAAGCTGAGCAATGACGGGCGGACGCCGGCGCAGCAGCTCGTCGCCATCCACGACCGGGCGCAGGCGCTGATCCAGGGCCAGCAGGCGGCCTGGAGGGAGCTGCGCGGCCTGCTGCGGGAGGCGGGGGTCATCGTCTGCGACCTGGGCGAGCTCGACGCCGCCGACCGCGAATGGCTGCACGGCTACTTCATGGACCGCGTCTTCCCGGTGCTGACGCCGCTCGCGGTGGACCCGGCGCATCCCTTCCCCTTCATCGCCAACCTCTCGCTCTGCATGGTGCTGAAGCTGGTGCGGGAGGAGGATGGCGGCACCATGCGCGCGCTGCTGCCGCTGAGCCCGCAGGTGCAGCGCTTCGTCCGCCTGCCGCCGCGCGAGGGTGCGGCGGGCATCCGCTTCGTGCAGCTCGAGGATCTGATCCTGCTGTTCCTCGACCGGCTCTTCCCCGGCTTCATCCCCGCCGAGACCGGCCTGTTCCGCCTGATCCGCGACACCGACGTGGAGTTCGAGGAGGAGGCCGAGGACCTCGTGCGCTCCTACGAGACGGCGCTGAAGCGCCGCCGCCGCGGCCGCCCGATCCGCCTTTCCGTCACCGCCGCGACGCCGGCGGACATGATGGACTTCGTGGCCGACGAGCTGGAGGCGCCGCGCTCGGAGCTGTTCATCGTGGACGGGCTGCTGGGGCTTTCGGACCTCACGCAGCTCATCGTGGACGACCGGCCGGACCTGCTCTTCACCCCCTACACGCCGCGCTTCCCCGAGCGCATCCTCGATTATGGCGGGGATTGCTTCGCGGCGATCCGGGCCAAGGACATCGTGGTCCACCACCCCTATGAATCCTTCGACGTGGTGGTGCAGTTCCTCCGCCAGGCGGCGCGCGACCCCAACGTGGTCGCGATCAAGCAGACGCTCTACCGCACCACGCGGGACAGCCCGATCGCCAAGGCGCTGATCGAGGCGGCGGAGGCGGGCAAGTCCGTGACCGGCATCGTCGAGCTGAAGGCGCGCTTCGACGAGGAGCGCAACATCGCCCTCGCGCGCGAGCTGGAAGCGGCCGGCGTGCAGGTCGTCTTCGGCTTCGTCGAGCTCAAGACCCACGCCAAGGTCAGCCTGGTGGTGCGGCGCGAGGGGCAGCACCTGCGCTCCTACGCGCATTTCGGCACGGGCAACTACCACCCCGTCACCGCGCGCATCTACACCGACCTCTCCTACTTCACCGCCGACCCGGCGCTGACGCGCGACGCGGCGAAGCTGTTCAACTTCATGACCGGCTATGCGCGGCCCGAGAGCATGGAAAAGCTCGCCTTCTCGCCCCTGACCATCCGCCCCACGCTGCTCGCGCTGATCGGCCAGGAGATCGCCTTCGCGAAGGAGGGCAAGCCGGCCGCGATCTGGCTCAAGATGAACTCGCTGGTGGACGAGGCGCTGATCGACGCGCTCTACGCCGCCTCCCGCGCGGGGGTGAAGGTGGATGCGGTGGTGCGCGGCATCTGCTGCCTCAGGCCCGGGGTGAAGGGCATGAGCGAGAACATCCGCGTCAAGTCCATCGTCGGCCGCTTCCTCGAGCATTCGCGCGTCGCGGTCTTCGGCAACGGGCACCGGCTGCCCTCGCGCCGCGCCAAGGTGTTCATCAGCAGCGCGGACTGGATGGCGCGCAACATGGACTGGCGCGTCGAGACCATGGTGCCGGTCGAGAACCCGACCGTGCACGCGCAGGTTCTCGACCAGATCATGGTGGTGAACCTCAAGGACACGATGCAGTCCTGGCAGCTCGGCCCCGAGGGCGACTGGAGGCGGCTCGATCCGGGGGATAAGCCGGTCTCGGCGCACGAATACTTCATGACCAACCCCTCGCTGTCCGGCCGCGGCAGCGCGCTCAAGGGCAGCGCGCGGCGGCCGCGGCAGGACCGCGTGCTGCAGGACTGACGCCTTGAGCCAACTCACCCGTGAAAGGCCGGCCCCGGCCGAGGCCGGGCTGCGCCAGCCGCGAGCGGCGGTGGTGGATCTCGGTTCTAACTCCGTCCGCCTCGTGGTGTTCGAGGGGCGGGCGCGCAACCCGCTGACCATCTTCAACGAGAAGGCGGTGCTCGGCCTCGGCCGCGGCCTCGTGACCACGGGCCGGCTGAACGAGGAGGCGGTGGAACAGGCCGTCACGGTGATGGTGCGCTACCACACCGTCGCGCGCGCCATGGGCGCGGAGCCGGTCGAGGTGCTCGCCACCGCGGCCGTGCGCGACGCGGCGAACGGCCCGGCCTTCGTCGAGGCGCTGCGCGCGCGGCTGCCCGACCTCACGATCCGCATCCTGACCGGTCAGCAGGAGGCGATGCTCTCGGCCGAGGGCGTGTTGCTCGGCTTCCCCGATGCGGACGGCGTGCTGGGCGACATCGGCGGCGGTTCGCTCGAACTGGTGGAACTCGCCCATGGCCGCGCGGGGCGCTCGGCCAGCCTGCCGCTCGGGGCCATCCGCCTCGCCGAACGCGCGGGCGGGGAGATCCAGCGCGGGCGGGCCATCGCCACCGAGGAACTCGGCCGCATCGCCTGGCTGCCGGAGGGGCAGGGGCGGGATCTCTACCTCGTCGGAGGGGCGTGGCGCGCGCTCGCGCGCATGCACATCGCCCAGACCGCCTATCCGCTCTCGATCGTGCACCACTACGTGCTGTCGCGGGAGGAGGCGCGCGACCTCGCCGGCGTGGTGATGGCCGCGACCCGCCGCACGCTCGAACGCATGCCCGGCGCGCCGACCAAGCGCCTGCAGGACCTGCCCTGGGCGGCGATGGTGATGCGCCGGCTGATCCGCGCCTCGGGCGCGCGGCGCGTGGTGTTCAGCGCCAACGGGCTGCGCGAGGGCTGGTATGCCCGCCAGATCGCCGCCGAGGAGCGCCGGCGCGAGCCGCTGCTCGCCGCCGCGCAGGACCTTGCCGCCCGCTTCGGCCGCGACCCGCGCCTGCCGCCCGCCCTCGCGCAATGGACCGCCGGGCTTTTCGAGCGCGAGGGCGTGGCCGAAGCCGCGCTGCGCGCCGCCGCCTGCTGGGTGAGCGACATCGGCAGCCACGACCACCCGGACTACCGCGCCGAGCACGCCTATTTCCGCGTGCTGCGCCAGCCGGGCGTGGGGCTCGACCACCATGCGCGCGCCTTCCTCGCGCTCGCGGTGGCGCTGCGCTACGAGGCCGGCGCGGATGCGCCCTTCCTGCAGGCCGCGCGCGTGCTGCTCGATGTCGCGGCGGTGCGGCGGGCGGAAATCCTGGGGGCGGCGCTGCGGCTCGCCTACACGCTGTCGGGCGGCACGCCCGAGCTGCTGGCGGGCACGGCGCTCGACCGCAGCGGCGGGCGGCTCGTGCTCAGGCTGGTGGAAGGCAGCGGCGTCTTCGCGGGCGAGAGCGTGCTGCGGCGGGTCGAGGCGCTGGCGGCGACGCTGGGGCTGGAGGCTGTGGTGGAACTCGCGGGCTGAGTATGGGTCCGGAGAGGGGCTTTGCCCCTCTCCGGGCCTCTCCCCACCAGAGGCCGAAGGGCCTCTGGACACCATCACCGGGAGCCGCACCGTGGGGATACCCCGTCCGCGTGGGCTGCGCCGGAAGCCGATGGTCCGAACGTCCCGCGCCCCCGGCGATGGGCCTCACCCCGCCCGGATCAGCTTCACCCGCTTCCCGTCCACCCCGAGCGCCAGCCGCCCGGCCTTCAGCGCCAGCGCCGCCTCGCCGAACACCTCGCGCCGCCAGCCATGCAGCGCCGGCACGTCGGCGGCCTCGCCCGCCGCCAGCCGGTCGAGGTCCTCGCTGCTCGCGAGCAGTTTCGGCGCGACGTGGTGCTCCTCGCTCTTCGCGGCCAGCAGCACCTTCAGCAGCGCCACCAGCGCGGGGGAGACGGGCGGGCCGGCGCGGTCGCGCGGGGCCTCGGGCAGTTCGGCCTCCGGCAGCTCCTTGCCCGCCTTCACCGCGGCCAGCAGCCCCGCGCCCGAGCGGCCCTTGGCGAAACCCTCCGAGATGCCGCGCGCGCGGCTGAGGTCCGCGACCGTCTCGGGCATGGTCGCGGCGATCTCGAGCAGCGTCTCGTCCTTCACCAGCCGCTGGCGCGGGATGTTGATCCGCTGCGCCTCGCGCTCCCGCCAGGCGGCGACCGAGCGCAGCACGCCGAGGAAGCGCCGGTTGCCCGTGCGCGGGCGCAGCCTTTCCCATGCCGTCTCGGGGTCCAGCCGGTAGGTCGCGGGGTCGGTCAGCGCGGCCATCTCCTCGGCCACCCAGGCGAGGCGCCCCTCCCGCCGCAGCTTCTCGTCGAGCGCGCGATAGATCCGCCGCAGATGCGTCACGTCGGCCGCGGCATAGGCCATCTGCGCGGCCGAGAGCGGGCGCGCCGACCAGTCGCTGAAGCGGTGCGCCTTGTCGATCTGCGTCCCGGCGAGCGAGCGGCACAGGCCGTCATAGGAGACCTGGTCCCCATAGCCCGCGACCATGGCCGCGACCTGCGTGTCGAACAGCGGCGCGGGCACCGCGCCGAACTTCAGCAGGAAGATCTCCACGTCCTGGCGCGCGGCATGGAACACCTTGAGCACGGCGGGGTCCGCCAGCAGCGCGCCGAGCGGGGCGAGGTCGAGTCCTGGGGCGAGCGTGTCCACGAGCGCCACCTCGGCATCCGAGGCGAGCTGCACGAGGCAGAGCTCGGGCCAGTAGGTCCGTTCGCGCATGAACTCGGTGTCCACGGTCACGAAGGTCTCGGTCCTGAGCCGCTCGCAGAGCGCGGCAAGGGCCTCGGTCTCGGTGATCAGGACGGGCGGGGACTCGGCGGCGGCGGCGGGACGGCGGCTCATTGCGTCGCGTCATAAACCCGGCGCAGGGCCAGGGAAAGCCGGGGCTGGCCGGCCCGCCGGCCGGGGCGCATGCTGGACGCGAAGCACAGGAGGATGGCTCATGCAGATGCGCGCCCTGGGGCGGTCGGGGCTTTCGGTCCCGCCGGTGGTGTTCGGCGGCAATGTCTTCGGCTGGACGGCGGACCGGGCGATGTCCTTCCGCCTGCTCGATGCCTGCCTCGAACGCGGCCTCGTCGCGATCGACACGGCCGATGTCTATTCGGCCTGGGCGCCCGGCCATTCGGGCGGCGAATCGGAAACCATCATCGGCGAATGGCTCAAGGCCCGGCCCGGGGCGCGGGAGAAGGTGCTGATCCTGACCAAGTGCGGCATGGAGATGCCGGGGCAGGGCAAGGGCCTCTCCCCCGCCTGGATCGCGACGGCCTGCGAGGCCTCGCTCCGCCGTCTCGGCATCGAGCGCATAGACCTCTACCAGGCGCACAAGGACGACGAGAGCGTTCCGCTCGCCGAGACCCTCGGCGCATTCGCCCGGCTGATCGAGGCCGGCAAGGTGCGCGCGATCGGTTCCTCCAACTACACGGCGGCGCGGCTGAAGGCGGCGCTCGACCTTTCCGCCGCGCAGGGCCTGCCGCGCTTCGAGAGCCACCAGCCCGTCTACAACCTGATGGACCGCGGCATCGAGGCCGATCTGCTGCCACTCTGCCGGGCCGAGGGCGTCGGGGTCATCACCTATTCGGCCCTGGCCTCGGGCTTCCTGACGGGCAAGTACCGCTCGGAGGCGGATCTCGGGAAATCGGTGCGCGGGCCGCGCAGCGTGGCGAAGCACATGGGGCCGAAGGGGGAGCGGGTGCTGGCCGCCCTCGACGCCGCAGCCAGGCGCCACGGGGTGGGGCCGGCGGCGATCGCGCTGGCCTGGCAGATCGCCCGGCCGGGGATCACGGCGCCGATCGCGTCCGCGACCAGCCCGGAACAACTGGCGGAACTGGCCAGGGCGGCGGATGTCGCGCTGGGGGCGGAGGAGATGGCGGCGCTCGACGCGGCCAGCGCCTGAGACGGCACGGGGGATGGCGCCGCCCTCCCCCGGAACCTCCGCCCGCCAAGGGCCGCAGGGCCTTGGGAGACCGGGCTTCGGTGGGCGGCAAGCATGGCGGGGGCGGGCCTGCTTGACAGCCCGGCCCCTCTCGGTCCCTCTGCGCCGCCTTCCTTCACCGACGATCACGGTCATCCGCCATGCACGCCTACCGCACCCATACCTGCGCCGCGCTGCGCGCCGCCGACGCCGGCAAGACCGTCCGCCTTTCCGGCTGGGTGCACCGCAAGCGCGACCATGGCGGGCTGCTCTTCGTGGACCTGCGCGACCATTACGGCATGACGCAATGCGTGGTCGCCGCCGGCTCGCCCATGCTTGCCACGCTCGAGGAGGTGCGGCCCGAGAGCGTCATCACCGTGACCGGCGAGGTGGTGCTGCGCGAGCCCGGCACGGTGAACCCGAAACTGCCCACCGGCGAGATCGAGCTGCGCGTGCGCGAGGTGGTGGTGCAGTCCGCCGCCGAGATGCTGCCCATCCAGGTCGCGGGCGAGCAGGAATTCCCCGAGGATCTGCGCCTGCGCTACCGCTTCCTCGACCTGCGGCGCGAACGCCAGCACCGCAACATCATGCTGCGCGCGAACGTGATCGCCTCGATCCGCCGTCGCATGATCGAGCAGGGCTTCACCGAGTTCCAGACGCCGATCCTGACGGCCTCCTCCCCCGAGGGCGCGCGCGACTTCCTCGTGCCCTCCCGCCTGCATCCGGGCAAGTTCTACGCGCTGCCGCAGGCGCCGCAGCAGTTCAAGCAGCTCTGCATGGTCGCGGGCTTCGACCGCTACTTCCAGATCGCGCCCTGCTTCCGCGACGAGGCCTCCCGCGCCGACCGCTCGCCCGGCGAGTTCTACCAGCTCGACTTCGAGATGAGCTTCGTCACGCAGGAGGACGTCTTCGCCGCCATCGAGCCGGTGATCGCGGGCGTCTTCGAGGAGTTCGCCAACGGGCGGAAGGTGTTCGGCGCGCCCTTCCCGCGCATTCCCTATGACGAGGCCATGCTCGTCTATGGCTCGGACAAGCCGGACCTGCGCAACCCGCTGAAGATCGCGGATGTCACCGAGCACTTCGCCGGCTCGGGCTTCGGGCTGTTCGCGAAGATCGCGGCCGCGGGCGGCGTGGTCCGCGCCATCCCCGCGCCGGGCGCGGCCGACAAGCCGCGCGGCTTCTTCGACAAGCTGAACGAATGGGCGCGCGCCGAGGGCGCGGGCGGGCTCGGCTACATCCAGTTCGCCGCCGACGGGCCGAAGGGGCCGATCGCGAAGAACCTCGAGGCCGACCGCGTGGAGGCGATCCGCGCCGCCTGCGGGCTGAACGCGGGCGATGCCGTCTTCTTCGCCGCCGGCAAGAAGGACGAGGCGCCGAAATTCGCCGGCAAGGTCCGCACGCGGCTTGGCGAGGAACTCGACCTCATCGCGACCGACGAGTTCCGCTTCTGCTGGATCGTCGATTTCCCGATGTACGAGCTGAACGAGGAAACCGGGCAGATCGACTTCAGCCATAACCCGTTCAGCATGCCGCAGGGCGGGCTCGAGGCGCTGAACACGATGAACCCCTTGGACATCAAGGCGTTCCAGTACGACATCGTGTGCAACGGGGTGGAACTCTCCAGCGGCGCGATCCGCAACCACCGCCCGGACATCATGATCCGCGCCTTCGAGATCGCGGGCTACACGGCGCAGGATGTCGAGGACCGCTTCGGCGGCATGCTCAACGCCTTCCGCTACGGCGCGCCGCCGCATGGCGGCTCGGCCCCGGGCATCGACCGCATCGTGATGCTTCTGGCCGACGAGCCGAACATCCGCGAGGTGATCCTCTTCCCCCTCAACCAGCAGGGCGAGGATCTGATGATGCAGGCCCCGGCGCGCGTGCCGCCCGAGAGGCTCAAGGAACTGCATATCCGCCTCGATCTGCCGCCGCCCAAGGGTGCGCCGGCGCCCAAGGCACCCTAAATTCGGCTCGTCCCCGGATCTGGAGCCCGCGATGCGGTTGCGCCTGCTGATTGCCGTCCTTCTCGCGGGCCTCGCCGCGGGCCACGCCGCCCGCGCCCAGGCCCCGGCCGCCGCGCCGGCGGCCTCCGTGCCGCAGGGTCAGCCGATCGAGGCGCGGCACCTCGCCCCGCACCGGGCCGCCTACCGGCTCTCCCTGGCCCGCGTGCGGGAGACGGCGAACATCGCCCGCGCCGAGGGCGCGATGCTCTACGAGATCGTGGATGCCTGCGACGGCTGGGCGACGCGCCAGCGCTTCTCCCTCACGCTCACCGACGGCGACGGGACCGAGATGGAGACAGCCTCGGACTACGCGACCTGGGAGACGAAGGACGGCCGCCGGCTGCGCTTCACCCTGACGCAGATGACCCAGGGCGCCGTGACCCAGCGCATCGCGGGCGAGGCGGAGATCGGCCCCGACGGCAGCGGCATCGCCCGCTACACCGAGCCCGAGGCGAAGGAGGAACGCCTGCCGCCCGGCACGCTGCTGCCCAACATGCACACCATCCTCGCGCTGAACGCGGTGCGAGAGGGGCGGCGGCTGCTGGTCGCGCCCCTCTTCGACGGCACCTCCGCTGAAGGGGCGCAGGACACCACTTCGGTCTTCTCGCCCTGGGACGCGCCGCGCGAGGTGGCAGGGTTCCCCGCGCTCTCCCCGCTCGGCTCGGCGCGGATGCGCATCGCCTTCTTCGACCGCGAGGCCCAGCAGCAGGGCGGCGGCGCGACCACGCCGTCCTACGAGGTCTCGCTGCGCTACTGGGAGAACGGCGTGGCGGACGAGCTGATGATGGATTTCAGGGAGTTCGTCGTCGCCGGGCAGCTCATCCGGCTGGAGCCTGTGCCCGGCGGGTGCTGAACGAGCCGGCCATGCGCGCGGCGCTGGAGCGCGCCTGGCGCCGCGGCCAGGAGGAGATGCACGCGGCGTCGGTGGATGCGGCGCGCATCGTCGCGATGACGGCGGGCGAGGAGAAGGGCGCCATCGGCGCCGCGCGGGCGGAGGGCGCGCTGCGTGCGGCGGCCGCGATCCGCCGCCTGCCCGTCCGGCCCTTCGACGCGGAGAGCGCCTGACACGCCGGCCGCCCGCGCTACCCGCGGCGGAGGTTCCACACGAAGGGGTTCGGCCCCTGCAGCACGCCAGTGATCTCCCGCCGGAAGGCGGTGCGCAGGCGGAACAGGCCGGTCGGCGCGAAGGGCACGGCATCCCAGGCGAGTTCCTGCAGCCGGCGCATGGCCCGCGCCTGGGCCTCGGCGTCGGCGGCCATGATCCAGGCCTCGACCTGTTCCTCCACCGCTGCGTCGGTCGGCCAGCCGGGCCAGGCGCGCTCCCCGTTCATGCGGATGACGAAGGAGACGGCCGGGTTGGCGATGGTCGCGGCCGGGCCGTTGGTGTTGTGCAGGTTCCAGCCTCCCTGCGTCGGCGGGGTGCGGTTGTTGCGGCGGGCGAGGATGGAGGCCCAGTCGCTCTCCACCGGCTGGATGTTCACCCCGAGCCGGCGCATCAGCTCCACCGTCAGCCGCCCCTGCTGCGTCACGGCCGGGAAGTCGGAGGGGTTGATGTGCACGATCGGCTCGCCGTTGTACCCGGCCTCGCGCAGCGCGGCGCGGGCGCGCTCCATCGCCGCCGCGCCGCGCGGGGCGGGGGGGAACTCGATCACGCCGGGCAGGCCGCAGGGGAACATGGCGTGGCATTCCTGCCAGTCGCCCTCGAGCGCCACAGCCGACATGAAATCGGACTGCACGATCACGTCGCGGATGGCGCGGCGCACCCGCACATCGCTGAAGGGCGGATGGAGGTGGTTGAAGCGCAGGAAGCCGAGGAAGCCGTTCGGGTCGTAGATCTGCGTGCGCGTGTTGCGGTCGCGCTCGAGCAGCGGCACGAGGTCGGGCAGCGGGTATTCGATCCAGTCGATCTCTCCGGTGCGCAGCGCGGCCGCCGCCGTGCCGCCATCGGGGATCCAGATCAGTTCCAGACGGTCGAAATGCACGCGCTTGCCGCCCGCGGCCGCCTCGGCCGGTTCCTCGCGCGGGACATAGGCCTCGTTGCGCAGATAGACGCTGCGGCTGCCCTGCACGTATTCGGCGCCGACAAAGCGCCAGGGGCCGGAACCGACCATGTGCTCCACGCCGAGCGGGCGGTCGGCGGGCAGGTTCGCGATGCGCTCGGGCATCATGAAGCAGGGCGAGGCGCCAGGCTTGGCGAGCGCGTCGAAGAGCGCGGGGAAGGGCCGGTGCAGGCGGAAGCGGATGGTGCGGTCGTCCTCGGCGGCGAGCTCGGCGGTGGCACGCATCAGCACCTGGCCGAAGGCGTCGCGGCTGCCCCAGCGCTTGATCGAGGCGACGCAATCGGCCGCGCGCACCGGCTCCCCGTCGTGCCAGCGCAAGCCGTCGCGCAGGCGGATGCGCACCGTGCGGCCGTCATCCTCGATCGCGTGGCCCTCGGCCATCTGCGGTCGCGGGCGCAGCGCGCGGTCGGCGCCGTAGAGCGTGTCGAACACGCAATAGGCATGGGTGGTGATGATGGTGCTCGGGCTGAACACCGGGTCGAGCGAGGCGAGGGCGGCCTGCGGCATGAAGCGCAGCACGCGCGAGCGGGCGGGCTGGGCATGGGCGGCGCGCGCCAAGGGCAGGGCGGCGGCGGCGGCGAGCAGCGAGCGGCGGTTGAGCATCGTCCCCTCCATGGCCGGGATGGGGAGCGGAGGCCCGGTCGCGGCCGCGCGTCGCCCCGCGAGCGGGGAGGGAACGCGCGGACGAACGGGTGGCACCGTTCCCTTCGCCGGTCCGAACCGGATCAGGTTCCATGGGTCGCGGGTGAAGCCCGCCTCTCAGCCCCCGACGGGGCTCCCCAAGGTGTCCTCGCCTTGGATGCACCGCTTCGCGCCGCCGCGCAAGGGCGGGGATGCGCGGCCCGGCCGCTCGGCTAGGATGGCGGCGAGCGATGGAGGATTGCGCGATGACGACGACCACCCTGCCGCCGGTGATCCGCCTGCACCCCGACGACGGGGTGGTGATCGCCCGCACGGTGCTGCCGCCGGGCACCGAGGTGGCCCCCGGCATCAGCGTGGGCGAGCGACGCATCCCGGCCGGCCACAAGGTGGCAGTCCGCCCCCATGCGAAGGGCGAGCCGATCCGCCGCTACGGCCAGATCATCGGCTTCGCGACGGATGCGATCGAGCCGGGTGCCTGGGTTCACACCCACAATTGCGAGATGGGGGATTTCGCCCGCGACTACGCCTGGGGCGCGGATGCAAAGCCTACGGACTACGTCGCTGCGCCGGCGACTTTCATGGGCATTCGCCGCGCCGACGGGCGCGCGGCGACGCGCAACTACATCGGCATCATCACTTCCGTGAACTGTTCGGCGCATGTGGCCGAACTCATTGCCCGGCAGTTCGAGCGCAACCCGATCACCGGCCATGATCCGCTGGCAGCCTGGCCGAATGTGGACGGGGTGGTGGCGCTGACGCACAAGACCGGCTGCGGCATGACGATGGATGAGCCACTGCGCGTGCTGCGCCGCACGCTCGCGGGCTTCGCGCGGCATGCGAACTTCTCCCACGTCATCGCCATCGGCCTCGGCTGCGAGGTGAACCAGCTCGGCCCGATGCTCGAGGAGCAGAAGCTGACCGGCCGGCTGCGCAGCATGGACATCCAGGACAGCGGCGGCTCGCGCGCGACCGTGCTGAAGGGCATGGACTTCGTGAAGGAGGTGCTGGCGGAATCGAACGCCGTCACGCGCGTGCCTGTGCCGGCCAGCGAACTCTGCGTCGCGCTGCAATGCGGTGGCTCTGACGGGTATTCGGGCATCACGGCGAACCCGGCGCTGGGCGCGGCGAGCGACCTCGTGGTGCGGCATGGCGGCACGGTGATCCTCTCCGAATCCCCCGAGACCTATGGCGCGGAACACCTGCTGACGCGCCGCGCCGTCTCGCGCGAGGTCGGGCAGAAGCTCGTGGACGTGATGAAGTGGTGGGAGGACTACACCGCCCGCGAGGGGGCAGAGATGAACGCCAACCCCTCCCCCGGCAACAAGGCGGGCGGGCTGACGACCATCCTGGAGAAGTCGCTCGGCGCCATGGCCAAGGCCGGGACGACCAACCTGGTCGAGGTCTATCGCTATGCCGAGCCGGTCACCGCCAAGGGCTTCGTCTTCATGGACACGCCGGGCTACGACCCGGTGGGCGCGACGGGCCAGGTGGCGGGCGGGGCGAACCTCGTCTGCTTCACGACGGGGCGCGGCTCGGTGTTCGGGATGAAGCCGGCGCCGTCCATCAAGCTCGCGACGAACACGCCGATGTATGAGCGCCTTTCCGAGGACATGGACATCAATTGCGGGGAGATCGTCAGCGGCGGGGAGAGCGTGGAGGAATGCGGACAGCGCATCTTCGACCTGATGCTGCGCGTGGCCTCGGGCGAGAGGACGAAGAGCGAGGCGATGGGCTTCGGCGCGCAGGAATTCGCGCCCTGGGTGCTCGGGGCGACGATGTGACGGGTGCTGCCGGGCAGGCGGTCGGCTGCGCCTTCGCCGCATGATCGCAGCCTGGAGCCCGCCGCGGAGTCAACACACAGCCATGAACGGAGTTGCCTGAATGTCGCTCGTCTCCAGGGCCGCCGGCGGTGCGACCCATGCCAGCATCCAGATGCTGGCGCGTGCGCTGGCGCGGCTGTCCAGGGGCGAACGGAGCTGGCTCGCCCGCCGGATCATGCAGGACCGCTACGCCGAGGATGCGCGCATCCTGGCCGGCTTTTTCGAGGAGGCGCTCTCCGCCTGGAAGAACCGCCAGTATGACGTCGCCCTCAATGGCGAAGCCGCCTTGCTGCGGCGGCTCGCGCGCTTCGCGCCCGCGGTGCTGTTCGATGTGGGCGCGAATGCCGGGGACTGGTGCCTCGCGGTGCGCGAGGCCATGCCCGATGCCGCGCTGCACGCCTTCGAGATAGACCCCGATACCGCCGCGCTGTTCGCCGAGCGCCTGAAGGATGCGCCGGGACTCATCCTGAATCCGATCGGGCTGGCCGATGTGGAGGGCGAGGTCCGCATCTTTGTGCGGCCCGAGGAGAACACCGCGACCACCATGCTGGATGCGGGCGCGGAGGGCCGTGTCGAGAAGACCGTGAAGGTGACGACGGGTGATGCCTATGTCGCGAAGCATGGGCTCGCCCGCATCGATCTGCTGAAGATCGACGTCGAAGGCGCGGAGCCGCGCGTTCTCGAGGGCTTCGCAGGCTGCTTCGCGCGCGGGATGATCACCATGGTCCAGTTCGAATACGGGCCTGCGAACCTCCAGACGCGCTTCCTGCTCGGGGATTTCCACCGCTTCTTCGAGGAACGGGGCTTCGTCCTGGGCAAGATCTTCCCCGAGGGCGTGACCTTTGGGCCCTACATGCCGCAGGACGAGGACTTCCGCGGCCCCAACTTCCTGGCCTGCCGGTCGGATCGGCAGGACATCATCGAGGCGCTGCGCTGCGAACGGCTCGAACCGCTTTGATGCCCTGCGCACACAGGATCGACCTTGGTCCGCAAGGCTGCAGGATTTGCCTTCGCGCGCGGCCGCCCCCACAAGCCCCGCGCGCCATACCAGCGGGCGAAAGGTCAAACCATTCGCCCGCTGGTGTGAGCTATCCGAGCGGGGCGCGGGTCACCCGGCTCAGCGTCTCGTTCACGTCGCGATAGGTCGCCTCGATTTCGGTGATGCCGGCCTTCGCGAGGCGGGCGGCGTGCCTGGCGTGATACGCCTCGGCCGCGGCGCGGGATCGGAAGAGGTAGACGCCTCCGGCGCGCTTCTCCTCCGCCGATTCCGTCCAGATCTTCCACAGCAGGCCGGGTTCGGCGGCGATGTCCTTGGCCAGGGCGCGCAATGCGGCAACCTGCTCCGGCCCGCCGGGCGGGCGGGCGGGGAAGTCGAAGATGAGAAGTGTCGGCCCTTCCGTCACCGGCGCTGCTGCTGCTGGCGGGGTGGCGGCGGCGGTTCAAGCAGGCGCTCGATCTCCATGACGCGGCCGAGGTCGAACTGCAGGTAGCAGGCGGCGCGGTCGGCGGCGGCGTCGGCGCCGCGTTCCGGGTTGGTGCCGGCGAAGTCGCACCGCTTGTCGCGATAGGTCACCCAGGCCGCCTGCACATCGGCCAGCGCCGCGCGCCGGGCCGGGTCCTGCTGCGTCGCGAGCAGCCGTTCCACCGCGCGCTCAAGCCGCGGCGCCACCGCTGCGCGCTGCCCCTCCATGCAGCGGGCGGCGAGCGCCGTGTCCTGCGAATTGCCCATGCAGGTGCGCATGTTGCGATCAACCTGCTGGGCGAGGTCGTCCTGCCGCGGCTGCTGCTGGCGCTGCTGCTGCGCCGCGGCGAGGCCGGGCGCGAGCAGGACCAGGGCGAGGGCTGCCGCGCGCATCATGCCGAGGCAACGAGCCGCTGCTGCTGCTCGCCCAGCCCCTGGATGCCGAGGCGCATCACCTGCCCCGGCTTGAGGAAGACCGGCGTCGGCTTCTTGCCGAGCCCCACGCCGGGCGGCGTGCCGGTGAAGATCACGTCGCCCGGGTTCAGCGTGATGCACTGGCTGACATAGGCGATGATCTGCTTGACGCCGAAGATCATGGTGCGCGTCGAGCCGTCCTGCTGGCGCACGCCGTCCACATCGCAGAACATCGAGAGGTTCTGCGGGTCCGGGATCTCGTCCTTCGTGACCAGCCAGGGGCCGAGCGGGCCGAAGGTGTCGAAGCCCTTGCCCTTGTCCCAGGCGCCGCCGCGCTCGGCCTGCCATTCGCGCTCGCTCACGTCGTTGCCGACGGCATAGCCGGCCACGTGGTCGAGAGCGTTCTCCTCGCTCACGTATTTCGCGCGGGTGCCGATGATGACCGCGAGCTCCACCTCCCAGTCCGTCTTCACGCTGCCGCGCGGGATGATGACGTCGTCGTTCGGGCCGCTCAGCGCGTTCAGCGACTTGAGGAAGACGATCGGTTCCTTGGGGATGGGCGCGCCAGTCTCGGCCGCGTGGTCGGCGTAGTTCAGCCCGATGCAGACGAGGTTCTTCATGCCCGTCACCGGCGGGCCGAGGCGCGGATTGCCCTCGACCCTGGGCAGCGAGGCCGGGTCGAGGGCCGCGAGCCGTGCGAGGGAGGCCGGGGAGAGTGCATCGCCCGTCAGGTCGGGGATGACGCCCGAAAGGTCGCGGATGCCGCCGTCGGAATCCAGAAGGCCGGGCTTCTCCTGCCCGGCGGGTCCGTAGCGCAGCAGCTTCATGGGTGTGGTCCTGCCTGATTCTTCGGGACCGACACCATGCCAGGGGAAGGCGGCGGCCGGAAGGGCCGCCCCCGCGCCGGATCAGACGCGGCGCGGCGCGCCACGGACATGGCCGAACAGCGCGAAGCCGGCGGCGACGAAGCCGAGGGCGATGGCCTGCTGCGGCGGCATCTGGATGGTGCCGTTCCAGATCAGGAGCGCGACCAGCATGCAGAGGCTGCCCAGCGTCATGAAGGCCGGCATCGCCGCCTCGTCCACCATGCCGGCAAGCACCACCGCGCCCATCATGGCGAGGAGGGGGACCGCGAGTTCAAAGCCCATGTGATGCCTCCTTCCTGTCGTTCCGGATCATGGTCACAACGTCCAGCCGCCGTCTATGACGATGGCCTGGCCGGTGACGAAGGCGCTCTCGTCGGCCGCGAGATAGACGACGAGCGCTGCCATTTCCTCCGGCGTGGCGAGCCGGCCCATGGCCTGCCGCGCGACGAAGGCCGCGCGCGCCGCCTCCACCGAGCCCGCCGCGGCGGCATTGGCCGCGATGCGCTCATGCAGGGACGGCGTGTCCACCGTTCCGGGGCAGAGGCAGTTGCAGCGAATGCCCTGCGTCACGTAGTCGGTGGCGATGGATTTCGTCATCCCCACTACCGCCGCCTTGGTGGTGCCGTAGAGGAAGCGGTTGGGCGCGCCCTTCACCGAGGAACAGGCGCTCGACATGTTGATGATCGAGCCCGCCTTGCGTTCGAGCATCCCGGGGATGAAGGCGCGCGCCACCTTCCACATGGCGCGCACGTTCAGCGCGAAGCCGAAGTCCCATTCCTCGTCGGTGCAGGTCAGCACGTTGTTCTGGTGGACGAAGCCCGCGCAGTTGAACAGCACGTCGATCGGCCCGGCTTCCCGCGCGACGCGCTCCACCGCCGCATCGTCGAGCACGTCGAGCGGCACATGCGTGATGCCGCGCGCGCCGAGGTCGCCGACCTTGTGCGCGTCCTTGTCGGTGGCGATCACGGTCGCCCCTTCCGCCGCCATGGCGAGGGCGGCCGCACGGCCGATGCCCTGGCCCGCGGCGGTGACGAAGCAGCGCTTGCCGGAAAGACGTCCGCTCATGTCAGTGGTTGTGCCGGCTTTCGCCGCGCGTCTCCAGGATGTTGAGGAAAAGGGTGGCGGGTTCGAGGCAGCCGCCGGTGCCGAGGCTGCCGACCATGGAGCGGTAGATCTCCTCCCACGGCGTCTTGTTCACGATCTCGGGCGCCTTCCAGGCGGCGCGGCGGGCGGCCAGTTCCTCGGCGGGGATCAGCACGTCCACCTTGCGCGCCTTGAGGTCGATGCGGATCGGGTCGCCGTCCTTGAGCAGCGCGAGGCCGCCGCCGACCGCGGCTTCCGGCGAGACGTTGAGGATCGAGGGCGAGCCCGAGGTGCCCGACTGCCGCCCGTCGCCCATGGTGGGCAGCGCGGTGATCCCGCGTTTGATCAGCGCGGCGGGCGGCTGCATGTTCACCACCTCCGCAGCACCCGGATAGCCCACGGGGCCGCAGTTGCGGATCACCAGGACCGTCTTCTCGTCGATGCCGAGGGCGGGGTCCTCGATGCGCGCGTGGTAGTCCTCGGGGCCTTCGAAGACCGCGACCTTGCCCTCGAACACGTCGGGCGGGTCGGAGAGAAAGCGCTCGCGGAAGGCCTTGTCGATCACGCTGATCTTCATCACCGCGTTGTCGAACAGGTTGCCCGAGAGCACGACGAAGCCCGCGCGCTCCTTCATCGGCTTCGACAGCGGGCGGATGACCTCCGGGTCCGGGTCGGGGATGTTGGCGACGTTCTCGGCGAGCGTGCGGCCGGTGACCGTCATCACGTCGCCATGCAGCAGGCCGGCGTCGAGCAGTTGTTTCATCACCGCCGGCACGCCGCCGGCACGATAGAAGGCCTCGCCGAGGAACCGGCCGGCGGGCTGGCAATCCACCAGCAGCGGGATGTCGGCGCCGACGCGCTGCCAGTCCTCGACCGTGTGGTCCACGCCCATGTGGCGGGCGATGGCGACCATGTGGATCGGGCAGTTGGAGGAAGCGCCTATCGCCGAGGCCACCGCCACCGCGTTCTCGAAGGCCTTCTTCGTCATGATGTCGGAGGGGCGGAGCCTCTCCTCCACCATGCGCACGATGCGCTTGCCGGTCTCGTAGGCGATCTGCCCGCGCTGGCGATAGGGGCCGGGGATGGCGGCGCAGCCGGTCAGCGACATGCCCACCGCCTCGGCCAGCGAGTTCATCGAAAGCGCCGTGCCCATGGTCGAGCAATGGCCGACGCTCGTCGCGCTCGCGGCCACCATCTCGATGAAGGTGTCGTTGTCGATCTCCCCGGCGGCGAGCATCTTGCGCGCTTCCCACACGATGGTGCCGGAGCCCGCGAGCCGCCCCTTCCAGTAGCCGTCCAGCATCGGCCCCCCCGAGAGGCCGATCGCGGGGATGTTCACCGTCGCCGCGGCCATGAGCTGCGCGGGCGTCGTCTTGTCGCAGCCGAGTGTCAGCACCACCCCGTCCATCGGGTAGCCGTGCAGGATCTCGACCAGCGAGAGGTATTGCAGGTTGCGGTCCAGCGAGGCGGTGGGGCGCTTCAGCGTCTCCTGGATCGGGTGGATCGGGAACTCGAGCGGCACGCCGCCGGCGTCGCGGATGCCCGCCTTCACGCGCTCGGCCAGCGCGATGTGGTGGCGGTTGCAGGGGGCGATGTCGGATCCGGTCTGGGCGATGCCGATGATCGGGCGGCCGGACTGCAGCTCCCCGCGCGTCATGCCGAAATTGAGCATGCGCTCGATGTAGAGCGAGGTCATGCCCGGGTCGGTCGGGTCGTCGAACCAGCGCTGGCTGCGCAGCTTGAATGGCCGTTTCGTCTGGTCTTCAGCAGCCATCGCGTTTCCCCTCGGCACCGTTGTCGGGCAAAGCCTGGGCGGGCGCCGCGGGGGCTGTCAATCGGCGCCCATGCCCGCGCGCGGGGCTGGTGGAGCGGCCGGGCCCGAGGTTTCGGACCACCGCCGCGTCCAGGATGGCGGCGCGGAGAATCGCCGCCGATGCGGGCGTGCCGCGATGAATGAGGATGCGGGCCACGGACAGGGTGGCGGCCGCCCTGCACCGCCACTGCGGCGACGGATCACGGCAGCGCGACCACGCCACCCGCCGCGATGAACCGCGTCAGGCCGCGGCGGCCTCCTCGAGGAAGCCCTGCACGGTCTGGAACAGCAGGCCGCGGTTGCGTTCCATCAGGATGGTGTGCGTGCCCTCCCCGAGCATGACGAGCCGCTTGCCGGGGCTGTTCGTCAGCAGCGGGAAGATCGCCGCGGCCATGGAGGGCGGCGTGTCGCGGTCCCATTCCGCGACGACGAGCAGCGTCGGCGCGGTGACCTTCGCCGGATCCCAATAGGGCCGGCCGGCCTGGGCGTATTCGCGGCTGTCGAGCAGCACGCCGTTCGGGGCGCGCAGCACGGGCGGGTTGCGGCGCAGCCCCTCGGGGTCGGTCGCCCAGGTCACGCCGGCCCAGTGCTCGAACCAGCCGGGCGGGATCAGGCCGGCGCGCTTGGCCTCCGGCACGCCGTTCAGCCAGCGCTCGCGCGCCTGGGCCTGCGTCACGGCGCGCCAGGCGCCGAGCGTCGCGCCCGCGCCGGCCGCGGCGGGGCTCGCGCCCTCGCGCAGCCAGGGCGGTGCGAACAAAACCAGGCGCTCGACCGCGGCCGGGTTGTCCGCGGCGAAGCGGCCCATCAGCGTCGCCCCCCAGGACCAGCCCATGTGGACGATGCGCGGCAGGCCCCGGTGGGCGCGGATGAAGGCGGCGACCGCTGAGATGTCGGCGACCGCCGTGTCCCCGCGCACGATCGGCGGATTGGCCTCGGGCGGCTGGGCCATCTCGGGCGGGCGGGTGCTGCGGCCATAGCCGCGGATGTCCATGCACCACACGTCGAAGCCGCGCGAGGCGATGTAGTCCATCCAGGAAAGCCCGCCGAGGGGCAGGTCGAAGGCGGTATGGGCCGGATAGGTCGCGCCATGCACGAAGAGCAGCGTGCGCGAGGGCGCGAAGGCGGTCAGCGATTCGGGGCGCTTGTTGCGGACGAAGAGTTCGATGCCCGGGTCGCCCGCGGGCAGCATGTATTCCTCCGTCACCAGGCTCGGCGTCTGGGCGGCGGCCGCGCCGGCGAGCAGCGGCGCGGCGATGGGGGCGGCGATCAGGGCGCGTCGGTTCATGGCGGCCTCGTTGCGTCTCGGCGCCGAAGATAGCGCGCCGGGTGGCGTCGCGCACGGTCCCGGCCTAGACGGGGGCGGATGGACGCCGGGACAACGCTGCCGGCACGGCCGGGCTGGGCGGCCGAGGCCCGCGCGACCGCGGCCCTCGCCGGCCCGATCGTGCTGACGAACCTGTCGCAGATCGCGCTCGCGCTGACCGAGACGCTGATGCTCGGCCGGCTGGGCACGCGGGAACTGGCGGCGGGGATGCTCGCCGTCAGCCTGCAGTTCGCCCTGCTGGCGCCGGGCTTCGGGCTGGCGCTGGCGGCAGCGCCGCTGCAGGCCCAGGCGCGCGGCGCCGGGCGGCTGGGCGGCGGGGCGGGGCGCGGCTGGGTGCGCGCGATGCGGCGGGCGAGCCGGGCGGCGCTGTGGGCGGCCGCGATCGCGCTGCTGCCGGCCTGGATCCTGCTGTGGGAGGCGGCGGCGGTGCTGCGCGCGCTGGGCCAGGAGCCGGCGCTCGCCGCGCTCGCGCAGGACTACACCCGCGCCGCGCTGTTCGGCATGCCCGCCTTCTGCGGCTTCGTGGTGCTGCGCGGCTTCCTCGCGGCGATGGAGCGGCCGGCGGCGGCGATGTGGATCTCCTTCGGCGCGGTCGCGCTGAACGTGCCGCTCGCCTGGGCGCTGATCTTCCCGGCCGGGCTCGGCGTGTTCGGGGCGGGGCTCTCCATCGCGATCGCCAATGGCGGGATGCTCGCCGCGCTGGTGCTTGTGGTGCTGCGCGACAGGGTGTTCCGTCGCTTCGCGCTGCTCGGCCGGCTGTGGCGGCCCGACTGGCCGCGCATCCGCGAGGTTTTCGTCGTGGGCCTGCCGATCTCCGGCGTCCTGGTGCTCGAGATCGGCGTCTTCTCGGCGGCGGCGCTGGCGATGGGCTGGTTCGGCGCGGTGGCGGTGGCCGCCCATGCGATCGCGATCCAGGCCGCCTCGGCGACCTTCATGGTGCCGATGGGGATCGGCCAGGCGGCGACGGCGCGGGTGGGGCTTGCGATCGGCGGCGGCGACCGCGCCGGCGCGGCGCGGGCCGGCTGGTCGGCGGTGGCCCTCGGCGCCGCATTCATGGCGAGCATGGCGGTGACGCTGGTGCTCGCCTCGCCGTTCATCGCCTGGGCCTTCCTCGACGCGACGGATCCGCGGGCGGCGGAGGTCGCGGCGCTGGGCGCGACGCTGCTCGTCATCGCCGGCTTCTTCCAGCTCGGGGACGGCGTCCAGGTGGTCGCCGCCGGCGCGCTGCGCGGGCTCAAGGACACGCGCGTGCCGATGCTGTTCGCGGCGCTGGGCTACTGGGTGCTGGGGCTGCCGGTCGGGCTGGCGCTGGCCCATCCGGCAGGGTTCGGGCCGCCGGGCATCTGGGTCGGGCTCGGCGTCGGCCTCGCCATCGTCGCGGGGCTGATGCTGCTGCGCTGGCGGCGCCTTTCAGGCTGAGAGCAGCCCGCGCGCGACGACGAGGCGCTGGATCTCGGAGGTGCCGTCGAGGATGCGCAGCACGCGCGCGTCGCGATAGAGCCGCTCCACCGCGCTGCCCTGCATGTAGCCCTCCCCGCCATGGGCCTGCAGCACGCGGTCGGCGACGCGGCCGAGCGCCTCGGTGGCGAAGAGCTTGGCCGCCGCCGCCTCGGCCGGGCGGAGCCGGCCTTCATCCCGCGCGCGGGCGAGTTCGAGGGCCATGCAGCGCGCGGCGAGCGCCTCGGCCGCGCTGTCGGCGAGCAGCGCCATGATCGCGGGCTGTTCCGCAAGCGGCCTGCCGAACTGCGTGCGGCGCAGCGCATGGGCGCGGCCCTCCTCGATCAGCCGCTCCATCAGCCCGGCGGAGAGTGCGGCGAGGTGCAGGCGCACCTTGTCGAGCCCGGCGAGCGCGAGCTTCAGCCCCTCGCCCTCGGCGCCGACCAGCGCATCGGCGGGAATGCGCGCCTTCTCGAACAGGATGTCGGCGACGCGGGCGCTGCGCATGCCCATCTTCGGCTGGTCGGGCAGGACATGGACGCCGGGCGTGGCGGGGTCGAGCGCGAAGGCCGATATGCCGCGCGCGCCCTCGCCGCCGGTGCGGGCCATGACCATCAGCATGCCGGCTTCGGGCGCGTTCGTGACCCATCGCTTGTGCCCGTCGAGCACCCAGCCGTCGCCGTCGCGCCGGGCGGTGGTGGCCAGCGCGGCGGCATCCGAGCCGGCGCCGGGCTCGGAGAGGCAGAAGCAGGCGATCCGCTCCCCCGACGCAAGCCACGGCAGCCAGCGCCGCTTCTGCGCCTCGGTGCCGGCGCGCAGCAGGATCTGCGCCGCGCCGCCGGAGTTCAGCGCATAGACGGCGCGGAAGCCGGGCGCGGCGCGGCCGAGCACGAGCATCAGCTCCGCCTCCTCCTCCATCGTCAGGCCGAGGCCGCCATGCGTCTCGGGGATGGAAATGCCGAAGAGGCCGTGGGCGCGCAGCGCCGCGCGGGCTTCGTCGGGCAGGCGGTCCTCGGCGTCCATGCGCGCCTCGGCGGGGATCAGAACGGTGTCCACGAGGGCGCGGGCGGCGGCGAGGCGGGCGGCGTGGGTCTCGGGGTTGCGGATCATCCTGCCTCCATCGCGCGTGCCGAAATCCCCCGCCCCCATCCGGGCAAGCGCCATGCACGGTATCGGTTCCCAAAGGCCTTTCGGCCTTTGGTGGGGTGGCTTGGAGGGGCAAGGCCCCTCCAAAGGCCATCAGTCGCTATCGGGCGGAATGACGTTGGTGTTCAGCCCTTCCACCAGCACGTCGCGCATCGTCTCGGCGCTCTTCAGCCGGATGTCGTCCCAGGCTTGCGGCGTGTGGAAAGCGATGTGCGGCGTGACGATGAGGCGCCCGTTCAGCCACTCCTCGCGGTCGCGATAGGCGCGCAGCAGGGCGGGGACGGGCTCGGCCGGGGGTTCGACCGGCAGCACGTCGAGCCCCGCCGCGGCGACATGGCCTTCCCGCATCACGCGCTCCAGCGCCTCGATGTCGAGGATGGGCCCGCGCGCGGTGTTGATGACCACCGCGTCCTGCGGCAGCAGGCGCAGCTCGCGCTCGCCGATCAGGCCGCGCGTGTTGCGCGTGAGCGGGCAGTGGATGGAGAGCACGTCCGACTTCGCCAGCAGCTCGTCGAGCGTGCGGCAGCGCGTCACGCCGATGGCGCGGTCGGCTCCGTTCGGCAGCGCGGGGTCGAAGAAGGCGACGCGGTAGCCGAACGCCTTGGCGCGCAGCGCCGCCGCCGTGCCGATGCGGCCCATGCCGAGGATGCCGAAGGTCTGCACCTCCTGCCGGCGCACGGCGGGGTGCGGCATCACGCCCCAGCGCGCCGGGGAGGGGTCGCGCTGGGTGTCGTGGTAGAGGGTGAGGCCGCGGCGCAGCGCGAGCGCCATCAGCACGGCGAATTCCGCGACCTCCTGCGTGCCGTAATCGGGCACGTTGCAGACCTTGATGCCGCGCGCGGCCGCCGCGGCGCGGTCCACGCGGTCGTAGCCGACGCCCATGCGGAGGATGACGCGCAGCTTCGGGAAGCGCGCGATCTGCTCGGCGGGCACGGCCATGCGCAGCGTCATCAGCGCGTCGGCCTGTTCGCAGAGTGCGTCGGGGAGCTCGGCGAGCGAGGCCTTGCACGCCCCCTGCAGGATGCGGACGGAAGGGCCCATGATCCGCTGCTCGAGCGAGGTGTCGGGATAGAGCCCCTCGGGCTCGAGCACGGTCAGCGTCACGACGGTTCCTCCGGGCGGTGGCGCGGCGGAGGATGCGGCGTCGCCTGGTGGCTGTCCATCGGCGCCCTGGTATGATGGGCGTGTCAGCCGAGAGGACAGGGGCGATGGCGGAACGCAGGGTGCTGGTCACCGGCGCGGCGAGCGGCATCGGCGCGGCCTGCTGCCGGGCACTCGCCGGGCCGGATGCGGCGATCGTCGTGCATACGCGCGGCAACCGCGAAGGCGCGGCCCGGACCGCCGAGGCGGTGCGCGCGAAAGGCGGCGAGGCCTTCGAGATCTTCTGCGACCTCGCCGAGCCCGGCGCGCCGGAGCGCGCGGTGCAGGAGGCGGCGGGGCTGCTCGGCGGGCTCGACGTGGTGGTCTCCAATGCCGGCTTCGCGGACCGCACGCCGGTCGCCTCGCTCACGGATGCGGCCTTCGCGCGCAGCCATGACGCGATCGCGCTCGCCTTCCTGCGCCTCGCGCGCGAGGCGGGGCCGATCCTGCGCGAGGGGCGCGATCCGCGGCTGATCGCCGTCTCTTCCTTCGTCGCGCACCTCTTCCGCAACGACGCCACCATCTTCCCGGCCTCGGCCGCGGCGAAGGCCGCAGTCGAGGCGCTGGTCAAGGCGCTGGCGCTGGAATGGGCGCCGGCGGTGACGGTCAACGCCGTGGCGCCGGGCTACACGCAGAAGGACCCCGGCGCGCATGCCGCGCTCGATCCGGCGCAGTGGGAGGCCATCACGGCGCGCATCCCGATGCGGCGGCTCGGCCGGCCGGAGGACGTGGCGGCGGCCGTGGCCTTCCTCGCCTCGCCCGGCGCGGGCTACGTCACCGGGCAAGTGATCCATGTGAGCGGCGGGGTGGTGGTGTGATCCTTCGCCTTATCGCCCTGCTTGCGCTGCTCGCCGCGCCGGCGGCGGCGCAGGACCAGGCGGCAGTGCATGGCGGGCCGGTGCGCGCGCTGGCACTCGCGCCCGAGGGCGGGGCGCTGGCCTCGGCGGGCTTCGACCAGTCGGTGATCTTCTGGGATCTCGCCGCCGGGCGGGCGCGGGCGGTGGCGCGCTGGCATGCGGGGGCGGTGAACGCGCTGGCGGCGCTGCCCGATGGCGCCGTCGCCTCGGGCGGGGAGGACGGGCGCATCGCCATCTGGCCGCGCGGGACCGAGGGGCGCGCGCCCGCGCGCGTGCTCGAAGGCCATGAGGGGCCGGTCGCGGCGCTTGCCGCGCGCGGCGGCGCCATCGCCTCGGCGGCCTGGGACGAGACGGTGCGACTCTGGTCGCCGGACGGTGCGGCGCGGGTGCTGCGGGGGCACCGCGGCAACGTCAACGCGGTGGTCTTCCGCGCCGATGGCGTGGTGGTGAGCGCGGGCTTCGACGGCACGGTGCGGGCCTGGGGCGCCGATGGCGTCCCGGACGTCATCGCGGAGTTCGGCCTGCCGCAGAACGCCCTCGCCGCCCTGCCGGATGGCGCGCTGGCGGTGGGCGGGGTGGATGGCACGGTGAGGCTGCTCTCCGCCAATGGCGAGGCGCGCGAGGTCCATGCCGGCAGCCGGCCGGTGGTGGCGCTCGCGGCGAATGCGCGCGGCACGCTGCTGGCGGCCGCAGGGCTGGGCGGCAGTGTCGCGATCCTCGGCCTGCCGGAGGGGCGCCTGCTGCAAACCTTGCAGGGTCCGGGCACGCCCGTCTGGTCCGTGGCCTTCGATGCGGATGGGCGAACGCTGTGGACCGGCGGCGCGGATCGCCGCGTGCGGCGCTGGGATACGCTGGCCGGGCGAGCGATCGGCCCGGTGGGCGAGGCGGTGGAGGAGGCGCTGCCCGCCGGCCTCGACCCGCACGGCGCGCGGGTCTTCCGCGCCTGCGCGGCCTGCCATGCGCTGCGGCCGGATGCGGGCAACATGGCCGGGCCGCACCTGCATGGGCTGTTCGGCCGGCGCATGGGCTCCGTCGCGGGCTATGCCTATTCCGAGCGGCTGGCGCGCGGGGACATCGTCTGGACGCCCGAGACGGTGGCGGACCTCTTCACCCGCGGGCCGGACGTGGTGACGCCAGGGACCAAGATGCCGGTGCAGCGCGTCGAGAACCCGGAGGACATGGCGGCGCTGCTGCGGTTCCTCGAGCAGGCGACGCGCTAGGGCAGGAGGCGATAGAGCACCACCTCGCGCAGCGTGCGGTCCTCGAGTTCCAGCGTGGTCGGGACGGCATGGCGCGCGAGTGGCTCGAGCCCTTCGCGCGGGAGGTAGGCGCGGCCCGGATCGGCGAGCAGCACCTCGGCGCCGGACGCTGCCATGGCGCGCAGCCAGGGCAGGATATGCGCCGTCATCGGCGCCTCGTAGCAGACATCGCCGGCGAGGATGACGTCCCAGCGGCAGGGCGCGCCCACGATGTCGCCTTCCGGCGTTTCCACGCGCACGCCGTTCAGCGCGGCGTTCAGCCGCACGGCGGCGAGCGCCAGCGGGTCGATCTCGGCGGCCTCGACCAGCGCGGCGCCGGCACGCGCGGCGGCGATGGCGGCGATGCCGCAGCCGGCCGCGAAATCGAGCACGCGCCGGCCGGCGACGCGCGCCGGTTCATCGAGCAGCAACCGCGCCGTGGCCTGCCCGCCGGGCCAGGCGAAGGCCCAGAAGGGCGGCTCGATGTTGCGTTCCGCGAGCCACGCCTCGGTGGCCTGCCAGATGGGCGTGATCTCGCTGGCGAGGTGCAGCGCGATCTCGGGCACCAGCGGCGCATGCCCGACGGCGGTGTGGGCGCGGACGAACTCCTCGGCCGTCACAGCCGGCCGATCAGGAACGCCGCCGCGACGGCCAGGCCGACATCGCGGTTCGCCTTGAACAGGCGCAGGCACAGTGCGGGGTCGCGGATGTCGAGCCGCACGACCTGGCGGGCGAGCAGTGCCGCGGGCAGCAGCAGCGCCGGCGCGAACCACCAGGACAGGCCGGCCAGCACGCCAGCGAGCAGCAGCAGCGCGAGGGTCACGGCATAGCAGGCGGCGAGAAAGGGCCGCGTGCGCTCGCCGAATTTGAGCGCGGTGGAGCGGATGCCGACCAGCGCATCGTCCTCGCGGTCCTGGTGCGCGTAGATCGTGTCGTAGCCCAGGATCCAGAAGAAGCCCGCCGCCCAGAGGGCGAAGGCCGCCGCGTCGAGCCCGCCCGTCGCCGCCGCGTAGCCGGTCGGCGCGGCCCAGGAAAACACCAGCCCAAGCACCGCCTGCGGCCAGTCCGTCACGCGCTTGGCCAGTGGATAGAGCACGATCGGCACCAGCGAGAGCACGCCGAGCAGGATCGCCGCCCAGGGCAACTGGATCAGGATGAGGAAGGAGACGGCCAGCAGCACCAGAAGGAAGGCCAGCGCCTGCTTCGGCGTGACCATGCCCGAGGCGAGCGGCCGCCCCGCCGTGCGCTCGACCTGGCGGTCGAGGTCGCGGTCCCACAGGTCGTTCACCACGCAGCCCGCGCCGCGCATCAGCACGGCGCCGAGGCCGAACAGCGCCGCGAGCCACAGCCCACGCCCCCAGGAGGGTGCGGCCATGGCGAAGGCCCAGAAGCCCGGCAGCACCAGCAGCCAGGAGCCGATCGGCCGGTCGAGGCGCATCAGCAGCGCATAGGGGCGCCAGGCTTCGGGCAGGCGCGCCACCCAGCCGCCGGCGCGGATGTCGGTGTATCCGCTCACGCGCCGTATAAGGGGCATGGAGACCCGCCATGTCCACCCCGCGACTCTTCCTCGACGACGCGCTGGCCGAAGGCGCGGAACGGCACGGAACGGCGGCGCAGGCGCACCACCTCGGCACTGTGCTGCGGCGCGGCGTGGGGGAGGCCGTGCGCGTGTTCAATGCGCGCGATGGCGAGTTCGCCGCGACCATCGCCCATCTGCGCAAGGACCGCTGCGCCTTCGCGCTCGGGCCGCGGCTGCGCGCGCCCGGCCCCGAGCCCGACCTGCGCCTCGTGGTCGCCGCGCTGAAGCGTGATGCGCTCGACTGGGTGGTGGAGAAGGCGACCGAACTCGGCGTCTCGGTCATCCAGCCCGTCCTCACGCGGCGCACGGTGGCCGAGCGGGTGAACACCGAGCGCCTCTCGGCCATCGCGCGCGGCGCGGCCGAGCAGTGCGAGAGGCTATCCGTGCCCGCGCTGCGGCCCGCCATGCCGTTGCATCGCGCGCTTGATGGATGGGACGGAGCGCCGCTGCTGGTCGCGGCCGAGCGCCGCGGCGCCGCTCCGGTCGCGAGCGTTGCGTCGGGCCTGCGCCTGCCCTGCGGCTGGCTCGTGGGCCCGGAGGGTGGTTTCGAGGGCGCCGAACTTGACGACGCGACGCGACGTGCCTTTGTTACCGCGGTCGCCCTCGGCCCCCGCATCCTGCGGGCGGAGACGGCGGCGGTCGCGGGCCTTGCGGTGCTCCAGGCGCTGGCGGGGGACTGGACCGCGACCTGACCGCGCCGTGTCCTGCGGCGTCCGAGGAAGGGCTGCATGTCGAATCCCGGCGAGTCGGATCCCACGCCGATCACCTCGGCGCGACAGCTTGCCGAGTGGTTCGCCGCCGGCAGCAAGCCGCGCGAGCGCTGGCGCATCGGCACCGAGCACGAGAAGTTCGGCTTCCGCCGCGCGGACCTCGCCCCGCCGCCCTACGAGCCCGGCGGCATCCGCGCCATGCTCGAAGGGCTGATGCGCTTCGGCTGGGAGCCCATCCTCGACCGCGGCAATCCGATCGGGCTCAAGCGCGGGGAGGCGTCGGTCTCGCTCGAGCCGGGAGGGCAGTTCGAACTCTCCGGCGCGCCGCTCGCGAGCCTGCAGGAGACGCGCGACGAGATCGCCGACCATCTGCGCGAGGTGCGGGAGGTCGCCGGACCGCTCGGCCTCGGCTTCGCGCCGCTCGGCTTCCATCCGCTGGCCAGGCGGGAGGACATGCCCTGGATGCCCAAGGGCCGCTACGCCATCATGCGGCAATACATGCCGCGCGTGGGCTCCATGGGCCTCGACATGATGCTGCGCACCTGCACGGTGCAGGTGAACCTCGATTTCGGCGACGAGGCCGACATGGTCGAGAAGCTGCGCGTCAGCCTCGCGCTGCAGCCGCTCGCCACCGCGCTCTTCGCCAATTCGCCGTTCTCCGAAGGCAGGCCGAACGGCTACCGCAGCCTGCGCGCCAAGGTCTGGACCGACACCGATCCCGACCGCACCGGCATCCCGGCCGTGGTGTTCGAGGACGGCTTCGGCTTCGAGCGCTTCGCGGACTGGGTTCTCGACGTGCCGATGTACTTCATCATGCGCGAGGGGCAGTGGATCGACGCGGCGGGCATGTCCTTCCGCGCCTTCCTCGAGGGGCGGGCGGAGAAGCTCAAGGGCCACGCCGCCACGATGGGCGACTGGGCGGACCACGTCACGACGGTCTTCACCGATGTGCGGCTCAAGCGCTTCCTCGAGATGCGCGGGGCGGATGCGGGCGCGCCGGCCTTCCTGACCGCGCTGCCCGCCTTCTGGGTGGGGCTGATCTACGACGACGCGGCGCAGAAGGCGGCCCGCGCCCTGACCCGGGAGTGGTCGGTGGCGGAGATCGTCGCGCTGCGCAACGCCGTTCCCGAGCAGGCGCTCGAGGCGAGCATCCGCGGGCGGCGGCTGCGGGATGTGGCGCGCGACGTGCTCGCGATCGCGCGCGACGGGCTCAAGGCGCGCGGGCTCGGGGAGGAGATGTTCCTCGACCCGCTCGATGCCGTGGTCGCGACCGGACAGACCCAGGCGGACCGCTGGCTGGAGCGCTGCGCCACGGCCTGGGGCGGCGATGTCGCGCGCATCTTCTCGGAGGCGGCGATCTGACCGTCTGCACGTGGTGATTGTATAACGCCGCCTGGATTCGCCACCCTTCCGTCCGCCGGCGGCACGACCGGCGAGACGGGAGGGAAGCGACATGCGAATGATGCGGCGTTTGCAGTCCGGCCCGGCCGAGGCCGGCGGGATGACACGGCGTGGCCTGATGGGCGCGGCCTGCGCCGGATGCGTCGCGATCCAGGCCGGTTCGGGCGTCAGGCTCGCGCAGGCCCAGGCGCCGGCCGCAGGCGCGGCCGGAGGCAACTGGTTCCCTTCCCGCTGGGGGCCGGATGACCAGCTGGGCGCGGCCAACCTGCTGACGCCGGCCAAGGTGCAGGAGGCGACGCGGCTGGTGCGGGAGGGCAAGACCTACCGCATGGGGATCGCGGTGGACCGCAGCACGCCGGCCTTCCCGCCGCGCAACTTCAGCGTCACGGTCTTCATGCCGGGCCAGGAGGACGGGCAGACCTTCGGCGCCAACCGCATGTCGTATGTGGACGACATGGTGAATGGCTGGCTCGGCGTCGGCACGCAGATCGACAGCCTGGCGCATCTCGGCATCGACAACGTCTTCTACAACGGCAACCGCGCGCGCGACTTCGTGCGCACCACGGGAGTGACGAAGCTCGGCATCGAGAACATCCCGCCCTTCGTCACCCGCGGCGTGCTGGTGGACCTCGCGCGGTTCAAGGGCAAGCCGCGCCTTGACGGCGGCGAGCTCGTCACGGCGGACGAACTGCGCCAGGCCATGGCGCAGCAGAATGTGCGCGTGACGCCGGGCGATGTGGTGGTTCTGCACACGGGCTGGCTCTCGGTGCTGACGGAGAATCCCCAGCTCTTCGGCAGCCAGGAGCCGGGGATCGACGGGCCGGGGGCGGAATACCTCGCCTCGCTGCAGCCGCTGGCGGTCGGCGCCGACACCTGGGGGGTCGAGGCGGTGCCCTTCAGGAACCCGAACGTGGTCTGGCAGGGGCACCAGGTCCTGCTCGCGCGCAACGGGATCTACATCCTCGAGAACCTCGACACGCGCGGGCTGGTGGCGGACGGGGCGAGCGAGTTCATGTTCGTGCTCGGCCAGCCGCTCTATCGCGGCGCGGTGCAGGCGATCATCAACCCGGTCGCGATCCGCTGAGGCCGGTTCGCCGTCCGGGACCAGCGGAGACGGGCCGTTCCCGTCTCCGCCGCGCGTGCGGCGGCGCCGTCATGCCAGCGGGCAGGTCTGGTGGGGCGGCCGCGCGCGGACCCAGATCCTGATACCCTGCGGACAAGGGGCGATCCTTTGTCCGCAGGGCATCAGAGGTCGGCGACGCCGCTGACGATGCCGCCGATCACCTCGAGCGACACCTTGGCGACCGCGGCGCCGGCCTGGACGGTCGCGCTCGCGGCATCGAGCGCGGCATCGGCTGCCGTGACGGCGAGGTCGAGCGCGCCATGCGCGACGAGATCGAGCGCGGTGCCGACGCCGTCCGCAACGCCATCCGCGCCGCCGGCCTCGCTCGCGCGGCGGGCTTCCTCCCGCTGCGCCTCCTCGGCGGACGGGTCGGGGGTCGGGGGCGGGATCTCGCTCATGCGGGCCTCCTCGGAAGCGCGATCGTTCTTATCGCGCAACGCGATCCCGCGCCATGAAGCCGTTCATGGCGCGGGGCCGGGAGAGGGGCCGCCGCGGGCCGTCAGGCCAGCGGTCGAAGGGGCTGACATATCGCCCGATGGTATGGCGCGCGGGGCTCATGGGGCGGCCGCGCGCGGAACCAAATCCTGATACCCTGCAGACAAAGGATCGACCTGTGTCAGCAGGGTATCAGGCCAGCGCGGTGCCGCCCACCGTCAGGCCGGTCATCTTGAGGGTCGGCTGGCCGACGCCCACGGGCACGCCCTGGCCCTGCTTGCCGCAGGTGCCGATCCCGGGGTCGAGCGCCATGTCGTTGGCCACCATCGCCACCTTGGTCAGCGCATCGGGGCCGTTGCCGATCAGCGTCGCGCCCTTGACCGGCGGGCCGATCCTGCCGTCCTCGATCAGGTAGGCCTCGGAGGCGCTGAACACGAACTTGCCCGAGGTGATGTCCACCTGCCCGCCGCCGAAGTTGACGGCGTAGAGGCCGCGCCTGACGCTCGCGATCACCTCCTCCGGCGTGTGGCTGCCGCCGAGCATCACCGTGTTGGTCATGCGCGGCATCGGGATATGCGCGTGCGACTGGCGGCGGCCATTGCCGGTGGGGGCGACGCCCATCAGCCGCGCGTTCTGCCGGTCCTGGAGGAAGCCCGTCAGGATCCCGTCCTCGATCAGCACGGTGCGGCCGGTCGGCGTGCCCTCGTCGTCCACGGTGAGCGAGCCGCGGCGGTCGGGGATGGTGCCGTCATCCACCACCGTCACGCCGGGGGCGGCGATGCGGCTTCCGAGCAGCCCGGCGAAGGCCGAGGTCTTCTTGCGGTTGAAGTCGCCCTCCAGCCCGTGCCCGATCGCCTCATGCAGGAGGATGCCGGGCCAGCCGGGGCCGAGCACCACCTCCATCTCGCCGGCCGGGGCGGGGATGCTCTCGAGGTTCACGAGCGCCTGGCGCAGGGCCTCCGTCACCCCGGCCTTCCAGGCGCCGCCGGCGAGGATGCGGGCGTAGTCGAAACGCCCGCCGGTACCGAAGGTGCCGCTCTCGCGCCTTCCGTCCTTCTCCACCACCACCGAGACGGAGAAGCGCACCAGCGGGCGGAGATCCGCCACGCGCTGGCCGTCCGGGCGCAGGATCTGCACCGCCTGCCATTCGCCGGTGATGGAGGCCATCACCTGCACCACGCGCGGGTCGGCGGCGCGGGCGAAGGCGTCGATCTCCTGCAGCAGCGCGGTCTTGGCGGCGAAATCCATCTGCGCGAGCGGGTTGGCGTCGGTGTAGAGCCGGGCGTTGGTCGCGCGCGGGCCGGCTTCCAGCGTCCCGGAGCGGCCCTGGCGGACGGCCTTCACCGCCTCCGCCGCGCGGGCGAGGGCGGCGTCGGAGAGTTCGCCGGCATGGGCGTAGCCGGCCGCCTCCCCGCTCACGGCGCGCAGGCCGAATCCGCGCGTGGCGTCGTAGGAGGCCGAGCGGATGCGCCCGTCGTCGATCGCGATCGCCTCGCTCTCCCGGTATTCGAGGAAGAGCTCCCCGTCCTCGCAGCCGGCGGTGGCCTCGCGCAGGCGGCGCGCGGCGGCGTCGCGGTCGAGCAGGCCGAAGAACAGGGCGTCGGTGGTGGCAAGGGCGGTCATGCAGTCTCCTCGGGCGCCTCTTGCGCCGAGATGGTGATGCCGGGCGGCAGGCGAAGGGTGGCGATGGTGCCCCGGCCGGGCGCGCTCTCCAATGCGAGATCGGCCCGAATCGCCTGGGCGAGCAGCCGGGCGAGGTGCAGGCCGAGGCCGGAGCCGGCGTAGCGCCGCGCCCTCGAGCCGTCGAGCTGGGTGAAGGGCTCGAAGGCGCGGGGAATGTCCTCGCCTGCCATGCCGATGCCGGTGTCGGAGACGGTGAAGACGAGGCCGCCGGCCTGATCCGCCGCGGCGGCAAGGCGCACCGTGCCGCCCGCGGGTGTGAACTTCAGCGCATTGTCGAGCAGCGCGCGCAGGATGCGGCGCAGGCGGCGCTCGTCGCTGCGCAGCGGCGGCAGGGCGGGGGCGGCTGTGGCCTCGAACGCGATGCCCGCGGCCTTCGCCGCCTCGCCATGGGCGGCGGCGAGGCTCGCGACCAGCGCGGCCGGGTCGAGGAGGGTCTCGCCCGCGCCTGCCTCCGGCCCGCCGGCGCGCGCGACTTCGAGGATGTCCTCGATCAGGGCCAGCAGGTGCCGCCCGGCATCGCGCACCTCGCCGGCATAGGTGGCGACGCGCCCGGGCTCGGTCTCGGCGAGGATCGCCTCGGCGAAGCCGATCACGGCCGAGAGCGGCGTGCGCAGCTCGTGGCTCATGGTGGCGAGGAAGCGGGACTTCGCCTCGCTCGCCGCCCCGGCGGCGGCGCGCGCGCGTTCCAGCTCGTCGCGGATGCGGCGGTCCTCGGTGACGTCGGTGTAGGTGCGCACGAAGCCGCCATCGGGGGTGGGGTCCGTGGTGATCTCGAGCATCGTCCCGTCGGGGCGGCGGCGCGTGTAGCGGTCCGGCCCGCGCCAGGGCTCCTCGCTGCGCGCCCCGACGAAGCGCGCCGCCGCGGCGGGGTCGCCGAACTCCCCGGCGGCGATCTGCTCGTCGCGGACATCGAGCAGGTGGCGGCCCGGAGCCATCTGCTCGGGCGCGAGGCCGCACATGCGCGCGGCGAGTGCGTTCACCGCCACGATGTGCCCGGTGGCATCGAAGAGGCAGATGCCGTGCCGCGTGTTGTCGAGCATCACGCGCAGGATCCCGGCCCGCGCCTGGGCCTCGGCCTCCGCGGCCGCGAGGGCGGTGACGTCCACATGCGTCACGACGAAGCCGCCATCGGGCGTGGGGTCGGAGGCGATCTCGAGCACCTGCCCCTCTTCGGTGCGGCGGCGCATCCGGTGCGGGCGCGTGCGGTCGAGCGCGATGGCGGCGGCGGCGATCGCCTCGGCCTCCTCGCCCGAGCCGAGGGCGCCGGAGGCGACCTGCTCGCGCACCACCTCCTCGAAGCGGCGGCCGGGGGCGAGGGCGCCGGGGCTGAGGCCCCCGAGGCGCTCGGCCAGCGCATTCGCCACCACGACACGCGATGCGGCGTCGTAGAGGGTGAAGCCGTGGCGCATCGAGGCGAGCGCGGTCTCGAGCAGCATCGCCCGGCGGCGCGCCTCCTCCTCGGCCTTCCACAGCGCCGTGACGTCGGTGACGACCGAGACATGCCCGCCATCGGGCAGCGGCGCGGTCCGCACGTCGAGCGCGGTGCCGTTGGCGCGGCGCCGGCGGCGCTCCTGCGGGACGGAGAGGTCGCGCGCCATCTCCCGCGCATAGACCGCGGCGGCCTCGCCGGGCCCGTATTCGCCGGCCTCGGCGCGGCGGCGGATCACCTCCTCGAGCGTGTCGCCGACCTGCAGCGGCGCGCCTTCCATCAGCCTGAGATAGGCGTCGTTGAACAGCGCCACCCGGCGGTCCGGGCCCCAGACGCAGATGCCGTGCGGCAGCGCCTCCAGCACGCCGTCGAGGATGGCCGCGCGGCGGCGCGCCTCGGCCTCGGCGCGGCGGAGGTCGGTGACGTCCTCGGTCTCGAGCAGGAAGCCGCCATCGGGGGAGGGCGTGCTGGTGAAGCGGACCACCGTGCCGTCGGCGCGCTCGCGTTCGGACTGGCGCGGCCGGCTGCGGTCGGCGGCGAGCACCGCGCGCAGGTGGCCCCGGTCGCGCAGGGCGTGGAACTCGCCCGCGCGCTCGAGCCCCTCGAGGATGTCGCCCAGCGCGGGCCGGCCGGCGAGGAGCTCCGCCGTCGCGCCGGAATGCCGGCGGTAGGACGCATTGTGGAGGACGAGGCGGCGCTCGGCGTCGAACAGCGCGATGCCGCTGCGCTGCGCGTTCAGCACGCGTTCGAGCAGCGCGGCGCGGCTGCGCGCGGTGGCCTCGGCGCGGTTGAGGGCGGTGATGTCCACCGCGCAGAGCACGAAGCCGCCGCCAGGCAGGGGGAAGGTGGTCACTTCCGACAGTCGGGCGCCATCGGCGCTGCGGCGGTGGCGGACCTGCAGGATCGAGCGGTCCTCGGCCAGCGCCGCCTCGGCCAGCGCGGCGGGGTCGCCGGGGCCGAGCATGCCGCGGAAGGCCAAGAGCCGCATCAGGTCGCGCAGCGGCGTGCCGGGCGGAAAGCGGGCGGGATCGGCGCCGGCCTCGCCCCACAGGGCGGCATTGGCGATGACGAGCCGGTCCTGCCCGTCGGCCACCATCATCGCATGGGGCAGGGCCTCGAAGGCGCGGAGGGCTGCCTCCCCGGGGGTCACACCGGCGCGGCCCTTGCGGCGGCCGGCGGCCGGGCGGGCCGGCGCAGCGCATGCATGGCGAACAGCGCGCCGGTCAGCACGAGGACGGCCACGGCCTGATGGAGCGTCCCGAGCCAGACCGGCACCACCGCGAGCAGCGTCGCGACGCCGAGCGCGTATTGCAGCGCGACCGCGGCGGCGAGGCCCATGACGGCGCCGCGCAGCCTGCCGCGCGGCAGCGAGCGCCAGGCGAGCCAGGCGGCCCAGCCGGCGGAGAGCAGGGCCAGGGTCGCGAGAAGCCGGTGGTTGAACTGCACCGCCGGGATATTGGCGGTGAAGTTCGTCCAGGCGGGGGAGAGGTCCCAGTAGCCCTCCGGCACCAGCCGCCCGTCCATCAGCGGGAAGGTGTTGTACGAGAAGCCGGCCTTGATCCCGGCAACGAAGCCGCCGGCGAGCATGGCGAGGATGGCAAGGCCCGCCGCCGCATGGGTCCAGCGGCGGATCGCCACCGGGGGCGGCTCGGCCGGCGCGGGGCGCAGCAGCGAGAGCGCGGTCCAGACCAGCATGGCGTAGAGCAGGAAGGCCATGCCGAGATGCAGCACGAGCCGGTAGGGCGAGACGGCGGTGCGGTCAGCCTCGAAGCCCGAGGCGACCATGAACCAGCCGATCGCCCCCTGCAGCCCGCCCAGGGCGAGCAGCAGCAACAGCCGCGGCTTGAGCCCGGCAGGAATGCGGCCGCTGGCCCAGAACCAGGCGAGGCCGGCGACATAGGCGAGGCCGATCAGCCGCCCCCAGAAGCGGTGGATCCATTCCAGCCAGAAGATCTGCTTGAAGCCCTCCATCCCGAATCCCTGGTTCACGAGCTGATACTGGGGGATGGTGCGATACAGATCGTAAAGCCTCTGCCACTCGGCATCGCTCAGGGGCGGAAGGATCCCGGCGATCGGCGCCCATTCCATGATGGACAGGCCCGAGCCGGTCAGCCGGGTGGCGCCGCCGATGGCCACCATGATCCAGACCAGGGCGGCGACGAGCAGCAGCCAGCGGGCGACGGCGCGGGCGTCGCGCGTGGCGGTTCCGGTGGTCTGCGGGGGGAGGGTGCGGGCATCGAAGGGCATGGCGGCGATATAGGGGAGAGGGCGGCCCCGCGCACCCGCCGCGCCGGCCGGGGCGCGCCCACGCGTGTCCGGCCTTGCTGGAGAGGCGACGCGCCGCACCCACGCGAGGCGGGGCGCAGCCCTGCGCGCCGGAGCGGCGGCGGCAGCGAGTCTTCAAGGCGGATGCTGGCGGGGGCGGACCCGGGCGCGCGGGCGGCGCATGATCCGGCCGGGCGGGCCAGGGCCGCGCCCCATACGCTTGCCCCGCCGGGGCGGGGCTGCTACCCGCCCGCGCCATGCCCGCCGCACCCCGCGACGGAACCGGGGCCGCCGCGGCGGGACCTGGGACCGCCGCGCCACCGATCCTCTCCGTCGTCATCCCGGTCCGCAACGAGGCGCCGAACATCGCGCCGCTGGTCGCGGAGATCGAGGCCGCGCTCGGCGCCCTGCCGCACGAGATCGTCTATGTGGACGACGGCTCCAGCGACGGGACGGCAGACGCGCTGCGCGCGGCGCGGGCGGCGGGCGCGCCGGTGCGGGTGCTGCGGCACGCTTCCTCCTGCGGGCAGTCCGCGGCGATCGTGACCGGGGTGAAGGCGGCGCGCGGGCGCTGGATCGCGACACTCGACGGGGACGGGCAGAACGACCCGGCCGACATCCCGCGCCTGTTCGCCCGCGCCGAGGCCGAGGCGGCGGCCGGGCGGCGCACCCTGGTGGCGGGGCATCGCGTCAGCCGCAAGGACAGCGGCGTGAAGCGGGTCACGAGCCGCATCGCCAACGCCGTGCGCGCCTGGGCCCTGCGCGATGCGACGCCCGATACGGGGTGCGGCCTCAAGGTCTTCCCGCGTGACCTGTTCCTCGACTTCCCGCATTTCGACCACATGCACCGCTACCTGCCGGCGCTGACGCTGCGCGCGGGCGGGCATGTGGTCAGCGAGCCGGTGAACCACCGGCCGCGGGTGCGCGGCGCCTCGAACTACGGGACGCTGGACAGGCTGCTGGTGGGCATCTTCGACCTGGTGGGCGTGGCCTGGCTGCAGCGCCGGGGGCGCCGCCCGGCGGTCGAGGAGGATGCCGGCCCATGACCGCGCGGACCGCGCCGCCCGCGGCCGCGGCGGGGCGGCGGCGGCGGGCGGTGCTGAAGCTGGCCCTGCTCGGGGCGGGCCTCGCGGCGGCGGGGCTGCTGCTGCGCAGCGTGGGCTTCGCGCCGGGCACCGAATGGGTGGATCGCTGGGTGCTCGGCCAGGGGCTGGCAGGGGATCTCGCCTTCGTCGCCATGGGCGCGGCGGCGACGGCGGCGGGCGCGCCTCGGCAGGGGGTGGCCTTCCTCGGCGGATACGCCTTCGGCGCGCTGCAGGGCAGCCTGCTCGCGCTCGCGGCGCAGGTGGCCGGATGCGCGCTCTCCTATGCCTGGGCGCGGGCGGTCGGGCGGTCCTGGGCGGAGCGGCGGCTCGCCGGGCGGTTCGGGCACCGGTTGCGGCCGCTGCGCGACGTGCTCGCGGTCAGCCCCTTCGGCGCCACCCTGGCGCTGCGGCTGCTGCCGGTGGGCAACAACCTCGCGCTCAACCTGCTGGCGGGGATGGCGGGGATCCGCCTGCTGCCCTTCCTGGCCGCCTCGGCCATCGGCTACCTGCCGCAGACCGTGGTCTTCGCGCTGCTGGGCAAGGGCATACGGGTGGATGGCGCGTGGCAGCTCGGCCTCGCGGTGGCGCTGTTCGTCGTCTCGGCGGGGATCGGGCTGATGCTGCTGCGCCGGCACCAGGCGGGCCGGGCGCTGGACGAGGACTAGGACGGCGACCGTTCCGGGGGGCGGAGGCTCGCGATACCGCCGGGCGCGGACACCGCCGCGGGGCCGGGCGGCGGCCTTGCGCTTCGTCATGGACGCCAGCCGCGGGCCGGGGCAGGAGGGACGGCATGGACACGGATGTCGCGATCATCGGGGCGGGGCCGGCCGGGCTGGCGCTCGCCTGCGCGCTCAGGGGCAGCGGCGTTGCCGTCACCCTGTTCGAGAAGGCGCCGGAAGCGGCCATCGCCGAACCGGGCTTCGACGGGCGGGAGATCGCGCTGACCCATCGCTCCCAGGCGATCCTGCGGGATCTCGGGGCCTGGGCGCGCATCCCGGCGGGGGAGACGGCGCCGCTGCGCGAGGCGCGGGTGCTGAATGGCGCCTCGCCGCTCGCGCTGCGCTTCGCGCCGGGCGGCGGCGGGGAGCCGCTCGGGCGGCTGGTGCCGAACCACATGATCCGCCGGGCGCTGTTCGAGACGATGGCGGAGGCGGGCGAGGCGCGGCTGGTCGCCGGCCGGGCGGTGGCGGGCCTCGTGCTCGAGGCCGCGGGCGCGCGGCTCGTGCTCGATGACGGGCGGCAACTCCGCGCCCGGCTGGTGGTGGCGGCCGATTCGCGCTTCTCCGAGGCGCGGCGTCGGGCCGGCATCGGGGCGCAGATGCTCGATTTCGGGCGCACCATGATCGTCGCGCGCCTCGCGCATGAGCGGCCGCATGGCGGCGTGGCGACGGAATGGTTCGCCCATGGCCAGACCATCGCGATGCTGCCGCTGCCGGGCGATGTCTCCTCCGTGGTGCTGACGGTCCCGCCGGCCGCGGCCGAGCGGCTGATGGCCATGGCGGCGGAGGATTTCGCCGCCGAGGTGACGCGGCGTTACGAGGGGCGGCTCGGCGCGATGCGGGCGGCGGGGACGCGGCATGCCTATCCGCTGGTCGCGACCTATGCGCACCGCTTCGCGGGGCGGCGATTCGCGCTGCTCGGGGATGCGGCGGTGGGGATGCATCCCGTGACCGCGCATGGCTTCAATTTCGGCCTGCTGGGGGCGGAGATGCTGGCGGGCCTCGTCCGCCGGGCGGCCGATCCGGGCGAGGCGGCGCCGCTGGCGCGCTACGGCGCCGCGCTGCGGCGGGCGACGCTGCCCCTGTTCCTCGCGACCAATGCGGTGGCGCGGCTCTATTCCGATGACCGGGCGCCGGCGCGGCTGGCGCGCGCGGCGCTGATCGGCGCGGGGGCCGTGCTCGCGCCGGTGCGGCGGGCGATCGTGGCGCATCTGATGGACGCGCCCGGCCCGGCCGCTGCGCCCTCAAGGCTGCGGGCCTGACCGCGAGCCCGGCAGCGGTTCCCGAAGGCCCTTCGGCCTTCGGCGGGGAGAGGGGCGGCGCCCCTCTCCGGCTCCCGTTCTCAGTGCAGGGTGAAGACGCCGTTGGCGTAGCGCAGTTCCGCCGGCCGGGTCAGGGCGGCGGTGGCGACGCGCACGGAGTGGAGGGGGCCGTCGATCTCGCGGCGCCAGAACTCGAGGAAGCGCGTCAGTTCCGGGAAGTCCGGCGCGTGGTCGATCTTCTGCCAGACATAGGCCTGCAGGACGTGGGGGTGGTCCGGCATGTGGTAGAGGAGTTCGGCGGTGGTCATCCGCCAGTCGCGGATGCGGATGATCGGTTCCAGTCCCTGCAGCACCGTCATTCTGTCCCTTCCCTGGCTGGGTTGAGCCCTGCGGTTTCGACCGGGCGGGGCCGCGCAAGGGCCCGTCGCCGTCATCAGGATGACATGTGCGGTGCAGCGCATGGCAAGAAAAATTGTTGAGGATCAAGATGTTAGCACTCGCGCTTCGCGAGTGCTGCCGGATCGCTTGACGATCGGGCAGGCGGGCTCTAGATCGCTGGCACTCCTCTGGGGGGAGTGCTAACGGCCGGGGCGTTCCGGCGACCGGCCAGGCTTCCCAGGGCGAGCCGTCACCAACCCGAGGCTCAGGAGAGGACATCCCGATGAAGTTCCGTCCCCTGCACGACCGCGTTCTCGTCCGCCGCATCGAGGCGGAGGAGAAGACGCGCGGCGGCATCATCATCCCGGACACCGCGAAGGAGAAGCCGCAGGAGGGCGAGGTGATCGCCGTCGGCGCCGGCACGATCAACGAGAAGGGCGAGGTGCGCCCGCTCGACGTGAAGCCCGGCGACCGCATCCTGTTCGGCAAGTGGTCGGGCACCGAGGTGAAGCTCGATGGCGAGGAGCTCCTGATCATGAAGGAGAGCGACATCATGGGCATCCTCGAGGTCACCGCCGAGGCGAAGAAGGCTGCCTGAGGCGCCGCTTCCGCCTTCCCCGATCCATCCAGAGTTTTCGAGAGGTAGACAGCAATGGCTGCTAAGGACGTGAAGTTCGGCGCCACGGCGCGCGACAAGATGCTGCGCGGCGTTGACATCCTGGCCGACGCCGTGAAGGTGACGCTGGGCCCGAAGGGCCGCAACGTCGTGATCGACAAGTCCTTCGGTGCCCCGCGCATCACGAAGGACGGCGTGACGGTCGCGAAGGAGATCGAGCTCGCCGACAAGTTCGAGAACATGGGCGCGCAGATGGTGCGCGAGGTGGCCTCGAAGACCAACGACCTCGCCGGTGACGGCACCACCACCGCGACCGTGCTGGCCCAGGCCATCGTCCGCGAGGGCGCGAAGGCGGTCGCCGCGGGCATGAACCCGATGGACCTCAAGCGCGGCATCGACAAGGCGGTCGCCGAGGTCGTGAAGGAGCTCGAGGCCCGCACCCGCAAGATCACCACCTCCGCCGAGGTCGCCCAGGTCGGCACCCTCTCCGCCAATGGCGAGAAGGAAATCGGCGAGATGATCGCCAAGGCCATGGAGAAGGTGGGCAACGAGGGCGTCATCACGGTCGAGGAGGCGAAGTCCATCCAGACCGAGCTCGACGTCGTCGAGGGCATGCAGTTCGACCGCGGCTACGTCTCGCCCTACTTCATCACCAACGCCGAGAAGATGATCGCGGAGCTGGATGACCCCTACATCCTGATCCACGAGAAGAAGCTCTCGGGCCTGCAGCCCATGCTGCCGCTGCTCGAATCGGTCGTGCAGTCCGGCCGCCCGCTGGTGATCGTGGCCGAGGACGTCGAGGGCGAGGCGCTGGCCACCCTCGTGGTCAACAAGCTGCGCGGCGGCCTGAAGGTCGCGGCGGTGAAGGCGCCTGGCTTCGGCGATCGCCGCAAGGCGATGCTCGAGGACATCGCCATCCTGACCGGCGGTGAGGTCATCTCCGAGGATCTCGGCATCAAGCTCGAGAACGTGACGCTCAACATGCTCGGCCGCGCGAAGAAGGTGCGGATCGAGAAGGAGAACACCACGATCGTCGAGGGTGCCGGCAAGAAGGAGGACATCAAGGGCCGCTGCGAGCAGATCAAGGCGCAGATCGAGGAGACCACCTCGGACTACGACCGCGAGAAGCTGCAGGAGCGCCTGGCGAAGCTCGCCGGCGGTGTCGCCGTGATCCGCGTCGGCGGCTCGACCGAGGTCGAGGTGAAGGAGCGCAAGGACCGCGTGGACGACGCGCTGCACGCGACCCGCGCCGCGGTCGAGGAAGGCATCGTGCCGGGCGGCGGCGTCGCGCTGGCGCGCGCCTCGCAGAAGCTCGCGGCCCTGAAGGGCGAGAACCACGACCAGCAGGTCGGCATCGACCTGGTGCGCCGCGCCATCCAGGCGCCGCTGCGCCAGATCGCCGAGAACGCCGGCAAGGACGGCGCGGTGGTCGCGGGCGAGGTGCTGCGCACCGACAAGTACGAGTTCGGCTACGACGCGCAGACCGACGAGTACAAGGACCTGGTGGCCGCCGGCATCATCGACCCGACCAAGGTCGTGCGCACGGCGCTGCAGGATGCGGCCTCGGTCGCCTCGCTGCTGATCACCACCGAGGCGATGGTCGCCGAGCGTCCGGAGAAGAAGGCCGCCCCGGCGGCCCCGGGCGGCGGCATGGGCGACATGGACTTCTGATCGGCGCCAGCCGGTCGGAGCCGGGGCGGGGCGGTCCTTCGGGGCCGCCCCGTTTCCGTTTCGCGGCTGCGCGGAGCAGCGGGACGCTTCGGTTGACGTGGCTGTCATGATCTGCGTGTCATCTACGCACCCATCGCGCCTTGCCTCGCCTTGCCGTGCCTCCGGATGCCCGGGCGCCTCCAAGCCGATCCCGGGCACGGCTGGGCGATCCCGGCGCATCCCGCGCGCCGGCAAGGCAAGGAGGCCCGCCGCATGGCGATCGGTACCGTGAAGTGGTTCAACGCGACCAAGGGCTACGGGTTCATCGTGCCGCAGGACGGCGGCAAGGATGTCTTCGTGCACATCACCGCCGTGCAGAAGGCGGGGCTGACCGGGCTGAACGAGAACCAGAAGGTCAGCTACGACGTGGCGACGGAGCGCGGCAAGGCGGCCGCGGTCAACCTCAAGACCATCTGAGGGCGCGCGCCGCCTCGCCGATGTTCACGCTGGACGCGCTCGAGGAAGCGGCGCGCCTCGTCCACCGGGCCTTCGCGCCGACGCCGCAGGTCGCCTGGCCGCTCCTCGCGGCGCGGACCGGCGCGGAGGTCTGGGTCAAGCACGAGAACCACACGCCGACCGGCGCCTTCAAGCTGCGCGGCGGCCTGGTCTACATGGAACGCCTGAAGCGCGAGCGGCCGCAGGTGCGCGGCGTGGTCAGCGCGACGCGCGGCAATCACGGCCAGTCGCTGGCCTATGCCGGCAGGCTGCATGGCGTGCCGGTGACGATCCTGGTCCCGCACGGCAACAGCGCGGAGAAGAACGCGGCGATGCGCGCCTTCGGGGCGCGCCTCGTGGAGCACGGCGCGGATTTCGACGCCGCGCGCGAGGAGGCGGCGCGCCTCGCTGCCGCCGAGGGGCTGGAGTTCGCGCCCTCCTTCGCGCCCGACCTCGTGCTGGGTGTGGCGACCTATGCGCTGGAGTTCTTCCGCGGCAGCCCGCCGCTCGATGTGCTGTATGTGCCGATCGGCATGGGTTCGGGCATCTGCGGCTGCATCCTGGCGCGCGACCTTCTCGGCCTCGGCACCGAGATCATCGGCGTGCAGAGCGCGGGCGCGCCGTCCTACGCGCTGTCCTTCGCGGCCGGGCATGTGGTGACGACGCCGAAGGCCGAGACGCGCGCGGACGGGATGGCGACGCGCGTGCCGGATGCCGAGGCGCTCGCGATCATCCGCCGCGGCGCCGCGCGCATCGTGACGGTGACGGATGAGGAGGTCGCCGCGGCGATCCGCGCCTATTGGCAGGACACGCACAACCTTGCGGAAGGGGCGGGTGCGGCGCCGCTCGCGGCGCTGATGCAGGAACGCGCCGCGATGCGCGGCCGGCGCGTCGGGCTCGTGCTGTGCGGGGGCAATATCGACCTCGACCTGTTCCGCGACTGGGTGATGGCGGCGGCCTGATCCCGCCCGCCGCGACGACGGGAAGGATCCGCCCATGACGACCTGGCATCTGACGAATGTCCGCCCCATGGGCGGCGCGGCGGCGACGGTGTCGATCACGGGCGGGCGGATCGCCGCCATCGCGCCCGCCGCGCCGCCGGCCGGGGAGCCGAGCGAGGACGGGCGCGGCATGCTGTTGCTGCCCGGCTTCGTCGAGGGGCACACCCATCTCGACAAGACGACCATCCACCTGCCGGACTGGCTGGTGAACGCGGTCGGGCCGCGCATCGAGGACAAGATCGACACCGAGCGCGAATGGCGCGCGCGCACCGGGCATGATGCCGGGGCTGCCTCGCTGGCGCTGGCGCGCGCCTTCCTCGCGGCGGGGACGACACGCATCCGCAGCCATGTGGACGTGGATACGGTGGGCGGGACGCGCCATGTCGCGCGCGTGCTGGAAACCCGCGAGGCGATGCGCGGGCTGCAGGAGATCCAGATCGTCGCCTTCCCGCAATCGGGCATCCTCGCCCGGCAGGGGACGGAGAGGCTGCTCGATGCGGCGCTGGCGATGGGGGCGGACATCGTCGGCGGGCTCGATCCCTGCGCCATCGAGCGCGATCCGGTGCGGCACCTCGATATCGTGTTCGGGCTGGCGGAGAGGCACGGCAAGCCGGTGGACATCCATCTGCACGAGCCGGGGACGATGGGGGCCTTCTCGCTCGACCTCATTCTCGAACGCACGCGCGCGCTCGGCATGGAGGGCAAGGTGGTGGTGAGCCACGCCTTCTGCCTGGGCGACATCGCCGAACGCGAGCGCGATGCGCTGCTGGCGCGCATGGCGCAGCTCGGCGTCGCCATCGCGACGACGGCGCCGGCCTCGCGCCCCGTGCCGCCTGTCGCCGCCTGCCGCGCGGCGGGGGTGACGATCTTCGGCGGCAATGACGGCATCCGCGATACCTGGACGCCCTATGGCTCGCCCGACATGCTCGAGCGCGCGATGCTCATCGGCCTGCGCAACAACTTCCGGCGGGATGACGAGGTGGCGCTGGCCTTCGATTGCGTCAGCGCGGCGGGGGCGCAGGGGTGCGGATTTTCCGACCACGGCCTCCTGCCCGGCGCGCGCGCCGATCTCGTGCTGGTCGAGGCGCGGACGCTGGCCGAGGCGGTGGTGGCGCGCCCTGTTCGCCGCCTTGTCGTCTCGGCCGGGCGCGTCGTCGCGCGGGACGGGGTGCTGTCGGCATGACGGAGGAGGTGTTGAGCAGGCTCGATGGCGCGATCGCGACCATCACCCTCGCGCGTCCTGAGCGGGGCAACGCGCTGGGGCCGGGGATGGTGGCGGGGATCGAGGCGGCGCTCGATGCCGCCGAGGCGGCGGGCGCGCGCTGCATCGTGCTGCGCGGGGAGGGGCGCAATTTCTGCACCGGGCTCGACCTGTCGGGCCTTGCGGAGACGAGCGAGGGCGACCTCGCGCTGCGCATCCTGCGCATCGAGATCCTGCTGCAGCGGATCCATGCCTTGCCGGTGACGACCGTCGCGGTGGCGGGCGGGCGGGTCTTCGGCGCGGGGGCGGACCTTTTCGCCGCCTGCGACCATCGCATCGCGCTGGAAGGGGCGTCCTTCGCCTTCCCCGGGCCGGGCTTCGGGTTGGTGCTCGGGACGGGCCGGCTGGCCGGGCTGGTGGGGGATGGAACGGCGCGGCGCCTGCTCCTGGCGGGCGCGAGCGTCGGCGCCGCGCGGGCGCTCGCGATCGGCCTCGCGACGGCGGTGGTCGCGGATGCGGCGGAGGCGGTGGCCGCGGCGGCGGAGGCGGCCACGCGCCTCGATGCCGCGACGGTGGCCGCGCTGCATGCGCGCACGCGGCGGGCCGATGATGCGGGCGATCTCGCGGCGCTGGCGCGCTCGGTCGCGCGGCCCGGCCTCAAGGCGCGGGTGGAGGCATACCGGGCGCAGGCGACGGCGCAGCGCGGGCGCGGCTGATCCGTACGAAGGCGTGCGGCAGCAGGGCCCGTCACCCGGCGGGCAGAGGCTGGTCCTTCGCCCGCCGGGTCCGGCCCGGCGGCCTCAGGCCGCGGCGTCCACCGGCTGGTAGGGCAGGCGCTTCACCCGGTCCATGTTCATGCCCTCGATCCGCAGCAGGCGCGTGGGGCCGTCGCGGCGCGGGGAATGCAGCACGCCGGGCTCGTAGAGATAGGCGTCGCCCGGCTTCATGGCGTAGTCGCGGATGCGCCTGGCCTTGCCCGGCGTGGTCTCGGTCGGGCGGGCGAGGCATTCCCAGTCGGTCATGATGGTCTCGCCCGCGGCCTGGCCGTAGATCGCCCAGGAGGGGCCGTGGTCGTGCGGGCCGGTGGTCTTGGCGTCCTTGTAGGCATGGGCGAGGACGGTGAAGCCGAGTTCGGGATCCTCGTAGAGCACCTTGCGCTCGGGCGTCGCGTCGTTGATGTGCGCGGCAACGAAGGCGGGGTCCTTCAGGGCCTCGCGCACGAGGTCGCAGACCATCCGGCGGCCTTCGGTGCCGGGGTGGTCCTTCAGCGCGGCGCGGGCGCGGCTGACGAAATCATCGAGCGTCATGGGCATGGGCATTCTCCTCCCGCCTCGGTCCGGAGAGGAGATTGCTCCCCGCCGCGCGCGGAAGGAAGGGGTCAGGTTTCGGCCAGGAAGGCGCGCGTCTCGGCCACCGCCTGCGCGAGGCCGAGGCGGCGGATCAGCACGCCCGGCGGCAGGCCGTGCAGCAGGCGCGAGGGGCAGCGGGCGTCGAGCATGACGAAGACGCCGCGGTCGTCGGCGCGGCGAACCAGCCGGCCGAAGGCCTGGCGCAGCCGGTGGCGGGCCACCCGGTCGTCGTAGTCCTTCGGCCGCCCGCCCGAGAGGTGCAGCCGGCGCTCGCGGTGCAGGATGGTCGGGCGCGGCCAGGGCACGCGGTCGAAGACCAGCAGGCGCAGCGCCCGGCCGGGCACGTCCACGCCGTCCCTCATGGCATCGGTGCCGAGCAGGCAGGCATGCTCCTCGGCGCGGAAGACATCCACGAGCGTCGCATTGTCCATTGCGTCCACATGCTGGGCGTAGAGCGGGATGCCGGCATTCTCGAGCGGGGCCGCGATGCGGGCATGGACCTCGCGCAGGCGGCGGATGGCGGTGAACAGGCCGAGCGCGCCGCCGCCTGCGGCCAGGAACAGCGCCTGGAAGGCGGCGGCGACCTGGGCGGGTTCCTCCTTCGCCACATCGGTCACGACGAGGCAGCGCGTCTGCGCGGCGTAGTCGAAGGGGGAGGGGACGGCGGCGCGGATCGCCGGGCTCGGCAGGTGGATCGCGCCGGTGCGGGCCTCGGCCTCGTGCCAGGCGGATTCGGGGTCGGCGCCGGTCTCGGCCTCGTCGCGCAGGGTGGCGGAGGTGATCAGCAGCCCGTGCGCCGGGGCCGCGACGGCGCGGGCGAAGGGCTCGGTCGGGTCGAGGTGGTGGCGGTGCATCCCGGCATCGGTATCCGCGCCGCCGCGGCGTTCGAGGGAGAGCCAGTCCACGAAGGCGGGGCGCTCGCCGGGTTCGGGCGGAGCGGCCTGGATGGTGGCGAGCATGCCCTGCCAGGCCTCGCAGGGCATGAGAACGCGGCGCTCGATGGCGCGGCAGGCGGCCTCGATGCGGATGCGATCGCCGGTTTCGAGGTCCGCCGCCTCCTCCTCCAGCCGGGCGGTGAGACGGTCGCGCAGCGCGCGAGCCGGCTGTTCGAGGCGGGCGAGCGCGCGGGCGAGGGCCTCGGCGGCGGGCGGCAGCGCCTCCGTCACGGGAAACAGGTCGCATTCGGAATCGTAGAGGCCGGCGTCGCGGCGCTCGCGGGTGCGGGCGAGCACCTGCTCGCGCACGGCGCGGAGGAAGGCTTCCGCCGGGTTGGGTGCCTCCTCGGGGCGCGCCACGGCTCCGCCGCCGAGGCGGGAGGGCCAGCCGGGGACGGGCAGGGCGCGCGCGGCCTGCAGGGCTGCATCCAGTTGCGCGGCGAGGTCCGGGCGGTCGGCGATCAGTTCCTCCAGCCGCCGGCGCAGGCCGCGGGCACGGGAGCGGCCGCCTTCCGCGCCCAGCAGCCAGCGGCGCATCTCGGCCATCTCGGCGCCGGTGAGGTCGGCGGAGAAGGCGGAATCGGCGGCGTCGAAGAGGTGGTGGCCCTCGTCGAAGACGAGGCGCAGCGGCGGGCCGTCCTCCCCGCCGCCGAGCGCGGCCTGGACCATGACCAGCGCGTGGTTGGCGACGACGATCCGCGCCGATTTCGCGCGGCGGACGGAATGCTCGACGAAGCATGTCTTGTAGTGCGGGCAGGCGGAATGGATGCATTCGCCGCGCCGGTCGGCGAGCGGCAGGACAGCGGCAGGGCCGAAGAGTTCCGCGATCCAGCCGGGGAAGTCGCCGCCGAGCAGGTCCCCGTCGCGCGTGAACAGCGCCCAGCGCGCGACGAGGCCGAGCGGGATGGCGAGGTGCGGCGCGGGGATGGCGGCCGTCAGGTCATCGAGGTTCAGCAGGCAGAGGTAGTTCTCGCGGCCCTTGCGGAGCACCACGCGGCGGCGGCGCTCCTCCGGGTCCGGGAAGAGGCGGGCGGTCTCCTGGTCGATCTGGCGCTGCAGGTTGCGGGTGTAGGTGCTGATCCAGACCGGCGCGCCGTTCCTCTCGGCCCAGAGGCTGGCGGGCGCGACATAGCCGAGCGTCTTGCCCGTGCCGGTCCCCGCTTCGGCCAGGACCAGCGCGGGGGCGCCGGGATGGGCGCGAGGGGCGAAGGCGGCGGCGGCGGCGGAGGCGTAGTCGGCCTGCTGCGGGCGCTGCTCGGCGCCGGGGCCCAGGATCTCGGCGAGGCGGCGGCGGGCCTCGGCCGGCTCCACGGCGAAGGTAGCGGGCGGTGGGGGCGGGGCGGTGTCCTCCCATTCGGGGAGGCGGCGCCAGACCTTGTAGGCGCGCGCATCGGGCTTTGCCCCGGGCTCGCCGAGGGCGGCGAGGACCGAGGGCGCCCAGGGCCAGCCCGCCTCCCCCATGCGGGCGGCCAAGCCCGGGGCGTCGCGGTTGCGGGGGTGTTCGCGCGTGTCGGCCAGGTGGCGCAGCAGGTGGGTGGCGATCTCCGGCAGCAGGGCGACGGCGGCTTCGTCGTCGGGCGGCTGCGGCAGATCGAGCGCGAGGGCGAGGCCACGCGGGGTGGGGGCGCAGGGTTCGGCCGGGCGGCAGAAGGCGAAGAGGTCGAGGAGGTCATGCGCTGCGTCGAAGCCCGGCAGGCCGAGGCGGCGGGCGGTGGCGGGGGCGTGGACGAGAAGGGGGGCGGTGTCCCGCACAGCCTTCGCGGCCGCCTCGCTGTCGAGGATCTCGATCTCGCCGTCGGTGGTGAGCAGGACGGCGCGGCCGAAGCCCGCGACGAGCGAAGGCACGCCGGGGAGGAGGAGTCGCGGGGCCGAGGGCATGAGGCAGCCTAGCAGGGGCAGGCGTGGCCGGAGAGGGGCGCTGCCCCTCTCCGCACCTCTCTCCGCCAAAGGCCGAAAGGCCTTTGGGAACCTGGAGATCGGGTTCCCCGGGCACAGGGTTGGCGCCAGATGATGGTTTGCAAAGGCCCTTCGGCCTTTGCCGGGGAGGCCTGGAGGGGCGGCGCCCCTCCAGCGTCACGCCGCCTTGCGAGCCACCATCGGCAGACGCTCGGCGATCTGCACCGCGTTCAGCGCCGCGCCCTTCAGGAGCTGGTCCCCGCAGAGGAAGAAATCGAGCCCGTGATCGCCGAAGACCGGGTTTGCGCGGATGCGCCCGGCCTCGACATCGTCCTGGCCGGTCGCGGTGAGCGGCATCGGGTAGAGGCCGTTCGCCGGGTCGTCCACCACCTTCACGCCATGGGCGCGGCGCAGCACCTCGCGCGCGGCCTCGGGCGTGACGGGGCGCTCGGTCTCGATGGTTACGGCCTCGGCGTGCACGCGCATCGTCGGGATGCGGACGGCGGTGCAGGAGATGGGCAGGTCGGGCAGGCCCATGATCTTCCGGCTCTCCCACACGACCTTCATCTCTTCCTTCGTGTAGCCATTGGGCTGGAAGACATCGATCTGCGGGATGACGTTGAAGGCGAGCGGCCAGCGGAAGACCTCGGCCTGCGGCTTCGCACCCTCGACCAGGACGCGGCGGGTCTCGCGCTCGAGTTCCGCCATGCCTTCGGCGCCGGCGCCCGAGGCGGCCTGATACGTCGAGACGATCACGCGCCTGAGGCCGAAGGCCTGGCGGAGCGGCTCGAGCGCCACGACCAGGATCGCGGTGGTGCAGTTGGGATTGGCGATCAGGCGATGGGCGCCGATGGCCGAGGCGTTCACCTCCGGCACCACCAGCGGCACGCCCTCCTGCAGGCGGAAGGCGGAGGAATTGTCGATCACCGTCACGCCGGCCTCGACCATCCGCGGCGCATGGGCCTTGGCGAAGTCCCCGGAGACGGCGAGCAGGGCGAGGTCGAGGTCGCGCACGGCGGCGTCGGAGAACTCCTCGATCGCGACCTCGCCGAAGGGCGTCTTCGTTTTCGTGCCGGCGCTGCGGGCGGAGGCGAAGAGCCTCAGCGAGGTGACCGGGAAGGCCCGGCGCCCCAGGACGTCCACGAGCTCGCGGCCCACCGCACCGGTGGCGCCGACAATACCGACACGCATGTCCCTCTCTGTCCTTTCGACGGCTGGAAGGGGCCGGTTGCATAGCGCAACGGGCGCGCGGGACCAATGCTTTCCGGCGGATGCGGCCCCCGGCGGGCGGCATGGCGGCGCGGCGGGGTCGCATCCGGGCGCGCGGGCACCTATAACGCGCCACCCTCTGCCGTGGATGAGTGCGCGACCGTGACGACCGCCCCGACCGACCTTTCCGCCGTGAAGGCCTGGCCCTTCGAGGAGGCGCGCAAGGTCGCCGCGCGCCTGGAGCGATCCGGCAAGGACGTGGCGCTGTTCGAGACCGGCTACGGCCCCTCAGGCCTGCCGCATATCGGCACCTTCGGGGAGGTGGCGCGCACCACCTGGGTGCGCCGCGCCTTCGAGATGCTGACGGGCAAGCGCTCCCGCCTCGTCGCCTTCAGCGACGACATGGACGGCTTGCGCAAGGTGCCGGACAACGTGCCGAACCGGGAGATGCTGGCGCAGCATCTGGGCCGGCCGGTGACGGCGGTGCCCGACCCCTTCGGCACGCATGAGAGTTTCGGGCACCACAACAACGCCCGGCTGCGCGCCTTCCTCGACGCCTTCGGCTTCGACTACGAGTTCGCGAGTTCCTCCGACTACTACCGGTCCGGCCGGTTCGACGCGGCGCTGCTGCGCATGGCCGAGCGGCACGAGGAGGTGCGCGCGGTCATCCTGCCGACGCTGGGCCCCGAGCGCCGCGCCACCTATTCGCCCTTCCTGCCGATCCATCCGAGGACGGGCGTCGTGATGCAGGTGCCGATGGAGGAGGTGCGGCCCGAGCGCGACGAGCTGATCTGGCGCGACCCCGAAAGCGGCGAACGCTTCGCCACCCGCATCACGGGCGGGCACTGCAAGGCGCAGTGGAAGGCCGACTGGGCGCTGCGCTGGTTCGCCCTCGGCGTGGACTACGAGATGTCGGGCAAGGACCTGATCGATTCCGTGAAGCTCTCCTCCGCGATCTGCCGCGTGCTGGGCGGCGAGCCGCCCGAGAGCTTCACCTACGAGCTGTTCCTCGACGCCGAGGGCCAGAAGATCAGCAAGTCCAAGGGCAACGGGCTGACCATCGAGGAATGGCTGCGCTACGCGCCGCCCGAGAGCCTCGCGCAGTTCATGTTCAACCAGCCGCAGCGGGCCAAGCGGCTCTACTTCGACCAGATCCCGCGCGCGGTGGACGAATACCTGCAGCACCGGGCGCGGCTGCGCGCGGCCGCCGACCCGGCCAACCCGGCCTGGCACATCCATGGCGGGACGGCGCCGAACGACCCGGAGCCGCCGGTCTCCTTCACCATGCTGCTCAACCTCGCCTCGGTCGTGAATGCGGACGACCCGGAGATGCTCTGGGGCTTCCTGCGCCGTTACGCGCCCGGCGCGACGCCGGCCTCGCAGCCGCTGCTCGGCAAGCTGGTGGAGCACGCAGTGCATTACTACCGGGATTTCGTGGCGCCGACGAAGCGCTTCCGCGCCCCCACCGATGCCGAGCGCGAGGCGCTGGCCGCGCTGATGTCCGCCTTGCGCGACCGCGCGGCGGATCTCGAGGCGATGGAACCGGAGGAGCGCGCCAGGGCGATCCAGGACCTGGTCTATGACGCGGGACGCCGCCCGCCCTTCCTGCAGCCGAACAAGGACGGGACGATGGGTGTCTCGCGCGCCTGGTTCAACGCGCTCTATCAGGTGCTGCTCGGGCAGGAGGAAGGTCCGCGCTTCGGCGGCTTCGTCGCGCTCTACGGCATCGCCGGGACGATCGGGCTGATCGAGACGGCGCTCGCGCGCGGGGAGCGGCCGGGCGCGTGAGCGCAGGCGGGCGCGTCCTCGCCGCGCTGAAGCGGCACGGGCCGACGGTGTTCGGCCTGCTGCTGCTCGTGGCCGCGCTCTACGTGGTGCAGCGGGAGTTCCGCAGCCTGTCCTGGCGCGACATCCAGGGCGCGCTCGCCGCGACGCCGGCCTCGGCCCTGTGGGGGGCGGCGGGCTTCACCGTGCTCGCCTACCTGATCCTGACCGCCTATGACCGGCTGGGCTCGGTCTATGCGGGGCATCCGGTGTCCTACCTGCGGACCTCGCTCGCCTCCTTCGTCGCCTATTCGCTGGCGAACAATCTCGGCTTCGCGACGGTCTCCGGCGCGGCGGTGCGCTACCGCTTCTATGCCGCCTGGGGGCTGCCGCCGATCGCGATCGCGAAGGTGGTGGCCTTCACCTCGCTCACCTTCGGGCTCGGCGGGCTCGCGCTGGGCGGGCTCGTGCTGCTCGTGGAGCCCGAGGTGCTGCCCTTCTTCGGGGATGGCGCGCCGCGCTGGCTGATGCAGGCGGCGGGGCTGCTGATGTGGGCGGTGGTCGCTGCCTATGTGCTGCTCGCGCGCTTCGTGCCGCATTTCCGCCTGGCCGGATACCAGATAGACCTGCCGGGCTTCCGCATGGCGCTGACGCAGACGGCGCTGGCCTCGGCCGATGTGGCGGTGACGGCGCTGATCTTCTGGGCGCTGCTGCCGCCGGCCGAGGGGCTGACCTTCCTGCATTTCCTCGGCATCTACGTTCTCGCGCTCTCGGCCGGGATCCTGGCCAACGTGCCGGGCGGGATCGGGGTCTTCGACGGCGCGATGCTGCTCGGGCTTTCGGGCTATCTGCCGGCGCCCGAGGTGTTCGGCGCGATCCTGCTGTTCCGCCTCTACTACTACATCGTGCCGCTGTTCCTCGCGGGCGTGATGTTCGCGGGCTTCGAGATGAGCCAGCGCCGCCACCTCTTCGAACGCTGGGCGCCGGAGCGCGGCGTCGCGATCTCCTTCGAGGTGCCGGCGATGGCCGCGCTCACGGTGCTGGGCGCGATGACACTGATCTTCATCGGCGCGCTGCCGCCCAAGGCAAGCCCGCTCGCCGGCTACTCGGACCTGCTGCACGAGATGTCGAGCCACTTCGCCGCATCCGTCGTCGGCTCGCTGCTGCTGGTCGCAGCCTATGGGCTGATGCGGCGGCTCGCGCTCGCCTGGTGGGCGGGGATCGTGCTGCTGCTCAACGGCGCGCTGGTGGTGTGGCTGCGCGGCGAGCCCTGGTGGCTGACGGGGGGATTCCTGCTGCTGGTCGGGCTGCTCGCGACCGTGCGCCCGGCCTTCTACCGCCGCGCGCGCCTGACGGCCGAGCCGCTGAGCGAGGGCACGGCGGCGGCGCTCGCCGCGCTCGCGGTCTGTGCGCTGACGCTCGCCTCGGTCGCCTATGCCGGACGGTATGCGGAGATGTCGTGGTGGGGCGTCGCGCTGTCGGGCAACACGCCGCACACGCTGCGCTTCGCGGTCGGGGTCGCGGGCGTGCTGCTGCTGGTGGCCGCGGTGCGGCTGCTGCGCCCGGCCCGGCCGCCGGCGGTGCCCTATGACGAGGCGACGCGGCAGCGCCTGGCCGCGCTCGGCGCGCTGGCGCCGCCGCCGGGCGAGGCCGACGGCGCGGTGTTCGGCGAGGCCGGGCGGGCGGGCTTCGCCTTCGTCAAGCGCGACGGCATCTGGCTCGGTCTCGGCGATCCCGCGGGCGAGGCGGCCGACAGGGTTTCCGCCATCTGGCGGTTCCGCGACATCTGCGAGGCGGCGCGCGTGGACCCCGCCTTCTGGCGCGTGGGCCCGGAACTCGCGCGCGTCTATGCCGATATCGGGCTGACGGTGCTGCCGCTGGCCGGTGGTGCTGAGGGCGCGCGCTTCCTCGCCTGCCGTCCCGAGCGCGACCTCGAGGCGCTGCTGCCGCTGCTGCCGGGAGAGCAGGATGCGCCCTGACCGGCTTGCCAGAGCCGCCCCGAAGCGTCATTGCACAGCCGCCTTGATGAGCCACGAGGGACCCTGATGCGCATCGCCATGATCGGCGCCGGCTATGTCGGCCTCGTCTCCGGCGCCTGCTTCGCCGAGTTCGGCGTCGATGTGACCGTGATGGATGTCGATCCCGACCGGATCGCGGGGCTGCGTGCCGGCCGGATGCCGATCTACGAGCCGGGCCTCGACACGCTGGTCGCCGAGAACGTGAAGAACGGCCGCCTTTCCTTCACCACCGACCTTGCCGAGGCAGTGCGCGGGGCGGATGCGGTGTTCCTCGCGGTCGGGACGCCGACCCGGCGCGGCGACGGGCATGCGGACCTCACCTATGTCTACGCCGCGGCCGAGCAGGTGGCGAAGGCGGCCGAGGGGCCGCTCGTGCTGGTCACCAAATCAACCGTGCCGGTGGGCACCGGGCGCGAGGTGCAGGCGATCGTGCGCCGCGTGCGGCCCGATGCAGGCATCAGCGTCGCCTCCAACCCCGAATTCCTGCGCGAGGGCAGCGCGATCGGCGACTTCATGCGCCCGGACCGCGTGGTGATCGGCGTGGACGACGCGCGCGCCGAGGCGGTGCTGAAGCGGCTCTATCGCCCGCTCTATCTGATCGAGACGCCGGTGCTCTCGGTCAGCATCGAGAGCGCGGAGCTGATCAAGTACGCCGCCAACGCCTTCCTCGCGACCAAGATCACCTTCATCAACGAGATCGCCGACCTGTGCGAGAAGGTCGGCGCCGACGTGCACGACGTGGCGCGGGGGATGGGCCTCGACGGGCGGATCGGGCGGAAGTTCCTTCATCCCGGGCCGGGCTATGGCGGCTCCTGCTTCCCGAAGGACACGCTGGCGCTCGCGCGCACCGCGCAGGATGCGGGCAGCCCGGTGCGGCTGGTCGAGACCACCATCGCGGTGAACGAGGCGCGCAAGGCCCGGATGGCCGAGCGCATCCTCGCCGCGCTCGGCCCCGATCCGAAGGGCAAGCGCGTCGCCGTGCTCGGCGTGACCTTCAAGCCCGAGACGGACGACATGCGCGATGCGCCCTCGCTCGTGATCCTGCCGAGGCTGGTCGCCGCCGGCGTCTCGGTCGTCGCCTTCGACCCGCAGCCCGCCCATGCGCGCCAGGCGCTGCCGGCGGCGGTCGGCTTCGCCGAGAGCGCGCTCGGCGCCGCCGAGGGAGCGGATGCGCTGGTGGTGCTGACGGAGTGGAACGAGTTCCGCGCGCTGCCACCGAACCGCCTCAAGGCCGCCATGAAGGGCGACGTGATTCTCGATCTGCGCAATGTGTGGGACCCGGCGGCGATGCGCGCGGCGGGCTTCACCTATTCCTCCATCGGCCGCCCGTGAGGGAGTGACCATGACCGTCTTCCGCCATCGCTTCGACTCCACGGTCCTGCGCGAATACGACATCCGCGGCATCGTGGGGAAAACGCTGAAGCCCGAGGACGCCTTCGCGATCGGCCGCTGCTTCGGCTCCGTCGTGGTGCGCGAGGGCGGGACGCGGGTCGCGGTCGGCTATGACGGGCGGCTGCATTCGCCCGAGCTCGAGGCGCAGCTCGTCGCCGGGCTGCGCGCCTGCGGGCTCGAGGTGATCCGGATCGGCCTCTGCGCGACGCCGATGCTGTATTTCGCCGCCTACGACCAGGAGGCGGACGGCGCGGCGATGGTCACGGGCAGCCACAACCCGCCGGACTACAACGGCTTCAAGATGATGATCGGCAAGAAGCCCTTCTACGGCAGCGCCATCCAGGCGATCGGGCGCATGGCCGCGGAGGGCGACGTGGTGCCGGAGAAGGCCGGGACCGACCGCGCCGTGGACATCGCCGGCCGCTATGCGGACCGCGTGCTGAAGGATTGGGATGGCGGCGAGCGCAAGCTGAAGGTGGTGTGGGACCCGGGCAACGGCTCGGCCGGGCCGATCGTCAAGGCGCTGGCCGCGCGTCTGCCGGGGATGCATTTCGTCATCAACGGCGACGTGGACGGCACCTTCCCCAACCACCATCCCGACCCGACGGTGGCGAAGAACCTCGAGCAGCTCATCGCCGAGGTGAAGCGGGAGAAGGCCGATCTCGGCATCGCCTTCGACGGCGATGGCGACCGCATCGGCGTGGTGGACGACGAGGGCCACATCCTGTTCGGCGACCAGTTGCTGATCGTGCTGGCGCGCGACGTGCTGAAGGCGCGGCCCGGCGCGACGATCATCGCCGACGTGAAGGCCTCCCAGGTGCTGTTCGACGAGGTGGCCAAGGCCGGCGGCCAGCCGCTGATGTGGAAGACCGGCCATTCGCTGATCAAGGCGAAGATGGCCGAGACCGGCAGCCCGCTCGCCGGAGAGATGTCCGGCCACATCTTCTTCGCCGACAAGTGGTACGGCTTCGACGACGCGCCCTATTCCGCCGTGCGGCTGCTCGGCATCGTCGCGCGCATGGCCGAGCCGCTGTCGAAGGTGCGCGCCGCGCTGCCGCAGGTGATCAACACGCCGGAACTGCGCTTCAACTGCGAGGAGGCGCGCAAGTTCGAGGTGGTGCGCGAGGTGAAGGAGCGCCTCGCGGCCGAAGGCGCCAAGGTGCAGGACGTGGACGGCGTGCGCGTGCTGACCGAGGACGGATGGTGGCTGCTGCGCGCCTCCAACACCCAGGCGGTGCTTGTGGCGCGCTGCGAGGCCTCCTCCGAGGCCGGTCTCGAGCGGCTGAAGGCGCAGCTCGTGAAGCAGCTTGTCGCGAGCGGGCTCGAAGCGCCGGATTTCTCGGGCGAGAATGCGGGGCACTGACGCGGCCGGGGACGGCGCAAGCCGTCCGCGGCGCTGTTCGCCGCGTTGATGCCGGGGCCGCGGCGCGCGCGGATCGGGATGATCAGCGGCCGCGTGCCCCACGGTTGCCGCCTGGCGAGCGATCGCGGCTTCTCCCGCCCGCGCGAGACGGTCTAGCCTCTCCCTCCAGCGCCCGGAGAAACGGGGCGCGGGAGGAGATCCGGGAATGACCATCCGACGCCGTTCGCTGCTGCTGTCCGCCGGTGCCACCCTTGCCGCGCCGGGCCTCGCGCGCGCGCAGGACTTCCCGACACGGCCCATCCGCATCGTCGTGCCCTTCCCCGCGGGCGGCACGACCGATCTGCTGGCGCGCCTCTTCGCGCAGCGGATGAGCGAGACGATGGGCCAGTCCGTCGTGGTCGAGAACCGCGGCGGCGGCGGCGGCTCGATCGGCGCCGATGTCGTCGCGAAGGCGGCGCCGGATGGCTACACGCTGCTGATGCACAACATCACCTTCCCGACCACCACGGCGACGATGGCGCTCGCCGGGCGGCCGCCGCACGACATCGAGCGCGACTTCGCGCCCGTCTCGCTCGGCGCCAACGTGCCGCTCATCCTGCTCGCCAATCCCGCCGTGCCGGCGAACGACCTGCGCGGCTTCCTCGACTGGGCGCGGGGCCAGGCGAACCCCGTCTTCTACGGCTCGACCGGCCCTGGCTCCTTCATGAACATGGTCGGCGAGGTGATGAAGCGCGAGACGGGCATCCGCATGGAGCACGTGCCCTTCCGCGGCGCCGCGCCGCTGGTGCAGGAGCTGATCGCGGGGCGGGTGCAGTTCGGCGGCGACCAGATCTCGACCTCGCTCGGCCATGTGCGGTCCGGGGCGCTGAAGGGGCTGGCGAATGTCGCCTCGCGCCGCGCGCCCGTGCTGCCGGACGTGCCGACGGTGCGCGAGCAGGGGCTGCCGGCCCTCGAACTCGAGGGATGGAACGGCTTCTTCGCGCCCGCGCGCACGCCCGCGCCGGTGCTCGCGCGGCTGCAGCGCGAGATCGCCGCCGCCGCGCGCCACCCCGATCTGGTGCGGCGCTGCGAGGAGGTGGGCGCCGAGCCGGTGGGCTCGGATTCCGAGAGCTTCGGCGCGATGGTCCGCGCGCAGGCGGCGAAGATCCGCGATCTCGTGGTCAGCGTGAACCTCAGGCCGGAGTGATCCTGTTCCTCTACGGCACGCTGCTCGATCCCGGCGTGCTCGCGCGCATGGCGGGGGAGCAGACGCTGGCGCGGCGGATGCGTCCGGCACGGCTGGCGGGCTGGCGGCGGGTCTTCCTGCGCGGCACGCCCTATCCGACGCTGCTGCGCGACCCGGCTTCGGCGGTCGAGGGCGCCGTGCTGCGGGCGGGGGAGGCGGCGCGCGCGCGGCTCGCGGCCTATGAGGGCAGCGCCTATGCCCTGGTGCCGGTCACGGTCGCGACGGCGCGCGGCGCGGTGCGCGCGCGTGCCTGGATCGCCGCGCCCTGGCGGGCCGATCCCGCGCGCCCCTGGCCGGTGGCGGAGCGTTGTCCACCATTGGGGTGGCGGCATGCCGCGCGCCTCACGCCAGGTTGCGCGCGGCCTCGGCCCCGCTGAGCCACGCCCCGGCGACCGTCGCCGCATAGCGCGGGTGGCAGGCCTCCCCCGCGAAGACCAGCCGCCCATCCGCGAGCGGCCGGGCGAGCGTTGTGCGCGCCGCCCGCGCGCCCGGTACGGCGTGCGAATAGGCGCCGCGGAAGAGCGGATCCTCCGCCCAGCGCGTGACCACCGCAGGGCCGAGGGCGGCGGCGGCGCGCGCGCCGAAGACTCGGGCGGCTTCCTCCCGCGCCGCGGCCTCGGCGGCGGCGGGGTCGTGCGCGAGTTCCCAGGCGCGGCTGCCGCCGCAGAAGGCGATCATCAGCGGCTCGCCGAAGAGGCGGGAGATCCAGGACATGGGCCGGTCGCCCTCATGCTCGACGGCGCGGCGCAGGCTGTTGAAGGGCGGAAGATCGGGCGCCTCGGGGTGGTCGGCGCGGAAGGCGATCTTGGTCAGCAGGCCGAGGGGCAGGGCGTGGATCGCCTCCTGCGTCTCCACCGGCAGCGGCGGGTCGAAGGCGATGCCGCCGGCGGCCAGCACGCCGGTCGAGACGGTGACGATGGCTGCGCGCGCCGCGAGCGCGCCGAAGGCGCCCTCCGCCGTGACGCCGCGCGGGCCCCAGCGCAGCCGCTCCACGCGCGCGTGCAGGCGGATCGGCAGGCCCTCGGCGAGGCGCGCGACGAGGCCGCCGACGCCGGCGCGCATGACGAGGTTCGGCCCGTCGAGCGCGGTCGCGGCGAGGTCGTGCAGCGAGATGCGGGAGAGTTCCGCGGCGCAGATCTGCGCCCCTTCCCAATGGGCGATGGTGGCGTCCCACGGCCCGCCGCGCGGTGCGGCCTCGGCGGCCGGGCGGTCGGGGGCGCCGTCGGCGGCGGCGGCCTCGATGGCGGCCCAGAAGGCGTCCTCGGCGGCGGCGAAGGCACGGCGTTCCTCGCGCGTCGCGAGGCGCCCATGGGCGGAGAGCAGGCGCTCGCGGAAGCGGTCGTGGTCCAGCGGCGCGAAGCCGAGCGCATGGGCGAAGGGTGTCAGCGGATTGTCGTCCGCCTGGTGCAGCCAGGAGGCGCCGTGGTCGAAGGGCAGGCCGAGGCTTTCGCTCTCCGTCCAGGCGCGCCCCCCGGGGCGCGCGCCGCCTTCCAGCACGATGCAGGAGCGGCCGCGGGCGGCGAGCGCGCGTGCCGCGGCGATGCCGGCGCAGCCCGCGCCGATGACGAGCGCGTCTGGATCGGAAGGGAACATCGCCGCATCATGCCGCGGCAAGGAGAAGGGATGAACCATGCTGCAGCCGCCGCCCGCCGAACCCGGCATGCGCGAGGAGGAGGTGGACACGCCCGCGCTGCTGCTCGACCTCGATGCCTTCGAGCACAACCTCGACACCATGGCCGCGCTGCTGGCGCCCACGGGGGCGAGGCTGCGGGCGCATGCCAAGACGCACAAATCGGCCGTGATCGCGAAGCTGCAGATGGCGCGCGGCGCCGTCGGGCAATGCGTGCAGAAGGTGGCGGAGGCGGAGGCCTTGGCCTGGGGCGGCATTCCGGACGTGCTGGTGACGAACCAGGTGGTGAGCCCGCGCAAGATCGCGCGCCTCGCCGCACTCGCACGGCTGTGCAAGGTGGGGCTGTGCGTGGACGATGCCGAACAGGTCGCGCTTGCCGAGCAGGCGGCGGATGCGGCCGGCGTGCGGCTGCCGGTGCTGGTGGAGATCGATGTCGGCATGGGCCGCGCCGGCGTGGAACACGGCCCGCCCACGGTGGCGCTGGCAGAGCGCATCGCGGCGAGCAGGCACCTCGTCTTCGGCGGGCTGCAGGCCTATCACGGCACCGCGCAGCACATCCGCTCGCCCGAAGGGCGCGCGGCGGCCATCGCGGAAGCAGCAACGCGGGCGCGCCGGACGGTGGAGCAGTTGAAGCAGCGCGGCCTCGAATGCCCGATCGTCGGCGGCGCCGGCACCGGCACCTTCCGCCACGAGGCGGCGAGCGGCGTCTATACCGAGATCCAGGCCGGGTCCTACGCCTTCATGGACATGGACTATGCACGGAACGACGACGCGCCGCCCTTCCGCCACGCGCTGTTCGTGCTGGCGCAGGTGATGAGCCGCGCGACGCCGGGCGTCGCGGTGGTGGATTGCGGGCATAAGGGGGTGGCGGTGGATTCCGGCATGCCCGGCGTGTGGGGGCGGCCGGGGCTGCGCTATGCCGGCGCCTCGGACGAGCACGGCAAGATCCTGATCGAGGACGGCGCACCACCGGCGCTGGGCGAGAAGCTGCGGCTGATCCCCGGGCATTGCGACCCGACGGTGGATCGCTACGACTGGTATGTCGGCGTGCGGAAGGGGCGGGTCGAGTGCCTGTGGCCGGTCTCGGCGCGGGGCGGAATGGCGTAGCGGCGCGCTACTGGCTCGCCCAGACGATGCGGTGCATCCAGGCGATCTCCGGCAGTTCGAAACTGTAGGAGGGATGCGCCGGGTTGAGGCTGGCGAGTTCGATCCGCTTGGCCGACTGGCGCCGCAGTTCCTTGGCCATGACCTCGCCCTTTGCGGTGCGCACCACCACGCGGTCGCCGCGGCGCACCGGGGCGGCGGGGGAGACGATGACGACATCGCCGTCGCGGAAGACCGGCTCCATGCTCTCGCCGGAGATCTCGAGCGCATAGGCGTTGGGGTCGCCGATATCGGGCAGCGAGATCTCGTCCCAGGAGCCGCCGACCGGATAGCCGCCATCATCGAAGTATCCGTCCCCGCCGGCCTGGGCGAGGCCGATCAGCGGGATGCGGCGGCCCGCGCCGGTGCGGCTGCTGCCGCGCGAGAGCGCGGGCACGCCGGAGACGAGGCTCGCGAAGTCGTCGATGCTGCGCCCGACGGCATCGAGCACCTTGGCGATGCTCTCGGTCGAGGGCCAGCGGGCCCGGCCATCGGCGCCGACGCGCTTGGAGGGGTTGAAGGCGGTGGGGTCGAGCCCGGCCTTGCGGGCGAGGCCCGAGGCCGAAAGGCCGTGTTCCGCAGCGAGGGCGTCGAGCGCGCGCCAGATGTCGTCGTGCCGCATGGTTCTGCTGTCCCGATGGGGGCGGGTCAGGACGCGAATCCAGATGCGGTGGGCGTCCTGGGCAGAACATCCTAGGCTTCGTGTCGGAAGGCAATAGGTCTATCTTCCTTTTCCGTCTTGCGCGGCGCAACCCGGGCGGTTAATGTTCTTGTATTGTTCACCCCAGACGCGAGACCGCCCATGCGACCCGCCCCCCGCGCCGCCCACGCCCCCCGTTTCGCCAGCCTCGCCGCCGCCGAGCCCTTCCGCTCGGCCGAGGAGGCCTGGCTCTGGACCATGGCCGCGCTGATCGCCCGGCGGGACGGCGCGCGCGTCGCCGCCGGGCGCGGCGAGAAGCTGCGGCCCTGCGAGCCGGATGACGTGATCAGGTGCCTCGACCGGCTCTATCGCCAGCGGCGCATCGACCTGATCCATGCCCGCGTGATGCGCGTCTGGGGCGAGCGGGGCTGCGCGCCCGACCCGCGCTACCCCGCCGAGCGGCTGGACGCGGCGCAGTGGCGCGAGGCGATGAACCGCCTGGAATGGCCGCTGCGCGTGAAGGGGATCGTGGCGTGACGCCGCGGCTGAGGGCGGCGCGCGGGGCGCCGCAGGAGGTCTGGATCGCCTTCGGAGGCGAGGCCGACCAGCCCTGGCTGCGCCTGCTGCGCCGCGGCTTCCGCCACTGCTTCGCCGCGCTGCGCGACGAGGCGGGCTGGACGGTGGTGGAACCGCTCTCGGGCCGGCTGCTGGTGGCGCGGCTCGCCGTGCCCGCGGGCTACGACCTTCCGGGCTTCTACGCCCGGGCGGGGCTTGCCGTGCTCGGCCCCTTCGCGCCGGGGCCGGTGCGGGCGCGCCGGCTGCCGCCGCTGCTGCCGCAGAGCTGCGTGGGGCTGTGCCGCGCCCTGCTCGGTGCCGGGGCGCCCTTCGCGGTGACGCCCTTCGGGCTGTTCCTCGGGCTTCGGAAGATTCTTCGCGAGGATAGGAAAAAAGTCTTGACGGCGGGCTGAGCCTGCCGTATCAATCCCCTCGCCAAGGGGCGAGGTGCGCCCGGCGGCCTTCCTCCCGTTCCCATCCGAACCTGCCGCGGGCCCGTCCTCCTCACCGGAGGGCGGGCCCGCGGGCTTTTCGGGCTGCGCGAGCGGGAGGGCGTGACCCGAGACAACCGAGAGGAGCCGCGCGCGCATGGGTGGCCTGTTCCGTGCCCCGAAGCCTGTCGTCATCGCGCCCCCGCCGGCGCCGGCGCCCGCGCCGGCCGCCAGCCCGGCGCAGGCCGCCGAGGACGTCGCCGCCGCCTCCCGCGTCGAGGCGCGCGAGCGCGCCCGCCGCGGCCTGGGCGGGACCATCGCCACCTCCGCCCGCGGGCTGCTCGGCGCCAGCGCCGACTTCGCCGCGACGCGCAAGTCGCTGCTGGGGGAGTGAGCCGATGAGCCCCGAGGAGATCCTGGCGCGCCACGCCCGCGCCCTCGATGCCCGCCGCGCCCAGGAGGCGCTGTGGCAGGACTGTTACGACCACGTGCTGCCGCCCGCGACCGGCGGGCGCGTCGCGCTGTTCGACGCCACGGCGGCGGATGCGGCCGAGCAGCTCGCCGCCTCCCTGCTCGCCGAGCTGACCCCGCCCTGGTCGCGCTGGTTCGGCCTTGCCCCCTCGCGCGCTGTGGACGGCGACACGGCCGCCGCCGTGGCGCTCGAGGATGCGGCGGAGGTGCTGCAGGGGCATCTCGACCGCTCCAACTTCGCGCTCGAGATGCATCAGGGCTTCCTCGACCTGGTCGTGGCCGGCACCGGCCTGTTGCTGGTCGAGGAGGCGCCCGTGGGCGAGCCCTCCGCGCTGCGCTTCACCGCCGTGCCGCTGCGCGAGGCGGTGCTCGAGGAGGGCCCCTCGGGCCGGCTCGACACCGTGTTCCGCGCCGCGCGGCTGAGCGATGCGGCGCTGCGCGCGCGCTACCCGGCGGCGCCCGCGCCTGCTGCCGAGGAGAGCGAGGCGCCGCGGCACCGCGTGATCGAGGCGGTCTGGCCCGACCGCGCCGGCTACCGCTTCATGGCCGTCCTCGCCGGGGAGCGCGGGCCGGAGGTGCTCGCCGAGGGCCGCTTCGCCGAAAGCCCCTTCATCGCCTTCCGCTGGCTCAAGGCGCCCGGCGAGGTCTATGGCCGCGGGCCGGTCGCCAAGGCGCTGCCCGACATCCGCACCGCCAACAAGGTGGTGGAGCTGGTGCTCAAGAACGCCTCCATCGCCGCGACGGGCATCTGGCAGGCCGATGACGACGGCGTGCTGAACCCGGCGACGGTGCGGCTCGAACCCGGGGCGATCATCCCCAAGGCGCCGGGATCCTCGGGGCTGACGCCGCTGGCCGCGCCGGGGAATTTCGACGTCTCGCAGCTCGTGCTGAACGACCTGCGCGCGCGCATCCGCGGCGCGCTGCTCGCCGACCGGCTGGGCCCGCAGCGCGAGGACCACATGACGGCGACCGAGGTGCTCGAACGCTCGGCGCAGACCGCGCGGCTGCTGGGTGCGACCTATGGCCGGCTGCAGGCCGAGCTGCTGACGCCGCTGGTGGCGCGCTGCCTCGCCATCCTGCGCCGGCGCGGGGAGATCCCGCCGCTGCTGCTCGACGGGCGCGAGGCGGTGCTGCGCTACCGCAGCCCGCTCGCGCAGGTGCAGGGCCGTGCCGATGCGGCGAACACCCTGCTGTTCCTGCAGGCGGTGCGCGCCATGGGTCCCGAGGCGATCGCCCAGGTGGACCTGCCCGCCGCCGCCCGCTGGCTCGGCCGGACGCTCTCCGCGCCGGCCGAGGTGCTGAACCCCCCCGCAAACCCCGAGAAGGAGTGAGCCCCTCATGCCCGAGGACCTGCTGGAGACCGCGCTGGCCGAGGCCGCCGCGCCGAGGAAGGGTGCGCGCCCGGACGACGTGCCCGAGAAGTTCTGGGACGAGGAGGCGAGCGCGATCCGCGTGGAGGCGCTGCTGAAGTCCTATCGCGAGCTCGAGAAGCGCCTCTCGCAGCGCCTCTCGCCCCCGGGCGAGGACGCGCCGGAGGAGGAGCGCATCCGCTTCCGCCGCGCGATCGGCGTGCCCGACGGCCCCGACGGCTACCGCATCGAGCCGAAGCACGAGCTGTGCGGCGCCGATGACGAGGTGAACCGCCGCCTGCACGAGGCCGGCTTCACCTGCGCCCAGGCGCAGCTCGTCTACGACCTCGCCGCCGAGCGCCTGCTGCCGCTGATCGCCGAGGCCGCCTCGCAGTTCGAGGCCGAGCGCCAGGTCGAGAAGCTGCGCGAGCATTTCGGCGGCGAGGAGCGATTCCGCCGCATCGCCGCGCAGATCGCCGCCTGGGGCCGCGCCAACCTGCCGCCGCCGGTGATGGAGGCGCTCTCCACCACCGCCGAGGGCGTGATCGCGCTGCACCGGATGATGGAGGGCAAGGAGCCGGGCCTCGCCCGCCGCGCCGATGCGCCGTCGGCCGCCGACGAGGCGGAGCTGCGCGCGATGATGCGCGACCCGCGCTATTGGCGCACGCGCGAGCCCGAGTTCGTCCGCCGCGTGACCGACGGCTTCCGCCGCCTGGTCGGCGGCTGATCCGCCTTCCGGCGGGGCTTGAGCGCCTCCCCCTCGGCTCGCCCCGCCGGCGGCCCCGCGCGTGACCGCGCGGAGGCCCGGGGGCGGGCGGCGCGCCGCAGAGAGGCAGCGCCGCCCGCCCCGTCCGTTCCCGCCCGCGCAGAACCGGCCCTCCGGCGCGCGGGCCGCGTCCCCGCCCGGCCCGCTCGCGGCCAACCGGAGCGCGGCGCATCCCCCGCACCCATCGCATGAAAGGAAACCCGCATGTCGGGCACCATCGAGCAGGCCTTCGTGAAGCAGTTCGAGGCCGAGGTCGCCGAGGCCTACCAGCGCCAGGGCAGCAAGCTGCGCCCCACCGTGCGCTCCAAGACGGGCGTCAAGGGCGCCTCCACCATCTTCCCGCGCGTCGGCAAGGGCACGGCCGCGGCCAAGGCGCGCAACGGCGTCGTGCCGGTGATGAACCTCGAATACTCGAACGCCGAGTGCTTCCTGCAGGACTACTACGCGGGCGAGTGGATCGACCGGCTCGACGAGATCAAGTCCAACATCGACGAGCGCACCGTCATCGCCAATGCCGGCGCCTATGCGCTGGGGCGCAAGACGGACGAGCTGATCGTCGCCGCCCTCGACACCGCCACCGCGGAGGCGACCGGCACCGGCACCGGCCTGACCGACAATGACGGGCTGACCCGGCAGAAGGTGCTGATGGCCTTCGAGATGCTCGGCGCGGCCGACGTGCCCGACGACGGCAACCGCTTCGCCGTGGTCGGCTGGAAGCAGTGGAGCGAGCTGCTCTCGATCGACGAGTTCGCGCGCGCCGACTACGTGGGCGACGACGCGCTGCCGTGGAAGGGCACGCAAGCCAAACGCTGGCTCGGCGCGCTGTGGATGCCGCATTCCGGCCTGACCAAGGCGGGCACGCTGCGCTACTGCTACTTCTACCACAAGACGGCGATCGGCCATGCGGTGGCGAGCGAGGTGGTGACCGACATCACCTGGCACGGCGACCGCGCCGCGCACTTCGTGAACAACATGATGTCCCAGGGCGCGGTGATGATCGACCCGGCGGGCGTCGTGCGCATGCGCGCCAAGGAGTGACGGCGCGGCCGGGGGAGGGGCGTCCTCCCCCGGCACACCCTGCCTTCTCCCGCGACAACCAGGAGTTTCCCACCGATGGCGCTCTCCGCCCTCGCGCTCTGCTCGCGCGCGCTGCTCAGGATCGGCGCGCAGCCGGTCGCCTCGCTCGACGAGGGCACGGCCGAGGCCGAAGTCGCGGCCAATCTCTATCCCGGCACCCGCGACGCGCTGCTCTCCGCCCATCCCTGGTCCTTCGCCACCGCGCAGGCGGCGCTGCCGCGCCTCTCGGCCGTGCCGCGCGCGGATTTCGCGCATGCCTTCCAGCTTCCCGCGGGCTTCCTGCGCGCCCTCTCGGCCGGCACGGCGGGGCGCGCGCGCGGCATCGTCTACCGCATCCAGGAGGACCGGCTCTTCACCGACGCCGAATCGGTCGCGCTGACTTACGTGTTCCGCCCGGACGAGAGCGCCTTTCCGCCCTTCTTCGCCTCCGCCCTCGTCGCCCGCCTCGCCGCGGAGTTCTGCATCCCGCTGACCGAGAACTCCTCCCGCGCGGAGATGCTGTTCCGCCTGGCCGAGGCGGAGCTGCGCGTCGCGCGGCAGTCCGACAGCCAGCAGGCGAGCGCGCGCGTGCTCGAGGGCTTCCCGCTCATCAGCGTGCGGGGCTGAGCCATGCCGAGCATCAAGCGCGCCAAGACCAGCTTCGCGGCGGGCGAGCTCGCGCCCGAGCTGCTCGGCCGGCCGGACCTGCGCGCCTTCGAGAACGGCGCGCGGCGCCTGCGCAACGTGTTCATCCAGCCGACCGGCGGCCTGACCCGCCGGCCCGGCCTGCGCCACGTCACGACGCTGCCCGGTCCCGCGCGGCTCATCCCCTTCGAGTTCAACACCGAGCAGACCTACCTGATGGTGCTGAGCGCCGGCGCGCTGCAGGTGTTCCAGGGCGATGCGGTGGTCGCGACCCTGCCCGGCCCCTGGAGCGGGGCGATGCTGCCGCAGATCGGCTTCACCCAGAATGCCGACACGCTGCTGCTCGTCCATCCGGAGATGCCGCCGCAGCGCGTGACGCGCACGCCCTCCGGCTGGACGATCGCGCCCTGGGGGTTCCTGCGCGAGCCGTTCTTCCGCTTCGCCGATCCGGCCGTGAACCTCTGGACCAGCGGCGTCTCGGGCAATGTCGTCGTCAGCGCGGATGCGGCGGTGTTCCTGCCCGGCCATGCGGGGGCGCGGCTGCGCATCGGCGGCCGGCGGCTCGTCATCGGCACCGTCATCGGCGGCACGCAGGTCGCGGCGACGGTGGAGGAGACGCTCACCGGCACCGGCCCCATCACCGACTGGGACGAATCCGCCTTCAGCGCGGCGCGCGGCTGGCCGGTGACCTGCTGCTTCCACCAGGACCGGCTGGTGATCGGCGGCTCGCGCGACCTGCCCAACCGGCTCTGGCTGTCGCGCACCGGGGACCTGTTCAACTTCGACATGGGCACCGGGCTCGACGACGAGGCGATCGAGTTCGGCCTGGTGTCCGACCAGGTGAACGCGATCCGCGGCCTGTTCTCGGGGCGGCACCTGCAGGTCTTCACCTCGGGCGCTGAGTGGATGGTCAGCGGCGATCCGCTGACGCCGGCGAGCATTCAGCTCAACCGGCAGACGCGCGTGGGCTCGCCGGTGGACCGGCTGATCCCGCCTGTGGACGTGGACGGTGCGACCGTCTTCGTCGCGCGCGGCGGGCAGGGCGTGCACGAATTCGCCTATACCGACGTGGCGCAGGCCTACCAGGCGAACGACCTCGCCATCCTCGCGCGGCATCTCGTCAACGGGCCTGTCTCGATGGCCTATGACCAGAAGGAGCGGCTGCTGCACCTGGTCATGGCCGATGGCAGCATCGGCACGCTCACGCTCTATCGCGCCGAGCAGGTCACGGCCTGGACGCGGCAGGAGACGCAGGGCGCGTTCCGCGCGGTGGCGGAATCCGAGGGCACCGTCTGGGTGCTGACCGAGCGCGACGGCGCCTTCGCCCTCGAACGCTTCGAGCCCGGCCTCGCGCTCGATGCCGCGCTGACGGGCAGCGCCGCGTCGCCGCAGGAGAGCTGGAGCGGGCTTGCGCATCTCGAGGGGCGCGAGGTCGGCATCCTGGCTGACGGCGCGCCGCGTGCTCCCGGGACGGTGCTCGACGGGCGCGTCGTGCTCGACCCGCCGGCGGCAAGCGTCGAGATCGGCCTCGCCTTCCGCCACGAGGTCGAGCCGCTGCCGCCCGACCTCGTTTCCGCCACCGCCGCGGCGACAGGGCCGCTGCGCCTCGTGGCGGTCACCTTCCGCCTGCTCGGCACGGCGGCGCTGTCGGTGGATCTCGGGCGAGGGGCCGAGCCCGTCTCCTTCCGCCGGCTCGACACGCCGCTGCTCGATGCGCCGCCGCCGCGCTTCACCGGCGACGTGACGCTGCGCGGCCTCGGCTGGCGGCGCGACCGGCTGCGGCCTCTCTGGCGCATCGAGGGCGAGACGCCGCTGCCCTTCACGCTGCTTTCCGTCACCACCGAGATCAGGATGACCGACTGATGGCCCAGCTCGCCTCCATCGCCTCGCTCGTCGGCACGGGCCTCGCCGTCTATGGCCAGGTCCGGCAGGGCCAGCAGCAGAAGGCGCAGGCCCGCGCCCAGCAGGAGAACCTGCGCCAGCAACAGGCCGCGCAGCAGGAACAGGCCGATCTCCAGGCCGCGGCGAACGAGCGCGAGCGCCAGCAGCGCCTCGCGCGAACCATCGCCGCGGCGCGCGCGCGGCTCGCGGCAGGCGGCGTGGCGCCCGACGAGGGCTCGGCCGCCGCGCTTGCCGCCGGGCTGCGCCAGGATGCGGCGCAGGACGCGCGGGAGGACGCCGCGATCACCGGCGCGCGGCTCGCCGCCGGCCGGCGCTCGCTGCTCGCGCCCGATGGCAGCCTGAACAGCTTCCTGCGTGCCGGGCAGAGCCTCGGCGGCGCCGTGCGCAGCCTGCTCGACTGACCCGCGGCCGCGCCGCCACCCCACACGAACCCGAGGACCACCCATGGCCGAACACATCACGATCGGCGACATCGCGCCGCGCGTGCAGTATGTCGCGGACGGCGTCCTGACCGCCTTCACCTTTCCCTTCCCCATCTTCGCGGAAGGCGACCTCGAGATCCTGCTCGACGGCGCGGCGCTGGCGGGCGGCGCGACGGTCTCGGGTGCCGGCGCGTCCGAAGGCGGGACCGTGACCTTCGCCGAGCCGCCCGCCGCCGGCACGCGCGTGACGCTGCGCCGCCGGCTGAAGATCGCGCGCGCCACCGACTTCCAGGACAACGGCGTGCTGCGCGCGCGCACGCTGAACGACGAGCTCGACTACCAGGTCGCCGCCATCCAGCAGGTGGCCGACGAGGTGGCGGGCGCGGTGCGGCTCGATCCGTCCGACACCGGCGGGCTCGTGCTGCCGCTGCGCGCCGCGCGGGCGAACCGCGTGCTGGGCTTCGATTCCGTGGGCGACCTCACGGTGTTCGACCGCGGCACGGCGACGATCGGCGTGCCCTTTCCCGGCGGCGTGCCGCGCTCGGTCGAGGACAAGCTCGCCGAGCGACTGACGGCGCGCGACTTCGGCGCGACCGGCGACGGCGTGACCGATGACGGCCCCGCGCTCGCCGCCGCCATGGCCGCCGCCGCCGCCTCCGGCCGCGTGCTGGTGATCGGGGAGGGCACCTTCCGCACCACCCAGCCGCTGACGCTGGGCGGGGGTGCCGCGGGGCTGATCATGCACGGCGCCATCCTCTATGCCGGGCCCGCCGGCGCCACCGCGCTGACGATCGGCGACGGCGCCGCGGTGCGCAACGCGACCAAGCGCTACGAGGGGCTGCGCGTGCTGCGCGCGAGCCTTTCCGACTGGGAGAACGAGGCGGATATCGGCCTCGTCCTGCGCAACCTCGATGCCTCGCTGGTCGAGATCCGCCAGGTCGAGGGCTTCACCATCGGAATCCGCACCCTCGGCGTCGAGCGCGGCTTCGAGGACAGCACGCTCATCCTCGGGCGCATCGTCAACAACCGGATCGGGCTCGACGTGCGGACCGAGACGGCGGCGGGCTGGAACACCTCGGTGCGCTACTATGGCGGGCATTTCGCCATCGGCAGCACGGTGCACCCCGAGAAGGACCGCTTCGGCGTGCGCTTCTCGGCCGCGCCCGGCGCCTATGTCGCGCACAACCGGCATGTCTTCGACGGGCCGGGCTTCGAGCTGCAGGCGGCGAACCGGCCGATCAGCGGCATCCCCTTCCTGATCGAGGTGAACAGCCGTTCGGTCTGGGCGCGCGCGCTGCGGATGGAGGGCTGCTCGCCCTTCGTGGCGCGCCACACCGGCGCGGCGCAGGACCATGTCTACGAGGTGGCCTGGGCGAGCCAGGCCTACCTCGTGGACGTGGACTACGCGCCGAGCGCGACGCGCGTCGGCGCCGTGGTGCGCAGCAGCCACCAGGCGGCGGCCTTCCGCGAGGCGACGCGCGAGGTGGCCGCGGTGCCGAACCTGCGCGCCGCGCGCATCCGCTGGTCCAATACCGAATGGGGCTTCGAGCGGCTGGCCTGCCTTTCCTCGAACGTCGCGGGAACGCCGGGCACGCTCGCCGATTTCGCCTTCCCCGCCCTCGACGCCTTCGGCTTCGGCGATGACGGCGTGGTGCTCACCGGCGGGCGCGGCATCGGCTTCGTCGTGGATGCGCGGGGCTGCCGGGAGTTCGCGCTCTCGGTGGATGCCGATGCGCCGCGCCTTGCGGTGATGTGCTTCGACGCGAACCGCGCGCTGCTGACCGATGCCGGCACGCCGCGCGTGCGCGCCTCGGGGCAGTCGCTGGTCTGGAACCCGACCGCGCGCTGGTACCAGGGTGCTGCCGACATGCTCGATGCGACGCTGACGCGCCCGCAGGTCGTCAGGCTCGCGCCCGAGGTTGCCTACGCCATCATCGGCCTCGTGCGCATCGGCGCGGATTACGCGGTGCGCGCGATGCGCCTCGCCTGCGATCCGCTGTTCTCGCCGGCGCTGCTCTACGGCCAGCCGAACCTGCCGATCGGGGTGCGCGAGCTGGTGGCCGAAACCGCCTGGGATCCGCCCTCGATCGCCGCCGGGGGCTCGGCGCAGGTGAACGTGCCGCTGCCCGGCGCCCGGCCCGGCGACTTCGCCTCGGCGTCCTTCTCGCTCTCGACCTCCGGCGTCGTCTTCCTCGCCCAGGTGGGTGCGACGGATGTGGTGACCGTCACCGCCTGGAACCGCAGCGGCGGGGCGATCGACCTCGCGGCCGGGACGGTGCGCGCGCGGGTGGCCAAGGCGTGACGGAGCGGCGGGACGTCTCCATCCGCGGGCCGGACCTGCGCAGCGCCATGGACGTGGTGGCGGAGGAGTATCTCCGCTTCCTGCGCGGCGGGCCCGAGCCGGCGACCGGCGACGACACCAAGGCCTTCGCCGCCCACCACGCCGCCTGCCGCGCCGCCCTCGCGCATCTCGAGCATCTCATCAAGCTCGCCCGCGCGATGGGCAGCACGGGGGCGGAGGTGGAGGAGGCGGCGGTGGTGCTCGTCGAGGCGCGCGAAGCCATCGCCGCATTCAAGGAGGAGGATCTCGATGGCGAGGAGGAGCAGTGCTGACGCAGGCTTCCTCGAATTCGTCTGGGTCTGGAACCGCCGGCACGGCCACGAGACGCCGGCGGTGCACCGCCGCATCGCGCGCTGGCTCGAGGGCCGGCAGCAGGCCGGGGACACGCGCCTGCTGCTGATGGCCTTCCGCGGCTGCGGCAAGTCCACCCTCGTCGGCCTCTGGTGCGCCTGGCTGCTCGCACTTCGGCCCGAGACGCGCATCCTGGTGCTGGCGGCGGACCAGCCGCTCGCGGTGAAGATGGTCGCCTCCGTCCGTCGCATCGTCGAGCGCCATCCGCTCTGCCGGCACCTGCTGCCCGGCGCGGCGGAGGCCTGGGCCGCCGACCGCTTCACCGTGGCGCGGGAGGGTGCGCTGCGCGACCCGTCCATGCTCGCGCAGGGCATCGGCGGCAACGTCACCGGCAGCCGCGCCGAGGTGATCGTCTGCGACGATGTGGAGGTCGCGGGCAATTGCGACACGCCGGGCAAGCGCGCCGAGTTGCGCGAGCGGCTCGCGGAGACCGAGTTCATCCTGGTGCCCGGCGGCACCATCCTCTTCGTCGGCACGCCGCATTGCGAGGACAGCCTCTATCGCCATCCGCGCGAGGAGGGCGCCTTCCTCAAGGGCTACCGGCGCCTCGCGGTGCCGGTGATGAACGCCGCCGGCGCCTCGGCCTGGCCCGAGCGCTTCCCGCGCGAGACCATCGCCGCGCTGCGCGACCGCGTCGGTCCGCTGCAGTTCCAGCGGCAGATGATGCTGCAGCCGGTCGCGGCCTCCGCCGTGCGGCTCGATCCCGCGGCGATCGTGCGCTACGCGGAGGAGCCGGAGTATCGCGAGGCGCAGGGCAGGGGGCTGATGACGCTGCTCGGCCGGCGCCTCGTCTCCGGCGGCGCCTTCTGGGACCCGGCCTATGGGCGGCCCGGTGCGGGCGATGCCTCGGTGCTCGCCTGCACCTATGGCGATGGCGAGGGGCATCACTTTCTCCATCGCCTCGCCTACCTTACGCACGACCCCGCCGCCGCGGCGGATCCCGCCACGCAGCAATGCCGCGCGGTGGCGGCGCTGCTGCGCGAGACGCTGCTGCCGGTGGTGCGCGTCGAGACCAACGGCCTCGGGCGGTTCCTGCCGGAACTGCTCCGGCGCGAACTCGGCCGTGCCGGGGTCGCGGCGACGGTGATCGAGCATGCGAGCACGCGGGCGAAGGAGGAGCGCATCCTCGCCGCCCTCGAGCCCGCGCTCGCCGCGCGCCGCCTCTTCGCGCATGAGAGCGTGATGCGCACGCCCTTCCCCGCGGAGATGGCCGAGTGGCGTCCGGGCGCGGCGGGCGTGCGTGACGACGCGCTCGATGCGGTCGCGGGCTGCCTGCTCGCCGATCCGGCGCGGCTGGTGCGCGCCGCGGCGCCGGCACGGCGGCCGGACTGGCGGGGCTAGGCCGCCTGCCGCTTCAGGATCTCGCTCGCGTGCCGGGCGCGGCCCGCCTCGGTGATCTCGAAGCGGCCATCGGCGCGCGGCTGCGCGAAGCCCATCGTGGTCAGGCGGTTCAGGCAGGGCCCGTCCTTGAGCCCCGGCGGGCGGCCATGCGGCCCCACCAGCGTCAGCCGGTGCAGGGCCGAGCGGCAGCAGGTCTCGAGATAGGGCTCGTTCCACATCGCGGCGCGGCTTCTTCCCCTGGGCAACGGCTCAAGGGTGGGCTGCCGCGCGCATCCCTTCAAGGTTCCAGCAGAGGGCAGGCGAAGAATGCCGATCCAGATCGAACCGACCTGGTGGATCACGGCCGTGGAGGCGCCGATCGTCGCGGCGCTGTTCTGGATGATCCACGGTCTGCGCAAGGACCTCCATGACCGCATCGAGCGCGGCGACCAGCGCGATTCGGACGCGCTGAACCGCACGCGTGAGGATCTCGCGCAGTTCAAGATCGAGGTGGCGCGCACCTATGTGCCGCTCTCGCTGATCCGCGACCTCGATAGGCGCATCAACGACCACCTGCTGCGCATCGAGGAGAAGATCGAGGAGGTCTCGCGCGCCTCGCTCGCCGCCGCCCAGGCCGCGCGCCGCATGGAGGAGCGGGAATGAGCGCCGCGCCGCATCCCGCCGCGCGCGACGCGGCGGCCGAGATCCTGGCGCTGATCCTCTGGGGCGAGGCCGCCCACCGGCCGGTGCGCGCCATCGAGGCGCTGGCCGCGCTTGTGATGAACCGCGCCCGCGCCGGCGTTCCGCATTGGGGGCAGGGCGTGGCGGGCGTCTGCCGCGCGCCGTTCCAGTTCCCGTGCTGGAACCGCAACCACCCGCGCCATGCGCGGCTGCGCGACATCCCCCCCGGCGACGGCGCGCTCGCCATCTGCCGCCGCGTCGCCGCACGCGCGGTCGCGGGCGCGCTGCCCGACCCGACCGGCGGGGCGACGCATTTCCACGATGCGGCAGCCCTGCCCGGCTGGGCGATCGGCCGGCCGGCCTCGGCCGAGATCGGCGGCTTTTGCTTCTACCGCGCGGAGGACCTGACCTGAGCCCTGCGGGGCGCTACACCGCGCCGATGGAACGCTTCATCTACACCCTCGTGCGCGCGGCGGATTGGCGCGCGGCGGAGGCCGCCGGCGCCTATTCCGGCAGCGCCGACGATCTGCGTGACGGCTTCCTGCATTTCTCCACGTCAGCCCAGGTGCGCGCGAGCGCCGCGAAGCACCGCGCGGGCGTGCCCGACCTGCTGCTCATCGAGGCGGATGCCTCCGCGCTCGGCGAGGCGCTGCGCTGGGAGCCGGCCTCGGGCGGGCGGCGGCCGGGGCTCTTCCCGCATCTCTACGCGCCCCTGCCGCTCGCCGCGGTCCGGCGCGTGGTCCCGCTGCCGCTCGGCGCGGATGGGCGTCACGTCTTTCCAGACGGCTTCGCCTGAGCCGCCGTCGCGGCGCGCTGGCTCATCACCAGCGCGAAGATGACGACCACCGAACCGCCCATGGTCCAGGCCGTCGGCCACACGCCCCAGATCGCGAGGTCGAGTGCCAGCGCGAAGACCAGCGCGCTGAACTCCAGCGGCGCCAGGCGCGCCGCCGAATCGTGGCGGAAGGCGATGGCGAGGCAGAGCGTCGCGCCGCCGGCGAGCAGCCCGTTCACCGCGAGCGCCGCGAGATCGAGCGGCCCCGGCGCCACCCAGTTCATCGCCGCGAAGGGTGCGAGCACCAGCAGCCCCGGCAGGGAGGACCACAGGATCAGCACCGCCGCCCCCGTCTCGTGCCGCAGCTTGCGGTTGAGCGTCAGCACCGCGGCGTAGCATCCGGTCGCGAAGAGCGCCCAGAGATAGGCGCCCCAGGGGCCATCGGCGCGCAGCCCCGGCCACATGGCCAGCGCCACGCCCGCGAAGCCGAGGAAGGACCACCCCCAGACCGCGCGCCCCGTGCGCTCGCGCAGCACCAGCGCGGCGAGGCCGAGCGTCATGAAGGGCGCGGTGAAATAGACGAGGTAGCCCTCCGCCAGCGGGATGTGGCGCAACGCGAGGAAGAAGCCCATCCCCGAACCCACCATGAAGCCCGCGCGCATCAGGTGCAGCAGCGGATGCGCGGTGCCGAGCGCCCCGCCGAGGCCCGGCACCACCGCGCGCGCCGCGAAGAGCACCAGCAGCAGCGTGGCGTAGCGCACCGCCACCACCTGGTCGGCCGGGTAGGTGCCCGAGAGCAGTTTCGAATTGGCGTCGAGCAGCCCGAACAGCGCCATCGCCGTGACCAGGTAGACCGGGCCGCGCACCGTCCATCCTTCCGCCGCATGAATGGGGGCTTCTCGCCGGGCGCGTGCCGGCGCGTCAACCGGGCTTTCCCGGCGGCCCGGTCCGGGGCACAAGGGCGGCCGCCATGACCCCCGCCCTCGCTTCCGCCCTGATGCCGCTGCTGCGCGGCCTCGACGCCGAGACCGCGCACGGGATCGCGCTCAAGGCGCTGGCCGCGGGCCTCGCGGGGCGCGATTCCGGGCGCGACGACCCGGTGCTCGCCACCGAGGCCTTCGGCCTCAGCTTCCGCAACCCGATCGGGCTGGCCGCCGGCTTCGACAAGGATGCGGTGGCGGTGCTGCCGCTGATGCGCCTCGGCTTCGGCTTCGTCGAGGCCGGCACCGTCACGCCCCGCCCGCAGCCCGGCAATCCGCGCCCGCGGCTGTTCCGGCTGGTGGAGGATGCCGCGGTCATCAACCGCATGGGCTTCAACAATGGCGGGCTGGACGGCTACCTCGCGCGGCTGCGCGACCTGCCGCGCCCGCTGCCTGCCGTGTTCGGCGCCAATGTCGGCATCAACAAGGACGGCGCGGAGCCCGAGCGCGACTATCCCGCCCTCTACGCGGCCGTCGCGCCCTTCGCGGACTACGTGACGGTCAACATCTCCTCCCCCAACACGCCGGGGCTGCGCGACCTGCAGGGGGAGGAACGCCTCGCCGCCATCCTCGATGCCATCGCCGCGCGGCGCGCGAGCCTGCCGCGCACGCCGCCGCTGCTGGTCAAGATCGCGCCCGACCTCGCAGACGATGCGCTCGGCCCCATCGTCAACACCTGCCTGACGCGCGGCGTGGCGGGGCTGATCGTCTCCAACACCACCATCGCGCGGCCGCCGCTGAAGTCGGCCCATGCGAGGGAGGCGGGCGGGCTGTCCGGCGCGCCGCTGTTCGGCCCCTCCACCGAAATGCTGCGGAAGGTCTTCCGCATCGCGCGCGGGCGGCTCGTGCTCATCGGCGTCGGCGGCATCGCCACGGCCGAGCAGGCCTATGCGAAGATCCGCGCCGGCGCCTCGCTGGTGCAGCTCTATACCGGCTTCGCCTATGCGGGGCCGGTGCTGCCGCGGCGGCTTGCCGATGGCCTCGCCGCGCTGCTGAAGCGCGATGGATTCACTTCGGTCGCCGACGCCGTCGGCAAGGATGCGTGATGGAGATTCTCGACGGCATCGCCTCGCTGGCGGACCGCTACGACGGCTACGTCCTCGACCTCTGGGGCGTGGTGCACAACGGCAAGGCGCTCTATCCCGGCGTCGCGCAGGCGCTCGGCGAGCTCAAGGCGCGCGGCAAGGCGGTGGTGTTCCTGACCAACGCGCCGCGGCGGTCCTGGTTCATCGCGAACATGCTGGACCGCATGGGGCTCGACCGCGCGCTCTATGACGCGATCATCTCCTCGGGCGAGGTGTCGTGGCGGCACCTCAAGCACCGCACCCATCCGTGGTTCGCGCGGCTTGGCCGCACCTGCGTCCATATCGGGCCCGAGCGCGACCTCTCGGTGGTGGAGGACGGCGCGGCGGAGATCGTCGCGGATCCGAAGGAGGCGACCTTCCTGCTGAACACCGGCCCCGACCCGGTGCGCGGGCCGACATCGGTCGAGCCCTACCGCCCTGCGCTCGAGGCCTGCCACGCGGCGGGGCTGCCGATGCTCTGCGTCAACCCCGACCGCGCGGTGATGGTGGGCGAGGAGCGGGTGCTGTGCGCCGGCGCGCTCGCGGATGTGTATCTCGAACTCGGCGGCGCGGTGCTCGAGATCGGCAAGCCAGACCCCGCTGTCTATGACCCGGTGCTGGAGGCGATGGGCAACCCCCCGCGCCATCGCGTGCTCGCGGTGGGCGACACGCCGCACACGGACCTCGCCGGCGCGCAGGCGGCGGGGCTGGATGCGCTGTGGGCGCTGACCGGGCTTGCCGCCCATGCCCATGGCGAGAACCCGGATGCCGCGCGCCTTGCCGAGGTGGCCGCGCGCGAGGGCGTGCGGCCGATCGCGGCGCTGCGTTCGCTGCGGTGGTAGGGGCGGCGATGCATCAGGTCGGTTCGCGGCGCGCAGGTCCGAACTGATGGCCGGTCTGTGCCTCGCGACCTCCTACACGCCCGATTTCGCTGATATCGGCGCCTTCGCCGCGGCTAGCCTTCATCTTTACGGCGCGCGCCACGGGCATTCGGTACATGCCGAATGCCGCCCGGCAGGCGAGCGTCCTCCTGCGTGGCGGAAGATCGAGTTACTTCGCAGCCTCCTTGATCGCGGCCACGAGGCCGTGCTGTGGGTGGATGCGGATGCCGTGATGCTGCGCACCGACGCATACATCGCCGCCGAATTGCGGCCCGGTAAGGATCTCTATCTCGTCCAGCATCGCACGCCGCAATTTCCCGGCCAGCAGGTGCCGAATACTGGGGTCATGCTGGTCCGCGACAGCGAGTGGACGCGCGGCCTGCTCGCGCGCATCTGGGAACGCACGGAATACCTTCACCACCCATGGTGGGAGAATGCCGCGCTCATCGCCGTCATGGGATATGGCAGCCTTCTGAGCGATGCGGCTCATGCGCCCGATCCCGCGGTCATGGCGCGCATCGGGTTCCTCGATGAAGCCTGGAACGCCATTCCAGGGATCAGCGGCTGCGAGAACCCGATCATCTGCCACTATGCGGGCCACCCGCGGGATGTCAGGCGCGCCGAGATGCCGCGTCATGCGGCCTCGATCTTCAGCGCCAGTCCTGGGATTGACCATGCGGAGAGGCTGGCGCGGCTCGAGCGCGACTTGGCTGCAATACGCGGCCCGACCTCCTGGCGGCTCACCGCGCCGTTGCGCGCCCTTGCAGAGGGGCAGCGGCGGTTGATGAGGCGCTTTCGCCGCTGATCCTGCGAGTGGGCCGTCGTTGTGCACGGCTCCGCGTCGGTATGCGCGGGGAGGGGCCTCAGGCAGGGCGCAGGTGAATGTTTGCTGCCCTCAGGCCCGGCCCGCCGCGCCCGACAGCAGCGCCGGGTCCACCTTGAGCTTCGCCAGCGCCGCCTCCCAGGTGCCGCCGGTGTCCTCGCGGAACACCAGCGAGGCATCGGCCGGCACGTTCAGCCAGGCGTTGCGCTGGATCTCGTCCTCGAGCTGCCCGGGCGCCCAGCCGGCATAGCCGAGGGCGAGCACCCCCTCCCGCGGGCCGCCGCCGGTCGCCACCGCCTTGAGGATGTCGAGGCTCGCCGTCAGCGTCAGCCCCGGCATCACCGGCAGGCTGCCTTCGGTCGCCCAGTCGTCGCTGTGCAGCACGAAGCCGCGGCCGCTCTCGACCGGCCCGCCGGAGAGCATCCGCAGCCGCCGCTGCGGCGGCACCGGCTCGATGGAGAGCTGGCGCAGCAGGTCGTCGAAGGCCATCCCGGCGAGCGGGCGGTTCACCACGAGGCCCATCGCGCCCTCGGCCGAATGGGCGCAGAGGCAGACGACGCTGTGGTCGAAGCGCGGGTCCTGCATGCCCGGCATGGCGATCAGGAGGTTGCCCGTGAGGTAGCCGCCGGCCCGCACGGCGCTGGTGGTCGAGGAAACCATGGCGAAATAGGTGGCGCAGCCCGCGCCGTCCCGCAAGGCGCACCCCATGACAGGCCAACCCCGCCGCGCTACATCCGGAACGCAGTCCAGGAGGATGACATGCCGATCAGCGTGGGTGACGCCATTCCGGCCGTGAAGGTCATGCAGGGCGGGCCGGACGGGCCCAAGGAGCTCGACACCGGGGAGTTCTTCAAGGGCCGCACCGTCGTGCTCTTCGGCGTGCCCGGCGCCTTCACGCCGACCTGCTCGGCCAAGCACATGCCCTCCTTCCTCGAGAACCTCGACGCGCTGAAGGCCAAGGGCGTCGATGCGGTGGCCTGCATGGCGGTGAACGACGCCTTCGTCATGGGCGCCTGGGCGAAGGACCAGGGCATCACCGACCAGGTGACGATGATCGCCGACGGCTCGGCGGCCTTCACCAAGGCGATGGGGCTCGAGTTCGACCTCACGGCCCGCGGCCTCGGCGTGCGCTGCCAGCGCTTCGCGCTGGTGGCGAAGGACGGCAAGGTCACGCACATCGCCATCGAGGCGCCGGGCGCCTTCGAGGTCTCCAGCGGCCAGGCGGTCCTCGCCGCCCTCTGATGCGATGCGGCGGGCCCGCCCAGGGCAGGCGGGCCCCCGGCCGGGCTCAGCGCACCGTCAGCGGGCGGCGCGCGATGACCGGGTCCGCAATGCCCGGCGCGCTGCTGACGTAGCGGATCTCGTAGGTTCCGGGCGTCGCGGGCGCGGTGATCTCGCCTTCCTCGCCGCCGGCGCCGAACCATCCCTCGTAGTGGGTGGGCTCGGCGCCGGGCTCGACGATGGTGATGAAATCCCCATCCCCGCGCGGGCCGGTGTAGCGGATGGTCACCGCCTCGCTCGCCGCGACCGCCTCTGGCGCATTGAGCGTCGCCGTGGCCGGCGTCAGCGTGATGGGCCGGCGCGCGATCACCGCGGCCCCGCCCGGCCCCGCCAGCACGAAGCGCAGTTCCAGCCGCCCCGGCGTGCCCGGCAGGCGCAGGTTGCCCTCGCCGCCGTCCGCGTAGAAGTAGGTGATGTAGTGCCCGGCCTCGGCATCCGGCGGGACGGCCGTGACGAAACTGCCCGAGCCCGCCTGCGCCGGGGTGTGGCGCACCGTCACGTGGCTGCCGGCCATCGCCGTCTCGGGCGCCTCGAGGGTCGCGCGCGCCGCGGTCACGCGCAGCGGGCGGGAGGCGAGCACGGTTCCGTCCACGCCCTCGACGAAGCGGATCTCGTAGCGTCCTGGCGCGATCGGCGCCATGAGCGCAAGCGGGTTCTCCGCACCCTCCGCCCAGGCATAGGCGCCGCCGAGATGCTCGGCCGGGCCGCTGCCGGCGGGCGCGATGCCGATCCAGGAGCCGGGCGCGCGCGGGCCGGTCCAGCGGATCTCGACCATCGAGCCCGCGCCCGCCTCCGCCGCGGCGTCGAGGCTCGCCGTGACGGGCGTGACCGTGACCGCCGCGCGGCCGATCGGCCGGCCGGCGCGGTTCAGCACGTAGCGCACCTCATAGGCGCCGGGTGCGGCCGGCACGCGCAGCCGCGCGGGTGAGCCGTCCGCCGTCCAGGCATAGTGGCGCGTCTCCGGCTCCTCGGCGTTCGGCCCGGTGGGGGCGAAGATCAGGTAGTCGCCGGGCTCGTTCGGCCCTTCCCAGGCGACCTCCAGCAGCTCCGTCGCGCCGATGCTCGCCGCGGCGGGGCGGAGGGTGGCGCGCGGCAGGGCGTCGGCGAGGGGGACCACGATCTCCTCGGGGCCGCGCTCGGTCACCTCGGCGGTGACGGTGCCGATGCGATCCTCGGTCGAGCCGGTGACGACATAGCGCCCGGGCGGCAGGGCGAGCCGCGCGGCGGGGCCGTCATGGAGCGGCGTCTCCTCGCCCTCGCGCAGCACGGTGAAGGCGGCGTTCGGCAGGTCGGGCCCGCCCGCGCCGGCGGTGGCGCGCAGGCCGGTCGTGCGCGGCGGGGCGGCCGGCGGCGGGGCGGGGCGCGCCTCCGCTGTGCGGGCCAGCGCATCGGCGAGTTCCGCGGCATTGCCGGCGGCGACGAACGTCCCGCCGGTGCGCTCGGCGATGCAGGCCACCCGGGCGCGCTCGGCCGGGGTGCGGAGGTCGAAGCCGACCACATGGGCGGTGAAGGCGGCGTTGGCGGCCTCGAGTTCGGCCGCCAGTGCGCAGGGGTCCCCGCCACAGGTCTCGATGCCGTCGGTGACCAGGATGATGGTGCCGCCGCGCTCGCCCACGCGCAGGATGCGAGCGGCCTCGCGCACGCTCTCCGTCAGCGGGGTGCGGCCGCGCGCGGTCAGGCGGGAGAGCGTCGCTTCGATGCGGGCGGGCTCGACCGGCCCAGGCGGGACCAGCATCTCGATGTCGCGGCAATCCCCGGTGCGGCGGTGGCCATAGGCCATGAGGCCGACACGGCTGCCCTCGGGGAAGCGGGAGAACATCTCCCGCACCGCCCCGCGGGCGATCTCGAGCTTCGTCTCCTCCCCGATCCGGCCCCACATCGAGCCGGACATGTCGAGGATGACGACGGTCTCGGGCGGCGTCTGGGCGTGGGCGGGCGGGGCGGCGAGCCCCGCGAGCAGGACCGCGGAGAGCAAGAGGCGACGCATCGGCGGGGGCGGCTCCGGCAAGGTTGTGGGGCCGCGGAGGCGCGGCCGGGCGCATAGTGCGGCGTTCCGTCCGCCTGCGGAACCCATGCGGCGCCATCGCTGGGGGTTGATCCAGATCAAATGCGGACATATCTTTCAGAAAATCCTGAAATCACGGAAACCGATGAACCTCCCGCCGCTCGTCCAGTCCTTCGTGCTCCATTTCGGGGAGATGGGCTCCCGCTGGGGCATCAACCGCACGGTGGGGCAGATCTATGCCCTGCTCTATGTCTCGCCGCGTCCGCTCTGCGCCGACGACATCGTGGAGGCGCTCGGCGTCTCGCGATCGAACGTCTCGATGGGGCTGCGCGAGCTGCAGGCCTGGAACCTCGTGCTGCTGCGCCACATCCCCGACGACAGGCGCGACCATTTCACCACGCCCGAGGATGTCTGGCAGATCCTGCGCGTGCTCGCCGAGGAGCGGAAGAAGCGCGAGGTGGACCCGACCCTCTCGGTGCTGCGCGAGTTGCTGATGCAGACCCCCACCAGCGAGGCCGAACGCCACGCCCAGGCCCGCATGGCCGAGATGCACGGCCTGATCGAGCGCCTGACCACCTGGTACGAGGACGTGAAGAAGCTCGAGACCGAGCGGCTCGCAGCCCTGCTCGCGCTCGGCGCCAAGGTGACGAGGCTGCTCGAGGCCAAGGACAGGGTGGTCGGCCTCGTGCGCGGCAGGAAGGAGGGCTGAACCGATGGACGCGCTGATCCTCGCCCGCATCCAGTTCGCGGCGAACATCTCCTTCCACATCCTGTTTCCCACAGTGACGATCGCGCTCGGCTGGGTGCTCGTCTTCTTCAAGCTGCGCTTCAACGCGACGCGCGAGGAGAAGTGGATGGACGCCTACCGCTTCTGGGTGAAGGTCTTCGCGCTGTCCTTCGCGCTCGGCGTCGTCTCGGGCATCACCATGTCCTTCCAGTTCGGCACCAACTGGCCGGGCTTCATGGAGCGCGTGGGCAACATCGCGGGCCCGCTGCTGGCCTACGAGGTGCTGACCGCCTTCTTCCTCGAGGCGACCTTCCTCGGCATCATGCTCTTCGGCTTCCGCCGCGTGCCCGGCTGGCTGCACACGGGCGCCACCGTGCTGGTCGCCGTCGGCACCACGCTCAGCGCCTTCTGGATCCTGGTGCTGAACTCCTGGATGCACACGCCCCAGGGCTTCGAACTGCGCGAGGGCGTCGCGCACGCGACCGACTGGTGGGCGATCGTGTTCAACCCCTCGATGCCCTATCGCCTCGCGCACATGCTGATGGCGAGCGCGCTGACCGTCGCCTTCCTGATGGCGGGCATCTCCGCCTGGCGCTGGCTGCGCGGGGACCGCGCGCCGGCGGTGATGGCGGTGCTGCGCACGGGCATCGTGATGGCCGCGGTGGGCGCGCCGACGCAGCTCCTGCTCGGGGACCTGCACGGGCTGAACACGCTCGAGCACCAGCCCGCCAAGGTCGCGGCCATGGAGGGCAACTGGGAGACGCGCGGGCACGTGCCGCTGCTGCTCTTCGCCATCCCCGACGAGCAGGCTCGGACCAACCGCTTCGAGGTGGCGATCCCCTCCGGCGCCAGCCTGATCCTGACGCACCGCGCCGATGGCGAGGTGCCGGGCCTGAACGACTTCATCGGCGAGCATCCGCCGGTGGCCCCCGTCTTCTACGCCTTCCGCGTGATGGTCGGCACGGGGATGCTGATGATCGCGCTCGGCCTGCTCGGCGCCTTCCTGCTGTGGCGGCGGCGCGAGATCCCGCGCTGGCTGCTGCGCGGCTACGTGGTCATGACCTTCTCGGGCTGGGTGGCCACGCTCGCCGGCTGGTATGTCACCGAGATCGGCCGCCAGCCCTGGCTCGTGCATGGCGTGCTGACCACCGCGCAGGCGGCCGGGCCCGTGCCGGCGGGCAGCATCGCGACGACGCTCGTGATGTATCTCGTGCTCTATGCCCTGCTGCTCGCGGCCTACATCGCGGCCATCTACCGGCTCGCCGCGCATGGCCGCCTCGCCGCCGCGACGCCGCCTGGCGCGGTTCCGCAGGCGAAGGAGAGCGCGGCATGACGCCCTTCATTCCCGCCGAGTGGCTACCCGTGGTCTTCGCCGCGCTGATGGCGGCCTCGATCCTCGCCTATGTGGTGCTCGACGGCTTCGACCTCGGCGTCGGCATCCTGCTGCCGCGCGCGGCGGAGGAGGCCGAGCGCGACCGCATGATCGCCGCCATCGGACCCTTCTGGGACGCCAACGAGACCTGGCTCGTGCTCGGCGTGGGGCTGCTGCTCGTCGCCTTCCCGGTGGCGCACGGCATAATCCTGACCGAGCTCTACCTCGCGGTCGCGCTGATGCTGGTGGGGCTGACGCTGCGCGGCGTCGCCTTCGAGTTCCGCGCCAAGGCGCTGGAGCCCGCGCGCAAGCGGCGCTGGGACCATGCCTTCGTCGGCGGCTCCCTGCTCGCGGCCCTCGCGCAGGGCTGGATGCTCGGGCGCTACGTGCTGGGCTTCGCCGAGGGCTGGGCGGCGGTGGCCTTCGCCGCCATGGCCGCGGTGGGGCTCGCCATCGCCTATGCCTTCATCGGCGCGGCCTGGCTGATCTGGCGCACCGAGGGCGCGCTGCAGCGCCGCGCCATCGCCTGGGCGCGGGCCGCGATCTGGCCGATGGCAGTCGGCATCCTGCTCGTCTCCGCCGTCACGCCGCTGGTCAGCGCGCGGATCTTCGAGCGCTGGTTCACCTTCCCCGAGGTGTTCCTGCTGGCCCCGCTGCCGCTCGCGACGGCGGCACTCCTGCTGGGCCTTGCGAACCTGCTCAAGCACATGCCGCTGCCGGGCGATGCGCTGCGGCGCATCCCCTTCTGGGGGGCGGTGGTGCTGTTCGCGCTGTTCTTCGCCGGCCTCGCCTGGTCCTTCTTCCCCTATGTGGTGCCCGAGCGGCTGACCATCTGGGAGGCGGCGAGCGCGCCCGAAAGCCTGAGCATCATCCTGATCGGAGCGCTGTTCGTGATGCCGATCATCCTCGCCTATACGGTGCTCGCCTGGCGGATCTTCGGGGGCAAGGCGCGCGAACTCAGCTACTACTGAAGGCCTGCGCGCCGCCGGTCAGGCCGGCGGCGCCGCGTGCTGGCGGACCAGCAGGACGCCGACGATGCCGAGCTGGACCACGTTCACCGCGATGCCGGCCCACCAGGCCGTGGCGTAGAAGCCGACGGCGCCGTAGGTCGCCCCCGCGAGCCAGGCGCCGGAGGCGATGCCGGACAGCTCAGCCCGCCGCCGCCCGTTCCCGCGCCGCCGTCGCCAGCGCGTCCGCGCGCTCGTTCATCGGCTCGCCGGCATGTCCGCGCACCCATTTCCACTCGATCTCGTGCGGCCTCGCTGCCGCCAGCAGCCGCTGCCACAGATCGAGGTTCTTCACCGGCTCCTTCGCCGCGTTGCGCCAGTTCGCGCGCACCCAGCCATGGATCCAGCGGCTGATGCCGTTCTTCACGTATTCGCTGTCGGTGTGCAGCACGACACGGCAGGGCTTCTTCAGCGCCTCGAGCGCCATGATGGCGGCGGTGAGCTCCATGCGGTTGTTGGTCGTCTCGGCCTCGCCGCCGGCGAGTTCGCGCTCGTGCCCGCCGAAGCGCAGGATGGCCGCCCATCCGCCCGGCCCCGGGTTCGGCTTGCAGCCGCCATCGGTCCAGATCTCGACGAGCGGGCGGGTATCGGCGCTCACAGACCGAGCGCGCCCGCGCTGTCCGCCTGCGCGAAGAAGCGCAGCTTGCGCAGATATTCCAGCGGGTCCTTGCGCGTCACCAGCGCGCCCTCGGGCGTATGCGTCCAGTCGTAGAGCCGCGTCAGCAGGAAGCGCAGCGCCGCGCCGCGGCAGAGCACCGGCAGCGCCGCGCGCTCCTCGGCCGAGAAGTGGCGCACCGAATCGTAGGCCGAGAGCAGCGCCCGCGCCTTGGTCACGTTGAAGGCATAGTCGGGCTCGAAGCACCAGGCGTTCAGGCACACCGCGACGTCGTAGGCGAGCAGGTCCGTGCAGGCGAAGTAGAAGTCGATCAGGCCCGAGACGCGCGGCCTGCCGCCCTCGCCGGGCAGGAAGAAGACGTTGTCGGGAAAGAGGTCGGCATGGATCTGCCCCGAGGGCAGCGCGCCCGCCTCCGGCCAGGCGGCAAGGATGCCCTTCAGCGCCGCATCCAGTTCCGCGATCAGCCCGGGCTGCACCTCGTCCCCGCGCGCGCGGCAGGCTTCGAGCAGCGGCGCCCAGCCCGCCGGGCCGAGCGCATTGGCCCGCCGCATCGCGAAGCCTTCGCCCGCGCGGTGCATCTCTGCGAGCGCGCGGCCCAGCGGGGCGCAATGCTCCGGCCGCACGCGCCGCGGCCAGACGCCGGGCAGGAAGGTCACGATCGCCGCCGGCCGCCCCGCGAGGCTGCGTAGCGCCTGCCCGTCCCGCCCATGCACCGGCGTGGGGCAGGGCAGCCCGCGCGCGGCGAGATGGTCCATCAGGCCGAGGAAATACGGCAGCTCCGCCGGGTCCACGCGCTTCTCGTAGAGGGTGAGGATGAAATCCCCCGCCTCGGTCTTGAGCGCGTAGTTGGAGTTCTCCACGCCCTCGGCGATGCCGCGATAGGCGAGCAGCTCGCCGAGCGCATAATCGGCGAGGAAGGCGCGCAGCGCCTCGTCCGTGACCTCGGTATAGACCGCCATCAGGCCACGGCGCGCATGCGCGGGGCGCGGAAGGTGACGGTCTCCACCGCGACCGTCACCTCCTCCGTCGTCACCGCGAAGCGTTCGCGCAGCCGCGCGAGCACCTCCTGCACCAGCACCTCGGGGGCGGAGGCGCCGGCGGTGATGCCCACCGTCGCGCAGCCATCGGCGATGGCCGGGTCGAGATCGGCGCCGCGCTGGACCATCACCGCGCGCGGCGCGCCGGCGCGCTCGGCCACCTCGCGCAGCCGCACGGAGTTGGAGGAATTCGGCGCACCGATGACGATGACGAGGTCGCTGCGCGCCGCCACCGCCTTCACCGCTGCCTGGCGGTTGGTGGTGGCGTAGCAGATGTCCTCCTTGCCGGGCCCCTCGATGCCGGGGAAGCGTTCGCGCAGGATGGCGACGATCTCCGCCGTGTCGTCCACCGAGAGCGTGGTCTGCGTGGTGTAGGCGAGCGCCGCGCCGCGGGGCGGGCTGATCCGGCGCGCATCCGCGGCGTCCTCGACCAGCGTGACCGCGCCTTCGGGCAACTGGCCCATGGTGCCGACCACCTCGGGATGGCCGCGATGGCCGATCAGCAGCAGGTGGCGGCCGCGCGCGTGGTGGCGCTCGGCCTCGCGGTGCACCTTGCTCACCAGCGGGCAGGTGGCGTCGAGGGCGTACATCCCGCGCCGCGCCGCCTCGGCCGGGACGGATTTCGGCACGCCATGGGCGGAGAACACGACCGGCCGGCCGTCATCCGGAATCTCGGAGAGTTCCTCGACGAAGACCGCGCCCTCGGCGCGCAGCGCGTCCACCACGTAGCGGTTGTGCACGATCTCGTGCCGCACATAGACCGGCGCGCCGTGGCGTTCGATCGCCTCGCGCACGATGCGGATCGCGCGGTCCACGCCCGCGCAGAAGCCGCGCGGGCCGGCGAGCAGGACATGGAGGCTGGGCTTGTCGGCGGTCATGGTCTCGCGCGATGCAGCGGGCGGAGGGGCCGGTTGCGGCCTGTTCCGGGAGGGCGGCACAGTATAGATCGGGCGCGGGGGTTCAAAGGGGGGTGCGGAGGTGCGAGGCATGCGGCTGACGGCATTGACGGCTCTGGCCGGGGCGGCGCTGCTCGCCGGCTGCGGCGGCGGTTCGGGTTCCGCCGGCCCGCCCGCGCCCTGCCCGCGCGTGACCATCCTCGCCGACGGGGCGGACCTGACGCAGCATCGCCCAGGCGCGGTCGCGGACCTCACCACCATGACCTTCGATGCGCGGCTGCTCGGCTTCCAGGGTGCCTGCGAATACTCCCGCCGCCGCGAATCGGTCGTCGTCACCCTCAGCGCCATCTTCGAGGTTGAGCGCGGGCCGGCGGGCGCCGGCGTCGGCCGCACGACCCTGCCCTGGTTCCTCGCCGTCACCGATGCCGGCGACGGCCAGATCATCGACCGCCAGGAATTCGCGAGCCTTGTCGAGTTCCCGCCCAACGTGAACCGCGTGCGCGTGCAGAGCCGCCCCGTCCGCCTGAACTTCCCCGCCGAGGAGCGGCTGGTGGAGAACCACAACGTGCGGTTGTCCTTCCAGCTCACGCCCGAGCAGCTCGCCCTCAACCGCCGCCGCGGGCCGCGCTGAGTCCCCCGCTCGGCACGAGGGCCGTTGCGCCGGGGCGCCCGATCCGCCATGAAGGCGCACCCCGCAGATCCCGCGCGGGAGAGAGGGGCGGCGACGCCCCCGCCGAAGGCGCAACCGGCCCCCGGAAACGCTCAGGCAGAAGGGCCGCGCGGGGAAGGGGCCTCTGGAAAGCCCGGCGCCGCAAGGCTCCGGCACCGACGGAGTAAGGCCCGGAAGCCCCGCGCCGAATCTCTCAGGTCCATCCGACAGAGGGGGGCCACGGACTGAACCCCACACGCCGCATCCCGGCGGGAGGAACCGTGGCCGATACATCCGACTCGCTGCTCGAAACGCCGCTGGCGGCGCTGCACCGCGCGCTCGGCGGGCGCATGGTGCCATTCGCGGGCTATGCCATGCCCGTGCAGTACCCGGCCGGCATCATGGCCGAGCACCTGCACTGCCGCGCCGCCGCCGCGCTGTTCGACGTCTCCCACATGGGCCAGGCGGAAATCGTGGGCGAGGGCGCGGCCGCCGCGCTCGAGCGCGTCACGCCCGCCGATGTGCAGGGGCTGAAACCGGGCCGCCAGCGCTACGGCCTGCTCACCACGGAATCGGGCGGCATCCTCGACGACTTCATGGTCGCCAACCTCGGCGACCGGCTGTTCCTGGTGGTCAATGCCAGCCGCAAGCATGTGGACCTGCCCGCGATCGAGGCCGCGCTGCCCGCGGGCGTGACGCTCAGGCCACTGCCCGACCGCGCGCTGATCGCGCTGCAGGGGCCTCAGGCCGTCGCGGCCATCGCGACGCTCGCCCCGGGCATCGCGGCGCTCTCCTTCATGGGGGTCGGGGCCTTCGAGATCGCGGGCGTTCCCGCGCTCGTCTCGCGCTCGGGCTACACGGGGGAGGACGGGGTCGAGGTCTCGGTGCCGGCCGAGAAGGCGGAAGCCTTCGCGCGTGCGCTGCTGGCGCTGCCGGGCGTGCAGCCGGCGGGGCTCGGGGCGCGGGATTCGCTGCGGCTCGAGGCCGGGCTCTGCCTCTACGGCAACGACATCGACGAGACCACGAGCCCCGTCGAGGCCGCGCTGACCTGGACCATCGGCAAGCGCCGCCGCACGGAATGGAACTTCCCCGGCGCCGAGCGCGTGCGCGAGGAACTGGCCAGCGGCACGAAGCGCCTGCGCGTCGGCATCCGCCCCGAGGGCCGTCAGCCCGCGCGCGGCCACACGCCGGTGCACGCGCCGGGCGGCGCCGCGATCGGGGAGATCACCTCGGGCGGCTTCGGCCCCTCGCTCAACGGCCCGATGGCCATGGGCTACGTCGCGCGCGAGCACGCCGCGGACGGCACGCCGCTCGAACTGATGGTGCGCGGCAAGGCGATCCCCGCCCGCGTCGCGCCCATGCCCTTCGTCCCCCACCGCTACGCCCGCTGAGGAACCGCTCCGATGTCCGAGACACGCTTCACCAGGGACCATGAATGGGTGCGCCTTGAGGGTGGCATCGCCACCGTCGGCATCACCGACCACGCGCAGAACGCGCTGGGCGACGTGGTGTTCGTGGACCTGCCCGAGGTCGGCCGCGAGGTGAGCGCGGGGGAGGCCGTGGCGGTGGTCGAGAGCGTCAAGGCCGCCTCGGACGTCTATGCCCCGATCGCGGGAAGGATCGTCGAGGTGAATGCGGGCCTTGCCGAGAACCCCGGCACCATCAACGCCGCGCCGACCACCGATGGCTGGTTCTTCCGCATCGAGCCGGCCGACGCCGCCGAGATCGCCGGGCTGATGGACGAGGCCGCCTACGCCGCCTTCGTGGACAGCCAGGCATGAGCGCGCTCGACACCCTCGCCGCGCTGGAGGCGGGCGACGCCTTCGCGCCGCGCCACATCGCCCCGAGCGAGGCCGAGATCGCGGAGATGCTGAAGGTCGTCGGCGCCGCGAGCCTCGATGACCTCACGGCGCGGACCGTGCCGGCGGCGATCCTGGGCATGGACCTCTCGGGGCTGCCGGAACCGGCGACGGAGCTCGAGCTGCTGGCCGAGCTGCGGGCGATGGCGGCGAAGAACCGCGCCGACATCAAGTCGCTGATCGGCATGGGCTATCACGGCACGCACACGCCGCTGGTGATCCGCCGCAACGTGCTCGAGAACCCGGGCTGGTACACGGCCTACACGCCCTATCAGGCGGAGATCGCGCAGGGCCGGCTCGAAGCGCTGGTCAATTTCCAGACCATGATCAGCGACCTGACGGGCCTGCCGGTGGCGAACGCCTCGCTGCTCGATGAGGCGACGGCGGTGGCCGAGGCGATGCACCTCGCGCATGCCGCGACGCGGGCGAAGTCGAACCTCCTGATCGCCGCCGACGACCTGCACCCGCAATCCAAGGCGGTGCTGAGGACGCGCGCCGCGCCGCTCGGCATCGCGGTGCGCTTCGTGCCGGTCGGGGCCGTCGTGGCCGAGGTGACGGAAGCGAAGCCCTTCGCGCTGGTGCTGCAGTATCCCGGCACGACCGGCGCGCTGCGCGACCTCTCGGCCGAGATCGCGGCGGTGCAGGCGGGCGGCGGGCTCGCCATCGTCGCGGCCGACCCGCTCTCGCTCTGCCTGCTGACGCCGCCGGGCGAGATGGGGGCCGATGTCGTCGTCGGCTCGGCCCAGCGCTTCGGCGTGCCGATGGGCTTCGGCGGGCCGCATGCCGGCTACATGGCGGTGAAGGATGCGCACAAGCGGCTGATGCCGGGGCGGCTGGTCGGCGTCTCGGTGGATGCCGCGGGCGCGCCCGCGATGCGCCTCGCGCTGCAGACGCGCGAGCAGCACATCCGGCGCGAGAAGGCGACGTCGAACATCTGCACCGCGCAGGTGCTGCTCGCCGTCATGGCCGGCTTCTATGCCGTCTGGCACGGGCCGGAGGGGCTGAAGCGCATCGCCCGCCGCGTCAACCTGCTGGCGAGGCTGGTGGCGGGGGCGGCGCGGCAGGCGGGCTTCGCGCTGAAGCACGAGGCCTTCTTCGACACGGTGGCCCTCGACGCCGGGGCCAAGGCCCAGGCGCTGATGGATGCGGCGCTGAAGCGCGGCTTCAACCTCGCGCGCCTCGACGCCGCCACCGTCGGGATCGCGCTCGACGAGACGGTGACGCGCGAGGATCTCGACGCGCTGGTCGCCGCGATCGGCGAGGCCGGTGGCAGTCCCGTCGCCGCGGGCACGACGGCGGGCGGCATCCCCGCCGCGCTCGAGCGCCGCTCCGCCTTCTGCACCGCGAGCGTCTTCAACGCGCACCATTCGGAGCACGCGATGCTCCGCTACATGAAGTCGCTCGAGGACAAGGACGTCGCGCTCAACCGCAGCATGATCCCGCTCGGCTCCTGCACCATGAAGCTGAACGCGACGGCCGAGATGGTGCCGGTGACGCTGCCCGGCTTCAGCGTGCTGCATCCCTTCGTGCCGGCCGACCAGGCGAAGGGCTATCGCGAGCTGACCGACCGGCTGTCGGACTGGCTCTGCCGCATCACCGGCTTCGCCGCGGTGTCGCTGCAGCCCAATGCCGGCAGCCAGGGCGAGTATGCCGGGCTGCTCGCGATCCGCGCCTGGCATCTCTCGCGCGGGGAGGGGCATCGCGACATCTGCCTCATTCCCGCCTCCGCCCATGGCACCAACCCGGCCTCGGCGGCGATGGCGGGGATGAAGGTGGTGGTGGTCGGCACCGACCGCGACGGCAGCATCGACATCGCCGACCTGCGCGCCAAGGCCGAGCAGCACGCGGCCAACCTCGCCGCGCTGATGGTCACCTATCCCTCGACCCATGGCGTGTTCGAGGCCTCGATCCGCGAGATCTGCGCCCTGATCCACGAGAAGGGCGGCAAGGTCTACATGGACGGCGCCAACATGAACGCGCAGGTGGGGCTGACCTCGCCGGCCTCGATCGGCGCCGATGTCTGCCACCTCAACCTGCACAAGACCTTCTGCATCCCGCATGGCGGCGGCGGCCCCGGCGTGGGGCCGATCGGCGTCACGGCGGAGCTCGCGCCCTTCCTGCCGGGCCATCCGGTGGTGGATTGCGGCGGCAACCCCGAGATCGTGGTCAGTGCCGCACCCTGGGGCTCGGCCTCGATCCTGCCGATCTCCTACGCCTATATCCGCATGATGGGCGCCGAGGGGCTGAAGCGCGCGACGCAGGTCGCAATCCTCAACGCGAACTACGTGGCGAAGCGGCTCGAGGCGCATTTCCCGGTGCTCTACCGCGGCATGAACGGCATGGTGGCGCATGAATGCATCCTCGACTGCCGCGGCTTCCAGCAAGGGGGCGGCGTGCTGGTCGAGGACATCGCCAAGCGCCTGCAGGACTACGGCTTCCACGCGCCGACCATGTCCTGGCCGGTCGCGGGCACGCTGATGGTCGAGCCGACCGAGAGCGAGCCGAAGGCCGAGCTCGACCGCTTCATCGAGGCGATGGTCGCCATCCGCGCCGAGATCCGCGCGGTCGAGCAGGGCCGCATGGACAAGGCCGACAACCCGCTGAAGAACGCGCCGCACACCGCGGCCGAGATCGCGGCTGAGACCTGGACGCACCCCTATACGCGCGAACAGGCGGCCTTCCCGCTGCCCTTCGTCAAGGCGCGCAAGTACTGGCCGCCGGTCAAGCGCGTGGACAACGTCTATGGCGACCGCAACCTCGTCTGCTCCTGCGCGCCGCTCGAGGCCTACGCGCAGGCGCAGCAGATGGCGGCCGAATGACCCATGGGCTCAAGCCCTGGCGGGTCACCGCCAGCCGCATCGTGCTGGCGGATCGCTGGATCCGCCTGCGCGCGGATTCCTGCATCGCCCCCTCGGGCGACGTGGTGGACCCCTTCTACGTGCTGGAATACCGCGACTGGGTGCATGTCGTCGCGCTGACCGCGGATGACCGGCTGGTGATGAACCGCCAGTATCGCCATGCGGCGGGCGAGGTGCATCTCGAACTGCCCGGCGGGGTGATGGATGAGGCCGATGCCGACCCCGTCGCCGCCGGCCGGCGCGAGTTCCGCGAGGAGACGGGCCACGGTGCCGAGGAATGGCGCCATGTGGTGAGCCTCAGGCCCAATCCCGCGACGCATACCAACCGCGTGCACACGGTGCTCGCCCTGGGGGCGCGGCCGGACGGCGCGCAGTCCTTCGACAATGGCGAGGAGATCGCCGTCGAACTCATCCCGGTGCCCGATGTGCTGCGCCTGATCCGCGAGGGCGAGGTGCAGCAATCGACGCATGTCGCCTCGCTGCTGCTCGCGCTCGCCGCGGCGGGTCGCATCGCCTTCTGACGAGGGGCGGGCGTCCCTCCCCCGGCGTGCCGCGTCGTCGCGGGGTTCCGGCGGATTGCCGTCCCCGGGCTCCCTCAGCCGCCTGCGAAGCCCTGGACCAGCGCGGCCGAGACCAGCCGCCAGCCATCCACCAGCACGAAGAAGATCAGCTTGAAGGGCAGCGCCACGACCGAGGGCGGCAGCATCATCATGCCGAGGGACATCAGGACGCTCGCCACCACCATGTCGATGACGAGGAAGGGCAGGAACAGCAGGAACCCGATCTCGAAGGCGCGCTTCAGCTCGCTGACCATGAAGGCCGGCACCAGCGCGCGCCATGGCGCGGCCTCCGGCGAGGGGGCTGGCGGCAGGTTCGCGAGGTCGAGGAATTGCGCGAGATCCTCCTCGCGCACATTCGCCGCCATGAAGCGGCGGAAGGGCTCGGCGGCGGCCTCCAGCCCCGCGATCTCGCCGAGCCGTCCCTCGGCCATGGGCTGGATGCCCTGCACCCAGGCGGCGTCGAGGACCGGCTGCATCACGAAGAAGGTCAGGAACAGCGCGAGGCCCACCAGCACCGGGTTGGGCGGTATGCCCTGCGCGCCGATCGCGCTGCGCAGCAGGGCGAGCACGATGACGATGCGCGCGAAGGCGGTCGCCATCACCAGCAGCGACGGCGCGAGCGAGAGCAGCCCGATCAGCGCCGTGAGCTGCACGAGGCGCGCCGTGGCGCCAGGCTGGCCCGCCTGCCCGAGATCGATCGCGACGGACTGCGCCCAGGCCGGTTCCGGCAGCAGGAGCAGCAGGGCAAGCAACGCCAGGGCGCGCATCACGCCGCATCCTCCGGCGGCAGCCAGCCGACGACAAGGTCCTGCGCCCCGCCGGTCAGCAGCAGCAGGGCCCGGCCGTCGCAGCGGACCAGCAGCAGGCGCCGCCGCGCATCGAGCGGCAGAACCTCCTCGAGCCTGAGGCGCCCATCGCCCGCTCGCGGGGCGAGCCCGGCGCGGCGGGCAAGCCGCCCGGCTAGCAGGATCAGCGCCACCACCGCGACGAGCGCGGCGGCGGCGGTGAGCCAGGTGTTCGGGTCGAGGGTCATGCCGCGGCCTCCTGCCGGCGGGAAGGGATTGCGGGGTCAGGGCGGCGCGAGGGCGGCGCGCAGCCGGTCATGGGCGCGCAGCAGCGATTCGAGCCGCAGGCGCAGGGCCGGCGCCATGGCCCGCGGCGCGGCGAGGCAGGCGGCGCAGAGCCGGCCGATCTCCCCTTCGAGCCCCGTGAGATCGACCGCGCGCCGCTCGGCCACCAGCGCCTCCGCCACGGCGAGCGTGCCTTCCATCGCCTCCACCGCGGCGAGCAGGATGGCGGCCTGCGATGATTCCGCGCCGGCGGGCGATGGATCGGTGCTGCGCATGCGGTGATGGAACACCGGCGCTGGTTACCGCAGCGTTGCGGCGCGGCATTAACCGATCCTTCGCCGCCGCCGTGCGATCAGCAGGGCATGGACCCGACCCGCACCGGACCGATCGCGCTGGCCGAAAGCAGGATGCGCTGGCTCGACGCGCGCCAGCGCGTGCTCGCGCAGAACATCGCCAATGCCGACACGCCGGGCTACCGCCCCTCGGACATGCGCCCCTTCGCCGAGACGCTGGCGGCGGCGCAGCCCGGGCTGCGCCTCACCCATGCGCGGCACCTCGCGCCATCCCATGACCCGCGCGCGCGCCAGGAACGCCGCACCGTCGAGCGCAGCATGGACGGCAACGGTGTCGCGCTGGACCGCGAGGCGCTGCGCGTGGCCGACACCGAGACGGCCCACGCCCTCGCGGTGGGGCTGCACCGCCGCTATCTCGGCCTGTTCCGCACGGCCCTCGGCCGCAACACCTAGGGGGAATCGCCGCATGGACCTCGATCGCGCGCTGCGCATCTCGGCGGCCGGCATGCAGGCGCAGGCCACGCGGCTGCGCGTGGTGGCCGAGAACCTCGCCAACCGCGACAGCACCGGGCAATCGCCGGGCGCCGATCCCTACCGGCGCAAGACCGTCACCTTCCAGAACCGCATGGACCGCGCCCTCGGCGTGCCGACCGTGCGGGTCGCGCGCATCGGCGCCGCGGGTGGCGAGTTCCCGCTGCGCCACGATCCTTCCCACCCGGCCGCCGATGCGCGCGGCTATGTCCGCATGCCGAATGTGGACAGCCTGATCGAGACGATGGACATGCGCGAGGCGCAGCGCTCCTACGCGGCGAATCTCTCGGTGCTGGAAGTGACGCGCGGGATGCTGACCCGCACCATCGAGGCGCTGCGCTGATGGCGATCCCCCTCGCGCCCGCGGGTGTCGCCGCGGCCTATCGCGCCGCCGATGCGCTGCCGCAGGCGGGCAGCGCCGCGGCAGGCGGCGGGGCGGGCTTCGGTGCCGCGCTCAGCCGCGCCATGGAGCAGGCGGTCGAGGTCGGCCGCGCCGCCGATGCCGCGACGACCAGCGCGCTGACCGGGCAGGGCAGTGTCACCGATGTCGTGCTTGCCGTCGGGCGCGCGGAACTGACGCTGCAGACCGCGGTGGCGGTGCGCGACCGGGTGGTCGCCGCCTACCAGGACGTGATGCGCATGCCGATCTGACGGCGGAGGCCCAGGCGATGGCTGCTCCAGGCCGGGAAAAGCCCGGCCATGAATGAGGTGGCGCTCGCCTCGCGGGAGGCGCTGTGGGTGGCGCTGCAGATCGGCGGGCCGCTGCTGCTGCTGATGCTCGCCGTCGGGCTCGTCGTCGCCGTGCTGCAGGCGCTGACGCAGGTGAACGAGGCGACGCTCGCCTTCCTGCCGAAGGTCGCCGCGCTCGCGCTCGCGCTACTGCTGCTCGGGCCCTTCATCGCCGGGGTGCTGCGCGGCTACGCCGGCGGGCTGTTCCAGGCGGCGATCGAGGTCGGGCTTAAGGGCTGATGGAGGAGGCGGGGCTGCTCGCCGCGCTGCCGGGCATCGCCTTCCAGGCCGTGCTGCTCTTCGCGCGGCTCGGGGCGGCGGTGATGGTGCTGCCCGGCCTCGGGGAGCAGGAGGTGCCCGCGCCTGTGCGGCTCGGCCTCGGCCTCGCGCTGGTGCCGCTGCTGCTGCCGCTGCTCGGCCCCGCCCTGCCGCCCGCGCCCGACAGCGCGGGGGAGGCGGCGCGGCTGCTGGTGCTCGAGGTGCTGGTCGGGCTGTGGCTCGGCGGGCTCGCGCGGCTGGTGGCGATCGCCATGGCGGTGGCGGGCCAGGCGGTCGCGCTGCTGCTCGGCCTCGCGCAGGCGATGGTGCCGGACCCCGATCTCGGCGGGCTCGGCACCGCGACGGGGCGGCTCTTCTCGCTTGCCGCGGCGGTGCTGATCCTCGCGAGCGGGCTCTACGCCATCCCGCTGCGCGCGCTGGTGGAATCCTACGCGCTGCTGCCGGTGGGCGAACCCTTCCCGGCCGGCGCGGGGGCGGAAGCGATGGTCGCGGCGGCCTCGGAGAGCCTCGCGCTCGCGCTCAGGCTCGCCGCGCCCTTCGTCGTCGCCGCGATCGTGATCAATGTCGCGCTCGGCCTGCTCGCGCGCATCGCGCCGCAGGTGCAGGTCTATTTCATCGCCATCCCGGGGCAGGTTCTGGTGGGGCTCGCGCTGCTGGCGCTCGTGCTGCCGCCGCTGCTCGGCACCTTCGCCGAGGCGGCGCGCGCCGCCTTCCTCGGCCTGCCGGGCCTGCGCTGAGCCATGGCCGAGGACAAGGGCGGCGAGGCCGAGGACCGCACGGAACCCGCGACGCCGCGGCGGCTGCAGAAGGCGCGCGAGGATGGCCAGGTCGCGCTCTCGCGGGAGGTGGCGGGCCTCGGCTCGCTGGCCGGCGGGCTGCTGGGGCTGATGCTCGCCGTGCCCTTCGCGGCGGAGATGATGCGCGGCTTCCGCGGCCTGATGGCGCGCGCGCACATGCTCGACCCGGTGGCGGCGGCCGGCGGCTTCGCCTGGCTCGGGGCGTCGGTGGTGCTGCCGGTCGCGCTGCTCGCCGGCGGCGGGGCGGTGGCGGCGACGCTGCTGCAGACGCGCGGCCTCGTCTCGGCCAAGGGGCTGCGGCCGCGGCTCTCGCGCCTCAGCCCGGTCGCCGCGCTCAAGCGCATCTTCGGCGTCGAGGGCGCCATCGAGTTCCTGCGCACCGTGGTCAAGCTCGGGCTGGTGGGGGCGGCGCTGTGGTGGGCGCTGGGCGATGCGGGGCAGTTGCCGGGGCTGATGCAGCTTCCGGCCGCCGGGCTGCTCGCGCGCGCGGGGCAGGCGGCGCTGGACCTCGCACTCGCCGCGCTCGCGGCCTTCGCGGGCATCGCCGCGCTCGACTACCTCGTCGCCCGCCAGCGGCACCTGCACCGCCTGCGCATGAGCCGCCAGGACCTCAAGGAGGAGATGCGCGAGAGCGAGGGCGACCCGCAGGTGAAGGGCCGGCTGCGGCAGATCCGGCAGGCGCGCGCGCGCAGCCGCATGATGGCCGCGGTGCCGAAGGCGGCGGTGGTCATCACCAACCCGACGCACTACGCCGTGGCGCTCGCCTACGAGCAGGGCAGCAGCGCTGCGCCGCGCATCGTGGCCAAGGGCGCCGATGCGATCGCCGCGCGCATCCGCGCCGCGGCCGAGGAGGCGCGCGTGCCCGTCGTCTCCAACCCGCCGCTCGCGCGCGCGCTGTTCCGGCTGGAGCTTGAGACGGAGATTCCGCCCGAACATTATCAGGCGGTGGCCGAGATCATCGCCTATGTCTGGCGGCTCGGCGGCGGGGGACGGGCAGGGTGAGCACGACGCGGCGCCGCATGCCGGAGGCGGAGGCCTTCCGGAAGCTGTTCGAGGCCGAGGAATCGGTCGGGCTTGCGGTGCTCGACGCCGCGGGCCGCATCCGCTTCGCCAACGACGCGCTGGCGCGGCTCTGCGGCGGGGGCGCCGCGCCGCTGCCCGGCACGCCGGCCGAAGCTCTGTTCTCGGCCCAGACCCGCGGCGCGGTCGCGGAGGTGGTGCGCGCCGCCCTTGCCGCCCCGCCCGCGCCGGGGCCGGTCGTCGCGAGCCTCGCCGATCCGGCGGCGCCGCCGGACGCGGCCGCCGAGGTCCAATGCCGCCCCCTGCGCGGGGAGGCCGGCGCGCTGCTGCGCGTCACCGACATCACCGCCCGCCGGCGCATCGAGGCGCAGATGGAGGAGGGGGCGCGGCTGCAATCCGTCGGCCGGCTCGCGGGCGGCGTGGCGCATGATTTCAACAACCTGCTCGCCGCCATCTCCGGCGCGGCGGAGGCTGCGCTCGCCCGCGCGCCCGACCCCGCGACGGCCGAGGATCTGCGCCAGATCCTCGACAGCGCCGGGCGCGGGGCGCGGCTCGTGCGGCAACTCCTGGCCTTCGCGAGCCGCCAGACGCTTGCCCCGCGCGTCGTGCCGCTCGGCCATGCGGTGGCGCAGATGGCGCCGCTGCTGCGGCGGCTGCTCGGCGGGCGGCATGCGCTGGCGCTGGAGCGGGCGGAGCCCTCGCCGCGCGTGCGGGTGGACCCCTCCCAGCTCGACCAGGCGCTGCTGAACCTCGTGGTCAACGCCCGGGATGCGATGGATGCGGGCGGGACGATCCGCATCGCCGTCGGGGCGGAAAGGCTCGCGGAGCCGCGCGCGGAGACCGGGGCGGTGGTGCCGCCCGGCGACTGGGCGGTGGTCACGGTCAGCGACACCGGCCGCGGCATCCCGCCCGAGGCGCTGCCCCGCATCTTCGAGCCCTTCTTCACGACGAAGCGCGACGAGGGGGGCACCGGGCTCGGCCTCTCCACCGTGCTCGGCATCCTGCGCCAGTCGGGCGGGCATGTGACGGTGGCCTCGCGGCCGGGGGAGGGCACGACCTTTCGCCTGTGGTTCCCCGCCGTGGCGGAGGCGCCTGCCACCGAGGCGCCCGCGTCGGCGGCGCCTGCCGTCGCCCCGCGCGCCGCGCGCCGCGTCCTGCTGGTCGAGGACGAGGCGCCGCTGCGGCGGCTCGCCCAGCGCGCCCTCTCCGCCGCCGGCCACGAGGTGGTCGAGGCCGAGGACGCCGAGGCGGCGCTGGAGGTGGTGGCGGAGGGCTTCACCCCGGAGGTGCTGGTCTCGGACGTGACCATGCCGGGGGAGATGGACGGCGTGGCGCTGGCCGAGGCGCTGCGCGCGCGCCTGCCGGGCCTGCCGGTGGTGCTCGCATCCGGCTATGCCGAGACGGCGGTGGGCGAGGGGCTGGCCGGGCGCGGCCTGCGCTTCCTGGAGAAGCCCTTCCGCATGGCGGAACTCGTCGCCGCGGTGGCCGAGGCGGGGGTGGGGGACTGACGCGCCCCGGGCGGAGTTGTTCTTAATTTGTTCTTGCGATCGGCGGCGGATCGGCGCATCTTTCGCTTGCGCCGACTCGCGCCCGCATGTGCGGGTGCGGCACGGCCCGGCGGGTCGAGCCGGCCTGTCGGTTCGCCACGTATGGGCGATGGACGCAGTGGAGATATCGCCCTATGGTTGATAAATCGCCGCCGGATCGGGGGAAGGGCATGGACAAGGGAAAGGCGCTCGACGCCGCGCTGAGCCAGATCGAACGGGCCTTCGGCAAGGGCTCGATCATGCGCCTTGGCGCCCGGCAGCAGCAGGACGGGGCGATCGAGGTCGTCTCGACCGGTTCGCTCGGCCTTGACCTCGCGCTCGGCATCGGCGGGCTGCCGAAGGGGCGCATCGTCGAGATCTACGGCCCCGAATCCTCGGGCAAGACCACGCTGGCACTGCACTGCATCGCCGAGGCCCAGAAGAAGGGCGGCACCTGCGCCTTCGTGGATGCCGAGCATGCGCTCGATCCCGGCTATGCGAAGAAGCTCGGCGTGGATGTGGACAACCTGCTGATCAGCCAGCCCGATGCCGGCGAGCAGGCGCTCGAGATCGCGGATACGCTGGTGCGTTCGGGCGCGATCGACGTGCTGGTGGTGGATTCCGTCGCCGCGCTGGTGCCGCGCGCCGAACTGGAAGGCGAGATGGGCGACAGCCATGTCGGCCTGCACGCCCGGCTGATGTCCCAGGCGCTGCGCAAGCTGACGGGCTCGGTCTCGCGCTCGAACTGCCTGCTGATCTTCCTGAACCAGATCCGGCTCAAGATCGGCGTGATGTTCGGCAACCCGGAGACCACCACCGGCGGCAACGCGCTGAAGTTCTACGCGAGCGTGCGCATGGAGATCCGGCGCATCGGCGCGATCAAGGAGCGCGACGAGGTCACCGGCAACCACACCCGCGTCAAGGTGGTGAAGAACAAGATGGCCCCGCCGTTCCGCGAGGTCGAGTTCGACATCATGTATGGCGAGGGCATCTCCAAGGTCGGCGAGTTGATCGACCTCGGCGTCAAGGCGAACATCGTCGAGAAGTCGGGCGCCTGGTTCTCCTGCGACAGCCAGCGCATCGGCCAAGGGCGGGAGAACGCGAAGCAGTTCCTGCGCGACCATCCCGACATGGCCGCCGCGATCGAGCAGCGCATCCGCAGCCAGGCCGGGCTGCTCGCCGAGCAGATGCTCTCGGGCGAGAGCGGCCCGGAGGATGACGAGGCCCTGGCGGCGGAGTGAAGCCGCGCCCCGCCGGGGAGTGGCCCGGCGGGGCAGTGCCCCGCGGAGCCCCTCGCCGGTTCCGCGGCGTGTGCGGACCGGCGCAAGGCCGCGGGATCTCCGCCCCGGACGGCGGGGGGCCGGCGGCTGTGCGGGGCCGCGCGGCCCCCCCGCCGCGTCAGTCGCGCTCGACCTTGATGATGCGGCCGGTGCGCGGGTCCACCTCGACCTCGATCTCGCGCCCGGCCGCGTCGCGGCCTTCGACCTCCCACTTGCCGTCGTCGCATTCCAGTTGCGTCACGCGCACGAGGCCGGCGGTGCGGGCGATGCGGATGGCCTCCTCGGCCGAGACCGGGCCGGCGCAGCGATCGGCGAAGGCGGGCGTCGCGGTGGCGAGTATGCCGAGGCCGATGGCCAGCATCGCGGACCGGATCAGGATGGTGCGTGTCGTCATGGGTGACTCCCTTCGCTGGTGATGAGGGGGCGGCGCATCGGGGATGCCGCGCGCGGCGGCCCGTCCGGCCGGCCCTATGGCAGGGGCTGCGAGAGGCCGGCCCCCGCGGCGGAGAGCGCGGCGAGGGCCACCGCCAGGATCGCGGTGCGGAGCGACGGCTCGTTCCCGCCACGGCTGCGTTCCGCAGGCCGCCGCGCGTCGAGGGCGGCCATCGCGGCCAGGATACTGGTCAACAGGGGTGGCGCAACCCGGCGTTCCATGAGGTCCTGCTCCTTTCGCAGCCGCCGGCGCGGGGGATGGCCGGCGCGAACACTGCCTGAACGCAGCCCGGGCCGGCCCTCTTCCCGCCTTTCGCCGCCCCTTCACGCCCCGCCCCCCGCGCGCTACCTCTCCGCCCCTTGGGACAACGCCTTGCCGGCGCCCGGGTTTCCGGGGCTCGCTACGGATCGGACATGACGAGCAGCAACGACATCCGCGCCACCTTCCTCGACTACTTCCGCCGCAACGGGCACGAGGTGGTGGAGTCCTCGCCGCTCGTGCCGCGCAACGACCCGACGCTGATGTTCGCGAACTCCGGCATGGTGCAGTTCAAGAACGTCTTCACCGGGCAGGAGAAGCGCCCCTACAAGCGCGCCACCACGGCGCAGAAATCCGTGCGCGCGGGCGGCAAGCACAACGACCTCGACAATGTCGGCTACACCGCGCGCCACCACACCTTCTTCGAGATGCTGGGGAACTTCTCCTTCGGCGACTACTTCAAGGAAGCCGCCATCCCCTATGCGTGGGAGCTGCTGACGAAGGATTTCGCGCTGCCGAAGGACCGCCTGCTGGTCACCGTATATTCCGAGGACGACGAGGCGGCGGCGATTTGGAAGAAGGTCGCGGGCCTGCCGGACAGCCGCATCATCCGCATCCCGACCTCCGACAATTTCTGGCGCATGGGCGACACCGGCCCCTGCGGCCCGTGCTCCGAGATCTTCTTCGACCATGGCGACAAGATCCCCGGCGGCCCGCCCGGTTCCCCGGACGCGGATGGCGACCGGTTCATCGAGATCTGGAACCTGGTCTTCATGCAGTTCCTCGAGGATCCGCCGGGCGTGCGCAACCCGCTGCCCAAGCCCTCGATCGACACCGGCATGGGGCTCGAACGCTTCGCCGCCATCCTGCAGGGCAAGCACGACAACTACGACACCGACACGCTGCGCGCGATCATCCTCGCCTCCGCCGAGGCCACGGGGCAGGAACCCGACGGCCCGTTCCGCGTGAGCCACCGCGTGGTCGCCGACCATCTGCGCGCCGGCGCCTTCCTGATCGCCGACGGCGTGCTGCCCTCGAACGAGGGGCGCGGCTATGTGCTGCGCCGCATCCTGAGGCGCGCCATGCGCCACGCGCACATGATGGGCTCGCGCGAGCCGCTGATGCACCGGCTGCTGCCCGCGCTGGTGCGGCAGATGGGCGCGGCCTATCCGGAACTGGTGCGTGCCGAGGCGCTGATCAGCGAGACGCTGCGCCTCGAGGAGACGCGCTTCCGCTCGCTGCTCGAGCGCGGCCTGCATCTGCTGGCCGAGGAGACGGCGAAACTCGGCAGCGGCCAGACCCTGCCCGGCGATGTCGCCTTCCGCCTCTACGACACCTACGGCTTCCCCCTCGACCTCACGCAGGACGCGCTGCGCGCCGAGGGCCGGGCGGTGGATGTGGAGGGCTTCAACGCGGCGATGGCCGAGCAGAAGCGCCGCGCCCGCGCCGCCTGGGCGGGCTCGGGCGAGGCGGCGACCGAGGGCGTCTGGTTCGATCTCAAGGAGAAGGTCGGTGCGACCGAGTTCCTCGGCTACACGACCGAGACCGCCGAGGGCGAGATCGTCGCCATCGTGAAGGACGGCAAGCCGGTGGACTCCGCGGCGGTCGGCGCCGAGGTCGCGGTGCTGCTGAACCAGACGCCCTTCTACGCGGAATCCGGCGGCCAGGTCGGAGACACCGGCATCATCCAGGCGGGTCCGGCCTGCCGGATCGAGGTGCGCGACACGCAGAAGAAGCTCGGCGCGCTGCACGTCCATATCGGCACGGTGGTGCACGGGGAGGCGCGGGTCGGGCTCGCGGTCCAGGCGGAGGTGGATCACGACCGCCGTTCGAGGATCCGCGCGCACCACTCCGCGACCCACCTGCTGCATGAGGCGCTGCGCCGCCGCCTCGGCACCCATGTCGCGCAGAAGGGTTCGCTGAACGCGCCGGACCGGCTGCGCTTCGACGTCTCCCAGCCCACGCCGATGACCGAGGAGGACCTGCACTGGGTCGAGGCCGAGGTGAACGCCCGCATCCGCGAGAACGCCGAGGTCACGACGCGCCTGATGACGCCCGAGGCCGCCGTCGAGGCCGGCGCCATGGCCCTGTTCGGCGAGAAGTATGGCGAGGAGGTCCGCGTCGTCGGCATGGGCCATGACCCGGCGGCGGTGGAGAAGCACGGCGTCTATTCGCTGGAGCTCTGCGGCGGCACGCATGTGCGGCGCACGGGCGACATCGGGCTGTTCAAGATCGTCTCCGAGGGCGCGGTCTCGGCCGGCATCCGCCGCGTCGAGGCCGTCACCGGCGATGCCGCGCTCGCCTACATCGCCGAGATGGAGGAGAGCCTGACGGCCGCCGCCGCGGTGCTGAAGGCGCAGCCGGGCGAGCTCGCCTCCCGCATCGCCGCGCTGGTCGAGGAACGGCGCAAGCTGGAGCGCGAGGTGGCGGAGCTGCGCAAGAAGCTCGCCACCGGCGGCGCCGGCGCGGAGGTCGAGACCGTGGCCGGGCTGCGCGTGGCGCTGCGCGATCTTGGCGAGGTCCCGCCGCGCGACCTCAAGGGCCTGGCCGAAGCCATCCTCAAGGGCGGCACGGCGGATGTGGTGGCGCTGGTCAGCACGGCGGAGGGCAAGGCTTCCATCGTGGTCGCGACCGGCGAGGCCGCGAAGGGCAAGGCCGATGCCGTGTCGCTGGTGCGCGCGGCCTCGGCGGCGGTCGGCGGCAAGGGCGGCGGCGGGCGGCCGGACATGGCGCAGGCCGGCGGGCCGGACGGCAGCCGGGCGGCCGAGGCACTGGCGGCGGTGCGGGAGACGCTCGCGCACGGCGTCGCGGCATGACGGCGGGCGGCGCGGATGCACGGCTCCGCGCCCGCGACCTTGGCCTCGCCCCCGGCATCTTCCGCCCCGGCGCGCTCAATGCCATCACCGATGTGGCCGGCCTGCGCGTCGGCCATGTCACGCTGATCGAGGGCGAGGGCACGCGCACCGGCGTGACCGCCATCCTGCCGCATCCGGGCAATCCCTTCGCCGATCGGGTGCCGGCGGGGCTTTCGGTGATGAACGGCTTCGGCAAGCTCGCCGGCGCGACGCAACTCGCCGAACTCGGCGAGATCGAGACGCCCATCGTGCTGACCAACACGCTCGCTGTCGGGCGCGCGGTGGAGGCGCTGGTGGACTGGACGCTCGCCCGCAACCCGGAGGCGGTGTCGGTCAATGCCGTGGTCGGCGAGACCAATGACGGGCGGCTGAACGACATCCGGGCCCGCGGCGTGACGCGCGAGCATGTCCTCGCCGCGCTGGACGGCGCCGCCGGCGGCCCCGTCGCCGAGGGCAGCGTCGGCGCCGGGACGGGCACCGTCGCCTTCGGCTTCAAGGGCGGTATCGGCACCGCCTCGCGCCTGCTGCCGCCGCCGCTCGGCGGCTGGACGCTCGGCGCGCTGGTGCAGGCGAACTACGGCGGCGCGCTGACGATGGACGGCATCCCCGTCGGCCGCGAACTCAGCAGATGGTATCTGAAGGAGCATACCGACCGCGGCGATGCCGATGGTTCCGTCATGGTGGTGATCGCCACTGATGCGCCGCTGTCCGACCGCAACCTCTCGCGCCTTGCCGCGCGCGCGATGGCCGGGCTCGCCCGCACGGGGGCGGCCTTCAGCGACGGCTCGGGCGACTACGCCATCGCCTTCGCCACCCATCCGGGCGTGCGGCGCACGGCGGAACGGCGCGCCCACCAGGCCATCATCGCCGACTGGCCGAATGATCGCATGTCGCCCCTCTTCGTCGCGGCGGCGGAGGCGGTGGAGGAAGCGGTGCTGAACGCCATGACCATGGCCACGACCATCACCGGCCGCGATGGCCGGACGGGCCGGCGCGCGAAGGTGGAGGCGCTCGATCTCGCCGCGCTGCGCGCCGTGCTGGCGCGGCACGGGCGATGAGGTGCCGCGCGCTGGCCCTGCTCGCGCTGCTGGCCTTCGCCGGGACGGCGGCGGAAGCGACGCGGGCGACGCTGCGCGCGAGCCGGCCCGGCGCCCCGCCGCTGGTGCTGCAGGCCGTCGCGGTCGGGGATCGCTGGACCATCCTGGTGCAGGAAGGCGGGGTCGAGGCGCAGCGCATCGAGGTCGAATCCGACTTGCCGGAGGTGCGCCCGAGGCTCGCCGATGCGAATGGCGACCGCGCCGCGGATCTCTGGGTTCCGGTGATCGGCGGCAACGTCAACACCGCCTGGGACCTTTGGCTGATGCGGCCGGAGGAGGCCCGCTTCCGCCGGGCGGGCGAGCTCAGCGGCCTCGGCTTCTCGCGCGACGGGGCGGGGCGGCTGGTCGCGCTCGCCCGCGACGGCTGCTGCGCCATGTCCTACCTGTTCCACGACTTCGACGCCGAGGGGCGGCTGCGCGAGCTGTTTGCGATCGAGCGGCGGCTCGACACGCCGGGAAGGGGCGCCTGCACCGGCCAGCCGATTGCCATCGCGCCGCCGGCGTCCGCGCTGCGCGAGACCTGCGCGCTGACCGCGGGCGCCCTGCCGGGCCGGCGGCTCGCTGTGCCCTGACGGCCTAGTGCGGCGTGAGCGCGTCGCGCGCGGCGGAGCGGAACTCGCGCCGGTGCAGCTCACGCAGCACGAGCAGGCTCGCGACCATCAGCGCGATGGGATGGACGATCCAGGCGAGGGCGGCGAGGCCGAAATAGTAGGAGCGCAGCCCGGTGTTGAAATGCCGCGCCGCGCGGTTGGCGAGCCGCGCCGCCGCCTCGGCATGGCGCAGCGCCTGCGCATCCTGCGGCATCGCCATCACCAGGGTGCAGGTGTAGTTGAACTGGCGCAGCGCCCAGGTCAGTTCGAAGAAGGCGTTGACGAAGATCAGCAGCAGCAGGCCGATCTTCACCTCCCACATCATGTCGTCCGGCACCGCGCCCCAGGGAAGGGCCGCGACCACGCGCCGCCCGATGTCCGGCGCGGCCAGCATCGCGACGAGCCCGCCCAGGATCAGGATCGAGGTGGTGGCGAGGAAGGAGACCGAGGACATCAGGTTGCCGATCGCCGCGATGTCGGCGATGCGGTTCTCGCGCGGCAGGGCGGCGATCATCCAGCGCCGCCGGTGCTCGTCCATCGCCGCGATCACGCTGCGCGCGCGGATGGCCGGCACGCGGTCCACCACCAGCGCATAGACCACCCAGCAGGCGACAAAGACGCCGAGCGCGATCCAGTCGAGGATGGAAGGGAAGGCCATGGACGAATCCTGGACCAGATCGCGCCCGGGTGGAAACGCCGGATCGGGTGGCGAAGCGCGCGAAGGCGAGGGGGGCCTTTCCGAGAGCCGGGGCGAGCGCGAAGGATGCTAGGCGCGCGTCGCCGGCGCGGCGAGGGATTCGAGCGGCAGCCCGAAGCGCTGGGCGAAGCCGCGTGCCGCGCGCTCGGCCCCGGGGCCGGCGAAATCCCCGAAATGCGCCCAGACCGGCAGCGACCGCTCGGGATCGGGATGGACGAGTTCCACCCACCACAGCGTCTCCCGTTCGAAGAGCGCGTAGGTCGTGCCCGCCTGGATCCGGCGGTTCACGTTCGACGTGTGGTTCGTGCCGCGGACGGCGAAGCCCGGGCGCTTGCGCACCGCGACCGCGCTGAACGCCGCGATCGGGGTCGTCCAGGTGCCGCCCGGGCCTTCCACCTTGGCCTCCTCGCGCGAGAGGCTGATCCGCACCCATTCGGGCTGCCGCCTGCGCCACAACTGGAGCAGCCCGGCCAGGAGAAGCAGGCCGCCGGGCAGGAGCATCCAGTCGCTGAGGGCGAGATCGGCGAGATGGAGAAGGTAGTCCGACAGCGGCTCCTCCTCGTTCATCGCGAAGCCCCAGTCGGCCCAGGCGATGTAGACCAGCACCGCCAGCGAAAGCGCCGCGGCGGCGAGGGCGAGGCGGACGAAGCGGCCGATCTCGGCCGCGGGCCGCAACTCGGCCGTCGCCGGCAGCGCCTCGAGAATGGAAGGCTTGCCGAGGCGCGCGAGCATCAGCGCGCGCGCGACGGCGCGGCGCCGCACGCGCCGGGACAGCGGCCGGCCGGTATCAGCGGCCGGCGCGTCCATGAGGGCTGGCGCGGGAAGGGGCCATGGCCCGAGTGTAGGGCGTGGCGCCGGCCGGCGCCACGACCCGCGGGCGCGGGCCGGGGCGAGTTCGGTCCGGCCGGGCTTGGTGACCCGGCCGGGCTGGCGCTCAGCCCATCTTCTTCTTCAGGTTCTCGTCCAGCTTGGCGAGGAAGGCCTGGGTGTTGAGCCAGGGCTGGTCCTTGCTGATCAGGATCGCGAGGTCCTTGGTCATGTAGCCGCTCTCGACCGTCTCGATGCAGACCTGCTCGAGCGTCTCGGCGAAGCGGACGACATCGGGCGTGTCGTCGAACTTGCCGCGATAGGCGAGGCCGCGCGTCCAGGCGAAGATCGAGGCGATCGGGTTCGTGCTGGTCTCGCGGCCCTTCTGGTGCTCGCGGTAGTGGCGCGTCACCGTGCCGTGCGCCGCCTCGGATTCCACGGTCTTGCCGTCGGGGGAGAGCAGCACCGAGGTCATCAGGCCGAGCGAGCCGAAGCCCTGCGCCACGATGTCGGACTGCACGTCGCCGTCGTAGTTCTTGCACGCCCAGACATAGCCGCCTTCCCACTTCAGCGCGCAGGCCACCATGTCGTCGATCAGGCGGTCCTCGTAGGTCAGGCCGGCGGCCTTGTACTTGTCGGCGAATTCCTCGTCGAACACCCTGCGGAAGATGTCCTTGAACTCGCCGTCATAGGCCTTGAGGATCGTGTTCTTGTGCGAGAGGTACACCGGGTAGCCGCGCGCGAGGCCGTAGTTGAGGCAGGCGCGGGCGAAGCCGGTGATGGACTTGCGGGTGTTGTGCATGCCCATCAGCACGCCGCCGCCCTCGGGGAAGTTCGTCACTTCCATCGTGATCGGCTCGCCGCCGCCGGCCGGCGTCCAGGTCAGGGTCGCGGTGCCGGGGCCGGGGATCTTGGTCTCGGCGGCGCGGTAGATGTCGCCATAGGCGTGGCGGCCGACGACGATCGGCTTCGACCAGTGCGGCACCAGGCGCGGCACATTCTTGCAGATGATCGGCTCGCGGAAGATCGTGCCGTCGAGGATGTTGCGGATGGTCCCGTTGGGGGACTTCCACATCTTCTTGAGGCCGAACTCCTTCACGCGGGCCTCGTCCGGCGTGATGGTGGCGCATTTCACGGCCACGCCGTACTGCTTGGTCGCGTTGGCCGCATCGACCGTGATCTGGTCGTCCGTCTCGTCGCGCTTCTGGATGCCGAGGTCGAAATACTTCAGGTCGATGTCGAGGTAGGGCAGGATCAGCTTGTCCTTGATGAACCCCCAGATGATGCGGGTCATCTCGTCCCCGTCCATCTCGACGACGGGGGTCTTCACCTTGATCTTGGCCATGCCTGTCCTCTACCGCGCGAAGGGATGCGGGCCGCGCCCGCAGGGGGGGCGGCCGGAGCGGCCGGACCTTGCACCGGCGGGGCCGGTGCGGCAAGCCCGGGCGGGGCGGAAAGGCGCGGGATCGCGGCCCTCGCACCCGGGAAAAGACCCATGAACGACCCGACACGCGGCATCGCCGCCCGCCTGAGCCGCAGCATGGAGGCCGCGAGCGGCGAGGGCTACCGCCTCGGCTACGAGATCGCCCGCGACGAGGCTGCCTTCCTGGCGCTGGAGGCGGGGCGCCCGGACATTGCCGAACGCATCCGCGCCCTGCGGCCGCTGCCCGACAGGAAGACCCGGCCGCAGGGCTGACGACCGGTGGGGAGGGCGTCGCCAGCCCCCCCGGCGCCGGTGCGCCCTTCAGCCTAGGCTGGTCACGTCCATCGGCGCCTGCAGCCAGGCGTAGCCCTGCCCCTCCTTCACCACATGGCCGAGGCCGGGCCAGGGGAAGTGGTAGGACATCACGAGCGGAAGGTCGGTCGCGAAGCGGTCGAGCAGCCGCGCGCGCGTCTGCGCGGATTGCTTCGGGTCGGTGTCGAAGGCGAATTCGAGCAGCGGGCGCCGCAGCAGCAGCACGTGGTGATGCGCGAGGTCGCCCGTATAGACCATCACGCGCGGGCCTGAGGAGACCGCGAAGATGGTGTGGCCGACCGTATGGCCGGGGGCTGAGATGGCGGTCACGCCGGGCACCACCTCCTGCCCGTCGCGGAGCATCACCATCCGGTCGCGATAGGCGTTGAGGTTCTTCTGCGCGCCGCGGATGAAGGGCTCCATGAAGGCCGGGCCGCGGATGTTCGCGTCGTTGGTCCAGTAGTTCAGGTCGGCCTCGGAGATGGCGACCTGCGCGTTGGGGAAGTTGCGGTTGCCGTTGGCGTCCACCAGCGCCCAGCAATGGTCGCAATGCCCGTGGGAGACCACGACGAGGTCGATCTGCGCAGGATCGATGCCCGCCTGCCGCAGGTTGCGCAGCAGCCGCCCGGTGGTGGGGCCGAACATCTGGCTGGCCGGGCCCATGCTGTCGCCCATGCCGGTGTCGAAGAGGATCAGGTGCCGCCCCGTGTTGAGCACGAGCGCGTTCTGCTCGAGCAACGCATTGGAGGGGTCGAGCATGGCCGCGCGCATCATCGCGTTCACCTCGCCGGGTGCCGCGCCGACGAAGGAATCCTCGGCCTTGCCGAGCGGCAGCGCGCCGTCCGAGACGATCGTCGCCTCGTACTCGCCGAAGCGGAAGCGGTACCAGGCGGGCGCGCCGCGGCCGATGAAGGGGGCGGCGGCCTCGGCGCGGCCAAGGAAAGGAAGCGTGGCGGCAGCAAGACCGGCGCCAAGCAGGGCGCGGCGTTGGGTGCTCATGTCTGGTTCCTCCCAAGGGATGGCGCTACAGCAGGTGCGGCGCCGCGGCGGAGGCTAAGGTCTGCCCCCGCCGGGCGCCAGTGTAGCGTGTGTAATGCGCATTCATGCCCGCATGGCGGGTAAGGGGGGCGTGATGATCCTTCGTCTGGCAATGGCCGGGATGGCCGGCGCCGCGCTTGCAGGCGCGGCCGCCGTCGCCACGGGGCTCGGCGTCGCGGCGCTGGCCTGCGCGGTGAAGCGGCGGGCGGAGGCGCGCGCCGCCTGGCCCGAGGAATCCGCCGCGCCGGCCGACGGGGCGCAGGACTGACGGAGAAGGCTGATGGAGGTCCTGATCGCCGGGGGCGGGATCGGCGGGCTCACGCTCGCGCTCTCGCTGCATGAGCGCGGCATCGCCTGCCGGGTCTTCGAGGCGGCGGAGCGTGTCCGCCCGCTCGGCGTCGGCATCAACACGCTGCCGCACGCCATCCGCGAACTCGCCGCGCTCGGCCTCTTGCCGGCGCTTGACGCGGTGGCGGTGCGCACGCGCGAACTGCGCTACCTGAACCGCTTCGGCCAGGAGATCTGGGTCGAGAAGCGCGGCACCTGGGCCGGGCACGAGGTGCCGCAATTCTCCATCCATCGCGGCCATCTGCACGAGGTGCTGTGGCAGGCCGCGCGTGAGAGGCTGGGGCCGGAGGCGCTGGTGACCGGCGCGCGCCTCGCGGGCTTCGAGCAGGACGGGTCCGGCGTGACGGCGCGCTTCGCCGACGGCCGCTCGGCCCATGGCGAGGTGCTGGTGGGCGCGGACGGCATCCATTCGGTGGTGCGCGCCACGCTGCACCCCGATGACGGCGGCATCCGCTGGAACGGCATCCAGATGTGGCGCGGCGCCGTCGAATGGCCCGAATACGAGGGCGGCGACACCATGATCGTCGCCGGCGACATGCGCGAGAAGCTGGTGCTGTATCCGATCGCGCGCGGCTCGCGGCCGGGGATGATGCTCACCAACTGGGTGGTCTGCGCGCAGATCGGCGACGCGACGCGCCCGCCGCCGCGGCGCGAGGACTGGTCGCGCCTCGGCCGGCTCGAGGAGGTGCTGCCGCATGTGGCGCGCTTCCGCATCCCCTTCCTCGACGTGGAATCCCTGGTGCGCGCCACGCCCGAGTTCTGGGAATACCCGATGTGCGACCGCGACCCGCTGCCCTGGTGGACGAAGGGCCGCGTGACGCTGCTCGGCGATGCGGCGCATCCGATGTACCCGGTGGGATCGAACGGCGCCTCGCAGGCGGTGCTGGATGCGCGCTGCCTCGCCGCGCTGCTGGCCGAACGGCCGCTGGCCGAGGCGCTTGCCGCCTACGAGGCCGAGCGCCTGCCGCGGACCGCCGAGATCGTGCGCAGCAACCGCCGCGGCGGGCCGGAGCGCGTGGTGGATGTGGTGAGCGAGCGCGCGCCCGAGGGCTTCGCGCGGCTCGAGGACGTGATCGCGCGCGAGGAACTGGCGGCGATCGCGGGCGGCTATGCGGCGATGGCAGGCTTCGCCGCGCCGCGCTGATCCGCGCTATCCGGCAAAGGGCCCGCGGACCAGGGCGCGGGCATGCCCGGTGAAGCCGGTTTCGGCGGCGAGCACGGCCATCAGCCCCGCGAGCAGCGCCACGAGTCCGAGCGTGATCATCACGAGCCCGGCCGCGTGCCGCCGCGCGAGCGCCTCCCGCGCGGCCTGCGCCGCCGGCGTGGGGCGAAGCAGGGAGAAGGCGAGCATCACGGCGAAGAGGCCGATCAGGATCGGATCGCCCCGCCACGCCGCGATGCCGAGCCCCACCGCGATGAGGCCGCTGCCCACGCGCTGCAGCGCCGCCTCCGGCAGGAAGGGCCGCAGGGAGAGCATGGTGAGCTGCCCGCCGTCGAGCGGCGGCACGGGCGCCATGTTGATCAGGTTGATCAGCGCGAAGAAGTAGCCGCAGGCGAGCAGGAAGGGCTCGTCCAGCAGCCAGCCGAGGAGCGCCGCGCCCAGCGCCGAGGCGAGGCCCGCCGCCGGCCCGCCCAGCACCATCGCCGCATGCTGCCAGTCCTGCGCGTGCGGCATGCGCCCGATCGCCACCCCGCCCAGGAAGGGGATGAAGTAGAAGGCGCTGGAACGGTCGCCGAAGGCGCGCATCACCGCCACGTGCCCCGCTTCGTGCAGCACCAGCCCGGCGACCAGCGCGAGGGTCAGCCACGGCCCGAAGGACCAGGCCCACCAGCCGCAGGCGATCGCGGCGAGCGCCAGCGCCGTCCAGGACAGCCGCATCCCGAGCACGCTCGGTGCGGCCTGCGCCGGGCCGTGCTCGGCCTCGTAGCGATCGAAGGCCCCGGCCTTGCGCAGGGCGCCGGCGATGCCGGCCCGCACCGTGAGATGCAGCAGCGGGCGCAGCAGCGAATCCAGCAGCAGGGACGGGCCGAGCGGGCCGATCCGCTCGAAGGCAATGTCCATCACGAGGCGCGCGCCGCCCGGATCCGGCCGCACCGCGAAGCGGCAGAGCATGCGCTGGGCCGGCTCGCCGCGCTCGTTCAGCACGATCAGTTCCTGGTCGCCCTCCATGCTCTCGGGCCGCAGGGCCTGACGAAAGCGCGCGCGCCGGCCGCCGCGGTAGTGGATGGTCGCCTCGGTGTCCGACCACGGGCGCCATTCGTAGCGCTCGATGGCGTCCATCAGGTTGGGCCGGGACGGATGGGGTGCGGCGACACGCCAGAGATCCTCCGCGCTCACGCGATGGACCTGATCGAGGCGGATCCGCCCACGCGGCCAGAACACGACAAGGAGGAGGGCGAGAACGAGAAGCCCGATCGTGAGCGAGGACACAGCGCGAGACTCTTCCGGATGCGTTCCGGCGGTCATTGGCCAAGGTGGCGCCGCCGGTCAACGGTGCGTCCGCCCTTTGCCCGGTCTGCCGCGTGGCGCAGGATGGGCGGAAGGAGGACGAGACATGGCAGGCCGAATCGCGGTGCGCCGCACGCATGAGGGACGCGTCGCCGAGATCGTCGTGGACCACGACGCCAAGCTGAACACGCTGAATCCGCCGCTGATGGAGGAGTTCGCCGCCGCCTTCGCCGCGCTCGGCCAGGATCCGGCGCTGCGCGCGGTGGTGCTGGCCGGCGCGGGGCCGCGCGCCTTCATCGGCGGGGCTGACATCTCCGTGATGGCGGCCATTCCCGGCGAGGAGGAGGCGCAGGCCTTCATCCGCCTCGTCCATGGATGCTGCCGCGCGGTGCGCGACTGCCCGGTGCCGGTGATCGCGCGCATCCACGGCTGGTGCCTCGGCGCGGGGCTGGAGGTGGCGGCCTCCTGCGACCTTCGCATCGCGTCGCAGTCCGCGAAGTTCGGCATGCCGGAGGTGCGCGTCGGCATCCCCTCGGTGGTCGAGGCCGCGCTGCTGCCCGGGCTGATCGGCTGGGGCCGCACGCGGCGGCTGCTACTGCTCGCCGAGACGATCGGCGCGGCGGAGGCCGAGGCGTGGGGCCTCGTCGAGCGCGTGGTGCCGGATGCGGAGCTCGCTGCAGCGGTCGAGGCGTGGCTGCGCCTTCTGCTGGAGGCCGGCCCCCAGGCCATCCGCGCGCAGAAGGCGCTGATCCGCCGCTGGGAGGACAGCAGCACGACCCAGGGCATTGCCGCGGGCATCGAGGCCTTCGGCGCGTCCTGGCGTAGCGACGAGCCGGCGCGGATGCTCGGCGGGTTCCTCGCGGCGAAGCGCAGGAGGGACTGACGCTTCGCCGCCGGCCCCTCAGCCCGGCGGCGGCAGGAACTCCACCTCGTGCTCGGCGGCGATGCGGATGACCTCCGCCGGGTCGGGCACGTTGTGTATGCGGCGGAACAGCGTCTCGAGACTGCGCGCGGGGCTGACCCAGAACAGCGCCCGCACCGGCGCCTCGGACTTGTTCCAGATGCCGTGCATGATGTTCATCGGCATGCGGATCAGGTCGCCTGCCTTGGCCACCACCGGCTTGCCGTCCAGCACCAGGTCGAAGCGGCCCTCGAGGACGCGGATGAACTCGTCCTGCGTGGTGTGGATGTGCGGCGGCACGAAGGTGCCGGGCGGGAAGAAGGTGTCGAAGGCGAAGCAGGAATCGCAGGAGGCGACGGGCTTGTAGGTCTGGCCGAGGATGTTCCAGACGATGCCGTCGAGCCCTTCGCCTGCGGGCGTGATGCCGGCGCTCAGTGCGGTCATGGTCGCTGCCTCCCTTCAGACATGCAGGTAGGTGTCGCGCACTTCCGGCGCGGCGGAAAGGGCCTCGCTCGTGCCGGTCCAGACGACCCGGCCCTTCTCGATCACGACATGCCGGTCGGCAAGCCGCGTCAGCGCGGCGAGGTTCTTGTCGATCAGCAGGATCGCCTGCCCCTCGGCGCGCAGGCGCGCGAGCACGGCCCAGATCTCGGCGCGGATGATGGGCGCGAGGCCTTCCGTCGCCTCGTCGAGGATCAGCAGGCGCGGATTGGTCATCAGCGCGCGCCCGATGGCGAGCATCTGCTGCTCGCCGCCAGAAAGCCGCGCACCCGGCGCGCGGCGGCGTTCGGCAAGGCGCGGGAAGAGCGCGAGCACCTCGGGCAGCGTCCAGCGCGGCGCACCGCCCGCGCGGTTGGCGGCGGTGGCGACGAGGTTCTCCTCCACTGTCAGCGTCGGGAACACCTGCCGCCCCTCGGGCACCAGGCCGATGCCGCGGCTCGCGATGCGGTGCGGCGGCAGCCCGGTGACGTCGGCGCCCGCGAAGGCGATGCGCCCGGCCGTGGGCGGCACCAGGCCCATGATCGCGCGCACCGTCGTCGTCTTGCCCATGCCGTTGCGGCCGAGCAGCGTGACCACCTCGCCCGCCCCGACCGCGAAGGAGATGCCGTGCAGCACGCGGCTGCCCTGATAGCCCGCGACCAGGTTCTCGACCGCGAGCATCACGCCTCGTCCTCGCCGAGATAGGCCGCGCGCACCTCAGGGTTGCCGCGGATCTCCTCGACCGTGCCGGTGGCGATGAGGCGGCCATAGACCAGCACCGAGACGCGGTCGGCCAGCGCGAAGACCGCCTGCATGTCGTGCTCGACCAGCAGGATGGTGTAGGCCGATTTCAGCCGCGTCAGGAGGGCGATGAGGCGTTCCGTCTCCTCCGGCCCGGCGCCGGCCAGCGGCTCGTCGAGCAGCAGCAGCCGCGGGCGCGTCGCGAGCGCGATGGCGAGTTCGAGGGCGCGCTTCTCGCCATGGCTCAGCGCGCCGGCCGGCACCGCGGCGCGGTCGGCGAGGCCGACCTCGGCGAGGGCCGCCATCGCCGCCTCGTTCAGCGCGGCCTCGGCGGCGGCGGGGCGGAGGAAGCGGAAGGAGGATCCGGCGCGCGCCTGCGCCGCCAGCGCGACATTCTCGAGCGCCGAGAAGCCCGGCACCACGCTGGTGATCTGGAAGGTCCGCGCGAGGCCCGCGCGCACGCGGCGCGGCAGGGACAGGCGCGTGATGTCCTGCCCGGCGAACAGCACGCGCCCCGAATCCGGCGCGACAAGGCCCGTGATCTCGTGGATCAGCGTCGTCTTGCCCGCGCCATTGGGGCCGATGACGGCGTGGATCTCGCCCGGCAGCACATCGAGGCTGACGCCGTCCGTCACGGCGAGCCCGCCATAGTGCTTGCGCAGGGCATCGAGGCGCAGCAGCGGCTCAACCATGGCGGCGCGCCACCACGCCCGCGAGGCCGCCGCGCAGGAACAGCACGGCGAGGATCAGCATCGGCCCGAACACGAGTTTCCAGTGCTGCATCTGCTGCGCGAGCCAGGTCTCGAGCACGACGAAGACCAACGCGCCGAGGATCGCGCCCCAGAGCCGCCCGACGCCACCGAGGATGACCATGAACAGCAGCTCCCCCGAGCGCTGCCAGGAGAGCGTGGCGGGGGAGACGAACTCGGTCGCGTTCGCCAGCAGGAAGCCGGCGAGGCCGCCGATCGCGCCGGCGATGACATAGCCGGTGAGGCGGAACGGATAGGGCGCGAGGCCCACCGCCTCGACCCGCTGCGCGTTCTCCCGCGCCGCGCGCAGCACGCGGCCGAAGCGCGAGGCGAGCAGCATCGCCGAGGCGGCCCAGGTGAGCGCGAGCAGGCCGAGGCAGAGGTAGTGGAAGGCGAGCCGGTCCTCGAGCAGCCGCGTGCCGAGCACCTCCGTCCGGCTGTAGAGCGTGTAGCCGTCATCCCCGCCATAGGCGGCGAGCGAGGAGGCGGTGAAGAAGGCCATCTGCCCGAAGGCGAGCGTGATCATGATGAAATGCACGCCCGAGGTGCGGATGGCGATCGCGCCCGTGGCGAGCGAGAACAGCGCCGCCGCGCCGATCGCCACCGGCAGCACGCGCGCCGCCTCGGTCACGCCATGGGCGTCGAGGATCGCCACCGCATAGGCCCCGACGCCGACCGTGGCCGCATGGCCGAGGCTGACCAGCCCCGCCCCGCCGACGAGGAAGGCAAGTGAGACGGCGGCGATGGCAAGGATCATCGCGCGCGCCATCAGCGTGGTCTCGTAGGATCCGCCGAAGCCCGCGAGCGGCGCGAGGCCGAGCGCGAGCAGCACCGCGAGCGGCAGCCAGGCCTCGCGCATCGCCCTCAGCCGGTCCGGACGGGAAACAGGCCCGCCGGTCGGAAGGCGAGGATCGCCGCCATCGCGACATAGACGAGCATCGAGGCGAGCGCGGCGCCCGCCTGGCGCGCGGCGGAGGGGTCGAGGAACAGCCGCATCAGGTCCGGCATCAGCGACTTGCCGAGCGTGTCCACCAGCCCGACCAGCAGCGCCGCGACGAAGGCGCCGCGGATCGAGCCGATGCCCCCGATCACGATGACGACGAAGGCGAGGATCAGAACGTTGTCGCCCATGCCCGGCTCGACCGAGAAGATCGGCCCCGCCAGCACGCCCGCGAAACCCGCGAGCATGGCCCCGAAGGCGAAGACCAGCGTGAACAGCCGCCCGATATCCACCCCCAGCGCAGAGACCATGGGCGCATTCGTGGCGCCGGCGCGCACCAGCATGCCCGCGCGCGTGCGCTCGACCAGCCACCACAGGCCGAGCGCGGTGGCGATGCCGGCGGCCAGCACCGCCACGCGATAGAGCGGGTATTGCAGCCCGGGCATGATCTCGATGCCGCCTTCGAGCAGCGCGGGCACGGGCACCTGCAGCGGCGCCGCGCCCCAGACCACCTTCACGCCCTCGTTGACGAAGAGGATCACGCCGAAGGTCGCGAGCACCTGGCTGAGGTGGTCGCGTGCGTAGAGGTGCCGGAAAACCAGCACCTCGAGCAGCAGCCCCGCGGCGAGTGCTGCCGGCAGGGCGAGCAGCAGCGCCCACCAGAAGGAGCCGGTCGCGGCGGCGAAGGCCGCGCCGAGATAGGCGCCGAGCATGTACTGCACGCCATGGGCGAGGTTGATGAAGTCCATCACCCCGAACACCAGCGTCAGCCCCGCAGCGACCAGGAACAGGAGGATGCCGAGCTGCAGGCCGTTCAGCGCCTGCACCAGCAGCAGTTGCGTGGTCACGCCGGGATCAACGCATCCGGCATTCGGCCGCCCAGGGGTCCACGTCGTTCTCGAAGACCTTGCGCACCGTCTCGGTCTGGAACTTGCCGTCCGCCCGGCGGGCGACCCGCAGAAGCCAGAAATCCTGCACCGGGTAGTGGTTCGCGCCGAAGCGGAAGTTGCCGCGCACCGAGCGGAAATCGGCCGCGCGGATCGCCGCGCGCAGCGCGTCCTTGTCGCGCAGATTGCCCCCCACCCGCCGGATCGCGGAATCGAGCAGCATCGCGCCATCATAGGCCTGCGCGGCGTAGGTGGCGGGCACGTAGTTGTACTGCGCCTCGAAGTCGCGCACGAAGCGCTGGTTCTGGGCGTTGTCCATGTTCGGCGCCCAGGAGGCGGCGGAGAAGAAGCCCTCCGCGGCCGCGCCCTGCGCGGGCAGCGTCGCCTCGTCCACCGTGAAGGTGGAGAGGAAGGGAATGTTCGCGAGCCCGGCCTGGCGGTACTGCCGCACCAGGTTCACGCCGAGCCCGCCCGGCATGAAGGTGAAGATCGCATCCGGCCGCGCCGCGGCGATCTTCGCGAGCTCGGCCGAGAAGTCGAGCTGCGTGAGCGGCACATAGACCTCGTCCACCACCTCGCCGCGGAACTTCGACTTGAAGCCCGCCATGGCGTCGCGCCCGGCCTGGTAGTTTGGCGTCATCAGGAACACGCGGCGGTAGCCGTTGTCCTGCGACACCTGGCCCATCACCGCATGGACCTGGTCGTTGTTGTAGGAGGTGGTGAAGAAGAACGGGTTGCACCCGCGCCCGGCGAAGGTGGAGGGGCCGGCATTGGTGCTGATGAGGAAGGTGTTCGCTTCCGTCACCGGCCGCATGATGGCGCCGAGGATGTGGGAGAAGACGACGCCCACGATGAAGTCCACCCGGTCGCGCTCGAGTGCCGCGCGCACCTTGGTGACCGCGACCTCGGGGCGGAGCTCGTCGTCGATCACGATCGTCTCGGCGGAGAGCCCGCCAAGCCGGCCATCGAGATGGCGCAGCCCGAGCGCGAAGCCGTCCTTCAGCTGGTTGCCGAGCGCCGCCTGCGGGCCGGTCTGCACGGCGACGAGGCCGATCTTCACCCCGCCCGCCGGCTGCGCGTGCAGGATGCCGGGCGCGGCGAGAAGCCCCGTCGTGCCCGCGAGAAGTCCGCGCCGTCCGATCCCGATCATGGAAGCCCCCCTTGGTGTCGCTCTCCGGCCCCTGTTAAGCGCGAAGCCTCACAGGGACGCAAGCCGCCGGGCCATCGCCGCCGCCCTGAGGGTCAGCGGATGGGCCGGATCGGTCAGCGGGTCCAGCACGGTGAAGTGGTTCGCGCCGGGGATCTCCTCGGCCGTGCCGGACCATGCGGCGGCGAAGTCGCGTGTCTGGCGGCGGAACTCGTCGCTTTCGGCGCCTCCCACCACGGCATGGACCTCCCCGCCCGGCGGCGGCAGGAAGCGGGGCGAGAGGGCGCGCGCCTCCGCGGCCGTCAGGTCCAGCGCGCGGGCGATCGTGGTCGGCAGCAGCGGCTCCAGTTCGAAGACGCCGGAGACCGGCAGGATCGCGGGCACCACGTCTTCCCTGAGGCCGGGGGCGAAGTCCGGCCAGTCGGTCGCGCGCAGCATGGCGGCGAGGTGGCCGCCCGCCGAATGGCCGACCGCGAGCATGCGCTGGTGCGTCGTCACGCACAGCACCGCCGCGGCGCGGCGGATCTGCTCGACGATGGTGCGGAGGGAATAGGCGGGGCAGAGCCCGTAGGAGGGCACCGCCACCGCCACCCCGTTCAGCAACAACCCCCGCGCGAAATGGCTGACCGCGCTGCGGGAGAGCGCCTGCCAATAGCCGCCATGGATGAAGAGCGCGAGCGGGCAGGGCCCCTCGGCTTCGGGCAGGAACAGATCGAGCCGTTCCGGCTCGGCATCGCCATAGCGGATGTCCAGGCGCTTGCGCGTCCAGGTTGTGCGGAAGGCCTCCGCATCCCGCATCCAGGTTGCGATGATCTCCGCGCTGCCCGGCACGCGGGCGCGGTTGTTGTATTCCGCCTCGGCATCCATGGCCCGCATTGCGCATGGCGCGGGGCGGGGGCGCAAGGCAGGATCGGCGGCCATGCGAATCTACCTCGCCGGCCCCGAGGTCTTCCTGCCCGACGCGCTCGAGATCGCGGCGGCGAAGAAGCGCCTCTGCGCCGCGTACGGGCTCGAGGGCGTCTTCCCGCTCGACCCGCCGCCCGCCGCGCCGCCGGCCGAACGGCCCTACTGGATGCGCATCTACCTCGGCAACGAGGCGCATATCCGCTCCTGCGGCGCGCTGATCGCCAATCTCACGCCGTTCCGCGGCCCTTCGGCCGATCCCGGGACCGTCTTCGAACTGGGCTTCATGCGCGCCCTCGGCCGGCCGGTGCTCGGCTACACCAATGCGGGGGCGGATTTCCTCGACCGCACGCGGGCGTTCCTCGGCCCGGCCGCGCGCCGACGCGCCGATGGCGGCTGGGAGGACGCGGAGGGGCTGGGCCTCGAGGATTTCGGCCTCACCGACAACCTGATGATCGACGGCGCCATCGCAGCCGCCGGCGGCGTGCTCGAACGGCATGACGCCGAGGGTGACCGCTGGCGCGACCTCACGGCCTTCGCGCGCTGCGTCGCGCGGCTGGCCGGCGGCGGCGGATAGGCCGGCGTGGCGGCGGCATCGGCGCTGCTCGGCGGCCTCGGCCTCTTCCTGCTCGGCACCTGGCTGATGACGGAGGGGCTGAAGCAGGCCGCAGGCGCGGCGTTGCGCGACATCCTCGAACGCTGGACCAACACGCCGTTGCGCGGGCTGCTCGCCGGCATGCTGGTGACGGCGCTGGTGCGATCGTCGAGCGCCGTCACGGTCGCCGCCGTCGGCTTCGTCAATGCCGGGCTGCTGACGCTGACCCAGGCGGTCTGGGTGGTGTTCGGCACCAATGTCGGCACCACCACGACGGCATGGCTCGTCGCCTTCGCCGGCATCGGCATCGACATCGCGGCCTATGCGATGCCGCTGCTCGGGATCGGCATGGGCCTGCGGCTGTTCGCCGCGCAGCGCGTGCGGCTCGCGGGCATCGGCCAGGCGCTGGCGGGCTTCGGCGCCTTCTTCCTCGGCATCGAGGTGCTGCAGCAGGGCTTCGCGGGGCTGGCGCCGCGCCTCGCGGGCCTCGACCTGCCCGAGGGCGGGCTGCTCGCGATCCTCGGCTTCGTGCTGCTCGGCACGGCGCTCACGCTGCTCACCCAGGCGTCGTCTGCGGCCATCGCCATCGTGCTGACGGCGACGGCGGGCGGGGCCGTGCCGCTGGACCTCGCCGCCGCGGCGGTGATCGGGACGAACATCGGCACCACCTCGACCGCCCTGCTCGCGGCGATCGGCGCGACCGCACCGGCGCGGCGCGTCGCGGCGGCGCACATCGTCTTCAACCTGATGACCGGCGCCGTGGCGCTCGTGCTGCTGGCGCCGCTGGTGGCTGGCAGCCGCTGGATCGCGGGCGCGGTGGGGGCGGGGCAGGACATGCCCACGGTGCTGGCCGTGTTCCACACCGTCTTCAACCTGCTCGGCGTCGCCCTGATCTGGCCCTTCGCGCGCCGCCTGATCGCGTGGCTGTCGCGGCGCTTCGCGCGGGCCGAGGATGCGCTCGGCCGGGCGCGCCACCTCGACGAGACGCTGATGCCAGTGCCCGACCTGGCCGTCCGCGCCGTGGGGCGGGAGGTCGCGCGCATGATGGCGATCGCGGCCTCGATCGCCGCGCCGGGCGGCGGGGGGCAGGCGGAGGCGGAAGCGCGCGCGCGGGCGGTCGCCTCGCTCGGGCGCGAGATACGGGCCTTCGTCGCGCGCCTGCATGCCCAGCCGCTGCCCGAGGCGGTGGTCCATGCCCTGCCGAACCTGCTGCGCGCCGTGCAGCATGCCGAGGTTGTGGCGGCCGAGGCGGCGCGGCTGTGGGAAGCGGATGCGGCCGCGCGGCACGCCGGCGGCGCGGACCTCGCCCTTCTCGAATCCGCCATGGGCGAGGCGCTGCGCAGCGGCGACCCCGATGCGGCGATGGCCGCCGCGGCCGGCGCCGAGGCGGCCTACCAGGCGGTGAAGCAGCGCCTGCTCGCGGCCGCGGCCGAGGGCACGGTGCCTGTCGCGACGATGGATGCCGCGCTGCTGCATGCGCAGCGCCTGCGCCACATCGCCGCAGGCATCGCAAAGGGGCGGCGGCGCCTCGCCGCGGCGCGCAGCGGCGAGGCCTTCGAGGAGGATGCGGCCGGGAACGGGCGCGCCGCGGTTCAGTGATCCCCGGCGTCGAGCGCGTAGCCCGCCGAGCGTACGGTGCGCACGAGGTCCACCTCGTTCTCGCCATTGATCGCCTTGCGCAGCCGGCGGATGTGCACGTCAACCGTGCGCGGCTCGACGTGGATGTCGCGCCCCCAGACCGCGTCCAGCAACTGCTCGCGCGTGAAGACGCGGCCCGGATGCTGCAGGAAGAACTCGAGCAGCCGGTACTCGGTGGGGCCGAGATGCAGGGAACGCCCGGCACGGCTGACGCGATGCGCGTCCTGGTCCATCGTCAGGTCGCGGTAGGTGAGCGTGCCCTTGGTCGCGACCCCGCCGGAGCGGCGCAGCAGCGCGCGGATGCGCGCGAGCAGCGAATCCATCACGAAGGGCTTGGCGATGTAGTCGTCCGCGCCGGTGTCGAGCGCGCGCACCGCGTCCTGGTCCTCGGTGCGCGCGGTGACCATGATGATGGGCAGGTCGCGCGTGTTCGGACGGCGGCGGAGCTGGCGGCAGACCTCGATGCCCGAGAGCGCGGGGAGCATCCAGTCGAGCAGCACGAGGTCTGGCTTGGCCTCGGCGACGCGCAGCAGCGCCTCCTGCCCGTCGGCGGCCTCCTCGACCTTGAAGCCCTGCTTCTCAAGATTGTAGCGCAGCAGGGTCATCAGCGGCGCCTCGTCCTCGACGACGAGGATGGTCGGCTTCGCCAGCGTCGAATAGGCCTCGGCCATGGCGGGCTCCCGCTCGGTTACTCGCCCGCCGGGCGCACGACGGCATAGGCCGACTGGTCGGCCTTCGGGCGCTCCTCGGGCAGGGTGTCGCCGCGCACCGCGTAGTAGATTCGTTCGGCGATGTTCGTGGTGTGGTCGCCGATGCGCTCTAGGTTCTTCGCGATGAACAGCATGTGGGTGGCCGCGGTGATGTTGCGCGGATCCTCCATCATGAAGGTCAGCAGCTCGCGGAAGATGCCGTTGTAGATGGCGTCCACCGGTTCGTCGGCCTCCCATACGGCGCGGGCGGCCTCGGCGTCGTCGGTGACGAAGGCGTCCATCGCGGCCTTGAGGTTCTCCTGCACCAGCTGCGCCATGCGCTCGAATCCGGCGAGGCTGCCGATCGCGGGAAGCGAGGCGAGCACGATGGCCCGCTTGGCGGCGTTGCGCGCGTAATCGCCGATCCGCTCGAGGTCGTTCGAGGCCTTCATCGCCGCGATGATGACGCGCAGATCCTGCGCCATGGGCTGGCGCAGCGCGATCAGGCGCACGCAGAAGCTCTCGATCTCGCGCTCGAGTGCGTCGATCTGCGCATCGCGCTGGACCACCTCGGTGGCGAGCTCGGTGTCGCGGCGCACCAGCGCGCGGGTGGCGTCCGCGACCTGGCGCTCGGCAAGGCCACCCATCCGCGCGGTCATGTCGCGCAGGTGGCGCAGATCCTCGTCGTAGGACTTGACGATGTGCTCGGGAAGGGTCTCGGTGGGCATGGCGGTGTCCTTCCCCGGCTCAGCCGAAGCGGCCGGTGATGTATTCCTGGGTCTTGGCGTGCTTCGGCGCGGTGAACATCTGAGCCGCCGGCGCCACCTCGATCAGCTCGCCGAGGTAGAAGAACGCCACCTGGTCGGCGCAGCGCGCGGCCTGCTGCATGTTGTGGGTGACGATCACGATGGTGAAGTCGCGCTTGAGCTCGTCGATCAGCTCCTCGATCTTCAGCGTCGAGATCGGGTCGAGGGCGGAGGTCGGCTCGTCGAACAGGATGACTTCGGGGCGCACCGCGATGGTGCGCGCGATGCACAGGCGCTGCTGCTGCCCGCCCGAGAGGCCAAGGGCGGAGGTGTCGAGCCGGTCCTTCACCTCCTCCCAGATCGCCGCGCGCGTCAGCGCCCATTCCACGCGCTCGTCCATCTGCGCCTTGGACAGCTTCTCGTGCAGGCGCACGCCGAAGGCGATGTTCTCGTAGATCGTCATCGGGAAGGGGGTCGGCTTCTGGAACACCATGCCGACCTTGGCGCGCAGCGCGTTGAGGTCGCAGTCCGGGGCGACGATGTTCATGCCGTCGAGCATCGCCTCGCCCGTGGCGCGCTGGCCCGGATAGAGGCTGTACATGCGGTTCAGCACGCGCAGCAGGGTGGACTTGCCGCAGCCCGACGGCCCGATCATGCCGGTCACCTGTCGGTCCGGGATGTCGAAGTCGATCGCCTTGAGCGCGCGGTTGTCGCCGTAGAAGAAGTCGAGGTTGCGGATGGCGATGCGCGGCGCGTTCAGCACCGCCTCGGAGCGCGCCTGCACGCCCCCGAAGCCTTGCGTGGCCGCCGCCTGGGTGTCGGTGGTGGTGGACATGGTGCCGATCCTTCCGGTCAGGTGCGGTTGCGCAGCAGCGTGCGCGCCAGGATGTTGAGGCCGAGCACGCCGAGCGTGATCAGCAGCGCGCCGGCCCAGGCCAGCGCGATCCAGTCCTCGAAGGGGGAGGCGGCGAAGGCGTAGATCGTCACGGGCAGGCTCGACATGGGCTTCATCAGGTCGGTGGACCAGGTGTTGTTGCCGAGCGAGGTGAAGAGCAGCGGCGCCGTCTCCCCCGCGACGCGCGCGACGGCCAGCAGGACGCCGGTGATGATGCCCGCGCGCGCCGATTTCCAGCACACGAAAACGATCATCTTCCACTTCGGCGCGCCGAGGCCCATCACCGCCTCGCGCAGCGTGTTCGGGATCAGGGTCAGCATGTCCTCGGTGGTGCGCACCACGACCGGGATCACGATGATCGCGAGCGCGACCACCCCCGCCCATCCCGAGAAGCCGCCCATCGGCAGCACGATGATGGTGTAGACGAAAAGCCCGATCAGGATCGAGGGCGCCGAGAGCAGGATGTCCGAGACGAAACGCACGAGGTTGCCGAGCTTCGATCCGCGCGCGTATTCCGCGAGGTAGGTGCCGACCAGCATGCCGATCGGCGTTCCGATCATCGTCCCGAGGGTCGCCTGAATCAGGCTGCCCACGATGGCGTTCAGCAGCCCGCCATCGGAGCCCGGCGCGGCCGTGACATGGGTGAAGACGCGCAGGCTCATCGCCTCGAAGCCGCGATAGGTGAGTGTCACCAGGATCGAGGCAAGGAAGGCGAGGCCGATCAGCGTCGCCGCGACGCAGAGCACCTTGACGATCAGGTTCACCCGCTTGCGGCGCCGGCCGAGGGCGGCCGCCACCGAAGGGTCCTTGCGCGGGCCGGGCACCGCCCCGGCGGTGAGGGATAGGCTCATGGGTTCAGCCCTTCAGCCTGGAACGGAGCAGGTAGCGCGAAGTCGCGAGCACGATGAAGGAGAGGAAGAACAGGATGAAGCCGAGCGCCAGCAGCGATGCGAGCTTCAGGCTGCCGATCTCGCTCTCCCCGAACTCGAGCGCGATGAGCGAGGCGATGGTGTTGCCTGGCCCGAAGAGGCTGGTCGAGATACGGTTCGCGTTGCCGATGACGAAGGTGACCGCCATCGTCTCCCCCAGCGCGCGGCCGAGGCCGAGCATGATGCCGCCCACCACCGAGACGCGCGTGTAGGGGATGACGACGCCCTTCATCACCTCCCAGGTCGTCGCCCCGAGGCCATAGGCACTCTCCTTGTAGACCGGCGGCACCTGTTCGAACACGTCGCGCATGGTGGCGGCGATGAAGGGCAGGATCATGATGGCGAGGATGAAGGCGGCCATGAAGATGCCGGTGCCGAAGGGCGGGCCCTGGAACAGCGCGCCGATGAACGGCAACTCGCCCAGCGTGTCGATCAGGAAGGGCTGGATGTTCTGCGCGAAGAAGGGGACGATGACGAAGAAGCCCCACATGCCGTAGATGATGGAGGGCACGGCGGCCAGCAGCTCGATCGCCGTCCCGACCGGGCGGCGCAGCCAGACCGGGGCGAGTTCCGTCAGGTAGAAGGCGGCCCCGAAGGCGAGCGGCACGGCGAGCACGATGGCGAGCACCGCCGTCACGACAGTGCCGTAGATCGAGACGCCGGCGCCGAACACCTCCTGCACCGGGTCCCAGTCCGTCGAGGTCAGGAAGCCGACGCCGAAGGCCCGGAAGGCGGGCCAGCCGGCGATGAACAGCTCCACGATGATGGCGCCGAGCAGCAGCAGGACGAAGATGCCCGCGCCCTTGCAGGCCCATTCGAAGGCGATGTCGCCGAGATTGCCCGCCCGGCGCGCCACGCGCTCGGGGGCCGGAGGGGAGGCGGTCGCGGCCTGGCTCACTGTCTCTGCCCGTCAGGAGGGATGGGGGTGGGGAGCCGGCCTCGGCCGGCCCCCCGGCTGGTCCGGCCCGATCAGGCGCCGAACTGGCGCGACCAGGCCGCGCGCACCGCGTCCTTGGTCGCCTGCGGCAGCGGGATGTATTCCAGCTCCTGCGCGAGCGCATCGCCATTGGCGAAGGCCCAGTCGAAGAAGCGGCGCACATTGGCGCTGCGCGTCGCATCCGTCGGGTTGGTCGGCAGCAGGATGAAGGTCGGCGCCACGATCGGCCAGGACTTGGGGCCGGCCGTGTTGATCACGTTCGCCGCGAAGCCCGGCACGGACCAGTCGGCCGCGCTCGCGGCGGCCATGAAGCTCTCGTGCTCCGGCTTCACGAAGTTGCCGTCCTTGTTCTGGATCTGCGTCGTCACCAGGCGGTTGGTGATGGCGTAGGCGTTCTCGACATAGCCGATCGCACCGCGCACCTGGCGCACCGTGCCGGCAACACCCTCATTGCCGCGCGCGCCGGTGCCGGCGGGGAAGCGGACCGAGGTCCCCACGCCCACGCGCGTCTTCCACTCCTCGGACACATCCGCGAGGTAGGACACCCACACGAAGGTCGTGCCCGAGCCGTCCGCGCGGTAGGCCGGCGCGATGGCGAGGTTGGGCAGGTTGAGCCCCGGGTTGATCGCGGTGATGCGCTGGTCGTTCCAGCGGGTGATCTTGCCGAGGTAGATGTCGGCCAGGATCGGGCCGGTCAGCCGGAGCTGGTCATTCTCGATGCCCGGGATGTTCACGATGGCGACGAGCGAGCCCATCACGGTCGGGAACTGCAGCAGGTTGCCCTCGGTGAGCTGCTGCTGGTTCAGCGGCGCGTCGGAGGCACCGAAGTCCACCGTGCGGTTGCGGATCTGGTTGATGCCCGCGCCCGAGCCGACGGACTGGTAGTTCACCTGGATGCCGATCGCGGCGCGGGCGGCCTCGGCCCACTTCTGGTAGATCGGGTTGGGGAAGGTCGCGCCGGCGCCGGTGATCTGCGCGGTCTGGGCGCGCACGGCGAGAGGAAGGGTCAGCGCCGCACCGGCGCCGAGAAGGATGGACCGCCTGTTCACGAGCGTCGTCTCCATGTCGGTTGCACGGGCGCCGGTCCCGGCCGGGCGGCACCACCGCCGGGGCTTCTAGGCGCCGCGAAAGACCTCCCGATTGCAGTTTGATGAAGGTTCGATGACAGAGGCGGCGACAACCGCCCCGATCATCCCTCCATGGCGGGGAGGGGCGGGGCCTGAACCCCGCTCCTCGGCCCTATCTGTACCAGGCCGGCCGGCGCTTCTCGCGGAAGGCGGCGAGCCCCTCCTTCCCCTCCGCCGAAGCCCTCTGCATCCAGGATTCGTGGGCGAGCAGCGCCATCTCCCGCGCCGAGAGCTTCAGCCCGTTGGCGCCCAGGAACGAATCCTTGGTCACGGCGATGGCGCTGGGCGCGGAGAGCATGGTCTGGTCGATGATCTCGGCGAGTCGCGCCTCGGCCTTGTCGGCCGGCACCACCTCGTGGACCAGGCCGATCCGCAGCGCCTCGGCGGCGTCGAAACGTTCGCCGGTCAGCGCATAGCGGCGGGTGTGCCTGAGGCCCATGGCATGGACCATGTGCGTGCTGATCGGCGTCGGCGCCACGCCGACGCGCACTTCCGTCAGGCCGAAGATCGCCTCGGGCGTCGCGATGGCCACGTCCACGCAGCACACCACGCCGCAGCCGCCACCGAAGCAGGCGCCATGCACCAGCGCGAAGGTGGGCTTGGGGAACTCGTTCAGCTTCTGCATCGCGGTGGTGGTCGCCATGGAGGCGGCGAAGGCCTGTTCCGGCCCGTAGGTCGCGGCCTTGGCCAGCCAGTCGAGATCCGCCCCGGCCTGGAAATGCTTGCCCGCGCCGCGGATGACGAGGGCGCGCACCGCGGCATCGTCCCGCAGCCGGTCCAGGCCGGCGATCAGCGCGCCGAGCAGCTCCTCGTCATAGGCATTGCCCTTGGCGGGCTTGTTCAGCGTGGCGGTGGCGATGCCGCGGGCATCCACCGAGAGCAGGACGGGGTCGGCCATGGCGCGTCTCCTCTGTGCGAAGGGCCGCATCCTTGCCCCCGGCCCGCGCCGCGCCAAGCCGCGGTTGACGCATGGCCGCACCGCGCCGAGGCTCCCCGCCCGACCGGGAGACCCGCCATGACCGCCACCCGACCGACGCTCTCCGGCCCGCGCCACGCCGTCTCGGCCGGGCACTACCTCGCCTCCACCGCCGCCATCGCGGTGCTGGAGGCCGGGGGCAATGCGGTGGATGCGGGCTGCGCGGCCGGCATGGCGCTCGGCGTCCTGCTGCCCGATCTCGTGAATGTCGGGGGCGTGGCACCCATCATGATCCGCATGGCGGACGGCACGGTGGAGACCATCGCCGGCCTCGGCCACTGGCCGCGCGCCCTGCCGCCCGATGTCTTCATGCGCGAGCATGGCGGGCGGATCCCGGACGGGGTGCGCCGGACGGTGGTGCCGGCCGCCCCGGATGCCTGGATCACCGCGCTCGAGCGCCACGGCACCATGGGTTTCGCCGATGTCGCGCAGTTCGCGATCCGCTATGCGGGCGAGGGCTTCGCCGTCCATCCGCTGCTGGCCGAGACGGTGGCGGCGCATGCGGCCGAATATGCGCGCTATCCGTCCAACGCGGCGATCTTCCTGCCCGGCGGGGAGCCTCCGCAGGTGGGCGCGCGGTTCGTGCAGGCCGACCTCGCGCGCAGCCTCGCCTTCATGGCCGAGGAGGACCGCCGCGCCGCGGCGAAGGGCGGGCGCATGGCCGGCCTCGCCGCCGCCCATGCCGCTTTCTACCGCGGCGATATCGCGCGCGAGATCGTCCGCTTCATCCAGGCCGAAGGCGGGTTCCTCTCCATGGAGGACATGGCGGGCTTCCGCTCCCGCCTCGAGCCCGCCGTCGCGTGCGCCTGGCGCGGGCATACGCTGCTGACCTGCGGCCCATGGTGCCAGGGGCCGGCGCTGGCCCAGGCGCTCCTGCTGATGGAACGCGCCGGCTTCGGGGGCATGGCGCACAACTCGGCCGACTACCTGCACCTGCTGACCGAATGCGTGAAGGCCGCCATGGCCGACCGCGAATACCATTTCGGCGACCCGCTGTTCACGCCGGTGCCGCTCGATGCGCTGCTCTCGCCACAGCATCTCGATGCCCGCCTTCGCCAGATCGACCCGCAGCGCGCGCATCCGGCGATGTACGGGCCGCTGCTCGGCCAGGGCGAGCCGGCGCAGGGCCCGCAGCGCGCCGATCTGCCGAAGGTGGAGGCCGATACCTCCTACGTCGCGGTGGTGGATCGCTGGGGCAATGCGTTCAGCGCCACGCCGTCGGACGGGTCGTGGAACTCGCCGGTGGTGCCGGGGCTCGGGCTGATCCCGTCCAACCGCGGCAGCCAGTCGCGGCCGGACCCGGCGCATCCCTCGGGCGTCGCGCCGGGCAAGCGCCCGCGCCTGACGCCCAATCCGGCGATGCTGGTGACGGCGGAGGGTGGCGTGATGCCCTTCGGCACGCCGGGCGGGGATGTGCAGATCCAGGCCATGCTGCAGGTGCTGCTCAACGTCTTCCACTTCGGGATGGAGCTGCAGGACGCAATCGAGGCGCCGCGCCTCGCCTCCTACGCCTTCCCGTCCTCCTTCGCGCCCTTCGACTATTTCCCCGCGCGCGTGGCCATCGAGGCCCGCGTGCCGCAGGTGGTGCGCGATGATCTCGCGGCACGCGGCCACGAGGTGAAGGACTGGCCGGAGATGACCTGGCTCGCGGGCAGCGTGGAGGCGGTGCTGTCTGACCCGCAGGCCGGGCTGGTGCGTGCCGGGGCGGATCCGCGCCGACCGGCCTACGCCGTCGCGGGGTAGCGCCGGTCCCGGTGTCCAGAGGCCTTTCGGCCTCTGGCGGGGAGGTGCGGAGGGGCGGCGCCCCTCCGCGCTGCCTTGCCTGCCCCGATCTGCTCCCCATTCTCCCACCATGCGTGTACCCCGCCGCGCCCTCGCCGCCTTGCCCGCGACGATGCTGCCCGCCAGGCTTGCGGCGCAGCCCGCGCCGGTGGTGGATCTGCTGCTCGTCCTTGCCATGGACGCCTCGGGCTCGATCGACGCCGACGAGTTCCGCCTGCAGCGCGAGGGGCTCGCGGAGTCGGTGAGCCACCCCGCCGTCGTTGCCGCCATCGCTTCCAAGCCGCGCGGCGCCATCGCGGTGGCGATGACCGAATGGGGCAGCCCCGGCGGCGCGGCGACGGTGGTGGAGTGGATGGCGGTGCGCGACGCATCCTCGGCCCGCGCGCTGGCCGAGGCGATCCGCGCCGCGCCCCGCTCGCGGCACTCCTACAACGCCATCGGCGATGCCATCGCGCATGCGGATGCGCTGATCGCCGCCGCCCCCTTCCGTGCCGAGGATCGCGTGATCGACGTGGCCGGCGACGGGCCGGACATGCGCTCCATCCTGCCCGCCCCCGAGGCGCGCGACGCGGCGGTGGCGCGCGGCATCACCATCAACGCGCTGGCCATCGAGGTATCGCCCGTCACCCGCTTCGGCGAACCGCTGCGCGCGCATTACGAGCGCCAGGTGATCGGCGGCCCGGGCGCCTTCGTGATGGTGGCCGAGACGCGCATGGACTTCGCCCGCGCCATGCGCGCGAAACTGATCCGGGAGATCGCATGAGGATCGCGCGCCGCGCCCTGCCCGCGCTCCTGCTCGCCGGGCCGGCCCTGGCGCGCACGCCCGCCTGGGTGCCGACGCTGCGCGAGGGCGGATACGTCCTCTACATGCGCCATGCCATCACCGACCGCACCCAGGTGGATACCGGCCGGCTCGGCGACCGTGCAGGCCAGCGCAACCTCTCGGCGGCGGGCATCGCCCAGGCGGAGGCGCTGTCCGATGCGATGGCGCGGCTGCGCATCCCGCTGCGCCCGATCCGCTCGAGCCCGGTCTTCCGCGCCTCCGACACCGCCGCGATCATGGCGCGCGGCGGGCCGGTGGATGTCACGATGGATCTGGTGGCCGACGACTACACGGCGGACGTGCCGGGCGCCATCGCCTCGGCCCGGCGCGCCATGGGCACGCCGCCGCCCGCGGGCAGCAATGCGCTGCTGGTCGGGCACATCCATGTCTTCGGCCCGGCGATCTTCGGGCGGATGCTCTCCCAGGCCGAGTTCCCCGAAGGCGCCTTCGGCGTGATCGCACCCGAGGCCGCCGGGCCGCGCTTCGTCAGCGTGCTGATGCCCGAGGCCGTGATCGCCGCGGCTCAGACATAGCCCGGCCCCTCGATGGCCGGGTTGGCCTTGAGGAAGCCCTCATCCACCTCGACGCCGATGCCCGGCGCGCTGTTCGGCAGCACCGTCCCATCGGCCTGGATGCGCCAGGGCTCGCTGCCGAGCTCGTCGCGGAAGCGGTTGGCCTTCGAGATGTCGGCCTCGAAGTAGCCGCCATTCTCGATGGCGGCGAGGAAGTGGATCGAGGCCGCCTGGTTCACCCCGGTCATCGAGGAATGCGGGTGGATCGGGATCTTGAAGGCGCTCGCCATGCCCGCGATGCGCAGCGCCTCGGTGATGCCGCCGCATTTCGAGAGGTCCGGCTGCCAGATGGTGATGACGCCATCCTCCAGCACGCGGGTGAACTCGAAGCGGGTGAAGTGGTTCTCCCCGGCGGCGAGCGGTGTGGCGCCATAGCCGCGCGCCTGGGCGTAGAGATGGTGGTCGTGGGCGGGGAAGGGCTCCTCCAGCCAGCCGATGTTGAGCCGGTCCATCTCCGGCATCACCTGGCGCACCTGCTGGATCGAATAGCCGATGTTCGCATCGGTCAGGATCGCGAGATCCTTGCCGAAGGCGTCGCGCACCGCCTCCATGCGCGCGATGTCGTCCTTCACCGTGTCGCCGACGCGCAGCTTCACGGCCCGGTATCCGGCCTCGATGTGCGGGCTGGCCTCGTCGATCAGCGCCGCCGGTTCCTGGTAGCCGAGCGCGACACCGCCGGCATAGGCCGGCACCGCCCGGCGCGCGCCGCCCAGCAGCTTGTAGAGCGGCAGGTTCAGCGCCTTGCCCTTGGCGTCCCAAAGCGCCATGTCGATGCCCGACATCGCCATGGCGCAGGCCGCGCCCATGCCGTGCGAGGCGAGCTGGTACCTGTAGATGCGCGCATTGATGCCGGTGGTGTCGAAGGCATCCATGCCGAGGATGAGGCCGCGCAGCGTCGTCTCGATCAGTTTCGCGATGGCGGTGTGCGCGCGGCCGTGATGGCTTTCGCCCCAGCCGACGATGCCGTCCTCGGTGGTCACCTTCACCATCACCGCGTCGCGCTTGACCGCCTGCCCGATGCCGAGCCGCGGTCCGCCCTGCGGCAGCGGGAAGGAGGTGGGGAAGGCTTTGACGTCCACGATCTTCATGCGGCGTTTCCCTCGCGTGCCGGGCGAAGGCTGCCAGCCGGGCACGGGGTTTGCAAACTCCCCCGGCGCGGCGAGGATGACGCCGCGCAGAGGAGATCCCCGCATGCCCGACGACCCGATGGACCAGGCCCAGGCGGCGATCCGCCTCTGGACCGGCGTGGAATGCCCAAATGCGGCGGGTCGCCGCGCGCTCGACGACTTCCCCGCGCTGATCGCCGAGTTCGCCGCGCTGCGCGGCGGCCTCGCCTTCGAGGACGAGCCCTCGGCCTTCGAGGCCGTGCTGCGCGAGGAGAAGGAGCCGGAGGCATGAGCGACCTCGCGCTGCTTTCCGTGACCGAGGCCGCGGGCGCCTTCGCCAAGGGCGAGGCGAGCGCCGAGGCCATGGTCCGCGCCTGCCTTGCGCGCATCGAGGCGCACGACGGCAGGATCAACGCGGTGGTGCGCCTCGACCGCGAGGAGGCGCTCGCCGCCGCCGCCGCGCTCGACCGGGCGCGCGCGGGCAATGCGAAGCTCGGCCCGCTCGCCGGCGTGCCGATGATGCACAAGGACATGTACTACCGCGCGGGCAAGGTCAGCGGCTGCGGCTCGGCCATCCGCCGCGACTTCCGCCCCAAGGCGACCGCGACGGTGCTCGAACGCCTCGACGCGGCGGGCGCGATCGACATGGGCACGCTGAACATGGCCGAGTTCGCCCAGAACCCGACCGGCCACAACCGCCACCATGGCGACTGCCACAACCCCTGGAACCTGCCCTATTGCACGGGCGGGTCATCCTCCGGTTCAGGGGCGGGCGTGGCGGCGCGCTTCTTCGCCGCCGCGCTCGGTTCGGACACCGGCGGCTCGATCCGCCTGCCCGCGAGCATCTGCGGCGTGACCGGCATCAAGGGCACGCAGACGCGCGTCTCGCGCGCCGGGGCGATGCCGCTCTCCTTCTCCATGGACAATGTCGGGCCGCTGACGCGCACGGCGCGCGACGCCGCGCGCATCATGCGCGTGATCGCGGGGAAGGATCCGCGCGACCCCACCAGCGCCGCCGAGCCCGTGCCGGACTACGAGGCCGCGCTGACCGGCGACCTCAGGGGGCTGTCCGTCGCCGTTCCGCGCGAATGGTTCTTCGACGGCGCGGAGGAGGCCGTGGTGAAGGCCTTCGAGGCGGCGCTCGAGGTGCTGAAGGCGCGCGGCGCGACGGTGACGCGCGTCTCGGCGCCGTCGCTGCACGCGGTCGGCACCTACGTCTCTGTCGTCAGCCGCGTCGAGGGCGCGACGATCCACGCCGAATGGATGCGCGAGCGGGCGGGCGACTACGCCACCCATCTCTCGGGCCGGCTCTACGGCGGCTACGCGATCCCGGCGACCTGGTATGTCGAGGCGCTGTCGCGGCGCGGGCCGTTGCTGCGGCAGTTCTGCCGCGAGGCCTTCGCCGGCCACCACGTCGTCGCCACGCCGACGCTGCGCATGCGCGTCCCGACCCTCGCCGAGACCGACATCGACGCGAGCCCGGACAACTGGGCGCGGCACATGGCGGTCTCGGCCAATACGCGGCCCTTCAACTATCTCGGCCTGCCGACCGTCAGCATCCCCTGCGGCTTCGACGATCGCGGCCTGCCGATCGGCCTGCAGATCGCCGCGCGGCCCTTCGCCGAGGCGCGCGCGCTGATGGTCGCCGATGCCTTCCAGCGCGACACCGACTGGCATGCGTGCGTGCCCGCGCTCTGACTACCCGCGCAGCGCCTTGATCTGCGCGGGGTAGCCCGAGGGGTCCACCGCCACGTCCACCAGCACGGGGCCGGTCGCGGCGCAGGCGGTGGCGATCGCCTCGGCGAGTTCCGCCTCGCTGTGCGCGGAGAGGCCGATGCCGCCCACCGCGCGCATCGCCGCCGCGAGGTCGGCGCGGGGCCAGCCCAGCGCGCCCTCGGGCAGGTCGCGCGCCTCCTTCTTGATGTCGATGAGGGAGAGGCTCGAATCGTTGAAGGCGACGACGACCAGCCGCACGCCGAGCGTCGCCGCCGTCGCGAGTTCGCCGAGGCCCATCAGCAGCCCGCCATCGCCCGTGAAGGCCAGCGCGCCGCGCCGCGGGTCGTGCAGGGCGGCGGCGATCCCGGCGGGCAGGGCGAAGCCCATGGTCGCGAGTCCGTTCGAGATCAGCAGGTCGCCCGGCCGCTCGCATGCCCAGAAGGTGGTCGCAGGGAACATGTGCGCGCCGGCATCCACCGCGACGCGCGGATCGAATCCCGCCGCGCGGCAGGCCTGCTGCGTGATCTCGACGACGCGCTGCGGCCCGATGCCGCGCCCGCTGCGCGGGTCGTTCGCCAGCGCCGCGCGCCAGCCCTCGCGCAGCGCCGCGATCTCGTCCGGGCTCCAGGCCGAGCGCGCCGCGCCGGCGGCCAGGGCCTCGAGGGCCGGCCCCAGCGCGCCGCTCACCGCCGCGGCCGGCGCGACATAGGGCAGGGCGCGCGGCGCCGTCGCGACCTCGATCACCGGTACCGTCCAGCGCCAGGGCCGCGCGATGAACTCCACCGGGTCCGCGCCCGCCATGACCACCGCATCGGCGCGGTCGAGCAGCGGGCCTTCCGCCGCGCCGCAGGTGAAGACGCCGGCGAAGAGCGGATCGCCGTCCGCGACCACGCCCTTGGCCTTGTAGGTCACGAGCACGGGGCAGCCGAGCGCCGCGGCCAGCGCGCGCACGGGACCGGCGGCCTCCGTCGCCTCCAGCCCGGCGATGATGACCGGCCGCCTCGCCGCCGCCAGCACGCGCCGCGCCGCCGCGATTGCCGCCGCATCCGGTGCCGGCGGGCCGGCGGTCGCGAGGGCGGGCGGCGGCGCGGCGGGCTGCCGTGCTGCGCTGCCCGACAACTCGACCAGCGCCGCGCCGCGCGGCGCGGCCATGGCGGCGCCGATCGCGCGCACCGCGGCCTCGCCCGCCGCCATCTGTCCCACCGAGAACTGCGCCTTGGTCACCGGGCCGAGCATCGCGGCCTGGTCGAAATACTGGTGCGTGGCGAAGGCGCGCTCGGCCGGCGCGAAGCCGTCGGCGACCAGCACCACCGGCGCGCGGTCGAGCGCCGCATGCGCGACACCGTTCGCCGCATTGCCCACGCCCGGGCCGCGCGTGCACAGGGCAAGGCCCGGCGCGCCCGAGAGTTCCGCCTCGGTCGCCGCCATGATCACCGCCGCGCTCTCGTGCCGCGCCAGCACGAAGTCGAGCCCCTGTGCCTTCGCCGCGGCGATCAGGTCGAGGCTCGATCCGCCCCCCGGCACGCCATAGACGCGCTTCGTCCCGGCGGCGGCGAAGGCCGAGACCAGCGCCTCGGCGGCAGTGGCGGCGGGTGCGGGTGTCGCGTCCATGCGGTCTCTCCGGCAGCGGGGCAGGGAGGATAGGGCGATGCGGCGATGCTGCCCATAAGCGGGCAGGCCGCGCCCGCTCCTTGGGCATTTTCCGAGCGTGTCTCGTGCGGGCCGCGCCCCGGAGGCGCAGCGCGGGCTTGCGTCGGGCCCATCCGACCGGCAAGGCTCGGGACCGGAGGACCGAACGCCGGTGACAGGACCAAGCAAAGCCTTCGACGAGATGTCCGCCGACGGCATCATCCGCGGCCCCTATGCGGAGATCGCGCGCTGGCTCGCCGCCATCCCGCGCGAGGCCCTGCAGCGCCGCAGCCGCGAGGCGGAGCTGCTGTTCAAGCGCATCGGCATCACCTTCGCCGTCTATGGCGAGGGCGGCGATCCGGAACGCCTGATCCCCTTCGACATCATCCCGCGCATCCTCGCGCGCGCGGAGTGGGAGGCGCTGTCGCGCGGCCTGGTGCAGCGGGTGCGGGCGCTGAACCTGTTCCTGCTCGATGTCTATGGCGCGCAGGAGATCCTGCGGGCCGGGCGCATTCCCGCTGCCCTCGTCCGCGACAACGAGGCCTTCCGCCCCGAGATGAAGGGCTTCGTCCCGCCCGGCGGCGTCTATACCCACATCGCCGGAATCGACGTGGTGCGCACCGGGGCGAACGACTTCTGGGTGCTCGAGGACAATTGCCGCACGCCCTCGGGCGTCTCCTACATGCTGGAGGGGCGGGAGGCGATGCTGCGCCTCTTCCCCGAGCTCTGCGGCGCCCACCGCATCCTGCCCGTCGGCCATTACCCCGAGGAACTGCTTGAGACGCTGAAATCCGTCGCGCCGCCGAACTGCCGCGGCGTGCCGCGCGTCGTGATCCTGACGCCCGGCTCCTACAACAGCGCCTACTACGAGCACTGCTTCCTCGCCGACGAGATGGGCGTCGAGGTGGTGGAAGGGCCCGACCTCTTCGTCGAGGAGGACGTGGTCTTCATGCGCACCACGACGGGCCCGCGGCGGGTGGACGTGATCTATCGCCGCATCGACGACGACTACCTCGACCCCCGCGTGTTCCGCCCCGAGAGCGTGCTCGGCGTGCCCGGCCTGATGGCCGCCTACAAGGCGGGCAATGTCGCGCTGGCCAATGCGCCCGGCGCGGGCATCGCCGACGACAAGGCCGTCTATCCCTACGTGCCGGAGATGATCCGCTTCTACCTCGGCGAGGAGCCGCTGCTGCAGAACGTGCCGACCTACCTCTGCGAGCGGGATGAGGACCGCGCCTATGTCCTCGCCCATCTCGACAAGCTGGTGGTCAAGCTGACCAAGGGCTCGGGCGGCTACGGCATGCTGGTCGGCCCGCACAGCACGGCCGGGGAACGCGCCGAGTTCGCCGCGCGCATCAAGGCGAAGCCCGCCGACTACATCGCGCAGCCCACGCTCGCCCTCTCCACCGTGCCGACGCTGACCGAGACCGGCATCGCGCCGCGCCACGTGGACCTGCGCCCCTTCGTGCTCTGCGGCAAGGAGGTGCGCATCGTGCCCGGCGGGCTGACGCGCGTCGCCCTGCGGGAGGGCTCGCTGGTCGTCAACTCCTCCCAGGGCGGCGGCACCAAGGACACCTGGGTGCTGGAGGACGACCCGGCCGACATTCCCGCGCCGCAGGCGGTGCAGGGGCAGGCGCAATGCTGAGCCGTACCGCCGACAGCCTCTACTGGCTCGGCCGCTACATCGAGCGCGCCGGCAACAACGCGCGCGGCCTGCAGGTGGCGCTGCGCATGGCCTCGCTGATGCGCGGCGTCGAGCAGCGCAGCAACGCCTGGCGCGCGCTCTTGATCGCCTCGGGCTGCGAGCCGGGCTTCCGCGCCAAGGCGCTCGAGCCGACGCCCGAGGCCATCGTCCGCTACCTCGCCGCCGATCTCGAGAATCCCTCCTCCATCCTCTCCTGCATCGAGGCGGCGCGCCGCAATGCGCGCGCCGTGCGCACCGCGCTGACAGTGGACATGTGGGAGGCGGTGAACGAAACCTGGTCCGAGGCGCGGCGCACCACCACCGCCACCTTCGCGCCCGACAACCTGCCGGCCTTCCTCGACTGGGTGAAGAGCCGCACCGTGCTCTTCAACGGCGCCTATGCGGACACGATGCTGCGCGACGAGGCCTGGCGCTTCGTCCGCCTCGGCACCATGCTCGAACGCGCCGACAACACGGCGCGCGTGCTCGACGTGCATCACCACGCGATCGCCGACACGGAAGGCGACGGCGCCGTCGCCTATGTGCAGTGGCAGGCGATCCTGCGCTCGGTTTCGGCGCTGCGCGCCTATCACTGGGTCTATCATGCGCGGCTCGAACCGCGGCGCATCGCCGAGCTGCTCATCCTGCGCCCCGAACTGCCGCGCTCCATGATCGCCTGCTACGCCCGCATCGAGGAGACGCTCGAAGGGCTTGCCGTCTCGCATGGCGGGCGGCGCGGGGAATGCCACCGCCTCGCCGGCGAGATGCACGCCCGGCTGCGCTTCGGCCGCATCGCCGACATCATGGCTGGCGGTCTGCACGACTTCCTGACCGCGACCATCGACCGCAATGTCGAGCTCGGCCGCCAGATCCAGGATTTCTACCTGCAGGCCTGAGTAGGCCCGGAGGCGCGAGCCATGACCTATTGCGTCGGTCTCTATCTGCGCGAGGGCCTCGTGATGCTCTCGGACACGCGCACCAATGCGGGCGTGGATCACATCTCGACCTTCTGCAAGATGCATGTCGAGGACGTGCCTGGCGAGCGGATGATGTGCCTCCTGACCGCGGGCAACCTCGCCATCAGCCAGGCGGTCTGGAACCGGTTGCAGGAAGGGTTGCTGGTGGATGGGCAGGTCCACACGCTGCGCGACGTGCCGACCATGTTCCGCGCCGCGCAGCTGGCCGGCGCCGCGGTGCGCGCGGTGTTCGAGGCCGACGGCCCGACGCTGCGCGCGCAGGGCATCGCCTTCGATGTCGCGCTGCTGCTCGGCGGGCAGATCGGCGGGCAGGCGCAGCGGCTGTTCATGATCTACGCCGCCGGCAACTTCATCGAGGCGACGGAGGACACGCCCTTCCTGCAGATCGGCGAGCACAAATACGGCAAGCCGATCCTCGACCGCGCCCTCACCTTCGACACGCGGCTGGTGGATGGGGTGAAGCTCGCGCTGGTCAGCATGGATTCCACGCTGCGCTCCAACCTCACGGTCGGCCTGCCGCTCGACCTGCTCGTCTATCGGGAAGGCACGCAGCGCGTCGGGCTGCGCAAGCGCATCACCGAGGAGGAGCCCTATTTCCGCGCCCTGCGCGAAGGCTGGTCCACCGCGCTGCGCGAGGCCTACCGCGCCATGCCGGTGCCGGACTGGGTCGCGGGCTGAGGCGGCCGGCGGGCGGGGCTTGCCACGGCTCCGCGCGCGGCCCATCAACCGGCGACGCAACCGGGAGAACGCCATGACCCGACTGACCCGCCGCGCCTCGCTCGCCGCGGCCGCCGCCATCCTCGCCGCGCCTGCCGTCCGCGCGCAGGCCGCGACCATCCGCATCGTCGTGCCCTTCGCGCCCGGCGGCTCCACCGATGCGGTGGCCCGCCTCGTCGCGCCGGGGCTGACGCAGCGCCTCGGCGCGACCGTGATCGTGGAGAACCGGGGCGGGGCCGCCGGCTCCATCGGCACGGATGTGGTCGCCAAGGCGCGCCCGGACGGGCTCACCTGGCTGCTCACCTTCGACAGCCACGCCACGCTCAAGGCCCTGCTGCCGCAGCTTCCCTTCGACCCCGAGCGCGACCTCGATCCGGTGATGCAGATCGGCGGCGCGCCCTACGTGCTCGCCTGCCGGCCCGACAAGCCCTTCCGCTCGATCACCGAGGTGGTGGACGCGGCCAGGGCGCGCCCCGATGCGGTCTCCTTCGCCTCCACCGGCAACGGCACGATCGGCCACCTGACGATGGTGCTGCTGCAGAACCGCACCCGCACGCGCATGACGCATTTACCCTATCGCAGCGGCGGCCTCGCGGTGAACGACACGGTGGCGGGCCATACGGACATGATGATCGGCTCGGCCGCGGTGGTGCATCCGCATGTGCGCGGCGGAACGCTGCGCACCTTCGCGCAGTTCGGTCCCGAGCGCCTGCCCGCGCTGGCCGACCTGCCGACGGTGGCCGAGGCCGGCATCCAGGGCCTCGAGGCCGAGGCGTGGTGGGGCGTGCTGGCCCCGCGCGGCACGCCGGCCGAGGCGATCGCGCGCATGAATGCCGCGCTGAAGGAATCGCTCTCCGACGCCCAGGTGCGGCGCACGATGGAGGAGGTGCAGCAGGCGCGCCTCGTGATGTCGAGCCCCGCCGAGTTCGGCGCCTTCCTCGCGCGCGAGGTGGCGAAGTGGGGCGAGGTGGTCCGGGCGAACAACATCCGCGCGGACTGACCCGCGCGGCCGTGGCGGCCGGGCGTCAGCCCGGCGCCAGCACCTCGCGGACCATCCGCGCATAGACCGGGGCCTGCGGGGGCATGGCCGCCGCGGCGGCGAGCACCGCCGGCCCGTCCACGCGGTCCGCGTAGCGTTCCACCCAGCCCGCGACGATGCCGGGCGTCGCCTCGGGGTGGAACTGCACGCCGAGGCGGTTCGCCTGCCGGAACACCTGCACCGTCCCGCCGTCGCGCGCGAGCACCTCGGCGCCGGGCGGGGGCGTGATGTGGTCGCCGTGCCACCGCACGAAGGGGCCTTGCCAGACCGGCTCGGCCGCCTCCGCATTGTCGAAGACGCCGAGGAAGGCGCGCCCCTGACCGATCGGCGCAGCATCGCCGCCGGTCGCCGCCGCCAGCATCTGTGCGCCGAAGCAGATGCCGATGATGGGCCGGCCCGCCTCGGCGAGCCGCGCGACGATGCCGCGCTGCGCCGCGATCCAGGGGATGTCCGTCTCGTAGACCCCATGCGGGGAGCCGAGCAGCACGACGAGGTCCGCGGCGCGCGCCGCATCCTCCTGCGCGGGCAGGGCCTCGCCGCTGACCACCATCAGGCGCGCACCGCCCTCGGCGAGCCAGGCGCCGAAGGCGCCCTCCGGCGCCGTCTCGGAATTGCGGACGATCAGCACCCGGCGGCCGGCGATCATGCCGGCTGGATCCCGAGCCTCTCGTCCCGCCGCCGCAGCGCCTGCACGAAGGGCAGCGCCAGCAGCACCATCCACGCCTTGCCGATCACCTGCCCGGCGAGGAAGTCGAGGCTGCCGAAGGCGAGCCAGAGGAACACCACGCTGTCCACGACCAGCCCCACCGCCCCGCTCGCCGCGACCGCCAGCACGAGGCGCCGTCGCTGCAGCGGCGTGTAGACGGCGAGGTCGGCGAACTCGCTCAGCAGGAACGCCACCGCGGAGGCGACGACCAGCGCCGGCGGGGCGAGAAAGGCCGAGAGCGCCGCCCCGGCGAGCACCGCGCCCGCCGCCCAGCCCACGCCGAGGCGCCGCTGCACGAGGTCCCGCAGCACCAGCGCGAGCCCGATCATCAGCACGCCCGAAGGCGCCATCACCCCGGGCGCGACCGGCACGAGGCAGGGTCCGCCCGGCACGCAGACCGTCCCGGCATGGCCGATCAGCCAGTTCGCCGCCGGGATGCAGAGGCCGAAGCCGATCAGCGCGAGCACGCCTTCCGCGCGCGGGGTGAGGGTCATAGCCGCTCCGACACAAAGGCCGCCCAGCCCTTGGCGCGCAGGTCGCAGGCCGGGCAGGTGCCGCAGCCGAAGCCCCAGGGATGGCGATGGGATCGGTCGCCGAGATAGCAGGAATGGGTGTGCTCGACCACCGCGGCCACCAGCGCCTGGCCGCCGAGGGCTTCCGCCAGGCGCCAGGTCGCGCCCTTGTCGAGCCACATCAGGGGGGTCTCCAGCACGAAGCGCCGCTCCATGCCGAGGTTGAGCGCCACCTGCATGGCCTTGATCGTGTCGTCGCGGCAATCGGGGTAGCCGGAGTAGTCCGTCTCGCAGACGCCGGCGACGATGCGGCGGAGGCCGCGCCGGTAGGCGAGCGCCGCGGCGAAGGCGAGGAAGACCAGGTTGCGGCCCGGAACGAAGGTGGTCGGCAGGCCATCCGCGCCCAGGGCGATCTCCGCCTCGCGCGTCAGCGCCGTCTCCGAGACCGCGCCCAGCGCATCGAGGCGCAGCAGGTGGTCGGGTCCCAGCCGTGCGCCCCATTCGGGGCTGATCGCGGGGATGGCGGCGCGGAAGGCCAGGCGGCAGTCGAGTTCCACGCGGTGCCGCTGGCCGTAGTCGAAGCCGATGGTCTCGACGCGCGCGAAGCGGTCGAGCGCCCAGGCGAGGCAGGTGGCGGAATCCTGCCCGCCGGAGAAGAGCACCAGCGCCGCCTCGTCCGTCATCGCTGTTCCTCCAGCCGTTCCGCAGCCCAGCGCGCGGCCTCGGCCACCACCGGGTCGGCATCCTCGCACAGCGCCTGGGCCGTGGCGCGCAGCGAGGCGTCGGCCGAGTTGCCGATGGCGATCATCACGTTGCGCACGAAGCGGCCGCGCCCGATGCGCTTGACGGGGCTGCCCGAGAACAGCGTGCGGAAGCCCGCATCGTCCAGTGCCGCGAGCGCGGCCAGCCGCGGCGCATCGAGCGCGGCGCGCGGCGCGAAGGCGGGTTCCTGATGCGCGCGGGCGAACTTGTTCCACGGGCAGACGGCGAGGCAGTCGTCGCAGCCATAGATGCGGTTGCCCATCAGCGGCCGCAGGTCGGGCTCGATCGGCCCGCGATGCTCGATCGTCAGGTAGGAGATGCAGCGCCGCGCATCGAGTTCGTAGGGCGCGGGGAAGGCCGCGGTCGGGCAGGCGTCGAGGCAGGCGCGGCAGGATCCGCAATGGTCCGTCTCCGCCGCGTCGGCGCCGAGGTCGAGGGTGGTGAAGACCTCGCCGAGAAACAGCCACGACCCGTATGCACGCGAGACGAGGTTGGTGTGCTTGCCCTGCCAGCCGAGCCCCGCGGCCTGGGCGAGCGGCTTCTCCATCACCGGCGCGGTGTCCACGAAGACCTTGATGCCCGTGCCCGGCCAACGCTCGGCCATCCAGCGCCCGAGCGCCTTCAGCCGCGACTTGAGCACGTCGTGGTAGTCGCGGTTGCGGGCATAGACGCTGATGGTGGCGCGGTCGCGCAGCGCGAGGGTGGCGAGCGGGTCCTCTTCGGGCGCGTAGTTCACCCCGAGCGCGATAACCGAGACGGCATCGGGCCAGAGCGCGCGGGGATGGGCGCGCTGCTCCGCGCGCTCGGCCATCCATCCCATGGAGCCGTGCCGCCCTTCGGCGAGGAAGCGCATCAGCCGCTCGCGCGCCTGCGGGGCGAGATGCGCTTTCGCGAACCCCACCGCATCGAAGCCCAGCGCGAGCGCGTGCTGCCTGACGGCATCCCGTGGCTCGAGGTTCCCAAAGGCTTTTCGGCCTTTGGCGGGGAGGTCGGCAGGGGCGGCGCCCCTCCGGGATGCGTCAGCCGCGCCCACGATACGGCTGCACATCCTGCGCCGGTATCCACACGCCTTCGGGTGGCGGGCCCGACTGCCAGAACACGTCGATCGGGATGCCGCCGCGCGGATACCAGTAGCCGCCGATGCGCAGCCAGACGGGCGAGAGCAACCCCACCAGCCGCTGCGCGATATCCAGCGTGCAGGACTCGTGGAACGCCCCGTGGTTGCGGAAGGATGCGAGGTATTGCTTGAGCGACTTGCTCTCGACGATCCATTCGCCCGGCACGTAGTCGATCACCAGATGCGCGAAGTCGGGCTGGCCGGTCAGCGGGCAGAGCGAGGTGAATTCCGGCGCGGTGAAGCGCACGCAGTAGTGCAGCCCCTTGTGCGGCGCGGGCACGCGCTCCAGCACCGCCTCGGCCGGGTTGACGGGCAGGGCGGTCTGGCGGCCGAGCTGCGTCAGACCGTGATACTCGTGGTCGGGGGCGCCGCTCATGCCGCCTTCTCCTCCTCGCCTGCGCGCCAGCCGGCCTCGATGCGCTGGGCGGCCTCCTCGAAGGTGCCCGACAGGATGGCGGCGCGCAGCTCCGCCATCAGGTCCTGATAGTACTGGATGTTGTGCCAGGTCAGCAGCATCGGCCCGAGCATCTCCCCCGCCTTGAACAGGTGATGCAGATAGGCGCGGGAATGCCGCCGGCAGGCCGGGCAGCCGCAATCGGGGTCGAGCGGGCCGTCGTCATCGGCATGCCGCGCGTTGCGGATGTTGAGCACGCCGCGCCGCGTATAGGCCCGCCCCGTGCGCCCCGAGCGCGTCGGCATCACGCAGTCGAACATGTCGATGCCGCGCCGCACGGCGCCCACGAGGTCCGACGGCGTGCCGACGCCCATCAGGTAGCGCGCGCGATCCTTGGGCAGCAGCGGCACGGTGGCATCGAGGACGGAGAACATCATCTCCTGCCCCTCGCCGACCGCGAGGCCGCCGACGGCATAGCCCTCGAAGCCGATGCGCGTCAGCGCCTCCACGCTCTCCGCGCGCAGGTCGGGATAGGTGCTGCCCTGCACGATGCCGAACAGGCCGTGGCCTTCGCGTTCCACGAAGGCGTCGCGGCAGCGCGCCGCCCAGCGCATGGACAGGCGCATGGACTCCGCCGCCTGCTTCTCGGTGGCCGGGAAGGGCGTGCATTCGTCGAGGCACATCGTCACGTCGGCGCCGAGCAGGCGCTGGATCTCGACGCTGCGCTCCGGCGTCAGGCGGTGCTTCGACCCGTCCACATGGCTCCGGAAGGTGACGCCCTGCTCGTCCATCTTGCGGAGGCCGGCGAGCGACATGACCTGGAAGCCGCCGGAATCCGTCAGGATCGGCCCGTGCCAGTCCATCATGCGGTGCAGCCCGCCGAGCCGCGCCACGCGCTCCGCCCCCGGGCGCAGCATCAGGTGATAGGTGTTGCCGAGGACCATGCGCGCACCCGTGGCGCGCACCGCGTCGGCCGTCATCGCCTTCACCGTCCCGGCGGTGCCGACGGGCATGAAGACGGGCGTCGGCACCTCGCCATGGGCGGTGTGCAGCACGCCCGCGCGCGCCGCGCCATCCCGCGCCGCGAGGCTCCAGTGCAGGCTCACGCCGCGCGCTCCAGCAGCGTGGCGTCGCCGTAGGAGTAGAAGCGGTAGCCCGCCGCGATGGCGTGGGCATAGGCGGCCTTCATCCGCTCCGTGCCGGCGAAGGCGCAGACCAGCATGAAGAGCGTGCTCCGCGGCAGGTGGAAATTGGTCATCAGGAGGTCCGCGCTGCGGAAGCGGTGGCCGGGCAGCAGGTAGATGTCGGTCAGGCCGCGGAAGGGATGGATCCTTCCCGCCTCGTCCACCGCGCTTTCCAGCAGCCGCAGCGCGGTGGTGCCGACGGCGAGGATGCGCCCGCCGGCCTCCCGCGCGGCGTTGATCGCGCCGGCGGCCCCGGCGCCGACCTCCCCCCATTCCGCGTGCAGCCGATGCGCGCGCGGGTTCTCGCTACGCAGCGGCAGGAAGGTGCCGGCGCCGACATGCAGCGTGACGGTGGCGCGCGTCACGCCGCGCGCGGCGATGGCGGCGAGCAGCGCCTCCGTGAAGTGCAGGCTGGCCGTGGGCGCGGCGACGGCGCCGGGGCGCGCGGCGAAGACCGGCTGGTAGTCCTCCGCATCCTCGGGCCGCGGCCCGTCCGGGCGTGCGATGTAGGGCGGCAGGGGGACTTCCCCGGCCTTCTCCAGGGCGGCGGCCAGCGCGGCCTGATCCGGCCCGAATTCGAGGCGCACGGCCCCGCCCTCCGGCGCCTCGAGCACGGTGGCGGTGCAGTCCTCGGCGCCTTCGATGGCGATGCGGTCGCCCGCGCGCAGGCGGCGCGCGTTGCGCACCAGCGCGTGCCAGACGCCGCCGCCCTCGGCGCGGTTGAGCATGATCTCGAGCCGCGCCTCCCCGCGCCGGGCGCGCAGGCGGGCGGGAATGACGCGGGTGTCGTTCACCACCATCACGTCCCCGGGCGCGAGCAGGCCCGGCAGGTCGCGCACCCCGGCATCGCGCGGCCCGCCCGGCCCGACGACCAGCATCCGCGCGGCATCGCGCGGCCGCGCCGGGGCCTGGGCGATCAGCCGCTCGGGCAGGGCGAAGTCGAAGTCGGCGGTGCGAAGGGGAGGGGGGCTGCCGGTCACGGGGGCGGCGGGTAGCCCGGCCGCTCACCGGGCGCAACCGCCGCGGCCCTTCACCCGCGCACGAACCGCCAGGCGCGCTCGCAGGAGGGGTGGGAGAAGGTCGCGGCCATGCCGCGCTCGGTGAAGCGGCCGGCGAAGCGGGACTGGCCGGAAACGATGGAGAAGCCCCCATCGGCGGCGACCGGCCCCTCGAAGCGGATGCCCGCCTGCGGGCTGTAGAGGATGCTCAGGCGCCCGCCCTGCACGGTGAGGCGGTTGTTCACCGTCTCCGGTCCGCAATCCGTGCCGCGGCCCCGGTTGGCCGTCAGCGTGCCGCGACCGACCCAGGTGCCGTCGAAGGGGCCGGCGGTCTGCGCCTCGGCGGCGATGCCGGGCAGGAGACCGAGACCAAGGGCAAGCAGGACGTTCCGCATGGCACACCTTCCTGTCGCTCGCCCGGCACGGCGATCCTAGGCGCTGCCGGTGCCATCGCGCAACGATCCGCCTTCCGCGCCGCTTGCGCGCGCCCCGCTCTCGACTAGCCTGCGCGAGGCAACGGCGGGATGCTCGATGGGCGGGATTTTCGGCGGGCAACCGCGGCGGGCCGCGGCCGGCAATGGCGGCGGTGTTCCGCACCCGCAGATCAGCGATGCGCGCGCGGCCCGTCCGCGCGCCTGCGCGCCGCCAGCCGGGCCCGGGAAAGGCGCAACCGGGGGCCGTGGCGATCCTCCGCACGGCATGACCGTCGCCGATCCGGCGCGCGAGAGGGAGTTCGGCCGCCCATGAGCACCTTCGACCCCGCATCGCACCGCCTGGTGCCCGACCAGCGCTGGTTCGAGGACTTCGCCCTGGGCGAACGCTTCGTGCTGCCGAGCCGGACCATGACCGAGGCGATCTTCCTCGCCTTCCAGGCCGCCTCCGGCGACAACCATCCGGTCCATTACGATGCGGAATACTGCCGCGCGCGCGGCATGCCGCAGATGCTCGCCCATGGCTTCCAGATCGTGATCCAGACCGCGGCCGGCGCGGGGCTTTTCCCGCACATGGTCGAGGAGAGCCTCAAGGGCTTTCTCGACCAGTCGAGCCGCTTCCTGCACCCGGTCTTTGCCGGCGACACGCTCTACCCGGCGCTCGAAGTGGACGAGCTGACGCCCCAGCGCACGACTGGCGTGCTCGGCTTGCGCAGCACCGTGCACAACCAGAGGGGCGTGCTGGTGATGGATGGCCGCCAGCGCTACCTGCTGCGCCGCCGCCCCGCCTGAACCCCGCTCCGCCACGGAGGACCCCATGGCCCGCATTCCCTATGCCGATCCCGCCCTGCCCGAGCATCGCGAGGCGGCCGAGACCATCCGCGCCTCGCGCAAGCGGATCGGCCATCTGCACCGGATGCTGCTGCACGCCCCGCCCATCGCGCAGGGCTGGATCGCCCTGTTCGACGCGGTGCGCTGGAAATCCACCCTGCCGGGCAAGATCCGCGAGCTGATGATGTGCCGCGTCGCGGCGATCAACGACGCGCCCTATGAATGGGAGGCCCACGCCCCGCTGGCCCTGCAGGAGGGCGCGACCCAGGCGCAGCTCGACGCGCTGCGGGACTGGGAGGCGAGCGACGCCTTCGACCCGACGGAACGCGCGGCGCTCGCCTATTGCGACGCGATGACGCGGGAGGTGCATGTCCCGGAGGCCATCGCCCAAGCGGTGCGGGACGCCTTCCCGCCGCGCCAGCTGGTGGAGCTGACCGTCACCATCGCCGGCTACAACTGCGTCTCCCGCGTGCTCGAAGCCCTCGACATCAAGGGCTCCGACCCGCTGCCCGAAGGCTGAGGTCAGTCGGCGGCGCGCAGCCCGGCCGCCTCGATCAGGGCGCGGAACTTCTCGCTCTCGGCCCGCGAGAAGGCGGCGAAGTCGGCGCGGTTGCGGTAGAGGATGGGCTGCGCGACGCGCGTCATGCCGGCCACCACATCGGGATGGCGCATCGTCCGGTCGCAGGCCGCCTCGAGCCGCGCGAGCACCGGCTCGGGCGTGCCCGCGGGCGCATAGAGGCCGGACCAGATCGTGTAGACGAGGTCGTAGCCCGCCTCCCGCATCGTCGGCACATCGGGGAAGTCCGGGTTGCGCGTCTCGGTCAGGAAGGCGATGGGGTGCAGCTCGTACTGGCGGATCAGCAGCGTCTGGTCGGTGAAGAGCTGCACCTGCCCCTGCTGGAAGGCGAGCATCACCTCGCCCGATCCGCGATAGGGGATGTGGTTCAGCTCCACATTCGCAAGCCGCATCAGCCCGACCATGGCGATGTGCGGGATGGTGCCGTGGCCGGTCGAGGCGAAGGGGAAGCCCTGGCCCTCCCGCCGCGCGCGCGCGATCACGTCCGCGACCGTCCGCAGGCCGGAGTTCCGCGGCGTCATCATCACCACCGGGCTCGAGGCCACCTGGCAGATCGCCTCGAAGCTCTGCAGCGAATAGGACAGGTTGCGCCTGTAATGCGGCTGGATCGCCACCGGACCGACGGGCGAGAACAGGATGGTCTGCCCGTCCGGCCGTGCCCGCGCCGCTTCCGCCGTGCCGATGGTGCCCGCCGCGCCGGCGACGTTGCGCACCACGACGGGCTGGCCGAGCGCGGCCGCCATCTCGGTCTGCATCAGGCGGCCGACGATGTCCGTCGGCCCGCCGGCGGCGAAGTTCACGATCATCTGCACCTGAGCCTGGGCAGGCAGCACGGGCAGCATCACGGCCGCGGCGAGCGCGGTCAGCATCGTCCTCATGCGCGTCCTCCATCGCCCCGCTTCTCGGTGCGGGTTCCGGGGGAAGGCTAGACGCGATGAGGCGGGCGCGGAAGCGATATGGGCGGGCGAGCCGTCGCCCGCCCGGCGCGAGACGCCTTGCGGCTTACGCTCAGGCGCCCTTGGCGGCGAGGGCGCCGAGGGTGCCGGCCATCATCGCGAGCGCGGCGAGCCCCCGCAGATGGTCGGCATCGCCGAGCGGAACGCGCATCAGCGTGCCGGACTGGCTGCGCAGATGCAGCTCGGCGCCGCGGGCGGATTCGAGGAGGGCCACCGAGGACACATCCTCGGGGCGGCGACGGTTGGCAGCCAGATCGGACATGTTTTTCGGCCTTTCCGACAGGTTCGCCGCGGTTTGCGGGCACCGCTACGAAAGCGCATCGGCCTTTCCGGGCGGTTAACGCGGCTTGTCGTCGCCTGTTCCGCGCCGCAGCATGGCGGGACGACGAAAGGACCATGCCCATGCCCCGGATCGACGCCGAACGCTTCCTCCGCGACCTCAACGACCTCCGGCAGATCGGCGCCTACAAGACCGGCGTGCATCGCCCGACCTACTCCCCGCAGGACATGGAATCGCGCCGCTGGCTGATGGAGCGCATGGCCGAGATCGGCCTCGAACCCAGCATCGACGGCATCGGCAACGTCTATGGCCGCCACAAGGGGCCGGGGCCGCATCTGCTCGTCGGCAGCCATATCGAGAGCCAGAACTACGCCGGCTGGCTGGACGGCGCGCTCGGCGTCGTCGCGGGCCTCGCGCTCGCGCGGGCCGGGCTGCCGGTGGATGTCTGCGCCTTCGCCGACGAGGAAGGCCATTTCGAGGGCGGCTTCCTCGGCTCCCGCTCGATCATCGGCGAACTGAGCGAGGAGGAGATCGACCGCAGCCGCAGCCGCAACGACGGCACGCCGCTGCGCGAGGCGCTCGCCGCCGCGGGGCTTGCCGGCAAGCCGCGCATGACGCTCGAACCCGGCCGCCACAAGGGCTTCTTCGAGATGCACATCGAGCAGGGCCGCGTCCTCGAGAGCAGCGGCCTGCGCATTGGCGTCGTCACCGGCATCGTCGCGATCTGGCAGTATCGCATCGTCTTCGAGGGCCAGCAGAACCACGCCGGCACCACGACCATGGCCGAGCGGCGCGACGCCGGCCTCTCGGCCATCCGCCTGCTGGCGCGGATAGACGAGGAGTTCCCGCGCGTCGCCGCCGAGCGCAGCGTCTGGACGGCGGGGCGCATCACGCTCGATCCCGGCGCCCCCTCGATCATCCCCGGGCGTGCGGAGGTGCTGTTCCAGTTCCGCGATGTCTCGCCCGAGGTGCTGGAACGGATGGACGCGGCGCTGCGCGCCCTGGTGCGCGAGAGCAACCGCCGCGAGAAATGCCCCGCCACCATCGAGCAGATGAGCCGCGCCACGCCCGCGCTGTGCGATCCGGCGATGATGGCCGCCCTCGACGCCGCCGCCGAGGAGGAGGCGCCCGGCGCCTGGAGCCGCATGCCCTCGGGCGCGGGCCACGACGCGCAGTACATCGCCAAGCGCATGCCGGTGGCGATGCTCTTCCCGCCCTCGATCGGCGGCATCAGCCATCACTGGACCGAGGACACGAAGCCCGAGGATCTCGCGCTGGCCTGCCAGGTGCTCGCGAACGGGGCGGCGCGCTTCCTCGCCGCCTGACGGGCGGGGCGGCGCTAGGCGGCCGGCGCGCCCGCGCGGCGCAGCGCCGCGGGGAAGGAATAGAGGCGCTCGGCGCCGAGCAGGAATACGCGCGCCCCGCGCGGGAAGAGCCCGGCGACCGCCGGATCGCCGACATCGAGCCCGCCCGTGAAGGCGCCGAAGGCGGGCAGCAGCAGCCGCCGCCCGTCCGAGACGAAGCACGGGCGCACCACGCCCCCCGCGCGCGTCGGCGCCGCCGCCTTGGGGTGCAGATGGCCCGCCACCTCGCCCGTCGCGCGCGCCTGCGGCACGTGGCGGAACACCAGCGGGCCGTCGGCGTGTTCCGCCACCGCGACACCCGGCAGGCCGGCGGGCGGGGAGGGATCGTGGTTGCCCGCGACCCAGACCGCCTCCATCCCCGCCAGCGCCTGCACCAGCGCCGCCCGCTCCGCCGCGCCGAGCCGCCCCGCGCCGGCATCGTCGTGGAAACTGTCGCCGAGGAACACCACACGCTGCGGCCGGTAGCGGCGCAGCAGCGGGAACAGCCGGCCGAGCGTCTCCCGCGTGTCGTAGGGCGGCAGCAGGCGCCCGCGCGCGGCGAAGGCGCTGCCCTTCTCGAGATGCAGGTCGGCCACGCAGAGCAGCCGCCGCGCCGGCCAGTGCAGCACGCCGGCGGGGTCGAGCATCAGCCGCTCGCCGGCGATGTGGAGGGGGGCGGCGCTCATCGGCCCGTCACCATGCGCGGGGCGCTGCGCACCCAGTGCGAGCGCCGCCGCGCGCGTTCCTTCTCCCGCGTCACCGAGGTTCCGCGCGGCGCGACCTTCCCGGTCACCTCGGCGAGCACCTCGGCGAAATGCTCGGCGCCGTCCGTCGCCTCCTCCACCAGCGCGGCGGCTTCGGCGAGCAGCGCCTCCTCCGCCCCGCCCGCCACCCATTCGCGCCCTTCCTCGATCAGCACCGGCACGGCGAGCGGCGAGACGCGGTCGAGCACGCGATGCCGGATGCGGCCCTTCACGCGCGCGAGCAGGGCGGCGATGCGCGCGACGTCCGTCAGCCCCTGCGCGGCCTCGGCGCGCGTCGCGCGCAGCAGGATGTGGTCCGGCTCATGCCGGCGCAGCACGTCGTAGATCAGGTCGGCATTCATCGTCATCTGGCGGCCCGACTTCTCCTGGCCCGGGTGGGTCTTCTCGATCAGCCCGGCGATGGTCGCGACATGGCGGAAGGTCCGCCGCAGCATGGAGGATTCCGCCAGCCATTCCTCCATCTCGTCGCCCAGGATGTCCTCGGCGAAGAGGTCGTCCATGCCGGCCGGCTCGAAGGCCGACCAGATGGTCAGCGCGTAGTCCGTGCCGACATAGCCGAGCGGCCCGAAACCGCGGCGCTCCATCCGCTTCGTCACCAGGAGCCCGAGCGTCTGGTGGGCGAGCCGCCCCTCGAAGGTGTAGGCCACCAGGAACCACTTGCCGCCGCGCGGGAAGGTCTCGACCAGCAGCCCCTCGCGCGGCGGCAGTTCGGATCTCATCCGCTGCAGCCGCAGCCATTCGCGCACCGGCTCGGGAAGATGCCGCCAGCGCCTCGGATCGGAGAGGATGGCGCGCACCCGCGCCGCGAGCCAGGTGGTCAGCGGCATGCGCGTGCCGGCATAGACGGGCACGCGCGGCTCGCCCTCGCCGCCGCGCGAGACGATGACGGCGCCGGGATCGAGCCTTTCGTAGCGCAGCACCTGCCCGCCGAAGAGGAAGCAGTCGCCGGGCTCGAGCGTGGAGACGAACCACTCCTCCACCTCGCCCAGCACCCCGCCGCCGCGGATGCGCACCTTGACCATCGGCGTCTCGACGATGGTGCCGAGGTTCATCCGCAGCTGCCGCGCCACCGCCGTGCCACGCACATGCACCTTCCCCTCGGCATCGCGGAACAGCTTGCGGAAGCGGTCATAGGCCTGAAGCGCGTAGCCGCCATCCTCGACGAAGCGCAGCACGTCGTCGAAGTCGCGACGCGGCAGCGCGGCATAGGGGCCGGCGCTGGTGACCTCGGCATAGAGAGCATCCGGGTGGAAGGGCGCGCTGCACGCCATGGCCAGCACATGCTGCGCCAGCACGTCGAGCCCGCCGGGCCGCGGCGGCTCGCCGTCCAGCTCCCCCGCCGCCACGGCTTCGGTCGCGGCGACGCATTCGACCACCTCGAAGCGGTTGGCCGGCACCAGCACGGCGCGGGAGGGCTCGTCCATGCGGTGGTTGGCTCGCCCCACCCGTTGCAGCAGACGCGAGACACCCTTCGGCGCGCCGACCTGGATCACCTGGTCCACATCGCCCCAGTCGATGCCGAGGTCGAGCGAGGCGGTGGCCACCACCGCGCGCAGCCGCCCCTCGGCCATCGCGGCCTCGACCTTGCGGCGCAGGCCGATCTCGAGGCTGCCATGGTGCATGGCGATGGGCAGCGCGGCCTCGTTCAGCCGCCACAGCGCGGCGAAGATGAGTTCCGCCTGGGCGCGGGTGTTGACGAAGACGATCGTCACCCGCGCGGCCGCGATCCGGCGGTAGATCTCCGGCGCCGAGGCGAGGCCCATATGCCCGCCCCAGGGCAGGCGCCCCTCCGGCAGTTGCAGGTCGAAGACCGGCGCGGCGCCGCCGCGCGTCTCGATCAGGCGCACATCCTCCGCCCGCGCGCTGGGCGAAAGCCAGGCGCGGAGCGCCCCGGGGTGCGCGACCGTGGCCGAAAGCCCGACGCGCCGCGCCGCGGGCGCGAGCCGCGCCAGCCGCGCCATGCCCAGTGCCAGCTGGTCCCCGCGCTTGGTGCCCGCGAGCGCATGCGCCTCGTCCACGATGATGGCGCAAAGGCCTTCGAACATCGCCGGCGCATCGGGCAGGGAGAGCAGCAGCGTCAGGCTTTCCGGCGTGGTCAGCAGCATCTGCGGCGGGCGCTCGCGCTGCCGCTGCCGCCGGTTCGCGGGCGTGTCGCCGGTGCGCGTCTCGATGCGGATGGCAAGGCGCATCTCGGCGACAGGCGCGGTCAGGTTGCGCGCGATGTCCACCGCCAGCGCCTTGAGCGGCGAGACATAGAGCGTGTGCAGCCCCTCCCGCGGCGCGCGCGCGAGATCCACGAGCGAGGGCAGGAAGCCCGCGAGCGTCTTGCCGCCCCCGGTCGGCGCGAGCAGCAGGGCATGCTCGCCGCGCCGTGCCGCCTCCAGCAGCGCCAGCTGGTGCGGCCGCGGCGTCCAGCCGCGCGCGGCGAACCAGCCGGCGAAGGGTTCTGGCAATGTTCTCATCGGCGGGCCAATATGGCGGCGGTTCCCCGAGCCGGGAAGCCGCCCATATGCGCCCCGTGACAGCACCCCACCCCGAGACCTGGCTGAAGGTGACGCCCGCCGGCCTGTTCTGCGAGCCCGGCGGCTTCTTCATCGACCCGACGCGCGCGGTGGACCGCGCCGTGATCAGCCACGGCCATTCGGACCACGCCCGGCCCGGCCATGCGCATGTACTCGCGACAGCCGAGACGCTCGCCATCATGAGCGCGCGCATGGGCGAGGGCAGGGCGGGGGTGAGCCAGCAGGCGCTGCGCTTCGGCGAGACGCTCGATGTCAACGGCGTCAGGCTCTGGCTGCGCCCGGCGGGGCATGTGCTGGGCTCGGCGCAGGTCTGCCTCGAATGGCGCGGGGCGCGCGTGGTCGTCTCGGGCGACTACAAGCGCCGGCCCGACCCCACCGCCGCGGGCTTCGAGCCCGAGCCCTGCGACGTCTTCGTCACCGAGGCGACCTTCGCCCTCCCGGTCTTCCGCCACCCGCCGCCCGAGGCGGAGATCGCGCGCCTGCTGCGCTCGGTGGCGCTGTTCCCCGAGCGGACGCATGTCGTCGGCTGCTACTCGCTCGGCAAATGCCAGCGCCTTGCCGCGATGCTGCGGCAGGCGGGCTGGGAGGCGCCGATCCACCTGCACGGCGCCCATGTCGCGCTGTGCCGCACCTACGAGGCGCTCGGCATCCCCCTCGGCCCGCTGCGCACCGCGACGGTGGCGAAGAAGGAGGACCTCAAGGGCGCGATCGTGCTCGCGCCGCCCTCGGCCATCGCCGACCGCTGGGCGCGGCGCCTTGCCGAGCCGGTGGTCTGCAACGCCTCGGGCTGGATGCGGGTGCGCCAGCGCGCGAAGCAGGGCGGGGTGGAGCTGCCGCTCGTCATCTCCGACCATGCCGACTGGGACGAGCTGCTCGCCACCGCGGAGGAGGTCCAGGCGCCCGAGGTCTGGGTGACGCATGGGCGCGAGGATGCGCTCATCCATGCGCTGGGCCAGCGCGGCATCCGCGGCCGCGCGCTGCACCTCGTCGGCCGCGGGGAGGAGGACGAGGGCGAAGCCCCCGGCGAGGCCGCCGCATGAGCCTCTCCGCCTTCGCGGCCCTGCTCGAGCGCCTGGTCTTCACGCCCGGGCGGAATGCGAAACTCGCCCTGCTCCGGCAGTGGTTCGCCGAGCAGCCCGACCCCGAGCGCGGCATCGGCCTTGCCGCGCTGACCGAGGAGCTGCGCCTCTCCGCCGCCAGGCCCGCGATGATCCGCGAGCTGGTGATGACGTGCACGGATCCCGAGCTCTGGCGCCTCTCCTACGACTATGTCGGCGACATGGCCGAGACGGTGGCGCTGATCTGGCAGCCGCGCGCGGGCGTCAACGCGCCGCCGCCGGCGCTCTCGGATGTCGTCGCCGCGCTGGAGGCGGCGCCGAAGGCGGAGATCCCGGCGCTGATCGCCGGCTGGCTAGACACGCTCGATGCCGGCGGGCGGCTCGCGCTCATCAAGCTGGTCACGGGGGGGTTGCGCGTCGGCGTCTCGGCCCGCCTCGCGCGCGTTGCGCTCGCCGAATGGTCCGGCCGGCCGGTCGAGGAGATCGAGGAGGTCTGGCACGGCGTCAGCCTGCCCTATGCGCCGCTGTTCCGCTGGCTGGACGGCACGGGGCCGCGCCCGGACCCGCGCGAGGCCCCCGTCTTCCGCCCGCTGATGCTCGCCCATCCGCTGGAAGCCGCAGATCTCGCCGCCCTGCGCGCCGAGGAGTGGCGCGCCGAGTGGAAATGGGACGGCATCCGCGTCCAGCTCGTCGCCGGCCCCGGCGGGCGGCGGCTCTTCTCGCGCGGGGGCGAGGACATCTCCGCCGCCTTCCCCGAGATCCTCGCCGCGATGGATTTCCATGCCGTCCTCGACGGCGAGCTGCTCGTCATCCGCGACGGCGAGGTCGCACCCTTCGCCGATCTGCAGCAGCGCCTGAATCGCAAGACCGTCACGGCGAAGATGCAGCGCGACCATCCGGCGGCGGTGCGGCTCTACGATCTGCTCTTCGACGCAGAGGAGGATCTGCGCCCGCTGCCCTTCGACGCGCGGCGCGCGCGCCTCGAATCCTGGCACGCGCGCGCGGCACCGGCGCGCATGGACCTCTCGGCCCTCGTTCCCTTCGACAGCCTCGATGCGCTCGCCCGGCTGCGCGAGGGTGCGCGCGCCGCCGCGATCGAGGGGCTGATGCTCAAGCGCGCCGATGCGCCCTATGTGTCGGGGCGCGTGAAGGGGCTGTGGTGGAAGTGGAAGCGGGAGCCTCTCACGGTGGATGCGGTGCTGATGTACGCCCAGCGCGGCCACGGCAGGCGCAGCAGCTTCTATTCCGACTACACCTTCGGCGTCTGGCGCGAGGACGGCGAGCTCGTGCCGATCGGCAAGGCCTATTCCGGCTACACGGACGAGGAGCTCGCCTGGCTCGACCGCTGGATCCGCAACAACACGGTCAACCGCTTCGGCCCCGTGCGGGAGGTGGAGCGCGGCCTGGTGCTGGAAGTGGCCTTCGACGCGGTGCAGCGCAGCAGCCGGCACAAGTCGGGCGTGGCGCTGCGCTTTCCGCGCATCGCGCGCATCCGGCGCGACAAGCCGGCGGAGGAGGCGGACCGCCTCGCGACGGTCGAGGCGATGATCGCCTCCGCGCTTGCGGAAGGGGAGCGGCCCGGGTGACCCTCGGCCGGCCACCAGCCGGCCAGGAGACCGCCATGATCCGCCTTCCCGCCCTCGCCGCCCTCGCGCTGCTGCTGCCCCTCGCCGCGACCGCCCAGGACCGCGTCATCGCCACCCGCAACGCGCCGGAGGCGATCGGCCCCTACAGCCAGGCGATCCGCGTGGGCAACACGCTCTACCTCGCGGGCCAGATCGCGCTCGACCCGCGGACCAACCAGATGATCGCCGACCGCAGCATCGAGGCCGAGACGCGCCAGGTGCTCGACAACCTGCGCGCGGTGGTCGAGGCGGCGGGCTTCTCCATGTCCGACATCGTCTCGACCACCGTGTTCATGGCCGACCTGAACGAGTTCGCGCGCATGAACGCCGTCTATGCCACCTACTTCCCGACCAATCCGCCGGCGCGCGCCACCGTGCAGGCCGCCCGGCTGCCGCGCGACGTGAGGATCGAGATCGCCGCCATCGCGGCGCGCTGAGCGGGCCGCGGCGCCCGCCGATTGACCGCCCCGGGCCTGCGTGGTGCCCTGCGCGCCACGCAACCCCGGGGGAAACGCCGCCATGCCCATCGCACCCAACCTGGCCCGCCGCCGCCTCGAAGCCGGCGAACTCGCCCTCGGCTTCGGCGTGCATCACCTGCGCACGCCCGCCGTCGGCATGATCGCCGCCGCCTCCGGCTTCGACTGGCTGTTCATCGACATGGAGCACGGCGCGATGAGCGTGGACGATGCCACGCGCATGGCGATGGCCGCGCTCAGCCAAGGTGTCACGCCGATCGTGCGCGTGTGCAAGGACGCGCTGTTCGAGGGCACGCGCTGCCTCGACAACGGCGCGATGGGCGTGGTGGTGCCGCATGTGGACACGGCCGAGGAAGCCGCCGCCGTGGTCCGCGCCTTCCGCTACCCGCCGCTCGGCGAGCGCTCCTGGGGCGGCCCGCCGGCGCAATACGGCTTCGTCGTCGCCGACACCGCCGCCGCGCAGCGCGAACTCAACGCCGAGATCCTGGTCTGCGTGATGATCGAGACGCCGGAGGCGGTCGCGAATGCCGATGCCATCGCCGCCGTGCCCGGGGTGGACAGCCTGATGATCGGCACCTCCGACCTCACGGCCTCGATGGGCATCGCGGGGCAGATCGGCCATCCGGATGTGCGCGCCGCCTATGCGAAGGTCGCCGCGGCCTGCAAGGCGCATGGCAAGCACATGGGCATGGGCGGCGTCTATGACGAGACGGTTGCGCCGGACTACATCGCGCTCGGCGCGCGCTTCCTGCTCTCCGGTTCCGACCATGCCTTCCTGATGGCTGGCGGCGGCGCGCGGGCGCGCTTCCTGCGTGGCCTCCAGGCCTGACCCGGCCGCGGGGCGGGGGCCGGGAACCCCCGCCTGGCGCTTCTGTAACTGAGATGCGTTCGCAATTGCACTTGCGAGCGTTTCTCATTTGCAGTAGGAATCCGCCCGCCAGCCATTCGGGGTTCCGTGATGCGTCGTCGCCAGCTTCTTGCCGTTCCCGCCCTCGCCGCCGCCGGCGCGCTCGCACGCCCGGCGCTCGCGCAGGAACGCACGCTGAATCTCTATTCGTCCCGCCACTACGATACCGACCGCGCCCTCTATGACGGCTTCACGGCCGAGACCGGGATGCGCATCCGCCTCATCGAGGGCGATGCCGACCAGCTCATCGCCCGCATCCAGTCCGAGGGCGCCAACACGCCGGCCGACGTGCTGATCACCGTGGACGGCGCGCGCCTCGCCCGCGCCTCGGCGGCCAACATCCTCGCGCCGACGCGCAGCGAGATCCTGAACGGCCGCGTCCCCGCGAGCCTCCGCCACCCCGAGGGCGAGTGGTACGGCGTCTCGCGCCGCGCCCGCGTCATCATGTTCGACAAGACGAAGGGCCGCCCCGCCGGGCTCGACCGCTACGAGGACCTCGCCAGGCCGGAGTTCCGCGGCCAGATCCTCGTCCGCGCCGCGGCCCATCCCTACAACACCTCGCTGATGGCGAGCATCATGGTCGCCAACGGCGAACAGGCCGCCGAGGCCTGGGCGCGCGGCGTCGCGCAGAACATGGCCCGCCCGCCGCAGGGCGGGGACACGCCGCAGTTCCAGGCGGTCGCGGCCGGCGTCGGCGGGCTTGCCATTGCCAACACCTACTACCTCGCGCGCTTCGGCGCCTCGAGCAACGCCGAGCAGAGGGCCCTCTACGACAGGATCGGCGTGATCTTCCCCAACCAAGCCGAGGGCGATCGCGGCGCGCATGTGAATGTCTCGGGCGCGGGCGTGGTGCGTTCCTCCTCGAACAGGGAGATGGCGCTGAAGTTCATCGAATACCTGACCGGCCCGCGCGCGCAGGAGATGTTCGCCAACGGCAACTTCGAATACCCGGTCGTGGCCGATGTGCCGCCGCATCCTGCGCTCGCCGCCCTCGGCACCTTCCGCGCCGACGAGCTGAACGCGCAGCGCTACGGCGCGCTCGCCCCGCAGGCGCTGCAGATCATGCAGCGCGCGGGCTGGCGCTGAGGCCCTCCGCGATGGTCGTCTGCCACTGCAACCGCCTGACGGATGCGCAGATCGCCGCGGCCATCGCCGCCGGGGCGTCCCGCCCCGCCGAGGTCTATGCGGGCTGCGGCTGCGGCGCGCAATGCGGCTGCTGCTGCAAGACCATCCTCGGCATGCTGCGCTCCGGCTCGGGTGATTCCGCGCCGAAGTGAGAATGCGCCTCAGGCGCATTATCCAGCAAAATCAGTTGCTTGCTTGACTTCACCGTGCGCCTGCGTCGTCATCGCGGGCAGGCGGCGCGGCGGCCCGCGCCGCAGCGCCGGAGGCTGACCCATGCTGCGCGACCCGAAGGTCATCGAGCATCTCAACACCCAGCTCACCAACGAGCTGACCGCCATCAACCAGTACTTCCTGCACGCGCGGATGCTGAAGCATTGGGGCGTCACCAAGCTCGGCAAGCACGAATACGAGGAATCCATCGAGGAGATGAAGCACGCGGATGCGCTGATCGACCGCATCCTCTTCCTCGGCGGCCATCCCAACGTGCAGCGCCTCAACCCGGTGCTGATCGGCGAGGGCGTGCGCGAGGTCCTCGAATGCGATCAGAAGCTCGAGCAGAAGGCCATCGCCGACCTGCGCGAGGCCATCGCCTATTGCGAATCGGTGCGCGACTACGTCTCGCGCGACCTCTTCCTCTCCATCCTGCGCGACGAGGAGAAGCACGCCGACTTCGTGGACACCCAGTTCGACCTGATCGCGCGCATCGGCATCGAGCGCTACACGCTGCTCAACTCGGACGCGGCGCCCGACCAGGATCACTGAGGGCGGCGGCCATCGCCGCGAAACGCGCGGGGTCGGCGACCACCCGCGGCACCTTGTGCTGGCCGCCGAGCTTGCCCTCGGCGCGCATCCAGGCGGCGAAGGCGCCTTGCGGCACCAGCACGACCTCGGGCGCGGCCAGTTGCGCGCCGTCTCGGTGCGCGGCGTAGTCGTCGTTCTCCGCCCGCAGCGCGGCGTCGAGCAGGGCCGCGAGGTGCCGCGCCGCATCGGCGGGCGCGGGCGCCTGCGTCTCCACGCACCAGCGATGCCGGCCACGGCTGCCCGCGAACTCGGGCCCGACCGCATATTCCGCGACGCGCAGCCCCGCCTGCGCGGCGGCGGCGAGCAGCGCCGCCTCGATCTCCTCCCCCGCCAGGTGCTCGCCGAAGGCCGAGAGCATCCAGGAGGTGCGCCCCGTGACCAGCAGCCGCGGCGGGGCGCGGTCCAGGAAGCGCACCGTGTCGCCGATCACGTAGCCGAACAGCCCGGCGCAGGAGGAGACGACGACGGCATACTCCACCCCCGTCTCGATCGTGCCGGCCCAGTGGCGCGTCGGCGCCGCGGAATCGAGCTCGCCCACCGGCACGAACTCGAAGAAGCAGCCGCGGTCGAGGCAGAGCCGCATGCCCTCGCCCTCGCCGCGGTCGGCGATGGCGATGAAGCCCTCGCTCGCCGGATAGACCTCGCGCGTCACGCAGCCCGGCGGCAGGAAGGGCGCGATGCGCTCGCGATAGGGCGCCCAGGCGACGCCGCCATGGATCAGCAGTTCGAGTGCGGGCAGCGGCGGGCAGCCGTGCAGCGCCGCCAGCCGCTCGAACAGCACCAGCAGCCAGGACGGCGTGCCGGACAGCGCGCGGATCGCGCCGACCGGCGCCTCGCGCGCCAGCGCATCGAGCTTGGCGTCCCAGTCCGCCATCAGCGCGACGCGCTCGGGCGGCCAGGACCAGGCGCGCAGGAAGGCCGGGACCTCATGCGTCGCGATGCCCGACAGGTCGCCCTGGCGGACGCCCGGCGCCACCTCCTCGAGCGCGGTCGAGCCACCGAGCATGAAGGACAGGCCGCCGAAGGGCCGCGCCCCCGGCTGTGCGGCGAGATGCCACACCAGGACATCGAGCGCCGCGCCGCGATTGGCCCGCACCATCTCCCGGCTCACCGGGATGTGCTTGGTGCGCCCGGAGGTGGTGCCCGAGGTCAGCGCGAGATAGGGCGTGCGCCCCGGCCACACCACGCCATCGAGCACCGACAGGGCGGGCGCGAGATACTCGGCATGCAGCGCCTCGTAGCGCCGCAGCGGCACCGCGCGCTGGAAATCGGCGACCGAGCCGATGTCCGCGAAGCCGTGATCGCGCCCGAAGCGCGTGCCCGCGGCGCGGCGCAGAAGGCCGAGCAGCAGCGCCTCCTGCGTCGCCGCCGGGTCCATCGCCTGCAACTGCCGCAGCCGCCGCGCGGCGACGAGGCGCAGGCAGGGCGTCGCATCGAAGGGAACGCCCGCCCCGATCACCGCCGCGGCTCGATGCGCGTGACGAGCGGGAATTCGCGCGTCACCGTCTCGGCGCGCAGCGGGATGCGGATGCTGCGCCTCTCGAGCCAGAGCGGCACCTGGTCGGCGAAGGCGGCGGAGCCCAGCCAGCCATCCTGCCCGCCCCACAGCGTGAACCAGTTGGCATCGGGGTCCGCCATGTCGCTCACATGCCGCGCCATCGAGCCGAAGGCGGTGTTGTGCCGCGCGGTCACCAGGCCGTGGCTGGTCTTCATCGGCGTCTCGCGTGAGCCGCCGATGGGGTGGTCGCCGTATCGGAAGGCCTCGCCCACCACCGGCAGGTTCACCAGCGCATGGGCCAGCGGCAGGCGATGCATCTCGCCCCAGGTGGTCAGCCGCGCCATGTCCGCGGCGGCCTGGCGCGCGGCCTCGCGCAGCGCCGCCTCGCGCCGCGCGGGCGGCAGGGCATCGAGGTCGGGCAGCAGGAAGGCGGTGATGAAGTTCCACTGGCTCTCCGGCGCGCGCCGGCTCTCGGTCGCGCCCTGGCGTTCCTCGGGCTGCAGCAGCGGCACGAGGCGCGCGAGCAGCACCTCGAAGGCGACCGGCGCGCGCGCATCGGCGCGATAGTCGCCATCCCAGCCGCGCAGCGCGGCAAGCAGCGGCGCGGCCTCGGCGATGCCCTCGAGGCGCTCCGCCAGCGCCGCGGCGATCCGCCCCGCGCGCGGCGAGCGCGTATCGGCCTGGATCGCCATGATGTCCGCCGGCGTGGCGCGCGGCAGCGCGGCCAGCATCTCGCGCAGGCGTTCCACGCGGTCGCTGTCGGAGAAGAAGAAGCCGAGCGGAGGCGGCGACCGCCCGCCCAGCGCCTCGGGCCTGTTGTTGGCGCTGGCGAGGAAGCCCTCGCGCGGGTTGACCACGAAGGGCAGGTCGGGCGTGCGCAGCAGGCGCCGCCACGGCGCCGTCGCGGCCGGATCGCGCGCGTCGAGCACCGGATCCTCCGACGGGAAGCCCGCGCGCGCGGGGATGGTCGTGGCGTAGAACTGCCCGATGCTGCCGTCCCGCGCCGCCCAGGTCATGGTCTGGGCCGAGACGCCGAAGCGCGCGAAGGCGGCGCGGAACTGCGCGCCGTCGCGCGCGCGGGCCGCGCCCAGCAGCGCCGTCACCTCGTCGGTCGGCTCGTGCCCGACCCAGCGCAGCGCGAGCACGTCGCCCGGCCGGCGCGGCAGCACCGAGGCATCGGTGATGACCGGCCCGTGCTCCGTCCGCCGCACCGTGCGTTCGGCGCTGAACCACAGGCGCTGACGGATCCGCACGCGCTCGGTCGTGAAGGCCCCGGGCGGCAGCGCGGAGACGTCGAACAGGTCGGAGGAGGCCGCGCGCAGGTTGGTCCCGCCCCAGCCGATCTCGGGGTTGCGCCCGAGGCCGAGCAGCGGCAGCCCGGGCAGCATGAGCCCGACCGCGTGGAAGGAGGGCGAGCGCATCCCGGCCGCGAGCCACGCATTGGGCTGCGTCAGGCCGAGATGCGGGTCGGAGCCGATCAGCGCCCCGCCGCTTGCCGAGCGCCGCCCGGCCACCGCGACCGTGTTCGACCCGCTCCGCGAGGCCCCGGCCAGGATGTCCCCGATCACCGCGAGGCGCCGCCCCGCGAGCGCGGCCTCCGGCGCGGAGGAGCCGGCGGCGACGGTGCGCTCCCACAGCCGCGCGAAGCCCGGCGTGCCGCGCGCCGGCAGCAGCGCGAAATAGCCGAGCCAGTTCACGTCGGTCCCCGCCAGCCGGCCGATGGCGAGCAGGTCGTCCTCGGTGAAGGGCTCGCGCGAGAGGCCGAGCAGGCCGAACTCGGGCGGCGGGGGGGTGTTCATCACCGCATGGTTCAGCCCCGCAGTGTAGGCCGCCATCAGCCGGCGCGTCTCCTCCGGCCAGGCGGCGCGGATCGCCGGCGCGGCGCGGCCGAAATCGAGGATGCGCAGCGCGTGGTCGATCTCGGTGGCGAAGGGCCCCGCCGCCTCGGAGAGCCGGCCGCGCGCCGCGAGCCGCAGCAGCGCGACCTGCGCCCCGCGCAGGTGCCCCTGGATCATGCCGAGCGCGTAGAACAGGTCGCGATCGGTCTCCGCCTCCACCCAGGGCACCATGTGCGCGTTCCAGCGGATGGTGACCGGGCGCTCGAGGTCCGCGCCGGCGGCGGGGAAGGCGGCGATGCGCTGCTCGACGCCGACGGGGCGGGGACTCAGCGCCGCGCAGCCGGGCAGCAGGAGCAGGGCGGCGATCAGCGCGCGCATGCGCCACCCCCGGCGCATCACGCGGCCCGCCCGCCGGCGTGGCCGGGTGCGGGGCAGGGGCGGCTTCGTCGTCCGGGCAGTGTCATGCGGGCGGGAAACCTCGATGATGCGGACCGAGCATGGCGACGGCCCGCAAGTCGGCAAGGGCGCGGGCCTGTCGCGAAATGTATCGCGCTCAGTCCTGCCGGCGCATCGCCCGCGTCAGCGCCGCCACCGGCAGCAGCCCGACCAGGACGATCAGCAGCGCGGCGGTGGAGGCCTCGGCCAGCCTCTCATCGGAGGCGAGGTTGTAGACGCGGACCGCCAGCGTATCGAGGTCGAAGGGCCGCACGATCAGCGTCGCGGGCAGTTCCTTCATGGTGTCCACGAAGACCAGCACGGCGGCGGTGAGCAGCGCGCCGCGGGCGAGCGGCAGCTCGACCTCCCGCACCGCCTGGCCCGGCGTGCGCCCGAGCACCCGCGCGGCCGCGAACAGGGACGGTTTGAGCCGCGCCAGCCCCGATTCCACCGAGGACAGCGCCACCGCGAGGAAGCGCACGAGATAGGCGAAGACCAGCGCCGCCATCGTCCCTGAGAGCAGCAGGCCGGTGGAGACGCCGAACCTCTCCCGCATGAAGGCATCGAGCGCGTTGTCGAACAGGCCGAAGGGCACCAGCGTGCCCACCGCGATCACCGAGCCCGGCAGCGCATAGCCCATCGCCGCGATGCGGTTCGCCATCACCCGCGCCGGGGAGGGATGCATCCGCGCCGCCCAGGCCATCAGCGCCGCGATGGCCACCGCGATCGCGGCCGTGATGCCCGACAGCGTCAGGGAGTTCAGCGCGAAGGGCAGGAAGCGCTGCGGCGCGAGCGGATCGCCCGAGGTCACGGCGAGCCAGGCGAGCGCCCCGGCCGGCACGCCGAAGCCGAGCAGCACCGGCGCCCCGCAGGCGAGGATCGCCGCCGCCTCCCGCCAGCCATGCAGGGGGTGCGCGCGCAGCGGCGGATGCCGGGTGGTGGTCGGGTGGAAGCGCCGGTCCCCGCGCGAGATCCGCTCCAGCGCCAGCAGCAGGAAGACGCAGCCGAGCAGCGCGACCGAGAGCTGCGCGGCCGCCCCGCGGTCGTCCATGCCGAACCAGGCCTCGTAGATGCCGGTGGTGAAGGTGCGCACGCCGAAATGCTGGACCGTGCCGAAATCCGCGAGCGTCTCCATCAGCGCGAGCGCGATGCCGGCGGCAAGCGCCGGCCGCGCGAGCGGCAGCGCGACATGGAGGAAGGTGCGCGGCAGCCCGTGGCCGAGGGTGCGGCTCGCCTCCACGAGGCAGACGCTCTGCTGCAGGAAGGCCGCGCGGCAAAGCAGATAGACATAGGGGTAGAGCACCATCGCGAGCATCAGCGCCGCCCCGGGCAGGGAGCGGATCTCGGGCGCCCAGTACTCGCCGTAGCGCAGCCCGGTCAGGTCGCGGAAACCCTGCTGCACCGGCCCCGCCACGTCGAACAGCCACGTGTAGACGTAGCCGTTGAGGTAGGCGGGCATGGCAAGCGGCAGCAGCAGCGCCACTTCCAGCACCCGCCGGAAGCGGAACTCGCAGGTCGAGACGATCCAGGCCGAGATCGCCCCGGCCGAGCCCGCCATCAGCGCCACCAGCAGCACCAGCAGCGCGGAGTTGGCGAGCATCTCCGGCAGGGTGGTGGTGGCGATGTGCAGGAAGCTCGCGCCTGGCCGTGTCGCCGCGGTCACCGCCACGGCGAGCAGCGGCGCCGCGATGCAGGCCGCGACCAGGAAGGAGGCCCAGGCCCAGGCCGGCACGCGCCTGCGGGGCGGGGCGGGCAGGGCGGGCGAGAGGATGCGAGTCATTCGCAAGAGCAGCTAGCACAACCCCCGCCGCCCGGCGACCCCCCCCCCCCCTTTACCGCCCCGCCCTGGCGGGCCTGTCCGGGCCTCCCTAGACTGAGGACATGCAGACCAGCTTCTCGGCCGCGCAACTGGCCGACCCGGACATCGCGGAGAGCAACCGCATCCTGCGCACCTGCGTCCATTGCGGGATGTGCACCGCGACCTGCCCGACCTTCCTGCTGCTGGGCGACGAGCTCGATTCGCCCCGCGGCCGCATCTACCTCATCAAGGACATGCTGGAATCCGGGCGCCCGGCCACCGAGGCGGTGGTCCGCCACGTGGACCGCTGCCTCTCCTGCCTCTCCTGCATGACGACCTGCCCCTCGGGCGTGCACTACATGCACCTCGTGGACCACGCCCGGGCCTATATCGAGCGGACCTACCGCCGCCCCTGGCCGGAGCGCGCGCTGCGCCGGGTGCTCTCCTTCGTGCTGCCCCATCCCGCGCGCTTCCGCCTCGCGCTGATCGGCGCCTGGTTCGCCCGGCCCTTCGCGCGGCTGGTGCCCGGCACCTCCATGACGGCCGAGCGGCTGCGCGCCATGCTGCGCCTTGCGCCCGCCTCGGTGCCCTCGCCCTCGGATGTCGAACGACCGCGCATCCACCCCGCGCAAGGCGCACGGCGCGGCCGCGTCGGCATCCTGATGGGCTGCGCGCAGCAGGTGCTCAGCCCCTCGATCAACGAGGCGACGATCCGCCTGCTCACCCGCATGGGGATCGAGGTGGTGGTGACGAAGGGGCAGGGCTGCTGCGGCGCGCTCGACCACCACATGGGCCACCACGACGCCGCGATGCGCCTCGCGCGCCGCAACATCGCCGCCTGGACGGCCGAGATCGAGGGCGAGGGGCTGGACGCGATCGTGGTCAACGCCTCGGGCTGCGGCACCACGCTCAAGGACTACGGCTTCATGTTCCGCGAGGAGAAGGACGCCGCGCAGGCCGCGAAGGTTGCCGCCCTCGCCGCCGACATCAGCGAGGTGCTGACCCGCTTCGGCTACGCGGCCACGCGCCCACCGCCCGGGATCACGGTCGCCTACCACGCCGCCTGCTCGCTCCAGCACGGCCAGAAGATCACGCAGGAGCCCAAGGCGCTGCTGCGCGCCGCCGGCTTCATCGTGAAGGAACCGGCCGAGAGCCACATCTGTTGCGGCTCGGCCGGCACCTACAACCTGCTGCAGCCCGCCATCGCGGGGCAGTTGAAGGCGCGCAAGCAGGCCAACATCGCGCGCACGGGCGCGGCGCTGATCGCCTCGGGCAATATCGGCTGCCTGACGCAGCTCGGCGACGGCGCGATCCCCGCGGTGCACACCGTCGAGCTGCTCGACTGGATGGCGGGCGGCCCGGAGCCGGCGGCGGTGGCGCGCGCCCGCGCCGCGGCATGATCCTGCTGCGCCTCTGGCGCGGCGAATTGCCGCTCGCCGAGGCGTTCTGGACCTGGGCGGTGCTGGTCGCGCTCGTGGTCAACCTGTTCACCACCATCGGCTTCTACTGGCTGGTGATGGCGGAACGGACCACGGCGGCCATCATCGTCGGCTACGTCATCTCGGTGGCCTACAACATCCTCGCCGGGGTGGGCGCCTGGCGTTCGGCCGGCCGGCCGGACGCCGATCCGCGCTGGTCCGGGCCGGCGAGGCTTGCCGTCGTCATCGGCATGACCATCCTCAGCCTGACATGAGCGGCGCCTGCTTGCGCCGCCCGCCACGCCTGACGGAACATGAGGCCATGCGCGCCGCCCTGTTCGCCCTGCCGCTGCTGGTCCTGCCCGCCCTGGCCGAGGCCCAGGCGCCGCGCCCGCCCGGCCGCGCCGAGGAGAACCGCCGCGCCGAACTCGACAGCCTGTTCGAGGGCCTGAAGGCCGCGCCCGACGATGCCGCCGCCGCGATGATGGAGGCGCGCATCCGCGCCCTCTGGATCGAGGGCGCCTCCCCGGCCGCGGTGCTGCTGCTGCGCCGGGGCGTGCGCAACCTCGCCGCGCGCACCCATGACGAGGCGCTCGAGGATTTCGACGCCGCGCTGATCCTTGCCCCCCAATCGGCCGAGGCCTGGCACCAGCGGGCCCAGGCCCATGCGGCGATGGGCGATGCGGCGGCCGCCGCGCGCGACCTGCAGGAGACGCTGCGCCTCGAGCCGCGGCATTTCGGCGCGCTCGTCACCCTCTCGATGCTGCAGGAACAGGCGGGCGACGCCGCCGCCGCGCTGCGCAGCATGGAGGCGGCGCTCGCGCTGCATCCGCGCCTGCGCGGCGGGCGGGAGCGGCTGCGCGAACTCCGCCGCAAGGCCGAGGGCGACGCGACCTGAGCCGGGAGGCCCCGCCGCGCGCCGCAGTGGCGCATGCCGGCGCAACGCGCGGATGGCGCCCGGGCGGCGGCGCATGGAACAACCGGGCCATGCCTGACGCCCTTCCTCCTGCCGACGACCTCCGCTGGCAAGCCGTGCTCGCGCGCGACCCCGCGCCCACCTGCGGGCCGTTCCTCTATGCCGTGACGACACAGGGCGTGTTCTGCCGGCCGGGCTGCCCCTCGCGCCCGCCGCTCAGGCGGAACACGCGCTTCTTCAGCGACGCGGCCGCCGCCGAGGCCGCCGGCTTCCGCGCCTGCCGCCGCTGCGACCCGAAGGGCGAGCGCGCCGCGCTGCATGCCGCGGCGATCCGCGCCGCCTGCGCCATGATCGAGGCGAGCGAGGCGATCCCCTCGCTCGCGGTGCTGGCGGCGCGGGCGGGGTATGCGCGGCACCATTTCCTGCGCCTGTTCCGCGACATCACGGGGGTGACGCCGCGCTCCTATGCCGAGAGCGTGCGGGCGCGGCGGCTCGCTGCGGCACTCGCCGGCGGCGCGCGGGTGGCCGATGCGGTGGCCGGGGCCGGCTTCGGCAGCGAGAGCCGGGTCTACGAGGACAAGGGCCGCGTCCTCGGCATGACGCCCGGGGCGGCCAGGCGCGGCGGGGCGGGGGAGGTGATCCGCGTCGCACTCGCCGAGAGCGCGCTGGGCCCGCTGATGGTCGGCGCGACCGGGGCGGGGGTCTGCTTCATCGGCTTCGGCGAGGATGGGCAGGCCTTGCTCGGGGACGTGATGGCGCGCTTCCCCAAGGCGCGCATCGAGGAGGCGCCGGAGGCGCTGGCCGGGACGGTGCGCCGGGTGGTGGCCCATGTCGCGGAGCCGAAGGCGGCGCTCGACCTGCCGCTCGACCTCCGGGGCACGGCCTTCCAGCGGCGGGTGTGGGAGGCGCTGCGCGCGATCCCCTTCGGCGAGACGCGCAGCTATTCCGCCCTCGCGGCCGGGATGGGCATGCCGGCGGCGACGCGCGCGGTGGCGCGGGCCTGCGCGCAGAACAAGGTCTCGATCGCCGTGCCGTGCCACCGGGTGGTGGGCAAGGATGGGGACCTGACCGGGTATCGCTGGGGGGTGGCGCGCAAGCGGGCGCTGCTTGCTGGCGAGAAGGCCGGGCGCGGGGGCTGAGGGGCGCGCGGCGGCGTCGGCCGACTTTACACCGCTGCCGGCGCGGATCGAATGCCCGCCGCCAACCCCCTGGGCGGACACGCCTTTTCGTGGTGGCACGCTTCATGCTGCTTCACGGATCGAGATGTAGCCCTTTGGCTTGGAGAATGCTGATGACGCGGTTCGGCAAGGCGGTTCTGGCGGGTGTGGCGGCCATCGGGCTCGGGATGTCCTCGGCGCAGGCCGCGCTGAGCGTCAGCGGCTCGGTCGGTGGCGCCCCCACCGGCACGATCCGCTTCAACTTCGACGACCTGCCGCTGGGCACGGCGGGCGGCGCCTCCACCGCCGTCAACAGCACCGACCAGATCATCGTGAACATCACCACGAACGGCCAGGCGGTGCAGGGCAGCGCGACCGGCGTCTATGCCGCCCCGTTCCTCTCGGGCGGCAACGGCACGGGCTTCGGCCTGGGCGGCAGCAACCAGGCCGATGGCGTGAATGCGACGACCTACCTCACCAGCGGCTCCACCGGATCGGTGGCGGCGGCGCAGGTGGAACTCGTCCTGCCCTTCAGCGCGACCTATTTCGGCATCCTCTGGGGCTCGGTGGACAGCTACAATACGCTGTTCTTCTACGACGGCGCCACGCTGGTCGGCTCCGTGACCGGCAGCGACGTGACCGCGAGCCCGAACGGCAACCAGGGCGTGAACGGCACGCTCTACGTGAACATCGAGTCCACCCTCGGCTTCAACCGCGTCGTGGCGCGCTCGAGTTCCTTCGCCTTCGAGTTCGACAACGTGGCGCTCAGCGCCGCGCCCATCCCGGCGCCGGCGAGCCTCGCGCTGCTCGGCCTCGGGCTGCTGGGCCTCGGCGCTGTGCGCCGGGGCCGGCGCGCGCGCGCCTAGACGCCGGACCGTCCGCGACAGCGGCAGGCGGCGCGCCGGATCCCCGGCGCGCCGTTTTCGTGCGCGCGCCCCACCGGTCGTGTCGCTGCGCTGGAAGAAGGCCCCCGGCCGCGGCTAGGCTCGCCCCGCCAGGGCGTCGTGACGAGCGCCCGCACCAGGGAGGCCCCATGCCGCTTGACCGACGCCGTCTGCTGGCGGCCGCGACGACGACCCTGCTCGCACCCGCCGCCGCCCGGGCGCAGGCACCCGCCGGATGGCGCCCGAGCCGGCCCATCCGCGCCATCGTCCCCTTCGCCGCCGGCGGCCCCACGGATCTGCTGACGCGCATGCTGGCCGAGCCGGTCGGCGCTGCGCTCGGCCAGCCTCTGGTGGTCGAGAATCGCACCGGCGCGGGCGGGGCGATCGGCGCCGAACTCGTGGCGAAGGCGCCGCCCGACGGCCACACCATCCTCGTCCATGACAGCGCCCATGCCGTGGCCCCGGCCCTTGTCGCGCGGCTGCCCTTCGACCCGGTGACCGACTTCTCGGGCATCGGCGTCCTGGTCTTCGCGCCGCTCGTGCTCTCGGTGAACCCCCGCGTTCCGGCGCGCAGCCTCGACGAGCTGCTCGCGCTGCTGCGCGCCAATCCCGGCCGCTTCAACATGGCGACCTCGGGCGTTGGCGGGCCGGTGCACATCGCCGCCGAGATCCTGCGCACCGCGGCGAATGTCCAGATGGAGATGGTCCATTACCGCGGCGGCGCGCCGGCCGCGACGGCGATCGTCGGCGGCGAGGCGCAGATGACCATCCTCAGCATCGCCGCGAGCCTCGAATTCATCCGCGCCGGCACGATGCGCCCGATCGTGCTGACGGTGCGGGAACGCCATCCGCTCCTGCCCGACGTGCCGACCTCGGCCGAGGCCGGGCTGCCGAACTTCTTCTACGAGAACTGGCGGGCCGCCCTTGCCCCCGCCGCCACGCCGCCGGCCGCGCTCGCCGCGCTCAGCGCCGCCTTCCAGGCCGGGCTCAGGCAGATCGAGCCGCGCCTGCGCGAGGTTGCCGAACAGCCGCGCCCCGGCTTCGACACCTCCGCCGCCGTGATGGCCTTCATCCGCCGCGAGATGGAGAACTACACCGCCGTGCTGCGCGCCGCCGGGGTGCGGCCCGAATAGCGCGCGCCGTGCCGGCGGGCGGTGGGGCAGACCCGCCGCCCGCGCGCATCACTTCACCACCGCCACCCGCAGCGCGTTCGTCGTCCCCGGCGTGCCGAAGGGAACGCCGGCCGTGACCACCACCTCGTCGCCATGGGTGGCGAAGCCTTCGGTCTGCGCCGCGCGCACCGCGCGGGCGACCATCTCGGTCATGGAGTGGATCTCGCTGACCTCCAGCGGATGCACGCCCCAGATCACGGCCATGCGGCGCGCCGTCGCACCGCTCGCGGTCAGGCCGAGGATCGGGCAGTTGGGGCGTTCCCGCGCCACCCGCAGCGTGGTCGAGCCGGTGGAGGAGAAGGTCGCGATGACCTCCGCATCGATCGTCTCGGCCACCTGGCGGGCGGCGGTGGCGATGGCGCCGGCGCTGGTGCGCTCGGGCGCGGGGCGGGAGGCGTCGGTCAGGCGCCGCCAGTCCGGGTCCTGCTCCACCCGCGCGACGATGCGGTCCATCATGTTGACCGCCTCGTAGGGATACTGGCCGGCGGCGGTCTCGGCCGAGAGCATCACCGCATCGGCGCCGTCGAAGACCGCGGTGCCGACATCGCTGACCTCGGCGCGCGTCGGGCTCGGCGCCGTGATCATGGATTCGAGCATCTGCGTCGCGACCACCACCGGCTTGCCGAGCGCGCGCGCGGTGCGGACGATGCGCTTCTGCGCCAGCGGCACTTCCTCGGGCGGGAGTTCCACGCCGAGATCACCGCGCGCGACCATCACGCAGTCGGTCAGCGCGAGGATGCCATCGAGGTTCTCGAGCGCCTGGGGCTTCTCCATCTTCACCATGACCCAGGCGCGCCCGTCGGCGATGCGCTTCGTCTCGGCCACGTCCTCCGGCCGCTGGACGAAGGAGAGGCCGATGTACTCGATGCCGAGCGGCAGCACGAAGTCGAGATCGGCGCGGTCCTTCTCGGTGAGGGCGGGGATGGGCAGCACCACGTCGGGCACGTTCACGCCCTTGCGGTCCGAGAGCGGGCCGCCGGTGACGACCTCGGTCTCCAGGTGGTCGGGGCGGACGCGGGCGACGCGCAGGCGCAGCTTGCCGTCGTCGAGCAGCAGCGTGGTGCCGATCTGCGCGGCGCGGATGATCTCGGGATGGGGGAGGTTGACGCGGCGCGCATCCCCCGGCGTGGGGTTGAGATCGAGGCGGAATGTCTGGCCCGTCTGGAGCTGGACGCGGCCGGCCTGGAAGCGCCCGACCCGCAGCTTCGGCCCCTGCACGTCGGCGAGGATGCCGATGGGCCGGCCGACCTTGCGCTCGACCGCGCGGATCATGGCGATGCGCGCGGCGTGGTCCTCGTGGCTGCCATGGGAGAAGTTGAGGCGGAAGACGTCGGCCCCGCCGCGGTAGAGGCGTTCGATGATCTCGGGCGTGGAGGAGGAGGGGCCGAGCGTCGCGATGATCTTCGTGCGCCGGCGGCGGCGGAGTGCGGTGCGGCTGGCCATGCGGAGCGGCCCTTCCGGTTTCGGCGGCGGGGGGGAGGCGAGGTCCGGGCGCAGGGCCTTCGGGTCCATCCCGAGGATGCGGGCGACGTCGAGCACCCGCTCATCGGGCACGCGGCGCCATTGCGAGACGGCGGCGGTGGAGATGCCGAGTTCGGTGGCGATGCGGGTGATCGCGCCGCGGCGGGCGAAGATCTCTTCCAGGATCGGGTCGCGCATGGCGCACCCTTACCACGAGTAAGCATGCGCGTCCGAGACGCTTTCGTGACTTACGAAATGTAAGTTCATCGTCAGGCGACCAGCAGGGCCCGGAAATCGTTGACGTTGGTCAGCGTCGGTCCGGTTCGCACCAGGTCGTCCAGCGTGGCGAAAAGGCGGTGGCTGTCATGGGCGGCGAGCAGGGCGCGCGCGTCGAGGCCGGCGGCGTGCGCGCGGGCCAGCGTATCGGGCGTGGCGATGGCCCCGGCATTGTCCTCGGAGCCGTCAATCCCGTCGGTATCGGCCATCAGGGCCCAGATGCCGGAGGCACCCGAGAGCGCCAGCGTGCAGCCGAGCAGGCATTCGGCGTTGCGGCCGCCGCGCCCGGGCTTCTCCGCCCGGATGGTCACGGTGCTCTCCCCGCCCGAGAGCAGCACGCAGGGGGCGGGCAGCGGGTGGCCATGGGCGCGGGCCGAGAGCGCGATTCCGGCCAGCGCGGTGCCGAGTTCGCGCGCCTCGCCTTCCAGCGCATCGCCGAGGATGAGGGGCGTGAGGCCGAGCCCGCGCGCATGCGCCGCCGCGGCCTCGAGTGCCATCAGCGGCGTGGCGATGAAGCGGTAGTCGGTCGTTGCGAGGCGAGGGTCGCCGGGCTTGGGGCTTTCCTCGGCGGCGGCGGCGAGATGCGCGGTGACGGCGGGCGGCAGCGCCATCCGGTAATGCGCGACAAGGGCGCGGGCCTGCGCGAAGGTCGAGGGGTCGGGGACGGTGGGGCCGGAGGCGATGACGGTGGGATCGTCCCCCGGCACGTCGGAGATGGCGAGCGTGACGACGCGGGCCGGATGCGCCGCCGCCGCGAGCCTGCCGCCCGAGAAGGCGGAGAGGTGCCGGCGGATGCAGTTCATCTCGTGGATGGTCGCGCCCGAGGCGAGCAGCGCCTTGTTGACCGCGACGAGATCCGCGAGCGAGAGCCCCGGCGCGGGCAGGGTGGTGAGCGAGGAGCCGCCGCCCGAGACGAGGAACAGCACCAGATCCTCCGGCCCCGCGGCCTCGGCCAGTGCGAGCATCCGCCGCGCGGCCTCGGCGCCGGCCTCGTCCGGCACCGGGTGGGAGGCCTCGGCGACCTCGATCAGCCGCGTGGGGTGGCCGTGGCCGTAGCGCGTGACGACGAGGCCCCGCATCGGCACATCGGGCCAGGCATCCTCCAGCGCCGCCGCCATGACCGCGGCGGATTTCCCGGCGCCGAGCACGAGCACGCGGCCGGACGGGCGCTCGGGCAGGTGGCGGGCGAGCACGCGGCGCGGGTCGGCCGCGGCGACGGCGGCATCGAAGAGGGCACGGAGCGCGGTGCGGGCGGCGGCGTCGGTCATCGTCATGCGGCGGCGATACTCCCTCGGGCCAGGGTGGGACAGGGTGTGCGCAGCGGCAAGCCGGGCGGGTCCGCCCCGGCGATGCCGCGCCGCGCTTGATCGCGCCGCGCGAGGGCGCATCTTGGCGGCGTGAGACGCGCAGGAGAGGATCCCATGCCCGCACCCCAGCCCGAAGCCGACCTCGCCCTCGGCGCTGCCGCCGGCCTCGACCCGGCCGAGCGCGACCGCATCGAGGCCGCGGCCTTCCGCAAGCTCGTGCAGCATCTGCGCGCGCGCACCGACGTGCAGAACATCGACATGATGAACCTCGCCGGGTTCTGCCGGAACTGCCTCTCCCGCTGGTACCAGGAGGCGGCGGCCGAGCGCGGCCTGGCGCTCGAGACGCCGGCGGCGCGCGAGATCGTCTACGGCATGCCCTACAAGGAGTGGCAGGCGAAGTTCCAGACCGAGGCCTCGGCCGAGCAGAAGGCCGCCTTCGCTGCCGCCAATCCCGGGCATTGAGGGGGCGTTGATGGCGCGCAGGCCCAAGGCTAAACCCGCCTCCCTCCAGACCACGGGCAGGACGATGGCGCAGGCGGCGGCGAAGAACGACGACACCGAGGTGGGCGGGATCGCGGCCGACCGGCTGCGCTCGATCATCGAGCGGATCGAGCGGCTCGAGGAGGAGAAGAAGGCGCTCTCCTCCGACATCAAGGACATCATGGCGGAAGCGAAGTCGGCCGGCTTCGACGTCAAGGTGATCCGCCAGGTGCTGCGCATCCGCAAGCAGGAGCCCGCCGAGGTGGAGGAGCAGGAGACGCTGCTCGACCTCTACCGCCGCGCCCTCGGCATGTGAGAAGCGGCGCGCGGCCCTCGCCCCGCGAGCGGCCCTGCGCGGCCTGTGCGCTGCCTCATGGCGCCCGGCGCCGGCTGCGCCGAGCATCCCGCCGCCCGGCACCCGCGATCCCCGCGGGCCGGCACCGGGCCGGGAGGGGCGCATGTTCCACGGCAATGTCAGCCTCGAGATCGCGGAGGGGCTGAAGGCGCTTCGCGCGCGCATCGCGAAGGCGGGGATCCCGTCGTCGAAACTCGACGAGACGGTCAACATCGCCACCTGGAACATCCGCGAGTTCGGCAAGCGGCGCCGCAGCCAGGCGGCGATCCACTACATCGCGGAGATCCTCGGCCAGTTCGACCTCATCGGCGTGGTCGAGCTGCGCGACGACCTCACGGATCTCGGGCGCGTGCTCGAGATCCTCGGGCCCTATTGGGACGTGGTCTATTCGGATGCCATCCTCGATGCGGGCGGCAACCGCGAGCGCGTCTGCTACGTCTTCGACGAGCGCGCGGTCTGCTTCAACGGCCTCGCGGCGGAGGCGAGCCCGCCGCGGCGCAAGTCCGGCACGGAGTACATCTCCGAGGCGAGCTGGTGGCGCGCCCCCTATGTCGCCTCCTTCAAGGCAGGCAATTTCGACTTCGTCGCCTTCACCACCCATGTCCGCTGGGGCAGCAGCGCCGAGGCGCGCATCGCCGAGCTGCAGGGGCTCGCCAACTGGATCGGGGCGAAGTCGCGCGAGAAGTACAAGGAGGACCGCGACATCATCGCCATGGGCGACTTCAACGTGCCCGACACGAAGGGGCCGATGTTCCAGGCCATCACCTCGACCGGGCTGATGCTGCCCAAGCCCCTGGCGCGGGGCGCGTTCGGCACCAACCTCGCGCGCAACAAGCGCTACGACCAGATCCTGCACATGCCGCACTTCCCCGAGAACTTCTGCAATGCGGGCGGCGTGCTGGACTTCTATGCGCGCGACCACCGGCCGCTGTTCCCGACGCTGACCAAGGAGCAGTTCACCTACGAGCTGTCGGACCACCTGCCGCTCTGGATCCAGGTCAATACCGACCAGGACGGCGCGCGGCTCGACCAGCTCATCCAGCGCAAGCGGGCCGGGCGGCGCGGCTGATCGCCGCGTCGTCGCCGCGAAAAGCGCCGCGGAAAGCCGGAAGCCCCCGGCGCCCGTCACCAGCAGGCGGGATGCGTGCCGAGCGGGACCGCGGGCAGGCTCCAATGCGCGGGTGTCGCCGAGAGTATCGCGCTGTGGCGCACGGCGCGCATCGGGCCGAAGCCGCTCGGGCCGTCCTCCATCGCCGCCGCGATCTCGGCCTCGCCGATGCCCGGGGCCGCGAGCCCGCCTTCCACGCGGCCCAGCCGCTTGATCCATTCGCCCGTGGAGGCGAGCGAGACGCGCACCAGCCACGAACCGCCCTCCTCCGCGCGGCGCAGCAGCGCGGCCATGGCGCCGAAGGCGAGCAGATAGCCCGAGGCATGATCGAGCGCCTGGCAGGGCAGGGGGCGCGGCCTCTCCTCGCCCGCCGCCTCGCGCTCGGCCTCGTTCATGCCGTTGGCGTTCTGCACCAGGGAATCGAAGCCCCGCCGCCCCGACCACGGGCCGCGATGGCCATAGGCGGAGAGCGAGACGCAGACGATTCCGGGCCGGATCGCGGCCAGCGCCTCCGGCCCGAAGCCGCGCCCGGCGATCGCACCGGGGCGGTAGCCCTGGAGGAAGATGTCGGCGCCCGCGGCGAGGCCGCGCAGTCGCGCGCGGTCCTCCTCCCGCCGCAGGTCGAGCGCGGCGCAGCGCTTGCCGCGGCCGGTATCCATCACCAGCGCGGGGATGGAGGGCAGATGCGCGCCGCTGATGTGCAGCACCTCGGCCCCGTGGGCGGCGAGCGTCCGCCCCGCGACCGGGCCGGCGATGACGCGGGTGAGGTCGAGCACGCGGATGCCCGCGAGCGGGCGCGCGGCGAGCGGCGGCAGCGGCGTGGGCGGGGCATCGCCGATGCGCTCGATGGTCAGCGCGGGCAGGCTAGCCGCGGCCTCGCCCTGCGGATGGGCCTCCCACTCGGCGAGGCTGCGGGTCATGGTCGCGACGAGGCCGGCCTCGGCGGCGGCGGTCTCCAGCGCCTCGGCCTGCCAGGATTGCAGCGCGCGGCCCACCGCGTCGCGGTCGTAGTCGCAGCCGAGCAGGCGCAGCATGCCCTCGCGGTGATGCGGCAGGTTGGTGTGCAGCCGCACCCAGCGGCCGTCGCCGCAGCGGTGCAGCCCGGCGATGCGGTCCCAGCCTTCGTGCACGGGTTCGCCGTTCACGCGCAGATGGCGTTCGGAATGGAACTCGATCAGGGCGTGCGCGATGCCGACCGCGACGCGCTGCGCCGGCCCGCCGCGCGCGCGGTGGATCGCCGCCGCCGCCGCGCCGCAGGCGCCGATGGAGGCGAGCGCCGCCGTGCCGAGCGCGTAGGTCGAGGGCTGCACCGGGTCGGCGCCGTCGAGCACGGTTTCCGGCATGGCCCCGGGCGGGAGGCCGGCGAGGCGCCAGAGGGCGGCGAAGGCGTCGGGGGGCGGCACTGGCATGGCGCGAGCCTCGCGCCGGTCGCGGCCGGCGTCCAGCGGGGCGCGGGATGCCGCCGGCCGGCGGGCGCGGGTTCACGGCCAGGCAGCGGACGGCGCCCCCGTCGTCCTGTGGCAATGCGTGGCGGACGAGGGGCGATCCGTCGCCCTCCGGCCCTCGTGCCGGCGGGCCAAAGGCTGGACCCGTCGCCTGCCGGCATGGGCCGCGGGGCTGATGGTGCTGCCGAGCGCCTGATTCCCGGCGGACAGAGGGTGTCCCCTCGCCCGCGGGGCATCAGTCCCAGAGCGCCTCGATCTCCGCCGCCCGCGCCTCGACCGCGGCGCGGCGCTTGACCTTCATCGTCGGGGTGAGAAGGCCGTTCTCGATCGTGAAGGGCTCCGTCTCGGCGAAGTGGCGGATGCGTTCGATGGTCGGCAGTTTCGCGTTCACCCGGCGCACCGCCTCGCCCGTCCTGCCCGCCATGCCCTCCGCCGGGACGATGAGGGCGACGAGCGCGGGCCGGCCCTCGCCCGCGATCACCGCCTGGTGGATCTCGGGCTCGGCCATCAGCAGGCTCTCGATCTTCGCGGGGCTGACCATGTCGCCGCCAAGCGTCTTGATGAAGTCCTTCTTGCGGTCGGTGATGCGGAGGTAGCCCTCCTCCATCACCCCGACATCGCCGGTGTGCAGCCAGGGGCGGTTCTCGCCCGAGGCGGGGACGAGCGCGGCGGCGGTGGCTTCCGGGTTGTTCCAGTAGCCCGTCATCACGAGGTCGCCGCGGATCAGCACCTCGCCATCCTCGGCGATGCGGCATTCGACGCCCTTGAGCGGCGGCCCCACGGTGTGGCGGCGATTGGCCCAGGGCAGGTTGACGCTGACCACCGGCCCGGCCTCGGTCTGGCCGTAGCCCTGCAGCACCGGCAGGCCGAGCGCCATGAAGAAGCCCGAGAGTTCGGGATCGAGCCGCGCCCCGCCCGAGACCATGGCCTGCAGGCGCCCGCCGAAGCGCGCGCGCGTCTTCTCGCGCACCAGCCGGTCGAGCACGGCATCCTGCAGGCGTTCCAGCAGGCCGAGCGGCGGGCCGTCCAGCCTGCGCAGGCCGAGCGCGACGGCGCGCTCGAAAAGGGCGCGCTTCCAGGCCTTCTCCTTCTCGAGCCCGGCGAGGATGCGGCCGCGCAGCACCTCGAACAGGCGCGGCACGGCGGTGATCACCGCCGGCCTGATCTCCGCGAATTCCTGGCTGAGCCGGTCGGCGCCGCGCGAATAGACCACCTCCATTCCGATCGAGGGCAGCAGGAAGCCGCCGACCGTGTGCTCGTAGGAATGGGAGAGCGGCAGGAAGGAGAGGTAGGGCTTGCCCGCGAGGCCGAGGCGCTCGGCGAGCGGCAGCACCCCCGTGCGGTTCGCGAGCAGCGCGCGGTGCGGCAACATCACCCCCTTGGGCAGCCCGCCGGTGCCGGAGGTGTAGATCAGGCAGGCGAGGCTCTCGGCCGAGGCCTGCTCGGCCGCGGCGCGCAGGGCCGCGACATCGCCCCGCGCGGCCAGCGCCTCGGCCCAGCCATGGGCGGCGAGGCCGGGGGCGGAGGGCGGATCCTCGGCGCAGACCAGCAGGTCGAGCCCGCCGGCGAGCGCCGCGCCTTCCAGCACGCGCTCGGCGAGCCGGCGCGTCGAGACGATCGCCGCGCGTGCCCCGCTGTCGCGCAGGATATGCGCGTGGTCGGCCGCGAGGTTGGTGGTGTAGGTCGGCACGGTGATCGCGCCGATCGCCATGATGGCGGTGTCGGCGATCGGGAATTCCGGGCGGTTCTCGCTGACCAGCAGCACGCGGTCCCCGGGCGCGACGCCGCGGGCGCGCAGGAAGGCGGCGACGGCGGCGACCTGCATCGCGAACGCGCCCCAGGGCACGGAGCGCCAGGCGCCGTCCTGCCAGTGGCGGAACAGCGGCCGGTCGGCCCATTCGGCCGCGCGCGTCAGCATCATGGCGGGCAGCGTCGGCCAGCCTCCCGGCGAATAGGGCATCCGGTTTCCGTGCCTCCCCTGGCTGGCGGGAATGTTGGCGGGGCCGGGCTGCTTGGCCAAGCCCGGGATTGGCCTATATGGGCGCTGTGACCCGCACCGCCCTTCCCGCCCCCGCCTTCGCCCCCCTGGACGCCGCCGGCCCGGATGCCGCGCTGCCCGTCTGGGATCTCTCGGACCTCTATGCCGGGACGGACGACCCGCGCCTCGCGGCCGATCTCGACCGCGCCGAATCGGAGGCGCGCGCCTTCGAGACACGCCTCGCCGGCCGGCTCGCGGGCCTCGCGGGGGATGCGCTGGCGCAGGCGATCGCCGAATACGAGGCGATCTGGGAGCGGCTCGGCCGCGTCACCTCCTACGCCGGTCTGGTGTTCAGCGGCGATGCCCAGGACCCGGCGAATGGCCGCTTCTACCAGACCATGCAGGAGCGGGTGACGGCGATCTCCTCGCACCTGATCTTCTTCACGCTCGAGATCAACCGCCTCGAGGACCATGCGCTGGAGGCGAAGCTCGGCGCCTCTGCCGCGCTCGCCCGCTGGCGGCCCTGGCTGCGCGACCTGCGCGTGTTCCGCCCGCACCAGCTCTCGGACGAGGCGGAGAAGCTGCTGCACGAGAAGGAGGTCGCCGGGCGCTCGGCCTGGGTGCGGCTGTTCGACGAGACCATCGCCAACATGAAGGTGCAGGTGGCCGGGGAGGGGCTGACCGTCTCCGCCGCGCTGAACCTTCTCTCGGACCGCGACCGGGGCCGGCGGGCCGCCGCGGCCGAGGGCATCTCCGCCGCCTTCGGGGAGCGGGTGCGGCTGTTCTCGCTGATCACCAACGTCCTCGCGAAGGACAAGGAGATCGAGGACAACTGGCGCCACTACCCGCGCCCGGGCTCCTACCGGAACCGCTCCAACATGGTCGAGGACGAGGTGGTGGATGCCCTCGTCTCGGCCGTCACCGCGAACTACGGGCGGCTGTCGCACCGCTACTATGCGATGAAGGCGAAGTGGCTGGGTCTGCCGAAGCTGCAACACTGGGACCGCAACGCGCCGCTGCCCGACGAGGACGACCGGAAGATCCCCTGGCCGGAGGCGGTGGAGCGCGTCCTCTCCTCCTACGCCGCCTTCAGCCCTGAACTCGCGGCGATCGGGCGGCGCTTCTTCGACAAGCCCTGGATCGACGCGGCGCTGCGGCCGGGCAAGGCCTCGGGCGCCTTCGCGCACCCGACCGTGCCCTCGGCGCATCCCTATCTGCTGCTGAACTACCACGGCAAGGCGCGCGACGTGATGACGCTCGCGCACGAGCTCGGCCACGGGGTGCACCAGGTGTTGGCGGGCGCGCAGGGATACCTGCTCTCCTCCACGCCGCTGACGCTTGCCGAGACCGCCTCCGTCTTCGGCGAGATGCTCACCTTCCGCGCCGTGCTCGACGCCGAGACCGACCCGCGCCGGCGGCGTGCCATGCTCGCCGGCAAGGTCGAGGACATGCTGAACACGGTGGTGCGGCAGATCGCCTTCTACCGCTTCGAGACGCTGCTGCACGACGAGCGCCGCCGCGGCGAGCTGAGCCACGAGCGCATCGGCGAGCTGTGGATGCAGGTGCAGACCGAAAGCCTCGGCCCGGCCTTCGAGTTCAGCCCGGACTACGCGGTCTATTGGGCCTACATCCCGCATTTCGTGCACTCGCCCTTCTATGTCTATGCCTATGCCTTCGGGGATTGCCTCGTGAACGCGCTCTACGGGGTCTATCGCGACGGCGGGGTGAAGGATTTCGAGGGCAAGTATCTCGCGATGCTGCGCGCCGGCGGGACCAAGCGGCACAAGGAACTGCTCGCGCCCTTCGGGCTCAACGCCGCCGACCCGGCCTTCTGGACGCGCGGGCTCGACGTGATCGCGGGCTTCATCGACGAGCTGGAAGCCGGCGATGGCTGAGCGCGAGGGCAGCACGCTGTTCGGCGAGGCGCGGCGGATGCTGCGCACCTCCGGCGCGGTTGGCGGCATCGCCGCGCGCTATGCCGGGCAGAAACTGTTCGGCGTGAAGAGCGACAAGGCCGCCCATGCCGAGGACCTCAAGGCCGTGCTCGGCGGCCTCAAGGGCCCGATGATGAAGGTGGCGCAGTTCCTCTCGACCGTGCCGGACGCGCTGCCGCCCGAATACGCGAAGGAACTGGCCACGCTGCAGGCCAATGCGCCTCCCATGGGCTGGCCCTTCGTGCGCCGGCGCATGGCGAGCGAGCTCGGCCCCGACTGGGAGAGCCGCTTCGCCTCCTTCGAGCGGGAGGCCGCGGCCGCCGCCTCGCTCGGCCAGGTGCACCGGGCGGTGCTGCCCGATGGCAGGCGCGTGGCCTGCAAGCTGCAGTACCCGGACATGGCGAGCGTGGTGGAGGCCGATCTCCGGCAACTCAAGATCGCCATGGCGATCTATCGCCGCATGGACAGCACGCTCGAGAACGAGGAGGCCTATGTCGAGCTGTCCGAGCGGCTGCGCGAGGAGCTCGACTACCTGCGCGAGGCGGCCCAGCAGCGCCTTTACGGGCGGATGCTCGCCGGCGTGCCGGGCATCCGCGTGCCCGAGCCGATCGAGGGCTACTGCACGAAGCGGTTGCTCACCATGACCTGGCTCGATGGCCGGGCCATCCAGGCGCGCATCGACGAGGACCCGCCCGAGGAGGAGCGCGCCGCCTACGCCCGCGCGCTGTTCCGCGCCTGGTATGTGCCGCTCTACGGCTATGGCGTGATCCATGGCGACCCGCATCTGGGCAACTACCAGGTGCGCTCGGACGCGCCGGAGAATGGCGGCTGGGGGATCAACCTGCTCGATTTCGGGGTGGTGCGGATCTTCCCCCCGGCCTTCATCGGCGGCGTGATCATGCTGTTCGAGGCGATCCGCGACGGGGATTTCGACAAGGCGGCCGAGGCCTACCGCATCTGGGGCTTCAAGAACCTCAAGCGCGAGACGATCGAGGTCCTGAACATCTGGGCGAAGTTCCTCTACGAGCCGCTGCTCGACGACCGCGTGCGGCCGATCCAGGTGAACGACGACCCGCAATACGGCCGCAGGATCGCCGAGGAGGTCCATGCGGGGCTCAAGCGCACCGGCGGGGTGCGGGTGCCGCGGGAGTTCCCGCTGATGGACCGCGCGGCGATCGGGCTGGGCTCGGTCTTCCTGCGCCTCGGCGCGAAGCTGAACTGGCATAATCTGTTCCAGGAACTGATCCAGGGCTTCGACGCCGAGGTGCTGGCGCGGCGGCAGCGCGAGGCCCTCGCCCAGGCCGGCCTGCCGGACCCGCACCCGCCCGGGGCTTGAAAATCCGGCGACCATCCCCTGCTCGTCGCGGCCGGTCGGTTTCGCGGCCCTTGCGGCCCGCCCGTCACGGCTCGGCGCTGGACACCCCGGCGCGATGTGGCTAGGTGCGCCGGTTCCTGTGGCGCGAGGGGGAGTACCCGGATGCGTTTGGCGGTGTTGAAGGAGCGGCGGAGCGGGGAAACCCGCGTCGCCGCCACACCCGAGACTGCGAAGAAGTTCGTGGGGATGGGGCTGGAGGTGGCCATCGAGGCCGGCGCCGGCCTTGCCTCGGGCATCACGGACGAGGCCTATGCCGCGGCCGGCGCCTCGGTAGTGCCCGATGCCGCCGCCGCGCTGGCAGGGGCGGCGATCGTGCTCAAGGTCCGCGCGCCGGAGGAGGAGGAACTCGCCGCCATCCCGCGCGGGGCGCTGCTGATCGGCACGCTCGGCGCCGATGCCGAGGCCGCCGCGCGCTACGCGGCCGCCGGCATCGACGCCTGCGCCATGGAACTGCTGCCGCGCATCACCCGCGCGCAGTCCATGGACGTGCTCTCCTCCCAGGCCAACCTCGCTGGCTACCGCGCGGTGATCGAGGGGGCGGCGGCCTATGACAAGGGCTTCCCGATGATGATGACGGCGGCCGGCACGGTGCCGGCGGCCAATGTCTTCGTCATGGGCGCGGGGGTGGCGGGGCTGCAGGCCATCGCCACCGCGCGGCGGCTCGGCGGGCGCGTCTCGGCGACCGATGTGCGCCCGGCGGCGAAGGAGGAGATCAAGTCCCTCGGCGCCTCCTTCGTGGGCTACGAGGATGAGGAGAGCCGCCAGGCGCAGACCGCGGGCGGCTACGCGAAGCAGCTCTCGGCCGAGTTCTACGCCAGGCAGGCCGAGGTGGTCGCCGCCCACATCGCCAAGCAGGATGTCGTGGTCTGCACCGCGCTGGTGCAGGGCCGGCGCGCGCCGACGCTGGTCACCGAGGCGATGGTGGCCTCGATGAAGCCGGGCTCGGTGATCGTGGACATCGCCGCCGATGCGGGCGGCAACTGCGCGCTGACGAAGCCGGGCGAGATGGTGGTCACCGCCAATGGCGTGAAGGTGCTCGGCTTCACCAACTGGCCGGGGCGTCTGCCCGCGGCGGCCTCCGCGCTCTATGCGCGCAACCTCCACACCTTCCTCTCGACCTTCTGGGACAAGGAGGCGAAGACGCCGAAGCTGCCGGAGGAGGACGAGATCGTGAAGGGTGTCACGCTGACGCGCGGCGGCGCGGTGGTCCATCCGCTGATGAACCCGGCGGCTTGAGGGGGGCAGGACGATGAATCCGACGGATCTCGCCAACCAGGCGCAGGACTCGGCGCGCCGCGCGCTCGACCTCGCCGGGCAGGCGCAGGGCAGCGCCAACCGGGCGCTGGAACTCGCCGAGCAGGCGCGCCAGGCGCTCGAGGCCATGGCGCCGGTGGCCGCGGCGGCCGAGCCCTTCCTCTACCTGCTGACGATCTTCCTGCTCGCCTGCTTCGTCGGCTACCACGTGGTGTGGTCGGTCACGCCGGCGCTGCACTCGCCCCTGATGGGCGTGACCAACGCCATCTCCTCGGTCATCGTGGTGGGCGCCATCCTGGCCGCCGGCACGGCCGACGGGTTCGTGGCGCGGATGTTCGGCTTCCTCGCGGTCACGCTCGCGGCGGTGAACATCTTCGGCGGCTTCCTCGTGACCCGACGGATGCTCTCCATGTTCAAGAAGAAGGGGGGCTGAGGGGATGGGCAGCACCTTCTCGACGCTCGCCTATCTGGTCGCGTCCGTCCTGTTCATCCTGGCGCTGAAGGGCCTCTCGCACCCCGAGACGAGCCGGCGCGGCAACCTCTACGGCATGATCGGCATGGGCATCGCGATCGTCGCGACGCTCTTCACCAAGGGGATGGGCTTCGGCGGGATCGTGCTGATCATCGCCGGCCTCGCCGTCGGCGGCACCATCGGCACCATCATCGCCCAGCGCATCCAGATGACGGCGCTGCCGCAGCTCGTCGCGGCCTTCCACTCGCTGGTCGGCATGGCGGCGGTGTTCGTCGCGGCGGCCGCCTTCTACGCGCCGGAGAGCTTCGGCATCGGCACGCGGGGCAACATCAAGGCGGCCTCGCTGATCGAGATGTCGCTCGGCCTCGCCATCGGCGCCATCACCTTCTCCGGCTCCGTCATCGCCTTCGCCAAGCTCGCGGGGAAGATGTCGGGCGCGCCGATCACCTTCCAGGGGCAGCACTGGCTGAACCTCGGCCTCGGGCTGCTGCTGCTGCTGCTGATCGTCCTCTTCGTCGCGACCGGCAACGGGCTGCTGTTCTGGCTGATCGCGATCCTCTCCTTCGCGCTCGGCTTCCTGCTGATCATCCCGATCGGCGGGGCGGACATGCCGGTCGTGGTGTCCATGCTGAACAGCTACTCGGGCTGGGCGGCGGCGGGCATCGGCTTCACCATCGGCAACCTGCTGCTGATCATCACCGGCGCGCTGGTCGGCGCCTCGGGCGCCATCCTTTCCTACATCATGTGCAAGGGGATGAACCGCAGCATCGTCAACGTGCTGCTGGGCGGCTTCGGCTCCGAGGGCGGCACGGCCGGCGCCGGCGAGGCGGGCGACCGCCCGCCGGTCAAGGCCGGCAGCCCCGAGGATGCGGCCTACATGATGAAGAACGCGCAGAAGATCATCATCGTGCCGGGCTACGGCATGGCGGTGGCGCAGGCCCAGCAGGTGCTGCGCGAGATGGCCGACCTGCTGAAGAAGGAAGGCGCGGAGATCAAGTACGCGATCCACCCCGTGGCGGGCCGCATGCCGGGGCACATGAACGTGCTGCTGGCCGAGGCCAACGTGCCCTATGACGAGGTGTTCGAGCTCGAGGAGATCAACCCCGAATTCGCCGACGCCGACGTCGCCTTCGTCATCGGCGCCAACGACGTGACCAACCCGGCGGCCAAGACGGACAAGTCGAGCCCCATCTACGGCATGCCGATCCTGGACGTGGAGCGCGCCAAGACGGTGTTCTTCGTCAAGCGCGGCATGTCCTCGGGCTATGCCGGGGTGGAGAACGAGCTGTTCTACCGGCCGAACACGCTGATGCTGTTCGGCGACGCCAAGAAGGTGACGCAGGAGATCGTGCAGGCGCTGCAGCGGTAGCGCACCCGCGCCGGGCCCGCCGCGCGCCGCGCATCGTGCGTGGCGCGCGGCGGGGCGGTGCGCCTAGGCTTGGTTCCGAGGAAGCGTCGCCCGCGCGCGGCGCGTGACGCCGGGCGTGCTCCCGAACCGCGGAGCTGCGCGCTGACCCAGGACCTGATCGGCTTCCGCGGATAGCTCGTGGATGGTGCGATCGGCATCGCCCATGGCCTGACCGCGACCTCGGCTCCGCTGTTCCAGGGCGCGCCCCCGGTCGTCGCCTCGGCCGGGGCCCATGCCGCAGAGGTCGCCACCGCCGGGCTTTCCGGCCTCGCCCATTGGCCCCTGGGGCATGTGCTGCCCCGGGTGATGTTGCGCCTTGCTCTGGCCGGCGCGCTGGGTGGCGTGGCCGGGGCAATGCTGGCGGTTCATCTGCCGATGGCGGTGCTGCGGCCGCTGGTCAGCGCGTATCTTCTGCTCATGGGGATGCTGGTGCTGCGCCGGGCCTGGCGGAGCGTGTCGGTCCCAGTCTCGGGGCCCGGTTTGCCGGATGTCCGCCCGCTCGGCTTCGGCGGGGGGGCCTGGACGCGGCGGGCGGCGGCGGCTGGGGGGGGGCGATCGTGACCTGCACCCTGATTGCGCGCGGCATGGAGCCGAAACTCGCCATCGGCACCTCCAGCGCGGCGGAGCTCTTCGTCACCAGCGCGGTGACGGTGGCCTTCCTCACGGGCATCGGCCTCGGCATCTGGCCGGTGGTGGCGGGGCTGGTGCTGAGCGGTGCGCTTGCCGCGCCCTTCGCGGCGCTGGCGACGCGAGCGATCCCGGCACGGCGCCTGATGGCGGTGGTCGGGCTGGCGATCGTGGTGCTCGCAGGCTCGACGCTGCTGCGGCAGGCGGGGCTGGCCTGAGGCGTCCAAAGCGAAAGCCGCGGGCCACGGGGAGTATCCCGTGCCGCGGCTTGCGGACCCGTTCCGGATTGATCCGCCGCGCGCCGGGGCGCGGCGGGCAGGGGCTCAGAAGCCCTCGCGCTCCAGGCGCTTGCGCTCGACCTTGCGGGCGCGGCGGACGGCCTCGGCGGCCTCGCGCGCGCGGCGCTCGGACGGCTTCTCGTAATGACGGCGAAGCTTCATCTCGCGGAACACGCCTTCCCGCTGCAGCTTCTTCTTCAGCGCCTTCAGCGCCTGATCCACATTGTTGTCCCGAACGACGACTTGCACGCGGCGCAACCTCCTGCGCGAAAAGGGTTGTCAGAAAGCACGAAAGGCAGCGCGACCGGTCGCCCGGTCCGCTTCGGCGCAGCGTGTAGCACGGATTCGCCGCGCGCCGGAAGCCCTCCCATGCCGGCCGATGCCCCTATATGTGTGGCGGCGCAGCCCTTTTCCACGCGCCCGGAGCGCCATGGCCATCCTCAAGATCGCCCGCATGGGCCACCCCATCCTTCTCGGCGTGGCCGAGCCGGTCGCCGACCCGACCGCGCCCGAGATCCGGCGCCTCGTCGCCGACATGGCCGAGACCATGGAGGATGCCGGCGGCGTCGGCCTCGCCGCGCCGCAGGTGCATGTCCCGCTCAGGATCTTCGTCTGGCGCACCGGGGCGGGCGGCGTCTCGGCGCTGATCAACCCCGAGATCGAGCCGGTCGGCGAGGAGACGGAGACCGCCTGGGAAGGCTGCCTCTCCATCCCCGGCCTGCGCGGCGCGGTGCGGCGGGCGGCGCGGCTGCGCTTCCGCGGCCTCGACATCGCCGGCAACGCGATCGAGGGCGAGGCCTCGGGCCTCGTCGCGCGCGTCATGCAGCACGAGACCGACCATCTCGACGGCATCCTCTACCCGATGCGGATGGAGGACCTCTCGCAGTTCGGCTTCAACGAGGAACTCGCCCGCGCCGCGGCGCGGGCGGCGGCGAAGGAGGAAGCATGAGCACCGAGGAGGATCCCGACCGCGCGCTGCGCGACGGCGCGGTGCGCGCCATCCTGGCCCGCGTGCCCGCCACCGGCTGGACGCGGCGGAGCATCGCCGATGCCCTCCGCGCCGAGGGCCTGCCCGAGGACGAGGCGACCTTCCTGTTCCCGCGCGGCGTAATCTCGGCCATCGAGGCGTGGCTCGACCTCGCGGACCGGGAGATGGCCGAGCAGGCGGGGGATCTTTCCGCCTTGCGCACGCCCGACCGCATCCGCACGCTGATCGCCACGCGCCTGCGCCTCGCCGCACCGCACAAGGAGGCGGTGCGCCAGGCGCTCGCGGTGCAGGCAATGCCGTGGAACGCGCCCTCGGCGCTGCGCACCGCCGCGCGGACGGCGAGCGCGATGTGGTATGCGGCCGGCGACCGTTCGGCGGATTTCTCCTGGTACACGCGAAGGGTGAGCCTCGCGGCGATCTACGGCGCGACGCTCGCCTTCTGGCTGCGCGACGATTCGGAGGATCTCGGGCCGACGCTCGACTTCCTCGACCGGCGGCTGGCCGATCTCGCGCGTCTGACCAGGTGCCGCCGCAAGGGGGCTGCGGCGCGCGCGGCGTGATCTTGCCGCGGCATCTTCAGCCCGATGCGTAACCCGTTGGATCGGCGGGGTATTGAAACAAAAAAGCGGTTCCCTCCCGGCGCGGGTGCCGCTAAGGAGCGAGGAGCGGCGATTCGGCCTGCCCGCCATCGGGCGAAGGGCGGCGCGGATGCCGCGACCGATCCATGCAGGGGAGCGCACGGCGCCCATGATCAAGTCCCGCACCGTCCTCGCCGCCCTGGGCGGCCTTCTGATCGCCGGCCCCGCGCTGGCCAATGCCTGCCTGCGGCCCGAGGAGCGCAACGCGCTCGAGGTCCGCGCCCTGCAGTCCTACCTGATGGTCAGCGCCCTCTCCTGCCAGCGCGGGGAGAGCTACAACCAGTTCGTCCAGCGCTTCGGCAACGAGCTCGGCGTCGCCGCGCGCACCACCAGCGCCTATTTCCAGCGCGCCCATGGCGGGCAGGGGCGCACGCGCTTCGACGCGCACAACACCAACCTCGCCAACGAGCATTCGGAGGACGGCATCCGCGCCGGCTCCTTCTTCTGCCGCGACGCGGAGTCGCTGTTCCGCCAGGCGCTGGCGACGCCCGGGCCGCAGCTCGCGCAGTTCGCCGTGCAGCGCAACATCCCGCAGACCCTGGCGGCGGACGACTGCCCGGCCGGCGGCACTGCTGCTGCCCCGGCCCGGCGCGCCGCGGCCACGCGCGCGGCGGCGCGGCGCTGAAGGCACGGCGCCGGCGCGTGCCGGCGCGGCCCATGGCTGGATGATGGGGCGGCCTCCGGGCCGCCCCTTTCGCGTTTGGGCATGGCCGATGGCTGCTGGCTGGGGCCATATCCGGCGGCCTGGAGTGAAGGACACGGCTGGCGAGGGTTCCGCCCGCCCGACGGGATCGCGGAAGCCGGGGTGGTTCCCGATGCGATAGGGGCGCCTGACCGGGAGATGATGCGCCTTGCAATCGGGGGCATGGGCGTTGTCACGCTCCCTGGAGACGTGACACTGCTCTCCGGACCCCGTTCGCCCGGGAACTGGCGAAGGATGGTGCGAACCATGCACGCGGACCTCGGACTGCGCCGGCGCCCGCCGGGCGGCCCTCAGCGCAGGACGATCTCCACGCGCCGGTTCTGCGGCTCGCGCACATCGTCGGCGGTCGGGACCAGGGGCTGGGTCTCGCCGAGCGCGGTGACGACGATCTCCTCCCGCGCGATCCCGAGGCGCACCAGTTCCGCCGCGACCGTCTCGGCCCGGCGGCGCGAGAGCGCCTGGTTGTACTGCACCGTGCCGGAGCGGTCGGCATGGCCGGCGACCTCGATGCGCGTGGTGCGCTGGCTGCGCGCGTTCTGCGCGGCATCGGCGATGATCTGCCGCGCGCGGTCGGTCAGGTCGGCGCGGTTCCAGTCGAAGAAGACGATGAAGCTGCGCTGCGGCTGCGGCGCCGCTGCGGGCGCCGGCGCGGCTGGCGGCGCCGCACGGAAGGCGTAGCGCAGGCCGAGCAGCAGCGAATGATTGAAGGCGTCCGGTTCCACCGTGCCGCGGGCCACGGGGGCGCCGGTCGCGGGGTTGTCGTAGCGCACCTGCAGCCGCGGCTGGAGCACGCCGAGGAAGCGGTATTCGGCCGTCACCGCGAGGCCCGGCGCGAAGGAGAGCGGGAAGGCGAGGCCGGCAATCCCCTGGTAGGCGAAGCGCCCGTCGCTGTCGTCCACGCGCATGCGCAGCGCGCCATCGGCCGAGAGGCTGCGCACGCCCGCCCAGTCCGTCGTGACGTAGCCGAGGCCGACCCCGACATAGGGCACGACCGGCCCGATCACGGCGAGGTCGAGCAGCAGGTTGCCCATCACCCCCCAGGAATCCTGCCGCCCGCCCGGGGAAGGCCCGCGGGCCGAGCCGGCGGCGCCGGAGATGCTGTCCACGTCGTTGCTGCGCCAGGATCCTTCGATCTCGGCGCGCAGGCCGTTGCCGAAGCCCCAGCCGAGGCTGAGCACGGTGCCGAAGCCGGGCACGAATCCGGCCGAGCCGCGGGCGCCATACCCCGCCGCGCCAAGCCCCAGGGTGGCGCTGCGGTCGAGGTTGAGGTCGGTGTCGGGAACGAGGTTGAGCCCGGCTCCGCCGGCGACATAGGGCCCCTCCACGAACTGCGCGGAGGCCGGCGCCGCCAGCAGGGACGCGGCCAGCAGGGCCGGCGCCAGGGCGGAGCACAGCCCTCCGCGCGCGATCTCCGGCAGGCGCGCAGCCACGGCTCCGCGCGGCTCTCCATCGGGGCGGGGCGTCGCGGGCAAGGGGCGGGCGGGGGCGGGGCGGGTCATCAGTCGAATCATGGCAGTCGCGACATGGACAACGACTCTGGACGAGCGTCGCCGTCGCCGCAATGCAGAAAGGGGCGCCTTTCGGCGCCCCTTCGCGGTTCGTGTCGCCTCTGGCGACCGCTTAGCGGAGGATGATCTCCACGCGGCGGTTCTGCGGCTCGCGG
>NZ_JACIJE010000002.1 GCF_014199195.1 Neoroseomonas alkaliterrae | reverse complement strand
AGCGGCGTGGGCGGGCTTCTACGAACACAACTCACACACGTCAAGCCCCCCCAACACCAGACCAAACAAGAAACCAGGAGACGAAACGAGGGATGCCCACCTCGATCGGCGTGGCGGGCTCGAAGCCGCACACCTCGCGGATCGCGCCGATATCCGCGAAAGTCTCCTCCACATCCGTCGCCGGACGCGGCGCATCGACGATGATCGCTCGCCGGCCCAGCGCCTCCTCCAGCACCGCGACGAATCGCCGGACCCCCTCGCTGCGGTGGTTGCCGATGTTGAGGATGCGTGGCGACGCCCCAGCAGCGGGATGGTCGAGGCAGCCCAGCACGCCCGCGACGATGTCCCCGACATAGGTGAAGTCCCGCTTCAGCCGCCCGCCGTCGTAAAGCGTGATCGGCCGTCCCCGCAGGATGGCTTCCGCGAACATCCAGGGCGCCATGTCCGGCCTGCCCCAGGGGCCATAGACCGTGAAGAACCGCAGGCCCGACTGCGGCAGGCCGAACAGATGGGCGTAGGATTCGCTGATCAGCTCATCCGCACGCTTCGTGGCCGCATAGAGCGAGACCGGATGGTCCACCCGGTCCGTCTCGGCGAAAGGCAGCTTGCGATTCCCGCCATAGACCGAGGAGGACGACGCATAGACGAGATGCTCGATCCTCGGCAGCCGCCGCGCCATCTCCAGCACCACGAGATGGCCCATCACATTCGCCTGCACATAGGCGAAGGGATCGACGAGCGAGTGCCGCACACCCGGCTGGGCCGCGAGGTGGACGATCCGCGTCACCCTCGGGTACCGCGCGGCCAGCGGGAGCATGACCTCGCGATCGGAGATGTCCGCCTCGAGGAACTCGAAGTTCCGATGCGACTCAAGGCGCCCCAGCCGCGCGCGCTTGAGCCGCACGTCGTAGTAGGGGCTCAGATTGTCCACGCCGATCACATGCTCGCCGCGCGCCAGCAGCGCCTCGGCGACATGCATGCCGATGAAGCCCGCGGCGCCGGTCAGCAGGATGCTCATGCGCGCGCCATCCGCGCCCGCGCCGTCCAAGGCGCACGAATCCCGGCCGGCGATCGTCCGCCGAACCGCATCTCGCCCCCCGATCGCGGTCCGGACAGCGGATGCGTGCGACTTCCACCGCAGCGATCACCGCCGCCCCCGGCGGGATGGCGGCGCAACGCCGCGGCGGGCCGGCCTGCAGTCAATCTCCGACGGCGCACGCATCCCCTCCCGATCCGCATGGCCCGCAAAGGCCGCGGCAGATTGCACGACGGCCCGGGCCGCTCAAGCCTGCGTGACGGCGGCCTCCGCGAACCCGGCGCGGATGGCCTCGGCGAGGGTCTCGACCACGGGCCCGCCGGCCGCGCCGCGCAGCAGGATGATGGCGAAATCCGGCAGCGGCGGCATGCCGTCCTCCGGCCCCAGGAACCGCAGGCCGGGCGGCAGCGGGCCGGGAAGCGCGACGGTCACCGCGAGCCCCGCCAGCGCCGGAGCGAGCGTGCCGGTCTGCGATGTGCTCGTGTAGGCGACGCGCCAGGGCATGCCGGCCTCCTCCAGCGCCCGCACCGCGGCCCGCCGCCACACGCAGCGCGGCTGCGCCAGGGCGAGCGGGATCGGCGCGCGGCGATGCGTCGCATGAGTCGCGGACCCGATCCAGCGAAGCCCCGCCTGCCACAGGGTCTGCCCCGATGCACCGGGCCCCTCGTTGCCGGCGGACAGGAGGGTGAGATCGATCTCGTCGCGATCCAGCCGCTCGACGAGTTCGTTGGACGGGGCGCAGGTGACCACGACCTCGACCGCCGGATGCACCTCGGCGAAGCGGGCGAGGATGCCCGGCAGCCAGCGCAGCGCGTAGTCGTCGGGCGTGCCGAGCCGCACCGTCCCCGCGACGGCCGGCGCGCGGAAGGTGGCGACGATCTCGTCATGCATCGCGAGCAGGCGGCGCGCGCGTTCCAGGAGCCAGGCGCCGTGCGGCGTCGTCTCGACCCCACGCGGGCCGCGCAGCAGCAGGGGCTGGCCGAGCGTCTCCTCGAGCCGGCGGATCTGCATCGAGACGGCGGACTGGGTGCGCCCCACCGCATTGGCCGCGCGGGTGAAGGAACCGCCCTCCGCAATCAGCACGAAGGAGCGCAGCAGGTCCGGATCAAGGCCAGGGGGGATGGCGAGCATCGGCGTCTCCTCCGGGCCTGAAATCAACGATGCTGATGATAATCGTCAAGGGATTTCGTTTTTCTGATGCGCCTGCCGGTGCGATCCTCCCCGCCCAGGCGCAACCAGCAGGATCGCCCCATGACCACGCGCAGCCTTCCCGCCTCCCACACCGACCGGATCGCCGCTTCCGCGGGCATGCCGTGGCTCGGCTGGCTGCGCCGCTGCATCCAGGCGATCCGCAGCCGTCGCCAGTTGGCGGAACTCGACGACCGCCTGCTCTCGGACATCGGCATCAGCCGGGCCGAGGCGCTGGAGGAAGCCTCCCGCGCGCCGTGGGACCTCGCGCCACGGCGGCGTTGATCGTCGCCGCGGAATCCTCCTGAAGCGAAGGGCCCGGCGGCGAGCCGGTCAGCGGGTCGGCTCAGGCTGGCGCTCGAGCTCGGCGACGCGCGCCCGCAGCGCGGCCAGTTCCGCCCGCAGGGCCGCGAGCTGCTCGCCGACAGGGTCGTCCTCGGGGTCGGTGATGCCGTAGCCGACCGTCGGATCGGAGCAGGTCGAGCCCGCCGGCGGCCGGGCCGGGATGCCGACCACGGTGCAGTTCGGCGGCACGTCCTTCGTCACCACCGCATTGGCGCCGATCCGCGCGCCGTCGCCGACGGTGATCGGCCCCAGGACCTGCGCGCCCGCGCCGATGGCGACATTGTTGCCGATCGTCGGATGCCGCTTGCCGGGCTGGCCCGACAGGCCACCGAGCGTGACGCCATGATAGATCAGCACGTCGTCGCCGATCTCGGCCGTCTCCCCGATCACCACGCCCATGCCGTGGTCGATGAAGAGCCGCCGGCCGATGCGCGCGCCGGGATGGATCTCGATGCCGGTGAGGAACCGGCCGAGATGCGAGACGAAGCGCGCGAGGCCCCTGAGCCCGATCCGCCACAGCGCATGCGCCAGGCGATGCCACAGCACGGCGTGCAGCCCCGCGTAGCAGAGGATCGTCTCCGGCCAGGAGGGCCGGGCGGGGTCCCGGTTGCGGATGGCGCGGGCGAGTTCGATCGCTTCCATGGGGCGCGGCCTCGACGGATCAGGCAAGCCAGGGCGGCACGGGCAGGCCCTTGCCGCGCAGGAATTCCGGATTGAACAGCTTGGACTGGTAGCGCGCTCCGCCGTCGCAGAGGATGGTGACGATGCGGTGCCCGGGCCCGAGCGCCTTCGCCACCTTGATCGCGGCGGCGACATTGATGCCGGCCGATCCGCCGACCGAGATGCCTTCGTGGATCTGCAGGTCGAAGACCTGCTCGAGCGCCTCCTCGTCCGTCACCTGCAGCGCGTCGTCGATCAGCGCGCGGTCGGGCTCGAGGTTGCCGGGCACGCGGGCGGCCTGGCCGATGCCCTCGGTGATGGAACTGCCCTCGGCCTTCAGCGTACCGGTCTTGACCCAGGAATAGAGGGCACTGCCCATCGGGTCGGCGAGCACGATCCGCACGCCCGGGTTGCGCACCTTGAGGGCGCGGGCCACGCCGGCCAGCGTGCCGCCGGTGCCGCAGGAACAGGTGAAGGCGTCCACGCGGCCATCGGTCTGGGCCCAGATCTCGGGCCCCGTCGTCGCCTCGTGCGCCGCCCGGTTGGCGGTGTTGTCGAACTGGTTGGCATGCACCGCGCCCATCTCCTCGGCGAGGCGGCGGCTGACATGGACGTAGTTGCCGGGGTCGGAGAAGGGCTTCGCCGGCACGAGGCGCAGATCGGCGCCGATCATGCGCAGGAAGTCGATCTTCTCGCGGCTCTGCGTCTCGGGCACCACGATCACGCTGCGGTAGCCGCGGGCATTGGCGACGAGGGTGATGCCGATGCCGGTGTTGCCGGCGGTGCCCTCCACGATCGTGCCGGGCTTGCCGGGCGTGAGCAGGCCGCGCCTCTCGGCGTCGAGGATGATGCCGAGGCCGGCCCGGTCCTTCACCGATCCGCCGGGATTCATGAACTCCGCCTTGCCGAGGATCTCGCATCCCGTCGCGGCGCTGGCGCGGCGCAGGCGGATCAGCGGCGTGTTGCCGACCGCGCCCTCGAAGCCGTCCACAATGCCGGTGGCGGGTGGCGGGGCTGCATCCATGACCGGGCGTTCCTTGCGCTTTCCGCGGTGATGGTCGGGTGCCGCGGGCCCTGGAACAAGGGGAGCGAAACCCTTTCTCCGGAAGGGCTTGCGGGCAGAATCCCTTGGTTGCCGGCTGCGCCCGCCGGGGCAAGGCCTCCACGCTTCTTGACCTTCCGGGGCGCGATACGAGAACATAAAGCGAACAACAACGGCCCCTCCCCCAGGCCATGTCCGCCCCTCCGCTCGACCGCCCTGCCCTTCTTTCGGCCCTGCGCGCGCGCATCGCGCGCCTGGAACGCGCCGGCGCGGCCGAAGCCCTGGCGGCGCGCGGGGAGGATGCGGTCCCGCTCTGCCCCGCCATGGATGCCGCCCTGCCCTGGGGCGGCCTGCCGCGCGCGGCGCTGCACGAGATCCTGGCCGCCGAGCCGGGCGCGGCCGCAGGCTTCGCCGCCTTGGTGCTCGCCCGGGCCGGCGGCACGGTGCTGTGGATCGCGCCGGAACCCGATGCCTGGCCGCCGGGCCTCGCCCGATTCGGCCTTTCCCCCGCGCAGCTCGTGCTGGTTCGCGCCGCGCGGGAGCAGGACGCGCTCTGGGCCATGGAGGAAACCCTGCGCTGCCCGGCGGTCGGCGCGGCGCTGCTGGTCGCGGGCGCGCTCGACCTGACGGCCGCGCGGCGGCTGCAGCTCGCGGCCGAGGCGGGTGGCGTGCTCGGCCTGCTGCTGCGCCCGGACGCGGACAACGCCGCCCCGACCGCCGCCCTGACCCGCTGGCGGATCGGGGCCGTGACCTCGGACAGCGGCAGCCCGCATGCGCTCGGCGACCCGGCCTGGAGTCTCGACCTGCTGCGCTGCCGCGGCGGCCGCCCCGCGTCCTGGCGCGCGACCTGGCATGGCGACCGGCTGGTGACCGGGGAGGAGACGGCTCAGGCCGGCTCGGCGCGGAGGCGGGCATGAGGCGGCGATGCTGCAGGCCGCCGCGGATGGGGATGGCGGCAGCGGGGGGCCAGCCCACCCGGCCTCCCGGCCCCTCGCTGCCATCGGGCGCGGGGCCCGGGGAGTCCGCAGCCTGCCCGGCGGGGGTCCAGAGGGCGGCGGCGCCCCCTGGCTGCACGTCCCGCCGCCGCATCCTCGCCCTTCTCCTCCCCCGCCTGCCGGTCGAGCGGCTGCGCCGCCCCGGCCCGGTCGCCGTCTGGGCGCAGCGCGGGTCGCGGCGGGTGGTGGTGGCGGTCGGGGCGGAGGCCGAAGCGGCAGGGCTGCGGGCAGGCCAGGCGCTGGCGGATGCGCAGGCCATCCTGCCAGGCGTGCTGCTGGTGCCGGAGGATCCGGCCGGCGATGCCGCGGCGCTGGACCGCCTCGCGCTCTGGGCGCTGCGCTTCACGCCGCTGGCGGGGACCGAGGGCGGGGATTCGCTGCTGCTCGACATCACCGGGGTGGAGCACCTGTTCGGCGGCGAGGCGGCCCTCCGGCAGGAGGTCCTGGACCGGCTTTCACGCCTGGGCCTGACGGCGCTGGGGGCGGTGGCGGGCATGGCCGGCACGGCGCTGGCGCTGGTCCGCGCCGGGCGGGAGGGGCTGGTCGCGGAGGGCGGGGAAGCCGCGGCCGTGTCACCCCTGCCGCTCGCGGCGCTGCGCCTGGACCCTGCACTGGTCGGCGCCCTGCAGGGGCTCGGCCTGCGCGATGTCGGCAGCGTCGCGGCACAGCCTCGGGCTGGTTTGGTGCGCCGATTCGGGGCCGGGCTGGCGCGTGCGCTGGACGAGGCGCTGGGCAGGGCGGCGCGCCCGATCTCGCCCATCCGCCCGCCGCCGGAGATGCGCGTGGCGCGGGACTTCGCCGATCCGGTAGTGACGCGGGAAGGGATCGAGGCGGCGCTCGGCCTGCTGCTCGGGGATCTGTGCCGCGCCTTGCGGGATGCCGGGCGGGGCGCGCGGCGGATGCTGCTGCGCGCGCACCGGGTGGATGGCGCGGTGCAGGAGGTCGCGATCGGCACCGGGCTCGCGACGCGCGAGGCGAGGCACCTCGCCCGGCTGTTCCACGGGAAACTGGAACGGCTGGAACCCGGCTGCGGCTTCGACCGGCTCACGCTGGAAGCCCCCGCGACCGACCCGCTGACAGGGGTGCAGGACGGGCTGGGCACGGCCGGGCGCGCGGCGCGGCGGGAGGAGCTGGCGCAATTGCTGGATCGCCTGTCGCAGCGCCTGCCGGTCTGGCGCCTCGCCCCGCGCGCCTCGCACTGGCCGGAACGCGCCATGCAGCGCATCGGCGCCTTCGATCCGGTGGAGGATTTCCCCGGCTGGGCCGCGAAGCCCCGCCCCGTGCGCCTGCTGCGCCGCCCGCCCTTCATCGGGGCGGTGGCCCTGCTGCCGGATGCGCCGCCCTCCCTGCTGCGGATCGGCCGCGCCTCGCATCGCGTGCTGCGCGCCGAGGGGCCGGAGCGCTTCGAGCCCGAATGGTGGCGCGACCGCCCCGACCGCAGGCTGCGCGACTACTACCGGGTGGAGCTGGCCTCCGGCGCGCGGCTCTGGGTCTGCCGCATCGGCCTCGCGGAGCACGGCGAGGAGGCGCGCTGGGCGCTGCATGGCCACCTGCCATGAGCGGGTATGCCGAGCTCGGCGCGCTGACGAACTTCTCCTTCCTGGAAGGTGCGTCGCATCCGCACGAGATCGTGGAAGGCGCGAAGGCGCTGGGCCATGCCGCGGTCGGCGTGGCGGACCGCAATTCCTTCGCCGGCGTGGTGCGCGCGCATGTGGCGGCACGCAGGGCCGGGCTGCGCTTCGTGCCGGGCGTGCGAATCGCGCTGCAGGATGGGGCGGAGTATCTCGCCTGGCCCGGCGATCGCGCCGCCTGGGGGCGGCTGACGCGGATGCTGTCGGAGGCGCGGCTCGCCTCGCCCAAGGGGGAATGCCGCATCGGGCGCGACGCGCTGATCGGCGCCGCCGAGGGGAGCGTGCTCGCCCGCCTCGCCCCCGAGAGCCCGGATGAGGACTTCGCGGACCGCATGCGCCGCGACATGGCGGCGCTGCGCAAGCGCCTGCCGCTGCCCTTGTTCCTGGCCGCCGCGCATCGCCATGGCGGGGACGACCGCAGGCGGCTCGATGCGCTGGCCGCGATCGGCGCGCCGCTGCTCGCCGCCGGCGGCGTGCGCTTCCATGTGCCGGCGCGGCGGCGCCTTGCCGATGTGCTGGCGGCGATCCGCCTGCGCACCACGGTGGATGCGCTGGGCCTGGCCGCGGCGCCGAATGCCGAGGCGCATCTGAAGCCCGAGTCGGAGATGCGCCGCCTGTTCGCCGGGCACGAGGAGGCGGTCGCCAACACGATGCGCGTCGTGGCGGCCTGCGGCTTCTCGCTCGACCAGCTCCGCTACGAATATCCCGATGAGATCCTCGAGCCCGGCCTGGGCGCGCAGGAGACGCTAGAAAGGCGCGTGGAGGAGGCGCTGGCGCGGCGCTGGCCGCAAGGCGCCTCGGCCAGGCTGCGCGGGCTGATCGCGCACGAGATGACGCTGGTGCGCGACCTCGGCTACGCGCCCTATTTCCTGACCGTGCACGAGATCGTCCGCTTCGCGCGCTCGCGGGGCATCCTGTGCCAGGGGCGCGGCTCGGCCGCCAATTCCGCCATCTGCTACGTGCTCGGCATCACCGCCGCCGATGTGGACACGCACGACCTGCTGTTCGAACGCTTCATCTCGGCCGCGCGCGACGAGCCGCCCGACATCGACGTGGATTTCGAGCATGAGCGGCGCGAGGAGGTCATCCAGCACATCTACGACCGCTACGGCCGGGACCGCGCGGCGATCTGCGCGACACTGGTCCGCTTCCGCCCGCGCAGCGCGATCCGCGAGGTCGGCAAGGCGCTGGGCCTCACGGAGGACATCACGGCGGGCCTCGCCCGCGCCTCCTGGGGGCCGCGCGGGGACCGCGACATGGCCGAGGTGGCCGCCGAACGCGGCCTCGACGCGCAGGGCGACCCGCGGCTCGCGCTGGCGATCGAACTCGCCGACGAGATCCAGGATTTCCCGCGCCACCTCTCCACCCATGTCGGCGGCTTCGTCATCACCAAAGGCCCGCTGGTCGAGCACGCGGTGGTGACGCAGGCGGCGATGGACGGGCGCACCACGCTCGAATGGGACAAGGACGACATCGAGGCGCTGCGGATCCTCAAGGTGGATGTGCTCGGCCTCGGCATGCTGACCTGCCTCAGGCGCTGCTTCGACCTGATCGAGGCGCATCACGGGCGCCGCCTGGCGCTGGAGGATCTGCCGCCCGAGGATCCGCGCGTCTATGCCATGCTGCGCCGGGCGGATGCGGTCGGCGTCTTCCAGGTCGAGAGCCGCGCGCAGATGAACATGCTGCCGCGCCTGAAGCCCAGAACGTTCTACGACCTGGTGGTGCAGGTGGCGATCGTGCGACCCGGCCCGATCCAGGGCGACATGGTCCATCCCTATCTGCGGCGGCGCGCGGGCGAGGAGCCCGTGGAACTGCCCGGCCCCGCGCCGGAGCACGGCCCGCCGGACGAGCTCGCGAAGGTGCTGCGCCACACCTTCGGCGTTCCCCTGTTCCAGGAACAAGCGATGCGCATCGCCATCGTCGCGGCGCGGTTCACCCCGACCGAGGCCGACGCCCTGCGCCGCGCCATGGCGACTTTCCGCGCCGAGGGCAAGGTCATGCAGTTCCGCGACAAGTTCGTCGGCGGCATGACGCGGCGCGGCTACAGCCGCGACTTCGCCGAGCGCTGCTTCCACCAGATCGAGGGCTTCGGCACCTACGGCTTCCCGGAAAGCCATGCCATGTCCTTCGCCCTGCTGGTCTATGCGAGCGCCTGGGTGAAGTGCCACCACCCCGCGGTCTTCGCCTGCGCGCTGCTCAACAGCCAGCCCATGGGCTTCTACGCGCCGGCGCAGATCGTGCGCGATGCGCGCGAGCACCGGGTAGCCGTGCGCGCGGCGGACGTGACCGCGAGCGCCTGGGACTGCACGCTGGAACGCGACCCGCGCAGCGCGGAAGGGCTCGCTCTCAGGCTCGGCCTGCGCCTCGTCACCGGCCTCGGGGAGGCGGAGGCAAGGCGCATCGAGGAGGCGCGGGCCGAAGCGCCCTTCGCATCCATCGCAGACCTGGCGCGGCGCGCGAGGCTCGATCGCGGCGCGCTGGAGGCGCTGGCCCGCGCCGACGCCTTCCGCGGCCTTGGGCGGGACAGGCGCGCGGCGCTGTGGGATGCCGCGGCGTTGTCCGCGCCGGCGCCGCCATTGGCCGCGGCGGAGGGGCGCGAGGCGGCGCCGCGCCTGCCGCGCGCAACTTCAGGGGAGCAGACGGTGCTCGACTATGCCGGCACCGGGCTCACCCTGCGCGCGCATCCCCTGGCGCTGCTGCGGCCGCGGCTCGATGCGCTGGGGCTTGCCGACACGCGCGCGCTGAACGGCGCGCCGCAGGGGCGGCGGCTGCGTCTGCCCGGCCTCGTGCTGGTGCGCCAGCGCCCGGGCAGCGCCAAGGGCGTGGTGTTCTTCACCATCGAGGACGAGCACGGCATTGCCAACCTGGTGATGTATCCCGACACTGCGGAGCGCTTCCGCGCCGCCGTCGTCGCCTCCCGCCTGGTCGTCGCCGAGGGCCGCGTGGAGCGGCTCGAATCCGCCGAGGTGCCGATCATCCACCTGCTTGTCGCGCGGATCGAGGACCGTTCCGACCTGCTCGACGGGCTGCACCTGATGGGGGAGGCGCGCTGGGAGGCCGCCATGGCGCGGGCGGACGAGGTGCGCCGTCCCAATCCGCGCGATGATCCCCGTGCGCGCATCCGCATGCCGGCGAGCCGCGACTTTCACTGAGCATCCGCTTATTGCGAATCATTCTCAGTTGCGTTACCCCTCGCTCCCGCAGCGAGAGGAACCCCCCCATGTCCACCAGCGGACTTCCCGACTGGCCCTGGGCCGGCACACCCGCCGACGACCTCCCGGCCGCCGAGCGCCTGCTGCTCGACGCCGTCCGCGCCTGGCGCCACGGCACGCCGCCCCTGCATGCGGCCGCGATGGTCCTCGCGGCGGAGGATGCCGGCGCCGCCGCCGCGCCGCTCGACAGCCTCCTGCGCGCCGCGCCCGTCCGGGCATGCTGCCCGCTCTGCCCCACGGTGGCGCCGGAGGAGGCGGCCCTGATCCTGGCCTGTGCCCTGGCGCAGCGCGGCGCGCGCAGCGAGGCGCTGGCCGCGCTGCTCCGACTGCTCCCGCTGCGGCGTGCCTATGCGGCCATGCCGGCGGCGATCCACCTGGGCTGCGCCTTCCGACGCGCAGGCCTGCTGCTGCGCCACCCGATCAGGGAGGCGATGCGCTCTCGTCCGGCGGCGCGAGGGTGACGATCTCGGTGCCTTCCTCGATGCTGTCGCCGGCGGCACAGCCGACATGCGCGACGATCCCGTCGGCTGGCGCGACGATGCGCAATTCGGTCTTCATCGCCTCGAGGATCGCGACGACCTGGCCGCGCGCCACCCGATCCCCGGCGGCGACCAGCACCTGGACCACGCGCCCCGGGATCGGCGCCGAAAGCCGGCCTTCCGCCGCCGCTTCGCCGCCCCGCGGGGCATAGGGATCGAGCAGACGGAAGCCGTAATCCTCCCCGCCGAAGGTGAGCGCCACCACGCCGTCATCGGCCGAGAAGGAAACATGGCGCCAGACGCCATCCACCGATGCCCGCGAACCGTCGGACAGGTCGGCTGCGACGGGGATCGCCGTGCCGCCATCCACGATCGCCGCCATGGCGCCGCGACGACGATGCAGGACGATCCGGCGCACGCCCACATCGTCGCGCAGGAGCAGCACCTCCTCCCCTGGGCCGAAGAGGCGAAAGCCGGACAGGCGATCCCAAGGAGAATCGCCTAGGTGACGCTGACGCAGGCGCTCGAGGTGGACCGCGGCGAAGGCGGCGAGCGCCTCGGGCGGAACCTCGCGCGGCGGCGGGATCAGCGCCGCCGCATGCCGCGCGATGAAGCCCGTATCGAGATCGCCGGCCACCATCGCCGGATGCGCGACCAGACGCCGCAGGAAGGCGAGGTTGGTCGCCAGCCCGCCGAGCCTCGTCTCGGCCAGGGCGGCGCCGAGCCGCTCGAACGCCATGCGCCGCTCCGGCGCAGCGGCGATGATCTTGGCGATCATCGGGTCGTAATGGGCGGTGATCCGGTCCTCGCTGCGCACGCCCGTGTCGAGCCGGACGCCTTCGCGCTCAGCCGGACCGGAGAAGCCCTTCAGCGCACCGACGGAGGGCCGGAACTCCGCCGCCGGGTCTTCCGCATAGAGGCGCACCTCGACGGCATGGCCCCGCGGCTCCGGCGGCTCCTCGAACGGCAGCGGCTCCCCGGCCGCGACGCGCAACTGCCACTCCACCAGATCAAGGCCGGTGATCATCTCGGTCACCGGATGCTCGACCTGCAGGCGCGTGTTCATCTCCATGAAGAAGGCGTCATCGCCCTCGACGATGAACTCGACCGTTCCGGCATTGACGTAGCCGACCGCACGCGCCGCCGCGACCGCCGCCGCGTGCAGCCGTTCGCGCAGGGCGGGCGACAGATCCGGCGCCGGCGCTTCCTCGAGCACCTTCTGGTGGCGCCGTTGCACCGAGCAGTCGCGCGTGTGCAGGTGGATGGTCCGGCCGTGACGGTCGGCAAAGACCTGCACCTCGACGTGGCGCGGCCGCTGCAGGTAGCGTTCGAGCAGCACCCGGTCGTCGCCGAAAGCCGCCCGTGCCTCGCGCCGCGCGCCGGCGAGCTCGTCCAGGAAATCCGCCGCACTGTGCACCGGCCGCATGCCCTTGCCGCCGCCGCCCGCGCTCGCCTTGATCAGCAGCGGAAAGCCGATGCGTGCCGCCTCGGCGGCGAGGCGTTCCTCGGACTGGTCCTCGCCATGGTAGCCCGGCACAACCGGCACGCCCGCCGCGACCATCAGCGCCTTGGAATCCGCCTTGCTGCCCATCGCGCGAATGGCCGATGCGGGCGGGCCGACGAAGACGATGCCGGCGGACGAGCAGGCCTCGGCGAAATCGGCGTTCTCGGACAGGAAGCCGTAGCCGGGATGGATGGCCTCGGCCCCGGATGCGCGCGCCACCTCGATGATGCGCTCGGCACGCAGGTAGGAGTCGCGCGCAGGCGGGGGACCGATGGGATGCGCCTCGTCCGCCATCGCCACATGCAGCGCATCCGCATCGGCCTCGCTGAAGACGGCGATGCAGCGGATGCCCATGCGCCGCGCCGTCCGCATGATTCGGCAGGCGATCTCGCCCCGATTGGCGATGAGGAGGCTGCGGAACATCACATGCGGAACACGCCGAAGCGCGTCTCCTCGATCGGCGCGTTCAGCGCGGCCGCCATGGCAAGGCCAAGGACATCGCGCGTATCGGCGGGATCGATGATGCCGTCATCCCAGAGGCGCGCGGTCGCGTAGTAGGGATCGCCCTCGCGTTCGTACTTCTCGCGGATCGGCGCCTTGAAGGCTTCTTCGGCCTCCGCGCTCCAGGATTCGCCGCGCGCCTCGAGATTGTCCCGCCGCAGCGTCGCGAGCACGCTCGCCGCCTGTTCCCCGCCCATCACCGAGATGCGGGAGTTGGGCCAGGTGAAGAGGAAGCGTGGCGAATAGGCCCGGCCGCACATGCCGTAATTGCCCGCGCCGAAGGAGCCCCCGGTGATGACGGTGAACTTCGGCACCTCGGCGCAGGCCACGGCCGTGACCAGCTTCGCGCCATCCTTCGCGATGCCGCCCGCCTCGTATTTCCGCCCGACCATGAAGCCGGCGATGTTCTGCAGGAACAGCAGCGGGATCCGGCGCTGGCAGCAGAGCTCGATGAAGTGCGCGCCTTTCAGGGCGGATTCCGAGAACAGGATGCCGTTGTTCGCGAGGATGCCGACCGGCATTCCCCAGATGCGGGCGAAGCCGCAGACAAGAGTTGTTCCGTATCGGTGCTTGAACTCGTCGAACTCCGACCCATCCACGATTCGCGCGATGATCTCCCTGGGATCGACCGGGATCCTCAGATCGGCAGGCACGATCCCGTGCAGTTCGGCCGGGTCGTAGAGAGGCGGCGCCGGGGCCTGGGGCGCGCCATCAGCCCTGGAACCGGATCCGAGGCTCGCCACGATCCGCCGCACGATCCCGAGCGCGTGCATGTCGTCCGCGGCGTAATGGTCAGCAACACCCGAAAGGCGCGTGTGCACATCGGCGCCGCCGAGATCCTCGGCGCTGACGACCTCCCCGGTGGCGGCCTTCACCAGGGGCGGGCCACCGAGGAAGATGGTGCCCTGCTCGCGCACGATGATCGCCTCGTCGCACATGGCGGGCACGTAGGCGCCACCCGCGGTGCACGATCCCATCACCGAGGCGATCTGTGCGATGCCCGCCGCGGACATCCGGGCCTGGTTGTAGAAGATGCGGCCGAAGTGGTCGCGATCCGGGAAGATCTCGTCCTGGTTCGGCAGGTTGGCTCCGCCGGAATCCACCAGATAGATGCAGGGCAGCCGGTTCTGCAGCGCGATCTCCTGCGCGCGCAGATGCTTCTTCACCGTGATGGGGTAGTAGGTGCCGCCCTTCACCGTCGCGTCATTCGCGACGATGACGCATTCGCGTCCCGACACGCGGCCGATGCCGGTGATGATGCCGGCGCCCGGCACCTCGCCGCCATACATGCCATGCGCCGCGAGGGGCGAGAGCTCGAGAAAGGGCGCGCCGGCGTCGAGCAGCCGCTCCACCCGCTCGCGCGGCAGGAGTTTGCCGCGCCCCACATGCTTTTCGCGCGCCGGGGCCGGGCCGCCGAGCGCCGCCTTCGCCGCATGTTCGGAGAGTGCCTGCACAAGGCCGCGCATGATCGCGGCATTGGCCGCGAAGGCCTCCGAGCGCGGATCGACGGCTGATGCGATGACGTGGCTCACGCGGTTTCCCGGAAGAGTTCGCGGCCGATCAGCATGCGGCGGATCTCGCTCGTGCCGGCGCCGATCTCGTACAGCTTGGCGTCGCGCAGCAGCCGGCCCGTGGCGTTGTCGTTGATGTAGCCGTTGCCCCCGAGGATCTGGATGGCGTCGAGCGCCGCCTTCGTCGCCGCCTCGGCCGCGACGAGGATGGCGCCCGCCGCATCCTTGCGGGTCGTGCGCCCCTGGTCGCAGGCCCGCGCCACCGCATAGACATAGGCGCGGCACGCGCTGAGCGTGGTGTACATGTCCGCGAGCTTGGCCTGGATGAGCTGGAACTCCCCGATCGCCTGGCCGAACTGCTTGCGCTCGTGGACATAGGGAACGACGAGATCGAGGCAGGCCTGCATGATCCCGAGCGGCCCGGCCGCCAGCACGGCGCGCTCGTAATCGAGGCCGGACATCAGGACCCGGACGCCACCGCCGACCTCGCCCAGCACGTTCTCCGCAGGGACCTCGCAATCCTCGAACACCAGTTCGCTCGTCGGCGAACCTCGCATGCCAAGCTTATCGAGCTTCTGCGCCGGCCGGAAACCCTTGAAGTCGCGTTCCACGATGAAGGCGGTGATGCCCCTGGCGCCCGCCTCCGGGTCGGTCTTGGCGTAGACCACCATCGTCTCGGCGTAGTGGGCATTGGTGATCCACATCTTGGTGCCGTTCAGCACGTACCGATCGCCACGCTTGTCGGCGCGCAGCCGCATCGACACGACATCGCTGCCCGCCCCCGGTTCGCTCATCGCAAGGGCACCGAGGTGTTCCCCGGAGATCAGCTTGGGCAGGTAGCGGCGCTTCTGCTCCTCGGACCCGCAACGCCGGATCTGGTTCACGCAGAGGTTCGAATGCGCGCCGTAGGACAGGCCGACGGAGGCGGATGCCCGGCTGACCTCCTCCATCGCCACGCAATGCGCGACATAGCCCATGGCGGAGCCGCCATACTCCTCCTCGACCGTGATGCCATGGAGGCCTAGAGCGCCCATCTCGGGCCAGAGATGCCGCGGAAACTCGTCGGTCCGGTCGATCTCGGCGGCGATGGGCGCGATGCGCTCGACCGCGAAGGACCTGACGCTGTCGCGCAGCATATCGACCTCATCGCCGAGTCCGAAATCCAGCATCGGGATCTGGTTGGCGAGCATCGTGTCACCTCGGGCCGGGGCTTTGGGTCGCTGGCGCACCGCGGACGGGAACGCCAGCGGCGCTGAGTGTCCTACCGCGCCTGTCGGGCCGATGGGAAGAAGCGCGCCGCCTGCCGGACGGGCACTCTTCACAATGCAGGGGTATTTCCCTAGGTAGCGGGTCCGGGAGGCAGCATCGGTCCCCGGCCCTCGGGCCGGTTGCGCGGCTTTGCCCCAAGATGCCCGGGAGGGTCCGCCACCTGTCCGCCACGATGCCGCTGCTTGAGGCGCGCCGCGTGACCCGCCGCTTTGGCGCGCTGGTCGCCAACGATGCCGTGGACCTTGCCGTGCCCGGGGGGCAGGCGCATGCGCTGCTTGGCGAGAACGGCGCGGGCAAATCCACCCTTGTGAAGATCCTGTACGGCCTGCTCCAGCCGGATGCGGGGGAGATCGCGTGGCGCGGTGCGCCGGTGCCGATCCCCGATCCGCGGGCGGCGCGCGCGCTTGGCATAGGGATGGTCTTCCAGCACTTCTCGCTGTTCGAGGCCATGACCGTGGCCGAGAACGTGGCGCTCGCCCTCGACGTGCCTGAGCCGCTCCCGCGCGTGGCCGAGCGCCTGGTGGCGGTGTCACGGGCCTACGGCCTGCCGCTGGAGCCGCAGCGCGAGGTCTGGCGCCTCTCGGTCGGCGAGCGCCAACGCGTCGAGATCGTGCGCTGCCTGATGCAGGATCCGCGGCTGATCATCCTCGACGAACCCACCTCGGTCCTCACGCCGCAGGAGGCGGACGGCCTGTTCGCCACGCTGGATCATCTGCGCGCCGAAGGCCGTGCGGTGCTCTACATCTCCCACAAGCTCGAGGAGGTGCGCCGCCTGTGCGAGGCCGCGACCATCCTGCGCAACGGGCGGGTCGTGGCCACGTGTGATCCGCGCGTGGAAACCGCTGCAAGCCTCGCGCGGATGATGGTTGGCACCGATGTCGGCGCGGCACGGCGGAACGCCACGGCGGAGGCTGGTCCGGTGCGCCTCTCCGTCCATGCCCTCAGCCTGCCGCCGCCCGAACCGCATGGCGTCGGGCTGGACGGCGCATCCTTGGAACTCCGCGCGGGCGAGGTGCTTGGCATCGCCGGCGTCGCAGGCAACGGACAGGATGTCCTGTTCGCAGCGCTGTCGGGCGAACAGGCCGCGCCGGCCGCCGATCGCATCATCCTCGACGGCGCGCCGATCGGGCGTGAGGACATCACCGCACGCCGCCGCCGCGGTGCGGCCTTCGTGCCGGAGGAACGGCTCGGCCACGCCGCCGTCCCGCGCTTCCGGTTGTCCGAGAATGCACTCCTGGCCGGCCATGCGACGGAAGGCTTCGCGCCAGGCGGACTGGTCCGGCGCTCGCGCACGCTCGACTTCGTGGACCGCATCTCGGCGGCCTTCGACGTGCGCAAGGGAGCGCGGGATCCGGAGGCGCGCGCTCTCTCGGGCGGCAACCTGCAGAAATTCGTGGTGGGGCGGGAGATCCTGCGCCAGCCGCGGCTGCTCGTGGTCTGCCAGCCGACCTGGGGCGTTGATGCCGGCGCGGCGCGGGTGATCCGCCAGGCCATCCTCGACCTCGCGCGCAGCGGCGCAGCGGTGCTCGTGATCAGCCAGGATCTCGACGAGTTGCTCGAGATCGCGGATCGGATCGCGGTGATATTCCACGGCCGCCTGTCCGCGCCACTCACCGCAGCGCAGGCGACTCGGGAGAGGATCGGCCTGCTCATGGGCGGCGCGGCCATGGCCGAGGCGGCCTGATGCGGCTCGTCCTCGAACAACGGGGAGAGACAGGCCTTGCCTTGCGGATGGCTTCCCCGTTGCTTGCCGTCGCGCTCGCGCTCGCCTCGGCGGCGGTGATGTTCGCCGCGCTCGGCGCCGATCCCTTGGTCGCGCTGCATGCCTATTTCTTGCTGCCCTTGTCGGATTCCTGGGGCCTGCAGGAGGTGGCGGTGAAGGCGACGCCGCTTGTGCTGATCTCGGTCGGTCTCGCCTTCTGCTACCGCGCCGGGGTCTGGAACATCGGGGCGGAGGGCCAGTTCCTGGTGGGCGCGCTGGCCGGCGCCTGGCTCGCCATCGCGACGCATGGCGCGGCGCAGGGGCCCTGGCTGCTGCCCGCCATGCTCGCCGCCGGCGCGCTGGGCGGGTCGGCCTTCGCGCTGATCCCGGCCCTGCTCCGCACGCGCTTCGGCGCGAGCGAGATCCTGACCAGCCTGATGCTGGTCTATGTCGCGGAGCTGCTGCTCGACTGGCTGGTGCGCGGACCCTGGCGCGATCCCGCGGGATTCAACATGCCGCAGACCGTGACATTCTCCCCGGCCGCGACGCTGCCGCTGCTGGCGGAGGGAGGGCGTCTCAACCTCGGCACGCCGATCGCGTTGCTGGTCGTCATCGTGGCGGCCTTCGTCGCGACGCGCACGCTGAAGGGCTTCGAGATCCGGCTGCTGGGCGAGGCCCCGCGCGCCGCGCGATTCGCCGGGGTGGACGCGAAGCGGCTGACCTGGGGCGTCTTCGCGCTATCCGGGGCGCTGGCCGGTCTCGCGGGCATCCTTGAGGTCTCGGGCACCTTGCGGCAGCTGCAGCCGGGGCTGTCGCCAGGCTACGGCTTCACCGCCATCATCGTCGCATTCCTCGGCCGCCTGAACCCGGTCGGCTGCCTCGTCGCCGGGATCCTGCTCGCCGTGACCTTCATCGGCGGGGAGAACGCACAGATCATGCTGCGCCTGCCGCTCGACGCGACGCGGGTCATCCAGGGCCTGCTGCTGTTCTACGTCCTCGCCTGCGACACGCTGCTGCTCTACCGCGTGCGTCTGCTGCGGAGTGTCCCGGCATGACTCTCATCGAGGCGATCCTGCTGACGGTGATCACCGCCTCAACGCCGCTTCTGATCGCCGCGATCGGCGAGTTGATCGCCGAGCGCGCCGGCGTGCTCAACCTCGGCGTCGAGGGCATGATGATCATGGGTGCGGCGGCCGGCATCGCCGCCGCGATCACCACGGGATCGAGCGCGGCGGGCGTGGCGGCGGCGATCCTCGCCGGTATGGCTCTCGCCGCGATCTTCGGCCTGCTGGTGCTCGGCCTCGCGACGAACCAGGTGGCGGCGGGGCTGGCGCTGGCGATCTTCGGCCTGGGGCTGTCAGGCGTTCTGGGCGCACCCTTCGTCGGCGTGCCGCGGGCCGGGATCGGCAAGATCGAGGTGCCGTTCCTGTCGGACATCCCCTTCCTCGGCCCACTGCTGTTCCGGCAGGATCCCTTCGTCTATGCCTCCTTCGCGCTGGTCGCGGGCGTTGCCTGGTTCCTCGGGCGCACGCGCGCGGGCCTTGTGCTGCGCGCCTGCGGGGAGAACGCGGCGGCGGCGCATGCGCTGGGGTACAAGGTGCTGCGCATCCGCTTCCTGGCGCTGCTTTTCGGCGGCGCCTGCGCGGGGCTGGCGGGGGCCTACCTGTCGCTGGTGCTCACGCCCTTCTGGACCAGCGGAATGACCAGCGGGCGAGGCTGGATCGCGCTCGCCATCGTCGTCTTCGCCTCCTGGATGTCGTGGCGGGCGGTGGCGGGGGCCTACCTCTTCGGCGGCGTGACCATCCTGCAGCTGCACGCACAGGGGGCCGGTGTACCGATCCCGCCGCAGGCGATGGCCGCCCTGCCCTACCTCGTCACGATCCTCGCGCTCGTGCTGATCATGCAGGCGCGCGGCGGTGGCAGCACCGCGCCCGCCGGGCTCGGCACGCCCTTCGTGCCGGACCGCTGAACCGTAAGACGGGTGGCGGCATCTCGACCCTCGCAATCCCAACCAGAAGGAGGCTTCACCCCATGACCATCACCCGCCGCACCCTCGGACTCGGCACTGCCGCGCTCGCCGGCGCCGCCGCGTTGCCCGGCGCCTTGCAGGCCCAGGCGCCGCTCAATGTCGGCTTCATCCTGATCGGCCCGGTGGGCGATTTCGGGTGGTCCACCATGCACGATGTCGGCCGGCGCCGGATGCTCGAGGTGCTCGGCAACCGCGTGACCGCGACCCAGGTGGAAAGCGTCGCGCCGCCCGACTTCGACCGCGTGGCCAACCAGCTCGCGCGCACGGGATCGAGGCTGATCTTCACCACCTCCTTCTCCTACTTCCAGCCGACGATGCGCGTGGCCCCGACGCTGCCCAACGTGATGTTCGAGAACGCGACGGGCACCAGCACCCTGCCGAACCTGTCGATCTACAACGCCCGCTTCTACGAGGGCCGCTACGTCCAGGGCGTGATCGCCGCGCGCAAGTCGCGCTCCAAGACGATCGGCTACATCGCCTCCTTCCCGGTGCCGGAGGTGATCCACGCCATCAACACGGTGATGCGCGGCGCCTGGTCGGTCGATCCGCAGATGCGGATCCGCGTGGTCTGGGTCTCGGCCTGGTTCAACCCGGCGCGTGAGGCGGATGCCGCGCGCGCGCTCATCGACCAGGGCTGCGACGTGATCTGCCAGCACACCGACAGCCCGGCGCCGCTGCAGCTGGCGAACGAGCGCGGCGTCTTCGGCTTCGGCCAGGCCTCCGACATGACGCGCTTCGCCCCGCGCGCGCACCTGACCAGCAGCGTCAACAACTGGGGGGACTACTACGCCGAGCGCGCGCGCGCGGTGCTGGAGGGCACCTGGCGGCCGGGCGATGTCTGGGGCGGGCTGAACTCGGGCATGTTCCGCCTGGCGCCCTTCACCAACATGACGCCGGAGGAGACGGCGGAGGCGGAGCGCATCCGCGACGCGATCGCCGCGGGCACGCTGCATCCCTTCGACGGGCCGATCCTGCGGCAGGACGGCACGGAGGTGATCCCCGCCGGCCAGCGCCTGACGGACGACCAGATCCGCGCGCAGAACTACTTCTACCGCGGCATCGACGTGGCGATGCCCTGATCGCCGTGGGCCGGGCCGCAGGGCCCGGCAGGGCGCGCGCCTCGCGGCCAGAAGGCCAGCGCGGTCGCGTGGAGTGACAGGTGGCGGCCGGGTCGCGAGACGTTCCGGCCGCCCGTCATCAGAGCGAACTGCCGCCGCATACCACGATCTGCTGCCCGGTGATCGCGCCGGCCTCCGGCCCGAGCAGGAAGGCGGCGAGGGCTGCGACCTCCTCGGCGCGAATGTGGCGGCCGATCGGCGGCAGTTTCGCCGCCACGGTGCTCCGTGCGGGATCGCGCAGCATCGGCGTGTCGGTGGCTGCCGGCGCCACGACATTCGCGGTGATTCCCCGGGGTGCGAGTTCGATCGCCCAGGACCGCGCCATGGCGACGAGCGCCGCCTTGGTCGCGGCGTACTGGCTGCGCCCGGCGGATCCGGCCGCGGTGCGGCTGCCCAGGAGCACGATGCGCCCCCCATCCGGCATCCGCGGGACCAGCCGGTCGGCGAGCAGCGAGGCTGCCTCCACATGCAGGCGCCAGAGCGCGCGGCCGGCCTCGGCATCAAGCGAGCCGATCAGGCCGCCACGCATCAGCCCGGCGGCATGGACCAGCGCATTCGGACTGAGGTCCGCAACGGAGGCCAGAAGCGCATCCGCATCCAGCAGGTTCACCGATCTGTGGTCGTAGTCAGGATCGGTGAGGCCGGGGTCGCGGCGGCTGAGGCCGGTCACGCGCCAGCCTTCGCGCAGCAACCGCGCGACGATCGCCGCACCGATGCCGGAACTGGCGCCTGTGACGATGGCGTGGCCGGCGCTTCCCGGTGTCATGCGGCGTCTCCCTTGCGGTCCCGATGCGCTTGACAGGACCGACGGTGGCCGAATAGCAAAGTGGCATTAAACGAACAAGTGTTCGCAATCCGATCACCTAGTATCGAGGGAGGCGGGTCAGGACGGAATGCGCAGCCGCGCCGAAAACCCGAAGAACCTCGTCCAGTCGGTCGCCAAGGCCTTCGCCGTTCTCAGGGCCTTCGGACCGGACCTGCCCGAGTTGACCGTCTCCGAAGTCGCCGCGCGCACCGGCCATGACCGCGGCACCGCTTTCCGCCTCATCCACACGCTCGTCGGCCTCGGCTATCTGCGGGCCGTGCCCGGCGGCCGCCGTTTCCGGCTGACGCTGAAATGCCTCGAACTCGGCTATGCCGCCCTTTCGGCCAGTGACCTTCCCTCCCATGCGCAGCCCCTGCTCCGCGAACTGGTGCCCGAGGTGGCGGATGCCGGCTCCCTCGGCGTGCTGGAGAAGGGCGAGGTGATCTATCTCGCCCGCGTCGAGGCCGGCCTGGAGCGCCATGGCGTGGTGCGCCGCCCCGGCACGCGCATCGGCGCCTATGCCACCGCGCTCGGTCAGGCGATCCTCGCCTGGCTGCCGCGGGAGGAGCAGGTCGCGCAGCTCGAATGCGTCCCGCGCGTGAAACTCTCCGACCGCACGCTGACGGATCTCGACGCGCTGCTGGCGCGGCTGGATGAGGTCCGCCAGCAGGGCTACGCGGTTTCCGACGGCGAGAACGCCTACGGCCTGCGCACTGTCGCGGCGCCGGTGCTCGATGCGCGCGGCGCGCCGGCTGCGGGGGTCAGCCTGACCATCGGCGGCGGCAGGCTTCCGCTCGCCGACTTCGTCTCTCTCACGGCGCCGCGTGTGCGCGCGCTGGCGGAAGAACTCGGGACGGCACTACGCCTGTCGCTCGGGACCATCCGGTCGGGGGGGGCGTCCGAGTGACGCGCATCGTCCTCCGCCTGATCGCCGACGACCTCACCGGCGCACTCGATTCCGCCGCAGAGCTGACCGGCCTCTGCGGTCCGGTGCCGGTGCGGTGGATGCTCGCCGGCACCATGGCCGGAAGCCTGGCGCTCGACTCCGGCACGCGGGAGGCAAGCCGCGACGCGGCCGTGGACAGGGTGCGTGCCCTCGCCCCAGCGCTGCGCGGGGCGGACATAGCCTTCAAGAAGATCGACAGCCTGCTCCGAGGCCATGTCGCCGCTGAACTCGCCGCGTGCGTGGAGTCGGGCTACTGGCGGCATGTCGTGATGGCGCCGGCCTTCCCCGCGCAGGGTCGCCTCACCCGTGATGGCCGGGTGGTCGTCCGACAGGCGGATGGCAGTTGCGCCACGATTGCCCCGGACCTCCCTGCGCTGCTCGAGGCCGCAGGATTGCAACCGCGGCGAGGCGACCCCACGCAGCCCCTGCCTCCTGGCCTCACGCTCTTCGATGCGGAGGACGAGGCGGACCTCGCCCGCATCGTTGACGTCGCGCGGCAGGCGCGGGGGCCGGTCCTTTGGTGCGGCAGCGGCGGCCTTGCGCGGGCACTAGCCGGCACGACCACGGCAGCGACCAGCAACGGGTTGCAAGGCCCCGTGCTCGGCCTGTTCGGCTCCGACCAGGCGGTGACCGCACGGCAAGTCGCCGCCTGCGGGGACTGCGCGATCGAGGTGCCCGACGGCGGGACAGCGTCGGCCGCGCGCGTCGCACGAATGGTGGAGTCGAAGGGCGCCGCGATGGTTCGCGTGGCGCTGCCGGGTGGCATCGGCCGCGGCGAGGCGGCGCGGCGTGTCGCGGCGGTGATGGCCGGCCTCGTGCGACGCCTACTGCCGCCCGGCACGCTGATCGCGGCCGGCGGGGAGACGCTCCGGGCGATATGCGATGCGCTCGGTGCCTCGGGGCTGCACGCCGTGGGCATCGTGCAGCCGGGCGTGGCGCGCTCCGTGATGCGCGGCGGCGCCTGGGATGGCGTCCCCGTGGTCTCGAAATCGGGCGCCTTCGGCGGCGATGCGCTGTGGCGCGACCTGCTCGCCGCCCAAGCCCCCAAGTCCCGGAGCATTCCCGCATGACGCCCCGTCACCTCGCGATCACCATGGGCGACCCGGCCGGCATCGGCCCGGAGATCATCGTCAAGGCGTGCCGAGCGCTGCGCGGGCGCATCGAGGCCGGGGAGCTGCGCCTGCTGGTGATCGGCAGCGGCGATGCCCTCCAGCGCGCGCGCACCGCCTTCGCGCCGGAGATCACTCTGCCCGAGGTCAAGGCCGATGATCGCGCATGGCCCCCGCTCGCCTTCCTCCAGGCCGGCCCCGAAGGCGCGCCGATCGAGCCCGGCATTCTCAGCGCCGATGGCGGCCGCTTCGCCTATCTGGCGGTCGAGCATGGCGTGCGCCTTGCCCGCTCCGGCCAGGTCGGGGCCATCGTGACAGCGCCACTGAACAAGGAGGCGCTGAACAAGGCCGGCTACCACTATGCCGGCCACACCGAGATGCTGGCGGAGCTGACCGGCGTGAAGGGCAGCGTGATGCTGCTCGCACACGGCAACATGCGCGTCAGCCACGTCACGACCCATTGCGCGCTCGAGGAGGTACCGAAGCGCGTGACGCCTCAGCGCATCCGCCAGGTGCTCGACCTCACGCAGCGGGCCTTGCGCGGCCTCGGCGTCAGGCACCCCCACATCGCCGTCGCGGCGCTGAACCCGCATGCGGGCGAGGGCGGCCTGTTCGGGCGGCATGACATCGACATCGTGGCCCCAACCATCGCGCAGGCGGTGGCGGACGGGATGCATGTGACGGGCCCGGTGCCGGGCGACACCGTCTTCGTGAAGCTGCGCGCCGGTCAGTTCGATGCCGTGGTCGCGATGTACCACGACCAGGGGCACATCCCGGTGAAGCTGCTGGGCTTCCATGTCGATCCGGCGACGGGAAAGTGGGATGCGCTGTCGGGGGTGAACATCACCCTCGGCCTGCCGGTGATCCGCACGTCGGTCGATCACGGCACCGCCTTCGACATCGCCGGCAAGGGCATCGCGAGCGAGCGCAGCCTGATCGAGGCGATCGAATACGCCGAACTGCTCGCCGCGCATCGCGCAAACGCGACGGAACATGCCTCATGACAGTCCTTCTTCACCCCATCGCACTCGACGTTCCCGCGCGCATCGCCTTCGGCCCCGGTCAGGTGGCCACTGTCGCATCCTTGGCGCGGGAGCGAGGCATCACGCGCAGCCTCGTGGTCACCGGCCGATCCAATGCCGCGCGTGTCGGGCTGCTGGGGTTGCCGGGAGAAGTGGCGGTTTTCGGCGCCGTCGAGCCAGAGCCGGACATCGCGAATCTTGAGGCCGCGCTGGCGATGGCCGAGCGCGTTCAACCGCAGCTCGTGGTGGGCTTCGGCGGCGGCAGCGCGATGGACCTCGCGAAGCTCGTGGCCGTCCTGCCGGGCAGCGGCAAGACGCTGCACGACGTGGTCGGCCCGGAGAAGGTGGCCGGACGCCGCGTCGCCCTGGTGCAGGTGGCCACGACCTCGGGCACGGGCAGCGAGGCCGGATCCCGCGCCCTGATCACACATCCGGCGACACGGAACAAGCTCGCGGTGCAGAGCCGGCACATGGTCGCGGACCTCGCGGTGGTGGATCCCGACCTGACGCTCAGCGTGCCCGCCGCCGTCACGGCCGCGACCGGCGTCGATGCGCTGGCCCATTGCACGGAGGCCTTCACCAGCCGCAAGGCCCATCCGCTCATCGATCTCTACGCGCTGGAGGGCATCCGGCTCGTTGGGCGCTATCTCCCACGTGCTGTCGCGGACGGCAGCGACCGGGAGGCGCGCGCAGGCCTCGCCCTCGCCTCGCTCTATGGCGGCTTCTGCCTCGGGCCCGTGAACACCACGGCGGGCCATGCCGTGGCGTATCCGCTGGGAACGCGGCACCATGTCGCGCATGGGCTCGCCTGCGCGGTGGTCTTTCCGCACACACTGGCCTTCAACGCGCCCGCCGTGCCTGACAAGACCGCGATGGTGATGCAGGCGCTCGGCCTCGCCGCCGCTGGTGATGTGCTGGAAGCGAGCCACCGCTGGTGCGCCGCGCTCGGCATCGAGATGCGGCTTTCCCACCTCGGCGTCCCCGAGGACGACCTGCCCGCCATGGCGGCCGAGGCGCATGCCATACGTCGCCTGCTCGACAACAACCCGCGCGAGATGAGCCGCGAGCAGATCCTCGCGATCTACCGGGCGGCCCTCTGATGGAGACCTCCATGTCCGCAGCCGGCGCGATCGAGCGTCCCGAGATCCTCGCCCCCGCGCCGGGAGACCCGGCGCGCATCGAGGCCTTCATCCCGACGCCCTGCGTGCAGAACCATGCCGCCTTCCTCCATCCGCTGCCGGGCGGCGACCTGGGTTGCGTGTGGTTCGGCGGCACGCAGGAGGGCATTCCCGACATCTCCATCCACTTCTCGCGCCTTGCTGCCGGCGCGGATCGCTGGTCCCCGCCGATCCGGCTTTCGGACGACCCGACGCGATCGGAACAGAACCCCTTGCTGTTCAACGCGCCCGATGGCCGGCTGTGGCTGCTCTGGACGGCGCAGATCTCGGGCAACCAGGACACCGCGATCATCCGCCGCCGTATCTCGGACGACGGAGGGCGAAGCTGGGACCCGATCGAGACGCTGTTCGGCGAGCAACCCGGCTTCGGCACCTTCATCCGCAGCCCGATCGTGGTGCTGGACAATGGCGACTGGCTTCTGCCCATCTGGCGCTGCACCAAGCCTCCCGCCGGCGCATGGACGGGCGATCTCGACACCAGTTCGGTGATGATCTCCACCGATGGCGGCGCCACCTGGGCGGAGCACGCGGTGCCCGACAGCACGGGCTGCGTGCACATGAGCATCGTCGATCTGCGCGATGGCACGCTGGCGGCCTTCTATCGCAGCCGATGGGCGGACTGGATCCACGCGAGCAGATCATCGGATGGCGGGCGGAGCTGGTCAGCGCCGGTGCCGACGGAACTCCCCAACAACAACTCCTCGGTGATGGCGACCCGCCTCGCGGATGGGCGCCTCGCGATGGTCTACAACCACTCCAGCGCGGCGGATGCGACGGGGCGGCGCCTCTCGCTCTACGACGACATCGGCGGCGACGAGGCCGCCCCAGCCGCGCCTCCCGTTGCGGGGCGCAGCGCCTTCTGGGGCGCGCCCCGCGCGCCGCTGACGCTCGCCATCTCGGCCGATCAGGGCCGCAGCTGGCCTGTCCGGCGCAACCTCGAAACCGGCGACGGCTTCTGCATGACCAACAACTCGAAAGACCGGCTGAACCGGGAGTTCTCCTATCCCTCGCTCTGCCAGACGCCGGACGGGGTGCTGCACATCGCCTACACCTACTGGCGGCAGGCCATAAAATACGTGCGGATCGCGCCGGACTGGGCCGCAGGAGAGAACGCATGATCGCGCTGCATCCGCGCGGCGTGTTCTGCGCCGCGCTGACCCCGGTGACCGAGGCGCTGGCCCCCGACCACGCCCTGTTCGTCGCGCATTGTCGGCGCCTGCTGGCCGAGGGCTGCGACGGCGTCGCGCTGCTCGGCACGACGGGCGAGGCGAATTCCTTCTCCTCCGACGAGCGCCGCGGCCTGCTGGAAGCCGTGGTCGCCGCCGGCATTGCGCCCGATCGGCTGCTGCCGGGCACGGGTGTCCCGGCGCTGACCGAGACCGTGGCGCTGACGCGCCATGCCCTTTCGCTCGGCGTCACGACGGTCGTGATGCTGCCGCCCTTCTACTACAAGGGCGTCACCGAGGACGGCCTGTTCGCCGCCTATGCCGAGGTGGTTGAGCGCGTGGCCGATCCGCGCCTGCGCATCGTGCTCTATCACATCCCGCAGATGTCGGCGGTGCCGATCCCCTTCCCCGTGATCGCGCGGTTGCGCGCCACCTATCCGGGCATCTTCACCGGCATCAAGGATTCGGCGGGCGACCTCGCGCACATGGAAGAACTTGTCGCCACCTTCCCGGGCCTTGCCGTGCTCGCGGGCGCAGATCCGCTGATGCTGCCGCTGCTCAAGGCGGGTGGTGCGGGCTGCATCACAGCGACCTCGAACCTCGTCGCAGGCGATCTCGCCTTCGTCTTCCGCCACCATGCCGATGCGGCCCTGACGGCGGAGGTGGAGGCCGCGCAGGCGCGCATCGTCGCCGCGCGCGACCGGGCGAGCCGCTTCGCACAGATCGCCTCGCTCAAGCTGCTGCTGGCGGACCGCACCGGTCAGCCGGGCTGGCATCGCCTTCGCCCGCCCCTGCTGCCCCTCAATCAGGCCGAGGCGGATGCGCTGCGAGCCGCCTGACCACCCCCAAGGACAACCAGGAGGATTGCCATGAAGAGACGTCACCTGCTCGCAGCCGGCGCCACGGCCGGCATCGGAATGCTTGCGGTCCCTGCCATCGCCCAGGGCGATAGGCGCGCGATCCGCATGGTCGTGCCCTACCCACCGGGCGGGGCGAGCGACATCATCGCCCGCCTCATCGCCCCGCCGATGGGCGAGGCGCTCGGACAGACCGTGGTGGTCGAGAACCGCTCCGGCGCGAACGGGGCCATCGCCGCCGAGATGGTCGCGCGCTCCGCACCGGACGGCCTCACGCTGCTGATGGGCAATGCCGGCCCCAATGCCTTGAATCAGGCGTTGCGCGGCGATCGCCTGCCCTATGACAGCGTCAGGGATTTCACGCCGATCAGCCTCGTCTCCTCGGTGCCGATGCTCATTGCGGTGCATCCGAGCTTCGCCCCGACCAATGTGCAGCAACTGATCGCCTACGCCCGCGCCAATCCCGGCCAGGTGAACTACGGCACCGGCGGGGTCGGCTCCATGCCGCATCTGAGCATGGCGCAGCTCGGCAGCATGACGGGTGTGGACTGGGTCCATGTTGGGTTCCGGGGCGGCGCGGCCAACATGACGGCGGTGATCGGCGCGCAGATCATGGTCGCAGCGGATACCGCGCCGCTCGTGCTGCCGCATGTGCGCGAAGGCCGCCTGCGGGGCCTCGCCGTGACCTCCCTCACCCGGATGCCGCAGGCGCCCGACCTGCCGACCGTGGCCGAGCAGGGTTTCCCGGGCTTCGAGGCGACGAGCTGGAGCGGTGTCATCGGCCCGGCGCGGCTACCGGAGGCGGAGGTCGCGCGGCTGCATGCCGCGGTGGTGCGCGCGATGACCAACCCGGAGGTGCAGGCCACGCTGCAGCGGCAGGGTATCGAGCCGCGCACGAGCACGCCGGCGGAGTTCGCGGCGCATGTGGCCTCCGAGGTGCGGCGCTGGAGCGAGGTCGTCCGCGTCGCCAACATCCAGGCGGAGTGATCGGGGCCAGCGGATCCGGCGGCACGCGGGCTGGGTTGTGCGTGAACCCGGCCCCGAATGTTCGGCCCGCGAGGCCAGAGCGCCTTCCTCCGCAACGCACGAGTCGGCGGGCGGGCGCGGCGGTCGCGCCCGATCTCCGGCTACGGCGCGGGCCACCCCCCGTCCCGGCCCTCAGGGTCGCTCGCCCGCAGCCACCCGGCGCACGCGGCACCCGACGTATTGTCGGCGCGGCATGGCGCGGCCCGCCGCGGCTGGCGCCGCGCGGCGCTCAGCCGCGGGCGTCGCGCAGGGCGATTGCAAGCGGCGGATCGTCCGTGGCCAGCAGGTCAACGCCCAGGGCGAGCATCCGCAGGATGGTCGGCGCGTGGTTGGCGCCCCAGACCGAAACGCCCAGCCCGGCGGCCTTCACGGCGGCGAGGGCCTCGGCATCCAGCACCGATTCGTGGACGCCGACCTCCTGGAAGCCGTAGTGCCGCGCGACGGCGATCACGCCAGGGATGCCGAGCGATCCCCAGCATTGGCGCTCGAGCAGCCAAGCGACGCCCGCGACGCCACCGGCCGCCAGCGCCTCGGCCATGGTCGGCGCATCGAAGCCTATGATCCAGGAACGGCCCCGCAGCCCGGCGCGGTCGAGATCCTCGAGGACACGGGCCACGAGGCCGGGATAGGGGCGCCCATGCGCGTCGGTCTTGATCTCGATCCGCGGGGTGACGGCCGAGCCACGCAGGATGCCGAGAACATCGGCAAGGCTGGGTACGCCTTCGCCTCCGGCACCGCGCAGTCGCACGCGCGAGAGGTCCTGGCCGGTATGCGCCGAGACAAGCCCTGTGCCGTCCGTGGTCCGCTCGAGGGAGGCGTCGTGGATCACGATCGGCACGCCATCGGCAGAGGCATGGACGTCACATTCGGCCTGTTCCAGGGCAAGTCGGGCGGATTCGCGGAACGCCGTCAGGCTGTTTTCGGGCCAGAGGAAGGCGCCCCCCCGGTGGCTCGCGATCGCGCTTCGGTGTCCGCCCATGGGCTAGATCCGTGGAACCGGGTGCGGCCGGCCTGCCGGCGGTCCGGACGGGGGCCGCCCATCGGCAGATCCGCGTTTCTTTAATGGAGACTGTGACACTCTTCCCGTAAAGGTAGCAATAATCCATCGGGCGTTCACGCCCTGGAGGAGAGTCACGTGGCGTGCTTGTTCTTCCGACTTCGCCAGGTGGTCCTGTGGCTTGTGCCGCTCGTTCTCGGCCTGCTGCCGGCCGTGACGGATGCCCAGTCGCCGGCGCAAGGTCCCCTGAGGCTCAAGATCGTCGGCGGCCTCGCCGATGTCAGCCAGTATGTGCGGTATGAGGAACCGTTCTGGCGCCGCCTCGAGGAGACCTCCGGCGGCCGCTTGCAGGCCGAGATCGCGCCATTCGACCGCAGCGGCATCCGGGCGCAGGAGATGCTGGCGCTGATGCGGCTTGGCGTCGTGCCCTTCGGCACCGCGCTTCTGGCCATCGTCAGCACGGAAGAGCCGGAGTTCAATGCCGTGGACCTTCCGATCGTCAACCCCGACATGGCCTCGCTGCGCCGCAGCCTGGCGCTGTACCGCCCGCATCTCGAAGCGCTGCTCGCGGAGCGCTACGATGTGGAGCTGCTGGCGGTCTATACCTACCCGGCGCAGGTCGTGTTCTGCCGCAGCCCGTTCAATGGGCTCACGGACCTCGCGGGCCGGCGCATTCGGACGTCCTCTGTCGGCCAGTCGGAAATGTTCGCGGCGCTCGGCGCAAGGCCTATCGTCATACCCTTCGGGGAAACGCTCGCCGCGATCCGCTCGGGCGTGGTCGAATGCGCCGTGACCGGGACCCTCTCGGCGAATGCGATCGGACTGCACGAAGTGACGACCCACATGCACAGCATGGCGATCACCTGGGGCTTGTCCGTCTTCGGGGCGAACAAGGCGGTGTGGAACGGCATGCCGGATTGGGCCCGCACCCTGCTCCGCGCCGAGCTCGCGAATCTGGAGCGGCAGATCTGGGACGCGGCCGAGGTGGAGACGGTGCAGGGGATCGCCTGCAACGCCGGCAGACCGACCTGCACGGGCGGACGAAGAGGGTCCATGACCGTCGTACCCGTCTCGGAGGCCGACCAGCAGCGGCGCATCCGCCTGCTGACGGAGACCGTCCTGCCCGGTTGGGTGCGGCGCTGCGGCGAGCCCTGCGTCGAGGCCTGGAATACCTACCTCGCGCCCACGCTCGGCGTGAGCGCGCGCCTCGACTGACGATGCACAACACGCTTCTCCTGCGCCGCGCCATCTTCATCGGCGCCATCGTGCTGCTTCTTGCACAGACCGCAGCGACGCTCCTGATCATCGATCGGGCACGGGAAGCGCAGATCACGGCCGCGCGGGAGACGGTGGAGCGCGTGAGCCTCGCGACGGAGGCCTCGATCAACCGGGCCTTCGTGCAGGTGGATGCCATGCTGGCCGGGCTTCCGGCGATGCTGGCCCATTTCGCGCAGGACGGCCGCATGGACATCGCCGTGCTGAACCGCGTCCTGCGCCAGTTCAACAACCAGAACTTCACCTATCGGGACATCCTCCTCCTGGGACCGGACGGCCTGCCTGTCGCCACGGCGCTGCCGGTCTCGCGGCGGCGGCGCCTCCCGCTGCCCGTCGAAACAGGTTTCTCCGATCTCGCCGAGCGCGGCGGCGGCGTCTCCATCGGCGGCCCCATCCAGAACCCGACGACAGGGGAGTGGACGCTCTTCTTCGCCCGGAACATCACCGTGACCGGGCTGGGGCCGGTCCTCGCCGTGGCCGAGGTTCCGGTGCCGTCGGTGCGCGCCCTCCTGAGTGCGGCCGGCGAAAGTCCCGGCATGCGCACGACGCTCGAAAGGGATGACGGCGTTCTTCTCGCAGGCGTGCCGCATGACGAGACCCGCATCGGTCAGCGATTGAGCCCCCCGGCGACGCAGCTCGGCATCGGCCCGACGGCCACGCTCGGCACCAGCCGCTTCGACGGTGCCTCGGTCTTCATCGCCATGCGGCCCACCCTCTATGCGACGCTGGTCATCACGACGACCTACGACGTCGATGCGGCGCTCGCCGGCTGGTATCGGGACCGTGTTCGCGCCTTCGCCGTCTCGAGCATCCTTGGGATGGTGATCATCCTCGTCGCCCTCGCGCTGATGGTGATGCTGCGCCAGCGCGACAAGGCTGAGGAGGAACGGGCACGCGCGAGGCATACGCTGGAGAACGCGCTCGAGGCCATGTCGGACGGCTTCGTCATGTTCGACGCCGACGATCGCCTGGTCGCCTGCAACAGCCGCTACAAGGATTTCTACCGGATCAGCGCGCCCTTCATCCGCCCCGGCGTGAGCTTCGAGGAGATCATGCGGGAGGGCGCGAAGCGCGGCCAGTACCCGCAGGCGGGCGACGACATCGAAGCCTTCGTGGCCGAGAGCAAGGCCTTCCACCTCGGCGACAAGCCGCCGATGGAGCGGCTGCTGCCCGACGGGCGATGGGTGCTGATCACCGAACGGAGAACGCCGGATGGCGGGACGGTCGGCATCCGCACGGATATCACGGCGCTCAAGCGCGCGATGCAGGATCTGGCCGCCGCGCGCGACGCGGCGGCGGCGGCGGGCGAAGCCAAGAGCCGCTTCCTCGCCCGCGTCTCGCATGAGTTGCGGACGCCGCTGAACGGCGTCCTCGGCTTCGCGCAGGTCTTGTTGCAGGATCCCCGCCTCGAACCGGACCAGCGGGAACAGGTCAAGACGCTTCACGAAGCCGGGCGTCACCTGCTGGATCTCGTGAACGGGCTGCTCGACCTGTCGAAGATCGAGGCCGGGCGCCTCGACCTCGCGCCTCGGCCGGTGGCGCTGCGGCCGCTGCTCGATGGCTGCGCGACCCTGCTCGCGCCGGAGGTCGCGAGGAAGGCGCTCAGCTTCCATCTCGATGTGGACCCTGCCCTGCCTGAAGCCGCCGAGCTCGATCCGACCCGGCTCCGCCAGCTTCTGCTCAACCTGCTGTCGAACGCCGTGAAGTTCACGCCGAGCGGCGGCCGGGTCGAGCTGCGTCTGCGCCGGCTGGACGCTGACCATCTGCGGATCGAGGTCCAGGACACCGGCCCTGGCGTGCCGCCGGAGAAGCGACACCTACTCTTCGAGGATTTCGTCCAGCTCGAACCGCAGGGATCGGAGGAAGCCCAGGGGACGGGCCTCGGCCTCGCGATCTCCGCCCGTCTCGTCGCGCTGATGGAGGGGCGGATCGGCTGCACGGAACCTCCCGGGGGCGGCGCGCTGTTCTGGATCGAGATCCCGCTCCGCCCCGCGACGCTACCCGAACCGGACCAGGCCGGCACCGCTGCCCCGGCCGGAGCCCATCCCGGAAAGCCGCTGCGCCTTCTGGTCGTGGACGATGTCGCCGCCAATCGCCAGATCGCCCAGGCCATGCTGCGCAGCGCCGGCCATTCGGTCGAGGTGGCGGAGGATGGCGTCGGCGCCCTGCTCGCGCTGACGAATGGCGGCTTCGACGCGGTCCTGATGGACCTGCAGATGCCGACCATGGATGGCTTCGAGGCGACGCGCCGCATCCGCGCACTGCCGCCTCCCGCCTGCGATGTGCCGGTCATCGCGCTGACGGCATCCGCGCTGCCCGAGCAGATCGAGGCGACGCGGCGCGCCGGCATGGACGGGCACCTCGCCAAGCCCCTCGATCGCTCCGCGTTGCTGCAGCTCCTGCAGAACCTCCCGAACGGACGCGGTGCGCATGCCATGAGCGACGCGAGAGAACCCGCCACGCCCTATCTCGACGGCACGGCGCTCGATACGCTCGAACGCGAACTCGGCCATGCCGCGCATGGGATCCTCGCGGAGTTCGTCGGCGAGGTCAGGCGGGCGCTCTCCCTCCTGAGCAACGCAACACCGGGCGAGAAGTCCGACGCCGCGCATGTCCAGCACGCCGCGCATCGGCTCGTCGGCGCCGCACGGACGCTCGGCGCCACGCGGCTCGCGACCGAGGCCGAGGCGCTGCAGAAGGCCGCGCGCGGCGGCGACCCTGCGCCCGACCTGCAGGCCGCGGTGATCGCCGTGGCGCGCGCGACCCTGCCGGAGCTCGAGCGCCGGCTCGGGATCGAGGGCGTGGTCGCCGACATCCCGGCGCAGCCGGTCGGCGCGGCCTGATCCGTCCTCGCGCGGGCTGGACCGCGCCGGAGCCTGCCCTAGGATGCCCGCGAACGGGCATGGGTCGGCAAGCATGACACGGGCGACATGGCGCGCGAACGACGCGCGCGAGGAACCGCATGCGGAACTGCGCGCGGTCGCCGCCGCGGCACGCCGCGCGGAAACGCCTTGCGGCGCGGGCAGCATGGTCTGGCGCGCCTGGGGCAGCGGGCCGCCGCTGGTGCTGCTGCATGGCGGTTCCGGCTCGTGGAGGCATTGGCTGCGGAACATCCCGGCCTTCGCGAAGGATCGCGAGGTGATCTGCGCCGACCTTCCAGGGCTCGGCGACAGCGACATGCCGCCCGAGCCCGCAACGCCGGAGAGCCTTGCGAGGATCCTGCGCGACGGGCTGGACCTGATCCTCGCCGATGGCGCGGGGTACGACCTTGTCGGATTCTCCTTCGGCGCCCTGTGCTCGGGTCACCTCGCCGCGCTCGATGCGGGGCGGTGCCGGTCCCTGACGATTGTCGGCGCGGGCGCCCTCGGCTTCACGCGGAGTCCGACCGAGCTGGTCAAGGTCCGGCACCTCGAGGGCAAGGCGCGGGAGGAGGCCAACCGTCACAACCTCGCCGCGCTGATGTTCGCCGACGCGGATCGTATCGACGAAGTCGCGCTCGCGATGCAGGACCTCCACACCCGCCGCGCACGGTTCAAGAGCCGCGGCTGGGCCGGCACGGACTCGCTCAGGCAGGCGATCGAGCGCGGGCGCGCGCCGCTTGCCGCGGTCTATGGGGAGCAGGACGCGATCGCGCGCCCGCATGTGCAGCTCCGCCTCGACCTTGTCCATCGCCTGCGCGAGGGCGCGCTGACCGCGAAGATCCCGGGTGCCGGCCACTGGGTCGCGTACGAGGCGGCCGATGCATTCAACGCGGCTCTCGCCAGGATCCTCGCCCGCGAAGCGGCGGCGGCGTGAGCGGCGGATCGGCAGCGGCGCGCAGCGCGACGCTGCGCGGCATGGCATGGATGGCGCTCGCGGGGTTGCTCTTCTGCCTGCTCAACGCCATTGCGCGCCGTCTCGCGCAGGAACTCGACCCCTTCCAGACGCAGTTCCTCCGCTACCTGGCCGGGCTCCTGGTCCTGCTGCCCTTCGTGCTGCGGACGGGGCTGAGCGCATGGCGGCCGCACGACCTGCGCGGCCAATGGTGGCGCGGCCTCGTCCATACGAGCGGCCTCCTCCTGTGGTTCTGGGCGCTGCCGCACGTCCCGCTCGCGGACATGACGGCGATCGGCTTCACCGGGCCGATCTTCATCATGGCGGGTGCGGTGCTGTTCCTCGGCGAACCGATGGTGCGCGCCCGCTGGCTCGCCGCGGGCATCGGTTTCCTCGGCGTCCTGGTGGTCGTCGCGCCGCAGCTGGGGTCGGCGGGGGGCGGGTTCTGGTCGCTCGTGATGCTGTCCTCGGCGCCGCTCTTCGCCGCCTCGTTCCTCATCACCAAGGCGCTGACGCGGCGCGACCGGCCCGAGGTGATCGTGGCGTGGCAGGCGATCACCGTCTCCGCACTCACCCTGCCCTTCGCCCTCGCGGGCTGGCAATGGCCATCGGCCGGGCAATGGGGATGGTTCCTGATGACCGGCCTGCTGGGCAGCGCCGGGCATTGGTGCCTCACCGAGGCCTTCCGCATCGCCGACATGTCGGCAACCCAACCGGTCAAGTTCATCGACATGATCTGGGCGGCGATGCTCGGCTGGCTGGTCTTTGCCGAGGTGCCGGCCGGCACGACCTTCGCAGGTGCGGCGATCATTTTCGCCGCGACCACCTGGATCGCCCGCAGGGAGGCGACGCGGCGGTAGCGGGGCCTTGCGTCGCTCCGCGGCCCGTTGGAACCTTCTCGAAACCGCCGGCGCCGTTCCGGCGAGGAGGACGTCGTGATCCGCGGGGCACCACATTCCGCTCGGCCATCGCTTGCGACGATCATCGCGCCGGCGTGCGCCCGCGCACCCGGCGCGATCCGGCGCCGGACCATCACCTGACACCGGGACGGGGAACACCATGCGCAGCCTGACCATCGGCGATGTCACCATCACCAGCATCATCGAGCGCGACGGCCCCTGGCGCGCGCCCGAGCAGATGTTCCCGAAGGCGGCCGCCGAGCCGGCACTCCTCGCCGCGCGGCTGAAGGAGATCGAGCCCGAGACCTTCGACCCCGCCTCCGGCAGGATGGTCATTACCTACCAGACCTATGTCGTGCGGACGCCCCACCACACGATCCTGGTCGATACCTGCACCGGCGAGGACAAGGGCTACCCCGCGCCCATGGACTTCCCCAAACAGCCCTGGCTCGACGGCTTCAAGGCGCAGGGCCTGTCATTCGAGGACATCGATTACGTCTTCTGCACCCACCTGCACATCGACCATTCCGGCTGGAACACGGTGCTGCGCGACGGCCGGTGGGTGCCGACCTTCCCGAAGGCGAAGTACGTCTTCCACAAGCGCGAATACGAGGCCTGGGACGCGACGACCAAGGCCGGGATCGAGCGCCCGGGCGGCGGCGGCAACGTCCATCGCTTCAATTGCGAGCCGATCGTCGAGGCCGGCCAGGCCCTGCTGGTGGAGGACGACTTCCAGCTCGACGACCGCATCACGCTGCAGCCCACGCCGGGCCATTCGCCATGCCATTGCTGCGTGCATATCCGCAGCGCGGGGCAGCACGCGGTCATCACGGGCGACCTGATGCACCACGCCCTCCAGGTGCACCAGCCCGACTGGTCCACGGTCTTCTGCTGGGATCCGGCGGAGGCCGAAGTCAGCCGCCGGCGATTCTTCGGCCAGGTCGCCGGGACGGACACGCGCATCCTGCCGATCCATTTCCCGGACCCGACGGTCGGGCGCATCGAGACGCAGGGCGAACGCTTCCGCTGGCGCTACATGCGCTGAGCGGCGGCCGCGCTTGACGGGACCACCCCCGGGTGGTCGGCTTCGCCCACGTCGGAGGATCGGACCATGGACCACAACCAGCCACAGGCCGCCAGCGAGGAAACCCGGATGTTGCGGGACCTCGTGGCGAAGTTCGTCGAACGCGACCTGCTGCCGCTGGAGCCCGCGATCCTCAAGCGCGAGGCGAGCGGCGGCGGGTTCCGGCTCACCGAGGAGGAGGAGAAGCAGCTCCTCGCCCGCTGCGCGGAACTCGGTCTCTGGGGCCTGGACGTGCCGGAGGAGTTCGGCGGCGCGAGCCTGCCGCTGCTCTCGCTCGCCGCGGCCGAGGAGGAACTGGCCCGCGCCTGCGTCCCCTTCACCATCCCGCCCGACAGCCCCAACCTGCACATGATGCTCGCCGTCGCGAGCCCGATGCAGCGCGCCAAGTATCTCACGCCCTACGCGAAGGGTGAGCAGCGTTCGGCGATGGCGATCTCCGAGCCCGGCGCCGGCGGAGACCCCGCGGGCATGACCACGCGCGCCGTGCGCGACGGGGATGACTGGGTCATCAACGGGCGCAAGATCTGGGTCTCCAACGTGCCGCGGGCGGACTTCATCATCCTCATGGCGCGCACCGGGGACGGGAAGCGCCAGGAAGGCATCACCGCCTTCATCGTCGAGAAGGGAACACCCGGCTTCGTCATCGAGCGCGAGATCCCGATGATCGGCGGCCGCAAGACCTACGAGCTCGTCTTCGAGGATTGCCGCGTGCCGCACGAGAACGTGCTGGGCGAGCTTGGCCGCGGCTATGCCCCGATGCAGCTCCGCCTGAACGTCCGGCGCATGCAGATGGGCGCGCGCTGCATCGGGATGGCGCGCCGCGCGCTCGAGATGATGACCGAGCACGCGCAGAACCGCGTGACATGGGGCGTGCGCCTCGCCGACCGCCAGGCGATCCAGTGGTTCGCCGCCGAGGCGGTGATGGAGATGCACGCCTGCCGCCTGATGGTGCAGGACCTCGCCGCCAAGCTGGACGCCGGGGCGGATGTCCGAATGGAGGCCTCCATCCTCAAGGTCCGGGCCACCGAGATGGCGCAGTCGGTCCTCGACAATGCCATGCAGACGCTAGGTGCGATGGGCATGACCAAGGAGCTGCCGCTCCAGCTCATGCACCAGCAGGTGCGACTGATGCGTGTCTATGAAGGGCCGTCCGAGGTCCATCGCAGCGCGATCGGCCGCCGCACACTGGGCGCGAAGGTCTGAGGCACGCCGATGACGACCCGCCCGCTCGACGGCATCCTCGTCCTCGACCTCGGGCACATCTACCAGGCCCCCTATGCGGGCTTCCTGATGGCCATGGCGGGCGCGACGGTCATCAAGATCGAGCCGCCGAACGGCGAGCCGCTCAGGCGCCGGGCGATGGTCGCGGGCGGCTCCGTGCCGCAGGCGATGCTCAACTCGAACAAGCTCGGCCTGTCCCTGGACCTCAAGAACCCTCGGGGCCAGGAGGTGTTCCTCCGCCTGGTGGACCGGGCCGATGTGCTGATCGAGAACTTCTCGCCCGGCACGATGGAACGCCTCGGCCTCGGCCATGAGGTGCTGCGCGCGCGCAATCCGCGCCTCGTCTATGCTGCCGGTTCGGGCTACGGCCAGACGGGGCCTGACCGCAACAGGCTCGCTATGGACCTGACCGTGCAGGCGGCGGTGGGGATCATGCACACCACTGGCTTCCCGGACGGGCCGCCGACCAAGGCCGGGCCGACGGTGTGCGACTTCCTCGGCGGGACGCATCTCTACGGCGCGATCATGACCGCGCTCTTCGCCCGCGAGCGCAGCGGCAGGGGCAGCTTCGTCGAGGTCGCGATGCAGGACGCCTCCTATGCGACGCTCGCCTCCGCGATCGGCATGCATTTCGGCGGCAACCGGAAGGACGTGCCACCGCGCACGGGCAACAGCCATGCCGGCCTCGCCATGGCGCCCTACAACGTCTACCCGGCCACCGATGGCTGGATCGCCATCATCGTCGTGACCGAGGACCATTGGGACCGCCTGCTGCGCGCCATGGGCCAGGAGGCGCTGATCGGCGACCCGCGCTTCCGCAGCAATCTGGACCGCGTCACGCACATGGCGGAGGTGGATCGCCTCGTCACCGACTGGACGAGCAGGCATACCCGCGCGGAACTCGAAGCCCTGACCCGCCAGCACGGGGTGCCCGCCGCCCCGGTCAGGACGCTCGAGGAGGTCCTGAACGATGCCGGCATGCACGAGCGCGGCATGCTGCGCTGGGTGGATCATCCCGAGGTCGGCCGCGTCGTCCTCCCGTCCACGCCGCTGCGGATCGCCGACGCGCCGCCGCCCGATTTCGCGCCGAGCCCATTCCTGAACCAGCACGAGCCCGAGATACTCGGCGGAATGCTCGGCCTCGACGAGGCGGAACGCGAGGCGATCCGCGCGGCGGGCGGGCTCGGGCCGCGCTTCAGCGCCCGGTGAAATTGGGTTTGCGCTTCTCCAGGAAGGCCGCCGCGCCTTCGCGCCTGTCCTCGGTGCCGATGGTGGCGGCCTGCTCGGCCTCCGCCAGTTCGATCGCATCCGACAGCGACTGCAAGGGCGCGAGCGCAAGCTGCCTGCGGATGACGCGAAGCGAGCGTGGCGAGCAGTTCTCGACCATGTCGGTCACGTAGGCGCGCACGCCGGCGGCAAACTCGCCGGCGGGGAGAACGCGGACGAGGCCCATGCGTTCCGCCTCCTCGGCCGTGATGGTGCGGCCGGACAGCAGCAGGTCGGCCGCGTTCATCGCGCCGACAAGGCGCGGGAGCATCCAGGCGATGCCATGTTCGGCGATCAGCCCGCGGCGCGGAAAGGCGCAGGCCAGGCGCGCGCCGGCCACCATGAAGCGCAGGTCGCAATAGAGCGCCACGGCGAGGCCCACGCCCGCGACGGCGCCGTTGATCGCCGCGATGACCGGCTTGCCAATATTCAGGATGTAGGAGTAGCGGCGAGCGAGATCCGTGACCGGAGGCGCGCCGCCGGGCGGCGGGGTCACCCCCGCGAAGCGCGGCCGGTCCGGCTTGCGGCCCGCGATTCCCGTGACATCGGCGCCGACGCAGAAACTGCGGCCCGCGCCGGTGAGGATGATCGCGCGGACCGCGTCATCCTCCGCGGCGCGCGCGAAGGCCTCGCGCACCTCGGCCTCGATCGCGGGCGACCAGGCATTATGCCGATCGGGCCGGTTGAGCGTGATCGTGGCGATCCGGCCGGCAACCTCGTAGACGATCTCGGTGAAGGACATGGTCGCGCTCCCTCAGCGTGCCGGCGTGCGGGCGCGCTGCGCGGCCCACTCCTCGTCGCTCCATCGCAGCATCGCCTGGGCGCCCGCGCGCGCGCCGCCCAGGAAGCGCCGCCCGCCATCGGCCACGACGCATTCGCCGGTGATATACCCGGCATGATCGGACACCAGGAACGCCGCCAGATCCGCCAACTCCTCGTGCCGACCATTGCGCCCGAGCGGCACGCCCTCGGCATCCGTGCCGCCCGGCCGGAGGCGCGCGACAGCGGATTCCGTGGGGAAGGTGCCAGGAGCGATGGCCACGAGACGGATGCCATGCGGCCCCCACTCGACGGCAAGGCTCTGCGTCATGGCGAGCAACCCTGCCTTCGCCATGGCGGAAGGCACCGTGAAGGCGCCGCCCTGCAGCGCCGAAAGCGTCAGGATGGAGAGCACGACGCCGGGACGCCCGGCTTCGATCCAGCGCCGCCCGCAGCCGATGGTGCAGTAGGCGGCGCCGTGCAGGGTGGTACCGAGCACGGCATCCACCGCGCGCGGGGAAAGGCGGTGCGTCTGCGCGAGGAAATTGGCCGCCGCGTTGTTCACCAGCACGTCCGCCGGCGCGTCGCGCCAGATGGCGTCGAGCATCGCCTCGACCGCGGCGGCATCACGGATGTCGCAGACATGCGTCGTGACCGGCCTGTCCGGGAACTCCGCACGGAACGACGCCGCCGCCTCATCGAGGACATCGCCGCGGCGCCCGCAAATGGCCAGCGACGCGCCGAGCGCCAGGAATCGCCGCCCCATGCTGCGCCCGAGCCCTGTGCCGCCGCCGGTGACCAGCACCCGGCGCCCCGCCAGCAGCCCCGGCGCGAAGGCCATCTCAGGCGCCCTTGAAGCTCGGCTTCCGCTTCTCGCGCATGGCCGCGAGCGCCTCCTTGTGGTCCTCGGTGGTATGCGCGACGGCCTGCATGGCCGAGGACATCTCGAGCACCGTATCGAGGCGGTTGTTCCACGCCTCGCGCAGCAGCCGACGCGCCATGCGGACAGCCTGGGGCGGGTTGGCCGCGATACGGGCCGCGAGCGCGCGCGCTGCGGGGATGAGTTCGGCGTCAGGCACCACCTGGGACACGAGCCCGGCGGCGAGCGCTTCCTGCGCGCTCAGCGCATCCCCGGTGAGCGCCATTTCCGATGCCTTGGCGAAGCCCACGACGCGGGGCAGCAGCCAGGCCCCGCCATCGCCCGGAATGATGCCGAGCTTCACGAAACTTTCGGCGAAGCGCGCGCTCTCGGCTGCGATCCGCAGGTCGCACATGCAGGCGAGATCGCAACCCGCCCCCATGGCAGGGCCGTTGACCGCGGCGATCACCGGCATTTCCAGCGTCTCCAGCAGGCGGGGAATGCGCTGGATGCCCCAGCGGTAGTAGCCGCGCGCCTGGGCCGGGGTGCGTTCCTTGGGCCCGCTCGCAGCCTCGCCCATGCGGCGGACATTGCCGCCGGCGCAGAAGGCGGAGCCGGCGCCGGTCAGGATCGCCACGCGCACCGCCTGGCCCGCATCCAGCGAGGACAGCGTGTCGAGCAACGCATCCTGCATCTCCGGGTCGAGCGGGTTGCGCGTTTCCGGGCGGTTCATCGTGAGGAGGGCAATGCCCTCCTCGATCTCGACCTTGATCGGCGCGTCCATCGGCGTATCCCCCGTCCTGCGCGGCGGAGGATGGAGCGCGGCCGCCGGGGCGGCAAGACGCGCTCAGCTCGCCTCGATGCCGAGACGCCGGATCAGCGCGCCCCACTTCTCGGCATCGGCCCGCAGCCTTGCCGCGAAGGCCTCCGTGGATTCGGGCGCGATCTCCACGCCCATGCCCGCAAGGCGCTCATGCACCGCGGGCAGGGACAGGATGCGGTTGAGTTCCGCGTTCAACCGCTGTTGCAGGGCGGGATCCATCCCCTTCGGGCCGAAGGCGCCATACCACACCGCCATCTCATAGCCGGGAACGGACTCGGCGACGGTCGGCACCTCGGGCTGGCGCGTCCAGCGCGCCGCCTCCGTCACCGCGAGCAGGCGCAGCCGGCCGCCCTGCACATGCGGCATGGTCTGCGTCGCCGCGCTGAACAGGAGCTGAGTCTGGCCCGCCACGGTGTCGGTGACCGCGGGCTGGCCGCCCCGATAGGGCACATGCACCATGCGCACGCCGGTCATGCTCTCGAACAGAGCGGCGCAGAGATGGTTCGTCGAGCCCGGGCCAGCCGAGGCATAGGCCACCTTCTCGGGGTTGGCGCGCGCATGGGCGATGAACTCGGGCACCGTCCGCGCCGGCAGCGACGGGTGGATCACCATGGTGTTCACCGCGAAGCCGAGCATGGCCAGCGGCGTGAAATCCGCGACGCCATCGAAGGGCATGCTGCGCATCAGCGCATGGTTCATCGCATGCGTGCTCATCGAGCCGAACAGCAGCGTATGACCATCCGGGGCCGCCTTCGCCACGACATCGGACCCGACATTGCCGCTCGCACCCGAACGGTTCTCGACCAGCACCGGCTGGCCGAGCGCCTGGGCCAGCGGCTCGGCCACGATGCGGCCGAGGATGTCCGTGGTGCCGCCCGGAGCCCAGGGAATGACGAGCCGAACGGGGCGGGTGAACGCACCCTGCGCGCCCACTTCCCTGGCGGCGATCAGGGCGGGGGCGGCGAGCATCAGGCCGCGGCGGGGCAAGGGCATCATCGCTGTTCTCCGGAAAGTCATGTCACATCCACGGCCAGAAGCGCCGGGACCGCAAGAGCCGCAAAGACAATCCCGAGTGCGGTATCGGCTTCGGTGAAGTGCCCGGCATCGTGCAGGAGGTTGACCGTCCCGAGCGTCGCGCCGTTCCAGCGGACCGGCAGGTTCATCGCGCTGCGCAGCCCCATGGCCGCGATCTTCTCGTGGTCGGGATAGGCCCAGGCGATGTCGGCCTCGTCACGCCCGATCCAGGGCTCGCCCGCGACGAGCACGCGCTGCGTCCAGGGATGCTCCCACATCACGGGCTTGAAGCCGGAGACGGGATAGGATGCGGGGTCGCTGCTGTGCACGCGGCGGTTGCGCCCGCCTGCCGCATCGTGGCGCATCACGGTGAAAAGGCGATGGCCTATTGCGTCGCCTATCGCCGATTCCAGGGTTGCGAGTGCGTGCAACGGTTGCGGGCTCTGCGCGAAGCTGGCCGCCACGCGCCGCAGCGCCGGCAGGGGATCGGGACGGATCATGGAGGCCGGCATAGCCCAGGTCGCTCGCCGCATCACCCCTCCCGACGAGGGCCGTGCTGCGACCCAGCACGACTTGCGTGGAACCGGATACCGCGGGTTGCGGGGCTAAGGCCTTGAAAACATGGTGGGCGCACAAGGATTCGAACCTTGGACCCGCTGATTAAGAGTCAGCTGCTCTACCAACTGAGCTATGCGCCCGCCGGGCTTGGCCGCATGGCCGCCGCCAGAGCGCGCTACTTAGCGCCCGCGGCGGCTTTGTCCAGCCCCTTTGAAACCGGCCCGGCCATCAATCCCGCATGGGCCCCATTTCGGCGTCGCGATGGACATAGGCGGAGAGCAGGAGCCCGAACCCCAGCATGACGGTCAGCATAGCCGAACCGCCGTGGCTGATGAGCGGCAGCGGCACGCCACCGACCGGTATCGAACCGGTCACCATCGCGACGTTCACGAACACGTAGAGGAAGTAGTTGGTGCCCAGCCCGATGGCGAGCAGCCGCCCGAACTGGTGCCTGCAGCGGAAGGCGACGAAGAAGCAGAACGCAACCGTGAGCATCAGCAGCGCCAGGGTCGTCATCGCGCCGACGAGGCCGAACTCCTCGGCGATCATGGTGAAGATGAAGTCGGTCTGCTTCTCGGGCAGGAAGTTGAGGTGCCCCTGCGTGCCCTGCAGGAAGCCCTTGCCCCAGAGCCCCCCGGAACCCAGGGCGATCTTGGACTGGATGATGTTGTAGCCGGCGCCGAGCGGGTCGCTCTCCGGATCGAGGAAGGTGGTGATGCGGGCCCGCTGGTAGTCGTGCAGGCGATCATAGGCGATCGGCGCCGCGAGGGCCGCAAGTCCGGCGGCAGCGGCGAACTTCCACCACCTCATGCCGGCGGCCCAGAACACGGCCGCGCCGATCATGCCGGTGATCAGCGCCGTGCCGAGGTTGGGCTGCCTCAGGATCAGCAGGACGGGAACGAGCACCGCGATCGCCGGCGGGATGAGGAACAGCGGATTGCCCATCCGCTCCCACGACGCGCGGTGGAACCACGACGCCAGCGCCAGCACGAGCATGATCTTCATCAGCTCCGAGGGCTGCAGCTGGACGGGCCCGATGTCGATCCAGCGCTGCGCCCCCTTGCCGACATTGCCGTGCAGCAGCACGAGCACGAGCAGCACCAGGGCACCAAGATACCCGAGCCAGGCGAAGCGCGCGATGATTCGGATGTCCACCAGCGCAAGGCAGAGCATCAGCACCAGCCCGAAGCCGAAGCGGATCGCGTGCTTCTGCGCATAGGTGTCCGGATTGCCGCCGCCGGCCGAGAGCAGCGCGACATAGCCGATCGCCGCCACCCCGCAGAGCAGGATCACGAAGGACCACGGGATCTGCCACAGCTTCTCGAGCACGCCCGCGCCGCGGTCGCGGGCCAGGAGGCGCCGTTCGAAGATCATCGTGTCGCCTCCGCCACGCGTGCGCCCGGGGCGGGGCGCAGCCGCTGGAACGCCTCGATCAGGATGTCGCGCGCGAGCGGCGCCGCCGCGCCCGAGCCGCTCGTGCCGTGCTCGACGACAACCGAAAGAGCGAACAGCGGATTGTCGTGCGGCGCATAGGCCACGAACATCGCGTGCGGGCGCCATTCGCGCGGCAGCGCATTGACGTTGAAACCCCGCTCGCGCTGCTCGCGGGAGACGCGGCGAACCTGGGTCGTGCCCGTCTTGCCGGACATCTGCCCATACTGCGCCGGCAGGCGGGAGGCGCTGGCCGTGCCGCCGCCGTTCACCACCGCCCACATCGCCTCGCGCACCAAGCGCAGATCGGCCTCTGGGATGCCGAGGCTCGGCCAGTCCTCGGGGCGGGAGCCGCGCACCGGCCGCCCGCCGATCGCGCGGGTGAGATGCGGCTGCACGGCGCGGCCGGTGGCCAGCCGCGCCGTCATGACGGCGAGCGAGAGCGGCGTGAGCTGGTAGAATCCCTGACCGATCCCATGGACGATGGTGTCGCCGATCGACCAGGGCCGCCCCTGGGCGAGCCGCCAGCCACGGGTCGGCATCACGCCGCGCCGCGTGCCGGGCAGTTCGATCTCGAGATCCACGCCGAGGCCGAAGCGGTTCGCCATGGCGGCGATGCGGTCGATGCCCATGCGCCGCGCCATCTCGTAGAAATAGACGTCGCAGGAGGCGACGATGGCGCTGCGCAGGTTCATCCCGCCATGGCCGTTGCGATTGTGGCAGTGGAAGCGCGTGTCGCCGAAGTCGAAATGGCCCGGGCAATGCACGATGTCGCCAGGCCGGCAGACCCGGGCCTCGAGCGCGGCGAGCCCCACCACCATCTTGATGGTCGAGCCCGGCGCATAGAGCCCGTTCGTCGCCTTGTTGATCAGCGGCGTGCTGCGCGCCGCCGTCCATTGCCGCCACTGCGCCGCGCTGACGCCCGAGTTGAAGATGTTCGGATCGAAGGCGGGCTTGGTCGCCATCGCGAGCACCTCGCCGTTCCGCGCATCGAGCAGCACGGCGGTGGTGCCTTCCTGGATCTTGCCGCGGATCGCCTTCTGCAGTTCCGCATCCACGCTGATCTGCACGTCCTGGCCGGGTATGCCCTCACGCCGGTCCAGTTCTCGGATCACGCGTCCCACCGCGTTCACCTCGACCTGCACCGTGCCGGCGCGGCCGCGCAGGATCCGGTCGTGGTGCCGCTCGATGCCGGCGCGGCCGACGCGGATGCCGGGCAACTGCAGAAGCGGATCGTCGCCGACATCGCTCTCGGCGGGCGCCGCGACATAGCCGACGACATGCGCGAGATGCTCCGTCTCCGGGTAGATGCGCGTCGTGCCCATGTCCACGCTGATGCCGGGCAGATCGGGGGCGTTGACCTCGATGCGCGCCATCTCCTCCCAGGTCAGGAACTCGCGGATGACGACCGGCACAAAGCGCCGGCTGCGCCGGATGTCGCGCTCGATCCGCGCCTTCTCGTGGTCGGCGAGCGGGACGATCTTCGAGAAGGTCTCGAGCGTCGCGCCCACATCGACCGCCTGCTCGGCCACCAGCAGCGCGCGCCAGTTCAGCCGGTTGCCCGCCACCACCTTGCCGTTGCGGTCGAGGATGCGCCCGCGCGGCGGCGCGAACAGCCGGGCGCTGACGCGGTTCTCCTCCGCGAGCGTCGCGTAGCGCGCCCCTTCCTCGATCTGCAGCCGGTAGAGACGCGAACCGAGGAAGGCGAAGGCCCCGAACTGCACCAAGCCGAGCGCCGCGGCGCGGCGGGTGAAGATGCCGCGGCGGCGCTCCTCCTCCTTGCGAACGGTGCGCTCGCGGCCCAGCAGCCCCGATTTCGCCCAGGGACGCCAGATCACGGCGCGTTCTCCGCCTGCAGCATCGCCTCGTGGATGCGCGTCAGCAGCAGCGCCACGGCGGGATACAGGCCGCAGGACAGCAGCGCGGCGTGCAGGGCGGGCGCCACCGGCGGCAACTGGAGTGCGAGCAGCGACTGCAACGCCCAGTAGAGGAGCGCGCCTCCGAAGGCCGCGACGCAGAAGGCGAGCCAGACGGCCAGGAAGGACTGGCGCACCAGGAACCGCCGGAACCGTAGCGCCACCGCCTGCAGCACCAGCAGCACCAGGATCCCGGAGCCGAGCGGGGCGAGGGTCAGCAGGTCCAGCAACAGGCCGAGCAGGAACACGATCGGCGGCATCATCGCCGCCGGCCGGAAGACCGACCAGAAGGCGACGCATGGCAGCGTCACCGCAAGGACCGGGGATGGCAGGGTCACCGGCGCGGCGGCGAGCACCATGAGAAAGGCCGTCGAGAAGCCGGGAAAGGCCAGCCGCGCGAAAGCATCCACGCGGCGCACCAGCCCCGGCGCAGGTGCGGGGCGGCCCTGCGGGCGGCGGTTCGGCGGCGTCGCCACGGGGGCGGCCCTTTCAGCGCCGCCTGGGCCGCGGTTCCGGCCGCGCCACGGCCTCGGGCGGGATGATGCCCGACAGGCCGTAGTCGAACAGCCGCACCGCATCCAGGCGGTCGAGGCGAGCGAAGAGTTCGATCTCCGGCGCGCCCTGCGGCGAGACGCGGATCACGCCGACCGGCAGGCCGGCGGGAAAGGCGCCGGCCTCTGCGCTGGTCACCACGCGCTCGCCCTCGACCGGAATGACGCCCTCGGGCCAGTGGGCAAGCCGGGGGCGGGCGCCATTGGTGCCGGCCATGATGGCGCGCGCGCGGCTCGATTCGAGCGTCACCGGGATCCGGCTGTTCATGTCGGTGGCGAGCAGCACGCGCGCGGAGCGCGAGCCGACCTCGGTGACGCGGCCGACGAAGCCCCGCTCGTCGAGCGCGACCTGGCCCTTGCGGATGGCGTGCTGCGGACCCGTGGCAAGCAGCACGGCGCGCGCATAGGTGCCGCCACCGTCGGCGACCACACGGGCGGTCACGAAGGCCGGCGCGGCTTCCGGCAGGAAGTTGAGCTGCCGGCGCAGCATCTCGTTCTCGGCTTCGAGCGCGAGCGCGGTGGCGTGCCAGCGACGGAGCCGCTCATTCTCCTCGCGCAGCGCCGCGTTCTGCTCCCGCAGGGTGGCGAGGAAGCGCACCTCCTCGACGGCCGAGCGGACCGCGGCCGTGGGCTCGGCAAGCGCGGCATAGATCGGCGACAGCGCGTCGGAGAGATGGGTGCGAAGCCGTTCGGCGAGCAGCGCGTCCGCCTTGCCGAGGAGCATCACGCCGAAGGCAGCCGCGATCATCAGCGGCAGCGAAAGCCGCGCCAAGGCCTGACGGAGCGGAATGCTCAGCCGGATCACGCGCCCCTCTTTCCCCTGACAGGACCGTGAAGCCCCCGGACCCGCCCCGTGGCGGGCCCACCGCCCTCATCAATACATCGAAGTGAGGACGTGGCGAAGCCGCTTCATGTCCTCGAGCGCACGGCCGGTGCCGAGGGCGACGCAGGACAGCGCATCCTCGGCCGCCACCACGGGCAGCCCCGTCGCGTCCCGCAGCACCTGGTCCAGCCGGTTGAGCAGCGCGCCGCCGCCGGTCAGCACGATGCCCTTGTCCACGATGTCGGCGGCGAGTTCCGGCGGCGTGTTCTCGAGCGCCACCTTCACCGCCTCGACGATCTGCGTCACGGGCTCGTTGAGCGACTCGGCGACCTGGCGCTGGCTGACCACAACCTCGCGCGGCACGCCGTTCATCAGGTCGCGGCCCTTCACCTCGGCGAGCGGGCCTTCCTCGCCATCTTCCGGGGCCGATGCGGCGCCGATCTCGATCTTGATCCGCTCGGCGGTGGACTCGCCGATCAGCAGATTGAACTGGCGGCGGATGTAGGAAATGATCGCCTCGTCGAGCTTGTCGCCGCCCACGCGGACCGACCGCGCATAGACGATGCCGCCGAGCGAGATCACCGCGACCTCGGTCGTGCCGCCGCCGATGTCCACGATCATGGAACCCGAGGGCTCGGTCACCGGCAGGCCCGCGCCGATCGCCGCCGCCATGGGTTCCTCGATCAGCAGCACCTTCCGCGCGCCGGCCGATTCCGCGCTCTCCTGGATGGCGCGCCGCTCCACGGCCGTGCTGCCCGAGGGCACGCAGACGATGATCATCGGCGAGGCGAAGGATCGGCGGTTGTGCACCTTGCGGATGAAGTGCTTGATCATCTCCTCCGCCACCTCGAAATCGGCGATCACGCCGTCGCGCAGCGGCCGGATGGCGGCGATGTTGCCGGGGGTGCGGCCGAGCATCTGCTTGGCCTCCTCGCCCACCGCGAGCACCTGCTTGCGTCCCCGCTGGTCGGAGATGGCGACGACGCTCGGCTCGTTCAGCACGATGCCGCGGCCCTTCACGTACACGAGCGTGTTCGCGGTGCCGAGGTCGATGGCCATGTCGGCGGACAGGAAGCCGAACAGGCGAGAGAACATGCGTACCGGACCTTCCGACGGGGCCGCCCAGCCCGCAGAGGGGGCCGAAGCCGCCGTCGCGACTGTTGGGGCTTGGATGGAGATTGCGGCGTTTACCCCCCCCGGGCCGGACTCTCAAGCCGGATTCCCCGGGGCGGCGGGGGGATCAGGGAAAGGGCGGCACCGGCTTGACCTCGCCGGGCCGCAACCCGCCGAGATGGCGCAGGATCATGGCATGGTCCGGATGCCCCGGCGGGTAGACCAGCCGCGCCTGGCCCGTGGTGCCGCCGGTGCGGGCCACAAGGTCCAGGATGATGGTCCCGTCGGGCTCCATCCGGGCCACCCCGATCGGCGCCGGGGCGGGCTGGCCCTGGGCGGCGCCCGGAAGGGCCAGCATGGCGAGCAGCCCCGCCCGGCGCCGCAGGAGCATCACGCGCGCAGGACGGCTGGCGGCTCGGTCCGCTGGCGCTTGACCAGCAGCTTGTTCAGCGCGTGCACATAGGCCCGGGCGGAGGCGACGATGGTGTCGGTGTCCGCCCCCTGCCCGTCCACGAGCTTGCCGTCCTCCTCGAGCCGCACCGTGACCCGCGCCTGGGCATCGGTGCCGCCGGTGACCGACTGCACGGCATAGAGCTTGAGGTTGACCTCGTGCGGGAAGGCCTGGCGCAGCGCGTTGAAAGTGGCGTCCACCGCGCCGTCGCCCGAGGCCACGCCGTCGCGCGGCTGCCCGTCCACTTCCAGCGTGATCGAGGCGGTCGGCTTGGTCGCCATGCCGGTCGCGACCGTCAGCGCGGTCAGGCGGATGCGGTCATGGCCACGCACCACCTCGTCGTCCACCAGGGCGGCGATGTCCTCGTCGTAGACGACCTTCTTGCGGTCCGCGAGGTCCTTGAAGCGGCGGAAAGCGTCGTTCAGCTGGTTGTCGCCGATCTCGTAGCCCATGGACCTCAGCTTGTCGCGGAAGGCGGCACGGCCGGAATGCTTGCCCATGACCAGCGAGGTGTCGGACCAGCCGACGCTCTCGGGCGTCATGATCTCGTAGGTGGACTTGTCCTTCAGCACGCCGTCCTGATGGATGCCCGATTCATGGGCGAAGGCGTTGCGACCGACGATCGCCTTGTTGGGCTGCACGTCGAAGCCGGTGATGGTCGCGAGCAGCTTCGAGGTGCGCAGGATGCGCTCGGTGACGATGGCGTTCCGCGTCGGGATGGCGTCGTGGCGCGTGCGCAGCGCCATCACGATCTCCTCAAGGCTGGCATTGCCCGCGCGCTCGCCGATGCCGTTGATGGTGCTCTCGACCTGGCGCACGCCCGCGCGGATGGCGGCGAGCGTGTTCGCGACCGCAAGGCCCAGGTCGTTGTGGTTGTGCGCGGAGAGGATGATCCGGTCGGCGCCGGGCACACGCTCGCGCACCATGCTGAAGATGCGCGTCATGTCCTCCGGCAGCGCATAGCCGACCGTGTCCGGGATGTTGATCGTGGTCGCGCCGGCCTTGATCGCCGCCTCGACGCAGCGGCAGAGGAAGTCTGGCTCGGTGCGGGTGCCGTCCTCGGCCGACCACTCGACGTCGTCGGTGTGCTGGCGGGCGAGCGAGACGCTGCTGGTCACCAGTTCCAGCACCTGCTCGGGCTCGAGCCGCAGCTTGACCCGCATGTGCAGCGGGCTGGTCGAGACGAAGGTGTGGATGCGCTTGCGGGCGGCGGGCTTCACCGCCTCGGCCGCGCGCAGGATGTCGGCCGGGGCGGTGCGCGAGAGGCCGCAGACCACCGGCCCGTCCTTCGCGAAATGCTTCGCGATGGACAGCACGCTCTCGAAGTCGCCTGGCGAGGCGATGGGGAAGCCGGCCTCCATCACGTCCACGCCGAGCTCGGCCAGCGCCTCGGCCATGCGCAGCTTCTCCTCGAGGTTCATGGAGAAGCCGGGCGACTGCTCGCCGTCGCGCAGCGTGGTGTCGAAGATGATGATGCGGTCGTCCGGCAGGGTGCCGAAGGAAGGATGGGTGATGGCCATGTCAGGCGTGTCCCGTGTGGCAATGAGTGTGGATGCGCGCGTTCGGTCCCAGGTTCCCCTGAGCGATGGCCGGCCTCGGTCAGCCGGGCGTCACGCCCAGGGGCGGGTAAGTCGAAGGAGAAGGAGGCCGAGCGGCGCGCGAGCGGCTGACGGGGCGGGACGCCCCGGGATCAGGCCGGACGGGATGGCGCGCAGCATCATCGCACAACGCAGGATAAGTGGGGCGCGCGCCTGCCGCAAGCGCCGATGTTGCCGACCCAGGCGGCCAGGGGCAGTCTGGCGGCAACGAAAGCAGGAGGAAGCCGATGCTGCGCCGGATTGCCCTCGCGCTCCTTGCGGGGCTCATTGCCACGCCCGCCCTGGCCCAGGACTGGGCGCCGGACCGCCCGGTGCGCATCATCCTCCCCTTCCCGCCAGGGGGTTCGACCGACCTCGTGGCGCGGATCCTCGTGGACCGGATCAGCCGCGGCGCGCCCCATCCCTGGGTGGTCGAGAACCGCTCGGGCGCCAACGGCAACATTGGCATGGAGGCCGCCGCGCGCAGCGCGCCGGACGGCTACACCCTCGGCGCCTGCACCATCGGCAACTGCGCCATCAACGCCGCCATCTATCGGCGCATGCCCTACGACATCGAGCGCGACCTCGTGCCGGTGTTCTGGAGCGGCAGCGTGATGAACGTCGTCGCCGTGCATCCCTCCGTGCCCGCCACGACGCTGCCGGAGTTCATCGCCTGGGCGCGGGCGAACCAGGGGCGGATCAACTACGGGTCCTCGGGCTTCGGCTCCTCCAACCACCTCACGCCCGAACTGCTCAATGGACGGCTCGGCCTCGGCCTCGTGCACGTGCCCTTCCGCGGGGGCGCGCCGGCGCTGCAGGCGCTGCTCGCCAACCAGGTGCAGGTGATGATCGAGAACATCCCGACCAAGATCCAGGCGATCCGCGCCGGTCAGATCCGCGCCATCGCCGTCACCGGGCGGGAGCGCGACCCCGCCCTGCCCGACATCCCGACCTTCGAGGAGGCGGGCGTGCCGGGGATCGTGGTCGAGCCCTGGTTCGGCTACATGGCGCCTCGCGGCACGCCGGCGCATGTGGTCGCCGGGCTCAATCGCGCCCTCAACGCGGCGATCGCGGACCCCGAGGTGCAGCAGCGCCTGCGCGGCCTCGGCGTGCGGCCCGAAGGCGGAACGCCGGAGCGCTTCGGCGAGCATGTCCGCAGCGAGATCGCGCGCTGGCGCGAGGTGGTCGAACGCAACAACATTGAGCGGCTCGACTGAGCATTGGGCCGCGGCGCGACCAGCGCGCCGCCACCCGTCAGCCCGCCGGCGGGTGGGTGGCCCACCAGTGCCGCGCGATATCGGCGCGGCGGCAGACCCACACATCCTTCTCCCGCGCGACGCGCGCGAGGAAACGCTGCAGCGCCGCCGCGCGGCCCGGGCGTCCGACAAGCCGGCAATGCAGCCCGACCGACATCATCTTCGGCGCGCCCGCCCGGCCCTCGGCCAGCAGCACCTCGAAGGCATCCGTCAGATGCCGTTCCCAGCCGCCCGGATCGCCGAAGCCCGGCGGCACCGCGTACTTCATGTCGTTGTTGTCGAGCGTGTAGGGAATGACGAGGTGAGGCCTGCCAGCCGCAGTGACGTAGTGCGGCAGGTCGTCGTCATAGGCGTCCGAGTCGTAGAGGAAGCCGCCATGTTCGGCGACGAGCCGCCGCGTGTTGGGGCTGATCCGCCCCGTGTACCAGCCGACGGGGCGCTGGCCGCACAGGCGCTCGATGGTCTCGACGCAACGGGCGATCTCGGCGCGCTCCGTTGCCTCGTCCACCGCGTGGTAGTCGATCCAGCGCCAGCCATGGGAGGCGACCTCATGCCCCGCCGCGGCGAAGGCCCGCGCGGCCTCCGGGTTCAACTCGAGCGCCCGGCCGACGGCATAGATCGTGAGCGGCAAGCCATGCGCCGCGAAGGCGCGCAGCACGCGCCAGACGCCGGCGCGCGCGCCATAGTCGAACTGCGATTCCACCGTCCGGTTCCGCTCGCCGAGCACGGGTGAACCCCCGGGCACCTCATGCAGGTAGAGCTCGCTGCCCGCATCGCCGTTCAGCACCGTGTTCTCGCCGCCCTCCTCGTAGTTCAGCACGAAGGAGAGGGCGAGCCTGGCGCCGCCTGGCCAGCGGGGGTCGGGCGGTGTCGGGCCGTAACCCAGGAAGTCGCGCGGGTAGTCCGTCCCGGCGGCGAGGAGATGAGGCGTGTCCGGCATCCTGGCCTTCGCTTCCGAATGGGGAAGCCAATCATGCCAGCCTCGCAGCCTCGCGTGAAAGCCCGTCCCCGTGCCTGCCAGCGGGCAGGCTGGCCGGCGGGCGGCGTATCCTGCGTGCATCCGACGCGCCTCGGCACACCGGGCGCGGCAGACTGCCGGTAGCCACCGCGGTCGGCCTGCGCCGGGACGGCGTTGGGGGTACGCATGCGAAGGGCGCCGGAGGTTGCCCCCGGCGCCCCGCCAAGCCGCCCGCGCGGGCAGGATCAGTTGCGCGTCTTGTCCACGAGCTGGTTCTTCTTGATCCAGGGCATCATGGCGCGGAGCTTCTCGCCGACCTGCTCGATCGGGTGCTCAGCGAGGCGGCGGCGCGTCGCCTTGAAGGAGGCCTGGTTCACCTTGTTCTCGAGCATCCAGTCGCGCGCGAAGCGACCGGACTGGATGTCCTCCAGCACCTTCTTCATCTCGGCCTTGGTCGCCGGGGTGATGATGCGCGGGCCGGTCACGTATTCGCCGTATTCGGCCGTGTTGGAGATCGAGTAGTTCATGTTGGCGATGCCGCCCTCGTAGATCAGGTCCACGATGAGCTTCACCTCGTGCAGGCACTCGAAATACGCCATCTCGGGGGCGTAGCCTGCCTCGACCAGCGTTTCGTAGCCGGCCTTGATGAGTTCCACGAGGCCGCCGCAGAGCACGACCTGCTCGCCGAAGAGGTCGGTCTCGCACTCCTCCTTGAACGTAGTCTCGATGATGCCCGAACGCCCGCCGCCGATCGCCGAGGCGTAGGACAGCGCGATCTCGAGCGCATTGCCCGAGGGGTTCTGATGCACCGCGACCAGGCAGGGCACGCCGCCGCCCTTCTGGTACTCGCCGCGCACCGTGTGGCCCGGGCCCTTCGGCGCGATCATGAAGACGTCGATGTCCGGGCGCGGCTCGATCAGGTTGAAGTGGACATTCAGGCCATGGGCGAAGGCGATCGCGGCGCCCGGCTTCATGTTGGCGTGAAGGTGCTCGCGGTAGAGGTCGCCCTGCAGCTCGTCGGGCGTCAGCACCATCACCACATCCGCCCACTTCGCGGCATCGGCCGGCGTCATCACCTGGAAGCCGGCCGCCTCGGCCTTCTTCCAGGAGCCGCCCGGACGCAGGCCGATCACCACCTCCTTCACGCCCGAATCCCGCATGTTCATCGCATGCGCGTGGCCCTGGCTGCCGAAGCCGATGACCGCGACCTTCTTCGCCTTGATCAGATTCACGTCCGCATCGCGGTCGTAGTAAACGCGCATGGCAGCGCTCTCCCTCTTCCTACGGGTCTCTCGCAATATTCAGTTCAGGCCGCGCGGCCCGCGCGCGATCGCTACCGCGCCCGTGCGCGACACCTCCGCCAGCCCGATCGGGCGCATCAACGCGCAGAAGGCGTCGATCTTCTCCGCCGCGCCCGTCATCTCGAACACGAAGGATTCGGTCGTCGCATCCACCACGCGCGCGCGGAAGGCATCCGCGAGGCGCAGCGCCTCCACGCGATGCTCCCCCTTCCCCACAACCTTGATCAGCGCCAGTTCGCGCGTCAGATGCGGGCCTTCCATCGTGAGGTCCGACACCTTGTGCACCGGCACAAGGCGGTCGAGCTGGGCCTTGATCTGCTCGATCACCATCTCCGTGCCGGAGGTGACGATGGTGATGCGCGAGATGCGCCCGGTCTCGTCCACCGGCGCCACGGTCAGGCTGTCGATGTTGTAGCCGCGGCCGCTGAACAGGCCGATCACCCGGGCCAGCACGCCGGCCTCGTTCTCCACCAGCACGGCGATGGTCGCCGCGCGCTGCGCGTTTCCGTTCTCCGACATGTCGCGCGCCTCAGACCAGGACCTTGCCTTCGTCGGTGACGCCGGCGACGCCGCCCTCCTGCTCGGGCCCGAGGATCATCTCGTTGTGCGCGGCGCCGGAGGGGATCATGGGGAAGCAGTTCTCGTCCTTGGCCACGCAGATATCGGCGATGACCGGCTTGTCCACCGCGATCATCTCGCGGATCACGCGATCGAGGTCGTCGGCCGTCTCGGCCCGCATGCCGACGGCGTGGAAGCTCTCGGCGAGCTTCACGAAATCGGGCAGCGCGGCGGAATAGGACTCGCTGTAGCGCCCGCCATGCAGCAGCTCCTGCCACTGGCGGACCATGCCCATGTACTCGTTGTTCAGGATGAACACCTTCACCGGCAGGCGATACTGCGCGAGCGTGCCCATCTCCTGGATGTTCATCAGGATCGAGGCCTCGCCGGCAATGTCGATCACCAGCGCATCGGGATGCGCGATCTGCACGCCCATCGCCGCCGGCAGGCCATAGCCCATGGTGCCGAGCCCGCCGCTCGTCATCCAGCGGTTCGGCTTGTCGAAGCCGAAATACTGCGCGGCCCACATCTGGTGCTGGCCGACCTCGGTGGTGATGAAGGTCTCGCGGCCAAGCTCGCGCGTGATCTCATAGAGACGCTTCACCGCATGCTGCGGCTTGATGATGCGCCCTTCCTGGCGATAGCGCAGGCAGTCCTTGGACCGCCATTCGTCGATCTGCCGCCACCAGGCGGCGAGCGCCGGCTTGTCCTGGGCCGTTCCGTCCGCCTTCCACTCGGCGATCAGCGCGGCGAGCACCTCTCCCGCATCGCCGACGATCGGCACCTCGACCGGGACGTTCTTGTTGATCGAGGACGGGTCGATATCGGCGTGGATCTTGCGCGAGTTCGGCGAGAAGGCATTGAGGCGCCCCGTCACCCGGTCATCGAAGCGCGCGCCGATATTCAGCATGACATCGCAGCCATGCATGGCAAGGTTCGCCTCGTAGGTGCCGTGCATGCCGAGCATGCCGAGGAAGAGCGGATCCTGCGCCGGGAAGGCACCGAGGCCCATCAGCGTGTTCGTGCAGGGAAAGCCCGTCATGCGGACGAACTCGCCCAGCAGGCGCGAGGCTTCGGGGCCCGAATTGATGACGCCGCCGCCGGCATAGACGATCGGCTTGCGCGCCGCCTTCAGCAGCCGCACCGCCTTGCGGATCTGCTCGGCATCGGGCTTGGTCTGCGGGCGGTAGGAGCGGTGCTCGGTCTGCGGCGGCTCGGTGTAGGGCGCCTTGTTGATCAGGATGTCCTTGGGCAGGTCGATCACCACCGGCCCGGGGCGGCCGGACCGCGCGACATAGAACGCCTCGTGGACCACGCGCGCGAGGTCGGACGACTTCTTGACCAGGTAGTTGTGCTTGGTCGCGGGCCGCGTGATGCCGGTGGTATCCGCCTCCTGGAAGGCGTCGTTGCCGATCAGGTGGGTCGGCACCTGCCCGGTCAGGCAGACGACGGGGATGGAATCCATCAGCGCATCCACGAGGCCGGTCACCGCATTGGTCGCCCCGGGGCCCGAGGTGACCAGCACGCAGCCCACCTTGCCGGTGGAACGCGCGTAGCCCTCGGCCGCATGCACCGCGGCCTGCTCGTGGCGCACCAGGATGTGGCGGATGGCGTTCTGCTGGAACAGCGCGTCGTAGATCGGCAAAACCGCGCCGCCCGGATAGCCGAAGATGACCTCGACGCCGTTGTCCTTGAGCGCGCGCAGGACGACCTCCGCGCCCGACATCGTCTGGGCGTCGGCGGTGCTGGCGGGCTTGGTGGCGGCGGACATCGGGTCTCTCTTTCCTGGCAAGGGCCTGAACGGGGCACCCGCCGCGAGGGACTCCCCCGCGGCGAGGGCGCTCCCTTAGACCCGCTGCTGCACCGCGTCAACGCATCTGATCAACAAGTGTGAAGACCTCGCCCAGGATTCTTTCCGAAAATTGCGCCTGATGCGCGAATCGCGCATGGATCGTATGCATGCGGGTCGCAGCGGCCAGGGGATGGTGCCGGAACCAGGTCGCCTGCCGCTTGGTGTACTGCCCGGTGTTCAGGATCGCCCGGCGCGAGGCCGCCTCGAGGCTGATTTCTCCGGCGAGGTGCGCCAGGAGCTCCGGCACGCCATGGGCGCGCATCGCCGGCAGGGCGGGGTCGAGGCCCTGCGCCGCCAGCGCCCGCACCTCCTCGATTGCCCCGGCCGCGAGCATCGCCTGCCAGCGCGCCGCGATCGCCGCCCGCAGCGCATCGCGCGGCGGATCGAGCAGGATGGCCGCGAAGCGCCAGGGCGCGGGGCCGGTGCCACCCTGGGCCTGCCACGCCGATAGGCCCTGCCCGGTGCCCCGCCAGACCTCCCACGCGCGCGCGATGCGCTGGCTGTCGCTGGGCCGCAGCCGCTGCGCCGTGTCCGGGTCGTGCTCGGCGAGCCGCGCATGCAGCGCCGCCGGCCCCTCCTGCGTGAGCAGGCGCCGCGCCTCCTCCCGCGCCGCCTGCGGAATGGGGGGAATGTCGGACAGCCCTTGGGTGAGCGCGGCGAAGTAGAGGCCCGTCCCGCCGCAGAGCACCGGCAGCCGGCCTGCCGCGCGGGCCGCGGCCATCTCGCCCAGCGCCTCGCCACGCCACCAGGCGACGCTCGCGGCTTCCGCCGCCGGCCGGACGCCATAGAGGCGGTGCGGCACGCGCGCCTCCTCCTCCGGCGCCGGACGCGCGGTGATGATCCGCAGTTCGCGATAGATCTGCATGCTGTCGGCGTTGATGACCGTGCCGCCGACGCGTTCGGCGATGGCGAGAGCCAGCGCCGACTTGCCGCTCGCCGTGGGACCGGCGACGAGCAGGGCGGGCGGTTGATCCCGGCTCATGGCGCGGGCATACCCCGGCGCGCATGGACCATGTGCTGACCCTGGTCGCCCCGCGGGGCGGCCTCACGCTCGCGAGCCTGCACGCGGTGCGCGATGCGCTCGCCGCCCTCGGCGCGACCACCGGCACCGCGGAGTGGCTGGCCCCGGAGGAAGCGGCCGACCTGCCCTTCGCCCGCCTCGCGGCCGAGCAGGCGGATGCCGCGGCCCGCGCGGCGCTGCCCGGCGCGGCGATCGACGTGATCGCGCAACGCTCGGCCGGCCGGCGCAAGCGCCTGCTGATCGCCGACATGGACAGCACCATCGTCACCACCGAGACGCTGGACGAACTCGCGGCCCAGGCCGGCATCAAGGACCGCATCGCCGCCATCACCAGGCGCGCGATGAACGGCGAACTGGATTTCGAAGGCGCACTGCGCGAGCGCGTCGGCATGCTCGCCGGCCTGCCGGTCGAGGCGATGCAGCGCACCTGGGAGGAGACGGAACTGATGCCCGGCGCGCGCGAACTGGTCGCGACCATGCGCGCGCATGGCGCGCGCTGCGCCCTCGTCTCGGGTGGCTTCACCTTCTTCACCGGGCGCGTCGCCGCGCTGGTCGGGTTCCACGAGCACCACTCCAACACGCTCCTCGAGGCCGATGGCCGCCTCACCGGCCATGTCGCCGAGCCGATCCTCGGGCGCAATGCGAAACTCGCCACGCTGAAGCGCCTCGCCGCCGAGGAAGGCATCGGCCTCGACGCCACGCTGGCGGTGGGCGACGGCGCCAACGACCTCGACATGATCAAGGCGGCGGGGCTCGGCGTGGCCTTCCGCGCCAAGCCGGTGGTCGCCGCGGCGGCGCGGGCGCGGGTGGACCATGCCGACCTGCGGGCGCTTCTCTTCGCGCAGGGCTACCGCGCGGACGAGTTCGCCGCCTGCTGAACCCGCCAGCCCGGCGCCAGAACCCAGCGGTCGTTGAAGCGGCCGAGCAGGTCGCGCTCGGGGTCCATCCCGGCGCGCGCGCGCGCCAGCGCGGCCTCGTCGCCCAGCACATAGAAGGTCCGCGGCTCGTGCGCGCCGCGTTCGAGCAGCGCGGCGACGCGGGCGTTCAGCGCCTCCACCGCGCGAGGGTCGAGCCGCGCCAGATAGACCGCATCCGTCTGCAGCCGGAGCGTGGCGGCATAGACCGCCACCTCCTCCCAGTTCGGCGCCTGCATCCCGGTCGGCACCACCCGCACGGCATCGTAGCGCCGCGCGGCTTCGAGCCAGAAGGGGTCGGACAGGCGCAGCGGCACGGTCGGCGGCTGGACGATGAAATAGTGATGCAGCCGGGCGAAGCCGGGCCGCAGGTCCACCACCTGCAGCGCCAGCGCGCCCGCGAGGACGAAACCCGCGCGCCGCCCGCCGAGGTGCCGCACCAGCGCCGCCGCCGCGCCGAACAGCGCGGCGTAGAGCACCGGCCAGAAGAAGCGCTCCGAGGCGCGCAGCGCATCCGCCTTGGCCACCAGCCAATCGGGCAGGGGCAGCACCTCGAACTCGCGCCCGCCGATCGCCACGCGATGCGTCACCGCGAGCAGCAGAAGTCCGGCGAGGATCAGCAGCAACGCCCAGTGGCGGCGCAAGCCGCCCCGCGGGCCGAGCATCCATGCCAGCGCGCCGAGCGCGAGCACCACCAGCGCGCCGAGACCGGGATAGGAATTCCCGGCCTCGAGATGATCCGCCGTCGCGATGTCGGGCAGGATCGCGCCCCAATAGCCGGGGTCGAAGGGTGCCAGGAGGTCGAGCTGCATCTTCCCGTAGCCGCCCCAGGTCCCGCCGAAGCCGCCGCCGAGCAGGAAGAACCCGGCAGCCCAGAGCCCGGCGATCCCGGCACCCGGCACGAGCAGCGCCTCCGCCGCGATCCGCCAGCCGCCGCGCCGCGCCGGCTCGGCCACGCGCGCCAGCCAGTCCGCCGCCCACAGTGCGCCAACCATCGGCAGCAGATAGGCCTGGATCATCGCCGCGGCGGCCATCAGCGCGCCCCAGGCGAACACCCGCCGCCCGCCCTCCCCGGGTGTCACGCAGAGCCAGAGCCCGATCAGCAGCAGGAACTGGCCGCCGAGGGCGAAATGCCCGCCGAGGCGCCCGAGCAGCAGCGGCTGCATCACGAACAACCCGGCCACGGCGAGCCGGGCGAGCGAATCCCGCGTCGCCAGCCCCATCAGGCGCCACGCAAGCGCCGCCTGCAGCGCGCCGCAGGCGTAGATCCACATGCCCCAGTATTGTGAGACCTCGGCCAGGGGCCGCAGCGCCTTGAAGGCGAAGGCCAGGAGGGGAATGGAATCCGAGTAGAAGATCGAGGACGCCAGTTCCATGCCCCAGCCCGGATTGGCCCCGGGGGGCCAGCGCCAGGAATCCCGCGCGAAGGCGGTCCAGCCCAGCCAGTACTGGACCGGATCAGGGCCTATCCGACCGGAGAGCATCCAGCCGGTATCGCCCGGCGGCAGGATGAAGGCGCCGAAGGCCACATGGATCACGAAGAGCCCGAGAGCCGCCGCGGCCAGCGTGCCGGCGACCTCGGCCATGCGCGGCGAGGCCTGCATCCGGCTCACCGCGTGTGCGCCGCGCCCGGCCGCCGCGCGCCGCGCTGAACGCACCGCGCAAGCCGCACGGTAACGACGCGGCGGCCCAAGCCGCCGGGAGTGGCCCGCGCTTGCGTCAGCCCGGCGCCCCGCGCTCGCCGCGCAGGCGCAGCGGCACGAAGCGCTGCCCGCCGGCCCCTTCGACCGCGAGCAGCGCGACACCGCGGTTCTGCTGTCGGAGCCGCGCGATCCGCTCCTGCACCTCGGCCGGCGTCGTCACGCGCTCCTGCTGGACCTCGACGATCACGTCGCCCGGGCGCAGTTCGCGCTCGGCCGCCGGGCTGTCCGGGGCGACCTCGACGATCACCACGCCGCGCTGATCGGGGCGGAGATTGAAGCGCTGCCGCAGCTCCTCCGTGATGGCCATGACGCGGAGCCCGAGCCCGGCAAGCTCGACCGGCCGCTCCGGCTGGGCCGGCTGCTGCGGCGCCGCGGCCTGCGCCTGGTCCGCCGGCAGTTCGCCGAGCGTGACGGTGATCGTCTCCTCCTTCCCGTCGCGCCAGACGACCACCGGCACCTGGGCGCCGACCAGGTTGTCGGCGACGATGCGCGGCAGGCTCCGCATCTCGCGCACCTCGACGCCGTTGAAGCGAAGGATGATGTCGCCGTTGCGGATGCCGGCGGCGGCCGCGGGCCCGCCCTCCTGCGCCCGCGCGACGAGGGCGCCGCGCGCCCCGCCAGGCAGCCGGAGCGCCTCGGCGATCTCGTCCGTGACCTGCTGGATGTTCACCCCGAGCCAGCCGCGCCGCACGCGCCCGCCGTCGCGCAACTGGGCGACGATGCGCTGCGCGAGGTTGGAGGGAATGGCGAATCCGATGCCGATCGAGCCGCCGGTGGGCGAGTAGATCGCCGTGTTGATGCCGATCACCTGCCCCGCCATGTTGAACAGCGGGCCGCCGGAATTGCCGCGGTTGATCGCCGCGTCGGTCTGGATGAAGTCGTCATAGAGGCCCTGGCGGATGTCGCGGCCGCGGGCCGAGACGATGCCCGCCGTGACCGAGCCGCCAAGCCCGAAGGGGTTGCCGATGGCGATCACCCAGTCGCCGACCTCGGCCTCGTCGGAATTGCCCCAGGGGACGGCGGTCAGCGGCCGGTCGGTGCGGATGCGCAGCACGGCGATGTCGGTGCGTGGGTCGGCGCCGACCAGCTCCGCGCGGATCGTCGTGTTGTCCGCGAGGATCACGTTGATCTCGTCGGCCCCGTCGATGACGTGGTTGTTGGTGACGACGATGCCCTGCTGGGCGTCGATGATGAAGCCCGAACCGAGGGACTGCGGACGCCGCTGCGGGCGCTGCGGCTGCTGCTGGGGCGCGCCTTCCTGGCCCGGGCGGTTGCGATTGAAGAAGTCGCGGAAGAACTCCTCGAAAGGGCTGCCGGGCGGGGCCTGCGGGATGTCGGGCGCGTCGGGCCGGCCGGCGCGCGGCCGCACCGCCTGGGTCGTCGAGATGTTCACCACCGCAGGCAGCAATTGCCGCGCGAGGGGCGCGAAGGATTCCGGCGCGCGCTGGGCCACCGCGGCGGGGGCGAGCGGCAGGGCGGCCATGGCGGCGGCAAGGGCAAGGACGGCAAGGCGCATCGTGGGCAACCTCATGCGAGGGTTCCGGACGGGGAGCGACACCGCATGTGGCGCCATCCGCCGGGGAAGGAAGGCGCCATCATGCGACGAAACGGCGCCGGGGGCATCAGCCGCCTTGCAGCAGCCAGGCGAGGCCGACGCCGATGACGGCCGCGGCCAGGCCGCCCATCCGCAGCCCCTGGTCGGGCGTGGCGGCCAGGGCGAGGAGCGCGCGGCGCATGGTCGCCGGCGCGATGGCATAGGCCAGTCCCTCCAGGGCGAGGACGACCGCCACGCCCTGGAGCAATCCGCCGAGCGTCACTGCGCCGGCGCAGACATCGCCGCCGGGGCCGGGGCCGAGCCCGAGCCGTTGCGGCCGGTGCTGTCGCGCAGGAAGCGGAAGAACTCGGAGTCGGGTGTCATGACCATCCGTGCATTGCCGTCCGCGAAGGCCTCGCGATAGGCCTGCATCGAGCGCCAGAACTGGAAGAACTCGACATCGCGGCTGAAGGCCTCGGCGACGATGCGGATCGCCTCCTGCTCGCCCTGGCCACGCAGCACGTCGGCCTGCGCCTGGGCTTCGGCGAGCAGCACGGCGCGCTCGCGCTCGGCGCCGGCGCGCACGCGCTGCGCCACCTCGGCACCTTCGGCGCGGGCCTCGCGCGCCACGCGCTCGCGCTCGGACTGCATGCGCTGGAGGATGGCGTTGGTGTTCTCCTCCGGCAGGTCGGCACGGCGGATGCGCACATCCACCACCTCAATGCCGAACTGCCTCGCCTCCGCGTTCACCTGGCGCTGGATCTCGCCCATGATGCGGGAGCGATCGGTGGAGAGCACGGACAGCAACGGCTCGTTGCCGAGCACGCGGCGCAGCGAGGACGACACGATCGAGTTCAGGCGGGCCCTGATGCCGCCTTCGGTCGCGCCGACAGTCTGGTAGAAGACCAGCGGGTCGATGATGCTGTAGCGCGTGAAGCTGTCCACGATCAGCCGCCGCTGGTCGCCCAGGATGACCTCCTCGCCCGGCGCGTCGAAGTCGAGCAGCCGCCGGTCGAAGGCAATCACCGTCTGGATGAACGGAATCTTGGCATGCAGGCCGGGCTCGCGGATCACGCGGATCGGCTGGCCGAACTGCGTGATCAGCACCTGCTGGGTCTGGTGCACCGTGAACAGCGTCGAGGCCGCGGTCACCAGGATCACGCCCAGCGCCGCGAGGAGAATGACGGAGCGGTTCATCGCGGCACCCCCTGCGTGCGGCTCTGGACGACGCCCTGCGCCTGCGGCATGGCGGGCAAGGGCGGCGGCCTCGTTGACGGGATTGCGCCGGGCGGCTGGGGCCGCGGGACCGCGGCACCTTCGCCCAGCGGCAGGAAGGGCACAATGCCCTGGAGCCGATCGTCCACGATGACCATCGGGTTGCGGCGCAGGATTTCCTCCATCGTCTCGAGGTACATGCGGCGGATCGTGACGTCCTGCGCGGTCTGGTAGGCGGTGAGGACCGAGAGGAAGCGCGCGGCCTCGCCTCGCGCGCGGGCGATCTGGCTTTCGCGCACGCCCTGCGCCTCCTGCACCAGCCGCTCGGCCTCGCCGCGCGCGCGGGGGATGATGTCGTTTCGGAAGGATTCCGCCTCGTTGCGCAGGCGCTCGCGGTCGGCATTGGCGCGCTGCACGTCGCGGAAGGCGTCGATCACCTGCGCGGGCGGATCAACCTTCTGGAGCTGGACCTGCACGATCTCCACCCCGGCGCGATACTGATCCATGATCGCCTGGGTGCCGCGGCGCACCTCCTGCTCGATCTGCGCGCGCGCCTCGGTCAGCGCGGGCTGGATGGGCGTGCGGCCGATCACCTCGCGCATCACGGATTCTGCGGCGGACTTCACCGTGCTTTCCGGGTTGCGCGTGTTGAACAGGAACTCCCCCGCATCGCGGATGCGCCAGAACACGGCCACGTCGATGTCGATGATATTCTCGTCGCCGGTGAGCATCAGGCTCTCGGCCAGCACGTCCCGCGCGGGCTGGATCCGCCCGCCCATGGTCGGCGCCTCCTGCGCGCCGATGAAGCCGATGTCCACGCGGTTGATGCGTGTGACGCGCGGCGTGGTCACGCTCTCGACCGGCCAGGGGATGTGGTAGTTCAGGCCCGGCGGCGCGGTGCGGTCGAAGGCGCCGAAGCGCATCACCACGCCCTGCTCGTCCGGCTGCACGCGGTAGAAGCCCGAGGCCGCCCACACCGCGACCAGCACAAGGCCGAGCAGCGCGAAGCCCTTGCCGCCGCCGCGCGGCAGGTAGCGGCGCACCGCCTCCTGCGCCTGGCGGATCATATCGTCGAGGTCGGGACCCCGGCCACCAGGCCCGCCCGCACCGCCGCCGGGCGGGGGCGGAGAGCCCCATGGCCCGCCCGGACGGGGATTGCCCCAGGGAGAGTTCCCGCCGCTGTTGTTCCAGGGCATTCGACCGACGGCCTCCGTTCGAACCGATGACGCACTCGACAACCTGCCCGGCGCCGACCATGGGGGATGCATGGAAAGCGGCGCCCGACCATATGGACGCCGGTCAGGCGCCGGGTTAGCCGCCTGTTGGAACGGTGAACCTCGCCCGGCAAGGGCGATATTGTCCAGAGACGAGGGCTTTTCAAGCAATGGCTGACGGTCTTGCGGAGGCGGTGACCGCCGCTCTCCGGGCGGTGAAGGACCCGGCGACGGGCATGGATGTGGTCGCCTCGGGCATGGTCCAGGGCCTCGCGACGCGGGACGGTCACGTGCAGTTCTCGCTCGTGGTGCCGCGCGAGCGCGCGGCCGAGATGGAACCGCTGCGCGCCGCCGCGCAGAAGGCCGCTGCGGCGGTGCCCGGCGTGCTGAGCGCCACGGCCGTGCTCACGGCGCACCGCCCCGCCGCGCCTGCGCCCGCCACGCCGCGGCAGGCGGCGCGCGCCCCCTCCGGCCAGGGCCCGATGCTGCTGCCCGAGGTCGGGGCCATCGTCGCCGTCGCCTCCGGCAAGGGCGGCGTCGGCAAGTCCACCACGGCGGTCAACCTCGCCGTCGCGCTCGCCGCGCAGGGGCTCAAGGTCGGGCTGCTGGATGCCGACATCTACGGCCCTTCGCTTCCCCAGATGCTGGGCACGCGCGAACGCCCCCGCGCGACGGGGCAGCGCATCACGCCGCTCTCGCGCTGGGGGCTGAAGGCGATGTCCATCGGCTTCCTGGTGGACGAGGAGACGCCGATGATCTGGCGCGGCCCGATGGTCATGGGCGCGCTCGAGCAGATGATGGGCCAGGTCGAGTGGGGCGCCCTCGACATCATGATCGTGGACATGCCGCCGGGCACGGGCGATGCGCAGCTGACCATGTCGCAGCGCGTGCCGCTCGCGGGGGCGGTGATCGTCTCCACCCCGCAGGATGTCGCGCTGCTCGATGCCCGCCGCGGCGTGCGGATGTTCGAAAAGGTGAACGTCCCCGTCCTCGGCGTGATCGAGAACATGTCCTTCTTCTGCTGCCCGAACTGCGGGCACCGGGCCGAACTCTTCGGCCATGGCGGCGCGCGGCGGGAGGCCGAGCGCCTCGGCGTCGAGTTCCTCGGCGAACTGCCCCTCAAGCTCGCCATCCGCGAACTCGCTGACGCCGGCACGCCGATCGTCACCGCGCAGCCGGACAGCGAGGAGGCGGCGGCCTATCGCCGCATCGCCGCCCGCGTGTGGGAGAAGGCACGCGCGCCGGCCGGCGCCGGGCCCGCGATCATCGAGGACTGAGGGCGCGCGGAGGCGGGGGGGAAGAATCCCGCCGCGCCCTGCGTTCCGATCCGGGGCAGCCCCGCTGCGGGCCAACCGGGATGGATGCCATGTCGCCGCTTCGCGTTCTCGTCGCGCCTTCGGGCTACAAGGAATGCCTCCATGCCGCGGAGGTCGCGGCGGCGATCGTCACGGGCCTGCGCCGCGCCTGCCCCGAAGCCGTCATCGCCAGCCGGCCCCTGGTGGATGGCGGGGAGGGCTTCGCGCGCAGCCTCGCGCTCGCCAGCGGCGGCCGCGTGGAGCCTGTCACCGTTCCTGGCCCGCTCGGCCCGCCGGTCGAGGCGCATATCGGATGGCTCGGCGGCGGCGCGTCGCGCACCGCGGTGATCGAGATGGCCGCGGCGGCCGGGCTGCGCCTCGTCCCGCCCGCCGAGCGCGACCCGCTGCGCACCTCGACGCGCGGCGTCGGCGTGCTGATCCGCCTCGCACTCGACCGGGGCGCCGAACGCATCCTGGTCGGGTGCGGGGACAGCGGCACCAACGATGCCGGGGCCGGGATGGCGCAGGCGCTCGGGTTCCGGTTCCTCGACGACGCCGGGCGGGAACTGCCGCCGGGCGGCGGCGCGCTCGCGCGCCTCGCGCGGATCGACGCCTCGGCGCGTGATTCGCGTCTCGCGGGGCTTGAGGTTGAGGTCGCCTGCAACACCCATGTGCTGCTGGCCGGACCGCGGGGCGTCGCGCGCCGCTACGCTCCCCAGAAGGGCGCTGGGCCGGCCGGGGTGGCCCTCCTGGAGCGCGGCCTCGAGACCTTCGCCGCCGTCGCGGCGCGGGATCTCGGCGTGCGGGGGCTCACGAGTCTGCCCGGCGGCGGGGCATCCGGCGGGCTCGGCGCGGGGCTGCATGCCCTGCTCGGCGCGCGCCTGCGCCCCTGGCAGGAGGTCGCGCTCACCGCCTGCGGCCTCGACCGGGCACTCGCGGAGACGGATCTCGTGGTCACGGCGGAAGGCGGCGTGGACGGCCAGACGCCGGACGGGAAGGTGCCCGGCGTCGTCGCCGCCCGTGCGCGCGCGCAGGGCGTGCCGGTGATCGCCCTCGCCGGCACGATCGGCGCGGATGTCGGCACCGTCCATGCGGCCGGGATCGATGCCGTATTCGGCACGCTCGGCCGCGCCGTGCCGTTGCCCGAGGCGATGGCGCGCGCGCCGGAGGACATCGCGCGCGCCGCGGAACAGGCGCTGCGTGGCGTGCTGGTGGGCCTCGCGATGGCGCGGCGACGGCACTGATACCAGCGGGCGAACGGTTTGACCTTTCGCCCGCTGGTATGGCGCGCGGGGCTGGTGGGGCGGCCGCGCGCGGAACCAGATCCCGATACCCTGCGGAGAAAGGGCGATCCTTTGTCCGCAGGGCATGAAGCGCATCCGGCCCCGCCTCAGCGGCGCATCGTCATCCGCCCGACGACGAAGCCGAAGGCGAAGGTGCCGAGCAGGATCGCCCCGGCATCGCCGAGCAGCGCATGGGCCAGCGGCAGCCCGACCAGCAGGGCGAGGGTGAAGCCGCCGATGAAGAGCCATCGGCGCGCGCCCGGGCCGAACCGGACCCAGCCCCTGGACACCTTGCGGCTGCGCGCGGGCTTGGGCGCCTTTGCCGCGGCCCGCCCGCTCATGGCCGTGGAAGGGCGGCGCCGGCCGCCCCGGTCAGGGCGTCGAAGGCCGGCTCCGTCCGCAGCGCCATGCCGGTGCGGAAGGGATTCCCCGGATGCTGCCCCGCGCCGCGCCGTCGCGGGCCACGACGAAGCGCGCCAACGCCGCCGGCGCGGTGCCCGGCCGGTCTCGGGCGGCCGGCGACGGCCAGGCAAAGGGGGATCGCGGCGCGGCGATCAGCCTGCATCGCGGCCCAGCATCTCCATCAGCTCGCGCCACTCGCGCCTGGACAGGCCCGACCCCTCCTGCGCGACCGGCTCGCCGGCCAGCATGCGCTTCACGATGCCCATCATCTGCGCGGAGAGGGTCACGGCGCCGAGCCGGTAGTCGCGGAAGGCCTCGAAGGCCATGGGCACCCAGGCCCTGACCGTCTCCATCATCGCCTCGGCATAGGCGCGGATCTCGTACTGGGCGTGCGCGTCCGCGCGCAGGGAGAGGAAGTGCAGGAGGTTGTGCAGGTCCGTCTTCCAGTACCACTGCGTGTAGGCGTTGAGGGTGAGGTTCATGCGCGCCAGTTCCCGCGCCAGCCCCTGCCGGGACGGGTCGCGGGGCGTGCCGTCCTCCTCCTCGTTCAGCATCTCGAGGTAGTGGTCGTAGTTGCGCGCCGCGTCCTCGCGCAGCAGGTCGAGCACGCGCGCGGCCTCGGGCCCGTCCAGGATGTCCCCCCGGCCCTGGCGGTTCACCGCCGATTGCGCCGCGAGGTGCTCCGGCGCGGGGATGTAGAACTCGCGGTCGAGGATCGAATAGCGCGCCGAATACTCGTTCACGTTCGCCGTGCGGTGGCGGATCCACTGCCGCGCCACGAAGATCGGCAGCTTCACATGGTACTTGATCTCGCACATCTCGAAGGGCGTGGAGTGGCGGTGGCGCATGAGGTAGCGGATCAGCCCGCGATCCTCGTTCGCCGCGCGCGTGCCGCGCCCGTAGGAGACGCGCGCCGCCTGCACGATGGCGGCATCGTCGCCCATGTAGTCCACCACCCGGACGAAGCCGTGGTCGAGCACCGGCATCGCCTCGAACAGCAGCGCCTCGAGCGCGGCCACCGTCGGCCGGCGCGTGCGCCCCTCGGCGGCGCGCGCGGCCGCGATCTCGTCCTGCTGTTCGGCGGTCAGCGCCATGCGATGTCCCTCGATCCGACTCGCCCCCCCTCGATTCGGCTGGGCGCATCGCCTATATTGCCGGTGCCACCTCGGTGGCTATGGCGATAAACGGCGCATGGAATAAGCGTTGCGGACCCGGGGGCGGTACCCGGCGCCTCCACCATCACCCGCCTTGTCAGCGGCCGATGGGGGCGAAACAGGCTCGACGCGCGCGGTAAAGATGCGCCTTTTGCCCGGCATGGTACCGCCGTCATCGGACCAAATCACAAGTGCCAACGACAACAGCCGCGAGGCTGTGGCGCTCGCTGCCTAACCATAGGTAAGCGCGGTCCGGGGGGCACCGGGCAACAGAAGCCCCCCACTTCGCTTGGCACGCCCGCCCCTCCTGCCCTATGTGGCCCCGCATGAGCGACGACGCCGCCCCGCCCGAGAGCCTCCTGCCCTACGAAGCCTGGGCCGAGGAGGCGCTGCGCGAGGTCGCGATCCGCGCGCTGGAGCATGCGGCGGCCCATGGGCTGCCGGGCGAGCACCACTACTACCTCACCTTCCGCACCGATCATCCCGGATCGGGCGTGCCCGGCCATCTCAAGGCGCGCTATCCGCAGGAGATCACCATCGTCCTGCAGCACCAGTTCGAGGACCTGCGGGTGGACCGTGCGGCCGCGCGCTTCGAGGTCACGCTGTTCTTCGGCGGGGTTCCGGCGCGCCTGGTCGTGCCCTTCGGCGCGCTGACCATGTTCCATGACCCGCATGTCCGCTTCGGCCTGCGCTTCCCGGCGCAGGGGCTCGACCGGCCGGTCTTCGACGACGCGCCGGCGGAGGACGCCGCCCCACAAGCCGCGGGCGAGGCGCCCGCCGCTCCGGCCCAGGTCGTCAGCCTCGACGCCTTCCGGCGCAAGCCCGCCAAGGACGCCTGACGCCGGTTCGCGCCGGCTGGTGAGGGCGGCGTTTCGGCGCCCACGCAGGCTTGGGGCGTCCGCGCCGGCCTGGCTCGGTTGGCGCGCCCCGGCAGCCTGCGCTAGATGCCTCCCCGCGCGCGCCATTCCGCGCGCCCGGAGAATGCGCATGACCCCGCCCCTCGACGCCGCCGCGCCCGCCCGCCCCGAGGGCTTCCTCTATTCGCCGATGTTCCCGCTCGCCGCGGACACGACTCCCTACCGCAGGCTCGACATCGGCGGCGTGTCGAGCATCGAGGTGGATGGCCGGCGCGTGCTGCGCGTCAGGCCCGAGGCGCTGACGGAACTCACCTTCCAGGCCTGCCGCGACGTCTCGCACCTGCTGCGCCCGGGCCACCTGCAGCAGCTCGCGAACATCCTCAAGGACCCCGAGGCGAGCGCGAACGACCGCTTCGTCGCGCTCGACCTGCTCAAGAACGCGAACATCGCGGCGGGCGGCGTGCTGCCCATGTGCCAGGACACCGGCAACGCCATCGTCTTCGGCAAGAAGGGCCAGCGCGTCTGGGTCGAGGGCGACGAGGAGGAGGCGATCGCCTGCGGCGTCGCGCGCACCTACACCGAGACGAACCTGCGCTACTCCATGATGGCGCCGATCGGCATGTTCGAGGAGGTGAACACCGGCACCAACATGCCGGTGGAGTTCTCCATCATGGCCGCCCCCGGCGAGGACCACGCCGACGAGATGCACCTGATGTACATCCTCAAGGGCGGCGGATCGGCGAACAAGACCTTCCTCTACCAGCAGACGCGGGCGGTGCTGAACAAGCCGAAGCTGCTCGCCTTCCTCGAGGAGAAGATCAAGACGCTCGGCACCTCAGCCTGCCCGCCCTATCACCTCGCCATCGTGATCGGCGGCACCTCGGCCGAGATGAACCTCAAGACCGTCAAGCTCGCCTCCACCCGCTGGCTCGACGGGCTGCCCACGAAGGGCAGCAAGGCCGGCCACGCCATCCGCGACCCGGAGCTGGAGGCCGAGATCCACAAGCTGACGCAGAATCTCGGCATCGGCGCGCAGTTCGGGGGCAAGTATTTCTGCCACGACGTGCGGGTGATCCGCCTCGCGCGTCATGGCGCTTCCCTGCCGATCGGGATCGGCGTCTCCTGCTCGGCCGACCGGCAGATCAAGGCGAAGATCACCGCCGAAGGCGTGTTCCTTGAGGAGCTGGAGCGCGACCCCGCGCAGTACCTGCCCGAGCACACCGAGGACATCCTTGGCGGCGAGGTCGTGAAGATCGACCTCAACCGGCCCATGAGCGAGATCCGCGCCGAACTCTCGAAGCACCCGGTCAAGACGCGCGTCTCGCTCACCGGAACCATGGTGGTGGCGCGCGACATCGCGCACGCCAAGCTGCAGGAACGGCTCGACCGCGGCGAGGGCCTGCCGCAATACATGAAGGACCATCCGGTCTATTACGCCGGCCCGGCCAAGACGCCGGCGGGCTATGCCACGGGCTCCTTCGGCCCGACCACGGCGGGGCGGATGGATTCCTACGTCGAGGCCTTCCAGGCCGCCGGCGGCTCCTTCGTGATGCTCGCCAAGGGCAACCGGTCCAAGGCCGTGCTGAACGCCTGCCGGAAATATGGTGGGTTCTACCTCGGCTCGGTGGGCGGTCCCGCGGCACGCCTCGCGCGGGACTGCATCAGGAAGGTCGAGGTGCTGGAATACCCGGAACTGGGCATGGAGGCGGTATGGCGGATCGAGGTCGAGGACTTCCCCGCCTTCATCGTCATCGACGACAAGGGCAACGACTTCTACGAAGGCCTGGAATGAGCGACCGCCGCCTGCCAGCGCGCTACCTCCTCCCGGTCACGGGCTTCATCCTCTCGGGGATCATGACCGTGATCATCTCGGGCATCTCGACCGTGATGGCGCTCGGCTTCTCGCGCATGGCGCTCGGCGCCTGGCCTATCGCCTGGATCAGCTCCTGGATCATCGCCTTCCCCACGGTGCTCGTGGTGCTGCCGATCGTGCGGCGTCTCGTCGCGCGCATCGTGGCCCCGGCGTGAGGCCCGCCACCGCATGAGGACCGCGCCATGACCGACCGCCGCCGCATTTCCTCGGGTTCGAAGTTCGAGGAGGAGATCGGCTATTCCCGCGCCGTGGTCATCGGCGACGACATCTGGGTCTCCGGGACCACCGGCTACGACTACGCGAGCATGACGATCGCGCCCGATGTCGTGGCGCAGTGTGACCAGGCCTTCCGCAACATCGCCGCGGCGCTGGAACAGGCCGGCGCGACGCTGGACGACGTGGTGCGCGTGCTGTTCATCGTGCCCCGGCGCGAGGACTGGGAACCCTGCTGGCCGGTGGTGAAGCGGTATCTCGGCCGCGCGAAGCCCGCCTCGACCCTGATCCATGCCGGGCTGCAGACCGATGCCATGCGCATCGAGATCGAGGTGACGGCCCGCCGCGCGCCACGCGCATGAAGCGTCTGTAACCTTCGCGCGAACATTTCGTTACCCTCAGCAGCACCACTGCCCCCTTCCCGCCCCGCTGCCGGGGCAGGGTCGCCCCGGATCGCGCGGCCCCGCCGCGCCCCGACGCGAAGGAGAACGCTGCATGACCGGACGCCGACGCTTCCTGGCACTCCTGCCGGCCCTCGGCCTCGCGGGCCTCGCGCTGCCCTCCGAGGCCGAGGCGCAGAGCATCATCCTCCAGTTCGGCCCGCCGCCGCCCCCGCCCTATGCCCGCCGCGCGCCGCCGCCGCGCCGCGGCCATGTCTGGGTCCCCGGGCACTGGCGCTGGGATGGCCGCCGTCATGTCTGGCAGGAGGGCTACTGGGTCCGCGCCCGCCGCGGCCAGCGCTACCAGGAGCCGCGCTGGGTCCGCGAACGCGGCGGCTGGCGCTACCGCCCGGGACGCTGGCATCGCGGGTGACAGGTCCGGCGCCGGCCGCTACAGGCAGCCGACGCCACCCTGCCCCGGGAGCCACCATGCGCTTTGCCGTCGATCGCCTGGACCACCTTGTCCTGACCTGCCGCGACGTGACCCTCTCCGCCTCCTGGTACCAGCGCGTCCTCGGCATGGAGGTCGAGGAATTCGGCCCGCACCGGCGCACCGCGCTCAAGTTCGGCGGGCAGAAGATCAACCTGCGCCCTGTCGAGGCGACGCAGCAGGAATGGTGGACCGGAGCGGAGGGCGGCGTGCCCGGCACGGCGGATCTCTGCTTCATCGTCACCGTGGATGCCGAACAGGTGCTCGCGCACCTGCAGCGCTGCGGCGTCAAGGTCGAACAGGGGCCGGTGGCGAAGGACGGCGCGCTCGGCCCGATCACCTCCGTCTATTGCCGCGACCCCGACGGCAACCTGATCGAGATCTCGACCTACGGCACCGCGGACTGACGCGCCGCATATCCCTGGGCGTCGCGCGCGGACAGCCCGAACCCTCCGCCCGCAATGCCGGCGGCTTCAGTAATGCAGGCGCCGCGGCATCGCCTTGGCTGCCGCGATCCACTCCCCGACCGCCTTCGCCGAGGGCGTCTGGCGCACCAGCTTCTTCTTCGCGTTCACCGCCTCCAGCGCGGCGTGCAGGTTGGCCGCCTTGCGCTGGGCGAGTTCGGGCACGGTATCCACGCCGGCCGCCTCGAGCAGGTCGGCATATTCCTCCCCCACTCCCTTCACCCGCATGAGGTCGGCCCGGTTGGCGAATTTGAGGATGAGCGCCGCGGAGATGCCGGTCGCCGCCGCCAGCGCCTCGCGCTCCTTCGGCGTGCCGCATCGCGCCAGCAGCGCCTCGGTGTCCTTGACCCCGGCGGCGCGCAGCTTCTCGCCATAGACCTTCCCGATGCCTTCGATCTCCTCGATCCTGTAGGTCATGGAACCGCTCCCCCGATCTCGATCCGGCCCCGTCAGGATAGCCCTGCGGCCGGCGGATTCGGCACGGAAATCCGCGCGTGAGGAACCGGCATGACGGCAACCCGCACCGAGACCGACAGCCTCGGCAGCATCGAGATCCCCGCCGGGCGCTACTGGGGGCCGCAGACCGAGCGGGCGCGCGCCCTGTTCCGCATCGGCGAGGGGCGGCTCGACCCCGCCGTGATCCGCGCCACCGGCCTGCAGAAATGGGCAGCGGCCGAGGCCAACCGGCGGCTCGGCGAGATCCCGGACTCCCTCGCCACCCCCATCAAGGCGGCCGCCGAGGAGATCATCGCCGGCCTGCGCGACGCCGATTTCCCGCTGCCCGTCTGGCAGACCGGCTCGGGCACGCAGACGAACATGAACGCGAACGAGGTGATCGCGAATCGCGCCAACGAGCTGCTCGGCCAGCCCCTCGGCAGCCGGCGCCCGGTCCATCCGAACGACCACGTCAATCGCGGGCAGTCCTCGAACGATTCCTTTCCCACGGTGATGCACATCGCCGCGGTCGGGGCCCTGCGCGCGCGCCTGCTGCCGGGGCTCGCCGCCCTGCACGCGGCGCTCGCCGCCAAGGCCGCGGCCTTCGCCGGCATCGTGAAGCTCGGCCGCACGCACCTGATGGACGCGGTGCCCGTGACGCTCGGCGGGGAGTTCGCGACCTGGGCGCGGCAGGTCGAGAACGGCATCGCGCGCGTGACGGACGCGCTGCCGCGCCTGCTGCTGCTGCCGCAGGGCGGCACGGCCGCCGGCACGGGCCTGAACCGCCATCCCGAGTTCGACGTCGTGTTCTGCGCCATCCTCGCCGAGCGCACGGGAGAGGCCTTCGCGCCGAACCCCGACAAGTCCGAGGGCATGGCCGCGCACGACGCCTTCGTCGAGCTCCACGGCGCGCTGAACACCGTCGCGGTGTCGCTCACCAAGATCGCCAACGACATCCGCCTGCTCGGCTCCGGCCCGCGCGGCGGCATCGGGGAGCTGATCGTGCCGGCCGACGGGCTGTCCAGCAGCATCATGCCGGGCAAGACCAACCCCACCCAGGCCGAGGCGCTGACCATGGTCTGCGCGCGCGTGATGGGCAACCAGACCACCGTCACCATCGCCGGCGCGCAGGGACACCTGGAGCTGAACGTGTTCAAGCCGGTGATCATCCAGTCCGTGCTCGAGAGCGCGCATCTGCTGGGCGACGCCGCCGCCTCCTTCGCCGCGCACATGGTCGCGAAGCTCGAGCCCAACCGCGCGCGCATCGCCGAGCAGGTGGCGAAGTCGCTGATGCTCGTCACCGCGCTGAACCCGCATATCGGCTACGACAAGGCGGTCGCGATCGCGAAGCTCGCGCTGGCCGAGGACCTCACGCTCAAGGAGGCCGCCGCGCGCCTCGGTCATGTCGCGCCGGAGGATTTCGACCGCTGGGTGGACCCCGCCGCCATGCTGCGCCCTGGCGGGGCGGGAGAGGGCGGCGGGTGAGGCCGCATCTCGTCAAGCGCTCCTTCAGCCTTGCGGGGCATCGCACCTCGGTCGCGCTGGAACCCGAGTTCTGGGCCGTGATCGAGGCGGTGGCGGCACGGCGCGGCATCAGCCTCGCCGCGCTGGTCGGCGAACTTGACGCCGCCCGCGCCGAAACCGGCGCGCCGCTGGCGAGCACGCTGCGCGTCTTCGCGCTGCGCTGCGCCGGCGGATAGGATGGCCGCGGCGGGCCGCTACTGCTCGGCGCGCCAGCGCGCCCAGTCGGTCAGTTCGGATTGCCGGCGGGGCGTCTCGGCCGGGCCGGTCACGCGCAGGGCGATGGGTGGCGCCTGGTCGCCCGGGGGCTGCGCGGTGAAGCGCAGGTCGAGGCTTCCGCGCGGCAGATCGATCCGGCCCTCGATGCCGCCTGCGAACCCGCCCTGCCCGACCATGCGCATGCCTTCGAGGCTCACCACGCCATCCACCGCGCGCCAGCCGCCTTCGAGGCGTTCGACCGCCGTCGCGCCGCCGTCGAGCGCCGCGCGCATGCCGGTCTCGGCGAGCGTGGGGTCGTCGAGCGCCGATGCGGCCACGGCGGCACCGAGCGCCGCCCCCGCCACCACGCCGTCGAGCAGCGCGATCCGCCCCTCGCCGGTCAGCGTCGCGAGCAGGGCCGCGGGCGCATAGCCGCTCGCGCTGAACCGCCCCTGCGCCTCGATCCGGCCCGAGGCGAGGTCGAAGGGCGTGCCGAAGAGCGGCCCGGTGAGGGTCGCGCCGGCGAGCCCGATCGCCCCCGCCAGCACGGGCGGCACCGAGGCGACATCGAGCGAGAGCGTCCCCTCGACCGTCCCGCCGCCCAGCCGCGCGCGCAGGCCCTCGAGCGCGAGGCGCCCCCCCTCCAGCCGCGCCGTCGCCGCGACATCCCCGAGCGGAGAGAGGCCGGGCAGGACCAGTTCCGCCGCCTCCAACGCCAGTTCGGCATCCAGCGCGCCGAGCACCCCGAAGCCGAGCGGATCGGAATCGCGCAGCGCGAGGCCCGGCAGCGGCAGCCGCTCGGCGGCGATGCGCCCGGTCAGTTGCGGCCGCGCATCCCCGAGCGCCAGCGCCAGCCGCCCCCGCGCGCGCATGCCGCCGGCAACGAAATCGAGCGTCTCCGCCGTCCATCCGCCGCGCGTGCCGGCGAGCGCCGCGATCAGCGAGAAGGAGCCCTCCCCGAGCCAGGCCGGCGTCTCGCGCGCGCCGAGCAGCATCGCGAGGCGCGGCGCGCCCGGATGGCGCAGCGCCAGCGTGCCGGCCAGCCGGGACTGCGCGGCATCGGCACTCCCCTGCGCCTCGATCCGCAACTCGCCGAGGTCGCCCTCGGCGGTGAAGGCCAGCGCCTCGGCGGGCCCGCCGCCGGCGATGCGCAGCCGCAGCGCCTGCGCGGCAAAGCCCTGCGGGATGGCCGCGACCGGCTCGAACAGCCGGGCGATGCCGGCCGCCGAGGTGGCGGCGACCTCCAGCACCACGTCGGCGAAGCGCGGCGTCGCGCCCGTCGCCACACTGCCGGCGAGCACGATGTCCGCGCCCTCGACCTGGGCCGAGAGGCGGCGCAAGCCGATGCGCCCGGCCTCCGCGACCGCGTCGAGCGCGGCGCGGCTCGCGCTGAGCCCACCCCACTGGACGGTCTCGGCCGCGAGGCGGAGATTCGCGTCCATCCCCGGCCCCGCCCGCAGCAAGGCCGCCCAGGCATCGGCGGCCGGCAGCAGCCCATCGAGGTCGAGCCGCTCGACGCTCAGGCCAAGGCCCAGCGCGGGGCGTTCCCCATAGCGCAGCACGCCGGCGCCGCCGATACGTATGCCATCCACCGTGCCGGTGAATTCCGGCACGCCCGCCTGGGTCGGTTCGAGCACCATCCGGCCGCGGCCCTCGAACCCACGCAGCCGCGCCGGGTCCACGCGGTCGAATGCCAGCCCGAAGGGCGCAAGGCTCGCCCGCAGGCTCTGCCCCGCCACGCGGAACGCGAGCTCGAGGCGCGAGCCCGTGCTGGCGCCGGACAGTTCCAGCGCGGCCTCGCCGGGCAGCAGCGCGGAGACCTCGGTCAGCGTGATGCGCTCGCGGTCGCGGACGATGCCCCCGCGCAGGCGGCGGATGGTCAGCCCGCGGAAGGCTGCCGCCTCGGCCGAGAGATCGAGCCCGACCGGCAGCGCCGGCGTGGCAGCGCCGCGCACCGCCGCGATCCAGGCATCGAGATCGAGCCGCGCGAGGGCGAGCGCGATGTCGAGCCGGGGTTCGGGCGCGAAGCGGAAAGTCGCCGCGCCGCGCCCGGTCACGCCGCCGAGGTCGAGGGCGAGGTCGTCCGCCGCCGCGAGCTCGCCGGTGATGGTCACCCGCCCGCTGGCGCGGAACGGGCCGGGCGGCGCCGCGATGAGCGTGGAGAGGTCCGCCCCGCCGGCCTCGATCCGCCCCTCGAACCCGCCCTCGGCGACGAGGATGCCGCGCGCCGTCGCGCTGCCGCGCGCGAAGCCGAGGCCGATGTCGAATGTCGCGATGCCATCGAAGCCGGGGCGCCCGACCACCGCCTCGAACCGCACCGGCGCGCCGCGCCATGTGACGCTGCCCTCCACGCGCACCGCATCGAGCGGCCCCGGCGCATCGAGCCTCGCGGCCACGCCTTCGAGCACGGCATCCCCGACGGCGACGCGGCCATCCTCGATGCGGGCGTCGAAGTCGGTCAGCCAGGGCGGCGGGCGCAGCGCGCCGATGCTCGGCGGCGGCCAGGGAATGCGGACATCGGCGCCGACGAGCACGAGTTCGCGCGGCTCGAAGCGGCCGCGCAGCAGCGGCAGCAGGCTCAGGCGCAGCCGCAGCGCGCGGGCGGAGACCGCGATCTCCTCCTGGCCCGCCGTGCCGACGCGCACCGAGGCGGCCTCGACCATCGGCCGGGGCAGCAGCGTGACGCGCAGCGGCCCGTCGAGATGCACCGGCCGGCCGAGGCGCAGCGAGGCGATCGCCGCGACGCGTTCGCGCTCCCCCTCCCAGTTCCACAGGGGCGGCCCGAGCCAGGCGGCAAGCAGCAACGCCGCCGGCAGGCCGAGCAGCAGGAGGAGCCGCGCCCTCACCCGGCCGGCGCCCCCCATCCGCCGCCGCCCGGCGTCTCGAGGCCGAACACCTCGCCGGGCGAAAGGCTCGCGCGGTCGCTGCCGGCGAGCGCCAGCACCGAGCCGTCCGCACGCTCCACCCATTGCCGCCCGGGCGCGCCGTCCGCCCCGCCCTGCAGCCCGTGCGGCGCCACGGTGCGGCGGGAGGCGACGATCACCGCCTCCATCGGGCGGAGGAAACGGATGCGCCGGCGCGCGCCGTCCCCGCCCCGCCACCGCCCGGCGCCGCCCGAGCCGCGGCGGATGGAGAACTCCTCGAGCCGCACCGGGTAGCGCAGTTCGAGGATCTCGGGGTCGGTCATGCGGGTGTTCGTCATGTGCGTCTGCACCGGGCCCGCGCCGTGGAAGCCGGGGCCCGCGCCGGTGCCGCCGCAGACCGTCTCGTAGTACTGGTAGGTCGCGTCGCCGAAGAGGACGTTGTTCATCGTCGCCTGGGCCGAGGCGCAGGCGCCGAGGGCGGCGAGCAGCGCGTTGCAGGTCATCTGGCTGACCTCGGTGTTGCCCGCGACCACCGCCGCGCCGGGCCGGGGGCTGAGGAAGGTGCCGTCCGGGATCACGATCTCCAGCGGCTTGAGGCAGCCGTCGTTGAGCGGGATGTCCTCCCCCACCAGGCAACGGAAGCAGTAGAGCACCACGGCGCGGCAGACCGCGGAGGGCGCGTTGAAATTGTCCGGCCGCTGCGGCCCGGTGCCGGTGAAGTCGATCACGGCGCGGCGGTTCGCGCGGTCCACGCGCACCGCGACCTTCAGCGGCGTGCCGTCGTCGATGGCGGTGGCGAACGCGCCGTCCGGCAGGCGTTCGAGCACGCGGCGGACGGATTCCTCCGCATTGTCCATCACGTGCTTCATGTAGGCGCGCACGGTGGGAAGGCCGAACTCGGCCACCGCCCTTTGCAGTTCCTGCACCGCCTTCTCGTTGGACGCCACCTGCGCCTTGATGTCGGCGACGTTCACGTCCGGGCTGCGCGCGGGGTATTTCGCGCCGGCGAGGATGGCGCGGAACTCGGCCTCGCGGAAGCGCCCGCCGTCCACCAGCAGGAAGTCGTCGATGACGACGCCTTCCTCCTCCAGCGTGCGGGACCCGGGCGGCGTCGAGCCGGGCGTCAGCCCGCCAATGTCGGCATGATGGCCGCGGCTGCCGACGAAGAACAGGATCTCGCGCCCGGACTCGTCGAACACCGGCGTGATGACGGTGATGTCGGGCAGGTGCGTGCCGCCATTGGACGGGTTGTTCAGCGCCACGACATCGCCCGGCTTCAGCGTCCTGCCGCGGGAACGGATCACCGTCCGCACGCTCTCGCCCATGGCGCCGAGATGGACCGGCACATGCGGCGCATTGGCGACGAGGTAGCCCTGCGCATCGAAGATGGCGCAGGAGAAGTCGAGCCTCTCCTTGATGTTCACGCTGAGCGAGGTGTTCTGCAGCACCGCGCCCGCCTGCTCGGCGATGTTCATGAACAGGTTGTTGAACAGTTCCAGCATCACCGGATCGGGCCGCGAGGCGTCGGCCAGCCGCGCGGCCGCGCGCTTCTCGGTCCGGCGCAGGACCAGGTGGTTGCGTTCGGTGACTTCCGCGGTCCAGCCGGGCTCGACCACGGTGGTGGCGTTGGCCTCGCGGATCAGGGCGGGGCCCTTCAGCCGGTCCCCGGCGTGGAGTTCCTCGCGGTCATAGACGGGGGCGGCGTGCTCCACGCCCTCGGTGAAGAGCGGGACGGTGTCGATCACGCGCGGCGCCTCCCCCGGCTTGCGGGCGGGCAGCGCAGCCTCGGTCACCTGCTCGCCGGGCATGGTGACCTCGGCGATGCAGGCCTCCACCACCACCTGGCGTTCCGGCGTGGCGAAGCCGAAGCGGCGGCGATGGGCCTCGGTGAAGGCGTCCAGCACCGAGGCGTGGTCGCCGAAGGGCACGGGGAGGAAGGTGTCGGTGCCCGCGTAGCGCAGGTGCAGCCGGCGGGCGACCTGCAGCCTTGCCGGGTCTGCCCCCTGGCGGACGAGTTCCGCGCGCCCTTCCGCGGCCAGCGCGTCGAGCCGTGCCGCGAGGTCCGCCATGCCATCCGGCGAGAGCGGCGCCTCCACCGCCCCCTCGCGGATCGCCGCCTGGTCGGCGAGGCCCATGCCATAGGCCGAGAGCACGCCCGCGAAGGGGTGGATGAACACCGTCTCCATGCCCAGCGCGTCCGCCACCAGGCAGGCATGCTGGCCGCCCGCGCCGCCGAAGCATTGCAGCGCGAAGCGCGTCGCGTCGTGGCCTTTCTGGATGCTCACCTGCTTGATCGCGTTCGCCATGTTGGCGACGGCGATGCGCAGGAAGCCTTCCGCCACCTTGCGCGGGTCCTGCGGCGTGCCGGTGGCCTTCTCGATCTCGGCGGCGAGGGCGGTGAATTTCTGCCGCACCACCTCCGCATCCAGCGGCTGGTCGCCATCGGGGCCGAAGATCGCGGGGAAGTGCTTCGGCTGGATCTTGCCGACCATGACGTTCGCATCCGTCACGGCGAGCGGGCCGCCGCGCCGGTAGCAGGCCGGCCCCGGCACCGCGCCGGCGGAATCCGGCCCCACGCGCATCCGCGCGCCATCGAAATGCAGGATGGAGCCGCCGCCGGCGGCCACCGTGTTGATCGCCATCATCGGCGCGCGCATGCGCACGCCGGCCACTTCCGTCTCGAAGGCGCGCTCGAACTCGCCGGCATAGAGGGCGACGTCGGTGCTGGTGCCGCCCATGTCGAATCCGATGATGCGCTCGAACCCGCCCATGCCGGCGGTGCGCGCCGCACCGACGATGCCGCCCGCGGGGCCCGACAGGATCGCATCCTTGCCCTGGAACCGCCCGGCCTCGGTCAGCCCGCCGTTGGACTGCATGAAATACAGCCGCACGCCGGGGAGTTCCGACGCCACCTGGTCCACGTAGCGGCGCAGCACCGGCGAGAGATAGGCATCCACCACCGTGGTGTCCCCGCGCGGGACGATGCGCGGCAGCGGGCTCGCCTCATGGCTCAGCGAGACCTGGGTGAAGCCCTCCTCGCGTGCGATCGCGCCGACGCGCCGCTCGTGCTCCGGATGCGCCCAGGCGTGCATCAGCACGACGGCGACGGCGCGGATTCCATCGCTGAAGGCGGCCTTCAGCGCGGCGCGCGCGGCGGCCTCGTCCAGCGGCTCGATCTCCGCCCCGTCCGCCGCCACGCGCCCGCCGATCTCGGCCACGCGCTCATGCAACAGTTCCGGCAGGCGCACATCGAGCTCGAAGAGCCGCGGCCGCGCCTGGTTGCCGATGCGCAGCATGTCGGCGAAGCCGCGGTTGACGATCAGCAGCACCCGTTCGCCCTTGCGCTCGAGCAGGGCGTTGGTGGCGACCGTCGTGCCCATCTTCACGGCGTCGATCACGCCGGGCGGGACGGGGGCGCCGGGGGCGAGGCCGAGCGTCTCCCGGATGCCGGCCACCGCCGCGTCGCGGTATCGTTCCGGGTTCTCGGACAGCAGCTTGCGGGTGGACAGCCGCCCCTCGGGGTCGCGCGCGACGATGTCGGTGAAGGTGCCGCCGCGATCGATCCAGAACTGCCAGCCCGCCATGAAGCCCCCGTCGCATCCGGCGCGCACCGCCGCGCGCCGGCCCTGGCCCGCAATAAGTCCCGCCCGCCCGCCCGGCAAGGCGCGCTGACGCGGCGGGCCGCGCTGTGCTAGCACCGGCGCCGAGATGGGTTTCTGGGGCAAGATCCTGGGCAGCATGGCGGGCTTCGCCATGGGTGGCCCTTTCGGCGCGATGCTTGGCGCGGCGGTCGGCCACGCGGCGGACCAGGGCGCGCTGCCGGGCGCGAACCGCATCCCGCCCAATGCCGCGGACATGGTCCACATGCTGGGCGGGCGGGAGAACCTGTTCTCCTTCGCCGTGGTCGTGCTCGCGGCCAAGCTCGCCAAGGTGGACGGCCCGGTGAAGCGGGCCGAGATCGACGCCTTCCGGCAGATGTTCCGCGTGCCCGAGGAAGGGCTGCGCGATGTCGGCCGCCTTTTCGACCAGGCGCGCGAGACCCCCGAGGGCTGGGAGCCCTTCGCCGAGAAGCTCGGCGAGGCCTTCGCCGACAACAAGGCGATGCTGGAGGACGTGCTGGCCGCGCTGGTGCGCATCGCCCGCGCCGACGGGCCGGTGACGAAGTCCGAGGGCGACATGCTGCGCGGCATCCATGCCCGCTTCGGCCTGGATGCCGCCGCCTGGCAGCGCGCCAAGGGCGGGACGCCGCGGGGCATGAGCGCGCAGCAGATGGAGGACCCCTACCCGGTCCTGGGTCTGACGCGGGAGGCCTCCGACGAGGAGGTGCGCGCGGCCTGGAAGCGGCTGATGCGCGAGAACCACCCGGACAGCCTCGCCGCGCGCGGCGTTCCGGAGGAGTTCGTCAAGCGCGCCACCGCGAAGGTCGCCGAGATCAACGCCGCCTGGGACCGGATCAAGCGGGAGCGCGGCCTCTGACGCCCTCCGTGATCGAGGCGCCGAGCCCCAACCAGGACGAGCGGCCCGCCGGCGTGCCGGTGGACATGCTCATCCTGCACTACACGGGCATGCGCGCCGGCCGGGAGGCGCTCGATCGCCTGCGCGACCCGGCGGCGAAGGTGTCGTCGCACTACCTGGTCGAGGAGGATGGCCGCGTCTTCCGGCTGGTGCCCGAGCACCGGCGCGCGGCCCATGCCGGTATCTCCCATTGGCGCGGCCATGCGGGGCTGAACGCGCGCTCGATCGGCGTCGAGATCGTCAACCCCGGGCACGAATGGGGCTACCGGCCCTTCCCGGCGCTGCAGATGGCCGCGGTCTGCGACCTCTGCCTCGGCATCCTCGCCCGCCATCCCATCCCGGCGCGCAACGTGCTCGCGCACAGCGACGTCGCGCCGGACCGCAAGCAGGATCCGGGCGAGCTGTTCGACTGGGAAGGCCTCGCACACAACGGCGTGGGCCTGTGGCCCGGCGCGGACCCGCCGCCGCCGGGCGAGGCGGCGCTGCTGCCGCTGCTCGGCGCCATCGGCTACCGCACGGACCTGCCGCTCTCGGTGCTGGTCACGGCCTTCCAGCGCCACTGGCTGCCGGGGCGCGCGGATGGCATCGCGGATGCCCCGACGCGCGCGCGCATCGCGGCCGTCGCCGCACTCTGCGCCGCGGACGATCAGCGGAAAAGCGGCGCATAGCGATCGCGCCAGGCAAAGAGCAGCATCGCCGTCAGCACCGACAGCAGGACCGCGATCGGGAGGCCACCGGGATTGAGCACCAGGTGGAACAGCACGATCACGACGATGATCGGCAGCAACAGCAGCAGGGCGAGCGCCGGCGCGCGGTTGAACAGCAGCATCAGCCCCGCGACGAGGTCGATCGACTTCATCAGGGGCCACAGGAAGCCGCTCTCGCGCAGCGCTGCCTCGAAGCGCAGCCCGGCCTCCGAGGTGGGCGGATGGATCAGATCCTGCCCCGTGATCATCCAGGCGAAGCCGTTGGCGGCGCCGACCAGGAAGACCAGGGCGAGCAGGATGCGCGGCGCATCGACGGTGATCAGGCGAAGCATGGGGATCCCCTGCGGAAAGGAGGGGCCGGTAGAGCGCCGCCACCGCACGCCGGCAAGGCGCGGCCGCGCCGCCCTGTGATGCTGCTCACACCGCGCCCGCGCTTGATTTTCGCGCCGCCGCGGCGCATCACCCGCGCGGCGTCAGACGGCCGGGCGGCCGCTGGCGCGGGAGCGATCCCGCGCTGGAGGAAAGTCCGGGCTCCACGGGACTACGGTGCCGGCCAACGGCCGGCGGGGGCGACCCCAGGGAAAGTGCCACAGAGAACAGACCGCCCGCGCGCCGCGAGGCCCGCAGGCAAGGGTGAAACGGTGGGGTAAGAGCCCACCGCGCTTCCGGCAACGGCGGCGGCACGGCAAACCCCACCGGGAGCAAGGCCGAATAGGGGCGGACGGCGAGGCGCCGAAAGGCGCTGTCGCAGGGGCGGTCCCGCCCTTCCGCCCGGGTTGGCCGCGCGAAGCCCGCAGCGATGCGGGTTCCAGAGGAATGGCCGTCCGCGCCCGGCAACGGGTGCGACAGAACCCGGCTTACAGGCCGTCTGGCGCCGCTTTCCGAGGAAATCCCTGGCGTTGCTTCGTGCGCTGATTCAGGCTTCGGCTTCAACTGCCGGTAATATCAGTGTTTTTCGTGCAACAGCGCGCAGCCGCATGATCCTTTCTCCCTTGCTGTCCCAGATTTTCCCGTGTTATCCCATGCCATCCCGTGAGGATCCCAAAGCGCTCGGGGGGGCGAGCGGGGTCTCGAACGGGATGGTCGGGCGAGCCGGTGGGGTCGGGGGGCCCCGCCGGCCGCTGATCCGGAACGGATGACAGGTTTTCTTGAGCGGCAGCGCGGGCCGCTTGCGGGGGGCGATGACCCGGTTCCTGGGCACGCACAAGGGGAAGTTGGACAAGAAGGGCCGGATCTCCGTGCCCGCCGGCTTCCGCAGCGTGCTCGCGGAACTGGGCGAGCAGGACCTGGTGCTCGTCCCCTCCTTCCGCCTTCCCTGCATCGAGTGCTGGCCGGCGCGCGTGTTCGACGAACAGACCGCCGGGCATGATGCCCTCGATCTCTTCTCCGAGGCGGCGGACGACCTCGCCGCCGCGCTCTTCGGCCAGGCCGCGCAACTGCGCCCCGACGCGGAAGGGCGCATCACGCTCGAGGAACAGCATGTCGAGGCCGCCGGGCTGACCGAGGCGCTGCTCTTCATCGGCGCGCGCCGCCGCTTCCAGATCTGGGATGCCGAGCGCGGCGCCGCCCATCTGCGCGAGGCCCGCATCCGCGCCCGCGACTTCCGCCTCACCCTCCCGCCCGCCGCGCGCACGGAGCCCCAGCCGTGAGCGGCCATCTCCCCGTCATGCTGAAGGAAGTCGTCGCGACCCTCGGCCCGCGCGACGACGCGACCTATCTCGACTGCACCTTCGGCGGCGGCGGCTATGCACAGGCCATCCTCGATGCCGCCCCGCGCTGCACGCTCTTCGCCATGGACCGAGACCCCGATGCGATCGCCCGTGGCGCCGGCCTCGTCGCGCGCTATGCGCCGCGGCTGCACCTCATCGAGGGCCGCTTCGGCGACATGCTGGAGCACCTCGCCGCGCGCGGCGTCACCGCGCTCGACGGCGTGGTGATGGATCTCGGCGTCTCCTCCTTCCAGCTCGACCAGGCCGAACGCGGCTTCTCCTTCCGCGCCGACGGGCCGCTCGACATGCGGATGGAAAAGACCGGCCCCTCCGCCGCCGACCTCGTGAACACGCTGCCCGAGGCCGAGCTCGCCGACATCCTGTTCCGCCTCGGCGAGGAACGCTTCGCCCGCCGCATCGCCAAGGCCATCGTCGAGCGCCGCAAGGTGCAGCCCTTCACCACCACCGGCGACCTCGCCGCGCTGGTGCGCTCCAAGGTGCCGCGCGATCCCTCGGGCATCGACGGCGCGACGCGCGCCTTCCAGGCGCTGCGTCTCGCGGTGAACGACGAGCTGGGCGAGGTCGAGCGCGGCCTCGCCGCCGCCGCGCGGCTGCTCGCGCCGGGAGGGCGCCTGGTGGTGGTCGCCTTCCATTCGCTCGAGGACCGCATCGCCAAGCGCTTCATGGCCGAGGCCGCCGGCCGTTCCGGCGGCGCCTCGCGCCACGATCCCGGCGCGCTCGCCGCGCGCGCCGCGCCTCGCTTCCGCCTGCTCACCCCGCGCGCGCTGCGCCCCGGCGAGGCGGAAACCCGCATGAACCCGCGCGCGCGATCGGCCCGCCTGCGTGCCGTCGAACGCCTGGAGGACGCCGCATGATCCGCCCCCTGACGCTGCTCACGCTCTGTGCCGCGGCCGGTGCCGGCCTCTGGCTCTATCAGGTCAAGCACGCGGCCTCGCAGCTCGACCGCGAGCTGCGCGAGATCAACCGCCGCACCGAGCAGGCGCGCGAGCGCACGCAGGTGCTGCGCGCCGAATGGGCGCTGCTGAACGAGCCCGACCGCCTGCGCCAGGTCGCGCAGCGGCATCTCTCGCTCGAACCCATGGCGCCGGCGCAGTTCGTCCGCCTCGGCGATGTCGGCGCGCGCTTGCCCGCGCCGCGGCACTTCGCCGGCGCGCCCTCGCTCTTCGCCCCCGCCGAGGAGCCGGGCGACGGCCGCGCGACGGCGATCGCCCTTGCCGAAGCGGCCCCGCGCGGGCGGGAGGCGCCGCCGCCCCCGGCAACCGCCGCGCGCCCCGCCGCGCCCGCGCGCGCACCGGAAAGCGCGCCGGTCGCGCTTGCCGACGCGACGCCGGTGATGCCCGCCACCCCGCCCGTCGCCGCCCGGAGGCCCACGACCGCTGATGCCCGCCCGGCCGAGGCGGCACCCGCGCCGCGCGCCGCGGCCCCGCGCGCCGCCGCGCCGCGCCCCGCCCCGCCGCAGCCCTTGGTGCAGCCCGCGGTGCATGTCGCGCCCCGCACGCCCGCGCCGCCGCCGCAGACCGTCGCCAACACCGTGGTGCGGCCGGTGGTCACCTCCTCGCTCGGTGGCGCATCCATGGGCACGCTCGCTCCGCCCGTGCCGATCGCGCGCGCCGCCGCGGCCACCATCCCGCCCGGCGCGGCACGATAGCGATGGCACCCCCCCGATGACCCACGTCCCTCCCCCCGGGGCGCTCCGTCCACCCGAGCCGGATGCGGCGCCGGCGAGCGCCCACGGCCTGCACCGCCCGGCCACGGCCGCGCCCGCCGCGCAGCCCCTGGTGCGGGTGACGCAGCCCGAACTGATGCGCCGCGCGATGCTGGAGCGCTCGCGCGACCGGCTGCTCTTCGCCGCGGCCGCCTTCACGCTGCTGTTCGGCGCGGTGGCCATCAAGCTCGCTGTCGCGACGGTGATCAGCCCGGCCGAGCCGCGGCGCGCCGCCGTGCTCTCCCGCCCGCCCGCACCGCCGGCCGAGGCGCCGGTCTCCCGCGCCACGGTCACCGACCGCAACGGGGAGATCCTCGCCGTCTCGCTGCCGCTGACGGCGCTCTACGCCAACCCCCGGCAGATCGACGATCCGGTGGCGGCGGCCGACCGGCTGCGCACCGTCCTGCCGCGGCTCGACCGCGAGCGCCTGATCCAGCGCATGTCCGGCGACCGCCAGTTCGCCTACATCGCGCGCGCGCTGACGCCGCGCGAGATGGCGCAGGTCAACGCCCTCGGCATTCCGGGCCTCTATTTCGAGGAGGCCGAGCGCCGCTTCTTCCCGCAGGGGCGCACCGCCGCACACATCATCGGCGGCGTGGACGTGGACGGCCACGGCATCGCCGGCGTGGAACGCTTCCACGACGAGCGGCTGCGCGCCAACCCGTCGGAGCGGCTGCGCCTCTCGCTCGACATCCGCGTCCAGCTTGCGATGCGCGACGCGCTGCAGCGCGCCATCACGGACTTCAACGGCATCGGCGGCGCCGGCGTGGTGATGGACGTGCAGACCGGCGAGGTGCTCGCCATGGTCAGCCTGCCGGACTACGACGCCAACGATGTCGGCGCGGCCACCGCGGACCAGCGGTTCAACCGCGTCACCGTGGGCGTCTACGAGCCGGGCTCGACCTTCAAGCTGCTGACCGCGGCGATGGCGCTCGACTACGGCACCGTCCAGCCCTGGAGCGGCTACGACGCTTCGCGCCCGATCCGCGTCGGGCGGCACACCATCAACGACTTCCGCGGCAAGAACCGCTGGCTCGCGCTGCCGGAGATCATCGCCTACTCCTCCAATCTCGCCTCCGCGCACATGGCCGCGGCGGTGGGCGTGCAGCGGCACCGCGAGTTCATGCAGCGCATGGGCATGACCTCCCGCCTGCGCATCGAGATCCCGGAGACGGCGCTGCCGCTGGTCCCCGGCCAGCGCACCTGGCGCGAACTGAACACCATGACCATCGGCTTCGGCCACGGCATCTCGGTCACGCCACTGCATGTCGCGACCGCCGGCGCCACGCTGGTCAATGGCGGCATCCTCCGCCAGCCCACCATCCTCGCGCAGGAGCCCGGCACGCAGCGCGACGGGACGCGCGTGATCAGCGAGCGCACCTCGGATCTCATCCGCCGGATGATGCGGCTCGTCGTCACGGAGGGCTCCGGGCGCTCGGCCGAGGTGCCGGGCTATTTCGTCGGCGGCAAGACGGGCACGGCGCAAAAGACAGGCCCGCGCGGCGGCTACCTCGAGAACAAGCGCATCGCCGCCTTCATCGGCGCCTTCCCGATGCATGCGCCGCGCTACGCCGTCTATGTCATGGTGGACGAGCCCAAGCCCAATGCGCGCAGCCAGGGCTACGCCACGGCGGGCTGGGTCGCGGCGCCGGCGGCGGGGATGGTGATCTCGCGCATCGCGCCCATCCTCGGGATGCTGCCCGAGCCCGCCACGCCCGAGATCACGCGCGCCCTCGCCATGCCCATGAACGGGCGCGGCGTCCCCGGCATCGCGCCGCCCGCGGCCGCGCCCGCCCGCCCCGCGGCATCGCGCCCCGCCACCCGCCCCGCCGCGCCGACCGAGCGGGAGGCCGGCCTTGCGCCTCGGTGAGATCATGCGCCGCGCGGGCATGGCCGGGCTGGTCGAGAATGGCGAGATCCTCGGCCTGACCGCCGACAGCCGCGCGGTCCTGCCCGGCATGGTCTTCGCCGCCCTGCCCGGCGCGCGCGCCGATGGCCGCGCCTTCATCGCCGATGCGGTGGAACGCGGCGCGTCCGCCGTGATCGCGCCCGAGGGCACGGAATGGCCGCCGGGCGTGCCGGTGCGCCCCTTCATCACCACGGCCGATCCGCGCCGCACCCTCGCGCTGATGGCCGCCGCCTTCCACGGCGCGCAGCCGCGCTGCGTGGTCGCGGTGACGGGCACCAACGGCAAGACCAGCACGGTGGATTTCCTCCGCCAGATCTGGATCGCGGCGGGCGAGAAGGCCGCGAGCCTCGGCACGCTCGGCCTCGTCGCCGAGGGCTTTCCCCCGGGCCCGTCGCTGACCACGCCCGATCCCGTCTCGCTGCACGCCACCCTTGCCGCGCTCGCCCGCGCCGGCTTCGGGGCGGCGGCGATGGAGGCCTCCTCCCACGGGCTCGACCAGCGGCGGCTCGATGGCGTGGTGCTGGCGGCGGCCGGCTTCACCAACCTCACGCGCGACCACCTCGACTATCACGGCGACATGGCGGCCTACCGCGCCGCCAAGCTGCGGCTGTTCGACACGCTGCTGCCCGCAGGCGCCGCCGCGGCCGCCTGCACCGAGATGGAGCCCGAGACGCTCGGCGCGCTGCGCGCCATCGCCCGGGCGCGCGGCTTGCGGCTGCTGACGGTGGGCGAGGCGGGCGAGGCGATCCGCCTGATCGCCGCGCGCCCGCTGCCGGACGGGCTCGCCATCGAGGCCGAGGCCTTCGGCGCCCGCCACGCCTGCCACCTGCCACTGCCCGGGCGCTTCCAGGCCGACAACGCGCTGCTGGCGGTCGCCCTCGCTGTCGCCGCCGGGCTGCCGGCGGATCGCGCGCTTGCCGCGCTGCCGCGGCTCGCGGGGGTGCGGGGGCGGATGGAGCGCGCCGCCGTGCTGCCGAATGGCGCCGTTGTCTATGTGGACTACGCGCATACGCCCGACGCGCTGGCCCGGCTTCTCGCCGCGCTGCGCCCGCATTGCGCGGGGCGGCTGCATGTGCTGTTCGGCGCCGGCGGCGACCGCGACCCCGGCAAGCGGCCGCTGATGGGCCGCGCCGCGGCGGCGGGCGCGGACAAGGTCTGGATCACCGACGACAACCCGCGCAGCGAGGATCCGGCGGCGATCCGCGCCGCCGTGCTCGCGGGCGCGCCGGGCGCGGTGGATGCCGGCGCGCGCGAGGCGGCGATCGCCGCGGCGCTCGCCGACCTCCGCGCGGGCGAGGTGCTCGCGGTGGCCGGCAAGGGCCATGAGAGCGGCCAGGAGATCGCCGGCGTCGTGCATCCCTTCGACGACGCCGAGGTGGTGCGCCGGCTCGCGGGGCTGGCGCGGTGAGCGCCCTCTGGACCGCGGCCGAACTGCGCGCGGCGACGGGCGGCACGCTCGCCGCCGATGTCGCGGTGCAGGGCATCTCGATCGACAGCCGCAGCATCGCGCCGGGCGATCTCTTCGTCGCGCTGCGCGATACGCGCGACGGGCACGATTTCGTGGCCGATGCGCTCGCCAGGGGCGCGGCGGCGGCCATGGTGGACCGCGACCCGCCCGGCGTCGGCCCCGATGCGCCGCTGCTGCGCGTGGCCGACACGCTTGCGGGGCTGACCGCACTCGGTGCCGCCGCCCGTGCGCGCAGCGCGGCGCGCGTCGTCGGCGTCACCGGCTCGGTCGGCAAGACGACGACGAAGAAGATGCTGCGCGTCGCGCTCGCGGCGTTCGGACCCGCCCATGCCTCGGCGGCCTCCTTCAACAACCACTGGGGCGTGCCGGTCACGCTAGCGCGCCTGCCGCGCGATGCCGCCTTCGCGGTCGTCGAGATGGGCATGAACCGGCGCGGCGAGATCGCGCCGCTCTCGCGCCTCGCGCGGCCGCATGTGGGCGTGGTGACGAACATTGGCACGGCGCATATCGGCCATCTCGGCAGCCAGGCCGCGATCGCCGAGGAGAAGGGCGACATCATCGCCGGCATCGCGCCGGGCGGGACGCTGGTGCTGCCGGCCGACAGCCCCTTCGCCGCGCGCCTCGCCGCGCGCGCGCAGGAGGCGGGCCTCGCCGCGATGGCGCATGGCGAGGCACCGGGCGCGGATGCCCGGCTGCTCTCCTACGAGGGCACGGAGGATGGCGGGCGGGCGGAGATCCTGACCGGGGGCGAGCGCATCGGCCTCACCCTCGCCGCCCCGGGGCGGCATGTGGCGCTCAATGCCTGCGCGGTGCTCGCCGCCGTGGCCGCGCTCGGCCTGTCGCCGCGCCGCGCTGCGGCCGCCCTGCCGGCCTTCGGCGCCCCGGCGGGCCGCGGGCGCCGCATCCGCATTCGCGTGCCGGGGGGCGAGGCGCTGCTGATCGACGATTCCTACAACGCCTCGGTGGCCTCGGTCCGCGCGGGGCTCGCGGTGCTCGCCGCGCAGCCGGCCGCACGGCGCATCGCCGTGCTGGGGGAGATGCTGGAACTCGGCGCGGAGGGGCCGGCGCTGCACGCCTGCCTCGCGCCCGATCTCGCCGCGGCCTGCGACCTCGTCTTCTCCTGCGGCGCGCTGATGGAGCACCTCCATCGCGCGCTGCCCGAGGCGCGGCGCGGCGCGCACCTGCCGGATTCGGCGTCTCTCGCGCCGGTGGTGAAGGCGGCGCTGCGTCCGGGCGATGCGGTGCTGGTGAAGGGTTCGCTCGGCTCCCGCATGGCGGCGGTGGTCGCGGCGCTGACGACGGAGGCCGCGGCATGATCTTCAACCTGCTCGCGCCCTATGCCAGCGACTTCGCGCTGTTCAACCTGGTGCGCTACCACACCTTCCGCGCCGGCGCAGCCTGCATGACGGCGCTGCTGATCTGCCTCGTCTTCGGCTCGCCGATCATCCGCTGGCTGCGCTCCTTCCAGCGTGGCGGGCAGCCGATCCGCGACGACGGCCCCGAGCGCCACCTCGTCGAGAAGAAGGGCACGCCGACCATGGGCGGGGTGATGATCCTGCTCGCCCTCGTGGTCTCGACGCTGCTCTGGTCGGATCTGCGCTCGGGCATGGTCTGGGCGGTGCTGGTCGTGACCGTCGGCTACGGCGCGCTCGGCTTCGCCGACGACTGGCTGAAGGTGACGAAGCGCAACAGCAAGGGCGTCTCGGGGCGGATGAAGCTCGCGGTGCAGGCCGCGATCGGCCTGCTCGCCGCGGTCTGGATCACCGCGCTGATGCCGGGCCCGCTCGCGACGACGCTGGCGGTGCCGTTCTTCAAGGAGGTCCTGGTCCCCTTCGGCATCCTGTTCCCGCTGGTCGGGATGCTGGTGATGATGGGGGCCTCGAACGCGGTGAACCTGACGGACGGGCTCGACGGGCTCGCCATCGTGCCGGTGATGATCGCCGCGGCGGTCTTCGCGCTGATCGCCTATCTGGTCGGCAACCGCATCTTCGCGGACTACCTGCAACTGCACTACGTGGCCGGCACGGGCGAACTCGCGGTCTTCGCCTCGGCGCTGATCGGCGCGGCGCTCGGCTTCCTGTGGTTCAACGCGCCGCCGGCGGCGGTGTTCATGGGCGACACCGGCTCGCTCTCCCTCGGCGGGGCGCTCGGCGCGCTCGCGGTCGCGACCAAGCACGAGATCGTGCTCGCGATCGTGGGCGGGCTGTTCGTGGTCGAGACCGTCTCCGTGATGATCCAGGTCTTCTGGTACAAGCGCACGGGCCGACGCGTCTTCCTGATGGCGCCCCTGCACCACCATTTCGAGAAGAAGGGCTGGGCCGAACCCACCATCGTCATCCGCTTCTGGATCATCGCCATGATCCTCGCGCTCGTCGGCCTCAGCACGCTGAAGATCCGATGACGACGCCCCCGCCCCCCTTCACCCCCTTCCGCGGCGCGCGCATCGCCGTCGTCGGGCTCGGCCGCGCCGGGCTGCCGGCGGCGCTGCGGCTGGCCGAATGGGGCGCGGAGGTGGAAGTCTGGGACGACACCGAGGCCGCCCGGGAGGTCGCCGCCGAGGCGGGGCTGACCGTGCGCGACCCGGCGCAGGGCCGCTTCCGCGCCGATGCGCTGCTGCTTTCCCCGGGCATCCCGCATCGCCTGCCGCAGCCCCATCCGGCGGCGCGGGCGGCGGAGGCGGCCGGCGCGCCCATCCTCTGCGATGCGGAGTTCCTCTACCGCGCCGTGCTCGCCGCCCATTCCGGCGCGCGCTTCGTGGGTGTCACGGGGACCAACGGCAAGTCCACGACGACGGCGCTGATCCACCACCTGCTGACGCGGGCGGGGCGCGAGGCGGCGGTCGGCGGCAATCTCGGCCCCGCCGCGCTCAGCCTCAACATCTTGGGGTCGGAGGGTATCTACACCCTCGAAATGTCGTCCTACATGTTGGAGCGAATCGCCACGCTGCGCTTCAACGTGGCGGTCATGCTGAACCTCAGCGCCGATCACCTCGACCGCCATGGCGACATGGCTGGCTATGCCGCTGCGAAGGCACGAATCTTCGCCCAGCAGCAGCGCGAGGATGTCGCGGTGCTGGGCCAGGACGACGCGCCGACGCGCGCCATGGCCGCGCGGACAGCGGCCCGGGTCGTGCCCGTTTCCGGCGTCGCCCCCCAGCCGGGCGGCGTCTGGGCCGAAGGCCGCCGGCTGCGCGACGATGCGGGGGAGATCCTCGACCTCGGCGCCGCACCCGCCCTGCCCGGCAGCCACAATGCGCAGAACGCCGCTGCTGCTGCCGCCGCCGGTTTCGCGCTCGGGCTCACGCGCGCGGAGATCGCCTTGGGCCTCGCCTCCTTCGCCGGCCTGCCGCACCGCCAGGAACGCGTCGCCGAGGCGCGCGGCGTGCTCTTCGTCAACGACAGCAAGGCGACGAATGCCGACAGCGCGGCGCGCGCGCTCGCCTCCTACGACCGCGTCGTCTGGATCGCCGGCGGCATCGCGAAGGAGGGCGGGATCGAGAGCCTCGCGCCGCTGCTGCGGCGCGTCGCCCATGCCGTGCTGATCGGGCGCGACGCGCCGCGTCTCGCCGCGACGCTCGCCGCCCATGGCGTGCCGCACGAGATCGCCGGCACGCTCGAGGATGCCTTGCCGCGGGCCGCGGACATCGCCTTCGCCGGCGCCGCGCCGGTCGTGCTGCTCTCGCCGGCCTGCGCCTCCTTCGACCAGTTCAGCGGCTTCGATGCGCGTGGCGACCGCTTCCGCGCGCTCGTGCGCGCCATCGCGGAAGGGGATGCGTGATGGCCTTCTCGCGCGCCGACACCTCCGTCCTCGGCCGCTGGTGGTGGACGGTGGACCGCTGGACGCTCGCCGCGCTGCTCGCGCTGATCGGCTTCGGCTACGTGATGATGCTCGCCGCCTCCCCCGCGGTGGCCGAGCGCATCGGCGCCTCCTCGCGCCACATGTTCTTCGTCAAGCAGGTCGCCTACCTGATGCTGGCGACGGCGCTGATGATCGCGGTCTCGCTGCTCTCCCCGCGCGGGGTGCGGCGCCTCGCGCTGGTCGGCTTCGCCGGCGCCCTCCTGCTGACCGCGGCGACGCTCGTCATCGGCACGGAGATCAAGGGCGCGCGGCGCTGGCTGCCGGTCCCGGGCTTCTCGCTGCAGCCCTCGGAGTTCCTCAAGCCCTTCTTCGCCGTGGTCGCCGCCTGGCTGATCGCGGAGGGCAAGATGCCGGGCTCGAAGGTCTGGGGCGCCTCCATCGCGGTCGGGCTGTTCCTCGTGATCGCGGCGATCCTCAAGGGGCAGCCGGACATCGGCATGCTGCTCGTCGTCGCGGCGGTCTTCCTCGCCCAGTTCTTCGTCGCGGGCATGAGCCTCTACCTCGTCGGCGCGGTGGGCGGGCTCGGCATCGCGGGGGCGGTCTCGGCATATTTCCTGTTCCCGCACGTGCAGTCGCGCGTGCATCGCTTCCTCGACCCCTCTTCGGGCGATTCCTACCAGGTCAGCGTGGCGCTCGAGGCCTTCGCCAATGGCGGCCTGCTGGGCCGCGGCCCCGGGGAGGGCCGCGTGAAGAACGTGCTGCCCGACGCCCATGCGGATTTCGTCTTCGCCGTCGCCGGCGAGGAGTTCGGCATGGTCGTCTGCATGCTCATCCTCGCCCTCTTCGCCTTCGTCGTGGTGCGGGGTCTGATGCGGCTGCTCGCGGAGACGGACCTCTTCGTCATCCTGGCCGGCACCGGGCTGCTCACGCAGTTCGGGCTGCAGGCCTTCGTCAACATGGCCTCGACGCTGCACCTCATCCCGACCAAGGGGATGACGCTGCCCTTCGTCTCCTATGGCGGTTCCTCGGTGCTCGCGATCGCGATCGGCATGGGCATGCTGCTCGCGCTGACGCGGCGGCGGATCGGCACGCGCGCCGGCGCGGCGGGCGAGGCCTCCGCGCCGGCCGCCCTGGCGGCGGGGCCGGTGCGGTGAGGGGGCCCGCCGTGCAACCCATCGTCATCGCCGCCGGCGGCACGGGCGGGCACCTCTTCCCTGCCGAGGCGCTCGCCGCCGAACTGCTGCGCCGCGGCGAACGCATCGCGCTGATGACCGATGCGCGATCCTCCGCCTATGAGAGCGCGGCCTTCGCCAATGCCGAGCGCTTCGTGCTCAGCGGCGCCGGTCTCTCCGGGCGCGGCATCCGCGGCGCGGCGCGCGGCGGCCTCGCGCTCGTCGCGGGCACGCTGCAGGCGCGCCGTCATCTGGCGGCGCTGCAACCCTGCGCGGTGGTGGGCTTCGGCGGCTATGCCTCCTTCCCGCCCCTCGCCGCAGCGCGGCTGCTGCCGGCGGCGCGCCGCCCGGCGATCATCCTGCACGAGCAGAACGCGGTGCTCGGCCGCGCCAACAGGCTGATGTCGCGCGCGGCCGACCTGCTCGCCCTCTCCTTCGCGCAGACGCGCAACGTGCCGGCCTCCGCGCGCAGCATGGTCGTCGGCAATCCCGTCCGCCCGGCGCTCGCGGCGCTGGCCGGGCAGCCCTATCCGGAGCCGTTGCCGGGTGGCGCGCTGCGCCTGCTCGTCACCGGCGGCAGCCAGGGCGCGCGCATCTTCGCCGATGTCGTGCCCGCGGCCGTGGCCGCCCTGCCCGAAACGCTGCGCGCCCGCCTGCTCGTGACCCAGCAATGCCGCGCCGAGGATCTCGCGCGCACCGAGGCCGCCTACCGCGCGGCGGGCGTGGTCGCGGACCTCGCACCCTTCTTCCCCGACATCGCCGGGCGGCTCGCCACGGCGCATCTCGTGATCGCGCGCGCCGGCGCCTCGACGGTCGCGGAACTCGCCTGCGCCGGGCGGCCTTCCGTGCTGGTGCCGCTGCCCTCGGCGATCGACGACCATCAGAGCGCCAATGCCCGCGCGCTGGCCGAGGCCGATGCCGCCTGGATCTACCCGCAGCCAGGCTTCACGCCGGCGGCGCTCTCCGAACGCCTCGCCGCGCTGTTCTCGGTGCCGGCGCGTCTCGTTTCCGCGGCGGCGGCGGCGGCCGGCCTCGCCCGGCCGCAGGCGGCGCGCGACCTCGCCGACCAGGTCTTGGCGCTTGCGCGCCGCGTCACGATGGGGGCCGCCTGATGCGTGCGCTGCCGCTCAATATCGGTCCCATCCATTTCGTCGGCATCGGCGGCATCGGCATGTCCGGCATCGCGGAGGTGCTGCACACCCTCGGCTACCAGGTGCAGGGCAGCGACATCGCCGAGGGCTACACCGTCGCCCGGCTGCGCGATATCGGCATTCCCGTCTTCATCGGGCATGATGCCGCCAATCTCGGCGATGCGCAGGTCGTCGTCGTCTCGACGGCGGTGAAGCGCGACAACCCCGAGGTGGTCGCAGCACGCCGTCGGCTGATCCCGGTGGTGCGGCGGGCAGAGATGCTCGCCGAGCTGATGCGGCTGAAATGGTCCATCGCCATCGGCGGCACGCATGGCAAGACGACCACCACCTCCCTCGTCGCCGCCGTGCTCGAGGCGGCGCGGCTCGACCCCACCGTCATCAACGGCGGCATCATCAACGCCTACGGCACCAACACGCGCATGGGCTCGGGCGACTGGATGGTGGTCGAGGCCGACGAGAGCGACGGCTCCTTCCTGAAGCTGCCGGCCGTGGTAGCGGTTGTCACGAACATGGATGCCGAGCACCTCGACCACTGGGGCAGCGAGGAGGCGATGAAGCAGGGCTACGCCCAGTTCGTCGGCAACATCCCCTTTTACGGCTTCGCGGTGCTGTGCATGGACCATCCGGCGGTGCAGGCGATGATCCCGGAGCTGTCCGACCGGCGCATCGTCACCTACGGCTTCTCGCCGCAGGCCGATGTCCGTGCCGAGAAGGTGCTGACCGACCGCATGGGCGCGACCTTCGAGGTGACGGTCACCGACCGCGCCACCGGCCGCAGCCGCACCATGAAGCCCTTCCGCCTGCCGATGCTCGGCCAGCACAACGTGCAGAACGCGCTCGCCGCCATCGCCATCGGCGTCGAGATGGAGGTGGACGAGGGAACGATCCGCTCCGCGCTCGCGGGCTTCAAGGGCGTGAAGCGGCGCTTCACCCGCACCGGCGAGGCCGGCGGCATTACCGTCATTGACGATTACGGCCATCATCCGGTCGAGATCGCCGCCGTGCTCAAGGCTGCGCGCCAGGCCGGGGCGCGCGACGTGGTCGCGGTGGTGCAGCCGCACCGCTACACGCGCCTGCAGTCGCTGTTCGAGGAATTCTGCACCTGCATGAACGACGCCGGCACGGTCATCGTCGCCGATGTCTATGCGGCGGGCGAGCAGCCGATCGAGGGCATCGACAAGGACGCGCTGGTGGAGGGTCTGCGGGCGCGCGGCCACCGCTCGGTCGTACCGCTGCCGGGGCCGGAATCGCTGCCGGAGATGATCCACGCCATCGCCCGTTCGGGCGACTACGTGGTGTGCCTGGGGGCGGGGAACATCACCGCCTGGGCCCAGGCGCTGCCCGCGCAGTTGCAGGAACTGCAGCAGCGCTCGCGCGGGCGGCTCGCGGGGGCGATGAAGTGATGATGGCCGCCGCGATCGGGAGGGGCGCCGCGCCGCCCGGGCCCACCCCGCCAAAGGCCGAAAGGCCTTTGGAAACCGGCTTTCCGCCGGTGCGGGGGCGCGTCGTGCATGATGCGCCGCTCGGGGCACAGACCTGGTTCCGGGTTGGGGGGCCTGCCGACACGCTGGTCAGGCCGGCCGATGCGGACGACCTGCTGCTTCTGCTGCGCGCGCTGCCGGCGGCGACGCCGCTGACCGTCCTCGGCGCGGCCTCGAACATGATCATCCGCGATGGCGGCATCGCCGGTGTCACGATCCGCCTCGCGCGCGGCTTCGGAACCATCGAGGTCGAGGCCGACGGCATCCTCGCCGGCGCGGCTGCGCTCGATGCGACGGTGGCGGAAACCGCCGCGCGGCATGGGCTCGGCGGGCTCGAATTCCTCGTCGGCATCCCGGGCACGATCGGCGGCGCGGTGGCGATGAACGCCGGCGCCTACGGGACCGAGATCAAGGATGTGCTGGACTGGGCCGAGGTCGCGACGCCCGCGGGCCTTCTGCGTCTCACGGCCGCCGATCTGCGCTTCGCCTATCGCCGAGCGGAACTGCCGGCGCGCGGCGTCGTCACTCGCGCCCGCCTCCGCGCCACGCCGGGCGAGCCCGGCGCCATCGCCGAGCGCCTCGCCGCCATCCGCGGGGCGCGCGAGGCGACGCAGCCCGTCCGCGCGCGCACCGGCGGCTCCACCTTCAAGAACCCGCCCGGCGGCAGGAAGGCGTGGGAGCTGATCGACGCCGCCGGTTGCCGCGGGCTTTCGCGCGGCGCCGCGCAGGTCAGCGCAAAGCACTGCAACTTCCTCATCAACACCGGCGGCGCCACCGCGGCCGAGATCGAGGCGCTCGGCGAGGAGGTCCGCGCGCGCGTGCGCGCCGCGACGGGCGTCGAACTCGAATGGGAGATCAGGCGCGTCGGGAGGCCCGCATGAGCCAGCATGTCGCGGTCCTCTACGGCGGCATCTCGGCGGAGCGGGAGGTCTCGCTCTCCTCCGGGCGGCAATGCATTGCCGCGCTGCGTGAGGCGGGCTTCCGCGTCACGCCGGTCGAGGTCGGCGAGGATCTCGGCGCCGTCATCCACGCGCTGACGCATCCGCGCCCGGACGTGGTGTTCAACGCGCTGCACGGCCGCTTCGGCGAGGATGGCTGCATCCAGGGCGTGCTCGACTGGCTCGGCCTGCCCTACACGCATTCCGGCCTGCGCGCCTCGGCGCTCGCCATGGACAAGGCCGCCGCCAAGGCCGCCTTTCTCGCCGCCGGGCTGCCGGTCGCCGAGCACCGCCTCGTCACGCGGGAGGAGCTGGAAGCCGCCGATCCGCTGCCGCTGCCCTATGTGGTCAAGCCGGTGAACGAGGGATCCTCGGTCGGCGTGCACATCCTGCAGAAGGGCGACAACCGCCGCGCCGAGATCGCGCGCGACTGGCGCTACGGCGATCACGCCATGGCCGAATCCTACATCCCCGGCCGCGAACTGACGGTCGGCGTGATGGGCGACCGCGCGCTGGCGGTGACCGACATCATCGCCGATGCCGGCGCCTTCTACGACTACGAGAGCAAATATGCCGCGGGCGGCTCGCGCCATGTCCTGCCGGCGCGGATGCACCCCGAGGCCTATGCCCAGGCCCTCGACATCGCGCTGCGCGCGCACCAGGCGCTGGGCTGCCGCGGCGCGTCGCGCGCCGATCTGCGCTACGACGACACGGCGGGCGAGCCGGGCCGCCTCGTGCTGCTCGAGGTCAACACGCAGCCGGGGCTTACGCCGACCTCCCTGCTGCCCGAGCAGGCCGCGCATTGCGGCATCCCCTTCCCCGCGCTCTGCGCCTGGATGGTGCGGGAGGCGCGCCATGGCGCGTGAGCCCCTCCGCAGCGGGGCGCGGGAGCGCCTCGCCCGCACGCCGGGTCCGCGCAACGAGCCCGCGCGCCCCTCGGCGCTCAGGATCTGGCTGCGGCGCCGGCGCGCCCTGGTGCGCCCGGCCCTCTACGGCGTTGCCGCGCTGGGCGCGCTCGCGCTGGTGGTCGTGGCGGTGCGCGCGCTCGATCCAGCGGGCCGCGTGCGTGGCGCGGCCGAGTCCTTCGCCGGGATGGGCGAAAGCCTCGGCCTGACCGTGCAGCACGTCATCCTCGAAGGGCGGCGCAACACGCCGACGGACATGATCCGCGCCGCCCTCGGCGTCGCGCGCGGCGATCCGATGCTGGACTTCTCCCCCGAGGCGGCCCGCGCGCGGCTTGAGACCATCGCCTGGGTGCAGCGCGCCCATGTCGAGCGCCGCCTGCCCTCGACCATCCTCGTGCGCATCGAGGAACGGCGGCCCTTCGCCATCTGGCAGAATGGCGGCCGCTTCGTGATCATCGACCGCGAGGGCAAGGTCGTCGCCGCCGACGGGCTCGACCAGTTCGGCCCGCTGCCGCTGCTGGTCGGCCCCGGCGCGGACAGCACCGGTGCTGCGCTCTACGACACGGTGAAGGCGAAGCCCGAGGTGGCCGAGCGCGTGCAGGCCATGGTCCGCATCCATGAGCGGCGCTGGAACCTCCGCCTGCACAACGGCACCGACGTGCTGCTGCCCGAGGGCCACGAGGCCGCGGCGATCGAGCGCCTGGCCGAGCTGCACCGCGAGGCGCGGCTGCTCGACCGCCCGCTGGCCGCGATCGACATGCGCCTGCCGGACCGCCTGGTGCTGCGCCCGACGCGCGAGGCCCAGCCCGCCGAGCAGCCGACGCAGCAGCAGGCGACGAGGGCGCGGCGCGGATGAACCAGATGGCCCGCCTCCCGCCCCCCGTCGAGCCCGGCGCGCCGCAGCGCAAGCGGCGGCATGCGCGCAGCGGCACCTTCGGCGTGCTCGACATCGGCTCGACCAAGGCGGTGTGCCTGATCGCGCGCATCGAGAGCGACGGCTCGCCCCGCGTGCTGGGCTTCGGCTGGCAGCGCGGCCGCGGGGTGAAGGCCGGCTCGGTGGTGGACCTCGAGGAGGCCGAGCGCGCCATCCGCGCCGCCGTCGGCCAGGCCGAGGAGATGGCCGACACGCGCATCCAGGGTGCGATCGTCAACCTCTCCTGCGGCCAGCCGGACAGCCGGCCGCTCAACATCCAGTGGGCCATCGGCGGCCGCGCCGTCACCGAGAACGACCTGCGCGCCATCCTCAACGAGGGCCGCCGCCGCACCGCCGAGGAAGGGCGCGAGACGGTCCACGCCATTCCGCTCGGCTTCACCGTGGACGCGACGCCCGGCGTGGACGACCCGCGCAGCATGATCTGCGACACGCTCGGCGCGCGGCTGCACATGGTCAGCGCCTCGCAGGCCTCGCTGCGCAACCTCGGCGCCTGCCTGCTGCGCTGCGACCTCGAGGTGGAGGAGATGGTCTCCGCCCCCTTCGCCGCCGGGCTCGCGACGCTGGTCGAGGACGAGAAGCAGCTCGGCGCCACCGTCATCGACATGGGCGGCGGCACCACGAGCCTCGCGGTGTTCAGCGAGGGCCACCTTGTCCACACGGCGCAGATCGCCATCGGCGGCGGGCAGGTGACGAACGACCTCGCCTCCGTGCTCTCCACCCCGGTCGCGCATGCCGAGCGCATCAAGACCCTGCACGGCAGCGTGCATGGCGGGGCGGACGACGACCGCGAGTTCATCCCCGTCCCGCTGCTCGGCGAGGACGAGCACGCCATCGCGCGGGTTCCGCGCGCCATGGTGGTCGGCATCATCAAGCCGCGCATCGAGGAGACCTTCGAGCTGGTCCGCGAGAGGCTCGAGGCGGCGGGGCTCGGGCGCGAGGGCGGCTCGCGCGTCGTGCTGACCGGCGGCGCGAGCCAGCTCGTCGGCGTGCGCGAGATGGCCGCGCGCGTGCTCGACCGGCAGGTGCGGATCGGCCGCCCGCTGCCCGTGCGCGGCCTCGCCGAGGCGGCCTCCGGCCCGGCCTTCGCCGCGGCGATCGGGCTGCTGCTCTGGGGTGCGGGCGAAGGCCGCCCGGTGCTCGACATCGCGCCCGGCCCGGCCAGGGCCGCCAGCGCCTTCCGCCGTTTCGTCAACTGGGTGAAGGACCGCGTCTGATGCGCCTCGCCCCGAATCGAATCACCCGCGTAGAGAGATTCCACGAGGAGGCCCGCCCATGACCCTGAACCTGACCGTGCCGCAGAGCACGCACACGGATTTCAGCCCGCGCATCACGGTCGTCGGCGTCGGCGGCGGCGGCACCAATGCGGTCAACAACATGATCGCGATGGGCCTCGACGGGGTGGAGTTCCTCGTCGCCAACACCGACAGCCAGTCGCTGTTCCACTCCAAGGCCGAGCGCCGCGTCCAGCTCGGCCCGCACCTGACGCAGGGCCTCGGCGCCGGCGCCAAGCCCGAGATCGGCCGCGCGGCGGCCGAGGAGGCGATGGAGGAACTCGCCCGCCACATCGAGGGCGTGCACATGATCTTCATCACCGCCGGCATGGGCGGCGGCACCGGCACGGGCGCCGCGCCGGTGATCGCGCGGCTGGCGCGCGAGAAGGGCGTGCTGACGGTGGGCGTCGTCACGCGCCCCTTCGACTTCGAGGGCCCGAAGCGCCGCAAGTTCGCCGAGGCCGGGATCGAGGAGCTGCAGCAGTTCGTGGACACGCTGATCGTGATCCCGAACCAGAACCTGTTCAGGCTGGCCAACGAACGCACCACCTTCCAGGAGGCGTTCAAGATGGCCGACAACGTCCTCTACATGGGCGTGCGTGGCGTGACCGACCTGATGGTCAACCCGGGCATGGTGAACCTCGACTTCGCCGACATCCGCACCGTCATGGCCGAGATGGGCAAGGCCATGATGGGCACCGGCGAAGCCGAGGGCGAGGACCGCGCCCGCAAGGCCGCCGAGGCCGCCATCAGCAATCCGCTGCTCGAGGACATCTCGATGGCCGGGGCGAAGGGCGTGCTGATCAACATCACCGGCGGCTACGACATGACGCTGTTCGAGGTGGACGAGGCCGCCAACCGCATCCGCAAGGAAGTGGACGAGGACGCCAACATCATCTTCGGCACCTCGGTGGACGAGGCGATGAACGGGCGCGTGCGCGTCTCCGTCGTCGCCACCGGCATCGACGTGGCGGCGAAGGAGGAGGCGGCGCGGCCGAAGCTCGTTGCGGTCGGCGGCGGCGCGCCGGTGGCGGCGGTGGCGACGCAGCCCATCCCGGCGCCGGTCGCGGCGCCGCGGGTGGCCGCGGCACCCGTGCCCAACTCCTTCATCCGCCGCGCGGCCGAGGCCGCCCCCGGCACGGCCTTCCAGCCGCTCCGCCAAGCCGTGGTCGAGACCGCGCCCGAGCCGGCGATGCCCGCGGCCGAACCGGCCGAGGCAGCCGTCCAGCCGGTGGCGCAGGTTGAGGCGCCCGTCATGATGACCCCGGCCGCCCAGCCGATGGAGCCTGCGATCCCGCCGCTCTCCCGCGTCGCGGTGCCGGAAGCCCCGCGGCAGGGCGGCGGCGCGCTGCGCAACCTGTTCCAGAAGGCGACCGGGCTTGGCATCGGCGGCATGATGCGGCGGACGCTGCCGGAGGCCTCCCCGCCCGCGCAGCAACCGCATGCCGCCCCGGCGCTGCGGGTGGAGCCCTCCGTCGCCGCGGCCCCGGCCGTCGCGCCGGTTCGCCCCGGCCCGCGCACCGCGCCGCAGCAGGATGAGATGGGCCTCGAGATCCCGGCCTTTCTGCGCCGGCAGAGCAACTGAGGCGGGTCGCAGGGCCTGCCCCATTTTGGCCGCATTTGGCGCCGCAGCAATTGAATGAAAACAACGGCTTGCGGCGTAATATGGAGAAACAAGGCTTGAATGGCCAGCCGCCGTCGGCGGTGCTTTTGTGACACTGGGTGTTGAGCCCCCCACGCCCTGCCGGCCCTGGCGCCGGCGGCGGGTCGGGCTCCCCCTCACAGGGCACGAGGCTGATGGACGGTTTTCTTCCGGCTGAGACGGGGCGGCGCAGGACGCTGAAGGCACCGATCGGGTGCCTCGGCATCGGCCTGCATTCCGGCCGCCGTGCCTCGCTCACCCTGCGCCCCGCCGAGGCCGGCCGCGGCATCGTCTTCCGCCGCACCGACCTCGACGCCGAGATCCCCGCGCGCTTCGACCGGGTCGTGGACACGCGCCTCTGCACCGCCATCGGCGAGGGCGAGGCCCGCATCGGGACCATCGAGCACGTCATGGCCGCCCTGGCCGGCAGTGGCGTGGACGATGCCATCGTCGAGGTGGACGGGCCCGAAGTGCCGATCATGGACGGCTCGGCCGCGCCCTTCCTGTTCCTCATCGACTGCGCCGGCATCGTCACGACCGCCGCCCCGCGCGCGGCGATCGAGGTGCTGCGCCCCGTCCGCGTCGAGGAAGCCAGCGGCGCCTTCGCCGAACTGCTGCCCGCGCGCGAGCCCGCCTTCGACATCGAGCTCGAGATCGACTTCCCCAACACCGCCATCGGCCGGCAGGCGCTCACCACGCGCCTCTCGCCCCATGCCTTCCGCGAGGGCATCGCCGATGCGCGCACCTTCACCCTGGCCGAGGATGTCGCGCGGCTGCGCGCGGCGGGGCTCGCGCAGGGCGGCAGCCTCACCAATGCGGTGGTGGTGGACGGGCCCATGATCCTCAATCCGGGCGGCCTGCGCCGGCCGGACGAGTTCGTGCGCCACAAGGTGCTCGACGTGGTGGGCGACCTCGCCCTGGCCGGCGCGCCGCTGCGCGCGCGCTTCCGCGGCAGCCGCTCGGGCCACGCGCTGAACAACCGCCTGCTGCGCGCGCTGTTCGCCGATTCCGCCGCCTGGCGCTTCGCCGGACAGCCCGTGATCGCCGAGGGGATGTCGCTCTCCCCCGCCCGCGCGGCCGCCGCCCCCGCCATCGCCTGAGACCCGCGGGGGCGCCCGCTTGGCGCTCCGGCCCGCCGGCATGATATAGAGCGGCCCGTTCAACCGGCTGCCGAGATGACCGCACGATTCCTGCCCCTCCTCGCCCTCCTGCTCCTCGCGGCCTGCGGCGAAGGCACGCGCTTCCAGCCGGGGACGGGCGCCGACCCGTCGCTCGCGCGGCGCACGATCACGCCGGCCGACGCGGCCAGCCAGTCGCCCGAGGCGCTCTATGCCGCCGGCATGGAGGAGCTGCGCAACAACCGCTTCCAGCGCGCCGTCGATCTGTTCGACGCGGTCGAGCGCGAGCACCCCTACTCGACCTGGGCGACGAACGCCCGGCTCATGTCCGCCTACACCGACTACTATCGCAACCGCTACACCGAGGCGATCGGCGCGCTCGACCGCTTCATCCAGCTCCATCCGGCGCATCGCGACATCGCCTATGCCTACTACCTGCGCGCGCTCGCGCAGTATGAGCAGATCAACGACGCGCAGCGCGACCAGCAGCAGACCATCATCGCCATGAACGCGCTGCAGGAGGTGGTGAACCGCTTCCCCGACACCGCCTATGCCCGCGACGCGCGGCTGAAGATGGACCTCGCCCGCGACCACCTGGCCGGGCGGGAGATGCATGTCGGCCGCTTCTACCAGCGCCAGGGCCTGCTGCACGCCGCCATCGGCCGCTTCCGCCGCGTGGTCGAGGAATACCAGACCACCAACCACGTCCCCGAGGCGCTGCACCGCCTGACCGAGATCTACATCGCCCTCGGCCTGACCGAGGAGGCGCGCCGCACCGCCGCCGTGCTCGGCCACAACTACCCGGGCAGCACCTGGTACCAGGATTCCTACGCGCTGCTGGTCGCAGGCGCCCAGCCGGCCACGATCGACCGGCCGGGCTTCTTCACCCGCGCGCTCAACTGGCTGTTCTGAAGCGGGGCACGGCGCTCCCGTGCTCACCTCCCTCGCCATCCGCGACGTGGTGCTGATCGAGCGCCTCGACCTCGCCTTCGGCCCGGGCCTGACGACCCTGACCGGGGAGACGGGCGCCGGGAAGTCCATCCTGCTCGACAGCCTCGGCCTTGCGCTCGGCGGCCGCGCGGAATCGGGCATGGTGCGCGCCGGCCAGCCGCAGGCCTCGGTCGCCGCCGCCTTTGTCCCGCCCGCCGGCCACCCGGCCTTCGAGATCCTCCGCGAACAGGGCATCGAGCCGGAGGAGGAGCTCGTGCTGCGCCGCGTGGTGCAGGCCGATGGCCGATCCCGCGCCTTCGTCAACGACCAGCCGGTGGGCGTCGCGCTGCTGCGCCGGCTCGGCGCCACGTTGGTCGAGGTGCAGGGCCAGCACGACCAGGTGGGCCTCGCCGACCCGGCGAGCCATGCCGGCCTGCTCGACGCCTTCGGCGCGCTCGAGCCGCGCCGGGCGGCGGTCTCCGAGGCGTGGGGCGCCTGGCGCGCCGCCACGCGGCGCCTCGCCGAGGCGCGCACGGCCATCGCCGAGGCGCAGCGGGAGGAGGAATGGCTCCGCCACGCCGTCGCCGAACTGCAGGAGCTCGGCCCGGCGGAGGGCGAGGAGGAGCGCCTCGCCGCGGAGCGCCAGCGCCTGCAGCAGGGCGAGCGCCGCGCCGAGGCGATCGCCGCGGCCATCGCCGAACTCTCCCCGCGCGACCGCCGCGCCACGAGCCCCGCCCGCGCTCTGCGCGAGGCCGCCCGTGCCCTGGAACGCCTGCCGCCGCCCAACGAGGAGGCCCAGCCCGCCCTCGCGGCGCTGGCCGCCGCGCAGGACGCGCTGGCCGAGGCGGAAGCCGCCCTTTCCCGCCTGCTGGACGAGGGCGGGCCCGACCCGCGGCGGCTCGAACAGGTGGAGGAACGCCTCTTCGCGCTGCGCGCCGCGGCGCGGAAGCATTCGGTCGCGGTCGCCGACCTGCCGGCGCTGGCCGCCGAACTGCGCGCGCGGCTCGAGGCGCTGGATGCCGGCGCCGGCCACGTCGCCACGCTGGAGCGGGACGAGAGCGCGGCGCGCCGGGCCTATCTCGCCACCGCCGGCGCGCTCACCGAGGCGCGGCGCGAGGCGGCGGCGCGGCTCGAGAAGGCGGTGGCGAAGGAACTCCCGCCGCTGAAGCTGGACCGCGCGCGGCTTGCCATCGAGATCGCGGCGAAGGAGGAGGCGGCCTGGGGCCCGGACGGGCAGGACCGCATCGCCTTCCTGGTCAGCACCAATCCGGGCCAGGCGCCCGGGCCGCTGGCGAAGATCGCCTCGGGCGGCGAGCTGTCGCGGCTGATGCTCGCGCTGAAGGTGGTGCTCGCGCGCGGCTCGCCGGTGCCGACGCTGGTCTTCGACGAGGTGGATTCCGGCATCGGCGGCGCCACCGCCGCCGCCGTGGGCGAGCGCCTCGCCCGCGTGGCGGAGCGGCTGCAGGTGCTCGTCGTCACCCACTCCCCGCAGGTGGCCGCGCGCGGCGCGGCGCATCTGCGCGTCGCCAAGCTGGTGAAGGGCGGGCGCGCGGAGACGCGCGTGGAAGCCCTGCCGGAGGCCGAGCGGCGGGAGGAACTCGCGCGGATGCTGGCCGGCGAGCGCGTGACCGATGCGGCCCGCGCGGCCGCCGAATCCCTGCTCGCCGATGCGCGGTGAAACCAAAGGCGGGGGAGGCGCGCCCGCCTCTCCGCGCCTGCCTCGCAGCAGGTTCGCGCCATGAGGGTGCGGGCCGCCGAGGCGCGGGATGCCCATGCGCTGCACGCGCTGATGGTCGCGCTCAACCGCGACCAGGGCGACCCGACCCACCTGCTGACGCCGCGTCTGGTCGAGACCGCCATCATCGCGCACGACACCACCATCGTCATCGTCGCGGAAGACGACGACGGCACGCTCATCGGCTACGCCACGGCCCACCCGACCTACGAGACCGGCCACGCCGAGCACGGCCTCTATGTGGGCGACCTCTACGTCGTGCCGGCGCGCCGCCGCCAGGGTGTCGCGCGCGCCATCCTCGCCGCCCTCGCCCGCGCCGGCCATGCCCGCGGCGCGCGCCATCTCTGGCTGACCGCCCGGGAATCGAACACCGCCGCCCATGCCTTCTATCGCCGCCTCGGCGCGCACGGGGAGCGCGTGATGGCCTTCGCGGTGGCGCACCAGGATTTCCTCAACCTCGCCGCCGAACCGCCCCCCGCGACGCGCGCGCGAAACGCGGAACCCGAAGCATGAGCGCCGAACCCGATCCGCGCCGCCGCGATCCCGCGGCGCTCACCGAGGCGGAGGCCGCGGCGGAACTCGCCGCGCTGGCCGCGGAGATCGCGCACCACGACGCGCTCTACCACGGCCAGGACGCGCCCGAGATCAGCGACGCCGAATACGACGCGCTGGTCGCGCGCAACCGGGCCATCGAGGCGCGCTTCCCGCACCTCGTGCGCGAGGACAGCCCCTCCCGCCGCGTCGGCGCCGCCGCTGCGGAGGGCTTCGCCAAGGCCCGCCACGGCGAGCCGATGCTCTCGCTCGACAATGTCTTCTCCGCCGAGGAATTCGCCACGTTCTGCGCGCGCATCCGCCGTTTCCTCGACCTGGCGGAGGCCGAGCCGCTCGCCTTCGTCGCCGAGCCCAAGATCGACGGCCTCTCGATCAACCTGCTCTACGAGGACGGCGCCTTCACCCGCGGCGCGACGCGCGGCGACGGGACGGAGGGCGAGGACGTCACGGCGAACCTGCTCACCATCCCCGACCTGCCGCGGCGGCTCAACGCGCCCTTCCCCGCGCGCATCGAGATCCGCGGCGAGGTCTTCATGGACAAGGCCGACTTCCTGCGCTTCCGCGCCGCGCAGGAACAGGCCGCGATCGAGCGCGAGGCGCGCCGCGCGCGCGGCGAGAAGCTCGGCGAGGCCATCGTCATCCCCGCCAATCCGCGCAACGCCGCCGCCGGTTCCGTCCGCCAGCTCGACCCGCGCGTCACCGCCTCCCGCCCGCTGAAGCTCTTCGCCTATGCGATGGGCGCCTCGAGCGAACCGCCGGCGGAGAGCCACCACGCCTTCCTCGAACGCCTCCGGCATTGGGGCTTCAAGGTGAACCCGCTCTCGACGCTGCTCGCCTCCGAAGCCGAGGCCGAGGCCTTCCAGCGCCGCATGGCCGAACAGCGCGCCGAGCTCGGCTACGACATCGACGGCGTGGTCTACAAGCTCGACCGGCTGGACTGGCAGCGCCGCCTCGGCTTCGTCGGCCGCGCGCCGCGCTGGGCGGTGGCATGGAAATTCCCCGCCGAGCAGGCGACGACCCGGCTGCTCGACATCGAGATCCAGGTCGGACGCACCGGCGCGCTGACGCCGCGCGCGGTGATGCAGCCCGTCACCGTCGGCGGCGTCGTGGTGCGCCACGCGACGCTGCACAACGAGGACGAGATCGCGCGGAAGGACATCCGCATCGGCGACACCGTCATCCTCCAGCGCGCCGGCGACGTGATCCCGCAGATCCTCGGCGTGGTGCCCGAGAAGCGGCCGAAGGATGCCAAGCCCTTCCGGTTCCCGACCACCTGCCCGGTCTGCGGCAGCCACGCGATCCGCGACGGCGAGGACGTGGTGCGCCGCTGCACCGGCGGCCTGACCTGCCCCGCGCAGACGGTCGAGCGGCTGAAGCACTTCGCCTCCCGCCGCGCCATGGACATCGAGGGGCTGGGCGAGGAGAACATCCAGCTCCTTTTCGACCGGGGCCTGGTGCGAAGCCCCGCCGACATCTTCCGCCTGCACCGGCAGCGCGACGCGCTGCTCGCGCTGGAAGGCTGGGGCGAACGCAAGGTCGCCAAACTGCTCGAGGCGATCGAGGCGCGGCGCCGCGTGCCGCTCGAGCGCTTCATCTTCGCCCTCGGCATCCGCCGCATCGGGGAGCAGAACGCGAAGCTGCTGGCGCGCCACTACCACACGTTCGAGGAATGGCGCGCGAAGATGATCGCCGCCCGCGTCATCGGCTCCGAGGCGCGGGAGGAGCTCGGCGCCATCCAGGGCATTGGCCCCGCCATCGCCGAGGAACTGGTCGAGTTCTTCGCCGAGCCGCGCATGCTCGCCGCCCTCGACGACCTCGCGGCCGAGGCCCCGCCTCTGCCCGCGGATGCCGCCGCCGCGGCGGACAGCCCCTTCGCCGGCAAGACGCTGGTCTTCACCGGCACGCTCGAGACGCTGACGCGCGACGAGGCGGAGGCGCAGGCCGAGCGGCTCGGCGCCAAGGTCACGAAATCCGTCTCGCGCAAGACCGATTTCGTGGTGGTCGGCGCGGATGCGGGCTCCAAGGCCGCCAAGGCCGCCGAGCTCGGCATCCGCACGCTGACCGAGGCGGAGTTCCGCACGCTCGCGGGCCTGTAGCGCCGGACCGGCACATCAATCTGACTGATCCAGTAATTCAATCCTATTCGTTGGACGAATGATGCGCAGGCGCGACATCATGCCGGGATGCTGCCGCTCGATCCCGCCCTGCTCGCGGGCTATCTCCTCGCCTGCCTCGTGCTGATCGCCACGCCGGGGCCGGACATGGCCTTCGTGCTGGCGCAGACTCTCGCGGGCGGGCCGCGGCGTGGCTGGGCAGCAATGGCCGGCATCTACGCCGGCGTGCTGGTGCATGTGGCGCTGGCGGCCGCAGGCGTCGGGGCGCTGCTGGCAGCGCATCCGCCGCTCTTCGCCGCGCTGCGCCTCGCCGGCGCGGCCTATCTGATGCTGCTGGGCCTGTCATCGCTGCGGGCGGCACGCAGCGGCGTGCCTGCCCGGGCCGCGGGCGCGCGCCCAGCGGCGGACCTCCGGGCCGCCTTCCGCCAGGGCTTCGCGACCAATCTGCTCAACCCGAAGGTCGGGTTGTTCTTCCTCGCCTTCCTGCCGCTCTTCGTGGACCCCGCGCGCAGCCCCGCCTGGGTGCAGATGCTCATCCTGGGGCCGCTGCTGCCGCTCCTCGCCCTGCCCTTCTACGGGCTGCTGATCCATCTGGCGGGGCGGCTCGCCGGGCGCCTGGGCGGCCCGGAGGCACGCTGGCTGCACGGCGCCGCAGGGGCGCTTTTCCTCGGCCTCGGCCTCAGCCTGCTGGCGGGCGGCCGGGCCTGACCAGCGCGGCCAGCCCCGCGCGCAGCATCGCCACCGGGTCGCGCCCGGACCCGCCGCTGACCGTCGCGATGTGGCTGCCCGGCAGAACGACATGCGTCGCGCCGGGGATCAGCGCGCTCGCCACCGGCACCAGCCCGTCATTCGGTCCGTGGCCGCGCTTCTCCATCCATTGCGCGGCGGCGAGGTGCAGGCGCTCGCGCCCGCGCGCGCCGCCCTCGCGCAGCACCGTCGCGACGCAGGCCACCGGCAGCGCGGCCACCAGAGCGGCGATCCCCGCGCGATGCTCCTGCATCCAGGCGCGGCGCACGGCGGTGGTGAGGTCGCGCACGCCCTCCCCCGAGCCGATGCCGAGCAGCCGCGCGAGGCCCGCCGCCGCCGCCTCCAGCGGCTTCGAGCCGATGACCGCATCGGCGACCGGGCTGCCGTGGAAGGGCGACTGCATTGCCAGGAAGCCCGCGCAGCGCGCCCGCAGCGCGGGTTCGATCAGCGCCGCCAGCGCCTCCAGCCCGCCCTTGCTGTGCGCGACGATCAGCACGGGCTCCGCCTCGGCGCGGATGGCATCGGCGAGGCGCGCGGCATTCACCGCCACGCGCTCTGCGGTCGGCAGCTTCACCACCGAAGGCTGCGCCCCCTGTTCGCGCAGCCAGTCGCGCAGCCGGTGCATGTAGTCGAGGCCGAGCGGGCGGAAGGCGGCGACGATCTCGCCCATCAGCCCATAGACCAGCAGGACGCGGCGCGCGGGGAGCGGCGGGGCATCGCTCATGGCAGGCGGGCCCGTGCCGCGGCGCGCCGCATCACAACGGCGCGCAGGCGGTGGCGAGCCAGGCCGCGACGTCGGGCTCGAGCAGCGGCCCGACCTCCGCGAGCACCCGCGCGTGATAGGCGTCGAGCCAGGCGCGCTCGGCCGCGGTGAGCAGCGCGGGCTCGATCAGCGCGCGATCGAAGGGTGCGAGCGTCAGCGTCTCGAAGCGCAGGAAGGGGCGCGTGGCGAGCGGCAACTCGGCGGGCACCACCAGCAGCAGGTTCTCGAGCCGGATCCCGTATTCGCCCGCCGCGTAGAAGCCCGGCTCGTCGGAGAGGATCATCCCCTCGCGCAGCGGCACGATGCGCGCCGCGCGGCTGAAGGCCGCCGGCCCCTCATGCACCGAGAGGAAGGAACCGACGCCATGCCCGGTCCCGTGGTCGTAATCGAGCCCCGCATCCCACAGCGCGCGGCGCGCGAAGGCATCGAGGTGCGGCCCGGCCACGCCCGCCGGGAAGCAGGCGGTGGCCAGCGCGATGTGGCCCTTGAGCACGCGCGTCGCGCGGTCCTTCACCGCCGCCGGCGCCTCGCCCGGCCCGGTCCAGAGCGTGCGCGTGATGTCGGTGGTGCCGTCGAGATACTGCGCGCCGGAATCGATCAGATAGACCTCGTTCGGCGCGATACGGCGGTCGCTCTCCGGCGTGACGCGGTAATGCACGATCGCCCCGTGCTCGCCCGCGCCCGAGATGGCGGGGAAGGATTCGGCGCGGAAGTGCTCGCCCCCGCGCCGGAACTCGAGCAGCCGCGCCGCGGCCGAGATCTCGGTCAGCCCGCCGCCCGGCGCCTCGCGCGCGAACCAGTGGAGGAAGCGCGCCATCGCCACCGCGTCGCGGCGATGCGCGGCGCGCGCGCCCTCGCGCTCGGTCGGGTTCTTGCAGGCGCGCGGCATCCGGCACGGATCCTCGCCCGCGCTGATCGAGGCGCCGGCCTCGCGCAGCCGGTCCGGGAACCAGGCCGGCGTCGCCTCGGCGTCCACGCGCACGCGGAGACCGCGCAGCGCATCGAGGGCCTGCGGCAGTTCCTCGCGCGGGCGCACCACCACCTCGTTGCCGAGATGCGCGCGGGTCTGCGCGGGCACCTTCGCCGGCGCCATGAACAGCTCGACCCGCGCATCCGCATGCAGCAGCGCGAAGCCGAGGGCCAGCGGCGTATGCGCGAGATCCCCGCCGCGGATGTTGAGCAGCCAGGCCAGCGAATGCGGATCGGCGAGGATGGCCGCGTCCTCCCCCGCCTCGCGCAGCGCGGCGGCGGCCTCGGCGCGCTTCTCCGCGGCGGGCTTGCCGGCGAAGGCGAGCGGATGCGGCACCGCCTCGGCCATCGGCGCGGCGGGCCGGTCGCGCCAGACCGCATCCACCGGGTTCGCCGCGAGCGGGACGAGCCGCACCCCCGGCACGGCGAGGCGCTCGATCGCCGGGGCGGCGTGCAGCCAGGGGTCGTAGCCGATGGCGAGGCCCTGGGCGTGCGCCTTGAGCCACTCCGCCGCCGGCTCCTCGGTGATGTGGCGGCATTCCCAGAGCGCGGGATCGGTCTGGGCGCGGACCTGCAGCGTGTAGCGGCCATCGGTGAAGACCGCGGCGCGGTCCGGCAGCACGATGGCCATGCCGGCCGAGCCGGTGAAGCCGGTCAGCCAGGCGAGGCGCTCGCCCGATGGCGGCACGTATTCGCCCAGATGCTCGTCCGAGCGGGGGATGACGAAGCCCTGCACGCCGGCCTCGGCGAGGCGGGCGCGCAGGGCGGCGAGGCGTTCCTTGGGGCTCAGGGGAGGCTCCTTGTTACCGCGAGATTGCATGTGTCCACAGATTTCAATGCATTCCACGCATGGCTCATGCGTGGCCTTGGCGCATCACCTGTGTCTCCCGCGCACCTAAGTTGCCGTCACGAAGCGCTGGCCCGCCACGCGCGGCAGACCAGCCGGCAACCGGGAACACTTAACCATGGACGACCGCATCACCAAGGCCGAGGCCGCCTTCCTGCTGCCCGCCGCCATCCCCGCCTCCCGCCGCATGGCCGAGATCGAGGCCCTGCGCCTCGCCGCCATCGCCGCCCGCGACGAGGCCATCGCCGCCGCCATCCGGAAGGCCTTCCGCGCGACCGGCCGCGCCATCGCCGCCGTGCTGCGCGCCATCGTGGCCTTCCCCGAGCGCCTCGCCACCTACCAGGCGCTGAACGCGCTGACGGACCGCGAGCTGCGGGACATCGGCATGACGCGCTACGACGTCAGCCGGGTGTTCGAGCCCGGCTTCACCCCGCGCCCGGCCAACGACGCCGGCGAGCGGCCCACCCCCCGGGCCGCCTGACGGCGCGCGCGGCGCCCACCCCCCGGGGAGCCGCGCCGGACGCGGGCATTTCCAGCAACGGCGCGAGCCCATAGGCTCGGGCGGGTCACGCAGGGAGGCCCGTCCGCGCCATGCATCTCGGCCTGTTCATGATGCCGCTGCACCCGCCGCAGCGGCCGATGCACGAGACGCTCGCCGAGGACACCGAGAAATCGCTCCTCGCCGACCGGCTCGGCTTCCGGGAACTCTGGGTCGGCGAGCATTTCTCCGCGAGTTCCGAGCCCATCGCCTCGCCGCTGATGTTCATGGCGGGGCTGATCCACCGCACGAACCTTCTCTTCGGCACCGGCGTCATCAACCTGCCGAACCACCACCCGGCCATCGTCGCGGCCGAGGTCGCGCAGTTCGACCACATGTCGGGCGGGCGGCTGCTCTTCGGCATCGGCGCGGGCGGCCTCGCCTCGGATTTCGAACTGTTCGGGGACATCGAGCCGATCGAGCGCGGCAAGCGCATGCTCGAGGCGATCGAGACCATCCAGGCGATCTGGGCCGGCGGCCCGCCCTACGACATCCCCGGCCGCACCTGGCCGATCCGCCTCAGCCGCACCGTGCTGCCCGATTACGGCGTCGGCTTCATGCCGAAGCCCTTCCGACCCGGCGGGCCCTCCATCCACATCTCCGCCCGCCAGCCTGACTCCTATGGCGTGACGGTCGCCGCCGCGCGCGGCTGGGGCGTGATCAGCGCCAATTTCGTGGCGCATCGCGTGCTCGCGGGCCATTGGCGCAGCATGGCCAAGGGCCTCGCGGAGGCGGGCCGGCCCGTCCATGGCGCCAACTGGCGGGTCGCGCGCAACCTCGTCATCGCCGCCACCGATGCCGAGGCCCGCGCCCGCGCCACCGCCCCCGAGGGCGCGACGCGCTACTACTTCGACTATCTCGGCAGCCTCGCCAAACGCGCGGGTCTCGCCGGCACCATGACGCCGCGCGAGGAGATGGACCCCATGGCCGCGACCACGGAGGACATGATCGAGGCCTGCGTCATCGCCGGCTCCCCGCGCACGGTGCTCGACCGGCTGGTGGCGCTGCGCGAGGAGGCGGGGCCTTTCGGGCACCTGCTGCTGCCCGGGCTCGACTGGTCCGGCATCAACGCGGCCTGGGAGGCGGAGACGATGAAGCGCCTCGCCGAGGAGGTGATGCCGAGGTTGCGCCAGCATGCGGAGGCGACGGCGAAGGCCGCCGAGTGATCGCCGGAACGGCCTCGCCCCTCGTCCGCGCTGCGCCGTTCACCGCCGATTAACCGACGCCTCGCAGGATGGGACGATGCAGATCGCCCTCACCGCCTCCCTCCAGGGCATGCAGCGCGCCTCGGACCGGCTCGCCGAGGCCGCCGCCGTCATCGCCAACCCGGCCCAGGGCGCGGCCCGCGCGGCCGATCCCTCGCCCGCCCCGCCCGCCGGCGATGCGGGGCTGACGGCGGCGCAGGCCAGCGGCGAGGTCGAACGCGCGCTGGCGGACAGCATCCTGGCCAGGCGCGCCTACGAGGCGAACGCCAAGGCCCTCGAAGCCAATGCCCGCCTGCAGCGCGAGGCGATCAGCCGCGGCGCCTGAGCACCAGCGTCGTCCACGGCCCCACATCGAGGCGCCGTTCCAGCACCAGCCCCTGCCGGCGGTGCGCGGCCAGCACCATGCGCGCCTGCGTGCCCAGCAAGCCCGCGAGGATCGCCGTGCCCCCGGGGGCGAGGTGCAGCGCCAGATCCCGCGCCATGGCGCAGAGCGGGCGCGCGAGGATGTTGGCGAAGATCAGGTCGTAGCGCGCGCCCTTCATCGCGCGCGGCTTCCAGCCATCGGCCAGGATGGCGCGCATCCGCCGCGGCCCGAGCCCGTTCATCCGCGCATTCTGCTCGCACACGCGCACCGACCAGGGCTCGATGTCGGTCGCGAGCACCCGGCAGGGCAGCGTCTTCGCCGCCGCCATGGCGAGGATGCCGGACCCGCTGCCGAGATCGCAGACGCGGCGCGGGCGGCGATGGGCGATGCCCTCGAAGGCGCGCAGGCAGCCCTGGGTCGAGGCATGCTCGCCCGAGCCGAAGGCGAGCCCGGCATCCAGCCGCAGCACCACCCGGCCATGCGTCGCCGGGTCCGGCACATGCGTCGGGCGGATCAGGAAACGCCGGCCGACCGGCATCTCCGGGAAGGCCTGCACGGTGCGGGCGAGCCAGCCATCGGCCTCGACCGGCGTCACCTGCAGCGCGGGCGGCGCGATCCCGGCCACCGCGGCGGCGAGCGCGAGCGCGGCGCCAAGCGCCTCCTCGCGCGCCCCGGCCTCGCGCACGCCTTCCAGGCGCCAGGTGTCGGTGGCCTCGTCGCGGAAATAGGCGACCGTGGTGCAGGCCTGCTCCAGCGCCGCCTCAAAGACCGGCACGGCGTGCTCGGGCAGGCCCTCGATCACCAGCGCCTCCAGCGGCTCGGCGCGGCGGCGCGACAGCGCGCCGGGCGCGTCGGGTCCGGAGGCACGCATCAGGCCTTCTCCACGAAACTGTCGAGCACGCGCTTCGGCCCCGCCTTCTCGAAGGCGATGTCGAGGCGGTTGTCCTCGATCGCGGTGATGCGGCCATAGCCGAATTTCTGGTGGAAGACGCGCTCGCCGACGGCGAAGGCGCCGGTCGCGGGCGGGCGTTCCTTCACTTCCCAGGCGCCGGCCTCGATCATGCGGCGCGGGCGCTGCGCGAACAGCCCGCCGCTGCCGAAGACCGAGCCCTGGAAGCGCGCCTCGCGCTGCGCGCCGCCCTCGCGGATGATCTCGCCCGCCGGCAGCTCGTCGAGGAAGCGCGAGGGGATGGAGGCCTGCCAGTTGCCGTAGATGCGGCGGTTCGCCGCATGGCTGATGACCGCGACGCGCCGCGCCCGGGTGATGCCGACATAGGCGAGGCGGCGTTCCTCCTCGAGCGCCTTCTCGCCCCCTTCGTCGAGGCTGCGCTGGGAGGGGAACAGCCCTTCCTCCCAGCCCGGCAGGAACACCGTGTCGAACTCCAGGCCCTTGGCCGCGTGCAGCGTCATCAGCGAGACGCGCTCGCCCTCCGCCGCCTCGTCATTCTCCATCACCAGGGAGACGTGCTCGAGGAAGCCCGAGAGGGTCTCGAACTCGCCCATGGCGCGGACGAGTTCCTTGAGGTTGTCGAGCCGCCCCGGCGCCTCGGGCGACTTGTCCTGCTGCCACATCGCGGCATAGCCGGATTCGTCGAGCAGCGCCGCGGCCATCACCACATGGCCCTCGGTGGCGTTCTGCGCCCGCCAGCGCTCGAACCCGTGCAGCAGGTCGCGCAGCGCCTCGCGTGCCTTGGCCTGCTTGATCGCGCCGGTCTCGAGCGCGCGGGCGGCGGCGAGCGAAAGGGCGATGCCCTCGGCCCGCGCGATGGCGTGCATCGCGGCCATCGCCGTGTCGCCCAGGCCGCGCTTGGGCAGGTTCACGATGCGCTCGAAGGCGAGGTCGTCGGCCGGCTGGGCCACCACGCGCAGATAGGCGAGCGCGTCGCGGATCTCCTGCCGTTCGTAGAAGCGCGCCCCGCCGACGACGCGATAGGGGATGCCGAGGACGATCAGCCGCTCCTCGAAGGCGCGGGTCTGGAAGCCCGCGCGCACCAGGATGGCGACCTCGCCCAAGGGGTGGCCGGAACGGCGCGCGGCCTCGATGCGCTCGCCCACCATGCGCGCCTCCTCCTCGCTGTCCCAGAGCGAGACGACGCGGACCTTCTCGCCCTCCGCGTCGCTGCGCCCGGCGCGCAGCGTCTTGCCCAGACGCCCGGTGTTGTGCGCGATCAGCGCCGCCGCGGCGGCCAGGATGGGCCTGGTCGAGCGGTAGTTGGATTCGAGCCGCACGATCCGCGCGCCCGGGAAATCCTTTTCGAAGCGGAGGATGTTCTCGATCTCGGCGCCGCGCCAGGAATAGATGGACTGGTCGTCGTCGCCGACGCAGCAGATGTTCCGGTGCCCCTGCGCGAGCAGCCGCAGCCAGTGATACTGCACGAGGTTGGTGTCCTGGTACTCGTCCACCAGGATGTAGCGGAAGCGCCGGTGGTACTCGGCGAGGATGTCGGGGTGGTTTCGCAGCAGCGTCACCACATGCAGCAGCAGGTCGCCGAAGTCGCAGGCGTTCAGCGCCCGCAGCCGGTCCTGGTAGGCGGCGTAGAGCTCGGTCGCGCGGCCGCCGGCGTAGTCGGAATCCTCGGCCGGCGTGATGGCGGCAGGCGCGAGGCCACGATCCTTCCAGCGCTGGATCACCGCCATCAGCCCGTTGACCGGCCAGCGCTTGGTGTCCACCCGCGCCGCTTCCATCACCTGCTTGAGCAGCCGGTTCTGGTCGTCGGCATCGAGGATGGTGAAGGCCGGCGTCAGCCCGGCCTGCTCGGCATGCCGGCGCAGCATGCGCGCGGCAAGCGCGTGGAAGGTGCCGAGCCACAGCCCCTCCGCCGGCTGGCCGAGGATGGCCGAGACCCGCTCGCGCATCTCCCGCGCCGCCTTGTTGGTGAAGGTGACGGCGAGCACCTGCGACGGATACGCCCTGCCTTGCAGCAGGATATGCGCGAAGCGCGTGGTCAGAACGCGCGTCTTGCCGGTGCCCGCGCCGGCGAGCACCAGCAGCGGGCCGTCCACCGCCTCCACCGCCGCGCGCTGCTCGGGGTTGAGGCGGGCGAGGTAGTCCGCGTCGCTCATCGCGCGCGCGCCCGGCAGGTCACTGGCAGTTGCCGACCGAGCCGGCGGCGCAGACGCGCTGGCCATCGGTCCAGCGCGCCCCGCCGAGCATGGCCCCGGCCAGATTCGCGCCGGCAAGGTTCGCCCCCGTCAGGTCCGCCCCTTCGAGGTTGGTGCGGAACAGAGTCGCGCGGCGCAGATCCGCCCCCGCGAGCTTCGCGCCGCTGAGATTCGCGCGCGTCAGGTCGGCCGAGCGCAGCACCGCGCGCGAGAGGTCCGCGCCGGCCATCTCCGCCGAGACGAAGCGCGCATTCTGCGCGTCGGCCTCGACCAGCTTCGCCCCGGTCAGCACGGCGCGCTGGAATGAGGCATCGCGCAGGAAGGCGCCCGTGAGGTCGGCGCCGGCGAGTTCTGCGGAATCGAGCAGGCAGCGTCGCCATTCGACGCGCGGCTCGGGCGGGTCCGTGCAGCCCGCAAGGGCCGGGCCGGCGGAAAGGGCCAGCCCCGCAAGCAGGGTCAGGAGCGAGGATGGCGTGCGCACGAGGGGGGATATAGAACCTCCGGCGCACTCCTCCAACCGCTGCCCGGGACCTCTCTCATCCTCGCTCCGCTGCGCTTCCTGGAATGGTCGGCCCGGCAGGGCGGCGCGCTGCTCGCGCTCGGCATATTCGCCGGGCTGTTCATCCCGCCGCTCGCCGCGCTGTTCCGGGATGTCGTGACCGTCACCGTCGCGGGGCTGATGACGCTCGTGCTGCTGCGCGTGGACCCGGCGCAGGTCATCGCCTATCTGCGCCGCCCGGTCCTGGTTGCCGCGCTGACCTTCTGGCTCCTGCTCGCCATGCCGGTCATCGCCTACGGGGTCGCGCTCGCCGCCGGGCTGGACGGGCCGCTGGGCGCGGCGCTGGTGATCAGCGCCACCGGCTGCGCGGCGACCTCCTCGCCCGCCTTCGCGCGCCTGGTGGGGCTCGATGGGGAGATCTCCCTCGTCGTCGCGGTCGTCACCACGCTGCTCGTGCCCTTCACCGCGCCGCCGCTGGCGCTCGGGCTGATGGGGATAGACCTCGCCATCTCGCTCACAGGGCTGATGACGCGGCTGGCGCTGGTGGTGGGGCTGCCGCTGCTGATCTCCATCGCCATCCGGCGCTTGGTGCGGCGGGAGACGCTGCACACCTACGGCCCGGCGGTGGATGGCGCCGTGGTCTGGCTGGTGGTGCTCTACGGCTTCGGCGTGATGGACGGCATCCTGGCGAAGCTGCTGGCCGAGCCCGCCTGGATGCTGGGCGGCCTCGCCCTCGCCTTCGCGGGCAATGCGGGAATGAACCTGCTGACGGCGCTCGCCTTCCTGCCGGCCGGGCGGCGGGTGGCGCTGGCGGGCGGGCTGCTCGCGGGCAACCGGAACATGGCGCTCTACCTCGCGGTGCTGCCGGCGGCGACGGACGAGCGCATCCTGATCTTCTTCGCGCTCTGCCAGTTCCCGCTGTTCCTGAGCCCCTTCCTGCTCGGGCCGGTCTACCGGAGGCTGCGCAAGTCCTGATGCCCGGCGGACCCGGGTCCGCCCGTCGTCAGCCGCGGCGGGGCCGCGCGCCCAGGATGTGCGCGATGGCGTAGGTCAGATCCGGCCGGTTCAGCGTGTAGAAGTGGAACTCGTCCACGCCGTTCGCCTGCAGCAGGCGCACCTGCTCGGCCGCGACCACCGCCGCGACCATGCGGCGCGTCTCCACATCCTCCTCGAGGCCCTCGAAGAGCTGGCCCATCCAGGCGGGCACGCTCGCGCCGCACATGGCGCTGAACTTCACCACCTGCTGGAAGTTCGACACCGGCAGGATACCCGGCACGATCGGCACCGTGATGCCCTTGGCGAGGCAGCGGTCGAGGAAGCGCAGATAGGTCTCGGTGTCGAAGAAGTACTGGGTGATGGCGCGCGTCGCGCCCGCATCGATCTTGCGCTTGAGGAAGTCGAGGTCGGCCTCCGCCGAGAGCGCGGCCGGATGCGTCTCGGGATAGGCGCCGACGCTGATCTCGAAATCGGCGATGCGCTTCAGGCCGCGCACCAGGTCCTCGGCCTGGGCGTAGCCGCCCGGATGCGGCTCGTAGCGGGAGGCGCCGGCCGGCGGATCCCCGCGCAGCGCGACGATGTGGCGCACCCCGGCCTCCCAGTAGCGGCGGGCCACCGCGTCCACCTCCTCGCGCGTGGCGCCGACGCAGGTCAGGTGGGCGGCCGGCGTCAGGGAGGTCTCGGCGACGATGCGGGCCACCGTCTGGTGGGTCCGCTCCTGGGTCGAGCCGCCGGCGCCGTAGGTGACCGAGACGAAACGCGGGGCCAGCGGCTCGAGCCGGCGGATGCAGGCCCAGAGCTGCTCCTCGAGCTTCTCGGTCTTGGGCGGGAAGAACTCGAAGGACAGGCGGGGAGCCGGCATCTGCGCCGGGGCGGGCAGGCCCGCGACGCGGGGGCCCGTCAGCCAGCGGGCCAGCGTTCCGGACAGGGCCTGGTTCATCCGTTCGATCCTCGATCCTCGATGCCGCAGCGCAGCGGGCCGTTCCTCTCGCGCACCTCGTGGCGCAAGGCAAGGTTTCCTCGAAGCCCGCCGCCCCCGACCCGGTGCCCGGGAGAGTGCCCGGCGTCCGGCGCGGGGCCCGATGCGGCATCGCATGGTTCCCAAGGGGCGGCCGCCCGGTGTATGGCCCCGCCATGTTCCGCTTCCGACCCGCCATGCAGCGGGCGTCGCTGCTCGCCCTCGCGCTGCTCGCCGCCGCCTGCGCCACACCCCCGCCGGCCGACGACCCGGAGGCGGTGGCGGAGTTCCGCGAGACGAACGACCCCTTCGAGCCCGCCAATCGCGTGCTGTTCGAGATCCACGAGGTGGCGGACCGCTTCGTGCTGCAGCCGATCGCCGAAACCTATCGCGACCTGCTGCCCCAGCCGGTGCGCAACGGCATCCGCAATGCCCTGGGCAACCTCCGCGCCCCGGTCATCCTCGCCAACGACCTCCTGCAGGGCAACGTGACCCGGGCGCGGATCACGCTCGGCCGCTTCATGGTGAACTCGACCCTCGGGATCGGCGGGCTGCTCGACGTCTCGCGGGACTGGGGCGTGCCCGGCCATTCGGAGGATTTCGGCCAGACCCTCGCGGTCTGGGGCGTGGGGGAGGGCTTCTACATGTTCCTCCCCCTCCTCGGCCCCTCCTCCCCGCGCGACCTGCTCGGCCAGGGGGTGGACATGGCGATCAACCCGCTGACCTGGCTCGGCCAGGGGGCGGCGGTGGACGCCGCGGGCTGGGTTCGTCTCGGCCTGACGGTGGTGGACACGCGCGAGGCGCTGCTCGAACCCATCGACCAGGTGCGCGCAACCTCGCTCGACCCTTATTCCACCCTGCGCTCGGCCTATCGCCAGCGCCGGGCCTTCGAGATCCGCAACCAGGAATCCCCGGCAGGCCAGGTGGTGGCGCCGGCCGGCGTGACCGGCTTCGGCCAGGGCGTCACGGCCCCGGCCGCCCCGGTCGCGCGCCCCGCCCCGCCCCGCGCGCCGTGACTCGATTCCCCGCCGCCAGCCCCCATATCCGCGCCATGAAACGCCGTCTCGTCCTTGCCGCCCTGCCCGCCGCCGCCGGGCTCCTGGCCCTGTCCACTCCTGGCCGCGCCGCGGTGGACATCGCCCGCGCCGCCGCCTTCATCGAGGCCGCCGGCAACGAACTGGTGGCGGCCATCAACGACCCGCGCCTCGACCTCCCCGCGCGGCGCGAGCGCGTGGCCGCCGTGCTGCGCCGGACCATCGACATCGAGGGCACGGGCCGCTTCATCCTCGGCCGCCATGTCCGGCAGGCGAGCCCGGCCGAGCTCGCCGAATACAACCGGCTGTTCGACGACATCATCGTGCGCAACCTCTCCGCCCGCTTCGGCGAGTACCGCGGCGTGCGCTTCTCCCTCGGCCGCAGCCAGCAGCGGACGGAGGAGGATGCGCTGGTGACGACCATCATCGAGCGGCCCAACAGCGCGCCCTTCGCGCTCGACTGGCGCGTGGCCGAGATCGGCGGCCAGCTCAAGGTGGTGGATGTCATCGCCGAGGGCACCTCGCTCCGGCTGACCACGCGCAGCGAGTATGCGGCGGTGATCCAGCGCGGCGGCGGGCGCGTGTCGGCGCTGCTCGAGGCGATGCGCAACCAGGTCGCCCAGCTCGCGGCGCGCGAGACGCGCGGCTGACCCTCCGGCGCCCCGGCGCCGAATCTGCGCGAGATCAACGCGAGGCGAGGGCCTTCGTGTAGGCTGCGCTCCGTGCGACCCGAACGGAGAGCGCCCATGGCCGATCTGCGCCCCAGCCTGCGCGTCGCGGACCTCTTCGCCGCCCGCGCCGCCGAGGCGGCCCGCCGCCGCGCCGAGGCCGAGGCGGCCGAGGCCCAGAAGAAGGCCGACCTGCTCGCCTTCACCGAGCGCGTGCAGACCTACGAGATCACCGAGGAGGACCGGCAGCGCGCGCTCGCGCGCATCCGCAAGGCCTTCGAGGCCGGCGAGAAGGAGCTGATGCTGGTCAAGTTCCCCTCCGTCATCTGCGAGGATGGCGGCCGGAGGATCAACAACCACCTCGAAGGCTGGCAGGACACGCTGCCCGGCGTGTTCCACAAGATCTACGAGTGGTGGGAGCGTGAGCTCGCCCCCGGCGGCTTCACCTTCTCCGCCCGGATCATCGACTTCCCCGGCGGGATGCCCGGCGATGTCGGCATCTTCATCGGCTGGCCCCAGAGCCTGGACTGATCCCGCGCGGGCGGCGTCAGGCCCGGCTCTCGAAGACCAGCATGCGGTGGCCCTGGTGGCGGAACTCGCCGGCCGGGACCATGCCGATATCGGCCAGCACGGCGCGCGAGGCGAGGTTCTCCTCCCGCGCGATGGCGATGATGCGCGCGAGGCCGGCGCGATGGCCGAAGGCCAGCGCCGCCCGCGCCGCCTCCCGCGCATAGCCCTTGCCGCGGCATTCGGGCCACAGCGCGTAGCGCAGCGCGACGCCGCGCCCGTCCGGGCGCTCCATGAAGCCGCATATGCCGAGGAACTCGCCGCTCGCGCGCTCGAAGACGCACCAGGTGCCGTAGCCGCGCACCTCCCAGAAATCGGCGTCGTCCTCGAGCTCCTCGGCGGTGCGCTCGGGCGTGCGGGTGCCGTGCAGCATCCAGCCGAAGACGCGCTCGTCGGCCTTCAGGCGCACGAGGTCGGGCAGGTTCTCCCGCCCGGGCGGGATCATCATCAGCCGCTCCGTGCTGACGATCCGCGATGACTTCAGGGCGTTGATCGCCGCGCTCATGGGCACCCCCCGCGGGATGGGCGCGCGCGCCATCCCGCTGACAGACAAAGACCGGCAGGCCCCGGGGGAGGCCCCCTCCCCCGGCGCTGCTACCGCGCGAGAGGCTTGTACCTGATCCGGTGCGGATCGGTCGCCGCGTCCCCGAGCCGGCGTCGCTTGTCCTCCTCGTAGCTCTCGAAGTTCCCCTCGAACCACTCGACATGGCTGTCGCCCTCGAAGGCGAGGATGTGCGTCGCGAGGCGGTCGAGGAAGAAGCGGTCGTGCGAGATGATGACCGCGCAGCCCGCGAAATCCATCAGCGCATTCTCGAGCGCGCGCAGCGTCTCGACATCGAGGTCGTTGGTCGGCTCGTCGAGCAGGAGCACGTTGTGCTCCTTCTTCAGCATCTTCGCGAGGTGGACGCGGTTGCGCTCGCCGCCCGAGAGCTGGCCGACCTTCTTCTGCTGGTCCCCGCCCTTGAAGTTGAAGGCCGCGACATAGGCGCGCGAGGGCACGCTGCGCTTGCCGATGGTGATGACGTCCTCGCCGCCCGAGATCTCCTCCCAGACGGTGTTGTTGTCGTTCAGGCTGTCGCGGCTCTGGTCCACGTAGCCGAGCTTCACCGAATCGCCGATGGTCAGCGCGCCCGAGTCCGGCTTCTCCTGCCCCGTGATCATGCGGAACAGCGTGGTCTTGCCGGCGCCGTTCGGTCCGATCACGCCGACGATGCCGCCGGGCGGCAGCTTGAAGGAGAGATCGTCGATCAGCAGCCGGTCGCCGTAACCCTTGGAGAGATGCTCCGCCACGATCACGGTGCTGCCCAGGCGCGGCGCCGGCGGGATGACGATCTCGGTCGGATCGGGCGCCTTCTCCTGGCTCTTGCGCAGCAGTTCCTCGTAGGCCGCGATGCGCGCCTTGGACTTCGCCTGGCGGGCGGCGGGCGAGCGGCCGATCCACTCGCGCTCCTCGGCGAGCTGGCGCTGGCGGGCGGTCTCCTCCCGCTCCTCCTGCGCCAGCCGCTTGCGCTTCTGCTCGAGGTAGGTCGAGTAGTTGCCCTCGTAGGGGATGCCCCGCCCGCGGTCGATCTCGAGGATCCAGCCCGTCACGTTGTCGAGGAAGTAGCGGTCGTGGGTGACGATCAGCACCGTGCCCGCGTAGTCCTTCAGCGTGCGCTCGAGCCAGGCCACCGATTCCGCGTCGAGGTGGTTGGTCGGCTCGTCGAGCAGCAGCAGGTCGGGCTTCTCCAGCAGCAGGCGGCAGAGCGCGACGCGCCGCCGCTCCCCGCCCGAGAGGTTGGTCACCGGGCTGTCGGCCGGCGGGCAGCGCAGCGCGTCGAGCGCGATGTCCACCTGGCGGTCGATCTCCCAGCCATTGGCGGCGTCGATCTTCTCCTGCAGCTCGGCCTGCTCGGCGAGAAGGGCGTTCATCTCCTCCTCGCTCATCTCCTCGGCGAACTTCATCGAGATCTCGTTGAAGCGGTGCAGCCAGCCGTTCAGTTCGGCGAAGGCGGCGCGCACGTTCTCGCCCACCGTCAGGTTCGGGTCGAGTTGCGGCTCCTGCGAGAGGTAGCCGACGCGCACGCCCTCCGCGGCCCAGGCCTCGCCGCCGAACTCCTTGTCCTGGCCCGCCATGATCCGCATCAGCGTGGACTTGCCGGCGCCGTTCGGGCCGAGCACGCCGATCTTCACGCCCGGCAGGAAGGAGAGGGTGATGCCTTTGAAAACCTCGCGCCCGCCCGGATAGGACTTGGTGAGGTTCTTCATCACGTAGACGTACTGGTAGGCGGCCATGGCGCGGGGGACCTGCAATCGGGAAAGGGTTGGCGCGGGTTCTACGGCCCGCCGCCGCCCGCGCCAAGGCTCGGCCCCCGGGCGGGGATTGCGCTCGCGCATGGACAAGCGCGCGGGCGGGGTCTAGCCGGGGCGGCAGCACGGACAAGGCCATGCCATGCAGGATCCCGACGACACCCCGCGCCCGCCCCGGCGGTCCACGCTGCGCTGGGTGGTGGCCGCCTTCCATCTGGCGATGACGGTCTGGTTCCTGGTCGCGCTGACGCGGGCCGTCGGCATCTACATGGGCATGGAGGCCGGCGGGGCCGGCACGGCGGCCTCGGCCTGGCCGGGGCCCGGAGTCGCGGCCGGGATATGGCTGGCCGGCGGGGTGGTGCTCGCGGTGCTGTCGCACAGGTCGGCGGGTCGCTAGGCGCCCATTCGCTGGCTCCGGGACGGATGCGCGATCAGGCGCGGCCGGGTTCCCCGCGATCGCCCGGGTCCGGAGGGTCCGCCGGGATTTTGGCGCCCCGGCCCGCCGCGCCAGCACGCCGGCCGGGCGAGCCTCAGCGCCGAATGCCCGGCACCGGGCATGTCCGCCGGCATGGGCCCGGCAGGACTCGAACCTGCAACCAGACCGTTATGAGCGGCCCGCTCTGACCATTGAGCTACAGGCCCATGCGCCTGCCTGATTGCCCGCGGCCGGGCAGGAAATCAAATCCGGCCGCCGGGCCGCGCGCGAGCCATGCTGCACCGCAATAGACCGCGCCGCCGCGCTCTGCTACCAGCCGCCGCGATTCAGCCCTGAGCAGAGGCCTTCATGCGCATAGACGCCATCCCGATCGGCAAGAACCCGCCCGAGGACGTCAACGTCATCATCGAGGTCCCGGTCGGCGGCGAGCCCATCAAGTACGAGATGGACAAGGCCGCGGGGACGCTCTTCGTGGACCGCTTCCTCTACACGCCGATGCGCTACCCGGGGAACTACGGCTTCGTGCCGCATACCCTCTCGGAGGACGGCGACCCGATCGACGTGCTGGTGGCCAATACCCGGCCCATCATTCCGGGCGCGGTCATCAACGTCCGGCCCGTGGGCGTGCTGCGGATGGAGGATGACGGCGGCGGGGACGAGAAGATCATCGCCGTGCCCATGCCGAAGCTGACCCAGCGCTACGCCAGGATCGCGAACTACACCGACCTGCCGCAGATCACGCTCGAGCAGATCCAGCACTTCTTCGAGCACTACAAGGACCTCGAGCCCGGCAAGTGGGTGAAGGTCCTGGGCTGGGGCGGGGCCGAGGATGCGCGGAAACTGATCCAGGACGCGATCGAGCGCGCCCGCTGACCCCCCCGGGGGCGCCGGCGCCCCCCGCCCCCGTTGCGCCGCGCCCCCTTCCCTCATTAGAGAGGCCGTGGGACCGTGCGCGCCGCCCGGGCCGGGGCCACATGCCCCGCACCCCGGGCGGCGCGGCGGCCGAATGCGGCCGGGAGACCGCGTCTTCGCTGTTCAGGGGGAGTCCAGAACTTGCTGACCGTCTGGCTGATCATCGTGATCGCGCTCGGGGCCTTGTCCATCGCCTACGGCGTCATCACCGCCCGCGACGTGCTCTCGCGCGATCCGGGCAACGAGCGCATGCAGGAGATCGCCAAGGCGATCCAGGAAGGCGCGAGCGCATACCTCAAGCGGCAATACACCACCATCGCCATCGTCGGCGCGGTGCTGTTCGTGCTGGTGGCCTGGCGGCTCGGCCTCGCGGTGGCGGTCGGCTTCCTGCTCGGCGCCGTGCTCTCGGGCGTGGCCGGCTTCATCGGCATGAACGTCTCGGTGCGCGCCAACCTGCGTACGGCCCAGGCGGCGATCGGCTCGCTCGCCGGCGGGCTCGACGTGGCGTTCAAGTCGGGTGCGATCACCGGCATGCTGGTGGCCGGCGGCGCGCTGCTCGGCGTCGCGGTCTACTTCTTCCTGCTGGTGGTGATCGGCGGGCTCGATCCCAACAGCCGCACGGTGATCGACGCGCTGGTGGCGCTCGGCTTCGGCGCCTCGCTGATCTCGATCTTCGCCCGTCTTGGCGGCGGCATCTTCACCAAGGGTGCGGATGTCGGCGGCGACATGGTCGGCAAGGTCGAGGCCGGCATCCCCGAGGACGACCCCCGCAACCCGGCGACCATCGCCGACAACGTGGGCGACAATGTGGGCGACTGCGCCGGCATGGCCGCCGACCTGTTCGAGACCTACGCCGTGACCATGGTCGCGACCATGGTGCTGGCCGCCATCGCCTTCGCGGGCACGGACTTCCTCAAGGCGGGGATGATCTTCCCGCTGGCGATCGGCGCGGTCTGCGTCGTGACCTCCATCGCCGGCACCTACTTCGTGAAGCTGCCGGCGAACAACAACATCATGGGGGCGATGTACCGCGGCTTCGCGGTGACCGGCGTGCTGTCGCTGGTGGCGCTGCTGCCGCTCTCCTACATGATCTTCGGCTTCGGCACGGCCACGGCGGCGGGCAGCACCTTCGGCGCCTTCTCGCTGTTCCTGTGCGGCGTGGTGGGCCTCGCGGTCACCGCGCTGATCATCTGGATCACGGAATACTACACCGGCACGAACTTCCGGCCCGTGAAGGCCATCGCGGAGAGCTCGGTGACCGGCCACGGCACCAACGTGATCCGCGGGCTTGCCGTGTCGATGGAATCCACCGCCCTGCCGGCGCTGGTGATCATCTTCGGCGTGTTGATCTCCTACGGCCTCGCGGGCCTCTACGGCATCGCCATCGCGGTCACGACCATGCTCTCGCTCGCGGGCATGGTGGTCGCGCTCGACGCCTTCGGCCCGGTGACGGACAATGCCGGCGGCATCGCCGAGATGGCCGGCCTGCCCAAGGAGATCCGCCAGACCACCGACGCGCTCGACGCGGTGGGCAACACCACCAAGGCAGTGACGAAGGGCTACGCGATCGGCTCGGCGGGCCTCGGCGCGCTGGTGCTCTTCGCGGCCTATACGCAGGACCTCAACTACTTCATCGCCAACCCCGCGCAGTATCCCTACTTCGCGGGCCTCGGCACGCTGAGCTTCTCGCTCTCCTCGCCCTATGTGGTGGTAGGGCTGCTGTTCGGCGGTCTGCTGCCCTACCTCTTCGGCGGCATGGCGATGACGGCGGTGGGCCGCGCGGCGATGAGCGTGGTCGAGGAGGTGCGCGCCCAGTTCCGCGCCAAGCCCGGCATCATGGAAGGCACCGAGAAGCCGGATTACGGCCGCGCGGTGGACATGCTGACCAAGGCCGCGATCAAGGAGATGATCATCCCCTCGCTGCTGCCGGTCCTCGGGCCCATCGTGGTCTATTTCGGCATCCTGATGGTGGGCGGGAAGGCCGCCGCCTTCGAGGCGCTGGGCGCCATGCTGCTCGGTGTGATCGTCACCGGCTTCTTCGTCGCGGTCTCCATGACCACCGGCGGCGGCGCCTGGGACAACGCCAAGAAGTACATCGAGGACGGCCACCACGGCGGCAAGGGATCCGACGCCCACAAGGCGGCCGTGACCGGCGACACCGTGGGCGATCCCTACAAGGACACCGCCGGCCCGGCGGTGAACCCGATGATCAAGATCACCAACATCGTGGCGCTGATGCTGCTCGCGATGCTGGCGCACAGCTGACGGGCAAGGCCCGTGCCCTGCGGCCGGCGGGTGCCTCGCGCGCCCGCCGGCCGTGACGTTTGCGTGACACGCTTCCCGCGCCCCGCGCGCCCCCGCTAGAGGGTCCTCCGCCCCACCGGCCGACTGCGGAGCCCTGCGTGCGTTTCCTCACCACCATCCATCTCCTCGCCATCCTCGACAGCATCCTCAGCCTGCTGACGGCCTTCGTGCTGGGCACGCTGGTCGGCATGGAGCGGCAATACCGCCAGCGCAGCGCGGGGCTCAGGACCAACACGCTGGTCGCGGTGGGGGCGGCGGCCTTCGTGGACATCGGCCACCGCCTCGCCGGCGATGCCGAGGCGGTGCGCGTCATCTCCTACGTGGTCTCGGGCATCGGCTTCCTCGGCGCCGGCGTCATCATGAAGGAGGGAACGAACATCCGCGGCCTGAACACGGCGGCGACGCTGTGGTGCTCGGCCGCGATCGGCGCCGCCGCCGGGGCGGATCTGCTGGTCGAGGCGGTGCTGATCACCGCCTTCGTGCTGGCCGGCAACACGCTGCTGCGCCCGGTGGTGAGCCGGATGGAACGCCGGCCGCTCGACCAGGCGACGGGCGAGCTCCGCATCGAACTCCGCGCCACCACCGACCCGCAGCACCTCGCCGCCGCGCGCCGGCATGTCATCGAGCGCCTGCAGGCCGCCCACTACCCGGTCGCGGACATCGAGGTGACGCCGCTCGGCGACGATCTGCTCGAGATCACCGCCCTGCTCACCTCGACCACGGCCGTTCCGGGCGAACTCGACGCGGTGGTGGCCGAGGTGGCCCGCCACCCCGGGATCCGCCACGCGGCCTGGGAGAGCGCCTCGCTCGACTAGAACCCCGCGCGCCCCTGGCCGGGGCGCGGGCCGCGACAATCCCGTGATGCGGCGCGATGGGGGCTTGTGCCCGCCCGCCCGGTGCCCTTCATAGACTCCATGATGCGGGTGCTCACCACGCTGGCCGCGCTTCTCGCGCTCGCGCCCATGGCGCAGGCCCTCGAATCCGCGCCCGTCTCCTCAGAACGCGCGACCGTCACGCTCATCGCCGACCACGAGGCGATCGCGCCGGGCCAGTCCTTCCGCCTCGCGCTGCGCCAGCGCCTCGCGCCCGGCTGGCATACCTACTGGATCAATCCGGGCGATGCCGGCCAGCCCCCGGAGGTGAGCCTGACCCTGCCCGAGGGCGCGCGCGCCGAGCCGATGCGCTTCCCCGCGCCCGAGCGCATCCCCTACGGCCCGCTGGTCAATTTCGGCTACGAGGGCGAGCCGGTCTTCATCATCCCGGTCACCGCGCCCGCCGGCCTCGCGCCCGGGCAGACCTTCACCGTTTCCGCCGAAGGCCACTGGCTGGTCTGCGAGCGCATCTGCATCCCCGAGGAAGGCTCCTTCCGCCTCGACATCCCGGTCGAGGCCGCGCCGCGCCCCGCGGCCGCCACGGCGCCCCTCTTCACCCGCGCCGAGGCCGCCGAGGCCCGCCCCTCCCCCTTCGCCGCCAGGCTGGGCTTCTCCGGCCAGGCCGGCGCGATCGAGATTGCCGGCCCCGACATCGCTCCCGGCGCGGTGCGGGAGGCCTTCTTCTTCCCCGTCGAATGGGGCGTGATCGACAATGCCGCGCCGCAGCCGCTGAGCGTGCGGAACGGCGCCTTGCGCCTCGGCCTCACCCGCGGGCAGGCGGAGGCCCTGCCCGCGCGCGTTGAGGGCATCGTCGCCATCACCGATGCGGCCGGGGTGCGCGGGGCCTATCTGGTCTCGGCGGTGCCCGGGGCGGTGCCGGCGGGCGGCGGGGCGGGGCTGCCGCTGTGGCAGGCGGCGCTGTTCGCAGCCCTCGGCGGGCTGATCCTCAACCTGATGCCCTGCGTCTTTCCCATCCTCGCCATGAAGGCGATGGCGCTCGCGCGGCTGTCCGGCGCGGCGCAGGGGGCGGTGCGGGCGCATGCGGCCTCCTACACGGCCGGGGTGGTGCTGTCCTTCCTCGCGATCGGCGGCCTGCTGGTGGCGCTGCGGGCGGCCGGCGGCGTGGCGGGCTGGGGCTTCCAGTTCACCTCGCCCGCCTTTGTCGCCGGCATGGCCTGGCTGATGCTGGCGGTGGGGCTGAACCTCTCGGGCGTCTTCGCCATCGGCGGTCCGGTCGCGGCGGGCGGCTCGCTCGCGGCCAGGGGCGGGCATGCGGGATCCTTCTTCACCGGGGCGCTGGCCGCGCTGGTCGCCACCCCCTGCACGGCGCCCTTCATGGCCGCAGCGATCGGCGCCGCCCTCGCCATGGGCACGGCGGAGGCGCTGACGGTGTTCGCCTTCCTCGGCCTCGGCATGGCGCTGCCCTATGCGCTGCTGGGTGTGGCACCCGGCCTCGCGCGGCTGCTGCCGCGGCCGGGGCTGTGGATGGAGCGGCTGAAGCAGGGCCTCGCCTTCCCGATGTATGCGGCCGCCGCCTGGCTGGTCTGGGTGCTGGCCGAGCAGGCCGGGCCCTCGGCCGTGCTGATGGTGCTGGCCGGCGGTGTGCTGATCGGCTTCGGCGCCTGGGCCTGGGGCCTCGCGCAGCGCTCGGGCGGGCGCTTCGGGCGGCTCGCCGGCGCGGCCGCCGTGGCCGGTGCGCTCGCCCTGTTGCCGCTGGTGCAGGGGGCCGCGCCGGCTGCCGCGCGCGCGGCCGATGCCGGCAGCGAGCCCTGGTCGGAAGCCCGCGTCGCCGCGCTGCGGGCCGAAGGCCGGCCGGTCTTCGTCAACCTCACCGCCGCCTGGTGCATCACCTGCAAGGTGAACGAGCGCGTCGCCTTGCAGACCGATGCCGTCCGCCGCGTCTTCGCCGAGCGCGACATCGCCTACCTCGTCGGCGACTGGACGCGCGGCGATGCCGCCATCACCGCCCTGCTGCGCGCGCACCAGCGCGAGGGCGTGCCGCTCTACCTCTTCTACCCCGCGCGCGGCGGCGCGCCGGTCGTGCTGCCGCAGATCCTGACCGAAGGGATCGTGCTGCAGGCCATCACAAGCCCGGGAGATGCGACCTGATGACCACGAGGATCACCCGCCGCGCCGCCGTCACGGGCGCCGGCGCCCTTCTGCTCGCGCCGCGCCTCGCTGCCGCCGCGCCGGCCATCGGCGCGCCTGCGCCCGATTTCGCCCTGCCCGACCAGGATGGCGACATCCGCCGCCTGTCCGATTTCCGCGGCCGGGTCGTGGTGCTGGAATGGACCAACCACGACTGCCCCTTCGTGCGGAAGCACTACAACAGCAACAACATGCAGGGGCTGCAGCGCCTCGCGGCCGAGCGCGGCGCGGTGTGGCTCTCCATCGCCTCCTCCCCGCCCGGCGAGCAGGGGCACGTCACCGGGCCGCAGGCCAAGGAGCTCACGGCCGCGCGCAACGCCGCCCCGGCGGCGGTGCTGCTCGACCACCGCTCGGTCGCCGCGCGCGCCTACCAGGCGACGGTCACGCCGCACATGTTCGTCATCTCGGCCGATGGCGTGCTGCGCTACATGGGCGGGATCGACTCGATCCGCTCCTCCCGCGTGGAGGACGTGGCCCGCGCCGAGCCCTTCCTGCGCGACGCCATGCTCGCGGTGATCGAGGGCCGCCCGGTCGCGCGCGCGAGCACCCAGGCCTATGGCTGCGCCATCAAGTATGTGGACGCCTGAGGCAGCGTGACCGCGCTCGCGGCTGGGAGGGCGGCCGCGCGCGGCACCAACTCCTGATGCCCTGCGGGAAAAGCCCGATCCTTTCTCCGCAGGGCATCAGCCTGCGAGATGCGCCGGCACCTTGAGCCCGAGCCGCCTCGGCACGGGCCATGTCTCCCGCACCGTCCGCAGCCGCTGGAAGCCGGCGGCGAGGTAGGTGGGCAGCGCGCGCGGATGGTCCGCGGTGCAGGTGTTCACCGTCACCGCCGGCCGCCCGGCCGTCCAGGCCGTGTCCACCGCGTGGCGCAGGAAGGCGCGGCCGAGGCCGGTCCCGATCGCCCAGGGCATCAGGCCGAAATAGGCGAGGTTGACCGCATGCGGCGCGCGGCGGTCGAGCTCGTAGAACCCCGCGGGCTCGCCATCCTGCATCAGCACATGGATCGAGATGGCGGGCAGCGCGAGCAGCGCCGCGAGCTCGGCGTCGCTCGCGGTCCGGCGCATCCACCACAGCCAGGGCTCGCCCACCGTGTCGTAGAGGTAGCGGTAGAAGGGCACCGAGCAGCGCCGCGCCTGCTCCACCCGCACGCCCGGCGGCAGCGGGTGCGGCGGGCCGGCAGGCGGCGCGTCCATGCGCAGGAAGGTGACATCCACCTGCACCTGCTGGACGGGTTCGGCGGTGGTGCTCGCCATGCTTCATGCCTCCCTCCCGCGCCGCGGGAGTCTCGCGGCGGCGGGCGGGCAGGGTCAACCCTCAGTTGTCGAGGAAGGAGCGCAGCTTCCGCGAGCGCGAAGGGTGCTTCAGCTTGCGCAGCGCCTTGGCCTCGATCTGGCGGATGCGCTCGCGCGTCACATTGAACTGCTGGCCGACCTCCTCGAGCGTATGGTCGGTGTTCATGCCGATGCCGAAGCGCATGCGCAGCACGCGCTCCTCGCGCGGCGTCAGGGACGCCAGCACGCGGGTCGTCGCCTCGCGCAGGTTGGACTGGATCGCGGCGTCGAGCGGGATGACCGCGTTCTTGTCCTCGATGAAGTCGCCGAGGTGGCTGTCCTCCTCGTCGCCGATCGGCGTCTCGAGGCTGATCGGCTCCTTGGCGATCTTGAGCACCTTGCGGACCTTCTCCAAGGGCATGCCGAGCTTCTCGGCCAGTTCCTCGGGCTGCGGCTCGCGGCCGATCTCGTGCAGCATCTGCCGGCTGGTGCGCACCAGCTTGTTGATCGTCTCGATCATGTGGACCGGGATGCGGATGGTCCGCGCCTGGTCGGCGATGGAGCGCGTGATCGCCTGGCGGATCCACCAGGTCGCATAGGTCGAGAACTTGTAGCCGCGGCGGTACTCGAACTTGTCCACCGCCTTCATCAGGCCGATGTTGCCCTCCTGGATCAGGTCCAGGAACTGCAGGCCGCGGTTGGTGTACTTCTTGGCGATGGAGATCACGAGGCGGAGGTTGGCCTCGATCATCTCCTTCTTCGCCTGGGTCATGTCGCGCTCGCCGCGCGAGACGGTGGCGAAGACGCGCTTGAACTCGCTGATCGGCAGGCCGGTGGTGTTCGCCACCTCGGCGATGCGCGCGCGGATCTGCTCGACCTCCTCGCTGTGCTTCTGCACGAAGGCCTTCCAGGCCTTGCCGGGCAGCGCGCCGACGCGCTCGAGCCAGGCCGGGTCGAGCTCGCTGCCGCGCCACTGCTCGAGGAACTCCTCGCGCTTGACCTTCTGGCCTTCGGCCAGACGCAGCACCTGGCCCTCGAGCACCGTGAGCTTGCGGTTCAGCCCCTTGAGCTGGTCCACCAGCTCCTCGATGCGGTTGTTGTGCAGGTGGACCTTCTCGACCAGCGCGATCAGCTCGCGGCGCTGCTTCTCGTAGGTCTTCTCGCCCCGCCCGGCGAGTTCCTCGCCGGAGGTGTAGGCCTCCATGCGCTTGTTCGAGAGCTTCTGCAGCTTGTTGTAGAGGCTCTCGATCTGCTCGAAGGTGGCGAGCACCTCCGGCTTCAGCTTCTCCTCGAGGGCGGAAAGGGAGAGGCCCATGCCCTCACCCTCGTCGCCTTCCTCGAACTCCTCATCGGCCGCATCGGCGGGCGCGCCGTCGGGGTTGCCGGCGGATTGCGTGGCTTCGAGGTCGATCACGTCGCGCAGCAACATCCGCGGCGGCGTGGCCTTCACCGCCTCGTGCCAGCGCAGGATGGCCTGGAAGGTCAGGGGGCTTTCGCACAGCCCCCCGATCATCATGTCGCGCCCGGCCTCGATGCGCTTGGCGATGGCGATCTCGCCCTCGCGCGAGAGCAGCTCCACGCTGCCCATCTCGCGCAGGTACATGCGCACGGGGTCGTCGGTGCGGCCGAGGGATTCCTCGTCCACATTGCCGCCGGATTCCTCGTCGTCCTCGCCGTCGGCCTTGGTCGCGGGCTTGGCGACGGCCTCGCCGTCCTCGCTGTCGTCGGGCTCGGAGACGGTGATGCCCGCCTCGCTCAGCATCGCCATGGTGTCCTCGATGACCTCCGAGGAGACCTGGTCCTGCGGCAGCGCGGCGTTGATCTCGTCGTAGGTGACGTAGCCGCGCTCCTTGCCCCGGGCGATGAGCTTCTTGACGGCAGCCGACTGGGTGTCCAGCAGCAGGCCCTCGACCTGCTCGTCCCGCGTCTCGACCGTCTCCGCCCCTGCCGCCTTGCTCGCCATGCCCGCCCTGCTCCGTCCAACGGCTTCGGGCACCCGCGGGAGGCGGATGCCCGAATGAAAATGCCCCTACCCTATGCGGCGTCCCCGGATGCCGCCGCGGCCTCTCCCCGGCGGATGGCCTCGAGCGCCTCCGTCAGCAGGATCAGCCGGCGCTGAGCCGCGGGATCGTTCGTCTCCGCCAGGATCCGCCGGGCCTCCTGCTGGTCCTCGATCAAGTCCGCCTCGCCGCGCAGGCGGAGGAAGAAGTGCCAGAAGCCTTCCTCGACCTCCCCCGGCAGGGCCTCGGCCCGCGCCGCAAGGGGAAGGCCCGCGGGCGCCAGCGCCCAGGCGACGGCATCCTCCAGTCCGCACCGTGCGAGGTGGGCGATCAAGCCCTCCGAGTCAACCCGCTCGGCCCCGCCATGCCATGCGAGAATCGCGGCCCGAAGCTGCGCCGGAGGCCCATCGGGCAGGTCGAGCAGCCCGACCGCCTCCTCCACCTGCGGCAGCAGCCAGGGATGGCGCAGCAGGATAGCGAGCAGCATGCGCGCGCGCTCGGCGCGCGTGGCGGGCTCGGCGATGGCGGGGCGGGCGATCCGCCTCGGCGCGGCCGGCCCGCCCCGCCCGCCGCGGAAGGCGGCGAAGAAGCGGTCGAGCAGCACGCGCCGGTATTCGGCCGCGAGCGCCTTGTCCGTGATCGCCCAGGCCGCGCCGGTCAGGCGGTTGCGCAGCGCGGCGCGCTGCTCGGGCGTCGCGCTGGGCCGTCCTTCGGCGATCAGGCCGTAGAGCGCCTCGGCCATCGGGCGGGCGCCGTCGAGCACGGCCTGGAAGGCGGCGGGGCCGCGGCGCGCGGTGAGCGTGTCCGGATCCTCCCCGGCGGGCAGGGTGGCGAAGCGCAGCGTCCGCTCGGTCGAGATCAGCGGCAGCGCCACCTCGGCCGCGCGGGCGGCCGCGCGCGCCCCGGCGGCGTCGCCGTCGAAGCAGAGGCAGGGTTCGGGGCTGATGCGCCAGAGTTCCTCGAGCTGCTCGGCCGTCAGCGCCGTGCCGAGCGGCGCCACCGCCCCGGTGAAGCCGGCCTGGTGCAGGGCGATGACATCCATGTAGCCCTCGACCGCGACCACCTGCGCGCCACGGAAGGCCCCCTCCCGCGCCAGGTCCAGGCCGTAGAGCCCCATCCGCTTGCGGAACAGCGGCGTCTCCGGGCTGTTGACGTATTTCGGCTGCCCGTCGCCGAGGATGCGCCCGCCGAAGGCGATCACCCGCCCGCGCCGGTCGCGGATCGGGAACATGACGCGGGCGTAGAAGAAGTCGCGCGGCGGGTCGCCGGCCTCGCCGGGGCGCAGCAGGCCGGCCTCGATCAGCTGCTCCTCGCTGACGCCCTCCCCGCGCAGGTCGGCGGCGATGGCGCCGCGGCCGGACGGCGCCCAGCCGAGCTGAAAGGCGCGGATCGTCTCCTCCTTGAGCCCGCGGCGCAGCAGGTAGTCGAGCGCGGGCCGGCCCTCGGGCAGGAAGAGGCGGCGGTGATAGGCCTCGGCGGCGGCGGCCATGACGGCGTGCAGGTCCCGCGCGCGGCGTTCGCGCGCCGCCTGCTCGGCCGAGGGCCTGGGCACCTCCATGCCCGCCTCGGCGGCCAGCCGCTCGACCGCCTCGGGGAAGGAGGCGCCCTCGGCGCGCATCAGGAAGGTGATGGCATCCCCGTGCGCGCCGCAGCCGAAGCAGTGGAAATGGTCGTCATAGACGTAGAAGGAGGGCGTCTTTTCGCCGTGGAAGGGGCAGCATCCCTTCCAGTTGCGGCCGGACTTCACGAGCCGCGTCTTGCGCCCGATCAGGCCGGGCAGCGGCGTGCGGGCGCGGAGCTCGTCGAGGAAGGCGGGCGGGAGGGCCATGGCGGGGCGGGTTACTTACCCCCTCGCGGCCCGGGCCGCGAAGCGATTTGCGAAGCCGCGGCGCCGGGGCTAAGCAGCCGCCATTCCAGACATGAGGATCCTACCATGACCCCGGCCGAACGCGCCGCCGTGCAGGCGCACCTCCGCCGTCTCTTCGGCAACAACCGCATCGCCGTGACGGCGCCCGAGCGCAAGGGCGGCTCGGTCGAGCTCAAGGTCGGGGACGAGTTCATCGGCACCGTGCATCGCGACGCCGAGGATGGCGAGGTGTCCTACGCCATCCAGATCATCGTGCTCTCCGACGACCTGGAAATGCCGAACTGACGGCCGCGGGGGCCGGGTTCCGCGCTCCGGCCCTCACCCGGCCGCCCTTGAAGGCCCGCGATCGGGCGCGAACCGTCAGCCGCCGAGCCGCGCCTTCACCATCGGCCCCGCCTTGGCCATGTCGAGCGTGGCGGCGTGCCTGGCCTTCAGCGCCGCCATCACCTTGCCCATGTCCTTGACCGAGGCCGCGCCCGTCTCGGCGATCGCGGCCTCGATCGCGGCGGCCATGGCGGCCTCGTCCATCTGCTGAGGGAGGAAGGATTCGATGACGGCGATCTCGGCCTCCTCCTTCGCGGCCAGTTCCTCGCGCCCGCCCTGGCGGTAGAGCGCCACCGATTCCGCGCGGGACTTGGCCATGCCCCGCAGCATGGCGATGATGCCGGCATCATCCACCGGCGGGCCCGGACGGGCGGCGATGTCGGTATCCTTCAGTTTCGCCTGGATCATGCGCAGGGTGGAGACGCGGGCGCTGTCGCCGGCGCGCATGGCGGCCTTGAGTTCCTCGGTGAAACGGTCGCGCAGGGACATGGCAGCAATCCTCGACTGATCGCCCCGCTATAGCGCAGCGCCCGCCTGGGAGGAAATTTCCCACGCGACCGATCCCCATTGCCATGGGAAATCGTTTCCCGCTATCAGGCCGCCATGCGCAGCGTGGAAGACATCATCGCCCTGCTCGGTGGCCCCGAGGCGGCGGCGGCCCATTGCGGCGTCGGGACCGAGGCCATCCGCAAATGGCGCCAGGCCCGCGCCATCCCGGCGAAACACTGGCCCTCCATCCTCGCCGCCACGGGGCTGGCGCTTGCCGACATGCCCGGCGCACCCTCGGACACCCGACCCTCGGACCCCAGCAAGACGGAGCCCCCCATGGCCGCGGCCGATACCCCCCCTGACGGCGCCACCGGCTGCCTCGTGCTGGCCGACGGCACCATCCTCTGGGGCCGCGGCTTCGGCGCCGAGACCGCCCAGGTCGGCGAGATCTGCTTCAACACCGGCATGACCGGATACCAGGAGACGCTGACCGACCCCTCCTATGCCGGGCAGGTCATCACCTTCACCTTCCCCCATATCGGCAATGTCGGAACCAACCCCGAGGACATCGAGAGCATCACGCCCGCCGCGCGCGGGCTGATCGTGAAGCAGGACGTGACCGAGCCGGCGAACTGGCGCGCGACGAAGCACCTCGATGCCTGGCTGGTGTCGCACGGCATCCCGGGCCTCGCGGGCATCGACACCCGCGCGCTGACGGCGCGCATCCGCGACGCAGGCGCGCCGAATGGCGTGATCTGCCACCGCGCGGACGGGCGTTTCGACATCCCCGCCCTCAAGGCCCAGGCCGCCGTCTGGCCGGGCCTCGAAGGGATGGACCTCGCGAAGGAGGTCACCTGCCGCCAGACCTATACCTGGGACGAGACGGAATGGGCCTGGCCCGCCGGCTTCGGCCGGCAGACCGCGCCGCGGCATCGCGTGGTCGCGGTGGATTACGGGGCGAAGCGGAACATCCTGCGCTGCCTCGCCTCCGCCGGCTGCGAGGTGGTGGTGGTGCCGGCGACGGCGAGCGCGGAGGAGATCCTCGCGCACGAGCCGGATGGGGTGTTCCTCTCCAACGGCCCCGGCGACCCCGCCGCGACCGGCGCCTACGCGATCCCGGCCATCCGCGGCGTGCTGGAGAGGAGACTGCCGGTGTTCGGCATCTGCCTCGGCCACCAGTTGCTGTCGCTGGCTCTGGGGGCGAAGACCTACAAGCTCGCGCGCGGGCATCGCGGCGCGAACCAGCCGGTGAAGGACCTGACCACCGGCAAGGTCGAGATCACCAGCCAGAACCACGGCTTCGCGGTGGACCCCAAGACCCTGCCTTCGAACGCGAAGGTCACGCATGTCTCGCTGTTCGACGGCACCAACGAGGGCATCGCCGCGACCGACCGCCCGGCCTTCTCGGTGCAGTACCATCCGGAGGCGAGCCCCGGCCCCTCCGACAGCCACTACCTGTTCCGCCGCTTCGTCGAGATGATCGAGGCGCACAAGGCCGGCGCCTGAGGCGACGGGTTCCACAAGGGGAAAAGGCATGTTCGATCTTTCGGGGCGCGTCGCGCTCGTCACCGGCGGCAACGGGGGCATCGGCCTCGGCTTCGCGCGTGGCCTCGCCAGGGCCGGCGCGGCGGTGATGGTGGCCGGGCGCAACGCGGCCAAGAACGCGGCCGCCGTGGCGGAACTCGCCGCCCTCGGCGCGAAGGCCGGATCCGTGGAAGTGGACGTGACGGACGAAGCCTCGATCCGCGCCATGGTCGCGACCACGGCCGAGCGTTTCGGGCGGCTCGACATCCTGGTGAACAATGCCGGGACCAACATCCGCAACCGTCCCGAATCCTACCGGATGGAGGATTGGCACACCGTCATCGCCACCAACCTCACCTCCGGCATGATCGCCGCGCAGGCCGCGCATCCGTGGCTGAAGAAGGGCGGCGTCGGGCGCGTGATCAACAACGGCTCGATGCTCTCCATCTTCGGCCTGCCCTTCCATGCGGCCTACGGCGCCTCGAAGGGCGGCGTGGTGCAGATGACGAAGTCGCTCGCGGTCGCCTGGGCGCAGGACGGGATCACGGTGAACGTGATCCTGCCCGGCTGGATCGACACCGACCTCACGAGGAAGGCGCGGCAGGACATGGCGACGCTGCACGACGACGTGCTGCGCCGCAGCCCGATCAAGCGCTGGGGCGACCCGAAGGATTTCGAGGGCATCGCCGCCTTCCTGGCGAGTGACGCGGCAGCCTTCATCACCGGGGTGGCGATCCCGGTGGATGGCGGGTTCTCGGTGCACGGCTGATGCCCTCCGCCGAGACGCTGCTGGTCTTCGCCGCGCTCTCCTTCGGCCTCGCGGCGACGCCGGGGCCGAACATGCTCTACCTCGTCTCGCGCGCGCTGGCGCAGGGGACGGGGGCGGGCATGGTCTCGCTGGTGGGGTGCCAGTTCGGCTCGCTCGTCATCATGCTGTGCGCGGCGGCGGGGCTGACCGCCGCGCTGTTCGCCGTGCCCTATGCCTGGGATGCGCTGCGGCTGGGCGGGGCCGCGTATCTGGCCTTCCTCGCCTGGCAATGCGTGCGCCCTGGCGGGCAGCCCATCTTCTCGCCGCGGCCGCTGCCGCGCGAGCCGGCGGCGCGGCTGTTCTCGGTGGGCTTCGCCACCGCGGCGCTGAACCCGAAGGTGGCGCTGTTCTACGTGGCCGTGCTGCCGCCCTTCATCGACCCCGCGCGCGGGGATGTGCTGACGCAGGGCATCGTGCTCGGCGGCGTGCAGATCGGCGTCGCCATCCTCTTCGATGCCGCGCTCGTCCATGGCGCGGCGGGGGTGGCGCGATTCCTCGGCACGCGGCCGGCATGGATGGCGGCGCAGCGCTGGCTGCTCGGTGCGGCGCTCGGGCTGATCGCAATGAAGCTCGCCACGGAGCCCTCCCGATGAGGGCCGCGGGCATCGAGGCGATGGTGCGCGGCGATCCGTCCGCGCCGAAAGTGGATCCGGCGCCATGACAGAGGGCGTCACCGGCCTTTTCGCGCTCGGCTATTCGGGCGTGGTGCTGTTCGTGCTCGCGCACAGCCTGCGCAAGCTGTTCCCGCCCATGCGCGCCGCCCTCGCCGCCTTCACGCTCTCCTCCGTCGTGCATGGCGCGACGACGCTGATGGCGGGCGAGCAGGCGGCGCTTGCCTTCGCCTTCTGGGGCATCCCGCATCTGCTCATCCTGCCGCTGCTGCTGGTCAGCGCGCGGCGCCAGGCGGCGCGCGGCAAGGACGGCGGCTGATGTTCTACGGCCTCGACGCCCTGGCGCATGGCGCCACCGCCGCGCTGATCGCCTTCGCGCCCGCGGCGTTCCTGTTCTGGCGGCTGACCGCGCGGCTCGCCGCCGGGCCGCGCGCGCTGCGCCCGTTCGTCGCCTGCTGCGCGGCCTTCGGCGCCATGATCGCCGTGGCCGGCCTCTGGGCGGTGAACTTCGAACGCCCGGGCTATGCCGACGAGGCCGTGGCCGGCGCGCTGGCCGCGGGCGGCGCGGCGCTCGTCATCGCCTTCCTCATCCTCCTGCTTCTTCCGCGGAAAGCCTGACCCCCATGCCGAAGCGCACCGACATCAAGTCCATCCTCATCATCGGCGCCGGTCCGATCGTCATCGGCCAGGCCTGCGAGTTCGACTATTCCGGCGCCCAGGCCTGCAAGGCGCTGCGCGCCGAGGGCTACCGCGTCATCCTGGTCAACTCCAACCCGGCGACGATCATGACCGATCCGGGCCTCGCGGATGCGACCTATGTCGAGCCGATCACGCCCGAGATCGTCGAGAAGATCATCGCCAAGGAACGCCCCGACGCGCTGCTGCCGACCATGGGCGGGCAGACGGCGCTGAACACGGCGCTGAAACTAGCCGAGGCTGGCGTGCTGGCGAAATACGGCTGCGAGCTGATCGGCGCCAAGGCCGAGGTGATCGACAAGGCCGAGGACCGCCAGAAGTTCCGCGACGCCATGGCAAAGATCGGCATCGAGAGCCCGCGCAGCGCCATCGCGCATTCCATGGCCGAGGCGTGGGAGGGGCTGAAGCTCGTTGGCCTGCCCTGCGTCATCCGCCCCTCCTTCACCCTTGGCGGCACGGGCGGCGGCATCGCCTACAACAAGGAGGAGTTCGAGCAGATCGTCTCCGCCGGCCTCTCTGCCTCGATGACGACCGAGGTGCTGATCGAGGAGAGCGTGCTCGGCTGGAAGGAGTTCGAGATGGAGGTGGTCCGCGACCGCGCGGACAACTGCATCATCGTCTGCTCCATCGAGAACCTCGACGCGATGGGCGTGCACACCGGCGATTCCGTCACCATCGCCCCGGCGCTGACGCTGACCGACAAGGAATACCAGCGCATGCGCGATGCCTCGATCGCCTGCCTGCGCGAGATCGGCGTCGATACCGGCGGGTCGAACGTGCAGTTCGGCATCAACCCCGCCGATGGCCGCATGGTCATCATCGAGATGAACCCGCGGGTGTCGCGTTCCTCGGCGCTGGCCTCGAAGGCGACCGGCTTCCCGATCGCCAAGGTCGCGGCCAAGCTCGCCGTCGGCTATACGCTCGACGAATTGCAGAACGACATCACCCGGGTCACGCCGGCCTCCTTCGAGCCGACCATCGACTACGTGGTGGTGAAGATCCCGCGCTTCACCTTCGAGAAGTTCCCCGGCACGCCGCCGACGCTGACGACCTCGATGAAGTCGGTCGGCGAGACCATGGCGATCGGCCGTTCCTTCGCCGAAGCCCTGCAGAAGGGCCTGCGCGGGCTGGAGACGGGGCTTTCCGGGCTCGACGAGGTGGCGGCACCCGGCGACGGCTCTGCCCAGGCCTTCCACGCCGCGCTCGCCACACCGCGGCCCGACCGCATCCTGATGGCCGCGCAGGCGATGCGCGCGGGCGTCTCGATCGAGGAGATCCACGAGGCGTCGAAGTTCGACCCGTGGTTCCTGCGCGAGGTGCAGAAGATCGTCCACGCCGAGGCCGAGGTCCGCGCCAAGGGCCTGCCTCAGACGGCCGCCGCGCTGCGCGGGCTCAAGGCGCTCGGCTTCTCGGACAAGCGCCTCGCGGCGCTGGCGGGCGTGAAGGAGACGGAGGTCGCCGCCCTGCGCGGGCGGCTCGGCGTGCAGCCGGTCTACAAGCGCATCGACACCTGCGCAGCGGAATTCGCCTCCGAGACGCCCTACATGTACTCGACCTACGAGGGCGGCTTCGGCACGCCGGTCTGCGAGAGCCGGCCGACCGCGCGGAAGAAGGTCGTCATCCTCGGCGGCGGGCCGAACCGCATCGGCCAGGGCATCGAGTTCGACTATTGCTGCGTCCATGCCTGCTACGCGCTGCGCGAGGCGGGCTTCGAGACCATCATGGTCAACTGCAACCCCGAGACGGTCTCGACCGACTACGACACCTCCGACCGCCTGTATTTCGAGCCGCTGACGGCCGAGGACGTGATCGCGCTGATCCGCAAGGAACAGGAATCCGGCGAGGTGCTCGGCTGCATCGTGCAGTATGGCGGGCAGACGCCGCTCAAGCTCAGCCAAGCGCTCTCCAGGGCGGGCATCCCCATCCTCGGCACCAGCGCGGAAGCGATCGACATCGCCGAGGACCGCGAGCGCTTCCAGCAGATGCTCAAGGGCCTCGGCCTCAAGCAGCCGCAGAACGGCACCGCGCGCACGCTGGAGGAGGCGATCGCCGAGGCGAACCGCATCGGATACCCGGTGGTGGTGCGCCCCTCCTACGTGCTCGGCGGCCGCGCGATGGAGATCGCCCACAATGACGAGCAGCTGCGCCGCTTCGGCGCGGAGGCCGTGAAGGTCTCGGGCGAGAACCCCATCCTCATCGACCAGTACCTGCAGGATGCGATCGAGGTGGATGTGGACTGCATCTGCGACGCCGAGGGCCGCGTCCATGTCGCCGGCGTGATGGAGCACATCGAGGAGGCCGGCATCCATTCCGGCGATTCCGCCTGCTCGCTGCCGCCCTATTCGCTGCCGCCCGCGATCGTGACCGAGCTCAAGGCCGAGACGGAGGCCATGGCCCGCGCGCTGAAGGTGCAGGGCCTGATGAACGTGCAGTATGCGGTCAAGGACGGGGAGATCTACGTCCTCGAGGTGAACCCGCGCGCGAGCCGGACCGTGCCCTTCGTGGCCAAGGCCACGGGCGTGCCGGTCGCCAAGATCGGCGCGCGGGTGATGGCGGGCGAGAGGCTCGCCGCCTTCAACCTCGACGACGACGCGGTCTCCCGCCATGTCGCGGTGAAGGAGGCGGTCTTCCCCTTCAACCGCTTTCCGAACGTGGACGTGATCCTCGGCCCCGAGATGAAGTCCACCGGGGAGGTGATGGGCCTCGATCTCTCCTTCGAGCGCGCCTTCCTCAAGTCCCAGCTCGGCGCGGGGGTGAAGCTGCCGGAATCAGGCACCGCCTTCATCTCGGTCAAGGACAGCGACAAGGCGGCGGCCGTGACGCTCGCGCGGCGGCTGACCGAGATGGGCTTCTCCATCGTCGCGACGCGCGGCACCGCGGCGCGCATCCGCGAGGCGGGGCTCGACTGCCAGGTCATCAACAAGGTGCTGGAAGGCCGCCCGCATTGCGTGGACGCCATCAAGTCGGGCGAGATCCAGCTGGTGATCAACACCACCGGCGGCGGGCAGTCGGTGGCGGACAGCTTCGACATCCGCCGCTCGGCCCTGACCCACGGCATCCCGCACTACACCACGGCGGCCGGCGCCCGGGCGGCGGTGCATGCCATCGCGGCGCTCAAGGCCGGAACCCTTGATGTGGCGCCCCTTCAGGCGTATTTTCCCCCGTCGTTCTGACCGTCGGGGGCCGCTTCGGGCCCCCGCGGCGCCTCTCCCCCCACCGACCGCCAGGCCTGGCTTAACCGGACCGAGGGCCGGCGGGGGGGTCGCTGATTCTGGGAAGGGTCCGCCGTGCAGAAGTTCCCGATGACCGCCGAGGGCCTCGCGCGTCTCGAGGAGGAGCTGAAGGTTCTCAAGGGCGAGGAGCGTCCGGCCATCATCCGGGCGATCGCCGAGGCGCGCGCCCATGGAGACCTCTCGGAGAACGCCGAATATCACGCCGCGCGCGAACGCCAGTCCTTCATCGAGGGCCGGATCAGCGAACTCGAGGCCATCATCCCCGCCGTCGAGGTGATCGACGTGGCGCGCTTCAGCGGCGACCAGGTGAAGTTCGGCGCCCGCGTCACCATCGTGGACGAGGAGAGCGAGGACGAGAAGACCTACCGCATCGTCGGCCAGTACGAGGCGGACATGAAGAACGGCTCGATCTCCGTCACCTCGCCGCTGGCCAAGGCACTGATGGGCAAGAAGGTGGGCGATTCGGTCGAGGTGCCCGCCCCGGGCGGCGCCCGCTCGGTCGAGATCACCGCCGTCGCCTACGCCTGACGCGCCGGCCCTCCGCCGCGCGGCTTGCGCGCCCCCGGCCCCGCTCCGGGAGCGCCCTTCGTCCTTCCGGACCACCGCCCGAGGAACTCCGATGTCCGCCGTGAATGCGATCCCTCCCGCCGAGGCCCCGGTCGCGTCGAGCGTCACGCTCGCCGACATCCGCGCCGCGGCCGAGCGCATCCGCGGCGCCGTCCTGCGCACGCCGATGATCGAGAGCCCCGCGGTCAGCCGCGCGGCGGGCACGCGCGTCTTCCTCAAGCTCGACAACCTGCAGGCGACCGGCGCCTTCAAGGAGAGGGGCGCGGCCAACCGCCTCGCGCTGCTGACGCCGCGCGAGCGCGAGGCCGGGGTGATCGCCATGTCGGCCGGCAATCATGCCCAGGCGGTGGCGCGCCACGCGCAGCTCGCCGGGGTGAAGGCGACGATCGTGATGCCGCGCTTCACGCCCGCGACGAAGGTGGTCCGCACCGAATCCTGGGGCGCGCGCGTGGTGCTGCACGGGGAGACGCTGGCCGAGGCCGCGGCCCATGCCCACGACCTCGCGCTGCGCGAGGGCTTCGTCTTCATCCACCCCTATGACGACGCCGCGGTCATCGCGGGCCAGGGCACGATGGCGCTCGAGATGCTCGAGGATGCGCCCGAGGTCCAGGCGCTGGTCATACCGGTCGGCGGCGGCGGCCTGTGCGCCGGCATCGCCACGGTCGCGGCCTCGCTCCGCCCGGGCATGCCGGTCTATGGCGTGGAGGTGCAGGGCTACCCGGCGATGGCGCAGCGCCTGGCGGGCGAGCCCGTCTCGGTCGGCGGGCCGACGATCGCCGAGGGGATCGCGGTGCGCGATGTCGGCGAATTGCCGCTCGGCATCCTGCGCCGCTGCCACAGCGAGATCCTGCTGGTGCCCGAACGCGCGGTGGAGCAGGCGGTCGCGCTGCTCGCCGAGGGCGCCAAGGTGGTGGCCGAAGGTGCGGGCGCGGCGGGGCTGGCGGCGGTGCTGACCTATCCGGAGCGGTTCCGCAACCGCGTCGTCGGCACCACGGTCTGCGGCGGCAACATCGATGCGCGCGCTCTCTCCAACGTGCTGCTGCGCCAGTTGCTGCGGGACGGGCGCATCCTGCGCCTGCATTTCGACATCCCCGACCGGCCGGGCGTGCTCGCGGACATCGCCAAGCGGATCTCGGACCTCGGGGGCAATGTCATCGAGGTGAAGCACCAGCAGCTCTTCGGCGCGCCGACGGTGCAGAGCACGGAACTGCACCTGATGATCGAGGTGCGCGACGCCGCCCAGGGCGATGCCATCATCGCGGCCATGGAAGCGGCGGATTACGTCGTGCGGCGGGGCTGAAAGCCCGGTCGCCGCGCGCTGGGCGTAGCGATACGGCGGGGCTGAAGGCCCGGTCGCCGCACGCTGGGCGAAGCGATGCGGCGGGGCTGAAGGCGCGGCCGCCGCGTGCGGAGCGGAGCAATGCGGCGGCGCGAAAAGCCCGTTCGCCGCGCGCGGGGCTAGGTGATCGGCACCCCCGCCGCGTCCTTCGCCGTGCGGATGGTCTGCAGCGTCTGCACCTTCAGCACGGTCGGCGCGTTGGTCAGCCGCGCTGTCAGCTCGTTCTCATGCGCCGTGTCGCGCGCCACGAGGCGCAGCAGGAAGTCGCCGCCGCCGCGGATCATGTGGCATTCGCGCACCTCGGGCCAGGAGCTCGCCAGCGCCTCGAAGGCGTCCAGCACCGCCTGCTTCTGGGATTCGAGGCCGACAAGGGCGAAGAAGGTCACCTCCCAGCCCAGCGCGACCGGGTCCACATCGGCGTGATAGCCGCGGATGATCCCCGTCTCCTCGAGCCGCCGCACGCGGCGCAGGCAGGGGGGCGCGGAAAGGTTCACGCGCCGCGCCAGCTCGACATTGGTCATCCGGCCGTCCTCCTGGAGTTCGGCCAGGATCTGCCGGTCAACCGAATCGAGGCCGGGGTCGTGGTCGCGGGTCATGGGCGGGACTCGTTTGCTTCGTTGCTCAGGCTCGGCCTCTGCCGCAATATCATTGCAGGGGCCCGGCGCATCAAGGCGTCGGGTTGTTCGCCTGACGCCGCTGCCCGATATGCGTGGGCTGAGCGAAGCATCGTGGAAGTCCTGCCGTGGCCGAGACCCATCGCACCCGTCTTCTCATCATCGGCGCCGGCCCGGCCGGGTACACGGCGGCGATCTATGCCGCCCGCGCGGGGCTCGCGCCGCTGGTCGTGGCCGGCATGCAGCCCGGCGGGCAGCTCACCATCACCACCGATGTCGAGAACTACCCCGGCTTCGCCGAGGCCATCCAGGGCCCCTGGCTGATGGAGCAGATGCAGAAGCAGGCCGAGCATGTCGGCGCGCGGGTGGTCTTCGACGTCATCACCTCGGTGGATCTCTCCCGCCGCCCCTTCCGCGCCGCCGGCGATTCGGGCGATGCCTTCGAGGCCGAGGCGGTCGTCATCGCCACCGGCGCGCAGGCGAAATGGCTCGGCATCCCGGGGGAGAAGGAACTGGGCGGCTTCGGCGTCTCCGCCTGCGCCACCTGCGACGGCTTCTTCTACCGCGGCAAGGACGTGGCGGTGATCGGCGGCGGCAACTCGGCGACGGAGGAGGCGCTCTATCTCTCGAACCTCGCCCGCCACGTCACGCTCATCCATCGCCGCGACAGCCTGCGCAGCGAGAGGATCCTGCAGCAGCGCCTCTTCGCGAAGCCCAATGTCACCGTGCTGTGGGACACCGTGACCGAGGCCGTGCTGGCCGACGAATCGGGCCGGATGCCGGTCGTGCGCGGCCTCGCGCTGCGCCATGCGCGCACCGGGGAGAGGCGGGAGCTGAAGGTGGACGGCGTCTTCGTCGCCATCGGCCACGCGCCGGCGACGGCGCTGTTCAAGGGCCAGGTCGAGATGGATGCGGAGGGCTACATCGTGACGGTGCCGGGCAGCACGCGCACCTCCGTCCCCGGCGTCTTCGCCGCGGGCGACGTGCAGGACAAGGTCTATCGCCAGGCGGTCACCGCCGCCGGCACGGGCTGCATGGCCGCGCTCGAGGCCGAGAAGTTCCTCGCCGCGGCGGAAGCCGGGGCGGACCAAGCGGCCGCGTGATGCCGATCGACTGGGACAAGCTCCGCGTCTTCCACGCGGTGGCGGAGGCGGGCTCCTTCACCCATGCCGGGGAGACGCTGAACCTCAGCCAGTCGGCCGTCTCGCGCCAGATCCAGGCGCTGGAGGAGGCGCTGAGCGTCCCGCTGTTCCACCGCCACGCCCGCGGCCTGATCCTGACCGAGCAGGGCGAGACGCTGAACCGCACGGTGCGCGAGGTCTTCGCCAAGCTCGCCATGACCGAGGCGCTGCTGACCGAGAGCCGCGAGCGCCCTGCCGGGCGGCTCAAGGTGACGACGACCAAGGGCTTCGGCAGCACCTGGCTCGCGCCGCGGCTGAAGCGGCTGCTCGACCTGCATCCCGAGATCAGCGTCACGCTGCTGATGGACGATTCCGACCTCGACCTCGCGATGCGAGAGGCCGATGTCGCGATCCGCATGCACCCGCCGAGGCAGCCGGACCTGATCCAGCGCCACATCGCGACCTTCGGCTGGAAGGTCTGCGGCTCGGCCGCCTATCTCAAGGAAGTCGGGATCCCTCAGCGGGTCGAGGATCTCGATGCCCATCGCCTCATCATCTATGGGGACTACCGCCCCCCGATCGAGAACGTGAACTGGCTGGCCGAGGCGGGCCGGCGCCCCGGCACGCCGCGCCGGGCGGCGATCGAGATCAACTCCCTGCCCGGCATGATCGAGGCGGTGCGCAGCGGCCTCGGCCTCGCCGCCCTGCCGGACTATGTGGGACCGGGCCTTGCGGACCTGGTGCAGGTGCTGCCCGACGTGAAGGCGCCGCGCATCGAGGCCTTCTTCGTCTATCCGGAGGAGATGCGCCACTCGAAGCGCGTGGCCGTGTTCCGGGACTTCCTGGTGGCCGAGCTGGTCGCACCCGGGTGAGGTGCCGCACACTCCTGCAACCATTGGGATGCGTCCGTCACACGGATCACAGAGCTGCGAGCGGAGCCATGCGGTTCCGTCATACCGGGGTGGTGGAGATCGAGACACACGCATGGGCGGGTATCGCCTAGATAATGGACATCCGACGACTAGGTCGGAGGGGGTCCCTTGGATCCCTCGTCTCCCAGACGTGAAGCCTCCCTGTTGACTTGGCCCGCTGCGCCCTCGGCGCGCGGGCCATTCTTTTTCGCGCGTCGCAGAAGCCCGGACCGCCCGCGAAACAAGCGTTGACAGCAGCCGGGCGGCTCCGTTCGATCACGAGCCATCTGGCAACCACGCCAGGACCGGGGGAGTACTCCATGGGCCGGCCCGATCCCGGTGGCGCGAGCACGCGCCGCAGCCTTCTCGCGCTCGCCGCGGCGCCCACCCTCGCACGCCCCGCCCTCGCCCTGCCGGCATGGCCCACGGGGCCGGTGCGCTACATCTGCGTCTTTCCGCCCGGCGGCTCGACGGACCTGCTGAGCCGCATCTGGTGCCAGCGCATGTCCGAGATCACGGGCCAGACCTTCGTGGTGGAGAACCGCGGCGGCTCGGGCGGCAATGTGGGTACCGAGGTGATCGCCCGCGCCCAGCCGGACGGCTACACGATCGGGCTCGCGACCGTCGCCTCGCTGGCCATCGCGCCCACGCTCTACCGGCGCCTGCCCTTCGACGTGACGCGGGACTTCACCTATGTCTGCGGGCTCTGGCAGCTGCCCAACCTGCTCGTCGCGCGCACCGACCTGCCGGCGCGCGACATCCCGGAGCTGATCGCGCTCTGCCGCGCCGAGCCAGGGCGTTACACCTTCGCCAGCGCGGGCGCGGGGACGACGCTGCACATCGCGGGCGAGATGTTCAAGCGCATGGCCGGGGTGGACCTGCTCCATGTCCCCTATCGCGGCGGCGGGCCGGCCTATACCGACCTGCTCGGCGGGCGGGTGGACATGATCTTCGGCAACTTCCCCGAGGCGAACCGCCTCTCGCGCGAAGGCAAGGTGCGCCCGCTCGCGGTGACCGCCGCGACGCGCAGCCCGCAGGCGCCGGATGTGCCGGCGATGGCGGAGTTCCTGCCGGGCTACGAGATCAACTCCTGGGGCGGGGTATGCGGGCCGGCCGGCATCCCGCCCGCCATCGTCGCGCGCATGGCCGCCCTCGGGCGGGAGGCCGTGGAATCGCCCGAGGTCCGCCGCCGATTCGAGGAAGGCGGGGCGACGGTATGGTGGACCACGCCCGAGGGCCTTGCGGATTTCCGGCGGGAGAACCAGGCGCGCTTCGCCCCCGTCATCATCGCGAGCGGCGCCCGCGTCGAGTGATGCCATCACGCGCGGGGCTGGCGCCCTCCGCCGTGCGGAGGACCGAAGGGCGATCACCGGCGGACCAGGGCCGATCCCCTGCCCGCCAGTCATGACGGCGCTGCGCGCGTTCAGCGCGCCTCGGGCACCTCGTTGATGCCGAGGCCGCGCGCCGCCTCCACCAGCATCGCCCAGGTCGTCGCATCCACCGGCACCCCGGTCGCGAGGCGCCGCGCCTTCGTGATGCGCTCCTTCTCGCCCGCCACCAGCACCGGGTTCTCCGGATCGGCGGGCGGGGAGGCCTTCACATCCGCGATCACCGCCGCGAGCTCCTCGCGGAACCGCGCATCATCCCCGAATCGCGCGGGGTCTAGCACGAAGGCGAGCCAGCTGTTCACGATGCCGCGGTCCCGCCACTCGGTCCGCCAGGCGGTGGCGCCGCCGAGCAGCGCGCCGGCCAGGACCTCGCAGACCAGCGCGAGCCCGTATCCCTTGTGCGCCCCGAAGGAGAGCAGCGCCCCGCGCGGCTGGTCGCGGTAGAGCACGCCCGGGTCGGTGGTCGGCCTGCCGCTCGCGTCCACCAGCGATCCCTCGGGCACCGGACGCCCGGCATTGAAGGCGACACGGCACTTGCCGAGGGCGATGGCCGAGGTCGCGAAATCGAGCACCAGCGGCGGGTCCCCCGGCACGGTGATGCAGACCGGGTTGGTGGACAGCCGCGCATCCGAGCCCCCGAAGGGCGCGACCGCCGGCGGGCCGGAGACGCCGTTGACGAAATGCAGAGAGATCATCCCCGCCGCCGCCGCCTGCTCGCCATAGGCGCCGACGCGGCCGATGTGGTGCACGTTGCGCAGCCCCATCACCGCATGGCCGTGGGCGCGCGCCGCACCGATCGCCCAGTCCATGACGATCCGCCCGACATGCTGGCCATAGCCCATGTTGCCGTCGAACAGCGCGAGCGTCGCCTCCTGCCGCACCGGCGTCGGTGCCGCGCCCGGGCGCAGCTTGCCCTCGCGCACATGCTGCACGTAGCGCGGCAGCAGCATGATGCCGTGGCTGTCATGGCCCTGGAGGTTCGCCTCCAGCAGATGGGCGGCGACCTCCTCGGCCTCCTGCGGGGCGCAGCCGGTGGCGGCGACGATGGCGCGCACGAAGCCGGCGAGCGCGCCGGCCTCGACATGCAGCGTTGCGGCTTCCGTCACGATTCGCGCCAGGGCCGGCGCTGCCACAGCCCGCGCAGGTCGCGCTCGAGCCCGACAACGTCGGAGCGGAAATCGGCGCCGATGCGCGGGGCGAGCGGCAGGCCCATGCGGTTCGCCTCGGCCACGAAGGCGGGTTCGGCCATCGCCTCGCGGAAGGCGGCCTCGAGACGGGCCGCGATCTCCGCCGGCAGGCCGGGCGGGCCGACGATCCCGCGCGTCGCGCCGGAGACGAGGTTCTGCCCCTGCTCGGCGAAGGTCGGCACGTCCGGCGTGCCCGACCAGCGCGTGAGCGCCGCCTGGCCGAGCGAGCGGATGCGCCCGGCCTGCAGCAGCGCGAGGCTCTCGCTCATGTTGAAGGCGCCGACATCGATGTGCCCGCCGGCGAGCGCGGTGCCGAGAGGCGCCATGCCGTTGAAGGGCACATGCGTCATCGGCGGCATGCCGGCCCGGTCCTCGAGCGCGATCACCAGCAGGTGGTCGTCCGAGCCGATGCCGGTGCTGCCGTAGCTGAGCTGCCCGGGCCGCGCCTTCGCCGCCGCGATCAGGTCGGCCAGCGTGCGCAGCGGCGAATCCGCCCGCACGAAGAGCCCGCCCGGGTCGTCCACCACATTGGCGATGAAGGTGAAATCGAGCGGCCGGTAGCGGACCTGGCGTTCGATCGGATAGGTGACGAGCGCGGGCACCGAGGTCGCGGCCAGGGTGTAGCCGTCGGGCGCGGCGGCGAAGGCGGCCTCCCAGCCGAGCTGCCCGCCCGCGCCCGCGCGGTTGACCACCACGAAGCGCGCCCCCTGCAGCTTCGCCTGCACCGCCGGCAGGACCATGCGCGCCATGGTGTCCACCCCGCCGCCGGGCGGGTAGGGCACGATGACCTCGATCGGCTTGTCGGCCGGCCAGGCGGCATGGGCGAGGCGCGGAAGGGCGAGGCTGCCCGCGGCGGCGAGCGCGCCGAGGGCGCGGCGGCGGATGGTCATGGCGTTCCTCCAATGGTTCCGGCGTTCGGCGCAGAGTGACGGCAGGCTGGCAATCCTGCAAACCGCGGCGGATAGTGATGCGGCGCGGGCACCGCCGCCTCCGGCCCGGATCGGCGCATGCAGGCACCCGCGCCGCGGTATCCGCTATGCTGCGCGCGCCGAATCGGGGATTGCCGCCATGCCCTTGCGCCTCGCGCGTCGCCGCGCGCTCCTGGCCGCCGCCGCGGCGCCGCTGGCCCTGCCCGGCTGCGCCACGCCGGTCCGCGGCCCCGCCGTGCCGCGCGACAAGGTGACGGGCGCGGCGGTGCTCGGCGTGCCGAACGAGCGCTTCCTGATCACCAGCCGCGAAGGCCAGCAGGCCATCGAGGCCGAGTTCGTCGCCGCCGGGGAACGCATGCGCCGCCGCCTCGGGCTGCGGCCCGGCCAGGCGCTGCCGCGGGTCAACCTGCTCTCGGTCTCGGGGGGCGGCGAGAACGGGGCCTTCGGCGCGGGGCTGCTCTGCGGCTGGTCGGACCTCGGCACGCGGCCCGAGTTCAACCTCGTCACGGGTGTCAGCACCGGCGCCCTGACCGCGCCCTTCGCCTATCTCGGGCGCGAGCGCGACCCGCAGCTCCGCGCCGTCTATACCGAGCTCACGCTGCGCGACATCGCCCTCTCGCGCGGGCTGATCGCGGCCATCTTCGACGACGCGCTGGCCGACACCGCGCCGCTGTTCCGCACCATCTCCCGCTACATGGACGAGGCGATGCTGGCCGAGATCGGGCGCGCCCACGAGGGGGGCCGCCTGCTGTTGATCGGCAGCACCAACCTCGACGCGCAGATCCCGGTGATCTGGAACATCGGCGCGATCGCGGCGAGCGGCCATCCGCGCGCGCTCGAGACGGTGCGGCGCGTGCTGCTGGCCTCGGCCTCCATCCCCGGCGCCTTCCCGCCGGTGATGTTCGACGTGACGGTGGCGGGGCAGGCGCACCAGGAACTGCACGTGGATGGCGGCGCCTTCGCGCAGGCCTTCCTCTACCCCTCCTCGATGGGCCGCGGGCGGAGGGAACGCATCGCGCGCGGCACCGCGGCGCGCGATGTCGAGGCCTACATCATCCGCAACGGCCGGCTCGACCCCGAATGGGCGATGGTCGAGCGCCGCACGCTCGGCATCACGGGCCGCGCCATCTCCACCATGATCGCGGCGAGCGGCTACAACGACGTGGTCCGCATGTTCAACAACACCCAGCGCGACGGGATCGGCTTCAACCTCGCCTTCATCGGCAGCGACTTCACCGAGGAACTGCCCGCCCCCTTCGACCAGGCCTTCATGCGCGCGCTGTTCCAGTACGGCTACGAGCGCGGCCGGCGCGGCTACGAATGGGCGAAGCGGCCGCCGATCTGACGCCGCCCGTCGCGGGTGTAAGCCTTCCTTAACCCATCCCCGCGCAGTCTCGGGCGATGGACGCCGCCGATGCCCGCTTCGCCGCCTGCGTCGCCGCCGTGACCGCCGCGCGCGGCGCCTTCCGCGACCACGACCCGCTTTTCGGCGGCCCCTCGGCGCACGGCATCGGCCTCGGGCTGCTCTCGGTCTGGATCGGCGGGCCGGCCGATGCCGCCATGCTCCGCGGCCTGGAGCCCGAGGTCGCGCACAACATCCTCCGCGCCATGGTCTGGGCGCCGCTCGGCGCCGCGAAGCTGCCCCGCGGCCCCGACCTCGCCCTCTTCGCCTATGCGATCGAGGCCGGGACCTTGCAGGCCATCGCCGATCTGCAGGCGGAACTTGGCGTGCCCGCCAGCGGCGCGGCCGACGCAGCGACCATCGCCGCGGCCCGGCGGCGGCGGCCCGCCGAACTCGCCGCCCGCATCCGCAACGCCCATGCCGCCTGGCGCGCCGGGCGCGGCCTGCCCGCGCCGCCCGCCCGCCGCCGCGCCAGCACGCCGGGTCTCGCCCGGACCGCCTGACCCCCCCTTGGCAGGGGTGCCCCGGCCCGCCAGCCTTGTCGCCTCGACAGGGAAGGAGACCGCATGCGCCTCGACCGCGCCTGCCTGCCGGCGGACATCGAAGAGGGCAGCTTCGCCGCGCGCATCATGACCGCCGAGGGGCCCATCATCGTCGGCCTGCTCCGCGGCGCCGCCTTCGACATGACGCCCGCCTTCGGCACCATGTCCCGCTGGATGGAGGAGGAGCACCCCGCCGCCGTGATCCGCACGCGCGGCGCGCCGCTCGCCCTCGACCTCGCGGCGCTGCTCGCCAACTCCGCCCATGACGCGCGCGATGCGGCAAAGCCCTGGCTGCTCGCGCCGGTGGACCTGCAGGCGGTGAAGGCGGCGGGCGTGACCTATGTGCGCTCCATGCTCGAACGCGTCATCGAGGAACGCTGCCGGGGCGACGCCTCGCTCGCCGCCGCGGTGCGCATCGAGGTGCGCGGGATCATCGGCGACGACCTCGCCAACCTCGTGCCCGGCAGCGCCGAGGCCGCGCGCGTGAAGGAGGCGCTGGTCGCCAAGGGCTGGTGGAGCCAGTATCTCGAGGTGGGCATCGGCCCCGACGCCGAGATCTTCACCAAATGCCCGCCGATGGCGGCGGTCGGGATCGGCGCCAAGATCGGCGTCCACCCGAAGTCGCAATGGTCCAACCCCGAGCCCGAATGCGTGCTGGTGGTCAACAGCCGCGGGCGCATCCAGGGTGCGACACTCGGCAACGACGTGAACCTGCGCGATGTCGAGGGGCGCTCCGCCCTGCTGCTCGGCCGCGCCAAGGACAACAACGCCTCGGCCGCGCTCGGGCCGATGATCCGGCTGTTCGACGACGGCTTCTCGCTCGAGGATATCCGCCGCGCCGAGATCACTCTGACCATCAGCGGCCGCGACGGCTTCGCGCTCGAGGAGACCGGCGCGGTCGGGTCCATCAGCCGCGACCCCACGGACCTGGTGGCGCAGATGATCGGCGCGCATCACCAGTACCCGGACGGCGCGGTGCTCTATCTCGGCACGCCCTTCTCGCCCGCGAAGGACCGCGCGGCGCCCGGCATGGGCTTCACGCACCGCGAGGGGGACATCGTGCGCATCGCCTCCCCGCGCCTCGGTGCGCTGGTGAACGAGGTGGACCGCACCGACGAATGCCCGCCCTGGACCTTCGGCACCGGCGCGCTCTTCGCCTCGCTCGCGCGGCGCGGGCTGCCCAGGCCGTGCTGAGCGCGCCGCGTGGGGAGGGCCCCGCCTTCCCCGGACCCCTCCGGCCAAAGGCCGAAAGGCCTTTGGAAACCGGAACCCATCCGCTGCGCGACGAGGAGGGGCGATGAAGGAAGAGACGGGCAGCCTCGACCGCGGCGACGGCGTCGCGCTCGCCTGGCGGCGCCTCGGCGGCCGCGGACCGGGCGTGGTGTTCCTCGGCGGCTTCAACTCGGACATGACGGGCACCAAGGCGGAGTTCCTCGCCGGCTGGTGCGAGGCGCGCGGCACGCCCTTCCTGCGCTTCGACTATTCGGGGCACGGTGCCTCCGGCGGCCGCTTCACCGACGGCACCATCGGCCGCTGGGCCGAGGACGCCGCCTGCGTGATCGGCGCCCTGACCCGAGGCCCGCAGGTGCTGGTCGGCTCCTCCATGGGCGGCTGGATCGCGCTGCTGCTCGCCGCGCGCCGCCGCGTGCCGGTGCGCGCCATCCTCGGCATCGCCCCCGCGCCCGACTTCACCGAGGACCTGATGTGGGCGGAGTTCACGCCTGATCAGCGCGCCGCCATCGAGCGCGACGGCCTCTGGATGCGGCCGAGCGACTACGGCGATCCCTACCCCATCACCCGCGCGCTGATCGAGGACGGAAGGCGGCACCTGCTGCTGCGCGGCCCGCTCGCGCTCGATGCCCCGGTGCGGATCCTGCAGGGCATGGCCGATCCCGACGTGCCCTGGCGCCACGCGCTGCGCATCGCCGAGGCGCTGACCGGCGGCGACGTGCAGGTGAGCCTCGTCAAGGACGGCGACCACCGCCTCTCGCGGCCGCAGGACCTCGCGCTACTGGGCGGGACGCTGGCGCCCCTCCTCCGCGAGGATGGCGGCTAGCCCCTCGCGGAAGGTCGGATACCGCCAGGCGATGCCGAGCGCGGCCTTGGTCGCCGCATTGGCCACGCGCCGGTTCTCGGCCCAGAAGGACAGCGCCATGGGCGACATGCGCGCGCGGGCTTCCTCGAAGGCGATGGCGGGCGGCGGCGGCAGGCCGAGCAGGCGGGCGGCATGGGCGAGGACCTCGGCGCTTTCCGCCGGCTCGTTGTCCACGAGGTGCAGCACGCGCACCGCCGGCGGCAGCGCCTGCCCGATCGCGGCCAGCACGGCGCGGGCGATGTCGTCGCGATGGATGCGGGAGAAGGCGTGGCCCGGCTTGACGATGCGCCGCGCCGTGCCGGCGCGCAGCTCCTCGAAGGGCGAGCGCCCCGGCCCGTAGATCCCGCCTGCCCGCATCAGGTCGAGCGCGGCGCGCCCCTCCGTCGCCGCCCGCCAGGCCTTCTCGGCCTCGAGGCGCCGCAGGCTGCGCGGCTGGCCCGGCGCGGGGGGCGTCGCCTCGTCCACCTCGGCCCCGCCGCGGTCGCCATAGACCCCGGTCGTCGAGACATAGCCGACCCAGCGCAGCGTGCCGGCGCGCAGCGCCGCCTCGATCGCCGCGCCATGGGCGGCGAGCACCGGGTCCCCGCCCTCGCCGGGCGGCGCGGTCACCAGCAGGTGCGAGGCGATGCGGATCGCCTCGCCCGCGGCGGCGAAGGGCAGCAGCGCGACGCCCGGCGGCGCGGATGCGGCGTCAGGATCGCGCGCCGTGCCGGCCACGCGCCAGCCGGCGGCCGCCGCCTCGCGCGCCACCGCCCCGCCCGCATAGCCCAGCCCCGCCACCAGCAGCATGCCTGCCTCCATGCGCCTCATCTGGCACGCCGCCGGCCCGGGCACTAGATTTCGCGCATGAGTCCAACCCGCCCGCTCCTGGCCGGCGCCGCGATGCTGCTGCTGGCGGCGGGCGGCGGCGCGTGGTGGTGGCTCGGCGGCACGGCGCGCGAGGAGGTGCTGCCGACACCGCCCGAACCGCCGCGCCTCGTGGATTCGTCCGACTACGAACGCTGCATCGAGATGGTGGACGAGGACCCGGAGGGCGCGCGCGCGCTCGCCGACCGCCTCGCCATGGAGGGCCTCGGCGAGGCATCGGCCCATTGCGCCGCGCTCGCGCTGCTCACCCTCGGCGATGCGGCGCGCGCGGCGGAGGCGCTGGAGCGCATCGCCACCCGCAGCCAGGCGGGCATCCGCGCGCGCGCGGCGGTGTTCGGCCAGGCGGGCGAGGCCTGGATCGCCGCCGGCCGCCCCGAGCGCGCCCATGCCGCGCTCAGCCTTGCCCTCGCGCTGACGCCCGAGGATGCCGACCTGCTGACCGAGCGGGCGATCGCCTCGCTCGCGCTCGACCGCCCGGCGGAGGCGCTGGCCGATGCCGAGCGCGTCGTCGCCATGGATGCGTCGCGTGCCGAGGCCTGGGTGCTGCGCGCCTCGGCCGAGCGGCGCCTCGACCGCGTCGCGCCGGCGGCCGAGAGCATCGCCCAGGCGCTGCGCCTCGCGCCCGACAATGCCGAGGCGCTGCTCGAACGCGGCATCCTGCGCCAGATGCGCGGCGATGGCGCGGGCGCGCGGTCGGACTGGGAGAGGGTGATCGAACTCGCGCCCGACAGCGCGGCGGCGGATCTCGCGGCGCAGAACATGGCGCTGATGGAGGCCGGGCCGGCGCGGCGGTAGGGGCTGGACTCCGGCGGCCGGCGCCGCACGCGCGACACCGCCCAGCGCGAAAGGCCGGCCCCGAAGCCGGCCCGCCGCGAATCAAAAATCGAGGTTCGCGTAATGCTCGGGCGGCGTGAGGCCGCTGACCCGGTCGGCGAGCAGCGGGCGGAAGGAGGGGCGCGACTTCATCCGCGCATACCAGTCCTTCGCCGCCTCGTTCTGCGACCAGTCCACGTCGCCGATGTAGTCGAGCGCCGAGAGATGCGCCGCCGCGGCGAGGTCGGCAAGCGTGAGGGAGGTGCCGGCGAGCCAGGGCCGCGTCTCGGCGAGCCAGCCGACATATTCGAGATGCGGGCGGAGATTCGCATAGCCCGCGCGGATCGCCGAGGCGTCCGGGTTGCCGCGCCCCATCAGCCGCTTCATCTGCTTCTCGTAGAGCAGGTTCATGCCGACCTCGGCGTGGAACTTGCCGTCGAACCACGCGACCAGGCGGCGCACCTCGGCCCGCTCGGCGAGCGTGCGGCCGAGCAGCGGCATGTCGGGATAGGCCTCGTCGAGGTATTCGCAGATCGCGTTCGAATCCGCGATGGTCAGGCCGTTGTCCTCGACCAGGACCGGCACGGTGCAGGCCGGGTTCATGGCGAGGAAATCCTCGCGCCGCTCCCACACGCGCTCGATGCGCGTGTCGAAGGGAATTCGCTTCTCGGCGAGCGCGAGGCGGACCTTGCGGGCGAAGGGCGAGAGGGGAAGATGGAAGAGCAGGCGCACGGCGCGCCGCTTATGCCACCCGCCCCGCCGTCGCGGAAGGCCCGCCCGTCAGATGCGCCGCGCGCAGGCGAGGAAGGCCTCGGTCACCGCGCGGGTGCCGCGCAGGTCGGCCGACCAGGGCGCCACGGTCTCGCCGGGGAAGATCACCTCCATGCGCATGCCGAGGGCGAAGGCGCGCACGAAGTTGAGGAAGTTCTCGAAGGCGCCCTGGTAGGAGGCCTCGATCATGTCCGGGCGCGAGGTGCCGGTGTAGTTCAGGTCGGCGCGCTGGCGGTCGATGGCGACGATGATGCGCCCCGTCGCCTCCCGCCGGACGTTCCAGGCGCGGTCGCCCACCTGGATGAAGCCGTGCAGGTTGCCGCGCAGCCGCTCGACCTTGATCCAGAAGAAGCGGCCGAGCCGGTTCGCATCCGTCCCCATGCCGCAGAGCGGCCCGCTGTTGCTCTGCGCCACATAGGCGACCCAGCCATTCACCTCGGCGAGGTTGCGCACCTGTTGCGCGGAGGCCGGCATGGCCATCGCTGAAAGGGCCGCCAGGGCCAGGACCAGTCGCCGCACGCTCATTCTCCGCCTCCGTCCGTGCCCCGCTCCACCGGGACCTCCCGCCGGGCACATTACCCTGTCGTCATGGCAACGGAAGCATCGAGGCCCGCGCGCGGTGAACCTTTTCACCGCGCGCGGGCCGGGCGAGTCATTCCGCCGCGACGGCAGCCTGCTCGGCCATCGGGACGGGCAGGTACCTCGCGAACTCCTTCGGCACCACGTGCCAGAAGCGGTTCCGCTCGCTTGCCCACTCGTTCAGCAGGCGGGCGGCGAAGCGGCTGCCGGTCTCGGCCACGTGCCGGGCGATCAGGTCGCACAGCACGCCTTCCCAGTGCGGATGGGCGATGCGGCTCCAGAGCAGCGATTCCGGGTTCAGCCGCAGCTCGAAGGTGTCGTCGGCGTCGTAGACGAAGGCCATGCCGCCGGTGAAGCCGGCGCCGAAATTGTCGCCCACCGGCCCCAGGATCACCACCGTCCCGCCGGTCATGTATTCGCAGCCATTGGCGCCGCAGCCCTCGACCACGGCGGTGGCGCCGGAGTTGCGCACGGCGAAGCGTTCGCCGGCCTGGCCGGCGGCGAAGAGCTCGCCCGCCGTCGCGCCATAGAGGCAGGTGTTGCCGATGATCGTGTTCTCGTTCCACACCAGCGGCGAGGAGGGCGCGGGGCGCACCACGATGGTCGCGCCCGAGAGGCCCTTGCCGACATAGTCGTTGGCGTCGCCGAACACCTCGAGCTTCAGCCCCCGCACGCCGAAGGCGCCGAGCGACTGCCCGGCCGAGCCGCGCAGCCTGACGGTCAGGTGGCCGGGCTGCAGCCCGGTCATGCCGAACTGGCGCGTGATGCGGGAGGAGACCTTGGTGCCGATGGCGCGATGCGTGTTCCGGATGTTGTACTGGAGCTGCATCTTCTCCCCGTGCCGGAACAGCGCGTCGGCATCGCGGATCATCTCCGCGTCCAGCGTCTCGGGCACCTCGTTGCGCCCCTCCATGGTGCAGTAGGGCGGATGCCCCCCGGCATCGGCCTGCACCAAAAGGGGGTTGAGGTCGAGGTCGTCCAGATCCTCCGAGCCGCGGCTGACCTGGTGCAGCAGGTCGGTCCGCCCGATCACGTCGGTCAGCCGCCGGAAGCCGAGGGAGGCGAGGATCTCGCGCACCTCCTCCGCCACGAAGGAGAAGAGGTTGATCACCTTCTCCGGCGTGCCGGTGAACTTCGCGCGCAGCGCCTCGTCCTGGGTGCAGACGCCAACGGGGCAGGTGTTGGAATGGCACTGCCGCACCATGATGCAGCCCATCGCCACGAGCGAGGCGGTGCCGATGCCGAACTCCTCGGCCCCCAGCATGGCCGCGATCACCACGTCGCGCCCGGTCTTGATGCCGCCGTCGGTGCGCAGCTTCACGCGGTGGCGCAGCCGGTTCAGCAGCAGCACCTGGTGCGTCTCGCTCAGGCCCATCTCCCACGGCAGGCCCGCATACTTGATGCTGGACTGCGGCGAGGCGCCGGTGCCGCCCGAATGGCCCGAGATCAGGATCGCATCCGCCTTGGCCTTGGCCACGCCGGCGGCGATGGTCCCGATGCCCGAGCGCGCCACGAGCTTCACGCAGACCGTCGCATCCGGGTTGATCTGCTTGAGGTCGTAGATGAGCTGCGCGAGATCCTCGATCGAGTAGATGTCGTGGTGCGGCGGCGGGCTGATGAGCGTGACACCCGGCGTCGAATGGCGCAGCCGCGCGATCAGCCCGGTCACCTTGAAGCCGGGCAGCTGCCCGCCCTCGCCGGGCTTCGCCCCTTGCGCGACCTTGATCTCGATCTCGCGGCAGTTGTTCAGGTATTCCGCGGTCACGCCGAAGCGCCCCGAGGCGATCTGCTTGATTGCGGAATTGGCGTTGTCGCCGTTCGCGCGCGGCTTGGCGCGGGCCGGATCCTCCCCGCCCTCGCCGCTGTCCGAGCGCGCGCCGATGCGGTTCATCGCGATCGAGAGCGTCTCGTGCGCCTCGGGGCTCAGCGCCCCGAGCGAGATGCCGGGCGCGACGAGGCGCTTGCGGATCTCGGTGATGCTCTCGACCTCCTCGAGCGGAATCGGCGCCCGGCCCGCGCTGCGGAAATCAAGCAGGTCGCGCAGCGCGACGGGCGGCAGGCGGCGCACCGCCTCCGAATAGCGCTTGAAGGTCTGGTAGCTGTCGGTCTCCACCGCCTTCTGCAGCGTGTGGATCAGGCTGCCGTCGAAGGCGTGCACCTCGCCGCGGCGGCGCAGCTTGTAGAGCCCGCCCACCGGCAGCGTCACCGCGCCTTCCTGCCACGCCCTGGCATGGAGCGCGAGCACGCGCCGCGCGATGCCGGAAAGCCCGATGCCCGAGATGCGCGAGGGCGTGCCGGGGAAGAACTCCGCCACCAGCGCGCGCGAGAGGCCGATCGCCTCGAAGTTCATGCCGCCGCGGTAGCTGCTCAGAACCGAGATGCCCATCTTGGACATGATCTTGAGCAGGCCCTTGTCCACCGCCTTCTTGTAGCGGGCGACGCACTCCTTGAGCGACAGGTCGCCGAACAGGCCGCGGCGATGGCGGTCGGCGATGGTCTCCTGCGCGAGATAGGCGTTCACCGTGGTCGCACCCGCGCCGATCAGCACCGCGATGGAATGCACGTCCATGCACTCCGCGTCGCGCACGTTCAGCGAGGTGAAGGTGCGCAGCCCATGCCTGACGAGGTGCGTCTGCACCGCGCCGACCGCGAGCACCATCGGTATCGGCGCGCGCTCGGCCGACTGCGCCTCGTCGGTCAGGATCACATGGGCGCAGCCGGAGCGGACGCCCTCCTCCGCCTCGCGGCGGATGCGCTCGATGGCGCGGCGCAGCCCTGCCTCGCCCTCGCTCACGGGCCAGGTGCAGTCAACCGTGCAGGCGGTGCTGCCCATGTAGTCGCGCATGGCGTCGAACTGCGCGTTGGAGAGCACGGGGCTCTCCAGCATCAGCATGTCGCACTGCGTCGGATCCTCGTCGAGGATGTTGCCGAGGTTGCCGAGCCGCGTGCGCAGCGTCATCACCCGCGTCTCGCGCAGGCTGTCGATGGGCGGGTTGGTCACCTGGCTGAAGGTCTGCCGGAAGTAGTGGTGCAGCCCGCGATACTGGGAGGAGAGCACCGCGATCGGCGTGTCGTCGCCCATCGAGCCGACCGCCTCGTTCGCATCCTCCACCATCGGGTGCAGGATCGATTCCAGCTCCTCGAGCGTGTAGCCGACGGCGAGCTGGCGGCGGCGCAGCGCCTCGCCCGAGTAGCTCGCCTGCTCGTCGCCGCTCGCCTTCACGATGCCGTCGATGCGCGTGGTGCGCGCCGTCCACTTGCCGAAGGGCTTGCGTGCGGCGAGCATGTCCTTCAGCGAGGCGTCGTCGTAGAAGCGCGCCTCCTCGAGATCGACGCCGATGCACTGGCCGGGGCCCACGCGGCCCTTCCGCACGATGCGGTCCTCGGGCAGCTTCACCATGCCGGTCTCGGAGCCGACGATCAGCAGCCCGTCGTCGGTCACGGTGTAGCGCATCGGGCGCAGGCCGTTGCGGTCGAGGCCCGCGATCACCCAGCGCCCGTCCGTCGCGGCGATGGCGGCCGGGCCGTCCCAGGGCTCCATCACCGCGTTGCAGTACATGAAGAGCTCGCGATGCGCCGCGGGCATGGTCGCGTTGCTGGTCACGCTCTCGGGGATCAGCATGGCCTTGGCCATCGGCGCGTCGCGCCCGGCGCGGACCAGCAGCTCGAACACGTTGTCGAGCGTCGCGGTGTCGGACCCGCCGGCCTGCACGATGGGCTTGAGGTCCTCCATGAAGGGGTCGAGCAGCGGATGGGCGAGCCGCGTCTCGTGGCTCTTCATCCAGTTGACGTTGCCGTGCAGCGTGTTGATCTCGCCGTTGTGGGCGAGCATGCGGAAGGGCTGCGCGAGGCGCCAGGTCGGGAAGGTGTTGGTCGAGTAGCGCTGGTGGTAGATCGCGAAGCGGGAGACGAAGCGCGGGTCGAGCAGGTCCGGGTAGAACTCGGTCAGGCTCTCGGCGAGGAACATGCCCTTGTAGATGACCGAGCGCGCCGAGAGCGAGCAGAGATAGAGCTCGGGGATCTGCGCCGCGATCGCCTGCTTCTCGATCCGCCGCCGGATCACGAACATGTCGCGCTCGACCGTGCCGATCTCGCGCTGCTCGGGGTCGAAGATCAGGATCTGCTCGATCTCGGGGCGCGTCGCGTTCGCCTTCTCGCCGATGCAGGAGACGTCGATCGGCACCTGCCGCCAGCCATAGATGCTGTAGCCGGCGTTCAGGATCTCGGTCTCGATGATCTGCCGGCAGCGCTCCTGCGCGCCGAGGTCGGTCTTGGGCAGGAAGACCATGCCGACCACGATGCGCCCCGGGCGCAGGCGGTCGCCGCCGCGCTCGACGACTTCCGCGAAGAAGTCCTGCGGGATCTCGATGTGGATGCCCGCGCCGTCGCCGGTCTTGCCGTCGGCATCCACCGCGCCGCGGTGCCAGACGGCCTTGAGCGCGTCGATGCCCGCCTGCACCACCTCGCGCCGCGGCTTGCCGTCCATCGCGGCGACGAGGCCGACGCCGCAGGCGTCATGCTCGGTCAGGTCGATATGCGCGGCCTCGCGCAGCAGGGCGGCCTCGCGCTGATGGCGGGAAACGTAGCCGGTGTCGGTCATGGCCCGGGTTTCCTTGGGGCTTCAGAAGGGGATGCCGCGCGCGCGGAGCTGCTCGCGGTTGCGCATGATGACGTCCTGCGCGACGCGCTGCGCCCAGTCCTGGCCGAAGCGCGCGCTCTCGGCGGTGACCTCGGGCATCAGGGCCAGCAGCCGCTGGCCGAGCGGCGCGCTGTAGAACTCCGCCAGCGCGCGCATGTCCGCGGCCGAGAGGCGGTCCTGCCAGACGCGGATCGTGTGCTCGGTGATCTCGTGCGAACGGGCCGTGAAGCCCGGCATCAGCACCTCGTCCACGATCACCGCGACCTGCTCGCCCGTCAGGCGGCCGGCGGTGGCGCGGGTGATGTTCTCGACAAGCCCGCCGCGCATGGCGGCGAGGATCGCATCCACCTGGCGCTGCCCGCCGCTCGCCTCGACCAGCGCCTCGGCGGCGGCGCGGCGCTCGGCGGGCGTGTCGGCGGGCTGGGCGAAGGCGGGCGCCGCGCAGAGCAGCAGCAGGGCAAGCAGCGCGCGCATCACTCGGCCGCCATCGCCGGCGCCTCGGCCCGCGCCTGCAGGTAGAGGTGCATCTGCTCGGCCGCGTCGCGCCCGTCGCGGATGCCCCAGACCACGAGCGAGGCGCCGCGCACGATGTCGCCGGCGGCGAAGACGCCGGGCAGCGCGGTCATCATGGTGCGGTGGTCCACCTTCAGCGTGCCCCAGCGCGTGACGGCGAGCGCCGGCTCGTTGAAGAGCGCGGGCAGGTCCTCGGGATCGAAGCCGAGCGCCTTGATGACGAGATCGGCCTCGAGGGTGAAATGCGCGCCGGGGATCGGCTCGACCTGCTGGCGGCCGGTGGCGTCGGGCAGGCCGAGATGCATGCGCTGGGCGCGCACGGCCTCGACGCGGTCGGTGCCGGTGAAGGCCTCCGGCGCGGCGAGCCATTCGAAGCGCACGCCCTCCTCCTCGGCGTTCTTCACCTCGCGCATCGAGCCGGGCATGTTCGCCTTGTCGCGGCGATAGAGGCAGGTGACCGAGGCCGCGCCCTGGCGCACGGCGGTGCGCACGCAATCCATCGCGGTGTCGCCGCCGCCGACCACCACGACATGCCGGCCGCGCGCGTCGAGCGCGCCGCTGTCGAACTCCGGCACCGCATCGCCCAGGCCCTTGCGGTTGGAGGCGATCAGGTAGTCGAGCGCGGCGACCACGCCGGGCAGCCCCGCCCCGGGGCAGGCGATGTCGCGCGCCTTGTAGACGCCGGTCGCGACCAGCAGCGCATCGTGGCGCTGGCGCAGCTCGCCGAGCGTGACGTCGCGCCCGACCGCCACGTTCAGCCGGAAGGCGATGCCCCCCTGCTCGAACTGCGCGGCGCGCCGCAGCACAACGTCCTTCTCCAGCTTGAAGTTCGGGATGCCGTAGATCATCAGCCCGCCGGCGCGGTCGTGGCGGTCATAGACCGTCACCTGGTAGCCGAGGGTGCGCAGCCGCTCCGCCGCGGCCAGGCCGGCGGGGCCGGCGCCGATGATGCCGATGCTCTCCGCCCGCTCGCGCACCGCGGCGGGCGGCTTGACCCAGCCCTTCTCCCAGGCGGTGTCGGTGATGAACTTCTCGACCGCGCCGATGGTGACGCTCTCGAAGCCCTTCTCGATGACGCAGTTGCCCTCGCAGAGCCGGTCCTGCGGGCAGACGCGGCCGCAGATCTCGGGGAAGGTGTTGGTGGCGGAGGCGACCTCGTAGGCCTCCTCGAGCCGGCCCTCGGCGGTCAGCTTCAGCCAGTCGGGGATGTTGTTGTTGAGCGGGCAATGCACCTGGCAGAAGGGCACGCCGCACTGCGAACAGCGGGAGGCCTGCTGCTGGGCGGCCTCGGCGGCATAGGCGCGATAGACCTCGCCCCAGTCGCCGCGGCGCTCCGCGGCGTCGCGCTTCTCCGGCTGCCGCTGCTGAAGGCGGACGAACTGGAGCATCTTCTCGGCCATGCGACCCCCCGCGGCGGCGAACCTGCGCCCGGGGCGGCCGCGGCCACGGGGCCGCGCAAGATCCGTCGCCGGACCCCTGGCGGCGGGTCACATACGGCATGCTTCCGGGCGAGGCGAGTCCTTTCTGCGCCGATAGGTCAGTTTTTTTGCCCTAACAGGACGCCGGTTTCACCCGCGCTCGCGAAACCGGCCCGCCGCAGCGCGGAAATCAGATCCGATTCGGACCTTTCATGCCGCAAGTCCCTCGCGCCGAAGGCCCCCGGGGCGGAAGCGGGCGAGATAGGCAGGGGCGATCGCCTCCGCCGCCTTGGCCCTGATGCCCAGCGCCGCGAGCCCCGCCGCCCCCTCCGACACCACATTGTCCTTGCCGAGCAGGATCAGCTGGTCGCGCGTCAGCGGCGGGCTGGGCAGCATTTCCCCGAGCCGCGCCTGCAGCCGCACCAGCCCGTCCGGCATCGGCACCAGCGGGCGGCGGCGCCCGGTGTGCTCGAGCACGAACTCCAGCACCTCGCGCATCGTCATCACCCGCGGCCCGCCGAGCTCGTAGGTCCTTCCCTGCGCGTCCTCGCGCTCGATCGCCGCCATCACGGCATCGGCGACATCGCCCACATAGACCGGCTGGAAGCGCGTCGCCCCGCAGACCACCGGCATCACCGGCAGCATCGCGGCGAGCGCGCCGAAGCGGTTGAAGAACTGGTCCTCCGGCCCGAACACCACCGAGGGGCGCAGGATGGTCGCGGCCGGGAAGGCCTCGCGCACCGCGGCCTCGCCCTCCGCCTTGGTGCGGGCATAGGCGCTCGGGCTGCCGGCATCGGCGCCGATGGCCGAGACATGCACGAGCCGCCGCGCGCCGGCCGCCGCGGCGAGCCGCGCCACGCGCCCCGCCCCCTCGGCCTGGATGCGCGTGAAGTCGCCCGGCTTGCGCTCGAACAGGATGCCGACGAGGTTGACCACCGCCTCGGCCCCCGCGACGGCCCGCGCGACCGAGGCCTCGTCCGTCACCGAGGCCGCCACCGGCACCACCTGCGCGACCGCGCCCAGGGTGCGCAGCCGGCCGGCCTTCTCGGTGTCCCGCCCGGCGACGCGCACGATCCAGCCCTGCTTCGCGAGGCGCTGCACGACGTGGCGGCCGATGAAGCCGGCACCCCCGAACACTGTCGCGACCCGACGATCGGCCATGGTGCTCCCCTTCCGCTGGATGCGACGGACCATATGGGCGCCCCATCGCCGCCTCAAGGCCGCGGCGGCGCTTGACGGGCCGCACGGCGGCGCGTAAACGCCCGGGCCTCGCCGCGAGGCGCCGGCCCCCTGCCCAGGTGGCGGAATTGGTAGACGCGCAGGTTTCAGGTACCTGTGGCCGCAAGGCTGTGAAGGTTCGAGTCCTTTCCTGGGCACCATCATCAAGCAAGGCACGGCGCTTTCCATGGGCACCACCCTGTTCACCCATGCCGGCGTGACCATCCGCCTGCACCGCAACGACCTGCCCGACGGGCTCGATCTCGGCCGCCTGGTCGCGATCGACACCGAGACGATGGGGCTGAACCCGCACCGCGACAGGCTGTGCCTCGTGCAGCTCTCCTCCGGCGACGGGACGGCGCATCTGGTGCAGCTCGTGCCGGAATCGCTCGGCGGGCAGGGCTATGCGGCGCCGAACCTCAGGCGGCTGCTGGCCGACCCGGCGGTGACCAAGCTGTTCCACTTCGCGCGCTTCGATGTCGCGGTGCTGTTCCACTGCCTCGGCGTGACCACCGCGCCGGTGGTCTGCACCAAGGTCGCCGCGAAGCTGGTGCGCACCTTCACCGACCGCCACGGGCTCAAGGACCTGTGCAAGGAGCTGCTCGGCGTCGAGATCTCGAAGCAGCAGCAGAGCTCGGACTGGGGCGCGGCCGACCTCTCGCCCGAGCAGCTCGCCTATGCCGCCTCGGACGTGCTGCACCTGCATGCGCTCTGGGCCAAGCTCGAGGGCCTGCTGCGGCGCGAGGGCAGGCTCGATCTGGCGGAGGCCTGCTTCCGCTTCCTGCCCGCCCGCGGGAAGCTCGACCTGCTCGGCTACGAGGATCCGGACATCCTGGCGCATTGACCCTCCGCCCGGATGGGCCGGGTGGGCCGCCGGGGCCAGGCAGGGCGCGCCCCGGGCCGGCAGCCCGCCTGCGCGACGGCGACGGGACGGGGTTCGTCAACGGACCCGGCATATCGGCCCGGCCGTCCGCGCGCCCGCCCAGCGGGTCCAGCGATGGCTTTCCGGAAGCTGGGCGTTGCGCGATCCCGCCCTGCGGCCCGGCGCGACCCCCGGGCCGCGCGCATCGCGTGGCACGCTTCTTGGAAGGCTCTCCGCCTGTTTTGTTGACCCGCCAACGCGCCCGCAGCATACAGGCGGCGTGAACGCCCCTTCCCCGCATCCTGACATCGAGGCCGCGCGCCGCGTGCTCGCGCTCGAATCCGAGGCGCTGACCGCGCTGGCCGCGAGCCTCGACGAGCGTTTCGCCCTGGCCGTCTCGACGCTGGCCGGCACCTCCGGGCGCGTCGTGGTCTCGGGCATGGGCAAGTCCGGCCATGTCGGGCGCAAGATCGCCGCGACCCTCGCCTCGACGGGCACGCCCGCCCTGTTCGTCCACCCCGCCGAGGCCTCGCACGGCGATCTCGGCATGATCGTCGCGGGCGATGCCGTGCTGGCGCTGTCCAATTCGGGGGAGACGCCGGAACTCGCCGACCTCGTCGGCCACGCGAAACGCTTCGGCCTGCCGCTGGTCGCCATCACCGGCCGGGCGGGCAGCACGCTGGCCCGCGCCGCCGACATCGCCCTCGTGCTGCCCGAGGCGCCGGAGGCCTGTCCGATGGGCCTCGCGCCGACCACCTCGACCACCATGCAGCTCGCGCTGGGCGATGCGCTGGCGGTCGCGCTGCTCACCCGGCGCGGCTTCACCGCAGCCGATTTCCGCGTCTTCCACCCGGGCGGCAAGCTCGGCGCGCGGCTCTCCCGCGTGCGGGACCTGATGCATGGCGCGGCGGAACTGCCGCTCGCCCCGCCCGGCCTGTCCATGGACCAGGCGATCATCGCCATGACCGCGCGCCGCTTCGGCTGCCTCGGCGTGCAGGACGAGGACGGGCGGCTGATCGGCATCGTCACCGACGGCGACCTGCGCCGGCAGCTCGAGGCGGGCGGCGGGGCCGCGCTGCTCTCGCGCAGCGTCGGCGAGGTCATGACGCGCACCCCGCGCACCGTCCGCCCCGACACGCTCGCGGCCGAGGCGCTGCGCGAGATGAATGCGCGCAGCATCACCGCCCTTTTCGTCGTGGACGAGGACGGCCGCCCGGTCGGCATCCTGCATGTCCACGACCTGCTGCGCGCAGGCGTGGCATGAGCGGGCGGGAGGAACCGCGCATCGCCCCGGCGGTGCCGCTGCGCGCCGGCCCCGCCCCGGCCCCGCGCCGGCTGCTGCCGCCCTCGCGCGAGCGCTGGGCGCCCTCCTCCGCGCAGATCGCGCGCCGGCGCATCGCCGTGCGGCTCGCCAAGTGGCTGCTGCCCGCCGCGGGCCTCGGCCTGCTCGCGGCCATCGCCATCTGGCCGGAACTCGACCGCATGGAGGACCGCGCCCGCGTCTCCTTCCGCCGTGTCGTGCAGGCCACGCCGGATTCCGTGCGCGTGGTGGATCCGCGCTACCAGGGCCTCGACGAGCAGAACCGCCCCTTCACCGTCACCGCGGGCGTGGCGACGCAGACCGAATCGGCGGACATCGTGGACCTCGACGCGCCGCGCGCCGACATCCTGCTCACCGACGGCTCCTGGGTTCTGCTGGAATCGCGCACCGGCCGCTACGACAAGGCGCGCAACGTGCTCGACCTCTCCGGCGAGGTCACGCTCTGGCAGGATGGCGGCAACCTCCTCGTCACCGAGGCCGCGGAGATCCAGTTGCACGAGGGTTCCGCCTCCGGCGACCGGCCGGTCGCCGCGCAGGGGCCCTTCGGCACGCTGACGAGCGAGGGCTTCCGCCTGACCGAGCGCGGCCAGGTCGTGGTCTTCACCGGCCGCGCGCGCGCGGTGCTGGAGGGCGGGCAGTGAGGGCCGCGCTGCTCGCCGCGGGGCTGTTCTGGGCCGCGCCCTGCCTCGCGCAGTCGCTCGACCTCAGCCAGGGCGGCCCGGTCGAGGTGACCGCGGTGGACGGCATCGAGTGGCGCCAGCAGGAGCAGGTGATCATCGCCCGCGGCGAGGCGCGCGCGGTGCGCGGCGGCGTCACGGTGGAGGCCGACCGCCTGATCGCCCGCTACCGCCCGCGCGGCGGGCAGGCCGCGCAGCCGGCGCCGGCGGCCGCGGAGAACCCCGCGGGCGGCGGCGAGATCTGGCGGCTCGAGGCCGAGGGCAATGTCGTCATCTTCACCGCGACCGACCGCGCGGAAGGCGACCGCGCGGTCTATGACATGGACCAGGCGGTGATGGTGATGACCGGCCGCGCGCTGCGCCTGATCAATCCCGACAACACGCTGACCGCGCGCGACAGCGTCGAATACTGGTCGCAGCGCCGGATGGCGGTGGCGCGCGGCAATGCGGTGGTGGTGACGAATGACGGCCGCCGCGTGCGCGCCGACACGCTCGTCGCGCATTTCGCCGAGGCGCCGGCTGCCGGCCAGCCGCGGCCGCAGGCCGCCTCGGCGCAGGCCGCGTCGGGCCAGCCCTCCTCCATCGAGCGGGTCGAGGCCTTCGGCAATGTCGAGATCCGCACCGAGCAGGAGGTCGTGCGCGGCGACCGTGGCGTCTACAACCCCAACACGGGCATGGCGCGGCTGCTCGGCCAGGTGCGCATCACGCGCGGCGACAACACGCTGACGGGACAGGAAGCCATCGTGAACATGCAGAGCGGCGTGGCGCGCCTCGTCTCGGCGCCGGGGCAGCGCGTGCAGGGCCTCGTCGTGCCGCAGCAGGGCGAGCAGGCGCTGCCGCCGCAGGGCGGGCCGCGATGAGCGAAGCGCTGCGCGTGGTCGAGGGCGCCTCGGCCTCGGGCCTCGTCGCGAAGGGCCTCGGCAAGCGCTACAAGAAGCGGCCGGTGGTGCGCAACGTCTCGATCTCGGTCAGGCGGGGCGAGGCGGTCGGGCTGCTCGGCCCCAACGGCGCGGGCAAGACCACCACCTTCTACATGATCACCGGCCTCGTGCAGCCCGACGAGGGGCAGGTGATCATGGACGGGCACGACGTCACCACGCTGCCGATGTATCGCCGCGCGCGCCTCGGCCTCGGCTACCTGCCGCAGGAGGCCTCGATCTTCCGCGGCTTGAACGTCGAGGACAACATCCGCGCGGCACTCGAGGTGGTCGAGCCGGTGCGCGAGCGGCGCGAGCAGATGCTCGACGCGCTGCTCGCGGAATTCGGCATCTCCCACCTGCGGCGCGCGCCCGCGCTCGCGCTCTCGGGCGGCGAGCGGCGGCGCTGCGAGATCGCCCGCGCGCTGGCCACGCATCCGGCCTACATCCTGCTCGACGAGCCGCTTGCGGGCATCGACCCGATCGCGGTCGGCGAGATCCGCGACCTGGTCAAGCACCTCAAGGACCGCGGCATCGGCGTGCTGATCACCGACCACAATGTGCGCGAGACGCTCGAGATCATCGACCGCGCCTACATCCTGCACGACGGTCAGGTGTTGATGGAGGGCTCACCGCGCGACATCGTGGCGCATGAGGGGGTGCGGCGCGTCTACCTCGGCGAAAGGTTCAGCCTCTAGCCTGACCGCCATGCATGTAGCCGCAACGCCAACCCTACATGCATGGCAGGAGCGCGCCGCGATGCGGCGCCCGCCTTCATCAGCCATGCACGCCGCCGCACCGCCCCGACCCCCATGGCAGGAGCGCGCCGCGCCCCGGCGCGCGGGTGCCTGATGGCGCTCGGCCCCCGCCTCGACCTGCGCCAGACGCAGCAGCTGGTGATGACGCCGCAGCTGCGCCAGGCCATCAAGCTGCTGCAATCCTCCAACATCGAGGTCGCCGCCTTCGTCGAGGAGGAACTCGAGCGCAACCCGCTGCTCGAGCGCGACGAGAGCACGACGCCCGGCCCCGATGCCGGCCGCACCACCGACCCGCTTCCCGCCCCGCCCGAGGCGCCCGACGCGGCCGAGGCCGCGCGCTCCGACGCGCTGCCGGCCGAGAACGCGGCACCGCTCGATGCCGAGTGGGACAATGTCTACGACGCCGGCACGCCGCCCATGGGCAGCGGCGGGCGATCGGATTTCGAGGACGACCTCTCGGGCGTCGAGGCCATGGCCGCGCCGGAGAAGAACCTGCGCGAGCATATCGGCGAGCAGATCCGCCTCTCCTTCGCCACCGCGCAGGAACGCATGATCGCGGCGAACCTGCTCGCGCTGCTCGACCCCGCCGGCCGCATGAGCGTGCCCGCGGCGACCATCGCCGCAGCACTGGGCTGCGCCGAGGATGCGGTGGAAGCGGTCCGGCAACGCATGCAGCGCTTCGACCCGGTCGGCATGTTCTGCGCCGACCTGCGCGAATGCCTGATGGTGCAGCTGCAGGAGCGCAACCGCTACGACCCGGCCATGGCCGCGCTGCTCGACAACCTCGAGATGCTCGCCCGGCGCGACCTGCGCGGGCTGCAGGCGGTCTGCGGCGTGGACGCCGAGGACATGGCCGAGATGGTGGCCGAGCTCCGCCGCCTCGACCCCAAGCCCGGCGCATCCTTCGATGCGCCGCCCGCGCCGACGCTGGTGCCCGACGTCCTCATGCGCCGCGGCCCGGGCGATGGCTGGATCGTCGAGCTGAACCCCGAGACGCTGCCCCGCGTGCTGATCAACCGCGGCTTCCACGGCCGGGCGCTGGTCGGCGCCCGCACGCGGGAGGAGAAGGCCTGGGTGGCGGAGAAGTTCCAGACCGCCTCCTGGCTCGTGAAGTCGCTCGAGCAGCGGGCCAACACCATCCTCAAGGTCGCCGCCGAGATCGTGCGCCGGCAGGACGGCTTCTTCCGCCACGGCGTCGCGCATCTGAAGCCGCTGATCCTGCGCGACGTGGCCGAGGAGGTGGGCATGCATGAGAGCACCGTCTCCCGCGTCACCTCCAACAAGGCGATAGCGACCCCGCGCGGCACCTTCGAGCTCAAGTACTTCTTCACCACCGCCATCGCCGCGACCGCAGGCGGGGACGCCGTGAGCGCGGAAGCGGTGCGCCACCGGATCAAGGCCATGGTGGATGCCGAGAGCGCGGACGACATCCTCTCCGACGACGCGATCGTGGCCCGGCTGCGTGCGGAAGGCGTGGACATCGCCCGCCGGACCGTGGCCAAATACCGCGACGCGCTGCGGATACCCTCATCGGTGCAGCGCAAACGGGAGAAGGCCGTCCCGGCCTGATCCGACCCGAGCCTTCACGGCCCGCGCTGAGGATGCGGACCGGCGATATGGTCGCCACACGGGGCGGCCCCTCCCCTTCAATGGAAGAAGGAGGGCTCAGCCCCATGCACGTCACTGTCGCAGGCAAGCAGGTCGATACCGGAGAGGCGCTGAAGGTCCATGTGCGCGAAGGGCTCGACGCCATCACGCGCAAGTATTTCGACCATGCGCTCGAAGCCAACGTCACCTTCCACAAGAACCGCGCGCTTTTCGCCTGCGATATCAACCTCAAGGCCGGGCGGGGCCTGACGATGCGGGCCGAGGGCGAAGGCCCCGACGCCCATCGCGCCTTCGACGAGGCGGCCGAGCACCTCGCCAAGCGCCTGCGCCGCTACCGCCGCCGCGTCAACGAGCACGCCCGCTCCTTCGCGCCCGAGCGCGAGGCGCCGGCCGGCCTCGAACGCGTGCTGCGCCCGCAGCCCGAGGAGGAGGCCGAGGCGCCCGCGCCCAATGGCGAGGACCACGGCGCCATCGTGGCCGAGCACCCGGCCGAGATCGCGCTGCTGACGGTGGGCGAGGCGGTGATGCGCATGGACCTCGCGCAGGTGCCGGTGCTGATGTTCCGCAACAAGGCGACGCGCGCGCTCAACGTGGTCTATCGCCGCGCCGACGGGAATGTCGGCTGGATCGATCCCGGCGCGGGCTGACAGGGGCCCGGCCGCGTTCCTTCCGCGGGCGTGCTCACCCGGTCAGGTTGAACCGCCTGACCGGGACGCGCGCCGCCTCCGCCGGGCTTCGGCCTGCGATGGCGCGCGCGGCCGCCGCGCCGTCCCCGCGCGCGATGCCGGCGGGCGCATGGCCGAAGCGGTTGCCCGCCAGCATCACCCGCCCTCGCCGGGCTCCAGGCTGCGCGGGCCGGGGCGGCCATCGAGGAAGGCCACGAGATCCTCCTCCATCTCCGCGAGATGCGGCTCCCAGGCCTGGCGGGCCTCGTCGCAGGGCTCGATCCAGACGCGGTGCGCGAGGCCGAAGGCCCCGGAGATCGCGGCCATGCAGCAGCGGGTCGAGAGCGAGGCCGGCATCCACGGCATGACCTCATAGACCCGCGCACCGGCGCGCGCGGCAAAAAGCATCGTCAGGCCGGCCCCGTGGATGCCCGCGACCAGCGCCGCCCCCTGCATCATGCGGATCCGGTCCGCGAGCGGCATGCCCTTGAGCGTCACGCTCTCGAAGCCATGGCGCGCGAACATCGCCTCCAGCGCGTCCTCGCCCTCCGGGCGGCGCGCGTTCGCGTCCCGGCGGGAGATGAGGATGCGGCGGTCCCTCCGCCCCTCCGGCGCCGGGCCCGCCGCCGCGACGAGGCGATCGAACAGGAAGCGCGCCGCACCGCCCCGGTGCATGCCGAGACCGCCCCAGTCGGGCACGTGCAATTCGCCGAAATGCGCGCAGTCGCCGAGGGCGATCAGCGGCGCCGCCTCCCCGCCGAGCAGGCGCAGGCTCTGCGCCTGGGCGGGCAGCGCGTCGTCGCGCAACGCGATGGGCAGCGCCTCGGCGCCGGCCTCGAAGCGCCAGCCGAGGCCGCGGAAGATGCCGCCGAACCAGTGGTAGAGGTTGTTCGTGTTCCCCGTGGCGAGGATCGCGCGGTCATGCTGCGGCACGTCGCCCGGCGCCACGGCCGGCAGGGGCCGCGCCGTCGGCAGCGGCTCGCGCAGGACGGTCCCGTCCGGCCGCCAGATCGCGCCGAGCCGGTTGGCGAAGACGTCGCGGTAGATGCGCACGCGCGCGGCGGGCTCCTCCGCCGAATCCCAGGCGGCTCTCCGCTCCAGCGTCTCCAGCAGGGCGGCGGCCGTCCCGGGCCCAGCCCCGGGTGCGGCGGCGATGCCGAGAAGCGGCGCGAGGGAGGGGCTCGGCGCCTGCCGCCTGGGGCGGATGGCGGCGAGGGCGAAGCCGCCCTCGACCACGCCGGAAAGGGCGCGGCGCCGTTCCGCCGCCCAGCGCCGGAGGTCCGCCGGGGCGGTTCCGTCGAGCGTGACGGCGGCGAGCGCGGTTAGCAGCGCCGGGCGGGCGGCCGGCTCGGGCGCGGCGTCCAGCATGTCCCCCAGCAGCTCCAAGGCGAGGCCGGCCTGCCGGTGGCGCACGAGGGCGAGCGCGAGGCGCGCCCGGAGCGCCGGCTGCAGGGGGGCCGCGACGGCCATCTCCACCGCGCGCCGCAGCGCCTGCTCGTCGCGCGCGGCAAGGGCGGCGCGCAGGAACTGGCCGATCGCCCAGTTCGGCATCGTCGCGGGCCGCGCCGCGAGGACAAGGGCGCAGAGCCCCGCGTGATCGGCCCGCTCGAGGCAGTCCTTGAAGGCCGGCGCGAGCAGCGGCCAGGGCCGGCCTTCACCCGCGCTGCGCGCCGGGGGCGCGGCGATGGCCGGGGCTTCGGGCCGGGCGCGCGGCGGCGGCGCGGCCGCGCCGCTCAGCGCCTGCGATGGGTGCGGATCCTGCGGTGGCCCGTCATCCCCGGCCCCGCCCATCAATGCACCAGCGCCGGCCCGAGCCCGTGCTGCAGGATGGCCGCGGTGGCGAGCGCGATGGTCGGCGCGGCGCCGATCGGCGTGCCGTCGGCGGCATGGATGGCGACCGCCCTCTGCCCGTTCACCACCACGGGGCGGGCATAGGCGATCGTGGTCGCGCCATAGCGCGCCCAGGCCAGCGGGGAGAGCGAGCGGAGCACCTCGGCGGGCAGCGCGGCCTCCTCGCCCTCCTCCTCGATCCGTTCGATGTCGATGTCGTCCTTGGTCATTGTCTGGTCTCCTTCCGGCACGTCCCGGAGGCCCGTGCGGAATGTCCGGCCCGTGGCGGGCCCGGTTGCAAGAACATGCTTCACGCCTTGGCGGGGCGGCCCTCGACGATGGTCGCGCCGCCATTGCCCTTCGCGCCGATGCGGATGGTCCTCACGCGGCTTTCCGGCTGCGGGCGGCGGAGTTCGAGATGCAGCAGCCCGTTGTCGAGCCAGGCGCCCTCCACCTCCATCCCTTCGGCAAGCACGAAGGCGCGCTGGAACTGGCGGGCGGCGATGCCGCGATGGAGGAAGACGCGGCCCTCGCCGTCATCCTTCTGGCGGCCGCGGATCACGAGCTGGTTGTCCTCCTGCGTGATCTGCAGGTCGTCCATCCCGAAGCCGGCGACGGCGAGCGTGATGCGCAGGCGGTTCTCGCCGATCTGCTCGATGTTGTAGGGCGGGTAGCCGTCGGCGTTCTTGCCCACGCGGTCGAGCATCTGCTCGAGGTGGTCGAAGCCGAGGAACAGCGGCGAGCCGAACAGGGACTGGCGTGACACGAAGCAGGGCCTCCTCGTCCGAGAGCGAAGCATCCGGCGGAGCCCGAAGCGCCCCGCCGCGCCAGATCTTGGCAGCCGCCTGCGCCGCTGCAAGGGGGTGCGTTGCAACGGCCATGCCGGGCCGCTAGAGGATCCCCGCCCCCATGACCGACGCCGAAACCCTGCCCATCCTGATCGTCCCGGACGCGCGGCTGCGCGCGCGCGCCAAGCCCGTCGGCCCCGCCGACGAGGACCGCGTGCGCGCCCTCGCGCCGCGCATGCTCGCCAGCATGTATGCCGCCCCCGGCATCGGCCTAGCCGCCCCGCAGGTGGGGGAGATGCTGCGCCTCGTGGTCATCGACCTCCAGAAGGAGGAGAGCCGGGACCCGATGGTGCTGGTGAACCCCGAGATCCTCGCCGCCAGCGCCGAGACGGCGACGCGCGAGGAAGGCTGCCTCTCCCTCCCCGGCCAGTATGCCGAGGTGACGCGCCCCGCGCGGGTGAAGGTGCGCTACCAGGACCTCGCGGGCGCGCGGCGGGAGATCGAGGCCGACGGCCTGCTCGCGACCTGCCTGCAGCACGAGATCGACCACCTCGATGGCGTGCTCTTCGTGGACTACCTGAGCGCGCTGAAGCGGAACATGCTGCTGCGCAAGCTCGCCAAGGAGCTCAAGGCCAGGCAGCGGGCCTGAGGCCGCGCCGGAGGGACGCCCCGCCATGCGCCTCGCCTTCATGGGCAGCCCGGATTTCGCCGTCCCCGCACTGCGCGCCCTGCACGGGGCGGGGCACGAGATCGCCGCCGTCTATTGCCAGCCGCCGCGCCCGGCCGGCCGCGGCCAGCGCGAGACGCCCTGCCCCGTCCATCGCGCCGCGCTGGAGCTCGGCCTGCCGGTGCGCACGCCCGCGCGCCTCAAGCGCGACGCGGCGGAGCACGCGGCCTTCGCCGCGCTCGGCCTCGATGCCGCGGTGGTCGCCGCCTACGGGCTGATCCTGCCGAAGGCCATGCTGGACGCGCCGCGCCGGGGCTGCCTGAACATCCACGCCTCCCTGCTGCCGCGCTGGCGCGGCGCGGCACCGATCCACGCCGCCATCCTCGCCGGCGATGCGGAGAGCGGGGTGACCATCATGCGCATGGAGGAAGGCCTCGACACCGGCCCCATGCTGCTGAAGGAGGCGACGCCGATCGGCCCGGACACCACCGTGCAGGAGCTGCACGACCGGCTGGCCGCGATCGGCGCGCGGCTCATCCTGCGCGCCCTGGCTGAGGATCCGCCCGCCATTCCGCAGCCCGAGCAGGGCGTCACCTACGCGCCGAAACTCACCAAGGAGGACGGCCGGCTCGACTGGACGCAGGATGCGGCCGCGCTGGAGCGCCGCGTGCGCGCCCTCAACCCCTGGCCCGGCACCTTCTTCACCCATGGCGGGGAGCAGATCCGCGTCCTCGCCGCCCATCCCGAGTCCGGCAGCGGCGCGCCCGGCACGGTGCTGGACGACGCCGGGCTGATCGCCTGCGGCAGCGGGGCGCTGCGCCTCGCGCGGCTGCAGCGCCCGGGCCGCGCGCCGCAGCCCGCCGACGCCTTCCTGCGCGGCTATGCCCTGCCGCGCGGCAGCGTGCTCGGCTGATGCCCTGCTACGCCCTCCTGCTCGAATACGATGGCGCGCCCTTCGTCGGCTGGCAGCGGCAGGAGAGCGGCCTGTCCGTCCAGCAGGTGCTGGAGGAGGCGGCGGCGCGCCTGAACGGCGGCGCCCTGCCCCTCGTCTCGGCGGCCGGGCGCACCGATGCCGGCGTGCATGCCGAGGGCCAGGTCGCGCAGGTGACGCTCGTGGCCGCGCTCCCGCCCGAACGCGTGCGGGAGGCGCTGAACTTCCACACCCGTCCGCACCCCGTCGCCGTGCTCGGCGCGGCGGTGGTGGATGCGGCGTGGTCGGCGCGCTTCTCGGCCATCGGCCGCGCCTATCGCTACCGCATCCTCAACCGCCGCGCCCGGCCCGCGCTCGACGCCGGGCGCGTGTGGCACATCCAGCGCCCGCTCGATGCCGCGGCGATGCACGCGGCCGCGCAGGGCCTGCTCGGCCGGCACGACTTCTCCGCCTTCCGCGCCGCCGCCTGCCAGGCGAAGTCGCCGCTGCGCACGCTCGACAGGCTGGATGTCTCGCGGCTGGGGGAGGAGGTGGTGATCGTCGCCGAGGCGCGCTCCTTCCTGCATCACCAGGTGCGGAACATGGTCGGCACGCTGGTCGAGGTGGGGCTGGGCAGGCGCCCCGCCTCCTGGCCGCGGGCGGTGCTCGACGGCGGCGACCGCACCCGCGCCGGCCAGACCGCGCCAGCCGAGGGGCTGAGCCTGACCGGGGTGCGCTACGACCCGCCGATCGCCTGGGCCTGATGCCCTGCGGAGAACGCTCGATCTTTGTCCGCAGGGCATCTGGATCCGGTTCCGCGCGCGGCCGCCCCGCCAGCCCCGCGCGCCCTGCCAGCGGGTGCGAGGTTTGGCCTTTCGCCCGCTGGCATGAGGGGCGGCCGGCAGGGGATCACCCCCTGCCCGCGGCCCTCACCCGCGCGCGAGTTGCACCACAAGCCCGGAGAGGAAGACCGCGATGCCGATGTCGAGGATGACGAAGCCCGCCGCCTGCAGCCCCGTGACGCGCAGCGCCGCGCGGGTGGCGAACCATTGCAGCCAGACGGCATAGGCGAGCCCGGCGAGGCCCAGCGCATCGGCGATCAAGCGCGGCGCGCCCGCCAGCACGGGCAGCGTCAGCGCCGTCACCACCAGATACTGCACCAGGTTCGACCAGTTCCACGCGGCGATGAAGCGCGGCCAGAGCGCGCGCCGGCCCATCGCCTCGGCCAGCGGGATCGAGGCGAGCGCGAAGCCCGCCCAGGAACAGGCGAAGGCGATCAGCTCCGCGGCCAGGACCCGGGCCGGGTCCGCGCCCGCCACCGCGGCCGCGCCGCCGCCCGTCATCGCGCGCAGCAGCAGGAAGATCGGCAGGCAGATCGCCGCGGCGAGGAAGGAGCCGCGCGCCTCCTCCATCGTCGGCGCGAAGACGTCGGCCCCCTCGGGCCGCCCGCGCGCGAGCAGCAGCGCCCCGGCGATGCCGCGCGCCAGCGGGCCGGGCGGCGGGGGGGCCGCGCCGCTCAGCCGAGGATCTCCTCGAGCACCGCACGGTAGGCGGCGGCCAGCCGCCGCAGTTCCTCGACCGGCGCATGCTCGTTCACCTGGTGCAGCGTGGCACCGACCGCGCCGAACTCCGCCACCGGACAGTAGCGCGCGATGAAGCGCGCATCCGAGGTGCCGCCGCCGGTGTCGAGCGCGGGCTCGACGCCGGTGCTGCGTGCAATGGCGCGCGATAGCGCCTCCACGAAGGGCCCGGGGCGGGTGAGGAAGCTCTCGCCCGAGCATTCGGCCTGCATCTCGTAGGCGCATCCCGCGGCGCGCAGGGCGGCGTGCAGGCGCTCGGTCAGCGCCTCGCTCGTGTGCAGGTCGTTGAAGCGGATATTGAGCATCGCCCGCGCCTGCGCCGGGATGACGTTGGAGGCCGCGTTGCCGACATCGAAGCCGGTGACCTGCAGCGTGGAGGGCGGGAAGAACTCGGACCCGTTGTCGAGCGGCGCGGCAAGCAGCGGGCCCAGGGCCGCGACCAGCCGGTGGATCGGGTTGTCGGCCTGCGCCGGATAGGCGCTGTGCCCCTGGCGGCCCTGCACCGCGATGCGCGCGGTCAGGCTGCCGCGGCGGCCGATCTTGATGGTGTCGCCGAGCGCCCTGCGGCTGGTCGGCTCGCCCACCAGCGCCATGTCCGGGACCTTTCCCTCGGCCTGCATCCACTCCAGCACCTTCGCGGTGCCGTCCACGCTGCGCGCCTCCTCGTCGCCGGTGATGAGCAGCGAGATGGAGCCCGGATGATCGGGCCGCGCCGCGAGGTAGTCCGTCAGCCCCGCGATGAAGGCGGCGATGCCGCCCTTCATGTCGCAGGCGCCGCGGCCGAACAGCAGCCCGTCGCGCACCACCCCGCCGAACGGGTCGTCGGACCAGGCGCCGAGGTCGCCGGGCGGCACCACATCCGTATGCCCCGCGTAGCAGAGATGCGGCCCACCGCCACCGCGCCGGGCGAAGAGGTTGCCCACCCGGTAGTCGTCCGGCCCGAACGTCAGGCGGGTGCAGGCGAAGCCCAGCGGCTCCAGCGCCCGCTGCACCACGTCGAGCGCCCCGTCATCGGCCGGCGTGACGGAGCGGCAACGGATCAGCGCCTGGGCGAGCGGGATCGGGTCGGTCGCCATGCGCCGCGGCCGCTCAGTCGCGCAGCAGGTCGTTGATCGCCGTCTTGGCCCGCGTCTGCGCGTCCACGCGCTTGACGATCACCGCGCAGTAGAGCGAGGGGCCCGGCGAGCCGTCCGGCAGCGGCCTGCCCGGCAGCGAGCCCGGCACCACCACCGAATAGGCCGGCACGCGGCCGGTGAAGACCTCGCCGGTCGCGCGGTCGATCACCTTGGTCGAGGCGCCGATGAAGACGCCCATCGAGAGCACCGCGCCGCGCTCGACGATCACGCCCTCGGCCACCTCGGAGCGCGCGCCGATGAAGCAGTCGTCCTCGATCACCACCGGGTTGGCCTGCAGCGGCTCGAGCACGCCGCCGATGCCGACGCCGCCCGAGATGTGCACGTTCTTGCCGATCTGCGCGCAGGAGCCGACGGTGGCCCAGGTGTCCACCATCGTGCCCTCGTCCACATAGGCGCCGACATTCACGAAGGAGGGCATCAGCACGACATTGCGCGCGATATAGGCGGAGCGGCGCACCACCGCCCCCGGCACGGCGCGGAAGCCCGCTTCCTTGAAGCGGTTCTCGCCCCAGCCCGCGAACTTCAGCGGCACCTTGTCGTAGGCGCCGGCGGCGGTGTCCATCGGCTTCGAATCGGCCAGCCGGAACGAGAGGAGCACCGCCTGCTTCAGCCACTGGTTCACGCGCCAGCCGCCCGCCCCATCGGGCTCGGCGACGCGCGCCTTGCCGGAATCGAGCAACTCCAGCGCGTCCTCGACCGCCGCGCGGTCGGTTCCGCCGGTACCCGGATTCACCTTGTCGCGCGACTGCCAGAGGCTCTCGATCAGGCCCTTGAGGGCATTCGTGTCCATGGGCGGCATCCTCCGGCGGGTCGGGTTGGGCGGGGTTCCTTGCGGCGGCGGCGGCGCCCTGTCAACGCGGGTGGCGCTAACCGGCGATTCATCGCCCCCGGGCTTCCATGGCGCCGATGACGATGGCGCTGCGCCCCGAGGAACGATGCGCGACGGTCCCGCCCGCGGCGGCGGCGGCGGCGGCGCTGCACGGCGCGCTGCTGGAATCGCGTCAGCGCTGGCAGGACCTCGCCGGCCTCGCCGCGGACTTCGTGTTCGAGACGGACAGCGCCGGCCGCTTCTCCTTCCTCTGGCCCGAGACGGTCATCGGCCACCCGGCGACGAGCCTTCTCGGCCGCCGGGCGGCCTCGCTGCTGCTCGGCACCGGCCCCGATCCCTTCGCGCTGCGCCAGCCGGTGCGCCGGCAACGCGCCTGGGTGGCCGGGGCCGGGGGGAAGCCGCGCTGCCTCGCCTTCTCCGTGGTCCCGATCGGCGATGCGCGGGGCCAGTTCGCCGGGCTGCGCGGCGCCGCGCTCGACGTGACGGAACAGGAGGAAGCCGCCGCCGCCGCGGCCGCGGGCCTGCGCCGCGCGGCGCTGCTCGACGCGCTGGCCGAGACCGTCCGCCGCGCCGGCACCCCGCGGGAGGCGCTGGCGCGCGGCCTTTCCAGCCTGCGCGACGCGCTGGGCTGCGCCGGCACCGCCATGATCGTCCCCGAGGCCGAAGGCGCGGCGCTGGTGGAGGCGAATGGCGCGGTGCCCGCCGGCCTGCCAGAGCGCGCCGCCGCCGCGCTGGATGCGGTCGAGGACTGGGCCGGCCGCCTCGACGGGCGGGAGCCGGCCGCGCTGCTGCATCATCACGGCCGGCGGCCGCGGGTTTCGGCGCTGGCCGCCTGGCGCGGCGCGGGCTCGCGCGACTGGGACGCCGAGGACCTCGCCGTGCTGCGCTCCATGGCCGCGATGCTGGGTGCTGTGCTCGGCTTCGCGCGCCTGCAGGAGGAACTGGAGCACCAGGCCGCGACGGATGCGCTGACGGGCCTTGCCAACCGCCGCGCCTTCCTCGCCGCGCTGGCATCGGCCGGCAGCGGGGCCCTGCTCACCTTCGACCTCGACAACCTGAAGCCGATCAACGACCGCCACGGGCACGAGGCGGGCGACGCCGCGCTGCGGGCGCTGGCGGCGCTGCTGCGGGCGGATGCGGGCGCGGGCGAGGTCGCGGCCCGGCTGGGCGGGGACGAGTTCGCGCTGTGGATCCCCGAGGCCGACATCGCCGCCGCCAAGGCGCGCGCCGAGGCCCTGCGCGCCCGCGCCGCCGCCCTGGCCGGCACGCCGCACGCCCCGCGCTTCAGCATGGGCATCGCCTGCCGCCCGCCGGGCAGCCCGGAGAGCGCCCGCGCGCTGCTCGCCCGCGCCGACGCCGCGCTCTATGCCGCCAAGCGCGGCGCGCGCGGCTCCTGGCGCCTTGCGGAGCCCGCCGCATGACGACCGGCAGCGACGCCGCGCGCATCCTCGCCGAAGGGCCGCCCGCCGCGCGCCTTGCGCTCGCCTGCGACGAGCAGGCGCCGCCCGAGGCGCTCTACTACCTGATGGCCGACCCCTCCCCGGAGATCCGCCGCGCAGTCGCCGGCAATCCCGCGACGCCGCACCAGTCCTTCCCGGCGCTGGCCGGGGACACCGAGGAAGGGGTGCGGCACGCGCTCGCGACGCGGCTGGCCACGCTCGCGCCGGGCCTCGGCGGGGCGCAGCGGGACCGGCTGGCCCAGGCCGCATGGGACGCGCTCGCCCGGCTCGCCGGCGATGCTGCGGAGGAGATCCGCGCCACCATCGCCGAGGCGGTGAAGGATCTGCCCGAGGCCCCGCGCGAGATCGTCCTGGCGCTGGCGCACGACACCTCCTTCCGCGTCGCCGAGCCTGTCATCCGCCTCTCCCCGCTGCTCACCGAGGAGGACCTGCTCGGCCTCGTCGCCGCGCCGCCGGTCGCCGAGACGCTCACCGCCGTCGCCCGCCGCCCCGAGATCAGCGAGGCCGTGGCCGATGCGCTCGTCGCCACCGGGGATGTCGCGGCGATCGGCGCGCTGCTCGCCAATGGCCGGGCCGCGATCCGCGAGAGCACGCTCGATGCCCTCGTGGTGCAGGCGGCCGAGCGCACCTCCTGGCAGGAGCCGCTGGTCCGCCGCCCGGCGCTGCCCGCGCGCGCGGCCCTCGCGCTCGCGCATTTCGTGGCCGAGGAGATTCTCGCGCCGCTGCTCGACCGCCCCGACCTGCCGCCCGAGACCGCCGCGCAGATCCGCAGCACGGTCGTCGGCCGCCTCGCCGCGCGGCCGCGCGGCGGCGAGACCGCCGAGGACGCCGCGCTGCGCGCCGAGTTGCTGCTGCGCGCGGGCGCCCTCACCGAAGCGGTCATGCTGCGCGCCGCGCAGGCCGGCGAGGCGGCCTTCGTCACCGCCGGGCTCGCGGGCCTCGCCGGCGTGCCCCGCCGGACGGTCGAGCACGCGGTCGCGACGCGCTGCACGAAATCCCTCGCCGGGCTGTGCCGCCAGGCCGGGCTGCACAGGCCCGCGGCCGAGGCCGTGCTCGGCATGCTCTGCCCCGCCATGCCCGAGGCCGGCACCGCCGTCACGCCCGCGCTGGTCGGCGACGGGGAGCTGAAATGGCGGATGGACGCGCTCTCGCGCGCCGCCGCACGCTGATCAGGGGCGGATCAGCGTGCCCGGCCCGGCATCGGTGAAGAGCTCGGCCAGGATCGCGTGCGGCACGCGCCCGTCCAGGATCACCGCGCCCTTCACGCCGCGCTCGATGGCGTAGATGCAGGTCTCGACCTTCGGGATCATGCCGCCATTGATCCAGCCGGCCTCGATGCCGGCCTTCACCTCGGCCACCGTCATCTCGGGGATCAGGCGCTTGTCGGTGTCGAGCACGCCGGGCACGTCGGTCAGCATCAGCAGCCGCTCCGCCGCGAGCGCGCCGGCGATCGCGCCGGCCGCGGTGTCGGCGTTGATGTTGTAGGTCTGCCCGTCCTCGCCCACACCCACGGGCGCCACCACGGGCACGATGTCGGCCCCGATCAGCAGGCGCAGCACCTTCGGGTCCACGCTCGCGGGCTCGCCCACGAAGCCGAGGTCGAGCACCTTCTCGATGTTCGAATCCGGGTCGCGGTAGGTGCGCGTCAGCTTGCGCGCGCGGATCAGCCCGCCATCCTTGCCGGAGATGCCCACCGCCATGACGCCCGCGCGCGTGATGGCCTCGGCCACCTGCTTGTTGACCGGGCCGGCGAGGACCATCTCGACCACGTCGAGCATCTCGGCGTCGGTCACGCGCAGGCCCTGCACGAAGGTGGACTTCACGTTCAGCCGCTTGAGCATGGCGTTGATCTGCGGCCCGCCGCCATGCACCACCACCGGGTTGACGCCGACCTGCTCGAGCAGCGCGATGTCACGGCCGAAGCGCAGCGCCGTCTCCTCCTCCCCCATGGCGTGGCCGCCATACTTCACGACCACGGTGGCGTCGTCGTAGCGCTTCAGGAAGGGCAGCGCGCCGGCCAGGATGGCCATGGCATCGGGCGTGTGGGCAGGCTCGGTCATCAGCGTTCCTCGCCCCCTTTCCGGGGGTCGGCGGTTTCTGGCCGCGGGCGGCGGGCCGGTCAAGCCGCCGCGCCCGGACCCGCCTGCGAGGGAAGGGCGGCGTCCCGCCCCGCCATCAGCCGGGCTGCGCGAAGCCCGCGATCTCCGCCCGCAGTTCCGGGATGCCGAGGCCGGTCGCGCTGCTCGTCACCAGCACCAGCGGGTGCGCCGCGGTGTGGCCGCGGGCGAGCGCCTCGGCCTCGGCGAAGCGCGCGGCGAGCTTCTGCGGGCCGACATCGTCGGCCTTGGTCAGCACGATCTGGAAGGCGACCGCGGCGGCATCGAGCAGGGCCATCGCCGCGCGGTCGGCGGATTTCGTCTCGATCCGCGCATCGAGCAGCAGCATCACGCGCATCAGGTTCGGCCGGCCGCGCAGGTAGTCGAACATCACGCCCTGCCAGTCGCGCTGCATGTCCTTCGACGCCTTGGCATAGCCGTAGCCCGGCAGGTCCACGAGCACGAGCCGGCCGGCGAGATCGAAGAAGTTGAGCTGGCGCGTGCGCCCGGGCGTCTGGGACACGCGCGCGAGCGCCTTCTGCCCGGTGAGCGCGTTGATCAGCGAGGACTTGCCCACATTGGACCGCCCGCAGAAGGCGATCTCGGGCAGGCCGGGCGGCGGGAGCTGGTCGGTCTTCTGCGCCGCGTGGAAGAAGGCGCAGGGCCGGGCGAAAAGCAGCCGCCCCGCCTCGATCAGCGCGGCGCGCTCGGCCTCGTCCCGGGTGTCGGCAAGTCCGGTCATCATCGTCCTTTCGCCGCGGCGGCCGCGCCGCCACGCCCGGCCCGCCGGCGAAGGACGACGCGGCGCGCGCGGGGCAGAGTGCCCCCGCCCTGCCTATTTCGCCTTGCCCGCGGCCTTGGCCGCGCGCGCCGCGGCGCGCTCGTGGCGCATGATGTAGTACTGCTGCGCGATCGAGAGCGTGTTGTTCCAGGCCCAGTAGATGATCAGGCCGGCCGGGAAGGACGCCAGCATGAAGGTGAAGATCACCGGCATCCAGGCGAAGATCTTGGCCTGGATGGGGTCGGGCGGCTGCGGGTTCAGCTTCATCTGCAGCCACATCGTGAAGCCCATGATCACCGCCCAGGCGGGCATGTGCAGGAACACGCTCCACTGCGCCGGGTCGAAGGGCAGCAGGCCGAAGAGGTTGAACAGGTTGGTCGGGTCCGGCGCCGAGAGGTCGCTGATCCAGCCGAAGAAGGGCTGGTGGCGCATCTCGATCGAGACGAAGAGCACCTTGTAGAGCGCGAAGAAGACCGGGATCTGGATCAGGATCGGCAGGCAGCCCGAGGCGGGGTTCACCTTCTCCGCCCGGTAGAGCGCCATCATCTCCTGCTGCGCCTTCTGGGGGTCGTCCTTGTAGCGCTCGCGGATCTCCGTCATCTTCGGCGCGAGCACCTTCATCTTCGCCATCGAGTGGTAGGCCTTGTTGGCCAGCGGGAAGAACAGGATCTTGATGATGAGGGTGAAGGCCAGGATCGCGAGGCCGTAGGGCGCCGAGCTGCCCATCGCCTCGAACATCTCGGCCAGCCAGTGCAGCGCGTGGAAGAACGGCTTGGTCAAGAAGTAGAACCAGCCGAAGTCGATCGCCTTGTCGAAATCCGTGATGTTCAGCCGGCTCATGTAGGAATCGAGCAGGCCGACCTCCTTCGCGCCGGCGAAGAGGCGCGTCGGCATCGCCGCGGAGGCGCCGGGGGCGATGCTGAGTGGCTGCGGCGCCGCGAGGTCCACCTGCCAGCGGTCGCCCGCCGCCCCGCCGCCCTCGTTCACGTGGCGGTAGGCGGCGCGCAGCGTCTGGTCGGGGGCGGCGGGCATCACCGCGGCCAGCCAGTACTTGTCGGTGATGCCGGCCCAGCCGCCGGTCGTCTCCTGCTCGAGCGCCGTGCCGCCGCGGCGCGAGCCCTCGGACTTCGCATCCGAGAAGGTCACCTCGTGCAGCCGGCCGCCGAGCACGCCGGTGAAGCCCTCATGCAGGATGAAGAAGCCGGCCGTGGGCGGGGTGTAGTCGCGCCGCACGCGCACCCAGGGCAGCACCGAGACGGCCTCGGGGCCGCTGTTGCGGACCCGCTGCTCGGCGGAGAGCATGTAGGCCTCGTCGATCGAGAGCAGGATCTCGAAGACCTGCCCCTGGCCGTTGTCCCAGGAGAGCGTGACCGGCCGGCCCGGCGCGAGCGGCCCGCCCTCGGCGGTCCAGTCGGTCTCGGATTCCGGCACGCGGGTCCGCCCGTCCGCCGCTGTCCAGCCCCATTGGGCGAAATAGGGGTTCTGGCCGTCGCGCGGGGCGAAGATCCGCACATTGGGGGAGTTGGGGGCGAGCGTCTCGCGATAGGTGGTCAGCACCAGATCGTCGAGGCGCGCGCCGCGCAGGTTGAGCGTCCCGGCCAGGCGCGGGCTCTCGACGCCGATGCGCGCCGCGGGCGGGCGCTGGGGCGCAGCACTCGCCCGGGCCTCGCCCGGCATGGCCCCGGGCGCGGCGGGCACGGGCACGCCGCCGGGGGCCGCGGCCGGGGCGGCCGGGACAGGCACCTCGGCGCGCTGCGCCGCGGGCGCGGGCGGCGGCGGGGGCGGCTGGTTCGTCCGGTTCCACACGTCGAAGATCAGCAGGATGCCGATCGAGAGCGCGATGGCGGCAAAGAGGCGCTTCTGGTCCATCGGGACGGGTCTCAGCCTTTCGGCGTTCGGGGGCCGGGCACGGGGTCGTAGCCGCCCGGATTCCAGGGGTTGCAGCGCAGGATGCGCCGGGCAGTCATGAGCGTGCCGCGGGCCGCGCCATGCACCGACAGCGCCTCGAGCGCGTAGTCGCTGCAGGAGGGGAAGAAGCGGCAATTCGCGCCGATCACGCCGCGCAGCGTGTAGCGGTAGCAGTGCACGCAGCCCTTCAGCGCGGCGGCCGCGAGGCTCATCGCAGCACGCCCGCCTGGCGCAGCGCGCCGCGCAGGTCCTCGACCAGCAGCGCGAAGGGGCGCGTGAGGGTGCCGTCGCGGCCGATCAGCACGAGATCCCAGCCCGCGAGGCCCATGCCCGGCAGGCCGAGCCGCGCGGCCTCCTTCAGCCGCCGCCGCGCGCGGTTGCGCGTGACCGCATTGCCCACCTTCCTGGTCACGGTGAAGCCGAGGCGCAGGTGCCGCGCCTCGCCGGGCACGGCCTGCAGCACGAGGCCCGGGCGCGCGGCGCGCTTGCCGCGCTGGGCGGCGCGGAGGAAGTCGCGGCGCTTCTTCAGCCGCTCCGGGGCCGCGCCCGCGGGGGGCGTGGCCGGGTCGGCGCTGCCCGGCATGCAAGCCTCCGCCCGGCGCGGCCGGTCAGGCCGAGAGGCGCTTGCGGCCCTTGGCGCGGCGGTTGGCGATCACCTTGCGGCCGCCCACCGTCGCCATGCGGGAGCGGAACCCGTGCCGGCGCTTCCGGACAAGCTTCGAGGGCTGGTAGGTACGCTTCACGACAAGTCTCCTGAACCTCGGCGCCGGCGCGCGGGCCATGCCGCCAGCAGAACGGGCCGGCGGCACCCCGACCCTGGGGTGCCCCGGCAAGGCGCGGAGGTATAGGGAGGCGGGGTGCGGCGCGTCAACCGCGCGGGGCCCCGATGCCCGCAACCCTTCGCCACCCCTTGCCGGACCAGGACATGGAAAGCCCAGCCCGCCGCAACCCGCTCGCCCGCGCCTGGCCCCTGCTGCTGGTCGCGGGGCTCCTCGCCCTCGCCTGGGCGAGCGGGGCGGCGCGCCTGCTCTCCTTCGAAACGCTCGCCGAGCATCGCGCCGCGCTCACCGCCTGGGTCGCGGCCCGGCCGGGGGTCTCGGCGGCGGCTTATGTCGGGCTCTATGTCGCGGTGGTCGCGCTCTCCCTGCCCGGCGGGGCGGTGATGACGCTCGCCGGGGGCTTCCTGTTCGGCGCCTGGATCGGCACCGCGCTCGCCGTCCTGGGGGCGACGCTCGGGGCCTGCGCCCTGTTCCTCGCCGCCCGCACGGCGCTCGCGCCGCTCGTCGCGGGGCGCGCGGCGGGGCTGGTCGAGAGGCTGCGGCCGGGGCTCGAGCGCGACGGCTTCTTCTACCTGCTGACGCTGCGGCTGATCCCGGTCGTACCCTTCTGGCTCGCCAATCTCGCGCCCGCCCTTCTCGGCATGCCTTTCGGCGCCTATGCGGCGGCCACCGCCCTCGGCATCATTCCGGCCACGGCGGTCTATTCCGGGATCGGCGCGGGCCTGGGCGAGATCCTGGCGGCGGGGGGGCGGCCGGATCTGGCGGTCATCCTCTCCCCGCCCATCCTGCTGCCGCTGCTCGGCCTGGCGGCGCTTTCCCTGTTCGGCGCCTGGTGGCGCGGAAGGACACGCAATGACTGACTGCGACGTGGCGGTGATCGGCGCGGGGGCCGCGGGGCTCTCGGTCGCGGCGATCTCGGCGGGGCTCGGCCTGAAGGTCGCGCTTTTCGAGCGGGCGGCGATGGGCGGGGATTGCCTGAACCATGGTTGCGTGCCGTCAAAGGCGCTGCTCGCCGCAGCCCATGCCGCCCATGCGGCGCGCCGGGCCGGGCGCTTCGGCGTGGTGCTGCCGCCACCCGCGATCGACTGGGCCGGGGTGCGCGCCCATGTCGCGGGCGCCATCGCCGCCATCGCGCCGAACGATTCCGAGGAACGCTTCACCGCCATGGGGGTGACGGTGGTGCGCGCCGCCGCCCGCTTCGTGGCGCCCGAGGCGATCGAGGCCGCCGGCCGGCGCTTCCGCTTCCGCCGCGCCGTGGTGGCCGCGGGCTCGGCCGCCATCGTTCCGCCGATTCCCGGCCTCGCGGAGGTGCCGTTCCTGACGAACGAGACGCTCTTCGCCCTCGATGCGCCGCCCGGGCATCTCGTGGTCGTCGGCGGCGGGCCGATCGGGCTCGAGATGGCGCAGGCCCATGCGCGGCTCGGCTGCCGCGTCTCGCTCATCGAGAGCGCGCGCATCGCCGGGCGAGAGGATCCCGAATGCATCGCCCCGCTGCGCGCCGCGCTGCTCGAGGACGGGGTGGCGCTGCACGAGGGCGCGGAGGTCGCCGCCGTCTCCCGCGACGGGCCGGGCATCGCGGTGGTGCTGGGGGATGGCACGCGCATCCATGGCACGCATCTGCTGCTCGCCGTGGGCCGGGCGCCGCGCCTCGCCGGGCTGGGGCTCGATGCGGGGGGCATCGCGCATTCCCCGCGCGGGATCGCCACCACCCGCGCCCTGCGCTCCACCACCAACCGCCGCGTCTGGGCGGCGGGCGACATCGCCGACCCCGAGGGCCTGGGCCCGCGCGCCTTCACCCATGTCTGCTCGCAGCATGCGGGCATCATCGCGCGCGCCATGCTGTTCCGCCTGCCCGCGCGCCTCTCCTACGACGCGCTGCCGCGCGTGACCTACACCGACCCCGGGATCGCCCAGATCGGCCCGACCGAGGCGGAACTGCGCGCCGCGGGCCGCGAGGATCTCGTCATCACCCGCTGGCCGCTCGCCGAGAACGACCGGCTGGTCGCCGAGGGCCGGGCGGAGGGGCTGGTGAAGCTGGTGGCCGACCGCAAGGGGCGGCTGCTCGGCGCCTCGGTGGTCGGGCCGGGCGCGGGGGAGATGGCGGGGATGTTCGCGCTGGCCATCGGGCGGCGGCTGTCGGCCCTGGCCGGCGCGGTGCTGCCCTACCCGACGGCGCAGGAGGCGGCCAAGCGCGCGGCGGGCGAGTTCTACGCGCCGAAACTGCTCTCGCCCGCCGTCAAGCGCATCCTCGGCTTGCTCAAACGCCTGCCCTGAGCCTTGATGCCGACCCCTCAAGGGACGGAAGTGACGCCTATGGAAAAGACTCTCGCGGGCCGCGCGGCCCTCGTCACCGGCTCGACCTCCGGCATCGGCCTCGCCATCGCGCTGATGATGGCCGGGGCGGGCGCGCGGGTGATGCTGAACGGCTTCGGCAGGCCGGAGGAGATCGCCGCCGCGCGCGCGAAGGTCGGCGCGGCGATGGGCGGCGGCGAGGCGCCCTATTCGGCGGCCGACATGGCGAAGCCCGACGAGGTGCGCGCCATGGTCGCGGACTGCGCGAGGACGCTCGGCGCCTGCGACATCCTGGTCAACAACGCGGGCATCCAGTTCGTCTCCCCGGTCGAGGATTTCCCGCCGGAGAAATGGGACGCGATCATCGCCGTCAACATGTCCTCGAACTTCCACGCCATCCGCGCCGCGCTGCCGGGCATGCGCGCGCGCAACTGGGGGCGGATCGTCAACATCGCCTCCGCCCACGGCCTCGTCGCGAGCCCGTTCAAGATCGCCTATGTCGCGGCCAAGCACGGTGTGGTGGGGCTGACGAAGGTGGTCGCGCTCGAGGTCGCGCGCACGCCCATCACCTGCAACGCCATCTGCCCCGGCTTCGTGCGCACCCCGCTCGCCGAGGCGCAGGTGAAGCCGCTGGCCGAGAAGCACGGCGTGAGCGAGGAGAGGGCGCTGACCGACTACCTGCTCGAGAAGCAGCCCTCCAAGCGCTGGATCGAGCCGGAGGAGGTGGCCTCCTTGGCCACCTGGCTCTGCGGGCCGGGCTCGGGCGGGGTGAACGGCGCCGCGCTCTCGGTGGACGGGGGCTGGCTGGCGGCGTGAGCGAGGGGACCAACGGCCCGGCCGCGCCGGCCGTCGCGCGGCCGCCCGCGCGCCGGCGCATCAGCCTCGCGCTGCAGGGCGGGGGCACGCATGGCGCTTTCACCTGGGGCGTGCTCGAGCGGCTGCTCGAGGACGACAGGCTCGAGATCGACGGGCTTTCGGGCACCTCGGCGGGCGCGATCAACGGCGCGATGCTGGTCGAGGGGCTGCTGGAGGGCGGGCCGGAAGCGGCCATCGCAGCACTCGACCGCTTCTGGCGGACCATGGCCGGCAAGCTCGCGATCAGCCCGCTGCAGGCCACGCCGATGGAGAAGCTGGTCTGGGGCCACGACCTCACCTGGTCGGTCGCCTACCGCACCTTCGACACGCTCTCCCGCGTGCTCTCGCCCTACCAGATCAATCCCTTCGGATGGGACTTCAACCCGCTGCGCGACGCGCTGCGCGACAGCATCGACTTCGAGCGGCTGCGCATGGAGGCGAAGGCGCCGCGGCTGTTCGTCTCCGCGACCTCGGTGCGCACGGGCAAGCCGCGCGTCTTCACGCGGCGCGAGCTGACGGTGGACGCGCTGCTCGCCTCGGCCTGCCTGCCCCAGGTGTTCAAGGCGGTGGAGATCGACGGCGAGCCCTACTGGGACGGCGGCTATCTCGGCAACCCGGCGCTCTGGCCGCTCTACGACCAGGGCGGGCCGCCGGACATCGTGCTGGTGCAGCTCAACCCCACGGTGCGCGAGGAGGCGCCGACCACCGCCTCGGACATCGTGAACCGGCTGAACGAGATCACCTTCAACGGCTCCCTGATGGCCGAGGTGCGCGCCATCGACTTCGTGCAGCGCCTGCTCGATTCCGGCCGGCTCGAGCAGCCGCGCTATCGCCGGCTCTTCATCCACCTCATCGAGGACGAGGACCGGATGCGGAAGTTCAAGCTCAGCACGAAGTTCAACGGCGACTGGGACTTCCTCTGCACGCTGCGCCGCTACGGGCGCGAGGCGGCCGATGCCTGGCTCGCCGAGCATTTCGACAAGCTCGGGCGCGAGAGCAGCGTGGACATCCGCGCGAGGTTCCTGTGACCCCCGGCACCGGGCACTGGCGCGTCGGCGGCCACGGACGGGTCGGGCGCGGTCGCGCCGTGCGCTCCCGGCCCGGTGCGCCGCATCGGGCCGCCTTCGGGGCAGCGGGGATCGCGGCATGAGCGGCAGCAGCTGGGACGCGGCGCAGTATCTGCGCTTCGAGGATGAGCGGCTGCGTCCCGCCATCGACCTCATCGGCCGCATCGCGCATCCCGCGGCGCGGCGCGTGGTGGACCTCGGCTGCGGGGCGGGCAATGCGCTGCCGCTGCTCGCGGCGCGCTTCCCCGGCGCGGCGGTCGCCGGCGTGGACGGCAGCGCGGCGATGCTCGCCAAGGCCGCCGCGACCGGCTTCGCGACCATGCAGGCCGAGATCGCGGCCTGGGCGCCGGACGCGCCCGTGGACGTGCTGTTCAGCAACGCCGCGCTGCAATGGCTCGGCGGCCATGCGGCGCTGTTCCCGCGCCTGCTCACGCATCTGGCACCCGGCGGCGTGCTGGCGGTGCAGATGCCGGCGATGCACGCCGCCCCCCTGCGCGCCGAGCAGGACCGCATCGCCCGCGAAGGCCCCTGGGCCGGTGCGCTCGCGCGCGTGGCGAGCGCGCCGCCGATCCTCGAACCCGGCGACTACTACGACCTGCTTCGCCCGCGCGTCGCCGCGCTCGACCTCTGGGTCACGGAATACGTCCATGTCCTGCGCGGCGAGGATCCCGTGGTCCAATGGGCGATGGGGACGAGCCTGCGCCCCTTCCTCGACGCGTTGGAGGGCACGCTGCGGGAGGGCTTCCTCGCGGCCTACCGCTCCGCGATGCGCGCGGCCTATCCGCCGCGGGCGGACGGCGCGGTGCTGTTGCCGTTCCGCCGGCTGTTCATCCTCGCCCGCATGGGCTGAGGCGCCGCGGTCATCGGCTTCCGCGCGCGGGCATCCGCCGGGAGGTGGCCAGCGCCGGTGCTTGCTGCGCCCGCCCTGCGGCGTCGCCGCATCGTGGCGGGCAACGCCGCCGAGGCATCGTGCCGCGCACGCCCGGCGGCGGGCGCGGCCGGAACGCGCTCGCCGCGGGTTTTCTCCGGCGCGGGCGCCTTGACCTTCACACGGTGGGAAACCTGATATCCGGCTTGCCGGCGACGGGAGGCCGGATGGATGCAAGTGCCTTCGCCGCCGAAGGGGGCCGCGGGATGCGGAGCAGCGGCACCCTCGCCGCAGCGCGCAGCCGCCGCTCCGGGCAGCACCCGCGCGACGGGACGCCGCGCCCTGCTTCTCCTGCCGCTGCTCGCCGCACCGCGGCCGGCCGGCGCGCATTCGGAACTGCGCCGCTCGGTGCCTGCCGCCGGCGCGGTCCTGACCACCCCGCCCGAGAGGATCGAGCTGCATTTCAACGAGCGGGTCCAGCTCACCGCGCTGCGGCTGCGCCGCGTGGGCGGGGAGGAAATCCCCCTGCCGCGCCGCGCCATCCGCGCCGCCACCGCCGAGACGATCGCGCTCCCGCCGCTCGCCCCGGGCGAGTATCGCGCCGAGTGGCGGATCATCTCGCAGGACGGGCATCCGGTCGGCGGCGTCATCCCCTTCCGCATCGAGCCGTCCCGCAGCCCATGATCCTGGAATACCTGCAGCCCGATCCCTCGATCCTGGACGGCCTGACCGTGGTCGTGCGGGCGCTCTACTACGTCGCGACCATCGGAGCGGCCGGCCTCGCGATGTTCGCCATCGGCTTCGGCCACCGGCTCGAGGGTGAGGAAGCCGGGCGGCTGCGCCGGACGCTGCTGCTTGCGATCGCGGCCGGGCTCGCGCTCTCCGTGCTGGCGCTCGGGTTGCGCGTGCTGGTCCTGACGGCCGGCGCCAGCGTCGCCGACCCCGATGTCTGGGCGGCGGTGATGCGCTCCCGCATCGGCGACGCCTTCTGGCTGCGCGCCGGCGGCCTGCTCCTGGTGGCGGCGGCGGCCACGGCATGGCGGGCCGGCCCCGCCATCGCGGCGGCCGGGGCGCTGCTCGTCCTCGCCTCCTACGCGGCCATGGGCCATTCCATGCTCTACGGCCCGCGCCAGGAGATCGCGGGGCTCGTCGTGCTCCATCTCGCCGTGGTGGCGTTCTGGGTCGGCTCCCTGCCGCCGCTGCTGTGGGTCGCGCGACGGCGCGACGGCGCGAGCGCCGCTGCGCTGATCGAGGCCTGGAGCCGCGCCGCCACGATCGCCGTGCTCGCGATGATCGTCACCGGCCTGCTGCTGACCTGGTACCTGACGGTGCGCCTCGATCGCATCCTCGATGCCTGGCACGGCTGGGCGCTGGCCTGGAAGGTGGCGGCGGTGCTGGCCGCCCTCGGCCTCGCGCTGGGGAACCGGCTGCGCCACACGCCGGCGCTGGCGCGAGGCGAGCCCGGCGCGGGCATGCGGCTCGCGGCGGCGATCCGCCTCGAGATCATCGTCGTCGCTCTCGCCTTCTACGCCGCGGCCGAGATGGTCTCCGTCCATCCGGTCGATTACGGGCACCGTGTCCAGAGCTGACGGGAGGAAGCCCCCATGATGCCACGACGGATCCTGGCGATCGCGGCACTTTCCCTCGCCGCCGCGCCGGCGCTCGCCCAGGCGCGGGAGCGCGCGGAGGTGTGGCGCGACCCGCAGTGCGGCTGCTGCGGCGGCTGGGTCGAGCATCTGCGCGGCGAGGGTTTCGCGGTCACGGATCGGGTGGTCTCCTCGGTCGCGCCGTTCCGGCGGATGCTCGGCACGCCGGCGGACCTTCTCTCCTGCCATGCGGCGCGCATCGCGGGCTGGCTCGCGATCGAGGGGCATGTGCCCGCGCTCGCCATCCGCCGCGCCCTCGATGCACGGTTGCCGGGCGTGGTCGGCCTCGCCGTCCCCGCGATGCCGGTGGGAACGCCGGGGATGGAGGTTCCGGGGCAGCCGCCGGAGATCTACGAGGTGATCGCCTGGCGCGCCGATGGCAGCCATTTCGCGTGGCTGCGCATGCGCGGCTCGCGATTGCTGTAGCCTCCGCGCCGCGCCGGTTCGGCCGCCGGCTGGGCCGAGGCGGGATGGGTGGCCGAAGGCGCCGCTTGCTCGACAAGGGCCTCGGCGCGCGCCAGATTCGCCCCATGGACGCCGCCCGCGACACAGCCGCCCTGCGCGAGATGCTGCACGCCGCGCGCCGCGTGGTCGTCTTCACCGGTGCGGGCATCAGCACGGAATCCGGGATTCCCGATTTCCGCGGGCCGAACGGCACCTGGGCGCAGATGCGCCCGATCCTGTTCCAGGATTTCCTCGCCTCGCCCGAGGCCCGGCGCGAGGCCTGGCGCCGCCGCTTCGAGAGCGACCCCGTGATGCGCGCCGCGCAGCCCAACCGCGGCCACCGCGCCGTCGCGCTGCTGGTGCGCCAGGGCAAGGCGAGCAGCGTCATCACCCAGAACATTGACGGGCTGCACCAGGCCTCCGGCATCCCCGAGGACAGGGTGATCGAACTGCACGGCAACTCGACCTACGCGCATTGCCTCGACTGCGGCGCGCGCCACGAGATCGCGGCGCTGCACGAGGCCTTCCTGCGGGAGGGCGACGTGCCGGACTGCGCGGCCTGCGGCGGGCTGGTCAAGACGGCGACCATCTCCTTCGGCCAGGCGATGCCGGAGGAGGCGATGGCCCGCGCGCAGCAGGAGACACTGGCGGCTGACCTCTTCCTCGTCCTCGGCTCCTCGCTGGTGGTCTATCCGGCCGCGGGCTTCCCGGAGATCGCCAAGCGCAACGGCGCGCGCCTCGTCATCGTCAACCGCCAGGACACGCCGCTCGACGACATCGCGGACCTCGTGATCCGCCACGGCATCGGCGAGGTGATGGGCGGGGCGGTCGGCGTCAACTGACGCCGGGCCTCACACCGGCCGCCGCCCGCCGATCCGCTCCAGCGCGCCGATGACGTGCTTCTTGTAGTGATCGACCAGGCCGCAGGCCCAGACGGCGCGCTCGGCCGCGTGCAGGCGGCGGAACTCGGATTGCGGCAACTTGCCTGCTGCCGAGGCCGCGAAGTCGGCCGCCGAGGCACCCGGCGCGCCCGCGATGTGCGCAAGCTCGTGCAGCAGGGTTGCCGCGAGGAAGCCGGCCGAGCGCATGGCGCAGATGTGGATGCCGATCTCCGCATAAGGCGGGCTGGCATTCGGCTTCTCCACCGTGACCTGGGCGAAGGTGATGCCGTCGTCGGTGGGCGGCCAGCGCTCCTGCTCCCCATAGGGTGCGAAGGCGAACAGATGCAGCGTCCAGCGCGCCAGAACATCCTTGAGCCCCATCCGCAGGCCGAGCTCCCGGAACGCACGGTCACAGGCGGGCTGCTTCGCGCAGGCGGCGATCTCCTCGAAGGCTTCCTTGAAGAGCGTCTCGGTCTTGTGGCTCGCGCCCGCGCCTTCGTAGCCCTCTGGCACCTGCACCGTGATCGGGAACTTGTACCGGAAATAGGCGCCGACATCCTCGAAGCTGTGAAACGGCCCATCGCCGATGCCGTAGAGGGTGTATCTGGCCATGCGCAGCGTCCTCCTGCGGGCCATCATCGCGCTTCGCCCGGCGCTGCGCCAGGAAGCGATTCAGCGCCTCACCACCCGGCGGAACGCCAGGAACAGCGCCAGCGCCACCACCAGCAGCCCCGCCGCCAGCAGCACCGGCGCCGCCGCCCCGCCAGTGGCATCCGCGAGCCGGCCCGCCAGCGGCGGGAAGCCCGTGCAGCCGGCATAGAACCAGACGAAATAGACGCCGAGCCCCTGCGCGCGGCGCTCCGGCGGCACCGCCATGGCCGGCAGGGCGGCGAAGACGGTGATGGGCAGCGCGTAGAGCACGCCATGCGCGGCCAGGATCGCCGCCGACCACGCCGTTCCGGCCAGCGTCAGCGCCACCGCCAGCGCCGCGGCGAGCGGGATGCACACCGCCACCATCGGCCAGACCATGCGCGCGCGCCGCGCCAGCACCGCGCCCAGCGGCACCGCGAGCAGGTTCACCCAGGACATCAGGGAGGCCGCGTGCCCCGCCTCCGCCACGCCGAGGCCGCGCTCGACCAGCAGCAGCGGCGCGAAGGTGACAAGCACCATGTAGGTGCCGTTGATCGCCGCCCAGCAGGCGCCGGCGAGGCACATCAGCCCGAATTCGCGGCGCGAGAGCCGCCCGCCCGCCGGCATCGGCGCCGACGCCCGCGCCGCCGGGCGCGAGGCCGCGGCGAGCGCGAGCAGCGCCGCCACCCCCGCCGCCGAGGCCACCAGGAAGGGCGCCTGCCACCCGGCCGAGAGCGCGAGCCCCGGCAGCATCGCCTGCGCCGCCGCGATGCCGATGGGCCATCCGACCACATAGACCGACATCGCCGGGAACAGGTCGGCCCCCTGGAAGCGGTCCTGCATCATCTTGGTCAGCAGCAGGATGACGAGCACCGTGCCCGTGCCCATCAGCAGCCGGCCCGCATGCAGCAGCAGCAGCGTCCCCGCCGCCGAGACGAGCCCGCCCGCGACGAGCAGCCCGAGGCCGAGCAGCACGCCCGTCCGGTCGCCGAGCCGCCGCGCCGCGAGGCCGAGCGGGAAGGCCAGCACGAGGCCCGGCAGCCAGAACAGCCCCACCAGCGTGCCGAACTGCGTCCAGTCCATGCCGAAGGCCGGCACGAGCAGCGGCCCGGAGGCCCCCGGCGCCTGGAAGAAGGCGCCGAGCGCGGCGCGCACCAGGAACACCGCCACGAGGAAGGCGACGACGCTCATCGCCGCCCGGCATCCGCTGGCGCGTGCATCAGCGCAGCCGCACGAGGCGCGAGGGGCCGCGCTGCCGGATCACCACGATGGCATCCTGCCGGAAGCGCCGCGCCAGCACGGCGCAGCGCGCCGCCGGGGCGCCGATCAGCAGGTGTTCCTCGCCCCAGGGGCGCGGGCGGCAGGCGCGGCCCATCCCCTCGCGCTGCGGCAGCCGCCGCGCGACCGCGCGCAGGCGCCCGAGACGGCGGCGGTTCCAGCCGGGCGGATGGCGCGTGCTGAAGGGATTCCACGCGCCCGTGAAGGCCGCCTGCCGCACGCCCAGGCCGGCCAGCAGCGCGGCGACCGCCGCGTGGCGCGCGCGCCATGCCGCGGCGAGGCGCGGATCGGGCGCGATCGGCACGGCGATGCCATCGGCCTCGAACAGCGTCGCGCGCCAGGCGCGGGCGAGGCGCGGGCCGGGCGCGATCGGCACGGCGATGCCATCGGCCTCGAACAGCGTCGCGCGCCAGGCGCGGGCGAGGCGCGGGCCGGGCGCGGCGTCCATGGTGGCCCTGCGGCTCACGGCAGGTGCAGCAGCATGCCCTTGAGATACTGGCTCTCGGGCAGCATCGGGTGCAGCGGATGGTCCGGCCCCGCGCCGCCCATGTGCAGGATGCGCGCCTCCCGCCCCTGCCCGCCGCGCCCCTGGCGCGACGCGCGCTGCACGCCCCAGGCGACGGCATCGGCGAAATCGCCGGCGCCGACATGGTGCGAGCAGGAGGCGATGAAGAGGAAGCCGCCGCGCGCGACCAGCGTGGCGGCCATGCGGGCGAGCTTGCCGTAGGCGCGCAGCGCCGCCGGCTGGTCCTTGCGCGTCTTGGCGAAGGCGGGCGGGTCGGCGATCACCACGCCGAAGCGCCGGCCCTCCGCGCCCAGGCGTTCCAGCGCCTCCATCGCCTCGGCGCGCAGCACGGTGACGCGGTCCGCGACACCGTTCATCGCCGCCGCCTCCCGCGCCGTCGCGAGCGCATGCTCGCTGCGGTCGAGCAGCGTCACCTCCGCCGCACCCGCCGCGGCGCAGCCGATGCCGAAGCCGCCCGTGTGGCAGAAGGCATCGAGCACGCTCGCCCCCGCCGCGAGGCGCGCGACGCGCGCGCGGTGCTCGCGCTGGTCGAAGAACCAGCCGGTCTTCTGCCCGCCCAGCAGGTCCACGGGGAAGCGCAGCCCGTTCTCCTCCACCACCGCGCCGGCGGCATCGCCCTGCAGCAGCCGCGTCTCCTCCGCGAGGCCTTCCAGCGCGCGCACGCCGGCATCGTTGCGCGCGACGATGCCGCGCGGGGCGAGCAGCGCCGTCAGCGCCGCGACGATGTGCGGCGTCGCGGCCTCCATCCCCGCGGTGTTCGCCTGCACCGCCAGCACGTCGCCGTAGCGGTCCACCACCAGGCCGGGCAGGCCGTCGGCCTCGGCATGGACCAGGCGGTAGTGCGGCGCGCCGAACAGGCGCTCGCGCAGCGCCAGCGCATCGGCCAGCCGCGCCCGGAACCAGGCGGCATCGCAGGCGGCGGCCGGGTCGGCATCGAGCCGCCGCGCCGCGATCAGGCTGTGCGGGTTGAAATGCCAGGCGCCGTGCCGCACGCCGTCATCGCCCTCGAGGCGCACCACGCTGCCCGGCGGCAGCGCCCTCGCGGCGGGCGTCATGGCGATCTCGTTCGAGAAGGCCCAGGGGTGCCCGGCCTTCACGCGGCGGTCGCGGCCGGGCAGAAGGCGGATCAGCGGACGGTCTTGCGATGCGGTCATGGCATGGGGACCATGCCGGGGCGCGGGTGTTCCGTCCACGCATGCGCAGTAGGGTTCTTCCATGCAGATCTGCCGGGACCTGCCCTCCCTCCGCGCCGCCACGGCCGCCTTCCGCGCCGCCGGGCGGCGGCTCGCCGTCGTGCCGACCATGGGCGCGCTGCACGAAGGGCACCTCGCCCTGATCGGCGCGGCGCGCGCCGCCGGGGCGGGTGCCGTCGCCGCCTCGATCTTCGTCAACCCGCTCCAGTTCGGGCCGAACGAGGATCTCGCGCGCTATCCGCGCGACGAGGAGGGCGACCTCGCCAAACTGCGCGCGGCGGGATGCGACCTCGCCTGGCTGCCGCCGGTCGAGGTCATGTATCCGCCGGGCAATGCCACGGTGATCGAGGTGGCGGGCCCCTCGGCGGGATGGGAGGGGGATGCGCGGCCCGGCCATTTCCGCGGCGTCGCCACCGTGTGCTGCAAGCTGTTCCTGCAATCCCAGGCCGAGCTCGCCGCCTTCGGGGAGAAGGACTGGCAGCAGTTGCAGGTGGTCACGCGCATGGCCGCCGACCTCGACATCCCCATCCGCATCCTGCCGGTGCCGACGGTGCGCGAGGCCGACGGGCTCGCCATGTCCTCGCGCAACCGCTTCCTCTCGCCGCAGGAAAGGGCGACGGCACCGCTGCTGCACCGCGCGATGACGGAGGCGGCGGCGGCGATCGGGGCCGGCGCGCCGGTTGCGGCGACGCTCGAGGGCGCGCTCGCGAGGCTGCGCGGCGCGGGCTTCGCGCCCGATTACCTCGCGCTGGTCGAGGCCGAGACGATGCGGCCCCTCGCCGCGCGGCGCGAGCAGGGGCCGATGCGGCTGATCGCGGCCGCACGCCTCGGCACGGTGCGGCTGCTCGACAACATCGCGGTCTGATCCCGAAGGGCGTGGACGCGGCTTGTCCGCCGCGCGCGGAACCAGGCGATGATGCCGAGCGGGCACAGGGTGATCCTGTGTCCGCAGGGCATCAGTCGCGGATCGCGAGCCCCACGCCCGCCAGCGTCAGCGCCAGCGCTCCGGCCTCGCGCCAGCCGAAGGGCTCGCCCAGCAGCAGCGCCGCGCTTGCCACGCCGATCACGGGCGTGAGCAGCGTGCCGAGCGTCGCGAGCGAGGCCGGCAGCCTTCGCAGCGCGGCGAACCATGTCAGGTAGCACAGCCCCAGCGCGAAGACGCCGCCATAGGCGACCAGCGCCCAGCCCGGCCAGGACAGCGCCATCAGGGCCGGCGGGTCCATCACCGCCGCGGCCACCGCCAGCGGCGCGATGCCGAGCCCGACCTGCCACACGGCCGAGGTCGTGGGCGGCAGGCCGAGCGGCCACCGCTTCGTCACCACCGTGCCGAGCGAGAACAGCACCGCCGCGCCGAGACCGAGCGCCACGCCGGGCAGTTTCTCGAGCCCCACCGCCACGCCCCTGCCCAGCACCAGCACCGCGAGCCCGCCGAAGGCCAGCCCCAGCCCCGCGAGGCGCCGCGGCCGCGGCCTCTCGCCCAGGATCGCCCAGGCCATCAGCACCGCCCAGACCGGCATCGTGTAGCAGACGATCGTCGCCTCCGCCGCCGCGAGCCACAGCAGCGAGAAGGAGGCGAGCCCCATCCAGGCCGTCACGTTCAGCACCGAGACGAGGGCGAGGCGCGGCCAGAGCGCGAGCGGCACCGCGATGCGCTCGCGCAGCGCCAGCGCCACCGCCAGCAGCACCAGGAAGCCGAGCCCGCCCGAGGCCGCGCGCGTGGTGAAGACCGGCAGTTCCGCCAGCAGCACCTTCATCGCCGGCCAGTTCAGGCCCCAGCCGATGGTGGTGGCAAGCAGCAGGGCGAGGCCGGCGGCGTCGGCACCGCGCGCCGGCGGGGCCGTCAATGCATGAAGTCCGGCTCTTCGCGCGCCAGGATGCGCTTGATGCTTTCGAGGTGCAGGCGCGCGCTCTCGCGGTCGCCTTCGCGCATCTGCTCGTAGGTGCGGCGCGCGATCGCCTCTGGCACGGGCTTGAGCGGCCGCCCGGTCGCCATGGCGAGGCGCTGCACCTCCGCCGCGCGCTCGAGGTAGTAGAGGTCGTCCCACGCCTCGGCGATGGAGGGGCCGACCACCATCACGCCGTGGTTCTTCATGAAGACGATGTCGGCATCGCCGATGCTCGCCGCGATGCGGTCGCCTTCCCGCTCGTCGAGGGCGAGGCCGTTGTAGTCCTCGTCCACCAGCGTCCGGCCGTAGAACTTCAGCGCGCTCTGCCCCGCCCAGACGAGCGGCGGGCCTTCGAGCATCGCGAGCGCGGTCGCGTTCGGCATGTGCGTGTGGAAGGCCGCCTTGGCGCGCGGCTTGTTCAGGTGCAGCCGGGCGTGGATGTAGAAGGCGGTGGCCTCCGGCACGCCGTCGCCGGCGATGACGTTGCCGTGGAAGTCGCAGACCAGCAGCCGCGAGGCGGTGATCTCGCGGAACGCCCAGCCATAGGGATTGACCAGGAACAGGTCGTCGCGCCCGGGCACCACGAAGGAGAAGTGGTTGCAGATGCCCTCGTGCAGCCCGAGCCGCGCCGCCATGCGGAAGCAGGCGGCGAGATCGACGCGCGCCTGGCGCACGGCCTCGGCGTCGAGTTCGGTGTTGCGCAGAACAGCGGGCGCGGCGGGCGCGCCGAGGGCATGGGCCATGGTGATCTCCTCCGGCGGAGGCAGGATCGCCGCCATGGCGCGCCCGGGCAAGGTGGCGCGGCAGGGCGCCGCGCCAGCCCCCTTCTCAGGCGGCCTTGCGGCGGCGCGTCACCGCCCCGAGGCCGAGCAGGCCCGCGCCGAACAGCGCCAGCGAGGCGGGCGCCGGCACCGCCGCCGCGGCGCGCACGACGAGCTGGTCGGCGAAGAAGAAGGCGCCCTCCGTCCCCGCCCATGGGCCATAGGGCTGGCCGTTGCCGTCCTGCCAGTCGCAATGGCGGTAGGTGTTGCTGAAATACGGCGTCGCGCAGGCGGCCGCGCCGGTCAGGTTGGCGTTCGTGGCCGCGAAGAGGGCGCCCGAGACGGGGTCCGAGCCGCCGAAGGGCACATTGGCGCCCGCGAAGACGAAATCCGTCGCGAGCGGCGCGAAGGCGAGTTCGGCCGCGGTCGGCAGGCGCCAGCCCTGGGTGGACTGGTAGGAGAGGTCGAGGCCCGAGGCCGCCGGGAGCGGGAAGGCCCAGGCCCAGTCGAGCCCGCCGCGCGTGATGTACGCGTTCGTCGGCACCGGCACGTCGAGATAGGCCGCCTCGGCGCCGCCGGGCGCGGCGGCGAGGCCGGCGGCGAGCGCGGTCGCCAAGAGAAGTCGCTTCATGCGGAAGGTCCCCTTCATTCTGAACGTCAGGCGCGAATTCCCCCTCGCGCCTCTCACGGGATATGCACCTCCCATGCCAGAAGCGTAGCAATCTGATTCTATGAGGTATTTTTTGATACGATCCGGCCGCGCCGATGCAACTGTAAGGTTTCCCGACACGGCCGCCATGCGGGACCGCGGCGGCACCTGGCGGCCCGCCGGGCGCGTGGCATGATGGCCCCGGGACACGCAATCCCGGAGGAAACGAACCCATGAATCGCAGGCTGCTCCTGGCCGGGGCGGCGGCTCTGCCGTTGGCCGCCATCAGGCCGACCGAAGGCCGCACGCAATCCGGCATCTCCGACGGCGTGGTGAAGATCGGCGTGCTCGACGACATGTCGGGCGTCTTCGCCGACCAGCAGGGAATGGGCGATGTCGTCTCCGCCCGCCTCGCGATCGAGGATTTCGGCGGCCGGGTGAACGGCATGCCGATCGAGCTCGTGCATGGCGACCTGCAGAACCGCCCCGATGTCGGCATGGCGATCGCGCGGCGCTGGTACGACCAGGAGCGGGTGGACGCCATCTTCGGCCTGGGCAACTCGGCCGTGGCGCTCGCCGTGCAGAACCTCTCGCGAGAGCGGCGCAAGATCGACGTGGTGGTCGCCGCGGGCACCACCGACCTCACCGGCCCGGGCTGCTCGCCCTACGGCGTGCACTGGACCTACGACAACTACGCGCTCTCGCGCGGCACCGTGGGCGCGGTGATGCAGGGTGGCGGCAGGCGCTGGTTCTTCATCACCTCCGACTACGCCTTCGGCCATTCGCTGGAAGCCAACGCCACCGCGGCGATCCGCGCCCTGGGCGGGCAGGTGGTGGGCGGCGCCCGCGTGCCGCTGGGCGAGACGGACTATTCCTCGCACCTCGTGCGCGCGGCGGGCTCGGGGGCCAATGTCGTGGGCATCGCCGCGGCGGGCACCGACTTCATCAACATCGTCAAGCAGATGGGCGAGTTCGGCCTGATGCGGCGCGGCATCCAGCCCGCCGCCCTGCTCTGCCTGCTGACCAACGTGAAGGCGATCGGCCTCGAGACGGCGCAGGGCATGGTCTTCACCGAGGCCTATTACTGGGACCAGAACGACGCCACGCGCGCCTATGCCGAGCGCTTCGCCCGCATCCACGGCCGCCCGCCGACCATGTTCCAGGCGAGCATGTGGGGAGCGGTGACGCACTACCTCAAGGCGGTGCAGGCCGCCGGCACGGATGCCACCGAGCCGGTGATGGCGAAGATGCGCGAGATGCCGATCAACGACTTCATGACGAACAACGGCACGATCCGCGCCGATGGCCGCGTGATCCGCGACATGTACCTCATGCGCGCCAAGCGCCCGGGACAGAACCGCGGCGAATGGGATCTCCTCGAGGTGGTGCAGACCATCCCGGGCAACGAGGCCTTCCGCCCGCTCAACGAGGGCGGCTGCCCGCTGGTGCGCTGAAGGCGGCGCGCCGCTCAGCCGGCCCCTTCCGGGGGCCGGCGCAGCGCGATGTCGTAGAGCGCCTCGCCGTTCAGCGCGAGGAAGGCAACCGGCCAGCCCGAGCGCACGGCAAACTCGCACACCGCCTGGTGCACGCCGAAGACGCCGAAGCCGGGGCGGACGATGCGCGCGAAGTCGTTGAACACCAGCATCCCGCCCGGCTTCACGCGCGGGGCCGCGGCGGCGATGTCGGCGACCACCGCCTCGTAGGAATGGTCGGCGTCCACGTAGATCCAGTCGAACACGCCGGCCCCGGGGCCCGAGAGGAAGGCGGTGGTCATCGTCTCGTGCCGCCGCACCCGCGGGTCCGCGAGCACGTCGGCGCGGCAGAGGGCGAAGCTGACATCCACGAGATGGAGCTCCTCCGGCTCCACGGTGTCGAGGATGTGCCGCGCGAAATCGCCCCGCCAGGTGCCGAGTTCGCAGACACGCCCGCCCTTGGGGAAGTGCCGAAGCATCTCCCAGCGGCTCGAGATCAGCCGGCCGCCGTCGAGTTGCGCCTGCGGGATGTCGGGCGCGGAGGGCGGCGGCGGCTGGAAGGCGAGGCGCGCGAGACGGCCGAGCGCCTTGAGCCCCTCCGGCAGGAGGCGGCGCAGGCGCAGTTCGGCGCGGTAGCTGCGGTCTTCGGTCATGCGCGGGCGGCGCGGCTCCCTCTCTCGCGGCCATCGGCCGGGCGATGCCGGGGCTTATGGCGCGCGGGCGGCCGGACCGCCAGGGCGGTGGCCCGATTTTCCTGCCGGCCGATGCGAGGATGGTGCTAGCCTGAACAATCATGGCGCCCCTGCCTCCCGCCGCATCTCCGTCGGCCGCCGCGAACGACGACCTCGAGTGCCCGCACTGTGGCGCCCCCGTCGTGCAATGGCGCTGCGATGGCTGTGGCGCGACATTCCCCCGGGTGCTCGGCGTGCCCTTCCTCGGCGCCTTCGAACCCGCGGACGCGCTGGGCCTGATCGAGATCGTCGCGAACGCGCCGAACCGTGGCAGCCTGCGCCTCGAGCCAGACACCGTGGCGCGCCTCGACGCCCTCTGCGCCTCCTACCACGCCGCCCCCGACAAGGAGGCGTTCCGCGCCGCGCACGCGGAAACGCAGGCCTGGTGGTTCGGCCATCGCTACGCCGAATGGCGCGCGGTGGAGACGCTGCTCGAAGGGCTCGACATCGCCGGCGCAGCGGTGCTCGACATCGGTGCCGGTCAGGGCTTCGACGCCTGGCGGCTCGCCCTGCGCGGCGCCCGCGTGACCGCCCTGGAGTTCAGCCCCATCGTCGCCGAGGCGGGCGCGCAGAGCTTCCCGGAGCTGCGCTGGATAGGCGGCTTCGCCCATGCCCTGCCGTTCCGCAACGCCTCCTTCGACCATGTCTTCATCAACGCCGCCCTGCACCACATGCGCGACCTGCCGGCGACCATCGCGGAGGCGCTGCGCGTGCTCCGCCCCGGCGGCTGCCTGATCACCAGCGGGGATCCGTTCCGCGCCGACACGACAGGCCCTGCGCTGGAGTTCGACGTGTTCGACCGGCACGAGGCGGTCCTGCTCGGCATCAATGAGCAGATTCCGCCCCTGTCGGATTTCCTCCTCACCATCGAGCGCAACCGCGCCGTGTTGGCGCCTGAGATCTTCACCCAGGTGCTGCACGGCGGCCGCTCCGGCAGCGGCCCGGCGCTCGAGGAGTGGACGGCCTGGGACCTCGATGCCGATGCGCCGATGCTCAAGGCCCGCGCCGGCAGCCTCGCGATGCGCATCCGCCTGACCGCGCCCTGGCCGCATCCTCGCGCGCTGCAGCGCGAGGGCGTGCTGCCGCCCGCAACCTTCGTCGGATGGCTGCGGGATCCCGCGCGCGCCGTGGCGGAGATCGCGCGCATCATTCCGCGCGCCATGCTCGACACGCCCTTCCCAGGCGCGCCCGCGAAGTTCGATCTCATCAACGGCTGGCGCGTCGCTCGATCCACCGCGACGACGCGCACCGCCTACCGGCGTGCGCGCCTGTTCCGCAGCCGCGGCGCCGAGCCCCGATTGCGATTCGAGGCGCGCAGCAACCAGCCCGCGCGGATCACGCTGCTCGTCAACGCCGTGCCTGCCGGCACGACCCCGATCGGCGCCGACTGGACCGCGCTCGAGGCCGACATCTCCGCCGTGCCGCCAGGCGAGCCCTTCGTGCTCGAGTTCCAGCGGGAGGGGGAGCCGCCGGATTTCGACGCCGGCTGCTTCGAGGTCCGGCTGCCGGCTGCGCGCGCCGCGCTGGGCGCCAGGCTGAGGGACCTCCTGCCGCGTCGGCTGCGGCGACTGGCCGGAATGGCCTGAAGCGGATTCCGGGCCGATCGGATCGCCCGGACGGATGAACGAGGCCCGCAACACGCAGACACGGCCGCGAGGCGGGACGAGCGGCTCCGGCACCGCCATCCGCAAGTCCTGTGCCGGTTCTCAGCCGCGCAGGATCTCCACCAGCCGCGCCGCCGTGGCGTCCCAGTCGTTCAGGCGCCGCCCGGTCTCGCGCGCGCCTTCGGCCAGCGCCGCCCGCCGCGCCGGATCGCACAGCGCGGCCATCGCCTCCGCCAGCGCCCCGGGTGTGAGCGCGCGCGCGAGCAGGCCGTCCACACCATCGCGCAGTTGCTCGGCCAGCCCGCCCACCGGCGTCGCGACGACCGGCACGCCGAGGCCGTGCGCGACCGGCGCGACGCCGCTCTGGCTCGCCTCGCGATAAGGCAGCACGACCGCATCGGCGCCGGCCACCATGGCGGCCATCTCGGACTCGGACAGCCAGCGCGCCTCGACCGTGACGCCCGGCAGCGCGGCGAGGCCGGGCGCGAGGGCCTCGACATCGCCCTCCCCGGCGACGAGAAGCCGCGCCTCGGGATGGCGCGGGGCGAGCAGCCGCCAGGCGTCGCGCAACAAGTCGAGCCCCTTGTAGGCGCGCATCCGCCCGACATGGACGAAGCGCACCGTGCCGTCCGCCGCGCGAGGCCGCTCGGCAACCGGGGCGGGAAGAAGCGCGCCGAGTTCGAGCCGATGCACCGCAAGGCCCGGCCGCCGCCGGGCGATGCCCGCCGCGACGCTGTCGGAGAAGGCGATCACGCTTTCCGCAGCGTCGAGCTCGCGGGTCAGGCGCCATTCCCAGAAGGCGCCGGGATCGCCGGGATGCGGATCGGCGTCATGGACCATGGGCACGAAGCGCAGGCCGGCGCGCTTCAGCCCCGGCGCGACCAGCGGCGTCCAGAGGTGGGTCATCACCGAGACCACGACATCGGCGCGGAAGTCCAGCGCCTGGCGCCGCAGCCGCCGCGCGAGCAGCGGCAGGCGCAGGAAGCCCGCGGCGAATCCGGCGGCGCTGGCATAGGTCGGCACCGCATCGAGCGGCATGCCGAGCGCGCGCATCGGGCCCAGCAGATCGGCCTGGGCGGAGAGCGAGAGCGCCAGCCCGACATCACCGCGCCGGCGCAGCGCATCGGCCAGCGCGAGGGCGAGCTGCCCGCCGGCACCCTTGCGGCCCCAGTACCAGAGCAGGATGCGCATGAGGCGGCCTCAGCCGCGCCGGCGCAGGCCGGCCGATCGCAGCAGCCCGACCACGCGCTCCCGCGCCCGCCAGAAGGGGCTTCGGCGCATGCCGTCGAGTTCCTGCCGCAGCGTGGACAGCGCTGCCTCGAGCCCGGCGCGGTCCGCATCGCGCGCCTCGCGCAGCGCCGTCATCGCCGCGGCGAGTTCAGCGGCCAGCGCCGCCTCGGGATCGCCGGCGGCCATCGCGGGCGGATAGCCGAGCCGTGCCTGCATGGGGCCGTGCAGCGCATCGAACAGCGCGGGGCAGCAGGCTTGCAGCTCGGCGATGTTGCGCGCATCGCTTCCGCCGCGGAAGTGCGTCGGCGCAAGCGCGTTCAGCGTCGCGAACTCCGCCGGCGGCGCCGGGGCCGGCGCATGTCCGAGGAAATCCCCGATCGCCGCAAGCGCGCCGGGCGAAGGCCCAGCGAGATCCTCGTAGCGCAGCACCAGGCGGCGGCTCAGCGGCGCATCCAGCCACGCCGCGACATGGGCCGACCAGGAGCCGAACTGCACCGCGCCCGCGACCACCTCGGGCATCGTATGCCCGACATCGCCGGGCCGATTGCGGTAGTGCCAGTAGGAGGCCAGCGCCGAGCGGCCGTCGCGCACCACGCAGATCGCAGGCCAGTCGCGGCCGGGCGGCGGCAGGTTGTGCGTCTTGACGAGAAACGTCTCGTCGGAGGCGGCCATCTCGGCCAGGGCATCCTCGCCGAGCGGCCCATGCGGCTCGAAGCCGACGATGGACGCAAGTTCGGCGCCGATGTCCCGCGCGTCGCCGTCGCCATGCACCGACCAGCTGCGGAGCCCGAAATGCCGGCTCAGCAGCATCCGCAGCAGGGTATTGCCGGAGCGCGGATAGGAGGCGAGCCAGACGATCATGCGCGGGGCGGCGGCGTCGCGGCGGTATGGGCGCCGCTCATCCGCGCTGACGCAGCCCGAGGCGGCGCAGGACGCCGATGACAACGCCGCGCAGCTTCCAGAACGGGCTGTTCTTCATGGACGCGATCTCGATCAGCGCGCGCTGCAGCTCGCCCGCAACGCGGCCCGAGCCACCCCGGCGCCGCGCGCGTTGCAGGAACCCGGCGCCCTCGGCAAGCGAGGCCTGGATGCCCGCCTGGTAGCGGCGGAACTCCTCCCAGCCGGGGCCGGGCCGGGGCCGCGCGCCGGATTCGACACCCGCGAGCGCGGCGCGGAAGGCCGACATCGCCGTCGCGGCCTGCGCCGCCGTGGTGAAGCGCGCCGCCTGGGCGATGCCGGCGGCGCGGCGGGCAGCCCGCGCCGCCGGATCCGCGAGCGCGACCAGCGCAGCGGCCGCGGCCTCCGCATCCTCGGGCTCGACGAAGATCGCCGCCTCGCCGCCCACCTCGATCAGCGAGGAACTGGCGCAGGTGACCACCGGGCAGCCGCAGGCCATCGCCTCCAGCACCGGCATGCCGAAGCCTTCGTAGCGCGACGGGTAGACCAGCGCATGCGCGCCCGAGTAAAGACGGCGCAGGGTCTCGTCATCCGCCTTGACACGGCGCGCCTTCACCTCGGGCACGGCGGCGCGGAAGGCGGCCTCGACCTCCTCCGCCCCGCCGACGCACAGGATCTCGAAGGCATGGCCCTTCGCGGCGGCGAGCGCGGCCGCGCGGAAGGCGAGGATGCCGTTCTTGTAGCCGCCCGCGCCGCTGCGGTCGCCCACCATCAGCAGATAGTCGCCCCTGATGCCGAGCGCGCGGCGCGTCTCGGCGATCTCCGCCTCCGTCGCCGGGCTGAAGCCGGGCGGCAGGCCATTAAGGGCGATGGTGATATCGGCCTCCGCGACCTCGGGATGCAGCCGCGCGAGGTCGCGGGCGGAACTCGCCGAGACCATGGCGTGCCCGCATGCATGGCGGATGGCGCGCGCCTTCTCCTGCCACACCTCCTCCGAGAGGTCCTCGCCCGTCATCTCCGGGATCATGTCGTGGCCGAAGAAGAAGGAGGGCGTTGCGGTTGGCGACGAATAGTAGGTCGAGACGAAAAGGTCCGCGCCGAGCTCCCGGCAGATCCGTTCGAGCAGCAGGCTGTCCTCGCCGGTGCGCGCGTAGTCATGCGCCGCGATGCCGCGCATGTGCACCCCCGGGATGCGCGGTGCGGTGCCGGCGCGGTCGAGGAGCACGAAGTGGTCGGCAAGCCCGGCCTTCACCCATTCCTCGAGCATGGAGTGCCAGACGCGCCCGATGCCCGAGGCGAGATACTGCCAATAGATGCCGTCCACCACGATGCGCGGCCGGACAGGCACCGGCGGGGGTTCCGGCGCGGCATCGGGCGCGCTGAACGACCAGGCGCCATCCGCGCCCTGGCGCGCGAGCGGGGCGACGCGCAGCACCGTGGCGTCGTCGAAGACCGTCCCGTCGTTCACCCAGTCGAAGTGGTCGGCGAGCAGCCCAGGGCCAGGCCGCGCGAGCAGCGCACGCCAGCGCGCCGTCGCGCCGGCATAGCCGTAGTAGCTCTCCTTGAAGGCGAGCTGCGCCTCCGTGACATAGGCGAAGTGCTGGAACACGCAGCCGAAGGCTTCGGTCTCGTCCTGCGTGAAGGGCGCGAGCGTCGCGATGTCCACGGGCGCGCAACCATCGGGCGCGGGGCGGACCAGCGTCGGCGGCTCATGCGCGGCCCAGTGGTCGCCCGGCCGGAAGCGCCAGGTCCGCAGCCATTCCACCGCCGGGTTCTGCGCGTAGTTGTTGCGCGTGGCGATGACCTTCTCCGGCCCGACGAAGTACCAGCACCAGTAGTAGGCGGCGCCGCGCGTCGGCTCGGCGATGAAGCGGCGGCGCATCTCGCTCACCTGCTCCACGGTCCAGAGCTCGTCGGCGTCCATCTGCCACAGCAGGCAGGTCTCGCGGATGTTGGGCAGCGGCGCGTTCACCATCTCCCGCTTGCCGTCCCAGAAGGCGCCGGGCGGCTTGCGGTAGAGCGTGACGCGGTCGGGGAAGCGGCGCGCGAGATCGTCGAGGTATTCGCTCGTGCCGTCGGTGCTGCGGCCCTCCCGGTGGATGGAATCGGTGACCTTGCCGCCGTTGGCGGTGCTCCAGGCGGTATCGTGCTTCAGCGCGGCGACGCCCTCCACCACGTGCCAGTGCCAGCGGAAGGGCAGTTTCGCCAGCATCGTCTCGTGATAGCGGATGAAGGGTTCGCCATTGAGGACGATGGTGAAGAAGTGGACCGGCAGGTCTTCGGCATCCGCGCGGCGGCGGAAGGCCGAATAGCCGTTGCGCAGGCTCTGGTCGTCGGCGATGAGCTCGTAGTTCGGGTCGAGCAGCAGCCGCTGGCGTGCCCGGAAGCATTTGTAGGTGTTGGTGTCATCGAGCAGGATCAGCCGCGCGCCGAGCACCTTCTCGAGCTCGACCTCGCCGGTGAATTCCGACCCGTCGATCAGCACCAGGTCGAAATGCTCGATGCCGTGCTCGGCCTTGATGCGCTCGATCGCGCCGGCTTCGACGCCCGCGCCCTCGACATAGGCGATGTCCTGCTCGAGCCAGCGCAGCACCTCGTCAAGCGGGAACTTCCGCAGGCCCGATTTCTCGTTATGGTAGAAATTCTTGACGTCGTCCTCGCTCGGGAACTCCGAGGGTGCGACAGAGGACATGTTGTAGCAGTGCACGAAGGGCCGGTCGGCGTAGGTCTGGCGCAGCACCTCGAAGCGCGGCCTAGAGACCTCGATGCAGAACAGCTTCGGCTGGCCCGGATTCCTCGCGAGCCCGGCCACGAAGGCCTCGGTGCTGCCGCCGCCCGCGGAGGAGCCGATCTCGAGGACATGGCGCAGATCCTCGGTCGCCGAGAGCTCCGTGATCAGCCGGTAGAAGGCGTCGTTCTTGATCTCGGGAGGAATGATGCGGTCGAGGTCCGAAACGGCTTCGGATGGGCTCGTGCTCGTCAAGGGGGTCCGCTCCGCGCGCCGGGGGATGGGGTGGGCACGCGCCGAATGCGCACCCGAAAGGCTGCAACCTGGGGTGGTGCGCTAGTTGACGCAGTGGGAAAGGTCAAGGTCCGCCGCTCGCCCTCACTCGTCCGCCGGAGGCTGCGGAAAGCGGAAGGTGCCGAGGAATATGTCGGGCCGCGAAGGATTGCAGGGCGCGTCGAGCGGCGTCGGGAAGAAGCCGGTCTCCGGCTCCAGTTCGGCGACGTCGCGGCGCAGGAGCGTCACCTCGAGGACGCAGGGGAAGGGGACGCCCCCGATCAGCGCCGCGCCACCCCAGTTGTTGGCGTGCACATGCACAACCGCATGGCTGCGCGTAAGATGCGTCAGCGCGGCCTCGGCCTCCGCGAACCAGCGGTCCCCGCCGATCCGGTCGAACCAGTGAAACTCGATCAGGATCTGCCGGAACCGCTCGAGCGGCGCCGTGGCTTCCCCCGCCGCGAGGACCGGCCACTCGGCGGCCTCGACATCCATCTTGAGCACCAGGTCGCCGGCCTCCGGCAAACCGGAGAGCGCGATCAGCGAGCGCAGCGTGCGGATGTTGTTCACATCCACGGTGCCGATCCCGAGGGGCTGCCAGGCAAGCCCGGGGGCGGTGCCCGGCGGCGCGGTGATGGTGTGGTCGAATTGCGCGACGGGGCAGCCATGGCCGAGCATCGCGCGGTCCCAGGCATCGTCATCGCCGATGCCGATCGAGATGGCCCCCGCGAGCCCGCCCCAGTCCTCGACCATGACATAGCCGCCATCCCGGGGCGGGCCGACCCTGACCTTGCGCGCATCGCGCGGACGGAACGGCGCGAGCAGCGCGGCGAGCCGGAGGATGCGCGCGCGCTCGCGGCTCAAGCTGGCAATTTCGTCGAGCGGTTCGGCTGCGATTGCCTCCACCGGCGCACCCGGCACACCGGGCAGTCCGCCATGGGCGCCCATCGCCTCGAGCTTCCGCTCGAGCGCCGCGAACCGTCGCGCCTGCTCACGCTCCAGACGCCCGAGGCGCAGCGCCTGGCCCTCGTCGATCCGGTCCAGCCGCATGGCCTGCGCGCGCATCACTTCCAGCGCCTGCCGGCCGTTCAGCAGCAACTCGCCGAGGATCCCCTTGATCCGCGCCACCGGATTGTTCATGCCCCGATGGCCCTCCCCTTCGTTCTCGTCTCGGGGCGGCACGCTGGCGCGGCGCGATGCCGCGCGCAAGCGGCTTCGCGCGGCCGGGCCGATTTCCCGGCGGTGCGGGAGGCGTGCATGATGAGGCGCGGGCCGCCCATGCCGGCGCCGAATGTCAGGAGTTCCAGGACCAGGTGGACCCGAACCCGCTCCCGGCCGACCCGGGCAAGCCCCTCGTCAGCGTCGTCACCGTCTGCCGCAACGCCGCCGCGACCCTGCAGGCCTGCCTCGAGAGCGTCGCCGCCCAGACCTGGCCGGCGGTGGAGCACATCGTCATCGACGGCGTCTCGACCGACGGCACGCTCGCCATGCTGGAGGCCTGGCGCCCGCGGCTCGCCGTCCTGGTGTCGGAACCCGATTCGGGCCTCTACGACGCCATGAACAAGGGCGTCGCGCGCGCGAGGGGCGAGTTCGTGCTGTTCCTGAACGCCGACGATCTCTTCGCCGGGCCGGATGCGCTGCGCGACGCCATGGCCGCGATCGCCGCCGATCCCGGAGGCGACGTGTACTACGGCTCGCTCGAGGTGCGGATCGGCGGGGAGCGGCACGTCTACGCCCCGCCGCCGCCCGAGAAGGCCGCCGAGGAGATGGTGCTGGGCTGCCTGCCCCACCAGGCGACGCTCGCCCGGCGTGCGGTGTTCGAGCGCACCGGCCCCTTCGACCTGCGCTGGCGGCGCCATGCCGACTACGCATGGTGGCTCGCGGTGATCGGCGATCCGGAGATCCGGCTGCGCCGGATCCCGACCGTCATCGCCTCCTTCGCGATGGGCGGCGCCTCCTCCGATCTCGCCAAGGGCCAGCCGGAGGTCTTCGCCATCCAGAACGCGGCGCCGCTCTATCGCAGCGCGGAATGGGACAGGCGGCGGATCGAGATGTTCCAGCAGGCCTGGCTGCGCGAGCGGATCGAGGCGGCCCGGCTGCGCGAAGCCCTGGGCGCGCCAGCGGCCCCCGCCTCCCTCCCCGGCAGGCTCGCGCGCCGCCTGCCCGCCGGGCTGACGGCACGGCTCCGCGCGATGGCGCAGTGGTTCCGGACCTCTTGACCCGCGGCGGCGCGGGCCTTCCGGGGCAGCGCCGTGGCTGCTAGACACCCGCCGGCCCCGGCGCACCCCCTGCCTGGCGGGCCCATCTCGGAAGGACCAGGATGTCGGAACAGAAGAAGGTCGCGCTCGTCACCGGCATCACCGGCCAGGACGGTTCCTACCTGGCCGAGCTGCTGCTCGCGAAGGGCTACGAGGTGCACGGCATCAAGCGCCGCTCCTCCTCCTTCAACACGGGCCGGGTGGACCATCTCTATCACGACAGGCACGTGCCCGGCGCCTCCTTCCGGCTGCACTACGGCGACCTGACGGATGCCACCAACCTGATCCGCGTGCTCGCGCAGGTGCAGCCCACCGAGATCTACAACCTCGGCGCCCAGTCGCATGTCGCGGTGTCCTTCGAGACGCCGGAATACACCGCCAACTCGGACGCGATCGGCACGCTGCGGCTGCTCGAGGCGATCCGCATCCTCGGCATGGAGAAGACGACGCGCTTCTACCAGGCCTCGACCAGCGAGCTCTACGGCAAGGTCCAGGCGGTGCCGCAGGACGAGACGACGCCCTTCTACCCGCGCAGCCCCTACGCCGCGGCCAAGCTCTACGCCTACTGGATCGTGGTGAACTACCGCGAGGCCTACGGCATCCACGCCTCCAACGGCATCCTCTTCAACCACGAGAGCCCGCGCCGCGGCGAGACCTTCGTCACCCGCAAGATCACCCGCGCGGTGGCGGCCATCACCCTCGGCAGGCAGGATTGTCTCTGGCTCGGCAATCTCGATGCCAAGCGCGACTGGGGCCACGCCAAGGACTATGTCGAGGGGATGTGGCGCATCCTCCAGCAGGACACGCCCGACGACTACGTGCTCGCCACCGGGGAGACCCACACGGTCCGCCACTTCTGCGACCTCGCCTTCGGCGAGGCCGGCATCAGGCTCGACTGGCAGGGCAAGGGGGTGGACGAGGTCGGCGTCTGCCGCGCCACCGGCCGCGTCCTCGTGCGGGTGGACCCGGCCTATTTCCGCCCCACCGAGGTGGACCTGCTGATCGGCAACCCGGCCAAGGCGCGCCGCGTGCTCGGCTGGCGGCACACCATCACGCTGCAGGAGATGGCGGCCGAGATGGTCGCCTCCGACATCGCGGAACTGAAGGCGAATGGCTGACCCGGCCGAGGTCTTCGCGCTGCGCGGCGCGCGCGTCTATGTCGCGGGGCATCGCGGCATGGTCGGCTCCGCGGTCGCGCGCCGGCTGGCCGCCGAAGGCTGCGAGGTGGTCACCGCCGACCGCGCCATCGCGGACCTCCGCCGCCAGGACCAGGTCGAGGCCTTCATGGCGCGGGCGAAGCCCGACGCGGTGGTGGTCGCCGCCGCCAAGGTCGGCGGCATCCTCGCCAACGACACGCTGCCCGCCGAGTTCCTCTACGACAACCTGATGATCGAGGCGAACCTGATCGAGGCGGCGCACCGCAACGGGGTGAACCGCCTGCTGTTCCTCGGCTCCTCCTGCATCTACCCGCGCGAGGCGCCGAACCCGATCACCGAGGACGCGCTGCTGACCGGCCCGCTCGAGAAGACGAACGAGTGGTACGCCATCGCCAAGATCGCCGGCATCAAGCTCTGCCAAGCCTACCGGCGGCAGTACGGGCGGGACTACATCTCGGCCATGCCCTGCAACCTCTACGGGCCGGGTGACTATTTCCACCCCGAGCGCAGCCACGTCATCCCGGCCCTGCTGCAGCGCTTCCACGAAGCCGCGCGCGAGGGGCGGGAGAGCGTGACCTGCTGGGGCAGCGGCACGCCGCGGCGCGAGTTCATGCACGTGGACGACGTGGCCGATGCCTGCGCCTTCCTGCTCCGCCACTATTCGGGCGAGAGCCACCTCAACATCGGCACCGGCACCGACATCACCATCCGCGAACTGGCCGAGCAGATCGCGCGCGTGACCGGCTTCAAGGGCCGCATCGACTGGGACACCTCGAAGCCGGACGGCACCATGCTCAAGCGCATGGATGTCAGCCGCATCGCCGCGCTCGGCTGGCGCGCGCGCATCGGCTTCGCCGAGGGGCTCGAGGCGACCTATCGCTGGTTCCTCGACCAGCCCGCCCTGCGCACCTGACGGGCGCGGCGTGCGCGTCGCCTATCTCGGCCTCGCCTACCACGCGAAGACGGGCTCGACGCGCTTCCTGCTCGACCTGCTCGCCGACCACGCGCAGGTGGACGCCTTCTTCGCCGAGCCCGACCCCGCGAAGCTGCGCGAAGCCTGCGCCGGCTTCGACGAACGCGACTACGACGCCATCGTGGTGCTGCAGCTCCATGAGGCCTTCGCGCTGCTCTCGGGCCGGCATCCCAACGTCACCTACGCGCCGATGCACGATGCGATGTGGCGCGGCGGCGCCTTCCTCTGGAAGCCGCATTTCAACACGGCGAAGGTGCTGTGCTTCTCCCGCGCGCTGCATGCCGAGGTGATGCGCCGCGCGCCGGTCCATGCCTACGCCCAATACTACCCCGATCCGGCGCGGCACCGCCCGGCCGACCCCGCCCCCGGCCTGCGCGGGGTGTTCTGGTACCGGCGCAGCGAGATCCCGCCCGCTTCCGTCTTCGCCCTGACCGCAGGCACGCGCTTCGACAGCCTGACCATCCACGACGCCCCCGACCCGGGCCACGAGGCGCCCTTCCCCGCCGCCGTGCCGGGGCATCTCGCGCGGCTCGACCGCACGGTCTGGACGCCGGATGGCACCCCCTTCCGCGCCGCGCAGGAGGCGGCCAACGTCTTCTTCGCCCCCCGCCCGCTGGAAGGCATCGGCATGTCCTTCCTCGAGGCGATGGCCCGCGGCCTCTGCGTCGTCGCCCCGGATGCGCCGACGATGAACGAATACGTCTCTCACGGGGTGAACGGGCTTCTCTACGCCCCCGGCCGCCCCACGCCGCGCGACTTCACCCGCGCGCGAGAGATCGGCGCCCGCGCGCGGGAGGACATCGCCGCCGGCCATGCGCGCTGGCAGGCCGCACTGCCCGCCCTGGCCGAGTTCCTTCTCACCCCCACCGCGCGGCTCCGCCGCGTCCCGGGCCGCCTCGGCCTGACGCTGCCGGCGCCCGAGCCGGACGGCGATCTCGCCGCCGCCGGCATCGCGCCGCTCGCCCCCGGCGCCGCGCCCCCGCCGGGCGCGACCTGGCTGCTGCACGCCCCGCCCGGCGCCGCGCCGGACGCCGCCGCGCTCCGCGCCGCCGCCATGGCAGCGCCGGCCGGGGCGGTCGCCATTCGCGGCCATCACCTCGCGCTCCGGCCCGATGGCAGCACCACGCTGCACCGCGCCGATGACCTCGCCGCCGCCTGGGCGCGCCTGCTGGCCGGCGAGGCGGGCCCCGAGGGTCTGGGCGTGCCCGAGGCCACGCTGATCCGCGCGGCCTTCCTCGCCGAGCGCGCCGCCGCGCTGCCCGCGACCGCCCCCGCGCTCGCCGCGCTCCTGCTCGAGGCCGGGGCGCCGCTGCATGTCGCCGACGCCGTGCTCGCCACCCGCCCGGCCAGCGCCGAGGCCGACCGGCCCGGCTGGATCGCGCTCGCCGCGCGGCGCGAGGGCGAGGCCGCCGCCGCCCGCCTCGCCGCCGCCTTCGCCGCCGCCGATGCGGCCGTGCGGGAGGCCGCGCGCGCCGCCGCCCCGGCGCGCCGGGCGCTGGCCCTGATCGGGCTCGCCGACCGGCTGCACCCGGCCCTCGGCCGCCTCGCCGAGCGGCTCGCCCACAGTCCGCGCCTGCGCCGCCTCGCCACGCGGCTGCTGGGCCGGTGAAGGCGCGGCGCCCATGAGCACCCCCCGCCTTTCCATCGTCACGCCCTGCCTCAACCGCGCCGCGACGATCGGCGCGGCGATCGGCAGCGTGCTCGCCCAGGGCCATGACGCGGTCGAGCACATCGTGGTGGACGGCCTTTCCACCGACGGCACGGCCGAGGTGCTGGCCCGCCACCCCCACCTCACCGTCATCCGCGAGAAGGACCGCAACCTCTACGACGCGCTCAACAAGGGCATCGCCGCCGCGCGCGCGCCGGTGATCGGCCTGCTCAACAGCGACGACCTCTACGCCCCCGGCGCCTTCGCCGCGGCCGAGGCGGCGCTCGCCGGCACCGGCGCGGAGATGGTGCTCGGCGCGGCGGAGTTCTTCACCGAGCGCGAGGGGCGGGAGGTGGTGCTGAAGCGCCTCTCGGGCGCGGCGAATGCGCTCTCGGTGGACAACGCCATCGGCGGCATCACCACCATGAACGCGGCCTTCTTCCGCCGCCCGCTGCTCGACCGGCTGGGCGCGCGGGGCGGGGCGGGGCCCTTCGACATCCGCTTCCCGCTCGCCGCCGACAAGGATTTCTGGCTCCGGCTCGCCCTGCTCGGCCCGCGCTGCGCGACGCTCGATGCCACCGTCATCCGCTATCGCAGCCACGAAGGCTCGCTCACCTTCGCGGCCGGCGACCTGCGCGACAAGCTCTCGCGCCACCTGCTCGACCTCGCGCGGACGCGGCTCGGGGAAAGCGCGGCGGGGACGGCCGAGCGCGCCACCTATCGTCGCTGGCACGCCTGGGCGGCCGGCTACCGGGCGGCGCTGCAGGCGCGGGCCGGGGCGCTGCCGGCCGCGCTCGCGACCGCCGGCGCGGCCTTCGCGGCCGATCCCCTCTGGCCGGCCCGGTTCCTGGCGCGCCTGCCCGGCCATTGGCGGGGCCGCGCCCAGCGCCGCGACGGCGCCGTCTAGATGCTGCCGCTTTCCTGCCCTAAGCGGAGGCTTCCTCCCGTATCCCCGACAGGCGAATAACGGCCCGCATGACCCTCCTGATCACCGGCGGCTTCGGCTTCATCGGCTCGGCGGTGGTGCGCCGCCTGCTCGCCACGACCGAGGAGGTGGTGGTGAATCTCGACCGCCTCACCTATGCGGCGAGCCCCGAGGCGCTCGGCCGCTGGCTGCACGACCGCCGCCACATCCATGTGAAGGCCGATATCTGCGACGCGGCGGCGCTGCGCGAGGTCTTCGCCACCCACCGCCCGCGCGCGGTGATGCACCTCGCCGCCGAATCCCATGTGGACCGCTCGATCGACGGCCCGGCCGAGTTCATCCGCACCAATGTCGTCGGCACCCAGGTGCTGCTGGAGGCGGCGCGGGAACACTGGGCCGGCCTGCCGGCGGCGGAAAAGGCGGCCTTCCGCTTCCACCACGTCTCCACCGACGAGGTGTTCGGCTCGCTCGAAAGCCGCGACGACAAGCCCTTCGACGAGCATACGCGCTACGATCCGCGCAGCCCCTATTCGGCCTCCAAGGCGGCCTCGGACCATCTGGTGCGCGCCTGGCGGCACACCTACGGCCTGCCCGCCTTCGTCTCGAACACCACGAACAACTACGGCCCCTGGCAGTTCCCCGAGAAGCTGATCCCGCTCGTCACGCTCAACGCGCTCGAGGGCCGGCCGCTGCCGGTCTATGGCGACGGCTCCAACATCCGCGACTGGATCCATGTCGAGGACCATGCCGAGGCGCTCGTGCTCGCGCTGTTCCGCGGCGAACCGGGCGCGACCTACTGCCTCGGCCCGCGGCAGGAGCGCACCAACCTCGAAGTGGTCCGCGCCATCTGCGCCACGCTCGACCGCCTGCGCCCCGACCCCGCCGGCCCGCGCGAGCGCCTGATCACCTTCGTCAAGGACCGCCCGGGCCACGATTTCCGCTACGCCATGGACCCCTCGGGCGCCGAGCGCGCCCTCGGCTGGCGCGCCCGCCGCGACTTCGAGACCGGGCTTGCGGAGACCATCGCCTGGTATCTCGACAACGAGGCCTGGTGGCGGCCGATCCGCGAGCGGCGCTATGCCGGCGAGCGCCTGGGCGGGGTCAAGCCATGAGGCCGCAGGCGCTGCGCGGCGACCCCACGCGAAGGACAGGTGAATGAAGGGCATCCTGCTCGCCGGCGGGTCCGGCACGCGACTGCATCCGATGACGCTCGCGGCCTCGAAGCAGCTCCTGCCGGTCTATGACAAGCCGATGGTCTATTACCCGCTCGGCACGCTGATGCTGGCGGGCATCCGCGACATCCTGCTGATCTCGACACCGGCCGACCTGCCGCAGTTCCGCCGCCTGCTCGGCGACGGCAGCCAGTTCGGCGTGACCATCACCTATGCCGAGCAGCCGAAGCCCGAGGGCATCGCCCAGGCCTTCCACATCGGCGCCGACTGGATCGGCGGGCAGCCCTGCGCGCTGGCGCTCGGGGACAACATCATCTACGGCCATGGCCTGGTGGAAAGCCTCAAGGCGGCGGCCGAGCGGGCCAGGGCCGGGGAGGCGACCATCTTCGGCTACCGCGTGGCCGACCCCGAACGCTACGGCGTGGCCGAGTTCGACGCCGCGGGGCGCGTGCTCTCGCTCGAGGAGAAGCCGCGGCAGCCGAGATCGGACTGGGCGGTGATCGGGCTCTACTTCTACGATTCCCGCGTGACCGCGCTCGCCCGCGACCTCGCCCCCTCGGCGCGCGGGGAGCTCGAGATCACGGACCTCAACAGGATCTATCTCGGCCTCGGATCCCTCTATGCGGAACAGCTCGGCCGCGGCTGCGCCTGGCTCGATGCCGGCACGCCGGCTTCGCTGCTGCAGGCGGCACTCTTCGTGCAGACCGTGCAGGACCGCCAGGGCCTGCAGGTCGGCTGCCCGGAGGAGATCGCCTTCCGCATGGGCTTCATCGACGCCGCGGCCCTGACGCGCCAGGCCGATGCGCTCGGCAAGACCGCCTATGGCACCTATCTGCGGGACCTCGCGGCCGGGCGCCTGCAGTGAAGGTCACGCCGCTTGCCATCCCCGACCTGCTGCTGGTCGAGCCGGTCCGCCACGGCGACGCCCGCGGCTTCTTCAGCGAGGTGTGGTCGCGCCGCGCGCTGGCCGATGCCGGGATCGCGGCGGATTTCGTGCAGGACAACCATGCTGCCTCCGCGCCGCGCCACGTGCTGCGCGGGCTGCATTTCCAGCGCCCGCCGCATGCCCAGGGCAAGCTGATCCGCGTGGCGCGCGGGGCGATCCTCGACATCGCGGTGGACATCCGCGAGGGCTCGCCGACCTATGGCCGGCATGTCGCGATCGAACTGAGTGCCGCGAACTGGCTCCAGCTCTGGGTGCCGCGCGGCTTCGCCCATGGCTACCTGACGCTCGAGCCGGACACCGAGGTGCTCTACAAGACCGACGCCTATTACGCGCCGGAGGCGGATGCGGCGATCCGCTGGAACGACCCCGCGCTCGGCATCGCCTGGCCGGTCGCCGAGCCGGTGCTCTCCGAGAAGGACCACAGCGCGCCGCTGCTCGCCGAGATCCCGCCCCCCTTCCCGCGCGGGAGCTGGTGATGCGCCGCATCCTGGTCACCGGCGCGGGCGGCCAGGTCGGCTCGGCCCTGCTGGCCGCGCTGCCGGCCCAGGGGTTCGAGGCGCTGCCCGCGGGGCGGCCCGCGCTCGATTTCGACCGCCCCGCCAGCATCGAGGCCCTGCTGGCCGCGATGGCGCCCGAGGCGGTGGTGAACTGCGCCGCCTGGACCGCGGTGGACGCGGCCGAGGAGAACGAGCCCGCCGCCTTCCGCGCCAATGCCCTCGGGCCCGCGCTGCTCGCCCGGGGCTGCGCGGCGCGCGGCATCCCGCTGGTCCAGCTCTCGACCGACTACGTCTTCGACGGGACCAAGGGCGCGCCCTATGCCGAGGCGGACCCGCCGAACCCGCTCGGCGCCTATGGCCGGACCAAGCTGGCGGGCGAATGGGCGGCGCTGGCGGGCAATCCGCGCAGCATCGTGCTGCGCACCTCCTGGATCTATGCGCCGGCAGGCACCAATTTCCTGCGCACCATGCTTCGCCTCGCCGCCGAGCGCAGGGACCTCTCCGTGGTCGCCGACCAGATCGGCGCGCCCACCGCCGCGGCCGACCTCGCGGAGGCGATCGCGGCCATCCTCGCGCGCATCCGCGCGGAAGGCTGGCGGCCGGCCCATGGCGGGGTCTTCCACGCCACCGCCGCCGGCCACACCTCCTGGCACGGCTTCGCGGAGGCCATCTTCGCCGCCGCCCGCGCCCATGGCGGGCCGTCGCCGCGCATCCGCGCCATCGCCACCGGGGAATACCCCGCCCGCGCGCGGCGCCCGGCCGATGGCCGGCTCGACTGCGCGCGCCTCGCGGCGGTGTTCGGCGTGCGGCTGCCGCCCTGGCAGGAGGGGCTCGCCCGTGTGATGCGGGCGCTGCACGCGGCATGAGGGCACCGGACAGGATCGTCCTGGCGCTGCTGGCCGGGCTCGGCGCCGCCGCGCCCGCCGCCGCCCTGGCGCCGCCCGCCCCCTGCCCGCCCGTGGCCATGGCCCCCCTGCCCGCACCGAGCTTCGCGGCCGCGGTGGCGGCGCGGCGCGCGCCGGTGATCGTGGCCTTCGGCTCCTCCTCCACCGCCGGGGCGGGGGCGACCGAGGCGCTGCGCAGCTATCCCGCCGTGCTCGAGCGGCGGCTGCGCTACGCCCTCGGCCTGCCGGTGACGGTCCTGAACCGCGGCATCGGTGGCGAGGCGGCGGAGGAGATGGCCGCCCGCCTGGACCGCGACGTGCTGGCCGCGCAGCCGGACCTCGTGATCTGGCAGGTGGGCGGCAATTCCGCGCTGCGCTCGGCCGATCCCGAACGCTATCGCGCCCTGGTGCGGGAAGGGCTGGAGCGGCTGACGCAGGCCGGCATCTCCGTCGTGCTGATGGACAACCAGCGCGCCCCGCGCATCGCCGCGCGGCCGAACCACCGCACCTACGACGCCATCACGGCCGAGCTCGCCCGCGCCGTGCCGGGTGTCGCGCTGTTCTCGCGCGGCGCGCTGATGGATGCCTGGGCGCGGGCGGGCGTGCCCGGCGGCGCGGTGCTGACCGGCGACGACCTGCACCACAACGACCGCGGCTATGCCTGCCTCGCCGAGGCGCTGGCCGCCGCCCTGCTGGACGGGCTGACGCCGGTCCATTCCAGGGCATCGAACGTTCCGATACAATAAGAACCTTCGCAGGTTTCAAGACCCGCGCCGGTGCACTGGCTGCATAACGCGGTTGCGGCCAGGGAACGTTGGATGCCGGGGCCGGTCCGGTGTAGCAACCTGCTTAACAATTCCGTGACCACGATTCCGTGATCGAGTCGCGGGAGGTTGGGAGAAGGCAATGCTCGACGGCCTGACGGCCAGGGCGATGGGCGCGCTGCCGCTGCATGCGGTGCGCCCGGACGGGCTGACGGGCTTCCTCGAGGCCCTGCCCGGCGCCACCGCATTGTTCCTGCGCGCGGCGGGCTTCGCCGCGAAGGCGGGCGAGCACGCGCTGCTGCCCGGGCCGGACGGCCTGGCCGGCGCGGTGGTCGGGCTCGGCACCGATGAAGGGCCCTGGCCCTTCGGCGCCCTCTCGCGCGCGCTGCCCGCCGGTTCGGCCTGGCGCCTCGCCCCGGGGCCGCAGGATGCGGCCATGGCGGTGCTCGGCTGGGCGCTCGGCGCCTATCGCCCGCACCGGCACAAGGCCGGCGGCCCCGCCCCGGCGCTGCTCGAGATCCCCGAAGGCGGCGAACGCGCCGTGATGATGGCCGAGGCGATCTGCGCGGCACGGGACCTGATCAACGCCCCGGCGGCCGATCTCGGCCCGGCGGAACTCGCCGCCGCCGTGACCGCGCTCGCCGCCCGCCACGGCGGCAGCGCGGAGGTCATCAGCGGGGAGCCTCTGGAGCAGGGCTTCCCGGCGGTCGCCGCGGTCGGGCAGGGCAGCCACCGGGCCCCGCGCGTGGCCGTGCTGCGCTGGACCGGCGCGGCGGAGGGTCCGCTGGTCGCGCTCTGCGGCAAGGGGGTGTGCTTCGACACCGGCGGGCTGGACCTCAAGCCCTCCTCCGCCATGCTGCGGATGAAGAAGGACATGGGCGGGGCCGCCGTGGTGCTCGCGGTCGCCGAGATGGTGATGCGCAGCGCCCTGCCCGTGCGCCTGCTGGTGCTGGTCGGCGCGGTGGAGAACGCCATCTCGGCCACCGCCATGCGCCCGATGGACGTGCTGCGCACCCGCAAGGGGCTGAAGGTCGAGATCGGCAACACCGACGCCGAGGGCCGGCTGGTGCTCGCCGACCTGCTCGCCTATGCGGCCGAGCAGCAGCCGGCGGTGATCCTCGACTGCGCCACCCTGACCGGGGCGGCGCGGGTCGCCCTCGGCCCCGACCTGCCGGCCCTGTTCAGCAACGACGACGCGCTGGCCGAGCGGCTGCTCGCCGCCGGCAGGGCGGTCCACGAGCCGCTGTGGCGCCTGCCGCTGCATGACGGCTACGATTCCTGGCTCGACAGCGCGGCGGCCGACCTTTCGAACGTGGCGCAGAAGCCCATGGCCGGCGCCGTGATCGCGGCCTTGTTCCTGCGACGCTTCGTTCCGCCTTCTACGCCCTGGCTCCATCTCGACCTATATGCGTGGAACGACACCAACCGGCCGGGCCGTCCGGAGGGTGGAGAGGCGCAAGCCGCCAGGGCGCTGCACGCACTACTCGAACAGCTCCCTGAGTTCTACCGCCGTGGGATGCGGCGCTGAGCCGCCCCACACCATTCGCCGGACGGCAAAACACGGGCGGGCATCCCGCCCCAACACTTCGAAGGAAGAACCGACATGACCAGCCACGCCAACCCCGACCAGCAGATCGGCATCCTGCGCGAGACGATCGTCGCCCTCGTCCGCAGCGACGGGCCGGACCTCTCCGCCCGCCAGCTCGCCGTGCTGCTGACTGTCTATCTGGGCGAGGGCCCGCACACGGTCCGCGGCCTCGCCGCCGACCTCAACGTCTCGAAGCCGGCGATCACCCGCGCGCTCGACCGGCTGGGCGAGCTCGACCTCGCCCGCCGCAAGGTGGATCCGGCTGACCGCCGCTCGGTGCTGGTGCAGCGCACGCCCAAGGGCACGACCTTCCTGCGCGACCTGCGCAACGTGATGGTCGAGGCGGCCAAGGGCACCGCCGAGGTCCGCCTGCTGCCGGCCCAGGGCAACGGCGAGCCGGCCCTGCGTGCGGTCTGAACCCCGGCCGGGCAAGGGATGACCCTTTGCCCGCCGGGCATCACCTCCCGGTCTCGCGCGCGGCCGCCCGAGCAGCCCCGCGCGCGGGACCGGCGGGCGAAAGCCCTCGCCGTTCGCGCGACGGCATGATGCCGCGCATGCGGGGCGGCGCCGGCCGCCCCGCCCTTTTCCCGCGCCCGGCCCGCGGGAAGCGCCCTGGCGTCCTCAATAGCCGGCCGCGAAATCTACCAGGTTGATCAGCGGGCGTCCCTCGCGGGCGCGATGGATGTTCTCCACCACCTGCGGCGCCGCGCTGGCGGGGATGGTGATGCTCGCCGCATGGGGCGTCAGGATGACCTTCGGGTGCGACCAGAAGGGGCTGTCCGGCGGCAGCGGCTCGGGCTCGAACACGTCGAGCGCGGCGCCGGCGAGGTGCCCGCTGTCGAGGGCGGCCAGCAGGTCGGCCGCCACCTGGTGCCCGCCGCGCGCCGCGTTCAGCAGGTAGCCGCAGGGCTTCATGGCGCCGAGCAGCCTGGCGTTGATGATCCCGCGCGTCTGCGGCGTCAGCGGCAGCAGGCAGACCAGCATGTCCGCCCGCGCGGCCATGGCGAGGAGGCCGTCCGGCCCGTGGAAGGTCTCCACGCCCTCGACCTGCTTCGGCCGGCGCGACCAGCCCATCACCGGGAAGCCGAGCGCGCGCAGCGCCCGCGCCGCGTCGCTGCCGAGCTCGCCGAGGCCCATGATGCCGATGTGGCGCGCCGAGGTCTCGGGCGCGGGCAGTTCGTGCCAGACCCTGCGCGCCTGCTGGTCACGGTATTCCAGGTCCTGCCGGTGGAAGCGCAGCACGTTCAGCAGCACCCACTCCGTCATGCCCTGGGTCAGCCGCGTGTCCACGAGGCGCGCCACCGGCACGCCGGGCGGCGGCCCGGGCGGGCGGAACAGGTGGTCCACGCCCGCGCCCATGGAGACGATGAGCCTGAGATTCGGGTAGCGGCGCAGCTCCATCATGTCATGCGCCGTCCAGACCACCGCGGCCTCGATGTCCTCGGGCGCGCCGGCCTCGGGGAACAGGCGGATCTCGAGGGAGGGATCCACGGCGAGCAGCGCCGCCTTCCAGTCCTCCATCGTGTGCGCCTTGGTCGAGAGCAGAACCGCCATCAGCCGGGATCCTTCAGCAATGCCTCGATGGACGCCGCGTAGTCGCGCCAGCTGTCCTTGCGCGTCGCCACGCGCTCGGTCCCGTCCGGCAGTTTCGCGTAGAGGGTGAGCACGCCCTTCGACCACAGCGCGTCGAAATGCTCGGGCGACTGCATCGCGAAGGCGGCGGTGCGGTTGAACACGCCGTCGCGCACCTTCGGCATGACCTTGTAGAACCACCACCAGCAGCCGGCGCCGAGCGCGATCGTCCCCGCCCAGGCCCCGCCCTGCGCGATGCCCAGCGCCTCCAGCGGCGCCCCGCCCCATTTCAGCGCGGCGAAGGAGACGAGCAGCACCAGCGCCGCCGGCCAGATGTTCTCCCCCGAGCGATAGACCGGGGAGCCGGGCGAGTTCATGCGCCGGATATGCACGCCGAGCTTCACATGCCCGGCATCCATCAGCGCCTCGAGGCGTTCGAGATCGTTCAAGTCCTGAGCCCTGCCGTCGCCTCGGCCCTGAGATCGAATGCCGCGGCCATCAGGGCGCGGGTGTAGGCCTCCCGCGGCGCGCCGACAACCTGCGCTGCCTCGCCCTCCTCCACCACCTTGCCGTCCTTGAGCACGATGATCCGGTGCGCCATCGCGCGCACCACGCGCAGGTCGTGCGAGATGAAGAGGTAGGCCAGCCGGTGCTTCGCCTGCAGCGCGCGCAGCAGGTCCACCACCTGCGCCTGCACGCTGACATCGAGCGCGCTGGTCGGCTCGTCGAGCACGAGGAAGCGCGGCTTGAGCACCAGCGCGCGCGCGATGGCGATGCGCTGGCGCTGCCCGCCCGAGAACTCATGCGGGTAGCGCTCGGCCATGGCGGGCTCGAGGCCGACCTCCTCCAGCGCCGTGGCGACCGCCGCCGCGCGCTGCTGCCGGCTCAGGCCGGGCTCGTGCACCGCGAGGCCCTCGCCCACGATCTCGGCCACGCTCATGCGCGGGGAAAGGGCGCCGAACGGGTCCTGGAAGACGATCTGCATCCGCCGGCGCAGCGGGCGCAGCTGCGACCGGCCAAGGCCCTGGATGGCCGCGCCCTCGAAGCGGATCGCGCCCTCGCTGTCCTCGAGGCGCAGCAGCGCAAGGCCAAGCGTCGTCTTGCCCGAGCCCGATTCGCCGACAAGGCCGACCGTCTCGCCCTCCCGCACGCTCACGCTCACGCCGTCCACCGCGCGGACATGGCCGACCACGCGGCGCAGCAGGCCGCGGCGGATGGGAAAGAGCACCTTCACCTGCTCGCCGCGCATCACCTCGGCCGCATCCTCCGTGACCGGCGGCGGCGCGCCGCGCGGCTCGGTGGCGAGCAGCATCCGCGTATAGGCGTGCTGCGGGGCGGCGAAGACCTCCGCCACCCTGCCCTGCTCCACCGCGCGCCCGTCCTTCATCACCACCACGCGGTCGGCGTGCTTGCGCACGATGTTGAGGTCGTGGGTGATGAGCAGCATCGCCATGCCGCTCTCGCGCTTGAGGCGCTGCAGCAGTTCGAGGATCTGCGCCTGGATGGTGACGTCGAGCGCGGTGGTCGGCTCGTCGGCGATCAGCAGCTTGGGATCGTTGGCGAGTGCGGCGGCGATCATCACCCGCTGCCGCTGCCCGCCCGAGAGCTGGTGCGGATAGGCGCCGAGCCGCTCCTCGGCATTGGGAAAGCCCGCGCGGCGCAGCAGCTCGATGATGCGCGCGCGCAGCGCCGGCCCCGCCAGCGCCTGGTGCAGCGTGATCGCCTCGCCCACCTGGCGCTCGACCGTGTGCAGCGGGTTGAGCGAGGTCATGGGCTCCTGGAACACCATCCCCGCCACGCCGCCGCGCAGCCGACGCAACTCGGCATCGGGGGCCGAGAGCACCTCCGTCCCGTCGAGCACGATCCGCCCTTCCGGATTCCCGCCCGCGCCCGGCAGCAGCTTCAGGCAGGAGAGGGCGGTGACCGACTTGCCCGAGCCGGATTCGCCCACCAGCGCCACCGTCTCCCCGCGCTCGACGGTGAAGGAGACGCCCTCGACCACGCGCTTGCCGCGGAAGGCGACGGCGAGGTTCTCGACCCTCAGCAGCGTCATCAGCGCCCGCCCCCCGGCAGCTTGCGGGGGTCGAAGGCGTCGCGCACCGCCTCGCCCACGAAGATCAGCAGCGTCAGCATGGTGCCGAGCACGACGAAGCCGGTCATCGCGAGCCACGGCGCGGTCAGGTTGTTCTTGCCCTGGTTCACGAGCTCGCCGAGCGAGGGCGAGCCCGGCGGCAGGCCGAAGCCGAGGAAGTCGAGGCTCGCGAGCACGGTGACGCTGCCGCTGAGGATGAAGGGCAGGAAGGTCAGCGTCGCCACCATCGCGTTGGGCAGGATGTGGCGGAACATCACCACCGTGTCGGAGACGCCGAGCGCCTTGGCCGCGCGCACATAATCGAAGTTGCGCCCGCGCAGGAACTCCGCCCGCACCACGCCCGTCAGCCCCATCCAGGAGAACAGGAGCAGGAAGACCAGCAGCACCCAGAAGGAGGGCTCGATCACGCTGGCGAGGATGATGAGCAGGTAGAGCTGCGGCATGCCCGACCAGATCTCGATGAAGCGCTGGAAGATCAGGTCCACCCAGCCGCCATAGAAGCCCTGCACCGCGCCCGCGGCGATGCCGATGATGGAACTGACGATGGTCAGCGTGAAGCCGAACAGCACCGAGATGCGGAAGCCGTAGATCACCCGCGCCAGCACGTCCCGCGCCTGGTCGTCCGTGCCGAGCCAGTTGCGCGCCGAAGGCGGGGAGGGCGCGGGCTGGCCGAGATCCCGCACCACGCTGCGGTAGGAATAGGGCACCAGCGGCCAGACCATCCAGCCGCCCTTGGCTTCGATGTCCTCGCGGAAGCCGCGATCATGCCAGTCGGCAAGCGTGGGCAGGCCATCCTGGACCACATCGCTCTCGGCATAGTCCACCAGCACCGGGAAGTACCAGCGCCCGTCCACCTTCGCGACCAGCGGACGGTCATTGGCGATGAACTCCGCGAACAGGGTCACGAAGAACAGCACCGCGAAGATCATCAACGACCAATAGCCGCGCCGGTTGGCGCGGAAATTGGCGAGGCGGCGGCGGGTGAGCGGGGTGAGGGTCATGGCACGGCGCGGCGGCAGGGGGGCGCTGCCCCCCTGCACCCCCCGCCAGAGGCCGAAAGGCCTCTGGACACCGGAGATTGGCTGGTTGGCGGGAGGGCGGCGCCCTCCCGCGGCGACACCCGCGCCACGACCATCGCCCCCATCACCGCCGCGCCTCGAAGTCGATGCGCGGGTCCACGAGCGTGTAGGTGAAGTCGCCCACGATCTGCATCACGAGGCCGAGCAGCGTGAAGATGTAGAGGGTTGCGAACATCACCGGGTAGTCCCGACGGATGGCGCTTTCGAAGCCGAGCAGGCCGAGCCCGTCGAGGGAGAAGATGATCTCGGTCAGCAGCGCGCCGGTGAAGAGGATGCCGATGAAGGCGGCCGGGAAGCCGGCGATGATCAGCAGCATCGCGTTGCGGAACACGTGCCCGTAGAGGATGCGCCGCTCGGTGTTGCCCTTGGCGCGGGCGGTGACGACGTACTGCTTGCCGATCTCGTCGAGGAAGGAGTTCTTGGTCAGCATGGTCAGCCCGGCGAAGCCGCCGATCACCAGCGTCAGCGTGGGCAGCACCATGTGCCAGGCGTAGTCGAGCGCGCGTTCGAGGAAGGGCAGCTCGGCCGCGCCGGGGCTCGCGAGGCCGCGCAGCGGGAACCACTGCAGGAAGGACCCGCCCGCGAACAGCACCACCAGCAGGATGGCGAAGAGGAAGCCCGGGATGGCGTAGCCCACCAGCACCACGCCCGAGGTCATGACATCGAAGCGCGAACCGTCCCGCACCGCCTTGCGGATGCCCAAGGGGATGGAGACGAGGTAGATGATGAGGGTGGACCACAGGCCGAGGCTGATCGAGACCGGCATCTTCTCGAGGATCAGGTCCACCACCGGCCTGTCTCGGAACAGCGAGCGGCCGAAGTCGAAGCGCAGGTAGCCGCCCAGCATCTCCATGAAGCGCGTGGTGGCGGGCTTGTCGAAGCCGAAGGCGCGCTCGATCTCGGCGACGATGGCGGGGTCGAGCCCGCGCGCGCCGCGATAGGTGCCGACCGGCGCATCCCCGCCCGCCCCCGTGCCCGCGCGCATCTCGGATGCCGGGGCGCGGACCTCGCCGCCGCCCTCGCCGGTGACGCGGCCGAGGACGGACTGCCCCTCCCCGCGCAGTTCCGCGAGCATCTGCTCGACCGGCCCGCCCGGGGCGAACTGCACCACCGCGAAATTGATCAGGATGATGCCGAACAGCGTCGGCACCACCAGCAGCAGGCGGCGGAGGAGATAGGCCGCCATGGCGGTCTAGCCGCGGCGCGCTTCGGCAAGCGCGCGCTCGCGCGCCGGGTCGCTCCACCAGGCCGAGGGGAAGGCGAGGCCGTAGCGCGGGTTGCGCTCGGGCCGGCCGAACTTGTCCCAGAAGGCGATGCGGAAGGTGCGGGTGTGCCAGTGCGGGATGACGAAGTTGTGGTGCAGCAGCACGCGGTCGAGCGCGCGGGTCCGCGCGACCAGCTCGTCGTAGTTCGGCGCGCCGATGACGAGCTCCACCAGCTCGTCGATCGCCGGGTCGGCGATGCCCGCGGTGTTGCGGCTGCCGTTCTCGGCCGCCTTGGCCGAGGTCCAGTAGTCGCGCTGCTCGTTCCCCGGCGAGAAGCCCTGGCCCATGCTCTCGACCGTCATGTCGAAGTCGAAGGCGTCGGTGCGGACCTGGTATTGCGCGGGGTCCACGGTGCGCACGCGGGCGGTGATGCCGAGGCGGGCGAGCCACTGCACATAGGGCAGCGCCACGCGCTCGAAGGTGGCGCCCTGGAGCAGGATCTCGAACTCGAAGGGCTGGCCCTGGGCGTTCACGAGGCGCCGGTTCTGCACCGTCCAGCCGGCCTCGCGCAGCAGGGCGAGGCCGCGGCGCAGCCCTTCGCGGTTGTTGCCCGAGCCGTCGGTGACCGGCAGGCGGTATTCCTCGGTGAAGACCGTCTCCGGCACGCGGCCGCGGAAGCCTTCCAGGATCTCCTTCTCCCGCCCCTCGGGCAGCCCGCGCGCGGCGAAGTCGGAGTTCGAGAAGTAGGAACTCGTGCGGGTATAGGCGCCGAAGAACAGGTTGGCGTTCATCCACTCGAAGTCGAAGGCCTCGATCAGCGCGCGGCGCACGCGCGCATCCTGGAACATCGGCCGGCGCAGGTTGACGGCGAAGCACTGCATCCCGGTCGGGATCTCGTGCGGGATCTCCTCGCGCCGCACGAGGCCGCGGCGCGCGGCGGGGAAGTCGTAGCCGGTGGCCCAGTCGCGCGCGACGTTCTCGGTGCGGAAATCCACCTGGCCGGCCTTGAAGGCCTCGAAGGCGACGGTGGTGTCGCGGAAGTACTCGTAGCGGATGGTGTCGAAGTTGTAGAGGCCGCGGCGGACATTGAGGTCGCGCGCCCAGTAGTCCTCGACCCGGCGATAGACCACGCTGCGGTTGGGCTCGAACCGCTCGAGGCGATAGGGCCCCGAGCCCAGCGGCACGTCGAGCGAGGGGCGGGCGAAGTCGCGCCCCTCCCACCAGTGCCGCGGCATCACCGGCAGGTCGCCCAGGATCTGGGCGAGTTCGCGATTGTCCGGGGTGCGGAAGCGGAACACCACGCGCCGGGGGCCTTCGGCCACCACCTCCGCCACGTCGGCCCAATAGGCGCGGAAGAAGGGCCGCCCATGCGTGCGCAGCGCGTTGAAGGTGAAGACGACGTCCTCGGCGGTGACGGGCCGGCCGTCGTGCCAGCGCGCCGCCTCGCGCAGTTCGAAGGCGACGCCGCGACGGTCGGCGGGCAGTTCCACCGTCTCGGCGATCAGCCCGTATTCGGCCGTGGCCTCGTCGGCATTCCCGGCCATCAGCGTGTCGTAGATCAGCCCGATGCCGGCATCGGGCGTGCCGCGCAGGATGAAGGGGTTGAAACTGTCGAAGGAGCCGAGGCGCGCGAGCACCACCTCCCCGCCCTTCGGCGCATCGGGATTGGCCCAGCCGAAATGCGGGAAGTCGCGCGGCAGCTTGGGTTCGGCCAGCAGCGAGAGCGCATGGGTGCGCACCACCTCGCCCGGCCGGTCGCCGCCGGCGGGGACGACGGCGCGGGCCTGCCGGGGCATGGCGGGAAGGGCGGCGAAGGCGCCAAGCGCCAGGAGGTCACGTCGCTGCATGCTGTGCAGGATGGGGGTTCGGCCCCCGCGCGGCAACGTCCGCGCGCTTACCGATCGGTGAGCAGGCCCGCGGCCTCCTCCAGCAGGGCGGGGTCGCCCACCGCCAGCACGCGCCCGTCGGCGGCGGCAGTCAGCGTCTCGCCGCGCCAGCCGGTCACGCGGCCGCCGGCGCCTTCGACCACCGGCACCAGCGCGGCCCAGTCCCAGATCTTCATCGTGGCATCCACCACGATGTCCACGAGCCCGAGCGCGAGCAGCCCATAGGCGTAGCAGTCGCCGCCCCAGGTCACGCGCCGGGCGGCGGCGCGCAGGCGCTCGAATCCGGGGCGGTCGGCGGGGCGGAACATGTCGGGGCTGGTGCAGGAGAGTTCCGCCGCCCCGACCCCGGCGCAGGGCCGGCAGGCGGCCCGGCCGCCGAGCGGGGCGCGGAAGCGCGTCGGCCGCCCGGCCGCGCCGACCCAGCGCTCGCCCGTCACCGGCTGGTCGATGATGCCGAGCACCGGCGCGCCGCGATGCAACAGCGCGATCAGGCTGCCGAAGAGTGGCCGGCCGGTCACGAAGGCGCGGGTGCCGTCGATCGGGTCCAGCACCCAGACCCATTCGGCATCGGCGCGGTGGCTGCCGTGCTCCTCGCCGATCACGCCATGGGCGGGGAAGCGCGCGGCGATCAGGTCGCGGATCGCGGCCTCGGCGTCGCGGTCGGCCTTCGTGACGGGGCTCGCATCGCCCTTGGCCTCGACCAGGAGGGCAGAGCGGAAAAGCGGGCGGATCACCGCCCCGGCGGCGTCGGCGAAATCCTCGGCCGCCGCGATGATGTCATCCCCGACCATGCGTTCCCACGACTCCAGGCTGCGCCCGCGGCCCGAGGCCCCGCCGCGCCAAGAACCCCCTCCGGCGGCGCGCGGCGGCGGCGGCCAGGACGTTACGGCGCGGGGGCGTTCGGCGAGATCGAGCGCAGGAAGGCGATGAGGTCCGCCCGCTGCTGCGCGTTCGCGAGGCCCGAATAGGACATGCGGTTGCCCGGCGCATAGGCGCGCGGGTTGTGCAGCCAAGCGTTCAGCTCCTCGTAGGTCCAGGGCTTGTCGGCCATGGCGCGCAGCGCGGGCGAGTAGTTGAAGCCATCAATGTGCGCGTGCTTCGCGCCCACGATGCCCCACAGGTTCGGCCCGACGCCCGACCGCCCGCCCTCGTTCAGCGTGTGGCAGGAGGCGCACTGCCGCTGCGCGATGGTCCGGCCGTTCTCCACATTGGCATTGGCCAGCAGCGGCGTGATCGGGTCGAGCGCGGCCGGGGCGGGCGCGGCCGCCTGCTGCGCCGGGGCCTCGTCGCCGATGCGGACCACCGCCTCGGCGGGGAATTTCGGCGCCACGAGCAGCCGCCCGGCGAAACCCGCCAGGCCGAAGGTGATGCCGGCGGTCAGCACCGCGGCGATGATCTTGTTGCCTTCCAGAGAGTGCATGCGCCCCGAACCCTCGCGGCGGCCCGGGAGTGGTTTGCGCCCCCGCACCGGCTTGCCTAAAACGCGGCGGACCATAGTGAACGCGAACCCGCCCGACAAGCAGCCGGAGCCGCCTTCTTGCGCCCCATCGTCGTGATCCCGGCCCGCATGGCGGCCACCCGCCTGCCCGGCAAGCCGCTCGCCGACATCAACGGCCGGCCGATGATCGCCCATGTCCTCGACCGCGCGCGCGAGGCCGGGATCGGCCCCGTGGCCGTCGCCGCCGGGGAGCCGGAGATCGTTGCGGCGGCGAAGGATGCCGGTGCGGCCGCCGTGCTCGTCGCCGAGGACGTGCCCTCGGGCACCGACCGCGTGCAGCGTGCCATGGCCGCGCTGGACCCCGAGGGGCGTCACGATGTGGTGGTGAACCTGCAGGGCGACTTCCCCACCATCGCGCCCGAGACGCTGCGCGCGGTGCTGCAACCGCTGGCGGACCCCGGCGTGGACATCGGCACGCTGGTCTGCCCCATCGCCGACGAGGAGGAGGCCAACACCCCCTCCTTCGTGAAGGCCGCCTGCGCCTTCGCGGGCGAGGCGCGCGTCGCCCCGGCGCTCTATTTCTCGCGCCTGCCGATCCCCTGGGGGGATGGGCCGCGCTGGCACCACATCGGCGTCTATGCCTTCCGCCGCGCCGCGCTGGACCGCTTCGTGCGCCTGCCCGCAAGCCCGCTCGAGATGCGCGAGAGGCTCGAGCAGCTCCGCGCGCTCGAGGCGGGCATGCGCATCGCCGCCGCGCGCGTCGAGCACGGCCCCTTCGGCGTGGACACGCCGCACGACCTCGAACGCGCCCGCGCGCTGCTCGCGCGCTGAACGGACCCGCCATGCCGAGCCACACCATCGCCTTCCAGGGACTGCCCGGAGCCTATTCCGACCTCGCCTGCCGGGCCGCCTATCCCGGCTGGACCACGCTGCCCTGCCCCTCCTTCGAGGCGGCGATGGAGGCGCTGCGCGAAGGCCGCTGCGAACTCGCGATGCTGCCCTGCGAGAACTCGCTCGCCGGCCGCGTGCCGGACATCCACCGCATGCTGCCCGATTCCGGCCTCTACGTGGTCGGCGAGCATTTCCAGCGCGTCGAGCACTGCCTGCTGGCGCCGAAGGGCGCGAGCCTCTCAACCATCCGGCGCGCGCACAGCCACCCGGTCGCGCTCGGCCAGGTGCTGCGGCTGATCAAGGAACTCTCCCTCGAGCCGGTGATCGAGGCCGACACCGCCGGCGCCGCCGCCATCATCGCCAAGCGCGGCAACCCCGAGGATGCCGCCATCGCCTCCGAGCTCGCGGCCGAGATCTACGGGCTCGAGATCCTGCGCCGCAATGTCGAGGACGAGGCGCACAACACGACGCGCTTCTACGTGATGTCGCGCGAGCTCCACTACCCGCCGGTGGATGCGCCGGACACGGTGACCACCTTCGTCTTCCGCGTCCGCAACATTCCGGCCGCGCTCTACAAGGCGCTGGGCGGCTTCGCGACCAACGGCGTGAACATGACGAAGCTCGAATCCTACATGCTGGGGGGGCATTTCTCCGCGACGCAGTTCCTCTGCGACGTGGACGGCCACCCCGACAGCCCGCCGCTCAAGCGCGCCTTCGAGGAACTCGCCTTCTTCTCGCGCGAGTTCCGCGTCCTCGGCGCCTATCCGGCGCACCGCTTCCGGCTGGAGCAGGGCGCGGCGGACTGAGGCAGGGCCGGCCCGCCCGCTCCGCCCGGGTCAGTCCACCCGCGCGCCGCTCGCGCGGACGATCTCGGCATGGCGGCGCAGCTCGGCGGCCAGGAATTCCGCCGCCTGCGCGCGCGTGCCGCCGAGCAGCACCAGCCCCGCCGCCTCCATCCGCTGCCGCGCCTCGGCCTCGGCGAGCACCTCGTTGATGAGCGCGTTCAGCCGGTTCACCACCGGCTCGGGCGTGCCCTTGGGCGCCATCACCATGAACCAGGTGCCGAAGGTCAGCCCCGCCATGCCGAGCTCGGCGGTGGTCGGCACGTCGGGCAGTTGCGGCGCGCGGCGGTCATCGAGGATCGCGATCGGCACCACCTGCCCGCCACGGATCAGCGGCAGCGCGCCGGTGACCAGGTTGAACATCGCCTGGATGCGGTCCGAGAGCAGGTCCGTCACCGCCGCCGCCGGCCCGGAATAGGGCACGTGCTGCATCTCGGTGCGGGTCATCTGGCGGTAGAGCTCGCCCGCGAGATGCATCGAGGAACCGTTGCCGGTGGAGCCGAAATTGATCCGCCCCGGATTGGCCCGGGCGAAGGCGGTGAATTCCGCGAGGGTGCGCGGGCCGAGCTGCCGGTTCACCACCAGGATGTTCGGCACGTTGCCCACCAGCACCACCGGCTCGAAGTCGCGCACCGGGTCGAAGCCGGTCTCGCGGTAGAGGCTCGGGTTGGTGGCGAGCGTGCCCGCCCAGCCCCAGAGGAAGGTGTAGCCGTCGGCCGGGCTGCGCGCGACGAGCGTCGCGCCGACATTGCCGTTCGCCCCGGGCCGGTTCTCCACCACCATCCGGTGCGGCAGGCGCTTGTCGAGCTCCTGGGTCAGGATGCGCGCCAGCGTGTCGGCGGTGCCCGCGCCGCCGGCGGTCGGCACCACGAGGCGCACCGGGCGGTCCGGCCATGGGCCCTGGGCGCCGGCGGCGATCGGGGCGAGGGCGAGCGGCGCGGCGATCAGCGCCCGGCGGTGCAGCGTCATGGCGGGGTTCCTGTTATGGACCCGCGATGCTGGAACGCGCCGGCCCCGGCCGCAAGCATTGCGCGCGGCAAGCGGCCCGGGCAGGAACCCGGCCGGCGGCGGGAGGCGGGCGATGCGCGTGGCGATCCTCGGGGCGGGCGCGGTGGGGCCGATCTGCGCGGTGCTGGCCGCGCGGCGCGGGCATGAGGCGGTGCTGTTCTCGCCCTCGGGCGCCGGCACGCGCGGGATCGGGGGGCGGCTGCGGGCGGAGGGGCTGATCGCCGCCGAGGTGCCGGTCGCCGTCGCCGCCACGCTTGCCGAGGCCTTCGCGGGGGCCGATGCCGCGCTGCTCGCCGTGCCGGCCCATGCCCATGCCGCCCTGCTGCCGCGCATCGCCGCGGCGCTGCCCGACAGCCTGCCGCTGGTCCTGACCCCGGCGCTCTCGCTCGCGCCGCTGGTGCTCGATGGCCTGCGCGCGGACCTCGGGGGCGCGCCGGGCCGCGCGCCGCTTGGCGCCATGGCCACCACGCCCGCGGGCGGGCGGCGCATCGGCCCCGATGCGGTGCGCGTCACGCTGGTGCGCAGCGAGGTGCCGATCGCCGCCCTGCCGGCGGCGGCGGCGGCGGAGATGGGCGCGCTCGTGCAGGAGCTGTTCGGCACGCTCTGCCCGGCCGCGACCAACGTGCTGGAAGTCGCGCTCGGCAACGCCAACCCCATCACCCATGGCGCGCTGGCGCTCGCCAACCTCACCCGCATGGAGCGGGCCGAGGCTTGGAACCAGTACGAGATGATGACGCCCGCGGTCTGCCGGCTGATGGAGGCGCTCGATGCCGAGCGCGCCGCGCTCGCGGCCGCCTGGGGCGTGCGGGTGGACGGCGTCGCGGCCTATCTGCACCGGGCCAATGGCGTGCCGCTCGCCCCGCTGGCGGAGATGACCGCGGCCATCGCGGCCTCGGCCGGGGCGGTGATGGGGCCGACGGCGGTGGCCACGCGCTACCTGACCGAGGACATCCCCTTCGGCCTCTCGGCCTGGCTGCGGCTTGCGGCGGCGAAGGGGGTGGCGATGCCGGTCACCGCCGCGGTGGTCACCGCGCTGGCGGCGCTGACGGGCCTCGACCTCGCGGCCAATCCGCTGCTGGACGGGCTCGATCCCGCGGCGCTCGGCGGGGCGCTGGACGGGGGCGTCGGGCGCGGCTGACGCGCGGCCGGCAAGGGGCTGGCTTCGGCCGCGGCTGACGCGCGCGGTCGCCCCGGCGGCATGCGGCCCCGGGACGGCCGCGGGTTTCACCGATCCGTCGCGCGCCCTTCATTGCCGCGCCATGAAGGGCGCGCTAGGTGGCGATTGATGGAAGCCGTCGCCCGCGCCCCCGAGGAAGCCCTCAAGCCGCGCCGCCTGCGGCGCGCCTCGCCGCTGAATTTCCAGCCCTGGATCCCGGGCGCGGCCTGGGCGGACGTGATGGAGCCGCGCCCGATGGGCGGGCGGCTGCGCGCGATCCGGCGGATCGTGCTCGCGGTGCTCTGGACGCTCGTCGCCATTCCGATCCAGGCCGTGCTGATCCGGCTGCCGGGCCGCGCCTCGATCGCCTTCGGGCGGCGGTATCACGCCGTGCTGTGCCGGCTGATCGGGCTGAAGGTGCAGGTGGTCGGCACGCCCTCCCGCGGGCCCTCCGTGCTGTTCGTGTCGAACCATTCCTCCTGGCTCGACATCCTGGTGCTCGGCAGCGTGCTCGAGGCGGCCTTCGTCTCCAAGGCCGAGGTCGGCCAGTGGCCGGTGGTCGGGCTGGTGGCCCGGCTCGGCCGCACCGTCTTCGTCAGCCGCAAGCGCAGCGGCACCGGCAAGGAGACCGAGGCGATCCAGGAACGCCTCGCCGCCGGCGACAGCATCATCCTCTTCCCCGAGGGCACCTCGAACGACGGCACGCGGGTGCTGCCCTTCCGCTCCTCCTTCCTCGCTGTGGCGAGCGCGGCGCGCGAGGTCCAGCCCGTCTCGCTGGTCTATGACCGGCTCGGCGGCCTGCCGGCCTGCCGGCGCGACCGGCCGCTCTTCGCCTGGTATGGCGACATGGACATCGCGACGCATTTCTGGCGCATCGCCCGCCGCTCCGGCGCCCGCGCCACGGTGCTGCTGCACGAGCCCGCCGACCCCGCCGCCTTCCCCGACCGCAAGGCCCTGACCGCGGCGGCGAGCGAGGTGGTCGCCGAGGGCGCGGCCCTCCTGCGGCAGAACCGGCCCGCGCAGCCGCTCGCCCTGCGCCCGCCCGGGGCCGCCGGGGCCTGAGTCCGGCGGGACACACCCCTGCCCCGCCCTCGCCGCCATGCTTGACCCGACACGGAGCGCCCGTCCAGGCTGCCGCCATGACGGTCCGCTCCGGTCCCGAGGTCGCTTGACCCGCGCCGCGCCGCTGCGCATCTCCCCCGCCTGCCTTCGCCGCGCCGAGAGCGGCGGAGCCGGCGGAGCCTGACCCCGAATGACCGACACCACCGGCACCCCTGCCCGCAAGCGCCTGCTGATCCGCACCTGGGGCTGCCAGATGAATGTCTATGACAGCGCCCGCATGGCGGATGTGCTGGCCCCGCTCGGCTACGCGCCGACCGAGAGCGTGGAGGAGGCCGACATGGTCATCCTCAACACCTGCCACATCCGCGAGAAGGCGACGGAGAAGGTGTTCTCCGACCTCGGCCGGCTGCGCGAGGCCAAGCAGGCGCGCGGCGGGGAGATGGTGATCGCGGTCGCCGGCTGCGTCGCCCAGGCCGAAGGTGCGGAGATCACCGCCCGCGCCCCCTGGGTGGACATCGTGCTTGGGCCCCAATCCTACCACCGGCTGCCGGAGATGGTCGCCCGCGCCGCCCGCGCCGCGGGTGCGGTGATCGAGACCGAGTTCCCGCCCGAGGACAAGTTCGACCACCTGCCCGAGACCGCCGCGCCGCAGGGCGTGACCGCCTTCCTGACCATCCAGGAGGGCTGCGACAAGTTCTGCTCCTTCTGCGTGGTGCCCTACACGCGCGGGGCGGAATACTCGCGCCCGGTCGCGGCCATCCTGGCCGAGGCGCGGCGACTCGTGGCGCTGGGCGCGCGGGAGATCACGCTGCTCGGCCAGAACGTCAACGCCTTCCATGGCGAAGGGCCGGACGGGCGCGCCTGGGGCCTCGGGCGGCTCGTGCGCAGCCTGGCCGAGGTCGAGGGGCTGGCGCGCATCCGCTACACCACCTCCCACCCGCGCGACATGGACGAGGATTTGATCGCCGCCCATGCCGAGGTGCCGGCGCTGATGCCCTTCCTGCACCTGCCGGTGCAGTCGGGCAGCGACCGCGTGCTGCGCATGATGAACCGCGGGCACACGGCGGACGACTACCTGCGCCTCGTGGAGCGGCTGCGCGCCGCGCGGCCCGACCTCGCGCTCTCGACCGACATCATCGCGGGCCATCCCGGCGAGACCGAGGCCGACCACGCCGCGACCATGGCGCTGATCCGCGCCGTCGGCTTCGCCCAGGCCTTCTCCTTCAAGTATTCCGCCCGCCCCGGCACGCCGGCCGCGACCATGGCCGGCCAGGTGGAGGAGGCGGCGAAGGACGCGCGCCTGGCCGAGATCCAGGCCCTGCTGCGCGAACAGCAGACCGCCTTCAACCGCTCCCGCGCCGGGATGGTGGCCGATGTGCTGGTCACCGGCCCGGGCCGCCACCCGGGGCAGATGGCCGGCCGCACCCCCTGGCTGAACCCCGTGCATTTCGAGGGGCCGGAGAGCCTCGCCGGCCGCATCGTGCCGGTGAAGATCCTCGCCGGGCACCCCAATTCCCTCACCGGGGCGCTCGCCGCGCCCCTCCACGACCAGAGCAGGGAGAGAGACGCCGCTTGACCGCCACCACCAGCCTCGCCTTCCGCGCCGCCGAGCCCCGCAGCCCGATCGAGCAACGCTCCGTCACGCTGCAATTCGACGACAACGTGCTGCTGCCGCTCCTGCATGGGGAGCACGACCGGCATCTGGCGCGGATCGAGCAGGTGCTCGGCGTCCGATTGTCCTCGCGCGGGAACCGCATCGCCATCTCGGGCGGGGCGGAGCGGACCGAGATGGCGGAAGCGGCGCTGCTCGCGCTCTGGAAGCGGCTCGAGCAGGGCCAGCATGTGGGCACGGCGGAGGTGGAGGCGGCGCTGCGGCTCGCCGAAGGCGGCGCCGAGCAGGGCGAGCCCCGCCTGCCGCTGCGCGACCTGCCCGCGATCCGCACCCGCAAGGGCGCCATCGCGCCGCGCTCCCCCGCCCAGGGCGCCTATATCGAGATGCTCGCGAGCCACGAGATGGTCTTCGGCATCGGCCCGGCGGGCACGGGCAAGACCTATCTCGCGGTGGCGCAGGGGGTGGCGCTGCTGCAGACGGGCCGGGTGGACCGGATCGTGCTCTCCCGCCCCGCGGTCGAGGCGGGCGAGCGGCTCGGCTTCCTGCCCGGCGACATGAAGGAGAAGGTGGATCCCTATCTCCGCCCGCTCTACGACGCGCTGAACGACATGCTGCCGCCCGACCAGGTGGCCAAGCGCATCGAGCGCGGCGAGATCGAGATCGCGCCGCTGGCCTTCATGCGCGGCCGCACGCTTGCGCACTGCTACGCCATCCTGGACGAGGCGCAGAACACCACGCCCGCGCAGATGAAGATGTTCCTCACCCGCATGGGGGAGGGATCGCGCATGGTCATCACCGGGGACCCGACCCAGGTGGACCTGCCCTCGGGCCAGCCCTCGGGCCTCGCCGAGGCGCTCAGGATCCTCGAAGGGGTTCAGGGCATCGGAGTCGCGAGATTCGCGGAGCGGGATGTGGTAAGGCACCCCCTGGTGGCCCGGATCGTCGCCGCCTACGGGCGCACCGACGAACGGAACCGGGCGAAGAAGGAGAAGGATGGAACCGGGAAGTAGCCGTCCCGGCCGTGGCCGCATTCCGCGCGGCCAAGCCGGGCTTCGGAACGGATCGGCGGAGGGGGCGGAGATCTCCGTGATCCTGGCGGCGCCGGGTTGGCGCGCCGCCGTGAAGCGGCCCGAGGCGCTGGCGCGCCGGGCCGCCGAGGCCGCCCTGCGCGAAGCGGGCGCGGCCGGCGCGATGACCGTGCTGCTGGCCGACGACGGGACGGTGAAGCGGCTGAACGGGCAGCATCGCGCCAAGGCCAAGCCGACCAACGTGCTCTCCTTCCCCGCCGCCATGCCGGGCCATCTGGGCGATGTCGCGCTCGCCCTCGGCGTGGTGCGGCGCGAGGCGCGCGAGGCGGGGCGCCACCCCGCGGCGCATCTCGCGCATCTGGTCGCGCATGGCGCGCTGCACCTCGCGGGGCACGACCACCTCGCCGCCGGGCAGGCGCGACGGATGGAGCGCGCCGAGGCCCGCGTGATGCGCCGCCTCGGCCTGCCCAACCCCTGGAAGGAGGGCCGCGCGGCCCAGCGCCAGCGGGGCGGGCCATGAGCGAGGACTCGTCCAGACCAGGGCTGTTCTGGAAGCTGCAGGCCCTGCTCCGCCGCAAGGAGGCGGAATCGGTCCGCGACCGCGTCGAGGAACTGATCGAGCGCGGCGAGGAGCCGCGCGAGCGCGCCACGCCCGACCCGCGCGACCTCGGCCCGCATGAGCGCGCGCTGCTGTCCAACGTGCTGCGCCTGCAGGGCACCACCGCCTATGACGTGATGCTGCCGCGCGCGGACATCGTCGCCATGGCCGATGACTGCACGCTCGATCAGGCGATCGCGCTGATCCAGAAGGAGGGCCACAGCCGCTACCCGGTCTATCGCGAGAGCCTCGACGACATCGTGGGCATGGTCCACATCAAGGACGTGTTCGCCGCGGTGGGGCGGCCGGGGCCCTTCGACCTCAAGGCCATCCTGCGCAAGCCGCTCTTCGTCGTGCCCTCGATCCCGGTGCTCGACCTGCTGCTGCAGATGCGCCAGGCGCGCATCCACATGGCCCTCGTGGTGGACGAATACGGCGGGATAGACGGGCTGATCACCATCGAGGACCTGGTGGAGACCATCGTCGGCGACATCGCCGACGAGCACGACGAGGACGCCAAACCCCACATCACCGAACGGCCGGACGGCACGCTCGAACTCGACGCGCGGACGCCGATCGCCGCCTTCGAGGCGCAGGTCGGTCCGGTCCTGACCGATGAGGAACGCGCCGCCGACATAGACACGGTGGGCGGGCTGGTCTTCACCCTCGCGGGGCGGGTGCCGGCGAAGGGGGAGCTCGTGTCCCACGCCTCGGGGCTGGAGTTCCGCATCCTCGATTCCGATGCGCGCCGCATCCGGCGCCTGCGCGTGCGGCGGCCGGGCGAGGCTGGCCAGCGCGCGGCGGCCGAGTAGGCGGGCTTGGCGGCCGGCCGGCGAAGCCTGGGCCGCAGGGGGGCGCCGCCCCCCTGGCCCCCCCGCCAAAGGCCGAAAGGCCTTTGGAAACCAATCCCCGTCACGGGGCTGCGTGGAAGCGCCGCCCCCCGTTCAGGTGTCCAGAGGCCTTTCGGCCTCTGGCGGGTGGGGTCCGGGGAGGGCGGCGCCCTCCCCGCCGCGCCCTCCCCCCTGTCCATGCCTGTCTTGGCCGACTAGGACCCTCTCCGCATGTGGAATCGCGTTCTCGGGCATCTCGCCGCCCGGCGGGGCTGGCGGCTGTGGGTCACAGCGGCGGGGCTGGGGGCGCTCGCGGCCCTCGCGCTGCCGCCTGTCCATGCCGTGCCTGTGCTGCTGCTGGCGGTGCCGGGCCTGCTCGCGATGGTCGGCGCGGCGCCGGGCTGGAAGCGCGCCTTCTGGATCGGCTTCGCCTGGGGGTGGGGGCATTTCGCGGCCGGGCTCTACTGGATCACCCACGCGATCCTGACCGAGGTCGAGCGCTTCTGGTGGCTGGTGCCCATCGCCGTGCCGGCGCTCGCCCTGCCGCTCGCGGTCTTCGCCGCCGGCCCGGCGGCCCTTGCCTGGAAGGCGCGGGAGGGCTGGCCGCGCGTGCTGGTCTTCGCCGGCGCCTGGGTGGGCTTCGAGCTGCTGCGCGGCGTGGTGCTCACGGGTTTCCCGTGGAACCTGATGGGCACGGTCTGGGCCTTCGGCGCGCTGCCCGTCCAGGCGGCGGCCTGGATCGGGGTGCATGGCCTGTCGCTGGCCACCGTGCTGGTCGCGGCGAGCCCGATGCTCGGACGGCGGGCGATGCTGGGCGCCGGGGCGGCCCTGGCGGGCTTCGCCGCCTTCGGCGCGGCGAGGCTCTGGCCGGCCGAGCCGCCGCCGCAGCCGGTGGGGCTGCTGATCGTGCAGGGCAACATCGCGCAGGAGCTGAAATGGCGCGAGGACCAGCGCGCGGCGATCCTGCACCGCTATGTCGAGGGCACGCGGGAGGCCGCACTGGCCGCCCTGCGCGAGCTGCCTGAGGGGCACCGCCTCGTGGTGATCTGGCCGGAATCGGCGGTGCCGTTCCTGCTCGCAGACGACCCGGCCGTGCGCAGCCTGGTCGCGGGGGCGCTGCCGCAGGGCGCGATGCTGCTCGCGGGGACGGTGCGGGCGGAGTTCGGGCCGGATGGCCGGGCGCGGCGGGTGTTCAACAGCCTGGTGGCGCTCGATGCGGCGGGGGAGGTGCGCGGCGTCGCGGACAAAGTGCATCTGGTGCCCTTCGGCGAATACATGCCGCTCTCCGGCCTCGTGCCGATCCGCCTTGTGCCGGGCGGGATGGATTTCACGCCGGGCACGGAACTGCAACCTATACGTGCAGATACCCTGCCGCCCTTCGGCGCGCTGATCTGCTATGAAGTCATATTTCCCGCAAAAGTTGTGCCGCCCGAGCGCCCCGCCTGGCTGGTGAATGTGACGAACGACGCATGGTTCGGCATCTCGGCGGGGCCCTGGCAGCACCTCGCGGCCGCGCGGCTGCGCGCGGTGGAGGAGGGGCTGCCCCTGGCGCGGGCGGCGCAGACCGGCATCTCGGCCGTGTTCGATGCCCGCGGACGCTTGGTTTCCCGCACGGGGCTCGGGGAGACGGCGGTGCTGCTCGCGCCCCTGCCGGCGGCGCGCGAGGCGACGGCCTTCGCGCATCTCGGTCTTTGGATCCCGGGGACGCTCTGCGGTGTGATATTCGCTCTTGGGTGGTGGCGCCGGCGACGGTAGGCTCGCGGAACGTTCAGTAAGGAAGCTCACGGCTCTTTGTTGTCGTCTCAAATATTGAGAATGTGAAAAAGAGTTGACGAATGGTGAAGAAGGGCCTATTCGTTTGACACGAGCCGGGGCAAGGTGCGCAGTCAGGGCGCGTCCGGAGGGTCAGATGTCTGGCGAAGCTGTGGAGGCGTTGATGCCGAACGACGATGGAATGGAGCGGGTCGAACGCGAGCACCGCGCGAGCCCGATCGACGTCCATGTCGGATCGCGTGTGCGGCTGCGCCGTACCCTCCTCGGCATGAGCCAGGAGAAGCTGGGCGAGGCGCTCGGCCTCACCTTCCAGCAGATCCAGAAGTATGAACGCGGCGTGAACCGCATCGGCGCGAGCCGTCTCTTCGACCTCGCCCGCGTGCTCGACGTGCCGATCGGCTTCTTCTTCGACGACATGTCGGCCGAGCTCGGCGGCAATGCCGTCACGCGCTCGCGCGGGGCCGCCTTCGGCTTCGCCGAGGGCCAGGAGGGTTTCGAGGACGACACGCTGCACCGGCGCGAGACGCTGGAACTCGTGCGCGCCTACTACCGGATCACCGACCCCTCCGTGCGCAAGCGCGTCTTCGACCTGATCAAGACGCTCTCGCCCTCCGAATAGCGCCGGGCCGCCGCACCCCGGCGGTCTCGCAGCGCGGTGCAATCGGCCGCGCCTCTCTTCAGTGCAGCAGCGCCTCCACCATCGCGCGGTCGGGCGTCGCGCCATCGCGCGCACGCAGCGCGCCCGCCGCCGAGGCGAATCGCATCGCGGCCTCGAGGTCCATGCCCTCGGCCATCGCCAGCGCATAGGCGCCGTGGAACACGTCCCCCGCGCCGGTGGTGTTGGTCGCCTCCACCGGGAAGGCGGGGGTGCGCCGCGGCTTCTCCATGCCGGGGGCGAGCCAGAGCACGCCCTTCTCGCCCTGCGTCACCGCCGCCACCTTCACGGGGCCCGAGGCGAGCGCGCGCCGCAGCCCCTCCTCCGGCGAGCAGCCAGGCGCGTAGTTGGCAAGGCCGGGGACCGAGAACACCGCATGGTCCACGCGCGGCACCAGGTCCACCAGGATGCGCGTCTCGCTGCGCTCCCCGTCGAGCACCACCGGCACGCCGGCCTCGCGCGCGGCGGCGGCGGCAGCGGCCACGCCCTCGGGCCAGCGGGGGTCGCAGCACAGCGCCCCGGCCTCGCGGATCCGCCCGAGCGGCAGCCATGAGGGGTCGGTCCCCAGGCCCGAGCCGCGGAAGGAGATGATGGTCCGCTCCCCCCTCGGGTCCACCAGCACCGCGCCCACCGGGGTGCGCCCGCCGGGCACGCGCCGCAGGCCCGAGACGTCCACGCCTTCGGCCTCCAGCGCCTCGGCGAGCGGCGCACCGTTCAGGTCGTCGCCGACGCGGCCCCAGAAGGCGGCGCGGCCGCCCAGGCGCACCACCGCGATCGCCGCATTGGCGGCCATGCCGCCGGCGCCGATGCTGTAGCCGCGCGCGGGGATCTTGGCCGGCGGCTGGGGTATGTCCTCGACCCGGAAGGTATGGTCCGCGACCACGTTGCCGAGGCAGATGACGAGAGGACGATCCGACATGATGCGCCGCAGGCTCCCACGAGCGGGGCCGCCGTGCCAGATCCCGCCCGCGATCGCCGCGCGCATCCTGCTGCTGCGCGAGGATGCGATGGTGCTCGACAAGCCGGCCGGGCTTGCCGTGCATCGCGGGCCGCGCGGCGGCGCCTCGCTCGAGGATTGGCTGGAGGCACTGCGCATGGGCAAGCGGCACCTGCCCCAGCCGGCGCACCGTCTCGATGCCGATACGGCGGGCTGCCTGGTGCTCGGCCGCACCAAGCCCGCGCTTGCCGCGCTCGGCGCCCTCTTCGCGCGCGGCGCGGCGGAGAAGACCTATTGGGCGGTGGTCCGCGGCGGGCCGGCCGGGGCGGAGGGAAGCATCGCCCTGCCCCTGCGCAAGCGCAGCAGCGCCGCGCAGGGCTGGCGGATGGAGGCGCATCCGGACGGGCAGGCGGCGCTGACGCGCTGGCTGCTGCGCGGCCGGGCGGAGGGGCTGGCCTGGCTGGAACTGCGGCCCGAGACCGGCCGCACGCACCAGTTGCGCGTGCATTGCGCGGCGATGGGCTGGCCGATCCTCGGCGATGCGCTCTATGGCGGCGGCGCGGAGGGCGGGCTGCACCTGCTGGCGCGCGCCATCGCGCTGCCGCTCGACCCGCTGCTGTCCGCGACCGCGCCGGTTCCGCCGCATATGCGCGCGGCGCTGATGGCCTGCGGCTGGGACGGCGCCTGATCGCGGCGGGCCCAGGCGCGCCTTGCGCCGGCCGGCCCCTGCGCGAAGGCCCGCGCCGATGCCCGGCGGAAGAGGCGCGGACGCGCGTCATGCCCGGCTCAAGGAGGCTCACCCGCCACCCTCCCGTCACCGCGCGGCCAACCCGCCAGCCCCACGCGCGATGCCGATGGCCGGACGGTCGTGCCTTCCGACCGCCCGGAACAGCCCGGCATCACGCCTTCGCCTGCGCCTCCGCGCGCGGCGGCTCGGCCGGGTGGTGGTCCTGCTCGCGGCTGATGACGAGCTTCTGGTGCGGATACGGGATCTCGATGCCGAGTTCGTCGAAGCGCCGCTTGATCCGGCGGTTCATCTCCCGCGCGACCGCCCAGCGCTGGATCGGGTCGGTCTTGAGGCGCACGCGGATCACCACGCCCGAATCGGCCAGCCGCTCGACGCCCAGGATGTCGAGGTCGTCGCGGATCACGGGGCGCCACTTCACGTCCTCGCGCATGCCCTGGGCGACCTCCTTCAGCACCTCGGTCACGCGGTCGGTGTCCTCGCCGTAGGCCACGCTCACGTCGAGCACGGCGAAGGCGAAGTCGCGCGTCATGTTGGTCACGGTGGTCACCGCGCTGAACGGGACGATGTGCAGGCTGCCGTCCTGCGCGCGCAGCTTGATGGAGCGGATCGAGAGCTGCTCCACCACGCCCGAGAGGCCACCCACCTGCACCACGTCGCCCACCGCGATCGCGTCCTCGAACAGCAGGAAGACGCCGGTGATGACGTCGCGCACCAGCGTCTGGGAGCCGAAGCCGATGGCGATGCCGACGACGCCGGCACCCGCGATCAGCGGCGCGACGTTCACCCCGATCTCGGTGAGGATCACGAAGGCGACGATGACGATGATGGTGATCATCAGCACCGTGCGCAGCATGGGCAGCAGGGTGCGCACCCGCGCGCTGCGCGCCGCCTTGGCATCGCGCGAGAGCTGCTGGAGGTGCCGCTCGATCGCCGCATTGGCCGCCTCCCACGCCGCCATCGCGACCAGCACGGTCAGGCCCATCGAGGCGAGCGAGCCGACCAGCCGGCTGCCGAGCTTGCCCTGCCCGAACCAGGAGAAGGCCTCGAGACCCCAGGCCTCGAGCAGCAGCAGCCCCGCGACCAGCGCGATGATCGCCGAGAAGATGCCCTTGAGCATCGGCAGGTAGCGGTTGGCGCGCGCCTCGAGCCCCGGATAGCGGCTCGCGAGCTCGGGCCGGATGCGGAAGGCGCGGGCGAGGCCGCGCCGCATCGCGAGGTCCGCCACCCAGGCCGCGAGCAGCACCAGCAGCGTGACCAGCGAGACGCGGATCAGCCGCCAGAAGCCGCCCTGCACCTCCAGCGCCCAGACGCCCCAGGCCGCGATCAGCCAGGCGATGGCGAGGATGTGCCAGACATCGGCCGCGCGGTCGCGCACCGCGCGCATGAAGCGCCGCGTCCCGTCCGGTCGCGCCCCTTCCTCGAGCGGCGGAGCGCGCAGCGCGTCCGAGACATGGGTGCGGTTCTGCAGGATGACGATGACGAGGAACAGCGTCACCAGCAGCAGCGAGACGCGCAGGATGGAATCGTAGGCGCTCCAGGGCAGGCCGAACTGCAGCCCGGCCTCGGCGGTGGCATAGGCGAAGACCAGCACCACGGTGATGCGGCGCAGCCAGACCGTGATGTAGGCCGCCGTCTCGTCGCCCACCGGCAGCAGCCGCAGCATCGGCGAGGCGGGCGAGAGCAGCATGCGCGAGGCCACCATCACCGCCCGCGAGGCCATGTAGGCGTTGTTGACCGTCAGCAGCACGACCTCGGTCGTGGGCAGCGGGCGCACCGCGCCGACGAGGCCGTAGGAGACGATGGCGAAGGCCGCGATCGGCAGCAGGTCGAGACCGAGGCGCGCGACGACCAGCGGCACGCGGCGCAGGCGGGAGAAGGCCTCGCCCTCCTCCGGCGCGCGGGCGTCGAGCGCATCGCGCGTGCGCGCCAGGGCGCGCGCTGTCGCCCATTCGGCGAGAAGGCCGAGGCCAAGCACCAGGACCAGTTTCCAGGCCGCATCCAGCACGCGGCGCTGGGTCACCGGATCCCGCGCCACGGACGACATCCAGCGCATGACCGAGGGCAGGTCCGCGATCGCCTGCACGGTGACGACGAGCTGCTCCGACAGGCCCGAGAGCCGCTGCGAGGCGCCCTGGAGAAGCTGCGCGCCGAGCGTGTTGGGGGCGAGGATCTCCGGCGCCGCGGGCTGGGCTGGCTGGGCCGGGGCCTGACCGTTCGCCGCCTGGGCGGGCGCGGGGCCGGCCGGCGCCGCTCCGGCCGCGGCGGGCGCGGAACCGGGCGCGGAACCGGCGGCGACGGGCGGCGCAGCAGGCCCGGCGGCGGAAGGGGGGGCTGCGGGCATAGGCCCTGCCGCCGCCGGCGGTGGCGTGGGGGGCGGCCCCGCGGCGGCGGGCGGGGGGCTCGGCGCAGGGCCTGCGGCGGCAGGCGGGGGCGTGGGGCCGGCTGCCGCCGGGGGAGGGACCGGGGCGGGGGCGGCGCGGGGCGGCGTCGGCCCGGCGGCGGCCGGCGGCGGGCTCGGCGCGCCGGGCGGTGGCGCGGGACCGGCCGCGGCGGGGGCCGGCGGCGCGGCCGGCACCGTGGCCGCGGCGGCGGCAAGGCCCTGGAGGGTTCGGATCAACTCCGCCCGGCTCGCCTCGTCCTGCAGCAGGCGGAGCAGGCGTTCGGCCTCGCCGGGCGGCAGGGCGGCGGCGGGCTGCGGGGCGCGGCCCGGCGCGGACGGCCCCGCCCCGGCGGTGGCCGGCACGGGGGCGGAGGGCGCCGTCTGCGCCGCCGGGAAGGCCAGCGGCAGCAGGAGAAGGCCACACAGGAACGTGAACAGGAGCCGGCGCGAGCGGATCATGCCGGCAGGGACCCCATCCGGCCGGGTCGGGTCAAGTCGCCCGCGCGGTTGCCGCCCCAGCCGTCCGGGTCCAGCATTGCGCCGCAACATGACCTCCTCCCCCTCCGTCTGGACCGTGATGCTGGCCCTGCTCGGCGTGCATCTCGCGGGCATGGGCGTCTTCCTCGCGGTGCCGGTGCTCGCCCCGGCGATCGCCGCCGAGGCCGGCATCCCCGCCGCGCTGGCCGGGGTGCATACGGCGCTGGTCTATGGCGGGGCCCTGGTCTCGGGGCCGCTCGCGGGGGCCTTCATCCGCCGCCTCGGGGGGATGCGGGTGCTGCAGCTGGGCCTCGTCTTCTGCGGGGTGGCGCTGGCGCTCTCGGTGGTGGCCCATCCGCTGGCGCTGGCGGTCTCGGCGCTGGCCTGCGGCCTCGGCCACGGGCCGGTGACGCCTGCGGGCAGCCACCTTCTCGCCCAGCGGGCGCCGGCCAACCGTCGGTCGCTGATCTTCAGCCTGAAGCAGTGCGGCGTGCCGGCCGGCGCGATGCTCATCGCGGCGGTGACGCCGCTGATCGCCGAGGCCTATGGCTGGCGGGCGGGGATCCTGGCGGTCGCGGCCTTCCTGGTGGCCTCCGCGCTGGCGCTGCAGCCGCTGCGCGCGGCGCTCGATGCCGACCGCGACCGCTCGGCGAGCCTCGCGCGGCTGCGCGCGGTCTGGGCCTCGGCGCTGGGCAGCCTCGCGATCCTGCGGCACCTGCCGGTGCTGCGGCGGCTGACCATCATGTCGGCGCTCTACGGCATCTCGCAGTTCTGCTTCTCCTCCTTCTTCGTGGTGTTCCAGGTCGAGGCGCTCGGCGTGCCGCTGACCGAGGCCGGGTTCCGCCTCGCGCTCGCGCAGGCTGCCGGCGTGGTCGGGCGCATCGTCTGGGGGCTGGTCGCGGACCGGGTGGGCGCGGCGCCGGTGCTCGCCGGCCTCGGCGTCGCGGCGGCCGCATCGGGCGCCGCGCTGCTGCTGGCCGGGCCGGGCTGGCCGGGGTTCCTGCTGACACTTGCGGGCATCGGCATGGGGGCGACGGCGATCGGCTGGAACGGGGTGTTCCTGGCCGAGACGGCGCGCCTCGCCCCCGCGGGACAGGTCGGGGCGACCACGGCGGCGGCGGGCTTCGTCTTCGGCGCCTGCATGCTGGTGGGGCCGCCGCTGTTCTCGGCGATGGTGCAGGCCTCGGGCGGCTATTCGCTCGGCTTCGCCTTCTGCGTGGCAACCGCCCTCATCGGCGCATTCCTGGCCCGCGCCGCCGGGGGTGTTGCAAAGCCGTGATTATGGGCTAGGTGCCCTCCATGACGACGGTTCTGACGGTCCTTGTGGCCATCGCCATGCTTGCCACGCTCGGCGTGGTGATCGCGGGCGTGCTCGGCATGTCGGGCGGCGAGGGCGGCTCGCGCCGCTCCAACGTGTTGATGCGCTGGCGAATCGGGCTGCAGTTCACCGCGGTCGCGCTCTTCGCCATCCTGATGATGCTGCTGCGCCAGTAGCGGGCGGGCGCGCTTGCCGCGCCCGGACCGCCCCCGTATTTTCCGCCACCTGCGCGCGGCCGGGCCGTGCGCCCAAGAGAGAAGGCACACGGTCGCGTCATGAAGGTTCTCGTCCCCGTCAAGCGGGTGGTGGACTACAACGTCAAGGTCCGCGTGAAGGCGGACGGCACCGGCGTCGAGACGGCCAACGTCAAGATGTCCATGAACCCCTTCGACGAGATCGCGGTCGAGGAAGCCGTGCGCCTGAAGGAGAAGGGCGTGGCGAGCGAGATCGTCGCCGTCTCCGCCGGCCCGTCGGCGGCGCAGGAGCAGATCCGCACCGCCCTCGCCATGGGTGCCGACCGCGGCATCCTCGTCGAGCATGACGGCGTGCTGGAGCCGCTCGCGGTCGCGAAGATCCTGAAGGCGATCGTCGCGAAGGAGGGGCCGCAGCTCGTCATCCTCGGCAAGCAGGCGATCGACGACGACATGAACGCCACCGGCCAGATGCTGGCCGCCCTCCTCGGCTGGGGCCAGGGCACCTTCGCCTCCAAGGTCGAGAAGGACGGCGAGAGCCTGAAGGTGACGCGCGAGGTGGATGGCGGGCTCGAGACCGTCTCGCTGAAGCTGCCGGCGATCGTGACCACCGACCTGCGCCTCAACGAGCCGCGCTACGCCTCCCTGCCCAACATCATGAAGGCGCGCAAGAAGCCGATCGAGACGGTCAAGCCCGCCGACCTCGGCGTGGACGTGACGCCGCGGCTGACGGTGCTGAAAGTGGAGGAGCCGCCGAAGCGCCAGGCCGGCAAGAAGGTGGCCTCCGTGCAGGAACTCGTCGAGAAGCTGCGCACCGAAGCGAAGGTGATCTGACCATGGCCGTTCTCGTTCTCGCCGACCACAAGGACGGCGCCGTCACCCAGCCGACGCGCTCCACCGTCGCCGCCGCCGGCAAGCTCGGCGAGGTGCATGTGCTGGTCGCCGGCGAAGGGGCTGCCGCCGCGGCCGCGGCGGCCGCGAAGCTGCCGGGGGTGGCCAAGGTGCTGACCGCCGAGGGCGGGCCCGTGCTCGCGGAGCCGCTGGCCGCGCTGCTGGTGGCGCTGGCGCCGGGCTATTCGCACCTGCTGGCGCCGGCCTCGGCGGCTGGCAAGAACGTGATGCCGCGCGCCGCCGCACTGCTCGACGTGCAGGTGATCTCCGACATCGCCGGCGTGGTGGATGCCGACACCTTCGTCCGCCCGATCTACGCGGGCAATGCGATGGCGACCGTGAAGTCGGCCGATGCGAAGAAGGTGATCACGGTGCGCGCCGCCTCCTTCGACCCCGTGCCTGCCGAGGGCGGTTCCGCGCCCGTCGAGGCCGCGCCGGCGGCGGCCGATCCGGGCCTGTCCACCTTCCTCGGCGCAGAGATCGTGAAGTCCGAGCGGCCCGAGCTGACGGCCGCGCGCATCGTCATCTCGGGCGGCCGCGCGATGGGCAGTGCGGAGAACTTCGCCATCATCGAGAAGGTGGCCGACAAGCTCGGCGCCGCCGTCGGCGCCTCCCGCGCCGCGGTGGATGCGGGCTACGCGCCGAACGACATGCAGGTGGGCCAGACCGGCAAGATCGTCGCCCCCGACCTCTACATCGCCGTCGGCATCTCGGGCGCGATCCAGCACCTCGCGGGCATGAAGGACAGCAAGGTCATCGTGGCCATCAACAAGGACGAGGAGGCGCCGATCTTCCAGGTCGCCGACTACGGCCTGGTGGCGGATTTGTTCAAGGCGGTGCCCGAACTGGAAGCCGAGCTGTCGAAGTAGGCTCGGGGGAGGAGAACCTCCCCCGAACCCCCTCCCTTCTTTGTCGTTTGGCACCGGCCGCCGCCGTCAGTCTCCAGGTTCCAAAGAAGGTTGAGGGGGGCGCGGGGGGAGAAGTTCCCTTCTCCCCCCGTTTTTCCTGTCTGGAGGATCGCATGGCTGAGATCGCGAAGGTTGGCGTCATCGGCGCCGGGCTCATGGGCAACGGCATCGCGCATGTCGCGGCCCTCTCGGGCCTACCCGTGGTGCTGATGGACGTGCAGCAGGCCGCGCTCGAGAAGGCGCTCGCCACCATCTCCGGCAACATGGACCGGCAGGTGAAGAAGGCCGTCATCACGGCCGAGGACAAGGCCGCCGCGCTCGCCCGCATCGCCACGACCACGACCAACGACGCCTTCGGCGACTGCGACATCGTGATCGAGGCCGCGACCGAGAACGAGGACATCAAGAGGAAGATCTACGCCGCGCTGACGCCGAAGCTGCGCGCGGATGCGATCCTCGCCTCCAACACCTCCTCCATTCCCATCACGCGGCTGGCGGCGGCGACCGACCGCCCGGCGCGCTTCATCGGCATGCACTTCTTCAACCCGGTGCCGATGATGAAACTGGTGGAGATCATCCGCGGCCTCGCCACCGATGACGCGACCGCCGCTTCGGTCGAGGCGCTGGCGAAGCGCCTGGGCAAGACCCCCGTGGCCGCCGGCGACTGGCCGGGCTTCGTGGTCAACCGCGTGCTCTGCCCGATGCTGAACGAGGCGATCCAGGCGCTGATGGAAGGCGTGGGCGACGTCCGCGCGATCGACGAGGGCATGAAGCTCGGCGCCAACCACCCGATGGGGCCGCTGGAACTGGCGGATTTCGTGGGCCTCGACACGCTGCTGAGCGTGATGAAGGTGCTGCACGAGGGGCTGGGGGATCCGAAGTACCGGCCCTCCCCGCTGCTCGCGAAGTATGTCGAGGCCGGCTGGCTCGGGCGGAAATCCGGGCGCGGGTTCTACGACTATTCGACGAACCCGCCGACGCCGACGCGCTGACGCCGAAGGGGGCTCCGCCCCCTTCACCCCCGCCAAAGGCCGAAAGGCCCTTGGAAACCAGCACCTTGGCGGCGGGCTCGGGGCGCGTCATGAATCGCGCCGTCGGAACGGAGCGCGCCAGCATGACACCCATCACCCCACCTGCCCGCGTCGCCTTCATCGGCATGGGTGTCATGGGCGCCGCCATGGCGGCCAACATCATGAAGGCCGGCTTCGCGCTGACCGTGTCCACGCGCAGCAAGGCGAAGGCCGAGCCGCTGCTCGCCGCCGGCGCGGAATGGGCGCCGACCGCGCAGGACGCCGCCGATGGCGCGGCCTGCGTGTGCCTCTGCGTGCCCGACACGCCGGATGTCGAGCAGGTCCTGTTCGGCGAGGAAGGCGTGATCCACGGCGCCGCACCGGGAACGGTGGTGATCGACTTCTCCACCATCGCCGCCGCATCCGCCGCCGAGTTCGCGCGCCGGGCGGCCGAGCGCGGCGTGATCCTGCTCGACAGCCCGGTCTCCGGCGGGCCGCAGGGCGCGATCGACGGAACACTCACCTGCATGGTGGGCGGCAGCGATGCCGGCTTCTCCGCCGCGCGCGCGGTGTTCGACGCGGTGGGCAGGACCATCACGCTGCTCGGCCCGGCGGGCTCGGGGCAGATCTGCAAGTCGGGCAACCAGCTCATCATCGTCGCGGCCATGATGGCCGCGGCCGAGGCACTGACCATGGGACGCAAGGCGGGCCTCGACCCGGCGCTGATGCGCCAGGCGCTGCTCGGCGGCTCGGCGCGCTCCTTCGTGCTCGAGAACCATGCGAAGCGGATGCTCGAGCGCAACTTCAAGCCGGGCTTCCGCGCGGAGCTGATGCGCAAGGACATGCGCCTTGCCCTCGGCGCGGTGCGCGAGCAGGGCGTCTTCGCCCCCGCCACCGCGCTCGCCGCGCAGATGATGGAGGCGCTGGTCAATTCCGGCCGCGGGGGCGAGGACTGCGCGAGCCTCGGCGCGCTGGTGGCCGAGCTGTCGGGCGTGAAGGACTGACGCATGGCCGGGCCGTCGGCGCTGCGCGCGCGGCTGCACCACCTCTACTACAGCACCGCGCCGGATGCGCGCGCCTGGCGCTATGGCGTGCTCGCCTTCGACCTCGCGACGGTGCTGTTCGTCATCACCAGCTCCTTCCTGCCGCGCGGGCCAGTGATCGGCGTCATCGACGTGACGATCGGCATCGTCGCGCTGACCGAGTTCATCGCCCGAATCACGAGCAGCCGAAGGCCGGGGCGGGAGGCGCTGCGCCTCGCCTCGCTCGCGGATGTCGTGGCCATCGCCTCCTTCCTCGCGCCGCTGGCGGGGGAGGGTTTCGGCTTCCTGCGCATCTTCCGCACGCTGCGGCTGATCCATTCCTACCGGATGCTCGCGACGCTGCGCGACGATTTCGGCTTCTTCCGCCGCCACGAGGACGTGTTCCTCGCGGCCACGCATCTGGTCGTCTTCCTCTTCGTTATGTCGGCGCTGGTCTACGAGACGCAGCACCGCGGCAACGACCAGATCAACCACTACGCGGATGCGCTCTATTTCACCGTCACCGCGCTGACCACGACGGGCTTCGGGGACATCACGCTCGAGGGCACGACGGGGCGGATGATCTCGGTCATGATCATGATCGCGGGGGTCACACTGTTCCTCCGCCTCGCGCATTCGCTGTTCAGGCCGCGCAAGGTGCGCTTTCCCTGCCCCGCCTGCGGGCTGCAGCGCCACGACCCGGATGCCGTGCACTGCAAGGCCTGCGGCACGCTGCTCAACATCCCCGACGAGGGGCGGGACTGATCAGCGCCAGACCATCAGGTCGTTCTCGCCTTCCTGCACCGTCTCGCCCTTCTGGTTGCGCAGCAGGAAGGCGAGGGTGACGATGCCGCGGTCCGGCTTGCGGGTCGGCCGCTTCGAGGCGACCCGCACCTCCGCGGCGATCCGGTCGCCGACGAGGATCGGGCCCGAGAACTTCCACCGCCAGCCGAGCGAGACGATCGCCGCGAAGCGCGTCTCCGCCCGGTTCTTCAGCCCGTCGCAGAGCGCGAGGCCGAGCAGCCCATGCGCGACGCGCCCCGGATAGCCGAGGGCGCGCGCGTAGTCGTCGTCCATGTGGATCTCGTAGAAATCGCCGGTCAGGCCTGCGAAGCCGAGGATGTGGCCCTCGGTCACGGTGATGCCCGGCGTTTCGAAGACGAGGCCCGGCTCGATCGCGTCGAAGCGCAGCGCGCCCATCAGAAGCGCGGCATCAGCATGCCGCCGTCGATCGGGAAGGAGTGCCCGGTCGAATAGGGCATGGCGCCGGAGGCGAGCGTGGCGATGGCGCGGCCGATGTCCTCCGCCTCCCCCCAGCGCTTGATCAGCGCGAGGCCGGCCTCGAGTTGCGCGCCGTAGCTGTCCCAGACGTTGCGCGTCATCTCGGTGCGGATGACGCCGGGCTGGATGTCGTAGGTGTTGATGCCGTGATCGGCGAGGCGGAAGGCGAAGAGCCGCGCGATCATCGTCACCCCGGCCTTGGAGACGCAGTATTCCGCCCGGTTCAGCGAGGCCATGACGCTGTTCACCGAGGAGACGAAGCACATCGAGCGGTGCCCGCGCGCGGGTGCGCCCGGCGCGATCATGCGCTTCGCCACCGCCTGGGAGAGGAAGAAGGTCCCGCGCGCATTCACGTCGAGCAGCCGGTCCCAGGATTCGGGCGTCGTCTCCAGCATGTCCTGGCGCACCGCCACCTGCACGCCCGCCACATTGGCCAGGCATTCGAGGCCGCCGAAGGCGCTCCAGGCGCGGTCCAGCAGCGCCGCATGCGCCGCGACATCGGCGATGTCGGCCTTGACGAAGACGAAGTCCCGACCCGCGGCCTCCACGCCCGCGCGGGTTTCCGCCGCGCCCTCCTCGCTGATGTCGGCGCCGACGATGTCGAAGCCCTTCCCGGCCAGCGCGACGCAGGCCGCGCGCCCGATGCCGCGCCGCGCGCCGGTGACGAGTGCCGCGGGCCTCACCGGAACTGTTCCCTCGCCATGATCCTTCCCCCCGGGGTCTGGTTGGTGCCGGCCTGGGCCGGCGTGTTCCCGGCGGGACGGCGGAGCCGCTCCGCCGGCGCTCCGGAACCGTAGCCCGATCCGCGACGGGCCGGAACCGGAGCGGGAACGCGCGGGGGCGGCGCAGCGGGCGTCCTGCGCCGCTCCCCGGCCGGGCGGCCATGGGCACGCGCCGGGAACGCGGCGCCCATGGCCGAGGTGGCGGCGCGCGGCCCGTGCCGGGATCGCGGGGCCGCTGCCGGATGGGGCCGTCCCTTCGGACCATCATGCGGCCTGGCGAGGGTCAGGGGGCATCGCCCCGGCGTTGCCTGATGCCGCGCATCCGCCTAAACCCGCGACCCTCGGGCGCATTCCGCATGTGCCCCTCAAGGCATTTTTCAGGACGCCCCCATGGCAAAGATGCAAGCCAACCAGATGCGTGCCGGCATGGTCATCGAGTTCGAAGGCCAGCGTTACACCATCCTCAAGCAGAACATCATGATCCCGGGCAAGGGTGCCGCGGTCATCCAGGTCGAGATGCGCAACGTGAAGACCGGCGCCAAGAAGGACCAGCGCTGGCGCACCGCCGACACGGTCGAGCGCCTGACCACCGAGGACAAGGAGTTCACCTTCTCCTACGCCGACGGCGACAACCTGGTGCTGATGGACCCCGAGACCTTCGAGCAGACCGTGGTGCCCAAGGACATCCTCGGCGACCGCCTGCCCTTCCTGCAGGAGAACATGACGGTCAACGTCAAGCTCATCGAGGGCGAGCCCGTCTCGATGGACCTGCCCGAGACGGTGACGCTCGAGGTGGTCGAGGCCGATCCGGTGGTGAAGGGCCAGACCGCTTCCTCCTCCTACAAGCCGGCCGTGCTGTCGAACGGCGTGAAGGTGATGGTCCCGCCCTTCATCACGGCGGGGGAGAAGATCGTCGTGAAGACCGCCGACGGGACCTATTACGAACGCGCGAAATAGGCGTCCCTCGGCCTCGGTCCCCGGCGCGGCCCTGGCTTTCGCGCCCTCGCGGCAGCCGAGCCCCGGCGCCGCCCGCGGCCCTTCCTGGCCCGGCGCCCCCGTTCCCGCGGGTCCGGGGGCACGCACGCCCCCGGCGGGGGTTCCAGGGGGCTGGCCCCCTGGCCCTGCCTCCGCTACCCCTCCCCCCCGCTCTTTCTCATCCTTCGCCCCAGGACCGTATTGTCATGCCCCCCGTCTCCCCGCGCCTGTCGCCTGCGATGCAGGTCGTCGTCACCGCCGTGCGCAAGGCGGGCCGCCGGCTGCTGCGGGATTTCGGGGAGGTCGAGCAGCTCCAGGTCAGCGTGAAGGGCCCTTCCGACTTCGTCTCCACCGCCGACCTGCGGGCCGAGCAGACGCTGAAGGAGGAACTCTCCAAGGCCCGGCCGAACTTCGCCTTCCTGATGGAGGAATCCGGCGCCTCGGGCGATGACGGCTGGGAATGGCGCTGGGTGGTGGATCCGCTCGACGGCACCACCAATTTCCTGCACGGCATTCCGCACTGGGCCGTCTCGGTCGGCATCGAGAAGCGCCTGGACGCGGAACGCACCGAACTGGTGGCCGGCGTCATCTACAACCCGGCCTCGGACGACCTGTTCTGGGCGGAGAAGGGCGTGGGCGCGTTCCTCAACGACCGGCGGCTGCGCGTCTCGGCGCGGCGGGAGATGCGGGAGGCGGTCTTCGCCACCGGCATCCCCTTCGGCGGCGTCCCGCGCAAGGCGGAGTTCAGCGCCATCCTGCACCGGATCATGCCGCAGGTGGCCGGCGTGCGGCGCTTCGGCTCGGCCGCGCTCGACCTCGCCTGGGTCGCGGCGGGGCGGTACGACGGGTTCTGGGAACTCGGCCTCAACAAGTGGGACATCGCTGCGGGCCTCGTGATGGTGCGCGAGGCGGGCGGCTTCGTGACCGACCCCGAGGGCGGCGACCCCTACGCCTCGGGCCATGTCGTCGCCGGCAACCAGGCGCTGCAGCCCCGGCTGCGCGAGGTGGTGGCGGACGGCATCGCCGCGGTGAAGGCGCGGACGGGCGGATGAGGGGCGCGGGCGGCCTCGCGCGGCGGGCGGTGCTGGCCGGGCTGGTGCTCGCCCGGCCGGCGCGCGGCCAGGACGCGCCGGCAGACCCGCCCCTGCCCGACCCTGCCCCGGCGCCGCCCGCGCCGCCGCGCCTCGCCCCCGAAGGTGCGCCCGTGGCGCCCTCCCTGCCCGAAGCGGGGCCGCCCGCCCCGCCGGGGATGGAGGCGCTGCCCTCGGGCGCGGTGCGGCTGCGGCTGGCCTCGGAGCGGCTCGACCCGGCGGTGGAGCAGGCGCTGCGCGCCCTCGGCGCCCGCCTCGCGGCGCTGCCGGCCGGGCGCGTGACGGTGGAGGCGCAGGTGGCGGGGCCTGCGGATGACGTCTCGACGGCGCGGCGGGCCTCGCTCGCGCGCGCGCAGGCGGTCAAGGCGGCTCTGGTCGCCGGAGGGCTGGACGCGACTCGGATCGATCTGCGCCCGTTGGGTCGGCTCGCCGCCGGGGCGGATCTCGTGGACGTGCTGCCCCCCGGTGTCGCGAGCGCGAATGGCGGGGCGCGGGGCCGATGACGCAGCCGATGGTCTATCTGTGGCGGATGCTGGGGTTCCTGGCGGCGGTCGTGCTGGTCGCCACCCTGCTGTTCGAGCAGCTCCGCCACGCCTTCGCGGCCAACCCGGTGCTGAATTCCGTGATCGTCGCGGTGCTCGGCTTCGGCATCGTGTGGAACCTCCGGCAGGTGCTCTCCCTGCGGCACGAGGTGGCGTGGCTCGAAGGGTTCCGCGCGGTGCGCGGCTCGGAGGCGCCGGTGCAGCCGCGGCTGCTCGCGCCCATGGCCTCGATGCTCGCGGCGCGGCGGAGCGAGCGCGTCTCGCTCTCGGCCATCGCGATGCGCTCGGTGATGGACGGCATCCTCTCGCGCCTCGACGAATCGCGCGAATTGTCGCGCTACATGACCGGGCTGCTGATCTTCCTCGGCCTGCTCGGCACCTTCTGGGGGCTGCTGCTGACCATCTCCTCGGTCGCCGAGGTGATCGCGGGCATGTCGGTCGGCTCGGGGGACGTGAACCAGCTCTTCAACCAGCTCAAGACCGGGCTCGCGCGGCCGCTCGAGGGCATGGGGACCGCCTTCTCGACCTCCATGCTCGGCCTCGCCGGCGCGCTGGTGCTGGGGTTCATGGACCTCACCGCGGGCCAGGCCCAGAACCGCTTCACCAACGAGCTGGAGGAATGGCTCGCCGGGCTGACGCGCCTGTCCTCCGGCGTGGCCGGGCAGGACGGGGACGGCTCGATCCCCGCCTATGTGAACGCGCTGCTCGAGCAGACGGCGGAGAACCTCGAAGGGCTGCAGAACATCCTGCAGCGCGGCGAGGAAGGCCGCGCGGCGACATCCCAGGCGATGATGACGCTGACCGAGCGCCTGACCGTCCTGACGGAACAGATGCGCGCGAACAACCAGGTGATGGTGCGCGTCGCCGAGGGGCAGTCCACCATCACCCTCGCCCTCGCGAAGCTCGCCGACGCGCAGAATGCGGGCGCGATCGACGAGGCGACGCGCAGCCACATCCGCAACCTCGAGATCTACCTCGCGCGCCTGGTCGAGGAAGTGGCCCAGGGCCGCACCCAGGCGACCAACGAGATCCGCAACGAGATCAAGATCCTGACCCGCACCATCGCGGCGATCGCCGAGGAGCAGCCGCGGTGACGGCGCGGATGGGCTCCGGCGTGCCGCGGGAGGGCGCTGCCCTCCCGCACCCACCCGCCAGAGGCCGAAAGGCCTCTGGACACCGGTTTTCATCGGGGCTTCCGGGGAGGGGGCTCGACAGGAGCCCCAATCGCCAGGCTCGCTTCATGCCCCCTCCCCGGAATCCCCGACCGAGTTCTGGGTTCCAAGGGCCTTTCGGCCCTTGGCGGGGGGTCCAGGGGGGCGGCGCCCCCCTGGCGTCACCCCTGGGCGCCTGAGTCACCATGGCAGGCGCGTCGGATCGGCGGCGGGGACGGAACGGGCTCGATGCCTGGCCGGGCTACGTGGATGCGCTGTCCACGCTGCTCATGGTCATCATCTTCGTACTGCTGGTCTTCGTGCTGGCGCAGGGCTTCCTCTCGGTCGCGCTTTCCTCGCGCGACCGGGCGCTGGAGAGGCTGAACCGGCAGGTCTCGGAACTGGCGGAGCTGCTGGCGCTGGAGCGCGGCCAGGCCGAGGAGCTGCGCTCGGGCCTCGCGCGCGCCACGGCGGAACTCGCGACGGCGGCGGCGGCGCGCGATGCGGCGCTGCGCTCGCTCGGGCTGCTGCGCGAGGAGCGCGACAGGCTGGCCGCGGAGCGCGATTTCGCCCGCAGCGAGCAGGAGCGGCTGGCGGCGCGGCTCTCCGACCTCGGCGTGGCGGGGCGGGGCGCGGCGGACCGTGTGGCGACGCTGGAGCGGCAACTGGCCGAGGCGCTGGCGCGCGCCGAGGCGATCGGCAGCGACGTGGCGCGCACCACGCGCGACCTGACGGACACGCGGCGCGGCCTGCAGCAGACCGAGGCGCAGCGCGCGGCGCTGGAGCGCCAGGCGCAGCAGACGGCGGCGGAGCTCGCGGCCGCGCGGGCGGAACTCGAACGCCTCCGCGCGGAGGCCGCCGCGCTGAACCGCCAGGTCGCGGTGGATCGCGAGACGATCGAGGCGCGGCTGGCCGATCTCGCCCGGCTGAACCAGCAGGTGCAGGCGCTGACGGCGCTGCGCGACGAGCTCGAGCGGCAGGCGCAGGCCGCGCTGGCGCGGGCGGGCGAGGAGGAGCGCGCCCGCCGCGGCGCCGAGCAGGCGGCCGCCGAGGCCGAGCGCGCGCGACGCAGCGCCGAGCAGGCGGCCGCCGAGGCCCGGGCCCGTGCGGGCGCCTCCGAGGCCGAGGCGCGCGCCGCCGCCCAGCGCGCGGGCGCGGCCGAGGCGGCGCGCCGCGATGCGGAGGCCGCGATGCGCGAGGCGGTCTCGCGCGCCGCCGCCGCCGAGCAGGCGCGCCAGCGCGCCGAGGACATCGCGCGCCAGGCCGCGACCGTGCAGGCCGCGGCCGAGCGCGCGCGCGAGCAGGCCGAGCGCGAGGCCGCGCAACGCATCGCCGCCGCCGAGCGCGCCCGCGCCGAGGCCGACGCGCTGCGCGCCGAGGCCGCGGGCCGCGCCGGCGCGGCCGAGGCGCAGGCGGCCGAGCAGACGCGCCTCGCCGACAGCGCGCGCGCCCAGGTCGCGCTGCTGACGCGACAGGTCGAGGCGCTGCGCGCGGAGATCGCGCGCCTCGTCACGGCGCTCGAGATGGAGGAGGCGGCGGGGCGGGATCGCGACGCGCAGATCAGCCTGCTCGGCCAGCGGCTGAACGCGGCGTTGGCCGCACGTGTCGAGGAGCTGCAGCGCTACCGCTCGAACTTCTTCGGCCGGCTGCGCGAGGTGCTGGGCGAGCGGCCGGAGGTGCGCATCGTCGGCGACCGTTTCGTCTTCCAGGGCGAGGTGTTGTTCGCCCCCGCCCAGGCGGAGCTGAGCGAGGAGGGACGGCGGCAAGTGCGCGACCTCGCGCGCGTGCTGCTCGAGATCGCGCCGCAGATCCCGCCCGACATCGGCTGGGTGCTGCGGGTGGACGGGCATGCCGACCGCACGCCGATCCGCTCGGCGCGCTTCGCGAGCAACTGGGAACTGGCGGCGGCGCGCGCCATCGCGGTGGCGCAGCTGCTGATCGCCGAGGGGCTGCCGGCGAACCGCGTGGCGGCGACGAGCTTCGGCGACACCCAGCCGATAGACACCGGGGATGGCCCGGCCGCGCTCGCGCGCAACCGGCGGATCGAGCTGCGGCTGACGGATCGCTGAGCGCGGGCGGGATGCGCGCGAGGCGCCCCCGAGCGAGGCGCCAACGCCGCGCTAGCGCCGCCGGCGCAGCAGCAGATGCACCGCCCCCGTATTCGCGCTGTGCGGATGCGCGGCGCCGAGGATGATGCGCCGCAGATCCGGCGCGTTCAGCCAATGCGGCAGTTCCCGCCGCAGCACGCCGCCCTCGGCCGAGGAGCCGCGGCCGGTGATCACCGCCACGCAGCGCAGGCCATCGGCATAGGCGTCGGCGAGGAAGGCCTGCACCGCCGCATGCGCCTCCTGCGCGCGGCGCCCGTGCAGGTCGAGCGTGCGCTCGGGGCGGATGCGCCCGCGCCGCAGGTCGCGCCAGCGCCGGTCATCGAGGCCCGGCGGCGGCGCGTTCACCGCGATCTCGGGCAGCGTCCAGCGCAGCGGCGGCGGCGCGGGGCGAGGCGCGGACACCGCCGCGACGAAAGTCACCGCCGGGGGCGCCTCGGGCTCGGGCGGCAGTTCGCGGCCCGGCAGGGGCACGACCTCCTTCGCATAGGCGCGCCACAGGGCGCGGTCCGCCTCGCTCAGGCCACGCGGGCGGCGGCGCGTCATGCGGCGGGCAGCACCGCCGGGTCGTCGTCCAGCAGGATGATGTGCAGCCGGCGCGGGCCATGCGCGCCGAGTTCGAGCGTCTGCTCGATGTCCGCGCTGCGCGAGGGGCCGGTCACCAGCATCACGTTGCGCGGCATGAAGCCGCCGGTGACGGGGTCGCGCCGTTCCGCGCGCAGCAGGTCCCAGGCTTCCTCGTAGGCGCCGACGATGCGCGAGGCGCGCAGCACGACGATGCCGGTATCGGCCAGGATGTTCAGCGTGGTCGGCCGCGCGGCATCCGAGGGCAGCATCAACGTCCCGGTCTCGGCGATGGCCGCGAAGCCGTGCTGCACCGCGACGGCGTCGCTGGGCTGCGCGCGGCGCGCCTCGAATTCCAGCATCGGGCGCGATGACCAGGGCAGGCCCGTGAGTTCGGGATGCGGCGCGAGGGCGAAGCGCGAGGGCAGGTTCTGCGCCGCCAGGTAGTCGGCGACCGCGGCGGGCACATCCTGCGCGCCGGGAACGCGCGCGACGGTGCCGAACTCCTTCTCCACGTTGCGGATGAAGAGTGCCACCTGCTCCGCGCGCGGCAGGCGCGATCGGGCGGGGATGAGGTGGCGCGGATGCGTCGCGAGGCGGCCCTCGATCATGGCGCGCTGGTCCGCCGGCAGGGGCCCGCGCCTGAGGCCGCGGCGGATGGCGGAGAGGATGGCGTCCCTGCTCATCACCGCCCCCGCTGCATCCGCGCGTAGCGCGCCATGAAGGTGCCGCCCTCCGGCACCGGCAGGTCGCGCCCGGCCGTCCAGCCGCCGGCCAGCGGCAGCGAGCGGAAGGCGCCCTTGCCACGGCCGAGCAGCCGCAGCGCTCCCACCGCCGCGCGGGTCGCGAGGCGATACATCCCCGGCCGCTTCGCGAACCACGCCCAGAGGCCGAGATTGCGGCGCGCCGCGGCGGGTGTCAGGTGCCGCTCGAACTCGCGTTCCCGCCAATGGCGCATCATCTTCGGCAGCGGGATCTTCATCGGGCAGACGCTCTCGCACTTGCCGCAGAAGGTCGAGGCGTTGGGCAGGTGCCCAGCCTTGTCCACGCCGACGAGGGATGGCGTCAGCACCGAGCCCATCGGCCCGGGATAGACCCAGCCATAGGCATGGCCGCCGGTCACGCCATAGACGGGGCAATGGTTCATGCAGGCGGCGCAGCGGATGCAGCGCAGCATCTCCTGGAACTCGGTGCCGATCATGTTCGACCGGCCGTTGTCGATCAGCACGACGTGGTATTCCTCCGGCCCGTCGAGATCGCCCGGCCGGCGCCCCCCGGTGGAGAAGGTCGTGTAGACGGAGAAATCCTGCCCCGTGGCCGAGCGCGCGAGCAGGCGCAGCAGCGTGCAGGCATCCTCGAGCGTCGGCACCACCTTCTCGATGGACGCGAGCGCGATGTGCACGCGCGGCAGCGTCTGCGTCAGGTCGCCATTGCCCTCGTTCGTCACGATCACCGAGGAGCCGGTCTCCGCGATCAGGAAATTCGCTCCGGTGATGCCGACATCGGCGGCGAGGAAACGCTCGCGCAGCTTGGTGCGGGCCTCGGCGAGGATGTCGCGGCGCTCGTGGAACACGCGATCCGCCGGCAGGTCGGTGTGCATCCGACGGAAATCCGCCTCCCAGTCCTCGCGGTTGAGGTGGAAGGCGGGGGCGATGATGTGGGACGGGTGCTCGCCGCGGAGCTGGATGATGTATTCGCCGAGGTCGGTCTCGACCGGCGTGATGCCGTGGCGTTCGAGATGGTCGTTGAGGGCGATCTCCTCCGAGATCATGGACTTGCCCTTGGTGACGGTGCGCGCGCCCGCCTTCCGGCAGATCTCGAGCACCGCCGCGCGCGCCTCCTCGGCCGTCGAGCACCAGTGCACCGTGCCGCCCGCGCGTTCCACATTGGCGGCGTAGATCTCGAGATAGACATCGAGATTGGCCAGGGTGTGGTTCTTGATGTCGCGCCCGATCTCGCGCAGCGCCTCGAACTCCGGCAGCCGCGCCACCGCCTCGGCGCGGCGTTGCAGGAACGCGCCCTTGGCCTTGCCCAGCGCCTTCTGCAGCCCGGCATCACCGAGTGCGCGCGCGGCGTTGCGCTTGAAGGCGGGAGAGGTGATCTGGACCAAGGCAGCCTCGCATCCGGTGGCCGAAGGATGGAGGTGATGTAGCGCGAAACGCCGCCGCACGAGAGGGGCCGCGCGCGCCGCCGCCGCGGGGGGCGAGAGGCGGGGCTTGCCCTGCGCCGCGCGGGGCGCGAAAAGGCCGCCACCCCTCGCCGGGCCCCGATTCGCGCCGTTACAAGGAGATGCGCCGGTGATCTCGCGTCGTTCCCTCTTCGCCGCCGGTGGCGGCGCCCTGCTGCTCTCCGCCTGCGAAACCCCCGTCACCCTGGACGGGCGCTTCCCGATCATGGACGTGCTCGGCACGCAGTCCGACCTGTCGAGCTTCCGCGCCGCGCTGCGCCGCGCGGGCCTCGACGAGCTGCTGAACGGCCCCGGCCCGCACACGGTCTTCGCGCCGACGAACCTCGCCTGGAGCGCGGCGCCGGAAGCCTTCCGCAACGCCGACCCCGCGGCGCTGCGGAACCTGATCGCCGCGGGCCGGCTGCGCACGCCCGACATCGCCGCGCGCGGCAACCGGGTGCGCATGCTGTCGGGCATCGACATCCGGGTGGTCGGCGGCACGCCGAACGAGCCGCGCATCCAGGCGGCGCGGCCGGGCGCGGCGCCCTCCGGCGCCTCGGGCAGCATCATCCGCCCCAACATCCTGTGCAGCAACGGCGTCATCCACGTCGTCGGCGCGGTGCTGGTGCCGGCCTGACGCAGCCGCGGGGCGGTCGCAATCCGGCCGCAGGCGGGGCCTAGAACCCAGCCGTGTCCGAACCGATCCTGCTCCGCCGCATCCTCTTCGCCCTCCTGGCGCTGGCCATCACCGCGGGCCTCCTGCGGCTGGCCGTCCTCGTGCTGGGCGGTGGCGGCTGGAGCCTCTGGGACGGGCTGATCCTGCTCTGCTTCCTTGGCACCGTGCCCTGGAGCGCGCTGTCCGCCGCCAATGCGCTGATCGGCCTCGGCATACGGCTCCTCGCGCGCGACCCGGTCGCCGCCGTGCTGCCGCAGCTCCGCGCCGCGCGCCCGCCGCCGCCCGAGGGCCGAACCGCCATTGCCATCTGCGTCCGCAACGAGGACATGGCGGCGGTGCTGCCCCCGCTTGGCCGGCTGATGGACGGGCTGGCCGCGCGCGGCATGGCCGGCCGGTTCGAACTCTGGGTGCTGTCGGACACGCCGGCCGGTCCGGCGGCCGAGAGCGAGGAAGCCGCCTTCCGCGCCTTCGCCGCCGGGCGTGCCGACGCCCATTACCGCCGGCGCGCGAGCAACGAGGGCTTCAAGGCCGGCAACGTCATGGACTTCCTCGACAACCATGCCGGGGGCCTCGACCATTTCCTCTGCCTCGACGCCGATTCCGAGATGACGCCAGAGGCGGTGCTGCGCCTCGTCGCCGTGCTGGAAGCGGACCCGAGACTCGCCATCGTCCAGCAGCTCATCCACGGCCGCCCGGCCACCGCCGCCTTCCCGCGCCTGTTCCAGTTCGGCATGCGCCAGGGCATGCGCGTCTGGGCCACCGGCCAGGCCTGGTGGCAGGGCGACGAAGGCCCCTATTGGGGCCACAACGCCGTCATCCGCATCGCCCCCTTCCGCGAGCATTGCCGCCTGCCGCCGCTGCCCGACGGCAGCCGCATCCTCTCCCACGACCAGGTGGAGGCGACGCGCCTGACCGCCGCCGGCTGGAAGGTGCGCGTGCTGCCCGACGATGCCGGCAGCAGCGAGGCCAACCCGCCCACCTTCGGCGATTTCGTGACGCGGGACCTGCGCTGGGCCGGCGGCAACATGCAGTATCTCGCGCTGCTGCGCCTGCCGGGCCAGACCTGGATGGCGCGCTGGCAGCTCGTGCAGGCCATGCTGCTCTTCGCCGGCGCGCCGCTGTGGTGCGCCATCCTGGTGCTCGCCGCGCTGAACGGCCTGACGGGCGGGGCCGAGGGCACGCCGATGGGCTGGCTCGTGGCGCTGCTCCTCGCGACCTGGCTGTGCCACTACGCGCCGAAGCTCGCCGGCTATGCCGAGCTGTTCCTCGACCGCGGCATGGCTCGGGCCTATGGCGGGCGCGGCGCCGTCGCGCGCGGCGCGGGCGCGGAGATCCTGTTCACCACGCTGATGGAGCCGGCGCGACTGATGGCGCAGTCCCTCTTCCTGCTCGCCCTGCCCTTCGGGCTGCGCGTGGGCTGGGCGCCGCAAAACCGCTCGGATCGCGGCGTGGCCTGGTCCGACGCGGCGCGGCAGTTCCGTGCGCCGACGCTCGCCGGCATGGTGCTGGGCCTCGGCTTCATGCAGGTCTCGCCCCTCGCGCTGCTGCTGGCCCTGCCGGTGCTGGCCTCGCTGCTGCTCGCCATCCCCTTCGCGGTGCTGAGCGCCGATCCGCGCGTCTCGGCTTGGCTGCGGGAGCGACGGATCTGCGCCATGCCGGAGGAGATCGGCGCATGAGCGGCGGCGCCGCGCGGCTGCGGCTCCATGCCGCGGTGTCGCGCGATGGCTGCCTCGCGGATGCGGATGGCGGCATCGGCTGGCTCGCGCCGTTCGACGCTCAGGATGACGGCCTGGCGGGGTTCCTGGCCGGGATCGGCACCATCCTCACCGGGCGCGTCACCTGGGACCAGGCGCGCGGCTTCGCGGCATGGCCCCATGCCGGCAAGCGCATCGTGGTGCTGACCCGCCGCGCGCTCGAGCCCGCACCGCCCGAAGGCGTCGAGGCCATGCAGGGCGATGTCGCGGAGATCGTGTCGCGGCTGCGCGGCGAGACGCGTGGCGGTGGCGCATCTGCACCTCGCGGACCAGATGCACGCCTGCCTGACCATGGGCCGCTTCATCCCGGCCGCGGAGACGACCCTGCGGCAGGCGGCGGCGGCGCTGCGGGGCCATTGGGGCTGGTGACGGCCGAAGGGCCGCTACTCGCCCGCCAGCCGCTCCAGGAACCCGCGCAGCAGGCCCGCGCCCGAGGCCAGCGCCTCTATGGCGACGGGCCGGCCCTCCGGGCTGCCGGCCGCGCCGGGGAAGCGCGTCCGGTCCTGCGCCAGTTCGGCCGCGGAGAGGCGCCCGTCGCCGTCGAAATCCAGGCTCTCCACCAGCAGCCGGGCGGCCGCCAGCGCGGCGACGCCGCCGAGGCCGGCGGCGGCGGCGATGCCACCCTGGTCGGCGCCGTCATGCACCGCCATGGCCCAGGCGGCGGCGCGCAGGAGCCGCGCGATCTCGGCCACGCTCAGCGCGCCGTCGCCGGAGACATCCGCCTCGGCGACCAGCGCGGCGATGCACGCCTGCGGGGCATCGCCCTGGCAGGCCGCCTCGATCCGCTCCAGCGCAGCAAGGAAGGCGAGCCCTTCGCCATGCAGCAGCGCGAAGCCCGGCGTGGGGGCGGCGCAGCGCCGCCAGCGCGTGACCGGCGCGCCGCCAGGCAGGCGGTCGTCGCGCGTCTTGGCGTCGGGCTCCGCGCTGTCGAGCGCATCCCCGGCGGCGCGCAGCATCAGCCGCGGCGCCTCCGCCCCGCCGCCGGTGCCGACATGCCATTCGTCGTGCATCCGCAGGGAGCGGAAGCGGAACAGCCGCGCCTCGCCCTCGGCGGGCAGCCGCACCGCCGAACGCGCGGTGAGGTGCAGGATCGCGGCGGGCGCGGCGCATTCGCCCTCGGCCCAGCTGCCGCGCAGCGCCTCCGGCACGCCCTGCGCGGCGACCGGGGCGGCGGCGAGGAGCGCCATGGCGAGCAGCAGCCGCCTCATTGCAGCACCAGCTCCACGCCCGCGCAGAGGTCGGTGCCGGGCAGGCGCAGTTCACGGCCGTCGCGGAACACCGCGACCAGGTCCGCAACGCATTCCCCGCCATCGGGCGGCGCGAAGTCGAGCGTCTCGCCCACGCCCAGCACCGTGCGTCCGAGGCGGTCAGGACCGCGCGGCGCGCCAGGCGGGTCGGCGTAGAGCTCGGCGACCGGCACCTCCGCCGCGTTGCGCAGGCGCAGGCTGCCGGGACGTGGGCCGGTGTCCTGCGGCTCGCCCTCGTCGAGCCGGTCGGCCAGCGTCCAGCCGGGCCGCAGGACGATCACCGCGACCTCGCAGAGATTGATGCCGGCGCGCTCCTCGGCGGCGCGGCGGTCCTCGAAGACGATGCGGATATCGGCCTCGCAGTCGCGCAGCCGGGCCGAGACCTCGCGGCGGGCGCCGCGCGGCAGCACCTCCTCGCCCAGGCGGTCGGGGCCCCAATCCTCCTCCGTCGGGGCGGAGAGATAGACCTCCTGCACCATCGCTGCGTGGCGGTTGACCAGGCTGACGCGGCGCTCGGGCGGGCGCGGCGCGCCGGAGCCGTCGAAGGCGATCTCGCGGTTCGCGCAGAGGTCCACGCCGGTCTTCGTCTCCTCGGCGTCGTCCTCGTAGACCGCGCGCAGATCCCACAGGCAGGGCGCGCCGCGCAGGCGCAGCATGAAGTTGCCGCCGGGCGGCAGCATGTCGTTGCCCAGGCGGTCCGGACCCCAGAGCTGCGGCGCGCGGTGGGAGGCGTAGAACTCGCGGATCATGCGGTCGGAACTGTTGCTGACCCGCGCCTCGCGCCGCGGCGCATTGGGGTCGCCGAAGGTCACGCGCGCATCGCGGCAGAGATTGACGCCGGCGCGGCTTTCCTCCTCCCCGTCCTCGTAGACCGCGGTGATGTCGAAGACGCAGTCGCGCGTGCGGCCGAGGCGGATGCGCATCTCGCGCCCCGCCGCGATCACGCCCTCGCCCAGCCGGTCCGGCCCGCGTCCCGGCGCGTTGGGCGGCGCGGCGAAGAGCTGGAGCAGCACCATGTCCGTCTCGTTGCGGATGGTGGCCTCGCGCAGCGGGATGCCGGGGTCGCCGAACTGCACGCGGCGGTTCTGGCAGATGTTCTGCCGCCGCCGCTCCTCCGTCCCGTCCTGGTAGATCGCGCGGAACTCGATGTCGCAGGCCGCGTCGGGGATGCGGGCGCGGAAGGATCCGCGGTCGGGCACGGTATCGGCGCCGAGCAGGTCGGGGCCGAACTCCGCGCCCCCCACCGGGGCCGCGTAGAGTTCCCGGAGGGTCTGGCCGGACTGGTTGACGATGGTGGCCTCGCGCTCGCGCACGGGCGGCGCGGCGGGCTGCCGCTGGGGGGACTGGGCGAGGCTCGGCAGGGCAAGCAGGGCGAGGCAGGCGGCCATCGCCAGCGACGGCAGGCGCATGAAGGGCCTTTCGGGGGGACTCACGGGCGCAAGGATCGTGGTCGCGCGCGCGCTTCGCAAGCGCAGCGAGGACACGGTCGGCGGGAAAAGCGACGCCGGGCGCAACCGCCCGCAACGGGCGGCGGTCAGGGCGCCGGCAGGACCACGATGCTGACGGTGCGCGAGGGCGGCTCGGCGGCCCGGACGCGGGGGCTGAACTGCGCGCTGCGCGCCTCGGCCCGCAGCCGCTCCGGGGCGATGCCGCGCGCCGCGAGGGCGGCGGCGACGGCGCGCGCCCGCTCCGCCGCGAGGCGGATCGAGGTGCTCGCCCCGCCCTCCTGACCGGCATGGCCGAGCAGGCAGGCGACGCGGGCGGGATCGGCGCGCAGGACCTCCTCGGCGGCGGCGAGCGCCGCCCGCGCCTCGTCGGTGATGCGGGCGGATCCGCGCGCGAAGGGCACGGCGAAGACGTCGTCCTCGATGCGTTCGGCGCCGACGCAGTTGAACGCCGCCACCGGCTGCGCGGCGGCCGGCGCGGCCATCAGCAGCAGGGCGGCGAGCGCGCGGATCATGCCGCGGCGAGCACCCCCGCCTCCGTCAGCCGCGCGATCAGCGCCGCCGCGTCCACGCCGGGATAGGCGGCGCGCAGCTCCTCCTCGGCGATCGCCGGGCGGGCGAGGATCCAGGTCGAGGCCTCGGCCTCGGCGTAGCTCATCGGGATGACCCCGCTCGCGGTCTTCAGCGCGAACTCGGCGCCGCGGCGGACCGGCTTGGCGCCGGCCTCGGCGACGCGGAAGCGCGGCCCGGCGGGCGCGGCCGGCGCGGCCTGGACCGGCTGGGGCGGCGGCGCGGGAAGCGGCGCCTCGCCGCGCGCGGCGAGCAGGTCGTAGCCGCCGCGCTGGAAGCGGTAGTCGCGGATGAAGCCCTCGATCACCTCGACCACCTTGGGGTCGCGGGCGAGCTCGGTCAGCCGCGCGCCGAGCGCGGCCAGGCGCTGCGCCAGCGCGTAGCGCGCCGGCGCGCTGCCGTCCTGCCGCGGCAGGGGCTGGCGGAAGAGGCTCTCGTAGAGCGCGCGCTCATGCAGGATGTTCAGCACGTCCATGCCGAGCGGGGCGTGCACGCCGTAGGCGACATGGACGGAGTTCGGCGCCTCGGCCAGCGCGTCGTGATACCAGCCGCGCGGCAGGTAGAGCAGGTCGCCCTTGCGCAGCGTGACCTTCGCGCGCAGCGCGCCCTTGGCGCGGTCGTGGTGCTCCTGGCCCTGGCCGCGGAAGACGGGGTGCGGGATGGGGTAGTCGGCGCGGCCCTCCCAGATGTTCCAGGTCTTCTCGCCCTCGACCTGCACGGCCCAGACGTCGTGGGTGTCGTAGTGGGAATGGAAGGCCTTGTGGGACTGGAACGAGATGTAGACGTTGGCCTGCGCCTTCCCCAGCCCCGCGCCCTCCAGCGCCTCGGAGACCGAGGCGAGGCCCGGGGTGAGGCTGTCCACGTCGTTCATCACGACCGAGGCGCCGCGCGCGACCCATTCCATCACCTTGGGCGCGAGCGGCTGCAGCACCTGGGCGTTGTCGCGCGAGACGGCCTTCACGCTGTATTGCGCCGGCGGCACCGTGACGCTGTCGAGCACCAGCTTCAGGCTCTGCTCGGTCCAGATATGCGTCATGCCGAGCAGCCGGTTGATGCCCGCCCAGTCCAGCACCGCGGCGAACTTGCCCGCATGGCCCTGGATGTGCAGCGGCTGCCGGTCGTGGAACTCGGCGAAGAAGCGCTCCGGCGTCACGGGCGCGAGAAGGTCCTGCAACGTCATGGTCATGGGTGCAGTCTAGCCTCCGCGAGCCCCGGCGTCAGCCGCAGGCTGGACGCGCGGGCGCCCGGCGGCGCAGGCTCCGGACAAAGGCTGGAGGACGCCATGGCGAACGACACCGCAGCGCCGAGCGACACCACGCGCGAGGAGGTCCTGCGCGCGGCCGGGGAGGCCCTTGCGGCCCTCGCCCCGGACCTGCCGCCCGATGCCGCGCATCTGCTGCGGGCCCTGCACGCCGCGGTGCCGACCGCCGAACTCGCCGCCACCCCGCCCGAGGCCCTGGCCGCCGCGGCGGCGAGCCTCTTCGCCTTCGCGCGCGAGCGCACCCCCGGCACGGCCAAGGTGCGCGTGCTGCCCGCGGGCCCGGCCACCGGCCCCCGCCCGGTCGCCGAGATCGTCACCGACGACATGCCCTTCCTGGTCGATTCGGTGCTGGCCGCGCTCGCCCTGCACGGGCGGTCGGTCGCCTCGCTGCTGCACCCGATCCTGCGCGTCAGGCGCGATGCGGCGGGGCGGCTCGTCGCCCTCGACGCCGCCGCGCCTGCGCGCGAGAGCATGATGCGCGTCGTCCTCGGCGCCGCCGCGCCGGTGCTCTCGGGCCAGGCGGGCCGCCCGCCCGAGGGGCTCGCGGCGCTGGAGGCCGCTCTTGCCCGCGCCATGGCCGATGTCCGCGCCGCGGTGACCGCCTTCCCGGCCATGCTCGCGCTGATGAAGGCCGCCGGGGCCGAAGCCGCGCGCCTCGGCGGGCCCGAGGCCGAGGAGGCCGCGGCCTTCCTCGAATGGCTGACCGAGGACAACTTCGTCCTGCTCGGCCATCGCCGCTTCGCGCTCGGCGCGGACGGCGCGATCAGCGTCGCGCCGGAGGAGAACCTCGGCATCCTCGCCGATCCCGCCCTGCCGGTCTTCGACGCGCTGCGCGACCTCGCCTCCATCCCGCCCGCCGTGCGCGAGGCACTGTCCCAGCCCATGCCGGTCACGGTCGCCAAGGCCAACATGCGCGCGACCGTGCACCGCCCGCAGCATGCCGACGTGATCGCGACGCGCATCTTCGACGATGCCGGGCGGGTCGTTGGCGGGCGGCTCTTCCTCGGCCTCTTCGCCGCGGCGGCCTACAACCGCAACCCGCGCTCGATCCCGCTGCTGCGCCGGAAGGTGGAGCGCATCCTCGACCTCGCCGGCGTCGAGGCGGACAGCCATGACGGCCGCGCGCTGCGCAACATCCTCGACACCTGGCCGCGCGACGAGCTGTTCCAGGCGCCGGATGCCGCGATCCTCGACGGCGCGCGCCTCGCGCTCGATCTCTCGATCCGGCCGCGCGCGGCGCTGACCATCCGGCGCGACCCGTTCGAGCGCTTCGTCTCCGCCATCGCCTGGCTGCCACGCGACACCTTCGACACGCGGCTGCGCGAGCGCATCGGGCAGATCATCGCGCGCGCGCATGGCGGCAGGCTCTCGGCCTTCTACATCGCCCTCGGCGACGCGCCGCTCGCGCGCGTGCACTACATCGTGGCCACCACGCCGGGCGCGGTCCCGGCGGTGGAGACATCCGCGCTCGAGAGCGCCATCGCCCAGGCAGCGCGCGGCTTCGGGGAACGGCTCGCCGAGGCGCTGGCGGGCATCGAGGGCGAGGCCGAGGCCGCGACCCGCCTCGCGCGCTGGCGCGACGCCTTCCCCGCCGCCTACCGCGAGAGCGCGACGGGGGCGCAGGGCGTGGCCGATATCATGCTCGCCGAGCGCGCCATCGCGGCGGGCCGGCCGCGCGCCGACCTCCTGCGCGCGCCGGGTGCGGATGCGCGCACGCTGACGCTGCGCCTCGCCAATCCCGGCGGGCCGCTGCCGCTGGCCGATGCGTTGCCGCTGTTCGAGAGCCTCGACCTGCGCGCCGTCGAGGAACAGCCTCACCATCTGACGCCGGCCGGCGGGCCGGAGGTGGTGCTGCACGTCTATCGCCTCGAAGCCGGGGCGGATTGCCCGGAGGACCGCTTCGGCGAGATCCTCGGCGCACTGTCGGCGCTGCTCGACGGCGCGACCGAGACCGACGGGTTCAACCGGCTGGTGCTGCGCGCGGGCCTCGGCTGGCGCGAATGCTGGCTGCTGCGCGCGCTGTTCCGCTGGCTCAAGCAGGTGGGCTTCCCCTTCGCCCAGGGCTCGGTCGAGGCCGCGCTCGCCGCGCAGCCCGAGGCCGCGCGGCTGCTGGTCGAGATCTTCCGCCGCCGCTTCGACCCCGCCGCGACGGAGCGCGACACCACCGCCGCCGAAGCCGCCTGGGCGACGCTGCTCGAAGGCGTGGAGAACCCGGACGAGGACCGCATCCTCGCGCGCCTGCGCCTCGTCCTGGATGCGGTGCTGCGGACCAACTTCTTCCAGGGCAAGGACTACCTCGCGCTCAAGCTCGACAGCGCGCGCGCGGGCGAGATGCCGCAGCCCCGGCCCTGGCGCGAGATCTTCGTCCATTCCGTGCGCATGGAAGGCTGCCACCTGCGCGGCGGGCCGGTCGCGCGCGGCGGCATCCGCTGGTCCGACCGGCGCGAGGATTTCCGCACCGAAATCCTCGGGCTGATGAAGGCGCAGGTGCTGAAGAACGTCATCATCGTGCCCACCGGCGCGAAGGGCGGCTTCGTGCTGAAGCACCCGCCACCTGCGAGCGATCGCGAGGCGTTCCAGGCCGAGGGCGTCGCCTGCTACCGCATGCTGGTGCGCGGCATGCTCGACCTGACCGACAACTACCGCGGCACCGAGGTCGTCACCCCCGAAGGCATCGTGCGCCGCGACGGGGACGATCCCTACATCGTCGCCGCCGCCGACAAGGGCACCGCGACCTTCAGCGACATCGCCAATGCGCTCTCGGCCGAATACGGCTTCTGGCTCGGCGACGCCTTCGCCTCGGGCGGGTCGGCCGGCTACGACCACAAGGGCATGGGCATCACCGCGCGCGGCGCCTGGGTGATGATCGACCGCCACTTCCAGGAAGTGCTCGGCCGCTCGGTGCAGGACGCGCCCTTCGACATGGTGGGCGTGGGCGACATGTCGGGCGACGTCTTCGGCAACGGCCTGCTCGTCTCGCGCAAGACCCGGCTGCGCGCCGCCTTCGACCACCGCCACATCTTCCTCGACCCCGACCCGGACCCCGAGGCCTCCTACGCCGAGCGCGAGCGGCTGTTCCGCCTGCCGCGCTCCTCCTGGGCCGACTACGAGGCACGGCTGATCAGCGAGGGCGGCGGCGTCTTCCCGCGCAACGCCAAGTCGCTGCCGTTGAGCCCGCAGGCGCGGGCGATGCTGGGCATCGCCGCCGAGCGCGCCGAACCGGCCGAGATCATGCGCGCGATCCTGCGCATGGAGGTGGACCTGCTCTACTTCGGCGGCATCGGCACCTATGTGAAGGCGAGCACTGAAACCCACGCCGATGCCGGCGACCGCGCCAATGATGCGATCCGCGTGGACGGGCGCGAGATCCGCGCCCGCGTGGTGGGCGAGGGCGCCAATCTCGGCGTCACCCAGGCCGGCCGCATCGAGGCCGCGCGCCAGGGCGTGCGGATCAACACCGACGCGCTCGACAACTCCGCCGGCGTCTCGACCTCCGACCACGAGGTGAACATCAAGATCCTGCTCGCCGATGCCGAGGCCGAGGGCGTGCTGACGCGCCGCAACCGCGACGAATTGCTGCGCGCCATGACCGACGAGGTCGCCACCCTGGTGCTGCGCGACAACCACTTGCAGTCGCTCGCCGTCAGCCTCGAGCAGATGGCCGGCGCCGAGGCCCTGCCCGCCCAGGCGGCGCTGATGGAAAGGCTCGAATCGGCCGGGCTGCTCGACCGCGCGGTGGCGGGCCTGCCCGATGCGGCCGCCATGGCGCGGCGCATCGGCGCGGCGGACCCGCTGACGCGGCCGGAGATCGCCGCCCTGCTGCCCTTCGCCAAGCTCTGGCTGACCGATGCGCTGGCCGGGGATGCGCTGACCGAGGACCCGGCGCTGCTGCCGCTGCTCGCCGCCTATTTCCCGGCGCCGCTGCGCGAGACCTATCGCCGCTTCATCGAGCGGCACCGGCTGCGGCGCGAACTGCTCGCGACCATCCTCGCCAACCAGGCGGCCAACCGGCTGGGTTGCGCGGGCATCGCGCGGCTGACGCTGGCGGCCGAACCCGCCGCCGCCTGCCGCGCCGCGCTGCTCGCCAGCGAGGCCTTCGGCCTGGAAGCGGCCTTCGACGCGATCGACGCGGCCGAGGCGCCGGCCGATGCGCGCCTGGCCGCGCAGCTCGCGCTGCGGCAGTTGCAGGAAGGCGCCGCGCAGGACCTCCTGGCGCTGCCGCCCGCGCCGCTCGCCGATGTGCTGGCGACGCTGCGCCCCGGCATCGCGGCGCTCACCGCCCTCGCCCCGCGCGAGAACCTCGCCCCAGGCTTGCCCGAGGCGGCTGCGGCGCTGGCCGCCGCGGCGCCGCGCCTGGTGGCCGCGCCGGCGGTGGTGCGCCTCGCCGCGCGCGCCGGCGTCGAGGTGACGACCGCCGCCGCGGCCTGGTCGGCGGTAGAGCAGGATTTCGCGCTCGACGCGCTGCGCGCGGCCCTGGCCGCGGCCCCGGCGCCGGGCGCCTTCGGCCCGCGTGCGCGCGCGACGCTGGCCGAGGACATTGCGGCGGCGCAGGCGCGGCTCGCCGCGCAGCGGCTGGCAGGCGGCGCCGCCGACCCCGCCCGCGCGGCAGCCGTCGCGGCGCTGGTGCGCGACGCCGCCGCGGCGCGCGACCTCGCCGCCGCCACCGTCGCGGCACGCGCGCTCGCGAACCTGGCGTGATGCGCCCCGCGGCGGGGCGCGCCCGGCGGCATCACGCCGCCGCGGCAGGACCCTGCCGGCCGAGCAGCCGCCGCAGGTCCAGCGCATGGGCGCCCGCGCCGAGCCCCGCCTGCACCAGCAGCGCGGCCGTCCAGAAGGCGGGGAACTCCCAGCCGCCGCCCTGGGCGCTGAACAGCCAGCCCGCCGGCAGGTGCTGGATGGTGGCGCCGATCATGATCGGCAGCGCCAGCAGGCTCACGGCGCGCACGCCCACGCCGAGGATGAGGGCGATGCCCGCGCCCACCTCGGCGAAGGCGACGATTGCGCCGAGCACCGGCGGATAGCCGAGCGAGCCGAAGAAGCCCATCGTGCCCGCCAGGCCGAAGGTCCCGATCTTGAGCAGCCCGCCATGGGCAAGGAACATCACGCCCATGCTCACGCGCAGCAGTAGCGCGGCATAGGGCGTCGTCGTCTTCACATCCGTCATCGTCATGGTCCTTCTTCGGCAGAGGCCCCGCGGCCTCAAGTGGCGGGACCATGCGCCCGCGGGTCGGGCGCCTTCCAACGGAAGGGCGGAACGTCCATCATCACCGGCGGCAATGGCCGACCTTGCGACCCTCGACCTGAACCTGCTGCGGGTGTTCGACGCGGTGGCGCGCGAGCGGCACGTCACCCGCGCGGCGCAGCGGCTGAACCTCTCCCAGCCCGCGGTCTCCAACGCGCTGGCGCGGCTGCGGGCGGCGCTGGGCGACGAGCTGTTCCTCCGCCGCCCCGGCGGGGTCGAGCCGACGGAGCTCGCCCTCGCCCTCGCCGGGCCGGTCGCCGAGGTGCTCGACCGGCTGCGCGACACGCTCGCCGTCCATGCGCCATTCGACCCGGCGAGCACCGACCGCGTCTTCACCGTCGCGCTGTCGGAATACGCCGAGGCGGTGCTCGCCCCGCCGCTGCTCGCGCGCATGGCGCAGGAGGCGCCGGGCGCGCTGCTCGCCATCCGCCACGCTGACCGCACCAACTGGCAGGCGCTGCTCGAGCGCGGCGAGGCGGAACTCGCCATCGCCGTGCTGCCCGAGCCGCCGGCGATCTACACCCGCATCCGCCTGCTGCCCGAGGGCTTCATGACGCTGATGCGCCCGGGGCATCCGCTCGCCACCGGCGTGCTGACCGAGGATCGCGTCATCGGCTTCCCGCATCTGCTGCATTCGCCCAACGGCTCGCGCGACGGCGCGCTGGATGCCGCGCTCGCCGCGCGCGGCAAGCGGCGGCGGCTCGGCGCGGTCGTCGCCCATCTCTCGGCCGCGCCCGAGATCCTGCAGCGCACGGACATGGTGATGACGCTCTCCGCGCGGCTGGCGATGCGGCTGGCGCAGGCGCATGGCCTCGTGCTGCGCGAATGCCCGGTCGAGATCCGGCACACGCGGCTGTCCATGATCTTCCACCGGCGCTTCGAGAGCGACGCCGGCCACGCCTGGCTGCGGCGCCTGATGCTGGCGGTGGCGCGGGAGGTGCCGGCGGTCGAAGGGGCTGCCTCCCCGGCAGCGGATTGAGCGCGTCCGGGGCGCCCGGCGCCAGGCCGCGCCTTCCCGCCCTGGACCGCCGCGCCGCGCCGCGCTCCCATGCGCCGCATGGAGCAGACATTCGACCATGTGATCGTCGGCGCGGGCAGCGCGGGCTGCGTGCTCGCGAACCGGCTCTCCGCCGACGGGCGCGCCAGCGTCGCGGTGATCGAGGCCGGCGGCCGCGACCGCCATCCCTACATCCACATCCCGGCGGGCTATGCGCGCATCCTCGGCCATCCGCGGCTGACCTGGGGCTTCCGCACCGAGCCGGACGCCGCGACGGGCGGGCGCACGCTCGACTACCCGCGCGGGCGGGTCTGGGGCGGTTCCTCCTCCATCAACGGGCTCGGCCATGTGCGCGGGCATCCGTCGGACTACGACCTTTGGGCGCAGAAGGGCTGCACGGGCTGGGGCTGGGAGGATCTCCTGCCCTACTTCATGCGCCACGAGGCCTTCGCCGGCGGCGGCGAGGGGCGCGGCACGCAGGGCCCGCAGCCGGTCGAGCACCTCGCCGAGACGCCCGCCCTGCTGCGCGAATTCGCCGCCGCCGCGCAGGCGATCGGCCTGCCCGTGAATGAGGACATGAACGGCCCGCGGCGCGAGGGCTTCGCCACCTTCCAGCAGACGCGCCGCGGCCAGAGGCGCATCTCGGCGGCGCGGGCCTACCTGGTGCCGGCGCTCTCGCGGCCGAACCTCACGGTGATCGACGAGGCGCTGGCGCTGCGCCTGGTGATCGAGCAGGGCCGCGCGGCCGGCGTGGCGATCCGCCGCGGCGGCGAGGAACGCATCCTGCGCGCGCGCTTCGGGGTGGTGCTCGCGGCTGGTGCGATCGGCTCGCCGCATCTGCTGATGCTCTCCGGCATCGGCCCCGGGGACGAGCTGCAACGCCACGGCATCGCGACGCTGCTCGATGCACCGGGCGTCGGGCGCAACCTGCAGGACCACTACATCGCGCGGCTGACCTTCCGCCTGGCCGATCACCGCTGGTCGGCGAACCGCCGCATCGTCTGGCCGCGCCTCGGCCTCGAGGTGCTGCGCTGGGCCTTCGCCGGCAAGGGCGTGCTGACCTGGTCGCCGGGGATGATGTCGCTCTTCGCGCGCACGCAGGAGGGGCTGGAGGCGCCGGACGTGCAGATCAACGGCGGCCCGATCTCCTGGGCGGAGGGCCGCATCGGCGTGCCGGAGAGGGAGCCCGGCTTCACGCTTGGCGTCTGGCAATGCCGGCCGCAGAGCCGCGGCACGGTCACGCTGCGTTCCCCGCGCGCCGAGGACGCGCCGGCGATCGCGCCGCGCTTCCTGACCGAGCGCGCGGATGAGGAATGCCTGCTGCGCGGCATGCGCCTCGCGCGGCGCTGGATGGCCGCGGCGCCGCTGCGCGGCATCGTGGCGGGCGAGGTGCGGCCTGGACCGGCGGCGGAGAGCGACGAGGCGCTGCTCGCCTTCGCGCGCGAGACCGGCGGCACGGTCTATCACCCGTGCTGCACGGTGCGCATGGGCGGCGATGCCGCGGCACCACTCGATGCGCGGCTGCGGCTGCGCGGCATCGAGGGGCTGCGCGTGGCGGATGCCTCGGTCTTCCCGGACATCCCGGTGTGCAACATCAACGCGACGGTGCTTTCGGTCGCGGAGAAGGCGGCGGACCTGATCGCGGAGGACATGCGCGCCGGGTGAACGCCGCGCGCCGGGCGAAGGCGGGATCGGCCCTCGCCCGGCCGGCGCATCACCGGTCCCGCACGCCCCGCCTGCCGGCGTCGCGCGCGGTCCCTCGCGCGGAGCGCATCAATCGTCGAAGCGCAGCCCGCGCGCGCGGATCAGCGCGCTCCACTTCTCCGCCTCGCCGCGCAGATGCGCCTGCGCGGCCGCGACATCCGATCCCCCGGCGCCGACGAAGCCCACCTCGGCCACGCGGGCGCGCACGTCGGGCTGCGCCAGGGCGTGGCGCGCCGCCGCGTTCAGGCGGTTCACCACGGCATCCGGCGTGGCGGCCGGCACCCACCACATCACCCAGGAATTGGCCTCGAAGCCGGGCGCGACGGTCTCGGCCATGGTCGGCACGTCGGGCAGGGCGGGCACGCGCTGCGGCGTGTTCACCGCGAGCGCCTGCAGCGCGCCGTCGCGCACCTGGCCCATGGTCGCGGGCATGTCGGCGAACATGAACTCCACCGTGCCGGCGCGGATGTCGGTCAGCGCCGGGGCGGTGCCGCGGTAGTTCACCAGCGTGAAGTCGGCCCCGGACATGGACTGGTAGAGCACGGCGGCGAGCTGGTGCGGCGTTCCCGGCCCGCCGGTCGCCGCCTTGTAGCGCCCGGGATTGGCGCGCACCGCCGCATCCCAGGCGCGCACATCGGCGAACAGCCCCGGCCGCGCCACCAGCACGAAGGGCGTGGTGGCCAGCAGCGAGACCGGCTTGAAGTCGGACAGCGCATAGCCCGGATCGCGCATCATGAAGGGCGCGATGACGGAGGAGATCGGCGCCAGCAGCACCGTGTGCCCGTCTGGCCGCGCCGTCGCGACCGAGCGCGTGCCCACCGCAGCCCCCGCGCCGGGCCGGTTCTCGACCACCATCGGCTGGCCGAGGAAGCCCTGCATGTGCGGCGCCATGACGCGCGCCAGGATGTCGGGCGAGCCGCCCGGGGCGAAGGGGTTGATCAGGCGGATCGTCTCGCGCGGGGCCCAATCCTGCGCGCGGACGCCGCGGGCGGCGAAGGGCAGGGTGGCGGCCGCGGTGAGCGTCGCGCGGCGCGTGGCATGGATCATCGGAAGCTCCCAGGACGACGTGAAGCGCGTGTGCGGCATTGGCCGGCGGGCCGGCGGCAGAGAGGTGGCGCGGCGGCGGCCGCGCACAAGGCATCGTGTCGCATGGGCCGCGGCCGTGCTAAGCAGGCCGCACATGCCCCGTGCCGTCGCGCCGCGGGCGCGGCGCGCCCCCGGCGCCGCCTCCGCCCGACCAGCGCCCCCCGCACGCGCGCGACGCCGCCTGGCGCCGCGCCTGTTGCGCTGGGCGGTGATTCTCGCGGTCTGGGGCGCGGTGGCGGGCTGCGTGGCGCTGGTCTGGTTCGCCTGGGACCTGCCGCGGCCCGAGGATGCCCTCGCCCATACCCGCCGCCCCTCGGTGACCATGACCACCGCCGAGGGCGCGCTGCTCGCCACCTCGGGCGACCTCTACGGCGACACGGTGCGCCTGCGCGACCTGCCGGCGCATCTGCCCGCCGCCTTCATCGCGATCGAGGACCGCCGCTTCCGCGAGCATGGCGGGCTCGACATCATCGGCATGGCGCGCGCGCTGCTGGCCAACCTCGCCGCCGGGCGCGTCGTTCAGGGCGGCAGCACGATCACGCAGCAGCTCGCGAAGAACCTGTTCCTCACGCCCGAGCGCAGCCTGCGCCGCAAGGTGCAGGAGGCGCTGCTGGCGCTGTGGCTGGAAGCCCGCTTCAGCAAGGACGAGCTGCTGACGATCTATCTCAACCGCGTCTATCTCGGGGCCGGGACCTTCGGGGTGGACGCGGCGGCGCGGCTCTATTTCGGCGTGCCCGCGGCGCGGCTCACCATCGCGCAATCGGCCGTGCTCGCGGGGCTGCCGCGCGCGCCCTCGCGCCTCAACCCCCGCGTCAATCCATCGGCCGCCGTCGCCCGCGCGGTGGAGGTGCTGGAGGCGATGGCCGATACCGGCGCCATAACGCCCGCCCAGGCGATGCGGGAGGCCGAGCGCATCCGCTTCCCGCCCGCGCCCTCGCGCGATGCCGGATGGTTCGCCGACTGGGTGCGCGAGGGCATCGCCGAACGCGCACCGCCGACCGCCGACCTGCTGCTGCGCACGACGCTCGATGCGCGCCTGCAGGCGGCGGTGGAAGCGCGGCTCGAGGCGCTGCTCGCCGGGCCGGGCCGCGCCGCGGGCGTGACGCAGGGCGCGGTGGTGGCGCTGGATGCGGCAAGCGGCGCGGTGCGCGCGATGGCGGGCGGGCGGGACTACCGCGCCAGCCCCTTCAACCGCGCGACGCAGGCCCGGCGCCAGCCGGGCTCGGCCTTCAAGCCCTTCGTCTTCCTCGCCGCCATCGAGGCCGGCGCGAGCCCGGAGGAGAGCGTCGCCGACACGCCGCTGACGCTGGCCGGCTGGTCGCCGGGCAACGGCACCTGGCGTGCGCGCGGGACCATCACGATCGAGGAGGCGCTCGCGCATTCGGTCAACACCGCGGCGGTGCGCGTGATGCAGCGCGCGGGCGGGCCGCGGCAGGTGGCGGCGGCGGCGCAGCGCCTCGGCATGCCCGGCCCCTTCCCGCGCGAGGCCTCGATCGCGCTCGGCACGACGGAGGTGACGCTGCTCGACCTCGTCGCGGCCTATGCGGCCTTCGCCAATGGCGGCCGCCGCGTCGCGCCGCACGGCATCGCCGAGGCGCGCGCCGAGGGCCGGCCGCTCGCCTGGCTGCCGCCGGCACCGGCGCAGGTCATCGCGCCGGAGGCGGCGGCGGCGATGCGCCGCATGCTCGCCGCAGCCGTCGCGCAGGGGACGGGCCGCGCCGCCGCGCTGCCCGGCGTGGCCGTCGCGGGCAAGACCGGCACCACGCAGGACAACCGTGACGCGTGGTTCATCGGCATGGCACACGGCATCGTGCTGGGTGTATGGCTGGGCAACGACGATGCGTCGCCGATGGAAGGTGTGGCGGGCGGCGGCCTGCCCGCCCGTCTCTTCCGCGAGATCCTGGAGGCCGCGCGCGGCACACCGCGATGAGCACCGAGCACCTGATCGGCTTCGCCCGTGCGGTGCGGCACGAGGCGAACAACCTGCTTGCCGCCATCGGCGGCACGGCCGAGCTGATGCACCGCTCTGCCATGACCGAGCGCGACGCCGCGCGCGCGGAACGCCTGCGCGAGGCCTCGGCGCGGCTCGGGGCGCTGCTGCGCGCCTATCTCGCGCTCGCCGCGCCGCCCGCGGAGGACACGCCGCCCGCCGCCGTGCTCGAGGCGATGCACCCGCTCTTCGTGCTGATCCTCGGCCCCGGGCGCGAGGTCGCGATCGAGGCCGCGGCGGAGATCCCGCCACTCGGCGTGCCGCCGGGCGAGCTGCAGGCCACCGCCCTGTCGCTCGCGACCGAGGCCGCCGCAGAGGCGCGGCCCGGCAGCGGGCTGCGCGTCGCGCTCGCGCCCTGCCCGGGCGGCGCGCTGCTCAGCGTCGCGGCGGAACCGGGCGGCGCGGCGGCGGTGCCGATCTTCCTGCCCGGCGCGGAGCCCTGACCGGCTACGCCTTGCCGTCGGCGGCGCAGGTGCGGATGCCGAGCAGCGTATAGGCCGGGCAGAAGCGCACCAGCCCGGTCGCGAGCGGCACCAGCCCGATCAGGCCCCACCACCCCAGCGGCCCGAAGGCCCCGAGCGCGAGGATCACAACGCCCGCCGCGATGCGCAGCATCCGGTCCAGGCCCCCCACGTTGCAGCTCATGCGTCCCATCCTCCATGCTGCCGGCGGATGCCGGTCGTGGCGGCTTCCTCGCAGACGGGCGGCGCGCCTGTCGGTGACGAGGTCACGCAGCCGCGCCGCCGGCCTTCACGCGCTGCAGCCCCGCCATGTCGAGCAGCGCGACGGTGCCGCGCTCCGGCCGCACCAGCCCCGCGCGGGCGAGGGCGGAGAGCCGGCGGCTGACCACCTCGCGCGCCGTGCCGATGTCGGAGGCGATCTCCTGCTGGGTCGCGGCCACCGGGCCCGGCGCGCGGTCGAGCAGCCAGGCGGCGAGCCGGGCGTCCACGCTGCGGAAGGACAGGTCCTCGATGCGCCCCATCAGCGCGCCGAGGCGGGCCGCGAAGCCGCTCAGGACGAAGCTGCGGAAAGGCGCGCTCTCCTCCACCAGCCGGGCGAAGAGGGGGGCCGGCAGCAGCAGCCCCTCGCAGTCCGTCTCCGCCGTGCCCTCGGCGGAATAGGGCTCCTCGGCGAAGAGGCAGGAGGTGGTGATGGCGCAGGCCTCCCCGGGCACCACGCGGTAGAGCAGCAGGGCGTGGCCGTCCTCGGCGATCAGGTCCACCCGCGCGCGGCCGCGGCGCAGCAGCACGAAGCCGCGGCAGGGATCGCCGGGGCGGAACAGCGTGGCGCCGGCCGGGGCCTTGAGGGGCAGCGCCTGGGCGGCGATGCGCGCGCGGGTCGCGGCATCGAGGCCGGCGGGGAAGGGATCGTCGGCGAGGGTCATGGCGGCGCAAGCGTGGCGTCGGCGCAACGCCCCCTCAAGGGGTGCGACGATGCCCGGCGGGAAATGATGCCTCGCCAGCGGGTTCCGGTGTAGCATTGCAAGAACGCTTCAACACGACACGCCCGATGCCCCGCGCCGCCCTGACCGACGAATCCCACGCCGCCACCCGGTTCTCCGCCGCGACGGGCGGCCGCTTCGCCTCGGCCGCGGTGCGCGCGGTGCTGCACCGGCGGCTGATGGAGTTCCTCGGCCTGCTGGCGGCGCTCGGCGCGGTCGGGCTCGCGGTGGCGCTGATCAGCCACGACCCGGCCGATCCCTCGCTCAACACCGCCACCGCCGGGCCGGTCGCCAACCTCGCCGGGCCGGCCGGGGCGGTCGTCTCGGACCTGCTGCTGCAGGGCTTCGGTTTCGGGGCGGGGCTGCCCGTGCTGGCGCTGCTCGCATGGGCGTTCCGGCTGGCGACGCATCGCGGCCTGGGGCGGATCATGGCGCGGCTCGCGGGCCTGCTGGCCGGCATGCCGCTCGGTGCCGCCGCCTTCGCGCTGCTGCCGCTGCCGGCGCTGGTGCCGGTGGATGCCGGGCCGGGAGGGGTGGCGGGCCCGCTTCTCGCGGGCGCGGTGGTGGACGGGCTCGCGGCGCTGTTCGGGCCGCTCGGGGCGCTGGCGGGCCAGGGCATCGTGATGGTCGCCGCCGTCGGCGCCGCCTTCATCGCCTGCGGTCTGACCTTCGGCGAATGGCGCGGGGCCGGGCGGGCGGCCGTGGGGGCGGCGCGCCAGGGCGCCTCGGTGCTGCGCCGCCAAATGCCGGAGCGGGAGCCCGAACCCGAGCCGGCCGCGCCGCGCCGGCCGGGCCTTCTCGCGCGCATCGCCGCCCGGTTCCGGCGCGCCGGGCGGGGCGCGGGGGCGCTGCTGCGGCGCGAGCCGACCGACGTGCCGCTGCGCCACATGCTGCGCGCCGCGGACGAGGCCGCGAGCACGACGCCGCCGCCGCCCTCCGCCCCGCCGGCGCCGCTGCCCGGCCAGGAGGGCGAGGCGCGCGCCGGCACCGAGCCGCCGGCAAGTCCGCGCCTCGCCTCGCGCACCAAGGTGCTGGATCGCGCCCCCGAGCGCACCCGCCGCGCGCCGGAGCAGCGCGCCCTCGACCTCGGCACCGGCTGGAAGCTGCCGCCGCTCGAACTGCTGACCGAGCCGCCGGCGCGCCGCAGCGGGCGGCCTTCCGAGGAATCGCTGCAGGCCAATGCGCGGCTGCTGGAATCCGTGCTGGAGGATTACGGCGTGCGCGGGCGCATCGCGGAGATCCGCCCGGGGCCAGTGGTCACGCTGTATGAGCTGGAGCCCGCGCCGGGCACGAAATCCTCCCGCGTCATCGGGCTCGCCGACGACATCGCGCGCTCCATGTCCGTCATCGCCGTGCGCATCGCGACCGTGCCGGGGCGCAACGTGATCGGCATCGAGATGCCGAACGCCAAGCGCGAGACGGTCTATCTGAGCGAGATGTTCGCCGACGAGGCATGGGCGAGGAACCAGGGCAAGCTGCCGCTGGCGCTCGGCAAGGACATCGGCGGCGCGCCGGTGATCGCCGACCTCGCGCGCATGCCGCATCTGCTGATCGCGGGCACCACCGGCTCGGGCAAGTCGGTGGGGATCAACACCATGATCCTCTCCCTCCTCTACCGCTTCGGGCCGGAGGAGGTGCGCTTCATCATGATCGACCCGAAGATGCTGGAGCTTTCGGTCTATGACCGGATCCCGCATCTGCTCGCCCCGGTGGTGACGGAGCCGCCCAAGGCGATCGGCGCACTGAAATGGACGGTGCGCGAGATGGAGCGCCGCTACCGCGCCATGTCGCAACTCGGCGTGCGCAACATCGGCGGCTACAACGAGAAGGTGAGCGCCGCGCGCGCCCGCGGCGAGGTGCTCACGCGCAAGGTGCAGACCGGCTTCGACCCCGAGACCGGCAAGCCGGTGTTCGAGGAGCAGCCGCTCGCGCTCGAACCCCTGCCGATGATCGTCGTCGTCATCGACGAGATGGCCGACCTGATGATCGTGGCCGGCAAGGAGATCGAGGCCGCGGTGCAGCGCCTCGCGCAGATGGCGCGCGCGGCGGGCATCCACGTCATCATGGCGACGCAGCGGCCCTCGGTGGATGTCATCACCGGCACCATCAAGGCGAACTTCCCGACCCGCATCTCCTTCCAGGTGACGAGCAAGATCGACAGCCGCACCATTCTCGGCGAGCAGGGCGCGGAGCAGCTCCTCGGCCAGGGCGACATGCTGCACATGCCCGGCGGCGGGCGGCTCGCGCGCGTGCACGGCCCCTTCGTCTCGGACACCGAGGTGGAGCGCGTGGTCGAGTTCCTGCGCGAGCAGGGCGAGCCGCAATATGTCGAGGAAGTGACCGAGGAACCGGACGAGGACGGCACCAGCGCGCTGCCGGGCATGCTCGGCGGCAACACCGATGCCGAGGCCTCGCTCTACGACCAGGCGGTGGCGCTGGTCACGCGCGAGGGCAAGGCCAGCACCTCCTTCATCCAGCGGCATCTGAACATCGGCTACAACCGCGCCGCGAAGCTGATCGAGCAGATGGAGAAGGAGGGCGTCGTCGGGCCCGCGAACCATGTGGGCAGGCGCGAGGTGCTGGCGCCGGGGCCGCGGGACTGACTGCGGCGCATGGGCGGCGTTCGCCCCGGCCTGAAAGGCTTCATCCTCGCGCCATCATTGCCGTGCCAGCATTCCGGCTCCCCACGGAGAGATCCATGCGCCCGTTCCTGCTCGCCGCCGCCCTCCTGACAGCCCCCCTCGCCGCGCAGGCGCAGGATCGGCCCCAGCTCTTCCCCACGCGCGATGTCGCCGTGACCTTCCGCGTGGCCGGCCAGGGCCAGCAGGCCGAGCTGACGATGCTGTGGTCGGCCGCGCAGCGGCTGGTGCGCACGAACCTCCCGCAGGGCGCGGGCTACATGGTCGTGGACCACAACGGCCAGCGCGCCTTCATGGTGATGGAGGCGATGCGCATGGTGATGGACGTGCCCATTGAGCAGGCCACCGCCCAACAGCGCTATTTCGAAACTGCCCGCTTCACACGCGGAGGCACCGAGAGGGTCGCCGGGCACGACTGCACGGTCTGGCGCTACCAGTCCGGGTCCGGCGAGAGCGAGGCCTGCATCACCGGTGATGGCGTGCTGCTGCGGGGCCAGGGAAGCGCCGCGGGGGGCGGTTCGGGACGCATCGAGGCGGTGCGGGTGGTCTACGCGCCGCAGGATGCCTCGCTGTTCCGGCGCCCGCAGGGCTACCAGACCATGCAGATGCCGCAGGGCATGCCCGGCCAGCGCCCGACGGGCCCGCGCTGACGGGGCTTCCAAGCGCGCCGCGGGCGCGCCACATCTGCGGGCGATGAGACGCCGTTCCCTGCTCGCCGCCCCGCTGGCCCTCGCCACCCCGGCCGCGGCCCAGACCCGTGCCCCGGCCCCGCCGCCCGCAGCGCTGAACGAGCGCGACCGCGCCGACATCGCGCGGATCGAGGCCTATCTGAACGCCATGACGACGCTGCGGGCGCGCTTCCTGCAGATCGCGCACAACGGCGCCTCGGCCGAGGGGACGGCCTGGATCTCGCGCCCCGGGCGCATGCGCTTCGAATACGACCCGCCCGAGCCGCTGCTGCTGGTGGCCGATGCCGGCCAGTTCCTGATGTACGACCGCGAGCTGCGCGCGCCCACGACGCTGCTGGTCAGCCAGACGCCGCTCGGCATCCTGCTGCGGCGGGAGGTGCGGCTGAGCGGCGACGTCACCGTGACCGGCGTGGACCGTTCCGGTGGCTTCCTGCGCGTGACGATGTTCCGCACCGCCGAGCCCGGCGAGGGCCGGCTCACCCTGGTCTTCCAGCCCGAGCCGCTGGCCCTGCGCCAATGGGCGGTGACCGACCCGCAGGGGCGCGAGACGCGGGTGACGCTCTCGCGCATCGAGACGGGGCTGCGCCTGCCGGCCGGCCTGTTCCAGTTCAACGACCCGCGCTTCTTCGAACCGGGCGGCTTCGGGGCGCCGCAGGGGCCGGGGAACTGATACTCTGCGGACAAGGGATCGCCCCTTGCCCGCAGGGCATCAGGTCTTGGTTCCGCGCGCGGCCGCCCCACCAGCCCCGCTGGCATGAGGCAGGTCAGCCGCTCGCGCTGCCCGCGAGCCGCCCGCCCGCCAGCAGCCCGCCGGTCGCGCCGATCCCCATGGCGCGGCTCGCGAAGAAGCGCTTGAGCGCCGGCATCCGGTCCACCGCCGCGATGCCGAGCCGCCGCGCCAGACGCACCGGCGCGAGCCGCGCCGTGAACAGCCGCTCCAGCGCATGGGTGGCGCCGAGCATCACCAGGCTGTCGGGCCGCCGCGCCGCCTGGTAGCGCGCGAGCAGCGCGGGGCTTCCGGGATCCTCTCCGGCATTCACCGCCTCGACGACCAGTTCCGCCAGCGCGGCGACGTCGCGGAAGCCGAGGTTGAGCCCCTGTCCGGCGATGGGATGGATGCCGTGCGCGGCATCCCCGACCAGCGCGAGCCTCTCATCCACGTAGCGCGCCGCGTGCAGGGCGCTGATCGGGTAGGACCAGCGCCGCCCGATCGGCGTCACGGCGCCGAGATGCCCGCCGAGGCGCGCGGCGATCTGCCGGCCATAGGCCGCGTCGTCGAGGGCGAGGCAGCGCCGCGCGATGGCCGTCCGCTCGGTCCAGACGATGGCGCTGACATGCGGATGGCCCGGCAGGCCGCGCATCGGCAGCTGCGCGAAGGGGCCGTGCGGCAGGAACTGCTCCAGCGCCTGGTTGCGGTGCGGGCGCTCATGGGCCACGGCGCCGACGATGCCCATGCAGTGGTAGTCGAGCCGCGCGGCGGCGATGCCGGCCGCGCGGCGCGAGGGGGAGTTCCGCCCTTCCGCCCCCACCACCAGGCGGGCGCGGATCTCCTGCCCGGTGGACAGGCGAAGCAGCGCCCCCTCCGGGCCGCGCTCCACCGTCGCGGTGGCCGGGGCGAAGACCGACAGGCCTGAAGCGAGCGGCAGGCGCGCATTGAGCGCCACGCGCAGCGCACGCGCCTCGACCATCCAGCCGAAGGGCTCCTCGCCGACCTCGTGATGGTCGAAATGCAGGCAGAGGCTCGAGGCGCGCTCGCCCGGCCGGCCGTCGGCGACGCGGATGCCGAGGATCGGGCAGGGTTCCTCGGGCAGCCTCTCCCACACGCCCGCGGCCTCCAGAAGCCGCTTCGAGGTCAGGGCGATGGCATAGGCGCGCCCGTCGAACTCGGGCAGTTCCATGGGCGGCAGCGGGGTGGCGTCCACCACGGCGGCGCGGACGCCGCCCGCGGCGAGCAGGGCGGCGAGGGTCGCGCCGACGGGGCCGGCGCCGAGGATGCAGGCCTCGACCTCGATGGGGCTGGTCATGCCCGCAATCTAGGCCCATGCCGCCGCCGCGCCAGCCTGCATCGAAACCGGGCGCCTGCCTGTTTTTCGTGCAAGGACATCGCGAGCCCGCCGTCCCTGCGGCGCGCTGCCGCCATTCCGGGCGGTGGCACGGCTCTTGGAAAGCCTTCGCCCGTCCGCCGGAGAGAGGAACAGGACGGCGCCATGAAACTGGTGATGGCTGTGATCAAGCCCTTCAAGCTCGACGAGGTGCGCGAGGCGCTCACCCCGCTCGGCGTCCAGGGGCTGACGGTGACCGAGGTCAAGGGTTTCGGCCGGCAGAAGGGCCAGACCGAGATCTACCGCGGCGCCGAATACCACGTGAGCTTCCTGCCCAAGGTGAAGATCGAGGTCGCCGTCGCGGACGAGCTCGCCGACGCCGTGGTCGAGGCGATCGCCACGACCGCGCGCACCGGCAAGATCGGCGACGGCAAGGTCTTCGTCCTCGACGTGGAGCGCGCGCTGCGCATCCGCACGGGCGAGACCGACAACTCGGCCCTGTGAGAGCGGCCGCATGCACGGAAAGGAACAGAGGACAGTGAAGCGCATGCTCGCGCGCGGCGGCCTCGCGGCCGCCGCCCTGCTGCTCGCGGCCGCCCCCGCGGCGGCGGCCGACAAGGTGGACACCGGCGATGCCGCCTGGATGCTCACCTCCACCGCGATCGTCCTGATGATGACGATCCCGGGCGTGGCGCTCTTCTACGCGGGCATGGTCCGCAAGAAGAACGTGCTCGCCACCATGATGCAGTCCTTCTTCATCTGCGGCCTGGTCTCGGTGCTGTGGGTGGTGGCGGGCTACTCCATCGCCTTCGGCAATGGCGGCGCCTATGGCGCCTATGTCGGGGACCTCTCGAAGGTCCTGCTCTCGGGCATCGCGGAGAACTGGGACAAGCCCTTCACCATGGGCTCGGGCTCGGACACGGTGGAATTCACCATCCCCGAGGCGCTCTTCGTGATGTTCCAGATGACCTTCGCGATCATCACCGCGGCGCTGATCACCGGCGCAGTGGCGGACCGGATGAAGTTCTCGGCGCTGGTGGTGTTCATCTCGCTCTGGACGCTGCTGGTCTACAGCCCGGTCGCGCACTGGGTCTGGCACCCCTCGGGCTGGCTGTTCAAGGACGGCGCGCTCGACTTCGCGGGCGGTACGGTGGTGCACATCAATGCCGGCGTGGCGGGCCTCGTCGCCGCGATCGTGCTCGGCAAGCGCGTCGGCTACGGCAGCGAGAACATGGCGCCCTACAATCTCGGCCTCGCGGTGATCGGCGCCTCGCTGCTCTGGGTGGGCTGGTTCGGCTTCAACGCCGGCTCGGCCGCCTCCTCGGGCGGCGGGCGCGCGGCGATGGCGATGCTGGTCACGCAGGTCGCGGCCGCGGCTGCCGTGCTCGCCTGGGTGTTCGCGGAATGGATGATCAAGGGCAAGCCGAGCGTGCTGGGGGCGATCTCCGGCGCGGTGGCGGGCCTTGTCGCCATCACGCCGGCGGCCGGCTTCGTGCTGCCTGGCTCGGCGCTGATCATCGGCGTGGCCGCGGGGCTTGCGGGCTACTGGGGGGCGACGGCGCTCAAGCACGCGCTCGGCTACGACGACAGCCTCGATGCCTTCGGCGTGCATGGCATCTGCGGCATCGTCGGCGCGCTGCTGGTGGGCTTCCTCGCCTATGGCCCGCTGTCGGCGACCGACGCCTCGCCGGAGGGCACCGCGGGCTCGATGGAGCAGTTCATCAAGCAGTGCACCGCGGTCGGCGCCACCATCGTCTTCACCGCCATCGCGACCTTCATCCTGCTCAAGATCGTGGATGTGGTGATCGGCCTGCGCGTCACCGAGGAGGAGGAACGCGAGGGCCTCGACGTGACGATGCACGGCGAACGCATCAACTGACGCGAGGCGGCCAGGCAAGGCCGCACCGGGCGGGCGCGGAGGGCAACCTCCGCGCCCGTCCCGCTTCGCGGGACCGCCCTGGCCATCCCGGGCGCCGGCCCGTCACACGCCCTCCCCGATCGGGCAGGGGCGGGCGGGCTGATGTGTTTCTCCCTGGGGGCGACGGTCGCCATGGCCGGCATCGGCGCGGCGGCGACCGCCATCACCATGCGGCGGCGCGAGCCACCGGCGATACCGGCCACCCTGGCGTGGTTCACGCTGATGGAGATCCTGCAGGTCGTCGGCTATCTGGTGGTGGACCGCTGCACCGATCCGCTGAACCAGACGATCGCCCTGCTGTCGTATCTGCACATCGTCTTCCAGCCCTTCTTCGTGAATGCCTTCGCCATGGAACTCGCGCCGCAGGGCGTGCGGGCGCGGATGCGGGGTGCGGTCTTCCTCTGCTGCGGCGTCTCGGCGGCGGTGATGCTGCTGCAGCTCTGGCCCTTCGAGTGGGCCGGGCCTTGCAGCACGGGCGCGGCGCTATGCGGCTCGCCGCTGTGCACCGTCTCGGGGGAATGGCACATCGGCTGGGCCATTCCGGGCAACGACCTCCTGGCGGCGATCGGCCTTCCGTCCCGGCTCGGCTCGGGATTCCCCACCTATGTGATGACGGTCTTTCTCCTGCCGCTGGCCTATGGCGCCTCGCGCTTCGTCCTGTTCCACGCGCTGGTCGGCCCGATCCTCGCCTGGCGATTGACCGCAAGCCCGCAGGAGGCTCCGGCGATCTGGTGCCTGTTCTCGATCGGGATCGTGCTGATCGCGCTCAGCCCCTGGATCCGCCGGCGCTTCGAGGCCGGCCAGGGATGGCCGTGGAGGGCATCGGGCCAGGCACCGTGACGAGGCTCACGCCGCCCGGCCTGGCGCCCGGCTAGCCTGGATCACGTCGCCCGGGAGGATAGGCCATGGCCAAGCATCTCGTCCTCTGCTTCGACGGCACCTGGAACAGCGCCGACAGCGGCAAGGGTGAGACCAACGTCTTCCGCCTCGCGCGCGCCGTGCGCGCGAACAGCGGCGCGGGCGGCGTGGCGCAGCTCACCCTCTACATGCGCGGCGTCGGCACCACCGGCAGCGACCTCCAGCGCATGCTCGACGGCGCGACCGGGGACGGCGTGGATGACAACATCCGCTCGGGCTACATGTTCCTGGCGCAGAACTACGTGCCGGGCGACCGCATCTTCCTCTTCGGCTTCTCGCGCGGGGCCTTCACGGCGCGCAGCCTGTCGGGCTTCCTCGGCGCCTGCGGGCTGCTCTACCGCCAGAGCCTCGGCGAGGTCGCCGCCGCCTGGCGCTTCTACCGCACCGCCCCGGTCCGCAACCGCGAGGCCTTTCTGGACGCGCATCCGGGCACACGCTCGCACGATGTGAAGGTTGCCTTCCTTGGCGTCTGGGACACGGTCGGCGCGCTCGGCGTGCCGGGCACGGTGCTCAGCGCCCTGACGGCGCCGAAGTACCGCTTCCACGACACCACACCCTCGCGCATCGTCGAGGTGGGCCGGCATGCGCTCGCGATCGACGAGCATCGCGACGAGTTCGAGCCGACGCTCTGGACGGGCGAGGCGCCCGACGGCTGCAGCATCGCGCAGACCTGGTTCGCGGGCGCGCATTCCGATGTCGGCGGCGGCTATGCCGAGCGCAGCCTCGCCGACATCCCGCTGCGCTGGATGGCCGACGAGGCCGCGCAGGCCGGCCTCGCACTGGACGAGGCGATGCTGCCCGCAGCCGGCGCGCTCGATCCGCTCGCGCCGCAGCACGAATCCCGCCTCGGCTGGTCGCGCAAGGACCGGCTGACGCCCACCATCCGCGTGGTCGCGGGCAAGGCGCCGCGCGTGGGCGTCTTCGAGCGGCTGGCGCGCCCGCGCGACGAGGCGGGCCGGCTGCTCGTGCCGATCAACGAGACGATCCACCCGAGCGTGCAGGCCCGCTACGGCCGGAGCGTCACGCTGCGCCTGCGCGACGAGCCCGAGGCCGAGACCATGACCTATCGCCCGAAGAACTTGGTGCCGCATTACGGCTGATGCCCTGCGGACCACGGTCGAACCTTTATCCGCAGGGCATCAGGATCCGGTTCCGCCCGCGACCGCCCCGCCAGACCCGCGCGCCACGCCGGCGGGCGAAAGGTCAACCCCTTGGTCCACTGTTGTCAGAGGGCTCCGCCAGCGGGCGGCGCGCCTCAGCCGAAGGCCTCGTCCACTGGCACGCGCAGCGCCTCGGCGAGGCGGTTGGTCTCGGCCGCCATGCCGATCACCGCGAGCAGCTCGCCATGCATCGCCTCGGTCATGCCCTTCGCCTTCGCCGCCGCCGTGTGGGAAGCGACGCAGTAGGTGCAGCCCGCCGCGGCCGAGGCGGCGAGATACAGCATCTCCTTGGTCAGCGGGTCGAGCGCGCCCGGCGCCATGACCGCCTTCAGGCTTTCCCAGGTGCGCGCGAGGGTCGGCGGATGGACCGCCAGCGCCTTCCAGAAGTTGTTCACGTCCGGCACGCCGCGCGTGGCCATGATGTCGTCGAACACCGCCCGGACCTCGGGCGGCGCCTCGGCATAGGAGACGAGGCGCGTCATTCCTGCGGCGGCGCGTCGAGCTCGAGCCGGTAGCCGCCGGATTCCGTGACCAGAATCCGCGCATCGGTCGGGTCGGGCTCGATCTTCTGGCGCAGGCGGTAGATATGCGTCTCGAGCGTGTGGGTGGTCACGTTGGCGTTGTAGCCCCACACCTCGTTGAGCAGGATCTGCCGCGGCACCGGCCGCCCGCCGGCGCGGTAGAGGAATTTCAGGATCGCCGCCTCCTTCTCGGTCAGGCGCAGGCGCTTGCCGCGCGCGGTGTCCTGGAGCTGCTTGGCCGAGGGGCGGAACAGATAGGGCCCGACCTGGAAGACCGCGTCCTCGCTGCTGTCATAGACGCGCAGCTGCGCGCGCATCCGTGCGAGCAGCTCGTTCATGCGGAAGGGCTTGGCGATGTAGTCGTTCGCACCGGAATCGAGGCCGGCGACGACATCGGCCTCGCCATCCGCGCCGGTCAGCATCATCACCGGCATGCGGAAGCCGCGGCGGCGGATGCGGGCGCAGAACTCGCGGCCATCGCCATCGGGCAGGGAGAGGTCGAGCACCACCAGGTCGAAGCGGGCATCGGGGGCGGACAGGCGCGCATCGGCATCGGCCAGCAGCCCGACCGTCACCGGCTCGAACTCCCCTTCGAGCGCGAGTTGTTCCGCCAGCGTCTGCGCCAGCGCGGCATCATCCTCGATGATCAAGACAGGGCGCGGCCCCGGCATTCCCTTCAACCCCTGCTGCGCGGCGCGGCTCATGACAGCCAGCGGCCGCTCAAGCCCCCGGCCCAGGTATGGCGCGACCGGCCGGCGAGTGCCAGCGGCCTCGTGAACTACCACACCTGCTCGCGCATCTGTGATTGCGGATTCACTCATCTGGACGCGCCCGCGATACGTACCACATCCCGGATCAAGCCTCTGCCCTCGGCACGCCACATTCGGGGCGCGCCATGACCCGAACGCTATGGAACGCCATACGATGACGCCACCAGGCACCCTCGCCGCCGAGCAGACGCCGGACCTGGTTCCCGACCCGCGGGCGCTCGCGCTGCGCCAGGTCCACCGCGCGGTTGCGGACCTGCGCCGGGGCACGCCGGTCCTGCTGCGCGGCCCCGACGGGGCGCTGGTGGTCGCGGCGGCCGAGACGGTGGGCGCGCGTGGCCTCGCCGAACTGGCGGCGGCGGGGCTGGCGCCGCCGGTGCTGCTGCTCGCGCCCGTGCGCGCGGCGGCGGTGCTGCACCGCCCCGTCCCCCATGGGGCGGAGGAGGAGGGCGCCGTCGCGCTGCGCCTGCCGCCCGCCCTGCTCGCGCCCGAGGCTCTGCGCAGCCTCGCCGACCCGACCGCCGGGCGGCTCCTGCCCGAGACGCCCGAGCGCCTCTCCGCCCCGCCGCTTTCCCAGGCTGCCCTCGCGCTGGCCAAGCTCGGGCGGCTGCTGCCCGCCCTGGTCGCCGCGCCGGCGACCGAGGCGGCCGCCGCGCGGCTCGCGCTGCTGAGCGTCGGCGCCGCCGAGGTGCTGGCCTACCCGGCCTCGGCCGCCACCTCGCTCGCCCGTGTCGCGGAGGCGCGGGTGCCGCTCGAGGACGCCCCCGAGGCGCGCATCGTCGCCTTCCGGGCCGCCGATGGCGGGATCGAGCACCTCGCCATCCTGGTCGGCGCGCCGGAGGCCACGGCGGCGGCCGGCGGCGCGCCGCTGGTGCGCGCCCATTCCGAATGCTTCACCGGGGATCTGCTCGGCTCGCTGCGCTGCGACTGCGGGCCGCAGCTCCGCGGGGCCATCGCGCGCATGGCGCAGGATCCGGCGGGCGGCGTTCTGCTCTACCTGGCGCAGGAAGGCCGCGGCATCGGCCTCGTGAACAAGCTGCGGGCCTACACGCTGCAGGATGGCGGGCTCGACACCCTCGATGCCAACCGCGCGCTCGGCTATGGCGCGGACGAGAGGAACTTCCTCGTCGCCGCCACCATGCTGCGGGCGGTCGGCGTCGAGCGCGTGCGGCTGCTGACCAACAACCCCGACAAGATCGCCGGCCTCGCCGCCTGCGGGATCGAGGTGCTGGGCCGCGAGGCCCATGCCTTCGACCCGAACGGCGTGAACGACGGCTACCTCCGCACGAAGGCCGAGCGCTTCGGGCATATCCTGTAGGGCACCGGCCCGCCGGCGTCCGGGCGCCGCCGCCGGGCCGGGCCGTTCCGCGCCATGACCAGCACCGCCCTTGTCACCCCCGACGGCCTGCTGCGCTTCCGCGGCGAGACGCTGCGCTGCGCCCTCGGCGCCGGCGGCATCCGCGCCGACAAGCGGGAGGGCGATGGCGCCACCCCGGCCGGCCTCCTGCCGCTGCGCCGGGTGCTGTTCCGCGCCGACCGCGGCCCGCGCCCGGCCACCGCCCTGCCCGCCGAGCCCATCGCGCCCGAGGATGGCTGGTGCGACGACCCCGCGCATGCCGACTACAACCGGCAGGTGCGCCTGCCCCACCCCGCCCGGCACGAGCGGCTGTGGCGCGAGGACGCCATCTATGACGTGATCGGCGTGCTGGGCTGGAACGATGCGCCGGTGCACCCCGGCCGCGGCAGCGCGATCTTCCTGCACCTTGCCCGGCCCGGGCTGCCCCCGACCGAGGGCTGCATCGCCCTGCCCGGCCCCGAGCTGCGGCGCCTCCTGGCGGCGGGGCTGACGGCGATCGAGGTGTCCGGCGGCTGAGCGGCCGGCCGGGGATGGCGTGCCCGGCCGGTTCGCCGCGCATGCCCGCGCCTTGCCGGGCGCAGCAGCCCGGATGGGCGGCCGCGCGGCGGCCCCCGCGCCCGGCGACCGGCTGCGGGACGCTCGGTCGGCACCCGGCTGCCCCGCTGACGGGAGGCGACCGGGCTGGCCTTGCGTCAGCCGGCGTCGCGCAGTGGCTTCGGGGCGGCCGCGCGCCCGTGGCGCTCCCGCCGCACCCCGGCCTTCGCGCCGCCGCCGGTCTCGGCTACACCGCCCGCCGCCCTCGCCCGCCGGGCGCCCCCGGATGCCGGCGCGGCCGGGCCGCGGGGCGGCAGACGAGACGGACGGCGCCCGCCACCCGAGGGCAGATGAAGATCCTGGAACTGACCAATGTGGATTTCTCGCTGCGGCATTTCCTGCTGCCGCTGATGCGCGGCCTGCGCGCGCGCGGGCACGAGGTGGTGGGGACCTCCGCCGAGGGCCCGCTGCTCGACATCGCGCGCGCCGAGGGCTTCCGCATCGAAGCCATGCCGCTCGCGCGCAGCCTGAACCCGGTGGCGCAGACGCGCGCCTTCCGCGCGCTGCTTGCCTTCATGCGGCGGGAGAGGTTCGACCTCGTGCATGCCCACATGCCGATCAGCGGGCTGCTCGCGCGCGCCGCCGCCAAGGCCGCCGGCGTGCCGCGCATCGCCTATACCTGCCACGGCTTCCTGTTCAACCAGCCGGGGCCGTGGTGGCGCCGCCGCCTCTCGCTGCAGATGGAGCGCCTCGGCGGCCGCATGACCGACGTGTTCCTGACCGTCAGCGAGGAGGAGGCGGAGGATGCGCGCCGCCTCGGCATCCATCCGCGCCCCGTCGCGGTGCTGAACGGGCGCGACCCGGCGCTGTTCCACCCCGACGCGGCGGCGCGCGCGGCGATCCGCGCGGAGCTGGGCGCGCGGGAGGAGGACTGCGTCATCGCCGTCGTCTCCCGCCTGGTGCGCCACAAGGGCCACCCGGAACTGCTGCGCGCGATGGAGTCCGCGCCGCCCAACGCCGTGCTGTGGGTTGTGGGGGAGCGCCTCGCCTCAGACCACGGCGAGGATCTGGAGCCCCATTTCGCCCGCGCCGCCGCCGCGCTGGGGCCGCGGCTGCGGCGCCTCGGCTACCGCCACGATGTCGCGCGCATCCTGGCCGCGGCGGATGTCTTCTGCCTGCCCTCGCATTTCGAGGGCCTGCCCATGTCGGTCATCGAGGCCATGCTGACCGGGCTGCCGGTGGTCGCGACCGACATCCGCGGCCCGCGCGAGCAGGTCCGCGACGGCGAGACGGGCTTCCTCGTGCCGCCGATGGCGGTGGAGCCGCTGGCGGCGGCGCTGGGCCGGCTCGCGGCCGATCCCGCGCTGCGCGCGCGGATGGGCGCGGCGGGGCGGGCGATGGCGCTGGACCGCTTCGACGAGGCCAAGGTGGTGGCGCGCACCATCGCGCTTCTCGAAGGCTGACCGGCGCGCAGGGGCAGCCATGCCCGGCGCCCAGCCGTCGAGGATCAGGGCGCGGGGATCGTGAAGGCCGGCACGGCCAAGCCCAGCGGCCGCCCCATCGCCGCCTTCACCTGGACCCCGGCGATGACGTGGCCGCCCGGCACGGCCATCAGCAGCGGAGCGCCGCTCGATCCGGTGGTGCCCGCGCAGTCGTGCCCGACGAGAATGCCCTGCGGCCCGAAGGTGCCGACGATCACCACCCGGCAGCCGCGATCGGCCAGCAGCACGTCCGGCCGGTCATGCCGCCAGGCAGGCAGGGTCAGGGGCGCACCGGCCGGGGGGGCCTCGCGGAGCAGGGGCAGCACCCGGCCGCGCCCGATCGGCTCCGACAGCGAGACCAGCGCCCAGTCCGCGCGCCAGGGTTCCTCGCGCGCGGGGTCGAAGCCCGCCCCGCTGCGCAGCGCGACGCCGCGCGCCGTCGCCCCGCCCAGCCGCACCCGGATCCGCGCCGGCGCCACCAGCCGCCGCGCATCGCGCCTCACCAGGCAATGCGCCGCGGTCAGCACCATGTTCGGCGCCACCATCGCGCCGGTGCAGCGCCCGCCGGCCTCGGTCTCGACCAGGGCGATGGCGTTAAAGGGCGGCTCGCCCGGAGGGACCGGCCGCCGCGTGTCCACGGGCCCGAGGCCCGGCACCTCCGACGCCGCAGCCGGCGGGACCAGCAGGAGCAAAAGCATCACGAGGCGGCGGGCGCGGCGCATGCCCCATTCCTGCCTTGCCGAGGCCGCCGCCGCCACCCTGCCCGCCGGGACGGCCCGGCGCGGCGGTCATGGCCGCGCATGCGCCGGCGGAGGGAAGCGGGCGGCGGCGTTCCTCCGCCTCGTTTGCCGCCGGCCAGAGCGTGCAGGGCCTGCCTGGGGCGCGCGGCGGGCGCGCTCGGTGCGCGGCGATGCTGCCCGGCTTCTGGTGCGATGCATCGCGCCCGGGACCGTCCCGCATGCGGCGCCCCAAGGAGGCCGCCGTCCCGCGCCCTCGGCGACCGACCGGGATCCGCCCAGGCTGTCACGAAAGCTTCGCACCGGCGACACGTCATTTCTACTATTCTGGAATCATGGATCTTGATCCTGCCGCCACCGCCTTCGCCGCCCTCGGCCAGCCGACGCGCCTCGCCCTGCTGCGCGCCCTGCTCGCCGCCGGGCCGAACGGCATGCCGGCCGGCGATCTCGCCGCGCGGCTCAGGGTCGCGCCCTCCACCCTCTCCTTCCATCTGCGGGCGCTGGAACAGGCGGGGCTGATTGCCGCCACGCGCCAGGGCCGCAGCCTCGTCTATGCGGCGCAGGTGGCCGCGCTGCGCGGCCTTTTCGCCTTCCTCGCCGATGCCTGCTGCGGCGGCGATCCCGCCCGCTGCGGCGACCTCGCCCGCCTTCTCGACCCCTTCGCGGAGACCCGCCCCATGCCCCCCGCCTTCAACGTGCTGTTCCTCTGCACGCGGAACTCGGCCCGCTCGATCATGGCCGAGGCCATCCTCAACGATATCGGCCGCGGCCGCTTCCGCGCCTTCTCGGCCGGCTCGGAGCCGGCGCCGGAAGGCCCGCTGCCCGAGGTGCTCGCCCAGCTCCGCGCCATGGGCCACGACACCGCGCCGCTGCGCTCGAAATCCTGGACCGAGTTCACGGGCGAGCAGGCCCCGGCGATGGATTTCGTCATCGCCCTCTGCGACACGCTCAACATGCAGGCCTGCCCGGATTTCGCCGGCACGCATGTCACCGCCGCCTGGCCGCTGCCCGACCCCGCGAAGTTCACCGGCAGCGCCACCGAGCGCGCCACCCTGCTCAACGAGCTCTACGCCGCGCTGCACCGGCGCCTGTCCATCTTCGTCAGCCTGCCCTTCGGCACGCTCGACCGCATGGCGCTGAAGGCGCGCATGGACGAGCTCGCCCAGCCGCTCGCGGGGGCCCGGGCATGAGGGTCGGCATCAACGGCATGGGACGCATCGGGCGGCTCGCGCTGCGCGCCGCGATGGGCGCGGCCGAACGCCCGCAGGACGACCCGCGGGCGGGCAACCGCCTCGAGATCGTGCATCTGAACGAGGTCAAGGGCGGCGCGGCCGCGACCGCGCATCTGCTGGAATTCGACAGCGTACAGGGCCGCTGGCGCGCGCCCATCGCGGCCGAGGACCAGGCCGCGATCCGCATCGGCGATGCCCGCCTCGGCTTCTCCGAGCACGCGAAGCCTGCCGACATTCCCTGGGGCGATCTCGGCGTGGATGTCGTGCTGGAATGCACGGGCAAGTTCCTCAGCCCCGAGACGCTGCAGGGCCATCTCGACCGCGGCGCGAAGCGCGTGATCGTCGCCGCACCCGTGAAGTTCGACGGCGTTCTGAACGTCGTGGTCGGCGTGAACGAGCATCTCTACGACTCCGCCCGCCACAAGATCGTCACCGCGGCCTCCTGCACCACCAACTGCCTCGCGCCGGTGGTGAAGGTGGTGCATGAGGCGATCGGCATCCGCCACGGCCAGATCACCACCATCCACGACCCGACGAACACCAACGTGGTCGTGGACGCGCCGCACAAGGACCTGCGGCGCGCGCGCTCGGCCATGCTGTCGCTGCAGCCCACCACCACGGGCAGCGCCACCGCCATCGCGCTGATCTACCCGGAGCTCAAGGGCAAGCTGAACGGCCATGCGGTGCGCGCGCCGGTGCTCAACGCTTCGCTCACCGACTGCGTGTTCGAGCTGCGGCGGGAGACCACGGCGGCGGAGGTCAACGCGCTGTTCCGCGCCGCTGCCGAAGGCCCGCTCGCCGGCATCCTGGGCTACGAGGAGCGTCCGCTCGTCTCGGCGGACTACGCGCGCGACACGCGCAGTTCCATCGTGGACGCGCCCAGCACCATGGTCACCGACGGCACGCTGCTGAAGGTCTATGCGTGGTACGACAACGAGATGGGCTATGCCTGCCGCATGGTGGATCTCGCCTGCCACATGGAGCGCGTCGGGCTGTGAGCGCCGCGGGCACGCGCAACTACGCCATCGTCACCCTCGCCTATTGGGGCTTCACGCTCACCGATGGCGCGTTGCGGATGCTCGTGCTGCTGCATTTCTTCCGCCTGGGATATTCGCCCTTCACACTCGCGCTGCTGTTCCTGCTCTACGAGGCGGCGGGCGTGGGGGCGAACCTGATCGGCGGCTGGCTCGCCACGCGCTTCGGCATCGCGCGGATGCTCGCGGTCGGGCTCACCACGCAGATCGCGGGCTTCCTGATGCTCTCGGCGGTCTCGCCGGGCTGGGCGGCGGCCCTCTCCGTCGCCTGGGTGGTGGCGGCGCAGGGCGTTTGCGGGGTGGCGAAGGATCTCACCAAGACCGCCTCGAAATCCGCCATCAAGCTGACCGCCGGGGAAGCCTCCGGCCGGCTGTTCCGCTGGGTCGCCTTTTTCACCGGCAGCAAGAACGCGATGAAGGGCGCGGGCTTCTTCCTGGGCGGCGTGCTCCTGGAACTGCTCGGCTTCCGCGGCGCGCTCTGGGCCATGGCCGCCGCGCTCGCCCTCGTGCTCGCGGGCGTCGTGGCCTCGCTGCCGCCGATGATGGGCAAGGCCCGCGCCTCGCGCTCGGCGCGCGAGTTCCTCGGCAAGTCGCGCGGCATCAACCTGCTCGCCGGCGCGCGCGTGTTCCTCTTCGGCGCGCGCGACGTGTGGTTCGTGGTGGGCCTGCCGGTGTTCCTCTACGCCGCGGGCTGGAGCTTCACCATGGTCGGCGGCTTCCTCGCCCTCTGGACCATCGGCTATGGCGTGGTGCAGGCGGCGGCACCGGCCTTCGTCGCGCGCAGCGCGGACGGGCTCTCGGCCGAGGTTCCCGCCGCGCGCGCCTGGTCGCTCGCCCTTGCCGCCGTGCCGGCCGTGCTTGCCGCGATGATGCTCTCCGGCGTGCCGCGCGCGGACCTCTTCGTGCCGGCGGGGCTCTGCGTGTTCGGCTTCCTCTTCGCGGTGAACTCCTCGGTCCATTCCTACCTCGTGCTCGCCTATGCGGGCAGCGAGAAGGCGGCGGAGGATGTGGGCTTCTACTACGCCGCCAATGCGGCCGGGCGCTTCGCGGGCACGGCGCTCTCGGGGCTGCTCTACGCCTGGGCGGGGCTCCTGGCCTGCCTCCTCGGCGCGGCGGCGATGCTGGTGCTGTGCTGGGCGATCACCCTCGCCCTGCCGAGCGTGCGCGCGCAGGCCCTGGCGGCGACGCCCGGCTGAGGCGCCCGGCTGAGGCCGCGTCAGGAGGTCGGCGGGGCGGGCGGCGGCGTGCAGGAGCGCGGCGGGCGCGGCGTCGGCCCGGGCGAGCCCGGCGGCGGCCCGGGCGGCTGGGTCTGCGCCTGCGCCGCGCCGCCCCCGGGCGCGACCGGCGGAACGGCCAGGCCCAGCACGAGGCCGAGGGCGATCAGGATGCGGCTCATGGCCGGACGCTAGACCCATCCGGCCCCGGAAGGGAACCGCGATGGGCGCCCCTGGCTGCCGGCGCGGGGCGGGTCCATGCTGCGCCGCGTGCTGCGCCTTCTCGTCCTGCTGATCGGCCTCGGCGCGCTCGCTGCCGCGTCCCTCGCCCTGTTCCGCGAGGCGCCCGCGCGCACCGGCGCCACCGCGGCGCCGCCTGCCATCGCCGCGCCGCAGGGCGCGCAATCCCCGCTCGCGACACCCTTCGGCGACGCGCTGTTCCGCTGGCGCTGCACCACCGGCCTGCGCGAGTCCCTCGGCGAGAACCCCGACTGGCCGCTGCGGCGCGTCGCCGCCTTCTGCCTCTGCGTCGCCGACCGCCTGCGCCAGGACGGCCCGCGCGACATCGTGATCAGCGGCGGCGGCACCGCCGAGGGCCTGGCCGCCGCCGAGGCGAGGCTTTGCCGCCGGCCCTGATGCCGGGCGGCGCGGGCCCGGCCCTTCCACGCGACGCCATGGCGCTGCGGAAGGCGGTGCCGTCGCCCGGCGCCATCCCGCCTCCGCCCCGTGCGGCGGCAGGCCCGAACCCGGCCGCGTCAGGGCTCCCACGCCGCCGCCGCGGCAGCGATCGCCGGCAGCCGCGCCGCGAAACTCTCCGACCGGCGCCCGCGCATCAGCCCCTGCAGCCGCGGCAGCGTGCCGCTCCGGTTCATCCACAGCATCAGGCTCGCCAGCGGCCCGACATCGCGGCGCAGGGTCAGCCGCTCCGCCTCGTCGAGGTCGTAGGGGTGGCAATAGGACCACAGCGCCCCCTCGCCGGCGCGGCGCGCCCAGTCGGTCGCGAGGCTCCTGAGCCGCCAGGGCGGCAGCCAGCGCAGATACATCCCGCCCAGGAAGGGCAGCGTCAGCGGCCCGACGCGCCCGACCGGGACCGGCACCTCGACCAGCCCCGAGGGCCAGCGGAAGGGCGCATCCGGCGCGCCCGGCCAGCCCGCCATCGGGTTGCGCGCCGGCAACACCGAGGAGGAATATGCGAAGCCGAGCGCGGCCAGCGCCTCCGGCACCCAGCCGGCGGCCGGGGTCAGGGAGAAGAACGGCGCGCGGTAGCCAAGCGGCGCCGCGCCCGTCAGCGCCGCCAGCCGGTCGCGCGCCGCCGCCATCCCGGCGTGGAAGGAGGCGGGCGTCTCGGCCGCGAGCTTGCGGTGCGCGTGGCCGTGCGAGGCCACCTCGTGCCCGCGCCGGTGGATCTCGCGCACCAGCGCCGGCTCCTCCCGGGCGACGGCATCGAGCACGAAGAAGGTCCCGGTCGAGCCCGCCTCCTCCAGCAGGTCCATCAGCCGGCGGGTCTGCGGGCCCGCGGCGGCGCCGCCATGGCCCTCCACGTCCACGGTGAAGGTGAAGCGGGCGGGCAGGGCGGCGAAGGCGCGCTCGGCCCGCGCCATCGCCCTTGTTCGGGCGCTTTCGCGTTGATAGGTAAGAGTTCCGGGAGCGGCTGGCATGCCATCGTGAAGTCGCCAGCCCCCAAGGATCCGTCAAGGCCATGCCGGGGCCGCGACGGCCGGCTCCCGGGGCGTGGAATGCGAGGCGCGACGGGAGACCGCGAGTGACGACGACCCTCTCCTTGGAACAGGAGGTCGCCCGGCTGATCGTCGAGGCGCTGCACCTCGAGACGGCCCCGGAGGACATCGACCCGGAGGCGCCGCTGTTCGGCGATGGACTCGGCCTCGATTCGATCGACGCGCTCGAGATCGCGCTCGCCGTCTCCAAGCGCTACGGCTTCCAACTCCGCTCCGACGACGAGCGCAACCACCGCATCTTCGCCTCCCTGCGCGCACTCGCCGCGCATATCGAGACCCACCGGACGGCCTGAGCGCCATGCGCCTGGCGCCGCGGCTCGCCGTCTCGCTGCCGCTCTCGGGACTGTTCGTCGCGGCCCATGCCATGGGGGCCGACCTTGCCGCGGCGGTGGCGGCGGCCGGTGCGGCGGGTGCGGTGCTCGCGCCGTCCCAGCGGATGGCCGGCGTGTGCCTTGCCGCCGGCGCCACCGCGGCGGCGCTTCTGGCGGCGGCGCTGACGCTCGGCACCGCGGCCCTGCTCGCGGCGCTGCCCGTTCTCGGCCATCTCGGCTTCGCCTGGCATTTCGGGCGCACCCTGGCGCCGGGGCAGGAGGCGCTGATCACCCGCTACACCCGCGCCGATCTCGGCGAGCCCGGCCCGCGCCTCGCCGCCTATACCCGCGCGCTCACCCTGTTCTGGACGCTCGCCTTCCTCGGCTTCGCGCTGGTGGGCGCGGCGGCCATGGCCGGGTTCGGGCCATCGCCGGCACGGGCGGCGGCGGCCTCGATCGTGGTCTCGGCGGTGCTGTTCCTCGCCGAGCACGCGCTGCGGCTGCGCCTCTTCCCCGACCTGCCGACGCATCCCTGGCGCACGCTGCGCGCCATCTGGCGCGTGGATGTCCTGGCCGATGCCCGCTGAACCGGCCTTCCCGCTGACCGCGCGCGCGCCAGGTGAGGTCCTGTTCCGCCGCGGCGCCGAGCCGGTGACCACCGCCCGCTTCCTCGCCGAGGCGGCCGGCCTCGCCGCGCGGCTTCCGGCGGAGGGGCCGGTGCTGAATGTCTGCGCCGACCGCTACCTCGCGCTGCTCGGCTTCGCCGCGGCGCTGATGCGCGGGCAGGTCACGCTGCTCTCGGCCGACCGCACGCCGCAGCGCCTTGCCGAGATCGCCGCGCGCCACGGCGCGCGCTGCGCGCTGTCCGACACGCCGGCCTCGCTGCCCCTGCCCGTCATCGCCCCGGCGGCCGAGGCCGGCCCCGAGGCGCCGAACCCCGCCATTCCCGCCGCGCGCATCGCCGCCATCGGCTTCACCTCCGGCAGCACCGGCGAGCCGCAGCCCCATGCCAAGCCCTGGGGCGCGCTGGTGGCCGGCGCCCGGGCGGCCGCCGCCCGCTTCGCCGTGGCCCCGGGGACGAGCATCGTCGGCACCATCCCCGCCCAGCACATGTACGGCTTCGAGACGACGCTGATGCTGCCGCTGCACGGCGGGGGCGCGGGCCATGCCGGGCCGGTCTTCTACCCCTCGGACATAGAGGCCGCGCTCGCCGCCGTGCCGGCGCCGCGCCTGCTCGTCACCACGCCGCTGCAGATGCGCGCCCTGCTCGGCACCGGCATCGCCCTGCCGCCGCTGATCGGCGTCATTTCCGCCACCGCCCCGCTGGATGCCGCCCTCGCCGCCGAGGCCGAGGCCGCCTGGGGCGCGCCGGTGCGCGAGATCTATGGCGCCACCGAGGCCGGCTCCATCGCCTCCCGCCACACGACCCGGGAGGAGGGCTGGGAGCCCTATCCCGGCGTCGCCTTCACGATCGGCGAGGAGGGGGCGAGCGTCACCGTCCCCGGCCTGCCTGCCCCGGTCCCGCTCGCCGACCGCCTGGAATGGTGCGGGCAGGGGCGGTTCCGCCTCGCGGGGCGGCTGACGGACATGGTCAAGCTCGCGGGCAAGCGCGCCTCCATCGCCGGCCTCACCCGCATCCTGACGGCCATCGAGGGGGTGGAGGACGGGGTGTTCCTCGCCCCGCCCGACCTCGATCGCAACCCGCGCGCCCGCCTCGCCGCCGCCGTGGTCGCGCCGGGGATGGACGCGAAGGCCGTCCTCGCCGCCCTGCGCGAGCGGGTGGAGCCCGCCTTCCTGCCGCGCCCCGTCGTGATGCTCGACGCGCTGCCGCGCGACGCGGTGGGCAAGATCAGCCGCGCCGCCATCGCCGCCCTCGCCTGGAAGCGGTGAGCGTCCCCGGCGGGACGGCGCGGCGTGCCCGGTCCCCGGCGACCTGCGCGCATCCGCCCCCGCTTCCCGCTGCCGGCCTTCGCCGGCGCGCCGGGGCGCGGGCGGCCGCCATGCCCCTTGCCTCCGGCACCGGCGACGGGTTCAACCGCGCCATGCGCCACGAGACGGATTTCGCCATCCCCGCCGACCACCCCGCGCTGCCCGGCCATTTCCCTGGCCGGCCCGTGGTGCCGGGCGTGGTGCTGCTCGACCGCGTGGCGGCGGCGGCGCGCGCCGCCTTCGGCCTCGGCCCGCTCGCCGGCCTGCCGCGCGCGAAATTCGCCGCCCCCGTGCTGCCGGGCCAGGAGGTCCGGGCGACGCTGACCCTGCTCGGCCCCGGCCGGGTCGGCTTCGCGCTCGCATCGGCGGGCAGGCCGGTCGCCTCGGGCGAGGCGCTGTTCGCCCCGTGAGCGGCACCGCCGCCTGGGCCCGCACGCCGGAGCGCGGCAGCGGCGCGGCGCTGCGGCTGATGACGCGCATCGCCCTCGGCCTCGGCTGGCCGGTGGCCAATGCGCTGCTGCATCCGGTCACGCTGTTCTTCCTCGCCACCGCGCCGGCCTCGCAGCGCCGGGCGATGCGCCGCTACCTCGCGCGCGCGCTGGGGCGCGAGGCGGGCTGGCGCGACCTCTGGCGCCTGTGGTTCTGCTTCGCCTCCTGCATGCTCGACCGGGTCTTCCTGCTCACCGGCCGCACCGCCGCCTACCGGCTGGAGATCGATGGCACGGCGATGCTGCGCGAGGCCGCCGCGCGCGGGGAGGGCCTCGTGCTGCTCGGCGCGCATATGGGATCCTTCGATGCGCTGCGCGCGATCGGCGGCGCGGGCGCGCCGGTCGAGATCCGCATGCTGATGCATCCCGGCGGCGGCGCGGCGGATGCGCTGTTCGACAGCCTCGACCCGGCCCGCGCCGGCTCGGTGATCCCGCTCGGCCGCCCCGATTCCATGCTGGAGGCGCGCGAGGTGATCGCGCGCGGCGGCATCGTCGGCCTGCTCGCCGACCGCGCGACGCGCGCCGACCGCATGGTGCCGGTGCCCTTCCTGGGCGCGCCCGCGCCGCTGCCGGCCGGGCCGATGACGCTCGCGGCCATCCTCCGCGCGCCGGTAGTGCTCGGTTTCGCGCTGCGCACCGGGCCGCGCCGCTACACGCTGCGCTTCGAGCCCTTCGCCCCCGCCCTCGACCTGCCGCGCGGTGCGCGCGAGGAGGCGATCGCCCGCTGGCTCGCCCTCTATGCCGAGCGGCTCGGCGAGATCTGCCGCGCCCATCCCTACAACTGGTTCAACTTCCACGACGTCTGGGCGGAGGAGGCGTGAGGCGCCGCGCCCTGCTCGCCGCCGCGCTGCTGCCCGCAGCACCCGCGCGCGCGCAGGCGCTTCTCGCGCAGGTGATGGCGGCGCTGGCCGCGACGCGCGAGAGCCGCGCCGCCTTCGTCGAGGAGAAGGAACTGCCCGAGCTCGAAAGTCCGCTCGTCGCGCGCGGTCTGCTCGCCTGGCGCGCCCCCGACCGGCTCGAGAAGCGCACCACCGAGCCCTTCCAGGAACGCCTGCTGGTCGAGGGCGACCGCCTGCTGCTCGAACGCCCCGACCGCGGCACGCGGCAGGAGACGGCACTCGACGCCGCACCCGAGATCCGCCCGCTGGTCGAGGCGATCCGCGCCACCCTGGCCGGTGACGCCGCGACGCTTGCCGCCCATCACGAGGTCGCCGCCGCCGGCAGCCCGGCGCGCTGGCGCATCACCCTCGTGCCGCGTTCGGCGCGCGTGCTCGCCGCCGTGCAGCGCATCGTGCTCGAGGGCGAGCACGGGCGGCTGCTGGTGGTCGAAACGCAGGGCCGCGACGGGCGCTCGCGCCTCGCCGCCACGCCGCTGCCATGAGGCGCCACGCGCCGCTCCTGCTCGCGCTGCTGCTGGCCGCGGCGGCCTTCGCGCTGGCGCTGCGCCATGTCCCGCTGCGCGCCGACATCGCCGACTTCCTGCCTGCCGCGCAGGGCGAGGAAGCCGCCTTCCTGCTGCGCGAACTGCGCGAGGGTGCCGGGACGCGCCTGCTGCTCGCCGGCATCGAGGGCGCGCCGGAGGCCGAACTCGCCCGCCTCTCCCGCGCCATGGCCGAGCGGCTGCGCGAATCAGGCCTGTTCGCGGTGGTCGCCAACGGCCCGCCGCAGCCCACCGATGCCGAGGCCGCGCTGCTGTTTGCCCGGCGCTACGCCCTCTCGCCCGCCACCACGCCCGAGGCCTTCACCGAGCCCGCGCTGCGCGCCGCGCTCGAGGCCGTGCTGGACGGGTTGCGCTCCTCCGCCGAGCCGCTGGTCCGGCGCTTCGCCTTCGCCGACCCGACCGGCGCCTTCCCTGCCCTGCTGCGCGGCTGGGCGCAGGAGCACCGGATCGCCCTTCATGACGGCGTCTGGATGGCCGAGGGCCCGCGCGCCCTGCTGCTGATGGAAACCCGCGCCGGCGGCATGGACCCAGAGGCCCAGGCCCGCGCCGCCGAGGCCGCCCGCGCCGCCTTCGCCGCCGCCGCGCCTTCCGGGGAGGCGCGGCTTCTGCTCTCGGGCCCCGGCGTCTTCGCCGCCGCGGCGGCCGAGGCGATCCGCGCCGATGTGCGCCTGGTCTCGATCCTCTCCGCGAGCCTGGTCGCCGCGTTCCTGCTGTGGCGCTACCGCTCGCTGATGCTGCTCGGTGCCGTCGCGCTGCCGGTGCTGCTCGGCGCGCTCGCCGGGCTGCTCGCGGTGCAGGCGGCCTTCGGCCATGTCCATGGCGCAGCCTTCGGCTTCGGCATGACGATGCTCGGCGTCGCGGCCGACTACCCCGTCGTGGTGGTCGCGCACCGCGCGCCGGGCGAGAGCGTGGGTGAGGCCGCGCGGCGGGTCTGGCCGACGCTGCGCCTCGCGGTCGCGACCTCGGTGGCGGGGCTGACGCCGATGCTGGCCTCGGGCTTCCCGGGCCTCGCGCAGCTCGGCCTCTTCGCCGGGGCGGGGCTGCTTGCCGCCGCCCTCGCCGCGCGGCTGCTGCTGCCGGCCCTGCTGCCGGCCGAACCGCCCGCCCTGCGCCCGCTGCCGCGCGGGGCGATGGACGCGGTCGCGGCGCTCGCCGCGCGGCGGCGGCTCGTGCCCTGGCTGCTCGGCGGCGTGGCGGCGGCGCTGCTGCTCGCCGGCGCGCCGCGGCTCGAACGCGACATCGCGGCGCTGAGCCCGGTGCCGGAGGCGCTGCGCGAGCTCGACGGCAGGCTGCGGGCGCAGGCCGGCGCGCCGGATGTGCGCCTCGTGCTCTCGGTGCGGGCGCCGGATGCCGAAGGCGCGCTGGTCGCCGCCGAACGCGCCGCCGCCGCGCTCACGGCCGCCGGCGCCGCCGCCGCGTTCGACCACCCGGCGCGCTGGCTGCCGAGTGCGGCCACCCAGCGCGCACGCCTCGATACGCTGCCGGATGCCGCCACCCTCGCCGCCCGGCTCGAGGCCGCGCGCGCCGGCCTGCCCTTCCGCCCCGGCGCCTTCGCGCCGTTCCTCGAGGATGTGGCGGCGGCCCGCGCGGCCGGTCCGCTCACGCCCGATGCGCTGGAGGGGGCGCCGCTGCTTGCCGCCCGCCTCGCCACGCTGCTGCGGCCCGAGAACGGCGGCTGGCGCGCCCTGCTGCTGCCCGAGGGCGCGCAGGATCCCGCCGCGCTGCGCGCCGCCGCCGCGCCGGGCCTGCTGGTCGTGGACATCAAGGCCGAGACCGAGAGGATCCTCGATGCGGGCATCGCGACGGCCCTGCGCTGGGGCGGGCTCGGGGCGGGGCTGGTGCTCGCGCTGCTGCTCGCCGGGCGCGGCCGTGCCGGGCTGCGCCTCGCCCTTGTGCCGGGCGGCGCGCTGCTGCTCGCCTTCGCCGCGCTGCACCTGCTCGGCGAGAGGGTGAGCGTGTTCCACCTCACCGCCGCGCTCTTGCTGGCGGGCGTGGGCATGGATTATGCGCTGTTCATGTCGCGCATGACGCAGGAGGATGCCGCCGAGGACGCACGCGCCCTGGGCGCGGTCGTCACCTGCATGGTCACGACGCTGCTCACCTTCGGCCTGCTCGCGCTCTGCCGCACACCCGTGCTGCACGCGATGGGGCTGACCGTGAGCCTCGGCGTCGCCGCGGCCTTCCTGCTCGCCTGCGCGCTGGCGCCGCCGCGGCGCGGGCGCGCATGAGGCGCATGTTCCCGCTGCGCATCACCGCCTACACCGCCACCAGCGCCATGGGCGCCGGGCTCGCCGCGACGCGCTCCGCCCTCGCCGCGCGCCGCAGCGGGCTTGCGCCCTGCGACCTGCCGGACATGCCGCCGGGCATCTGGATCGGCCGCGTGCGCGAGGCCGAGGCGGTGGAGCCGCCCGCCCCGCTCGCCGCCTTCGCCTGCCGCAACACCCGCCTTGCGGAACTCGCGCTGCGCCAGGACGGCTTCATGGAGGCGGTCGCCGCCGCCGCCCGGCGGCATGGCGCGCAGCGCATCGCGGTGGTGCTCGGCACCTCGACCTCCGGCATCGAGGAGACCGAGCGCCGCTGGTCGCGCCGCGACGCGGCGGGCGCGCTCGCGCCCTACGACTTCGCCCGCACCCACGACCTGCACGCCCTGCCGCGCTACGTGCGCGCGCGGCTCGGCCTCGCCGGTCCCTGCGTCTCGGTCTCCACCGCCTGCACTTCGGGCGCGCGCTCCTTCCTCGATGCCGCCACGCTGATCGCGGCCGGCCTCGCCGATGCCGCGGTTGTGGGCGGGGCGGACACGCTCTGCCGCCTCACCCTGCACGGCTTCGGCTCGCTCGAACTGCTCGCGCGCGGCCCGACCCGCCCCTGCGCCGAGGACCGCGACGGCATCAGCATCGGGGAGGCTGCGGCCTTCGCGCTGCTCGAACGCGCGGGGCCCGGGGATGGCGGGGCGCTCGCGCTGCTCGGCGGCGGCGCGTCCTCGGACGGGCACCACATGTCCTCCCCGCATCCGGACGGGCATGGCGCCGTGACGGCGATGCAGGAGGCGCTTGCCAGCGCGGGACTCGCGCCCGCGGCCATCGGCTACGTCAACATGCACGGCACCGGCACGCGCGCGAACGACGCGATGGAGGACCGCGCCATCGCGCGCGTCTTCGGCGATGCCGTGCCCTGTTCCTCCACCAAGGGCTGGACGGGCCACACGCTCGGCGCCTCGGGCGCGCTGGAGGCGGCGATCAGCGCGATCTGCGTCGAGGAGGGGCTGGTGCCCGGCTGCCTCGGCCTCGACCGGCCGGACCCGTCCTTCGCCTCGCGCATCGCGGTGGCGAACATCGCCGCGCCGGTCGCGCGGGTGCTGTCCAACTCCTTCGGCTTCGGCGGCAGCAACTGCGCGCTGGTGATCGGGCGGCTGCCGTGAGCGCGCCGGGCGGCATCGCGGGGGGCGGCGGCGGGGCGTGCAGCCTCGGCATCGCGGGCATCGGCGTGCTCGGGCCGGGGCTGGCGGGCTGGCAAGCCGCCATGCCCGTGCTCGCCGGCGAGGCGCCGTTCGAGGCCGCGCCCTTCACGCCGCCGCCGCCCGCCCTGCTGCCCGCGACCGAGCGCCGCCGCACCGGCCCCTCGGTCCGCCTGGCGCTGGCCGTCGCCGCCGAGGCCGTCGCCGCGAGCGGCCTGCCGCCCGAGGAGCTCGACACGATCTTCGCCAGTTCGAACGGCGAGCCGCAGGTCATCGTCTCCATCCTCGATGCGCTGCATGCGCCGGATGGCGCGATATCGCCGACCCAGTTCCACAACTCGGTGCACAATGCCGCCGCCGGATACTGGGGCATCGCGGTCGGCTCGGCGCGGCCCTCGGCGAGCCTCGGCGGGCATGACTTCGCCTTCGCCACCGGGCTGATGCAGGCCGGGGCGCAGGTCGCGGCGCGCGGCCGGCCGGTGCTCTGCGTCGCGCATGACGTGCCGATGCCCGAGCCGCTCGATGCGCTGCGGCCGATGCAGGGCGCCTTCGCGGTGGCACTCGTGCTGACGCCCCGGCCCGGCCCGCATGGCAGCCTGGACCTGCGCTTCGCGCCCGAAGCCGTGGCGGAGGAGCCGCCGCTGCCGCCCCCCCTCGCGGCGCTGCGCGCGGGCAACCCGGCGGCGCGGTCGCTGCCGCTGCTCGCCGCGCTCGCGGCCCGGCGGCCGGCGCGGTTGCGCCTCGCGCTGCTCGAGGATGCCGCGCTCGACATCGCCGTCGCGCCATGACCGCGCTGCCCGCCACGCGCGCGGCGATCGCGCGGCTCATCCCGCACCAGGGCGCGATGTGCCTGCTCGACGCCGTGCTGTCCTGCGATGAAGGGGCGATCCGCTGCGAAGCGCGCAGTCATCGCGACGCCGCCAATCCGCTCCGGCGCGAGGGCGCGCTGCCGGCGCTCGCGGGGGTGGAATACGCCGCGCAGGCCATGGCGCTGCATGGCGCGCTGACCGCCGGGGCGCCGCAGGGGCCGGGCTTCCTCGTCGCGCTGTCGGGCGTGACGCTGGCCGCGGAGCGGCTCGACACCGCGGAGGCGCCGCTGCTCGTCACCGCCACCGCCCTCGCGCGCGAGAGCCGCGGCTTCATCTACGGCTTCGAGGTGGCCGAGGGGGCGCGCAGGCTGCTCGCCGGCCGCGCGACCATCCTCTTGGCCTGAGGGGCGGGCGCGATGGCGAGGCGGCTCGGCGTGCTGCTCGAATCCGGCGGGCATGCGCGCGGGCATTACGCGCTCGTGGTCGCCGCCGGCGCCGCGGCGCTGGGGCGGGAGGTGACGCTTTTCGCCACCAATCGCGGCTGCCTGCTGCTCGCCGAGCCCTGCCCGCTGATCGAGGACCCGCGCGAGGCGGCGCTCGCGGCGCGCGGCGTCGCCGGCATCGCCACGCTGCGCGCCGCCTGCGCCGAACTCGGCGTGCGCCTGATCGCCTGCGAGGCGGGGCTGAAGGCCGAAGCGCTGGACACCCTGCCGCTCCTCGGCGGGGTGGAGGTGGCCGGCATCGCCACCTTCCTCGAAGCGGTCGGCGAGGGGCAGGTCGTCACCCTGTAGCGCGCGCTTGACCCGGCAACGGGCCGGGGTGGACAGAGAGGGGCATGACGGTCCTCCTCCGCATCGCTGTCGTTGCGCTGGCGATCGCTGGCACCCTGCCGGCGGCCGGGCAATCCTCGCTCGGCGGCGCGGGCAGCCTGCCGCCGCCGCAACGGCCGGGCGGCAGCCCCGCGCCGGCCGCGACCCCCCGCCCGGCCACGCCGCCCGCGGCCACGACGCCGCAGCCGAGCCCCGCACCCGCCGCGCGCCCCGCCGCCCCGGCCCGGCCCCAGGCCGCCCAGCGCCCGGCCGCGCCGCGCGCCCAGCCCGCCCCGCAGGCCGCGCCCGTGGTGCGCCCGCCGAACCGGCCCGATGCCCGCCCCGGCGGCGCCACCGCCCAGCGCCCGCCGCGCGGCCAGGCCGGCACCCAGGGCCGCGCCGCCGGCGCGGCGGCCGGTGCCGCGGCGGCAGGCGCGGCCGCGGGCGCCGCCGCCGCCCCGGCCCGTCCGCCCGAACCTGCCGCGCCCGCCACCCCGCCGCCGGAGCCCCAGCCCACGGTCGGCTCCGTGACCAACCTGCCGCTGCCGCGCTTCGCCGCCCTGCGCTCGGATTCGGTGAACCTGCGCAGCGGCCCGGGCACGCGCTTCCCGATCGAATGGACCTACCAGCGGCGCGACCTGCCGGTGGAGATCATCCGGGAGTTCGAACTCTGGCGCCGCATCCGCGACCCCGAGGGGACGGAGGGCTGGGTGCATCAGTCCACGCTGATGGGCCGGCGCAGCGTGATCGTGCGCGGCGCGCCGGGCAGCGAGGCCATACTGCGCCGCCGCCCCGAGCCGGAGGCCGCGCCCGTCGCCCGGCTGCGCCCCGGCGTCGTGCTGCGCCTGCGGCAATGCGAGGCCCGCAGCGCGTGGTGCGAGGCGCAGGTGGGCGAGCATCGCGGCTTCATCCGCCGCGCCGAGGTGTGGGGCGTGGGCGCGGAGGAGGAGGTGCGCTAGCGCGCCGGTCGCGCCGGCCGCGCCGCCCGCGCGATGCGCCCTGGACGCGCGGCCCACCGCCGCCTTAGCCTGCGCCCATGCCGGACGAAACCCGCATACCCGCGACGCACGACATCGGTGGCCTCGCCCGCTTCCGCTGCACCCCCGTCGAGCACGACGAGGCGCCGCCCGACGCCTTCGGCAAGCGCGTGGACGCGCTGCGCCAGGTGCTCGCGCAGAAGAAGCTGATGACCGTGGACGAGCTGCGCCGCGGCATCGAGAGCATCCCCGAGGAGGAGTATTTCGCCCTCGGCTATTACGAGCGCTGGCTGCGCTCCATCGCCGCGCTGATGGTCGAGAAGGGCCATGTGGACGCGGAGGCGCTGAAATGAGCGGCGCCGCCCGCTTCACCCCCGGCGCCCGGGTGCGCGTGCGGGACGACTGGCCCGAGCGCCGCGGCCCCTGCCACATCCGCACGCCGCACTACATCCGCGGCCGCACCGGCACCGTGGTCCGCCCGCTCGGCGCCTTCGCCAACCCGGAGGACCTCGCCTTCGCCCGCCCCGCGCCGGCGCGCACCCTCTACCACGTGCTCTTCGAGCAGGGGCCGATCTGGCACGAGGGCAGGCCCGGCGACACGGTGATGGTCGAGGTCTTCGAACACTGGCTGGAACCCGCCGAGGGAGGCGCCTGATGGCCGCACCGCCGCGCCCCGAGAGCCTCGCCCTGCTCGATCGCCTGGTCGCCGCGCTGGAGGCGAAGGGCATCGTCACCGAGGCCGAGATCGCCGAGCGCCAGGCGAACACCGACAAGGCGAGCCCCGAGACCGGCGCGCGCATGGTCGCCCGCGCCTGGACCGACCCCGCCTATCGCGCGCTGCTGCTGTCGGACGGCGCCGCGGCGGCCGAGGCGATGGGCGTCTCCATGGCCGGGGCGCCGCCGCTCGGCGTGCTCGAGAACACGCCGACGCGGCATCACCTCGTCGTCTGCACGCTGTGCTCCTGCTACCCGCGCGCCGTGCTCGGCTACCCGCCGGGCTGGTACAAGTCCTTCGCCTACCGCGCCCGCGCCGTGCGCGAACCCCGCGCGGTGCTGGCCGAATGGGGGCTGATGCTGCCCGACAGCGTGGAGGTCCGCGTGGTGGACAGCACGGCGGACTATCGCTGGATGGTGCTGCCCATGCGCCCGGCCGGCACGGAAGGCTGGGACGAGGCGCGGCTCGCCTCCATCGTCACGCGGGACGCGCTGGTCGGCGTCGCGGTGCCCAAGGCCGGCTGATCATGCCCGCGCGCGGGGCTGGCGGGGCGGCCGCGCGCGGAACCACGTCCTGATTCCCCGCGGACAATGCACCAACCTTTGCCCGCGGGGCATCAGGCGGGCGCGGCCTCCTGCGGCGGCGGATCCTCGCCCACCTGCACCGTGACATCCACGGCGAGCGCCTCGAAATCCGCCGCCTCGCCGATATAGCCGCCGCCGACCGGCACGGCCTGCTCGGGCGTGCGGGTGGAGCCCACGCGGATCAGGTTCTGCCCGGCGACGAGGCCGTTGGTCGGGTCGTATTCCACCCATCCGGCGCCGGGCACATAGACCGCGACCCAGGCATGGGTGGCGCCGCCGCCGACCGTGCCGGCGCCGCCCGCCTCGTAGAGGTAGCCGGTGACGAAGCGCGCCGCGAGGCCGAGGCTGCGCACCGCCTCCATCATCAGCAGGGTGAAGTCGCGGCAGGCGCCGCGGCCGGTCTCGAGCGTCGTCACGGGGCTGTTGGTGCCCTCGGCGTCGCGCGCCTCGTAGGCGAATTCCTCCTTGATGGCGCGGGTCATGGCCTCGAGCATCGCCAGGGTGCGCGTCTGCCCGCCCTGAGCGAGGAAGCGCCGTGCCCAGGCATCCACGCGGCGCGCGGGGTCGGGCAGGTGGCGCTCGGCGAGGTGGGCGAGATCGGGCGCCTCCTCCGCGCCGTAGGAGAAGGGGAAGATCTCCACCGACGGGTCGAGCGTGGCGCGCGGCAGCGCAGGCCCGGCCGGGTAATGCGTGAGGTCGAGGCTGGAGACGATCTCGAGCGCCTCGGTCCGTTCCGCGGGATCCCAGTCGAGCAGGCAGACCGAGTTGCCGAACACGTCATGCGCCCAGCGCGTGGCGGCGGCAGGCGGGGAGACGGCGAGGGTCGCCTCGTGCAGCCGGAGGTCGTGGCTGTCCCGCGGGCGGACCATCAGCCGGTGCTGCGCGAGCCCGACCGGCTTGCGATAGGTGTAGCGCGTGGCGTGGCGGATGCGGACGCGGGGCATGACGGCAATCTCTCGGAGCGCCGCAACCTATAGCGCCGCGGCTGCGCCGGCCGCCATGAGGCGGATGGTCGCGGGCCGTGCCGCCGCATCGGGAAGGCACGCCTATCGGACTGCGGCGCGGACGCGCGGCTGCACGTCATGCCGGCGGAAGCCGTCGCGCCGCGGCAGGCGCGAGCCCGCCCGGCCATCCGCTCCGCGCCCCCTGTCGTCTGTCCGTCCGGGAACGCCATGCTCCGCCGGACGCCATGCTTCGTCATGACGCCGCGCGGCGCCGTCGGGCCCTCCGGCGCATGCGCGAAGGGCGGCACCGGCTGCGGCAATCCCGCCGACGCATCGCGGCGACGCCGCCCTCACCGCTCCTGGATGCTGGGGCCGCCGCGGCCGACGGTGATCTCCACGCCCGAGCGCTGGCTGTCCTGATGCATCCTGACCGCCCCGCCGATCAGCGCGGCGACCATGATGCCGCCCAGGAAACAGAGGGTGTCGCGGTTCGACATTCTGCGTGCTCCTGCCGTGCTGGCGGGAGCGGCGCGCATCGCCGCGGCGGGTTTCATTCCGCCGGTGCCAGCCCCGCCGCGCGCGCGGCCTGGATCGCGAGCCGCGCGCAGAGCTCGAAGGTGGGCATCGGCACGCCGGCCTCCCGCGCCAGGAGCATCGGCACGGTGAACAGCGCGTCCACCTCCATCGCGCGGCCAAGTTCGAGATCCTGCAGGATCGAGGGCTTGTGCGCGATCATGCCGGAGCGTCGGATGCGCGCCTCGGCCGGCGTGGCGAGGTCGTGGCCATAGGCGAGGGCGAGGGCGGCGCCTTCCTCGGCGATCCGCACCCCGGCGGCGAAGATCACCGGGTCCGCGAAGGTCGTCATCATGTCCTGGCGCGAGAGCAGGCAGAGCGGGCCGGAGGTCAGGTTGCCCATCAGCTTGCCCCAGACGCGGTGGCGGATGTCCGGCACCACGTCGGTCGGCATGCCGCCCGCGCTCATCGGCCGGGCGATGGCGAGCGCGCGCTCGCTGAGGGTGCCGTCGGGCTCGCCGAGGAACAGGCGCAGATCGGCGTGTTCGGAGGTGACGATCCCGGGCTCCACCACGGCGCTGGCGGAATAGACGACGCCGCCGAGGGTGCGCGCGATGCCGATGCGCGATTCGATGACACCGCCCGGATCGAGCACGGGCAGCCGACGCCCTTCCTGCGCCCCACCATGGCGGAGGAAGTACCACCAGGGAATGCCGTTGGTGACAAAGGCGACGGCCGTAGCCGGGCCGAGCAATGGGCCGATGGCCTCGGCCACCGCCGGCAGCGCGGGCACCTTGGTGGTGACGAGCACCGCGTCCACCGGGCCGATCGCCGCCGGATCGGCTTCCGCCTGCACGCGCACATGATGCGTGCCGTCATGGGCGCGCAGCGTGATGCCCTTCTCGCGCATCGCCTCGAGATGCGCGCCGCGCGCGACGACGGAGACCTCCGCACCGCCGAGGGCGAGGCGCGTGGCGAGGTGGCTGCCGATGGCCCCGGCGCCGAAGACGCAGATGCGGGTCACGGCGCGTGGTCCCTCAGCATGGCGCAGATCGCGGCGCCGGCGGCGACCAGGCGTTCGGTGATGGCCGCGCCATGGGCCGCATTGGCGCCGCGCGGATCGGGTGCTGCGACGCCGCCGGGGGCCACCTCCTCGACCCACATCGGCACGGCGAACTCCACGCCGCGGCTGCGGATGGCGCCGAAGCCCGTGGGCGGCGTGCCGAGATAGGGGCCGGTCGGCTCGCGCATGCGGGCCTGCTCGGGGCGGCAGAGATCGGGTCGGAGATACAGCGTGACCGAGGCCACCGGATCGCCGCCATGGCCGAAGCGTTCCGGCGCGCCGCCCAGTTCGGCATGCAGCTTCCCGGCCTCGCGCCAGAGATGCAGCGCGGGGATGATGACCCCGTGGCGATGGCGGATGGCCCGCGCGGCGGCCTCGGCCGGCGCGATGGTTCCGGCATGGCCGTTGACGATGAGGATGCGCCGCGTACCGGTCCGGATGAAGGCCTCGGCCATCTCCTCGATGACGGCGGTCAGCGTCGGCACGCTGAGGGTGATGCCGCCGGCCACGCCGGCGAAGAAATCCTCCCCGCCGAAGGGGATGGCGGGGGCGACCAGCGCGTCGGCGCCGGCGGCCAGCGCGGCGGCGGCGATGCGCGCGGCGAGCTCCTCGGCCACCAGGTAGTCGCCCATGGGCAGGGCGGGGCCATGGGTCTCGAGGCTGCCCATGGGCAGGATGGCGACGGCGCCGGCACCGAGGCGGGAGGCCACCTCGGGGGCGGTGAGTTCGGCGATGCGGTGGGTCATCGGGCGCCTCAGGAGGGTTCAGCCGGCGCCGCAGCAGCGCGCGCCGCCGGCCGCCTGAACCGGCGGGCAGGGCACGCTGCCGTAGGAGCAGAACACGCAGCAGTCCCCCGGCCGGGGCCGGAGCACGCGGCCGCAGCCGGTGCAGTCGTAGAAGAACTGGCAGGCGTCGGTCGGCATGCGTTCGAGGCGCCGCGTGCCGCAATGCGGGCAGGTCAGCATCGACTCCAGGACGGGCGCGGCGGTCACGACAGGAGCTCCAGCGCCGCGCGGCTCAAGGCCTGCACGCCGAGGCCGATGCAGCGTTCGTCGGGCTGGTAGAAGGCGTTGTGCAGACGGTCCTCCCGCCCCGGCGCGCCGGAGCCGATGCGCAGCTGGAAGGCGGGCGCGCGCGCTGCGAACTCGGCGAAATCCTCCGAGCCCATGGAGGGCTCGCCTTCCTCGGGTGCGATGCCGGTCTGCGCGGCGACCGCGGCGATCACCGGCTCCAGCACGCGGGCGTCGTTGACGAGCGGCGGCACCTTGCGTTCGTAGCGCATCTCGCAGGCCACGCGCAGGCTCGCCTGCAGCCCGTCCGCGAGGCGTTTCAGCGCGGCCTCGGCGGTGTCGCGCGCATCGGCGTGCAGGGTGCGGACCGTGCCCTTGAGATGCACCCGCTCGGGGATGATGTTGTAGGTGGTCCCGCCCTGCACCATGCCCACGGTGACGACGGCGGGATGCAGCGGCTTGATCTCGCGGCTCACGACCGTCTGCGCCTGGGCGATGAAATGCGCGGCGGCGACGATCGGATCCACGGCGGCATAGGGATGCGCGGCGTGGCCGGATCTGCCGCGCACCGTCAGGTCGAAGCGGTCCGAGGCGGCGAGGCAGGCGCCGCGAACGAAGCCGAAACTGCCCACCGGCATGTCCGGGTGGTTGTGGAAGCCGAGCGCGAGATCCACGCCATCCGCCGCGCCGTCGGCGATCATCGCGGCGGCGCCTTCCAGGATCTCCTCGGCCGGCTGGAAGACGAGGCGCGCCGTCCCGGCGATCTGCGGCGCGAGCGCCTTCAGCACGGCCGCGACGCCGAGCAGCGTCGCGGTGTGGATGTCGTGGCCGCAGGCGTGCATCTGCCCCTCGATGGTCGAGGCGAAGGCGATCCCTGTCTCTTCATGGATGGGCAGTGCGTCCATGTCCGCCCGGATGGCGAGCGTGGGGCCGGGGCGGGCGCCGCGGATCTCCGCCACCACCCCGGTGCGGCCGATCCCGGTGCGCGGCTCGAGACCGAGGCGCGCGAGTTCGGCGGCGACGATGCCCGCGGTGCGTGTCTCCTGGAAGGCGAGTTCCGGCACGCGATGGATGTCCCGCCGCAGCGCGACGAGGCGCGGTTCGGCCGCCTCAGCGGCTTCGCGGATGGCGCGCTGCGGATCGTTGGCGAGCATCGGTCTGGGTTCCGGCGCAAGGCTGATGGCGGGCAGCATAGGAAGGCGGCGCGGTGATACAAGGCTCGGCTTGCGGGGCGGTGTGGCGCATGCGATAGGGCAAGACAGAAATTGGGGGGCGAGATGTCCTGGAAGCCCGGGCGGCGTTTGCTCATCGCCGCGTCCATTCCTGTCCTTGCCGCGCCGCGCGCGGGGTCCGCGCAGGCATGGCCGTCGCAGCCGATCCGTCTGGTGGTGCCCTTCGCGCCGGGTGGCACGACCGACCTCGTGGCGCGGCTGCTCGCCGCCGGCCTGCAGGAAAGGCTTGGCGTGTCGGTGGTGGTGGAGAACCGCGCCGGCGCCGGCGCGACGGTGGGCAGCGAATCGGTCGCCCGCGCAGCACCGGACGGCTACACGCTGCTGATGTCGAACATCGCGAGCCACGGCATCAGCCCGTCGGTCTATCGCGGGCGCATCCGCTACGACGCGGTGGCCGATTTCGCGCATATCGCACTCGTCATCTCGAACCCGACCGTGTGGGTGGCGAACCCGCGCGCGGGCATCAGGACGCTGGCCGATGCGGTGGCGCGGGCGCGCAGCCCGCAGGGGCTTGATGTCGCGACCTCGGGCGCGGGCTCGTCGAACCATCTGCTGGTGGTGCGGATGGGCCAGATCATCGGCAAGGAGCTGAACCACATCCCGTTCCGCGGGGCGGGGCCGGCGATGCAGGCGGTGATCGCGGGCCAGGTGCCGATGATGTCGGACAGCCTGCCCTCGGCCAGTTCGCACATCCGCCAGGGTTCCGTGCTGGCGGTGGCGATGGCGGCGGCGCAGCGGCACCCCTCCTTCCCCGATGTACCGACCTTCCGCGAGCAGGGCTTCGACCTCGCGAGCGAATCCTGGTTCGGCCTCTCCGCACCGGCCGGCACGCCGGCGGCGATCGTCGAGCGGCTGAACCGCGAGACGCGCGCCTTCCTCGCGACGGATGCCGTCAGGGCGCGCTTCGCGGAGCTCGGCGGCTCGGCGGGCGCGATGTCGCCCGAGGAGTACACCGAGTTCGTTCGCCGCGAGATCGCCGCCTGGGCGCCCCTCGTGCAAGCGTCAGGAGCGACTGCCGACTGAGCACGACAAGCAAGAAATCGCTGTTCAACTAGACCAAGAAGAATCGCCGGGACCCACCTAATTTGCCCGCGAGGGCAGGCGAAACAGCATGAAGCCAAATACGAAGGATCTGATCTCGGCAGGCATCCTGCTGAGTTTTGCCCTGGTCGGTCTCCTGATCAACGGCGGCCTGTTCGGCCTGGGCTGGGAGCAGCATGCGCTCGGTTCGGCGCGGCGCATGGGGCCGGGCTACATGCCGATGCTCGCGTTCTGGATCCTGATGGGTCTGGGCGTGGCGGTGCTCGTGCTCGGCCTGTTCAACGGGCCCGACCCGCTCGAGAAATGGACCCCGAGCGAGGTCATCTACCTCATCGCCGGTGCGGTCGGCGGCACGGCGGCAGGGATCGCCGCCTCCCACATGCCGGGCTGGATCGGCGCGGGCTGGAACCCGCTCGGCATCGGGCTGTTCGTCGGCTGCATGATCCCGAGCATCATCGAGAGCTGGCGCCCGCTGTTCCTCGTCAGCGCGGCCTTCACCCTGTTCGGGCTGGTGCTGGAATCGCTCGGCTTCATGGTCGCCATCACGATCTCGGTCGTGCTCGCCTCCTTCGCGGACAAGACGCACCGGCCGCTCGGCGTCGCGGGGCTGGTGCTGTTCCTCTGCGCGCTCTGCTGGTTCGTCTTCATCTGGTACCTCGACATACGGGTGCCGGTCTGGCCCGAGCTCGGCCGGTAAGGAAGCGCCGCCATGGACCTTTTCGCGAACCTGGCGCACGGCTTCGCCGTCGCGCTCACCTGGAACAACATCCTCTTCTGCCTGATCGGCTGCGTCATCGGCACGGCGATCGGCGTGCTTCCGGGCATCGGGCCGGTGGCGACCATCTCGCTGCTGCTGCCCATCACCTTCGGCCAGCCGGCGACCACGGCCATCATCATGCTCGCGGGCATCTACTACGGCGCGCAGTATGGCGGCTCGACCACCTCGATCCTGCTCAACCTGCCAGGCGAGGTCAGTTCGGTCGTCACAACGCTCGAGGGCTACAAGATGGCCCGGCGCGGGCGGGCGGGCGCGGCGCTCGCCATCGCGGCGATCGGCTCCTTCTTCGCCGGCACGGTCGCCACGCTGCTGGTCGCGGCCTCAGGTCCGCTGCTGACGCAGGTGGCGCTGTCCTTCGGGCCGGCTGACTACTTCTCGCTGATGTTCCTCGGGCTGATCATCTCGGCCGTGCTGGCGCAGGGCTCGGTGGTCAAGTCCATCGGCATGGTGATCTTCGGCGTGGCGCTCGGCATGGTGGGCACCGACGTGCAGACCGGCCAGCAACGCTTCACCTTCGGCATCCCCGAACTGTCGGACGGTGTCGGCTTCGTCTCGATCGCCATGGGCATGTTCGGCATCGCCGAGATCATCATGAATCTCGAGCGTCCGGAATCCCGCAACGTCATGTCGGGCAAGGTCGGCAGCCTGATGATGACGCGCGAGGAGTTCCGCCGCTCGGTGCCCGCGGTGCTGCGCGGCACGGCGGTGGGTTCGGTCCTCGGCATCCTGCCGGGTGGCGGCGCGGCCCTCTCCTCCTTCGGCTCCTACATGATGGAGCGGAAGATCTCGAAGGGCCGGCACGAGTTCGGCACCGGCGCGATCGAGGGCGTGGCGGGGCCGGAATCGGCGAACAACGCCGCCTCCCAGACGTCGTTCATCCCGCTGCTGACGCTCGGCATCCCGGCCAATGCGGTGATGGCGCTGATGGTCGGCGCGCTGATCATCCAGGGCATCCAGCCCGGGCCCCGCATGGTCGAGGCGCAGCCCGACCTGTTCTGGGGCCTGATCGCTTCCATGTGGGTCGGCAACGTGATGCTGCTCATCATCAACCTGCCGATGGTCGGCATGTGGGTGAAGCTGCTCTCGGTGCCCTACCGGCACATGTATCCCTCGATCATGATCTTCTGCGCGATCGGCGTGTACTCGCTGCAGAACAACGTCTTCGACGTGTACCAGACGGTGTTCTTCGGCATCTTCGGCTACATGTGCTCGAAGCTCAGGCTGGAGGCGGCGCCGATGCTGATCGGCTTCGTGCTCGGCCCGATGATGGAGGAACATCTGCGCCGGGCCATGCTGCTCTCGCGCGGCAACTGGGGCGTATTCATCGAGCGGCCGATCAGCGCGGTGCTGCTCGGCATCGCTGCCATCGCCCTGGTGGCGATGCTGATGCCCAATGTCCGCAAGGGCAAGGACGCGGCGCTTCAGGAAGGCGGCTGAGGCAGCGTTCCATCCGGCAGCAGGGCGGGTTCCCGGTGGGGGCCCGCCCTATTCTTTTGCGCGGTGCTGATCGGAAATACGGAAATCTGGGTGCGTCCATATCTGCTGCATCGGAGACCTCCGCGAGCCGCGCATGGTCGTTTGGTGGAGGTTGTTGGAGCGGGCGTTGGCGATGGGTTTCGCGGCCAGGCAGTGGCGGTTCGGACGCGGTTCGCCTGTCATACGGGGAGGCGTTCGGCGCGGCGTAGGTTCATCGCCGTGCGGAGCAGGTGCGGATGGGCGCCGTCGCGCGACAGGCCGCGATGGCTGGCGCGGCAACGGCCGCAATTGCATGCGAGCGTGCCGAGGGCGTGTTAGACCTCGGGGCCTGGGCTTTGTTCATCCAGCGCTGCCACGATGCGAGCGGGCGCCGCGCATGGATGCGATGCATGATGCCCGGCTTCGGCCAACGCCTCACGCCGGGGCGCGCTGTCGAAAACCTTGTCCATGAGCACCCCGCCGCCAGTGACACCCCACGACGCAAGCTTCATGGCGCCCCCCCTTAGACGCCTCGCACCTGCCGGCCGGCGGCCAGGCTGTCGCCGAAACCGGCGCCGCCCAGCACGGCGTCGCGGATCAGGTCCGAGCCGAGACCGACCGCGACATGCGCCATGAAGTCGAGCAAAAGCGGCAGTCGACTTGCATAAAGCGGGGGTCGACTTGCATCGCGAAGGGCGGTATCTGAGACAGCCCATCGGGACCCGTAGCTCAGCTGGATAGAGCGTTGCCCTCCGAAGGCAAAGGTCGCACGTTCGAATCGTGTCGGGTCCGCCAAAACTTTCAAGCCGATAGCAAGCCTGCGCTCGAAGGCCGAAACACCCTGGCTGTCGGGAAGCCGGCAGCTTGGCTCGGATCGGTTCGATCCACCCAAAGACGGGCGTTTGCCACTTCGGCTGACTCATGCTTCATGCAAGCCGGCCGCCAAGGCAGGCGATGCGCGCTCATCCGCCAGGAAATGTGGCGTCCCCTAGGGGATTCGAACCCCTGTTACCGCCGTGAGAGGGCGGTGTCCTAGGCCTCTAGACGAAGGGGACCCGGGCCGGAGGCGCGCTTCTAGCCCCGTCTTCCGCCGGGATCAACACCCTTCCGCGCCGCGCCCGCCTTTCGCAGCGCCTCGGCGCGCCGCCCGTCGCGGCAGGCGTCGGAGCAGTGCCGCACCTCCTCCCAGTCCCGCGCCCATTTGCGCCGCCACGCGAAGGGGCGGCCGCAGGACGCGCAGGTCTTCTCCGGCAAATGCGGCTTGCGGTGCGCCATCGGCGGGTCAGTCGCGCAGCCGGACCTCGCCGATCCGCCGCGCCCCGCTCGGGTCGAGCAGGATCACCCGCTCCCCGTCCGGCCGCACCACCCAGACCGCGATCGCCCGCTCCGTCGCGGCGATGCCGCCGATGCGGCTCCCCTCGGGCTCGCCGAGCGCAAGCGCTGACGGCGCGCCGCCCCCCGGCGCCGCGCCAAGACGCTGGACGAGCAGCACCGCGAGCGTCACGGTGCCGGCCACGATCAGCACCCCCATCCCGATCACCAGAGCCTTGAGCGCCGCCACGCCATCCCCCTCGTTCGCCGAACCCGGCCGCGCCGAAGCCGTCGCGCCGCCCGAGGCCGCCGGCACCCGCGCCGACCGCTTCCTCGCGGATGCCATAGGTTCGCTCTCGCGCTCCCGGGTCAAGGCGCTGATCGAAGCGGGCCACGCCAGCCGCGACGGCGCGCCGCTCACCGACCCGTCGGAGGCGGTGCGGCCCGGTTCGCTCTACGTGCTCGCCATCCCTCCCGCCGCGCCGGCCACGCCGCAGGCCCAGCCCATCCCGCTGAGCGTGGTGTTCGAGGATGCCGACCTGATCGTGGTGGACAAGCCCGCCGGCCTCGTCGTCCATCCCGCGCCCGGCAACCCGGACGGCACGCTGGTCAACGCGCTGCTCGCCCATGCGGGGGAGGACCTGCCCGGAATCGGGGGGGAGAAGCGCCCCGGCATCGTCCACCGGCTGGACAAGGACACCTCCGGCCTGATGGTCGCCGCCAAGACCGAGCGCGCCCACCGCGCCCTCTCGGAGGCCTTCGCCAACCGCGACCTCGACCGCGCCTATCTGGCGCTGGCCTGGGGCCTGCCGGCGCCGCTCGCGGGCGAGGTCAGCGCCCCGATCGGCCGCCATCCCGGCGACCGCAAGCGCATGGCGGTGGTCGAGCGCGGCGGCAAGCCCGCCACCACCCGCTATGCGGTCGAACGCGCCTGGGGCGGCGCCGTCGCCCTTGTGCGCTGCCGCCTGCTCACCGGCCGCACCCACCAGATCCGCGTGCATCTGGCCCATATCGGCCATCCGCTGGTGGGGGATCCGGTCTATCTGCGCCGCACCCCGGCTGCGGCGCGCCTGCTGCCCCCTGCGCCCCGGGACGCCCTGCTGGCGTTTCCCCGCCAGGCGCTGCATGCGGCCACGCTGGGATTCCGCCACCCGGTGACGGGCGAGTCGCTCGCCTTCGAAAGCCCGCCGCCGGCGGATTTCGCGGCGCTGGTCGCGTTGCTGGATGGTAACGGCCAGTAACCCGACTATTGCACTCGGTTTTTGTTGCGCCCGGGCGGGCGGCGCGGTAGATAAGCGGCGTCGGATTCCGAAGGGCGCCAGAAGATGCCCCGTCCGGCCCGCCCCGCCGTGACCGGGGCAGGCGGCCCGGTGCAGGGCCCAGAGGAAGGCGACACGGTTCGAGGCTAGGCCGCTCGCGGGTCCCGCCGTCACGGGAGATCCGCCCGGCCAAGGAGGCAGATGAGACCATGGCTTCCAGCATGGCCATTCCGATGGCGACCGAAGGCAACCTCTCCCGCTACCTGCAGGAGATCCGCAAGTTTCCCATGCTCTCCCCCGAGGAAGAGCTGGCGCTTGCGCGCCGCTGGAAGGAGGAGGGGGACGAACGGGCCGCGCACAAGCTCGTCACCTCGCATCTGCGCCTCGTCGCCAAGATCGCGATGGGCTATCGCGGCTACGGCCTGCCGGTGGGCGAGCTGATCTCGGAAGGCAATGTCGGGATGATGCAGGCGGTCAAGCGCTTCGACCCGGAGCGCGGCTTCCGCCTGGCCACCTATGCCATGTGGTGGATCCGCGCCGCCATCCAGGAATACATCCTGCACTCCTGGTCGCTGGTGAAGATGGGCACCACGGCGGCGCAGAAGAAGCTGTTCTTCAACCTGCGCCGGCTGAAGGCGCAGATGTCCGCGCTCGAGGACGGCGACCTCAAGGACGAGCAGGTCGCCAAGATCGCGCACCGGCTGCAGGTGCCCGAGCAGGACGTCATCAACATGAACCGGCGCCTCGCGAGCCCCGACCACAGCCTGAACGCCCCCGTCCGCGCCGACAGCGAGGGCGAATGGCAGGACTGGCTCGTGGATGACGGCGAGAACCAGGAGGACGAGCTCGCCGAGCGGCAGGACATGTCCAACCGCCGCGACCTGCTCGCCGGTGCGCTGAAGACGCTGAACGAGCGCGAGCGCCACATCCTGATCGAGCGCCGCCTCAAGGAGGAGCCGACGACGCTGGAGGAACTCTCCCAGCAATACGGCATCAGCCGCGAGCGCGTGCGCCAGATCGAGGTGCGCGCCTTCGAGAAGCTGCAGAAGTCCATGAAGCAGCAGGTCGCGGAGCGGCGCCTGACGGTCGGCTGATCCGGCGCAGTCATTCATCAAGGGGGGGCGGCGGGGCGACCTGCCGCCCCCTTCGCATGACGGGGTTGCGGAAGGGGGCGTCGCCGCCCCCCTCCCTGTCGTCAGCGGATCGGCGGCGCGTAGTGCAGCCCGCCATTGGTCCAGAGATTGTTCACCCCGCGCGGGATGCCGATCGGGGTGATGTTGCGCTCGTACATCTCGCCGTAGTTGCCGACCTGGCGGATGATCCGCAGTGCCCAGTCATTGTCCACGCCCATCGAGCGGCCGAGCTCCGCCGTGCGGCCGAGCAGCCGCTGCACGTCGGGGTTCGTGCTGGTGCGCGCCATCTCCTCGACATTCGCGCTCGTCACGCCGAGCTCCTCGGCGGCGATCTGCGCGAAGAGCGACCAGCGCACGATGTCGAAGAAGCGCCAGTCGCCCTTGCGGACCACGGGGCCGAGCGGCTCCTTCGAGATCACCTCGGGCAGCAGCACGAACTCGGCCGCATCGTTCGTGCGGGTGGCGCGGAAGGAGGCGAGGCTTGAGATGTCGTTGGTGTAGGCGTCGCAGCGGCCGGCCACGAAGGCGGCGCGGATCTCCTCGACGCTCTCGATCACCACCGGGGTGAAGCGCATGCGGTTGGTGCGGAAATAGTCCGCGAGGTTCAGCTCCGTCGTCGTGCCGGGCTGCACGCAGACCGTCGCGCCGTCGAGCTGGCGGGCCGAGGTCACGCCGGAACTGCGGCGCACCATGAAGCCCTGGCCGTCGTAGAAGTTGATGCCCGCGAAGGCGAGGCCGAGCTGGCTCTCGCGCGCGAGCGTCCAGGTCGTGTTGCGCGCGAGCATGTCCACCTCGCCCGATTGCAGCATCGGGAAGCGCTGCACGGCGGTGTTGGGCACGAAGCGCACGCGGGTCGCATCGCCCAGGATGGCGGCGGCGACGGCGCGGCAGGTATCCACGTCGAGGCCGCGGAACTCGCCCCGGCTGTCCGGCAACGCGAAGCCCGGCGCGTTGACCGAGACGCCGCAGATCAACTGGCCGCGCGCGCGGATCGCCGCGACGGTGTCCGCCGGCGCCTGCTGCGCCTGTGCCTGCCCCGCCCAGGCGAGCGCGCCGGCGACGGCGAGCCCCGCAAGGCGGGTCCCGATGGTGGTCATGAATGGTTCTCCCATGCTGCCCTGGGGCCGCCCTTCCTGCGGCCGGCCCGGGGCGAGCATGCGCCGCGGCCGGGCGCCTCGCCAAGCGCCTTGCGCCGACTGCGCCCTGGCGGGCCAGGCTTCATCCCGTGCCCGCCAGGATCAGGACGCGGTTCGGCGCGCGGCCGCCCCACGGGGCCGCGCCCGCCGTCGTCAGCCGGGTGCGGCGAGGATGGCGTCGGCCATCTTCTCGGCCGTCATCAGGGTGGGGAAGTTGGTGTTGGCCGAGGGAACGACCGGGAAGACCGAGGCATCCACCACCCTCAGCCCCGCCACGCCGCGCACGCGCCCGGCGGTGTCCACCACCGTCATCGGGTCGCCCTCGGCGCCCATGCGGCAGGAGCAGGAGGCGTGCCAGACGCCGATCGTCGCCTTGCGGATGAAGGCTTCCAGCGCCTCCTCGTCCTCCATCACCTCGCGGAAGCGGAAGCCCTCGATGACGAAGCGGTCGATGAAGGCCGAGCGAAGGAAGCCCGGCCCGTCGAGGAACTTCGCGATCACCGAGGTCAGGATGCGGTTCTTCGTGTTCACCACGCCGATCCGCCGCACCCGGTCGGAATAGGCAGCCGGGAAAGGGTCGGTCGTCACCGCCGCGAGCGGCGGGCTCAGCACCAGCGAGGCCGCGAGGCGGAAGCCGATCATCAGCCGCTCGAGGTCGCGCCGGTCGGAGAGGAGGTTGAACTCGACATCCGGATGCTGGCGCCAGTCGGTCGAGACGAGGCGTACCTGGCCACGCTGCGAATAGGTCTTGTTCACCCAGGTCAGCATCGAGGCGATCTGCTCGCCCACTGCATGCCAGGCGGATTTGCTGGCCACCGACATGAACATGTCGCCCGGCGGCGCGCCCTCGATGCCGGAGGAGAAGCGCAGGCCCACCAGCATGTGCCGGCGGAGCTGCGTGCGGTTCAGCCGCGCCTCGGGCCGGATGAAGGAGGAGAGCGAGATGGCCGGATGGTCCATCAGCCCCTGCCCCACCCCGGGCAGGTCGGCGCGCACCTCGATGCCGTGCTCCTTCAGATGCGCGGCCGGCCCGATGCCCGCGCGCATCAGATGCGCGGGCGAATGGATGGCGCCGGTGCAGAGGATGACTTCCCGCCCGCGGAATTCCTGTTCCTGACCCTTCACCAGCGCGCGGATGCCGACGCAGCGCGTGCCTTCGAAGATCAGGCCCATCACCTGCGTCTCGGTCGAGAGCGTCAGGTTCGGCCGCCTGCGGGTCTCGGCATCGAGATAGCCGATCGCGGCCGAGACGCGCGTCTCGGTCACGTTGACCGTCAGCGGGAAGTAGCCGTCCTCGAAAGCGCCGTTCTGGTCCTCGAGGCGCTTGAACCCGGCCTGGCGGAAGGCTTCGGCCGCCGCCTTCGAATGCGCGGGCCACTGCGCTTCGGGGATGCGGCGGACGGGGATGCGCCCTTCCCGCCCGTGCCACTCGTTGTCGAAGTCGAGGTCGCGCTCGACCTTCTTGAAGTAGGGCAGCACGGCGTTCCAGTTCCAGCCGGCCGCGCCGCGCGCCTCCCATTCGTCGTAATCGTGCGGCGCGCCGCGATTGGCCATCTGCCCGTTGATCGAGGAGCCGCCGCCGAGCACGCGCGCCTGCTCGTATTTGCGCAAGGGCGGCTTCTCGGCGGGGTTGTTGTGCGAGACGACCTGGGTGCGGACCTTCAGCTCCGTCCAGTGGAAGCGCGGGTCGAAATAGGCCTGTCCCGGATAGGTATCGAGGATCTCCTTCGGCTCCTGTCCGGGTGGCGTGTCGGGGCCGGCCTCGCAGAGCAGCACCGTATTGGCCGATGGCGTGGAGAGACGGTGCGCGAGCACCGACCCGGCGGAACCGCCGCCCACGATGATGTAGTCGTACACGTGCGGATGTCTCCTGATGGTCCTGGATGGCTCAGCCGCGCGGGCGGAGCCCGCACCAGTCGCCGATGAAGGTCGCGATGGTGCGCGTGCAGGTGCGCAGGTCCTCGATCGAGGTGCGTTCGTCGAAACCGTGCGCAACCTCCCCCTTCGGCCCGTAGCAGAGGCCGGGGATGCCGAAATAAAGGCCGTAGTAGCGCGTGTCGTTCACCGCCGTGGTGCGCCGCTCCGGCATCTCGCCGCCATGGACCGAGGCATGGGCGGCGGCGAGCACCGCCTCCGCCTCGCTGCCGGGCTCGAGCACATAGGGATCGGTCCTGAAGCCGGTCCAGACGATCTCGGGCGGGTTGTTGGCCATGAAGGAATCGCCCTTCGCCGCTTCCTTCACGCAGGCCTCGATGCCGGCCATCGCTTCCTCGGGCGTGGTGCCGGGCACGAGGCCGATGCGGCAATCCACCTCGCACCAGGCGGGCGTGCTGGATGCCCAGTCGCCGCCGCGGATGATGCCGGGGTTGAACTTGATCGGGTCCTTGATGCCCGCATACCAGGGATTGTCGCGCGCGGCGGCGTTCAGCGCCTTCGTGTGCTCGTAGAGCGCGTTGATCAGCGCATAGGCGGACATGATGGCATTCGTGCCGTCCTGCGCCACCGCGACATGCACCGGCACGCCGCGCACGCGCAGGCGGAACCAGATGGTGCCGGTCTGTGCACGGGTGATGGTGTGGCCGGTGGGCTCGGGGATCAGCGCGGCATCGGCGCGGTAGCCGCGCAGCAGCGTGGCCAGCGCGCCGTTGCCGGTGCTCTCCTCCTCCGTCACCGTCTCGATGTAGACGTCGGCGGCGGGTTCGAGGCCGGCGGCGCGGATCGCATCCATCGCGAAGACCATGCAGGCGACGCCGGCCTTCATGTCGTGCGCGCCACGGCCATACATCCAGCCATCGCGGATCACCGCGGCGTAGGGCGGGTGCGTCCACATCTCGTGCGGCCCCTCGGGCACCACGTCGATATGGCCCTGCAGGATCAGGCTGCGCCCGGCCGGGTTGGCCGGCCGGTGCGCCGCGACCACCTGCACCGAGCCTGCCGGGTCCACGCCGACCATCGGCGCCATCTTCGGGTGCTCGGGCACGTCGGCGAGGGTGAAGCGGTCCACGGCATAGCCGCGCGCCGCCATCTGGCGGGCGAACCAGTCCTGCAGCGGCGCCTCCCGCCCGCGAAGCGAGGGGAAGCGCACGAGATCCTGCAGGAAGGCGACCTGCTTGTCGAAGCCCGCGTCTATGGCGGCGAAGATGCGGTCGCGGGCTTCGGCGTCGGGCATGCAGGCATTCCTCCGGGCTTACCCCGGCGGGCGCGCATGCACCGCCGAGGTATGGTTGAGCGGGGAGGGATCGTAGACGACCCTGTCGCGGCGACCAGCCCATGTGTTGCGCAGGAAGATCACGGGCAGCACGCCCTTGTCCTCGAGCAGGGCGCGCGCGGCCTGGTGCGTGAGCACCTGCCGGCGCTCGGGGTCCATGGTGATCAGCGCCTCGCGCAGCGGCTCGTCGATCGCGGGGTTCGAGTAGCGCTGCCGGTTGAACGGGCCGAGCCCCGCCTCCGGGTTGCGCGTCGCCACCACCTGGCGCAGCGGGTTGATGGTGAGGAAGGAGGAGAAGTAGGTCATGAACAGCGAGAACTCGCGGTTCGTGGCGCGCGTGAACAGGTTGGCCGGGGGCAGCGCCTGCACCGTGGTCTCGACGCCAGCGCGCGTGAACTGCTGCGCCAGCGCCTGCAGCAGCGCCTGGTCCGAGGGGAAGAAGCCGTTCGGTCCGTGGATGGTCAGGCGGAAGCCGTCCGGGTAGCCGGCCTCGGCGAGCAGGGCGCGGGCGCGCGCGAGGTCGTGCGGCAGCGGCCCCTGCGTCGGCAGGCGATGCTCGGCGATGGGCGCGGCGAACTGGTCCGCCGGCGCGGCGAGGCCCTGGTAGAGCCGCGTCGCGATGGCCTCCCGGTTGATGGCGAGCGAGAGCGCCTCCCGTACGCGCCGGTCGGCGAGCGGGTTGCGCGGCAGCGGGTTGCCCGCGCGGTCCGCGACGAAGGGCGAGGTGTCGCGCATCGAATCCGGGAACAGATAGACGAAGGTCACGCTGTCCACCTCGAACAGCGCGAAGCGCGGGTCGCGGCGCAGGTTCTCGACATCCTGCACCGGCACGTAGTCGATCAGGTCCACCTCGCCGGCAAGCAGCGCCGCGGTGCGCGCCGCGGCCTGCGGGATGAAGCGCACCGTCACGCGCTCCCACGGCTCCGCCGGTCCCCAGTAGGTCTCGTTGCGGCGGATCTCGAGCCGCTCGTTCTGCGCGAAGGAGACCAGGCGATAGGGGCCGGTGCCGATCGCCAGCCGGCCGGAGGTGAAGTCGCTCGTGGCCGGATTCGGCCCGTGGATGCGGCGCGAGAGGATGAAGGGCGCCGCCATGTCGAAATGCATCAGCGGGTTGGGCTCGTGCGTGTGAAGCCGGATGGTGGAGGGATTCACGATCTCGATGCGGCTGATGGTGCGCACGGCCGGGGTATAGAGGGCGGGGCTGTTCGGCACGGTCGGGATGCGGGCGAAGGTGTAGGGGATGTCCTCCGCCTCGAGCGGCGTGCCGTCATGGAAGCGCACGCCCTGGCGCAGCCTGATCTCCCAGGTGCGGTCGTCGATGGCGCGCATGGATTCCGCGAGCCGCGGCTGCGGCACCGCCTTGTTGTCGAGCTCGAACAGACGCTCATAGATCTGCATGAGCATCATCGTGTTGTTGGTGGTGTTGTGGTAGTGCGGATCAAGCGCGGAGGGCGGCGTCTGCACCGCCATGGTCAGCGTCCGCTGCGCCGCCGCCGGCGCACCCGCGAGCATCAGCGCCGCCAGAGCGGCGCCAGCCATCCCCTTGGCCATTCCATTTCCTCCCGTGCGGCGCGGTCTCGGGCCGGCCGTCGCGGGAAGCCTCGACCGCCCGGTCGGGCGCGGTCAAGTCATCAGTTCGCGGGGTGCGCGAGCAGCGCGTTGGTGTACCAGCGAGGGTCGGGCTCGTAGCGCACCCGCGCCCTCTGGGTGGCCCAGGTCAGGCGCAGGAAGTGGATGGGGATGACGCCGAGTTCCTCGGTCGCGATCCGCATCGCCTCGGCGGTGATGGCGTTGCGCTGCGCCGTGTCCATCGTGACCATCGCGCGGGCGACGAGCTCGTCCATGCGCGGCGACGACCAGCGCTGGCGGTTGAAGGGGCCGGTGCCGCGCTCCGGGTCGCGCGTCATCACCACCTGCCGCAGCATGTTGGCCGCATAGTTGGCGGTGAAGGTGGTCATGAAGACCGAGAACTCGCGGTTGGTCGCGCGGCTGAACAGGTTGGCCGGGGGCAGCACCTCGACGCGCGTCTCGACGCCGATGCGGGTCCAGCCCTGGGCGATCGCCTGCATCACCTCGGAATCGCCGGCGAACCAGCCATTCGGGCTGTGGATGGTCAGGCGGAAGCCGTCCGGATAGCCGGCCTCGGCGAGCAGCCGGCGCGCGCGGTCGGGGTCGTGCGGCAGCGGCGGCAGGTCCGGCGCGCGGCCCTGCAGGGCGGGGGCGGCGAACTGGTCGGCGGCGCGCCCCTGGCCCTGCAGAAGCCGCTCCACGATGCCCTGGCGGTTGATGGCGAGCGAGAGCGCCTGGCGCACACGCAGATCCGCGAGCGGGTTGCGCGGCAGCGGCCGGCCCTGCTTGTCCGTCGCGTGCGGCGTCGTCTCCCTGACCGCGTCGGGGAAGAGGTAGGAGGTGGTGTTGGCCTCGATGCCGAAGACGGCGATGCGCGGCTCGCGCTCGAGCCGCGGCACGTCCTGGCTGGGCACGGTGTCGATGAGGTCCACGTCGCCCGAGAGCAGGGCCGCCGAGCGCGCGCCGGCATTGGCGATGACGCGCGTCACCACGCGCTCCCATGGCTGCGCAGGGCCCCAGAAATCAGGGTTGCGCACCACCTCCTGCCGCTCGCCGATCTGGTAGGAGACGTGGCGATAGGCGCCGGTGCCGATCATCGCCCGGCCGGCGTTGAAGTCGGCGAGCGTCGCATTCGCATGGATGGTGCGGGAGAGGATGAAGACCGCCGCGATGTCGTGCTCGAGGAAGGGATGCGGCTCGCGCGTGATGAAGCGGACCGTGCGCGGGTCCAGCACCTCCACGCGCTCGATCAGGCGCACCGCCGGGGTGAAGGGGCCGGGGCTGTTCGGCACGGTGGGCACGCGGGCGTAGGAGAAGGCCACATCCTCGGCGGTGAAGGGCGTGCCGTCATGGAAGCGCACGCCCTCGCGCAGGCGGAACTCCCAGGTCCGGTCGTCCACCGCGCGCCAGGATTCGGCGAGCACGGCCACGAAGCGCTGCCGGGAATCGAGGTCGATCAGCGTGTTGAACACCTGGCGCAGCTGCGCGTTGTTCATGTTCGAGGAATGGTAGTGCGGGTCCATGCCCGTGGGCGCGGAGGAGGCGCCGATGGTCAGCGTGCGCTGCGCGAGGGCAGGGCCGGCGAAAAGGGCGCCGAGGATGGCGGCAACCACCCCCCTCCGAAGGTAAGCAGACATTGCGATTGCCTCCACCTGCCTAGAACACCAAGCGTCGTCCTTTCGGCGCTGTGGCGTCAAGCGCAACGCCTGGGCCACTATGCGAGAAAAGGGCGAACGCCGGGCGATTGGAGCGGTGGCATGGGACTTCTATCCGCGAGGGATGGGGCCGACTTCTGGGCGACGGACGGCCTTCTCCCTTATGGCGACGTCCGCCGGGACGGCGACCTCGCCTATACGCTGATCTCGGGCACGTGCGAGATGGTGGTCATCCTGCGCAAGGGAAGCGAACTGTTCTCCGATGCGCTGGCGCGGGAGGGCAAGCTTTGCGAGGCTGTCGTCAACGGAAACTTCTACGCCATGGACAAGGTGTACAAGGTTTGGTCCTACACGCTCGGCAGTTCGTTGGATGCCTCGAACGTGCGGCCCGAGGGCCAGATCGTCGTGGCAGGGGCAGTCGTCGCAGGCGACAGCCGACCGGAATCATTCTACATCGCCCAACGCAACGAGATCGGCGTCTCCGGCCTCAAGCCGAACTATGTCGTCCGCAAGGGGAACCCACCGATAGACGGGGTCACCCAAACCGCGGTTGGCGGCGTGGGACCGCTTCTTGTCAACGACCTTCGCTATGGCTTGGAAAACCGATACGACATCCAAGACCGTCTGAGGGAACTGGACCCGAACAATCCTGCGCACCGTACGGTGATTGAAGCACGCGCGGCCCGGGGAAAGCCGTTCGAGGGATACGTGGACGCGCAAGGCAATCTCTATCCCGCCTATGGCGAGCCGGATCCCCGGAGCACCGCGAAACTCACTCAGCGCAGCAACGCGACATTGCGCGCTTTCGACGAGGCGCGCGGCCCTCGATGCGGGAAGTCCTTCATCGCCTACCACGAACGCCGCCATTGCCTGCTTGTGGGTGCGGTCCAGGATGCCGCCGCGACCGGCGTCGAACTCGCGGTGATTGCCGAGAAGCTGGCTGCGGCAGGGTTCGACGAGGGCGCCTTCATGGACGGCAGCGACAGTGCAGCCCTGATGGTGCGCGGGACCATGGTCGTCTCCCCCGGCAAGGACAAGAACGAGCAGATCCCGGTGGGCATAGGTTTCCGGCTGGCAGGCGTCACGGGTGACTACAGGCACGCGCCGTCCGACCGTGCCTACGTCTGACGAGTGGCGGGAGAAAACAACACACATGCGGCTCCGTTAGGTGTCGGAGGCGTCGTGCCCGAGGATCTGGACCTCGATGAAGCGGTCGGCGTGCCGATCCGAAGCTTTCCGCCGTCGGTTCGGACGAAACTGGTTCTGAGCGCCGAAGCTACTCCACCGGCCGGCGGAAGAAGAAATGCGGGATCGCCACCGCCAGCACCAGGGCGCCCCCCAGGATGTGCAGCACATAGGGCAGCCACGCCGCCACGCGGAAGTTTTCGAGGAAGATGCAGAGCACCACGGCGCTGCCGAGGATGCTCATGCTCACGAGTTGCCCCTTGATGCTGACGGGGTTGCGGCGCGCGCCGCTGCCGGTGCCGGCCATGGCGTTCCTCCTGCGCGGGTGAGCGAACCTCCCGCCGGCGGGTCGGGCAGTCAAGAAGAACTGTCGTGTTTAAGCGTCTCCCAAAATTGACAGTCGCACAAAGATCGGGCTTGCGGACATACCGACCGGTTGGTATCAATGCAAAATGTCCCGCGGAGAAGCCCGTCAGCGTCTGCTCGACGCCGCCATCGGCCAGATCCGCGCGCGCGGCTACGCCGCCACCTCGGTGGATGAGCTCTGCACCGCCGCCGGCGTGACCAAGGGCGCCTTCTTCCATCACTTCCGCACCAAGGAGGACCTCGGCATCGCCGCCGCGGCGCGGTTCATCGAATGGCTCGACGGGATCTTCGCGCGGTCCGGCTGGCGCGACCACGCGGACCCGCTGGATCGCGTCCTCGCCTACATCGATGTCCGCATCCGCCTGCTGCGCGGCGATGTGCCGCACTTCACCTGCCTGATCGGCACGATGGTGCAGGAGGTCCACGCCACCCATCCCGCGCTGCGCACCGCCTGCGAGGCCGGCATCCGAGACCATCTTGCGCCGCTGCAGGAAGAGATCGCCGCGGCCATGGCCGCGCGCGGCGTCACGGGCTTCACGCCCGGGAGCCTCGCGCAGCACGTCATGGCGGTGATTCAGGGCGCCTTCGTTCTGGCCAAGGCCGAAGGCGGCCCGGAGGCGGCGGCCGAGAGCCTGCGCCATCTGCGCCGCTACGTGGCGATGCTGTTCCGGGAGCATGACGCATGACCGCGCTTTCCACCTGCCTGTGGTTCGCGACCGAGGCGGAGGCGGCGGCGCGCCACTACTGCGCGGCCATTCCCGGCTCCGCGATCGGCGAGGTGATCAGGCGGCCCTCCGGCGTTCCGGGCACGGAGGACGAGGTGATGATGGTCACCTTCACCCTCGCCGGCGCGCCCGTGCTCGCCTTCAACGCGGCGCCCCCGCCCGGCTTCACCAACGGCGTCTCGCTGGTGGTGAGTTGCGACGGGCAGGAGGAACTGGACCGCGTCTGGTCCGCCCTGCTCGAAGGCGGCGAGGCGCAGGCCTGCGGCTGGCTGAAGGACCGCTTCGGCGTTGCCTGGCAGGTGGTGCCCGAGGCCCTGCCCCGGCTGATGCAGGCGGGCGACGCCGCGCAGCGCGGTCGCGTCATGGCCGCGCTGATGCGGATGGTGAAGATCGACGCCGCCGCGCTCGAGGCCGCGTTCCACGCAGACTGAACCGATCAGGGAGGAGGCATCATGGCCTACATCGACGGCTTCGTGCTCGCCGTGCCGAATGCGAGGAAAGAGGAGTACCGCCGCCATGCCGAGGCGATGGTGCCGCTGCTCAAGGAACACGGCATGACCGGCATGGTCGAATGCTGGGGCGACGACGTGCCCGAGGGGAAGCTCACCTCCTTCCGCATGGCCGTGCAGCAGGCGGAGGACGAGACGGTCGTCTTTTCCTGGATGACTTGGCCTTCGAAGGAGGCCCGCGACGAGGGCTGGAAGCGGATCATGGCCGACCCGCGCATGAAGATGGACCCGGCCAGCATGCCCTTCGACGGCAGGCGGATGATCTACGGCGGCTTCGCCGTGCTGCTCGAAGCCTGACGGCTGGTGCCCGCGCCGCATCTCCGCGCGCCGGAGGCGATCGCCGCCGGCGCGCGCTCAGCCGCCGAATGCGGCCGCGTAGCGGGCGGGGTCGAAGCCGACCAGGATCGTCTCGCCCGCCGTCAGGACCGGCCGCTTGATGAGCGAGGGCTGCGCCAGCATCAGCGCGATGGCGCGCGCTTCCGTCAGCCCCTGCTTCTCGGCATCGGGGAGCTTGCGGAAGGTGGTGCCGGCGCGGTTCAGCAGCGCCTCCCAGCCCAGGCGGCGCACCCATGCCTCCAGCATCGCGCGGTCGATCCCCGCGGCCTTGTAGTCGTGGAAGGCGTAGGGCACGCCGCGCGCGTCGAGCCAGGCCCGGGCCTTCTTCATCGTGTCGCAGTTGCGGATGCCGTGGATGGTGACGGTGGCGGGCAAGGCGGTTTCTCCGGCGCGATGCGGCGGCGATCCTGGCCGAGGCCCCGCCCGTCGTCCATCCGCGCCGCGACCCACGCAACCATCCCCTGACCGCGAAGGAACCCGCGATGACGCTCGCGCTCTACGGCCACCCCTTCTCCTCCTACACGCAGAAGGTGCTGGTCGCGCTCCACGAGAACGCCACGCCCTTCGCATTCCGCGAACTCGAACCGGCCTTTCCGGAGCACGCGGCCGAATGGATGCGGCTGTGGCCCTTGGGCAAGTTCCCGCTGCTGCTCGACGGCGACCGCGCCATTGCCGAGTCCAGCATCATCATCGAGCACCTCACCATCGCCCATCCCGGTCCCGTGCGCCTCCTGCCGGCCGAGCCCGCGGCGGCGCTGGAGGTGCGCTTCCTCGACCGCTTCTTCGACCTCCATGTGATGGAATCGATGCAGGTCGCCGTGGAGGCGGCGATCGGCCGTCTGCCGATGCCGACCGAGGCGGGCCTTGCCATCGCGCGCGAGCGCCTTGGTCGCGCCTATGCCTGGCTCGATGGGCAACTCGCGGCAAGAGACTGGGCGGCGGGTGAGGAGTTCACCCTGGCCGATTGCGCCGCCGCGCCGGCCCTCTTCTACGCCGACTGGGTCCATCCCATCCCCGAGGCCCATGGCGCGCTGCGCGCCTATCGCGCGCGGCTCCTCGCGCGGCCTTCCTTCGCCCGCGTGGTGGAGGCGGCGCGGCCCTACCGGCACTACTTTCCGCTCGGCGCGCCGGACCGGGATTGATGCCGCGCGGCGGAAGGCGCGGCCGCGCGCCGCCTCACTCCCACTCGATCGTGCCGGGCGGCTTCGAGGTGATGTCGTAGGTCACGCGGTTGATGCCGCGCACCTCGTTGACGATGCGGTTCGCCGTGCGCGTCAGGAAGCCCATGTCGAAGGGGTAGACGTCCGCCGTCATGCCGTCGGTGCTCGTCACCGCCCGCAGGGCGCAGGCCTGGTCGTAGGTGCGGCCATCGCCCATCACGCCCACGGTGCGGACCGGCAGCAGCACCGCGAAGGCCTGCCAGATCGCGTCGTAGAGGCCGGCGTTGCGGATCTCCTCGAGAAAGATCGTGTCCACCTTGCGCAGCAGGTCCGCCTTCTCGCGCGTCACCTCGCCGGGGATGCGGATGGCAAGCCCCGGCCCCGGGAAGGGATGGCGGCCGACGATCTCCTCGGGGATGCCGAGTTCGCGCCCCAGTTCCCGCACCTCGTCCTTGAACAATTCGCGCAGCGGCTCGACGAGGCGCATGCGCATCCCTTCCGGCAGGCCGCCGACATTGTGGTGCGACTTGATGGTGACGGAGGGGCCGCCGGTGGCGGAGACGCTCTCGATCACGTCCGGATACAACGTGCCCTGGGCGAGGAAATCCGCGCCGCCGAGCTTGTTCTGCTCCTCCTCGAACACCTCGATGAACAGCCGCCCGATGGTCTTGCGCTTCACCTCCGGGTCCGTCACGCCGCTCAACTGGCCGAGGAACAGGTCCGAGGCGTCGCGATGCACCAGGCGGATGTTGAAGCGGTCGCGGAAGGTACGGACGACCTGCTCCGCCTCGCCCGCGCGCATCAGCCCGTGGTCCACGAAGATGCAGGTGAGCTGGTCGCCGATCGCCTCATGGATCAGCACCGCCGCGACCGAGGAATCCACGCCGCCCGAGAGCCCGCAGACCACACGCCCCTTGCCGACCTGGGCGCGGATGCGCGCGATCATCTCGGCGCGGAAGGCGCCCATCGTCCAGTCGCCGGAGCAGCCGCAGATGCCGTGGGTGAAGTTCTTCAGCAGCGCGGCGCCATGCGGCGTGTGCACCACCTCGGGGTGGAACTGCACGCCGTAGAAGTGGCGCGCATCGTCGGCGATGGCGGCGAAGGGCGCGCCCTCGCTGACGGCGACCGGGCGGAAGCCCTCGGGCAGTCGCGTCACCCGGTCGCCGTGGCTCATCCAGACCTGCTCGCGCGCGCCGGGCGCCCAGACGCCCCTGGTCAGCGCGCTGTCGGCCACCACCTCGACGAAGGCGCGGCCGAATTCGCGGTGCTCATGCGGCTCGACCGCGCCGCCGAGCTGCGCGGCCATGGTCTGCTGCCCGTAGCAGATGCCGAGCACCGGCACGCCGAGGGTGAAGACGCAATCCGGCGCGCGCGGGCTCTCGCCCTCCGTCACGCTCGCCGGCCCGCCGGAGAGGATGATCCCCTTGGGCGCGAATGCGCGGATGCGCGCCTCGGGCGCGTTGTTGAAGGGCCAGATCTCGCAATAGACCCCGGATTCCCGCAGGCGGCGCGCGATGAGCTGCGTCACCTGGCTGCCGAAGTCGAGGATCAGCACATGCTCGTGCCGGGCGGCGGTGTTCGGATTCGGGTCGGCCATGGCGGCGTGAAGCATACCGCCGCCGCGGGGGCAAGACGCGCGATCCGCCCGGCCGCGCATCGCCCGCCGATCGGGCCAGCGTTACCTTTCCCCCGCCGGGGCGGTCGCCGCGAGCAGGCTCTCGATCGGGTCCCAGACGAAGGCGGCCTGCACCACCTCCTGCCCGCCGACGCGGATCGCCTCGCGCGCCGCCTCCCGCCCGCCGAGGCGCCGGTAGAACCAGCGCGACGGATTCTCCGCGAGCACCCACAGCATCACCGATCGGCAGCCCACCGCGCGCAGATGCGCCCCCATCGCGCGCATCAGCCGCCGCCCCGCGCCGCGCTCGCGCCAGTCATCGAGCAGGTAAAGCGTCTCGACCTCGCCATCGGCGATGCCCGGCCGCCGCGCCCGGCCGCCCGAGGCAAAGCCCACCACGCCCTGCCCCTCCGGCCCGTTCGCCACCGCGACGAAGACCGCATGGGCCTCCCGCCGGTCGAGCACCGCGCGCTGGTAGAAGCCCGCCAGCCGCGGGGCGGAGAGGCCCGCGAGATAGGCCGCGGGCAGGATGCCGGCATAGCTGGAGCGCCACACCTGCGCGTGGATCTCCCCGATCGCCGGCGCATCGGCCGGGCGCGCGCGGCGGATGCTGATCACGCCGCCCGCTCCAGCACCGCGCAGAAGAAGCCGTCCGTCCCGTGCCGGCCTGGCGAGAGGCTCAGCCACGGCCCGGCGCAGGGCGGCGGCGCGCCGGGCACCAGCGCGGCCCAGAGGGCTCCGAGCGGCACCGGCGCGAAGCCGGGGCCGCGCGCCAGGAAGCGTTCCATCTGCTCCTCGTTCTCCTGCGGCAGCAGCGAACAGGTAGCGTAGATCAGCCTCCCGCCCGGACGCACCAATTCTGCGGCCCTCGCCAGGATGTCATGCTGCAATGCGACAAGCTCGGCGAGGTCCTCGGGCCGCGTCCGCAGCCGCGCATCCGGGTTGCGCCGCCAGGTGCCGGTCCCGGTGCAGGGGGCGTCCACCAGCACCCGGTCGAAGCTGCGCGCGCGCCGCTTCGCCCAGCGGTCCCCGGGCACGAGCAGATGCCGCTCGGCATTGTCCACGCCTGCGCGCCGGAGGCGGCGGGCGGCGCCCTCCAGCCGCGGGGCCGAGGTGTCGCAGGCCGTGATCCGCCCGCAATTGCCCATCGTCGCCGCCATCGCGAGCGTCTTGCCCGCCGCCCCGGCGCAGTAATCCGCGACCCGCATCCCGGGCCGCGCATCGGCGAGCAGCGCGATCAGCTGGCTGCCCTCGTCCTGCACCTCGACCAGCCCCTCCCGGTAGGCGGCGGTGCCGGTGACGGGGCGCCGCTCGGGTATGCGCAGGCCCCAGGGGGAGAAGGGCGTCGGCACCGTGACCACCCCCTCGGCCGCGAGGGCGCGCGCCGCGCCGTCGCGGTCGGTCCTGAGCAGGTTGGCCCTGAGGTCGAGCGGCGCCTCGGCCTCCAGCGCCGCGGCCTCCTCGGCCAGCCGGTCGCCGAAGCGCGCGGCGAAGGCCGGCAGCAGCCAGTCCGGCAGGTTCAGCCGGACCGCCTCGGGCATCGCCTCGTCCAGCAGGCTCCGCCCGGCCAGTGCCGCCGCCACCCGCCGTTCCGCCTGGTCGAGCGCCGGCGGGCCATAGCGCGAGCCGTCGAAGGCCGCCTCCGCCGCCTGGCGCGGCATCCCCGCCTCCAGCAGCATCCGGGCGAGCACGAGCAGCCGCGCCGTCGGCGCGACGCCGACGCGCGCCAGATGCCAGCCGAGGCGCATGCGCTGCCGCACCACCGCCCAGGCCTGCCCGGACACCTCGCGCCTGTCGCCGCCGCCGATGAAGCGGCGCGCGCGGAAGAAGTCGCTCGCCACCGCATCGGCCGGGCGGCGTCGCGCACCGGGCGCGAAGCATTGCTCCTCGAGCGCCGCGACCAGCTCGATCGCGGCGGCGACACGGGCCGCGGGCGTCACGCCAGCAGGGCTTCGAGGCCGGAAAGATCCGCGATGTCCGGCACGCCCGCCGCGGCGAGGCCGTATTCGTCCGGCGCGCCCGTGCGGTTCACGCGCACCACGCGCATCTCGGCCGCGAGCGCCGCCTGGGCGTCCCAGGCATTGCCCGAGACGAAGACCAGATCCTCCGGCTCGCAGCCGAACTGCCGCATCGCTAGCCGGTAGACGCGCGGGTCGGGCTTGAACACGCCGACCTCCTCGACGCTGAGGATCTCGTCCACCAGCCCGGCGATGCCGGCGGCCTTCACCGCCGCCTCCAGCATGCCCGGCGTGCCGTTGGACAGGATCGCGACCGGAATGCCGCGGGCGCGGATCGCCGCGAGCACGCCCGGCACCTCGGGATAGGCCGGCAGGGTGCGGTAGGCCTCCATCAGCCCCTTGGCGAGCGCCTCGTCGGCGATGCCGTGCCGCGCCAGCACCACCGCGAGCGCATCGCGCGTGCAGAGCCAGAAATCCTCGTGCATCGCCGCACCGGTCAGGCTGCGCACCCAGGTGTATTCGAGCTGCTTGGCCCGCCATTCCGCGGCCAGCGCCGGCCAGCGCTCGCCCAGCCGCGCCGCGTGGCCCTCCATCGCGGCATTGACATCGAGCAGCGTCCCATAGGCGTCGAACACGACGGCTTCAGGCGTGGGCATGACGGCCTTCCTTCGCACTCCGGCGAGGATGGCCGATCCCGCGCCGCGCCGGAAGCGCCCTCAGGTATCGGCGCGGTAGTTCGGCGCCTCGCGCGTCACCGCGACGTCGTGCACATGGCTCTCGCGCAGGCCCGCGCCGGTGATGCGGCGGAAGCGCGCATTGCGCTGCAGCTCGGCGATGGTCGCGCAGCCCGTGTAGCCCATGGCGGCGCGCAGGCCGCCCACCATCTGGTGCAGCACCGCGCCCACCGGCCCCTTGTAGCCGACGCGGCCCTCCACGCCCTCGGGCACCAGCTTGAGCGAATCCTGCACCTCGGCCTGGAAGTAGCGGTCCGCGCTGCCCCGCGCCATCGCGCCGAGCGAGCCCATGCCGCGATAGGATTTGTAGGACCGGCCCTGGTAGAGGAACACCTCGCCCGGCGCCTCGTCGGTGCCGGCGAAGACGCTGCCCATCATCGCGCAATCCGCCCCGGCCGCGAGCGCCTTGGCCAGATCCCCCGAGGAGCGGATGCCCCCATCGGCGATCGCGGGAACGCCCTTCTCCCGGCAGGCCGCAGCACTCTCCATCACCGCGGTAAGCTGCGGCACGCCCACGCCGGCCACGATGCGCGTGGTGCAGATCGAGCCGGGCCCGATGCCGATCTTCACCGCATCGGCCCCCGCCTCGATCAGCGCCAGCGCGCCCTCCGGCGTCGCGATGTTGCCCGCGACCACCTGCACGGAGTTGGACATGCGCTTGATGGCCTCGACCGCGCGCATCACGCCCTGGGAATGGCCATGGGCGGTGTCCACCACCACCACGTCCACATCGGCGGCGACCAGCATCTCGGCCCGGCGGATCCCGTCCTCGCCCACGCCGGTCGCGGCGGCGACGCGCAGCCGGCCCATGGCGTCCTTCACCGCGTTGGGGTTGGCCTGGGCCTTGTCCATGTCCTTGACCGTGACGAGGCCGACGCAGCGATAGGCGTCGTCCACCACCAGCAGCTTCTCGATGCGGTGCTTGTGCAGCAGCGCCCGCGCCTGGTCCGGCGTCACGTCCGGCCCGGCGGTGACCAGGTTTTCCCGCGTCATGAGTTCATAGACGCGCAGGTTGGGGTCGGTGGCGAAGCGGACGTCGCGGTTGGTGATGATGCCGACAAGCCGCCCGGTGCCGCGCTCGACCACCGGGATGCCGCTGATGCGGTGGCGATCCTGCAGGGCGCGCACCTCGGCCAGCGTCTGGTCCGGGTGGACGGTGAGCGGGTTCACCACCATCCCCGATTCGAACTTCTTGACCTGCCGGACCTGGGCGGCCTGTTCCTCCGGCGAGAGGTTCTTGTGGATCACGCCGATCCCGCCGGCCTGGGCCATGGCGATCGCCATGTTCGCCTCGGTCACCGTGTCCATCGCCGCGGAGACGAGCGGGATGTTCAGCGCGATCTCGCGCGTCAGCCGCGTGCGCGTGTCGGTCTGCGCCGGCAGCACGGTGGAGAAGGCGGGGACCAGCAGCACGTCGTCGAAGGCGTAGGCCTCCTCGATCATGCGCGCGGCGATGCGGGGGGTGTCAGGGGTGCTGTCGGGAGCCATGGGGGACCTTTCGCGATCCGCGACCTTGGCGGCCCTCCTTAGTGCGGGGCGGGGGCAAGGGCAAGCATGGGGCGGGCCGTGTTGCTGAAACTCGCGGCGGATGGGTGCTACAAACCGCCGATGAGCGACCCCGGACATGATCCCTGGCGGCGACGGCTCGAAGCGCTCAACCAGGGCCGGCCGCAGGAGGGCTTTCGGACCGCTCTGCCGGACGGGACGCGCGGCGGCGCCGTGTCCCGGCTTCTGGCCGGTTGCGGCGTGCTCGTGCTCATGGCGGGGATCGTGCTCGGTGGCCTTGCGGTGTTCCCGCTGGTGCGGGAAGGCGTGACCGGGCCCTGTCCGGCCCTGCGAAGCCTGCTCCTCCGCCATGGGGCGGAGACGGGAAGCGCGTCGCGGCGCGGCCTTCCGGCGACGACGTTCCGCAGCGAGGGCCTGCCGGATTGGCTGCAGTGCTATGTGACCTACTGGCGGCGCCTCGATGTGCCGCCGGTCGAGGCGGATGCTTTCGGGAGGGTGATCCGATCCATGGACCCGGCACTCGGACTGTACCTCGCGGGTGCCGGAGGCGTGCTTGCCGTGGCCGCCTTCATCCTCTGGAGGCGCCGGGCAGGCGGAAGGCGGGATGAGGCGCAGGATGCCTTCCGCACCCTCGGGATGGATCCGGCGGCGCTGGCGCGGCGCGTGGCGCCTCCGCCAGTGGACCTCAGCCGCCCGATCACGGGCGAGGCCGCGTGGCGGGCCATCCGCGCCTACGCCTCCGATGCCGCCTACCGGCGCGCGGTGGAGACGGTACGGCTGCGCTACCAGGTCGTGGGCAACCAGATGCTGCTGGCAAACACGCTGCGCGAGGTCATGGCACGGGGCGGGCGCGATTTCCGCGAGGCGATGCTGCGCGTCGCCGAGGATGATGGCGTGGGCCGAAGGTGACGCGCCGCGGGCCGCGGCAGCGCGTTCTGCACGGGCGCCGGGCGGCCGGCGCCTCCGCCCGCCCCCTAGGGTTCGCCGCCTTTACCGCGGAATCCCAACCCCACCACATACATCTCCGCGCTGTCCTTCCGGCTCGCCGGCGGCTTCACGTGCCTCACGGTGGCGAAGTCCCGCTTCAGCACCGCCAGCATCTCCTTCTCGGTCCCGCCCTGCAGCACCTTCGCCACGAAGGCCCCGCCGGGGGCCAGCACGCGCCCCGCGAAGTCCAGCGCGATCTCGGCCAGCGCCATGATGCGCAGGTGGTCCGTCGCCTGGTGCCCCGTGGTGTTCGGCGCCATGTCGGACAGCACCAGATCGGCCTTGCCGCCCATGGCCGCGATGACCCGCGCCTCCGCCTCCTCCTCGGTGAAGTCGCCCTGCAGCACCGTCGCGCCCGGCACGGGGTCCATCGGCAGGATGTCGATCGCGACCACCTGCCCGCGCGGGCCCGCCTTCTCCACCGCCACCTGCGTCCAGCCGCCTGGCGCCGCACCCAGGTCCACCACCCGCATCCCCGGCTTCAGCAGTTTCAGCCGCTCATCCATCTCCAGCAGCTTGAAGGCGGCGCGGGAGCGGAAGCCGCGCTCCTTCGCCGCCCGCACATAGGGGTCGTTCAACTGCCGGGTCAGCCAGCGCTGGCTCGCGGTGCTGCGGCCCTCGGCCGTGCGCAGCCGGGTCGCCACGCCGCGTCCCGCGGCCGGCGGCTTCTTCGCCATGCTCTCTCCTTCAACGGGCGCGGCGGCGCGGCCCGCGCTCGGCGCGCATCATGCGGGTCAGCATCCCTTCCCGCAGGCCGCGGTCCGCCACAGTGATGCGGGGCGTCGGCCAGACCCGCCGGATCGCGGCATAGACGGCGCAGCCCGGCAGCACGAACTCGACCCGCTCGGGCCCCACGCAGGGATGCTGCGCCAGCCCTTCCCGCCCCAGGGCGAAGAGGTCCCCGAGCGCGAGGTCCGCCGCGCCGCAATCGAGCGTCTTGCCGTCCACCAGCGGCCGGCGGTAGCGCGGCAGGGCCATCGCGACGCCGGCGAGCGTGGTCACGGTGCCGGAGGTGCCCATCAGCCGCACCCCGCCCGCGCGGATCTCCTGGCCGATCCGGTGGATGCGGTCGAACTCCGCCAGATGCGCGGCCACCTCCTCGACCACCTCGCAGAAGCCGCGCTCGGTGAAGCAGTCCTGCCCCGCGCGCTCGGCGAGCGTGACGACGCCGAGCGGGAGGGAGAGGTAGCCGATCAGTTCGGGCGGCGCGCCCGGCGCGCAGGGCACGCGGATCCAGGCGATCTCGGTGCTGCCGCCGCCGATGTCGAACAGCAGCGCCCGCCGGTCCCCGGGCTCGAGCAGCGGGGCGCAGGATTCCATCGCGAGCTCGGCTTCCTCGCGCGCCGAGATGACGCGCAGGTGCAGCCCCGTCTCGGCCGCGATCCGGGCGAGGAAGGCGCGGCCATTGGCGGCGCGCCGGCAGGCCTCGGTCGCCACCGCCTCGAAGCGCCGGACGGGCCGGCGCATCAGCTTGTCGGCGCAGGCCTGCAAGGCGGTTGCCGCCCGCTCCATGGCGCTGTCGGCGAGCCGCCCGGTCTGCGCGAGCCCCTCGCCAAGGCGGACGATGCGGCTGAAGGAATCCACCACGCGGAAGCCGGTTGCGGTCGGGGCGGCCACCAGCAGGCGGCAGTTGTTGGTCCCGAGGTCAAGCGCGGCGAAGATGCCCTGCGCGTGCTCGGTGCGCGCGCCCGCCGAAACCGCCATCACGGGCGGGCTGGTCGGGGTGTCGCGTGCGGTGCTCTCGGTCATCCTGGGTCCGGGCCGGCGGCGCAGATCGCGGGCCAGTAGCGAATGATCCGGAGATGTGGGGCGCGGAGCAAGCGGTTTCCATGCCGCCCCGGATGGTGTTGAACCGCGCGGGCGAGGATGCTACATGCGCGACCCCGGCCGATGGCCGTCACCGCTTGGGGGATAGTTTAGCGGTAGAACTCCCGGCTCTGACCCGGGCAGCCTTGGTTCGAATCCAGGTCCCCCAGCCACCCCTCGGGATTCCCAGTCATCCGCAGCGGTCGTTGCTCCGGCGAACCTGAGCGGGACACACCAGCGGGTCACATCCCGCCGTCCCGCCGACCGGAGACGGCACGGATGACCGGGCGCGTGCAACATCTCGTTCAGCATTCCCGTGGATATCTCTTCGGGCGCATGCAGCCCGACCTCCCGTGAGCGCGAACCGGACCGCATGACCCGGCCCATCAACGTCGTTTCAGGCGACGGGTGGGCGTATGTCTACCGGCGGGGTCGCTTCGCCTGCGTGGGCACGGGGCACGCGCAAGGCCCCGGACACCGCGCCCCGGCCACGCCGCCTTCCGCCGTATGGCGCGCGAACGCGCCGCGCCGCATCGCCTCCGCCATCGTGCAGGTCGCCATCCGGACCGACTGGCACGCTGCGCAGGCGAGCGCCACGAGGCGCTGCTCGACGACTTGGCCGATCCACGGCACCACCCACGGCCAACATGGCGATTCCATCATCCGCTCGCCTGAGCCAGCCACCCACCGGGAAGCCCGCCGTGAAGATCGCCGCAATAACGCGGCGGCCGCACTTCCCCAGGCAAATCGCGCAGCGCACCCCGGTTCGACCGAGCTCTCCAGGCCACGGTCGAGCCGGCTGCTACGGCGCAGCGACGGCGCCTCAGGCGCGGCGCCGGACCGACGCGAAACCCAGCAACGCCACCGCCAGCATGGCGAGCCGGCCAGGGGCCGGCACCGCCGCCTGTCCGCCGCCGCGCCCGAGGAACTCGATCGTCACGAAGCCGTGGCCCCGCTCGGTGAGCAGGCTGAGCGAGGTGCTGTTCGGATGTAGCCGCCGAAGAAGTCGTTCACGAAGGAGCCGCCGCCGCCGCTGAAGCCCCCGCCCCCGCCGCCGTTGAAGCCCTGCCCGCCACCCGCGCCGCCGCCGCCGAACCCACATCGGGGATGACCCCGCCGCCGATCCCGCCCCGCGCCGTGGCGATCGCCGCGTCGCCGTTCCGATTCACCGCGGTGTTGTTCAGGGTGGTGGAGACGCTCGGGAGGAAGGGGCCCACCTCGCCGGGACCGTAGAAGCCGCCGCCGCCGCCCGCATTCGGAGAGAGGCCGATGGGGCTCGTGCTGGAGAAGTTGGCCGAGATGGTGCCGCCGAAGCCGGCCGTGCCGCCCGCCCCCCCCGCCCGTGCCGGGCGTGGAGGTCGGCAGGCCGTTCCCCGCCGTGCCGGAGGGCGTGAGCGAGGCGTCGCGTCCGATCGAGGACGGAGCGGGGTTGGGCTGCTGATACCCCTGCCCGCCGCCGCCGCCGCCGACCACGAGGGGGATGGGTGTGGGCCCCGGAAGGAAGACGAAGCTGCCGCCGCCGCCGCCGGCATAGCCCAGCGTCTGGCTGTAATCGCCGCGCCCGCCCACGATGATGGAGAGCGTCTCGGTGCCGTTGAGGGTGAAGATGCCCTCGGCCCGGGCGCCGAAGCCGCCCAGTGGGCCGCCCCCGGCCGCGCCCGCGGCGACGATGCGGTAGTCGCCCGGCTCGGTCAGCGTGAGGCTCTGGAAGCCGCCCGTGTAGCTGAAGGTGATCGGCACCGCCGCGGCGGGTGCCGCGAGGACGCCCAGGAGAAGGCATCCGGCAACACGGCTGCGGGTGGCAGTCATTCCCTGAGGCTCCCTTCTATCGCGCAAGCGCTCCATACAATCTCCTGCCGGAACGATGGCAAGATCCATGGCGCGTGGGCAGGCGTGAAAGGAATGCGACCTATGGTTGTGGGCGCTCGCGCACCAGGGGTTCAGCCTGTGCCTCGGCCGCCCCGGCGCGCGACTCTCATGGGGTGTCCCGACGCGCCGCCCGCATCAACGCGGCGGCCTGCCGAGGGCGCACGACGATGCGCCCAGGCTCGGCCAGGGAAACCGACGGGTTCGGAACCGGAAAAGGACGTCCGGCCCTAACGCCGTCCCCTCACCGCGGCAGCACGGTCTCCCGCCATAGCCCGCGGCAATCCATCTCGAACTCCAGGTCCACCACCGGCGGGCGGCAGAACTGCCAGGTCAGCCCGTGCCGGGCCGCGCCTCGCGCCACGATCTCCGTCGCCAGGAAGGGATGGATGTCGTGCACGGTATAGGCCTGCACCCCGGTCGTGGCCGCCCAGCCGGCGCCGAGCAGGCCCATCCGGCGCTCCATCTCCCCGAGCACCCAGCGCGCCTTGGCGAGCATCCCGGCCGGCGAGACATCGCCCAACGCCACCGTGTTGCTGCGGTAGTCGCCCTTGCCCTCCGCGGATTCGCCGCTGCCCGCCACGGCGAAGGACGGCGCGGCGCCGGCATCCGGCACGGTGAACACGAAGGCATGGAAGCAGGGCTCGGCGGGCGGGGCGATGTCCGGGCAGACATTGCTGCGGGCCACGGGGTTCCGCCCGTCGCGGAAGATGCCCCATTCCTGCAGCACGCCGCCATAGACCCTGTTGAAGGCGGCGAAACCCTCCTCGGTGAAGGGGGCGGGCGAGCGCAACTCGCAGGCGGCGAAGGCAGCCTTGGGCCGGCCCGCGGATTCCAGCACCTCGGCGATGCGGGCGAAGCCCTGCATCAGCGGCACCGGTTCGGCGAAGCGGACGCGCTCGAGCGTGAAGCCGGGCTCGGCCGCGACGCCGCCGCTGTACTGATAGACCGCCGGGATGAAGCGGAAACCGCCCTCCGGCACGCTGATGGTCCCGCTCATGCATCCCCTCCCGCTCGCACCGGGCGATGGTGCGGGGCGGGATGGGAGGCGGCAAGCCCCGGCGCGTCAGGCGGGGCGGAAGGTGATCGGCTTGGCGCCGTCCCACAGCACCGAACGGCCGACGACGGCGAGGCGATCAAGCCCCTCGCGGATGGTCAGCACATGGTTGCCGGCGAGCTGCCCGGCCTTGGAGGCGAAGCAGGTCGGGCCATAGGCGACCAGGATCTCGGTCTCGCTGACCCCGCCCGGATAGACGATGACCTGCCCGGGCGCGGGGTAGGAGGTGGCGTTCTCGAAGCCGATGCCGAGGTCGAAATCGCCCATCGGGATCCAGCAGGCCTCGCCCGACCAGCGCACATGGATGATGCGGTTGCTGTAGGGGACGAAGGTGCGGAAGCGCGCGACCGTCCTGGGCGCGTCCTTGGTCTCGTAGAAGGCCTCGAAGATCTCGCCGCCGATGTCGATGATCACGTCCGCCAAGGCTGCCGCTCCGGTTGATTGCCGTTTCCGTCTAGCGCCTGCCCGCCCGCCGGCAAACCGGTTTCCAGCGGCCCTGCGGCGGGCAGGCGCGGAGGGGCCGCACCCCTCCGCCGCGCGTCACGAGTTCGGCCCGCGCTCCATGGCATAGGGCTGCCAGCGCCGCAGCCCGGACTTCTCGAGCACGGTCGGGTTCACGCAGGACATCGGCCATTTGCCCTGCAGCGTGAGGGCGAGTTCCTGCCCCACCCGCCGCTTGCGCGCCGGATCGAAGCGCGAGGAGGCCGAGGCGTTGTGCGGCGAGAGGATGACATGCGGCATGCGGTGCAGCGGGTTGTCGGGGCGCGTCGGCTCGACCTCGAAGACATCGAGGCCCGCGCCGGCGATCCACTTCTCCTCGAGCGCCTTGATCAGCGCCGCCTCGTTCACCGTCGGCCCGCGGCCGGTGGTAATGAAGATCGCGTTGGGCTTCATCTGGCGGAAGTGGCGCTCCTTGAGGAAGCCGCGCGTCTCTGGCGTGTCGGGCAGGTGCATGGAGACGAAATCGGAGGTCGAGAGGACTTCCGACAGCGTGGCGGGCTCCACGCCGAGCGCCGAGAGCGTCAGCTCCTCCACATACGGATCATAGGCCTTCATGTGCAGCCCGAAGGCTTTGGCGCGGCGGGCGGTCGCGCGCGCGACGCGACCGAAGCCGATGAAGCCGAGCGTCTGGCCCATCAGGCGCGGGATCTTCAACAGCTGCGGACGGCCCTCCGCCCAGCGGCCCTCGCGCACCATGCGGTCCTGCTCGATGCAGCGGCGATGGGTCGCGAGCAGCAGCATCATCGCGTGGTCGGCCACCTCCTCGATGAAGGTGTCGGGGCAGTTGGTGACCGGGATGCCCTTCGCCGTTGCCGCCGCGACATCCACATAGTCCACGCCGACCGTGCCGAGCGCGATGTGGCGGCACTTCGTCAGTGCGTTGATCATCGCCGCGGTGAACTTCATGCCCTTCGCATAGACCGCATCGGCGGTCGGCGCCGCGGCGATGAAGCCTTCCTCGGTGGCGGGGCATTCGACGATCTCGGCGTCGAGTCCCTCGAGCGCCTCCATCTCGTATTCGTAGCCGCCGCCGGCGGTGGTGAAGGAGGCGCCGGCGGGCGTGAGGATCGTGTACTTCGCCAAGGGTGTCTCTCCTGGTTGCGCGCCCCTATTCCTTCACCGCGCCGGTGAGGGAGGAGACGTAGTAGTCCACGAAGAAGGAATAGAAGATCGCGACCGGCAGCGAGCCCAGCAGCGCGCCCGCCATCAGCGCGCCCCATTGGTAGACGTCGCCGGTGATGAGCTCGGTCAGGATCGCGACCGGCACCGTCTTGTTCTCGCTGCTCTGGATGAAGGCGAGGGCGTAGATGAACTCGTTCCACGACAGCGTGAAGGAGAAGATGCCGGCGCTGATCAGCCCCGGAACCGCCAGCGGCAGGGTGATCTGGCGCAGGATCTGCAGCCGCGTCGCGCCGTCGATCAGCGCGCATTCCTCGAGCTCGAAGGGGATGGACTTGAAGTATCCGATCAGCAGCCAGGTGCAGAAGGGCACGAGGAAGGTCGGATAGACCAGGATCAGCGCGAGCGGGCTGTCGAACAGCCCGAGCTGCACGATGATGGTCGCGAGCGGGATGAAGAGGATCGAGGGCGGCACGAGATAGGCGAGGTAGATCGCTAGCCCGACATACTGGCTGCCGGTGAAGCGCAGCCGCTGGATGGCATAGGCGGCGAGCGTGCTCGCGAAGAGCGAGAGGAAGGTCGCGCCCACCGCGACACCCATCGTGGTGAGCAGCCAGGAGGGATAGGCGGTCTCGAACAGCAGCTTGTGGATGTGCGCGAGGGTTGGCGAGCTGATCCAGAACGGGTTGTGCGTCTGGAAGTCGTAGAGCTCGGCGTCGGGTTTGAACGCCGTCACCGTCATCCAGTAGAACGGGAACAGCAGGATGAAGACGAAGCAGACGAGCGGCAGCCACAGCACGACGAAGCGCCGCATGCCGCTGTCCCACGAGAGCCGCTCCGGCGGCGCGGTGCGGGAGGTCGGGACCTGTTCCTCGGCGGCGGCGTCAGTCATTGGTCTCTCCCTGCTGCCACTTCCGGCGCGCGAGCGCGAAGTAGGAGAACAGCGTCGCGAAGACGAGGAACGGCACCATGGACACCGCGATCGCGGCACCCTCGCCGAGCTGGCCGCCCGGGATGCCGCGCTGGAAGGCGAGCGTCGCGAGCAGATGGGTCGAGTTCACCGGCCCGCCGCGCGTGATCGCATAGACGAGCTGGAAGTCGGTGAAGGTGAAGATGATGCTGAAGGTCATCACGATCGCGAGGATCGGCAGCAGCATCGGGAAGGTGACGTAGCGGAAGCGCTGCCAGGCTGTGGCCCCGTCCAGCATCGCCGCCTCGTAGAGCGAGGGCGAGATGGTCTGCAGACCGGCGAGCAGCGAGATCGCGACGAAGGGGATGCCGCGCCAGATATTGGCCCAGATCAGCGACCAGCGCGCGGGCCAGGCGGTGTTGATGAAGTCCACATTCGTCTCGCGCAGGCCGAGCTCGATCAGCACCCACGAGATGATCGAGAATTGCGGGTCGTAGATCCACCAGAAGGCGATCGCCGAGAGCACCGTCGGCACGATCCAGGGCAGCAGGATGATGGCGCGCAGGAAGGATTTGAAGGGCAGGTGGTTGTTGAGCAGCAGCGCCAGCCACAGACCGAGCGCGAACTTCCCGATCGTCGCGACGCCCGTGTAGAAGACGCTGAAGAAGACGGCGTTCCAGAAGATCGGGTCGCTGAACAGGAACTCGAAATTCTCGAGCCCCACGAAGACCCCGCGCTGGCCGATCGTGGTGTCGGTGAAGGCGAGCCAGACGCCGAGGCCGAGCGGATAGGTGAGGAACACCGTCAGCAGCCCGACCGCGGGCAGCAGGCACATGACGATCAGGAAGGCCTTGTTGTCGAACAGCCGGACCAGCCAGTTCTGCTCGGCTGCGCGGCGCCTCCAGGTCTCGGCGGCGGTGGCGGACATCGTGGCTCCTTCGCGGGGTGCCGGCGGCCCCTGGCGGAGCCGCCGGCGGGCAGGCGTGTCAGCGGCGGCGGAAGAAGCGCGCGGCGCGGCGTTCGGCCTCGCGCGCCGCGGCCTCGGGCGTGGCCTGGCCGGAGGCGACCGAGGCGCACATCTGCACCATGATGTAGTCCGCGTTCGCCGCGGCGGAGGCCTGGCTGATCGGCCCCTTGTAGCCGATGTAGAACTCGGTCCGCATGACGTCCTTGAAGATGCGCACCTTCGGATCGCTGTCCCAGACCGCGCTGTCCGAATAGGCCTCGAGCGGCTGCGACCAGTAGCCGAGATTGGCCTGCAGCCAGGGATCGTACTGCTCCGTCTCCATCAGGAAGGTGAGGAGCGCCTTGGCCGCGTTCGGGAAGCGGCTGTGGCGGAACACCATGGCGTTCAGCGTCAGCCCCGCCATCGGGGATTGCGTGAGCCTGCCCTTGGGCATCAGCGTGTGCTCGGTGTCGTCCGCGATGTGCCGCGTGGCCGGGTCGTTCTTCAGCGCGAAGTAGAGCGACACGCCGTTCGAGGTGAGGAACAGTTCGTTCGCCGCATAGGCGCGGTTGTTGCTGATGTCGCCCCAGGCGATGGTCCCCGGCACGAAGGTCGGATAGAGGTCCCTGAGGTAGTTCAGCGCCTCGATCGTGTTGCGGCTGTTGATGGCGACGTTGTTGTTCTCGTCCACCAGGTAGCCGCCATGCGACCAGACGAGCCAGTTCGCGAAGCCGTTGCCGTCGCCCACCGCATTGCCCAGCGCGAAGCCCGGCGGCTTGTTGTTCGCCTTCAGCTTGCGGCAGAGATCGAGGAACCCCGCATGGTCATCCGGCGGCGCCTGGTAGCCCGCCTCGTTCACCGCCGACTTGCGCCAGACCAGCGGCCCGCCGGATGCGCCGAAGGGAAGCCCGATCCAGTTGTTCGTGCCGTGCCGCTTGCCGTAGCGCTGCGCGAGGGTGAGCCAGCCACGGTACTTGGTGCCGATGTATTCGGCGATGTCGGTCAGTTCCACGAGCTTGTCCGCATAGATGTGCGGCGCCTCGTTGAAGCCGATGATCAGGTCGGGGCCGGCGCCCGTGTTGGCGGTGACGGCGGTCTGCTGGGTGATGTCCTCCCAGCCCACGAAGTCCACCCGCACCTGTACGCCGGTCTGCTGGGTGAAGCGGGCGCAGTTCGCGCGGAACACCTCCTCGTCCGGCTGGACGAAGCGCACCGGGCGGAGCATGCGCAAGCTGGCGCCGTTCTCGATCGGCAGGTTCGGCGGGCTCGCCGGCGCGGTCCGGATGCGGGACTGGGCGAAGGCCTGCCCGCCCGCGCCCAATGCGGCAAGCCCGGCGCCGGCGCCGAGGATGCTGCGTCGAGTGATGATGTTGGCCATGTCTCTCTCCCTTCCAGGTCCTGTCGTTGTCAGATCCGCTGCCCTGTCTTCTTGTCGAACAGGTGGACCAGCGAGATGTCGGGGCTGACCGGCAGCGCCGCGCCGGGCCCTTCCGCGATGCGCTCACGGAACGCGCCGAGCACCGAGGTCTCCCCGATGCGGAGCAGCACCTGGGTCTCCGAGCCGGTGGGCTCGACGACCTGGATGGTCGCGGCGATGCCTTCGGGGTCGAGGCGCAGATGCTCCGGCCGGATGCCGTAGATCACCTCCCCGGAGGCTGGCGCGCCGGGCGGCAGCGGCCAGCGCACGCCGCCGGGGCCGTGGAAGGCGCCGTCGGCGATGTGGCCCTCGAGCATGTTCATCGCCGGCGAGCCGATGAAGCCCGCGACGAAGGTGTTGGCCGGACGGTCGTAGAGTTCGAGGGGCGCGCCGGACTGCTCGATGCGGCCGTGGTTCATCACCACGATCAGGTCGGCCATGGTCATGGCCTCGATCTGGTCGTGCGTGACATAGACCGTGGTGACCTTGAGGCGCTGATGCAGCTCCTTGATCTCGGAGCGCATCTGCACGCGCAGCTTGGCGTCGAGGTTCGACAGCGGCTCGTCGAAGAGGAACACCTGCGGGTTGCGCACGATGGCCCGGCCCATCGCAACACGCTGCCGCTGCCCGCCCGAGAGCTGCCGCGGGAAACGGTGCAGGAGCTGCTCGAGCCCGAGGATCTTCGCGGCCTTCTGCACCTCCCGCTCCATCACCTCGCGCGGGGCCCCTGCGAGCTTCATGGAGAAGGCCATGTTCTGGAACACGGTCATGTGCGGATAGAGCGCGTAGTTCTGGAACACCATCGCGATGTCGCGGTCCTTCGGCGGGACGTTGTTCACCACCCGCCCGCCGATCGCGATCTCCCCGCCCGTGATGTTCTCGAGGCCTGCCAGCATGCGCAGCAGCGTGGACTTGCCGCAGCCCGACGGCCCGACCAGGACGACGAACTGGCCGTCCTCGATCGACACGCTCACCCCGTGCAGCACCTTCGTGCTGCCGAACGCCTTCCGCACATCGCGGATATCGACCGTCGCCATTCAGCCTCCCGTGTGGCGGCGCGAGCGCGCCGCGCGCCCTCCCCGCCTCAGAGGCGGGAGACGGCGGTTTCCTTGGACGTGATGAATTCCAGCAGGGCTGGCGTCCCGTTGCGCGTCTGCTCGATGCCGCGCCGGATCGCCGGAATGATGTCCGCGACTTTCGTCACCCGCTCGCCATAGCCGCCGAAGGCGCGCGCCATTGCCGCATAGTCGCCGGAGATGTCGGTCGAGCGGTACTTCTCCGTGCTGACCGGCATGACCTTCAGCTCGATCGCCATGGAGAAGTTGTTCAGCAGGATGGAGAGGATCGGGATGCGCTCGCGCACCGCGGTCTCGAAGTCCATGCCGGTGAAGCCGATCGCCGCATCGCCCCAGACATTGATGCAGAGCTTGTCCGGCGCCGCGAGCTTCGCCCCCATCGCGAGGCCAAGCCCGTAGCCGAGCTGCGTCGTCTTGCCCCAGCCCAGATAGGAGAGCGGCGTGCGCGCCACCCAGAAGGGCGAAAGCTGGTCGCGCGGGCTGCCCGCGTCATGGGTGATGATGGTGTTGTCCACATCCACCGTGCGCCACAGGTCGCGCAGGACGCGGTAGGGGTTGAGCGGCTCCTCCTCGCTGTCCGTCTTGGCCGCCCAGGCGGCGAGCCATTCGGCGCGGTGCTGCTGGATCTCCCGCGCGACCGGCCCGGGGTCACGCTTCTCCTTCACGCGCCCGGCGAGTTCCGCGAGCAGCGCATCGAGCGTCAGCGCCGCATCGCCCACCAGGCCGATCTCGCAGGCGATGTCCTTGTTCAGGTGATCCGGGTCGAGCGTGGCGTGGATGATCTTCTTCCCCGACGGCATCCTCACGCCGAAATTGGTCTCGGTGAAGGAGCAGCCGATGCCGAGGATGAGATCGGCATTGTCGAGGAAGTGCCGCACCGGCTTCGGGATGGCGAGGCCGCCGGAGCCGAGCGCGAGCGGATGGTCCTCGGGGAAGGACGACTTGCCGCCGAGGCTCGTCGTCACCGGCGCGGCCAGCAGTTCCGCCAGCGCGCGCAACTGCGGCCAGGCCCGTGCCCAGTGCACGCCCGTCCCGGCGTAGATCACGGGCCGCTTCGCCGCCGCGAGCGCCTCGGCCGCGCGCGCGACATCGGCCGGATCGGGGCCGTAGCGCGTCGCGATCACCGGCGTGTAGGCGAGCGGCTCAGGAACCTCCTCGTTCCACATGTCGGTCGGGATCTCGACAAGGACCGGGCCGCCGCGGCCGTTCCTCAGCCGCGTGAAGGCGCGGCGCAGGATGTTCGGCACCTCGGCCGCCGACATGATCGGCTCGGCGGATTTGGTGATGCCGCGCATCTGCACCGAGGAATTGAAGTTCGGGTCGATATGCGCGAGGCGCCGCGGATAGCCCATCGGCAGCACCAGCACCGGCACGCTCTCGCCATAGCATTGCGCGACGCCGCCATAGGCGTTCTCGGAGCCCGGCCCGTGCTGCATGCAGAAGGCGCCGATGGTCCGCCCCGAGGTGACGCGGCTGATCGCGTCGGCCATGTGCAGGCCAATCCGCTCCTGCCGCACCATGATGGGCCGGATGTCGATAGCCGCGGCGAACTCGATCAGGTGATTGACCGGGTATCCGGTGAGGATCGAGATGCCCTCACGCTTCATGATCTCGGCGATCGCGGCGCCAAGCTTCATCGTGCCGTTTCCTCACATCCTCGGCACACTCGTGGCGCCGTCTGCTATGGCAGCCTAGACACCGCCGGAGCCAGGCCGCAACCCCCCTCCGGCCGTGCAGGCTTTGCGGAGTTAAGACCACCGCGCATCGGGCGTGCGATGCGCGAGGCCGAAGCCGGGGTGCTGGCGCGCGCCGCACAATCGTCTAGCCTGCGGTGACGGCAACGACCGTGGAGGGGAGGCAGCGCCCGAATGCATCTGTCCGACCGTATGACAGGCACGATCCTGATGATGCTGGGCGTGCTCGCATTCTGGGGCGGATCGCGCCTGCCGGCCGTGCCGGGCCAGGATGTCGGCCCCGCCGCCTTCCCAATGGTGATCGGCGGCGGGCTCGTGCTGTGCGGCGCACTGATCGCGATCGGCATCGGCCGCAGCTTCGAGGCGCCGGAGGAGGCACCGGCCGAGGCCCCGCCCGGCCTCGCCGCGCGCATCGGCGGCCTCGCGGCCTTCCTGCCTCCGGTGCTGCTCATCTTCTACGTGCTCGTCGCCGAACGGCTCGGCTTCCTGCCCACCGCGGCGATCATCCTGCTCGCCGCCGCGCTCGCCCTCGGCGCGGGCTGGCGGCTCGCGCTCGGCCTCGCGCTCGCCGGGCCGCTCGCGGTCCATCTCGTCTTCTACAAGCTCCTGCGGGTGCCGCTGCCCGCGGGCGTGCTGCCGGCGCCGTGGTGAGCCGATGAACGCGGTGCTCGAAGCCTTCGGGATGGTCGCGACCACGGAGGTCGCGATCGCCATCCTCGCCTCCGCCGCCTACGGCATGGTCATCGGCGCCCTGCCGGGGCTGACCGCCACCATGGCGACGGCGCTGCTCGTCCCCGTCACCTTCTATCTCTCGCCCATCGCGGCGATCGCGACCATCATCACCGCCTCGGCGATGGCGATCTTCTCGGGCGACATCCCGGGCGCGCTGATGCGCATCCCCGGCACGCCCGCCTCGGCGGCCTATACCGACGAGGCCTATGCGCTGACGCGCAAGGGGCAGGCGGAGATCGCGCTCGGCGCCTCGCTGTGGTTCAGCGCGCTGGGCGGCATCTTCGGCACGGTGGCGCTGATGATCATGGCGCCCGCGCTGGCGGAGATGGCGCTCTCCTTCTCGACCTTCGAGTATTTCTGGCTCTCCTTCCTCGGCCTGATGTGCGCGACGCTGGTCGCGCGCTCCTCCCCCATCAAGGCGATCGCCGCGGCGCTGCTCGGGCTCCTCGTCACCTGCATCGGCATCGAGAATCCGGGCGGCGTGCCGCGCTTCACCTTCGGCTTCACGGACCTGCTCGGCGGGATCGAGGTGCTGCCCGCCCTGGTCGGCGTCTTCGCCGTCAGCGAGATCATGCGCGCGATGACCGCGGCCCCGCCGCCGCCCATCCCGCACCGGCCGCTGGGCTCGATCCTCGGCGGGCAATGGGCGCTGACGCGGCGCTACCAGAAGCAGATGTGGCGCGGCAACGTGGTGGGCGTGCTCGTCGGCGCCCTGCCCGGGGCGGGGGCGGACATGGCCGCCTGGATCGCCTATGCGAACTCCAAGCGATTCTCGAAGGAGCCGGAGAAGTTCGGCACCGGCCACCCCGAGGGCCTCGTGGAATCCGGGGCGGCGAACAATTCCGCGCTCGCCGGCGGATGGGTGCCGGCGACGCTGTTCGGCATCCCCGGCGACACCATCACCGCGATCGCGATCGGCGTGCTCTACATGAAGGGGCTGAACCCCGGCCCCACGCTGTTCACCGAGAAGGCGAGCAGCATGTACGCGCTCTACATGGTGTTCATCATCGCCAACATCCTGATGATCCCGCTCGGCATCATGATGATCCGCGCCTCGCGGCACGTGCTGCGCGCCCCGCGCGCGGCGGCGATGCCGATGATCCTGCTGCTCTGCGCCGTCGGCGCCTTCGCCATCGGCAACAACCCCTTCGCGATCGTGCTTGTCGCGGTGTTCGGGGTGATCGGCTACGTGATGGAGCGCAACGGCTTTCCCGTCGCGGCCATGGTGCTCGGGATCGTGATGGGCACCATGGTGGAGCAGAACTTCGTCACCTCGCTCATCAAGTCGGATGGCGACCTGCTGCCCTTCTTCGAGCGCCCGGTCTCCTCGGTGCTGGCCGCGATGACGGTCGCGGCGCTGCTCTGGCCGGCCTTCGTCTGGCTGCTGCGCCGCTTGCGGCGGCCGGTTCCCGCTTGATAGCGTCCCGTCCATCGCAAGGAGGAAACGAACCATGACCCTGCTCTCCCGCCGCGGCGCGCTCGCCGCCGGAGCCCTCGCGGGCATCGCGCCGCTCGCGCGGCCTGCGCTCGGCCAGGGCCGCTACCCCAACCGCCCGGTGCAGGTCATCGTGCCCTGGGGCGCGGGCGGCGGCACCGACGCCACCGCGCGCATCGTCGCCGCGGTGCTCGAGAAGGAGATGGGCCAGCCCTTCAACGTCGTGAACCGCACCGGCGGCTCGGGCGTGGTCGGCCACAGCGCGATCGCGCAGGCCGCGCCCGACGGCTACACGATCGGCATGATCACGGTCGAGATCTGCATGATGCACTGGCAGGGCCTCACGCAGCTCACGCGCAACTCCTACACGCCGCTCGCGCTGATGAACGAGGATCCGCCCGGCGTGCAGGTGAACGCGAACTCCCCGCACCGCGACATCAAGTCGCTCGCCGATGCGATCAAGGCGGCACCGGCCGGGCGGCTCAAGGCCTCGGGCACCGGCCAAGGCGGCATCTGGCACCTCGCGCTCGCCGGCTGGCTGGGTGCCATGGGGCTGCGCGCGGACCATGTGCGCTGGGTGCCCTCGAACGGCGCGGCGCCGGCCATGCAGGACCTCGCGGCGGGCGGCGTGGACCTGGTGACCTGCTCGGTGCCCGAGGCGCGCGCGATCATCGAGGCGGGGCGGGCGCGCTCGCTCGCGGTGATGGCGCCGCAGCGCAACCCGCAATTCCCCGACGTGCCCACGCTGAAGGAGAGCATCGGCGTGGATTACAGCGTTGGCGCCTGGCGCGGCATGGCCGGCCCGCTGAACATGCCGGCCGAGATCGCGCAGGCGCTGACCGCAGCACTCCAGAAGGTCTGGAACAGTCAGGAGTTCAAGGACTTCATGAACGCCCGCGGCTTCGGGATGATCTGGGGCGATGCCCAGGGCCTTGCGGCGCACATGGAACGCACCGATGGCACGCTGGGCGCCGCGATGCGCGCTGCGGGCCTCGTGCGCGGCTGAGGCGAAGCGCGGCGCCGGGTCCATCCGGCGCCGCACGTGCCGTCAGGGCGTGAAGGACACGCCCTTCTCGGGGACCACGACGCGCGCGGTGCCGCCATCCATCGCCGCCACGAAGCCCGAGGCATCGGGCAGCAGCAGCCCGAAGGTCGCGTAGTGGCAGGGGATCGCCACCCGCACCGAGGGCAGGAACCGCTTCACCGCGATCGCCGCCGCGCGCGGACCCATGGTGAAGCGGTCGCCCACCGGCACCATCGCGACCTGCGGGCGATACAGCTCGTCGATCAGCGCCATGTCCGAGAAGATGTCGGTGTCGCCCATGTGGTAGACGACGGGCTCGGCCTTGTCCTTCGGCGTGACGACGATGCCGTTGGGCAGGCCGAGGCAGTGGGAGATGCCGTTCTCGTCCTGCTCGACCGAGGAATGCAGCGCCTGGGTGAGCGAGACGGTGAACTCGCCCTGGTCCGTCGTGCCGCCTGTGTTCATCGGGTCGAGCGCGGCCACGCCCTTGCGCCCGAGATGCATCGCGAGGTCGTAGTTGGTGACGAGCTTCGCGCCGGTGCGCTTGCAGATGGCGACCGTGTCGCCGATGTGGTCGCCGTGCCCGTGCGTGAGCAGCACGTGAGTGGCCCCCGCGCTCGCCGCCTCGGCATCGCCGGAGAAGGCGGGGTTGCCGCTCAGGAACGGGTCGATCATCACGACCGAGGAGCCGAACTCCAGCCGGAAGGCCGAATGGCCGAACCAGGTGATCTTCATCGCGGCGTCTCCGTCTCTCAGGGGAAGGTCATGCGGATGGTGTCGGCGATCAGGGCGGGCTTGTCCTTGCCCTCGATCTCCATGGTCTGGCGCACGACGATGCGGTGCGTGCCGTTCGCGCCGTCGTCCACCGCCACCAGCGCCTGGCGCAGCCGCACGCGGTCCCCGGCCTGGACGGGGTTGATGATGCGCACCTTGTCCGATCCGTAGTTCAGCGTGCGCGACGGCCAGGTGACCTTGTAGACGCCCGCGCCGAGCTTCGGCAGCAGCGAGAGCAGCAGGTAGCCATGCGCGATGGTCTTGCCGCCGGGCATCTCGCGCTTCGCGCGCTCGACATCCACATGGATCCACTGGTGGTCGCCGGTGACGTCGGCGAAGCGGTCGATCATCTCCTGCGTCACCTCGAGCCACTCGCCGACGCCGAGTTCCTGCCCGACCAGCGCCTTCAGCGCCTCGGGGGTTTCCACCACGCGCATGCGTTCCTCCGTCCTGTGCGGGGCGGAGTGTCGGGGCAGGGCGCGCCCCGATCAAGCCCGCGGCCTTGCGCCGGCGCGCAAGGCGCCTAGCGTGGCGCCATGGCCCTCCTCCCCGGCACGCCGCGCTTCACCGCCGCCATGGTCGCCGCGCAGGTGCTGACGCAGATGGGCGCCTTCACCCTGCCCGCCCTGCTGCCCGGCTACATGGCGCGCTGGTCGCTCTCGGGCACCGAGGCCGGCTGGCTGATCGGAATCTTCTTCGCCGCCTATGTGCCGGCGGTGCCGGTGCTACTCGCGCTGACCGACCGCGTGCCGGCGCGGCGCATCTACCTGCTCGGCACCGGCGCAACGGCGCTCGCCCATCTCGGCTTCGGCCTATTCGCCGAGGGGTTCTGGTCGGCCCTCGCCTTCCGCGCGCTGGCGGGCATCGGCTGGGCCGGCGCCTACATGCCGGGGCTGAAGGCGATCGCCGATCCGCTGAGCGGTGCCGCCCAGGCGCGCGCGGTCTCCTGGCATGCGGCCGGCGTCGGGATCGCGGGCGCGCTCTCCTTCGCCGTGGCGGGCGCGACGGCCGCCCTCGCCACGGCCGAGGCGGCCTTCATCCTGGGCGGGGCGCTCGCGGCCTGCGCCTTCCTGATTGCCCTGCTGGTCCTGCCGGAAACGAGGCCGCCCGCGCGCCCAGGGTCCGCGCGCCTGCTCGATTTCAGGCCGGTGCTCGCGAACCGCCGCGCCATGGCCTGGATCGCCGGCTATTGCGTGCACACGCTCGAGATGGCGGTGCTGCGCGCCTGGGCGGTGGCCTTCCTCGCCGCCGCCTTCGCCGTCAGCGCGCCTCCCGCCTGGCTGCCGGGGCCGACGGTGCTCTTCACCCTGGCGGGGCTGCTCGGCATCGCCGTCTCGCTTGCGGGCAACGAGGCATCCCTGCGCTTCGGGCGCGCGCGCATCGTCGGCATCGCGATGCTCGGCGGCGCGGCGCTCTCGGCGGTGACGGGCTTCGCCGCCGGCGCCGCGCCGCTGCTCGCGCTCGCGCTGGTGCTTGCGTGGAATGCGGCGATCTACCTCGATTCCTCCGCGCTCACGGCGGGCACGGTGCAGGCCGCCGATCCCGCGCTGCGCGGCGCGACCATGGGCCTGCATTCCATGGCCGGCTATGCGGGCGGCTTCGCGGGGCCGCTGCTGTGCGGCGTCGTGCTCGACCTCGCGGGCGGCGAGGGCGCGCTCGCCTGGGGCCTCGCCTTCGGGCATGTCGCGCTGATCACCCTCGCGGGCTTCGCGGTGCTCCGCCGGCTGGAACGGGGGGCCTGAGGTCAGCCGGCCATCGCGATGCCGAGGAAGGCCACCCCCGCCGCCACGCCGGCGAGGCCCGTCGCGCGGCGCAGCGCCACGCCGTGCCCGGCGGCCGCGACGCGGCGCGCCGCCAGCATCGCCGCGAGCCCGATCGCCGCCTGGGTCAGCGCGAGGCCCGCGAGATAGGCCACGAGCGGCCCCTGCTCCGCCCCGATGATCGCCTCGGCGAAGGCATGGCCGTGGAACAGCCCGGCGAGTGCGAAGCCCACCGACAGCAGCGCGCCCGCCGCACCGGCGAGCAGCGCCGCGCCGGCCAGCACCAGGCTCGCCGCCACCAGCATCTCGACCGGGCCGAGCCCGATCCCCGCGACATGCAGGAGGCTGCCGGCGAAGCCGCCGGCCACGAAGGCGAGCACGGCGCGCGCCCCGCGCGCGGGCGGCAGCGCGGCGGCCAGCACGCCCGCGACCAGCAGGAAGGCGAGATGATCGAGGCCGATGACCGGATGCCCGACGCCCGAGGCCAGCCCTTCCCACAGCGTCGAAGGCACCGCCCCGCCCATCGGGTGATGCGCGAGGGCGGGCAGCGGCAGCAGGGCGAGCAGGGCAGCGAGGCGCGTCATGGTCGTCTCCTTCTCGGCGGCCATGGTCGCAGCGCCGGGGCGGACCTGCAAGGCTGGCAGCGGCGCGCTACATGCTGTCCCGATGCTGGAGCTGGAACCCGTCATCCGCCTCTCCGTCTTCGCCGTCGTGCTGGTCGCGATGGCGCTGCTCGAACGCGGCTTCCCGCGGCGGCCGCAGCGCCTGTCCTGGCGGCGCTGGCCGTCCAATCTCGGGCTGGTGGCGCTGTCCTCGGGGCTGCTGCGGCTGCTCGCGCCGGCCGGCGCGGTCGGCGTGGCGCTGTGGGCGGAATCGCGCGGGCTCGGCCTGTTCCCCGCGCTCGGGCTGCCCTTCTGGGTGGCCGCGCCGCTCGCCGTCGTGCTGCTCGACCTGCTGATCTACGCCCAGCATCGCGTCTTCCACGCCGTGCCGCTGCTGTGGCGGCTGCATCGCGTGCACCATGCGGACCCCGAGCTCGATGCGAGTTCCGGGCTGCGCTTCCATCCCGTCGAGATCCTGCTCTCGCTCGGCATCAAGGCGGCCGCCGTGGTCGCGCTCGGCGCGCCGCCCGAGGCGGTGCTCGCCTTCGAGGTGCTGCTCAACGCCACCTCGATGTTCAACCACGCCAATGTCGCCATCCCGGGCTGGCTCGACCGTCCCCTGCGCTGGGTGCTGGTCACGCCCGACATGCACCGCATCCACCATTCCGAGATCCGCGAGGAGACGGACAGCGATTTCGGCTTCTGCCTCTCCTGGTGGGACCGGCTCTTCGGCACCTATCGCGCGGAGCCGCGGCTCGGGCAGCTCGGCATGGTGATCGGGGTCGAGGGCTGGCGCGAGGATGCCGAGCAGCGGCTCGACCGCCTGCTCGCGCAGCCCTTCCGGCGCGGCGGCTAGATCGGGCAGGCCCCCGCCTCGCATTGCAGGCGGGCGAGGTCCACCGCCTCCCCGAGGCCGGGGTCGCGGATGGCGGCGAGGATGGCCGCGAAGCGCTCCGGCGGGATCTCCTCCTCGGGCAGGTATTCGTAGCCGAGGTCGCGATCGGGCCGGCTCGGCAGCACGGCGCAGCAGCGCAGGCGCGGCTGGTTGGCCCGCAGCAGCGCCCGGAACGCCTCGAGGTCCACGCGGTCGGTCGCGATCTTCAGCGTGTAGGAGACCTGGTTGCCGCGCGCCTCGCCGATCCAGTGGCGCTCCAGCAGCATCAGCCAGCGATACTGCTCGGCGGGGCTCGCCTCGGGGGCCACCACCAGCCGCTCGCCGATGCCCAGGCGCTGGATCAGCGGCAGGGTCGGGAAGCCGACGATCGCGACACCGGGGAAGGTCTCGAGCGCGCGCACCGGATAGCCGCGCGCGGCATAGTCGGCGAGCAGCGGGTCGCCATCCGGCCCGCTGCGGAACTGCACCCAGCGCAGGTATTGCCGCCGCGCCGGCAGGTGCGCGCCCTCGGTCAGGCCGAACAGCTTGCTCGTGGTGCCGGCGGGTTTGATGGTGGTGACCGTCGCCGGCTCCACCATGCCGAGGGCGCGCGCATAGTCGCTCGCCTCCTGCTTCGCCACGGCCGAGAGATGCGCGAGCGCCTCCCAGAAGGGCCTCGCCCGCGCCTCGTCGAGCAGGTCCCGGAAGCCGAGGCCGAACCGCGCCCAGGCCCATTCGTGCAGCCCGGTCGGCCCGATGCCGATGCGGTTGGTCCGCGCGACCTCCTGCCCGTAGAGCGCGTCCATCCGGTTGACGCGGATGAGGAAGCGCACGCCGAGGCGCACCGCATCCTCGACGCGCGCATCCCAGGCGGCCGCCACCTCCCCCGGGATCGCGCCCGGGCGCAGCGCCTCGAGCGGCACCGGGCAGGCGAGCAGCGGCGCGAAATCGGCGATGACGCAGTAGCCGCCGGTGACATGCAGCACCACCTCGCCGCAGGGGTTGGTCGTGACGGGGAAGCGCGTGGTCGCGGCGCGGCGGGCGACCTCGGCGAGCAGCGGCGCGCCGTCCTCGATGCGGTAGCGGCCGGAGCCGGTCTCGGCGGTCGCCGGCTTGGCGCGGGCGAAGCCGGTGCGCGCATCCTCCAGCCGGTCGCCGTTGATGAAGCCGGGCTCGCCATTGACATAGGCGCAGGCGGTCGCCGCGGCGAAGAGCGCGCGGGCGTGGCGCGTCAGCGGTTCCGACTCGTCGGCGCCGGGCTCGAGCCGCGCCCAGAACTCCGCATCCACCATCAGCGAATGGTTGGCGGTCCAGAGGCCGCCCTCGGCCTTGAGCCGGACGAATCGCAGCGCGCCCGGGTCGCGCCAGGATTTCGTCGCCATGCGCGCCGCCCGGCGCGCGCCGCCGACCTGCACCTCGGTGGAGAGGATGTGGTCGGCGCGCAGCGCCTGTTCCCAGGGGCGCATCGCCTCGCCCTGCGGGTCGCGGTCGCGCGCCGCCTCGATCACCTCGCGCCGCAGCGCGATGAAGGCGCGCAGCAGCGACAGCGGGCCCGAGGCCGGCCGCCCCTGCATGCCGCGGATCGGCGCGCCGAGCGGCCGCACGGCCGAAAGGTCGAGCAGCAGCGGCCGCCCGCGCTCGCGCCGGAAGGCCATGGCCTCCAGGATCTCGACCGCCTTGGCCCAGCCCTCGCGCGTGTCGGCGACGCGGTGCCGAACCGTGCCGGGCGGCAGGCGCGCGAGGCCGTGCACCAGCTCGCGCGCGAGGAAGGCGCGGACATCGGCCTCCTCCGCCTCGCCGAAGGCGTCGGGGCCCATCCCCCAGCGCAGCAGGCCGAACTCCACGCCGAAGCGGTGCAGGCCGGCGCGGTCCTTGGGCCAGTCGGGGTGGCTCGGGGAGAGGTGCAGCAGCAGATCGGGCGCCTCCGCCCAGTCCACCGGGCAGAGGTCGTCGTCATAGGCCCGGCCGACGCCCGCGCCGTTGAGCAGGAGGTAGAACTTGGTGAAGCTCGCGCAGGCGGTCGCGCAGTTGGTGAACACCTCCATGTTCCGTGCGGCCTGCCCGGCGTCGCCATGCTGGAGGTGGCGGCCCGAGGTGATCAGCGCGCCGGTGGCGATGGCGTTGCGCAGCCGGGCCTGCTCGCGGCGCTCCGCCTCGCCGGCGGGACGGCCGAGCAGGGACATGTTGCCCGCCGCGACTCGGTCTGCGACGCGGCCGAAATCCTCCCCGTCCTCGGGCCGGAGGATGGTGCGGCGGGCGACCGCGAGGCCCATGCCCGGATCGAAGGCGCGGGGCGCGGCCGGCGCCTCGCCGAAGGAGGCGCCGGGCGGGTCGGGGCAGGTCGGCGGACCGTCCATGCGGCGCATCCCCCATCACGCGCCACATCATATGGGGATCGCGGCGGCGGATGCACCCCAGATGCCGGGGCCGCGGTCCCCGCCGGCCTATCCGGCGAGCGCGGGCCGCCGCGCCCGCCAGCCGGCGGCCTTCTCGTAGGCATGGCCCGCGCGCAGCACCGTCGCATCCTCGAAGGGACGGCCGACGATCTGCGCCCCGACCGGCAGCCCGCCCTCCCCGAAGCCGGCGCAGACGGTCAGCGCGGGCTGGCCGGTCAGGTTGAACGGCATGGTGAAGTTGGGCGCCTCGAAGGAGGCCCACTTGCCCATGCGGTCGATGCGCGGCGCCTCGCTGCGGAAGGCGGCGGTCAGCAGCAGGTCGCAATCGCGCATCGCGCGCGCCACCGCCTCGCACAACTCCCGGCGCCGCCGCTGCGCCTGCAGGTAGTCGGCCGCGGAGACGACCGCGGCGAGGGCGAGGCGTTCGCGCAGGATCTCGCCATAGTCTCGGAAGCGCGTCCGCAGCCAGGGCTCGTGCACGGCGAAGGCCTCGGCGGCGAGGATCAGCCAGCCGGCCGCGTTGAAGGCGCCGAGGGAGGGCAGCGTCACCTCCCTGATCTCGGCGCCCAGGTCGTGCAGCGTCCGCTCCACATGCGCCACGCCCGCCGCCATGCCTGGCGTCACGGGATTGTCCGCCTCGTGGAAGTGGCGGATCACCCCGACGCGCAGGCCCCGCACGCCGCCATCGAGGCCGGACAGCAAGTCCGGCCGCGCGACCCCGGCCGAGGACGGGTCGGCCGGGTCGTGGCCGGTCAGCGCGTCGAGCAGCAGCGCGCAGTCCTCCACCGTCCATGCCAGCGGCCCGACCGTGTCGAGGCTGTGCGCCAGCGGCAGAACGCCGATGCGCGAGCACAGGCCGTAGGTCGGCTTCATTCCCGCCGTCCCGCACAGCGAGGCCGGCATGCGGATCGAGCCTGCGGTGTCCGACCCGGTGCCGCCCAGGATCAGCCCCGCGGCCACCGCCGCGCCGGTGCCGGAGGACGAGCCGCCCGTGAAATGCTCCGTGTTCCAGGGGTTGCGCGCCGGCGGCCAGGGCAGGTCGAAGGACGGTCCGCCCCAGGCGAATTCGTGCGTGGCGAGCTTGCCCAGCATCACCGCGCCGGCCTCGGCCCAGGCGCGCACGGCGGCGGCATCGGCGCCCGGCACGTGCTCCATCAGCACGCGGGAATGGCCGGTGGTGGGCACGCCCGCCGTCTCGTAGATGTCCTTGTGCGCGATCGGGATGCCGTCGAGCGGGCCCTTCAGCGTGCCGGCCATCTGCCGTGCCTCCGCCGCCCTCGCCTGCTCCAGCGCGATCTCGGGCGTGAAGCGGATGAAGGCGTGCAGCGTACCGTTCAGCGCCTCGGCCCTGGCCAGCCGGTCGGTCGCGAGTTCGACGGGCGAGAGCTTCCTCGCGGCGATCAGGCGCGCCGCCTCGGCGATGGTGGGGATCATCGCTCCGCGGCCTTCGGCGCGAAGGTGAGCGCCATCTCGGCGAAGCAGTCGCGCGGGGTGCGGACATTCTCGGCGAAGGCGCGGAAATGGCCGGATGCGGCGCGGATGCCCTCGCGCTCGGCCTCGGTCAGCGGCAATCCATGGCGCGCCATCAGCGCGTCGAATTCGGGCTTGTCCATCGGGTCGGGCATGGCGGGCGCTCCTGCTTCGCGCGGGCGATGCTGCGCCCCTGGGCGCGCAGGTCAATCCCGCCGCTCAGCGCCCCGAGGCGCGTTCCGCCAGAGCCTGCGCGACGCGCGTGCAGGCGGTGCGCAGCCGCTCCTCGCTCTGAGCGAAACAGAGGCGCAGATGGCCCTCGCCCCCCGCGCCGAAGGCCGCGCCGGGGGCGAGGCCGACACCTGCCGTCGTGAGCAGTTCCTTCGCCAGCGCGACGCTGTCCGTGCAGCCCGCGACCTTGAGGAACAGATACATCGCCCCCTCCGGCCGCGGCACCCGCACCCCGGGCACGGCGGACAGGATGCCGTGGGCGAGATCGCGCGCCGCGCGGTAGCGGGCCTGCGTCTCGGCGATGACGGCATCGCCGCGGTCGAGCGCGACCACGCCCGCATGCTGCACGAAGGTGGGGGCGGAGGACATGTTGAACTCGTTGAGCTTGGCGATCGGCTCCATCAGCGCCGGCGGCGCGACGATCCAGCCGAGCCGCCAGCCGGTCATGGACCAGGCCTTGCTGAAGGAGTTCACCGAGACGACACGATCCTCGGCGCCGGCGATGGAGAGGAAGGACGGCGCGGCCTCCGCCGCGAAATAGAGGCGTTCATAGACGTCGTCGGCCAGGATCCAGGTGCCGGTCCTGCGGCAGTGATCGAGGATCGTCCGCTGCTCCTCCGCCGTCAGCGTCCAGCCGGTCGGATTGCCCGGGCTGTTGAGGAAGAGCAGGCGCGTCTGCGGCGTCACGGCGGCGAGCAGCTCGTCCATCTCCACCCGCCAGGCACCGTTGGCGATGCGGATGGGCAGCGGCGTGACCCGCGCGCCCATCACCCGCGCAATGCCGTCCATGTTCGGCCAGGCCGGCATCGGGATCACCACCCGCTCGCCGGGGTCGAGCAGCGCCTGCGCCACCAGCATCAGCGCATTGACGCCCGAGGCGGTGACCGAGACCCGTTCCGGCCCCACCGGCCGCCCGTTGCGCGTGAGGTAGCGCGCGATCGCCTCCCGCAGCGGCGTGATGCCGGGATTGGGCGCGTAGAAGGTCTCTCCCGCATCGAGCGCGGCCTTGGCGGCCTCGCGGATGAAGGCGGGGGTGACGGTGTCGGGCTCGCCGAAGAAGAGGCGGATCAGGCCGGGCATGCCGCGCCCGGCCTCCGAGACCTCGCGGATCAGGGAGCCGGGAATGGCGTCGAGGGCGGCCCGCGGGCCGGTGGGCAAGCGCGTCATGGCCGAAGGTGGTAGCGAAGCGGCGCGGTCCTGGACAGGCCCGCGCGCCGGCTGCTTAAGGTGAGGCCATGCCCGTCCCCGTCACCTTCGCCGCCCCGCATGCCTTCCTCGGCGCCCGCCCGGACGACCGCGGCGCGGCCTTCTGCGTGGCCGGCGTGCCACTCGACATCGGCACCACCAACCGCGCCGGCACGCGGGACGGGCCGCGCGCCATCCGCGCGGCGGCGCGGATGCTGACCGACGGCCGCCATCCGGAGACCGGCGCCGATCCGACCGCGCTCGACCTCTCCGACCTCGGCGAGTTCGAGATCGCGCTGGGCGACATCCCCGCAAGCCTCGCCCGCATCGAGGAGCAGGCGGCGGGGCTGAACCACCTCGTCGCGCTGGGCGGCGAGCACGGGATCACGCTGCCGCTGCTGCGCGCGCTGGCGAGGCGGCTCGGCGGGCCGGTCGGCCTCGTGCATTTCGACGCCCATCTCGACACCTCGGAGGAGAATTTCGGCCAGCGCTTCGCCCATGGCTCGGTGTTCTGGCACGCCATCACCGAAGGCCTGGTCGCGCCGCGGCGCATGATCCAGATCGGCATCCGCGCCCCCGCCTGGCCCGAGATGTTCGACTGGACGCGCGGCCAGGGGGTGACGATCCTTTCCGCCCAGCAGGTGCACGAGAGCACGCCTGCGGCCATCGCCGCGCAGGTGCGCGAGGTGGTCGGCGAAGGGCCGGCCTATCTCTCCTTCGACGTGGACTGCCTCGATCCCGCCTTCGCGCCGGGCACCGGCACGCCGGAGGTGGGCGGGCTCGCGACCTGGCAGGCGCAGGGCATCCTGCGCCGCCTCGGCGGGCTCGATCTCCGCGGCGCCGATGTGGTGGAGGTGGCCCCCGCCTTCGATGTCGCGGAGATCACCGCGCTCGCCGCCGCGACCGTGGCCTGGGAATATCTCTGCCTGCAGGCGGCGAAGCGCTGAGGCCGGAGAGTTTCCGGCCATTACCCCGGCTTCTCCGGCGGATATGCGTCAGGCTCATGGCCGATCCGCAGGATTTCACTTGAATCCTCGGGCCGGCCTGCATATTTTCCGGCCCGTGCCTCGCCAGGGGCGCTGACGCCATCGCACGTGCCGCGAGGCCCGCCTGATCCGGGCCACAGCAACGACGGGACGCGTCCTTGTTCGATCCGGCCGCACCCATGGGCCGGAAGGTTCGAGGGAGCCGCCTGTGTCGCCTGTCCGCCGCCCCGCGATGGAAGCCCATCGCACCAGACGCCGCGCCTGACCGGCCGCGCCGCGCCGCCCTCCCGCCCCCAAGCCGCAAGGCCGGGGGGATCGCGGGCGGGCGTCGGCGGCGGGGCGCCGGCAGGCTCCCTCCTTCCCCGCCGCCGCGCCCGGCCCCGATGGGCCGCGAGGCGCGGCGGCGGGCCCTCTTCGTCCCGTCGCCCCGAAAGTCCACCGCGATGACCGAGTTCCGCCCCCGCGGCGCCGTCGCGCCGCTCCGCCGCCCCGCCTCCATGCCGCGCCGCCTCACGGTGGATGCCGCGGTCGCGGCCCTGCGCCCCGAGGAGCCGCTGCACTGCCTGCGCCCGCAGGCGGTGCGTGCGGCGGCGCGCGCCTTCGTCGCCGCCTTCCCGGGCGACGTGCTCTACGCCGTGAAGTGCAACGCCGAGCCCGCCATGCTGCGCGCCGTCGCGGCCGGCGGTGTGGCGCATTTCGACTGCGCCTCGGAGGGCGAGGTGCGCCTCGTCCGCAGCCTGTTCCCGGAGGCCTCGATCCATTTCATGCATCCGGTGAAGTCGCGCGGGGCCATCCGCGCCGCCTGGCAGCGGCATGGCGTGCGCGACTTCGTGCTCGACACCGATGCCGAACTGACGAAGATCCTGCAGGAGACGGAAGGCGGGGCGGGCGATCTCGGCCTGATCGTGCGGCTCGCGCTGCCGAAGGGCTCGGCGGCCTACGACCTCTCGGGCAAGTTCGGCGCCGCGCCGGCGGAAGCCGCGGCGCTGCTGCGCGCCGCCCGCCCGCATGCGGCGCGGCTCGGCCTGTCCTTCCATGTCGGCTCGCAGTGCCTCGATCCGTCGGCCTGGACGCGGGCGCTCGCGCTCGCCGCCGAGGTGATCGGTGAGGCCGGCGTGGCGGTCGAGATCGTGGATGTCGGAGGCGGCTTCCCGGTGGCCTATCCAGGCAGCGAGCCGCCCCCGCTCGCCGATTTCATGGCCGCGATCACCGCCGGCGCGGCGCTGCTGCCCGCGGGCGTGCGCCTCTGGGCCGAGCCCGGCCGCGCGCTGGTGGCCGGCGGCGCCTCCGTGGTGGTGCAGGTGCAGCAGCGCCGCGGCGATGCGCTCCATGTGAACGACGGCGTCTATGGCGCGCTGTCGGATGCGGGCGCGCCGGGCTTCCGCTTCCCGCACCGGCTGATCCGCGCCGGCGGCGACCCGGTGGCCGCGGTGCGCCGCGACTTCACGCTGTTCGGCCCGACCTGCGACAGCGCCGACGTGATGCGCGGACCATGGACGCTTCCCGCCGATGTGCGGGAGGGCGACTGGATCGAGATCGGCCAGCTCGGCGCCTATGGCACGGCGCTGCGCACGGCCTTCAACGGCTTCGACCGGGCGCTGGTGGTCGAGGTCGCGGACCCGCCGATGCTCGCGACCGCGGGCTATGGCGCGGGCACGGCGGCCGCGCGCATCGCCTGACGCCCGGCATGGGCGTATCCTGCCCCGAGCAGGAGACGCCCATGACCATCATCCGCCCGAACCGCCCCGCCCCCGTGGGCGCCGAGGCCGTCCCGGACAGCCACGGCCTCAACCTCTGGCGGGCAGACCCGACGCTCGCCGCGCTGCTGCGGCTCTACCTGCCGCGCGACCTGCTCGATCACCTCACGCCGCATCTCGACCGGCTCGGCGGGCTGGCAGGCGGGCGGCTCGCCGAACTCGCCGCGACGGCGGACGTGAACCCGCCCGAGCTCGTCCATCGCACGCGCCGCGGCGAGGATGCGCAGTCCATCGCCTACCACCCCGCCTATCGCGAGATGGAGCGCATCGCCTTCGGCGAATACGGCCTCGCCGCGCTGTCGCATCGCGGCGGCGTGCTGGGCTGGCCGGCGCCGATGCCGGCGGCGGCGAAATACGCCATCACCTACCTGTTCGTGCAGGCGGAGTTCGGCCTGTGCTGCCCGGTCTCGATGACCGACAGCCTGACGCGGACGCTGCGCCGCTTCGGCTCCGCGGAGCTGATCGAGCGCTACCTGCCCATGCTCACGACGCAGGACCTGGACGATCTCCACCAGGGCGCGATGTTCATGACCGAGCAGGGCGCGGGCTCGGACATCGCCAACACGGCGGTCACCGCCGCGCCCAATGCCGACGGGTCCTGGGCGCTGACCGGGGAGAAGTGGTTCTGCTCCAACGCCGATGCGGAACTCGCGATGGTGCTGGCGCGGCCCGAGGGCGCGCCGGCGGGCATCAAGGGCGTCTCGCTCTTCCTGCTGCCGCGCGTGCTGCCCGACGGCACGCCCAACCGCTACCGCATCGTGCGGCTGAAGGAGAAGCTCGGCACGCGCTCGATGGCGAGCGGCGAGATCACGCTGCAGGGCGCGACCGCCTGGATGATCGGCGAGCCCGGCGCCGGCATGCGCCAGATGGCCGACATGGTGAACAACTCGCGCCTGTCGAACGGGGTGCGCGCGGCGGGGATGATGCGCAAGGCGGTGACGGAGGCGCTCTACATCGCCCATCGCCGCATCGCCTTCGGCGCGCCGATCGTGACACTGCCGCTGATGCGCCGCCAGCTCGCGAAGATGCTGGTCCGCGCCGAGCAGGCCCGGACCATGGTCTTCCAGACCGCCGAGGCGCTGCGCCGCTCCGATGCCGGCGAGCCGGGCGCCTATGCCCTGCTGCGGATCCTGACGCCGCTGCTGAAGTTCCGCGCCTGCCGCGACGCGCGGGTGGTCACCGGCGATGCGATGGAGGTGCGCGGCGGCTGCGGCTACATCGAGGACTTCCCGGACGCGCGCCTCGTGCGCGACGCGCATCTCGGCTCGATCTGGGAAGGCACGAGCAACATCGTCGCGCTCGACGTGCTGCGCGCGGCCCAGCGGGAGGGCTCGCTCGAGGCGCTCGAGGCGCATCTCGCCGCCCTGCGCGCGGCGACCCCGGAGCCGCTGCCGCACCTCACCCACTCTACGGAGCGCGCCTTCGCCCTCGCCCGCCATGCGCTCGGGGAGGGCGGGCCGGTGCTGGCGCGCTCGGCCGGGACCGCGCTCTACAACATCGCCTCGGCCACCGCCCTCGCCTGGGAGGCGGCGATGGCCGGGCTGCCCGAAAGGCGCGAACTCGCTGCCATGGTCCTCGCGCATCGCGTGCTGCCGCGCGACCCGCTCGCGCCCGAAGGCGGAACGATCCCCGATGCGCTGCTGCCCGATCCCGGCGCGATGGCCGGCGCGCGTTGACAGTGCGGCGGCCGATGGGGGAAGTGTGCGGCGCTCAACCAAACCATCGCTCGGGGAGAAGCGTCCATGTTCACACGCCGCCAGGGCCTCGCCCTTTCCGCCGCCATCGGCGCAGGGGCGCTCGCCCGCCCTGCGCTTGCGCAGACGCCGCTCGCGAACCTGCCCGCGACCATGGTGTGGTCGGTCTATGATGTCGGCTCGGCCGGCTATGTCGAGGCCTCGGCGATCTCCGACGCGCTCGGCCGCGCCCATGGCACGCGGGTGCGGCTGCAGCCCTCGGGCACCTCGATCGGGCGCATCCTGCCGCTGAAGCAGCGCCGCGCCTCCCATGCCTGGCTCGCGAACGAGCTCTACTTCGCCGCCGAGGGCATCTACGAATACGCCACACCGGACTGGGGCCCGCAGGATTTCCGCGTGCTGATGGGCCGGCGCAACGCCTTCTCGATCGTCGCGACGCGCGAGAGCGGCATCACCAAGCCCGAGGATCTCAAGGGCAAGCGCCTCGCCTGGGTGCCGGCCAATTCCTCGGTCAACATCAAGGTCTTGCCGGTCCTCGCCTTCGCCGGGCTGACCTTGAACGACGTGCAGCTCGTGCAGTTCCCCTCCTATGTCGCCTCGCTGCGCGCGCTGATCGAGGGCCGCGCGGATTGCGCCGGCGCCGCGGTGAACACCGCCGTGCTGCGCGAGCTGGAAGCGAGCCCGCGGGGCATCTCCTGGGTGCAGCTCGACCCCAACAACGCGGCGGGCTGGGCGGCGATGCGCCGCGTCGTCTCCTTCGCCGAGCCGCTGCGCGAGACGGTCGGCTCCGGCGTTTCCGAGAGCAACCCGGCCAATGTCATGGGCTACCGCTATCCCATGATCACGGTGAATGCCGACACGCCCGAGGCCGAGGTCTATGCGCTGATGAAGGCCGTCAACGACAGCTTCGACGCCTACAAGGGCGTCAATGCCACCATGCCGCGCTGGGCGATGCGCGAGGCCGGCGCGCCGCCGATGGACGCCGCCTTCCACCCCGGCGCGATCCGCTACCTGCGCGAGGCGGGGCTCTGGACCGCGGAATCGCAGTCCTGGCAGGAGGGGATGATCCGCCGCAACGACGCGCTGCGCCGCGCCTGGGGCGAGTTCCTGCCCGCCGCGCGCAGCCGCAACCTCGAGGGCGAGGCCTTCGCCCAGGCCTGGAACGAACGCCGCGAGGCCACCCTCGCCTCCCTCGGCTGAACCCGGCCGCCAGGACTGTCACCCGCCGCCGCCGGCCTTGCCGCCGGCGGCGGTTTCGCATCCGCCCCAGGACCAGCCTCCATGTCCAGCACCGCCGCCGCACCGCCCATCCCCGAGGATCCCGAGGCGCGTTCGACGCGGCTGTCCGGCCCCGCCTTCTGGGCGGCCTTCGTGCTGGCCTCCTGCGGCCTCATGCTGACCGTCAACCAGGTCTTCAACCTCGGCCTCGGCGGCTTCAGGCCGATCAGCACGGCCTACTACTATCTCATCATCGGCTTCTTCGGCGCCTTCGCCTTCCTCGCCTTCCCCGCGGTGAAGGCACACAAGGCGCGCGTGCCTTGGTTCGACTGGATCCTGGCGGCGGCGACGCTCGGCCTCGGCATCTGGCTCGCGACCGAGGCGCTGCGGATCCAGCTCGCCGGCTGGAACGCGACGGCGCCCGACTGGGCGGCCTGGCTCGCGCTCGCGCTGCTGGTGCTGATCCTCGACGGCGTGCGCCGCACCGGAGAGATCGTGCTGTTCTTCGCCTGCCTGATCTTCGGCGTCTTTCCCATCGTCGCCGACAGCGCCCCCGGCTTCCTCTGGGGCGTGCAGTTCAGCCCGCTCGACACCGTGCGCGAGCACGTCTTCGGCACCGAGAGCATCATCGGCATCCCGATGCAGGTGGTCTCGGACACGCTGATCGGCTTCCTGGTCTTCGGCGTGGTGCTCTCCGCGACGGGCGGGGCGGCCTTCTTCATGGATTTCGCGCTGGCGCTGATGGGCACCAGCCGCGGCGGGCCGGCCAAGGTCGCCGTGGTCTCCTCGGCCACCTTCGGCATGCTCTCGGGCAGCCCCACCTCGAACGTGCTGACAACGGGCACCCTGACCATCCCGACGATGAAGCGCTGCGGCTACGCGCCGCATTACGCCGGCGCCGTGGAGGCCTGCGCCTCGACCGGCGGGGCGCTGATGCCACCGGTCATGGGCGCGGCCGCCTTCATCATGGCGAACTTCCTCAACGTGCCCTACGCCGAGGTGATGGTGGCCGCCGTGCTGCCCTCCCTCCTCTACTACGGCGCGCTGTTCCTGCAGACCGACCTCTATGCCGTGCGCAACGGCCTGCGCGGCGTGCCGCGCTCCGAGGTGCCGCCGCTGCTGCCGACGCTCGCCTCGGGCTGGTACTACATCGCCTCGATCGTCGGGCTGACGGTGCTGCTGCTCGCCTTCCGCATCGAGGCCGAGGCGCCCTTCTGGGTCTGCCTGTTCCTGCTCGTCGTCGCCGTGCTCAGGGCGCGCAGCACCGGCTTCGACCTGCGCCGCTTCTGCGGCCTGGTGGTGGATTCCGGGCAGGCGGTGGCGCAGCTCGTGGCGCTGATCGCGGGCATCGGGCTGATCATCGGCTCGCTCTCCATCACCGGCGTCGCCAACTCCTTCTCGCGCGAGCTGGTGCAGTACGCGGCCGGGAATGTCGCGCTGCTGCTGTTCTTCGGCGCCGTCACCTCCTTCATCCTCGGCATGGGGATGACGGCCTCGGCCTGCTACATCTTCCTCGCCATCGTGCTGGCGCCGGCGCTGGTGCAGGCGGGGCTCGACCCCATGGCCTCGCATCTCTACGTGCTCTACTGGGGCATCGTCTCCTTCATCACGCCGCCCGTGGCGCTCGCGGCCATCGCCGCGGCCTCGATCGCGAAATCCTCGCCCATGGTCACCGGCCTGATGGCCCTGCGCATCGGCATCCTGCTGATGCTGCTGCCCGTGCTCTTCGTCCTGCAGCCGGCGCTCATCCTGCGCGGGGACCTCGTGACCATCCTGCAATCGGTGCTGACGGCGAGCGTCGCGGTGGTGCTGATCGCCTCGGCCTTCGAGGGCTATGTCTACAAGGTGGGTGCGACGCCGCTCTGGGCGCGGCTGCCCATCGGCGCGGGCGGGCTGCTCATGCTCATCCCCGAGGCGACGACCGACATCATCGGCCTTGCCATCGGCGCCGCCAGCATCGCCGCGCTGGCGGTGACGCGAGGGCGCGCCGCGGCCTGATGCGCGGCGGACGCGAGATCAACTCTGGCGCGCGGCCGCCCCGCCAGTCCCGCGCGCGAAACCGGCGGATGAAGGGGCAAGCCTTGCGCCCGCTGGCCTGAGCGCGGCGCGCGCCCTCAGCGGCAGGTGACGGCGACCTGCTCCGGCCCGTGCACCACGCGGCCGTGGCGCATGCCGCGGCTGTCCTCGCGGACGCTTTGGATCTCGCACAGCCTGGCCGCCGCCGGGACGGGCGCAACCAGCCCCGCCGCCAGCCCCTCGTAGCGGCAGACGAGGCGATAGGGCTGGGCGCTCCCGCCCAGCTCCCACCAGGTGCGGCGCGGCTGGCCGCCGGTCTCGGGCCTGAGCTGCACGCGGTCGGCCGGGTCGCCCTCGAACAGGTCGGCGCCGCGCAGCCAGTGGCGCTGGCGCTCCGGGCGGACCTCCCAGCCCAGGGGGGCACGCGGCCGCTCGGCGGGCTCGACCTCGACGCTCGGCGGGCAGGCGATCAGCGGGACGGGCGGCGGGCCGGCTGGGCGGCGCTGCTGCAGCGCCTGCGCGAGGGCCGGTGCGGCGAAGGCCGCGAGGAGCGGCAGGATCAGCACGGCGCGCATGGCGGCGCCTTCCTTCGTCAGGTGGCGAGGAAACGTTCGGCGATCTCGAAGGCGACGCGGCCGGTCTCGTCGAGCGGCTCCCGCGCGAAGGGCGTCGGCGCCTCGGCCAGCAGTCGGGCCTGGCCCGCGGCCAGGATGGACTGGTGCAGGCGCCGGTGCCGCTCGCCGAGCCCGCCGGGGTCGGCGATGAAGACCGGCGCCGCCGTGGCCAGGGCCTCGGAGAGCATGGAGACCGAATCGCCCGTCACCACCACCGCATCCGCCCAGGCGAGCATGCCGGCATAGGGGTTGCGGCCGCCCTCGACCCAGCGATGCAGGTGGTGGGGCAGTTCGTCCAGGACCTCGCCCACCGCCGATTCCGCCGCCCGCCCGGTGCGCCGCGAGCCGGTGGCGAGCACGCTGCCCGCGAAACCGGCGACCTGCCGGGCGATGGCGGCCGCCACCTCGGGTGCGAGGCCCTCGGCGCGCGGCGGGCCACCGAGCAGCAGCGCCACGCGCGGGCCGGGGAACTCCGCGAAGAAGCCCCATTCCTCCCGCGCCGCGGCGAGCCGGGCGGGCGACATGCGATGCGTGGCGCCGAGGATGGGCAGGATGTTCGGCCCCGAAGGCGGTGAATCGTGCCGGCCGACCACCAGCAGGTCGAAGCGCGATTCGCCGAAGCCCGGGCGCATGCAGTGCACCGTGCGGACGCCCTTGCCGGCCAGCCAGAGCGCCACCGGCGCGCTCCGCCGCCCCGCCGAGATGGCGATGTCGGGCCAGGGCTCGCGAAAGGCGGGCCGGGCCGTTGCGTCGAGGCCGGCAAGGCTCGCCCAGCGCAGCGGCAGCCGCGCGGCGAGGCCCCAGGCGAGCGGCACCGTCCGGAAGGGGCGCCCGAGCCGTTCGGCGATGCCGAGCGCCTGCGCCGCCGTGCCCGCCCGCGGGTCGGCCAGAACCCAGATGCGCTCCGCCCCCGCCTCCGTCATGGACGCCGCCCCTTCGCCCGACTACCAGAGAGGGGAACCGGACCAGCACCAGGACGAACCGCCATGACCGCGCTGCACGCCTCCGAATGGGATCGCGACGCCGCCCTGACCACCGCGCGCATCCTGCTCGAGATCAAGGCCGTCAACTTCCGCCCCGAGGAGCCCTACACCTTCACGAGCGGCTGGAAGAGCCCCGTCTATATCGACTGCCGCAGGATCATCTCCTTCCCGCGCGCGCGCAACCGCATCATGGAACTCGGCGTCGAGAAGATCGGCCGCCATGTCGGCTACGAATCCATCGACATCGTGGTGGGCGGCGAGACGGCCGGCATCCCCTTCGGCGCCTGGATCGCCGACCGGATGATGGCGCCGATGGCCTATGTGCGGAAGAAGCCCAAGGGCTTCGGGCGCAACGCGCTGATCGAGGGCGAGGTGCCGGTCGGCCAGCGCACCCTGCTGGTCGAGGACCTGACCACCGATGGCGGCTCGAAGATCCGCTTCGCCAATGCGCTGCGCGAGGCCGGCGCGATCTGCGACCACACCTTCGTGGTGTTCTATTACGGCGTCTTCCCCGGCTCCTTCGAGAAGTTGAAGGAGATGGGGCTGAACCTGCATCACCTCTGCACCTGGTGGGATGTGCTCGAGGTCTGCCGCGAGCGGCCCTATTTCAGCGAGACGGCGCTGAAGGAGGTGCGCAAGTTCCTCGAGGATCCGGTGTCCTGGTCGCGCGCGCATGGCGGCGTGGGCAGCGCGGAGGAGGCGAGCCCGAAGGACGCGGCGGAGTGAGGCGCGCATGCGCCCCGGCCGGCGGCGCGCGCGCCTCGCGGCGACACTCGCGGCGCTGATGGCCGCGGCACGACCGGGCTTCGCAGCCACGGCCCGGCGCGCGGCATGGGGCCGCTGCGCCGTCGCCGCGGGCGCGCTCCTGCTGGCCCTGGCCACGCCCGCCACCGCCCAGCCGCGCGACACGCTGACCATCGGCATCACCCAGTATCCCTCCACCTTCCACCCCAACATCGAGAACATGGCCGCGAAGTCCTACGTGCTGGGCTTCGCGCGCCGCCCTCTCACCGCCTATGGCGCCGACTGGCGCCTCGCCTGCCTCGCCTGCGAGAGCCTGCCCTCGCTCGAGAACGGCCTCGCGGTGCGGGAGACGACGCCCGACGGCAGGCCCGGCATCCGCGTCACCTATCGGCTGCGCGAGGGGCTGCGCTGGGGCGACGGCACGCCGGTCTCGGCCGAGGATCTGCGCTTCGCCTGGGAAGCCGGGCGCGATCCCGCCACCGGCTTCGGCCCGGCGGAATACTATCGCAGCGCCTACGAACTCATCGTCATGGACCCGCGCACCGTCACGCTGCGCTTCGACCGCGTGACCTTCGAATACGCTTCGGCCGGCGACTTCCAGCCCCTGCCCGCGCATGTCGAGCGCGCGCGCTGGCAGGCCGATCCGCGCACCTACCGCACGCGCACCGCCTACGACACCGAGACCACCAACCCCGCGCTGTGGAACGGCCCCTTCCGCATCACCGCGGTGCAGCCGGGCGCCTCCGTCACGCTGGAGCGCAACCCCGCCTGGGCCGGCGCCACCCCGCATTTCCGCCGCATCGTGATCCGCACCGTCGAGAACACGCCGGCGCTGGAGGCGCAGCTGCTCGCGGGGCAGGTGGACATGATCGCGGGCGAGCTCGGCCTGCCGATCGAGCAGGCCATCGCGCTGGAACGCCGCACCGGCAGCCGCTTCCGCTTCACCTACCAGGCGGGCCTGATCTACGAGCACATGGACCTGCGCCACGACCACCCCGCGCTCGGCGACCGCCGCGTGCGTCAGGCGCTGCTGATGGCCACCGACCGCGCGCAGATCACCGAGCGGCTCTTCGGCGGGCGGCAGCCGGTGGCGCATAGCTCCGTCAACCCGCTCGACCCGATGCACGATCCGGATGTGCGGCAATGGCCCTTCGACCTCGCCCGCGCCCGGGCGCTGCTGCAGGAGGCCGGCTGGACGCCGGGCCCGGACGGCATCCGCCGCAACGCGGCGGGCGAGAGGCTTTCGCTCGAATTCATGACCACCGCCGGCAACCGCTCGCGCGAGGCGGTGCAGCAGGTGCTGCAGGGGATGTGGCGGCAGGCGGGCATCGAGGCGCGCATTCGCAACGAGCCGCCGCGCGTGCTCTTCGCCGAGACGCTCTCGCGCCGCCGCTTCCAGGGCCTTGCCTTGTTCGCCTGGATCAGCGCACCCGAATCCGTGCCGCGCTCCGCGCTGCATTCCGACGAGATCCCGCGCGAGGAGCGCAACTGGTCCGGCCAGAACTACGGCGGCTACCGCAACGCGGAGATGGACGCGCTGACGCAGGCCATCCCCGAGGAACTCGACCCCACGCGGCGGCGCGAGATGTGGCGCCGCCTGCAGGCGATCTACGCCGAGGACCTGCCGGCGATCCCGCTGTGGTTCCGCGCCGACGCGCATGTCTGGCCGCAATGGCTCGATGGCGTGCGGCCGACCGGGCATCTCAACGCCTCGCCGCTCTGGGCGGAGGAATGGGGGGTGCGCTGATGCTCGACCATGTCTCCATCACCGTGAGCGACCTGCCGCGCGCGGCACGGTTCTACGACGCGGTGATGGCGGCGCTGCGCGTGCCCTGCGTGTGGCGCGAGGCCGACGCCATCGGCTACGGCACGCGCAACACGGCCGACGACGACAGCCACACCTACCTGACCATCCGGGCGACCGGCGCGGCCATCGCCGCCGACCGCCGCCACTGGTGTTTCCGCGCCCCGGACCGCGCGGCGGTGGATGCCTTCCATGCCGCGGGCATCGCGCAGGGCGGCGCGGATGACGGCGCGCCGGGGCCGCGCCCGCACTACCACCCGCACTACTACGCCGCCTTCCTGATCGACCCGGACGGCAACCGGGTCGAGGCCGTCTCCCACCGCGCGCCGTGACCCGCATCCTCGCCACACGGCTGCTGCAGATCGCGCTCACCCTCGCGGTCCTCTCCTTCTGCGCCTTCGCCCTGATCGCCCTGATGCCCGGCGACCCGATCGAGGTCGCCATCGCGGGCGACCCGCGCCTGACCGCGGAGGACGCCGCGCGGCTGCGCGCGCTGCATGGCCTCGATCGCCCCTTCCATGACCGCTACCTCGCCTGGGCCGGCGGGCTGCTGCGCGGGGAGTTCGGCTATTCGCGCCTCTTCGCGCAGCCGGTGGCCGCCTTGCTCGGCCCGGCACTGCTCTCCACCCTGGCGCTCGCCGGCACGGCGCTGCTGATCGCGCTGACGCTCGGCGTCGCGCTCGGCGCCCTCGCGGCCGCGCGGCCGCGCGCCGCACCGGCGGTGGATGCGGTCGCGGTGATGGGCCAGGCCATGCCGACCTTCTGGCTCGGCATCCTGCTGATCATCGCCTTCGCCGTCACGCTCGGATGGCTGCCCGCGGGCGGCGCGGCGGAGCACGGCCCCGGCCTGCGCTACCTCGTGCTGCCGGTGGCGACGCTGGCCATCGCGCATCTCGCCGCCTATGCGCGCCATTCGGTGGCCAGCCTGGAAGCGACGCTGACCGAGCCCTGGATCCGCACCGCGCGGGCGCGCGGCGCCTCCGAACGCGCCGTCCTGCTCCGCCACGCCCTCCCCAATGCCGCGCTGCCGGTGCTGCAGATCGCCGCCCTCGATGCCGGCGCGCTGGCGGGCGGCGCGCTGGTGACCGAGACGGTCTTCGCGCGGCCCGGCATGGGCAAGCTGCTCTACGACGCGGTGATGGGCAACGACACCAACCTCGCGCTCATTGCGCTGCTGCTGGTCGCGCTGGTCACCATGCTGGCCACGCTCGGGGCGGATCTCGCGCAGCGCGCGCTCGACCCGCGGCTGCGCGAGCGATGACGCGCCTTTCCCTCGGGCTCGGGCTGCTCGGGCTGCTCGCGCTCGCCGCCGCCGCGGCGCCGCTCGTCGCGGCCTGGCTCGGCCATGATCCCTTCGCGCCGGACCTGCTCGCGCGCTTCGCGCCGCCTTCGGCCGCGCATCCGCTCGGCACCGACGATCTCGGGCGGGACATCCTGACGCGCCTGCTCTACGGCGCGCGGGTCTCGCTCGCGGTGGGGCTCGCCGCGGCGCTGGCGGCGGCCGCGATCGGCACCCTGGCCGGGCTGCTCGCCGCCTGGCGCGGCGGCGTGGCGGATGCGCTGGTGATGCGCTTCGCCGACTTCATGCTCGCCCTGCCCGCCCTGCCGCTGCTGGTGCTGCTCGCCGCCGCCGACCCCTCGCGCATCGGCCTGCCGGCGCGCGGCGAGGCGGCGGGCGACGTGCTGCGCATCGTCGTCATCCTCGCCCTGTTCGGCTGGGTGGGCGTGGCGCGGCTGGCGCGCGCGGCAGCCCTCGCCACGCTCTCGCGCGACCATGTGCGGGCCGCGCGCGCCCTCGGGGCGAGCGAGCCGCGCATCCTGCTCCGCCACGTCCTGCCCGCGCTGCTGCCGCCGGTCGCCGTCGCCACGGCGCTCGCCGTCGCCGGGGCGATCCTGGCCGAATCCACCCTCTCCTTCCTCGGCCTCGGGATCAGCCCGCCCGCGCCCTCCTGGGGGAACATGCTGGCCAATGCGCAGGAGCTGGTGTTCAGCGCGCCCTGGGCGGCGGTCTGGCCGGGGCTTGCCATCATGGCGACGGTGGCCGCCTGCACCTTGGTCGCGGACGGCATCCGGCGCCGGCGCGGCGGTGTATGATCGCCTGACGTCACGGGCACTTGCCGCAGACGGCTTGCTCCGGATCAAGGCGCGCCGGCCGCCATGCGGCAAGTCTGGCCTGCCAGCCGGAGCCTCGGGCCCGGACACCGCAGAAGGGACGCCGGACGACCATGCCCAATTCGCCGCTCACCCAGTCCATGATGGAACTGCTCTCGCGCTTCAGCCTGCCGGCCGCCGAGGCGCCGGTGCATGAGAACGCCGCGCTGAGCGACCCGCAGACGCCGCTGCCGGAGGACCTCTCCGGCCCCCATGCGGTGATCGACCACCTGCTCGCCGAGGTCGAGCGCGACCTGCTCGAAGGGCGCCAGCAGGCCGCGGTCACGGCGCTCGGCCTCGCCGGCACGCGCGTCGGCCTCGATGCGGTGCGCGGCGTGACGCCGCCGCGGCATGTCGAATGGCTCGCCGCGCATCTCAGGACGGCCATGACCGAACTCGGCGAGAACCACCCCGGCAAGGCGCTGAAGGCGGTGCGAAGGGCGCGCCTCGCCCTGCGCTGAAACATGGAGAATCAGTCACTTCGGCTTTAGCGTTGTGACAGGAGATGAGGTGTATGGATGGCAGGAGGCTGCGGGCCCCCGACCCTGCCGAAACCCCCGTCTGTCACGGTCGCAAGGATCCGACACCCATGTTCCGCGCCTTCCTGATTGCCGCAGGGCTGATGCTGGCCCTCGGCGCGCTCAGCCCCGCCGACGCGGCCCGCAGCCGCGCCCGCGCCGCCACCGCCGGCACCGAGGCCACCGCCGCCTCGGCCGAGGCGCCGCGCGCCTCTTCCACCCGCCGCACCCGGCGGACCGAGGCCCGGCAGCAGCGCCGCAGCCGCGGCGAGGCCACGACGCAGCGGCGCAACCGCGGCGAAGCCACGGCGAACCGCCAGCGCCGCGGCGGCCAGCACGCCTCTGCCAACGGGTCGCGCCGCGCGGCGCGCGGCGTGGCGCCGGCCGCGCCCGCCACCACCCAGTGAGGAGGCCGGGAGGCGAAGGGGCCGGCCCTTCGCCTCCGTGCATCGCGCGCAGGGCCGTTGCGGCGGCGAGGCGCGGAACCCGGGGCTGATGCCCAAAGGGTCGCGGTGGATGCCTGTCTCCGCCAGGCATGGGCGGCGGCAGCCGCATCGCCGGGTGGATGACGTGGCGCCTGCCCGGCATCGGCCGGCAGACGCGACAGACAGCGCCCGGCAAGCGGGGTGAGGCGATCGGCGCGGGCCGCCCGCCGCGCCCTGCCTGACGCGCGGGGCGACCGTCGCGAACGCCCTTCGCTCCCGCCCGGCACACGGCCGTTCCCGGCGCGCCGGCGCGGATCGGCCTGCCCCCATCGCGTCATCCAATCGCAACATCGCCGTCGCCACCCTGTCGCGCAGGACGGCTATCACCCGGTACCCCAAGCCCCATGCCAGGGAGATGCCGCGATGCCGGATGATCTGAGCCACCTGCCCTACGACCTCGAGGCGGGCGACGAGATCCCGTCGAACAAATCCCCCAACCCGACCTTCGCCGAGATCGCCCAGGCGCGGCTCGGCCGCCGCGGCATGCTGATGGGCGGCCTCGGCGCGGCCATCGCCGGCTTCATCGGCGCCGGTGCGCGCCCCGCTGCCGCGCAGGGTGCGGCGGCGGCGGCGACGCCCGGCGGCCCGGTGATCGGCTTCCGCGCGGTCCCGGTCAGCGCCCAGGACACGGTGGTCGTGCCCGAGGGCTACCGCGTGCAGGTCATCATCCCCCACGGCACGCCCCTGAACGGCCGGCCGGCGACCAGATCCGTGCTCGAGATGACTGCCGCCGAGCAGGAACAGGCCATCGGCGCGCATCACGACGGGATGCACTTCTTTCCGATCGAGGGGCGCGAGCCGGACCAGGGCAGCAGCACTGACGGCCTGCTCGTGCTGAATCACGAATACATCGCGCCCCGCTTCATGCATGCCCGCGCCGCCGGCCTCTCCGTCGGCGACGGCCGCCTGCCCGTGCCGGAAGGCGGCCGTGATGCCGAGGAGGTGCGCAAGGAGATCTTCGCCCATGGCGTCTCGATCGTGCGCATCGCCCGCCAGGCTGACGGGCAGTGGGCGGTCGTGCCCGACCCGCGCAACCGCCGCATCCATGGCGCGACGCCGATGGAGATCGCGGGCCCCGTGCGCGGGCATCCCCTCGTCCGCACGAAGTACAGCCCGGACGGGACGCGCGTGCGCGGCACGCTCAACAACTGCGCGCATGGCGTGACCCCGTGGAACACCTACCTCGCTGCCGAGGAGAACTGGGCCGGCTATTTCCGCAACACCGACCAGCAGGACCAGAAGCCCGACCTGCCGCGCGAGCATGCGCGCTACGGCGTGCCGACCGGCCAGGCCCGCTACAACTGGGACCAGGTGGCGGGCGGCGGGGACGAGTTCATCCGCTTCAACGTCTCGCGCACCGGCGCCTCCGCCACCGAGGACTACCGCAACGAGGTCAACGCCTTCGGCTGGATGGTCGAGATCGACCCCTTCAACCCCGCCAGCGTGCCGGTGAAGCGCACCGCGCTCGGCCGCTTCGCGCATGAGGGCGTCATCTTCGCCCCGGCGCGCGAGGGCCGCCCCGTCGTCGCCTATTCCGGCGACGACAGCACCTTCGAATACATCTACAAGTTCGTCTCCGCCCGCCCCTTCCACCGCGCCACCGCGAACGGCTCGCTGCTGGACGAGGGCATCCTCTATGTCGCGAAGTTCAACGCCGATGGCAGCGGCGAGTGGCTGCCGCTCGTGCATGGCCAGGGCCCGCTGACGGCGGCCAACGGCTTCGCGGACCAGGGCGAGGTGCTGGTGAACACGCGCCTCGCCGCCGATGCGCTGGGTGCAACCAAGATGGACCGCCCGGAATGGGGTGCGGTGGATCCGCGCGACGGCCGCGTCTACTTCACCCTGACCAACAACGCCCGCCGCCAGGACGGCCAGGTGGACGCGGCGAACCCGCGCGCACGCAACGAGTTCGGCCAGATCATCCGCTGGCGCGAGCAGAACGACGAACACGCGGCGACGCGCTTCACCTGGGACCTGTTCGTCATCGCCGGCCCCGAAGGCAACAGCCGCACCGCGAGCGGCGCGCCGCTCGGCGCGGACAGCCTCTTCGCCTGCCCCGACGGGCTGTGGTTCGATGCCGATGGCCGCCTCTGGATCCAGACCGACATCGGCGAGCGCGAGCAGCTCCGCGGCAACCTCGCGCCCTTCGGCAACAATGCCATGCTGGCGGCGAATCCCGTGACCGGCGAGATCCGCCGTTTCCTCACCGGCCCGATCGGGCAAGAGATCACCGGCGTGATCACCACGCCCGACCGCCGCACGATGTTCGTGAACGTCCAGCACCCCGGTGCGACGACGCCGGCGGCGGATTTCGCGGCCGGGCGGATCAACAGCCGCTGGCCGCATGGCGGGGAGGGCGTGCCGCTCTCGGCCACGCTGGTCATCACCAAGGCCGATGGCGGGGTGATCGGCACCTGAACGGGCGGCCGGCCGGCGCGGTTCAAGCCGCGGCCGGCCGGGCTCCGGGCGCGGCAGAGCAGCGCCGCGCGGGGAACCGGCAGGTGGGCTCAGCGCCACGCGGCAGGCAGGAAGGCGGCCGCGCGCGCGGGGCGGCGGCGGTGGACGACGCCCACGTCCCGTTCGTGCGGCCTCGCTGCGGCGCCTCGTGCCAGCGCGCCATGTTTACGGCCCCGCGCTCGCGGGAACCGCTTGCAGCCCAAGTCCGGGGCCGCGCGCGACCGCATAGCCCGACAACCGGCGGGCAGGACTCGAACGTCTGTCCGCCCGGCTGCGGGCCTTGCGGCCCAGCAAGCCCCGTCACACCGGCGCGCAACTCCGCCCGACGCGAAGGCCGCGCTACCGCGCCAGCGTGACGACCGTGCTGCGCGGCGGTTCCTCGGGCCGCAAGGTCGGCCAGCGCGTCGCCGGCGCCTCCCATGTCGCGCCGGGCGTATTGCCGGGATGCGCGACGGCGGCGAGCAGCGCCCCGTCCGGCACCAGCGCCGCGCCGCCCATCGCGGCGCCGACCGGTGCCGCCAGGACGAAGGCCGGCCGCCCGCGATCTGCGCCCTCGACCGGCACGCGGAACAGCATCTCGGGTAGGGGGCCCGGCCGCTGGCCGCGATCGGTGGCGAGCAGCAGGGCGCCGTCCCCATCGAAGGACAGCGCCGCCGGCGCCCAGGGCCAGGCGGGCAGCGCGGGCACGGCGCCGTCGCGGCTCGGCGGCGCCACCGCCTCGCGCCCCTGGACCAGCACCTCCGCGACACCGGTTTCCGCCGCCGCGTCGCCCGCCGCGGCGCGGATCTCCAGCACCTGTCCGGCGCCGCCGCGCAGCGCGACGCAGAGCCTGCCCTGCCGCGGCTCGAAGGCGAGGCCGCTCGGCTCGTCGAGGCGGGACGCGCCGGCATCGCGCGCGGCGGCGAGCGGGTCGCCCTCGGGCAGCGGCAGCCAGCGCAGGGAGCCGGCCTCGATCCGCGCCGCCCACATCCGCCCCGCGTCGAGCGCGCGCGCCCCGGCCGCCTCGTCCGAGACGAAGCGGTAGAGATGCCCGCCCGGCCGGCCATCGCTCAGCCACACCACGGCGCGCCCGTCGGCGGCGAGGGCGGCGGCAGCGTCCACCGCGCCGAAGCGCCCGAGCGCCGGGCGTTTCACCGGCACCGAGACGGGGTCGGACGGGTCGAGCTCCGCCACCAGCCCGGCGGTTCCGGGCTCGATGCCCGGCAGGCGGGCGCGCCAGGCGGCCGCCGCGCCCTCGGCCAGCAGCAGGCTGCCCCAGGGCGTGGCGCAGCCGCCGGTGACGCCCAGGATGCCGGTCGCCGGTCCGCCATCGGAGCCGAGGCGGCACAGCGTCGCCGCAGTGAGGCGCCGGTTCTGGTAGCCGCCATCCACCACCAGCCAGGCGCCGCCGCGCTTCTCGATGTTGAGCAGGCTCGCGCCCTGCATCGCGCCGGCGACCTCGGGCATGTCCCGCCCACCCGGGAAGGCGAGCCGCGCCTCCACCCGCGGATGGCCGACCGCGAGCAGGGCGCGCGGCACGCCGTCCGGCGCCGGGGTGGGGATCGCCGCCAGGATGCGCGCATCCCAGCCGAACTGCGCGGCGGCGGCGGCGGCGCTCGGGCGCGCGGGATCGAAGGGCGGGGCGTCGAAGGTGACGCGGTCCCCCCAGCGGATCAGCACGCCGCGCCGCCAGCCGGGCGCGACCTGGTCGTCGAGGCGCATCGCCACGGTCTGCGCCCGCAGGCCCGGCGCGGCGAGCAGCGCCGGGACCGCGGCCAGCAGGGCGCGGCGCGCGATCATGCCGGGGCTTCCTCGATGCGCGGCGGCAGATGGGCGCGGACGGGCGGCAGCGCCTCGGTCCATTTCTCCACCTCCACGAGGCAGGATTGCGCGGACGGCCCCTGCCCGAGCCGCGAGGTGCCGACATCCGGCGTCAGCACGTTCGGGTTGCCGTGCACGCAGAGGCTGCCCGGCACGCCGGGCTCCAGCGGGTCGAACCAGGCGCCGGTCGCCATCATGGCGACGCCGCGCATCAGCCCGGGATCGGTGCGCAGGCCGCCCAGGCAGGCGCCGCGCTCGTTGAAGACGCGCACGATGTCGCCCGGCTTCAGCCCGCGCGCGGCGGCATCCTCGGGGTTCAGCGTGATCGGCTCGCGCCCGGCGATCTTGTCGGTCGCGGCGACGCGCCCCGGGTCGAGCTGGCCATGCAGTCGCGTCGCCGGCTGGAAGGAGAGCAGGTGCAGCGGGAAGCGTTCCGCCTGCCGCGCGCCGAGCCATTCGCGCGGCTCGATCCAGACCGGGTGGCCAGGCGCATCGTCATAGCCGAAGGATGCGACCGTCTCGCTGAACAGCTCGACCTTGCCGGTGGCGGTGTCGAGCGGGTTCGCCTCGGGGTCGGCGCGGAACTCGGAGAACTGGGTGTATTCCTGCCCGCGCGCGGGCGGCGGGGCTTCCCAGAAGCCGGCTTCCCAGAAACTGTCGAAATCCGGCGTCTCGAAGCCACGCTCGGCGCAATGCCGCCGCCACTGCTCGAAGAGGTGGCGCAGCCAGGCCTCCTCGTTGCGCTGCTCGGTGAAGCGGTCGCGGAAGCCGAGCTCCTCGGCGATGTCGGCGAGCATGTCGTGGTCGTTGCGTGCCTGACCGACGGGCTCGATCGCCTTGTGCATGGCGCGCAGGAAGCGGTCGCGGCCCGACGAGGCGATGTCGTTGCGCTCGAGCGTGGTGGTCGCCGGCAGCACGATGTCGGCGTGGCGGGCGAGCGCGTTCCAGTGCTGCTCCTGCGCGATGATCGTCTCGGCATTGGCCCAGGCGCGCAGCAGGCGGTTGAGATCCTGGTGGTGATGGAAGGGGTTGCCCCCCGCCCACCAGATGATGCGCGTGTCCGGGTAGCGGCATTCGCGCCCGTTGAAGTGGTAGGCGCCGCCCGGGTTCTCGAGCATGTCGGTGATGCGCGCGACCGGGATGAAGGCGCCCGTGGGGTTGCGCGTGGCGGGCATCGAGAAGGAGGGCACCTCCTGCCGCGGATTGCCCATGCCGTTCACGCTGCCGTAGCCATAGGCGACGCCCTGGCCCGGCTTGCCGATCAGGCCGAGGATCGCGGCGAGCGCGGCGAGCATCCAGTAGGGCTGCTCGCCGAAATCGGCGCGCTGCAGCGACCAGGTGGCGGTGAGCATCGCGGGTACGGCGGCGAGTTCCAGCGCCAGCGCGCGGATGCGCGCGGCGGGGATGGTGGTGATGGGCGCGGCCCATTCGGGCGACTTGGGCGTGCCGTCGCCCTGCCCGAGGACGTAGGCGCGCAGGCGGTCCCAGCCGACGCAGTGGCTGGCGAGGAAGGCGCGGTCCTCGCGGCCTTCGGTCACGATCACATGCGCCATCGCGAGCAGCAGCGCGGTGTCGGTGCCCGGGCGGATCGGGATCCATTCCGCGCCGCACCAATCCGGCACGTCGGCGCGGTTGGGCGAGACCTGGACGAAGCGCAGCCCGGCCTCGGCGGCGCGGCGGAGGTGGATCTCGTTCGCGTGCTCGCCCGCCCCACCCGAGCAGACGAGGCCGTTGCGCAGCGGCAGCCCGCCGAGGCACAGCATCACCTTCGCGTGACGGATGATCGCCGCCCAGTCGGTCACGCGGCCGAGCAGCACCTCGTTGGTGCCGAGCACATGCGGCAGCAGCGCCTGCGCCGCCGCGTAGGAATAGGCGTTGATCTGCCCGGTGTAGCCGCCGCCGAGGCCGAGGAAGCGCTGCAACTGGCTGCGCGCATGATGGAAGCGCCCGGCCGAGGACCAGCCATAGGAGCCGCCGAAGATGCTGGCCGGCCCGTGCTCGGCGCGCACGCGGCGGGTTTCCTCCGCCACCAGCCGCACGGCGCGGTCCCAGGAGACCGGCACGAAGGCATCCCCGCCCCGCAGGTGGCCGCGCCGGCGCCCCTCGAGCCAGCCCTTGCGCACGTAGGGCCGGTCCACGCGGCAGGCGGCGTGGACGATGTCGGGCATGGCCTCGATCAGCGAGCCGGGGAAGGGGTCGCGCGCGAAGGGCCGCACGCCGACGAGGCGGCCATCCTTCACCACGGCGTCGAAACTGCCCCAATGGGCGGCGTGCGGCTTGATCTCGGTCATGGCGCGCTCCTTCTGCGGCAAAGGTGGCGCGGGCGGGGCGGCGGGGCAACCGCGCCCCTTGGGCGGGGCGGCATCCGGCCCTAGACTGCCCCCATCGCCCGCCGAGGAAGGCCAACGACATGACACCGCCGCGCAATTCCAACGCCGCCCGGGACATCGCCAATGTCCTGCACCCCTACACGGATGCGAAGGCGCATCTGAAGAACGGCCCGCTGGTCATCACCCGCGGCAAGGGCGTGCGGATCTACGACGAGCAGGGCAAGGAATACATCGAGGCGCTGGCCGGGCTGTGGTGCGCGAGCCTCGGCTTCGACAACGAGCGTCTGGTCAAGGCCGCGACCGACCAGATGCGCAAGCTGCCCTTCTACCATGCCTTCACCGCGAAGTCGCACGAGCCGATGATCGACCTCGCGGAGATGCTGATCGAGCGCGCGCCCGCGCCGATGTCCAAGGTCTTCTTCGGCAATTCGGGGTCGGAAGCGAACGATTCCGCGCTGAAGATGATCTGGTACATGAACAACGCGCTCGGGCGGCCGAAGAAGAAGAAGGTGTTCAGCCGCATCAAGGCCTATCACGGCATCACCCTCGCCGCCGCCTCGCTCACCGGCCTGCCGGCCAACCACAAGCTGTTCGACGCGCCGATCGCCAATGGCCGCTTCGTGCATGTGCGCACGCCGCACCACTACCACGAGGCGAAGCCCGGCGAGTCGGAGGAGGATTTCGCGACGCGGCTGGCCGAGGAGCTGGAGGCGCGCATCATCGAGGAAGGCGGGGCGGAGGAATGCGCCGCCTTCTGGGCCGAGCCGGTGATGGGTGCGGGCGGCGTCATCGTCCCGCCGCGCACCTATTTCGAGAAGGTGCAGGCCGTGCTGAAGAAGTACGACATGCTCTTCGTGGCCGACGAGGTGATCTGCGGCTTCGGGCGCACCGGCAGCTACTGGGGCAGCCAGACCTTCAACATCCGGCCGGACATCCTGGTCTGCGCCAAGGCGCTCTCCTCCTCCTACCTGCCGATCTCGGCGGTGATGGTGAACGAGCAGGTGTTCCAGGGCATCGCCGAGGGCAGCAGCACGGTGGGCACCTGGGGCCACGGCTTCACCTATTCGGGCCACCCGGTCTCGGCGGCCGTCGCCATCGAGACGCTGAAGATCTACGACGAGACGAACATCGTCGCCCATGCGGCGGAGGTGGGCGCGCACATGCAGGCGGAACTCCGCCGCCGCTTCGCCGACCACCCGATCGTGGGCGAGGTGCGCGGCGTCGGGCTGATCGGCGCCATCGAGCTCTCCGCCGACAAGGCGGCGCGCAAGCCCTTCGACCCGGCGCGCAAGGCGGGACCGCGCCTCGTCAAGCATGGCGAGGAACAGGGCGTGATCCTGCGCGCCATGGTGAACGACAGCATGGGCTTCTCGCCCCCGCTCATCATCACCAAGGACGAGGTGAACGAGATGCTCGACCGCGTCGGCCGCGCGCTCGATGCCCTGGCGGTCGAGCTGCGGCGAGAGAGCATCGCGGCGGTCTGACACCGCCGCGCGATGCGCCGAAGCCACGGCTGAGCGGCGGGGCGCGGCGTCCGCCCTGTCCGCGGCCCCGGCAGGCAAGCGAGGCCCGCGTGACCCTCACCTCCCCTGCCCTGCCGGTCGCGGTGGCGCTGCTGGTCGCGCCGCTCGCCGTGGTGCTGCAGTCCAAGGCCATGGCGCCGATCGGGCTGGTGGCGCTGGCGCTCTGCGTGGTCGCGCAATGGCGCCTCGCGCGCGTGCCGCCCTGGCCGCGCGCCATGGCGGCATGGCTGGCGGTGGCGCTCGGCCTCTGGGGCGCGGCGAGCGCGGCCTGGGCGGCGGAGCCGGGCCGCGCGCTGTCCACCGGCCTGTCCCTCGCCGGCATGGCCCTGCTCGCCGGCGGCGCGGGGCGTGCCCTGGAAGCGAGCGACGAGGCGGCGCGGCGCGGGTTGGCACGCGCTCTCGCCATCGGCCTCGTGATCGGGCTTGGCGCGGCCGCACTCGACGCGCTGAGCGGCAATGCCGTCCGCGCCGCCGTGCGCGGCCTCGCGGAGGTGCCGCCGACCCTCGCCTTCGGGCTGAAGCCGGCGGCCTCGGTGATGGCGCTGCTTCTGCCCCTCGCCGTCGCGCTGCCCTGGCCGCTGCTGCCGCGCGCGCTGCTGCTGGGCGGCGGAGCCGCGGTGATCGTCGCCCTGCCGGGGGATACGGCGAAGATCGCGGCGGTGCTCGGCGTGGCCGCGGCGCTCGCGGCGCTGCGCGCGCCGCGGCTCGTGCCGCGGGCGATCGGCGGCGGGCTGGCGGCGCTTGTCCTGCTCATGCCGCTGCTGGTGGCGGCCGTTCCGGCCCTGCCGGTCGAGCGCCTGCCGATCTCGGCGCTGCACCGCATGCTGATCTGGGACTTCACCGCCGCGCGCATCGCCGAGCGGCCGGTGCTGGGCTGGGGCATGGAGGCGAGCCGCGCAATCCCGGGCGGCCGCGGCAACCCGCCCGCCGAGGTGCTGGACCGGATGCGCGTGACGGACCCCGCGCGCCGGGCCTGGTTCGCCGAGCCGCATGTGCAGATCCTGCCGCTGCATCCGCACAATGCGGCGCTGCAGGTATGGCTGGAACTCGGCGCGGTCGGCGCGGCCCTGGCGGCCGCGCTGGCCTGGCTGCTCGGCGTCGCGGCCGCACGCGCGCCCTGCCCGGCCGCCGCGACGGGCGCGTTGGCCTCGGGGGCGGTGACGGCGATGCTCTCCTTCGGCGCGTGGCAGGCGTGGTGGATCGCGGCGGGGCTGCTGGCGGCAGCGGCCTGCGCGGGGTCCCTGCGCTGCGGCGCTCCAGGCTCCGCCGCTCCGCCGCGGGCCTGAGGCGCGGCGCCGGAGCGGCCGGCGTCACGGCGCCCGCAGCCGCGCACGACCATCCCGCCAGCCCCGCCCGATCAGGCCGCGCACGCAGGACCCGACCGTTCCCCCGCCGCCTGCCGGACCGACCGACCCATAGCCAGGGGGCGAAAGCTTTGACCTTTCGCCCCCTGGCATGGCGCGCGGGGCAGGGGGGCGGCCGCGCGCGGGACCAAGCCCTGAAACCCAGCGGACAAAGGTCGATCCTTTTGGTCGCAGGGTATCAGCCCAGGAAGCCCTCCAGCGCCGCGAGGAAGCCCTGCGGGTTCTCGGCATGCACCCAGTGGCCCGCGCCCGCGACGGTGGCGAAGCGGGCGCGCGGGAACAGCGCGCGGAACAGCGCGTGGTGCTCGGGCAGGATGTAGCGCGACCGCTCGCCGCCCAGCACCAGCACGGGGCCGTCGTAGCGGCGCCCGCCGGCCGGCGGCGCATCCTCGATCTCCGGCATGGCGGCGGCGATCTCGCGCAGGGCGAGGCGCCAGGACGGCGGGTCGGTCTCGAAGCGCAGGCTCTGCAGCAGGAAGGCGCGGATGCCAGCCTCGGGGATGGTCGCGGCGAGCGCCGCATCGGCCTCCCGCCGCGTCAGGCCCGGATGCAGCGGGATCGCCTGCATCGCCGCGACATACCCGCGCAGCGCGGGCGGGTAGCGCACGGGCGCGATATCCGCGACGACGAGGCGCTCGACGCGCCCGGGATGGGCCAGGGCGAAGGCCATGGCCACCTTCCCGCCCATCGAGTGGCCGAGCACCGCGGCGCGCGCGATGCCCGCCGCATCCAGCGTATCCGCGACATCCTGCGCCATGGCGTCGTAGGCCATCCCCGCCGCGCGCGGGGAGGCGCCGTGGTTCCGCAGGTCGGGCGTGAGCACGCGGAAGCGCGGGGCGAGCGCCTTGCGGATCGCGCCCCAGTTCTGCCCCGCGCCGAACAGCCCGTGCAGCAGGATCAGCGGCGGCCCCTGCCCCGCCTCGGTGACGGTGAGCCTCATGCGCGCGCATCCGCCGCTGCCGGGCGCGCCTCGCGCGAGGCCAGCACCACCGAGGCGACGATCAGCCCGCCGCCCAGCGCCATGTCCCAGCCCACCGGCTCGCCCAGCCACAGCGTGCTGACCAGCACGCCGAAGGCCGGCACCAGGAGGAAGGCGACGGAGGCAACCGCGCCGGGCAGGCGCCGGCCGACCTCGATGACGCACCAGGTGCCGATCGGGGCCACGATCAGGCCGATGTAGAGCATGTAGGGCCAGGACGGGCCGCCGATGCCGCCCTGCGGTTCCAGCGCCAGCGCGAAGGGCAGGATCAGCAGCGTCGCGAGGCCGAAGCACCAGGGCAGGAGCTCGAACACCGGCGTCGGCGGCGGCCATTTGCGCGTGGCGACGATGGCGAGCGTCCAGAACAGCGCGGCGGCCACCAGCATCAGGTGGCCGAGCAGTTCCGTCCGGTCCGACCAGTCCACCGCCCAGGGGCCGGCGAGCGCGGCGACGCCGGCAAGACCGAGCGCGGCCGCGACCCAGCGATGGGCGGGAACCTTCTCGCCCAGCACCAGCACCGAGAGCGGGATCAGCCAATAGGTCACGACCGCCGAGATGATGGCCGTGCGCCCGGCATGGACCATCGCCACCGCCGCATGGGCGAGCACGAAGAAGGCGCCGAGCTGCAGCAGGCCGAGCGCGAGGACGGAGGGCATGTCCCCGCGCCTCGGTGGATGGAGCCGCCCCAGCGCGGCGAGGAGCAGCGCCGAGACGATGGCCGCGAGCCCCGCGCGCCCCACCGCGAACCACATGGGCGTTGCGTGCTCGAGCGCGGCCTTGGTCACCGGCCAGGCCCCGCCGAACAGAAGGATGGCGACGACGAGGAGGTGGAAGGCCGATCGCATGGCGTGGGGCGCGGATCCCGATGATGCTAGGAACCGTGTGGCGACGCGGCTCTCGGCGGCATCTTCCCCCCAAGCGCCGGCTCTTGCAAAGCCGCCCCGCGCCGCCCGCGGCTAGGCGCAGAGCGCGACCATCTCGGCCCGGATGCGCGCAGCATCGCCGGCCGGATCGGGCGCGGCATCGGCCGTGGTCAGGATGGCGCCCTCGGGCACGTCCCGCTTCAGCCGGATGCCGTGGGCGAGCCCGATGGGCAGCGCATCGAGGGCGCGCGACCGCGCGGCGGGAATGCACTTGCCCCAGGCGCAGGCGCCGCCCTCGCCGTCCAGCACCTCGCCGGCCTTGAGCGGGCGCTTGGCCACCGCGACCACGTCGCCGCGCCACTCGGTGCCGCAGCCCGTCGGTTCGCGCCGCAGCGCGGCGGAGGCGACCGAGACGCCAAGCTCCAGCCCGATGAAGTGGTAGGGCCGCCACAGCGCGGCGTAGCGGCCGGAGGGATCGGTCGCGACGCCGTATTCGGTGAAGCAGCGGCGGGCATACTCCGTCTCGCCCTCGAACACCGCATAGACGCCCCAGCGGAGATTGTCCGGGATCTCGGCCCCGTCGCGCCGGACGGAGGAGACGACCTCCACCATCCCCTTGCGCGGCAGGATGCCGCCCTCGTTGTGCGGGCGCAGCACGCTCGGCAGTTCCGAGGTGCCGGCAGGCGGGAAGGCGAGGCCGTCCTCGGGCGGGGCGAGGCCGGTGGCGTTGGCGATGGCCGCCATCTCGATGCCCGACTTGGTGCCGTCGAGGAAGGAGTTGAACATCTGCGGGTTCATGCCCCCCGCCTGCGCCTGGGCCTCGCTCAGGCCGTAATGGCCCCAGACCGTGGCCGGGGTGCTGGCGTGGAAATGCGGCAGGTACTTCGTGCCCTTGCCGGCCGCGATCACGGTGAAGCCGCCGGCGCGCAGCGTGTCCACGAGTTCACAGACCAGCGCGGGCTGGTCGCCATAGGCCATGGAATAGACGACGCCCGCGCGCGCCGCCTCGCGTGCGAGCAGCGGGCCGGCGAGCACGTCGGCCTCGACATTGACCATCACCACATGCTTGCCGTGCGCGATGGCGGCGCGGGCATGGCGCAGCCCGGCCTCGGGGTGGCCGGTGCACTCCACCACCACCTCGATGCGCGGGTCGGCGATCAGCGCCATCGCATCCTGCGTCAGATGCGTGGCGCCGGAGGCGATGGCGTCGTCGAGGCTGGCGGCATCGAAGGATCCCTCGGGCCAGTGGATGCGCGCCAGCGCGGCGCGGGCGCGCGGGATCGAGAGATCGGCGATGCCCGCCACATGCATCCCCGCCGTGATGCGGGCCTGGTGGAGGAACATCGAGCCGAACTTGCCGGCGCCGATCTGCGCGATGCGGATCGGTCGGCCCTCGGCGGCGCGGGCGAGAAGAAGGCGATGCAGGTTCACGGCAACTCCGCGGAGAGGGTCAGGACGGGCTGCGCCAGGGCCGCTGGCGATGCCCGGGCAGATGGCCCCGCCGGAGCAGCACCAGCGCCGCACCGGCCAGCGCGATCACGGCGCCGCCGGCGGCGAAGGCGCGCCCGCCGCCATGCGGCAGCCGCGTCACCAGCACCGCCAGCAGCGCCGCCGCGATCAGCAGGGCGATGAACATCCGCCCTTCAGCCCATGTAGACGCCGCCATTGATCTGGACGGTCTCGCCCGTGACGTAGGAGGCGGCATCCGAGGCGAGGAAGGCGATCACCGAGGCGACCTCCTCCGGCGTGCCGAAGCGCTTCATCGGCGTGGCTGCGAGCAGGGCGGCCCCGTTCTCGCGCATGATCGTCTCGGTCATCGGCGTCGCGATCACGCCGGGCGAGACGCAGTTGGCGCGGATGCCGCGCGGGCTGAGTTCGTGCACGAGGGAGCGCGTGAAGGACAGCACCGCGCCCTTGCACGCCGCGTAATGCGCATGCCGGATCGAGCCGCGATGCCCCGCCATGGAGGCGATGTTGACGATGGCCCCGCCCTCGCGCAGCAGCGGCATGGCGGCGCGGCAGGCGTAGAAGACGCCATCGAGGTTGATGGCCAGAGTCTGGCGCCACTCCTCGTCCGTCATCGCCGGCACCTCGCGCTCGACATAAAGGCCCGCCCCGGTGACGAGGATGTCGAGCCCGCCGAACTCCCGCGCGGCCAGCGCGACGGCGGCGTCCACCTCGGCGCGGTCGGTCACGTCGGCGCGCGCGGTCAGCACCCGCGGCCCGCCCGCGGGCAGGCCCGCGGCGAAGGCGTCGAGCGCGGCGCGATCGAGGTCGGTCAGCACCAGATGCGCGCCGAGCCGGTGGAACAGCGCCGCCGTGGCGCGCGGGATCCCGCCATTCGCGCCGGTGATCAGCGCCACCTTGTCCTTCAGGTCGAACATGCCCGCCCCCCTCCTTCCCGTCAGGTCATCATCCAGCCGCCGGCGACATCGAGCGTCTGGCCGGTCACGAAAGCCGCATCCGGGCCCGTCAGGAAGCAGACGGCGCGCGCCACCTCCTCCGGCGTGCCGAGGCGGCGCAGCGGCGTCTCGGCGACCACGGCCGCATTCGTCGCCCCGCCCGCCGCGGCGACCATCGGCGTGGCGATGCGGCCCGGCGCGACGGCATTGACCGTAATGCCGTGCGGGCCGAGTTCGCCCGCGAGGTGGCGCGTCAGCCCGATCAGCGCCGCCTTGGTCGCCGCGTAGTGGCAGGCCACGATCGGCGTGTAGGCCTTCCCGGCGATGGAGGACTGGTTGACGATCCAGCCCCGCCTGCGCGCCACCATGCCGGGGCTGAGGCGGCGGATCAGGTTCCACGCGCCGGTCAGGTTCACCGCCAGCACGCGGTCCCATTCGGCCGGGTCCATCTCCTGCACCGGCGCGGCCTTGCCGTCATGCTTGGGGCTGATGCCGGCGTTGTTGACCAGGATGTCCACCGGGCCGAGTTCCGCCTCCACGCGCGCGCAGGCGGCGTCCACGGCGGCGCGGTCGGCGACGTCGCAGAGGATGGCGCCGGCCGCGGCGGCAAGCGCCGGGTCGGCCTCCAGCGCCGCGACCCTGGCGCCGCGCGCGGCGAGTTCGGCGGCGATGGCCGCGCCGATGCCCCGCCCCGCGCCGGTGACGACGGCGACGCGCCCGGCATGGGTCGCCGCCGCCATCTCAGTCGGCGACCTTCAGCATGATCTTGCCGATGTGCTCGCTGCTTTCCATCAGACGGTGCGCCGCCGCGGCCTCGGCGAGGGGGAAGGTGCGGTAGATCTCCGGCCCGCACTCCCCGCGCGCGAGCAGCGGCCAGACCTTCTCCTCGAGCGCGGCGGCGATCGCGCCCTTCTGCGCCGTGCTGCGCGGGCGCATCGTGCTGCCCGTGACGGTGAGGCGGCGCAGCATGATCGGGCGGAGGTCCGCCTCGTCCGCGACATGCCCGCCGAGGAAGGCGATCAGCACGAGGCGGCCGTCCCAGCCGAGGCTGCGCAGGTTGCGCTGGAAATAGGACCCGCCGACCATGTCGAGGATGACGTCAACGCCCTTGCCCTTGGTCAGGCGCTTCACCTCCTCGGCGAAGTCCTGGGTGCGGTAGTTGATCGCGGCATCGGCGCCGAAGCGGCGGCAGGCCTCGCATTTCGCATCCGTCCCAGCGGTCGCGAAGACGCGCGCGCCGAAGGCTTTCGCCAGTTGAATGGCGGTGACGCCGATGCCCGAGGTGCCGCCATGGATCAGCACCGTCTCGCCCGCCTGCATCCGCCCATGGCCGAAGAGGTTGGCCCAGACGGTGAAGTAGGTCTCGGGCAGCGCGGCCGCGCGCGTCGCATCGTAGCCGGCCGGCCAGGGCAGCGCCTGCGCCTCGGGCGCCGTGCAGTATTCCGCATAGGCGCCGCCATTGGTCAGCGCGCAGACCCGGTCGCCGACGCGGTAGCGCGACACGGCCGCGCCGGTCGCGACCACCTCGCCCGCGCATTCAAGGCCGATGATCGGACTCGCGCCCGGCGGCGGCGGATAGGAGCCGCTGCGCTGCTGCACATCGGGCCGGTTCACGCCCGCGACCATGACGCGGATCAGCACCTCATCCGCCTGCGGAACGGGAACCGGGCCGCGCGCGGGCACCAGGACCTCGGCGCCGCCGCCCGCGCCATGCGCGATATAGGTCATCTCCCGCGGCAGGGCTGTCATGGCGTTCTCCTCCCGAATGCTGCGGCGGAGCAATCCTCCCGCTTGCGCCGCGCGTCAAGGCTGGCACGGGCTTGCCAGCGCGGCCCGGGGCGCGGAACATCCCGGCCCGCCGGAACCGCCGGGAGGGAGAGACACCGCATGCGCGCCATCCGCCGCCGCCCGCTGCTCGCGGGGCTCGCCGGCGCCGTCATGGCGCCGGCGGTGGCGCGCGCGCAGGCGCAGGAGATCCGGCTCGGCGCGCTGTTCCCCTTCTCGGGCGGCCTCGCCCTGCTCGGCGACGAGAGCTTCCGCGGCCTCGAACTCGCGGTGGAGGAACGCAACGCGGCCGGCGGCGCGGCCGGGCGTCCGCTTCGCCTGATCCGCGGCGACGCGAGCGACCAGGCGCAGGCGACCGCCGAGGTGCGCCGGCTGATGACGGCCGAGCGCGCGGCGGTGGTGTTCGGCACCGCGGCCTCCTCGCTCTCCGTCGCGGCGACGCAGGCGGCCGAGCTGCAGGCCGTGCCCTATTTCGAACTCGGCGCCGTCGCCGATGCCGTCACCGAGCGCGGCTTCCGCAGCGTCTTCCGCACCGGCCCGCGCGCGAGCGGCTACGGCATGGTGACCGCGACGGCGATCGAGCAGGCCATCGCGCCCGCCCTCGGCGCGGAAGCCCGCGCGCTGCGCATCGCGATCCTGCACGAGGAATCGATGGACGGGCAGGCCATCGCGCAGGCGCAGGAGACGGAGCTGCGCGCGCGCGGCCTGCAGCTCATCGAGCGCATCGCCGCCGCGACGCGCCCGGCCGACCTCGCCGCCGCCCTGCAGCGGCTGCGGGCGGCCAATGCCGAGATCCTGCTGCACACCGCCATCCGCTCCGACATCGCCCCCTTCTTCCGCACCATGGAGGAGGCAGCTTGGCGCCCGCGCCTCGTCATCGGCGCCGGCGCGGCCTATGCGCTCGCGGACACCGCCCGCGCGATCGGGCCGGCCTTCGAGGGCGTGCTGAGCGTCGAGGTGACGCCGCTCGCCGTCGGCGACCGCTTCGCCCCCGGCGCGCAAGCCTTCCAGGAGGCCTACAAGCGGCGCCACGGCGCGGATCCGCGCTCGGGCCATTCGCTGGTCAACTATGCCGGCGCCATCGTCGCGCTGGACGCCATCCATCGCGCCGGCGGGACGGATCGCGAGCGCCTGCACGCCGCGGTGCTCGCGACCGACATCCCCGATGGCGGCACCGCGGCGGGCTGGGGCGCGCGCTTCGACGAGAAGGGGCAGAACATCCGCGCCCTGCCGGTCCTCTCGCAATGGCAGGACGGGCGCATCGCCGCCGTCTTCCCCGCGCTCGCCGCGGTCGCGCCGCTGCGCCCGCGCATGGGCACGGGCTGAGGCGCGCGCATGAGCCTGATCCCGCCCTCCCCGCCGCCGGGCACGCGGCTGCTCGTGACCGGCGGCGCGCGGGGCATCGGGCGCGCCGTCGCCGATGCCTTCGCGGCCTGCGGCGCGCGTGTCGCCATCCTCGACCGCGACGCCGTGCCCGACGCGCCGGCGGGATGGCTGTGCCTGCGCGGCTCGGTCGCCGAGGCGGCGGAGGTGGAGGCCGCCTTCGCCGCGATGGACGAGGCCTGGGGCGGCGTGGATGTCGCGCTCGCCAATGCCGGCTTCGCGATGAACACGCCGACGCTCGATCTTTCCGTCGAGGACTGGCGGCGCACGCTGGACGTGAACCTGACCGGCGCCTTCCTGACTGCGCAGGCGGCCGCGCGGCGCATGCTGCGCGACGGCGCCGGGCTGATCCTCTTCACCTCCTCGCTCTACGGCACCATCGGCGGGGCGGAGCGCGCGGCCTATTGCGCGACCAAGGCGGCGGTGGCGAACCTCGCGCGGTCCTTGGCCTGCGAATGGGGCCCGCGCGGGGTGCGGGTGAATGCGCTCGCGCCCGGCTACACCGAGACGGCGCTGGTCGGCGACCTCGTGGCGCGCGGCCGCCTCGACGCCGCCGCGCTGACCGCGCGCGCGCCGCTGCGGCGGCTCGTGCAGCCCGGGGAAGTCGCCGCGCTCGCCTGCTTCCTCGCCTCGCCCGCCGCATCCGCGATCACCGGCGCCGTCCTGCCGGTGGACGCCGGCTGGGCGGCCAATGGCGCGCCCTGACCCATGCCCGACACGACACCGATCCTGCCTTCCGCCCCCTGCCTGCGCCTGCGCGCGACCGAGGCCGACTGGGACGCATTGTCGCCCGCCGAGGCGCGCGCGATGTGGTGGTCCATGCAGGCCATCCGCTCCTTCGAGGAAGCGGTGCTGCGCCTTGCCTCCGAGACGCTGGTCCATGGCCCGGCGCATTCCTCCATCGGCCAGGAAGGCGGCGCCACGGGCGCGATCTTCGCGCTCAAGCCGGGCGACCAGATCAACGGCAGCCATCGCGGGCATCATCAGTTCCTGGCGAAGGCGTTGCGGCATGTCGGTGCGACGGATGCGGTGACGCCCGAGGCGCGCGGCGTGATGCGGCAGGCGCTGGCGGAGATCATGGGGTTGTCCCCCGGCTGGTCGGGCGGGCGCGGCGGCTCGATGCACCTGCGCTGGGCGGAAGCCGGATGCCTCGGGACCAATGCCATCGTCGGCGGCGGCGTGCCGCTGGCCGCGGGCGCGGCGGCGGCGATGAAGTTCGCGGGGACGGACAATGTCGCCGTGACCTTCCTCGGCGACGGCGCGACCAATATCGGCGCGGCGCTGGAGACGATGAACCTCGCCGCGGCCTGGTCTCTGCCGATGGTGTTCTTCATCGAGAACAACGGCTACGCCGTCTCGACCACGGTGGCGGAGAGCACGCGGGAGACGCGCCTCGCCGCCCGCGGCATGGGCTTCGGCATCCCGTCCTGGCAGGTGGACGGGATGGATCCGCTGGCGGTGAAACTGGCGATGGAGCAGGCCGTCGCGCTGTGCCGCGCCGGGAAAGGCCCCGCGCTGATCGAGGCGGAATGCTACCGCTTCTTCCACCAGAACGGCCCGCTGCCCGGCTCCGCCTTCGGCTATCGCACGAAGGAGGAGGAAGCCGCCTGGCGCGCGCGCGACCCGATCTCCGCGCTCGGCAGGCGCCTCCCGCAGGCCGAGACCACGCGCATGCGCGCCGAGATCGAGGCCGCGATGGCCGAGATCGTCGAGGAGTTCACCGAACCCGCCGGCAATGCCCGCCGTATCCGCCCTGCGCTCTGGCCCGACCCGGCGACGAAGGACGAGCACATCCGCGGCGACCTGTCGGAACTGCGCGGCATGCGCACCGAGTTCCGCGGCCGCATCGTGTCGCGCAAATTCATCGACTGCGTCTCGGAGGTCATGCATCGCCGCATGGCGACCGACCCGCGCATCATCGTCATGGGCGAGGACATCCACCGCCTGCGCGGCGGCACCAACGGCGCGACGCGCGGCCTCGCGGAAGCCTTCCCCGGCCGCATCCTCGGCACGCCGATCGCCGAGGCGGCCTTCATGGGGCTTGCCGGCGGCATGGCGATGGATGGCCGCTTCCGCCCCGTGGTCGAGTTCATGTACCCGGACTTCCTCTGGGTCGCGGCGGACCAGGTGTTCAACCAGGCGGCCAAGGCGCGGCACATGTTCGGCGGCACGGCGAAGGCGCCGCTGGTGCTGCGGACCAAGGTCGCGATCGGCACCGGATACGGCAGCCAGCATTCGATGGACCCGGCCGGCATCTTCGCCACCGCGCCGGGCTGGCGGATCGTGGCACCCTCCACGCCCTACGACTATGTGGGCCTGATGAACGCGGCGCTGGCCTGCGACGACCCCGTGCTCGTGCTGGAGCATGTCGCGCTCTACCAGAGCGAGGGCGAGGCACCGGAAGGCGACTGGGACTACGTCATCCCGATCGGGTCCGCGAAGACCGTGCGGCGCGGATCGGCGGTGACGGTCGCGACCTACCTCAACATGGTGTCGCAATGCGTCGCCGCCGCGGATGCGACCGGGGCGGACGCGGAGGTGATCGACCTGCGCACGCTGGACCGCGCGAGCCTCGACTGGGCGACGGTGGAAGCGAGCGTGAAGCGCACCGGCGCGCTGATCGTGGTGGAGGAAGGCGCGCAGGGTCCCTCCTGGGGCGGCTGGTTCGCCGACGCGGCGCAGCGGTGGCTCTTCGACTGGCTGGATGCGCCCGTCGCCCGCGTGACGGGCGGCGAGGCGAGCCCGACCATCTCCAAGGTGCTCGAACATGCCGCGCGCGCGACGCAGGCGGATGTCGAGGCGGCGCTGCTCGCCATGGAACGCGACCGGGGCCGCCGCTGATGCAGTCGCGCGCGAGCATCTCGGGGCGCACGGCGATCACCGTCATCCTCGCCCATCCGGTCGCGCATGTGCGCACGCCGCAGGCGATGAACGCGCATTTCGACGCCCTCGGCTTCGATGCCGTGATGGTGCCGCTGCACGTGCTGCCGGAGGACCTCGCGCAGGTCGTCGCGGCGCTGCGCCGGATGCGGAACCTCAGCGGCATCGTCGTGACCGTGCCGCACAAGGAAGCCATCGCCGCGCTGTGCGACGAACTCACCGAGGAAGCGCGCCAGGTCGGCGCGGTGAACGTCATCCGCCGCGACGCCGATGGCCGCCTGACCGGCGGGCAGTTCGACGGCGAGGGCTTCGTCGCCGGGCTGCGCTCGGCGGGCCATGAGGTCGCGGGGCGCGCCATCTTCATGGCCGGCGCCGGCGGCGCGGCGGCGGGCCTCGCCTTCGCCTTCGCGCGGCACGGCGCGCGGCGGCTGACCATCCACAACCGGACGGCGGCGAAGGCGGAAGCGCTCGCCGCACGGGTGCGCGCCGCCTATCCGGCCTGCGACACGCGCACGGGCGGCCCCGACCCGTCCGGGCACGATGTGGTGGTGAACGCCACCTCGCTCGGCATGAAGGACGGCGACGCCCTGCCGCTCGACGTGACACGCCTTGCGCCGCCGATGCTCGCGGCGGAGGTCATCATGGCGCCGGAGGTGACGCCCTTCCTCGCGGAAGCCGCGCAGCGCGGCTGCGCGACCCATGGCGGCAAGCCGATGCTCGCCGCCCAGATCGCGCTGCTCGCGCGATTCATGGGCGCGGGGTAGCGCGCCTTACGAGGGACGGATGCCGGCGGCGCGGATCACCGGCGTCCACTTCGCCATCTCGCTCGCGAGGAAGCGCGCCGCGCTCTCGGGCGTGCTGTCGGTCGTGACGTTCATGGTGAGCTGCTGGAGGCGCTGCTGCACCGCCGGGATGGCGAGCGCGCGGTTGAAGGCGGCGTTGATCGCGCGCACCGTCGGCATCGGCGTGCCCGAGGGCACCATCGCCATGTGCCAGGTGTAGCACTCGAAATCCGCGACCCCACCCTCGATGAAGGTGGGGATGTTCGGCGCATAGGGCATGCGCGTGCGCGTGCTGATCGCGAGCGGGCGAAGCTCGTTCCGCTCGATATAGGGCAGGGCGCTGGCGGCGACGTCGAAGATCATGGGCACGCGGCCGGACAGCACCTCCGGCAGCGCGGCGGAGGAGCCGCGGAAGGCGATGTGGTTCACCTTCAGGCCGCCCGCCATGTGCAGGAACAGCTCGGTGCCGAGATGCACCGCGCCGCCATTGCCGGAGGAGGCGTAGTCGAACCGCCCCGGATTCTCGCGCAGCAGACGGATCAGATCGGGCAGGGTTTGCGCCGGGAAGTCCTTGTGGACCAGCAGGATCTGCGGGATCTGGCCGATGAAGGCGGCGGGCGTGAAATCGGCGACAGGGTCGAAGGGAAGGCGGTCGAACAGGCCAGGCAGATAGGCGTGGCCGACGGTGGTGTAGAGGATGGTCTGGCCGTCCTTGGGCGCCTTGGCCACGACATCGGTGCCGACAACGACACCCGAGCCGGTGCGGTTCTCGACCACGACGCGGTGCGGCAGGAAGCCCGACATCTGGTCCGCGAGGAGCCGCGCCGGCACATCGGTCGGCCCGCCGGCCGCGAAGGGCACGATCATGCGCACCGGGCCGGTCGGCCAGGCTGGCGCCTGCGCGAAGGCGGGGCGGGACGCGAGGGCGGCTGCGGCGCCAAGGCCGAACAGGGTGCGACGGTTCATGCTTCTCTCCAGGACGTGCGGCACAACGCCGATGACGATTATGTGACGGCGGCGCGCCGCGGGTTCAATGGCCGCTCACGCGGGATCGAGACGGCGCCCGGTGGCCGCGTCGAAGACGTGCAACGCAGCCGCCTCGGGCGCGACGCGGAGACTGTCCGCGACGACCGCCCCCGGCACGCGCGCGGTCAGCGCCGTCCCGTCGGCGAGCCTTCCATGCACCACGGTCTCCGAGCCGAGGGGCTCGGCCAGTTCGACGGCGAGCGCGAGGCCCTCGGCGCCGTTCGGCACGAGGTGCTCGGGGCGGATGCCGACGATCACCTCGCGCCCCTCGCCGCCGGGGCGCGCGCCATCGGCGAAGCGCCAGACCGTGCCGTCGGCGAGCCGCGCGGCCGCACCGCCTTCGGCAAGGCTTGCCGGCAGGAGGTTCATCGCCGGGCTGCCGATGAAGGAGGCGACATAGGTGTCGGCCGGCCGCGACCAGACCTCCATCGGCGTGCCGACCTGCGCGGCACGGCCTTCATGCATCACCACAAGCCGGTCGCCGAGCGTCATTGCCTCCACCTGGTCGTGGGTGACGAAGAGCGAGGTCACCGCAAGGCGCTTCTGCAGCCGCCGGATCTCGGCGCGCATCTGCACGCGCAGCCTCGCGTCGAGGTTCGAGAGCGGCTCGTCGAACAGGAACAGCTTCGGATGGCGCACGATGGCGCGGCCCATCGCCACGCGCTGGCGCTGACCGCCGGAGAGCTGGCGCGGCTTGCGTTCGAGCAGGTGGCCGATGGAGAGAAGCTCCGCCGCCTCCTGCACGCGCGCGGCGATCTCGGCCTTCGGCAGGCGCCGGATCTTGAGGCCGTAGGCCATGTTGTCGAAGACCGACATGTGCGGATAGAGCGCGTAGGTCTGGAACACCATGGCGATGTCGCGGTCCGCCGGTTCGAGCGGCGTCACGTCCTGCCCCTCGATCAGCACGGCGCCGGAGGTCGGCGTCTCGAGCCCCGCCACGATGCGCAGCAGGGTGGACTTGCCGCAGCCCGAGGCGCCGACGATGACCACCATCTCGCCGTCCTGCACCGCGAGGTCGATGCCGTGCAGCACCTGCGTCGCGCCGAAGCATTTGGTGACGCCCTGGATGTCGAGGCTTGCCACGCCGCTACTTCTCCGTCTCGGTCAGGCCCTTGATGAACCAGCGCTGCATCAGGACCACCACGAGCACGGGCGGCAGCAGCGCCATCATCGCTGTGGCCATGATGGTGTTCCACTCGTTCTGGGAATCCCCGGTGCCGATCATCTTGGTCAGCCCGACGACGATGGTCTCCAGCGTCCGGTCGTTCACCATCAGCAGAGGCCAGAGATACTGGTTCCAGCCGTAGATGAAGAGGATGACGAAGAGCGCGGCGATGTTCGTCACCGACAGCGGCAGCGCCACGTCGCGGAAGAAGCGCACGGGGCCAGCGCCGTCCATCTTCGCCGCCTCCACGTATTCGTCTGGGATGGTGAGGAAGAACTGGCGGAACAGGAGCGTGGCCGTCGCGCTCGCCATCAGCGGGACCGTCAGCCCGGCCATGGTGTTGGTCAGGCGAAGATCCACCATCACCTCGAAGGTCGGGATGATGCGCACCTCCACCGGCAGCATCAGGGTGATGAAGATGAGCCAGAAGGCGAGCATCCGACCGGGGAAGGCGAAGAACACCACCGCATAGGCCGACAGCAGCGAGATCGCGATCTTGCCGACCGCGATCAGCGCCGCCATCAGCGCGCTGTTGAGCAGCATGGTCGAGGCCGGGACGACGAAGGTGTTGCGCGTGCCGGCGCCGCCCGTGGTCCAGGCGGTGGCGTAGTTCTCCGCCCCGTGCGGGCCGAACCACAGCGGCACGTCGCCGCGGCCGAGCGTGCCGACATCGTGGGTCGAGCCCACCAGCGTCATCCAGATCGGGAAGGCGAAGACCAGCACGCCGATCGTCAGCGCCGCATAGGCCAGCGCCCGCCCGCGCCGCTGCCGGCGGCGGGTGGCGGCGGCGAGCGCCTCGGTCCCGGCCATCAGTAGTGCACCTTGCGCTCGATGAAGCGGAACTGCACGGCCGTCATGGCGATGACGAGCGCCATCAGGATGACGGATTGCGCGGCGCTCGACCCGAAGTTCAGGTTCTGCACCCCGTCCACATAGACGCGGTAGATCAGCGTCGTGGTCGCAAGCCCCGGCCCGCCCTGGGTCAGCGCGTGGATGATGCCGAAGGTGTCGAAGAAGGCGTAGACGAGGTTGACCACCAGCAGGAAGAAGGTGGTGGGCGAGATCAGCGGGAAGACGATGGTCCAGAACCGGCGCGTCGGCCGCGCGCCGTCGATCGCCGCGGCCTCGAGCACGTTGCGCGGGATGGACTGCAGCCCCGCGAGGAAGAAGATGAAGTTGTAGGAGACCTGCTTCCAGGCCGCGGCGATGATCACCAGCGTCATCGCCTGCCCGCCATTGATCTTGTAGTCCCAGGCGATGCCGGCGGCATTCAGCGCGCGGCCGAAGAGGCCGATCTGCGGGTGGAAGAGGAAGAGCCACAGCACCGCCGCGACCGCCGGGGCCACCGCATAGGGCCAGATCAGCAGCGTCTTGTAGGCGGTGGCGCCGCGGATCGCCTTGTCGGCCTGCACGGCGAGGAAGAGCGCAACGCCCATCGCCAGCACGGCGACGGCGGCCGAGAAGATCGCAGTGTTCCAGGCGACCGCAAGGTAGTTCGGATCGGTCAGGATATCGGCGAAGTTCTCGAACCAGACGAACTCGCGGCTGAGCCCGAAGGCGTCCTCCCTCAGGAAGGAGGACCAGATCGCCTGGCCCGCCGGCCAGAAGAAGAAGATGCCGGTGATGACGAGCTGCGGCAACAGCAGCGCCACCGGCAGCGCCACGCCGCGGAAGATGACCTTCTTCTGCATCCCTGAGCGTCCGGAAGGCGGGGGGCTCGCGCCCCCCTGCCCCGTTACTGGCGGTTCTGCCGTTCGAAGTTGCGCAGCACCACGTTGCCGCGCTGCACCGCATTGTCGAGCGCCTGCTGCGCGTTCTGCTGGCCCTGGAAGGCGCGCTCCATCTCCTCCTGGATGATGGTGCGGATCTCGACGAAGCCGCCGAGGCGGATGCCCATCGAGTTCTCGGTCATCTGCCCGCCGCCGCGCAGGAGCTGGTTGATCGGGATGTCGGCACCCGGGTTCTGGCGGTAGAAGCCCTCCGCCTCCAGCGCGCGGAACACCGAGACGCGCACCGGCAGGAAGCCCGTCTCGACATGCCACTTGCGCACCACCTCGGGCCGCGCGAGCCAGGCGAAGAACTGCGCGATGCCGCGGTTCTCCTCGGCGCTGCGGGTCGCGTTCGGCCCGCGGTTCATGGCCCAGAAGGAGGCCCCGCCGATGATCGAGTTGATCGGCGCGCCCGCCACGCCGTCGTAGTAGGGCAGCATGGCGACACCCCAGGGGAACTGCGCCTCGCGCTGGATGCGCGCGCGCAGGCCCGAGGAGCCGAAGATGATCGCGCAGGTGCCGTTGGGGAACAGCGCGTCGCCCTGCCCGTCGCGCCCGCCATAGCGGAACAGGCCCTCGCGCTGCCAGTCCACGAGGTTCTGCAGGTGGCGCACCATCAGCGGGTTGTTGATGCGCAGTTCCGCGTTCAGCCCGCCGAAGCCGTTGCCCTGCGTGGCGAGCGGGATGTTGTGGATGGCGCTGAACTGCTCGACCTGCGTCCAGGTCGGCCAGGCCATGGTCATCGGGCATTCCACGCCCGCGGCCTTGAGCCTCCGCGCCGCCTGCTCGAGCGCCTGCCAGGTCTGCGGGAAGGCCTCGGGGTCGAGGCCCGCGCGGCGGAAGGCATCCTTGTTGTAGAACACCACCGCGGTCGAGGAGTTGAAGGGCATGGACATCATCCGCCCGTCGCGCAGGCTGTAGTAGCCGCGCACCGCGGGCAGGTAGTCGTCGAAGGGGATCTGCACGCCCGTCTCGGCCAGCAGCTCGTGCACGGGCTTCACCGCGCGGCCCGCGGCCATCATCGTGCCGGTGCCGACCTCGAACATCTGCACGATGTGCGGCGCCTGGCCGGCGCGGAAGGCCGCGATCGCGGCGACCATCGTCTCGGGGTAGGAACCGCGGAAGGAGGCGACGACGCGATACTGGTTCTGGCTCGCGTTGAAGTCGGCGGCGATCTGCTCGAGCATCCCGCCGAGGGGCTGCGTCAGGCCGTGCCAGAACTGGATCTCGACCGGCTGCTGCTGGGCCGTGGCCGGCCCTGCGAGGCCGAGGGCGAAAGCCCCGGCCAGGATCGTGCGGCGCATCATGACGCTGTCCTCTCCACGTGTTGGGGAGGCGGCGAGGTAGCCGCCTCCCTTGACGCGGAGATTACAGGTCCGTGTCAGTCAGATGAAGCAGCATCCGCCGCACGGCCGACGAGGCGTTCATAGACCTCCGGATCGGTCGCGCCCTCCGTGCCGAACAGCAGCACGCGGCTGGTTTCCTCGAGGCCGAGGGCCGCGCGCGCGAAGGGTTCGCGGGCGGCCAGCAGCAGCCCGGCCATGCCGGCCACCGCGCTCTCGCCCGCCACCACCGGCGGCCTCCGCGCGGCCAGCGCCTTCATGCAGGCGACCGCGCTCTCGTCCGGCACGGCCATGAAGGCGAAGGCCGCGCGCTCGAGCTCCTGCCAGGCGAGCAGCGAGGGTTCGCCGCAGGCGAGCCCCGCCATCAGCGTGTCGAGATCCCCGGGCACGGTCGTCGGCTGCCCGGCCTCGGCGCTGGCGAGCAGGCAGGCGGCCTTGTCCGGCTCCACCACCACGATCCGCGCCGCGGCGCCGAAGCGCGCGCGCATCTGCACCGAGACCGCCGCGGCCACGCCGCCCACGCCGCCCTGGATGAAGACGTGGCTCGGCGCCGCGCCGATCTGGTCGGCGGCCTCATCGGCCATGACGCGGTAGCCCTGCATCACGTCGCGCGGAACCTCGGTGTAGCCGGGATAGGAGGTGTCGGAGACGACGAACCAGCCATGCGCATCGGCCTGTTTCTGGGCCTCGCGCACCGCGTCGTCGTAGTTGCCGGGCACGACACGGATCTCGGCGCCCCATTTCGCGATCGCGTCGCGCCGGCCCTGGCTGACCGTCTCGTGCACGAAGATGACGCAGCGCGCGCCGAATCGCTGCGCGCCCCAGGCGACGGAGCGGCCGTGGTTGCCGTCGGTCGCGCAAGTCACGGTGATGGCGCGGGTCGCGTCCTTGTGCTTGCCCTCCATCAGGTCCGCCGCGGTCGCGGCATCGGCGACGCCGCGCCTCGCGAGTTCCGCCTGCAGCAGCCGCATGACCGCGTAGGCGCCGCCCAGCGCCTTGAAGGAGCCGAGGCCGAAGCGCCCGCCCTCGTCCTTGTATGCGACGTGCCCGACGCGCGCGGCGGCCGCGACGTCCGGCAGGTCGAGCAGCGGCGTCGGCGCATAGCCGGGCCAGGAGGCGATTTCCTCCCGCGCTCGGCGGAAGCCGCCATCGGGCAGCACGACGACGCCGGGGGTGCCGTGGTGGCGGTTGATCAGGAAGCGGAACGGGACGGCGGGAATCATGGCCTGCGGATATTGCGCCGGGCCGCGCCCCGCGCCAAACGGGAAGGGCATCGGAGGCGACGGCATGCAGATCACCATCCTCGGCGGCGGCGGATTCCTGGGGCGGAAGCTCGCGAACAGGCTCGCGAAGGACGGCAGCCTCGGCGGGCAGGCGATCACCGGGCTGACGCTGTTCGACCTTGCCTCGCCGCCCGCGCCCGAGGCGCGCTTTCCGGTCCGCTGTATCGGCGGCGACGTGGCGGATCCGGCCGCCGTCGCGGCGGCGATCCCGGCCGGGACCGCGGTGGTGTTCCACCTCGCCGCGGTCGTCAGCGCGGCGGCGGAGGCGGATTTCGACCTCGGCATCAAGGTCAACCTGCATGGCACGCTCGCGGTGCTGCAGGCGTGCCGCGCGCTCGGCACGCGGCCGCGCGTCGTGTTCACCTCCTCCGTCGCCTCCTTCGGCGGTGGGCAGGATGCGGTGGTGCCGGATGACGGGCGCCAGCTGCCGACCAATTCCTACGGCGCGCAGAAGGCAATCGGCGAGCTGCTGCTGCAGGACGCGACGCGCAAGGGCTTCCTCGATGCGGTGAACATCCGCCTGCCGACGGTGATGGTCCGGCCCGGGCGGCCGAACAAGGCGGCCTCCTCCTTCGTCTCGGCCATCATCCGCGAGCCGCTGCTGGGGCTTTCCACCGACTGCCCGGTGCCGCCGGAATTCGCCGTCTGGATCTGCTCCCCGCGCAGCGCGATGGAGTGGTTCCTGCACGCGGCGACGATGGACACCGCGGCCCTCGGCGCCGATCGCGGCATCAACCCGCCCGGGCGCAGCGCCACGGTCGGCAAGATGCTGGGCGCGCTCGAGGCGGTGGCCGGGCCCGCGGCGCGGGCCAAGGTCGGCTTCGTCTTCGACAGGGAGGTCTATGACATCGTCGCCGGCTGGCCCGCCGCCTTCGCGGCGACCCGCGCGCGCCGGCTCGGCTTCGCCGAGCAGGAATCGCTCGAGGACCTGGTGCGCGCCTTCATCGAGGACGACCTCGCGGCGACGCGCGCCGAGCGCGGGCTGTAGGCCGGCAAGCGGCGAGGCGGAAGGCCCATGCCGGCGGGCGAGAGGCGTGCCCTTTCGTCCGCCGGTGATGCGCGCGGGGCTGGTGGGGCGGCGGCGCGCGAAACCAACGCCTGATGCCCGGCGGGCAAAGCCGCATGCCTGCCGGGCTTCAGCCCTCCGCCGAGGCCCCGTCGCGCTCGGCCATCAGCCGCCGCATCGCCTCGGGTATCGCCGCCTTGGCGCCGGTCGCGTTGTCCACGACAACGCAGAGCGCCCGCGCCGAGCACAGCAGCCCATCCCGCCACATGCCGTATTCATGCACGAAGGAGGTGCGGCGGAAGGAGGCGGTGCGCGCGGTCAGCAGCACGCGGTCCCGGAAATGGCCGGGGCGCAGGTATTTCACCTCGAGCGATCCCACCACCGGGCCCGGCTCGCTCGCCGAGAAGCCCCCGCCCGCCTCGAGCCACCAGCGGATGCGCATGTCCTCGAACAGCGTCAGGTAGGCGGCATGGTTGACATGCGCGTAGATGTCGCATTCCGCCCAGCGGATCGTGTGTTCCTGCCAGAGGGCCCATTCGCCCTCGACCCCGTAGCGTGTGCGCAGTGCCGCATCCATCCTGGCATTCCCGCCCTGTCCAGGGCCTGATACTGCGGCGCGCGGAACCATACGGAAAGACGCCCCCGGGGGCGCGGCCTTGCGGCAGCCTCCGTCGGCGGCCTAGCCTTGCCGGCAACGAGAACCGCACGGGAGGAAGCCTGCCATGGCCACGCGTCGAGCCCTGCTTGCCGGGGCCGGATTGCTTGCCGCACCCGCCACGCTGCGCGCCCAGGCCGCCTGGCCGGGCGAGAAGCCGATGGAGGTGATCGTCCCCTTCCCGCCCGGCGGCGGCGTGGACGTGATGACGCGGCTGATCATGCCGCTCGTCGCGGCGCAGATCCCGGGCCTCCGCCACGTCGTCGTCAACCGCACCGGCGCCGCCGGCCAGATCGGGCTGGAAGCCACCTTCAACGCGGCGGCCGACGGCTACACGATCGGCGCCACCACCATTCCCGCGCACAACGCCATCCCGCTCGAGCGCCAGGTGCGCTACCGGGCGATGGACTTCACCTTCATCGCCAATGTCGTCGAGGACCCCAACGCCTTCTTCGTGCGTGCGGACAGCCCCTTCCGCACCGTGGCGGATGTGGTGGCGGCCGCGCGTGCCCGGCCCGGGCATGTCACCTACGGCACCACCGGCATCGGCAGCGACGACCACCTCTTCATGCTCGCCTTCGAGGCGGCGGCCGGCCTGCAGCCGATGGTGCAGGTTCCCTTCGCCGGGGCGGCGCCGCTGATCCCGCAGCTGCTCGGCGGCAACATGGATCTCGCGGTGCTCAACGTGAACGACGCGCCGCAGCTCGTCCGCGAAGGGCGGCTCAGGATGCTCGCCCAGGGCGCGGCGCAGCGCCGCCCGGAAGCGAGCGACGTGCCCACCTTCCGCGAGGCCGGCTTCGATGTCATCGGCAGCGCCTCGCGCGGGATCGTCGGTCCGCCCAACATGCCGCCCGCGGTGGTGCAGCGCCTGACCGCCGCCTTCCGCGCCGCCCTGAACGACGAGGGCTTCCGGCGCGAGGCCGAGCGCCAGTTCATGCCGCTGCGTCCGCTGGTGGGCGAGGAATACCGCGCCTTCGCCCAATCCATCGACGACAACATCCGCCGCCTCTGGCAGACGCGCCCCTGGCGGGGCTGATCAGCGCGCGGGCAGGCGGTCGAGCCAGCCGAGGTTGCGCCGCAGCACGGCCCGGGTGCGTTCGAGACTCGGCGTGTCGTCGCGCTGCCAGACGGGCAGCGCGCGCAGGAACAGCGCCGTCAGCCCGACCTCCTGCGCCTGCCGCGCGAGCCCCCGCGCATCAAGCCGCGCGGCATCGAGCACCCAGTGGATCAGTCGGGAGAGGCTGAAGACCATCGGCACCCAGTGATGCGGGTGCGATGGATGCAGCTTTGTGCGCAGCATCGCGCCGGCGACGCGCCGGTGCGCCTGCTGCGCTGCGAACCAGCGCATCATCACCGTCTCCACGCGCGCCGAGGGCGGATCAGCCGGATCCGGCGGATCGCCCCCGACCATGGCGGCGAGCGCGCGGGCGAACCAGGCATCGGCGATGGCATCCGCATCGCGGTAGTGCTTCAGCACGGCGGCGAGCGGCACCTCCGCGCGGGCGGCGACGGCGGCGAGGCGCAGGTCATACCATCCCGAGGCCGCGCCCTCGGCGAGCGCGGCATCGAGGATGCGGTCGGCGACAGGGGATGTCATGGCGGCGGACCCTCCCGCCGCCCCATGTGGGGTCAGAGCCCCGCCTGCTCCAGCCTCAGTATGGCGCGCGCCATGGCCTGCGCGCGCGGCACCACGCTGTCCAGTTCGAGGTATTCCTCCGGGCTGTGCGCCTTGCCGCCCACCGGGCCCACGCCGCACAGCGTCGGCGCGCCCATCGCCGCGGTGAAGCCGGAATCGGCGCAGCCGCCGGTGAACTCCGCCTCCACCTTGAGCCCGCTCTCGGCGGCCGAGGCCTGGTAGATCGAGAACAGGCGGCTCGATTCCGGCGTCGGGTTGAGCGGCAGGAACTCGCCCTTCACGGTCAGCCTCGCGCGCGTGCCGGGCACGTAGGCGCGCGCCACGATGTCGTGGATGCGGCCCATGATCTCGTCGCGCTGGTCGGGCTCGACATAGCGCAGGTCGATCTGGAACTGGCAGGCGGGGGCGACGGTGTTGACGCTCTGCCCGCCCTGCACCAGCCCGACATTCAGCGTGATGCCGCGCGCGAGGTCGGTCAGCGCGTGGATGGCGACGATCTTGTGCGCCGCCTCCCCGATGGCGCTGATGCCGGCCTCGAAATTGCCCCCCGAATGGGCGGCCTTGCCCTCGATGTCCACCACGCTGAACACGCCGCCCTTGCGCGCCTTCACGACGTTGCCGGAAGCGCGGCCGGGCTCGCTGTTGAAGACGACGCGGGCGTACTTCGCCTCGGCCTCGATGACGGGCCGGCCTTCCGGGCTGCCGATCTCCTCGTCGCCGGTGAAGAGGCCGACCAGCGGGCCGGGCGCGCCGCCGAACTTCTTGAAGGCGGCGAGGACGAACATGTTCATCACGATGCCGGCCTTCATGTCGGCCACGCCCGGGCCATAGGCGCGGTTGCCCTCGATGGTGAAGGGCCGGCGTTCGGGCTCGCCCCTGGGGAAGACCGTGTCGCGGTGGCCCATCAGCACGATGTTGCTGCGCTGGTTGCCGGTGCCGATGGCGTGCCCGCCCTCGACGAAGGCGCGGATGCAGTCGCCATGGTTGCGGCCCGGCACCGTCTCGGTGCGGATGCCGTGGCTTTCCAGGAAGCGCCGCACCTGCGCGCCGGTGCGGTCAACACCGGCCTTGTCGTAGGAGCCGCCGTCTGTGTTCACCATCTCGGCGAGTTCGGCCAGCATCGCCTCCTTCTGCGATGCCAGCCAGGCGGTGATCTGCGCTTCGGTGCTCATGCGGGGCTCTCCTTCTCCCCGCAAGGCTGGCACCGCCGGCGCGCGGCGCAAAGGGGGCGGGGCGCTACTCGATCCGCCCCAGCGCACGCACCACGCGGACGAGCCGCGCCGCGTCCTCGGTGTAGAAGCGCAGGAAGGCCTCGCCGTCGCGGTGGTCCACCGTGTTGCCGCTCGCCGTCATGGCGCGCTGGAAGTCCGGGTCCTGCGCCGCCTGGGCGGCGGCGGCACGGATGCGCTCGAGGATCGGCGCCGGCGTGCCGGCAGGCGCGAAGAGCCCCACCCAGATGTAGAACTCGCAATCCGGGTAGCCCTTCTCGATCAGCGTCGGCACATCGGGAAAGGCGGCGAGACGGTTGCGCCCCCAGGTCGCGAGCGGCCGCAGGGTGCCGTTGCGGATATGCGGCGCGACGGGGCCGGGACCGGAGGCGAGGCACTGAACCTGCCCGCCCAGGATCGCCTGCAGCGCCGGCCCGCCGCCCTGGAAGGGGACATGCAGCATGTCGAGGCCCGCGGCCTGGGCGAGCTGCGCCATCGGCACATGCAGCGCGGAGTAGTTCCCGGCAGAGGAATAGGCGAACTGCCCGGGCCTGGCGCGGATCTCGGCGATGAACTGCTCGATGGTCTGGATCGGGCTCGCGCTCGGGACCACCAGCACGACCGGATCGGCCGAGAACAGGCAGATCGGCGTCAGCATCTCGGGCGTGTAGTTGGGCTCGCGCCCGTTCACCCGCGCGGCCTCGGGCAGCAGCGCCATGGAGGAGAGCGCCATCAGCAGCGTGTAGCCGTCGGGGGCGGCGCGCGCGACGAAGGCGTTGCCCACCGCGCCCGCCGCGCCGCCGCGATTCACGATGGGCACGGCGACGCGCCAGATCCGCTCGAGCGCGGCGGCGACGGGCCGCCCCACCACGTCGGCCTGCCCGCCCGGCGGGAAGGCGACGATGATGCTGACCGGCCGCGCGGGATAGGTCTCCTGCGCAGCGGCCGGGAAGGCAGCGGCTGCGGCGGCGGCACCGAGAAGCACGCGACGTTTCATGGCTTGTTCCTCCCTTGATCTGGCCGATGATCAGCTCACGCGACGGGGTTCTCCAGCACGCCGATCCCCGGCACCTCGATGCGCACCACGTCGCCGGGCTTGAGGAAGCGCGGCGGGGTGAAGCCGATGCCGACCCCGGCGGGCGTGCCGGTGGCGATGATGTCGCCCGGTTCCAGGGTGATGGCTGCGCTGATCGTCGCGATGAGCGTCGGGATGCCGAAGATCAGGTCGGTAACCGGCGCGCGCTGGCGCAACTCGCCGTTCACCCAGGTCGAGAGCGACAGGCGCGGCGGCACCCCGGCGGCATCGGCGGTGACGATGGCCGGCCCCATCGGGCAGAAGCCGTCAATCCCCTTGCCCAGGATCCATTGCCGGTGGCGGTGCTGCAGCGTGCGCGCGGTGACATCGTTGACGATGGTGTAGCCGAACACATGCGCGTAGGCCTCGGCCTCTGCGATTCCGCGCCCGCCCTTGCCGATCACGACCGCGATCTCGCCCTCGTAATCCGTGCTCCCCGTGGGATCGAGGAAGGAGGGGATCGGCTCGTGCGGGCCGATCACGCTGGTGGGCGGCTTGGAGAAGACGACCGGCGCCTCGGGCACCACTTCCTTCGCGGTGGCGTCGAAGCCGCTGGAGGCGAACTCCTTCGCATGCTCGTGGTAGTTCTTGCCGACGCAGAAGACGTTCTTCGCCGGGCGCGGGATGGGCGCCAGAAGGCGCGCGCCCTCGGCCACCGGCGCGCGGGCCATCGCCGCGCGCGCGGCCGCGAGTGCCTCCGGCCCGCCCGCGATCAGCGCCAGCATGTCGCGCGGCAGCGCGGGATCGGCGGCGGCAAGGTCGAGCACCGTTCCCGCCTCGTCCAGCGCGCCGATGCGCGTGCCCCTGCCGTCCCTGAAGGTGACCAGACGCATCGCCGCCTCCCGTCCCTATTGCACCGAGGCCGCCTGGCCGGCCCCGGCGGGGTCGGCCAGCGGCAGGCTCGCCGCGCGTTCGAGCGCCCGCGCGCCGCGCAGGGCGATGTCGTCGCGATAGAGCGCGGCGGCCACCTGCACCGCGCGCGGCATCCCTTCACCGTCGAGCGCGACCGGCACGCTGATGGCGGGCTGCCGCGTCAGGTTGAAGGCGAAGGTCCAGGGCGCCCAGTCGCGCCAGAGCGCGAGCTCGGGCTGCGTCGTCGGCTGGTCGGCGGCGAAGGCGGCCGTCGGCGTGCAGGCGGTCAGCACCAGGTCGTAGCGCTGGTGGAAGCGCGCCATGGCGTGCGCGGCCTCGAGGCGCATCGCCTCCGCCGCGAGGTAATCCACCGCCGACATGTCGCCATTGCGCCGCGCGACATCGAGGATGCCGGCATCGAGCAGCGCCCGCTTCTCCTCGGGGATGGTCGCGACGACGCGGGCCAGCGCCACGCCCCAGACCCGGCCGAAGATGGCGCGGGTGTCGGGCAGGCCCGGGTCGGCCTCCTCCACCATCGCGCCCTGTTCCTCGAGCATCCGCGCGGCACCCATCAGCACCGCCTCGCCATCCGCATCGAGCGGCGGCTCGAAGCCCATGCGGCGCACCACGGCCACGCGAATCCCGGCGACGCCGTCCTCGATGCCGCGCCGCCAGTCCCGCGCATCATCCGGCAGGCAATAGGGGTCGCGCAGGTCGTGGCGCGCCATGGCGCCGAACATCAGCGCCGCGTCGCGCACGGTGCGCGTCATCGGCCCGGCCACCGCGACATGGCCGAAGGCGCCGAGCGGCCATTGCGGGATGCGCCCGAAACTCGGCTTCATGCCGACCAGGCCGCAGAAGGCCGCCGGGATTCGGATCGAGCCGCCCGCATCGGTGCCGATATGCAGCGGGCCGAAGCAGGCCGCGCCCGCCGCGCCCGCGCCGCTGGACGAGCCGCCCGGCGTGCGCTGCGGGTTCCAGGGATTGCGCGTGATGCCGTGCAGCGGGCAGTCGCCGGGGGATTTCCAGCCGAACTCGGTGGTGGTGGTCTTGCCGATGATGACCGCTCCCGCCTCCTTCAGCCCCATCACCGCGGGCGCGTCCTCGGTGGCCGGCGCGGCGTCGGTGGCGCGGGACCCGCGGCGGGTCGGGAAGCCGGCGAGGTTCAGCAGGTCCTTCACCGTCGCCGGCACGCCGTCCAGCGGGCCGATGGGGCGGCCGGCCATCCAGCGCGCCTCGCTCTCCCCCGCCGCCTGCACGGCGCGGGGGTTCATGGCAGCGAAGGCGTTGACCCAGGGGTTGTAGCGCGCGACGCGCTCCATCACCGCCTTCAGCGCCTCGACGGGCGAGAGCGCGCGGCGGGCATAGAGGCCGAGGAGCGTCTCGGCGGACATCAGGGCAGGGTCTGTCTCGGACATGCGTCTTCCGGTCGGGGCAGGTCGGGCGCAGCATGGCGCTCCATCACGCGAAGGGATACCCCGCATGGCCGAAGCCGCGAAGAAGCCCTGGGAATGGAGCGAGCCGGAATGGCGCCGCATCGTCGGCCGCGCCCGCGCCGGCCGCTCGCTCGCGCCCGAGTCCTGGCCGGGCGCGGCGCGCTGCGCCGTCGCACTCTCCTTCGATGCCGACCACGAGACCATCCCGTTGCGCGATGCGGACGAAAGCCCGATGCGAATCAGCCAGGGCCAGTACGGCAACCGCCAGGGCGTGCCGCGCATCCGCGCGCTGCTCCGCCGGCACGGCGTCAGGGCGTCCTTCTTCTACCCCGCCGTCTCCGCGCTGCTGCACCCCGAGGAGGTGCGCGCGGTCGCGGAGGAGGGCCACGAGATCGGCATCCATTCCTGGATCCACGAGGCGAACACGCAGCTGCCACCCGGCGTCGAGCGCGAGCTGACCTTCCGCGCCGCCGACACGCTGGAACGCATCGCCGGCCGGCGGCCCGTGGGCATCCGCACCGCGTCCTGGGACTTCTCGGTGGACACCATGAACATCATCCGCGAGCTCGGCCTGCTCTACGATTCCTCGCTGATGGCCGACGACGATCCCTACGAGCTGACCGACCAGGGCGAGCCCACCGGCATCGTCGAACTGCCGCCCGAATGGATCCGCGACGACGCGGTGTACTTCAACATGCTGCGCTTCTCCGCGCTCAGGCCCTACACGCCGCCCTCGGCGGTGGAGGAGATCTTCCGCGCCGAGTTCGATGCCGCCCATGCCGAGGGCGGGCTGTTCCTGCTGACCATGCATCCGCACGTCATCGGCCATCGCAGCCGCATCGGGCTGCTCGAAAGGCTGGTGGAGCACATGAAGGCGCGCGGCGGCGTGTGGTTCGCAACCCATGAGGAGGTGGCGCGCTGGTGCGCCACCCGGGCCGGCCTCGCGACGCGGGGCTGAGCCACGGCGCGAGCGGGAGGCGCCATGCCAGCGGGCGAAAGGTCAGACCTTTCGCGCGGTGGTATCGGGCGCGGCGCGGGTGGGGCGGCCGCGCGCGGGACCAGGTCCGGATGGCCTGCGGGCAAAGGCGTCCCTGTGTCCGCAGGGGGTCAGGTCACCTCGATGTTGGCCGCGCGGGCCACCGCGCGCCATTGCGCGAGCTGCTCGCGGATCAGGCGCACGAAGGCCTCGCCCACGGGCGGCGGGTTGCGCGGCAGGGTCTGCACATCCTCGAAGCGCTGCATCAGCTCCGGCCGGGCGAGCATAGGCGGCACCAGCGCGGTGAGCCGCTCGACCACCGGCGCCGGCAGCCCCTTCGGCCCCGACAGGCCGAGCCACTGCGCCGCGGTCAGGCGCGGGAAGCCGAGTTCGGCGAAGCTCGGCACATCGGGGAAGGCCGGCAGGCGCTGCGGCGAGGAAACGGCGAGCGCGCGCAGCGAGCCGTCGCGAAGCTGCGCGACATTGGTGGTGATGGGGTCGATGAAGCTCTCGATCACGTTGGCGAGCAGGTCCTGCATGGCCGGCGCGCTGCCCGCATAGGGCACGTGGTCGAGCTGGGGCGTGCGCGCCTCTGCCTTCAGAAGCTCACCGAGCAGGTGCGGCGCCGAGCCGATGCCCGAGGAGCCGTAGCGGACCGGGCGCGTGCGCGCCGCCTCGAGATACTGCTCCAGCGTCCGGAAGGGCGATTGCGCGCGCACCAGAAGCACCATGGCCGCATCCACCAGATGCACCATGTGCGTGAAGTCCTCGACCGGATCGAAGGGCATGCTCCGGCGCGTCGCGGCGGCGAAGACATGCACGATGGCGTGGCTCATCAGCAGCGTGTAGCCGTCGGCCGGCGCCTTCGCGACATGGTCGGTGCCGATGATCCCGGCCGCGCCGGCGCGGTTCTCGACCACGACGGTCGCGCCGAGGCTCTGGGCGATGATCGGGGCCATCAGCCGCGCGATCGTGTCCACGAGGCCGCCGGGCGGGAACTGCGCCACCAGCCGGATGGGCCCGCGCGCCGGCCATGCGGCGCCCTGGGCGCTGACCAGCCCAGGTGATGCGAGCAGCGAGGCGCCGCCCGCGAGAAGAACGCGACGTCTCATCGGAAACCCCCTTGAAATCCGTGTCCTGCGGCCGATCGTTCCATGATCGGAAATCGCGATCCAATCACAATGCGCGAGGCGGCGGCCCGGCCCGCCGCCCTTCGCCCATCAGGTCACGACGATGTTGAACTGCCGCGCGACTGCGCTCCAGTCGTTGATCTGCTGCTGGATCAGCGCCGTGAAGTCCGCGCCGTAGAGGCTCGGGTTGCGCGGCAGGGTCTGCAGCTCCTCGAAGCGCGCGACGAGTTCGGGGCGCGTCAGCAGCGAGGGAATCAGCGCCGTCAGCCGCTCGACGACCGGCTGCGGCAGGTTGCGCGGCCCCGACAGGCCGAGCCATTGCGCCGAGGTCAGCTTGCGGAAGCCGAGCTCGGCGAAGGTCGGCACGTTCGGGAAGGCGGGCAGGCGCTGCGGTGAGGAGACGGCGAGCGCGCGCAGCACCCCGTCGCGCATGAGCTGCACGTTGGTCGTGATCGGGTCGATCATGGACTCGATCTGGTTCGCCATCAGGTCCTGCATCGCGGGCGCGGAGCCGCGATAGGGCACATGGTCGAGGTTCGGCGCACTGGCCTCGCTGCTCAGCATCGCGCCGAGCAGGTGCGGCGCCGAGCCGATGCCCGAGGAGCCGAAGCGCACCGGGCGGGCGCGCGCCGCCGCGATGTATTCGTCGAGCGTGCGGAAGGGCGATTGCGCGCGGACGAGCAGCACGTTCGGCGCCTCGACCAGCAGGCCCATATGGGTGAAGTCGCTGATCGGATGGAAGGGCAGCGTCGGCATCGTCGCCGTCGAGAAGACATGCACCGAGGCATGGCTGACCAGCAGCGTGTAGCCATCGGCGGGTTGCTTGGCGACGTAATCGGTCCCGATCACGCCGCCGGCGCCGGCGCGGTTCTCGACCACGACGTTCTGGCCCAGCGCCTGCGTCATCACCGGCGCCATCAGACGGCTGACGGTGTCCACCAGCCCGCCCGGGGGGAACTGCGCGACGAGGCGGATCGGCCCGCGCGAGGGCCAGGCCGCCGCCTGGGCGGTGGCGATGCGCGGGGCGGCGAAGGGCGCCAGCGCGCCCGTGGCCGCGAGCCCGAGTAGTGCACGACGATTCATGGTTCTGCTCCCTGTCGAGGCAGGGTCGCCGCGGCCTGATCAGGCTTCAGGCAGGATTGCCGCCGCCGAGCGGTCCGGGACCGACCCCGTCGCCGGATCCGCAAGCCGCGTGCCAGTGCCGAAGGCGCGCCTCAGCCCGCGCCCGGCCCGGCCGCCTCGCCGAGCAGCGGGTTCAGCGCGATGCGCCAGGCCGCCGCCTCGTCCTCGTCCGCGAAGCCGAGATGGGCGCCGAGCAGCGTGATCCCGCGCACCACCACCAGGAAGCGCCGGGTGCCGAGCCGCGGCACGTTCAACGCCACGATGTCGCCCTGGATGAGGCCCGAGACGCCGCGCAGCATCGCCCCGCCGGCCGAGACGTCGCGCAGCACGCCGCTGACCACATGCGGGCCGTACTGGACGATGCAGGGCTCCTCGACGATGACGCGCGGGCTGGCGCGGCGCTCGCCCAGGCTGTGGTTCAGGGCCGCGCGCAGCGCCGCATCCTCGGCACGGGGGTCCGCGGATACGTCATTGGCCGGAGCCGGCGGCTGGCCCGGATCGCGTTCCCTGTCGGACATGGCCCTCCCGCGCCGCGTCGGGCTGCGAATCGCGGCCAGCCTAGAGCGGCCGGCCGCCGCACGGAACGAGGAATGTCACGGCGCCGGACGCTACTGGGCGAGGGCGGCGCTCCAGGGGCTCATCGCGTCGGTGATGCCCTGCCGGGTGCCGTCCGGGGCGATGCGGATCAGGTTCGGGCAGGCGAAGTTCACCGGCAGCACGGCGTGCTCGACCTCCGTCACCGCGGCTTCCGCGGCCAGCGCCGCGATGGTCTCGGCGCCGAGGCGGATATCCGCCGTCACGCCCTCCGGCCCCGAGACGTCGAGGCGCGGATGGTGGGCGGCCTGCTCGGGGCTCATGCCGAAATCCGCGACGTAGGACAGCATCTGGAACACCGAGGCCATGATGCGCCGCCCGCCCGAGGCGCCGAGCGCGATCGAGGGCGCATCCCCCTCCGCCGCGATCACCGGGCACATGTTGGTCAGCGGCCGCTTGCCCGGGGCGATGGCGTTCTTCGCCTCCGGCCGCGGGTCGAACCACATGATGCCGTTGTTCATCAGCACGCCCGAGCGCGGCAGCACGACGCGGCTGCCCATGCTCGACAGCAGCGTGGTGGTCATCGCCACCATCATCCCGTCCTTGTCGCAGACCGTCAGGTGCGTGGTGCAGGATTCGGCGGCCTTCGGCTCGGCATCGCCGAGGCCCGCAAGCCGCTCGGCATAGGCCGCGCGCATCACGCGCGCGAGCCGCGCATACCAGGCGGGGGAGGGCACGGGCCCGGAGAAGTCGGCCTCGCGCATGCCTTCGAGCACGCGCAGCAGCGTCGGCGCCGCGGTCAGCCCATTGGCGAGGAACACCTGCCGGCCGCGCCAGTCCGCCGCCAGCGCCGGCCGCACCACGGCCTTGCAGCCCACGAGATCGGCGGCGCTGATCGGCGAGCCCATCTCGCGGAAATCGGCCAGCAGCTCGCCCGCGACCTCGCCCTCGTAGAAATCGGCGAGGCCGGCATGGGCGAGGCGCTCCAGCGTCTCGGCGAGCCTGCCCTGGCGGAAGAATCCCGGCGCGCCCTGATAGGGCGGCACCGGCGGCAGGCCGTTGGGCAGGTAGATGCGCGCGCTTTCCTCATACAGCCGCAGCACCGCCGCGCTGTTGGCGATCTTGAGCGTGGTGAACCAGTCCTGCGCGAGGCCGCGCCTGGCCAGCGCCACGGCCGGTGCCATCACCACCGAGAGCGGCAGCTTGCCGTGCCGCTCATGCAGCGCGGCATAGCCCGCGACGGCGGAGGGGATGGCGAAGGAGAGCGGGCCATGGACGTTGCGGTCGCCCTCCACCTCCGGCCAGGTGAAGAGGTCCGCCTTCATCCTGCCCGTCAACGGGAAGGCCGAGGGGTCGAGGCCATGCGGCGCGACGGGGCCGAAATCGAAGGTCTGCGGCGCGAGCCCGGGGGCTGCCACCTGCGCGAAGCCGATGCCGCCCAGGCCCGAGTTCCAGGGCTCGACGACGGCGAGCGCGAAGGCCGTGGCGACCGCCGCATCGGCCGCCGAGCCGCCCTCCTCAAGGATGGCGAGGCCCGCCTCGGCCGCATCCCGCGCCTGGGAGGCGACCATGCCCCGCCGGCCGGTCGCACCGGGCTTGCGGACCTGCCAGTGCTGCGTGACATGCGGGGGCGGTGTCCAGGCCATGGCGGGCGTTCCTCGTTGCGTGGTCCAGGCCGAGCCTCGCGCCGGGGGGCCGTTCGGGCAACCCCCCGGTTTGCCGAGCGAGCGGCTTTGCGCCTAGGAAGCCTTCCGGAATCGCCGCCCGTTCAGGAGAGTATGCTCATGTCCGCAACGAAGGGCCTCGTCGTCGCTCCCGTGCTGAAGGCGTTCATGGAGACCGAGGCGCTGCCCGGCACCGGCGTCGAACCCGCGCGCTTCTGGGAGGCGATGGAGCGGATCCTGCGCGAGCTCGCGCCCCAGAACGCCGCGCTGCTGCGCAAGCGGGACGAGCTGCAGGCGCAGATCGACGCCTGGCACCGCGCCCATCCGGCCAGGCCGGTGGACCTCGCGGCCTATATCGCCTTCCTCAAGGAGATCGGCTACCTGCTGCCCGAGCCCGGGGAGGTGAAGGTCGGCACCACCGATGTGGATCCCGAGATCGCCTCGCTGGCCGGCCCGCAGCTCGTCGTGCCCGTCTCCAACGCGCGCTACGCGCTGAACGCGGCCAATGCGCGCTGGGGCTCGCTCTACGACGCGCTCTACGGCACCGACGCCATCCCGCAGGAAGGGCCGCGCGCCAAGGGCTATGAGCCCGCCCGCGGCGCCAAGGTGATCGCGAAGGCGCGGGAGGTGCTGGACCGCGCCGTCCCCCTCGCGCGCGGCAGCCATGCGGAGGCGACGCTCTACCGGCTCGAGGCCGGCGCGCTCGAGGTCACGCTGAAGGATGGCGGGACGACCGGCCTCGCGCGGCCCGGCCAGTGCGTGGGCTTCCTCGGCGATGCCCATGCGCCGTCCTCGCTGCTGTTCGTGAACAACGGGCTGCACATCGAGGTGAAGTTCGACCGCGCGCACCCGATCGGCAAGACCGACCCCGCGGGCGTCTGCGACGTGGTGCTGGAGGCGGCGCTCACCACCATCCAGGACTGCGAGGATTCGGTCGCCGCCGTGGATGCCGAGGACAAGGTCGGCGTCTATCGCAACTGGCTCGGGCTGATGAAGGGCGACCTGACGGCCGAGTTCGAGAAAGACGGCCGCGTGATGACGCGGCGGCTCAATCCCGACCGCATCTTCCAGAAGCCCTCGGGCGGGGCGATGACGCTGCACGGCCGGTCGGTGATGCTGGTGCGCAATGTCGGCCACCACATGATGACCGATGCGGTGACGCTGGACGGGCAGGAGACGCCCGAGACCATCCTCGATGCCATGTGCACGGTGGCGATCGCGCTGCACGACATTCGCGGCAAGCGGATGAACAGCCGCGCGGGCTCGGTCTACATCGTCAAGCCGAAGATGCACGGGCCGGAGGAAGTGGCCTGGGCGGACACGCTGTTCGCGCGCGTGGAGGATGCGCTCGGCCTCAAGCGCGCCACGCTCAAGATGGGCATCATGGACGAGGAGAAGCGCACCACCGTCAACCTCAAGGCCTGCATCGCGGCGGCCAAGGACCGGGTGGTGTTCATCAACACGGGCTTCCTCGACCGCACGGGCGATGAGATCCACACCTGCATGGAAGCGGGCGCGGTGGTGCGCAAGAACGACATGCGCGCGCAGCCCTGGATCCGCGCCTACGAGGACTGGAACGTGGATGTCGGCCTGATGTGCGGCCTGCGCGGGCGCGCGCAGATCGGCAAGGGCATGTGGGCCATGCCCGACATGATGGCCGCGATGCTCGAGCAGAAGATCGGCCACCCCAGGGCAGGCGCGAACACCGCCTGGGTGCCCTCGCCCACCGCGGCGACGCTGCATGCGCTGCACTACCACGAGGTGGATGTCGCGGCCGTGCAGGACGCGCTGGCCAAGGGCGGGCGGCGCGCGAAGCTCGAGGACATCCTGACCGTGCCGCTCGCGCGCGACACCAATTGGTCGCCGGCGGATGTGCAGGCGGAGCTCGACAACAACGCCCAGGGCATCCTCGGCTATGTCGTGCGCTGGGTGGACCAGGGCGTGGGCTGCTCGAAGGTGCCGGACATCAACGATGTCGGGCTGATGGAGGACCGCGCGACGCTGCGCATCAGCAGCCAGCACATCGCCAATTGGCTGCGCCACGGCATCGTCACCTCCGCGCAGGTGATGGAGACGATGCAGCGCATGGCCGCGGTGGTGGACCGCCAGAACGCGGGCGATCCGGCCTACCGCCCGATGGCGCCGGGCTTCGACGGGCCGGCCTTCAAGGCGGCCTGCGACCTGGTGTTCGAGGGTGCGAAGCAGCCCAACGGCTACACCGAGTTCGTGCTGACCCGCCGCCGGCGCGAAGCCAAGGCGGCCGCGTGAGCGGAGCGCGCCGCTGAGCGATGACGTATCCACCCTCGTGGACCAGCGCACGTCGGCCGAGGCGGCGGAGGGCGTGGCCGCGCGCATGCTCGCCTGGCTGCAGGCGGAAGGCATCATCGGTCCGCCGGAGACGGTCGGGGACATTCATCGCCGCTGGATCGCCTCCATCGGCGGCGCCGACGATCCAGCGCTGACCGGCGACAGCCGGATCGTATACCGGCCCGGCCCCGCCTACCGGCGGGCCTGCCTGGACGATCGGCCCTCCAGCCTCGTGTTCAACTGGCTCGAGGTGAAGATCGGCCGGCGGATCTTCGATGCGGGGGAACTCGGCCTCGGGATCCACTGCCCGTCCTGCGGCGCCGAGCAGACGGAAGGCAGCGGGGACTGGAGCGAGGCGTTCTCAGCCTGGCATCGCGACGGCACGGGCGACACCCTCGCCTGCCACGCCTGCGGCCTGGCGGCACCCTTGACGGGCTACCGCTTCGAGGCCGCCTGGGGGTTCGGCTGCCTCGGCTTCGCCTTCGCCAACTGGTGGCTCGACCCACTTTTCGTCGCCGCCTTCGCCAGACGGCTCGGCCATGATGTCGTGCTTGTCCACACGCGCATCTGACCGCGGCCGGCCGGAAGCGACCTTCGGTCCGCTGCCGGAATCTTCCTCCGCCAAAGGGAAACGACACCCGTGACCGAATCGCTGCCCGACCGTCTCTCCACCGACCCCGACAGCCCCTTCTTCAACGAGGCTCTGCTCGCCCGCGGGGTCGGCATCCGCTTCCGCGGCCAGGAGAAGACCAATGTCGAGGAATACTGCGTCTCGGAGGGCTGGGTGCGGGTCAGCGTCGGCAAGGCGGTGGACCGGCGCGGCAAGCCCTTGACCATGAAGCTGCACGGCCCGGTCGAGCCCTATCTGCGCGAACCGGCGTGAGAATGCGAAGGGCCGGGCGCCCCCCAGCGCCCGGCCCCCGCGGCAAGTCGCGGCAATGGAGCCTGCTGCACGGGCCGCCTTCCCCCGATGGCGGCCCGGCGCGGCTCACATCTCCTGCGACCTGTAGATGCTGACCCCCCCGATCAGCGTGGTCAGCGCGCCGACCGCGGAAAGGAACATCCCCACCATGTCCCGGTCCGCCGCGGCAAGACCGCCCGGCAGGGCGATCCTCGGCATGCCGCCGTAGAGCGCGATGTAGGCGCCGGCGGCGACGGCGGCGAAGCCGAAGACCAGCGCGATCATCCCGAGGGCGAGAGCGGCCCTGCCGTCGGGCGACATCCCGAACTCATACACTTCCGCCTTCTTCCGAAGCGCGCTGCCGCCCCTATCCCGCATGGCACCAACCCCCTTGTGCAATCAGAACGCGATAAGGGAACACCAAGCACGTTTCGTATGCAATAGTTAATCTGCTCGTATTTTTTAGACAATTGATCTCGGACACTTTATCTAGCGGTACAAAAACGTGAATATACGCTACATCTAGCGTAACGCAGATTTAACGGTTACTGTCGCATTTTGAGACGTGCGAGACGCTCGGTTTTCCGGCTCGTTCCCGCCACTCCCAGCCCGCCTCCGCATCCTGGGCGCGCATTCCGCGCGACCGATGAACGCGCGCGGGGCGGGCGCCCGTCAGCCCGGCGTCAAGGAATCGTCCGCGGAGGCGCCCTCATCCGGCCGCGGCGCGCGGCGGCGCGGCGCCGCGGGCACGCAGCCAGCGCTCCATGCGCACGAGCGCCTCGTCGAGCAGCGCATCGCCCTTGCAGAAGGCGAAGCGCGCATAGTGGTTGGGCGCATTCTCGCTGGCGTAGAAAGCCGTGACGGGGATGGCCGTGACCTTCGCCTCCTCCGTCAGGGTGCGGCAGAAGGAGACGTCGTCCCCGTTCCAGCCCAGCGGGCGAACATCGGTGGTGATGAAGTAGGTGCCCTTGGTCGCGAGCACGCCGAAGCCGAGGCGCTTCAGCCCCTCCCCCAGCCGGTCGCGCTTCTGCTGCAGATGCGCCGCGAGCCCGGCGAAATAGGCGTCGTCCTTCGCCAGCCCCACCGCCACCGCCCGCTGCAGGTTCGGCGGCGTGGTGAAGGTGAGGTTCTGGTGCGCCTTGGCCACGTTCGGCGCGATCCCCCTATCGCAGGTGATGTAGCCGACCTTCCAGCCGGTCAGGCTGAAGGTCTTGCCGGCGCTGCCGATGCGCATGCAGCGCTCGCGCATGCCGGGCAGCGTCATCAGCGGGATGTGCTTCCAGCCGTCGAAGGTCAGGTGCTCATAGACCTCGTCGCAGATCGCGTAGCAGTCGTGGCGCTGGATCAGGTCCGCGAGGAAGGCGAGCTCGGCCGCGGTGAACACCTTGCCGGTCGGGTTCATCGGCGTGTTGAACAGGATCGCCTTCGTCCTCGGCCCGAAGGCCGCGGCCAGTTCCGCGCGCGGCAGTTCCCAGTTCGGCGGCGAGAGGCGCACGAGCCGCGGCACCGCGCCGAGCAGCCTCACCACCGGCAGGTAGGTGTCGTAGAGCGGCTCGATCAGCACGCATTCATCGCCCGGGTTGAGCACCGCCATCAGGCAGGCGGTCAGCGCCTCGGTCGCGCCGGAGGTGACCACCACCTCCGCATCGGGGTCCACCTCCAGCCCGTAGAAGCGGCGGTTGTGGGCGGCGACGACATTGCGCAGTTCCGGCACGCCGGTCATGGGCGGGTACTGGTTGCGGCCGTCGAGCAGCGCCTCGGCGGCCGCGCGCACCACGTCCTCCGGCCCGTCATAGTCCGGGAAGCCCTGGCCGAGATTGATCGCCTGGTGCTGGTTGGCCAGCGCCGACATCACCGTGAAGATCGTGGTGCCGGTGGCGGAGAGAAGGGCGTTCTGCGGCTTCATGGCCGGCGCTTGTCCTGCTGCTGACGGGCGTTCGCGCGTTATGGGGCCGGCGCGGCGGGGCGGCAACGGGCGACGCATCGGCGCCGGGCGCGGCGCAGACCGCCCGCGAATCCTCGGGGTGCGCCAAGCACGATGGGATGAGCCACCGCACAACCCGAAACTGACCAGGAGCGCGGCAGATTTCGCCTATTTCTTGTGCATAAAGCCCATTCCCTCGGCGGAAATCGGCATGGAAGCGGGATTTTCCGTGGCCCCCTCGGATTGCTGGCCCGGCACGCCGCGTGCAATACCCGGAGCGCTCGCGGGTCGGCGAGGGTGCGGCGCATGACGACCGCCCTGGGGCGGCAGGCGGGCGCTGGAGCACACGGGCAACAACGAACCGGGCAGGCAACCGGGAGGAAGGCCGAGGCGCCCCGCGGGGCGCGAAGGCCGCTGGACAGGAGCCGATGAAGAAGATCGAGGCCATCATCAAGCCCTTCAAGCTCGACGAGGTGAAGGACGCGCTGCACGAGATCGGCCTGCAGGGGCTGACGGTGATCGAGGCCAAGGGCTTCGGCCGCCAGAAGGGCCATACCGAGCTCTACCGCGGCGCCGAATACGTCGTGGACTTCCTGCCCAAGGTGAAGGTCGAGGTGGTCTGCTCCGACGACATGCTCGATCGCGCGGTCGAGGCGATCCAGCAGGCGGCGCGGACCGGGCGCATCGGGGACGGCAAGATCTTCGTCTCCGACATCGCCGAGGTGATCCGCATCCGCACCGGCGAGCGCGGCGAGGAAGCCGTCTAGCCGCGAGGCTTCCGCCGCCCCCTCCTCGGCGGGGGGCGGCGCCCGGCCCGGATGCGGCGCGATGGCGCGGCCCGGACCGGACCAGCCGGGCAGGTCGGCCTGAACGCCGCCCCGCCGGGCAAGCCGGGCCGCGCCGCGGGGCACCGAAGCCGCGGCGCGCGAACAGGGTTCGGGATTTTCGCAGTCAGGGAACAGGACCGCACATCATGGCCAAGAAGCCCGCCGCCGCCGGAGGCAGCTCCCCCGTCTCCAAGGTCATGGAGATGATCAAGGAGCACAGCGTCGAATACGTGGACTTCCGCTTCACCGACCCGCGCGGCAAGTGGCAGCACACGGCCCAGCACGTCTCGACTATCGAGCCCGAGATCTTCGAGGAAGGCATCATGTTCGACGGCTCCTCGATCGCCGGCTGGAAGGCGATCAACGAGTCCGACATGATCCTGATGCCGGACCCCGAGACGGCGGTGATGGATCCCTTCTCGGCCAAGCCGCAGATGATCCTGTTCTGCGACATCTACGAGCCCTCGACCGGCCAGCGCTACAACCGCGACCCGCGCGGCACGGCGAAGAAGGCCGAGGAGTACCTGAAGTCCACCGGCATCGGCGACACCGCCTATTTCGGCCCCGAGGCCGAGTTCTTCATCTTCGACAACGTGAAGTTCGGCACCGGCGGCAACTACGGCATCTACCAGCTCGACAGCATCGAGGGGCCGCAGGCGTCCCTGAAGGACTACCCCGAGGGCAACATGGGCCACCGCCCCGGGGTGAAGGGCGGCTACTTCCCCGTCCCGCCCGTGGACAGCGAGCAGGACCTGCGCGCCGAGATGCTCTCGACCATGGGCGAGATGGGCGTCGTGATCGAGAAGCACCACCATGAGGTGGCGCAGTCGCAGCACGAGCTCGGCATGAAGTTCGGCACGCTGGTGCGCATGGCCGACCACCTGCAGATCTACAAGTACTGCATCCACAACGTCGCCCATTCCTACGGCAAGACCGCGACCTTCATGCCGAAGCCGATCTACGGCGACAACGGCTCGGGCATGCATGTCCACCAGTCCATCTGGAAGGCGGGCAAGCCGACCTTCGCGGGCAACGGCTATGCCGACCTGTCCGAGACGGCGCTCTACTACATCGGCGGCATCATCAAGCACGCCAAGGCGCTGAACGCCTTCACCAACCCGCTGACCAACTCCTACAAGCGGCTGATCCCGGGCTTCGAGGCGCCGGTGCTGCTCGCCTATTCGGCGCGCAACCGCTCCGCCTCCTGCCGCATCCCCTACGCGACGAGCCCGAAGGCCAAGCGCGTCGAGGTCCGCTTCCCCGATCCGGGTGCCAACCCCTACCTCGCCTTCTCGGCGATGCTCATGGCCGGCCTCGATGGCATCAAGAACAAGATCCATCCGGGCGACGCCATGGACAAGGACCTCTACGACCTGCCGCCGGAGGAGCTGAAGGGCATCCCGACCGTGTGCGGCAGCCTCCGCGAGGCGCTGCAGTCGCTCGCCGCCGACCACGAGTTCCTGCTCGCCGGCGACGTCTTCACCAAGGACCAGATCGAGTCCTACATCGAGCTCAAGTGGCAGGAGGTGTACCGCTTCGAGCACACCCCGCACCCGGTCGAGTTCGAGATGTACTACTCCGTCTGATCCGCTCCAGACCGGACGGCACGAAGGGGGCTCCGCGCGGCGCGCGGGGCCCCTATTTCGTGCCCGGTACGCGCCCGGCCATCGGGCTGCGGGCCTTCACCCGGCCGTGAACGATTTCCTTCCCGGAGGCGCCTCGGGTGCGGCATCCTCTCCGCGCCGCTCCCCGTTTCGGCATCCGGAGATCCCCAGCCATGTCCTTCGCGGACGACCTGATGCATGCAGCCAATGCGCTGCTCGAGAAGAAGCGCTCGAACATCACCGAGGCGATGGTGCTGATCGCCAATCCCGCCTCGCTGCCGAAGATCCTGCGCGCGAAGGAGGAGGCGGAGAGCTGGTCGCGCGCCGTCTCCTACGCCTTCACCGACGATCTGCCGCGGGATGTGGCGGACAAGGTCGCGAAGGCCTCGCGCACCAACGGGCCGGCGGATGCCCTGCGCCACTGCTACCTCGCCGCACTGCTCGGCCGCGACCTCGGCTACACCGAGGCGCTCACGCTGCTGACCGCGCATGAGATGAACTCCGAATTCGGCACACCGGCCAGCCGGATGGACCTGCACAACAATGCGGTCGGCCTCGAGATCGGCGTGCGCATGAAGACGGCAAGCGACACCGACCTCACGGTCGCCGTCGTGGACGCCTTCCTGCAGGGGCGGCTGCGCGTGCTCGACAAGGCCGACGGCGACAAGCTCGTGCCGACGCGCTCGCTGACCTTCGGCCGGTAGCGCCACCGATGGCCGCGGGCGAAAGGCCCGCCGTCCCGTCCTGCGGCATCGCGCGCGGCACCGGAGCCGGATGCGCGGCGGAGCGAGGCCGCCGCCGCGCCTTCCGCCATCAGGCGGCCTTGCGCATCACCCGCGCGAAGGCCGCCACGAAGCGGTCCACATCCTCCTCGTCGTTGTAGACATGGGGGCTGATGCGCAGCCGCCCGAGCCGCGGCGCGGCGAAGGCCCCCTGCGCGGCGAGGCCCTCGGCGAGGCCTGACGGCATCCCGCCGGGGAAGGCGGCGCAGAGGATGTGCGGCGCGCGCAGGTGCCGGCGCGGAAGGATCGCGCCCGAGGCCGCGAGCCCGTCCTCGAGCCGCGCGGTCAGCATCGCGCAGCGCTCGGCGATCGCCGGCTGCCCCCAGGCGGCCATCATCTCCATCCCGACCGCGGCCATCTCGAGGCTGATGAAGTGGTCGCGCTCCCCCATGTCGAAGCGGCGCGAGCCGTCCACATAGGCGAGGTCGGAGAAATAGGGCGTGCGCTCGGCCGCGACTCCCCGGCGGCCGTGGGCGGTCTGCTCCAGCGGCACGCCATCCTGCCGGCGCTTCGCCACATAAAGGAAGGCGCGGCCATAGGGGCCGAGCACCCATTTGTAGGTCGGGAAGATCAGGAAGTCGGGATCGAGCCGGCCGACATCGAGATCCATCATTCCCGCCCCGTGGGTCGCGTCGATCAGCAGCGCCGCGCCCTGCGCGCGCAGCGCCGCCGCGATGCGGTCCATCTCCAGCGCGCCGCCATCCGACCAGTGGACATTGGCGATGGAGGCGAGCGAGACCGGCGGGCCCGGCCGCGCGATCGCCTCCTCCACCGCTGCCGTCCAGTCGCCATCGGCGGGGAAGCGCACCTGCTCGACCGTGAAGCCCTGCGCCGGCGCGCGGACCATCCATTCGAGCACCGGCGAGGAATGGTCGTCCTCCAGCACCAGCACCCGCGTGCCCGGCGGCGGGGCGAAGATCTTCGCCGCGGTCGCGACGCCGTAGCCGACCGAGGGGATCAGCGCGATGTCCTCGGGCGCGGCGCCGATCAGCGCGGCGGCGGCGGCGCGGGCGCGCGCGAACTGCGCGGCCTGGTGGTCGGGGCCGACCTCCCAGGGCCGGCCCTTGCGCCCGACGCCGATGCGCCCGGCTTCCTGCACCGCGAGCGGCAGCGGCGACCAGGCGGCGGCGTTGAGGTAGGCGACCTCGCGCGGGATGTCGAAGAGGTGGCGTTGCGAGGCGAGCATGCGGCGTCTCCCGGGAACGGTGCCCCAGCAGCCTATGGCACCGCGCCGGCGGGAGCGAGGGCGCGCCTGTCCGCTCAGCCCGCCCCGGCGGCGAGGTCCGCGACCGCATCGTGCAGCGCTTCGGCCACCGCCTCCGCGCGCCGGCGCGGATCCTCGATGGGCGGGGCGAGCAGCGCGGGCGCCACCGGCAGGCCATAGGTGATGCGCACCGGATGGCGGCGCGGCAGGCGCCGGTCGCGCGGCATCGCCTCGAAGGCGCCGCGGATATGCGCGGGGATGACCGGCACCCCGGGCAGGCCGTCGAGGATCAGGCCGATGCCCGGCAGGAAGCGCTGCAGCGCCCCGTCCGGGGAGCGCCAGGATTCCGGGAACCAGGCCAGCGCCTCCCCGCGCGCCAGCACCGCGCGCGCCATCGCCACCGCCTGCGAGGGCTGCCGCTCCTCGACCGGGAAGACCTGGAAGGCGCGGGCGAAGGCGCGGCTCGCCGCGGTCACGAAGAGGCGCTCCTTCACCCCGCCCCACCACAGCCGCCGCATCAGCCCGAACGGGAGGGAGGCGGCGATCAGCCCCGGATCGAGGTCGCTGACATGGTTGGCGACGATGACGAAGGGCCCGCGCCGCGGCAGGTGCTCCCGCCCCCGCGTCTCGAGGCTGAACAGCGCCGCGCCAATGCCGCGAGCCGCCGCCCATCCCGCCGCGCGCAGCGGCAGCAGCGCGGGCGATGGCGGGCGCGTCATGCGCTCGGCCTCGGCCGCGATCTCCGCCGCGCCGCGCGGCGCTGGCGGGCTGGCGCCTGCGCCGTGTGCCTCGCGCGCGCGTTCGAGCAGGTCGCGCACCGTGCCGATCGCGGCGATGTCCTCCTCGCCGAGGCGCAGCCCTATCCGCTGCTCCAGTTCGAGCGCGAGCGCGACCCATTCAAGGCTGTCTATGCCGAGATCGAGCGCCGGGGAGGCGGCCGGCGAGAGCGGCCGGCCTGGATAGCGCGCAGCAAGGATGTCCCACGCCTCCCGCGCGCCGGGCTGGGCGAGCAGCGCCTCGTCCTCCGGCGTGAGCGGCGGCGGCGGGGCGGCGCGGCCCGCGAGCAGCGCCTCGTACATCTCCGGCAGGCGGAAGCGCTGGATCTTGCCGAGCCGCGTGCGCGGCAGCGGCTCGCGCGCCATCACATAGCCCGCGAGCCGCTGATAGGGGGCGAGCCCCTGCCCCGCCGCGGTGAGCGCGACGCGCAGCGCGTCCTCGGGCCGCGTCGCCCCGGCCGCGCGCAGCGCCGCCTCGTCCGGCACCACCACGCCGACCAGCGCGCCGGCGCGCTCCAGCACCGCGATCTCGCGGATCGCCGGATGCGCGGCGTAGGCGGCCTCGACCTCCTCCGGCATGACGTTCTTGCCGCCGCCGAGCACGATCAGTTCCTTGAGCCGGCCGGTCACGTGCAGGAAGCCGTCGGTGTCGAGCCGCCCGAGATCGCCGGTGCGGAACCAGCCATCGGCGGTGAAGGCGGCCGCATTCGCCTCCGGATTGTCGCGGTAGCCGGCGAAGACGTTCGGCCCCTTGAGCTGGATCTCGCCGATCCCCTGCGCGTCGGGATCGGCGATGCGCACGGCGCTGCCGGGGGCGAGCGCGCGGCCCTCGGAGCCCACGCGCCGCGCCGCCGGCGTGTTGCCGGTGAAGAGCGAGGCCGTCTCCGCGAGGCCATAGCCGTTGCAGACCCGCCAGCCCAGCGCCTCCAGCGCCCAGACATCCTCGCCATCCAGCCGCGCGCCGCCGCAGACCAGCACGCGCAGGGCCGGCGCCATCTGGGCATGCACGCTGCCGAACAGGCGCCGCCCGGGATCGAGCCCGCCGCGCCTGAGGCTCGCCGAGAACTCCAGCATCCCCTCGAAGATCGCGCGGGCCAGCGCGCCGCGCGCCGCGACCCGCCCGCGCAGCCCGGCGAGCAGCGCGACATAGATGCGTGGCACGCCGACGAGGATGGTCGCGCGCGTCTCGCGCAGCGCGCGCACGAGGTCGGGGCCGGTCGCCGTCTCGGGCAGAACGAGCGTCGCGCCCGCCGCGATCGGCGTCATCAGCCCGACCAGGAAGGGATAGACGTGATGGAGCGGCAGCGGCAGCAGCATGCGGTCCTGCGGCCCGACCAGGCCGACCGCCAGGACGGCCGAGAGGTTGGCGTCGAGATTGGCGTGGCTCAGCGCGAAGAGTTTCGGCGCGCCGGTGGTGCCGGAGGTCGTCACCAGCATCGCCTCGCCATCGGGGGCGGCATCGGGGAGCGGGCCGGGGGCGGCGGCACGCAGGGCGCGCCAGCCCCCCGCCTCCTCACCGCCATCGAGCAGCACGGTGCGGAACCCGGCCTCGGGCGGCAGCGCCGCGGCGTGGGCGGCGGTGGTGAAATGCCAGCGGCACCCCGCACGGGCCAGGATCGGCGCGGCGTCCCCGGCCGCGGTCAGGTCGTCCACCGCCACCGGCACGCCGCCCGCCGCGCCGATCGCCAGACGCGCCGCGATCCAGTCCGGCCCGTTCGGGCCGTGCAGCCCGACCGGCTCGCCCGGCGCGAGGCCCGCCGCGAGCAGGCCGCCGGCAAGCCGCGCGGCATCCTCGGCCAGCGCGGCGGCCGGCCATTCCACCGGGTTGCCGCCCGCCATGGTGATGATGGCTGGCGCATTCCCGCGCGCGGCAAGTGCGGCGATCAGGCGCGCGGGGGTCCAGGGGCTGCTCATGCGGAGGCTCCGGGGCTGCGCTGCGGATGTCGCCCTCCGGCGGCCCGGTTTCCAGGCCGCGCGGCTGCCGGCCGTGGCCGGCGCATCACGATGGAAGGCGCGGGGTCCAGCCTTCCCGGGATCGCGCGCGAGCCCGGGGGCCGCTCGCCGGCTGAGGCTGGCCGGTCCCTGCCCCGCCCGGGTCTCATGCCGCCGGGCGAAAGGTTGCCCCCTGGCATGGCGCGCGGGGCTGCTGGGGCGGCCGTGCGCGGAACCAGGTTCCGATGCGCTGCGGACAAAGGGCGATCCTTTGTCCGCAGGGTCTCAGGCCGGCTCGAGGCTGAAATGCAGCACCGTGTCCTTCACCACGATGCCGCCACGGTTGCCCGGCGTGATATCCCCGTATCGCTGGGCGTAGGCCGGCGGCAGTTCGCGCCCGCCCGGCGGCGAGAGCCAGAGCCGCAGCAGGTGTCGGCGGCGCTCGGGTTCCGGCCAGTCCTCGAAATCGGCGCGGCTGTGCAGGATCTGGTGGTTGTGGATGAACTGCATGTCGCCCGGGCGGAACTCCATGGTCAGGGCGAACTCCTCGGCCAGCGCATCGAGCATGTCGATCGCCGCCCGTTCCTCGGGCGTGAGGCGCCGCGCCTGGGGGAAGTTCTCCTGTGCCGAGCGGATGTACTGCCCGGCGTAGATCGTGCTCAGCAGCCCCTTGTGCCAGTTGAACACCGGGATCTCGAACCAGGGCAGCATGCCGGGCGGGATCTCGCCGCGCCGGTCGGTCGGCATGGGGTTGAACAGGGCGCGCCAGAGCGCCGGCGCGCGCTCGAGCATCGCGTCGTGCAGCGTGACGGAGGAGACGATGCGCGACCCGCCGCCCGATTTCGCGGTGCGCAGGCAGAGCAGCCCGACGATGTCGCAACTGTCGGTGTGGAACTCGAGTTCCCGGTTGGTCTGGTAGTAGCGGACCTTCGGGTCGCGGATGTCGAGGCCGAGATCCCGCACATGACCCAGCAGGTGCCCCTTGGCGTTCTGGCTGCGGAAGCCCCCGAGATGCGCCCCGATGCCGAGATAGCCGATCGCGGCGTCCTCGATGCTGCGCGAGGCGACGTCGAAGCCGCGCAGCAGCACGAAACCGCGGCCGTGCAGCAGCTCGTCCAGGATCGCGGCGAGGCGTGGCGCGAGGCCGGGCAGGCGGAAGGTTTCCGGCGTGATCTCGCCCATCGCCCGGCCGGCCGCCTTGTGCGCGGCGATGGCGGCGTCGATCTCGGCGAGCTCCCCGGCCGTGAAATGCACGATCCAGTCGCTGCGCCGCGCCATCTCCGCGCCGGTCCAGGCGGCGGGGCTGCCGACCGGGCCGGGCGGCAGGGCCACGGGCTGCGATTCGGTCTCCGCGCCGGCCATCCGTTTCCTCCCTCGATTGGCTTTTCAGGCCGCAGGGTGGGCAGCCCGGGATGGCGAGGCAAGGGGAAAGGCGGCGTTGACGCCGGCACGCGCGGCAGGCGGGGCGGCCGCACGCCGGATCAGGGGCACGGGCAAGGGTCCGGCCTTCCTCCGCCGGGTGTCAGGCGTCGAGCGCCTCGGCCTCCAGGCTCGCCGCATTCTCCTGGATGAAGCGAAAGCGCAGCTCGGGCTTGCGGCCCATCAGCGCCTCCACGAGGTCGGAGGTCCGGGCGCGGTCCTCAGGCGGCAGGACCACGCGCAGCAGGGTGCGCTTGCGCGGGTCCATGGTGGTCTCCTTGAGCGCGGCCGGCGGCATCTCGCCCAGGCCCTTGAAGCGGCTGACCTCGACCTTCTGGTTGGCCTTGAAGCGCTGCTTCAGCACCCGCTCGCGGTCGGCATCGTCCATCGCATAGACCGAGACGCCGCCCGCCTGCAGCCGGTAAAGCGGCGGCTGGGCGAGGAAGACGCGGCCCTGCCGCACCAGTTCCGGCAGCTCCTTGTAGAAGAAGGTCATGAGCAGGGCGGCGATGTGCGCGCCGTCCACATCGGCGTCGGTCATGATGACGACGCGGCCGTAGCGCAGCCTCGCGATGTCGAAGCGATCGCCGACGCCGCAGCCCAGCGCCTCGATCAGGTCCTTGAGTTCCTGGTTCTGGCGCAGCTTCTCGGTGGAGGCGCTGGCGACGTTCAGGATCTTGCCGCGCAGCGGCAGCACCGCCTGGGTCTCGCGGTCGCGCGCCTGCTTGGCGGAACCGCCGGCGGAATCGCCCTCGACGAGGAACAGCTCCGTCCCTTCCGCGGATTCGCGGGAGCAGTCTGCGAGCTTGCCCGGCAGGCGCAGCTTGCGCGTGGCGCTCTTGCGCGGCGTGTCCTTCTCGGCGCGGCGGCGCAGGCGCTCCTCGGCGCGCTCGATGGCGAAGGCGAGGAGGTTGTCCGCCGTCGCCGGATCGCCCGCGAGCCAGTGATCGAAATGGTCGCGCAGCGCGTTCTCGACCAGCTTCGCGGCCTCGGGGCTGGTCAGCTTGTCCTTGGTCTGGCCCTGGAACTGCGGGTCGCGGATGAACACGCTCAGCATCCCGGCAAGCCCGCCGAGCAGGTCCTCGGCCGTGACGCTGCCCGCGCGCCGCTCCTTCTTCAGTTCGCCATAGGCGCGCAGCCCCTTGACCAGCGCGGCGCGGAAGCCCGCCTCATGCGTGCCGCCCTGCGGGGTCGGGATGGTGTTGGCGTAGGTGTTGAGGAAGCCCTCGCCGCGCTCGACCCAGGTCGCAGCCCATTCGACGCGGCCCGCACCCTCGGGGAACTCGGCCTCCCCGGCCCAGGGGGCGGGCACGACGGTGGCCTGGCCCTCGATCGCGGAGGCGAGGAAGTCGGTCAGGCCGCCAGGGAAGTGCAGCGTGGCCTGGGCGGGCGTGTCGTCCTTGATGAGCGAGGGGTCGCAGGACCAGCGGATCTCGACGCCGCGGAACAGGTAGGCCTTCGACCGGCACAGGCGATAGAGCCGCGCCGGGCTGAAGCCGCGCTCGCCGAAGATCTCGGGGTCGGGCCGGAAGCGGATCATCGTGCCGCGCCGGTTTGGCGCGCTGCCCGCGTTCCTGAGCTTCGTGACCGGCTTGCCGCGCTCATAGGCCTGCGTCCAGAGGGTGCGGTCGCGCGCGACCTCCACCTCCAGCCGCTCGGAGAGCGCATTCACCACCGAGCTGCCGACGCCATGCAGCCCACCCGAGGTGTCATAGGCCTTGCCCGAGAACTTCCCGCCCGAATGCAGCGTGGTGAGGATGACCTCGAGCGCCGAGAGTTTCGGGAATTTCGGGTGCGGGTCCACCGGGATGCCGCGGCCGTTGTCGCGCACCGCGAGCCAGTTGCCGGGCTCCAGCGTCACCTCGATGCGGTCGGCATGGCCCGCCACCGCCTCGTCCATGGCGTTGTCGATGACCTCGGCCGCCAGGTGGTGCAGCGCGTTCTCGTCGGTGCCGCCGATATACATGCCCGGGCGCCGGCGAACGGGCTCGAGCCCCTCCAGCACCTCGATGTCCTTGGCGGAATACTCGCTCTGCCCGGCAGCGCCCTTGCGGACGCCGCCGCGACCGAACAGGTCGTTCATGTCTTGTTCCCCTATGACCGGCGAGGATACCGGTGGCGGCGGCCGGAAACAACGCGGCGCACGAGTCGGGGGTTCAGCTGGCCAGTTCGAAGCCCGAGACGGCGGCCTCCCGCGCCAGGCCGAGGCTTTCGGCGAAATTGTCCCGCCGCGCGATGTTGGTGGCGGCGAGCTGCCGCAGCGGTCCGCCACCAGCCACCGCGCGCGCCGTCCGCTCCGCGATCTGGAAGGCGCCGGTCGGGGCATAGCCGCGCAGGCCGCCCTGGCCCTCCACCAGGGCGAAGCCAGACTGGGCGGGGCGGACGGTCACGGCCTGGCCGGCCGGGACGCGGCCGATCTCGGGCGCGGCGGCCTCCGGGCGCAACCGCAGCGGCACGGTCGCGGCGGCGACGACGCGCCGTGTGGCGCCGGTCTCCGCGCGGGCCCGCCGCGTCGCCTCGCGCGTTCCGGGGGCCGCTGCCTCCAGCGCGGCCTCGCGCGCCGAGGCCCTCTGCTCGAGGCTGTCGAGCACCGCCTGCGCGCGCGTGAGATCGCGCTGTAACCGGGACCGCAGCGCGGCCATGCGCGATTCCGCCACCGGCCGGGCTATGCGCCCGGCAGCAAGCTCGGCGCGGACCAACCGCGCCTCGATCCAGCGGCAATAGAGCAGCGCGTCGAAGGCAATCTGCAGCGCGTCCAGCTCAGCATTCTCCTGGCGGAGCTCTGCGTCGAGCGTCTCGGCGCTGCGGCCGAAATTCGTCGGCACGGTGCCCAGGGGCAGCAGGCCCGAGGGATCCCGGCGCGCATTGCCCAGGAACGCATCCCCCGCCGCGTTGAAGCTCGTGAGCTGGGGGCGGCAGCCTTCTTCGCCATCGAAGCCGCCGCCTGGCGCCATGCACCCGGCGAGCGAGAGGGCGGCCGCCGTGGCAAGGATCGGCCAGCGCGGCCCTCGCCGCCGCGGCTTCCCTTCCCTGCCCTGAAAGGCATCCGACATGCCCGGCACTCCCGTCGCTGCGCTCTTCACGAGCCTCCAGATCACCACGCGCGGCGCAGCCAAGCCAGTGAAGCCCTTCACGGCCGGTTGGGGTCTCAGCCCCGATGCGCCTCCAGCATCCACAGCGCCTTGTCGAGCGTGCGGGAGAAGCCGGTCAGCAGGTCGGCGGTGTCGGCGTCCCCGGCCTCGTCGGTCGCCCCGATCCCCTCGCGGACCGTCTTGGCGAGCGCGGCGTAGCGCGCGGCGAGCGCCTTCACGTGGTCCATTCCGTCGCGCAGCCCGGCGGGGTAGGGGTCGAGCCGGCTCTTCTCGCCGATGATCTGCGTCGTGCCGTCGGGCGTGCCGCCGAGCTGGACGACGCGCTCGGCGATCTCGTCCGTCGCCTCGCCGAGCTGGTCGTAGAAGGTCTCGAACAGCGCATGCAGCGCCGCGAATTGCGGGCCGCGCACGGTCCAGTGCGCCATGCGCACGCCGTTCGTGAGATCCATCGCATCCGCGAGCGTGGCATTCAGCACGCCCACCGAGACCTCGCGGGCATTCTCGCCGAGGTCGTTCATCGTCGCGTGCAGGCCGGCGTTCCGGTTCTTGGGCATCGGTCGTGGTCTCCTCATGCCGTCAATATGCATAAGGTCATATGGTGCCGCGGGGCTGCGGAGTCACGGCTGGACGGTGAGGTAGCGGGCCGCCTCGATCGGCCGATCCGCGCTCTGGAAGGCGGCGGCGCGCGCCAGCGCGGCGCGGTCCGCGGCGTCGAGCCGCCCGGCCTCGCGCAGATGTTCGGTCCAGGATTCGACGCTCCAGAGCTCGATCCACCGCTCGGGATGCGCCACATCCTCGAGCAGGCGCCAAGCGGTCGCGCCGCTGCGCAGGCGCACGCGCCGCACCTCGCGCATCGCGGCGAGGAAGCGGGCGCGCTCGGCCGGGTCCACGGTGTAGCGGACGACCTCCAGCACCCGCCCGGAATCGGCGCCGAGGATGTGCCGCAGCTCGTCCGCCGGTGCCTCGGGGCTCGGCATGGCGACGCTCGGCGCCTCGGCGGGCGGGGCGGCGTCGAGCGGGAAGCCGCGCACCGCCAGCGCCGCGATCGCGCAGGTGGCCGCCGCGATCAGCAGCGCCGGCGCGATGCCGAACCGCGCGCCGGCCCAGCCCCAGAGCACCGCGCCCACCGTCATCGCGCCGAAGAAGCAGAGCTGGTAGATGCCGATCGCGCGCGCCCGTACCCAGGCCGGCGTGGCGAACTGCGCCGCCGCCTGCAGGGTGGAGGCGGCGGCGAGCCAGCCTGCGCCGAACATCAGCATCGCCACCCCGGCCGGCAGCCAGTGGCCCGAGACGCCGAGCAGCGCCAGCGCCGCGGCCGAGACGAGCGAGAAGGCGGTGACCATGCCCCCGCGCGTCGGCAGCCTCAGCCGCAGCGCGGGAAGCGCGAAGCCGGTCGCCACCGCGCCGACGCCCATGACGCCGAGCATCAGCCCGAAGGCCTCCGGCCCGAGGCCGAGCCCCTTGCGCACCACCAGCGGCAGCATCCCCCACACCGCAGAGGTGAAGAAGAAGAACACGCAGGCGCGCAGGATGGCCGCGCGCATGGCCGGGCTCGCGGCGACGAAGCGCATCCCGGCGCGCATCGCGCCGAGGAAGTGCTCGGGCGGCAGGCTGCGCACCGGCGCCTCCCGCTTCCAGGCCAGCAGCGCGAGCAGCAGCGTGAGGAAGCAGAGCGCGTTCAGCGCAAAGGCCGCCTCCACCCCCGCCGCGCCGATGGCGAAGCCGCCGATCGCGGGGCCCAGCGCGCGCGAGAGGTTGAACCCGATGCCGTTCAGCGCGATGGCCTGCACCAGATCCTCGCGCGGGACGAGTTCCGGCGTGGTCGCGGCCCAGGCCGGAAAGTTCAGCGCATTGCCGATGCCGATGCAGAAGGTGAAGGCGAGCAGCCCCCACGGCCCGATCCAGCCGGCGAAGGCGAGCACCGCGAGCAGCGCCGCGACGCAGAGCACCCAGGCCTGCGCCCCGATCAGGTAGAGCCGGCGGTCCACGATGTCGGCCGCCGCACCCGCCGGCAGCGCGAGCAGGAAGACCGGCAGCATCGAGGCCGCCTGCACAAGGCTGACCATCACCGGGGACGGGTCGAGCGAGGTCATCATCCAGCCCGCGCCGGTGTTCTGCACCCACAGCCCGATATTGGCCGCGAGGTTGGCCCACCACAGCAGGCGGAAGGCGGGGTGGCGAAGCGGCGCGAAGGCGGCGGGCATCGCTCCAGGGTGGCAGAAGGGGCGCGCCCTGACCAAGCGCGCCGCGCGCCAGCGTGCGATGCGCCCCCCCGCGGCTCAGCCCGCGAGCCACGCGGCCAGCGCCGCGTTCACGGCCTCCGGCGTCTCCATGGTCGGCAGGTGGCCGGCGCCGGCGAAGTGGCGCAGCCGCGCGCCGGGAATCAGCGCCGCCATCTCGGCGGCGAGCGGCGGCGGGGTCAGCGCGTCCTCGGCGCCGACGCCGACGAGCGTCGGCACCGCGATGCGCCCGAGGCCCGGCCGGGAATCGGGGCGATGCATGATCGCCGCCTGCTGGCGCAGGAAGGCGTCCTGGCCGACGCGCTCGGCCATCTCCATCACCTCGGCCGCGAGCGGGCCATCGAGGCGCGAGGGATGGATGAGCTGCGGCAGCAGCCGCGGCGTCACGCCCCGGAACCGGCCCGAGCGCGAGAGGGAGATCAGCCCACGCCGTCGCCGCGTCTGCTCCGGCGTGTCCGGGCGCGCCGAGGTGTCGAGCAGCGCGAGCCGCGTCACCCGCTCCGGCGCCTGGCGCATGACTTCCAGCGCGACATAGCCGCCCATGGACAGGCCGGCGAGGGCGAAGGGCCCCTCGACGGAGGCGATGGCGCGCGCCGCCATGGCCTCCACCCGGTCGTCGCGCGTCAGGTCCGCGACGACCGCGCGCGCGAGCGGGGCGAGGGCGGCGATCTGGTCGCGCCAGAGGCGCGCGTCGCAGAGCAGGCCGGGCAGCAGCAGCAGGGTCTGGCGTTGCATCGGCGCGCTCTATCCCGGCGCGCACGGCCCGTCCATGCGCCGGACGCAGGCCGTCAGGCGCGGAAAACCTTGATCTCTGGGCCGGAACGCGCCATATCCGGCGCGCTCGTGGAATGGCGGGCCGGATCGCCGGCCCCGGAGTGCGCCCCGCCGGGGCTCGGCCACCCACCGCATCCCCAAGGTCGGCCCGCCCTGCCGGGCCCATGGAAAAGAGCGTCTCTTGAACGAACAGACCGTTGCGGCCGGGATGGCCGCCGATGCCCCGGCGCAGCCGGGCCCTGCCCCCGAGGCGGCCGAGGCCGCGGCCGGGGCCACGCCGCCAGCCCCCCCCGAGGAAGCCACCGCCGCGGCGGCGCCGATCGCGGAAACACCCCCCGAGGCCGAGGACGCCATCGAGGAGGAGGTGCCCGAATACACCGAGGAGGATGAGCCCGCGCCCCCTCGCACCACCTTCGCCGATCTCGGCCTGTCGGAGGAGCTGCTCCGCGCCGTCGCCGAGGCCGGCTACGTCCACCCGACGCCGATCCAGGAGAGCGCGATCCCCTGGGTGCTGATGGGCCGCGACGTGCTCGGCTGCGCGCAGACCGGCACCGGCAAGACCGCCTCCTTCGTGCTGCCGATGCTCGACATCCTGACCGGCAGCCGCGCCAAGGCGCGCATGCCGCGCAGCCTGATCCTGGAGCCCACGCGCGAGCTCGCGCTGCAGGTCGCCGAGAACTTCGAGAAGTACGGCAAGTATCTCAAGCTCACCCACGCCCTGCTGATCGGCGGGGAGAGCATGAACGACCAGCGCGACGTGCTCGAGAAGGGCGTGGACGTGCTGATCGCCACACCGGGCCGCCTGCTCGACCTCTTCGACCGCGGCCGCATCCTGATGGCGGACGTCAAGCTGCTGGTGATCGACGAGGCGGACCGGATGCTCGACATGGGGTTCATCCCCGATGTCGAGCGCATCGTCTCCCTGCTGCCGAAGATGCGCCAGACGCTGTTCTTCAGCGCCACCATGGCGCCCGAGATCCGGCGCCTGGCCGATGCCTTCCTGTCCAACCCGAAGGAGATCACGGTCGCCCCGCCCGCCTCGGTGGCGACGACCATCACCACGGGCCTCGTCTATGTGCAGCCGCACGACAAGCGCGAGGCGCTGCGCCGGCTGATCCGCTCCGAGAAGGTGCAGAACGCGCTGATCTTCTGCAACCGCAAGGTGGATGTGGACATCCTCTACAAGTCGCTGAAGAAGCACCGCTTCAGCGTCGGCGCGCTGCATGGCGACATGGACCAGTCCACCCGCTTCGCCACGCTGAACGCCTTCAAGGCGGGCGAGCTGCAGCTCCTGGTCTGCTCGGATGTCGCCGCGCGCGGCATCGACATCGGCGGCCTCAGCCACGTCTTCAACTTCGACGTGCCCTTCCGCGACGAGGATTATGTCCACCGCATCGGCCGCACGGGCCGGGCGGGGCGCGAGGGCCACGCCTACACCATCGCCACCGCCGACGACGCCAAGAACGTCGCGGCGATCGAGAAGCTGACCGGCAAGCCCATCCCGCGCATGGTGGTCGAGGGCCTCGACCCCGTGCCCGAGGAGGAGATCGAGGAGGCGCGCAACGCCCCCAAGGGCCGCGGCCGCGGCCGCGCCGCCCCCGCCAGGGGCCGCGGCGGCGAGCGCCGCGACGGCGGCCGGCGCGAGGGTGCCCGCCGCGACGCCGCCCCGCGTGAGCGCGCCCCGCGCGAAGCCGCGGAGGCCCAGGAGGCCCGCCCGCGGCGCGAGCGCGGCGGCGACCGCCCCCGCCAGGGCGAACGCGGCGAGCGTCCGGGCGAGCGCGACCGCAGCGCGCGCATCGAGCGCGAGACCGCCGAGGCCGCCGCCCGCCCCGAGCGCGAGCCGCGCCGCGAGCGTGACCGGGACCGCGAGGCGGGCCGCGAGCGCCGCTACCGGCAGGAGGATCTCGGCCCGCCCGTGCAGGGCTTCGGCGACGCCGTGCCGGCCTTCATGCTGATCCCGCTGCCGCGCCCGCGCGCCGAGAAGCCCGCGCCGGCCGGGGCGCTGCCCGAGGCGGCGCCGGAGAGCGAGGCCGCCTGAGACCCCGCCGGGCCCGCCCGGCCCGGCCGCTTCATCATTGCCCGAGCGCCGGCGGGACCGCATCCTGCCGGCCCGACGCCGGAGGACTTGCCATGAACGTCGTCACCAAGCCCGCCACCCGCGCGCAGTTCGTCTGGGACGATCCGCTGCTGCTCGATGACGTCCTCACCGAGGACGAGCGCATGATCCGCGACAGCGCCCGGCAGTTCTGCCAGGAGAAGCTGCTGCCGCGCGTGCAGGAAGCCTTCCGCAAGGAACACTTCCACCGCGAGATCATGAACGAGTTCGGCGAGATGGGCTTCCTCGGCGCGACGCTCGACAGCCATGGCTGCGCGGGCGTGGGCTATGTCTCCTACGGGCTGATGGCGCGCGAGGTGGAGCGCGTCGATTCCGGCTACCGCAGCGCCTTCTCCGTGCAGTCCTCGCTGGTGATGTTCCCGATCCACGCCTTCGGCTCGGAGGCGCAGAAGGACAAGTACCTGCCGCGCTTGCGCACCGGCGAATGGGTCGGCTGCTTCGGCCTGACCGAGCCCGATGCCGGCTCCGACCCCTCCTCGATGCGCACGCGCGCGCGGAAGGTGGATGGCGGCTACATCCTGAACGGCTCCAAGACCTGGATCACCAACTCGCCCATCGCCGACATCGCCGTGGTCTGGGCGAAGGACGACGAGGGGACCTTGCGCGGCTTCATCCTCGAGCGCGGCATGAAGGGCCTCTCCTTCCCCAAGATCGAGGGCAAGTTCAGCCTCCGCGCCTCGGTCACCGGCATGATCATGATGGACGAGGTCTTCGTGCCGGAGGAGAACCGCCTGCCGGGTGTGAAGTCGCTCGCCGGCCCCTTCCAGTGCCTCAACCGCGCGCGCTACGGCATCGCCTGGGGTGCGATGGGCGCGGCCGAGGATTGCTGGCACCGCGCGCGCGACTACACGCTGAACCGCAAGATGTTCGGCAAGCCGCTGGCGCAGACGCAGCTCATCCAGAAGAAGCTCGCGGACATGCAGACCGAGATCACCCTCGGCCTGCACGCCGTGCTGCGCGTGGGCCGCCTGTTCGACGAGGGCAAGGTCGCGCCGGAGATGATCTCGCTCGTCAAGCGCAACAACTGCGGCAAGGCGCTCGACATCGCGCGCATGGCGCGCGACATGCACGGCGGCAACGGGATCGTGGACGAGTACCACGTGATCCGCCACGTCATGAACCTCGAGACGGTGAACACCTACGAGGGCACGCATGACGTGCACGCGCTGATCCTCGGCCGCGCGCAGACCGGGCTGAACGCCTTCGGCTGAGATGGCACGCAGGCGGCCCGGGGCCGCAGGGCCGCCGTGGCGGTGAGCGCCGCGGCAGAGACCCTGCGCATCTCCGGCATGGGCGCGGCGGGCGACGGGCTCGCCGTGCTCGCCGACGGCACGCCCTGCTTCGTCCCCGGCGCGCTGCCCGGCGAGACGGTGCGGGCCGAACCCGGCCCGCGCCGCGGCGAGGGCCGGGTGGCGCGGCTTACCGCGGTTCTCGAACCCAGCCCCGAGCGCGTCACCCCCGCTTGCCCGCATGTCGCGCAGGGCTGCGGCGGCTGCGTGCTGCAGCACGCCTCGCCCGCGGCGCAGGCGGCCTGGAAGCGCGCGCGCCTCGTCGAGGCGCTGGCGCGCGCGGGCTTCCGCGACGCGCCGGTGGCCACGACCATCACCACCCCGCCCGCCCGCCGGCGCCGCGCGGATTTCGCGCTGCGCCGCGGTCCGGCCGGCATCACCGCCGGGCTGCATCGCGCCGGCAGCGCCGAGGTGCTCGACATCACCGCCTGCCTCGTGCTCGACCCGAGGCTGGTGGCGCTGCTGCAGCCGCTGCGCGCGATGCTGCGCGGCCTCGGCGCGTTGCGGCGGGAGGGCTCGGCGGTGGTCAACCTGCTCGACACCGGCCCCGACCTGCTGCTGCGCACCGACGGGCCGCTCGCCGCGGCCGATCGCGCGCTGCTCGCGCGCTTCGCGCAGGACCAGGGCGTGCCGCGCATCGCCTGGGCCCAGGGCGAAGGCCCTGCGGAGCCGGCCGCGCAGCTCGGTCCCGTCTCCATCGCGCTCGGCGGCGTGCCGGTCGCGCCTCCGCCCGGCGCCTTCCTGCAGGCGAGCCCGGAGGGCGAGGCCGCGATCGTGGCCGCGGTGCTCGCCTCGCTGCCGGAGCGGCTGCCCGGACGGGGGCGCATCGCGGACCTGCATGCGGGCCTCGGGACGCTGACCTTTCCCCTCGCCAGGCGCGGGCGCGTCGCCGCCTTCGAGGGCGATGCGGCCGCCGTCGCCGCGCTCTCGGCGGCCGCGGGCCGCGCGGGGCTGCCCGTTGCCGCGACGCGGCGCGACCTCGCGCGACAGCCGCTCGGCCTCGCGGAACTTGCGGGCTTCGCCGCCGTGGTGCTCGACCCGCCCCATGCCGGTGCGGCTGCGCAGGCCGCTCTGCTCGCGCGCAGCGAAGTGCCGCGCGTCGTCTATGTCTCGTGCAATCCGGCCGCGCTCGCGCGCGACGCGCGCGCCTTCGCCGCCGCCGGCTGGCGTGTCGCGGCGGCGACGCCGATCGACCAGTTCGTCCATTCCGCGCAGCTCGAGGCGGTGGTCGCCTACCTGCGCGAGGCGCCGCGTCAGCGCGGCTCGAGGCGCGAGAGATAGAGCGTCGCGACGCGCCGGCGCTCGAGCAGTTCCTCCACCGTGGTCGGCCGCGCGAAGGAATCGCCGTCCACGACGCGCAGCGGGAAGCGCGCGGCGAGGGCGGCGAGCATCGCCGCGGCCTCGCGGCAGCGCGCGGCGTCGAAGTCGAGCAGGATGCGCAGGTTGGGGTTGCGGTCCAGCACGCCGCCCATGCCGGCCACGGCGCGGTCGGCGATCGCGGCGGTGCCGATGCGGATGAAGTCCACACCCGCCGTCTCGGCCTCCTCGAGCGCGACGCCGGGCGCGGTGTGCACGCGGCGGCCGTTCGCCTCGGTGAACTCGGCGGCGAAGGGACCGTCGGCGGGGCCGGTCAGCATGGCGGGCAGCGTCACCGCCTCCTCCGCCGCCTCGACGGCGGCGAGGCGCTTCGCGGTGGCAATGGCGCCGAGACCGTTGAGGAAGAGGTTGCGGCCGAGCAGCCAGTGCAGCCACGGATTGGGCTCGTAGGCGAGAACCCGGCCCTCGGCGCCGACGAGGTCCGCCATCAGGATGGTGTAGTAGCCGTAGATCGCGCCGATGTCCCAGGCGACCTCGCCGCGCGAGAGGTTGCGGCAGATGAACTCCGTGACCCAGTACTGCCAGTAGCCGTCGAGCAGAAGGTGCGGCGCGATGCCGGGATCGGCCGCGTCCACGAACATCTTGAACCGGCCGAGCGCGCGGCACAGCACGCTGCCGTCGGGCAGCGGCACGGTCTGGGTGCGGTCGCGGATCAGCGCCTCGATCTCGCGCCGGTTGCCCGCCCGCAGAAGTTCCTCGAGGGTCGCGATGTCGCGCCGGCCGACCCCGGCGCGCACGGCTTCGAGGCCCGCGCGCAGCACCGCCAGTTCGCCCCTGATGCGGAACAGCTCCTCCTGGGTGCTGAAGCCGCCGCCGCGCGCCTCGCCGCCGCCCGTGGCGAAGAGCCAGGAGAGGATGCGCGGCACGAGGCCCGGGCGCCGCGGCGGGTTCGGAAGTGGCGGATTGTCCTTCGGCAAGGGCTGTCCCTGCATCCTTCCAGGCGGCTCATTGCGTCGGAGTGCCGGAATGGCACAGCGGCGGCGGAAGGCCAATGGCGCAGCCGGGGCTTGATCCCGGCCTATCCCGCACCACACCCTTACCGGGTCCCGGCCGACCTGCCGAGCGGCTTGGCGCCGTCGGCCCATGCCCCGCTCCACCGCCTTCCCCGCCACCGGCCGGACCCTGACCGGGAGGACCACGACCATGATGCCGAGCCGCCGTCTCGCCCTGATTGCCACCGCCTCCGGCATGGCAGCCCTGCCCGCGTTGCTCCGGGGCGCCGCCGCGCAGGCGCCCGCCGGCACGCCCGCCGCGGCACCCGCGCAGGCGCCGGGCTTCTACCGCTTCCGCGTCGGCGGCGCGGTCGTGACCATGGTCCATGACGGCTTCTTCGCGCGGCCGCTCGAGGGCTTCGTGCGCAACGCCCCGCTCGCCGAGGTGCAGGCGCTGGCGCAGGAGCATTTCCTGCCGACCGACCGCACGGCCATCCCCTTCACGATCACCTTCGTCCAGCGCGGCGACACGATCGCCGTCTTCGACGCCGGCAACGGCGTCACCGCGCCGAACGCGACCAACGGCCGGATGATCGCGAACATGGCCGCGGCGGGCATTGACCCGGCCCGCGTGACGCATGTGATCCACAGCCACTTCCATGGCGACCACATCAACGGCCTGCTCGACGCGCAGAACAACCGCGCCTTCCCGAATGCCGAGGTCCATGTCCCCGCCCCCGAATGGGCCTGGTGGACGGATGAAGGCAACCAGACGCGCACCCCTGAGGGCCAGCGCCCCACCTTCGCCAATGTCGCGCGCCGCTTCGCCCCCTATCGCGACCGGGTGAAGACCTTCCAGCCGGGCTCGGAAGTGATCCCCGGCATCACCTCGATCGCCGCCTTCGGCCATACGCCGGGCCATACCGTCTTCCGCATTGCCGACGGTGCCGAGCAGGCGATGTTCCTCGCCGACACCACGAACCGGCCGGAGATCATGATGGCCCGGCCGGACTGGCAGATCGTCTTCGACCTCGACGGCGACGCGGCGGCGGCGACCCGGCGGCGCATCCTGGACATGGTGGCGACGGACCGCATCCGCGTCACCGGCTACCACTACCCCTTCCCCGCCAACGGCCATGTCGCGCGCGCGGGCAACGGCTTCCGCTTCGTGCCGGCGGAGTGGTCGAGCGCGGTGTGACCTTGTCGCTTGATTCCGGGCGCGGCGGGACGATCTGCTGTCGCGCCCGCATCGGGCAGGGAGGTTACCGGATGCCGTTCCATCGTCGCGGCGTGCTCGCCGCAGCTTCGCTTGCCGTCCCGGCATTGCTGACGAGCGGGCGCGACGCGGCCGCCCAAGCTGCGCCCGCAGCGGCGCCCTTCCACCGCTTCCGCGTCGGCGCGCTGACCGTCACCGTCGTGACCGACGGCACGGCCCTGCGGCCCGACGCGACGCGGGGCCTCGTGGTGAACGCCAGCCGCGAGCAGGTCGCCGCCGCCATGCAGGCGGCGGGCATCGCCGGCACGGCGATTCGCAACCCCTACAACGTCACCTTCGTCGAGGGGCCGGCAGGCCTCGTCGCACTGGATGCCGGGACCGGGGGCTTCCCGAATACCGACACCGGCACGCTGCACGCGAACATGCGCGCGGCCGGGCTGGATCCGGCACGGGTGACGCGCATCGTCTTCACGCATTTCCACGGCGACCATATCGGCGGGCTGACCGGCGGCGACGGCGCGGCGGTGTTCCCCCAGGCCGCCCTGGCCGTGCCCGAACGCGAATGGTCCTTCTGGACCGATGCCGGCGAGGAATCGCGCGCCACCGAGGCCCGCCGCCCCGCCTTCGCCAATGTCCGCCGCCGCTTCGCGCCCTATGCCGAGCGCATCACCCGCTTCGGCCCGGACGCCGAGGTGGCGCCCGGCATCCGCGCCGTCGCGAGCAACGGCCACAGCCCCGGCCACACCAGCTTCCTGATCCACGACGGCAACGCCCAGGCGCTGGTGCTGGGCGATGCCATCACCACGCCGATGTTCTTCATCGCCAATCCCGAATGGTATCCGATCTTCGACATGGATCCGCCGATGGCGGTGGAGACGCGCAAGCGCCTGCTCGACCGCGCGGCGAGCGAGCGCATGCCGGTGGTGGGCTACCATTTCGACATGCCGGCGACGGGGCGCGTCGAGCGCGCCGGTATGGGCTACCGGCTGGTGCCGGCAACGGCCTGACCAGCCCCGGGGCGAAGGGCACGCTCCACGGGACGGCGCAGTTGCATCACCGCGCCGCCCCGGTCAGACGTGGAAGGATTCGCCGCAGCCGCAGCGGCCCTTCTCGTTCGGGTTGGTGAAGGTGAAGCCCGAGGTCATCGCCTTCACCTCGTAATCCATGACGGTCCCGATCAGGAACAGCGTCGCCTTGCGGTCGATCAGCACGGTCACGCCCTTGTCGGTGATGACCTCGTCGCTCGGTGCCGGGGCATCGGTCCAGGAGAGGTCGTAGGACAGGCCCGAGCAGCCCTTGGTCTTGACGCCGATGCGCAGCAGCCGGCCCTGCTCGCCCTTCGCATAGAGCGCGCGCAGACGCTCGGCGGCGGCATCGGTGAGCGACATCAGCGGCGGCAGGGCGCGGGGCTTCCGGGGTGCCTCGGTGGTGGTGCTCATCGGCTTCGCTCAGAACATGTTCAGGGCGAGGCGCGCGTCCTCGCTCATGCGCGACTGGTCCCAGGGCGGATCCCACACGACCTCGACCAGCACGTCGGTCACGCCCTCGACGCCGCGCACAGCCTCCTCGACCTGGCTCGGCAGTTCCTGCGCCGAGGGGCAGGCCGGGGTGGTCAGCGTCATCTCGATCTTCACCCGGCCGTCATCCTCGATCTCGATCGCGTAGATCAGGCCGAGCTGGTAGATGTCCACCGGGATCTCGGGGTCGTAGACGGTGGAGATCGCGGCGATCACCGCGTCCTCGTCCACCTTCGGCGCGGGCGGCTTCACCTCGCCCTCCGGCGTCCAGGCGGCGCGTGTCTCGGCGCGGTTGACGGTGGCGTCCTCACTCACTGCTCGCCTCCTTCGTCCCGTCGAGCGCGGCGTTCAGCGTGTGCCAGGCGAGCGTCGCGCATTTCACGCGGGAGGGGAATTCATGCACGCCGGAGAGCGGCGCGAGGCGCTCCATGTCCTCGGCGAGCGCCGCGTCGCAGTCGGGGCAGGCGCCGGTCATCGCCAGCTCGCGGAAGGCCGCGCCGAGCGCCTTGGCCTGCTCGGGCGCCTTGCCCTTCACCACCTCGGTCATCAGGGAGGCCGAGGCGGTCGAGATCGCGCAGCCGCGGCCCTGGAAGGCGGCGTCCGCGATGGTGCCGTCGGGCGCGCGCTTGAGAAAGAGCTCGATCCGGTCGCCGCACATCGGATTGTCGCCGCGCGCCGTGGCGTCGGCGTCCTCGAGGCGGCGGAAGTTCCGCGGGCGGCGGCCGTGGTCGAGGATGACCTCCTGGTAGAGGTCGCGCAGGTCGTCGAAGAGGCCGCTCATCGGAAGAACTCCCGCGCCTCGATGAGTGCGCGCGCGAGGAGATCGACCTCCTCCTTCGTGGTGTAGAGGCCGAAGGAGGCGCGCGTGGTGCCGTTCTCGGCGCCGAAGCGCGCATGCAGCGGCTCGGCGCAATGCCGGCCCGCGCGGACCGCGATGCCCGCGCGGTCGAGCAGCGTCGCGAGGTCGTGCGGATGCGCCGCGTCCATCGCGAAGGCGAAGACGCCGCCGCGGTCCTGCGCGCGGCCGAGCAGCGTCAGCCCCGGCACCTCGGACAACGCGCCCATGGCGTGGTCCACCAGCGCCCGTTCGTGCGCCTCGATGGCCGGCATGCCGATGGCTGTCACGTAGTCGATTGCCGCATGCAGGCCGACCGCCTCCACGATCGCCGGCGTTCCGGCCTCGAACTTCGCGGGCGGCGGCGCCCATTCGGACCGCTCGAACGTCACCGAGGCGATCATGTCCCCGCCGCCGAGGAAGGGCGGCATCCGGTCGAGATGCTCGAGGCGCGCCCAGAGCACGCCGATGCCCGTCGGGCCGTAGAGCTTGTGGCCGGTGAAGCAGTAGAAGTCGCAGCCGATCGCCTGCACGTCCACGCGGCGGTGCACCGCGGCCTGGGATCCGTCGAGCAGCACCTTCGCGCCATGCGCGTGGGCGAGCGCCACGATGCGCTCGACCGGGGTGACGGTGCCGAGCACGTTGGACATGTGCGCCATCGCGACCAGCCCGACCTTGCCGTCGGCGAGCTTGCTCGCGAGATCCTCCATGTCCAGCTCGCCGGCATCGGTCACGCGGCAGACGCGCAGCTCGTTGCCCTTGTCGTCGCGCAGCATCTGCCAGGGCACGATGTTGGCGTGGTGCTCGAGCTCGCTGATCAGCACCGCCTGCCCGGGCTGCATCACACCGCGCCCCCAGGCATGGGCGACGAGGTTGATCGCCTCGGTGCTGTTGCGGGTGAAGACGACCTCGCGCGCATCCGCGGCGTTGAGGAAACGGGCGGCGGCGGCACGCGCCGCCTCGTAGGCGTCGGTGGCGAGCTCGCTCAGCCGGTAGGCCCCGCGATGGACGTTGGCATAGGCCGTCTCCATGCAGCGGACCATCGCCTCGATCACGGCGCGCGGCTTCTGCGCGGAGGCGCCGGAATCGAGGAAGACCAGCGGCCGCCCGCGCGCCTGCGGCTGCGACAGGATCGGGAAATCCTGTCGGATGCGCGCGACGTCGAAGGGGGCCGTGGTCACGCCGTCCATCACGCGGTCTTCCTCTGGCGCGCCCACCAGGTGTCGAGCGCCCGCGTCAGCGCGGCGCGCAGCGTGTCGTCCGTCACGGTCTCGACCGCCTCGTGCAGGAAGGCCTCGACCAGCATGGCCTTGGCCTGGCTCTCGGGGATGCCGCGGGAGCGGAGGTAGAACAGGCTGTCCGCATCGAGCGCGCCGACCGTCGCGCCATGGCTGCACTTCACGTCGTCGGCATAGATCTCGAGCTGCGGCTTGCTGTCGATCTCGGCTTCCTCGCTCAGCAGCAGCGCCTGGTTCATCTGGTAGCCATCGGTCTTCTGCGCCACCCGATGGACGTGGATCTTGCCCTGGAACACGCCGCGCGAGCGGCCGGCCAGCACCGTCTTGTAGGTCTGGCGGGAGGCGCAGTCGGGTGCGGCGTGATCGAGCGAGGTGGTGGTGTCCACATGCTGGCCGTCCGCGGCCATCTGAGCGCCGTTCATGTGGCAGGCGGCCCTGGGGCCGGTCAGCGCCGCATGGATCTCGTTGCGCGTCAGGCGGGGGCCGGCGGCGACGGTGAAGTTGTCATAGGTGCCGCCGGCGGCGATGGTCGCGTAGATCGTCGAGAGGTGGAAGACGGTCACTTCCTCCTGCAGCATCCGCCCGTGTGTCAGGCTCGCGCCCTCGGCCACGGTGATCTCGAACACGGGGTTGTGCAGGCACTGGCCGCGGCCCGTCGCGGTCTCGATCAGCGTAAGCCGCGCGCCGGCGCCGAGGCGGATCAAGTGGCGCGGATGGAACGCGAAGGGACGGCCCGGATCCACGGCGATGGAGACGAGTTCGAGCAGCCCGCCATCCACGCCGTCCGGGATGTCGAGCAGCAGCCCATCCTCGAACAGCATGGTGTTCAGCGCCGCGAGGGGTTCGGTCGCTGGCTTCGCGAGCGCGCCGAGCAGCCCCTCCGCCGCGTTCAGGTCCTGCGCCAGCCCGCCGGCGCGGAAGGCGAGGCCCTCAAGCGCCGAGAGATCAGGGCGGAAGCGCCCGTCCACGAACACCGCGCGGTGCTTCGCATTCGGCACCGGCAGGGCGATCGCGCCGTCCACCATCGTCAGCGGCTCGGCGAAGGAGGCCTGAGCGACGGGGGCGAGGTCGGTGTACTTCCACTGCTCGACGCGCCGCGTGGGGAAGCCGCGCGCGGCGAAATGCACCGCGGCGTCCGCGCGCAGCGCATTCAGCCAGGGCTTGCGCGCGCCGGGCAGGTGGTCCTTCAGCCCCTCGTAGCGGGCAAGGAATCCCGCGGCGCCGGTCTGCGCGGCAGTGGTCATGCGGCGGCCTGGACGGCGGCGTAGCCCTGCGCCTCCAGCTCCTTCGCGAGATCCGGCCCGCCAGACTTCACGATGCGCCCGCCCATCAGCACATGCACGCGATCCGGCACGATGTAGTCGAGCAGGCGCTGGTAGTGGGTGATGACCAGCGCAGAGAAACCGGGTCCGCGCATCGCGTTCACGCCGTCGGCGACGATCTTCAGCGCATCGATATCGAGGCCTGAATCCGTCTCGTCGAGAATGGCCAGCGACGGCTTCAGCAGCGCCATCTGCAGGATCTCGTTGCGCTTCTTCTCGCCGCCCGAGAAGCCGACATTCACGCCGCGCTTGAGCATGTCCTCCGGCATGGCGAGCGCCTTCATCCGCTCACGCGCGAGCTTGAGGAACTGCATCGCATCGAGTTCACTCTCGCCACGCGCCTTGCGCTGCGCGTTCAGCGCCGTGCGCAGGAAGGTCGCATTGCCCACGCCCGGCAGTTCGACCGGATACTGGAAGGCGAGGAAGAGGCCGGCGGCCGCGCGCTCTTCCGGCTCCATCGCCAGGATGTCCTGGCCGTTGAAGGTGGCGGTGCCACCCGTGACCTCGTAGCCCTCGCGGCCCGAGAGCACGTAGGACAGCGTGGACTTGCCGGACCCGTTCGGGCCCATGATCGCGTGCACCTCGCCCGTGGGCACTTCCAGGTCGATCCCCTTGAGGATCTGCTTCCCTTCGACCTCGGCGGTCAGTCCTTCGATCTTCAGCATGGTCAGCCCACGGAACCTTCGAGAGAAATCTGGAGCAGCTTCTGCGCCTCGACCGCGAACTCCATCGGGAGTTCCTTCAGCACCTCGCGGCAGAAGCCGTTGACGATGAGGCCCACAGCCTCTTCCTCCGTCAGCCCGCGCTGGCGGCAGTAGAAGAGCTGGTCCTCGGCGATGCGGCTGGTGGTCGCCTCGTGCTCCACCTTGGCCGACAGGCACCGGTTCTCGATGTAGGGCACGGTATGCGCCCCGCAGAGATCGCCGATCAGCAGGCTGTCGCACTGGGTGAAGTTGCGCGCGCCATGCGCTTTGGCGCCGATGCGCACCAGGCCGCGATAGGTGTTCTGCCCGTGCCCCGCGCTGATGCCCTTCGAGACGATCGTGGACTTCGTCCGCGGGCCGATGTGGAACATCTTCGTGCCGGTATCGGCCTGCTGGTAGTTGTTGGTGATGGCGACGGAGTAGAACTCGCCCACCGAATCCTCCCCCTGCAGGATGCAGGAGGGATACTTCCAGGTAATGGCCGAGCCCGTCTCCACCTGCGTCCAGGAGATCTTCGACCGCGCGCCGCGGCAGGCGCCGCGCTTGGTGACGAAGTTGTAGATCCCGCCACGCCCCTCGGCATCGCCGGGATACCAGTTCTGCACGGTGGAATACTTGATGGTCGCGTCATCCATCGCGACCAGTTCGACCACCGCGGCGTGCAGCTGGTTCTCGTCGCGCATCGGGGCCGTGCAGCCTTCCAGGTACGAGACGTAGGAGCCCTCGTCGGCGACGATCAGCGTGCGCTCGAACTGCCCGGTGCTCTTGGCGTTGATGCGGAAATAGGTGGACAGCTCCATCGGGCAGCGCACGCCCTTGGGGATGTAGACGAAGGATCCATCGGTGAAGACCGCGCTGTTCAGCGCGGCGAAGAAGTTGTCGCCCTGCGGCACCACGGTGCCGAGATACTTGCGGACCAGTTCGGGATGCGTCTGCACCGCCTCGCTGATCGAGCAGAAGACGATGCCTTCCTTCTCCAGCCGATCCTTGAAGGTGGTCGCCACGGAGACGCTGTCGAACACCGCGTCCACCGCGACCGGCATGCGTCCTTCCGCCGGCGTCTCGCCCGCGCCCTCGACGCCGGCCAGGATAGCCTGCTCGCGCAGCGGGATGCCGAGCTTCTCGTAGGTCCGCAACAGTTCGGGATCCACCTCGTCGAGCGACTTCGGCGCCTTCTTCTGCTTCGGCGCGGCGTAGTAGTAGCTGTCCTGGTAGTCGATCGGCGGATACTTCACCGCCGCCCAGCGCGGCTCCTCCATCGCCTTCCAGGCGGCGAAGGCGCGCAGACGCCATTCGAGCAGCCATTCGGGCTCGTTCTTCTTGGCGCTGATGAAGCGGACGATCTCCTCGTTCAGCCCCTTCGGGGCGAACTCCATCTCGATGTCCGTCTCGAAGCCCCACTTGTAGCCGGACTCGGTGACGGACTGGACGGTTTCGATCGTCTCGGTGACGGCGGGCATGGCTTCTCTCCGTCCTACTCGGCGGCGACCGGCGCGGCATGCGGCAGGCCGGGCGGCGCCCCCGCGAGGTCGGCGATGGAAATGCCGGACAGCGCCCGGCGGATGGCGTCGTTCACAGGGTCCCAGCGGCCGCGCACGGGGCAGGTCGCCTCGGCGTCGCAGACGCCGAAGGAATTGTCCACACAGGCCGTCAACGCGATGGGGCCGTCTATCGCGGCGATCACCTCGGTCAGTGGCATCTGCGAAAGCGGGCGCGTGAGGCGATAGCCGCCGGCCGCGCCGCGCCGGCTCTCCACGAGCCCCGCATGCGACAGGATCTTGAGCACCTTCGACACCGTCGGCTCCCCGAGGCCCGTGGCCGCGGCAAGGCCCGGGGCGGTCAGCACCCCGCCTTCCTCGGCCTCCTCCAGCCGGGTCAGGACCACGACGGCATAGTCGGTGAACTTCGACAGCCGCAGCACGGCCGTTGGCCTCCTGAAACAGGACCGCATAGGTACGGTTTGCAGATGCGCCCTGCAACGCCCCCTGTCAAGGCGCCTGGACGGGCCGTGATGGCGCTTCCATCCTGCGCGGGCAGAGCACGGAGCCCCTGGGATGCCGACGATCCGCACCGATGACGGCGTGGACCTCCACTATGAGGAGGCCGGCAGCGGCATCCCGATCGTCTTCGTGCACGAATTCGCGGGCGACCACCGCTCCTGGGAGCCGCAGCTGCGCTTCTTCGCCCGCCGCTACCGCTGCATCGCCTATGCCGCGCGCGGCTATCCGCCCTCCTCCGTGCCGTCGGATCCCGCCGCCTACAGCCAGGACCGCGCCACCGACGACATCGCGGCGGTCATCAACGGGCTCGGCCTTGGCAGGGCGCATGTGGTGGGCCTCTCGATGGGCGCCTTCGCCACGCTGCATCTCGGCCTGCGCTATCCCGCGCTCGCGCGCAGCCTGACGGCCGCGGGCGTCGGCTACGGCGCGGCCCCGGGCAAGCGCGAGCAGTTCCGCGCCGAGGTCGAGGCGACCGCGAGGCGCATCCGCGCCGAGGGAATGCGGGAGATGGGCGCCGTCTACGCCCGCGGCCCGACCCGGCTGATCTTCGAGGAGAAGGATCCGCGCGGCTATGCCGAGTTCCGCGCGCAGCTCATGGAACATTCGGCGGAGGGCTCCGCCGCCACGATGATGGGCGTGCAGCGCGAACGGCCTGCGCTCTCCGACCTCGAGGACGGCTTCCGCGCCATGACGCTGCCGACCTTCATCATCGCCGGCGACGAGGACGACCCAACGCTCGAGCCCTCGCTCTTCCTCAAGCGCACCATCCCGACGAGCGCGCTGCTGGTGATGCCGAAATGCGGGCACACCATGAACCTCGAGGATCCGGACGCCTTCAACCGCGCGGTGCTCGACTTCATCACGCATGTGGACGCCGGCACCTGGCGCCCGCGCATCCCGGAGAGCATGAGCGGCGCGATCATCGCCGCGAAGGGCAGCTAGAGATCGAGCTTCATGCCCTCGTGGCTCGCCCGGAAGCCGAGGGATTCGTAGAAGCGCCGCGCATCCGCCCGTGTCTTGTTGGTGGTGAGCTGCACCATCCGGCAGCCGCGCGCGCGGCACTGCTCGACCGCCCAGGCCAGCATCCGCCGGCCGAGCCCGCTGCCGCGCTCGCCCGCCGCGATCCGCACGCCCTCGATCTGCCCTCGCCAGGCGCCGCGATGCGACAGGCCGGGCAGGAAGGTGATCTGCAGGCAGCCGACCACCCGGCCGTCGCGCTCGGCGACGGCGAGCAACTCGTTGGGCGAGGCCTCGATCGCCGCGAAGGCGGCGTCATAGGCCGGATCGCCAGGCGCTTCGCGCGCCGCGCCCAGCACGTCGTCGGCCAGCAGGGCGACGATGGCCGGCACGTCGGCGGCCGTGGCGCGCCGGAACAGAAGCGCGCTCATGCGTAGAGATCCGCCCGCGTCGGCGGCAGGCCCGCGGCGCCGCGCGCCCGCTTCGTCGCCACCGTCTGGAAGATGCCGATGGTGCCGCGCTCGAAGCCCAGGCAGACGCCGGCAAGGTAGAGCAGCCACAGCCGCGTGCGCGCCGCGCCCACCTCCGCCTCCGCCGCAGCGCGGTTGGCGTAGAGGCGCTCGGTCCAGAGCCGGCAGGTCCGCCCGTAATGCTCGCGCCATCCCTCGACGTCATGCACCTCGAAGCCCGACCGCTCGAGGTCCTGCACCGTGTTGCCGATGTGGTCGAGTTCGCTGCCGGGGAAGACGTAATTCACCACCGCCGAGTATTCGGGCCTCTTGCGTCGGAAGGCGCGCGCGTCGCGCTTTGCGGGGCGGGTGATCGCGTGGTGCAGGTAGATGCCGCGCGGGCGCAGCAGCGCGCGGATCTGCGCGAAATAGCCCTCGCGGTTCGCGAGGCCGACATGCTCGTACATGCCGATGGAGGCGATCTTTTCGAACTCCAACCCCGCGAGATCGCGGAAGTCGCGCAGCTCGATCGTCACGCGGTCCTGCAGGCCGAGGCGGCGGACCTTCTCCACCGCGAAATCGTGCTGCGCCCTGGAGAGCGTCACGCCATGCGCCTTCACGCCGTGATGCTGCGCGGCGTGGCAGACGAGCCCGCCCCAGCCGCAGCCGATGTCGAGCATCCTCTCGCCGGGCCTGAGGCGCAGCTTGCGGCAGATCATCTCGAGCTTGGCCTTCTGCGCCGTCGCGATGTCCGCGCTCCAGTCGGGGAAATAGGCGCAGGAATAGACCATCTCGGGGTCGAGGAAGAGCGCGTAGAAGGCGTTGGACAGGTCGTAGTGGAACTGCACCAGGGCGCGGTCGTCGCGGCCGCGGCCGTGCTTCTCGGCCTGCGCGCCGGCATAGGCATGGCCCTGCCCGGCGCCCCCGGGGCCGAAGAGGAAGGGCAGCAGCGCCCGCGCCGCGAGCATCTTGTCGATGCGCCGGGCCATGCCGCGCGTCGAGCCCTCGATGCGCGCGGCAAGGTCGAGCAGCGTGCCGCCCTCGAGGTCGATCGCGCCCTCGGCGATCAGCTCGACCACCGTCGTCAGCCTCGGCCGGCGCACCAGCCGCGTCAGCGCCGCCGGGGAGGAGACAACAAGCATCAGGCCCGCCCCCGCCCCGGGCCCGAGCGGCAGGACCGAGCCGTCCCACAGCCGCACCGAGAGGTCGAGCGGCGCGACCTCCGCCACATGGCGGATCAGGCGCTGCACGCCCGCGATGCGCCGATCTGCCATGGCCATGCCCGCCGGTCCCGCCCTGCCCTTCGCGAGCGCGGTTCTAGGGGCTGGCATGCCCGCGGGGCAACCCGGCTTCACGCGCGCAAGGCCCGGGTCTAGAACCGGCGGGGCAAGACACCGCAGGAGGGAACGCCGCATGCCGAACATGCTCGAGGGCAAGGTCGCGATCGTGACGGGGGCCGGCAACGGCATCGGGCGCGAGATCGCCATCATGATGGCCCAGCAGGGCGCGAAGGTGATCATCAACGATGTCGGCGCCTCCGTCTCGGGCGAGGGCCAGGACGCCACGCCCGCGCAGCAGACCAAGGCGATCATCGCGCAGAACGGCGGCCAGGCCGAGATCAGCACCGACAGCGTCGCCACCTGGGCCTCGGCGCAGAAGATCGTGCAGGCCGCGCTCGACCACTTCGGCCGCATCGACATCGTGGTGAACAATGCCGGCATCCTGCGTGATCAGATCTTCCACCGCATGACGCCCGAGGAATGGGACGCGGTGATCGCCGTCCACCTCAACGGTTCGTTCTACGTCTCGCGCGCCGCGGCCACGCATTTCCGCCAGCAGCAGTCCGGCGCCTATGTGCACATGTCCTCGACCTCCGGCCTGATCGGCAATTTCGGCCAGGCGAACTACTCGGCCGCCAAGCTCGGCATCGTCGGGCTGTCGAAGTCCATCGCGCTCGACATGGCGCGCTTCAACGTGCGCTCGAACTGCATCGCGCCCTTCGCCTGGAGCCGGATGACCGGCACCATCCCGGCCGAGACGCCCGAGCAGAAGCGCCGCGTGGAGCGCATCATGCAGATGACGCCGGACAAGAACGCCCCGCTCGCGGTCTTCCTGGCCTCCGACGCGGCGAAGGACGTGACGGGGCAGATCTTCTCCCCGCGCATGAACGAGCTCTTCGTCTATTCCCAGATCCGCCCGATCAAGTCCGTCCATCGCGAGAACGGCTGGACGCCCGAGGCTATCGCCGAATATGCGCTGCCCTCTCTCTCGCAGGCCTTCTCGAAGCTCGAGCGGTCCGGCGACGTGTTCTGCTGGGATCCGATCTGACGATCGCGATGCGGCGGGTGGCGGCGGCCGCGTTCTGCGCCGCCACCCTGCCCGCCGCCGCCGAGGCGCCGCGCGCGGTGCTGGATGCCGTCCAGCGCCTCGCGCCCACCACGGCGCTGGAAGCCCCGCTCCGCGCCGCCCCCTGCGCCTTCGCGGCGGAGGCGCGCCATCTCGGCGCGCTACCATCGAACCTCCCCTGGGCGCGGCTGCACGCGACGGTCCTGTTCGACGGCCTGCCCGGCCTCGCGCCGGGCCACCGTGCCGTGGTGCTGCGGCCGACGCGCGAACTGCTCGCGCGGGCCGCGACGCGGCAACGCATCGCGCAGGGCGGCATCAGCCTGCACGGCCCTGCGCTCGAGCGCCTGGCGGAGGACGCGCCGGCGCCTGCCTACCTCGCCCTGCACGTCGCGCCCTCTGTCGCCGTGCCCGAAACCTGCGTCGCACCCGCCGCCCGCCAGACCGGATGAGCCCCGCATGACCGCCCTCGCCTCCGCCCTGCTCAACCCGCGCCGCATCGCGCTTGTCGGCGCCTCGGCCGATCCGGCGCGGCTGACCGCGCGCGCGCAGATCTACCTCCGCAAGCACGGCTTCGACGGCGCGCTCTACCCGGTGAACCCGCGCGCCGCGACGGTGCTCGGCGAGACGTCCTACGCCAGCATCGCCGACATCCCCGGACCGGTGGACCTCGCCTATCTGCTGCTCGGCACCGAGCATGTCGAAGGCGTCATCGCCGATGTCGCGGCCAAGGGCATCCCGGTCGCGGCGATCCTGGCCGACGGCTTCGCCGAGGCCGGGCCCGAGGGCCAGGCGCGGCAGGCGCGGCTGCTCGCCACCGCGCGGGCGGCCGGCGTGCGCATCCTCGGGCCAAACTCGATGGGGCTGATCAACCTGAACAGCCGCACCGCGTGTTCGGTGAACGCGGCGCTGGAGGCGGAGAGCCTGCCCGCAGGCCGCCTCGCGCTGGTCTCCCAGTCGGGCTCGATGCTCGGCGCCATCATGGCGCGCGGCGCGGCGCGCGGCCTCGGCTTCTCCCACCTGATCAGCACCGGCAACGAGGCGGACCTGACGGCGAGCGAGATCGCCGGCCTGCTGGTGGACGACCCGCAGGTGGATGCCATCCTGCTGTTCCTCGAAGCCATCCGCCGCGCCGATCTGCTCGCCGAGGCGGCGCGGCGGGCGCATGCGGCGGGCAAGCCGATCATCGCCTACAAGCTCGGCCGCTCGGCCTTCGGCGCGGAACTGGCGAACAGCCACACCGGCGCGCTGGCCGGCTCGGATGCCGCCGCCGACGCCTTCTTCCGCGCCCACGGCATCGCCCGGGTGACGATGATCGAGGCGCTGCTCGAAGCCCCTGCCCTGTTCATCGGGCGCAGGCCGCTCGCCGCGCCGAAGCGCGCCGTCTCGGTGATGACCACCACCGGCGGCGGCGGGGCGATGGCGGTGGATGCGCTCGGCGTCGCCGGCATCGAGACGCGCGCGCCGAACGAAACCGCGGTGGAAGGCCTCAAGGCCGCCGGCCTGCCGCATCATGGGCGGATGATCGACGTCACGCTGGCCGGCACGCGGGCGGACAAGGTGCAGGCCGCACTCTCCGCGCTAGCCTCCGACCCGGACACGGACCTGGCGCTGTCAGTGATCGGATCCTCGGCGCAGTTCCGGCCGCATGACGCGGTGGCGGGCATCCTCGGCGCGGCCAGGGCAGGGCTGGCGAAGCCCGTCGCGGCCTTCCTCGTGCCGCAGGCCGATGTCTCGCTGCGCATGCTGGGCGAGGCCGGCATCCCGGCCTTCCGCACGCCGGAATCCTGCGCCGATGTGATCCGCGCCTTCCTCGACTGGCGGGCACCGGCCCCCGTGCAAGAGGCCTCCGCAATCCCGCACGCGCTGCCCGTGCGGCCCGACGAGGCCGATGCGCGCCGCCTCTTCGCCGCGCTCGGCCTCGAGAGCGGCTTCGCGGTGATGGCGGGCCCCGCCGATCTGCCCGAGGGATTGCGCTTCCCGGTGGCGCTGAAGATCCTCTCGCCCGATCTCGCCCACAAGACGGAGGTCGGCGGCGTCGCGCTCGGCATCCCCGATGCTGCGGCGCTGCGCGCGGAGGCCGAGGCCATGGCCGCCCGCGTCGCGTCCAGGGCGCCGGGCGCCCGCATCACCGGCTTCCTGGTCCAGCCCATGGCGAAGGGCCTCGCCGAGGCCATCCTCGGCTTCCGCCGCGACCCCGAGACCGGCCCCATGGTGCTGGTCGGCGCCGGTGGCGTGATGGCGGAACTTCACCGCGACACCGCGCTGCGCTGCGCCCCGGTCGGGATCGAGCAGGCGCGCGCCATGATCGCGGAGGTGAAGGGCCTGCTACCGCTGTCCGGCTGGCGCGGCCTGCCGCGGGGCGACCTCGAGGCCCTCGCGCGGGCGATCGTCGCCGCCTCGCGCCTCGCCGCCCTGCCCGAGGTGGCGGAGGCGGAGATCAACCCGCTCATCATCCACGCCGAAGGCCAGGGCGTGACGGTGGCCGATGCCTGGGTGGTCCGCGCCTGAACCGCATGCGAGGGTAGCGCCATGAGCCCCGCCGACCTGATCCGCGCCCGTTACGGCAGCCTGCCCTTCGAGCCGCCGGCCGCGCTGGCGCCCGCCCTCGCCGCGCTGCTCGACCGCCGCGTGACGCGCCGCTACCGCCCGGATCCGGTGCCCGACCCGCTGCTCGACACCATCCTCGCCGCCGCGCAATCCGCGCCGTCCAAGTCCGACCTGCAGCAGTATTCGATCGTCGTCACGCGCGACGCGGCCAAGATCGGCCAGGTCGCCGACTGGATCGGCACCATGCCCTGGATCAAGGAGGCGCCGGTCTTCCTCCTGTTCTGCGGCGACATGCGCCGCGGCCAGCGCGCCTGCGAGCGGCACGGCCGCACCCATGCCAACAACGGCATGGACACCTTCCTCAACACCGCGGTGGATGCGGCGCTGGCGATGGGCATGGCGATCGCGGCGGCGGATGCGGAGGGCCTCGGCACCTGCCCGATCTCCTACGTCCGCAACCACCTCGAGAAGGTGGGCCCGCTCTTCCGCCTGCCCGAAGGCGTCTATCCGGTCGCCGGGCTGACGCTCGGCTGGCCCGAGGCGCGCAACGAGCCGACGCCGCGGCTGCCGCCCTCGGTCGTGATCCATCGCGAGCACTACGACGATGCGGGCCTGGCCGAGGCGCTCGCCGCCTATGACGCGCTGCGCCCGAGGCAGAAGCCGCGCTACCCGGAGGTGCACGGCCCCGCGCCCGGGGGCTGCACATGGTCGGAGAACGCCGCGCGGCAGTTGAGCGTGCCCGAACGCTTCGGTTTCCGCGCCTGGCTGCGCCTGAGGGGCTTCGCGCTTGACTGACCCGACCGCCGACAATCCCGGCGGCGCGGATGCCGAGGGCCATGCGCGCCGGACCGTGCGCCCGCGCGACGCCGCCAGCCTGATCCTCTGGCGCATCGGCCCGAGGGGGCCGGAGGTGCTGATGGGCAGGCGCCATGCGCGCCACAGGTTCATGCCCGATGTGATGGTCTTCCCGGGCGGCCGGGTGGATCCCGACGACCACCGCCAGCCCGCCGCCAGCGAGTTGCAGCCCGTCACGCGGCGGATGCTCGAACGCCGCGCAACGCCGGGCCGCGCGCGCGCCATCGGCATCGCCGCGGCGCGGGAACTGTTCGAGGAGACGGGCCTCGTGCTCGGGCGGCGGCAGGGGGATGGGGTCGCGGCCGATCTCGCTTCCCTGCACTACGTATGCCGTGCGGTCACCCCCGGCGGGCGGCCGATCCGATTCAACGCCCGCTTCCTCGCCGCGCCGGCCGAGGCGGTGCAGGGCGAGATCGCCGGTTCAGGGGAGCTCGAGAACCTCGGCTGGTACACGCCCGAGGCCGCGCACCGCCATCACGTCGCGGACATCACCGGCAAGGTGCTGGTCGAGTTCCTCGACTGGCTGGAGATGTCCCCGCGCCGCCGCGCGACGCGGCCGCTGATCGTGTTCCGCGGCATGGACAATCGGCATCAGGAGCGCTGATCGAGCCCCTCGCGCCGGCGCGGCTCCAGCATCCTCAGCCCCGCCAGCATCAGCCCCGCCCCGCCGAGCGCCAGCACCGCCGCCACGGCGAGCGGCATGCGCCCCGGCGCCGTCGCGTCGCCCAGCAGGAGCACGACGAGCAGCAGGTTCCCGGCGAAGCCGGCGGCGATCAGGATCAGCGGGATGATGGGCATGGCGACGCTCCGTTCATCCTGGAGTGGAACTGCCCGCAACGGCGGCAGCGGGACGCTTCCGCGGCAAGTTTGTGGCGCGGCCCCGCATGGACAGCGGGGCAGCCATCTGGAAATCTCCGCCCACAAGCGTGAAGAGGAGGTTTCCGTCATGCGCAGGCTTCTTGCCGCCGCCCTGATCGCGGCCACCGTCGCAGGTCCGGCCATCGCCCAGCAGGCCCAGCCGCCGCTGCGCTGCGCGGTGGACGGCACCTTCGCCCCGCACGCCTTCCCCTCGCTGCAGGGCGGTGTGCAGGGCTTCCAGATCGACCTGTTCCGCGAGGTCGCGCGCCGCATGGGCCGCGAGATCATCATCGACAGCGCGGCCTTCTCGGGCCTGATCCCGGCGCTGAACGCGGGGCGCTACGACTTCCTCTGCGCGCCGACCACGGTCACGCGCGAGCGCGCGGAGGCGCTGCTCTTCACCGAGGGCTACCTCTGGACCGAGCTGCAGTTCGGCATCCGCCGCGGCAGCCCCCCGATCCGCTCGGAGGAGGACCTGCGCGGCAAGACCATCAGCGTGAACAAGGGCACGCCCTACGAACAGTGGGTGACGCGCAACAGGGAGCGGCTGAACCTCACGCTGCTCGCCTTCGACAGCCAGGCCGACGCGGCGCAGGCGGTCATCCAGGGCCGCGCCTATGCCAACCTCTCGGGCAACACGGTGGTGCGGTATTCGGCCTCCCGGAATCCGCAGTATGTGGCGGATTGGGTCATCCCCGGCACGCGCCTGCACTGGGGCACGCCCTTCCGCCGCGACTCGGGCGCCCTGCGCAACCAGGTCGAGGACGTGCTGACCTGCATGAAGCGCGACGGCACCATCGCGCGCCTGTCCGAGCGCTGGTTCGGCAACGCCCCCGGCCCCGACCAGGCCGAGCGCATCGAGTTCCCCGGCTACGGCCCGCCGGACATGCCGGGCTGGGACCCGACGCCGCAGAACCCGAACTGCGGCTGATGCGCCTTTCCCGGGCCGCCAGGCGGGGCGCATGAGCCCCGCCCCGATCGTGGACGCGCGCGCGATCCACAAGCATTTCGGCCACCTGCACGTGCTCAGGGGCGTGGACCTTCAGGTGGCGGAGAAGGAGCTCGTCTTCCTGATCGGCCCCTCGGGGTCCGGCAAGTCCACGCTGCTGCGCTGCCTGAACCGGCTGGAGGAACCTTCCGCCGGCTCCGTCACCGTGGACGGGATCGACATGCTCGACCCGCGCACGGACATCAACAAGGCGCGCCAGCGCATCGGCATGGTGTTCCAGTCCTTCAACCTCTACCCGCACATGACCGCACTCGGGAATGTCGCGCTGGCGCTGCGCAAGGTGCAGGGCCTTCCCCGCGCGGACGCCGAGGCCAAGGCCCAGGCCGCGCTCGAGCGCGTCCACCTTGCCGACCGCGCGGACCATTACCCGGCACAGCTTTCGGGCGGGCAGCAGCAGCGCGTCGCCATCGCGCGCGCCATCGCGCTCGAACCGCGCGTGATGCTGTTCGACGAGCCGACCAGCGCGCTGGACCCGGAACTGGTCGGCGGCGTGCTCGCGGTGATGCGCGAGTTGCGCGAGGACGGCATGACCATGGTGGTCGTCAGCCATGAGATGGGCTTCGCCCGCGCCGCGGCCGACCGCGTGGTGTTCATGGCCGACGGGCTGATCGTCGAGACCGGCCCGCCCGGCGAGATCTTCGCCAACCCGCAGCACGAGCGCACCCGCGCCTTCATCTCCCAGATCGAACGCCACTGAGCCATGACCGGCTGGGAGCGCTTCACCGACAGCTTCTTCAACGCCCGCGTCATGGCGGAATACCTGCCGAAGATCGTGGACGGCTTCGTCCTCACGGTCTGGCTGGCGCTGCTCATCATCGTCGCGGGCCTCGCGCTCGGCCTGCTGCTCGCGGTGCTGCGCGCCTTCGGCCTCAGGCCGCTGAACTGGCTGATCGTCTTCACGGTGGACCTGTTCCGCGCGCTGCCGCCGCTCGTCATCATCGTGCTGCTGTTCTTCGGCCTGCCCAATGCGGGCATCGAACTCTCGGGCTTCGTCGCCTCCTGGCTCGCGCTGACGCTGGTGCTGATGGCCTTCGCCGAGGAGATCTTCTGGGCAGGCATCACCTCGGTGCCGAAGGGGCAGTGGGAGGCGGCGCGCTCCACCGGCCTCGGCTTCGTGCAGACGCTCGCCTTCGTCGTGCTGCCGCAGGCGCTGCGCATCACCATCCCGCCGCTGACCAACCGCACCATCGCCATCACCAAGGGCACGGCGCTCGCCTCCGTGGTCGCGGTGCAGGACATCCTCGGCGCGGCGAATGCGGGCGTCTCCTTCTCCTTCAACCCCTCGCCGCTGACGCTCGGCGCCATCGCCTACCTGATCCTGTTCTTTCCCGTCGTCGTGCTCGGCCGCTGGATCGAGACGCGCTTCGCGTGGCGGCGCTAGCGGCGATGGATGTCTTCCTCGAGACCTTCCTGAACTGGCGGATCGTGCAGGAGGCCTGGCCGATCCTCTGGCAGGGCTTCCAGGCGACGCTGCTGCTCTCGGCGCTGGTGGTGCCGCTCGGCCTCGCGGGCGGGGTGATGATCGCGCTGCTCTCCACCGCGACGACCCCGTGGGTGAGATGGCCCCTGCGCGTCTGGGTGGACACCTTCCGCGCGCTGCCACCGCTGGTGCTGCTGGTGTTCATCTTCGCCGGGCTGCCCTTCATCGGGCTCGATGTCGGCGCATGGGGGGCGGTGGCGATCGGCTTCTTCCTCAACACCGGCGCCTATTACGGGGAGATCCTGCGGGCCGGGATCGAGAGCGTGCCGCGCGGGCAGATCGAGGCGGCGCGCTCCACCGGCCTCACCCGCGGGCAGGCGATGGCCTACATCGTGCTGCCGCAGGCGGTGCGGAACGTGCTGCCGGACCTGATCTCGAACACGCTGGAGGTGGTGAAGCTTACCTCCATCGCCTCGGTGGTGGCGCTGCCGGAACTGCTGTTCCAGGCCCGCCAGGCGCAGAGCGTGACCTACAACGCGACGCCGATCATGGCCGCCGCCGTCGCCTACTTCGTCCTGCTCTGGCCGGTGGTGCGCCTGCTGTCGCGGCTCGAGAACCGCCAGCTCGCGGGGCGGAGGTAGCGGCGGGGCGAGGCCCCGCCGGCATCACCTCACCGCATAGACGTCGTAGGTCGGCCCGCTCGGCGGCCGCTGGCCCACCCCGATCGCGATGACCTTGTTCATCCAGGCGAGCTCGGGCGCGCCGGTCTCGAAGCGCACGGCGGTGCGGAAATAGTATTCCGAGGGCTCGACCGGCTGGCCCGCGTTGAGCCGAGCCAGCACTTCGGGCGTGCCGGTGCGGATGCCGGTGTATTGGACATACACGATGCCGCCCGTCTCGGATTTCAGCGTCAGCCGCACATCCATGTGCGCGGTGCCATCCGGGTCCACGCGCAGCCAGTCCGCGGCGGTGCCGGGCAGGACCTCGCCCTTGAAGCGCGGGCCCTCCGCCGTGCCGCCGGTGACCGGGATGATCCGCAACTCGCCGTTGCGCGCGGTGCCGGCCATCTGCGGCGCGCCGACGCTCAGCACCATGCGGAACAGGAACTCGGTTTGCAGCGGCAGTGGCGTCACGGCGATCTCCCCTCCTCGACGATGAGGGAAGGATGCCCCGCCTTCACCGTTGCCGCCAGGGCAGCCCATCCGCCTTCCAGCCCGCCACGGTGCCGCGATGGCCTGCCGGGTCCACCGGCCCCTCGAAACCGTCCGCGACGTTGAAGGCGTGCGGGAAACCCGCCGCCTGCGCCGCCTGCGCCGCGGCGAGCGAACGCGCCCCGGACCGGCAGATGAAGTAGAGCCGGTGCAGCGGCGTCAGCCCCGCCTTGCGCAGATGGTCCGCGAAATGCGTGTTCACCTGCATGGTGGGATAGATCTGCCACGGGATCAGCACCGGCTGCTTGCCGATCGAGGAAAGGTCCGGCACCCCGACGAAGGTCCATTCCGCGTCGGTCCGCACATCCACCAGCGCCGCCTCGGGATCCTCGCTCAGGATCCGCCAGGTCTCCATCGGCCCGATATCCGGCACGCCTGCCACGGCTGTCGCTCCTCGATCCGCCCGTCCTGCCGCAAAATGGTGCGGCGCGGAACGCTCGGCAACCGCCGGAATAACGCGCCCCGGCCGGGGTCACCGGCCGGCGCGGTACGGGGGCGGCCTCCTGACGCGGCATGGATTCGGTGTAGCCTTCACGCATCCGCGCAGCCGCCGCCCGCCGAACGGGCGGGACGGGCCAGGAAGGGAGGGAACGCCATGCTCGGCCTGATGCAGGACTGGCCTCTGCTCATGCACACGGTGCTGGACCATGCCGCCATCCAGCACCCGAAGCGCGAGGTGGTCAGCCGCTCCGTCGAGGGGCCGATCCACCGCACCGACTACGCCACCGTCCGCGCCCGCGCCCTGCGGGTCGCGCAGCGCCTCGCCCGCGAGGGCATCCGCCCCGGGGACCGCGTCGCGACTCTCGCCTGGAACACCTGGCGGCATCTCGAGGCCTGGTACGGCATCACCGGTGCGGGCGCCGTCTATCACACGGTCAATCCGCGGCTCTTCCCCGAGCAGATCGCCTGGATCCTCAACCATGCGGGCAGCCGCATCCTGATGCTCGACCTCACCTTCGTGCCGCTCATCGAGCAGCTCGCGGCGAAGCTGCCGCTGGTCGAACGCTTCGTCGTGCTGACCGACGCCGCGCACATGCCCCAGACCGGCCTGCGCAATGCCATCGCCTACGAGGACTGGATCGCGGCGGCGGACGGCGACTTCGCCTGGGTCAAGGTGGAGGAGCAGGCGGCGGCGGGCATCTGCTACACCTCCGGCACCACGGGCGACCCCAAGGGCGTGGTCTATTCGCACCGCTCGAACGTGATCCACGCGATGGTGTGCAACCAGGTGGACGCCTTCGGCCTCGCGGCGGCAGATCGGGTCATGCCGGTGGTGCCGATGTTCCACGCGAATGGCTGGTCGCTGCCGCTCTGCGCGCCGATGGTCGGTGCGGCGCTGGTCATGCCCGGGGCGAAGCTCGACGGCGCCTCGGTGCACGAGCTGATTGAGGGCGAGCGCGTCACCTTCTCCGCCGCCGTGCCGACCGTCTGGATGATGCTCCTGCAGCACCTCGAGGCCACCGGCGGGCGCGTCGATTCCATGCAGCGCGTCGCGATCGGCGGTTCGGCCTGCCCGCCCGCCATCACCAAGGCCTACCAGGAGAAATACGGCGTGCGGGTGATCCATGCCTGGGGCATGACCGAGCTCTCTCCCGTGGGCACGCTGTTCGCGGTCAAGCCGGAGGTGGCGCATCTGAAGGGCGAGGAGATGCTGCGCCTGCAGGCCAAGCAGGGCACGCCGCCCTACACGGTCGAGATGAAGATCACCGACGATGCGGGCCGCCCCCTGCCCTGGGACGGCGCCACCTTCGGCCGGCTGAAGGTCAGGGGCCCCGCCATCACGCGCGCCTATTTCCGCCGCGAGGACGAGGCGGTGCTCGACGAGGAAGGCTTCTTCGACACCGGCGACGTCGCGACCATCGACGAGCACGGCTACATGGAGATCACCGACCGCTCGAAGGACGTGATCAAGTCGGGCGGGGAGTGGATCTCCTCCATCGCGCTGGAGAATGCCGCGGTCGGCTATCCCGGCGTGGCCGAGGCCGCGGTGGTGGCGATGAAGGATCCGAAATGGGACGAGCGGCCGCTGCTCATCCTGGTCATGAAGCCCGGCGCCGCGCCGCCGAGCCTCGCGCAGATGCGCGACTTCCTCGCCGACAAGGTTGCGAAGTGGTGGCTGCCGGACGACCTCGCGGTGGTGGACGAGATCCCGCATACGGCCACGGGCAAGATCCTCAAGACGAAGCTGAGGGAGATGTTCCGCGACCATCGCCCGCCCGGCTAGGGCGGGCGCCAAGGGCCGCCTGGCCGGCTCGTGCGGAAACCGGCCTAGAACAGGCTCCAGAACATCCTGAGGCTCGTCACCGCCAGGAACACCGCGAAGGCGCGCTTGAGCCACAGCGGCGGGATGGAATGCGCGAGCTTCACGCCCCAGGGTGTCGCCAGGATCGAGGTCGGCGCGATCAGCGCGAAGCCGATCAGGTTGACGTAGCCGAGCGAGAAGGGCGGCCGCAGCGGGTCGCCCCATCCGCCCCAGATGAAGCCGATGGTCGCCGGGATCGAGATGATCAGCCCGAAGGCCGAGGCCGTGGCCACCGCCGCGCGGATCGGGTGCCCGCACATGGACAGGATCGGCACGCCGAGCGTCCCGCCGCCGATCCCCATCATCGCGCTGACCGAGCCGATGCCGATGCCCAGCGCCTGCCGCGGCGGCCCCTCGGGCACGCGCTCGGTGATTTTGAAGTCCACCCCCGTGAAGCCCATGTTCAGCGCGACCAGCAGCGCCACCATGGCGAAGACCGCCGTCAGCCCCTCCCCCCGCACATAGACCGCGAGGAAGGTGCCGAGCATCACGCCGGCCAGCATGGAGGGCCAGATCGAGCGCAGCAGCGGCACGTCCATCGTGCCCGTGGCGAAGTGCTTGCGCGCGGACTGGATGGAGGTCGGGATGATGGTGGCGAGCGAGGTCGCCACCGCGACCTTCATCTGGATGCTCTCCGGTATGCCGAACAGCGGGAAGACGTTGAACAGCAGCGGCACGATGACGATGCCCCCGCCGACGCCGAGCAGCCCCGCGAGCGTGCCCGAGACGAGCCCGGTCGCGGCCATCGCCGCGGCGAGCGCCAAGAGCCAGATCGGGTCGTTCAGGTGTTCCATGGCGGTGTGGTCCGGGATGGGCGGCGGCGAGGGGCCGTGCCATACACGCTGATCCACCGAGCGTCACCCCGACTTGGCCCTGATCACCGATCCCTGGTTCTACGCGCTTGCCGTGCCCGCGGTCCTGCTGACGGGCATCAGCAAGGGCGGCTTCGCCTCCGGCGCGGGGAACCTGCTCGTGCCGCTGATGGCGCTCTCGGTGCCGGCGCCGGTCGCCGCCGGCATCGCCCTGCCGCTGCTCTGCGCGATGGATGTCTCGGGCCTCAAGGCCTGGTGGGGCAAGTGGGACAAGCGGGAGATGCGCGTGCTCATCCCCGGCGCGCTCGTCGGCATCCTGGCCGGGGCGCTCGCCTTCCGCTTCATGTCCGACCGCGCGATCCTCGGCATGGTCGGCATCACCACGCTGCTCTTCCTCGCCCGCACGCTGTGGCTGTCCCGCCACCGGGAGGCGCCGCCGCCCGCGCCGCACGACCCGCTCAAGGGCGGCATCTGCGCCGCCGCCTCGGGCTTCACCAGCACCATCGCCCATGCGGGCTCCCCCCCGCTCGCGATCTACCTCTATCCGCGCCGGCTCGAGCGGCAGGCGATGGCGGCGACCACCGTCGTCTTCTTCGGCATCGTCAACTACGTGAAGATCGTGCCCTATTTCTTCCTGGGCAATCTCTCGGCCGGGAACCTCGCGACCAGCGCGGTGCTGCTGCCGCTCGCGCCGGTGGGCGTGTATCTCGGCATCTGGATGCAGAGGCATGTCAGCGACGCGCAGTTCTACCGCCTGCTCTACGCGCTGCTGCTCGTCACCGGCGTGAAGCTGACCTGGGACGGGGTGTTCGGATGACGGAGACGCGGATGCTCGGCGTGCTCGGCGGCATGGGGCCGCTGGCCGGCGCGACCTTCATGGCGCGGCTGACGCTGCTGACGCCGGCCGCGCGCGACCAGGAGCACATCCCCGCCGTGCTGTGGTCCGACCCGCGCGTGCCGGACCGCACCGCGGCGCGGCTCGCCGGCGGGGAGGATCCGCTGCCCTGGCTGGTCCGCGGCATCCGCGGGCTGGAGGCCGCGGGCTGCGGCGCCATTGCCATCCCATGCAACACCGCCCATGGCTGGTTCGACGCCATGCAGGCGGCGACGCCGCTGCCGATCCTGCACATCGTCGAGGCGGCGGCGGACGAACTCGGCCGGCTCGGCCTCGCCGCCGGGCCCGTCGGGCTGCTCGCCACCAAGGGCACGCTGGCGATGCGGCTCTACCAGGACAGGCTCGAAGGCCGCGGCTACCGGTGCCTCGTGCCGCCGGAGGCCGAGATGGACGAGGCGGTCATGCCCGCGATCGAGCGCGTGAAGGCCAACCGCGTGGCCGAGGCCTATGCGCCGCTGGCCGAAGCCGCCATGCGCCTTGTCGAGCGGGGCGCGCGTGGCGTGGTGCTCGGCTGCACCGAGATCCCGCTCGGCATCGCCGCCGGGCCGGCCCTGCCCTTTCCGGTGGCCGACACGATAGACGCGCTGGCCCGCGCGGCGCTGGCCTGGGCGCGCCCGGCGGGCTGACCCGGGCGGGATGCACGGGTGCTCCGGGCATCAGCCCGGCCCCGGACGCGCGCGCGACCCCGCTGCGCCCTCGCGGCAGGCCCGGCCGTCCCGTCAGCCGCTCGCGGGATGCACGGCCCTCAATGGCCGGATGGCGATGGCCGAGCGTTCAGTGCGTCCCGCCCGGCGGGCATTCGCAGCCCGGGGTCGGCCCGTCGGAGGCGCGCACCACGTGGTGGTCGATCCATTCGGCGACGAGGCGGCGCGCCTCGTTCACCGAGGCCTCGGGGTGGTGGATGCGGTAGAGCGCCGTGCAGGCCCCGAAGGCGCTGAGGTCGTCGGCGCCCTGTTCGCGCAGTTCGCGATAGGCCGTGACCACGGCACGCTCGCAACGCCGCGCGATGTGGCTGAAGTCCCGGCCCATTGCCGACCCCTCCGAGGCATCCAGTTGCGAGGCATTCGCAACATCGAGTTGCGAATCGTTCGCAACGCGTGGCAGCGTAGCGACACTTGAACCTCCGTTCAAGTGTCGCCGCGTTCAACCGCGCGCGACGGCCTCCGCGATCGCCTTGCCGACATCCACCGTCCCGGCCTGGCCGCCCATGTCGCGGGTGCGCGGCCCGCCCTCGGCGAGCAGCCGCTCGATGGTGGCGAGGATGCAGTCCGCCGCTTCCTTCTCCCCCAGATGCTCCAGCATCATCGCTCCGGACCAGATCTGCCCGATCGGGTTGGCGATCCACTTGCCCGCGATGTCCGGGGCGGAGCCGTGCACCGGCTCGAACATCGAGGGGAAGGTCTTCTCCGGGTTGATGTTGGCCGAGGCCGCGATGCCGATCGAGCCCGCCACCGCCGGGCCGAGGTCCGAGAGGATGTCCCCGAACAGGTTCGAGCCCACCACCACGTCGAACCAGTCCGGGTGCTGCACGAAATGCGCGCAGAGGATGTCGATGTGGAACTGGTCCGTCGTCACCTCCGGGTAGTTCTTCGCCATCTCGGCGAAGCGCTCGTCCCAGTAGGGCATGGTGAAGGTGATGCCGTTGGACTTGGTCGCGCTCGTCACCTTCTTCCGCCTGCGCGTCATGGCGAGTTCGAAGGCATAGCGCAGCACGCGGTCCACGCCGATGCGCGTCATCACCGTCTGCTGGGAGACGAACTCGCGCTCGGTGCCCGGGAACATGCGACCGCCGATCGAGGAATACTCGCCCTCGGTGTTCTCGCGCACGACGTAGAAGTCGATATCCGCGGGGCCGCGATCGGCCAGCGGCGACTTCGCCCCCGGCAGCAGCCGGCAGGGGCGCAGGTTCACATACTGGTCGAACTGCCGCCGGATCGGGATCAGCAGCCCCCAGAGCGAGACATGGTCGGGCACACCCGGCCAGCCCACCGCGCCGAGGAAGATGCTGTCCGAGTCGCGCAGCCGGTCCATCCCGTCATCGGGCATCATCTTGCCCGTCCGGGCGTAGGTCTCACAGGACCAGTCGTAATGCGTCAGTTCGAGGTCGAAGCCGAAGCGCCGCGCGGCGGCATCCAGCACGCGCAGCCCCTCGGGCGTCGTCTCCTTGCCGATACCGTCGCCGGGAATGACGGCGATGCGATGCTTGCGCTGGGCCATGGGCGTCTCCTTGCGGTCGGCGCGCACCCTAGGGGCGCGGACGCAGAGCGCAAGTCGCCGCCGGTGCCACACCGGCGGCCGAACGGTCATGCCTTTCGCCGGCTGGTCGGGGTCGGTGCGGCTCAGCCCCCCGCCCGCATGCGCCCCGGGTTCAGGATGCCCGCCGGATCGAGCGCCGCCTTGACCCGCCGCGCGAGCGCGGCGAGCGGCGGCGGCTCCTCGGGCAGCACGGCGACCGCGGCGCGCAGCGCCTCGGGGCCGCGGAAGAGCGTGAAGGTTCCGCCCGCCGCCCGCGCGGCCGCGGCGATCGAATCATGCACCTGTTCGGTCGCGGGCCCGGCGATCCAGGCCAGCCCGCCGCCCCAGTCGAGATAGGCGCGCCCCCCGGCCGCACGGGCCGCCGCCATGATCCCGGGCCCCGCCGAGGGCCGCACCGAGACTCGCCAGATCGCCTCTCCTCCGGTGGCGGCGAGCGGTGCGCCGTCGCGGATCGCCGCCCAGATCCCGCGCGATTCATCGGCGTCGGCGATGCGCGTGCCGCCATGCGCAGCCATCTCATGCACGACACGCCCGGCGCGATAGGCGACCGAGGGCGCGAAATCCTCGATCCGCAGCAGGGCCTGCATCCCGTCCGGCCCGTCGAGCAGCGCCGCCCCGCTGACGCCATAGGGGCTGCCGAGCCCCGCGCTCAGGGCGCGCACGCCGGCCGCGGCATCGGGCACGGCCACGACCACCGTCGCCTGCGCCTCGGGCGCCGGCAGGACCTTGAGCGTGATCTCCGTCATCACGCCGAGCGTGCCGTAGGAACCCGCGAGCAGCTTGCACAGGTCGAGGCCCGTGACGTTCTTGAGCACCCGCCCGCCGGAGCGGATGACCTCCCCCGTGCCGTTCACGAAGCGGATGCCGAGGACGTGGTCGCGCATCGCGCCCCAGGCGATGCGCCGCGGCCCCGAGAGGTTCGCCGCGACGATCCCGCCCAGCGTCGCCGGCGCTTCCGTGCCGAACAGGGCGCGCGTGTCCGGCGGCTCGGCGATCAGGTGCTGGCCCTTCTCCGCCAGCGCGGCCTCGATCTCCGGCACCGGCGTGCCCGCGCGCGCGGAGATCACCAGTTCCGAGGGACGGTAGAGGGTGATGCCGGTGAGGCCGCGGGTGGAGAGCGTGCGCGCCGCCTGCACCGGCCGCAGCAGCCCGCGCTTCGAGCCGTTGCCCTCGACGGCGAGCGGCTCGCGCGACGCATGCGCGTCGGCGATCGCGGCGGAGATGCCGGCCTCGTCGGCCGGCGCCAGGACCTCGCTCATTCGGCCGCCAGCGGCACCGGCGCGCCCTCGAGCGGGAAGACCTTGGACGGGTTCAGCAGCCACTGCGGGTCAAAGGCGGTCTTGATGCGGCGCTGCTGGTCGAGCTCGTGCGGGGCGAACTGCACGCTCATCAGGTCGCGCTTCTCCACGCCCACGCCATGCTCGCCGGTCAGGCAGCCGCCGACCTCGACGCAGAGCCGCAGGATGTCGGCGCCGAAGGCCTCGGCGCGGCGGAAACTGTCGGGGTCGTTGGCGTCGAACATGATGAGCGGATGGAGATTGCCGTCGCCCGCGTGGAACACGTTCGCGACGCCGAGGCCGTACTGCGCGCTCATCTCCCCGATGCGCTTCAGCACGAAGGGCAGTTCCGAGGTCGGGATGGTGCCGTCCATGCAGAGGTAGTCGGGGCTGATCCGCCCGACCGCCCCGAAGGCCCCCTTGCGGCCCTTCCAGATCGCGAGCGACTGCTCGGCCGTCTCGGCGACCTTGAGGCTGATCGGGTCGAAGCGCTCGCAGATCGCCTTGATCCGGTTCAGCAGCTCGTCCTGCTCGGCAGTGCTGCCCTCCACCTCGATGATCAGCATCGCCTCGGCATCGAGCGGGTAGCCCGCATGGGCGAAGGCCTCGCAGGCATGGATGCAGGGCTTGTCCATGAACTCGAGCGCCACGGGAATGATGCCCGAGGCGATGATCGCATCCACCGCCGCACCCGCGATCTCCGTCCCCTTGAAGGCGGCGAGCATCGCGCGCGCGCCTTCCGGGCTGCGCAGGATGCGCACCGTCACCTCCGTGACGAGGCCGAGCTGGCCCTCGCTGCCGGTGATGAGCCCGAGCCAGTCATAGCCCGCGGCATCGAGATGCGCGCCGCCGATCTCGATCACCTCGCCCTCGATGGTGACGAACTTCACGCCGAGCAGGTTGTTCGCGGTGACGCCGTATTTCAGGCAATGCGCCCCGCCCGAGTTCATCATCACGTTGCCGCCGATCATGCAGGCGAGCTGGCTCGACGGGTCGGGCGCGTAGAAGAAGCCGTCGCCCTCCACCGCCCGGGTGATGCCGATGTTCGTCACGCCGGCCTCGACCACGGCGAAGCGGTCATCGAGGTTGATGTCGAGGATCCGGTTCATCCGCATCAGCCCGATCACCACCGCGTCCGCCAGCGGCAGCGCGCCGCCGGAGAGCGAGGTGCCCGCCCCGCGCGGCACCACGCGCACGCCGTTCTCGTGGCAGTAGCGCAGCACGGCGGCGACCTGCTCGGTGCTGCCGGGCAGCACCACCGCGAGCGGCACCTGGCGATAGGCCGCGAGGCCATCGGTCTCGTAGGGCTTGAGACGCGTCTCGTCGGCGATGACGCCGTCGCCGGGCACGATGGCGCTGAGCGCGGCAATGATCTCCTCGCGGCGGGCGAGGATCCCGGGCTTGGGGGCAGGCAGCGCGATCACGGCGAGGTCCTCCGTATGGCGGGAAGATGCGCATCACCCGCCCGCGCGGCAAGCGCGCGGTTGCGCCGGGCGGCATTCCGCCCGCATCCTGGCGTGCCGGGCGCGCACGGGAGAGGGCGGCGCATGAAGACGGCATGGATCGCGGCCACGCTCGCGCTGGTGCTGGCGGCGCCGGCCGGGGCCCAGGGGCAGGGCGCCTATGATGTCGAGGGGCGCGGCGGCGACGGGCAGGCCTATCGCGGCACGGCGCTGCTCGAGAACACGGGGCACAACACCTGGCGCGTGACCTGGCAGGTCGGCGCGGACACCGCGCGGGGCGTGGGCTTGCTGATCCCCGAAGGCCCGCTGCTCGTCGTCGGTTACGAGATGGCGGGCCGGGAGATCGGCGTTGTCGCCTATGCCGTGGAACCGGACGGCCGCCTACTCGGCACCTGGACGCAGGGCGAGGGCGGCGGCGTCGGCTACGAGACGCTCACGCCCGCGGCCGGCGCGGCCCGCAAATGACAAGGGGGGCCGAAGCCCCCTGCGGAAGAACGGATCGGGCCGGGGCGCGCGGCCCCGGCGCCGCCCTCAGCCCTGGCGGGCCTTCAGGCGCGGGTTCTTCTTGTTGATGACGTAGACGCGGCCGCGGCGGCGCACCAGCACGCAGTTCTTGTCCCGCGTCTTGGCGGTCTTGAGGGAGTTACGGATCTTCATGGCAAACCTCGTGGAGGCGCGCTTCTAGGGGGGTGGGGCAGGCAAGTCAACATCATGCGGCACGGCGCTGACCGGGTTGCCGCGACAAGGCGTCCGGGGGAGGGCGGCGCATCCCCCACCCGCCTCACTGCGCCGCCGCCCGCGCCGCCGCTTCCTCCGCCGCGATGCGCGCGAACCCGTCGCGCGTCTGCGGCAGTTTCCGCCCCAGGATCTGCTCGGCCACCTGCGTCCTGAGCACCTGCGCGGTGCCCCCGGCGATGGCGAACATCCGCGCGTCGCGGACGTAGCGCTCCATCGGGTTGTCGCGCGAATACCCCGCCGCGCCCCAGACCTGCAGCGCGTCGTTGGTCACGCGGATCGCCATGTCGGCGGCCATCACCTTCGCCTGGGCCGCCGCGAGGCGGTCCGGGAAGCCGTTGGGCCCGGCAGAGCGCGCCGCCCGCCAGACCAGGGCGCGCGAGGCCTCGATGGCGATGGACATGTCCGCCAGCATCCAGGCGAGGCCCTGGAACTCCGCGATCGGCCGCCCGAACTGGCGGCGCGCCTGGGCGCGCTCCAGCGCGTGGTCATAGGCCCCGGCGGCAAGGCCCAACGCCACCGTCGCCGCGCCCACGCGCTGGCCGTTGTAGGCGTCCATCAGCCGCCCGAAGCCGCGCGCCCAGCCGCCGGGCGGGCGCAGCACCATCGAATCCGGCACGACGAGGCCCCGCATCGTCACATCCGCCTCCGGCATGCCCCGCAGGCCCATGGAGGGGATGCGCCGCGCCTCCATGCCGGCGGGCATGGCCTCGCCGTCGCGCACCACGATGAAGCCGCCGATGCCCTTCTCCTCGCCATCCTCGATCACCCGGGCGAAGACGAGATGCAGGCGGGAGATGCCGCCGCCAGTGATCCAGGTCTTCTCGCCCGTGATCTCCCAGCCGTCGCCGCGCCTGACCGCGCGGGTGCGCATCTCGGTCGCAGCCGAGCCGGCCTCGGGCTCCGTGATCAGGATGGCCGGCTTGTCGCCCGAGAGCACGCAATCGGCCGCGATGCGCTTCTGCGCCGGCGTGCCGTAGGCCATGATGGCGCCGATCGCGCCCATGTTGGCCTCGACCGCGATGCGGCCGCACACGGCGCAGGCCCTGGCGAACTCCTCGATGACCAGCACGGCGTCGAAGTAGGACAGGCCCGGCCCGCCCCATTCCTTCGGCACCGTCAGCCCCATGAAGCCAGCCTCGGTCATGCGGCGGACCATCGGCCAGGGATACTGTTCGGAGCGGTCGGTGGCGGCGGCCTGGGCGGCGGCCTCGCGCGCCACCTCGCGGGCGCGGTCGCGCAGCCTCGCCTCGGCCGCGGTCAGGGCGTGCATGTCATCCTCCCATGATGCGGCGCTCGATCGCCTCGGTCGCGGCGCGGTCGAGGCGCAACGCCTTCGCGAAGCCGTCGAGCCAGGTGCGTTCGGCGCCTTCGATGCGGCCCGCGCCGGCCACGGCGGCGGCGTAGAGCTGCGCGGCGAGCATCGGATCCCGCGCCTCGCGCGCGAGTTCCTCCGGCGCGGCGGCCTGATCGAACCCGGCGAGCGCGGCATCGCGCGCTGCGGGCGAGAGGCCCGCGGCGTCGAGCTGCTGGGCGATCCGCGCGCGCTCCTCCGCGTCCACATGGCCATCGGCGCGGGCAGCGGCGATCATGGCGCGCAGCATCAGCAGCGCCTCGCGCTCCTCGGCCGGAATGGCAGGCGGCGGCGGCGCGCCCGGCACCGGGAACCAGCCGCCCCCCGCAGGCGCCGGCTTCGCGGCCGGCTCGGCGCCCCATCCGCCGGCGGAGGGCACGCTGGTGCGCGCGGGTCCGGGCTTCGGGGCCGGCGCGGGGGCGGGCTTGCCCCGGGGTGCCGGGGCAGGCGCGGGTTTGGCCGGGCTGGGCTCGCCCCAGCCCCCGGCGGTCCGCCCGCCGGTCCGTGCCGGCGCGGGCGCGGTCTGCCCGCGCGTCATGGCTTCCACCGCGACACCGGCGAGCACCGCGAGTGCGCGCCCCAGATCCTGGTTGCCGGAGCGCCGCCGCGGCCGGCGCGCCGCCCCGCCGCCGCCAAGCACCGCGCCGAGGACACTGCCGAGATCGAACTTCGCCATGGGCGTGGACCCTCCGACTGCCGAGACTGCTACAGGCCGTCGAGGGCCGCCGCAATGGTGGGCGCGAGGGCGCGGAACGCCTCCGCCCGCGGATCGCCGGCACGCCAGGCGAGGCTGATGCGCCGCGCGAAGCCGCCGTCCAGCGGCCGCAGGACCACCGGCGCCGCGGCGCCGCCGGCCATGGCGAGGCGCGGCAGCAGCGTCACCCCCAGCCCGTTGCCGACCATCTGCAGCAGCGTGTGCAGCGAGGAGGCGGCGAAGCCCTCCACCGCCCCGGCCGAGGGCAAGCCGGCCGCGAGCAGCGCGTGATCGCGCAGGCAATGCCCCTGTTCGAGCAGCAGCAGCCTCTCCCCGGCCAAGGCCTCGGGCGCGATCGCCTCCGCGCCGGCGAGGCGATGGCCGGCGGGCAGCGCGACCAGGAAGGGATCCTCGGCGATCGGCAGCGTCTCCGCCCCGCCGCAGTCGCCGGGAAGGGCGATGACCAGCAGGTCGAGCCGCCCCGCCGCGAGCCTGTCCGCGAGCATGTCGGCCGCATCCTCCCGCAGCCACAGGCGCAGGCGCGGAAAGGCCTCGCGCAGCCTGGGCATGAGCCGCGGCAGCAGGAACGGCCCGATGGTGGGGATGGTGCCGAGGCGCAGCGGCCCGGCGAGCGGGGCGCGCGCCCTCCACCGTCTCCATCACCGCCGCAAGCGCGGTGAGGGCCTCGCGCGCGCGACCGACGAGTTCGCGGCCCAGCGGCGTGAAGACCGGCCGCTTGCCGCCGTTGCGCTCGAGCAACGCGGCATCGAGCTGGCGTTCGAGCGCGAGGATGCCGGAGGAGAGGGTGGATTGCGTCACCGCGCAGGCGGCGGCGGCGCGGCCGAAATGCCCATGCTCGGCGAGCGCGACGAGGTAGCGGAGCTGTTGCGGGCTCGGCAGCGTGCTCATGCCGCGGGTGGGTGGTGCGGTCTCGGCATCGCGCCAGCATGGGGAGCGCCGGCCGCTGCGCAAGGCCGGGTGCCGAGCGACGCCCGCGGCGAGCCGGAGCCTGCCGGCTCAGGCGGCGTGCACGCCCTCGCCGCTGCCGAGGCCCATCAGCGCAGGCCGATCGGTGATCTCGATGCCCGAATGGCCGTGCAGCCGGATCCAGCCGCGCTTGCGGAAGGCGGAGATGGCGCGGCTCACCGTCTCCAGCGTCAGGCCGAGGAACTCGCCGATATCCGCCCGCGTCGCCGGCAGGTCGAAGACCGGGCCCACACGGCCGCGGCGCTCCTGCGCCTCGACGAGGGAGATGATGAAGCCCGCCACGCGCTCCTCGGCGCTGAAGCGCCCGAGGGCGAGGATATGGTCCTGGCTCGCGGCCAGTTCCTTGACGCAGAGATCGAGAAAGCGACGCTCGAGTACCGGATAGCGGCGGAACAGATGCTCGAGCCGGCGGCGGTCGAGCCGGCAGACCGTTCCCTTGGTCAGCATCTCGGCGCCCACGGCGTGTTCCTTGTCCGGCGTGAAGCCGAGGATGTCGCCGGCGAAGCGAAAGCCGATCACCGCCTGCCGCCCATCGGGCAGCACGCGGGTCAGGCGCGCGGTGCCTTCGGTCAGGGTATAGATGTGGCGGGCGGGATCACCCTGGTGGAAGATGGCGTCGCGCGGCTCGAGCGCATGGCGCTCGCTCTCGCCCGACATGTCGTCGAGCGCGGCGACGTCGAGCGGCGCGCAGAGACCGATCGAACGCGAACCGCATTTCATGCAGACATTGGCCTCGGAGCCGAGGCCATCCATCAGGGCGCGTGTCGCGTCGAGCGGGTTCATGAGGATCATTCACCTGACACGGCGGCGTAATCGCCTGCCTACTCCCCGTCGTCCAGAGGCGTCTTGGGGTAATGTCCCCCGCGGATTGAGGTAGATCAAGAACAAACGCATCCCTCGCAGGACATCCCCGTTCCGCGCCGGCTCGAAGCCGAGGCTTGCGCGCCGCGCCGGGCCGTCCAGACTGCGCGCGAAGCCAGCCAGGAAAGCGCGATGACCGTCAAAGCCCCGGATTTTCGTCTCGATGGCAGACGGATCCTCGTCACCGGCGCCTCGCTCGGCATCGGCAGGGCTATCGCCGCCGCGGCTGCGGCAAGCGGGGCTGAGGTGATCCTCTCCGCGCGCCGGCGGGAGGGACTCGAGGCGCTCGCGCAGGAGATCGCGGCGGCGGGCGGCCGCGCCCGGGTGTTGCCCTTCGACGCCGCCGATCCGCGCGCGATCCGCGCGGCCTTCGCCTTGGCCGGGCCGCTCGACGGCCTCGTGAACAATGCCGGTTCGGTCACGCGCGAACCGTTCCTCGAAGCCAGCGAGGCGGAGCTGGACCGCGTCCTCACCCTGAACGTGAAGGGGGCGACCCTCGTCGCGCAGGAGGCCGCGCGCGCGATGGCCAGGGCGGGAAGCGGCGGCTCCATCGTCAACATCGCCTCGGTCGCGGGGCTGGTCGGGGCGCGCAACCGCAGCTTCTACGCCGCGACCAAGCACGCGGTGATGGGGCTGACGCGCAGCATGGCGCTGGAACTCGGGCCGCTGGGCATCCGCGTGAACGCCGTCTGCCCGGGCCTCGTGAACACGCCGCTCGCGGCCGAGCTGATGGCCGATGCCGCCTTCGTCGCGGCCACGCGCGCGCGCATCCCGCTCGGGCGCATCATGGAGCCCGAGGACATCGCCGGCCCGGCGGTGTTCCTGCTCTCGGGCGCGTCCTCCGGCATCACCGGCATCGCCCTGCCGGTGGATGGCGGCGTGACGGCGGAGTAGCGCGCCATGGCCGTCACCGTCCGCACCTGCGGCGCCGCGCGCACCGTCACCGGCCTGTCGCTGCTGTTCGAGACGCCGCGCACGCGCTTCCTGGTGGATTGCGGCATGTTCCAGGGGCCCAAGACGCTCAAGGCGCTGAACTGGGAGCCCTTCCCCTACCGACCGCGCGACATCGCGGCCGTGCTGCTGACGCATGCGCATATCGACCATTCCGGCCTGCTGCCCCGGCTCGTGAAGGAAGGCTTCCGCGGCCCCATCCGCGCGAGCACGCCGACGGTGGATCTCTGCGGCGTGATGCTGCCGGATTCGGGGCATGTGCAGGTGATGGAGGTCGAGATGCTCAACCGCCGCAACCGCCGGCGCGGGCGGGCGGAGGTCGAGCCCATCTACACCCCGGACGACGCCGCCGCGGCGCTGCGCCATTTCCGCTCCGTGCCGATGAACCGCTGGCTCGAGTTCGAGGAGCTGCCCGGCATCCGCGCGCGCTGGTGGAACGCGGGGCACATGCTCGGCTCGGCCTCGATCGAGATCGCGTTCCACGAGGATGGCGAGGCGCCGCTGCGCGTGCTGGTCTCAGGCGATCTCGGCCCCGACTGCGCCGCCTTCCATCGCGACCCGGAGGGGCCGGACGGCCTCGACCACGTCTTCCTCGAAAGCACCTATGGCGACGAGGACAGGCCCTGCGTGGACCATGCCGCGCGGCGGGATCGCCTCGCCGGGATCGTGCACGATGCCGTGCATCCCGACGGTGCGCTGCTGATCCCGGCCTTCGCGGTGGAACGCACGCAGGAGATCTGCTGGGACTTCGTGACGCTGATGCAGTCCGGGCGCATCCCGATGGCGCCGATCATGGTGGACAGCCCGCTCGCCATCCGCGCGACGCAGGTCTTCCTCGAGCATGCGGCGGAACTCGAGGACGGGCGTTCGGTCAGGCGCGCCCTGCGCTCGCCGCTGCTGAACTACACCGAGACCGGCGAGCAGTCGCGCCGCATCGCCGAGGTCGAGGGCTTCCACATCGTCATCGCCGGGTCGGGGATGTGCGATGCGGGGCGCATCCGCCACCACCTCAAGCGCTGGCTCTGGTCGCCCGAGGCGACGGTGCTGCTGACAGGATTCCAGGCGGAAGGCACGCTCGGCCGCCTGCTGCTGGAGGGCAAGCAGGAGGTCCGCATCCAGGGCGAGACCATCCGCGTGCGCGCGAACATCCGCGAGATCCGCGACTATTCGGGCCATGCCGACGCGCCGGAACTCGCCGCCTGGCTCAAGGCGCGCGGGCCCGTCTCGGGCGGGGTGTTCCTCGTGCATGGCGAGCCGCCGGCGATGCAGGCGCTGGCCGGGCGGATCGAGGCGGAGGGGCTTGCCGCGCCGGGCCGGGTGGTGCTGCCCACGCTGGACGATGGCTGGCGGCTCGCGCGCGGCACCGCCCCGCTGCCGATGGAGGTGGCCCGCCGCCGGCCCGACCCTGCCGATGCCGGCCGGCCGGACTGGCACAATGCGCGCGCGGCGCTGCTGCTTTCGATCGAGGATGCCATCGAGAAGGCGCCGGACGCCGCGGCGCGCAACGCGCTGCTGGCACGGCTGCGGGCGGCGCTGGAGGCACCGCCCGGCTGAGCCCGCCCCCGCAGGGGCGGCACATAGAGCCCCGGCCTCAGCCCGCAGTGCGGCGGCCGGCCTCCCAACGCTCGATAGCCGCGAAGACGCCGAGCGCGACGACCGCGAGCACCGCATAGAGCACCCAGAGCGGCTGGCCGGTGATGTCGGCCAGCGTGACCCGGCCGAGGTTCCACCAGGCGAGCACGGTGCCGCGCAGCCACTCGAAGGCATAGGCATAGGCGATGGCGCCGGCGATCATGCCGAGCACGCCCACCAGCGCATGGGTGCGCCCGGTCGCGGCCGCGGCGAGCCCGGTGCCCGGGCAGTAGCCGTAGATCGCCATGCCCACGCCGAACAGCAGCCCGCCGAGCACCACGCCGCCCATGTTGGCGTCGCGCAGGTGCCAGCGCGCCTCGCCCATCTGCACCAGCACGAAGACGCCGATGCCGCCGACCACGACCGCGGTCAGCATGACCTTGAGCACGGTGAAGTCGCGCAGCCGCAGCTGGTTGACGATGACGTTGTAGTCGAGCACGCGCCCGCGCTCGAGCAGCCAGCCGAAGGCGAGGCCGAAGAGCGGCGCGAGCCAGAGAGCGGTTTCCTTGGCGACGGGGAACATGATGCGTCTGCCTCCCTCAGCGGCCGCGGAACATCAGCCACGCCGTGGCGACGCCCGAGGCGAACATGGTGGCGAAGAAGGTCCAGCCGACCACGGCCATCTGCAGGCTCTGCGAGATGCCGTTGCCGGAAGTGCAGCCATTGGCGAGGCGCGAGGCGAACATGATGATCGCCCCGCCGATGAAGGCCCAGGCGAAGCGCCGCGCGACGGAGGGACCGAAACGCTCGGCCCAGACCGTGGGCACGTGCTCGACCCGCAGGCTGCCGCGCGCGAGCGCCGAGAGGAAGGCGCCCGCCGCCGTGCCGATCAGGAACAGCGTGCCGTAGTCGAGGCGCATCGGGTTGCGCGCCCAGTAGGCATTGGCGGAGACCGCCTCCTGCCCGACGAACAGCGCCGCGATGCCGCCCGCGACCTGCGCGCCGGCGGTGGTGATGCCGATCGGCGCGGCGACGATGACGAAGACCAGCCAGGACAGGACGCCGATGCCGGCGCCGATCAGATAGGGGTTCCAGCGCCCCGCAGCGGCTTCCTCGCGCGGGGAGGCTGCCGGCAGGGCCTGGCGAAGGGCGAGGCCACTCATGGTGGGGGCTCCTTGCTCCAGTCAGTTCGGTCATCCGAATATAAGGAAACTGTGATTATCGCGCAAGCCTCAAGCCGAGCCCCGATTGACGCGCGCCGGGGCATCCCACATTCGTCGCCATGACCGATCCCGCGATCCTCTGGTTCCGCCAGGACCTCCGCCTGGGGGACAACCCCGTCCTCGCCGTCGCGGCGGAGCGCCCCGTCCTGCCGGTCTTCGTGTTCGAGGACGGCCCCCGCGCGCCCGGCGGAGCGGCGCGCTGGTGGCTGCATCACAGCCTCGCCGCGCTGGCCGGGGCGCTGGCCGAACGCGGCGCGCCGCTCGTGATCCTGCGCGGCGATGCGCGGGAGATCATCCCCCGCCTCGCAGCGGAGATCGGCGCCACCGAGGTCCATGCCGGGCGGCAGACCGAGCCCCTCGCCCGCAGCCGCGACGCCGCGACGCATGCCGCGCTCGAGGCCACCGGCCGGCGCCTCGTCCTGCACCGCAACGCGCTGCTGCACGAGCCGCACCGCGTCCGCACCGGGGAAGGCAGGCCCTATGGCGTCTATACCCCGTTCTCCCGCGCCGTGTTCGCGCTGCTCGAGGGCCTGCCCCCGCCGCTGCCCGCGCCCGGGAGGCTGAGACCGGCGGCCGGGGCACCTTCGGGCCTGCCGCTCGATGGGCTCGGCCTGCTGCCGGCGCCGCCCGTGCCGGACTGGGCGGCGGAGTTCCGCGAGCACTGGACGCCCGGCGAGTCCGGCGCCCATGCGCGGCTTGCCGCCTTTCTCGAACACGGGCTCGACCGCTACGCCGCGCGGCGCAACATGCCCGGCGTGGCGTGGGGAACATCCGGCCTCTCGCCGCACCTGCATCTCGGCGAGATCTCCCCGCGCCAGGTCTGGCACGCGGCCCGCGAGAAGGGCGGGGCGGGGCTCGAGACCTTCCTCAAGGAGCTGCTCTGGCGGGAATTCTCCCACCACCTGCTCTGGCACCGGCCGGAGATGGTGGACACCCCGCTGCGCCCGGAATTCGCGGCCTTCCCCTGGCGCGAGGACGCCGCCCTGCTGCGCGCCTGGCAGCGTGGCCGCACCGGCTATCCCATCGTGGATGCGGGCATGCGCGAACTCTGGCGCACCGGCTGGATGCACAACCGGGTGCGGATGATCGCCGCCTCCTTCCTCGTGAAGCACCTGCTGCAGCCCTGGCAGGCGGGCGAGGCCTGGTTCTGGGACACGCTGGTGGATGCCGACCTCGCGAACAACTGCGCCTCCTGGCAATGGGTGGCCGGCTGCGGGGCCGATGCGGCGCCCTATTTCCGCATCTTCAACCCCGTCCTGCAGGGTGAGAAGTTCGACCCGGAGGGCGCCTATGTGCGGCGCTGGTGCCCCGAACTCGCGCGCCTGCCCGACCGCTTCATCCACCGCCCGCACGAGGCGCCCGAGGCCGTGCTGCGCGAGGCCGGCATCGTGATCGGCCGCGACTGGCCGGCGCCGCTGGTGGACCTCGCCGAGGGGCGCGCGCGCGCGCTCGCGGCCTTCGCCGCCATCAAGGGCGGCGAGGCGGCGTGAGCCCCACACCAAGGGCGCTGCGCGAGGCGGGCTTTCGCGGCATCCGCGTGGTCGGCGACGTGCACGGCGATGCGAAGGGCTTCGCCGCCGCCATCGCCGGCGCCGAGGCGGCCGGGCTGTTCCTCGTGCAGCTCGGGGACCTCACCGACCACGGCCCGGACAGCCCGGCGGTGCTGCGCGCGATGTTCGGGCTGCTCGATGCCGGGCGCGGGCTGTTCCTGCTCGGCAACCACGACCACAAGCTCAGGCGCGCGCTGACCGGCGGCGCCGTGCGGGTGGAGGCGGCGGGGCTCGGGCGAACGCTCGCGCAGATCGCCGCCGCGCCCGATGCCGGGCCGCTCGCCGCCCGCGCCGTGGCCGAGATCGGCCGCGCGCCGGCCTGGCTGCGACTCGGGCCGCTGTTCTGCGTCCATGCCGCCTTCCATGACGGGATGCTGCTGCACCCCCCGCCACCCGATGCCGGCGCGACGCGGCCCGAAGGGCATGTCGGCCGCGCCATCTACGGCCAGGTCACCAGCCGGCGCGGACCCGACGGCTTCCCGATCCGCCTGACCGGCTGGGTGGACCATGTGCCGGCCGGCATGACCGTGCTGGTCGGGCACGACAACCGCTCGAAGGACGGGCGGCCCGCGGTGCTGGGCGGCGCGCGGGGCGGGCGCGTGGTCTTCCTCGACACCGGCGCGGGCAAGGGTGGCGCGCTCGCATGGCAGGATTTCCCCCTCGATGCGCTGCTGGATTGAGGGAGGTCAAGGACATGTCCGTTCCGTGACGTCTGCATGACAGCCCGCATGTGACAGGCGAGGCCGAGCCCGATGGACCAGGACAGAATCCCGCCCGCAGAGGACGACGGCGCGCGCTCCATCGCCTCCGCCGCCGCCGCGCTCGGCGCGCCCGAACGGCGCCCGCCGCGCCCGTCGCGCGACCCCGAGGCCATCCGCCGCGCCTTCGAATCCGGCGCCTACCCCTACGCGACGCGCCTGACGGAGAAGGAATACGTCACGCGCATCATGCCCCTGCAGGTCGAGCTGCTGAAGGCGCAGTCCTGGATCAAGGCGGCCAACGAGCGCGTGACCGTGCTCTTCGAGGGCCGCGACGCCGCCGGCAAGGGCGGCACCATCAAGCGCTTCATGGAGCACCTGAACCCGCGCGGCGCCCGCATCGTGGCGCTGGAAAAGCCGAGCGAGCAGGAACGCTCGCAGTGGTACTTCCAGCGCTACGTCAGCCGCCTGCCGAGCGGGGGCGAGATCGTCTTCTTCGACCGCTCCTGGTACAATCGCGCCGGCGTCGAGCGCGTCATGGGCTTCTGCAAGCCGGCCGAATACCTGGAGTTCATGCGCCAGGCGCCCGAGCTGGAGCGCATGCTGGTGCGCTCCGGCCTCAGGCTCTTCAAGTTCTGGTTCAGCGTCACGCGCGAGGAGCAGGCCCGCCGCTTCAAGGCGCGCGAGACCGACCCGCTGAAGCAGTGGAAGCTCAGCCCGATCGACAAGGCGAGCCTCGACAAGTGGGACGACTACACCGAGGCCAAGGAGGCGATGTTCTTCTACACGGACACCGCCGACGCGCCCTGGACCATCGTGAAGTCCGACGACAAGCGCCGCGCGCGCATCGAGGCGATGCGCCACTTCCTGTTCCACCTGCCCTACGAGGGCAAGGACACGAGCGTGGTGCACGAGCCCGACCCGCTGATCGTCGGGTCCACCGCGCATGTGATCGGCAACAGCGCGCATATCCTCGGCAAGACGCTGCACCCGGAGCAGCGGCGCAACGGCCGGCGGTAAGGCGCGAGGCGCAGGCGGCGGGCGGTCTCCGCCTTCGGTCCGCTCGCTCGGCGCGCGGGCCGGCCGCGCGCAGGAAGGGCGCGGCCCGTCTCAGGCAGGCCGGTGCCCGGTCAGAGGAAGCCCACCGGGTCCACGTCCACCTGCACGCGCACATGGCCCGGCACCTCGACGCGGGCGAGCCACGCGCGCAGCAGCGGCTGCACCGCGATGTCCCGCCGCGTCTTGAGCAGCAGGCGGCGCCGGTGCCGCCCGCGCAGGATGGCGAGCGGCGCCGGCGCGGGGCCGAGCACTTCCACCCCCTCCCCGCCCGGCGCGGCCAGGCCGAGGTCGCGCGCCACGCGATCCGCGGCGCGATCCTCCTCCGCGCTGACGATCAGCGCGGCCAGGCGCCCGAAGGGCGGCCAGTGGCCCGGGCGGCGGGCCTCGGCCTCGGCCGCCATGAAGGCGTCGAGGTCGCCCGAGACCAGCGCCTGCATCACCGCATGCTCGGGGGCGAAGGTCTGCAGTAGCACGCGGCCCGGATGCTCCTCCCGCCCCGCCCGCCCCGCGACCTGGTGCAGGAGCTGGAAGGTCCGCTCCGCCGCGCGCAGGTCGCCCCCGGCGAGGCCGAGATCCGCATCCACCACGCCCACCAGCGTCAGATGCGGGAAGTGCCAGCCCTTGGCGACGATCTGGGTGCCGATCAGCAGGTCCACCTCGCGGTCGCGGATCGCCGCCGCGGCCGCCGCCGCGGCCGCCGGGCCGGCGATGGTGTCCGAGGCCATGACGAGCCGCCGCGCCTCGGGCCAGAGGGCGGAGGCCTCCTCGAGCACGCGCTCGACTCCGGGGCCGATGGGCACGGTGGAATGCGGCGCCCCGCAGGAGGGGCAGGCCTCGGGCGGGGCCTCGGCATGGCCGCAATGGTGGCATTGCAGCCGGCGCGCGGCGCGGTGCTCGACCAGCCAGGCGGTGCAGTTGGGGCAGCGCAGGCGGTGGCCGCAGGCGCGGCACAGGGTCATGGGCGCATAGCCGCGGCGGTTGAGGAACAGCATCGCCTGTTCCCCGCGCGCCAGCGTCTCCCCCACCGCGGCGACGAGCGGGGGGGAGAGGAAGCGGCCGCGCTCGGGCGGGCTGCGGCGCAGGTCCACCAGCGTCACCTGCGGCATCGCCGCGCCGCCGTGCCGGGCCGGCAGATGGACCGAGGCGTAGCGCCCGGTCGCGGCATTGGTCACGCTCTCGAGCGAGGGCGTGGCGCTGGCCAGCACGCAGGCGGCCTCCGATAGCCGCGCCCGCACCACCGCCATGTCGCGCGCGTGATAGACGACGCCCTCCTCCTGCTTGAAGGCGGTCTCGTGCTCCTCGTCCACCACGATCAGGCCGAGATCGGGGAAGGGCAGGAACAGGGCGGAACGGGCGCCGACCAGCACCGGAGCCTGCCCCTCCGCCACCGCCCGCCAGGTGTCGCGGCGGGTGCGCGCGGTCAGTTCCGAATGCCACAGCGCCGGCGCGGCGCCGAAGCGGGCGCGGAAGCGTTCGAGCCACTGGGCGGAGAGCGCGATCTCGGGCAGCAGGACCAGCGCCTGGCGGCCGCTGCGCAGCGTCTCGGCGATGGCCTCGAAATAGACCTCGGTCTTGCCAGAGCCGGTCACGCCGGTCAGCAGGGTGGTCGAGAAGGCCCGCCGCCCGGCCGCCTCGCGCAGCAGGTCGGCCGCGGCCTGTTGTTCGGGCCCGAGGGCGGGGCCCGGCCGCGCCGGATCGGGCGGGGCGAAGCGGGGCCGGTGGGGCAGCAGCGCGGGGGCGATGAGACCGGCCTCGGCCATGCCGCGCAGCACGGCGGGGGTGACGCCGGCGGCCTCGGCGATCTCGCCCCCGGCCCGCGGCCGCCCATCGGCGAGAAGGTCGAGCACCCGCCGCCGCGCGGGCGTGATCCGCGCACCCTCCGGCGCGGAAGCGAGCCGCCAGCCGGCCTGCGGCGCGGGGGGTTCGAGCGCGGCCGGCGCGCTCATGGCCATGCGCAGAACCGCCCCGGGTGGGCTGAGCGTGTAGGCAGCCACCCAGTCCACGAAGCGGCGCAGCGTCGCGGTCATGGGCGGGGCGTCGAGCACCTCGATCACAGCCCGCAGGCGCGATTCGGGCAGGCGCGAATCCGCCTCCCCGTCCCAGACCACCCCGATGGCGCGCCGCGTGCCGAGCGGCACCAGCACGAAGGAGCCGGCCGGCGGCGGCGGGCCGGCCGGGGCGCGGTAGTCGTAGGCGTCGGCCAGCGGCAGCGGCAACAGCACCCTCAGGCGTGCCCCGCGGGCAACACTCCCGCCCGCCGCGCCCTCCTCCATGTCCGCGGCCGCCCCCATCGGCTAGACTGTGGCCCTCAGCACAACCAGCCGCCATGAACGGCCGCAGACTGCCGCTGGAAGGTCCATCGCATGAAGTTCTTCGTCGATACCGCCGAGGTCGCCGAGATCCGCTCGCTCGCGGAGGCCGGCCTCGTGGACGGTGTCACCACCAACCCCTCCCTGGTCGCGAAATCCGGCCGCGACTTCAAGGAGGTGATCGCCGAGATCTGCGCCATCACGCAGGGCCCGGTGAGCGCCGAGGTCACCGCCACCGACGCCGCCGGCATGATCGCCGAGGGCCGCGCGCTGCGCGCCATCGCGCCGAACGTTGCGGTGAAGGTGCCGCTGACCGAGGCCGGACTCGTCGCCTGCCGCACGCTCGCCGGCGAGGGCGCGATGGTCAACGTGACGCTGTGCTTCAGCGCCGCGCAGGCGCTGCTCGCGGCCAAGGCCGGGGCGACCTTCATCTCTCCCTTCGTGGGCCGGCTCGACGACATCTCCACCGACGGCATGCGGCTGATCGCGGACATCATCCAGATCTACCGCAACTATCCTCAGTTGAAGACCGAGGTTCTCGTCGCCTCGGTCCGCCACCCGATCCACCTCGTGGAATCGGCGAAGCTCGGCGCCCATGTGGCGACGCTGCCGCCGGGCGTGATCCGCATGCTGCTCAAGCATCCGCTGACCGATCGCGGCCTCGAGGCCTTCCTGGCCGACTGGAAGAAGACGGGGCAAAGCATCCTGTGAGCGAACGCCTCCCCGTCCCGGACGTCCAGCAGGACCTCCAGGCGGAGGAGGTCGAGGCCTTCCTGCGCGCCAACCCGGCCTTCCTGGCCGAGCGGCCCGAGATCTACCGCATCCTCGTGCCGCCGCGCCGGGTGCATGGCGAGCACCTGACCGACCACATGGCCGCGATGCTCGAGGCCGAGCGCAGCCGCACCCGCGCCATCGAGGCCGAGATGCGCGCCGCCGTCGAGGCCGGGCGCGCCGGGGCCGGGCTCGGCCTGCGCATCCGCCTCGCGGTGCTGGCGCTGATGCGCGCGCAGGACGTCATCGAGGCGCTGACGCAGGAAGTGCCGGCGCTGCTCGGCGTCGAGACCTGCACGCTCTGTGCCGAGCCCTGGTGCGGCCCCGCGGACGGGCCGCGCCCGGCCGGCCTGCGCCTGCTGCCCGCGGGCAGTGTCACGCGGCTGATCGGGCGGGGGCGCGACGCCGTGGTGCGCACCAGCCCGAGCGAGACGGCGCTGCTGCATGCCGAGGCGGCGCCGCTCGTGGTGCGAGATGCGCTGGCGCGCGTGCCCATGGCGGCGGGGCCGCCGATGCTGATCGCCGTCGGCGCGCGGGAGGCCGGGGCGCTGCCGGCGCGGCAGAGCGTGGCCGTGCTCGCCTTCCTCGGCCGCGCGGTCGCCGCCGCCCTGTCGCGCTGAAATGATGGGGGATCAGGCGCGCACCGCCTGGCTCGCCTGGCTGGCGCGGGAACGGCGGGCGAGCGCCAATACGCTCGAGGCCTACGGCCGCGACGTGGCCGAGTTCCTCGGCTTCCTCGCGCGGCACCTGGGCGGGGAGCCGGATCTCGCCGCGCTCGGTGCGCTGCGGCCGGCCGATCTGCGCGGCTTCCTCGCCGAGCGGGCGGCGCAGGGGGATTCGACCGCGACGCGGGCGCGGCGGCTTGCCGCCGTGCGCGGCTTCCTGCGCTACCTCACGCGCCATCACGGCATGGCGGCGCTGCCGCTCGGCGCGCTGCGCGGCCCGCGCCCGAAGCCGCCCATCCCGCGCGCGCTGAGCGCGGAAGAGGCGCGCGCGGTGGCGACCGAGGCGGGCGATGCCTATGCCACCGGGCGGCACGAGCGGCCGGCGATGCAGGCCGCGCGCGATGTCGCGCTCTTCGCCCTGCTCTACGGGGCGGGCCTGCGCATCGCGGAGGCGCTGGCGCTGAACCTCGGCGACGCGCCGTTGCCCGGCGGCGAGGCGGCGCTGCGGGTGATGGGCAAGGGCGCGAAGCCGCGGCTGGTGCCGGTGCTGCCCGCGGTGCGGGAGGCGATCGCGGCCTATCTGCGCGTGCGCGGGCCGGGCGCCCCCGGAGACCCGCTCTTCATCGGCGCGCGCGGCAGGCGGCTCGATGCCGCGGTCGCGCAGCGGGCGCTGCGGGCGTTCCGCCGCCTCGCGAACCTGCCCGAGCACGCGACGCCGCATGCGCTCCGCCATTCCTTCGCGACGCATCTGCTGGGCGGCGGGGCGGATCTGCGCGCCATCCAGGAACTGCTGGGCCATGCGAGCCTCTCGACCACGCAGCGCTACACCGCGGTGGATGCCGAGGCGCTGCTCGCCACCTGGCGGCGCGCCCATCCGCGCGCCGGCTGAGCGGCCCGCGCGAACCCTCCCCCTGCTCGCTTCGCGCTACCGTCGCCCCGCAGCACCATGCATGATACCGGATGAAGGATGCGCCCGCGTCAGGCGCGCAGGGTGAGGAAAGCGTCATGTTCGAAGCGGCCGAACTCGAGCACAAGGTCGCCAAGGCCGACTACAAGCGCGAGGAGGAGACGCTGCGCCGCGACCTTCTCGCCGTGCAGCGCGCGCTCGGGCAGAGGCCGCGCTTCCCGGTGCTGATCCTGATCGCCGGCGTGGAGGGCGCGGGCAAGAGCGAGACCGTCCACCTGCTCAACGAATGGATGGACCCGCGCTTCATCGAGGTCTCGGGCTTCGGCCTGCCGACCGAGGAGGAGGCCGCCCACCCGCCCATGTGGCGCTTCTGGCGGGCGCTGCCGCCCAAGGGGCGGATCGGCGTCTTCTTCGGCGCCTGGCACACCATTCCGATCCTCGAGCGGGTGCTCGGCAGGCTTTCCGCCGGCGACTTCGCCGCGCGGATGGAGGAGATCATGCGCCTCGAGCGCATGCTCGCCCAGGAAGGCGTGCTGCTGCTGAAATACTGGTTCCACCTTTCCAAGGCGCAGCAGAAGCGCCGCATCAAGGCGCTGGAGAAGGACCGCGAGACCTCCTGGAAGGTCACCCGCTACGACCGCAAACTGTTCGAGCACTACGACGACTTCATCGCGGTCTGCGAGCCCTTCGTGCGCGAAACCTCGACCGCCGAGGCGCCCTGGACCGTCGTGCCGGCGGCCGACGACCGCTACCGTGCGCTCTTCGTCGGCCGGCACCTGCTCGCCGCGCTGCGCGCGCGGCTCGATGCGCCGGAGCCGCCGGCCGCGGCCCCTGCACCGGCGGCGACGGTGCCGGACAAGGTCAATGTGATTCGCGCGCTCGAACTGCGGCAAGCGATGTCGCGCGAGGATTACGAGCGCCGGCTGGCCGAGGTGCAGGGCCGGCTTGCGCGCGCGACGCGCCACAAGCGCTATGGCCGGATCAGCGTGGTCGCGGTGTTCGAGGGCAATGACGCGGCCGGCAAGGGGGGCGCGATCCGGCGGCTTGCCGCCGCGCTCGACCCGCGTGCCTACCGAATCGTGCCGGTCGCGGCTCCCTCGGAGGAGGAGCGCGCGCAGCCCTATCTGTGGCGCTTCTGGCGGCATGTGCCCCGGCCCGGGCGGCTGACGATCTTCGACCGCTCCTGGTATGGGCGCGTGCTGGTCGAGCGTGTGGAGGGCTTCGCGGCGGAGCCGGACTGGCGGCGCGCCTATGCCGAGATCAACGATTTCGAGGCGCAACTCGCCGGCCATGGCGCGGTGGTGGCGAAGTTCTGGCTCGCCATCAGCAAGGACGAGCAGCATCGCCGCTTCAAGGACCGCGAGGCGACGCCCTTCAAGCAGCACAAGATCACCGCCGAGGACTGGCGCAACCGCGAGAAATGGGACGCCTACGAGGCCGCGGTCTGCGAGATGGTCGAGCGGACCTCGACACGCGAGGCGCCCTGGACGCTGGTGGAGGCGGACAACAAGCTGCATGCCCGGGTCAAGGTGATCGCCACCCTCGCCGACCGGCTCGAGGTGGCGCTCAAGGCGGCGAAGTAGCGCCGCGCCGGGCGGCATTGGCGGCCTGGTGCGCGGCGCGGATCGGCGCCGGCAGCCGGCGGCCGCCCGTCGCGCCGAGCACGATCGCGGCCGCCGTGGCGAGCCCGACGCGGTGGCCGGAGGACAGGTAGAGCGGCCGCGCCCCGCGCCGCGTGCGCAGCGCCATGCCGATGACCGCGCCCTTCCAGCGGACCGGCGCGGAATCGCCTGGATCGGGGCCCGGCTCGCCCTCCCCCACCAGCAGGGATTTCGCCACGCCGATGGTGGGCACGCCGAGCACGAGGCCGAGATGGCAGGCGAGCCCGAGGCCGCGCGGATGCGCGATGCCCTGCCCGTCCACCAGGATGATGTCGGGCTTCACGGCAAGCCGCCCCCAGCAGGCGGCCAGCGCGGGCACCTCGCGGAAGCCGAGATAGCCGGGGATGTAGGGGAAATCGGCGATGCGGCTTTCCGTGGCGGTGGCGAGGACGCCGCCGGCAGGATCGAGCGTGACGATCGCCGCATGCACGCGCCGCGCGGGATCGAAGCGCGTGTTGCTGGCATCGGCGCCGCCCAGGCGCCAGGGTGGGGGCGGCAGGTCGTCCGTGGTGACGAGGCGGGCGGCCATCTCCGCCTGCGCCGCACGCGCCTCGGCGATGTCCCTCGGGTGGAGCCAGTGGCGGAGCGTATCCGGCGCCATGGCCGGAGTCTGCCACGGATCAGAAGCCGCCGCTGTAGCCGAGGCGCAGCAGCACGGCGTGGGAGGTGCCGAGGCGGCCCGTCTCCTCCCGCACCGAGCGCCCGTACTGGTAGCCGACATCGAGCCCGAAGCCGGCGCCGAGATCGCGGCCGACCGAGGCCTCGACATAGTTCTCGGTTGGCAGCGAGTCGGTGCTGCGCTTGCGCTGGTCGCGCTGCCAGGCGAGCGTCGCGCGCCAGTCGCCGTAGCGGTGCTGGACGCCGAGCGTCGTGAAGGTCCGGCGCTCGGAAAGGGTGGTGTCCAGAATCGCCTCGACCGGATCGCCGGTATTGGGATCGCTTCCCAGGATCGTCAGCTCGGTGCGTGGGCGGCCTCCGGCCCCGCGGAACTGCACGGCCTCGGCGAAGAACAGCGTGCAATGGTCCGCCGACCAGCGGTGCTGGTAGCGCAGCGCAGCCGCATAGCCCCATTCGCGGGCGGTGCCATCCAGCCCGGCCGCCCGGCTGACGAGAGCGAGATGGTAGGACAGGCCCGGCGCCCAGGAGATACCATCCCCATCAAGGGCGAGGGCGAAACTGTCAAGCTGCCCGGTATTGGCGGGGCCGCCCTGCTGCCGCGTGTTGCGATTGAAGCGTTCGTACCGCTCGTCGCAGCAGCGACGGCGCGTCAGCCAAGTCGATGAGAGAAAGGTGCGGTCGAGCGTGAAGAGCGCGGCCGAGATGTCGTGCTCGCCGAAATCCGGGTGCGAGAGGAACGTCCAGCTGCCGCCGACGCCAAGACTGTCGCCGATCATCTGCACCTCGTGCGCGCGGACGCGCGTGAGGATCCCGGGGAAGTCATGATGACCTCGCCCGAAAGGCGCGACGAAGCGGCCGCCATGGAGAGTGAGCGTCTCGGCCGGCTTCCACTCCAGGAACAGCGCCTCGAGGAAGGCCGCTTGCCGCCGGAAGCCGATCACGCCGTCCTGGGGCGTGCCGCCTGTCGAATCCCCCTCTCCGATCGGCTCGAAGGCCAGCACGCCCTGGATCGAGAGGCCGCGCGCGATATGCAGGCCGGCGGCGATCTCCCCGAAGAGGAAGATGCTCGTACCACGGCGCTCGGCATCGGACGCGCGTGTCGTTGTGATGGAATAGAGGCCGAGATCGGTCTCGACCGAGAGCTGCGGGAATTCCTGCGCGACGGCCGGCGCAGCCATGAGCAGCGCAGCCGCGAGCCCTATCCGCCCGTGCATCATGCGGCGCCCCGCATGGCCGGCACCAGCAGCCTGACATTGTGGCCGAACATCGCTTCGTAGGTCGGCGCTGGACCGCCCGGCCCGGAGAGCGCGTCCGCATAGAGGCGGCCGCCGACCGTGACCCCCGCCTCGGCCGCGATACGGCGCAGCGTGGCCGGATTCGCTATGTTCTCCATGAATACTGCGGTGATGTTCTCTGCCTTGATCTGCCGGATCAGCCGCGCGACCTGCTGGGCGGAAGGCTCCGCCTCGGTCGAGACACCCTGTGGAGCGAGGAAGGTGATCCCATAGGCATCGCCGAAATAGCCGAAGGCATCATGGCTGGTGACGACGCGACGGCGCGCCGGCGGCACGGCTGCGATCTCGGCGCGGACCCAGGAGTCGAGAGCGGCGAGGCGAGCGAGATAGCCATCAGCGCGTGCGCGATAGCCATCCGCGCCGCCCGGATCGGCGGCGGCGAGCGCCGCGGCGATGGTGCGGACATAGGCCTGGCCATGGCGGAGATCCTGCCAGGCATGCGGGTCGGGCACACGGCGGGGGCCGACGCTGTGCTGCGTGCGACGGCCGGCGCCGTGGTCGTGGCCGTGTGCGTGCCCATGGCCGTGGCCATGGTGATGATGGCTCTCCATCATGCGAGGGGTGATGCCCTCGGTCGTCGTGACAACGGCGCCTTGGAAACTGGCCGCGCGCAGCATGCGGTCCATCCAGGCGTCGAAACCGAGGCCGTTGCGCAGGACCAGCCTTGCCCCGCGCAACGCGGCGGCATCGGACGGACGGGGCTGGAATCCATGCGCATCGGCATCGGCGCCGGCGATCACCGTCAGGGCGATCCGCTCCCCCCCTATCTGCGCGGCCATGTCGCCGAGGATGGAGAAGGAGGCGACCACGGGCAGGCGGGCAGGCTGGGCGGAAACCCGCGCCGCCAGAAGCGCCGGCGGCAGGGCGAGGAAGGTTCGGCGGAGCATCTCGCACTCACGCAATGTTATATAATAACGTTATCTAGCAGCGATACGGGCGGGTGGTCAACCTGGTTGCCCCTTCAGCCCTCAGCCCCGCCCGAACAGCCGGCGCAACCAGCCCATCAGCCCGCCACCCGGGGCGTGGTCGCGCCGCTGATGCGTCGCATGGGGCCGCCGGGCCGGCGGCGGCAGCGCGGAGGCGACCGTGTGCCGGCCCGAATCCCGCGCGGCAATCAGCCGCCGCTCCAGCGCGACAACCTGCGCGACCGCCTCGGGCGGATGCAGGCCGGCGAGTTCGGCGGCGGTGGCCTCGGCATCCTCCCAGGCTTCCGCGCGTCGCAGGGCGTCAATGACGCGCACCGTCTGCTCGGCATCGAGCGGCGGGCCGGAGCGCCAGAGCGCCACTGCCTCCTGCCGCCAGGCGCTGGCAAGGTCGGGACGGCCCGCGTCATCGGCCACCCAGGCGGCCTGCAGCGTGGCCTCGGCGGCGGCGTGCAGCGCGCCCGTCTCCTCGAGCACATGCGCCCAGGCGAGGAAGCGCCTCGCGACCGGCGGGTGGGAGGCGTCCTGGATCAGCGCGCGGAACGGCGCGGCATGGACCGCCGCCGCCGCGGCCGGGTGCGCCCGCGCGATCGAGGGGGCGGCGTATCCGCAATGCGGGCATTGCTGCAGCCAGCGCGCCATGGTCGAGCGCACCGGCTCGCCGGGGCGAAGGTCGAGGTCGGGCGCCTGCTCGGGCGGCGGCGGTCGGAACGGCGGCTGGCGGCTCTCGCGCCCGCAGACCCCGCAGGCGGTCTGGCCGGCGGCGGCGGAGCGGGGGGAGGCGGACGGCGTTTCTGCCATGGAACCTCCACGATACAGCAGGACGCGCCGCACCGGAATCGCGGAGGCATGACGACAGACCGTTGCAGCCCGGCGCGGCCTTGGGCACATCTTGCGCCGATGCCCCGCGGCGACCTCTTTCCCGATATCGCGCCCTACGAGACCGGCCTGCTGCCGCTCTCGGGCGGTCATGTCATGTATTGGGAGCAGGTCGGCAATCCCCGCGGCCAGCCGGTGCTGTTCCTGCACGGTGGTCCCGGTGCGGGCGCCGGCGCGGTGCATCGGCGCTTCTTCGACCCCGGGCATTGGCGCGTGGTCATCTTCGACCAGCGCGGGGCGGGGCGGTCGCGCCCGCTCGGCGAGCTGCGCGAGAACACGACGCCGCATCTGGTTGGCGACATCGAGACGCTGCGCCGTTTCCTCGGCATCGAACGGTGGCTCCTGTTCGGCGGTTCCTGGGGTTCGACGCTCGCCCTCGCCTATGCGCAGGAGCATCCCGAGCGCGTGTCAGGTTGCGTGCTGCGCGGCGTGTTCCTCGGCCGGCGGACCGAGGTGGAGTGGTTCCTCACCGGGCTGCGGCGCGTCTTCCCCGACGCCTGGGCGGCCTTTGCCGAGCACCTGCCGCCCGAGGAGCGGGGCGACCTGCTCGGAGGCTATTTGAAGCGCCTGTGCCACCCCGACCCGGCGGTGCATCTGCCCGCGGCGCGGGCCTGGAGCCAGTACGAGGGTTCGTGCTCGACGTTGCTGCCCTCGCCGGAGACCGTCGCCTCCTTCGCGCAGGACCGGACCGCGCTGGGGCTCGCGCGGATCGAGGCACACTACTTCGCGCATGATCTGTTCCTGCCGGAGGAAGGGCTGCTCGGGCGGATCGGGCGGATCGCGAACATCCCGGCCGAGATCGTGCAGGGCCGCTACGACATGGTGTGCCCGCCGGAGACGGCGTTCGAACTGGCGGCCGCCTGGCCGGGGGCCCGGCTGACAGTGGTGCCGGACGCGGGGCATTCGGCGCTTGAACCCGGGGTGCGGACGGCGCTCGTCGCGGCGGTGGAGCGGTTCCGGCGGCGGTGAGAGCGTGGTAGACGTGATGCTGGATGTCCCCGTAGCTCAGCAGGATAGAGCACAGGATTCCTAATCCTGGGGCCGGAGGTTCGAATCCTCTCGGGGACACCATTTCTTCCTGCAAACTCGCTCTCCGGTTGGGCGGGTGGCGCCTGGAACCGCAGGTTGGGCCAGGGTTGGCGCGGCGACCTTGGGGGGCGCCAAGGTCAAGGCGGGCTGGAATTCTCTCTCGGCAACGGTGGTTCTCTCCGCACCTTGGGACTTCGGCGATCTAGTCTACAAGCTTTAAGAGACTGATATTATTCTGAATTTGAAGCCACGGGCGTGTGGCAAGTTCGCATCGCGAGTGGCCCTTGGAACAAACCCCGCCACCGAGTCAGCTCGTGGGTAGCGCCAACGCCCACCGAGGGTCGGCCATCGCTGCGTCCAATTCGCGCCCAGTGAGGCGGGTCTTGACCTGGTTTCCCGTTAGACCCGTGCGGAATTCGCGCAAGTCAGCGAGCTGGAACTCGTCCCACTCTGGGTAGCCGCCGAGGCGGCCATACACATGCTGGAGTCGCTCTGCCGTGGCGGTCCGCTCGGTGGCAAGGCGGTGAAACTTGCCGTTGAGGTCGTTCGTATCTGGCTCGAAGCAGATGAGGGTTCGGCCCAGCTCTTCGATCAGTCGAAGCCGCGCCGCCTCCGCCTGCGCGACTCGGCTCACCGCCGCAGCGGCGGCGCATCGTTGAGCCAGCTCCGAGACGTGCTGCCGCGCCTTGGCCGCCAACTGCAGGCGCGCGGTCTTCCAGGCTCCATTGGGCGGTTCCTGGCCGTCCCAATCAACCATGAGAGCCTGCAGGTCCGCGAATGACCGGACCTCATGGAGCCCCTCGGCGGAAACCCAACCACAGACCACGGCTCGAAAGGCCCCCTCCTCGGCAGAAGCGAGGACCAGGGGCAGGCGCTCGCCGGGCTGTTGCAGCTCCCGCAGGAGCCGCCATTGGCGGGCATCAAGTCCATCGACGCAGCTCGCCTCCGGATGCGCCACAACACCGGATGGGTGCGTCACGATACGGAGGGGCCCCGTGCCGATGAGATGCACCGTATTGCTCTCGGCCTTCACGCGGATGCCTGTCCCTTCCAAGGCCGAAAGGAGCGTTTCCACTTGCTCGGGGCGGAACAATCCTTCCTCGGCCTGGAGGGCCGCTGGCTCGTCCTCCGGGAAGGCCTGCATGACAGCCGGGTTCTTCCTGATCGCTTCCGCCGCCTTCGCCAGGGCTTCCTCGTCCACATGCTCCTTGCCGATGAGCATGCGGATCGCCTGCGACAGCACCGGCTGCATGGGGCCGACAAACGTCTCGAATAGGCCGCAGCGGCGGGCCAGCGCGCGGTACACCCGTTCGTCCACACTGTCCTGCAGGTATAGGTTCACGATGGGAAGGACGGGCAGCTCCTGCCCAATCCGATCCACGCGCCCGATGCGCTGCTCGACCTTCGACGGATTCCAGGGCAGGTCGAAGTTCACCAGCGCGCCGGCGGCCTGCAGGTTAAGACCTTCGCTCGCGGCATCCGTGCAGACCAGGACCTTGATCGTCCCGGCGCGGAGGGCCGCCGTCACGGCCTCCTTCGACGCCGGAATCCATGCCTGGCCTGCGCGAACGGCACCACCTTCGCCGGAGTAGGACGCGACGGCGGACCCGAAGGCGCTGGCCAGAGCATCCCGCAGATACTCCATCGTGTCCGTGTATCCGGTGAAGATCAGGACGCCCCGGCCGTCCGCCGTCAGCTTCTTCGTCCAGGCGACCAATCGGTCGCGCTTCGTGTCCAACCCACCGAGACTGGCGATGCGCGAGAGCAGGTCCTCGACTTCGGCCAGCTCTGCCGCCGCTTCTTGCGGAGTCTCGGGCAGCGCCGATGTCAGCTTCACGTTCAGCAGATCCTCGAGTTCCTCCGCGTCTTCGAGGTCGAGAACCGTATCGTCGTAGGCGCGCTGCGCGATGACGGCCTTCAGGCCCATCGCGCGCCGTTCAAGGCTCTTGCGCAGGGCCACTGGAGAGCTGGCGGCCCGGCGCCGGTAGATGGTCATCACGAAGCCCTTGCCGGGCTTCTGCCCCTCCAGCTCGTCGAAGCGCCGGTCGATGTAGCGCGTGACGGCCTCGTAGACCTCCCGCTCCTCCTGCGTCTCAAAGTCAAAGGGATCCTCGCGGACGTCACGCTGGGGCGGCGGGCGTTCCAGCAAGCCCATCTCGTAATAGCGTCGCAGCGTACGCCGCGTGTTCCGGTGCATGCGTCGCGCCAGTGGCGAGCAGCTCCGCAGCCACGCGACCGTCCGTGTGCGCGCTTCGGCCGGCAAGAACCGAAGCGCCTGCGCGAATGCCTCGGCATCCTCCACCGGCGGCAGCGAGAGCTCAGCGGGTGGGCTCGGGCGCTGGGGTGTCGCGGCGAGGATCCGTGCGAGTGCCAAGGCCTCTCGCCGCGAGAGCTGACCGCGCTCCAAGGCCGCCAACGCCTCGTAGAACCGAGAAACGACGTGGAACCCCGAAAGCCACAGGCCGCCCTCGCCCAGCACCTGGAGCAGGTCCCAGGGCTCCCAGGGGTGGGTCTGCATGGGCGTGGCCGACAGGATCATGAAGCTCCGCGCTTGGCCGGTCGCTTGGAGCCGCCGCAGTAGCCCGAGGAGCAGAGTCGGGGTGTTGAACTCGCCCTCGATCTGGCTAGCGCGCCGCGCGGCATGGCCTTCGTCAAGCAGCACGAGATCCCAGGGGCGGGCGGCGAGTAGGATCGGGAGATTGCCCTCGGTGCGCGCCGTCTCGCGGCTGAGCAGCAGCAGATCCTGCTCCAGGGCCTCGGCCAGGCCCGCCACGGTCTGTTTGGTGCCGTCGGGCCAGACCAGCGTGCGCGGGCCTTCGAGGCGCGGCACACGCAGTCCGCCCTTCTCACGCAGCTCCCCCTGCCACTGCGGCAGAAGATTGGCGGGCGGCAGCAGCAGGGCTCGCTTCACGCCGCGCCCCGCCAGCAGGCGGCGGAGGATCAGGATCGCCTCCACCGTCTTGCCCATGCCCACCTCATCGCAGAGGAGGCGGCCCTCCGGCCAAGCGGAGGCGGCCTCCGCCACCACGCGGCGCTGGTGCGGCCACAGCGTCACCGGCGCCATGGCGTCGCAGGTCGCCGCCCCGCCCTCCGGCATATAGGGCGCCGCCAGGGCGTAGCTCCAAAGCATCGCCGCACGCTGGCGTCGCAGATTGTCCTCCGCCTCCGCGACCGGCGGTACATCGGGCGCAAGCTTGATCAGCGCGTCGCGCACCGCTTGCGGCAGGGGGACGCTGGCGACGGCCGGATCATTGCCTGACCACAGCGCCTCGAATTCATCACGGAAGTGCACGTGGCGTTCGGCGTCGCCCCAACTCCAGCTGATCTCGAGCTTCTCGTAGTTGCCACGGAGACCATTGGCGCTTTCATTGCCGCTGCCGGCGAAGACGACCGCGTCCTTCTGCGCGTCAACGAACAGGCCGAACTTGGCATGCAGGATCCCGTCGGCTTGGCGCATGATGCCGACCCGAACCTCGAGCCAGCCTTCGCGGGCCAGCCAGGCCAGCATCTCCAGCCGTCGCTTTTGCAGCGCCGTCTCGGGGCTGCCGAGCTGTGCCAGGAGCGCCTGGACCAGCGGCGCCTCCTGCCCGGCATCCAGCAACGCCGCTACGTCCGCTTCCGAAAGCTCCTCATTCACCAGCAGGCGGATCGCCGGCTTGTTCACCACCTCGCCGTCCAGCACTCGCTGGATGAAGGCGCCGAAACCGGAGGCCGCGGCGGAGAGGACGGAGGAGGAGAAGTAGGCGCAGCAGCGGTCGTAGCGCACCGCCCGGCGTAGGGCCGGCTCATAAAGCCGGGCCACCAACTGTCCGTCCGGCGCCCGCAGGAAACGAGGCCAGGTGACGTCGCGAAGGGAGGCGCTCATTCCTCCTCCTCTTCGTCCTCCGCCTCATCCTCCTCCTCGATCTCCGCCTCATCCTCCTCAGTAGTGGCGGCAGGGCGGGAGAGGAACTCGAGCACGCGTTGGTCGGGGCCTTTCTCTGTCCAATCCGGCGGCGTGATCCCGAAGAGGGGTTGCAGCATGGCGTGCCAGGCGCGGAACTCGGGGAACTGGGCGGCGACCGCTGTCTTCTCCCGCCGCACCGCCGGCGGGGCCGCATTGAGCAGGGCTTCGATCAGGCGCACGGTCGGATCGCCGGCCTTGATGCCGTGCTTGAGGGCGAAGGACTTCGCGGCGCCGATACCAGCCGCTCCTCCGCCCGCATCGGCATAGACCAGCGCCAGGGCCTGCGCCTTGTCCAAGTGTGTCCGGAAGGCGGGGTCGCGGGGATGGATCTTCAATGCGTCGGCCTTCTTTAGGCGCCTGCTCTCCCCGGGTGTCCAGCCGAACAGAAGCTGCTGTGCTTCGTCCTCGCGCAGCGGGGCCTCGCGCCGGCGCTGGGCGGCGGAGAGGATGTTCACCTTGTCCGCCTTCACCGTGATAAGCCCCGCCTGTTCCAAGGCGGAGACATCCATGCCGACGGCGTGGCCGAGCAGCTTCGCTTCGTTGAAGCGGAATTCCGCGGCGCGCAGCGTGGCCCAGCACAGCAGAGCGAACTGCGCCTCGGCCTCCACGTCCTGCAGCCCGCCCCTGGCGAGCTGACGGATGCGCCAGCCGGCGACTGCATCGGCGGCGATGTCGATGGCCGCGCCCACGCTTACCGGCTCGCCCGTGTCGGTCCGCACCCGGTCGTAGGCGCTGAACACCGCCATGGCGGGACCGAAGCTGCCGACGAGCTGATCCACGGGGTTCAGACCCTCGGCCGAGAGGCGCTCGGCGGTGCGCTCCGCCGCCGCCTTGATGTCCGCCTGCATCTTGGCATCGAAGTAGCCCGTCCCGATATTGGGCGCCCGCGCCCGGGCGACGAGGATGACGGTGGACTGTGCCGCGTTCTTCTTTGCCTGGTGCAGGCTGTGCGCCCCTTCGGTCATCACCGGCCAGGTGGCGGAGATGGTGAAGCCGGCCTCGATCAGCGAGGCGAAGAGCGCCTCCCACGCCTCCTGCTTCTTGTGGGTGAACATGACCGTCAGCACGCCTTCAGTGCGCAGCACGCGGCGGGCCTCGGTGAAGACCTGGGTCATCAGCGCCTGGTAGTGAGCCTGCGCGGCGGCGGCAGCCTCTTTCGCCGTCTTGAAACGGGCGCGGAAGCGGGCGGAGTTCTTCACCGCCTCCTCGGTGTTCTCGCTGAGGAGTGAGGAGAACCATTCGGGCCGGCGGTGGCCTTGGCTGCGCTTCAGCCAAACATAGAAGAAGTTGGCAAGTTCGCTATACTGGACGTTATCTGAGTATGGCGGGTCCACGACGATCGCATCAACTGAGTGGTCGGCGAGGTGGATGAGCGAAGCGGCGGAGCCTTGCGAAAGCTCCATGTGCTGACGCGCCTCCGCATGAGGCAGCTTTGCGATGTCCTCGAAGGCCGAACAGGCATTGTCCAGCGCCCAGGCCAACCCTCCGCCGGCCACAACCGGTGCCAACTCCGAGAAAGTCACCTTGAACGAGAAATCGTGACGATCGAACAGCGACCGAACTGTCTGCGCCCGGACATTCCAGGAGGAAAGGATGCAGTTCCAGTTCGCGAGCTTGTCTAGCGCGAATGCAAGGAGATGGACCACCGCCTCGCCCATCTCCTCGCCCTCCTCGGCGAGGATGGTTGGTCGCAGTGCGTGCAGCTCCTCCATCAGCACGCCAAAGCCGAGCAACTGGCGCGGGCTGAACATGTCGGCCCAGCGCTTCATGCCATACACGCGCGGGCGCGGGTCGCTCGAGACCTCGGGATATTCCTCCGTCGGGATCAGGTTCCGCGCCTCCCAGTCGGCGCGCCATTGCGCAAGCTGTGCCTCGGCGGCCTCCAGCGCCTCAAGATCGCCTGGCAGGGGTGGGCGGAATTGCAAGCCTTGCGGTGTCTTCAGCGCCACGGCGTAAAGCGCGCTGCCCATCCTGCCCTGTTGCGCCTGTGCCTTGATCCAATCGGCCGGGATGCTCTCGCCGGTGAACAGGCTGATGCCCTTGCCCTTGCTGTAGGTGCGCGGCGGCGGGGCGGCCACCGCGCCCGGGCCTACGCCTACCTTGCGGATCTCGGTCGTCCAGGTGCCGGCCGCCTTGTCCACCACCGGCACCGCCACCACCGCCACGCCGCCCTTCGGCTTCAGCAGGTGCCAGTCCGGCACCAGCGGCGTCGGGTGCTTCGTCGTCGGGCAGGGGATGGTGCGGGCGAAGATGTAGGCGTGGACGGTGGCGCCTGTCTCCTTCGGGAACAACCGCCCGAGTCGCTCGGCCACCCGCTTCTCCCAGACGCGTCCCCAGTGCCGCGCGCGCTCCGCGAGCCGTGGCCCGAAGCGAAAGGAATAGTCGAGGGTCGCTTCCAACACGCTGCAGGCGACGGGGTTGTATTCATTGGCGAGCGTCGGGAAGCCGAGCCGCGCGCTCTCCAGCGGGATGGAGCCGCCGCCGGCCATGGGGTCCATCACGGTCGGCAGATGACCCCAGAGACGCGCTGCGGCTGCGTGCGCGACCTCGACATCCTTCTCGCGCAGCCCGGCCTTGAAGGCGCGTGGGGCGCCAAAGCCGCCCTCCACCTTCACGCCGGTGTTCATCAGCTCACGGATGGCGACGAGCTCCTGGCCGGACCGGCCGAAGCCCAGCAGCCGCTCGAAAGTCTCGCGTGGGAAATCCGCCGGCAGTACGCTGGCCAGCACAGCCGCGCGGCTCGCGGCCAGCGGGCGACGCGCCCACCACACATGCAGGAACGTCGTCGGCGCCAACGCGCTGGCGGACCCGCGCTCTCGCATGCACTCCACGCCGATCGCTGCCGCGGGCAGCCATTCCTCGATCAGCAGCCGCGGCTGCGCCGCCCCCATCCCCTCCGGCATCGTCCTACGCCACCGCCTCCGTGATGATCCTCAGGGCGCGCACCCAGCGGGTACCCCGCCCATCCTGCATGCGCCCGAACCAGGCCGCTGCCTCGGCGGCATCGGCCGTGCGGAAATGCTCGGCCGCCTTCGACAGACGCCGTGGGTCGCGCAGCCCGCGCGCCACTATGGCGAAACCTGCGACACGCGCGCCCCAATCGGCGTCCAGCGGCAGGAAGGGCCCGGGCTCCAGCTTCGCGGCGCCGCCGCCGGCACGCACCGCCGTGCGCAGCAAGCCGCTCGCCGCCGTTAGGGCTAGGGGAGAGAGCGCCGCGACGCGGTCGAAGCGCTCCTCCATGCGGTCGTTCACGCGGCGGCGGTAGATGATTGCGGCCAGCCCCTCGCTCCGCTGCACCACGCGCAGGGCGAAGGGGGCGGCCCGGGTCGCCTGCGCCTTGGCGCTTGCCATGGCAATTCAGCCCGCCGAGACAGTGTCGGAGAGCGGCGCGAAACGGGCCTCGATGCTGGAGGTGTCGGGCAGCTGCATCTCCAGGGTCCGCAGCAATGCGCCGAGATCGGCCTTGCCGTCCGGGCCGAAGCCGAGGACGACCGAGACCCGGATGCTGCTGCCGGGCACCAGGGCATTGCCCAGCGTCTGCGCCATGGTTAGGGGCTTGATGGCGGCCGAGACCTTCGCCTCCGCCACGCTGAAGGACAGCTTGCCGCCGTCCTTCAGGTCGCCGGTCAGTTCCGCCTCGATGTGCACACTGGATGCGCCCAGGGGGGATGCCGCGCCAAGGATCTTCTGTGCATCGGCCGCGGAGAGGCAGGTGATGCGCAGAGAGAGCAGCCGTCGCTTGTCCGCCAACTGGCAGGCCACGGCAATATCGGTCGCGGTCATGGGGCCGGAGCCCTTGGGTGGCGGCGGAGGCAGGGGGAGGCTGCCGGGCGTCATCGGCTTCTCCCCCATACCCTTGGTCGTCTTGAGCCAGTCCTGCGCGGCCGTGCTGCCGGCTTCGGCCACCAGCGTCGCCTCGTCCATCGGCAGGGTGTTGAGCTTCCGTCCCGGGTCTCGCTGGCGGATGCCGTTGCTGGTCGCGACCGCGCCGTCCTTGTCGAAGGCGGTTCCGTCCTCAAGGCGCACCACCAGGCGGCCTTCGGTCACCGCGCGGAGAATGGAGGCACGGATGACGCTGGGGTCGCTGACCAGCTTGAGGCCCTGCGCCCCGAGGAAGCGCTTCTGGAGGCCCGCGGTGGTGCGGGCGTCAGGTGTGTCGGCCACCGGCACGGCGCCGCTGAACACGCGCTCGATGAAGTAGTCAGGGTGCAGGCTGTCCTGAGGGCCGTAGATCAGCTTGCGGTCCTCGACGAAGGCCCGCACCGCGTCCTGGCCGGAGGGAAGCTGGAGGGGCGAAGTGTCGGGCGGCGCGATAAAGCGCTCATCGATCGTGAGCACGCCGCCATCGGCCAGCACCAGGCGATTGAAGGCGCGCGCCGCCTCGAGCCGGGCGGCCTTGATGAGCTCGGGTTTCTGCTTCTTGAGCTGCTCGCGGGCGAGCTTGCCGGCCTCGGAGTTCGGCGTCTCATCCTCGATGTCCTCGGCGGCCTTCAGGCGCTGGATCCGTTGGATGGCCTTTTCCAGCCCAGAGGCATCCGGGGCGACGGCGAGCATGGCGTTACGGTAGGTACGGATGATCTGCGCGCCCGGGGTGTCGTCGCTGTAGGTCACGACTGACTTCGCGATGTCCTCGCTCTCGCAGAGGGCGAGCTGCAGTTCCGGCCGCTCGGGGACGGCTTTGGCGTTGGGCGGCCAGGGCAGAAGGCGGGCGAAGGCGCCCTGGAACGACTTCTGAACTTCCGTCTTGAGGCGATCCAGCGCGTCGGGGCGCTGGACCTGGCCCATCCGCTCCTCGATCTGCTTCAGGATGTTCGGCTCATAGCGGAACTGCCAGGCATTGGCCGAGCCGCTCATGGGATAGAGGTGCCAACAGGCGCCCGCCAGCCGGTCAAGCGCCTCCGCCGGCTCAGTGCCGGCCTCGTCCGGGCGGAGCACCGCGAGGGTCAGGTCGGCCGGCGCCAGCCCGCTGTTCGCCTCGAGCGGCAGGCTCTCCAGCAGGAGTGCCGAGGCCACGCGGCGGTGCGCCCCCCAATCGGCCTGATCGAGCTCTCGCGCGTGGCCCACGACGTCGGCGCTGACAGCCGCACGGAACTTCTCACGGTCGAGGCGTTCGAGCAGGTCGGTCTGAATGGGTCGGCTGGACCAGTCGATCTCCCCGGCGGTGATTAGGTCCGGATCCCGGGTCGGGTCTTCCCAAACGCCGCGGATCACGCGAGCAAAGAGGCGCAGGGTGCCGCGGGACAGGTTGTAGTCCGGCAGCACGCGCAGCCGCTCCTCGGCCGTCTTTAGCAGCCGAGGATGGAGCGGGTAGCAGATGCGGATCCGCTCCGCATACTTCGGGGATCGGGCTTCCTCTGGGACCAAGTTGGGGTGGTCCTCGGCAACCCGCTGGTACAGCGCGTGGTAATCGGCCGAGGCCTTGGCAGCCGCGGCCGGGTCTACGGAATCGAACAGGCGCCGGATGATGACCTGGGCCGTTTCATCACCGATCGGCTCGATGACGGTCGCCTGCCGCCCGGTCTGTTGCTCGATCATTCGAGCCAGGTGCTCGAGCCGCGCCGCATTCTCGGCGTCGGCCGGCTGGTCCTTCGGATCTGTGATGACGAGGACGGCCTGCTTGCGCGTGACGACCGCCGTCATCAGCGTGCGGAGGAAACCGATGAGGTTGCCAACCTCCTGTGCCGTCAGCTTGGCCATGTAGAGAACGAGTTCGTCCAGCAGGATCAGGACGGGTTCGTTCGGAAGCATGGCCTCGACTGTTGCGGCATCGGGCGACGCAGCGGCAGAGTTGGCGGGGCCGAAGGCATTCAAGGCACTTGCGCCGCCGAATTGGAAAGCCAGTTCCGCGGCCAGGCTGCGGGCCTCCTGGTCGCCATGCCGGGCGAAGATCGGATAGCCCGCTCCCTCAGCGTCGATGCCGACAACCCGGACGCTCTTCGGGCGCCCGGCGGGCGGCAGCAGGTCGGTCCCCATCGTGGGGTCGCCGATGTTCTGCGCGAGATGCCAGAGGGTCATCAGCGCATGGGTTTTGCCGCCGCCGAATCCGGTGGAGAGACGGAGGACAGCCCCCCCTTCGGTCGGGGATGCAAGGCGGCCGAAGACGTCACGGCAAAGCTTTGACAGGGCCGCTGTGGGATGGGTGTTCTGAAAGAAGGGACCGGGCTTCTTGTAGATGTCTGGACCTTCGTTCCGGATCAGCTTTCCGAAGCTCGCGGCGAAGATCGCGTCATCAAGCTCTCCATGACGAACATCGTCACGGGGCTTACTGCCAGCCTTGACACCCATGCCCGATAGACCCCGCCCGAATGCTTTGGCACCGTCCGGGAACATGCCTGCTCATGATCCGTAGAGCGGACTCCGTGCCAGCAAGCACGCTTACCGGAAGATTGCAGATCGGTCGAGGCTATACCCCTCGGGTTGCGGGCGGGTAGCGCCGCTCCCTGCCGGTGTCCCCTATCCAGCTCCCCGGGCAAGCTGTCGCTGCGCTTCCCATTGCACGGGTAGCACCCTCAGGAGTTGAGGCAGCCCCAGCCCGTCCGGCTGCCGCCCGTCCAGGATTGCCTCCACGATGTCCGGCGCGAGCAGCGTGATCTGCAGGAGGCGGCCGAGGTAGCCGCGGTCGATTCGCTCGGCGGTGGCCATCTCGCTGATCGAGCCGTAGCGCCCCTGGTCCAGCAGCCTCCGGTACCGGAACGCCCGGGCCAGTGCCTTGACCAGGGCCGGGTCGGCCCGCAGTCGCGCCGGCGCGGCGCCAGGCGCGCCGCCGTCCGGCGTGACCACCAGCTTCCGCCCACCGCGCCGGCGGATCACCAGTGGCACGCGGACCGTGATGCTGGTGGCCGCCGTCACGCCGCCCTCCGCGTGTCGGCCCCGATGCCGCCGAGGTCGCGCACTAGACTGGCCAACCCCTCTAGCCGAAGGCGGACGTCAGCACCGGCGCCGCTGATGTCGACCCGCTCCACCAGCAGCCGGACGATGCGCGCCTGCTCGGCCGGGAACAGCTCGTCCCACAGCGGGTCCAGCCGCTCCAGGACGGCCAGGGTCTCGGCCTCGGTCAGGTCCAGCGCCTCGGCCCGCGCCGCCCGCCAAGTGCCGACCACCACCTCGGGCTGGCGCAGCAGCGCCCGGACCTGGTCCACCACCGCGGCCTCGATCTCGGCCGCCGGCAGGCGCCGGACCGGGCAGTCGCTGGTCTCGCCCTTCAGCACGGCCTGGCTGACGTAGTAGCGGTAGAGCCGCCCCCGCCGCCGGGTGTGGGTGGGCGACATGGCCCGGCCGTCCGGCCCGAAGATGAGGCCCCTGAGCAGGGCCGGGGTCTGCCGGCGGTTCCGGTTGGCGCGGACCCGCGGGCTCTCCTGCAGGATGACGTGGACCCGGTCCCACAGCTCCCTGGGCACGATGGCCCGGTGCTCGCCGGGATGGACCTTCCCCTTGTGGGTCACCTCGCCGAGGAAGGTCCGGTTGTTCAGCAGCCGGTAGAGCGCCCCCTTGTCGAAGGGCCGGCCGGTCTTGGTCAGCACGCCCTCCGCGCGCAGCCGCCGGACGGCCTCCACCCCGGAGCCGGTCTCGGCGAAGAGCTCGAACGCCCGTCGCGCCCGCGCCGCCTCGTCCTCGTTCACCGCCAGCTTGCGGTCGCGCACCTCGTAGCCGAGCGGGACCGAGCCGCCCATCCACATGCCGCGGGCCTTCGAGGCGGCGATCTTGTCGCGCACCCGCTCGCCGATCACCTCGCGTTCGAACTGGGCGAAACTGAGCAGGATGTTGAGCGTCAGCCGGCCCATGGAGGTGGTGGTGTTGAAGCTCTGCGTCACCGAGACGAAGGTGACGCTGTGCGCGTCGAACACCTCGACCAGCTTGGCGAAGTGCATGAGGGAACGGGACAGGCGGTCGATCTTGTAGACCACCACCACGTCGACCCGGCCGGCCTCGATGTCGCGCAGCAAGCGTTGCAGGGCGGGGCGCTCCAGGGTGCCGCCAGAGACGCCGCCATCGTCGTAGTGGTCCGGCACCAACACCCAACCCTCGGCGCGCTGGCTGGCGATGAAGGCCTCGCAGGCGTCGCGCTGGGCGTCGAGGCTGTTGAACTCCTTCTCCAGCCCCTCCTCGGTCGATTTCCGGGTGTAGACGGCGCAGCGGAGCTTCTTCACCGTGGCCGGCGTGCCGGCGTGGGCCGCGGCGGTGGCCTTCCGCCTCATGCCTGCCCCCGCTGGTTCTTCAGGCCGAAGAAGCTCCAGCCGTTCCAGCGCGTGCCGGTGATGGCGCGGGCGATGGCCGAGAGGGAGCGGTAGGGCCGGCCCTCGTACTCGAAGCCATCCGCCAGCACGGTGACGGTGTGCTGGACACCCTGGTACTCCCGGACCAGCCGCGTGCCCGCGATCGGCCGGTCCTCGCCGGCGCGGATCCGGCGCAGCACCACGTTGCCGCCGTCGAGCTGCTCGCCCAGGGCCTCGAGCCTGGCGACGGTCTCGGGCTTCAGCCCGCCGTAGGCCATCTCCTGGATGCGGTAGGCGAGCCGGCTCTCCAGGAACTTCCGATTGTAGGGCGGCGGTTCGGTGCCGCAGAGCTCGCGCCACTGCCGCTTCAGCTCGGCGATGTCGGCGGTCTGCAGGGCCGCCAGCCGGGGCAGCACGCTGGCGGGCGGGATGCTGGTGACCACCGCGGTCTGCGCGGTGGCCTCGCGATTGCGATTCGGGCGTTTCGTCATGCCTGTCTCCGACGAGTCGGGTTGGCATGACGGCGCTGCCGGGGCGCGGAGTGTAGGCGAACCTCTCCCCGGTCCCGGGCCTCGGCGGCGTCGCGCGCCAGTTCCTCGGCGGCGCGGCTGCGCAGCCGCAGCAGGCCGGCGGCCAGGAGGGCGCAGACCTCGCGGAGGTGCGGCGGGAGGTGCTGCAGGGCGGCGGAGTGGGGTGAGGGGCTCGGGATCATCGGTTCGCACCCAAGATCACCCTGACCGGCCAATTTGGATAGCCAAAACAATCTCTTAGCGAACCACAGCGAAGAAGAAGGCAGCCGTGCGCAGCCTCCCTCGCACCCGCCGCCCGCCTCGCTCCCGGGCCGGCAGCCCGAGTCGCGGCCATCGCCTCCCGGCGGGCTCCTAATCCCTGCTTGACCTCGGAGCCGCCAGCCAAGATACGTCAATCCGCGAAGCACCGTAGGATGGGAAGCCGCGGGATGGACGCGCGATGACGTCGCGGGCGACGACGCTGGGCAAGGCCATCGTGGCGGCCCGCAAGGAGAAGGGCATCAGCCAGAAGGACCTGGCGGCGTCCGTGCTGAAGGACGACGGCTCCGGACCGATCTCGCCCCAGTACCTGAACGACATCGAGCACGACCGGCGCAGCCCGAGCTCGGACCACCTGATCCGCCAGTTCGCGAGGGCCCTGGGCGTCGACGAGAACTACCTCTTCGTGCTGGCCGGCAAGATCCCCGACGAGGTGCGGCTGAAGGCCCGCGATCCTGACAAGGTCGCCGCGGCGTTCCGGAACTTCCGGAAGAGCGTGTCGAACTGAGGGGGTGGCGCATGGTGGCTTGGGTGCCCGACAGATCCGGCCGATTCGGCCGGCGCCCGCACTTCAGCCGGGAGGAGCTCGACCGGGAGTGCGAGGCGATCGTCGGCACCTTCCTCCGCGGCCGGTACGGCGAGGCGCGGTACCCGATCTCGACCGATGACCTCACGGTGCTGGTGGAGCGGTACACTTCCAGCCTCGACCTCTACGCCGACCTGTCCGCCCACGGCGAGGACGTCGAGGGCATGACCGAGTTCTTCCCGGACGAGCTGCCGGCGGTGGCGGTGTCCGAGCGCCTGTCCTCGGACCCGAGGCGCGAGAACCGGCTGCGGACGACGCTGGCGCACGAGCTCGGCCACGCCCAGTTCCATCGCGCCCTCTGGGCCGAGCGGTTCTCCCGCGGTGGCCTGTTCGACCGCGCCGACCCGGAGGCGAAGGCGATCTGCAAGCGGGACTCCATCCTGGAGGCCCGCGAGGTGGACTGGATGGAGTGGCAGGCGGGCTACGTCAGTGGCGCCATCCTGATGCCGCGCTCCGTCCTCGGCCGCCTGGTGGCGGAGCTCTGCGTCCCCCGCGGCATCCACGCCGCCGTGCACGTCGAATCGCCGCTCGCGGCGGAGATGGTCGGGCGGGTGGTCGAGGCCTTCCGGGTCTCCCCGGACGCGGCGCGGGTCCGCCTCCTCAAGCTGGACTTCCTGACCACGGAGCGCCGGGCGCCGACGCTGTTCGACTGAGCGCCGGCGCCGCTACGCCACTCCGCGTAGAATTGCGGTTGATTTCGCTGCCGTCCCTTTGATACGGCAATGAGCGGATCGCCGGATGACCCGGCGCGATTCGCCCATCGGAGTCCGAGCATGCTCACCTTGGCGAGCTTCATCCGCAGCACCCCGCCGACGTCGCTGCGCAGCTACTTCAGCACCCTCGCCGCCCCCCTGCCGGCGGAGATCCCCTGGGACGGCCCGGCCGGCGCGATCGCGGCGCCGCTCCTCCGCGCGGTGGACGCCATGGACGAGGCCGATCGGCTGCGGGTGATGAACGACGCCGAGCGGGTGGGCGCCATGGCCGACGAGCCGGGCCAGGCGGCGATCTATTCGGTGTGCCCCCACCACGAGCTGCTCGACGGGATGGAGAACGGTCATGCGCGGGCCCTGTGGGTGTTCCTGCACGACCAGACCACCTTCCGCCACGCCGAGGAGGTCCGCTTCGCCGACGAGAAGCGCTTCGGCCGCATGTGGGACGGCTTCGCCGGTCGGCCGCACCTCACCGTCGCGCGCGGCGGCGCCGCCGTCGAAGCGTTCCGGCAGGCCGTCGCGGAGCGCTTCGGCAGCGCGAACGTCGAGGTCGAGATCTGCGATCGCTCCCGCCCGATGCTCGAAGGCCCTGACGCGGCGCTGGTCCAGGCCGCCGTCTACCGGGAGGGACGCGCGGGCGACGTCCTCGAATTCGTGGACGGCAGGCTCTCGCGCCGCCCCCACAAGCCGGTGGTCGAGGCGGCCTTGACCTATGAGCCGGCGACGGGGGCGATCGAGGTGGTCGCCGCGGCCCGGGAGACCCGCGAGGACCTCGTCCGGCTGTTCGCCGAGCATCTCCTGGGCACGGCCTTCCAGGGGGAGCGGCTGCCCATCCGTCAATTCAGCCTCGATCGCCTCCGGCAGCCCTTCGACTTCCCGACCGACCCGGAGGACGGCATCGAATCGGTGCGCATCACCATGATGAAGCTGATGCCCTACGAGACTCAGGGAAGGCGCATCACCGTCGAGTGCATGCGCGGCGACGACTCCACGATCTGGCAGGCCGCCGCGGACTGCTTGAGGGGCCAGGAGCATGGCATCGAGGGCTATGCCATCACTGTGGTGCGGCTCACCATCAAGTTCCGCGCGGCGCCCGGGACCCGTGGCGGCCGCACCCTGCCGGTCACCATCACCATGCCGAAGGGCTGCGATCTCAAGGACCGCACCGAGCGCGAGCGCATCATCGGGGAGAAGTACCTCCGGCGCTGGCGGCTGCTGCGCGATGTCTGAGGGCCAGCCGCCGCTCGATGCCGAGGCGGTGGACCTAATCCTTGAGATCCTTGAGCTTCGGGAGCCGCTGTTGTCCGGCGCTGCGGCAGAGCTAGGCCCCCGAGCCGCGGCGCTGCTGAAGGCGGCCGGCCTGCTCGTGCCGCATGACCATGAAGCGGTCAGCGCATCCCTGGCCGATCACGAGGACACGCCGGTTTCGCTCATCTGGTCCGAAGCGGCTGGGGGGTTCGCCTATTTCAGTCCCGCCGTGGGGCCGGTGGCTGTGCCTCGGGAACGGTTGGTGCGGCACCGCGTCGATATCGACGTGGTCCTCGATGCCGTTGCCGAACGCCTGGACCGGCCGCGCAATCGGCCAGCCTTTCCCCTCGTCGATGGATTGCTGTGGGAGCTCGGCGATGTGCGTATTGGGCGTCGTCGCGAGCGCGACCCGCTTTGGTTCACACGCCGCCTCGGCGATCCCGCGGTCAATCGGCAGGTCGCCGAAGCAGCTCGAGCCCGACCAAACACCCGCCAGCGGGTGATCCTCACGAGCACGCGCCCGGCCCGCCTGACCAACGTCGCCATTCCGGGGGCCGTCGTGGTGGCCCTGCACGACGTACTCGCCGCTCCGGACCGTCTCGCCGTCAGCCCCGACATCCTCGACGCCCGGCTTCGGGGAGTGCCGCCAGTTGCGGCGGGGCCGCTGGTCCTGTCCCCTGACGGCACCAAGCTCTCGATCAACGATGGCGACCCAATCCTTTTCCGGAGTGAAGCGCAGAAGGAGGCCATACGGAAACTGGTCGACGCCTTCTATGCGGGCACCCGCCTCCGCGCACGGGACCTGACCCACCACCACAGCCTGCAGACCTTCTTCGGCAAGGCGAAGTGGTCACGGCTGGCGCCGTTCCTGAAGAGCGACGGGGGCCTCTGGGGGTTCGAGCCCTAACCGAATTTCTGCCGCTTCTTCTGCCGATCGCCGGCTCGGTTTTCTGCCTGCCTCGGCGCGACCTTCCCCGCAGGTCTTCGAGGGAAGTCGCCATGTCCGTCAGGCATCTGCACCAGGCCGATCTGGCTCGCCGCTGGAATATCAGCCCGCGCACGCTGGAGCGCTGGCGCTGGCTCGGCCAGGGGCCGCGCTTCCTCAAGATCGGCGGCCGCGTCGCCTATCGCCTCGAGGACATCGAGGCGTACGAGGCGGCGCAGCTGCGCACCTCCAGCTCCGCCGTTTCCGACGCCCGCAACGCCGCCTGACCGCGCCCGGCTTTCCTGCCGGGTCTTCCTGGGAATGCAACACCGCCGCGAGGCGGAAACACCGGGACGGTCTGCTCCGCCGCGTCGGGGCCCGGCAGCACCTCCATCGACGGACCAGGAGCGCGACGACGAAGGAGTCGAGCTCCCATGTTCAAGACCACGACGCCGCTGCAGCGGCTCCGCGAGTCCTCCTACGCACTGGCCGACCTGCCGGACAGCTTCCGCACCGGCGAGCTCGGCGAGTACGGCCAGCCGCTCAGCAAGGCGCTCACCGACGCGACGGTGGACGACGTCGCCTTCGCCATCCAGGCGCTCGGCGACGAGGCGGACGCGATCTACCGCCGCGTCACCGCGCTGAAGCAGCTGCACGACCGCGCGCGCCGCGCCGGTGCCCGCGGCGCGGACCTGGCCGTGGAGGCCGCCGCCCGCTTCGAGGAGCGCCGCACGTGAGCGCCCCCTTCGACAGCCGGCCGCCGGGCGGCTTCCGCATCATCACCGCCGACGAGCGGATGGCCGAGCGGCGCGGCATCAAGGGCGTGCTGATCGGCATCTCGGGTATCGGCAAGACCTCGCAGCTCTGGACGCTGGACGCGGGCCGGACTCTGTTCATCAACCTCGAGGCCGGCGAACTCGCCGTGCAGGGCTGGCCCGGCGACGAGGTTCGCGTGCGCAGCTGGGAGATGGCGCGCGACCTGGCGTGCTGGATCGGCGGGCCGAACCCGGCGATGCGACCGGACCAGCCCTACGACACGACCCACTACGAGCGCGTCTGTGCCGCCTTCGGCAGCCCCGAGCAGCTGGCGAAGTACGACACCATCTTCGTGGACAGCATCACCGTCGCCTCGCGCCTGTGCCTCCAGTGGTGCAAAGGGCAGCCGCAGGCGGTCTCCGACCGCAGCGGCAAGCCCGACCTGCGCGGCGCCTACGGCCTGCTCGGCCAGGAGATGATCGGCTGGCTGACGCACCTCCAGCACACGCCGGACAAGAACGTCTGGCTGGTCGGCCTGCTCAACAAGCAGCTCGACGACTTCAACCGCCCGTACTTCTCGCTGCAGATCGAGGGCAGCAAGACCGGGCTCGAGCTGCCGGGCATCGTCGATGAGGTCATCACCCTCGCCGAGATCCCGCGCGAGAAGGAGGCGCCGTATCGCGCCTTCGTCTGCACCACGCTCAATCCCTTCGGCTACCCGGCGAAGGACCGCAGCGGTCGTCTCGCGACGATCGAGGAGCCGCATCTCGGCCGGCTGATGGAGAAGATCCGCCGTCCGCTCGCCTCGCCGCCCGCGGCGCAGTTCCAGGTCGCACTGCTCGCGGCGGCGCCCGCGACCCCCACCACCAGCACGACGGCGCAGGAGGGCTGAGCCATGTCCGGCAACTTCACGCACGACTTCAACGGCGCCGAGGCGCAGCAGGACGCCTTCGAGCCCATTCCCGCCGGCACGCTGGCGAAGGTCCGCCTCACCATCCGGCCCGGCGGCGTCGGTCCGGAGGGCTGGGTCACGCAGAGCCGCACCAGCGAGGCGCAGTACCTCAACACCGAGGCGGTGATCGTGGAGGGGCCGCATGCGCGGCGGCGCGTCTACACGCGCATCGGCCTCCGCGGGAAGGGCGCGCAGGGCGGGGACGACACCTACGCCAACCGCGGTCGCGCCCTGATCCGCGGGATCCTGGAGAGCGCGCGCGGCATCGCCGCGAAGGACAGCTCCGACCGCGCCCGCGCCGCGCGCACCATCCGCGGCTACGGCGACCTCAACGGGATGGAGTTCGTCGCCCGCATCGGGCTTGAGAAGGACCGCGACGATCCGCGCGGCCCGGGCCGCAACGTCATCGCCGCCGCCATCGGGCCCGAGCATGCCGACTACGCCCGGCTGATGGGGGCGGCGCCGGCGCAGCCCATGCCGCCCGGCCCGGCGGCCCCGGCCACTGGCGGCGCCGCGCCGCCCTGGGCAGCGGCTCAGCCCTCCCAGCCGCCCGCCGCGGCGGGCAACGCGCCCTTCTGGGCGCGCTGAGCGGGAGGCCCCCGATGATCCCGCGCGACTACCAGCGGGCGGCGGTCGCCGCCGCCCGCGCCAAGACCGCGACGGAGGGCAATACGCTGGTCGCGCTTCCCGTGGGCGCCGGCAAGACCGTGGTTGCCGGCTTCTACATCGGCGAGGAGGCGGCGGCCGAGCCCGGCGCCCGCATCCTGGTGCTGCAGCACACGGACGAGCTGATCGAGCAGAACCGCGCCACCATCGGCCGGGTCGCCGGGCTGTCCGCCTCGGTGGTGAAGGCCGAGCGGGACGACTGGTCCGGCCAGGTCGTGTTCGGCAGCGTGCAGACGCTGGCCCGCTCCGCGCGGCGCGCCCGCATGGGGCAGGTTTCGCACCTCGTCATCGACGAGTGCCATCGCGCGGCCGCCGACAGCTACCAGGCCATCATCGCCGACGCGCGAGCCGCGAACCCGAAGGTCAAGCTGCTCGGCCTCTCGGCCACGCCCGAGCGCGGCGACGGGCGGAGCCTCCGGAAGACCTTCTCGAACATCGCCTTCCACCTGCCGATCTCGGCGCTGATCGCCCAGGGCATCCTGGTGCCGCCGCGCACCTTCACCATCGATGTCGGCGTCTCCGACGACCTGGACCAGGTGGGCGCCACGGCCGGCGAGTACGACATGGACGCCGCCGCCAGGGTGCTCAACCGGGCGGTGGTGAACGAGGCGGTGGTCGAGCACTGGCGCGAGCGGGCCGGCGACCGCCGCACCATCGCCTTCTGCGCCACGGTCGCCCACGCCGAGGCGGTCGCGGCCGCCTTCCGCGCCGCGGGGATCACCGCCGAGACGGTGACCGGCGAGATGCCGGCGAAGGAGCGCGCGGCGCTGCTCGCCCGCTTCGACCGCGGCGAGGTGCAGGTGGTCACCAACTGCATGGTGCTGACCGAGGGCTTCGACAGCCAGCCGGTCGGCTGCATCGTCGTCCTCCGCCCGATGCTCCACCGCGGCACCTTCATCCAGGCGATCGGGCGGGGGCTGCGGAAGGTGGACCCGGAGCGCTTCCCCGGCGTGGTGAAGACCGACTGCGTCGTCCTCGACTTCGCCGGCGCGGCGCAGCGCCACGGCTCGATCGAGCACGACGGGATGCTCTCCGAGGAGGAGGAAGCCGAGCCGGGCCAGGCGCCCTACAAGACCTGCCCGGACTGCGAGGCGGAGGTGCCGCTCGGCACCCTCGCCTGCCCGTTCTGCGGCCACGTCTGGGAGCGCAAGCTCCGCGAGAAGCGCCCGCTCCAGTGCTTCGGGCTGACCGAGATCGACCTGCTCGACCGCTCGCCCTTCCGCTGGTGGGACATGCACGGCGACGGCCACGCCATGATCGCCTCCGGCTTCGACGCCTGGGCCGGCGTGTTCTTCGACGGCGAGCACTGGCACGCGGTCGGCAAGCTGCGCCAGGGGCGGCTGCGCCACCTCGGGGTCGGCGAGCGCGCCCAGGTCCTGGCCGGGGCCGACGACTTCCTGCGCCAGGCCGAGACCGGGGCCGCCGCCACCAAGAGCCGCCTGTGGCTGAACCACCCCGCCAGCCCACGCCAGCGCGAGCTGCTGGTCAAGGCCGGGGACGCCGATCCTGCGCTGGACTTCGGCCTGTCGAAGTACGCCGCGAACTGCCGGCTGAACTTCCTCTGGCACCGGCCGCAGATCCTGGCCGCGGTGTTTCCCGGCGGCCTGGGGAGGGCGGCATGACCCCGGCGCACGACCATGCCCCTCGCACCCGCGCCGCGCTCGCTCTGCGCCGCCTGTCGGCGGCCGGAGCGCGGCTTCGGCTGGTTCGACCCGACATCGTCGAGGCCGCCGCGGCCCTCGGTCTCCTTCTGCTCCATCACCTGCCAGGGCTGGTGGGTGCGCTTGGCGCGGCGGTCCACCGCCATGGTTGACCTCACCGAACACGAGCGCGCTGCCCTCCGCGCCGCCATGCGGGCCATGGCCGAGGTCATGGCCGAGATCGGCTGGACCACGGCGCTGAACGCGCTCTCGGAGCAGCAGGTGCTGACGCTGGCGGAGGTCGCGGTCGGCGCCTTCCAGGACGCGATGCGCGCCTCCGCCTCCACAGCGTCGCCGGAGGTGCCGTTCTGATGGCGGAGCACAGCCTCGACTTCAACCATCGCCCGAAGCCGCCGACAGCCGCGGAGGCGATCAACGCCCTGATCGACACCGCGCTGGTGGCGGAGAACGGCACCCGGCCCCGCCGGGACTACCTCGGCGGCTCCCGGCTCGGCGACCCTTGCGTCCGCCGGCTGCAGTACGAGTTCCTGGACGTCCCGCGCGACCCGGAGACCGCCTTTTCGGGCCAGACGCTGCGGATCTTCGCGGTGGGGCACGTCTTCGAGGACCTCGCCATCGGCTGGCTCCGCCGCGCCGGCTTCGACCTCCGCACCCGCAGCCGCGCCGGCGAGCAGTTCGGCTTCTCGGTCGCGGCCGGCCGCGTGCAGGGCCACATCGACGGCGTGGTCGTGGCAGCGCCAGCCTCCGCCCAGAGCGTCGTCGCCGTCCCGGCGCTGTGGGAATGCAAGTCGGCCAACGCCCGCAACTGGAAGGAGATCGTCCGGCGCGGCGTCGCCGCGGCCAAGCCGATCTACGCGGCGCAGGTCGCGCTCTACCAGGCGTACATGGGCCTGACCGAGGCGCCGGCCCTGTTCACCGCGGTGAACAAGGACACCGCCGAGCTGCACCACGAGCTGGTGCCCTTCGACGGCGCGCTGGCCCAGGCCACCAGCGACAAGGCGGTGCGCGTCCTGCAGGCCTGCGACGCCGGCGAGTGGCTGCCGCGCATCGCCGCCGAGCCCGATCACCCCGAATGTGCGCGCTGCCCCTGGCGCACGCGGTGCTGGTCATGAGCGCCGCCGAGGTGAACCCGCCGATGCCGGTCGCCCCCGATCCCGCCATGGTCGCGGCCTATGCCGAGATGGTCTTCGGCTGGTGCGAGGGCTGGGTCGCGGTCCGGGCGCTGGCCGAGAAGGGCGGGCCCGACCGCGCGCCGCACACGCCCTTCCTGCCCGCCGATGGCGAGCTGCCGGCGAAGCTCGCCGTGCAGGCGCGCTGGGCCGCCGAGGCGGGCATGGCGCTCTACGTCATCCCCGGCACGGTCGTCGCACCCGGCCAGGCCAGCGCCGAGCACATCGTGCAGATGCAGGTGGTGCTGGTCGATCTCGACGGCGGCGACATCGCCGCGAAGCGGGCGCATCTGGTCCGGCACCTCGGCCCGCCCAGCCTCGAGGTCGCCTCCGGCGGCGTCACGCCGGAGGGCCAGGCGAAGCTCCACCTCTACTGGCGGCTCACCGAGCCGGCCACCGGCGAGGACCTGGCCACGGTGTGCCGGCTGCGGCACGCGATCGCGGTGAAGGTCGGCGGCGATCCGGCCTTCCGCTCGGCGCACCAGCCGATCCGCGTCGCCGGGTCTGTCCATGCCAAGGGCGGGCAGCCGAGGCTGGTCGCCATCCTCTCCTCGGGCGGCGCGGACCGCGACCTCACGGAGTTCGCCGAGGCGGTGCTCGCCATGCCGCCCCTGGCGGGGGTGGGCAGCGAGGTGGCGCCGGACCCGGCGGAGGACCCGCTCGACTTCAACGGCGCCGGCCGCGGCGAGGTGACCGAGCTCTTCGCCCAGGTGGTGCGCGAGGGCGGCGCCGATGGCCTCACCCGCTTCGAGGCGCTCTCCCGCATCATCGGCTACTGGATCCGCCGCTGCCAGGACGGCTTCGTCACCGCGGCCCAGGCTTGGCAGGAGATCCAGGACTACAACGCCGCACGGATCAGCCCGCCCTGGCCCGAGGACCGGCTGCGCCAGGAGGCGGAGCGGCTGTGGCGCCGCGCCGAGGCCAGTCACCCCGGCACAGGTGCAGGCGAGCCCGACCAGGCCGTAGCCGAGGGCGATGGGCCGGGCGACGATGGCCCGCTGCCGGTCGGCTTCACCGAGGACGCCCTCGCCGCCGCGTTCAGCGCGCAGCATGGCGAGGACTGGCGGCATGTCGCGGTCTGGGGCGCCTGGCTCACCTGGACCGGAACGCGCTGGGAGCGCGAGGGCACGCTGCGCGCCTTCGACCTCGCCCGCCACGTCTGCCGCGCCGCGGCCAACCGCGCCAACAACGCCAGGGTCCGCACGAAGCTCTCCCAGGCCGCAACCGTCGCCGCCGTCGAGCGCCTGGCGCGCGCCGATCGGCGCCACGCCACCACCGCCGAGGTCTGGGACCGCGATCCCTGGCTGCTGAACACCCCGGCCGGCGTCGTGGATCTGCGCAGCGGCGCGCTCGCCCCGCACGACCGCGCCCTCTGCATGACCAAGATCACCACCGCCGCGCCCCGGGGCGACTGCCCGGCTTGGCTCGCCTTCCTCGCCCAGGTCACGGGCGGCGACGCCGAGCTGCAGGCCTACCTCCGCCGGGTGGTCGGCTACGCGCTCACCGGCGTGACCACCGAGCACGCGCTGTTCTTCCTCTACGGCACCGGCGCCAACGGCAAGTCGGTGTTCCTCAACACGCTCACCGCCCTCCTCGGCGACTACGCCACCGTCGCGCCCATGGACATGTTCATGGCGACCAGCGGCGAACGCCATCCGACCGACATGGCCGGGCTGCGCGGCGCCCGCATCGTCACCTCGATCGAGACCGAGCAGGGCAGCCGCTGGGCCGAGAGCAAGCTCAAGGCGCTTACGGGGGGCGACCGCATCACCGCGCGCTTCATGCGGCAGGACTTTTTCGAGTTCACCCCGCAGTTCAAGCTGCTGGTCGCGGGCAACCACAAGCCAGCGATCCGCAATGTCGACGAGGCGATGCGGCGGCGGCTGCACATGGTGCCGTTCACGGTCACCATCCCGCCCGCCCGGCGCGACAAGCGCCTGCCCGAGCGGCTGCTCGCGGAGCGCGACGGCATCCTCGCCTGGGCGATCGAGGGCTGCCTCGAATGGCAGCGCGTCGGGCTCCGCCCGCCCGCCACCGTGCTCGCCGCCACCGACGAGTACTTCGAGGCGGAGGACGCGCTGGGGCGGTGGATCGAGGAGTGCTGCGAGCGCGGCAGCCAGCACAGCGAGGCGACTGCGGCCCTCTACGCGTCGTGGAAGGCCTGGGCCGAAGCCAGCGGCGAATTCGTCGGCTCGATCAAGCGCTTCTCGCAGACGCTGAGCGCGCGCGGGTTTTCGCCCCACCGCACCAGCGCGCAGCGCTGCTTCATCGGCCTGCGCCTGCGCGCGAACACAACCCATTCCGAAATCGAGATGGAGTTCTGAGCGATGACCGATTGTGACGGATTGACGCGTCACTCCCCTATTGATGCCCTCGCGTGCGCGCGCGCGCGTGAGCAGTCAATGGAAAAACCCGCCGCAATCGTCACCATGCGTCACGGAAGCCTGCTCGCCCTCGACCTCGGCAGCTCTCTCGGCTGGGCGCTGCGGCTGCCGGATGGCAGCATCGCCTCCGGCACCGCCGCCTTTCGGCCCGGCCGCTTCGAGGGCGGCGGCATGGGCTGGCTGCGCTTCCGCCGCTGGCTGGACAGCATGGGCTCGAGCGCCGGCCCGCTCGGCAGCGTCGTCTTCGAGGAGGTGCGGCGGCACGCCGGCACCACCGCCGCCCATGTCTATGGCGGCTTCCTCGCGCACCTGACCGCCTGGTGCGAAGGCGCCGGCGTCCCCTACCAGGGCGTCCCGGTCGGCACGATCAAGCGCTTCGCGACCGGCAAGGGCAATGCACCGAAGGAGGCGGTGATCGCCGCCATGCGGGCGCGCGGCTTCGCGCCGGCGGACGACAATGAGGCGGATGCCCTCGCCCTGCTGCTGTGGGCGATCGACGCCCGGGGCGGTGTGCAGTGAGGCTGCCCGGCGCGCCGGCGCTGCCGCGATGCCCCCTCGGCCGCGAGCCGAGCCCCGCCAACCCGGCCGACCTCGAGGCCATGCGCCGGCGCGTCTGGCGCGAGCAGGGCGTCGTCGCCCTCCGCCTCGAGGACATCGCCGATCCCTGGCTCCGCCAGGCCCTCACCAACGAAGCGACGCGGCGCTGGGGGCCGCGCACAGGAGGCCCGAGCCATGGCCGGTAAGCGCAAGAAGAAGGCCCGCACCCGGGAGGAGAGCCTCGCCCTGCCGAGCCGGTGGCGCCTGCAGCATGGCGGCTTCAGCGAGCCCGTCCGCGAGGCCGATCCGGAGACCGGCGCGCCCGTCCTCCATCGCCGCGCCATCGACACCCTTGGCCTGATGCTCGCCAACGGCACCATCACCCAGGAGATGCACGATGCGGGCGGCTGCTTCCGGGTGCTGTTCCGGCGCGCCGCGCTGGACGGCATGGTGCGCGCCTCCCTGCTGCGCCTGCCAGGCCGGACCGCCGACGCGCTGTCCGAGCGCGCCATGGACGCGCGACGGCGCGTGGCCGAGGCGCTCGACGCGCTGGGCGGTCACGACAGCGCCGCCGGCTCCTGCGCCTGGCACGTGCTCGGCCTCGAGATGTCGGTGCGCGAGTGGGCGACGCGCCAGGGCTGGGGAGGGCGGCCGGTCTCGCCGCCGCAGGCGCAGGGCATGCTGGTCGCAACGCTCGGTGTGCTGGCGGGGCACTTCGGCCTCGTGCCGCGGACGAGGGCGGCGTGACGGCCGCACGCCGTGACCCGGCTTCGGAGCGAAAACAAAGGAACGCCTGCGCGGAAATGTCGCGTTGCGCCCTGGAATCCGTCTGTCCTATCCTGCGGCCAACTTGAAGATGCGCGAGCGCGAAGCGGCCGACCAGCCACAGCGTCGCTCGATCGAGACAGTGGCTCGCGAGCCGCAGGGTCCTTCCTGGGCCTGGCGTATGCGGGAAGCGGAAGCGCGCGACTTCGCTAGCGCCAGGCCGAAAACATGGTTCGCGGTTCGCACCACACGGCCCTGATCTCAATCGTTTAGCTGCGAACCGTGGCGGCGCGAGGCTCGCGCCGGCCGCGCGCACGGTTCGCACCACCCTGATCCCGGATGGCCCGATGACGCTCCCCTGGATGGCGGCGAAGATCCTGCTGCGCCCGGTGGCGGAGCTGCGCGCCCACCCCGGCAATGCCCGCGTGCACGGCGCCGCGCAGCTCGAGCAGATCAAGGCCAGCATGCTGGCCTTCGGCTTCACCAACCCGCTGCTGGTGGACGAGGCCGGCGTGCTGATCGCCGGTCATGGCCGGCTCGAGGCGGCGGTGGCGCTCGGCATCGAGCGGGTGCCGGTGATCGTGCTGCGCCACCTCTCGCCGGCGCAGAAGGACGCGCTCCGGCTCGCTGACAACCGCATCGCCGAGAACGCGACCTGGGACCAGGCGCTGCTGCGCGAGGCGCTGGCCGGTGTGCAGGCCGCGGCGGAGATCGACGTGGCCATGCTCGGCTTCTCGGCGGACGAGCTGACCGCAATCCTCGCGGCGGCGGATGCGGCCGTCACCGATGGCGATGCGCCCGAGGAGGCAGATCAGCCGGAGGCCAGCGGCGGTGGCGCGCCCGGCGCGACGGACACGGACGAGGCGCCGGCGGATGATCCCGCCGATGCCGAACCGGACCCGCCGCGTCAGGCCGTCACTCGCCCGGGCGATCTCTGGCTGCTCGGCGACCACCGTCTACTCTGTGGGGACTCCACCGACGCTGCCTCGGTAGCTCAGGTCATGGCCGGCGACCGCGCGGCGCTGCTCTTCACCAGCCCGCCCTACGGGAACCAGCGCGACTACACCACCGGTGGCGTGTCGGACTGGGATGCCCTGATGCGGGGCGTGTTCGGCGCCATGAGCGAGGCCCTTCAGGCTGACGGCCAGGTGCTGGTGAACCTCGGCCTGATCCACCGCGACGGGGAATGGCTGCCCTACTGGTCCGGTTGGCTCGACTGGATGCGAGCGCAGGGCTGGCGGCGGTTCGGGCTCTACGCCTGGGACCAGGGCCCCGGCCTGCCCGGTGACTGGAACGGCCGCCTCGCCCCGGCCTTCGAGTTGGTGTTCCACCTCAATCGCCAGCCGCGCCAGCCCAACAAGATCGTGCCCTGCAAGTGGGCCGGCACCCCGAACAAGGGTAGCGGCCTGCGTGCCGCCGACGGCGAGGTGAAGGCCTACACCCACATCGGCCTGCCGGTGCAGGAGAGCCGGATCCCGGACAGCGTGCTGCGGATCACCCGCCACAAGGGCCGCGGCATCGAGACCGAGCACCCGGCGGTGTTCCCGGTCGCGCTGCCGGAGTTCCTGATGCGGGCCTACACGGACGAGGGCGAGGCGGTGTTCGAGCCCTTCGCCGGCTCCGGCACTACCCTCCTTGCCGGTCAGCGGATCGGCCGGCAGGTGCGGGCTATCGAACTCGCGCCGGCTTATGTCGATCTGGCCATCGCCCGCTGGCGCCTGCTGCATCCGGACCTGCCGGTGACGCTGGCGGAGGACGGGCGGGATTACGACGCCATCGCCGCGGCGCGTGCGGAGGCCCTGGCCGATGCAGCCTGATCTGCAGGTCACCACGCTGGGGGTGGCGGCGCTGATCCCCTACGCCGAGAACGCCCGCACCCATTCCGAGGCGCAGGTGGCGCAGATCGCCGCCTCGATCGCCGAGTTCGGCTTCGTGAACCCGGTGCTGGTCGACGCCGCCGGCGTCCTGGTGGCCGGCCACGGCCGGGTCATGGCGGCCAAGCGCCTCGGCATGGCGGCGGTGCCGGCGATCCGCCTTGCCCACCTGACCGAGGCGCAAGCCCGGGCCCTGCGGCTGGCGGACAACCAGATCGCGCTCAACTCCGGCTGGGACGAGGCGCTCCTGGCGGCCGAGATCGCCCGCATCCGCGACGAGGCGGCGGTGGACCTCGACGTCCTCGGCTTCTCAGGGATGGAGCTCGACCGGCTGCTGGCCGCGGCCGACGCCGGGCTCGGCGAAGACGGCGCCGACGACGCCCCGCCGCCGCCCGCCGTCCCGGTCACCCGCGCGGGCGACCTCTGGCGCTGCGGCGAGCACCGCCTGCTCTGCGGCGACGCGACCAGGTTAGATGACGTGCAGCGGGCGCTCGGTGCCGATCGCCTCGCCGACATGGCCTTCACGGACCCGCCCTACAACGTCGCCTACCGGGGCGGCACAGCGGCCAGGATGACCATCGCCAACGACGCGCTGGGCTCTGGCTTCCTCGACTTCCTTCGCCCGGCGCTGGCGAACCTGCTCTCGGTGACGAAGGGCGCCTGCTACGTCTGCATGTCCTCGTCCGAGTGGCCGACGCTGCATCGCGCCTGGCAGGAGGCCGGTGGGAAGTGGTCGAGCACCATCATCTGGGCGAAGAACACCTTCGCGCTCGGCCGCGCCGACTACCACCAGCAGTTCGAGGCGATGCTCTACGGCTGGAAGGCAGGCGCCCAGCACTACTGGTGCGGCGCCCGCGACCAGGGCAACGTCTGGCACTTCGACAAGCCGGCGCGGAACGACCTGCACCCCACCATGAAGCCGGTGGCGCTGGTGGAGCGCGCGATCCGCAACAGCAGCAAGCAGCGCGACACCGTGCTCGATCCCTTCGGCGGCTCCGGGACGACCATGATCGCGGCGGAGCGCACCGGGCGGCGCGCCGTGCTGCTCGAGCTCGATCCCGCCTACGCCGACGTCATCGTCCGGCGCTGGCAGGAGGCCACCGGGGAGGCCGCCGTCCTGGACGGCGAGGACCGCACCTTCGGCGACATCGCCGCGGCCCGCGGCGTCGGCGAAGCTGGGATGACCGAGAAAGCCCAATAAGAGCAATCATCTGACGCTGCATGTTGCTTGGCTCGGGCGCGCCGCAGCGCGAATGGTCCGTCACGCGATGAGCAGGACGGAGAGCCCGATGACCAAGCGCGAAGCCAACCAGCAGCGGAGCCTCGAGGCCTTCCTGGCCAAGAAGGCCGAGTTCGATGCGCTGCTCGCGGAGTTGCAGCAGGCCAGCGCGGATCACTTCGGCGCCGATCCCGAGGCGGTGCTCTGGGGCGAGACCGCCTGGCTCGCGGACGCCGCCGCGAAGCTGAAGGACATCGCGGACCAGCACTTCAAGCGCGGCGAATACGCCGGCTGATGCGGTCGCCACCCGCATGGCCCCGACCGGGTGGCGCCCGGCGGGGCTCGGGGCGGTAGCACCCGGCTGGTCGGGTGCCGGACCGAGGACCCCGAGGATGAAGCTCACCGAGACGCAGATGGCGATCCTGGCCGCCGCCGCGCGGCACCCCGAGCACCTGGCCTACCCGCCCGAGCGCCTGCCGGCCGCGGCGCGGCAGGCGGTGGCGAAGGCGCTGCTGAAGAACGACCTGGTGATCGCGGTGCACCGCCCCGCCTACGATGCGCAGGCCCTCTGGATGGTGGATGGCGACAGCGTCTTGCTGAAGATCACGGACGAGGGACTGCGCGCCATCGGCATCGACCCGCAGGGCGCCGCACCGGCCCCGGACGCGGCGCCCAAGGGCGCACCGGAGGCGCCACCGCAGGCCAACCCCGCCGGCGCCACCGAACCCACCCAGGCCGCGCCTGCGGCGCCGGACGACGCCACCCGCGCGGAGGACCTTGCCCTGCTCGACCAGGCCCTCGCGGCGCCAGGCCCCGCGCCGCGGGGCAGCCTGCGCGATGCCGCCGCGGCGGTGCTCACCGCCTGGGAGGACGCGACCAACCGCGACACCGACATGATCGGCGCCCTCGAAGGCCCGATGGCGCGTCTCCGCGCCGCCCTGGCCGGCAAGCCGGCACGCATGCCGCGCGAGCCCGGAGCGCCGCGCAAGCCGCGCGAGGGCACGAAGCAGGAGCAGGTGCTGGCCATGCTGCGTCGGCCCGAGGGCGCGACGGTGGCGCAGATCGCCGAGGCGACCGGCTGGGCGCCGCACACGGTCCGCGGCTTCTTCGCCGGGCTGAAGAAGCGCCAGGGGATCGCGGTCGAGGTGCTGGAGCGGGTGCGCCAGGTCGGGCCGAACAAGGAGGGCGCCCGCGGCTCCTACACGGTGTACCGCATCGCCGGGTGACGCCCCGCAGAACGGCTCAGGGCTCGCGGCGCGACGGCAGCGGGCCCTGATACTTCTCCCAGGGCTTCGGTTTGGGCTTCGGCGGATCGAGCGCCAGCAGCATCTCCGACAGCTCCCATTGCTGGCGCTTCGCCGCTTTCAGTACATCGACCAGCACCTTCCGCGCGTCATCCACGTAGAGCCGAACCACCCGCGGCGTGCCAACGCCACCGTCCGCCATGGCCATCGCGTAAGCGGTCGCCATCACCATCTTCTCGGGATCCTTCGGCGACATCCCGCTTCTCCGCTGATGTCGCGGCGATGATGCGCCGCGTGCCCCGTGAGACGCACGCAGAATGCGCGGTGCCGCGCGATCACATACGCCGGCGATCCTCCCGGCGCGCCGTCAATCCAACCTGACGAGGCCTGCATCATCGTCGCGCGCGGCGGGAGGTCGCCGCCATGCCCGAGATGACCCCATCGAACCGCGAGGCGGCCCGCCGCATCGGCATCAGCGAGACGGCGCTGCGCAAGGCCGAGGGCAGCGGCCGCATCGTCCGCGAGCCGGATGGCCAGTGGGATATCGACAAGACCCGCCGCCGCCTGGTGGAGACCGCGGATCCGCACCGCTCCCCGCTCGCTGGCGGTTCGGGTGCCGAGGGCACGCCCTATGCCCGACTGAAGGTCGCGCAGCTCGCCCTCAAGGTCGAGGCGCAGCGGCTTGCCCTCGATGAGAACAAGCGCCGGCTGCTCGATGTGGCGGAGGTCAACGCCACGATCGACGAGATCGCGGGCGCCATGCGCGACGCGCTGCTGAACTGGCCGGCCCGCGTCTCCGGGCTGATTGCCGCCGAGCTCGGCGTCGACCCGCACCTGCTGCAGACGGTCCTGCAGGGGCACATCACCGACCTGCTTTCGGAGGCGGCCGATCGCTTCGATCCCCCAGGCCTCGGAGATCGGGCCCAGGACCCGTGACCATGTCCGGCGCCGGGCGGGCTCCATGCTCCGTCCGCCGCCGCAGCTCAGGGTCTCGGAATGGGCGGAACGGCACCGCATCCTCGGCAGCCGTGCCTCCTCGGAACCCGGCCCTTGGCGCACCAGCCGGACCCCGTACCTGCGCGAGGTGATGGACGCGCTCTCGGCGGTGCACCCCGCCCGGCGCGTGGTGTTCATGAAGGGCGCCCAGGTCGGCGCCACCGAGAGCGGCAACTGCTGGCTCGGCTACATCCTCCACCATGTGCCGGCCCCGGTGCTCGCGGTGCAGCCCACCGTCGAGCTGGCCAAGCGCTTCTCGCGCCAGCGCATCGACCCCTTGCTGGAGGAGACGCCGGCGCTCAAGGAGCGCGTCGCGCCCGCCCGCGCCCGGGACAGCGGCAATACGCTGCTGTCGAAGGAATTCCCGGGCGGCATCCTGGTGCTGACCGGCGCGAACAGTGCGGTCGGGCTGCGCTCGATGACCGCGCGGTTCCTCTTCCTCGACGAGGTGGACGCCTATCCCGGCGACGTCGAGGGCGAAGGCGACCCGATCGCGCTGGCCGAGGCGCGGGCGCGGACCTTCGGCTGGCGGCGCAAGGCCTTCCTGGTCTCGACCCCGACCATCGCCGGCCGCAGCCGGATCGAGCGCGAATACGCTGCCTCCGACCAGCGGCGCTATTTCGTGCCCTGTCCCCACTGCCAGGAGATGCAGTGGCTCAAGTTCGAGCGCCTGCGCTGGGAGAAGGGCGACCCGCGCTCGGTCCGCTACCACTGCGAAGCCTGCGACGAAGGGATCGAGGAGCACCACAAGACCGCGATGCTGGCCGGCGGCGAGTGGCGCCCCACGGCGGAAGCGCAGGACCCGCACACGGTCGGCTTCCACATCTCCGCACTCTACTCGCCGGTGGGCTGGCTCTCCTGGGAGCAGATCGCCCGCGACTGGGAGGCGGCGCAAGGGAAGCCCGAGGACCTGAAGACCTTCAAGAACACGGTGCTCGGCGAGACCTGGCAGGAGCAGGGCGAGGCGCCGGACTGGGAGCGCTTGGTCGAGCGGCGCGAGGACTTCCGGATGGGCATCGTCCCGCCAGGCGCGCTGGTGCTGACGGCGGGCGTGGACGTGCAGGACGACCGGCTCGAGTGCGACGTCTGGGGCTGGGCGGAGGGGTTCTCCTCCTGGCTGGTGGACCACCTGGTCATCCCCGGCAGCCCGCGCGAGCGGGAGCCGTGGGATGCGCTGGCGAAGCTGCTCGCCAGGGACTGGCCGCGCGAAGGCGGCGGCACCATCCGCATAGCCAAGGCCTGCGTCGACACCGGCGGGCGCGACACCGCCGCCGTCTACGGCCATCTCCGCCGGCTGCGGGACCCGCGCATCGCGCCGACCAAGGGCGTCGAGGGCTGGAACCGGGCGCAGCCGGTGCAGGGTCCGACACCGGTCGATGCGCTGGTCGATGGCCGCAAGCTCCGCCGCGGCCTCAAGCTGTGGACGGTGTCGGTCTCGACCTGGAAGGCCGACCTCTACCGCCGGCTCTGGCTCGGCCGCGGCGACGCAGAGGAGTTCCCGCCCGGCTGGGTGCATCTGCCGCAGGGCATCGAGGCCGAGTGGGTGAAGCAGCTGGTCGCCGAGCAGCTGCGCACGGTGAAGGACCGCCGCGGCTTCGCCCGGCAGGAATGGGCGAAGCTGCGCGAGAGGAATGAAGCGCTGGACTGCGCCGTACTGGCGCGTGCCGCGCTCTGGCTGCTCGGCGCCGACCGCTACGGCGAGCGTTTTTGGGCGCAGCTGCGCGAGCAGGTCGCCAACGCCCCACTCCAACCGAGCGAGCTTCCCACCGGCGGGAATGTCGCTCCCCCATCACCGCCACCGGTCGCGACCGACACTCATCGCCCGCGTGGCTGGCTCGCGCCGCGCAGCGGCTGGCTGCGCTGACCTGGAGAACCCCATGACCGCCATCGTCCCGGTGCGCACCAGCATCGCCGCCGGCCAGGCGCTGAGCGGACCCGTCGCCAGCGTCGGCTACGGCGTCTGCCTGCTGCTGCTGCCCGCCGCCTGGACCGACGCCCCGCTCACCCTGCAGGGCTCGCTCGACGAGGGGGAGCCCGCCGGCTGGGCGGATCTCTACGACCATCTCGGCAATGAGTTGGTGCTGGCCGCCGCCGCCGGCCGGGCACTCACCCTGCCGCCCACCCTTCTGCTCGGCTGGCGCTGGCTGCGGATGCGCTCCGGCCTCGCCGCTGCGCCGGTGAACCAGGTGGCGGAGCGCCTTCTCACCCTCGGCATCCGGCCCCTGGCATGACCGCGCTGTTCCAGCACTACCTGCCGCCGGCGCCGGCGATGCTGCCCCACGTCTCGGGGCGCTTCTACGCCTCGCAGCATGCGCGCGCCGTCGGCGGCGCGGTCGCGATGACGGCGAACCGGCTGTACTGCGTCCCTTACGTGCTGGCGCGTCCCGGGCTGTTCTCGGCCATGGCTGTCAGTGTGACGACGGGCGCGGCCGGACTCCTGCGTATGGCGCTCGCGGCGGACAATGGTGCCGGCCGGCCGGGAGCGGTGATCGAAGAGCCGGTGGTGGACGCCGACACCGCCGCCACTGGCAACGCACTCTGCCCCTTCGCGCAGCCGCGCTGGATCTCGGCCGGCATCTGGTGGCTGCTGCTGTGCTTCTCCGGGGTTCCCTCGGTACGCGGTACCAGCACGCAGGCGTTCAGCGGCGGGAACACGCTGCTGCTCGGCTCGGCCGCGGCGGATGGCGGCGCCGGCGGTGGCACGACCGGCAGCGAGAACGGGTTCTTCGCGGCGCTGACGCACCAGGCCGGTGTGCCGATCATGCCGAACCCGCCCACCGGGCTGTCCTACCTGGTCAACGCGGCGACACCGCTGCCGACGTTGCGGGCCGCGTGATGGATCCGACTGTTCTCGCGTGGGCGCTGGCGCAGCCGGAGGGGAGCCGCGCCGCGGCGCTGGCGGCCGCCTACACGGGCGGCACGACGCGCGTGAGCTTCGACGGGCGGACGGTGGAGTATCGCAGCCTCGATGAGCTTGGCCGCGCGCTGGCCGTGCTGCGCGGTGCGGAGATGAGCGCAACGCGCCGTCCCTCCGTGACACTCGCTAGCTTCTCGCGGGAGAGAACCGGGTGATCCGACGCCTCCGCGATGCATGGCAGGTGCTGCGCGGCTATGCCGCGGCACAGGACCAGCGGGCGTCCGCCTGGGCGCCGTCTGGCGGTAGCCCCAACGCCGAGGTCGGCCTGGCGGCAACGACGGTGGCGCGGCGCGCGCGTGATGCGGTCCGCAACGATCCCTATGCCAGCCGCATCGTCGATCTGTGGACCGGAAACGCGGTCGGCGCCGGCATCACCACGCGCTGGCCCGACGACGCGCATGGCCGCGCCTGGCAACGCTGGGCGGAGAGCACCGCCTGCGACGCCGAGGGGCGGCTGGACCTCTACGGCCTGCAGGCGCTGGTCATGCGGGCGGTGGTCGAGAGCGGCGAGTGCTTCGTGCGCTTCCTGACGGTGTCGCCATCGCTCACCAACCCGATCGGCCTACGCCTGCAGGTGCTGGAGAGCGATCACCTCGACACGGCGCGGACCGGCACGGTGGACGGCACGCCGACCATCCAGGGCATCGCCCTCGGCGAGGCGGGCGCGCCGGTCGGCTACTGGCTGCATCGGGTCCACCCCGGCGCGGCCTGGATCCTGCCGGGTGCGACCTGGCAGAGCAGCGAGCGGATCCCTGCGGCCGAGGTGCTGCACATCTACCGCAAGCGCCGCCCCGGCCAGCTGCGTGACGTCTCCTGGCTGGCTCCTGTGCTGCTTCGGCTGCGCGACCTCGGCGACTACGAGGCGGCGCTGCTGATGAAGGCCAAGATCGAAGCCTGCCTCGCAGCCGTGGTCACCGAGGAGGGCGATGAGGCGCTCACCGGTGCGGCGACCGGCCTGCTCCGCGACGCCCAGGGTCGGACGGTCGAGAGCTTCGAGCCGGGGATGATCCTCTATCGCCGCGGCATGGGCAGCGTCGAGGTGGTGAACCCCTCCGGCGGCGGCAGCCACGCCGCCTTCGCCCGACGCGCCCTCGAGGCGGCCGCGGTCGGCGCCGGCCTCACCTACGACCAGGTCTCGGGCGACCTGACCCAGGCGAACTACTCCTCGCTGCGGGCCGGCAAGATCGAGTTCCGCCGCCTCTGCGAGCAGGTGCAGTACGGCATGCTCATCCCAATGCTCGTGCGGCCCATCGCGGACCGCTTCCACGCGCAGGGTGCGCTGCTCGGGCTGTGGGGTGCGGAGCTGCCGGACGGCGTCAGCCACGTCCCGCCGGCGCACGAGATGATCGACCCGCTGAAGGACACTACGGCGCTGATCGCCCAGGTGCGCGCCGGCTTTGTGCCGCAGCCGGAGGCGGCCGGCGCCTTCGGCTACGACTTCCGCGCCGCCGTGGAGATGATCCGCGAGGCCAACGCCCTGCTGGACGAGGCGGGCATCTCGCTCGACACCGACCCGCGCCGCGTCGCGAAGTCCGGCGCCGCCCAGGACGCCGCGCAGATGGCCGCGGTCGAGATCGCCGCCACCGGCGCAGCGGCGCCACCCCGAGACACAGCACCCCAGGGCTGAGCATGACCGAGACCACCGAACCGGGCGGCAGCGATGCCACGCCGGAGCCGGCAGCTGCGCCCACCGCGGCGGACGTTCCGCTCGTGGCGCAGCGTGCCATCACAGCGCCTGCCACCGTCGATCGTGCCGCGCGCACCGTCGAGGTGGTGTGGTCCACCGGCGCTCGCGCGCGGAACTTCGTCCCGGCCCTCGGCCTGATCACCGAGGAGCTGGAGATGTCGCCCAACGCGGTGCGCATGGAGGCGCTGCGCTCCGGTCGCGCCCCGGTGCTCGATACCCACCGCCGCGGTGGCGCGCGCGACGTGCTCGGTCGGGTCACCGCCGCCCGCCTCGAGCGCGGGCGCGGCTATGCCACGCTGCAGTTCAGCACTGCCGCCGACGTCGAGCCTGTCTGGCAGCGCATCGCTGACGGCACGCTGCGGGCGGTGAGCGTCGGCTATCGCGTGCACCGCTACGAGCCGCGGCCTGATCCGGCCACCGGCGAGACCGTCCACCGTGCGGTGGATTGGGAGCCCTTTGAGATCTCCGTCGTGCCGGTCCCGGTGGACCGGGATGCGGCGGTGCGTGGCGAGGCGCCGCAGGGCGCGCCAGCCATCGCCATCGAGCCCGCCCTGCCTGACGAGGAACCACCCATGCCCGAGACGACGCCGGCCGAGCCGGCTGCTGCCCCGTCGGCGCCGCCTGCCGCGTCGCCGTCCACCGCCCCGTTCCAGGAGACCACCGTGACCACCAGCCCCGCGCCGACCACGCCGCCCGAGCCGACCCGCGCCGCGCCCGCACCGGCCGTGCCGGCGATCGACCTCGAGGCCGTCCGGGCCGAGGCCGAGCGCGCCGCCGCCGAGCGCATTGCCAGCTACGAGCCGGTCCTCGCCGCTGCCCGCGGCCTGCTCGCCGCGGACACCATCGACGCGCTGCGCCAGGCCGCCATCCGCGAGCGTGTCAGCCCCGAGGTGCTGCGAGGCCGCCTGTGGGACGCCTTCACCCAGACGCAGACGAGCCGCCCGACGCTCCCGGCCCGCCCCGAGACCGGCCCCGGCCACGACGACCCGGCGCAGATCCTCGACGCCATGGCCGAAGCGCTCGCCGCCCGTGCCATGCCCGGCTACCAGCCGCAGGGTTCGGGCCGCCATGCCGAGTTCATGGGCTGGCGCCCCTCCGACATGATCGGCGAACTGCTGCGCGCCCGCGGCGCGCGGAGCGTGCCCCGCAACCCGACGCTCCTCGCCGAGCGCGCCTTCCACACCAGCTCCGACTTTCCGCTGCTGCTGGCTGCCGCTGCCAACAAGATGCTGCTCGCCGCCTACCAGCCGGCGCAGCCGACCTACCGCCAGATCTTCCTCCGCCGTGACTTCCGCGACTTCAAGCCGCACCGGCACCTGCGCATTGGCGACTTCCCGACCCTGCTGCCGCTCGCGGAGAACGGCGAGATCCAGGTCGGCACCATGTCCGAGAGCCAGGAGATCGTGCTCCTGCAGACCTTCGCGCGGCGTATCCGCGTCACGCGACCGATGCTGGTGAACGACGATCTGGGTGCCTTCACCGACTTCGCCGCCGCGATCGGCCGGCGCGTCGCCGAGTTCGAGAACGCCACCGCCTACAACCTGCTCAACAGCGCCAATGGTGACGGTCCGACGCTGACCACCGGCAGCGCGCCCGTATTCGCCACCGGTGCGGCGCGCGCCAACAAGGCCAGCACCGGCACGGTGCTCGACACCACGACCATCGGCGCCGGCCGCACCGCCATCATGAAGCAGCGCACGCTGGACGGGCTGCCCATCTCGATGGGCCAGACCATGCGGCTGCTGGTGGGGCCAAACCTCGAACTCGCCGCGCGCCAGGCGACGGTGGTGGTGCAGGCGAACGAGATCGGCAAGGCGAACGTCTTTGCCGGCTTCGTGCAGCCGGTGATCGAGCCGCTGATCCAGGCGAACCGCTGGTACCTGTTCTCCGACCCGGTCGCCGCGCCGGTCTATGTCTACGGCTACCTCAATGGTGCCGAGGGGCCGCAGGTCACGACCGGCCCGGTGCAGGGCGCCGATGGCGTCGAGGTCAGCGTGATCTTCGACTTCGGCGTCGGCGCCATCGACTGGCGCGGCGCCTGGTTCAACCCGGGCACCTGATCCCGCCGCTTCCTTCCTCCCCATCCGCATCGCGCCAGGGCGCCGCCGGACGGGTTCCCATCGCAGCAGGCTGCGATGGGGTCCCGGAGAGTCGGTCGGCGCCCTGCGCGCTTTCAGGAGACCCTCCCATGCGCAACTGCATCCGCCCCGACGCGCGCTCCATCCCGATGGTGGTGCCCTATGCCGGCGGGATCCTCTCCGGCCAGGGCATGCTGGTCGGCGCCTTCTTCGGGGTGGCGGCGTCCGACGCCGCCCAGAACGCCAGCGTCGACTGCGAGACTCGCGGCGAGTTCGAACTGACCAAGGAGCCCTCGCTGGCCATCAGCCAGGGCGCGCGGGTGTTCTGGGACAACACCAACCGCCGCATCACCACTACCGCGACCGGCAACTTCCAGGTCGGCCTCTGCACTGTCGCTGCCCTGGCGGCCGATGCCACAGTGCGCGTGATGCTGGCCCGCGTGCCGGCGAGCGGCGCATGAGCGGCGATCCGAAGCTCAGCCGGGGCTATCGAAACCGCAACCCCGGCAACATCGAGCACCTGCCCACGAACAAGTGGCTTGGCCTCGAGACGCCGCCCTCGGACGGGCGGTTCTGCCGCTTCCGGTCGCACCAGCACGGCATTCGCGCGCTGGCCCTGCTGCTGCAGAGCTACCAGGACCGGCACGGGCTGCGCACGGTGCGCGGCATCGTCGCGCGCTGGGCGCCGAGCGCCGAGAACGACACCCGCGCCTATCAGGCGGCGGTCGCCGCGCGGCTCGGGGTCGGGCTCGACGACCCGATCGATCTGCACGACGCGGCCACCATGCGCGGGCTGGTCGAGGCGATCATCCGCCATGAGCTCGGCGGCATGCCCTACGCGCCGGAGACGATCGCGGAGGGCCTGCGCATGGCGGGGCTGGTCCAGCCCGGCCTTGCCCACAGTGGGACGGTCCGGGCCGCCGCGGGCTCGGTGGTCGCCGGCGTCACGGCGGCGGCGGTGGTCGATGCGGTCACCACGCTGGCGCCGCATGGCGAGGGCCTGGCTTCGGTCCTGCGGGCGCTCGGCCCCTGGGGCGTCGCCGCCGCGGTGATCGGCGTCGCGGCCTGGACCATCCACCAGCGGCTGCAGCGGCAGCGGGAGGTCACCCGATGACGGACCATGATCGGGAACTCGGCACCATCGTCACCCGCCTGACCGAGATCGAGCGGCGCCTGGCCGAGGGTGACAAGGACATGCGCGAGCTGACCCGCACCGTCACCGAGCTGGTCAAGGCAATGGCCGGCCTGACGGCGCGGCTGTCGCTGGCGGCCGCCGGCCTGCCGGGCGCATCGCCTGCAATCCCGGCCACGGGCGCGGCCGCAGCCGGCGGCATCGTCGGCGCCGCGGTCGGCGCGAAGCTCGCCTCCTGGCTCGGGCTCGGCTGACCCGTCATGGGCGTGTTCGACGATGCGCTGGCGGTGCTCGCGGCTGATCCGAACCTCGGCGTCGAGGCGACCTACCGTGCCGCCGGCACCGGCGCGCCCGTGTCCCTCCGCATCCTGCGCTCCAGCCCCGATCGCGTGGTGGACGCCTTCGACACGCCGGTGCTGCGCGCGACCGACGTCCTGACGGTCGCCATCGCTGCCCTGCCGGCGATCGAGCCCGGCGACACCTTCGCCATCGGTGCCGACCTGCTGACGGTGGACAGCGCCGAGCGGGACGCCGCCGGGGTCGCCTGGCGCGTGCTCTGCCGGCGGTAGGCCGTGCGGCTCACCGCCATCGTCGGCGATCTCCGCAAGGCGCTCGCCGAGGAGGTCCGCGCCGGCGAGCGCGCCGCCTCCCGCGTCGTGCGTTCTGAGACCGACGCACTTAAGGGGGAACTGCGCAGCCAGGTCACGGGCTCGCTCGGCGGCAAGGCGCGCGGCATCGCCAATGCCTGGCGCTCGCAGGTCTTCCCGCGCACCGGCGTGTCGCTGCGCGCCGCCGGTCTGGTCTGGAGCAAGACCCCGCTGGTGATCGACGCCTTCGAGCGCGGCGCGCTGATTAGGCCCAAGGGCGGCGGGCGGTTCCTGGCGATCGCCACCGGCTTCAACGCCGCCCGCGGCTGGCGCGGCCGCGGCGACAAGGGGCTGCGCGTCACGCCGGCGCAGATGGTCGCCTCCGGCCAGGGCTTCCTCCGGCCCTTCCGCTCCGGCCGCGGCTTCGTCTGGTGCCTGCCGCTGCGCCAGGGCGCAGCAACGGGCCGACGGCGGCGGACCCGCCTCATCGCCGGCGGCGTGGCTGAGGTCGGCACCGCCAACCGCAAGGGCCGCGAGGCCTGGGCCCGCGGCCTGCTCGAACAGGGGATGGTGCCGATGTTCCTCCTGCTGCCGCAGGTGAAGCTGGCCAAGCGGCTCGACGTCCGCGGCGCCTCCCTGCGCGCCCTGCGGCGCCTGCCGCGGCGTTTCGCGGCGGCCTGGGAGGCCGAAGCCGGGAGGTCCGCGTGAGTGTTCGCGAGACGGCCCTGGCCGCCCTGTACGCCCGCCTGGGCGCCGCCCTGGCCGCGCGGAACCCGGCCCCGAAGGTCCTCCGCAACGAGACCGTGCCCCAGCGCCTGCCGCCCGGCGGCCTCGTCGTGGTGAGTGACGGCGAGACGGTGGAGGAGACGCCGATCCTCTCGCCGCTCGCCTGGGCGATCGAGCATCGCGCCGAGGTCGAGGTCGTCGCGGCCTCGGGCGCGACCCTCGATGCGCTGCTGGTCGACATCGCCACCGCGATCGCCGGCGATCGCACCCTCGGCGGGGCGGTCGAGTGGGCGCAGCCCGGCGCGCCGACCTTCGACGATGCCGAGACGGAGGGCGCCGCCGCGGCGCGCGCCGCCTCCGTCCCCGTCACGCTGTCCTTCACCGTCGCCGGCTCGCCGCTGGCCTGATCCCGCTCCCGGAGACGCCCCATGCCCCGTGCCATCGGCGCGAACTCGCGCCTGCTGATGATCCCCGAGGTCACCTATGGCACCGCCCCGGGCGGCAACTGGCGGCGCGTGCCCTTCCTCTCCTGCAACCTCGGCGCCGAGCAACCGTTGCTCGACGCCGACGTCATCGGCCTCGGCGGCAATCGCGACCCCGCCGCGCCGTTCTTCGACACGGTGACGGTCGAGGGTGACGTCGTCGTGCCGGTCGACCTGATCAACATCGGCCACTGGCTGCGGCTGCTGCTCGGCGCGCCCACCACCACCGGCACCAATCCGAACTTCACCCACACCTTCGGCTCCGGCGCGGCGACGCTGCCCTCGCAGGCGATCGAGATCGGCTATCCCGACGTGCCGAGCTACGACGTCTGCGCCGGCGTGCGAGCGGATGCTCTGGAGATCGACTTCTCGCCGACGGGGCCGGCCACCGCGACGATCAAGCTCATTGCGCAGGGCTCGACGCGCTCGGGCTCCTCCTCGGGCGGCACGCCGGTCTCGGCGGCCTACACCGCCTTCAACAAGGCGCAGGGCTCCATCTCTCGTGCCGGATCCGCGCTCGCGCAGGTCACGGGCGCGCGGCTCACCTACTCGAACAGCGTCGAGGCCGTGCGCACGATCCGTGCCGACCGCAAGATCGAGGGCGCGGATCCCGGCATCGCGCGCGCCACCGGCCAGATCACCGCGCGCTTCGCGGACACCACGCTGCTGACGCAGGCGCAGAACGGCACGGCGGCGGAGTTCGCCTTCGCGTTCACCATCGACGCCAACCGCAGCCTCACCTTCACGCTGCACGAGGTGTACCTGGCGCTCGCGAAGACCCCGATCGAGGGGCCCGCTGGCGTCGAGGCGAGCTTCGAGTTCAGGGCTGCCTTTAACGCGACCGCGACGCGCATGATGACCGCCGTTCTGAAGAACCAGCAGGCGGGGACGGAGTATGCGTGAGCCTTCGCTCAGCCGCGCCGGCCGAGGACCTCCGGCAGATCCATCGCACCATGCACGATGCGCAGGATGACGGGCCGCTCCTGCGGCCGCGCCTCATACACGATGACATAGCGGAACCGCGGCAGGGCAACGAAGCGCACCGGCAGCGGAGCGAGGTCCTCGCGCACTGCGCCGCTCTCCGGGTGGCGGCCGATGCGTTCTGCCGCGCCGAGCACAGCATCCCGAAGGGCGCGCGCGGCGGCGGGCTGTTCCTGCGCGATCCAGCGCACCGCCTCGGTGAGCTCCCGCTGCGCCCGCGGCGTGAGCCGCGCGCGAGGCGCCGATCTCTCCAAGGTCAGTGGCCGCTGCGCGCGTCGAGCTTCCCCTCCGCCTCGGCGATGATGGCATCGAGCTCCACCGCCACCTCGTCGATCTCGACGTAGCCCTGCTCCTCGCCCTCCCGGCGCGCATCGTCGAGCGAGCGCAGGAAGGCCTCGCGCTGCTCCTCGCGCGTCTTGAGCAGCTTGAGCGCCGCGTCGATCACCTCCTGCGGCCCGTTGTAGCGGCCGGTCGCCATCGCCGACTGGGCGATGGCCTCCTGCTCCTCGGTCAGCCGAACGACCGTCATCGCAATCTCCTCAGCCCAAGCTGTCCCAGCCAACGCCCGGGCGCGGACCCATGTTTCCCTCGGAGGCCACCTTACCATGCTCACCCTGGACCTTCCCACCGAGCCGTACTGGCTCGACCTCCCGCGCGGCGTCCGCGTCGAGATCCGACCAGTGACCACCGCGGTGATGGCCGCCGCGCAGGCCGCCGCCGCACGCCGCCTCGCCGCGATCCGCGTCGCGGACCCGGACCTCGACCCCGACATGTCGCGCGGGCTCTCCTTCGCCTTCCTGGTCAAGGCGCTGGCCCGCCACGCCGTTACCGCCTGGGAGGGCGTCGGCGACACCGGCGGCAAGCCGCTGCCGCTCTCGCCCGAGGCGGTCGAGCGGCTGATGGACCTCGACGACATCGCCGCCGCCTTCTGGGATCGCGCCACCGCCCCCGTCGCCACGGTGGCCGCCGAGGGAAACGGCTGAGGGCCCGCGCCGCCTGGCACTTCGGCCGCGGGCCCGAATACTGCCGTGGCTGTGCTGCCCTCGGCCGCGACTGCGCCGATGCCTGCCCCTACGCCGCGCACACCCCCGCCAGCGTTGAAGGGCACGCCTGCTGGGCGGCGGGCACCACCTGCGCTGCGGTCACCATGGCCGGCCTGACCCTCGACACCGCCGGCGCGCTCGCCGCGGCGCGCGATCTCGGCGCCACCGGCTGGGCCGCCGCCGAACTGCTGCTCGCCATCCGCATCGGCATGGCCGAGGGCGCCACCGCTCACCGGGACGGGGAGGGAAAGCCGCATGGCTTGTAACTGGTGTCCCTGCCGGTGCGCCCTCTTTGGCTAGGGTGGCGCGGCGGTCGCTGGGAGAGGGTCGCCGCACATGGTTTGGGGTCTCT
>NZ_JACIJE010000001.1 GCF_014199195.1 Neoroseomonas alkaliterrae | reverse complement strand
GGATCAACGCCAATCTCCATGCCAGAGATCAGCTTGGAATCACGTCCGGCCCCGGCTGGGAATCCCCCCAAGCGCCAGTTTGTCCACGCGGCCTAGCGCTCCGCCGCCGCGATGCCCGCCAGCGCGGCGAGCAGCGCCAGCGCCGAGCCGAGCCCCACCGGCCAGGCATGGCCCCGGCTGCCCAGCACCGCCGCATAGGCGGCCTTGGCGACGATGTTGCTCGCCACCGCGACCGCCACCGCGCGCGCCGCGAGCCGCGGGCTGATCACCTCCGGCGCCAGCAGCGGCACCGAGAGGGTGATGGCGTCCACATCCGTCAGCCCCGTCACCGCCGCGATCGCCACCACCGCCGCGCCGCCCAGCCGCTCGGCCCCGAGCCGCGCCAGCGTGCCGACCAGCGCGAGCAGCCCCGCCATGCGCAGCACGGTGCCGATCTCGAAGGGATTGGCGGGCGCCTTCGCCGCCTCCGCCGCGGTCGCCCGGCGGCCCGCGAGCACCAGTGCCGTCAGCGCCATGGCGAGCGCCGCGGCGAGCAGCGCCGGCGCCACCGCCCGCCCGGTGGCCGGGGCGACGACGAGCGCGAGCACCGTCGTGCGCAGGCAGGAGACGGCGCCCGAGACCAGCGTGCCCGCCGCCAGCGCGCGCGCCGGCCCGCCGCGCCGCGACGCCGCCGCATTGGCCAGCGTGACGGCGGTGGAGGCCACCAGTCCGCCCGCGGCGCCGGCCAGCAGCAGCCCCGCCCGCTCCCCGCCCAGCTTCACCGCGAGGTAGCCGAGGAAGGAGACGCCGGCGAGCAGGATGGCGAGCATCCAGACCTGGTGCGGGTTGACGCCGGCGAGCCACGGGATCGGCTCGTCCGGCACCAGCGGCAGCGCGACCAGCGTCATGGACAGCAGCAGGATGGCCGAGCGCAGCTCCGCCCAGGTGATGCGCGCCATCAGCCCGTGCAGCGATTCGCGCGCCGCCAGCACCGCGGTCATCGCCACCGCCGCCGCGCCGGCCGCCGCCATCTGCCCCTGCACGGCGAGCGCGCCCAGCGCGAAGGTCGCCACCGCCGCGACCACCGAGGTGGCGCTGAAGCGGTTCTCGGCATCGGCCTCGCGCAGGGCGAAGGGCAGCAGCACCGTCACCATGGCGAGCATCCCGGCGGCGAGCAGCACCGCCCCGCCGACCGGCCCCGCCGCCAGCGCGAGCGCGCCCAGCACGCCCCCCGCTAGGCCCACCAGCGCGAAGGTCCGCACGCCGGCGGTGCGCCGGCCCGGCGCGTCCTCGCGCTCCCGCCAGTGGCGCTCGGCGCCCACCAGCAGGCCGATCGCCAGCGCCACCGCCAGCCGGCGGATCAGGTCGTCCCCGTCCATCGGCGGCATTTCGCGCCGGTTGCGGCGGGGCCGCAAGGCGTGGCTTGCCTCCCGCCGCGCCCGGCCCCCATATCGGCCCATGGATCTCGACTTCACCGAGGCGGAGCTGCACCGCTACTCGCGCCACATCCTGCTCAAGGAGGTCGGCGCCACCGGCCAGGCGAAGCTGCGCGCGGCGCGCGTGCTCGTCATCGGCGCGGGCGGGCTCGGCTCGCCGCTCGCGCTCTACCTCGCCGCCGCGGGTGTCGGCACCATTGGCCTCGTGGACGACGACGCGCTGGACCTGTCGAACCTGCAGCGGCAGGTCGCGCACAGCACCGACCGCATCGGCCGCAACAAGGCCGAGAGCGCGGCCGAGACGCTGCGCGCGCTGAACCCCGAGGTCCGCATCGAGGTCCATGCCCGCCGCCTCGACGCCGAGGCCGCCGAGGCGCTGATCCCGCGCTACGACATCGTCTGCGACGGCACGGACAATTTCGCCACGCGCTTCCTGCTCGGCGACGCCTGCCACCTGCTCGCCCGCCCGCTGGTCAGCGCCGCCGTGCTGCGCTTCGAGGGGCAGCTCTCGGTCTTCGCCGGCCATGAGGGCGCGCACCCCTGCCACCGCTGCCTGCACCCCGAACCGCCGCCGCCCGGCCTCGTGCCCACCTGCTCCGAGGCCGGCGTGCTGGGGGCGGTGACGGGCGTGATGGGCACGCTGCAGGCGACCGAGGTGCTGAAACTCATCCTCGGCATCGGGGAGAGCCTGAAGGGCCGCCTGCTGCTGTGGGATGCGCTCGATGCGCGCTTCCGCACCGTGCGCCTGAAGCGCGACCCGGCCTGCGCGCTGTGCGGGCCGGGCGCGACCATCCGCGATCTTTCCGCCCATCGCGGCCTCGCCGGGCCGGTCTGCACCGCGGCATGAGGCGCGCGCTCGTCACCGGCGGCGCCAGCCCGATCGGCGCGGCCATCTGCCGCGCGCTGGCGCGCGAGGGCTGCGCCGTGATCGTGCATGCCCACGCCAATGCCGCCGCCGCCGCCACGCTCGCCGCCGAGATCGGCGGCACCGCGACCACCTTCGATATCGCCGATGCCGAGGCCACCGCGCGCGCCTGCGAGGCGCTGCTCGAACCGGGGCCCATCCAGGTGCTGGTGCACAATGCCGGCACGCACGAGGACGTGCCGATGGCGGCGATGAGCGAGGCGCAATGGCGCCGCGTCCTCGCCGTCTCGCTCGACGGCTTCTTCCACGTCGCGCGGCCGCTGCTGCTGCCGATGATGGGCACGCGCAACGGGCGCATCCTCGCCATGTCCTCCGTCTCGGCGCTGATGGGCAACCGCGGCCAGGCCAACTACGCCGCGGCCAAGGCCGGGCTGATCGGCGCGGTGCGCGCGCTCAGCCTCGAATGCGCGCCGCGCGGCGTGACGGTCAATGCGGTGGCGCCGGGGCTGATCGAGAGCCCGGCCATCGCCGCCGCCGTCCCGCCCGAGCGCGTGCGGGAGATCGTGCCCGCGCGCCGCCTCGGCCGGCCCGAGGAGGTGGCGGAGCTGGTCGCCTTCCTGTGTTCCGACCGCGCCGCCTACATCACGGGCCAGACCGTCTCGATCAACGGCGGCATGGCGTGAAACCGGCCTGCGGGGCCGCGTTGATCTGAATCAACGCCCCCGGCGGGGCGCTTCGCCAGCATTGCTCGATGTGGACGAGACGGCGATGCAGGCGACACGCGGCTCTGGCGGTGTGAAGGTCACCGGCCCGCTGCTGGCCGCCGCGAGCGCGGAGGCGCGCGTGCGGCTGCTGATGAACGCCCACGCCCTCGCCGTGCCGCGCGGCAGGCTCATCATCGCCCAGGATGCGGAAGCGGACCGCCTCTTCATCCTGCTGCAGGGCTCGGTCGGGCTCGGCTTCGCCGACGAGGACGGCGCCGCGACGATGGTCGAGATCCTCGCCCCCGGGGAGGCCTTCCCGCTCTCCGCCGCGCTGCTGCGCCTGCCGCACCCGGTCAGCGCGACGGCGCTCGCGCCCTGCCGGCTGGTCGCCATCCCCGCCGAGGACCTGCGCGAGGCCGCGGCCGCCGATCCCGCCCTTATGCACACGGCGATCGAGCAGATGACGCGCCAGTGGCGGCTGCTGGCGGACCAGGTGGTGGACCTCAAGACGCGGGACGCGACGCAGCGCGCCGCCCGCTTCCTGCTGCGCCGCCTGTCCGCGCCGCGCGGCGCGGTCGAGATCCCCGAGCCCCGCGGCGCCATCGCCGCGCGCCTCGGCATGACGCCCGAAAGCCTCTCGCGCGCCCTGCACGGGCTGGAGGCCGCCGGGCTGCTGCGGCTGCATGCGCGGCGCGTGGACGTGCCCGACCGCGCGGCCCTGCTGCGCGCCGCCCAGCCGCGCGCCGGGGCTTCGCAGGGCGCGCGGCGCGTGTAGCCTGCCCCCGGAACCCCGGGGGAGAGACGCCATGGCCCGCGTGCCCGACATGACGGCGGACAGGCTGAAGGACGCCGACCGCGACCTGCTCGGACGCGACATCGCGCTGCACCGCGCACTCGCCAACAGCCCGAACGCCGCGCGCGCCTTCTCCGGCCTCGGGCAGTTCATCCGGCACAAATCGGTGCTCGACCCCCGCCTGCGCGAGCTCGCCATCCTGCAGGTCGGCTGGCTGGCGCGCTCGCCCTATGAATGGTCGCACCATGTGAAGATCGGCATGGAATTCGGCGTGAGCGAGGCGGACATCCGCGCCCTGATCGCCGAGAGCGAGGGGCGCGCGAACGGCCTGGAGCCGCTGGCGAAACTCGTGCTGCGCGCCGCGCGCGAATGCCATGACGGGCCGGGCGTGAGCGAGGCCACCTTCGAGGCGCTGCGCGCGCATCTCGACGAGGAGCGGCTGGTGGACCTGGTGCTGACCATCGCCTTCTACTGCGCGGTGGTGCGCGTGCTCGCCTCGCTCGACATCCGGGTGGAGCCGGAATACCAGCCCTATCTCGACCGCTTCCCCCTGCCCGCGTGAGGCGCGGCTTGCACGGCGGGCGCGCGGGGCCACCTCGCGCGCATGGTCGTCCTCTCCGCCGTCGCCCTGATCTGCACCGCCATGCTGTTCGGCGGCATGGCCTTCTTCGCCGCCTGCGTCGCGCCGGTCGCCTTCTCGCGGCTGCCGCCGGAATGGGCCGGGCGCTTCGTGCGCGGCCTGTTCCCGGTCTACTATCTCTGGCTGATGGGCACGGCGGCCGCGGCCTCCTTCGCGCTCCTGCCGCTGCGCCCGGCCGATGCGCTGGCCCTCGCCGCGGTGGCGGGGGCCGCCGTCTGGCTGCGCCAGTCCCTGATGCCGCGCATCAACGCGCTGTCGGACGCCGCGCAGGCCGGCGATGCCGGGGCGAAGGCGGGGTTCGAGCGCGCCCACAGGCTCTCGGTGCGGGTGAACATGGGGCAGATGCTGATCGCCCTCGTCGTGCTGGCGCGCTTCGCGTGAAGGGGGTGGCCGCGCGCCCCGCGCATGGCCCCGCGCGCGGCGCGCATGCGGATCGAACTCGACGCGCGGGTGCTTCGCGGGCGACCCTTCGGCCATGAATGCCGCCCTCCGTGCCGGGCTCCCGATGCTGATCGGGGTTTCGGTGATGCTCTCCCTGGCCATGGGCGTGCGCCAGAGCCTCGGCCTGTTCATGGCGCCCGCGACGCAGGAGATCGGCATCGCGGTGGCAGAGTTCACCTTCGCCATCGCGGTGCAGAATCTCGGCTGGGGCTTCCTCACGCCGTTCACCGGCGCGGCGGCGGCGCGCTGGGGCTTCCGGCCGGTGCTGGTGGCCGGCGTGCTGGCCTATGTGCTGGGCCTCGCGGTGATGGCGCTGGCGCAGGGCGCGTTTGCGCTGCTGGTCGGCGCGGGGCTGCTGATCGGCTTCGCGCTGGCCTGCACGGGCAGCGGCATGGCGCTCGCGGTCGCCGCGCGGCCGGTGCCGCCGGCGCTGCGCTCGACCGCGCTCGGCATCGTCTCGGCGGCGGGGTCGGTGGGGGCGCTGATCGCCGCGCCGATCGGCCAGGTGCTGGCCGAGGGCTGGGGCTGGCGCGCGGGCGTCTGGGGCTTCCTGCTGCTCGCGCTCGCCATGCTGCCCGCGGCCTGGGTCGCGGGGCGGGTGGACCGGATGCCGGCGCCCCCGCTCGCGCAGGGGGAATCCCCGCGCATGGGCGCCGCACTGGGCCGCGCCATGACGCATGTCCCGTTCCTGGTGATGGCGGCGGCCTATTTCGTCTGCGGGCTGCAGCTCGTGTTCCTCACCACCCACCTGCCCTCCTACCTCGCGCTGTGCGGGCAGGACCCGATGCTCTCGGCCAAGGCGCTCGGGCTGATCGGCGGGTTCAACGTGCTCGGCTCGCTGTTCTTCGGCTGGGCGGGCGGGCGCTGGAACAAGGGGGTGCTGCTGGGCGGCATCTACCTCACCCGCTCCCTGGTGCTCGGCCTCTATTTCGCCTGGCCGCCGACCGAGGCCTCGACCCTCGTCTTCGCCGCCATCATGGGCTTCCTCTGGCTCGGCGTCGCGCCGCTGGTCGCGGGCATGGTCGCGGAGATGTTCGGCCTGCGCTACCTGGCGATGATCCAGGGCGTCGCCTTCATGTCGCACCAGCTCGGCTCCTTCCTCGGCGCCTTCGGCGGCGGGGTGCTGTTCGACCTCAACGGGGACTACGTGCTGGCCTGGCAGCTCGGGGTGGGGATGGGTCTCTTCGCCGGGGCGGTGCAGGTGGCCTATGCGGTGCGGACCACGGGCCCGCCGGCGCCCGACCCGCGCCCCGCCGCGGCATGACGCTTTTCCCGCGCGCCGCGATCCCGTATGTCCGGCGTCACCGCATTCGTCCTGGGAGGGACCCCGCATGAACCGTCGCGCCCTGATGGGGGCCGCGGCCGCCGCCGCCCCCGCCGCCCTCGCCGCGCCTGCGCTGGCGCAGACCCAGAACCCGGAGGTGCGCTGGCGCCTCACCTCCTCCTTCCCGCGCAGCCTCGACGTGCTGTTCGGCACGGCGGAGGGGATCACGCGGCGCGTCGCCCAGCTCACCGACGGGCGCTTCCGCATCACCGCCTTCCCGGGCGGGGAGATCGCACCGCCGCTCGCCGCGCTCGACGCCGTGCAGTCCGGCTCGGTCGAATGCGCGCATACCGCCTCCTACTACTATGTCGGCAAGGAGCCGGGCTTCGCCTTCTTCACCGCCATGCCCTTCGGCCTCAACAACCGCCAGTACACGGCCTGGTGGCGTCATGGCGGCGGCAAGGACCTCGGCGCCGAGCTGTTCCGCGAGTACAACTGCGTCGGCTTCACCGCGGGCGACACCGGCGCGCAGATGGGCGGCTGGTTCCGCAGCGAGGTGCGCGACCTCGCCGCGCTCAACGGCCTCAAGTTCCGCATCGCCGGCTTCGCGGGGCAGGTGTTCCAGCGCCTCGGCGCCGCGCCGACGCAGGTCGCCGCGGCCGACATCTACCCCTCGCTCGAGCGCGGCACGCTCGATGCCGTCGAGTTCGTCGGCCCGCATGACGACGAGAAGCTCGGCTTCGTGCGCGTGGCGCGCTTCTACTACGCGCCGGGCTTCTGGGAGCCGGGCGCGCGCCTGCACCTGCTGATCAACCAGCGCGCCTTCGATGCGCTGCCCGATGCCTACAAGCACGCCCTCGAGGTCGCCTGCAACGAGGCCGATTCCGAGATGCTCGCGCGCTACGACCACCTCAACCCGCAGGCGCTGCGGCGGCTGGTGGCCGCCGGCGCGCAGCTGCGCTTCTGGCCGCGCGACATCATGCAGGCTGCCTGGCGCGCCGCGCACGAGGTCTATGAGGAGACGAGCGGCCGGAACGCGCGCTTCAAGAAGATCTGGGACGCCTATCGCCCCTACCGGGACGAGCAGTACCAGTGGTTCCGCGTGGCCGAGAACTCCTTCGACAACTTCGCCTTCCCCGCCGCCGCCGCGGCGCGCTGAGCGCGGCGGCCCGGCAACCCTCCGGCCGCGCCGCGCGCGCGGCCGGATGCTGCACCGGGCCGGCACGGCGGCATCCATCTTCCGGGCCTCTCCGTCCCGCCGCGCCGGGTTGCACCTGTCGCGAATGTCATCGGCGCTGCCCGATTCGCGCCATGAGGCGCGGGGCATAAGCGCCCTCCCCCTCTCTGGATCAGGCCATGGATCTCGGTTCGCTGTTCTCCGCCCTGCTCATGGGCATCGTCGAGGGAATCACCGAGTTCCTGCCGATCTCCTCGACCGGCCACCTGATCCTCCTCGGCGAGCTGATCGGCTTCGAGGGACCGCCGGGCAAGACCTTCGAGATCTCGATCCAGCTCGGCGCCATCCTCGCGGTGGTGGTGATCTACCGCCGCCTGCTGCTCGATCTCGCCCTCAACATGTGGCGGCCGGGGCTGCAACGCTACTACGTGCTGAACCTCTTCCTCGCCTTCCTGCCGGCCGCCGTGATCGGCGCGACGCTGCACGGCACCATCACGGGGCTGCTGTTCAACCCCTGGGTGGTCTGCGCCGCGCTGATCCTGGGCGGCGCCGCCATCATCGCCATCGAGCGCGCGCGGCCCGAGCCCTCCATCCGCTCGGTGCCCGAGATCGGGCCGCTCGCCGCGCTGCTGATCGGCTGCGGCCAGGCGCTGGCGATGATCCCCGGCACCTCGCGCTCGGGTGCGACCATCATCACCGCGCTGCTGGTGGGCGTGGAGCGGCGGGCGGCGGCCGAGTTCTCCTTCGTGCTGGCCATCCCGACCATGTTCGCCGCGACCGCCTATTCGCTCTTCAAGGCGCGCAACGACCTCGACTTTTCCGCGGTCGGGCAGATTGGCGTCGGCTTCGTCACCGCCTTCGTCGTCGCCTATTTCACGGTGCGCTGGCTGCTCGGCGTGATCGGGCGCATCGGCTTCACGCCCTTCGGCTGGTACCGGATCGGGCTCGGGCTCGTGATGCTGGTGGTGCTGGCGCTCGGCTGAGCGCCGCCCCCCTCACGCCGCGCGCAGCACGCCGGCCGCGCCGTCCTGATGCGTGACGCGCAGTTCGGTCACGCCGACGACCTGCGCGAGATTGCCGGCGACGAGATGCACCATCCCCGCCGGCATGGCGTCGAGCGCGATCTCGACGCGCATCGCCTCCCCCTCGCGCCGCGCGGCGAGGCGGTCGGGCACCAGGTCGCGCTTGGCGAAGGGTTGCAGCAGCCGCGGCAGCAGGCCGGGCGAGGGTTCGGCGGAGACGGCGAAGCACGTGGCGACGCAGCGTTCGGTTTCGGACATGGACGGGTTCTCGGCAGGCCAGGAAAGGGCGGAGGCGTTCGCGGCCGGAGGCCCGCCCGCCCGTGGCGGGGCCTCAGACGGCCGTGCCGGTAATTCGGCCCGCGAAGGCCCTGCGCTGCGTCATGGCAAAACCTATAGATCGGACGGATGCCTTGCGCCAGCGGTCCCGTGCGGCAGCGCATGGGTGATCCGACCAGAAAGTGATCCGAGTTAACAAAATCGGAATGGACCGGTCTGTCTTTACACATTAACGGTCGGGCAACACATTCGTTCCGGGCCAGTCCGCCCGGAGCCCAGGAGAACGCCCGCCCATGACGCCCCATGCCACCGCCATGCGCCGCTTCGCGGCCGCGCCCGCCCTCTTTGGCCTGCTGCTGCTCGGCGCCTGCGGCACGCGCCATATCGAGGTGGACAACCGCGCCCTGGATGGGCAGCCCAAGCCGGCGGCGTGGAACGGCACCATCACCGTCTCCTCCGATCCGGCCGGCGCGCGCTGCATCGTGACGCGCGACGGGACCGAGGTCGCCCGCATCGCCGCCACCCCCGGCAATGTGCAGCTCGCCCGCGGCAACAGCCCGGCGCAGGTCACTTGCTCGGCGCCGGGCCGCATGGACACCACCGTCACCCTGCGCCCGCTGCGCGACTTCGGCCTGCATCACCACCAGCCCACCGGGCCCTTCGGCGCGATCAACCACCGCGAGGACATCGCCACCGGCCGCGTCCGCCGCTTCGAGAACGTGACCGTCGCGCTGCCACCGGCGAGCTTCGCCTCCGCCGCCGAGCGCGACGCCTGGTTCGCCCAGCGCGCGCAGGCGATCCGCGCCGGATGGGCCGAGCCGATCGCCCGCGCGACGCGCTCGCAGGAGGCGATGATCGACTCCGCCGCCACGCTGCGCGGCTACGAGGCCGAGGACCTCGCCGCGCTCGATCGCCAGCGCGCCGCCGCGGTCGTCGCGCCGTCCGCCCGCCGCCGCTGATGCCGCGGAGGCCGGCCTTCGGGCCGGCCCGCCGCAGGCGGAGCGCTTCCCCGCGCCGGCGGCGCCGCGATACTGTCGCGCAATCGTTCCCCGCCCCGGAGCCCCGCACATGCTGCGCCGCCGCGCCGTCCTCGCCAGCCCCGCGCTGCTCGCAACACCTGCGCTCGCGCAGCCTTATCCGGGGCCGGTGCGCATCATCGTGCCCTTCGCTCCCGGCGGCACCACCGACATCATCACCCGGCTGATCGCCGACGAGATGGCCCGGCGCCTTTCCACCACCATCGTGGTCGAGAACCGGCCCGGCGCGGGCGCGACTCTCGGCACGGGCCTCGTCGCGCGCGCCGCGCCGGACGGGCAGACGCTGCTCGTCTCCACCATCTCGGGCATGGCGGTCGGGCACACGCTCTATCGCGACCGCATCCAGTGGGATGCCGACCGCGACTTCGCGCACATCGCCATCATGCTCGGCACGCCCTACCTGCTGCTGGTGCATCCGGCGCAGCCGATCCGCACGGTGGCCGACTTCATCGCCGCGGCGAAGCGCCCGCCCGGCCTCGCTTACGCCACCAGCGGCATCGGCTCGGTGCCGCATCTGATCGGCCTGCGCCTCGCCCAGGCCGCCGGGTTCGAGCTGCAGCACATCCCCTATCGCGGCGGCGCGCAGGCGGCGACCGACGCGATCGCCGGCGTGGTGCCCTCGGTGATGGACAGCCTGACCGCGGCCTCGGCCTATATCCGCGCCGGCTCGCTGCGCGTCATCGCCTTCACGACGCGCGAGCGCGTGCCCGACTTCCCCGAGGTGCCGACCTTCGTCGAATCCGGCTTCCCCGACATCGTCGCCGATGGCTGGGCCGGCATCGCCGCGCCGGCCGGCACGCCGCGCCCGCTGCAGGAACGCCTCGCGGGCGCGATCCGCGAGGCGATCGCCGCGCCCGCCGTGGCGCGCCGCTATGCCGAGACCTCGACGCTGCCCGGCACGCGCTTCCTCGACGATGCGCAGGCCTTCGTGCGCAGCGAGATCGCCGCCTGTGCGCCGGTGGTCCGCGCCTCGGGGGCGACGCCGGGCTGACACGCCGCGGAAGGCGGGGCGGCGCGCCGCGCGCGGCGGCACCGCGGCGAGAGCGGCCGCCGACGCGCTTCTTTCGCCCCGCATGGATTTCCGCTGGCGCGCCGCGCCGCGACGGGTTTTGATCATCCGCAAGGATCGCCGGTCCGCAGGCATGCGAGGGACCGCGCATCCGCAAACGGGAGGAGAGCAGGCATGGCACGCGTCGCACTTGTCACCGGGGGCCAGCGCGGCATCGGCGCGGCGATCAGCGAGGCGCTGCAGGCCGCGGGGCGCAAGGTCGTCGCCTCCTATGCCGGCAACGACCAGGCGGCCAAGGCCTTCACCGACCGCACCGGCATCCCCTGCTACAAGTTCGACGTGGCCGACTTCGACGCCTGCGCCGAGGCCGTGAAGCGCATCGAGGCCGAGGTCGGGCCGATCGAGATCCTGGTCAACAACGCCGGCATCACCCGCGACGCCACGATGAAGCGCCTGACGCGCGAGATGTGGGATGCGGTGATCGATACCAACCTCGGCTCCTGCTACAACATGTGCAAGCTGACATGGGACGGCATGACGGCGCGCAAGTTCGGCCGCATCGTCAACATCGGCTCGATCAACGGGCAGGCGGGGCAGTACGGCCAAGTGAACTACGCCGCCGCGAAGTCTGGCATCCATGGCTTCACCAAGGCGCTGGCGCTGGAAGGCGCGCGCAGCCAGGTCACCGTCAACGCCATCGCGCCCGGCTATGTGGACACCGAGATGGTGCGCGCCGTTCCGCCCGACGTGCTCGAGAAGATCATCGCGCGCATTCCCGTGGGGCGGCTCGGCCGCGCGCAGGACATCGCGCGCGGCGTGGTGTTCCTGACCGCCGATGACGCCGACTTCATCACCGGCTCGACGCTCTCCATCAATGGTGGGCAGCATATGTATTGAGGCGCCGGCCGGCTGACGCGGCCGGCGCCGCCATCGGGGGGGGGAACCGCATGGGCTACGCCGTCATCGCCTGGGACGGGCCGGATCCGGCGCGCCGTGCGGCCTCGCGCGAGCGGCACCTCGCCGTCATCACGCGCTGGGCCGAGGAGGGGCGGCTCGCGCTCGGCGTGCCGCTCTTCACCCCGGACTGGCGGCCCGCAGGCTCGCTGATGGTCCTCGAGGTGCCGGACCGGGCGGGGCTCGATGCCTACCTCGCCGAGGAGCCCTTCGCCACCGAGGGCGTCTGGGCGCGGTGGGAGGCCCACCCCTTCCGCCTCGCGCCACTGCCCTACCGCCCGCTGCCGCAGCCCGGCGAGGCGGTTTCGCCGACCCGCACCCACACCGTCATCATCGCGCGCGACGGCACGGATGCGGGAGCGCCCGCCCGCCGCATGGCCGTGCGTGAGGCGCATCTGGCGCGCGCCCGCCCGGCGGCGGCGGACGGCACGCTGGCGATGGGCGGGGCCGTGCTGGACGAATCCGGCACGATGCGCGGCTCGATCGCCGTGACGCGCCACGCGACCGACGACGCGGCGCGCGCCTGGATGGCCGAGGACCCGTATGTGACCGGCGGCGTCTGGCAGGAGGTCACGCTGCACGGCACGCGCTTCGCGCCGCTGCCCTATCGCGCGCTGCCGGGCGCGGGATGAGCCGCGCCGCGAGGCTGAGGCAGGCGCGCTGCAGAGAAGGGCCGGTAGGTCGCGGACACCCCGCGAGCCCCACGCGCGACGCCGGCAGACGCAAGGTCCAAGTGTGGACCGTGTGCAGTGGCGACCCACCGCGCCGGACAGCGTGATCCACATCGGCGCCTCCTCGGCGGCGCGGCATGGACCGGTTCCGAAGCGGCATCCCTAGAACAGCGAATACCCGCCGTCGATCACGAGGCAATCGCCCGAATGGTAGGCCGAGGCGTCGCTCGCGAGATACACCGCGATCCCGCCGAAATCCGCCCCGGTCCCCCAGCGCCGCGCCGGGATGCGCGGCAGCACGGCAGCGGCGAAACGCTCATCGGCCACGCTGCCGGCGGTCATTGCCGTCTCGATCCAGCCGGGCAGGACGGCGTTCGCGCGGATGCCGTGGCGTGCGAGTTCCACCGCCAGCGCGCGGATCATCGCCACCATCGCGCCCTTGGTCGCGGCATACTGCGCGTTGCGCGCGGCGCCCTCGATCGCGGCGAGGGACGCCGTGCCCACCAGCACGCCGCCGCCGCCGCGCTCGACCATGTGCCGCGCCGCCGCGCGCAGCGTGTGGAAGGCGCCGTCCAGGTTGACCCGCGTCACGCGGTGCCATTCGGCGCTGTCGAGCTCGGTGAAGCGCATCTTGCGCCCATAGGTGCCGGCATTGGCGAAGCAGGCATCCACGCGCCCCAGCGTGGCGAGCGTGCCGGCGAAGGCCGCCTCCACAGCGGCCTCATCGCCCACGTCGCAGATCTCGGCATGCGCGCGCACGCCGGTGGCCGAGAGCGCCGCCAGGGCCTCGGCGTTCTTCGCCGCGTTGGTGCCCCAGATCGCGACATCCGCGCCCGCCTCCGCCAGCGCCCGCGCCATACCGAGGCCGATGCCGGAATTGCCGCCGGTCACCAGCGCGACCTTGCCGGTCAGGTCGAAGGGTCTGTAGGCCATCAGTAGCCCGCCTTCCGGTCCACGAGCTGGGTCAGCGGCGCGCCCTCGACGAAGCGGCGCAGGTTCTCGACCAGCAGCGCCGCGACCATGGAATCGCGCTGCGGATGCAGCCCGCCGATATGCGGCAGCACCATGATCCTCTCCTCCTCCCAGAAGGGATGCCCGGCGGGCAGCGGCTCGGTGCGGAACACGTCGATGATCGCGCCGGCGATGGTGCCCGCGCGCACCGCCGCGACCAGATCCTCGTCCCTGATCAGCGCGCCGCGCCCGAAATTCAGCAGCCAGGCGGACTTCTTCATCCGCGCCAGCCGCGCGGCGTCGATGAAGTTCTCGGTCTCCGGCGTGGCTGGCAGCAGCAGCACCACGAAGTCGCTCTCCGCCAGCACCGCATCGGTCTCGGCGGGCGCGAAGACGCGCTCGACATGCGGCACCGCGCCCGGGCTGCGCTTCGTGCCGATCACCCGCATCTCCAGCGCCTGCGCCTTGCGCGCGAGCTCGGCGCCGATCGCGCCGAGGCCGAGGATGCCGAGCGTGCTGCCCGCGAGCGTGGCCGAGACGCGCCGCGTCCAGCGCCGCGCGGCATTGTCGGCGGCGATGGCGGCATAGGGCTTGGTGATGTGGAACAGCGCGCCGAGGATGTTCTCCGGCATCTGCACGCGGTGCGTGCCGCGCGCGCAGGCCAGCGCGACATCGGGCGCGAGATCGGGCCGCGACAGCCAGTGCTCGACGCCCGCCGTCAGCGCCTGCACGAAGCGCAGCTTCGGCATGCGCGCGAGGATCCCCGGCGGCGGGCCCCAGGAGAGCAGCGCTTCCGCCTCGGCCAGCAGCGCGTCATCCGGCGTCACGGCGCGCGGCACGGTCTCGACGCGCAGGCGCGCGGCGAGGCCCGCCTCCTCGATCGCGCGCGCATAGGGCTCGGCCCCGTCGGTCCACAGCAGCAGCAGCGGCTTGCTCATCGGCATCCCTCCATCCTGCCGCGAGCCTGCGGCAGGCGGGGATGCGCGTCCAGATCAGGCGGCCGGGGCGCGCAGCTCCGCCGCGACCGCGCGCTGCATCTCGTCGGCGCGCAGGATGCGGATGGCGCGGCGGTCCCGCGAGAGCCAGCCTTCGCGCGTCATGTCGGACAACTCGCGCGAGACCACCTCGCGCCTTGCGCCGATGCGCGCCGCGAGCTCGTGGTGGGGCGGCGGCGGCGAGACCACCCGCTCCCCCGGTGCGCCGGCGCGCGGGCGGGAGAGGCGCAGCAGCTCGGAGAAGAGGCGCAGCCGCACCGGCAGCGCCTCGCGTTCCAGCGTGCGTTCGGTCTGCAGCCGCAGCTTGGCGGCGAGCGTGCGCAGCAGCGCATGGCAGGCCGCGGGCGTGGCGAAGACGAAGTCGAGGAAGGCCCGCGCCGGGATGATGCAGAGCCGCGACCGCGCCACCGCCGTGACATTGGCCGCGCGCGGCATGCCGTCGATCGCGGAGAGCTCGCCGAAGAACTCGCCCGCGCCGAACTCGTTGAGCAGCACCTCCCGCCCCGAGGCGGCGCGGAGCTGCACCCGAACCGCGCCCGCGGCGACGAAGAAGATGTCGGTGGAGGGCTCGTCCTCGTCCACCACCACCTGCCCGGGCTCGACCACCCGCCAGCGCGCTGCGGCGGCGAGCCTCTCCAGCGCGGCCGGGGCGGCGCCGCGGAAGAAGGGCAGGTCGGTCAGCGACGGCGCGCGTCCGTTCTCGGTCATGGCCGGGCGCAGCCAGACAAGGTGCGGATGGACGGGATCCGGGATCGCACGCATCGCAAGCCTCCGCCGGCACCCTGATGGCGCCTTCCGGCGAAGCCTGCGACGAGACGCAGCGCCAAGGGAGTGACCCGCATCACCCGGCGCGCGCCTCCGTCGCGCGGGCCGGGGCCGGCGCGGCGTGGGTCTGCGCGAGGCTCTTCACGACCGCCCGGCAATCGAGGATCCCTTCGCCAGTGCGGTCGGACCAGGTGGTGCTGCCGTCGAGCTGCCAGGCCGTCGCGCGCAGCCTGTCGAACAGCGCCCGCGGCGCGACGACGGTGGAGTTCCATCGCGTCCGCAGCGCGGCGACGACGCCCGCGGCGACGCCGCAGGCCGAGGAGGAGCCGCCCGCGATCAGCCCCGGGCTGTCGAGCACGCGGAACTGCGCCGGCGCCGCCACGTCGGGCTTCAGCCGCGGCTGCGGATCGTGGCCGAAGCGGCCCGGCCCCTGCGAGGAATAGCCGACCCACATCCCGTCCGCCCGCACGCCGCCGACCGTCAGCACATCCTCGAGCAGGTGCACGCCGCGGATGCCGCGGCCGGGGCCGATCACGCTCTCGGCGCAGCGCCGGTCGGGGCAGAATGCGCCGCAATTGCCCGCCGCGAAGACGATGTCGGCGAAGGGCGTCATGGTGTCGAGCGCGAGGGCGAGCCAGTGGTAGCGGTTGTGCGAATACTCGCCCTCCACCGCCTCGCCTCGCGGGTCGTAGATGGACCAGGCGTTCACCAGCACCCAGCGCCCGCGCCAGCGCGCGGGGTTGATCGCGGCGAGGATGCCGATCTCGATGCGCATGCGCAGGATCAGGCCGAACATGTCCGACAGGAAGGTCGGCAGGTTCGAGCCGATGCGCGGCGGGATGATGGGGCAGTCGAAGATCATCGCGCGCGGCGCCAGAGCGAGCACGCGCCGGGCGATCATCGTGCCGTGGGTGTTGTCCGGCGCGGCCTGGCCCGGCAGCGGCAGGCCGGGGGTCCACCACCCGCCCATGAAGGCGGTGCCCGGGGGCAGGCGCGACGCGCTCACGCCCTGGTCGATGATCACCACCTTCACGCCGGAGCCGTCGTACTCCGCCCCGGCGATCGCGTCGGCCCGGATCAGCCGGTGGGCGTCGGGCTCGGTGCCGAAATCCTCGCCCTCGCCCCGCCCGGGGCACCAGTGCAGCGCCGCGCCGAGCGGGATGTCCCCCTCGGCCACCTCCACGCCGGGCGCGCCGGGGCGTTCGCTCGTGCCGAAGGTCTTGCGCAGCGCCTCGCTCAGCCGGCGCGCGATGCCCTCCTCGTCGCAGAGGATGCCGAAGGCCGCATCGGCATCCCTCGGGGCGGGCTGCGCCAGCGCCTTCTTCTCCTCGGGGAAGTCGCCCTCGAGGTCGAGCCCCCAGTCGCGCAGCGGCAGCCGGGTGACCGCAAAAGGCAGCCGCCCCCCCTCCCTGGGCTCGGCGAGGCCCGCGAGCCGCCCTATCGCCCGCGTGACGGCGCCGAGATCGCCCTTGGCATAGGCCTCCTGCAGCTCGGGGCTGGCGCGCTCCAGCCCCTTGCGCACCACGAAGGCGCGGCGGACCGGCTGCGGCGCGGGCTTTTCGGGGGGCGGATCTGCTGGCATGCGGCGGCGCTCCGGTCGTGCTGCACCCGTATCCTTGCACTTGCCGCAGGTTTCGTGAAATCTCCGTGAGACAACTCACGCGCGCAGCCGGAACCCTGGGGCGATGTCCGCCGACAATCTCGCTTGGGCCATGAACGCGGAGGGCGATGTGGGCGAACGTCGCTTCGCCGCCTTCGCCTTCGCCGATGTGGTCGGCTACACGATCCTCATGGCCACCGAGGAGGCGCGGACGCACCGCCGCTGGATGGCCGTGCTCGACGGCGTGCTGCGTCCGCTGGCCGGATCGCATGGCGGGCGCATCGTGAAGTCCACCGGCGACGGCGTGCTTGCCGAGTTCCGCACCCCCCAGGGCGCGCTCGGCTGGGCCCTGCAGGTCCAGCGGCGCCTCGCCGAGGCCGATGCCGCCGATCCCGAGGCCCCCACGCTCGCGCTGCGGATCGCCGCGCATATGGGCGAGGTGACGGCGACCCCGCACGACATCTACGGCCAGGGGGTGAATGTCGCCGCCCGCCTGCAGGAGCACGCCCCGGCCGGCGGGCTGCTGCTCTCCGCCGCGATGGTGGAGGCGCTCGGTCCCGCCCTCCCGCGCCCGCCGCGCGACCTCGGCCTGATCACCCTCAAGCACCTGCCGGAGCCCGAGCGCGCCTTCATCCTCGACCCCGAGACGCCGCCCGCGCGCCTGCCGAGCCCGCCCGACGTCTCGCCGCTGCCCTCGCTCGCGGTGCTGCCCTTCCGCAACCTCGGCGGCGACCCGCAGGACGACTACTTCGCCGACGGCGTGGTGGAGGACATCGTCGTCTCGCTCGGCAACCTGCGCGAACTGATGGTGGTCGCGCGCTCCTCCACGCTGTCCTGGCGCGGGCGCGACGCCGACCCGCGCGAGGTCTCGCGCGCCCTCGGCGTGCGCTACGTCGTCTCGGGCAGCGTGCGGCGCGCCGGGCGCGAGATGCGGGTGCAGGTGGAACTCTCCGACGCGCAGACCGGATCGCGCCTGTGGGGCGACCGCGCCGAGGCGACGGGCGGCGGGCTCTTCACCCTGCAGGACCGCATCGTGGAACGCATCGTCGCCGGCGTCGCGCCGCATGTGCGCGCGGCGGAGCTGCAGCGGGCGATGCGCAAGCGGCCCGAGAGCTTCACCGCCTACGACCTGACGCTGCGCGGCCTCGCGCTGATCCAGGATCTCGAACGCGACCGCTTCGCCGAGGCGCGGGCGCTGTTCGAGCGCGCCATGGCGCACGACCCCGGCTTCTCACTGCCGGTCGCCTGGGCGGCGCGCTGGCACAGCATCAATGTCGGGCAGGGCTGGTCGCCCGAGCCGCGCGCCGACATGGAGCGCGCCGCCGCGCTCTCGGCCCGGGCCATCGAGCTCGACCGGCAGAACAGCCTCGCGCTCGCCACGCACGGGCATGTCCGGTCCTACCTGTTCCACGACTACGACACCGCCCTGGTGTTCTTCGAGCGCGCGCTCTCGGCCTGCCCGAACAGCGCGCTGGCCTGGCTGCTCTCCTCCGCCACGCTCTCCTATGTCGGCCGCACCGAGGAGGCGATCCGCAACGCCGAGCACGGGCTCAGGCTCTCGCCCTTCGACCAGAATCTCTTCTCCTACTACAACCTGCTCGCCATCGCGCATTACTGCCACGGCAACCTCGCCGAGGCGCTGCGCTGGTGCCGCCTCTCGGATGCCGAGACGCCGCACTTCACCTCGAACCTGAGGGTGATGATCGCCGCGCTCTCGGCCGCCGGCATGGCGAGTGAGGCAGGTCACGCCGCGGCGAGGCTGATGCGCCTCGAGCCCGGATTCAGCCTTGCGGAGTATGCCGCGACGCGCATGCCATACCGCGACCCGGCCATCCGCGCCCGCATGCTGGCGGACCTGCGCGCGGCCGGGCTGCCCGAGTGACATCGAGGACGACAGGGAGAGGATCATGAGCGGCATCGGCACGGCGGATTCCTCCGACAGCTCCGATTCGTCGGACAGCAGCGACAGCTCCGACAGCTCCTCCTCGAGCGCGGGCTTCCGCAGCCGCTCGAGCGCGCGCCCGATCGGCATCACGCCGGAGATCTTCAAGGAGACCGGCGAGAGCTGGTTCCGCGGCAACCGCTGGCCGCCGCAGGACCTGCAGGCGATGAAGGGCTGGATCGTCCCGCCGCCGCTGCCTGCCTTCCGCATGGCCGAATGGAGCCCGCCGCATTTCGCCGTGGCGGTGATGACGGAGTTCGCCACGCAGACCGTGCCCGCCTCCTGGACCAGCATCGCCATCCCGCCGCCGCCGGACGCGGCGCAGACCGCCGTCGAGCTCGCCGAGCTGATGGAGATCGCGGAATTCCGGGCCGCCGCGATGGCCGAGGCGATGCTCCAGCGCGACGACATCATCGGCTATTTCCGCGGCGTGCTCACCTTCAAGGCGAGCTCGCATCCCTGGACCTTCCGGCTCTGCCATGCCGCGGTGCGGGTGGGGCAGTTCCTCGTCATGCACCACAAGCGGCTGCACGGGCGGGCGCGGCCCTCGGTCGTCGCGCCGGCGCTGATGCCGCCGATCGACCCGCCCGGCCACCCCGCCTACCCGAGCGGGCACGCCACCCAGGCCTATCTGCTCGCGATGGTGCTGGCCGAGATCATGCCCGGCATCGCCTGGGGCGAGGGCAAGGGTGGCGCGAAGATGCCCGTCACCGCGGCCGACATCGCGCAGGTCGCGGGCAGCATCACGACCAAGGTGCGGACGGTGGGCAATGTCGAGGGCCGGATCCGCCACACTCCGCTGTGGCGCATGGCCGAGCGTGTGGCGCGGCTGCGCGAGGTGATCGGCGTGCACTACCCCTCGGACAGCGAGGCGGGGCTGCGGATCGCCGTGCAGGCGTTGCCGATCCTGCTCGCCTGCCCGCTGGTCGGCACGCCGGGCACCGGCGCGCTGGCGCGCGCGCGGCTGGAATGGGCCTGACGAGCGGCGCGCAGAGGCTGACCCTTCCTCCGCCCGGCTTCAGGCCCGTTGTGCCGCGCGGGCGCCCCGCACGCGATGCCGGCTCGCCGCAGGTCGAAGCGCTCGCCGGCCGGCATGACGCGCCGGAGAGGCGGCCGCCCCACCGGCCGAGCCGGTATCACTCCGCCGCGCGCGCCTGGTTGACGACCAGCGGCACCACGCCCGGCAGCGCCTGGCCTTCCCAGAGCTGCGCCAGCAGCGCCTTGGCCTGGGCCGGGCCGATCATGTCCGAGGTGAGCTCGAGGAACTTGTCCGACAGGTCCTGGTCGGTCAGCGGCGCATCGGGGTCGCCCTTGCGCGTGTGCTGGTGGCGGAAGAGCACGCGGCCATCCTTCAGCCGGATCTCCACCTTGGCCGAGCGCTTGGACGGGAAGGCCGCGGCGCATTCCGGGTCGAGCGCGACCGTGACCTTGCCCATCAGCGCGCGGATCGCGGGATCGGTCAGGCGCTCGGGCGCGAAGGCCGCGAGGCGCACGCCGCCGTGGAGCAGCATCGTCGCCACCGTGAACTGGGTGGAGAAGCGGCATTCCTGCTCGGTCCGCGCATCGGGCCGGTCGCAGACATCCTTCGTCGCCTTGTAGCCGCCGACCGCGACCGAGACGACGTCATCGGCCTTGAAGCCGTGTTCGAGCTGCAGGTCGCGCACGGCGTCGAGCGCGGCGAAGATGTGCCCGCAGCAGCCGTGGTTCTTCACCGTCATGTCGGTGACGGCGTAAGGCTTGCCGATGCCGGCCAGGGCCTTGTCCCACTTGCCGGTGTCCTCGCTGGTGGCAGCCGCGAAGCCGGCAGGCCCGTGCAGCACGTCGAGCGCGCCCGTCATCCCCCGCGCCGCCGCCATGGCCGCGAGTGCGCCCGCTTCCGCCGCGTGGCCCGGATGCAGCGGCTTCGACATGCCCTCGCCGCGGAAGGCCTGCTGCAGTCCGCTCGCCATGGTGGCGGCGGTGGCGATGGCGTGCGCGGTGCGCTCGGCGTCGCAGTCGAGCAGCACGGCGACGGCGGCGGCGGCGCCGAAGGTGCCGACCGTGCCGGTGGTGTGCCAGAAATCGTAGTGCGAGGGCTGCACCGCCACGCCGATGCGGCAGGACACCTCGTAGCCCGCGACGATGGCGCGCAGGAGCTGCTCCATCGTCGCCCCGCGCGACTGCGCGGCGGCAAGCGCGGCGGCAATGGTCGGGCAGCCCGGGTGATAGACGGCATAGCGGTAGATGTCGTCGAACTCGACCGTGTGGGAGGCCGTGCCGTTCACCAGCGCCGCATGGCGCAGCGGCACGCGCCGCCCGGTCACGTAGCAGACGGCGCCGCCGCCGCCGCGCGTCTCGTCCTCCAGCGCGGCGGCGATCAGCGTCGCGGGCGGGCGCGAGCAGCCGGGCAGCGTGGCCGCGAACCAGTCCACCAGCACGCGGCGCGCGTGATGCGCCACGTCCGCCGGCATCTCCCGCGCGCGCCAGGAGGCCGCGTGGTCGGCGAGCACCAGAAGCGGGTTCGTCATGGCGTGCTGCTCACGCGTTGCCGCGGAGCACCTCCTTGTTGATGACGACGTCGGGATCGAGCTGGCCCCTGAAATGGGCGAAGATGCTCTCGGCGCAGGACAGGCCCATGCGGCGTGTGGATTGCTCGGTCGCGGCCGCCGAATGGGGCGAGACGACGACATTGGGGAAGTCGAGGAAGGGCAGCCTCGTCGTGACCGGCTCCTCCTGGAACACGTCGAGGCCCGCCGCGCCCAGATGTCCGGTCTTCAGCGCATTGGTCAGCGCCGCCTCGTCCACCAGCGTGCCGCGCGCGGTGTTGATGAACGCCGCGCCGGGCTTCATGGCGGCGAAGAAGGCGGCGTTGACCATGCCCCGCGTCTCGGGGTTGGAGGGGCAATGCGTGGTCACGATGTCGGCCTGCGCCAGGCCCTCGTGCAGCACCTTCACCGGCTTGAATCCCGCGCCCTTGATGGTGTTCTGCGGGATGTAGGGATCGTGCACCAGCACGTCCATGCCGAAGGCCGCGCAGAGCCGCGCCACCCGCCCGCCGATCCGCCCGAATCCCACCACCAGCACGGTCTGGCCCGCGAGGTCGAAGGTCTTCAAGGACGGCTTCGGCCCCCAGTCGAGCGCCTTGGTGTTGCGGTCGTAGTCCAGCGTGCGCCGCGCCGTCGTCAGCATCAGCATCAGCGCGTGCTCGGCGACCGAGACGGCATTGGCGTCCGGCGTCACGGTCAGCGGGATGCCGCGCTCGGTCAGCGCCTCCACGTCCACCGCGTCGTAGCCCACACCATGGCGGCAGCAGATGGACAGCCGCGGCGCCCTGGCGAGGAAGTCGCGGTCGATGCGCGTGGCGCGGACGATGATGGCATCCGCGGTCTTCATCGGCTCGGCCAGCGTCTCCGGCGTGACGGGATCGAGCATGGTGATGGTGTAGCCCGGCTCGGCGCGCAGCCGCGCCATGGCGTCCGGGTGCAGCGGGCGGAGGCAGACGACATGCGGCATGGCGCGCCCCTCAGAGCTGGTGGTGCGCCGCGGGGCCGAGGATGGCTTCCCGCATGCGGTTCTGGATGATCGAGCCGTCGCGCGGCGGCAGCACCAGCTTCTTGCTGGCGGCGTCGATCTTCGCCACCGCGAAGAACGGGCCGTTGCCGGCATGGATCGCCGCCTTGAGCGCCGGCACCTCCTCGGGCTTCGTCACCAGCATGGTGTGCGGGAAGCCCGCGCCCCGCGCCATCGCCACCAGGTCCACGCCGTATTTCGTGGCGGTCTCCTGCATGCCGGTCTCGCCGTAATGCTCGTTGTCCTGCACCACGATCGAGAGGTTGCGCGGCTTCTTCACCGCGATGGTCGCGAGCGCGCCGAGGCCCATCAGCATCTCCCCGTCGCCGGTGATGACGAGCACCTTGCGCGCGGGCTGCGCGAGCGCGAGGCCGAGGCCGATCATCGCCGCCGCCCCCATGCCGCCCCACAGCGGCAGGTTGAGCGGGTGGTCGCCGACGGCGGTGATGTCCCAGGCCGGCGCGCCGAGGCCCGCGATCACCGCCATCTCGCCGCGGTCCTCGAGCAGGGCGCGCGTCAGCTCGCGACGGTCGAGCTTTCCGGATTCCGCGAGCATCGTCTCAGTCCTTGCCGAAGGTCTTCGCCCCGATCACGCGCTGGCCGATCAGCGTCGCGGTCGGGCGGAAGGTGTTGAAGGCCATGCGGATCGTCGCATCCACGGTGGGTGCGATGTCCTCGGGGCGGTCGGCGCGGCGCACGATGGTGCCCATCGCCTCCAGCACCGCCTGCGTCGCCTCGCCCATCGGCACCTGGGCCGGGTTGAACTCCCCGAAATCGCCGCGCATCGTCACCAGCATCGGCATCGGGCAGCGATGGATGTGCGAGAGCGAGAGCATGTTGATGCAATTGCCCACGCCCGAGGACTGCATCAGCAGCACGCCCTTCTGTCCGCCCAGCCAGGCGCCCTGCAGCAGCGCGAGGCCCTCCTCCTCGGTGGTCAGCGTGGTCACCGCGATCGCGTTGTCCGCGAGGCAGCGGCGGATCAGGCGGGAATGGCCCGCATCGGGCACCAGCGCCACCTGGCGGATCTCATGCTTCTTCAGCAGGTCGTAGATCTGGTCTGGCCAGTCGGCGGCCGCGTCCGGCGCCTTGTCGATCGCGTTGGGATCCATCCGTTTCCTCGAAACTCGGCTTCCCGCGCATCCTAGGCCGGGGCGGGAGGCTGGCAAGCCGGGGCCGCCCCGCGCCATGATGGTGCGGCCATGCCCTTCGCGCAGACCATCCTCCGCAGGCGCCTCGCACGCGGCCGGTGCGCGCGATGATCCGCGTCACGCCCCGCATCCTGCTCGACGAGTCCGAGATCACGGAGGATTTCCTCCGCGCCTCCGGCCCCGGCGGGCAGAACGTCAACAAGCTCGAGACCGCGGTGCAGCTGCGCTTCGCCGCCATAGCCTCGCCCCGCCTGCCCGATGCGGTGAAGGCGCGGCTGGCCGCGCTCGCCGGGCGGCGCATGACGAAGGACGGGGTGCTGGTCATCACCGCCCAGCGCCACCGCACGCGCGAGCGCAACCGCGAGGACGCGCTCGAACGCCTGCTGGCGCTGATCCGCGAGGCCGCCGCGCCGCCGCCGCCGCCGCGCAAGGCGACGACACCGACGGCGGGTTCGCGGAAGCGCCGCCTGGAGTCCAAGACCCGCCGCGGCGCCACCAAGCGCCTGCGCGCGAGCCGGCCGGAAGAGGAATGAGGCGGCGCCGACGCGCATGGCCGAAGCGGCGCCGCTACCGGCGCCCGGTGAGCGCCAGCACCGCGCCCATCAACGCCATCGCCGCCGCGAAGGGGCCGAAGCCCCAGAACCCGACGCCCGCCATGATCCAGCCGCCGAGCGATGCCGCGCCGAGCCAGCCGATGCTCGCCGAGGTCACGTTCAGCCCCAGCACGGTTCCCCGCACATGGTCCGGCACATTGGCGAGCGCCGCCATCAGCGGCGGCCGCGCCACCGCGCTCACCAGCGCGTAGAGGAAGCCGAAGGCCACCGTCCCGAGGAGCCCCGGCGTCCAGCCGAACAGCAGGATCGCCGCCGCGCCTGCCGCCAGCATCGCCCAGGCGAAGCTGCGCGAGCGGTCGGGCAGCCGGTCCGCCACCTGGCCGCCGAGCACGGTGCCGAGGATGTTGCCGATGGCGAAGACCGCGAGCGGCAATGCCACGCCAGCCGGGCTCAGCCCGTAGGTCACCTGCAGGAAGGTCGCGAAATACACGACCGTCAGCCCGTAGCAGATGCGCTCGGCCACACCCATCGCGAGCAGGCGCAGCACCGGCGGCGTCATGGCGCCGCGCAGGCTGGCGCGCGGACCGCCGCCGCCGGCATCGGGCGCCGGCCTCAGCGTGGTGGCGAACAGCCCGAGCGCCGCCAGCACGGCGACGCCGGCCACCACCTGGTGCACGCCGCGCCAGGACAGCCAGGTGCCCATCCAGGCCGCCAGCGGCACGCCGACGAGCAGCGCGAGCGACTGCCCCGCCATGATCCAGCCCAGGGCGCGCCCGCGCTGCTGGTTGACCGTGCGCGCCGAGGCCTCGGCCATGATCACGCCTGTGAAGGCGCCCGCGCAGGCGCCCGCCGCGGTCGCCCAGAGCGCCGCGCCGGGATAGCTGCCCGCCAGCGAGAGCAGCACCAGGCAGGCGGCGAGCCCGAGCGGCGCCCCGACCAGGAAGGGCCTGCGCCCGAAGCGGTCCGAGCCCGCACCGGCCGCGAGCGAGGACACGCCCCAGGCGATCGAGGTCGCGGCCATCAGGTTCGCCACCAGCGGCAGGCTGACCGAGAGGTCGCGCGCCATGTCGAGCAGGAAGGGCGCGCGCGTCGTGCCGGAGGAGGAGGCCGCGAACATCGCGAGGCAGCCTGCCGCCAGCATCGCCCAGGGCATGGGCGGCAGGCGCGGCGTCACGCGGCGGAGAGCCTGCGGCGGTAGAGCGCGATCAGCCTCTCCCAATGCCGCTCCGCCGCATCGCGGTCGTAGCACCAGCGCGAGGGGAAGGCGAAGCCGTGATGCACGCCCGCATGGATCTCGATCTCCCCCGGCGCGCCCGCGGCCTCGAAATGCCGGCGCAGCTCCTCGACCATCGGCAGCGGCGCGAGGTCGTCGTGCTCGGCGCAGGCGATGTAGAGTTCGGCGCGGCCGCGGGCGAAGGTGAGGTGCGGGCTCTCCTCCGCATCGGAGACCAGCCAGGTGCCGTAGAAGGACGCCGCCGCCGCGATGCGGCCCGGATACCGTGCCGCCGCCGCAAGCGCATAGGGCCCCGACATGCAGTAGCCATGCACGCCGATCGGCCCCTGCGCCGCGATGCCCGCGCGGTCGAGGAAGCCGATCATGTCCGCGACATCCTCCATCACCGGCGGGATGGTCATCTTCGTGCGGATGGCGCGCATGCGGGCGCGTTCGGGGTCGCCCTCGATCATCACGCCGGGGCCGAACAGCGTGTCGCGCCCGGCGCGATAGTAGAGGTTCGGCAGCAGCACGCAGTAGCCCGTGGCGGCGAGGCGGCGCGCCATGTTGCGCAGCTCCTCGCGGATGCCGGGCGCGTCCATCAGCATCAGCACGGCGGGCGCGGGCGCGCCGCGCTCGGGCCGGACGATGAAGGTCTCCATCGCGCCGGCGCGGGTGGGGATGTCCTCGGTGGTCTCGATCATGCGGCGCGTCCTCCGCCGCCCAGGCTAGACGCCGGATGGACGGATGACGATGGGCGGTGGAGACTGCGCGCAGCAGACCCGGAGGGAACGCGGCATGAAGCTCGCCTATTCGCCCAACAGCCCGTATGTGCGGAAGTGCTGGGCGCTCGCCATCCAGCGCGGCATCGAGGACCGCATCGAGCTGTGGACGGTGCCGACGACGGACCCGGCGCTCGCCGCGGTGAACCCGCTTTCCAAGGTGCCGACGCTGATCACCGACGAGGGCCAGGCCATCTACGACAGCCCGGTGATCTGCGAATACCTCGACAGCATCGGCTCCGGCCCGCGCCTGTTCCCCGAGAGCGGCCCGGCGCGCTGGAAGGCGCTGACCCAGGCCGCGCTGGCCGACGGCATCCTCGACGCCACCCAGCCGCGGCGGCGCGAGGTCGCGCTGCCGCAGGACGAGGGGCGCATCACCTACATCAAGCTCCAGCAGGGCAAGGTGGCGCGCGCGCTCGACGCGCTGGAGGCCGATGCCGACAGCCTCGGGGATCTCGGCACGATCGGCGAGATCGCGATTGCCTGCGCGCTCGGCTATCTCGACTTCCGCTATCCGCACGAGCCCTGGCGCCCCGGCCATCCGAAGCTCGAGGCGTGGTACGCGCGCGTCGCGCAACTGCCGCCCATGTCGCGCACCGTCCCGCCCGGCCCCTGAGCCGGCGGGCGCGGCCGCGCCGGCCTCATGCCGCCGGCGCGACCGAAAGCCCCTTCACGCCGTGCTTCCCGATCAGCCGCGCGACGAGCCCCGTGCGCTTGGCCTCCTCCACGAAGTCGCGCAGGAAGGCCGCCGCGCGGGTGTTGCGCTTCGCCGTCCCGATCGCCTGCTGCACGGTCATGAAGGACCCCTCCAGGATGCGCGAGCCCGGCAGCGCCGCGTGGTCGGCGATCAGCCGCGGCCGCAGCCCCGCCAGCGCCTCGAGCCCCTGCTCGCGGAACAGCGCGAAGGCGCCGTCTATGCTTTGCGCGTGCACCAGCGCCGCGTGGCGGATGTTGCGTTCGAGCCAAAGGTCATAGGCCGCGCGCGCGGTGCTCGCGATCCGCACGCCCGGCCGGTCCACCTGATCGAGCGCGGTGATGGGCGAGCCCGCGGGCACCAGGAAGGTGGCCTCGATCTCCGCATAGGCGGCGGTGAAGGCGATGGTCTCGGCTCGCTGCGGCTCGGCGCCGATCAGCCCGATGTCCCAGGCATCCGTGCCGCAGGCATCGGCCAGGATGCCCGGCCGCGCATAGGGCACGAGGCGCAGCGGCACGCCGAGCCTTTCGGCCACCGCACGCGCCATGTCGGGCGCCACGCCCACGGGGCTGCCATGCTCGTCGCGCCCGGTGACGAGCAGGAAGTTCGACAGGTTGATGCCGGCGCGCAGCACGCCGTGCGGCGCGATCTCGGCGATGATGTCGCTGGTCATGGAAGGCCCGCCCCCGTGCGATGGCCGGCGAGGATGCCGGCGCGCGCCGGGGGCGGCAAGGCGGCGCGCTACTGCGGCTCGATGCCCGCGGCGCGGATGACGGTCGCCCAGCGGTCCACCTCGCTGCGCACGAGGCGGGCCAGCGCCTCGGGCCCCTGCGCCTCGGGCGCGGCGGGGATGGAGCCGAGACCCTCGATGCGCTGGCGGATGGCGGGGTCGTTGATCGCGGCGCGCAGCGCCTGGTCGAGCCGCGCGACCACCGGCGCCGGCGTCCCGCGCGGCGCGAAGACCGCGTTCCAGCCCTGGAAGATGTAGTCGGGCACCCCGGCCTCGACGGCCGAAGGCACGCCGGGCGCATTCGGGTTGCGGGCCGCAGCGGCGGTCAGCAGCCCGCGCATGGTGCCCGCGGTGACCTGCGGCACGGCGGCGGGCGCGAGCACGCAGGCGCTGTCCACCTGCTGCGCCACCACGTCGTTCACCGCCGGCCCCTCGCCGCGATAGGGGATGTTGTTGAACTGCACGCCCGTCAGGTGCTGGAACAGCGCGCAGGCGAGGTGGTTGGTCGAGCCGATGCCGGCATGGCCGTTGGTGATCCGCCCCGGATTGGCGCGCGCCATGGCGAGGAATTCCTGCATGGTCTGCGCCGGATGGTCGCGCCGCACCACGAAGAAGAGCGGCGTGCCGGCGATCAGCCCGATCGGCTGCAGTTCGCGCGGGTCGTAGGCGATGTTGCGGTAGATCGAGGGCGCGGCGGAATGGCTGCCGAGGCTGCCGACGGTCAGCGTGTGGCCGTCCGGCGCGGCCTGCGCGCCGCGCGCCCCGCCGATGGTTCCGCCCGCGCCGGAGACGTTCTCGACCAGCACCGAGCGCCCGAGGGTGCGCGTCATGTGCTCGGCGACGATGCGCGCGAGCACGTCGGTCGCGCCGCCCGGCGCGAAGACCACGATCATGGTGACGCTGCGGCTGGGGAAGTCCTGCGCGCGGGCGGGCAGGCCGCAGGCCAGCAGCAACGCCGCCGCGGCGGCGAGAATCCGTTTCACCTTCGCTTCCTCCCAGGATCGGGCCTCGTGGCCCTTCTGCGTTGCGTGCAGCGAAACCCTTTTCGCATGGCGACGTCAAGCGTATAGATGAGGCACCAAGTTTCGCATGACGGATCGCCGGGGCGAAGGAAGGGAAGGGCATGGAGGAGGATTCGGCGCCGCGCGGGGGCAGGGACCCCTATCTGCTCGCCTCCCTGCATCGCGGCCTCGAGGTCCTGGACTGCTTCGCCGAGCGCGAGGCGTGGTCGCTGTCGGACCTCGCCGCGCATCTCGGCCAGAGCAAGGCGACCGTGTTCCGCGTGCTGCACACGCTCGAGCAGTTCGGCTACCTCGCGAAGGATCCGGCGACGGGGCGCTACGCGCTCGGGCTGCGGCTGCACGCGCTCGGCTCCTCGGCCATGCGCCACGAGCAGCTCCGCTGGCAGGCGCTGCCGCCGCTGCAGGATCTCGCGCACAGCACCGGGGAGACGGTGCATGTCGGCATCCTGCACGACGGCGTGGTCGTCACCGTGCAGATCGTCGAGGGCACGCACGCCGTGCGGATGCATTCGGCGGTGGGCAAGCGCAGCCCGGCCCATGCCAGCGCGCTCGGCAAGGTGCTGCTCGCCTACCTCCCGGATGCGGAGGTGGACGCCATCGTGCGCGAGCGAGGCCTCGCCCGCTACACCGCCAACACCATCACCGATGCGCGCGCCCTGCGGGAGGCGCTGCACCGCGTCCGCCTGGACGGCTTCGCGCGTGACGAGGAGGAGATCGAGATCGGCCTGCGCTGCCTCGCCGCGCCGATCACCGACAGCACCGGCCGCCCGACGGCGGCGCTGGCCATCTCCGCGCCCGCCGCGCGACTCGACGCCGCGCATGCCGAGGCACTCCTGCCGCGCGTGAAATCCGCCGCGGCACGCATCTCCCGCATGATCGGCAGCCCGTCCGCGGCCGCCGCCTGACGCACGACACGAACGGGGAAACGGCCATGGACGGCACCGCCAAGGCCGCGCTGATGAACGGCGCGGACATCATCGTCGAGCATCTCGTGAAGAAGAAGGTGCCCTACCTCTTCGGCCTGTGCGGCCACGGGATCACGGGCTTCATGGATGCGGCCTTCAAGGCGCAGAACCGCATCCGCACCGTCTCCACGCATCACGAGCAGACCGCCGGCCACATGGCCGACGCCTATTTCAAGGTGCGCGGGGAGCCGGTGGCGACCTTCACCTCCTGCGGGCCGGGCTCGGCCAACCTCGTCGTCGCGCTGGCCGCGGCGATGATGGATTCCTCGGCCTTCCTGGCCATCACCGGCAATGTCCCGACAAGCCAGTTCAACCGCGGGCCGTTCCAGGAGACGGGGCGGCACTTCCAGGGCGACTTCCCCTCCGTGGTGCGGCCCTATGTGAAGCGTTCCTTCCAGCCGACGCGCGCGGAGATGGTGCCGCTCGCCGTCACGCAGGCCTGGGACATGCTGACCGCGGGCAGGCCCGGCCCGGTCAATCTCGACGTGCCGCTCAACGTCTTCGTCGAGGAGACGGCGGTGCGCGCCCATGGCGGCGCGGAAAGCCGCATCGCCAATGCCACGCCGGGCGATCCCGCCATGCTCTCGGCCGCGCTCGAGGTGCTGCTCGCCGCGCGGCAGCCCGTGATCATCGCGGGGCAGGGCGTGCTGCTCGGCCAGGCCTCGGAGGCGCTCGTCGCCTTCGCGGAACTGACCGGCATTCCCGTGGTCACCAGCCCCAACGGCAAGGGGGCCATCCCCGACCGCCATCCCCTCGCCTTCGGCGCCATCGGCCGCAACGGCGCCTATGCGGCGAACGACGCGACGCGCAACGCCGATGTCATCCTCGCCATCGGCTTCTCCTTCGACGACCGCGCGACCTCCGCCTGGCTCGACGGCTACACGCTCTCCATCCCGCCCACGCGGCTGATCCAGATCGACCTCGACCCCGCCGAGATCGGCCGCAACTACCCGGCCGAGTTCGGCATCCTCGGCGATGCGGGGGCGAGCCTGCGCTTCCTGGCCGAGGCCGCGCGCCCGCGGCTCTCGCCTGCGCGCAGCATCGCGCCCTGGCTCGCGCGGCTCGAGAAGGGCCGGCAGGTCTGGCGCGAATACCAGGCCGGCCTCGCGGAGTCCGACCAGATGCCGCTGCGCCCCGAGCGGCTGATGCGCGCCCTCTCGCGCGCCATACCGGAGGATGCGGTGGTCGCCTCCGATGTCGGCGTGCACCACAACTGGATCATCCAGCTCATGGACGTGATGCGCCCGCGCCAGCTCATCCATTCCTGGGGATTCGCGGCGATGGGCTTCGCGACCTCGGGCATCCTCGGCGCGAAACTCGCCGCACCCGATCGCCCCTGCGTCGCGGTGGTGGGCGACGGCTCCTTCCTGATGACGCCGCATGCGCTCGCCACCGCGGTGGAATACGACATCCCCGTGGTCTGGGTGGTGTGGAACAACAACGGCTTCTGCTCGATCCGCGACATCCAGCACGGCATGTTCGGCGGGCGGGAACTCGCCACCGCCTTCGAGATCCAGCGCAGCGGCGAACTCTACAGCCCCGATTTCGCGATGATGGCGAAGTCCTATGGCGTGCCGTCCCACCGCGTGACGCATCCCGGCGAGGTCGAGGACGCCATCCAGACGGCGATCAGGGCGAACCGCCCCTACCTCGTGGAAGTGCCGGTGGACCGGGACATCCGCCCGATCGGCACCGGGTCGTGGGATCTGCCGCCGCTGCCCAATCCGGAGCCGAACTTCCTCAAGGCGCTGCAGGCGCGCGGCCTCTCGCTCTGACCGCCGCCCCCTGGCGCGCGGGATGACCGCGCGCCATGCTGGCCGCCGACGCACCCGAAGCGAGAACCAGGGGGATTCGCCCATGATCCACGAACTGCGCCACTACCGCTGCGTGCCCGGCAGGCTGCCCGCGCTGCTGCGGCGGTTCGAGACGACGACGCTGCGGATCTGGGAGAGGCACGGCATCCGCCAGGCCGGCTTCTGGACCACCGTGATCGGCGAGAACAACCAGGACCTGCACTACCTGCTCGCCTGGGAATCGCTCGCCGAGCGCGAGAGGAAATGGGCCGCCTTCCTGGCCGACCCCGAATGGATCGCCGCCCGCGCCGAGACCGAGAAGGACGGGCCCATCGTCGCGCAGGTCGCCAACATGATCCTGCAGCCCACCGCCTTCTCGGCCGTGAAGTAGCCGCCTGCCGCGATGAGCCCGCCGCCCGCAACGCTCCGCCTCGAGGTGGCGGAGATGGTCGCGACACTCACCCTCGACCGCCCGCCGGTCAACGCCATCGACCGCGCGATGAAGGAGGAGGTCATCGCCGCCTTCGACGCGCTGCACGACCGCGAGGATGTCCGCGCGATCGTCCTGACCGGCGCGGGCCGCGCCTTCAGCGCCGGGGCCGACCTCAAGGAACGCCCCGGCATCGCGGGCGAGCCGGGCGCCTATCCGCGGCACAACCGCCTCACCCGCGCGGTGTTCGAGGCGATCATGGACTGCGGCAAGCCGGTGATCGCGGCGGTGAACGGCGCGGCGATCGGCGCGGGCGCCGTGCTCGCCCTCTCGGCCGACATCATCCTGGTGGCCGAGGACGCGTTCCTCTCCATGACCGAGGTGGATGTCGGCCTCGCCGGCGGCGTGCGCCATGTGCGGCGCCATTTCGGCGAATCCGACGCGCGGCTGATGATCTACACCGCGCGCCGCATCCCGGGGCCGGAGCTGCTGCGCATGAACGTCGCCTCCCTGTGCCTGCCGCGCGACGCCCTGCTGGCCGAGGCGCAGCGCATCGGCCGCGAGATCGCGGGCAAGGTGCCGCTCGCGGTGCAGGCCGCCAAGCGCAGCTTCCAGGTGACGGAATACTTGCCGCTGCACGAGGGCTATGTCTTCGAGCAGGGCCAGACCGCCGCCCTTTCCCGCACCGAGGACACGCAGGAGGCCTGGCGCGCCTTCGCCGAGAAGCGCAAGCCGGTGTTCCGGGGCCGGTGATGGCGGGCACGCGCCTGCTCGACCCCGTCGAGAGCGACCCCGGCCTGCCCGATTCCGCCGATGTCGTGGTGGTCGGCGCGGGCATCATCGGCGTCTCCGCCGCCTATCATCTGGCGAAGGCCGGGCATTCCGTCGCGCTGCTCGAGAAGGGCGTCGTCGCCGGCGAGCAGTCGAGTCGCAACTGGGGCTGGTGCCGCCTGTTCAACCGCGACGAGCGCGAGATCCCGCTGATGCAGGCAAGCCTCGAACTCTGGGGGCGGCTGCCGGAGGAGATCGGCGCCGACATGGGCTTCCGCCGCAGCGGCCTGACCTATGTCACCAAGGACGCGAAGGAACTCGCTTCCTGGCAGGCCTGGCTCGACATGGCGGCGCCCTACCAGGTGCCGATGCGCGTGATCGACGCGGCGGAGGCGAAGCGCCGCACCCCGGGCAACGAGCAGGACTGGATCGGCGGCATCCACTCCCCGCGCGACGGCCGCGCCGAGCCCGCCATGGCCGCGCCCGCGCTGGCGAAGGCGGCGCGCGCGCACGGCGCGACGCTGCACCAGGGCTGCGCTGTGCGCGGCCTCGACACCACGGGCGGGCGCGTGAGCGGCGTCATCACCGAGAAGGGGCGCATCCGCACCCAGGCGGTGATCCTCGCCGCCGGGGCCTGGGCCTCGATGTTCCTGCGCCGCCACGGCATCGACATGCCGCAATCCTCGGTGCACTCGACGGTCTTCGCGACCACGCCCGCGAAGCAGGTCTCACCGGGGCCGCTGCGCACGCCGGACTTCATCCTCACGCCGCTGCTCGACGGCGGATACCTCGTCGCCGCGCGCGCCCGCGGCCGCCTCGAACTCACGCCGGCGGGCATCCGCTACGCCCGCCAGTTCCTGCCGAGCCTGAGGAAGAACTGGAACATCGTCGAACTCCGCCTCGGCCGCTCCTTCTTCGAAGGGCCCGATGCGTGGCACGGCCGCTGGTCCTTCGACCGCCCGACCGTCTTCGAACGGATGCGCGTGCTCGACCCCAAACCCAAGACCAGCATCGTCGAGCCCGCGCTGCGCGAGATCGTCGCCGCCTATCCCGAACTCGCGGGCATCACGGCGGCGCGGATCTGGGCGGGCTGGATCGACTCGACGCCGGACGCGGTGCCGGTGATCGCGCGGCTCGATGCGCTGCCGGGCCTCGTGGTCGCGGCGGGCTTCAGCGGGCACGGCTTCGGCATCGGGCCGGCGGCGGGGCGGCTCGCGGCGGATCTCGCCACCGGCAGCCCGCCGATCGTGGACCCCGAACCCTTCCGCCTCTCGCGCTTCCACGACGGCTCGCCGATCCGCGCGCCGGCGGGGATCTGATGTCCTGCGGCAGAGGTTGATCCTTCGTCCGCAGGACGTCAGGGCCTGGTTCCGCGCGCGGCCGCCCCAGCAGCCCCGCGCGCCATACCGGCGGGCGAAACGCCGTACCTGTCCCACGCTGGCATGAGGCGCGTCGCCGCTCAGCCCTTGCCGCCGCGCGCTTCGCAGGCGGCGCAGGTGAGAAGGCCGCGCGCCTCGCGCTCCGGCTCGACGGCATAGCCGCAGCGCAGGCAGTTCGCGCCGTCATCGGCGGTGTCGAAGGGGTCGGCGACGCGGCGCGCCGCGTCGCGCGCCTGGCGCGGGCCGTTGCCGCGCGGCCGTGTCTTCGTCGCCGGGTGCACGGCCTTGGCAGGGGCGGGCTGCCATCCCGGCATGACATGCGCCGTCGGCGCGGGCGCGGCGGGCGGCGCGGGCGGCTCCGGGGGCGCGGCCGCCGCGCGGGCGGGGAAACCTTCGGACCAGGTCGCGGCGCGCACTCGGCCGCCGGACCGCCCCGCATCGGCGCGCTCGGCGCCCGAGCGGACATGCACCACCTCGACAACGCGGCTGCCAGCCGTGCCGCGGCGCGGCACGTTCACCGTCTCGCGCCGTTCCTCGGGTGTGGGCTTCTTCGCGCCAAGCCTGGCGAAGACACGGTCGATCTCGGACATCGAACCTCGGTGCGCTGCGGCGGCGCAGCGATGCTGCGCCCGACCGCCTGGACCGGCCGCTTCCGCCGCCGGATGGTGCAGGGGGTCCGCGGACCGCCCTGACATCCGATGCTGCTACCGCATCCCTAGCGATTCTGCCAGTTCGGCTTGCGCTTCTCCGCGAAGGCCCTGGGGCCTTCGATGAAATCCTGGCTGTCGCGGTTGCGCTGCTGCGCCGGATACATGGTGCCGATCGCCTTCTGCAGCGTCGGCTCGTCGAGCCCGGCATAGACGCATTGCTTCGACGCCCGCACCGCGAGCGGCGAGCATTCCAGGATCATCGCCGCCCAGCGCTTCGCCCCCTCCAGCGCCTGCCCTTCCGGCACCACCTCGTTGACGAAGCCGAGCGCCTTGCCCTCCGCCGCGCTCACGCGCCGGCCGGTCAGGATCATGCCAAGCGCCTGCTTCTGCCCGATCATGCGCGGCAGCCGGTGCACCCCGCCCGCCCCCGCGACGAGGCCGACGCGAGGCTCGGGCAGCGCGAAGACGGCGTTCTCCGCCGCGATGATCAGGTCGCAGGCGAGCGCGATCTCGAAGCCGCCGCCCATCGCGACGCCGTTGACCGCCGCGATCAGCGGCTTGTCGAGGTCGAAGCGCGAAGTCAGCCCCGCGAAGCCCGAGGGCGGCGTCGGCCCCCGCTTGCCCGCGGCCTGCACCTTGAGGTCGTTGCCCGCCGAGAAGGCGCGGTCCCCCGCCCCGGTGACGATCGCCACCCACAGCTCGGGATTCGCCGCGAAATCGTCCCACACCTTCTCGAGCTCGAAATGCGCCTCGCTGTGCAGGGCGTTCATCACCTCCGGCCGGTTCAGCGTGACGATGCGCAGCCGGCCCTCGTCCTCGACGCGGCAGTATTTCAGGTCGGTCATCGGCCCAGCACCTCCTTGTTGTGTTCGCCCAGTCGCGGCGCCCCGCGGGCGGAGCGCGGCCGCACCCCGTCGAAGCTGATCGGCAGCCCCACCACCTTCGGTCCGCCCGGCAGTTGCTGCAGGATGCCGACGGCGGCGAACTGCTCGCTCGCCACCACCTCGCCGATGTCGTTCACCGGCGCGCAGGGCACGCCCGCCTCCTCCAGCGCCGCGATCCAGGCATCGCGCGGCCGCGTCCGCAGCACCGCGGCGATCAGCGGCAGCAGCACCGCCTTGTTGCGCACGCGCTGCGCCCCCTTCGCGAAGCGCTCGTCGGAGGCCCATTCCGGATGCCCCAGCACCTGCGCGCAGCGCGCCCAGAGCCGATCGTTGCCGGCGGCGAGGCAGAGCGGACGGTCGGCCGTCTCGAACACCTGGTAGGGCACGATCACAGCCCCGCCCGTGCCGTGCCGCTTCGGCACCTCGCCGGTCGCGACATGGTTGTTCACCTGGCCTTCGACCCAGTGCACCGCGGTCTCGAACAGGGACGTGTCCACCACCCCGCCGCGGCCCGTGATCTCGCGCCGCCGCAGCAGGCCCAGCGCCCCGATCACGGTGAACATCCCCGTCGCCTTGTCGTTGATGGAGGCGCCGCAGAAGGTCGGCGGATCCTCCGGCCGGCCCGTCACGCTCATCATGCCGCCAAAGGCCTGCAGCAGCGGGTCGAAGCCGGGCTTCATCCTCATCGGGCCGCGGTCGCCGAAGGCCCAGATCGAACAATAGACGAGGCGCGGATGCCGCGCCGTCATCGCCGCGGGCCCGATGCCGATCTCCTCCACCACGCCGGGGCGGAGGTTCTGGATCAGGATGTCGGCGCTCTCGCAGAGCCGGTGCAGCGCCTCGATGTCGCGCGCATCCTTGAGGTCGAGCGTCACGCTGCGCTTGTTGCGGTTCTGCCCATGGAAATAGAGCGAGGTCACGCCGTCGGGGCCGAAGGGCGGCCCCCAGCCGCGCGCGTCGTCGCCGCCATCGGGCTTCTCGACCTTGATCACATCGGCACCCATGTCGGCCATGATCGCGCCCGCGAGCGGCCCGGCCAGCGCCTGGCCGACCTCGATCACGCGCACCCCTTCAAGCGGCAGCATCCACGCTCCCCCCGTCCTCTGTTCCGCGCGCGAGGTTACGTCCCCTTCGCCGCCGCGGCGAGACGCGCCCGCTCCTCCGGCCGCGCGAGGTCGTACCACCCCTGGTGCCCGCCGGGGCGCGCGATGGCCGGCGCCTCCGTCCTGAACGCATGCACCATCCCGCGCCTGCGGCCATAGAGCGGATGGTCGCGGTAGAGCACCCGCGCGAAGCCGATCTCGCGCAGCAGCTCGTGCAGCAGGAGAGGGTTCGGCCCCCACCAGTTGGTCGGGTCGTTGGCGAGCGTCGCGCCGGGGTAGAAGATCATCGCCGGGCGGTCGAGCTCGGCCGCATCGAGATGCGTCTCGATCACCAGCACCTCGCTCGCCATGGCGCGGATGCGCATCAGCGGCGCGATCGGGTTGATCAGGTGGTAGAAGACGCCGAGCAGCAGGATCACGTCATGGGCGCCGTGCTCCTTGCGGTTCAGGCGCATCACGTCCTCGTCCAGCAGCTCGATCGCAAGGCCCAGTTCGCGCCGCGCCAGCTCGATCGTCTCCCGCCCGCGGTAGTCGGGATGCCGCCAGGTGTAGGAATCGCTCGCCACCACGCGCGCCGCGCCGCGGCGCTTCGCCTCGAAGGAGAAGGCGCCGTTCCACGCCCCGATGTCGAGCACACTGCGCCCGGAAAGGTCGAGCGGGCCCAGCAGCGCCTCGGCCTCGGCCGCGATCACCGCCGCCGATTTCGCCCCCGGCGTGGCGATGCCCGGGCGCAGCTCGATCGTGTGGAACCAGGGAAAGGCCGCGATGGCGGCGCGCAGCTCCGGATCGGTCACGCGGGGACGGGCACCCGCAGGGCCAGCGGCTCGAGCAGCGTCTCGATCGCCACCGGCTCCTCCCATTCGAGGCGGATGGTCACCACCGTCACGCGGTTGCGGAAGGCGGGGGGGATGCGGACGAAATCCTTGCGCGTGGTCACCGGCGTGGCGCGCAGGCTCTCGGCCTCGGCCAGCAGGTCGCGCAGGTCGCCCTCGTCATAGGGGTAGTGGTCGGCATAGGCCTGCCGCCCGGCGAGGAAGGCGCCCGCTTCCTGCAGCGTGGTGAAGAACTTGCGCGGATTGGCGATGCCGCAGAAGGCGAAGACCGGCTGGCCGGCCAGCAGCTCCGCCTCGGGCCCCGGCTTGAGGCTCGCCCGCAGCACCGGCAGCTCCGGCGGCAGTTGCGCGAGCGCGCCGGTCTCGTCCTCGCCGATCAGCACGGCGGCGCGGCAACGCGCGGCGGCGTTGGCGACCGGCTCGCGCAGCGGGCCCGCCGGGATGATGCGCCCGTTGCCGAAGCCGTAGGACCCGTCGATCACCAGCAGCGAGAGGTCCTTCGCCAGGGTCGGGTTCTGCAGCCCGTCATCCATGACGATGGCCTGGGCCCCGGCGGCGATCGCCTCCCGCGCGCCGGCGGCGCGGTCCGCGGCGACCCAGGTCGGCCGCTCTGCGGCGAGCAGCAGCGCCTCGTCGCCGACCGCGGTGCTGTCGTGCCTCGCGGTGTCCACCCGCACCGGGCCCTTGAGTTTCCCGCCATAGCCGCGCAGCAGGAAATGCGCCCCGATGCCCCGGTTGCCGAGCCGCCGGCCGATATCGAGCGCGACCGTCGTCTTGCCCGCCCCGCCCGCGGTCGCATTGCCGCAGCAGATGACCGGGACGGGCGCCTGCCAGCCCGGGCGCGCCATGCGCCGCGCCGTCGCGGCCGCGTAGATGGCGGAGACGGGCGAGAGCAGGATGGGCGCGATGCCCCCGCTGCCGCCGCTCCAGAACTCGGGAGCGCGCATCAATTCCCTTCGTCAACAATCCTCGTTGCCGGCGGGCCGGCCAGCGCCGGCCCCGCCAGGTTCCGGCCCTCCGGCAGGGCCGTCGCATCGGTCGGCGGAAGCAGCGGCAGCAGCGCCGCGGCGATCCGCTCCGGCAGGCCGGCCTCCTCGGCCGCCACCGCGAAGGCGGCCTCGGCCTGAGCCCGCCCCCGCTCGGGAGTCGATAGCATGGCCGAAACCGCCTCGGCCAGCGCGGCGGCCGGGTCCGTTCCGGGCACGATCCGGGTGAGCCCGCCCGCCGCCGCCATGCGCTCCACGATCTCGGCGAAGTTCCACACATGCGGGCCGAGCAGCACCGGGCAGCGCAGCCGCGCGGGCTCCAGCGGATTCTGGCCGCCATGCGCGACGAGCGACCCGCCGACGAAGGCGCAGGCCGCCAGGCGATAGAACAGCCCGAGCTCCCCCAGCGTGTCGGCCACCAGGACCGCCGTGTCCGGCCCCGGATCCTCGCCCGCCGCGCGCCGCGCCACGCCGAGGCCCTGCGCCAGCGCGGCGACCTCCGGCCCGCGCTCGGGGTGGCGGGGCACGATCACGCTCAGCAGCCCGGGATGGGCGGCGGCAAGGCGGCGATGCGCCGCGAGCACGACCGCCTCCTCGCCCGGATGCGTGCTCGCCGCGACCCAGGCCGGCCGGCCGCCGAACACGCCCCGCAGCCGCTCCATTTCCGCCGCATCGGCCGGCAGCGGCGGCGCGGCGTATTTCAGGTTGCCGAGGCACCGCGCCGGGGCGCCGAGGGCGCGGAAGCGCGCCGCGTCGGCCTCGGTCTGCGCCAGCACCAGCGCGAAGGGCGCGAGCACCTCCCGCGCAAGGCCGGGCGCGCGGCGCCACCAGCGCAGGGAGCGGTCGGACATGCGCGCATTCACCAGCGCCAGCGGCACGCCGCGCGCCGCCGTCGCGGCGATCAGGTTGGGCCACAGCTCCGATTCCGCGAAGACCGCCGCATCGGGCCGCCAGCCATCGAGGAAGCGCGCCACCCAGGCCGGCACGTCGAGCGGCACGAAGCGATGCGCCACGCGCGGCGCCAGCGCCTCCGGCAGCCGGCGCTCCAGCAGCTCGGCCGAGGTCCGCGTGCCGGTCGTCATCAGGAAGTGCAGCCCCGGCGCGGCGCGGCCCAGCGCCTCGAGCAGCGGCAGGAGGGAGAGCATCTCCCCCACGCTCGCCGCATGCAGCCAGAGCAGCGTGCCGCCGGGCCGCGCCGCGCCCTCCCCGAAGCGTTCGGCGATGCGCCCCGGCACCTCCTTGCCGCGCCGGGCGCGGCGGCGGAGATAGGCCGGCAGGGCCGGCGCGGCGGCCGATGCCGCGAGGCGCCAGACGGCGGCGAGCAGGCTCATGCGCGAACCAGCGCGTCGGCGCGCTCGCAGGCCTCGGTCAGCGCGGCGGCGATGGCCGGCAGCGCCGCCTCGGCCCCGTCCCGCGGCACCGGCACGGGCGCGCCCATCACCGCCACGCCTCGCGCGAAGGGCAGCGGGAAGCGCATCCGGTCCCACGAGCCGGCCAGCCGCATCCGCGACGAGGCAATGCCGCAGGGCAGCACCGGCACCCCGGACAGGGCGGCGAGCTGCGCGACACCCGGCGCGGCGACGCGCGCCGGCCCGCGCGGCCCGTCCGGCGTGATCACCGCGACCCCGCCGCCGGCCAGGATCCGCAGGAGCCCCCGCAACCCCGCGGCACCGCCCTTCGATGTAGAGGCATGGACCACCTCGATCCCGAAGGGCCGGACGGCGGTTGCGATCAGCCGCCCGTCGCGGTGGCGCGATATCAGCACCTGCGCCCGCCGCCCCGCCCGCTGCGGCACCCGCCGCGCCAGCAGCCGCCAGCCCAGCGCCGCGAGCGGCAGCCGCTCGTGCCAGAAGGCGAGGATCATCGGCCGGTCGGCATGGGCGCGCGCATGCTCCTCCCCCACCAGGGTCCAGCGCGTCGTGGCCCAGACCAGGCTGAGATAGAGCGCGATCAGGCGCGCCAGCGCGCCCTGCACGACGGGGTGGCGGATCAGGCGCTTCGCCATGGGCGCATGCGGCGGCGGAGTGTCACGGCCCGCGCCCTAGCACGGGCCCGCGCGGCGCCCAAACCCGCCGCCCCGCTCGGGCATTGTGGCGCCCCCTGCCGCCATGCAACCCTTCCCCGCCTTGTGGGGGTGGTGATCGCATGATGCGCGGCGTGAGGAGGCGGCGCGGGGCGCCGCTGGTGCTGGCGGCGGCGCTCGGCGTGCTGGCCTCCTGCAAGGACCAGGCGCCGGCGCAGCAGCCGGCCGGGGCGCCGCCCGCGGTCATCGTCGCCCGCGTCGAGCGCCAGCCCATCGCGCCCACCGCCGAGTTCATCGGCCGGGCCGAGGCGATCGACAAGCTCGAGGTCCGCGCCCGCGTCACCGGCTTCCTCTACGCCCGCCATTTCAACGAGGGCGACCGGGTGAAGGCCGGGGATCTGCTCTTCACCATCGAGCAGCCCCCCTTCGCCGCCGAGGTCGCGCTGCGGCAGGCCAATGTCCAGCGCGCCGAGGCCGAGCTGCGCAACGCCTCCCTGCAGGTCGAGCGCGGGCGGGAGCTGGTGCGCACAAACAACATCCCGCAGGCCGAACTCGACGCGCGCATCGCCGCCGAGGGCGAGGCGCAGGGCGCGCTCGCCGCCGCCCGCGCGCAGCTCGAGCAGGCGCGCATCCAGTACGGCTACACCGAGATCCGGGCGGTCTTCGACGGCCGCGCCGGGCGCTCGCCGCTCAGCCCGGGCAATGTGGTGGGGCCGGATTCCGGCGTGCTCGTGACCGTGGTGCGCGACGACCCGATCCGCGTCAGCTTCCCGGTCACGCAGCGCGAGCTGCTGCGCGTGCGCCGCGCCGCGGCCGAGGGCGGACCATCCGCGGCCGCCACCACCGAAGTGCTGGTGCGCCTGCCGGACGGCTCGCTGCTGGAGACCGCCGGGCGGCTCGAATTCGTGGACGTGGCGGCGAACCGCTCGACCGATTCGGTCACCGTCGTCGCCTCGGTGCCGAACCCGCAGCGGCTGCTGACCGACGGCCAGGCGGTCACGGTGGTGCTGCGCGAGGCCCGGCCGCAGCAGGCCATCGTCATCCCGCAGGCGGCGGTGCAGATCGACCAGCAGGGACCCTTCGTCCTGGTGGTGGGGGAGGGGAACCGCGTCGAGATCAGGCGCGTGCGGCTCGCCCAGGGGCCGGCGGGGCAGAATGTGGTGAGCGAGGGGCTCGAACCCGGGCAGCTGATCATCGTCGAGGGATCCCAGCGCGCCCGCCCCGGCCAGCCCGTGACACCGCGCCCGCGCGAGGCGCCGCCGCCCGGCGCCGCGCCGGCGAACCCCGCGCGCGGCGGCTGAGCCCATGATCAGCAAGGTCTTCGTGGACCGGCCGCGCCTTGCGGTCGTCATCGCCATCGTCATGACCATCGCGGGGCTGGTCTCCCTGCGGCAGATCCCGGTGGCGCAGTTCCCCGACATCGTGCCGCCGCAGGTCTCGGTCACGGCCTATTTCCCCGGCGCCTCGGCCGAGGTGGTGGAAGCGACCATCGCCCAGCCGATCGAGAGCCAGGTCAACGGCGTGGACAACATGATCTACATGCGGTCCACCTCGGGCAATGACGGGTCCTACAACCTCACCGTCTCCTTCCGCGTGGGCACGGACCCGGACCAGAACACCACCAACGTGAACAACCGCGTGCAGCTGGCGCTGGCGCAACTGCCCGAGGAGGTGCAGCGCCAGGGCCTGACGGTGCGCAAGCGCTCCTCGGCCATGCTGCAGGTGATCACGCTGCGCTCGCCGGCCGGAGCGCTGGACACGCTGTTCCTGTCGAACTACGCGACGATCAACATCCTCGACGTGCTCAAGCGCGTGCCGGGCGTTGGCGATGTGGCGATGTTCGGCACGCGCGACTACGCCATGCGCATCTGGTTCGAGACGGACCGCCTCACCGCGCTGGGCCTCACGCCGGCGGACATCGTGGGCGCGATCCGCGCGCAGAACCAGGTCGCGCCATTGGGGCGCATCGGCGCGCAGCCGGCGAGCGACGACACCTCCTACCAGCTCAACATCCGCACCACCGGCCGGCTCCAGAGCGTGGAGGAGTTCGGCGCGATCCTGGTGCGCGCCAATGCCGACGGGTCGGTGCTGCGCGTGCGCGACGTCGCGCGGATCGAGCTCGGCGCCTGGAACCAGGACCAGGCGATGACGTTGAACGGCCAGCCGGCGGTGGGCATCCAGATCTACCTCGCGCCCGGCGCCAATGCGGTCGGCACGGCGGATGCGGTGGCGCGCACCATGCGCGACCTCGCCTCCCGCTTCCCGCCGGGGATGGAATACGGCGTCACCTACGACACCACCACCTTCGTCAAGCTGACGATCGAGGTGGTGATCCACACGCTGATCGAGGCCTTCGTCCTCGTCGTGCTGGTGGTCTTCCTGTTCCTCGGCTCGGTCCGCGCCACGCTGATCCCGCTCATCGCCGTGCCGGTCAGCCTGATCGCGACCTTCGTGGTGATGAACGCGATGGGCTATTCGGCCAACACCGTCTCGCTGCTGGCCATGGTGCTCGCCATCGGCATCGTTGTGGACGACGCCATCGTTGTGGTCGAGGCGGTCGAGGCGAAGATGGAGGAGGACCATTCGCTCTCGGTCGCCGAGGCCACCAAGGCGGCGATGGAGGGCATCACGGCGCCGATCATCGCCATCACGCTCGTGCTGCTCTCGGTCTTCGTGCCGCTCGCCTTCATCCCCGGCATCTCGGGCGAGCTGTTCCGCCAGTTCGCCGTCGTCGTCTCGGTGGGGATGTTCTTCTCCGCGGTCAATGCGCTGACGCTCTCGCCCGCGCTCTGCGCCGTGCTGCTCTCGGCCCATCACGGGCCGCGCAGGGGCATCATGGGCCGCATCTCGCGCGGCATAGACCGGGTGCGGGACGGCTACGCGGCGGTGGTCGCGCGGCTGGTGCGCAAGGCCTTCGTCTCGATCCTGCTGCTTGCCGTGTTCATGGCCGGCATCGTCGGCGTCGGCTCCCGCACGCCCACCGGCTTCCTGCCGCAGGAGGACCAGGGCGCCTTCTTCGGGGAGGTGGCGCTGCCCGACGGCGCCTCGCTCAACCGCACGCGCGAGATCGCCGAGCAGGTGGGTGCCACCATCCGCGGCATCCCCGGCGTCCAGGACGTGATGGTGATCAGCGGCTATTCGCTGCTCGGCGGCCTCGCGCAGTCCAACGCCGCCATCATCATCGCGACGCTGAAGCCCTTCGCCGAGCGCACCACGCCCGAACTCGGCGTCAATGCGCTGATCGCGCAGACCATCGCCCGCACCAACGACGTGCCGGCCCGCGTCATCCCCTTCAACCTGCCGCCGATCGCGGGCCTCGGCACCGCCGGAGGCTTCGAGTTCCAGCTGCAGAACCTCGAGGGCCGGCCGATCCCGGAAATGGCGGCGGTGATGCGCGCCCTCGTGCTCGCGGCCAACCAGGACCCGGCGCTGACGCGCGTCTTCTCGACCTTCGCGGCGAACACGCCCTCGGTCTTCCTCGAGATCGACCGCGACCGGGCGCAGGTGCTCGGCGTCTCGCTGAACGACATCTTCCAGGCGCTCTCGGCCGCCATGGGCGGCGCCTATGTCAACGACTTCAACCTGTTCGGTCGCACCTGGAAGGTCAGCCTGCAGGCCGAGCAGGGCGACCGCGCCGGCATCCCCGACATCTACCGCGTGCATGTGCGCAACCGCGACGGGGAGATGGTGCCGCTGCGCGCGCTGGCCGAGGCGCGCATCGAGTTCGGCCCGCAATCCATCATCCGCTACAACAATGTCCGCAGCCTGACGATCAACGGCGAGCCCGCGCCGGGCCGCTCCTCGGGCGATGCGCTGGCGGCGATGGAGCGCGTCGCCAACGCCACGCTGCCGGCCGGCTACGCCTTCGAATGGACCGGCACCGCCTTCCAGGAGAAGGCGGCGGCAGGGCAGACCGGCACCATCCTCGCGCTGGCCGTGCTCTTCGCCTTCCTGTTCCTCGTCGGCCTCTACGAATCCTGGACCATCCCGGTGCCGGTGCTGCTCTCCGTCACGGTCGGCGTGCTGGGGGCGATGGTCTCGATCGGGCCGGCGGGGCTGGCGCTCGACCTCTACGCCCAGGTCGGCATCGTGGTGCTGATCGCGCTCGCGGCGAAGAACGGCATCCTGATCATCGAATTCGCCAAGGAACAGCGCGAGCGCCACGGCAAGTCCATCCGGGAGGCCGCGGCGCTGGGCGCCAGGCTGCGTTTCCGCGCGGTGATGATGACCTCCTTCGCCTTCATCCTCGGGCTGCTCCCGCTGGTGGTCGCCGAAGGCGCCTCCGAGATCAGCCGCCGCGCCGTCGGCACGCCGGTCTTCTGGGGCATGATCGCGGCCGCGACCCTCGGCGTCTTCATGATCCCGATGCTCTACGTGGTGTTCCAGACCCTGCGCGAGCGGATCAAGGCGACCCTCTTCGGGCGCCGCCCCGCCGGGGCGGGCGAGGCCGCCGCCCCCCATGCTTGACCCGTGCGCGCCGCCGCCCGATGTCTGATGCAACCGCGGGGGCCTTCCGCCCCCGCCCGCGTAATGGAGACCCCCCCCGATGGGTGAGCTGACCAAATCCGTGTCCGACGACACCTTCCGCCAGGACGTGCTGGAAGCCCCCGGCCCGGTGCTCGTGGATTTCTGGGCCGAATGGTGCGGCCCCTGCCGCATGGTCGCTCCGATCCTCGACGAGATCGCCAGCGAATACGCCGGCAAGCTGACGGTGGCGAAGGTGAACGTGGACGACAACCCGATGACGCCGAACGAATACGCGGTGCGCGGCATCCCCACGCTGATCCTGTTCAAGGACGGCAAGCCGATCGAGACGAAGGTCGGCGCCCTGCCCAAGGGGGCGCTGAAGGCCTGGATCTCCGGCGCCATCGGCGAGTGATCCTGGCGGGGGGCGGCGCCGCCGCCCTCTCTCACCCGGCGCCGACAGGCACCAGAGTCGCGCGGAACTGTGCCGCGCAGGCCTCCCACGACCAGGCTTCCGCATGCGCCCGGCAGGCCGCCCGGTCGCAGTCGAGCGCCCGCAGGCAGGCCGCGCGCAGGTCCTCGTCCAGCGCGCCGACGCGCGGGTCGGTGATGACATCGAGCGGCCCGGTCACCGGAAAGGCCGCGACCGGCGTGCCCGAGGCGAGCGCCTCCAGCAGCACCAGCCCGAAGGTGTCGGTGCGCGAGGGGAAGACGAAGACATCCGCCCCGGCATAGGAGCGCGCGAGCAGCCCGTTGTCGCGGTAGCCGGTGAAATGCGCCTCGGGGAATCGCGCCTGCAGCCCCGCCCGCGCCGGCCCGTCGCCAACCACCACCTTGGTCCCCGGCAGGTCGAGCGAGAGGAAGGCGGCGATGTTCTTCTCCACCGCCACCCGGCCGGCATAGAGGAACACGGGCCGCGGCAGGCCCTCCCACGCCTCGCGCGGCTCGGGGCGGAAGCGCGAGAGATCGACGCCGCGGGTCCAGGCCCTGACCTTGGTGAATCCCCGCGCCGCCAGTTCCTCGCGCAGCGAGCGCGTGGCCGCGAAGGTGCCCGCGCCCGCCTCGTGGAAACGCCGCATCACCGCCCAGGACCAGCCGAGCGGGATGCGCGTGCGCGCGTGCAGGTATTCGGGGAAGCGCGTGTGGAAGGCGGTGGTGAAGGGCCAGCCGCGCCTGAGGCAGATCGCGCGCATCGCCCAGCCGAGCGGGCCTTCGGTCGCGATGTGCACGACCTCCGGCGCGAAGGCCTCGACCAGCCGGGCAAGCCTGCGGCGCGGCGCGAGCGCGAGGCGGATCTCGGGATAGCCCGGCATCGGCAGGCTCGCGAAGCGGTCCGGCCCGATCACCTCGACCGTGTCGCCGCCCGCGCGCAGATGCTCCACCACCATCGAGAGCGTCCGCACCACGCCGTTCACCTGCGGGAACCAGGCGTCGGAGACGATCAGGATGCGCAGGGGCCCGCGCCGCGCGCCGATGCAATCCGCGGCGAGCGCCGCCATGCCGTCGTCCATGGCGCGTCAGGCGGCCGGCAGCGCCTGCGCCGCGCGGCGCGGCGGCCGCGCGAAGGAGAGGCGGTTCTCGGCCACCCAGTCCACCAGCTCGAACCGCCCGTCCGCGTGCTCGACCAGCGCCGTGCAGGATTCCACCCAGTCGCCGTCGTTCATGTAGAGCACGCCCTGCACGCTGCGCATCTCGGCATGGTGGATGTGGCCGCAGATCACGCCGTCGAGGCCGCGGCGCCGCGCCTCGCCGGCGAGCGCGGTCTCGAAGCGGTCGATCGCCTTCACCGCCTCCTTCACCTGGCGCTTGAGCCACTGGCTGAGCGACCAGTAGGGGTAGCCGAGCCGCCGCCGCGCCGCGTTGAACCAGCGGTTCAGCGTCAGCGCCCAGTCGTAGGCCCAGTCGCCGAGATGCGCGAGCAGCTTGGCGTAGCGGATCACCCCGTCGAACTCGTCGCCATGGATCACCAGGAAGCGGCGGCCGTCGGCGGCGAGGTGCACCGCCTCGCGCTGCAGCCTCACCCCCGCCATCTCGAGCCCGAGCCAGTCGCGGAAGATCTCGTCGTGATTGCCGGGGATGTAGGTCACCTCGGTGCCGTGGCGCGCCATGCGCAGCACGAGGCGGATCACCTCGTCGTGGTCGGGATCCCAGTACCAGGACTTCCTGAGCCGCCAGCCATCCACGATGTCGCCCACGAGGTAGAGGCGCTCGCACTCCACCTTCCGCAGGAAGTCCGCCAGGAAGTCGCAGCGCGCCCCCCGGGTGCCGAGATGGACGTCCGAGAGGAAGATGCTGCGGTAGCGGCGGCGCGGGCTGGCCTCGTGCATGCGGCGCGGTCTCCGTGCGCGGCCGGCCTGCGCGGTTTGCCCCGCGCGGGCCCGGCGGCGTGCTGCAGGTGCGCGGGCGATAGCGCGGGCGGGGCGGCCCGCGCGTGAATCTTGGATGAAGGATGCGGCGCAAGGCCTTGCATGCGGCCCTTGTCATCGTGACGTCGCAGGGCCGTCGCGGCATCGTCATCGCCGCGCTGCCAGAAGCCCTGCCCCATGCCGACGCGCATGCTGATCGTCTTCAACCCCGCCGCGGGCGCGCGCCGCCGCCGCCGGCTGCTGGCCGCGCTCGACCTGCTGCGCGGCCTCGGCATGCGGCCCGAGATCGCCGAGACCGCCCATCGCGGCCATGCCTCGGCGCTGGCGCGGGAGGCGGCGGCGAGCGGCATGCGCATCATCGTCGCCGCCGGCGGGGACGGCACCATCGCCGAGGTCGCGGCCGGCATGGCGGGGTCCGATTCGGCGCTCGGCGTGCTGCCGCTCGGCACGGCGAATGTGCTGGCGCTCGAACTCGGCCTGCCGCGTGCGCCGGAGCGTGCCGCCGCCGTGCTCGCCATGGGCCGCACCGCGCTGCTGCATCCGGGCCTCGCGCGCTGGCCGGACGGGCGCGCGCTGCTGTTCGTGCAGATGCTCGGTGCGGGCTTCGACGCGGCGGTGGTGCATCACCTGCCCGGCGGCCTCAAGCGCGCCATCGGCAAGGGCGCCTATGTGCTGCAGACGCTGCGCGAGATGCCGCGCTACCGCTTCCCGCCCATCCGCGTGGAGGCCGACGGCGAGGGGCTGGAGGCGGCCAGCGTGATCGTGACCAAGGGGCGCCTCTATGCCGGGCGCTTCCTGCTGGCCCCCGGGGCTGATCCGCGCGAGCCGGGCTTCCACCTCGCCCTTTTCCGCGACGGCGGCGCGCTGGCGGCGCTGCGCTACGGCGCGGCGCTGCCGCTCGGCCTGCTGCCGCGCCTGCCCTCGGTCAGCCTGCGCCGGGTGCGCGAGGTGCGCCTCGCGGGCGAGGGCGTGCCGGTCCAGGCCGATGGCGACGCGGCGGGCATGCTGCCCTCCTTCATCGGCCCCGCGCCGCGGCCGCTGCGCATCGTTGTGCCCTGAAGGCGCGCCGCCCGCGCGGGCGGCGCGCCGGCAGGCCGGTCAGCCCGTCTGCTGGATGGCCGAGAGCATCCAGCGCCCGGCCGGCGCCTTGCGCACGAAGGTCCAGAGCTCGGTCGCCGTCTCGCGCTCGGTCGTGCTGCCTTCCACCACCTGGCCGGTGGCGTTGTCGAAGGTCGCGTCGAGCAGCGAGAACCGCATCGCGACGGTGGCGTATTCCTCGTCGCCCTCGCGCCAGGCCTCGGCGAGGTCGCCCTGCTCGAAGCGCAGGTCACGCACCTCGTTGCGCCAGTTGCGCGCCTCGAGGTCGCGCAGGTCCTGCGCGAAGTAGGAGACCATCTCCGGCGTCGCCATCTGGCGCAGCGCCGCGAGGTCGCGGCGCGACCACGCCTCGTTCACCTCCACCAGCAGCCGCTCGAAGGCCTTGTAGTCGGAGGGGCCGATCTCGACCGTGCCGCCTGCGGGCGCGGCGGCCTTCAGCCCGCCGCCCGCGCCCATCGGCTTGAGCCCCTGGGGCGGCGCCTGTGGCGGGGCCTGGAAGGCGAGGCCCTGCTGCGGCCCCTCGGCGACCGCGGGGCGCCGCCCGCGGATCAGGCGCATGACGAACATCACCGCGAGCACGATGAGCCCGATCTGCAGCAGCATGCCGAGGAAGGCGCCGAGCCCCGCGCCGCCGCCGAACAGCCCGTAGCCGAGCAGCGCGCCGATCAGCCCGCCGGCCAGCAGCGCCCCGCCGAAGGAGCCGAGGAAGCCGCGGCTCTGCCCCGCCGCCGCCGCGCCCGGCGCCATGGCGCCGGGCCGCGCCGCGGCGGTGCCGGGCTGGGTCGCCGTGCGATCGAAGCGCTGGGCCGCGCCGGGCGCGGTGTTGGTGGGCGGGGGCGCCTGGTAGGTGCGCTCGCCCCGGCTGCCCGAGGATGCGCGCCCGCCGGCGCGCGCTTCGGCCAGCGCTGGCGCCAGCGCGAGCAGCACGACGGCGAGTGCGGAAAGGATGGTGGCCTGGCGTCGCATGGGTCCGGCTTCTCCTGCGGGTTGTTGCGTTCAATATACGGGCGGGGCGCGCCGATTTCGATTCCCCCGCGCACACGCTTCCTTCACCAGCCCCGCGCATCCTCCCGCCTTGCCCGCGGCGCCAGGCCGCCGCTCCGCAGGATGCAGGGGATGCCGCAGCAGGAGACCGCCGCCGAGATCGGCGCCACGCCCGGCCCGGGCGCGGAGGCGATCCGCCGCGCCCTGCGCGGCCCCCCCGGACGTGCCGCGCTGCGCCTGCCCTGCCCGCCCGCCGGCGGGCCGCGCCGCGTCGCCATCGCCCTGCTCGAGGAAGCCGGGCGCAGCCGCGGCGGCGCCGTGCTCGAATCGGCCGGGGGCGACCTCCTGCTCACCGAGGCCGAGGCGGCGGAGGCCGACCGCATCGCCGCCATCCTCGCCGGCCTGCTCGGCGCCCGCCCCGACCGCTACGACCTGCCGGCCGAGGCGGCGGCGCTGCTCGCCCTGCCGGCCGCGGCTCCGGCCGCCGCGCCGCTCCACCCGCCCACCGCCGCGGGGATCGAGGCCGCGGCCGATGCGCCGCCGCTCGGCTCGCTGCTGCGCCGCGACGGCGTGCTGCATCTCGCCCCCGGCGCCCCGCGCCGCCTCGCGCTGCTGCGTCTCGCCCCCGATCGCGCGGCGCTCGCCGCCGCCCTCGGCGCCGCGGCATCCGATGCGGATCTGCTGCGCCATGCCGAGGCCCGGCTCGCCGCCCGCACGCTCCGCGCGGTGGCCGAGCCCGCCACGCGCGACGCGCTGCTCGGCGGCCCGCCGGCGGTGCCGCTGCTGCTCGACCTGCCGGCCGCCCTGCTGCCGGAGCCCGCACCCGCCGCCGCCGAGGACGCGCCCCCCGCGCCCGTGCTCTACGCCGCGCTCACCCTGGCCGAGGCGCTGGCCGAGGGCCTTTCCGCGCGCGCGGCGGCGCTGCGCGGCGCCGGCTGGGGCCTCGCGGTGCGCGGGCTCGATGCCGCCGCCCTCGGCCTGTTGGCGCCTGCGGCCCTGCCCGCCGACCTGCTGCTGCTGCGCTGGTCCCCCGCCCTTGCCGAGCGCGCCGCCATGGCCGCGCTGCGCCGCCTCGACCCCGCGCGGCTGGTGCTGACCCGCTGCGATGGGGAAGCGGCGCTGGAATGGGGGCTCTCGCTCGGCCTCTCGCGCTTCGCGGGCCCCTGGATCGCCGCGCTGATGGCCGCGACGCGCATGGCAGCCTGCGACCACGCGGCCGGCTGCCGCCGCGCCGAGTGCATCGCCCGCGCCGCCGCCGCCGCCCCGGCGGGCCGGGCGGGCTGCCTCTCGCCGGCGCTGCTGGCCGGCTTCTCGCCTGTCGAGGCGCCGTGAACCTCGCGGAGGTTCCGGTCCTTGGCGCCCTCGGCCCGCCGGTCGGCGGCGGCGCCGCCGTGGCCCTGGCCGGGCTGGTGCGGGAGGCGGTCGCGGCCGGCGTGGAACGGCGCGTGCTGCTGTTCCAGCCCGCCCGCCTCTCCCCCGCGCGCCGCCGCGCGCCCCAGGCGGCGATGCTGCGCGACGCGTGGGAGGGGCTGCGCCGTTCCTCCCGCACGCGCGTCTTCGACCTGCCGCGCGGCGCGCTGGTCGCGCTGGAGGCGCCGCCCGGCCACCACCTCGCGGAGGCGCGCGAAACGCTCGCCGCCATGCTCGACCCGGCCGAGGCGGGGGCGGCGGTGGCGCTGCTGCGCCTGCCCGAGGAAGCCGCCGCCGTTCTCGCCGCGGTCGAGGACGCGCTCGGCCTGACCGCCGCCGCGCGCGCCGCCGCCCCCGCGCCGGCGGGCCGCGCCCCGGATGGCGAGGCGATCGCCGCGGCCGAGCGCGCGCTGGCCGCCGCCGATCTCGGCGCCTTCCTCCGCCACCGCCGCGTCTGCCGCCTGGTGCCGGGCGGCGGCGCGCCGGAGCCGCTGTGGGAGGATCTGCGCCTGTCCCTGCCCGATCTGCGCGATGCGCTGCTGCCGGGCTGCGACCTCGCCGCCGCGCCCGCGCTGTGGCGGCGGCTCCGCCGCACCCTCGACCGCCGGCTGCTCGCGGGCCTCGCGCGGGCGGAGGCGATGCGCGGGCGCGGGCCGCTTTCGGTCGCGCTGGCCCTCGATTCGGTGACCTCGCCCGAGTTCCTGCGGCTCGATGCGCTGTGGCCGGCGGCGCTGCGCGGCGCGCTGACGGTCGCCATCGCGCCGCAGGAGGCGGCGGCCGATCCCGCGGGCTTCGCCTTCGCGCGCGCCTTCCTCGCCGCGCGGGGGCACCGGCTGATGCTGGATGCCGAGGGCCCCGCCGCGGTGCTCGCGATACCCGCATCGCGCGCGGGGGCGGGGCTCGCGCGGCTGCGCTGGTCGGGCGCGCTGCCGCCGCTCGGCTCGCCGGCGGCCGAGGCGCTTCGCGCGGCGCTGCCCGCGGCGCCGGAGGCGGTGGTGCTCGCGGGCGTGGACCGCCCCGCCGCCATCGCCTGGGGCTGGGAGATGGGCATCACCCTGTTCCAGGGCCGCCTGATCGAGAGCCGGCGGCCGCCCGGCTGAGGGCCGTGCCGCCCCGCCGGCCCCGCGCGCGAAGGGCCGCGCCCCCGGCCGGCACGACTTGGCGCGGCCGCGCCGCCGGCCGATATGGATGCCATGGACATCCCGGCACTGCGCGTCGAGGGCCTCAGCAAGGCCTACCGCCCCGGCGACCGCCCGGCGGTGGACGGCCTCACCTTCACCCTGCCGCGCGGCGCGACCTGGGGGCTGCTCGGGGGCAACGGCGCGGGCAAGTCCACCACCATCGCCATGCTGCTCGGCCTGCTGACGCCGAGCGCGGGGCGCGTCATCGCCCTCGGCCACGACATGGCGACCGACCGCTTCGCGGCGCTGGCGCGGATGAACTTCTCCTCCCCCTACATCGCGCTGCCGCACCGGCTGACCACGGTCGAGAACCTGCGCGTCTACGCCCATCTCTACGGCGTGCCGCAGGCCGAGCGGCGCATCGCCGCGCTGGTCGAGGAATTCGCCCTGGGCGACTTCGCCAGCCGCCCCGCCGGGCAGTTGAGCGCGGGGCAGAAGACGCGCGTCGCGCTCGCCAAGGCGCTGATCAACCGCCCCGCGCTGCTGCTGCTCGACGAACCGACCGCGAGCCTCGACCCCGACACCGGGGATTGGGTGCGCGGCGCGCTCGAACGCTACCGGGCCGAGACCGGCGCGGCGATCCTGCTCGCCAGCCACAACATGGGCGAGGTCGAGCGCCTCTGCGCCCATGTCCTGATGCTCAAGGGCGGGCGCGTCGTGGACGAGGGCAGCCCCGCCGCGCTGCTCGCCAGATACGGGCGCGACGACCTCGAGGAGGTGTTCCTCGACATCGCCCGCGGGCGCGAACGGGTGCCGGCATGAGCGCGGGCCGCGAGGCCGCGCCGCAGGGTTCCGCGGCGCGGCGCATCTGGGGGCTGATGTATCGCCACCTCGCGCTCTACCGCCGCTCCTGGCCGCGGCTGTTCGAGCTGATGTACTGGCCGGTGCTGCAGATGGTCGTCTGGGGCTTCGTCACCGCCTATCTCGCGGGGCTGCAGTCCGGCCCGGCGAGCATCGCGGCCGGCGTGCTGCTCGGCGGCGTGCTGCTGTGGGAGGTGACGCTGCGCGCGCAGATGGGCTTCGCGCTGTCCTTCCTCGAGGAGGTGTGGTCGCGCAATCTCGGCCATCTCTTCGTCTCCCCGCTCCGGCCGTGGGAACTGCTCGCGGGGTTCGCCGCGATGAGCGTGCTGCGCACGCTGGTCGGCGTGGGCGCGGCGATGCTGCTCGCCTTCCTGCTCTACGGCTTCGGCATCTGGCGGCTGGGGCCGGTGCTGGTGCTCCATCTCGCGGCGCTGATGGCGATGGGCTGGGCGGTGGCGCTCGGCGTGACGGCGCTGATCCTGCGCCACGGCGCGGGGGCGGAGGCGCTGGCCTGGGGCGTGATGTTCGGCATCGCTCCCTTCGCCGCGGTGTTCTACCCGGTCGCGGTGCTGCCCGGCTGGCTGCAGCCGGTCGCGCTCGCCATCCCCGCGGCGCATGTGTTCGAGGGGATGCGAGCGGCCCTGCTGCACGGCGTGGTGGCCTGGGACCACCTGGCCTGGGCGGTGCTGCTGAACGGCGTGTGGCTCGCGGGGGCGGCGTGGATCTTCCTCGCGCAGTTCCAGGTGGCGCGGGAGCGCGGGGCGCTGCTGAACATCGGGGAGTGACGCGCCGGCGCGCCGCCCGCTGGCCAGCGCCCCCGTTCCGCCCTACAGCAGCGCGCGTGAGCCCGACCCGCTTCTTCCTCGTCCGCCATGCGCTGGTGGAGCCCTCCGCCCGCGCCGTGCTCTACGGTTCCATGGATGTCGCGCTGTGCGACCTCGCGCTGCGGCAGGAGGCGGCGGCCTATCGCTGGCTTGCCCATCGCCTGCCGCAGCCGGCGCGCTGGTTCGTCACCCACCTCTCGCGCACGCGGGCCACGGCGGCCGCCATCTTCGCCGCGGGCTACCCGGAAACGGACCTCGAGGCCGAGCCGGACCTCGCCGAGCAGCATCTCGGCCAGTGGCAGGGCATCCCGCACGAGGCGCTGCCCGCCCTGCTGCGCCACAAGCCGCATCCCTTCTGGCCCCATGCGGGCGAGGAGAAGCCTCCGGGCGGGGAATCCTTCCGCGAGGTGCAGGCCCGCGTCGCCGCCGTGATGGAGCGCATGGCGACGCTGCTCGAAGGGCAGGACGTGGTGATCGTCGCCCATGGCGGCTCCATCCGCGCCGCGCTGGCGCATGCGATGGGCCTCACCCCCGACCAGGCGCTGGTGTTTTCCATCAAGAACCTCTCGCTCACCCGCATCGAGAAGCACGGCCCCGACTGGCGCGTGGCCGCGGTGAACGAGGAGCCCTGGACGCCACCCCCGGCCGAGGCCTGACGGCGCGGGGCGGGCGGCGATCACGGCTTCGCCATGGCGAAACCTTTGTCATGCCCTGGTTAAGGGTCTAGAACAGCGCACAGTCAAAGGCTTGGGGGAAGAGTCTCATGTACCGTCTTGCCATCCTTGCCCTCGCATGCCTTGGCCTGGTGCTCGCCCCGCAGAAGGCCCGCGCCCAGGCCGAGGAACAGGCCCTGGTGGACCGCGCCACCCTCTCGCTGGCCGAGGTCTTCGACCTCGGGGACATGAGCGCCGATGCGCGCTCCCTGCTCGGCCGCGCGCGCGCGGTGATGATCTGCCCGCGCGTCATCCGCGGCGGCTTCGTCATCGCGGGCCAGGGCGGGGACTGCGTGCTGGTCTCGCGCGACGGCAGCGGCTCGTGGTCCTCGCCGGCCTTCTACACCATGGGCGGCGGCTCGATCGGCCTGCAGGTCGGCGTGCAGGACGCGCAGGTCGTCATGCTGATCATGAACGACAAGGCGCTCGATGCCGTGCTCGACAGCCAGTTCCGCATCGGCGCGGATGCCGGCGTCGCGCTCGGCACGCTCGGGCGCGGCATCGCGGGCTCGACCACGGCGGCGGTCGGCGCGGACATCGTGACCATCGCGCGCGCGCGGGGGCTTTTCGCGGGCATCTCGCTCGACGGCAACCTGCTCTCGGCCCGCAGCCAGTCCATGCGCGCCTATTTCGGCCGCGACGTCTCCCCGCGCCAGGTCGTGGTGGGGATGGAGGCGCACAACCCGGCCAGCGACCCGCTGCGCGCGGCGCTGATGCGGCTCTCGGCCGGCAATGGCGGCTCGGCGCCGGCGGCGCAGCCGCAGGGCTCGGCCCCCCCGCGCGAGGTGATCACCCCGGCGCCGGGCGGCGGCACGGCCCCGCGCGTGCAGCAGGAGAGCCTGCCGGCGCCACCGCGCAGCCGCTGAAGGCGGGCGGCGCGCGCCGGCCCCTGCGTGCCGGCACGGCCATGCGGGTGATCGGCCTGCGCGTTCCGCGCTCCCCCGCCGTGCGGCACGGATGGTGAGGGCGAGGGCGCGCCTTCACCACACATCGCGCCAGCGCCGCATCCCGTGCATCAAGGCCGGCCATGGCCTCCGGTTTCGCCCTCCGCCGCCCCGCCTCGCATGCCGAAGGGGGCCGCTCCGGCCGGGCCGGGCTATTCCAGCGTCACCCGTGTGGGCGTCACCACCACGCCGTTCGACCGCCCGGCGGCGTTGAAGGTCTCGATCCGCGTCACGTAGGACTGCGCCACCACCATCCCCGTGGGCACGTCCACCGCGATGCGCGCGAAGATCGCCACCCGCGTCTCGGACTCCCGCAGCCGGCCCGCCAGCGCCACGCCGCAGCGCGCCACCAGCACCGGCCGCTGCGCGAGTTGCGCGGTCCCCTCCGGCTCGCAGTCCATCCCGCGCGGCGACCCTTCGATCGGGATGGCGAATGTGCCGCGCGGCGCGACCGTCCGGCGCGGCAGGCTGACCGCGGCGAACTGCGCGCGCCAATAGGCCACCAGCCCGTCGCGCCCGGCATCCGGGGGCGGCGCGGAGCCGTCCGAACGCACCGCGCGGAACTCCGCGACCACGCCGTCCACCGTGCGCAAGGCCGAGACGCGCAGCCCCGAGCGCGGTTGCACCAGGGTCAGGCGCATCCCCGCGCCCTCGGGCCGCGCCTCGCCAACCGCGAGGCAGTCGCGCTGCGGCGGGCGGCCCGGCTGCGTCACCTGTTCGCGGCAGAGGTTCCGCCACGGCCCCCAGGCCGAGCCGCCGATCGCGACCGGCGCGCCGGACGGCCTCACCTGCCCTTCGATCGGCAGCGCCGGCGCGGCCGAGCGCCATTCGGCGCCACCCCCCTGCGCCCGGGCCCCCGGGCCGAGCAGCGCGAGCAGGGCCACCGCCGCCCCTCCGGCGCGCCGCCCGCTCATTCCAGCCTCTGCGCCGAGAAGCCGCGCTGCACCAGCGGCTCCTGTCCCGGCCGGGCGGTCACGATATGCGTCGCATAGCTGTGGCGCACCACCATCCCGGTGCCGGTGTCGATGGCGAAATGCCCGCCGAGCCCGACCGTCGTCGTGCCCGGCGCCTGGTCGAACCGCGCGCGGCCGGCGCAGGAGGCGACCAGCGCCTCGCGCCCGTTGATGGTGGCGAGCCCCCGCGGCGTGCAGGCGAGGCCCCGCTCGCCTTCCAGGTAGCGGATGTCCGGCGCCACCCCTTCGAGCGGCAGCGGCATGATGAAGACGGCGGCGGGCCGCACCTCGGTGCGCTCCATCGCATTCGCCGCGACCGCGGTGCGCAGGACCTGCGCGAGATGCGCCGCGACCTCCGGCGGCGGGCGGTCGAGCTCCGGCGGGATGTGCAGCTCGGCCTCTCCCACCTGGCCGCGCCCGTCGCGCGTGAGGGTGAAGCTGACGGGGTGGCGGCCGGCCCGCGGCTCGATCCGCAGCGTCAGGCGCCAGACGCCCCCGGCCTGTTCGTCCGCCTCCACCACATCGAGGCAGCTCGCCGAGGTGAGCGGGCCCGGGCGGTCATCCCGCGCCGCGGCGCGCCTGTCCACGCACATCCGCCGGAACGGGCCCCAGCCCGCCCCGCCGAGCGTCACCGGCGCATCCATCGCGGCGACAGGCCCGCCGAGGTCAAGCGCCGGGGCGCGCCGCACCAGCGCCGCCGTCTCCTCCGCGCGCGCATCCGCAAGCGGCAGCAGCAGGCCGAGGCCGAACAGCCAGGCCCTAGGCAGGCGCATCGGCGCTCTCGCGCAGATGCGCCCCCTGCCGGCGCAGCGCGGCCTGCAGCGCCGCCACATCCACCGCGCGCGGCTCCACCCCGGCATCGGCGGCGAGCGCCGCCGCCGCGCCCGAGGCCTGGCCGGTCAGCCAGCATTGCGGGATCTCGCGCAGGAAGGAATGCGAGGTCGCGTCGCAGGCCAGATGCCGCCCCGGCGCGAGCAGCCCGTCCAGCCGCTCGGGCACCAGCGCGCCATAGGGCACCGACACATTGGCGAATTTCGGCGCGAGCGAGGGCGAGACGCCGATCTCGTCCGCATGCACCCGCCCGTCCCAGCCTTCGCGGGTCACCGCCGCCACGCCGCGCAGCCGCCGCGCGTGGCGCACGCCGATCTGCGGCGCGCTCAGCATCAGCGTCGCGTTCTCGAAGCCCGGCGCGTCGCGGCGGTAGATCCGAAGATGCTCGAGCATCAGGCGGTGGCTGCGGATCTCCACCTCGGTCAGGTCGTCCACCTGCGTCGCGTCGTAGCCCGACAGCCGCGGCCCCATGAACAGCGCCACGTCGTCGCGCCAGGAGGCGAAGGCCTTGTCGAACAGGCCGATCTCGGCCTTGGCGCGGGCCATGAAGTCGGAGAACTCCGCCGGCTTCTCCGCCCGCCAGGCGAGGTAGCGCGGCATGTCCACATGGGCGAAGAGCCAGGCGGTGTTGATGCAGTGGTGGATGTCGCGCTCGTCGGTGTCGCTGTCGGATGCCGCGCCGGCGCGGTGGAACAGGTCGCCATCCCCCGTCGCGTCCACCACCACCTTCGCGAGCACCGCGCGGCGGCCCTGCTTGCTCTCGAACACCGCGCCGCGCACCGCGCCATCCTGCAGCACCGGCTCCGCGCCCCAGGCGTGGAAGATCACCTCCGCCCCGGCCTCGAGCACCATCTCGAGCGCGGTCGCCTTCATCCATTCAGGGTCGCAGGTGGGCGAATGGGTCACGATGCCGTGGAAGGCGGCCGAGCGCACCGCCCACCAGGCGGCCGTCGCGGCATCGCGCGAACCCCAGGCCGAGGGCGGCGGACCGGCCACCGCATCCTTCGGCAGCCGGTCGAGATACTCCTCCGCGAAGCCGCGGATGACCTTGCGGCCCTCCCAGTCGGTCATGCGGTCGATCCAGATCACCAGGCCGCCGGTCGAAAGCCCGCCGAGATGGTTGTAACGCTCGAGCAGGATGGTCCGCGCCCCGAGCCGCGCGGCCGCCACCGCCGCCGCCGTGCCGGCGGGGCCGCCACCCACCACCAGCACGTCGCATTCCGCGTGCACCGGCACCTCGCGCGCCGCCTCGCGCACCGTCCTGCCGGTCGGCGCCCGCCGCGGCCCGCGCGCGGTCGCGAAGACCTCGGACTGGAAGAAGAGGCGCCCGCCTTCCCTGCTTTCCATGCCCCACCCTATCCCGCCCCCGCATGCGGCGGCTAGAACGCGCGCCATGACATTCGCCGGAGCGGACGCGGTGCGGGAGGGTCTGTTGCGCGGTCTCGCGCGCTTCGTCGCCCCCGCGCGGGCGGGCGAGGACCTGGTTCCCGCCTTCGCCGAGCGCCCCGGCGGGCGGGACTTCGACCTCGCCGCCAATGCCGCCGCGGCCGAGGCCCTGGCCCAGCCCATGCTCGGCGGCGGCGAGGGCGCGGCCGCGCTGCTGCTCGCCCATGCCGCGGGCGACGCGCCGCCGCCGCGCCTGCTCGCCCCCGCCCGCCTCGTGGTCGAGGACGCGACCCCCGCCCGCTTCCGCCTGTCCACGCCGCACCACCGCTTCGACGGCGACCTCACCCGCGGCGAGATCCGCCAGCACCTGCACGGGGAGGAGGGGCCGCCCGCGCTGCTGCACAGCGGGAACATCGTCGAGTTCGCCTGGAACGGCGCCTCGCACGGCGTGGATGTCGAGGAGAGGATCGTGGACGCCGGCATCGAGCGCGACGGCGCCGGCGCGCTGCTCTGGCACGAGAGCGCCATCGCCGCGCCCGACGATCCCGCCCGCCTCCTCGCGCGGCTGCGCTACGCCTATGCCGTGCATCCCGCCACGCCGGAGGTGACGCTGACCGTCACCCTCGCGCCGCTGCCCGGCATCGTGCTGGAGGATGCCCGCATCACCACCGCCTGCGATGCCATGAGCCCCGGCGGCACCGTCACCTATGGCCGCGTGGTGCTCGGCGAGGAGGAGGCACCGCGCGAGGTCACCATCCCCGCGGGCGGCGATGTCCCGGTGCAGGAGGGGCCGGTGCCCTACTACCGCGCCTGCCAGCTCCGCACCCCCTCCCGCGCCCTGCGCCTGATCGTCCGCCCCGAGGGGCCGGCCACGATGCAGGGCATCCGCTCCACCGCCCCCGCGCCGGGCCGGCTGCACTGGCTGCTCACGCGCTATGCCGCGCCGCGCGCCGAGGCCGCGGCGCCGCTTGTGGCTCGCGAGCGGCGGCTGCTGCTGCGCGGCCTCGATTCCCCCATCGCCGCGCCGCGCGGCGCCGATGCGGCGCAGCCCGCCTGCCCCGCGCGCCTCGCCGCCGCGCTGGCCGCCCGCGCCGCGCTCGCGCCCCCCGCCGGGCGCGAGGCCCTCGCCGCCGCGGCGCGCCGCCTGCTCGCCGCCATCGGGGCGGAGGAGAGCGCGCCCGCGCCGCTCGCCTGGGCCGTCATCGCCGCCGCCCGCCTCGCGCCGCTGGCCGGCGGCCCCGCGGCCGGGCCGTTCCTGGACCGCCTGCTCGCCACCGCCCGCGACGGGGTGTTCCGCGAGCCGGGGGAGGCGCCGCCGCGCATGGCCGACCACGCCGCCGCGCTGCTCGCCCTGGTCCATGCCCTCGCGCTTGGGCAGCGGGTGGCCGCGCCGCTGCGCGCGGGCCTCGCCGCGCTGCGCCTCGTCACCCTGCCCGGCGCGCGCGACGGCATCGAGGTGCCGCATGGGCCGGCCGAGACGACCGAGGATCTCGGCCTGCTGCTCCGCGCCCTGCGCGCCGCCCAGGCGGCGCAGGCGGCGGGGGCACTCGCGCTGCCGGCGGAGGAGGGCCGGCGCCTCGGCTTCCTCGCCGACCTCGCCCGCCGCTTCCTCGAAGCGCGGCTGCGCCCGGACGGCGACGCCATCCTCGCCGCGGGCGGCCCGGCCGCGCAGGCCGCCGCGCTCGCCGCCCTGGTCCCGCCCGAGGGCCTGCTGCGCTGGAACGCCGCGTGATGCGGGGCATTGCCCGTCCCGCGCGGCGCGCCGCGCGCCCGGCGGCGGGCATCAGGCCGCTGGCGCTGCTGCTGCCGGCGCTGCTGCTCGCCGCCTGCGTCGCCCCGCCCCCGCCGCCGCCCGTGCCGCCGCTCGCCTACCCGCCCGCGGCGCGCGAGCGGATGCTGCGCATCGCCCAGGCCGAATGGGAGGATTGGGGCCGTCTCCGCGCCGAGGCGATGCCCCGCGACCGGTTGCCCATCCCCGGCACGCTGGAATCGGATGCCGCCAACTTCCCCCGCGTGCTCGCCTATTGGCGCGCCCTGCCGGAGGCCGAGGGGGCGGCCGCCATCGCGCGCAACCGCGCCCGCTACGCCGCGGGCAGCACCGATCTCTGGCGCGAGCCCGCCTGGTCCGCCGCCTTCATCTCCTTCGTGATGCGCGCGGCCGGGGTGGATGCGCGGGAGTTCCCGCCCTCGGCCGCGCATGCCTTCTACCTCGACGCGCTGATCGCCGACGCCGAGCGCTTCCCCGCCACCGCGCCCTTCATCCCGCACGAGCCCGGCGCGCGCGCCCCGCGCGTGGGTGACCTCGTCTGCGCCGACCGCTCCGCGAGCCCCATCCGCTCCTGGCGCCAGCGCGCGGCCGATGGCGGGCGTTTCCGCCCGACGCATTGCGACATCGTGGTGCGCGTGGGCCCCGGCTTCGTCGAGGCGATCGGCGGCAATGTCCTCGACGCCGTGACGCTCTCGCGCTTTCCGACGGACGCCGCCGGCCGGCTGCTTCCCCGCCCCCGCGGCGAGCCCACATGGTTCGCCGTACTCGAGAACCGGCTGGGCTGCCTGCCCCCCTGGTCCTCTCCATCCTGCAACACCGAGGGTCCTTCAACGTGACCGATCTCTTCTCGCCCCTGACGCTGCGCGGCGTCACCTTCAGGAACCGCATCGGCGTCTCGCCCATGTGCATGTATTCGTGCCGCGACGACGGGGTGCCGACCGACTGGCATCTCGCCCATCTCGTGCAGCGTTCGGTCGGCGGCGCCGGCCTCGTCATCACCGAGGCCTCCGCGGTCGTGCCCGAGGGCCGCATCACCCCGGGCGATGTGGGCATCTGGTCGGAGGCGCATGTCGCGCCCCATGCGCGCATCGTGGAGGCCATCCACGCCACCGGCGGCGTCGCGGGCATCCAGATCGCCCATGCCGGCCGCAAGGCCTCGCGCCAGCCGCCCTGGGGCCGCGGACCGGCCGAGCCCTCCTGGACCTGCCTCGCGCCCTCGGCCGAGGCCTTCGACGATTTCGCCGTCCCCCACGCCATGACCGAGGCCGAGATCGGCGCCACCATCGCCGCCTTCGCCGATGCCGCGCGGCGCTCGGTGCAGGCGGGCTACCGCTTCATCGAGATCCATGGCGCGCATGGCTACCTGACGCACCAGTTCCTCAGCCCGCTCTCCAACCGCCGCAACGATTCCTGGGGCGGCGACTTCGAGGGCCGCACCCGCTTCGCTCGCGAGGTCACGGCCGCGGTGCGCGCCGCCATCCCCGCCGACCTGCCGCTCGCCATCCGCATCTCCCACACCGACTGGGTCGAGGGCGGCTGGACGACGGAGGAGAGCGTGGAACTCGCCCGCCGCCTCAAGGCGCTCGGGGTGGATCTCGTGGATGTCTCCTCGGGCGGGCTGGATGCGGGGCAGAAGATCCCGCTCGGCCCGGGCTACCAGGTGCCGGGGGCGGAGGCGGTGAAGCGCGGCGCCGGCATCCCCGTCGCCGCGGTCGGCCTGATCACCGAGCCGCAGCAGGCGCAGGACATCCTGACGGCGGGCCAGGCGGACCTGATCCTGCTCGCCCGCGCGGTGCTGCGCGATCCCTACTGGCCGATGCGCGCGGCCGCGGCGCTCGGCCGCGTCGAGGCGCTGGCGATCCCGCCGCAATACGAGCGCGGCTGGAACACGCTCGGGAAGTGGCGGATGGACACGGCCATCGCCGCGCCGATGCGCGCGCTCGGGTAAGGCGCGGCGGGGAGGGGCGCGGCCCCTCTCCGCTTCCCAACCCGCGAAAGCCGAAAGGGGCCGCGGGCGCCCTTCGCCGCGCCGGCATCGTCCGGCGCGGGCGGCTCAGATCACCGCATGCCGCACCCGCGCGGACACCCATTCGCTGACCACGACGGTGCCGAGGATCAGGATGAAGATCATCGTCACCTGCGGCCAGGCGAGGGTGTTGATCGAGGCCTGCAGCTGCATCCCGATCCCGCCCGCGCCGACGAGGCCGAGCACCGTCGCCTCGCGGATGTTGATGTCCCAGCGGAACACGCTGATTCCCGCGAAGGCCGGCATGATCTGCGGCACGATGGCCCAGGCGAGCACCTGCGGGTTCGAGGCCCCGGTGGCGGTGACGGCCTCGACCTGGGTGCGGTCGATCTCCTCGATCGCCTCGTAGGTCAGCTTGGCGATGAAGCCGACCGAGCGCAGCCCGATGGCGAGGATCCCCGCCAGCATCCCGGGGCCGAAGACGATGACCAGGATCAGCGCCCAGATCAGCGAGTTGATCGAGCGGGAGGAGACGATCAGGAACAGCATCACCGGCCGCACGAACAGCACCGACGGCGTGGTGTTGTGCGCGGCGAGGAAGGCCATAGGGAAGCCGATCGCGATGGCGAGCAGCGTGCCGAGGGTGGCGATGTTGATGGTGTCCCACATCGGCTTCCACAGCACATCCGCGTAGGTCCAGGCCGGCGGGAACATCCGCTGCACGAGGTCGGCGCCCTGCGTGGGCGCATCCCAGACGAAGGCCCAGATGGTGCGGCCCGAGATGAACTCGAAGCAGGCGACGGTCAGCGCGAGGCCCGCGAGCCACGCGCCCCAGACGGCGAAGTCGCCCGCCGTGGTGCGGCGGCGCCACTCGGGCAGGTCGTCGGCGGTTCTGCTCACCGGCATCTCACTGCACCTTCCGCCGGATCCAGGAGGAGGAGTATTCGGCCGCGAGCACGATCGCGATGATGACGATCAGGATCGCCGCGGCGGTGTCGAACTCGTAGCGGTCGAAGGCGGTGTTCAGCGTGTCCCCGATGCCGCCCGCGCCCACGAGGCCGAGCACCGCGCTCTCGCGGAAGTTGATGTCGAGGCGGTAGGCCGAAAGCCCGATCAGCCGCGGCTTGACCTGCGGCAGGATCCCCCAGGCCAGGAGCTGGAACCAGGAGGCGCCGGTCGCGCGCACCGCCTCGGCCTGTTCCTCGGCGATGTCCTCGATGTCCTCGGCGATCAGCTTCGCCATGAAGCCGATGGTCGCGAAGGAGAGCGTCAGCATCCCCGCGAGCGGCCCGAAGCCCACCATCGCCACGAAGACGATGGCGATGATGATCTCCTGGAAGGTGCGGCTGATGGCGATGATGGCGCGGCAGAAGAGGTAGATGGGCAGCGGCGCCAGGTTGCGCGCCGCCCCCACCGCCACGGGGATGGACAGCGCCACGCCGATGACGGTGGAGACGACCGTCATGGTCAGGCTCTCCATCAGGCCTTCCATGATGTCGTGCCGCTTGGTCACGAAATCGGGCGGGAAGAAGCCGGCGATGAAGCGCGCGCCGCGCTCGAGCCCCTCGGCCGCGCGGGCCCAGTTGACCTCGAGCGTGCCGACCGCGAGCAGCGCGTAGAGCAGCGCCCCGCCATAGATGGCGTAGCGCAGCAGCGGCGAGGCGATCAGCGGCGGCGGCCGCCAGGCGCGCGCGGCGGCGGCGGCGTCGAAGGCCGTCGCACTCATGCCGGGACGGCCTCTTCCTCGTCCTCCTCGACGGCGCGGATGGTCTGGGACCAGTCCTCCTCGCCGTAGATGGTGGTCAGCACCTCGGGCGTGAGTTCGGTGGCCGGGCCGTCGAAGACGATCTCGCCCGCGCGCAGGCCGACGATGCGGCGCGCGAACTGCTGCGCCAGCGCCACGTCGTGGATGTTGATGATGGCGGCGAGCCCCCGCTCCTCGCACAGTTCGAGGATCAGCCGCATGATCTGGCGCGAGGTCTTGGGATCGAGGCTCGCGGTCGGCTCGTCCACCAGCAGCAGTTGCGGGTCCTGCATCAGCGCCCGCACGATGCCCACGCGCTGCCGCTGCCCGCCCGAGAGCGCATCGGCGCGCTTGTCCACCATGTGGTCGAGGCCGACGCGGTGGAGCAGGCGGAAGGCCTCCTCCACGTCGCGGCGGGGAAAGCGGCGGAACCAGGAGGACCAGAAGCCGACATAGCCGAGCCGGCCGGAGAGCACGTTCTCCATGACCGTCAGGCGCTCGACCAGCGCGTATTCCTGGAAGATCATGCCCATGCGCCGCCGCGCGCGCCTGAGCGCGGCGGCGCCGAGGCCGGTGATCTCCGTCCCGTCGAGCACGACGCTGCCCGAGGTCGGCTCCACGAGCCGGTTCACGCAGCGGATCAGCGTGGACTTGCCCGCCCCGGAAGGGCCGATCAGCGCCATCACCTGGCCCTTCGGCACTTCGAGGTTCACGCCCTTCAGCGCGAGATCCCCTGTCGGGTAGCGCTTGGTCAGCCCCGAGAGAGTGAGCAGCATCGTGCGCGCGGCCCCCTTCACGTCACTGGCAACGGTACTGGACGCCGAGCGCCGCATCCACCTGGCGCACCACCTCCCAGTGCTCGCGGTAGGTGATGGGCAGGAACTTCTGCATCGGCGGCACCGCGTTGCCGAACTCGCGCGCGAGCGCCGAGCCCTCCCAGGGGAAGGTGAAGAAGGCCTCGCGGATGCGTTCCTGCAGCGCGGGCGTGAGGTTGTGCGCGAGGCCGTAGCCGGTGGTGGGGAAGGTCGCGCTCTTGTAGATGGTGCGGAACTGGTCGGCGCGCACGACGTTGCGCGCGATCATGCGCGCCATCACCTCGTTGGCGATGGCCGCCGCGTCGTAGTCGCGGTTGGCGACACCGATCACGCTGTTCTGGTGGCTGCCCGAGAAGGCGGTGCGGAAGTCGCGGTCGGCCAGCATGTTGAACTGGTCGCGCAGCAGCACCTGCGGGGCGCGGAAGCCCGAGTTCGAGGTCTGCGAGGTGAAGGCGAGCGTGCGCCCGCGCAGATCCTCCATGCGCTGGATCGGGCCGTCCGCGCGCACGATCACTTCCATCTCGTAGCCGAACTGCCCGTCATTGCTCGCCATCACGGCGAAGGGCACGAAGCCCGCGCAGTTCACCGCGAGCGGCGTGCCGCCGGTGTTGAAGCCGGCGATGTGCAGCCGCCCAGCGCGCATCGCCTCGATCTGCGCGGCGTTGTTCTGCACCGCGAAGAACTGCGTGCGCTTGCCGGTCAGGCGCGAGAGATGCGCGAGGAACCCGTCGAAGACCGAGCGGTACATCGCCGGGTCCTCGACCGGGGTGTAGGCGAAGACCAGCACGGCGGGGTCCACCTGCTGGCGCGGGTCGGTCGGCGTGTCGGCGACGAGGTCGCCATCGCGGTCGCAGAAGCGCGCATCGAGCGCGCCGCGCGGGCAGTCCTGGGGCGCCTGCGCGAAGGCGGGGACGGAGAGGCCGAGGCCGCAGGCCGCGGCGAGGATCAGGCGGCGAAGCATCGCTGTCGTTCCTTACTTCGCGGTTCAGCGGCAGGTGTAGCGGACGTTCATGGCCTCATCGATCTGCCGCACCACGTTCCAGTGCTGGCGGTAGGTGATGGGCATGAAGCTCTGGGCCGGCGGGACGTTCTTCTCGAACTCACGCAGCAGGGCCGTGCCTTCCCAGTTGAAGGTCTCGAAGGCGCGGCGGACATTGGCCGCGAGCGCCGGCGCGAGGTTGTGCGCATGCCCGTAGGCGGTGGTCGGGAAGGGCTCGGAGCGGTAGATCGTGCGCAGCCGAGCAGGGTCCACCGCGTTGCGCGCGACCATGCGGGTCAGCACCGAGTTCGCGATGGCCGCGGCGTCGTAGTCGCGGTTCGCGACGCCGATGATCGAGTTGTCGTGCCGGCCGGAGAAGGCGGCGCGGAAGTCGCGGTCGGCGACCAGGCCGAACTGCCGCTCGAGCAGCGCCGAGGGCGCCTTGAAGCCGGAATTCGAGGTCTGCGCCGTGAAGGCGACGAGCCGCCCGCGCAGATCCTCCATGCGCTGGATCGGGCCGTCAGCCTGCACGATGATGTCCATGGTGTAGCCGTATTCGCCGGTGCGGCTGGCCATCATGGTGATGGGCACGAAGCCCGCGCAGTTGACCGCGAGCGGCGTCGAGCCGGTGTTGAAGCCCGCCACGTGCAGGCGGCCGGCGCGCATCGCCTCGATCTGCGCGGCATTGGACTGCACGGCGAAGAACTGCACGCGCTTGCCGGTGGTCCGCGCGAGATGGTCGAGGAACTCCTGCCACACCGCGCGATAGACCGCCGGATCCTCGACCGGCGTGTAGGCGAAGATCAGCACCGGAGGGTCCACCTGCTGGCGCGGGTCGGTCGGGGTATCGGCGACGAGGTCACCGTCGCGGTCGCAATAGCGGGCATCGAGCGTGCCGCGCGGGCAATCCTGCGCCTGCTGCGCCGTCGCCGCGGCGGGCGCGCCCATCAGCGCCAGCGCCAGCAATCCAAAGAGGCGTCGAATCATCTCCGGCTTTCTCCCTGTTCCGAGATCGGGGGTCTCGGCTGCGGATTAGACAAGCACGGCGGCTGTGTCTGTGACAGCCCGATGAAACATGCTGCGCTGCGGCACCCCCTGGCCAATCGGGCCGGTTCGCGCCTATCTGCCCCCGCGCCGGGCCAGCCGGCCTTTGGTTCAACAGCAAAACGGGCAGAGCCGATCCGATGACCCCCCAGGGCCCCGTCCACCTGCGCTGGCGCGCTTCCGGCGCCGCGCCCGAGATCGAGACCTTCCCCGACCTCGACGCCGCGCTCGACGCGGTGGAGGAGCGGTGGGAGGAACTCCAGCACCAGGCGCCGCAGATCCTCGACCACCGCAAGATCCTGCTGATCAGCACCGAGCAGCTGAAGGCGGCGATCATCGAGGAGGGCGAGGAGGAACCCGGCGCGGCCTGACCGCGCCCCCGGCCGCCGCCTCAGCGCGCCGGCATCCGCGCCAGCCAGGCCGCGAGCCAGGCCGTGAGCACCGCCGCCCCGGCGAAGACCGCGCCGTAGCCCGCGGCGTGCAGCACCGCGCCGAAGGCGAGCGCCCCGAGGCTCTGCCCGAGGAACAGCGCCATCGCGAAGGCCGAGACGGCGGTCGCGCGCGCCTCCGGGAGCGCCTCGCTCGCGCGGGCCTGCAGCACGCCGTGGAACATGTAGAAGGCGCAGCCCATCGGCACCTGCAGCAGCGCCACCGCCCACCAGCCCGGCGCGGCGGCCGTGCCGGCGAGCGCGACCGCCAGCCCCGCCCCGCCCGCGGCGACAAGCCCCCTCTCCCCGAGCCACGCCACCAGCCGCTTCGCGAGGCGCGTGTAGAGGAAGGCGCCCAGCCCGAATCCCGCCACCACCAGCCCCGCCCTCCCCGGCGAGAGCCCGAAGCGTTCGATCAGGAAGGCGCCCACGAAGGGAAAGGCGCCGCCGAACAGCGCCGCGCCGTCGAGCGCCGCCGCCGCCATCAGCCGCCGCCCCGCCGGCGCGCGCAGCAGCACGAGATACTGCCCGAGGCCGAGCCCGCGCCCGCGTCCCGCCGCCGCCTCCGCCGGCGCGCGGCGGACCATCAGCCCCCCGACCAGCAGCGCCATCGCCGCGAGCAGCAGGAAGGAGGCGCGCCAGCCCGCCACCTCCGCCACCACGCCCGAGAGCGGCCCGACCAGGAGCTGCGCCATCACCATGCCGGTGAGGAACCGCCCGATCGTCGCCTGCCGCTCGGCATAGGGCACGGCGTCGCCGATCCAGGCGATGGCGAGCGGAATCACCGCCCCCGCCACAAGGCCGGTGGCGGTGCGCAGCACGATCATCGAGGACAGGTCCCAGGCCGCCGCCGAAGCCGCCAGCCCGAGACCGTAGAGCAGCAGCGCGATCGCCGCGACGCGCAGCTTGCCGTAGCGGTCCCCGAGCGGCCCGGTAATGAGCTGCCCCGCCCCGTAGGCCAGGCTGAAGCCGGCCACGACCGGCGCCACCGCCGCCACGCCCACGCGGAAATCGGCGGCGAGCAGCGGCAGCAGGGGGTCCATCAGCCGCATGCCGCCGCCCGCGGCGAAACCGGCCAGGGCGAGCAGCGGGAGAAGGGTGAGGTCGGCGCGCACGTGCCGCCCATGCAGCCCCGCGGCGCGCCGCCGTCAAGCCGGCGCCGGTCCCGGCTGCGCCGGGCGCGGGAAACGGGCTAGCCTGCCCCGCGCCGCATCGGAGGCCGCCATGACCGGGACGCCCGAGGATCCGCTCGCCGCCGTGCTCGCCGCGACCGAGGCGGCACGCCCCGCCCCCGCGCGCGGCGGGGAGGCCGAGGCGCTGCGCAGGCTCGACGCGATGATCGCGCTGACCCTCGCGGCGATCCGCAACCACCCGCGCTTCGTCGCGCTGGAGGCCGCCTGGCGCTCGCTGCACCGCCTCGTCGGGCAGCAGCGGGAGGCGCCGTGCCTCGTCAGGATCCTGCCGCTGACGAAGCGGGAACTGGTGCGCGACCAGCGCGCCGTGCAGGACCCGGAGGATTCGGACCTCTGCGCCCTGCTCTGGCACGAGGGGATGGGCTCCGGCACGCCCTTCGGCCTGCTGCTCGCCGACATGGACTTCGCCGCCGAGGCGGAGGACGTGCAGGCGCTGCGCGGCCTCGCCGCGGCGGGTGCGGCGGGCTTCGTCCCGGTCATCGCCCATGCCGCGCCGGCGCTGCTCGACCTGCCCGGCTGGGGCGCGCTGCCGGGGCGCAAGGACCTCGCCCGCGCGCATGACGGCCCGCGCCACATCGCCTGGCGGTCCCTGCGCGAGAGCGAGGAGGCGCGCTTCCTCTGCCTCGTCGCGCCGCGGGTGCTGGCCTCGGCGGGGGAGGGCGCGCCGCGCTGGGCCGGCGGCGGCTGGGTGCTGGCCGCGCGCATCGCCGCCGCCTTCCGCCGCGAGGGCTGGGCCCCCGGTATCGAGGGCGGCGAGGAGGGCACCGAAACCGGCCTGCCGCCCCTCGGCAGCCTGCCGACCGAATGCGACCCCGCCGAGGGCCAGGAGGTAAGCCTCGCCGCGCTCGGGCTGACGCTGCTGGTGCCGCGCGGGCCGGATCGCGCCGCGGTGCTGCTGGCGCCGAGCCTGCACCGCCCGCCGCGCTTCCACGCGCCCGGCGCGACGGCGGATGCCGCGCTGGCCGCGCGGCTGCCCTGGGTGCTCGGCGCCGGGCGGTTCCTGCATGCGCTCGCCCTGCGCGGGCGGCAGGAATTGCGGCGCGGGCGGGGAGCGGCCGCGGCGGCGCGGGCGCTGAACGCCTGGCTCGCGGGCTTCTGCGGCGAGGACGGGCCGCTGGCCGAAGCCGCTGCGGACCTGCCCGAGGCCAAGGGCCATCCGGGCGTGCATCTGCTCTCGGCCCGGCTCAGGCCGCGCCTGCCGCAGGGCACGCCGGTCGCGGCGCACCGCGTCATGCTGAACCTGCCATGAGGGACGGCCCGGCCCGCGCGGCGGGTCCGGGCCTGGACGATCGGGGGGCCTGCCGCTCCGCTTCCCGCATCGCGCGGGGCTGGCGGGGCGGCCGCGCGCCTCGGGCGCCGCGCTACCCCTGGCGCGTGGCCAGCGCCTCGATGGCGCGCGCCTGCTGCGCGGCCAGCGCGGCGAGCGTCTCGGCCAGCAGCCGCTGCGCCTCGGCCAGCGCCGCGGGGTCCATGGACGGCGCGGCCTCCCGCAGCGCCGCGAGGGCGGCGGCGATGTCGCCGCCTGCGGAGGCGCGTGCGGGCGCCGGGCCGCCGCCCTCCGTCCAGCGCAGCACGACGCCGAGGTTGCGCGCCTCCGGGCTGCCGGCGATCTCCTCGATGATCTGGCGGCGGCTGTCGGGCCGGCTCTCCAGCTTGCCGAGGTGGTGGCGATACCCCTCCTCGTCCGGCCAGCGGTTCAGGATCACCGTGTAGAGATTCACCACGAATTCGTGGTCGCTGCCGTCGAGCAGCTCGTTGCCGATGACCTCACGCATGGGGCGCCCCTGGCTGGTGTCGGGCCGGGATGAAGGGGGAGAGCGCGCGCCCGGTCAACGCCGCGCCGCGAAGAAGGCGCGCAGCAGCGCCGCGCACTCCGATTCGCGCAGCCCGCCCACCACCTCCGGCGCATGGTGGCAGGAGGGGGCGGCAAGCACCCGCGCCCCGTGCTCGATGCCGCCGCCCTTCGGGTCATAGGCGCCGAAGACGATCCGCTTGACCCGGAAGAAGGAGGCCGCCTGGGCGCACATCGGGCACGGCTCCAGCGTGACGGTCAGCGTGCAGCCGGGCAGGCGGGGGGAGCCGAGGCGGCGCGCGGCCTCGCGCAGCGCCAGGATCTCGGCATGGGCGGTGGGGTCGTTCCTGGCCTCGACCTCGTTGCCCGCGGCGGCGAGCACCGCGCCGGAGGCATCGGTGACGACGGCGCCGACCGGCACCTCGCCGCGCGCGGCGGCGGCCTCGGCTTCGCGCAGGGCGCGCTCGATGGGCGTCATGCGCAGCGATTCGCAGGCGCGCGGGGCGGGCGCAAGCATGGCGCCACGCCGCGCTTGAAAAGTCCGGATCCGGACGTCATGTTCCGAAGCGGAGGTGGTTCCATGATCCCTCGCCCGTCGCCGGATCAGGTGCCCGTCAGCCCGCCGCCGCTCGATGCGGCGCGCTTCGCCCCGGCCAACCGCCGGCGCCTCAGCGGGCCCGCCATGCGCAGCTTCGCCGCTATCGCCGACCTCTGGGGGCTCGGCGAGCAGGACCGGCTGCTGGTTCTCGGCCTGCCCTCCCGCTCCACCTATTACGGCTGGCTCCGCGGGGCGCGGGCGGGCGGCGCCTTCACCCTGCCCGCCGACACGCTGCTGCGCATCTCGGCGGTGCTCGGCATCCACAAGGCGCTGAGCATCCTGTTCGCGACCGAGGCCGAGGGCGTGCGCTGGCTGCGCGAGCCCCATGCCGCCCCGCCCTTCGGCGGCCAGCCGCCGCTCGCGCTGATCCTCGGCGGCACGCAGGACGGGCTGATGCTGGTGCGCCGTTTCCTCGACGCCGCGCGCGGCGGCCTGTTCATGCCGCCGGGCCCGGCGGACGCCGAGATCCCGCCGCTGGCCGACGAGGACATCGTGCTGGCGTGAGCGGGGAGCGCGGCACCGCGGCGCCGTCGCCCGCCTGGCGGCTCATCCCCTCGCGCTTCCCGCCCGTCTCCGCCTTCGAGCGCGTGGCGAGCGCGGAGGACCTCGCGGCGGTGATGGAGCTCGAGGGCTGGACGAATGACCGCCTGGTCGCGGAGCGCCTGGCGCGGCTGCCGCGCGAGGACTGGGTCTTCGGCCGGCCGAATGCCAGCGTGGTCATGGCCGCCTTCCTGCACGCCGCCCCGGGCGGCGGCCGCTTCAACGGCCCCGGGCTCGGCGCCTGGTATGCGGCAGCGGCCCTGACCACGGCGATCGCCGAGGTGGCGCACCACCTCCGCCGCGAGGCGGTGGCGCGCGCCATGACCGAGGCCCGCCGCACCTTCCGCTGCTACACCTGCCGCCTGGCCGGGGCGGATCATGTCGATCTCCGCGGCGCGCGGGACAGCCGGCCCGACCTCTACGCGCCGGCGAGCTACGCCGCCTCGCAGGCCTTCGGGGAAACGGTGCGGGCCTCAGGGCGGTCAGGCATCGTCTATGACAGCCTGCGCCATCGCGGCGGGACCAATGTCGTCGCCTACAGGCCCCGGCAGATCCTGGATGTGACCCAGGCCGACCATTACGACCTGATCGTGCCGGTCTCCGGCAAGGTCATCGCCCGGCGGCTGAGACAGGGCTGACAAGCAGAGCAAGGTTGGTGCGGCGCTTGGCCGCCCGGCTCGATGGGATCGGTCTCGCATCGAGGCGTCCGCGCGCCCCGGCGCGCAAGACGACGTTACCCGCGCGGTGACGGCGGGCTGCTCGTCCGCGACGCGGACGACGCGCAGGGCTGGCGGCGGCGGGGCATGCCCCGCCGCCTGATCAGGGTCAGCCGCGCGCGGGGGGCACCGGGGCCGGGGCCGGCGCGACCGGGGCGGGCGCCGGCGGCGGCGGCTCCGGCGCGCAGGCCGTCGCGGCGAGCAGCAGGAGGGGGGCCAGCAGGGCGAACACGGCGGACGGCCGGCGCAGCCCGGGGCGGGAGGTCATCTTGGAACCAGCGCGCATCTTGATCATCTCCATCGTGTCTTGCATCGCCATACAGGGACGTCGGTCGTGCATGGACACATGCAAAGTGAAGCGAGATTCTCACATGTGTGTCAAACGGCCTTTCGCCAAGGCCGCGGGGTTTCAAGGAGAGGACGTGGTGAGCGGGCGGGGTGACGCGACGGGGGCGGAAGGCCGGGGGGTGGGCGCGCCGGACGCATCCCCCGCGCCGCGGCGCCGTGCGCTGCTGCAAGGCGCCGCCGCGCTGGGCGCGACGCTCGGGCTCGGCGCCTGCGCCGGGGCGCCTCCGCCGCGCCCGGCGCCCGCAGTGCTGGCGCCGCGCAACGATGGCGAACTGGCCCATATCCTGGAAGGCGCGCGGGAGATCCGCGTCGGCGGCAAGGCGCTCGACCTCGACGCGCTGCGGCGCTTCTACGGGCGGCGGGGCTACCGGCCGGTCTGGGCCAGCCGCGAGGCGGAGGCCCAGGCCGTGGTCGAGACGGTGCTGCGCGCCGGCGCCCACGGGCTCGACCCCGAGGCCTTCCACGCCCCGCAGCTCCGCAGGATCGAGACCTTCTCGCCCTTGCGGCGCGAGATCCTGCTGACCGGCGCCGCGCTCTCCTATGCCGACGCGCTGGCGCATGGCGCCGTGCCCCCCGGGCGGCGGAAGCCCTTCGAGGCGCTGCAGCCCGGCACGGTGGACGTGGCCGAGGCGCTGCACGACGCGCTCTGGCGCCCCGACCCGGCCGAGGGGATCGAGGCGCTGGCGCCGCAGACGCCGACCTACCTCGCGCTGCGGGCGATGCTGCTCGCCCCGCGCCGCCCAGCGGTGGGGCGCGCGGCGGCCGCGGCGGCGGCGGAGCGGATCCGCAGCCTCAAGGTGAACATGGAGCGGGAGCGCTGGCTGCCGCGCCGCCTGCCGCCCGAGCGCGTGTGGGTGAACATCCCGAACCAGCGGCTGGTGTTCTATCGCGGCGGGGAGCCGGTCTTCACCACGCGCGTCGTGGTCGGCGAGGTGAACGAGCGCAACCAGAGCCCGGAATTCGACGCGCTGATCGAGGCGAGCTTCTTCAACCCGCCCTGGATCGTGCCGCGGGACATCGTCGAGGCGGAGATCCTGCCGCGCATCGCGCGCGACCCCGACTACCTCGCGCGCAACAACATGGTCATGCGCCCCAATGGCGAGGTCGAGCAGCTGCCCGGGCCCACGGCGGGGCTCGGCTACATCCTGTTCGACATGCCGAACCCCTTCGATGTCTATCTGCACGACACGCCGGACCGCTTCGTCTTCAGCCGCGGCAACCGGCAGATGAGCCGCGGGTGCATCCGCGTCGAGAACCCGCGCGAGCTGGCGGCGCTGCTCATGCGCCAGCCGATCGAGGCGATCGACGAGAAGATCGCGGATGGCAGCACGATCCGCACCAGGCTGCCGCGCCCGGTGCCGGTCTTCGTCACCTACCACACCGCCTTCCTCGACGATGACGGGACGATCCAGTTCCGCCCGGACTTCTACGCGCGCGACGCCGGGCTGATGCAGCGGCTCGGCACGGCGGAGGCGTGATGCCGGCGGGCGGCGCTGGCGTGGCGACCACGCGCGGGACCATGGGCTGATACCGAGCGGGCAAAGGACAACCCTTTGCCCGGCTGGCATCGGAAGCGCCCTCGCCGCGCCGCGCCTGTCATCGCCATCGCGGGAGCCCTTCCGCGCCGTGGGGCGCCTCCAGCCCCTTCGCCGCGAGCCGCTCCGGCGTGCACAGCCGCGCCACCGCATCGAGCAGCGCGGCGCCCTCCGCCGCGCCCAGGAAGGCGGCGCCCGCGAAGACGGCGATGGTCTGCGCGCCCTCGGGCAGCGGCCCGACCACCTCGATGCCGGGCACCTCCATCAGTTCGCTGACCTGCTGGATGGCGATCGCGGCCTCCCCGGCGACGAGCCGTTCCGCCGTGAAGCCCTGCGGGATCACCAGGGCCTTGGCGTTCACCTCGGCCGCGATGCCCAGGCGCTCGATCAGCCCGGCGAAGAAGATGCCGGATGCGCCGGCGCGCGAGTAGCAGAGCGAGGGCACCTCCAGCAGCAGGCGGCGCAGGGCCTCGACGCTGCCGATATCCGGGTGCGTCGCCCCGGCCTTCACCGCGAGGCCGATGCGCGAATGCGCGAGCGGCCGCGCCGTTCGGCCATCGAGCACCGCATCGGCGACGAGGGCGGCGACGGATTCGGCCGTCAGCACTGCGGCGTCGGCGCGCTCGCCCTCGCGGATGCGCGCCTCCAGCGCCTTGGTGGGGGCGGGGTCCATCCGCACCGGAGCGCCCAGCGCGGCCTCGAGCGCGGAGGCGGATTCGCGCAGCAGCCCCGCGAGGGCGAGCGTGGACATCAGGCGTGGCATGGCGGGCTCCGCGGTCTTCGCGGCGGCACTCTGCCGCGCGGCGGCGCGTCGCGCCATCGGCGCGCCTGACAAAGTGCGCCATCGGCGCGCCCGACACCGCGCGGCATGCGCGCGCTTGACGCTGCGCGCGCGGTCGCGCGAGGTGGGCGCATCACCGGATAGATGCCGCCATGACCCTTCGCTTCGCCGACATCGCAGCGCCGCGCCCGGACAGGGAGTCGCTCGCGGCCGCGCATGCGGCGGTGGCGGCGCGGCTCGATGCCGGCGACCGCGCGGGCGCGCTCGCGGCCTGGGACGCCGCGCGGCGCGACTGGGAGACGTGGTCGGCGCTGGTGCATCTGCGCTTCGCACAGGACACGACGGACCCCGCCGCGGTGGCCGATCGCGAATACGCCGATGCGCTCGCGCCCGAGGCCGCGACGCACGAGACGGCGCTGAAGCGGCGGCTGCTGGCCGAACCGGACCGCGCGGGGCTCGCGGCGCTCGCCGGCGCGCATGCGCTCGCGCTGTGGCAGACCGACATCACCGCCTTCGACCCCGTCATCGCCGCCGACACCGAGGAGGAGAGCCGCCTCGCCGCCCGCTACACGAAGCTGCTGGCCCGCGCGCGCGTGACGGTGCGCGGGCGGGAGGTGAATCTCGCGGGCCTCGCGCCCTTCGCCGAGGATCCCGACCGCGCGCTGCGCCACGAGGCCGAGGCCGCGCGCTGGGCCTGGTTCGCCGCCCATGGCGAGGAGCTGGACGCGATCTACGACGCGCTGGTGCGGCTGCGCACGGGCATGGCGCGCAAGCTGGGCGACGCCACCTTCACGCCGATGGCCTATCGCCGGATGCGGCGGCTCGACTACGGCCCGGCGGAGGTCGCGCGCTATCGCGAGGCGGTGGCGCGGCACGTCACGCCGCTGGTCGCGCGCATCCTCGAACGGCGCCGCGCCACGCATGGCTGGGACCGGCTGATGTTCTGGGACGAGGCGCTGATCGACCCCGCCGGCAACCCGAGGCCCGCCGGCGATCACGAGACGCTGGTGGCGGCCGCGCAGGAGATGTTCGCGCGCATGGATTCGCGCCTCGCCTCCTTCTACGCCACGATGCGGCAGGGCGGTTTCCTCGACCTGAAGAACCGGCCGGGCAAGGCGGGCGGCGGCTTCTGCACCGCCTTCCCGAATGCGGGCGCGCCCTTCATCTTCGCCAACTTCAACGGCACGCACGGCGACATCGGCGTCTTCACGCACGAGATGGGCCACGCCTTCCAGTGCTGGGAAAGCCGCCACCTTCCCGGCGTGGACTATCTCTGGCCGACCATGGAGGCTGCCGAGATCCACTCCATGGCCCTCGAATACCTCACGCACCCGCATATGGGGCTGCTGGTGGGCGAGGATGCGGCCGAGCGCTACCGGCGGATGCACCTGACGAACGCGCTCGCCTTCCTGCCCTATGGCGTCTGCGTGGACCATTTCCAGCACGAGGTCCACGCCAACCCCGAGGCGAGCCCCGCCGAACGCCACGCCATGTGGCAGAGGCTCGAGCGGCTCTACATGCCCTGGACGGACTACGGCGACCTTGCGTATCCCGCGAAGGGCGGCCGCTGGCAGGCGAAGCAGCACATCTACACCTCGCCCTTCTACTACATCGACTACACGCTGGCGCTGTGCGTCGCGCTGCAGTTCTGGGTGTGGTCGCGGCGCGACGCGCGCGCGGCGCTCGACGCCTATGTCGCGCTGTGCGGGCGCGGCGGGTCCATGCCCTTCCAGGGGCTGGTCGCCTCGGCGGGGCTCGTCTCGCCCTTCGCCGAGGGCGCGCTGGAGGCGGCGGTGGCCGAGGCGGCCGGAATGCTCGGGCTGTAGTCAGCCCGGGCGGATGTCGTTCTCCCGCACCACCTGGCCCCAGCGCGCCCAGTCCTCCTCCAGCACGCGGGCATAGGCGGCGCGGTCGCCGCCGGCCGGCACCGCGCCGAAGCCGCGGATCCGCTCGATGATGTCGGGCTCGCGGATGACGGCGTTGAGCTCGGCGTTCAGCCGGTCGAGCAGCGGCTCCGGCGTGCCGCGCGGCGCGAGCAGCCCGCCCCAGAAACTCACGGCATAGCCCGGCACCGTCTCGGCGAAGCTGGGCACGTCGGGCCAGGCGGCGACGCGCTCGGCGCTCGTCACCGCGATGGCGCGCAGCGTGCCCGCCTGGAGTTGCGCGCGCGGGGTGAAGAGCCCGTCATGCGCCACGTCCACCTCGCCCCGCATCAGCGCGGTGATGGAGGGCTGGTTGCCGGTATAGGGCACGAAGGTGACCTCGATGCCGGTCCGCCGCATCAGCAGGATCATCGCGAGGTGGTTGATCGCGCCGGTGCCGGGATGCGAGACGGTCAGCCGCCCCTGCCGCTCGCGCGCGAGCGCGAGGAACTCGGGCACCGTGCGCGCCGGGAAATCCGGCCTGCTGATCAGCGCGAGCGGCGCGTTCTGCGCGAGGAAGACGGGCGCGAAGGCCTGCAGCGGATCGAGCGCGGTGGTCCGGTTGACCAGGATGGCAAGCAGCGTCGAGGGCGAGGTGTAGAAGAAGGTCGTGCCGTCCGGCGCGGCGCGCGCGACGTGGTCGGCGGCGACGATGGTGCTGCCGCCGGGCCGGTTCTCGACGATGATGCTGGCCCCGCCGAGGCGCTCGGAGAGTTTCTGCGCGAGCAGCCGCGCCATGATGTCGTTCGCGCCGCCGGCGGCGAAACCCACCACGAAGCGCATGGTCCGGCCCTGCCAGGGCTGGGCCTGCGCGCCCGTGGCGGCGAGCAGGGCGGGCGCGGCCAGCAGCGCGGCGCGGCGGCCGATGGCGTCGGACATGGCGTTCCTCCGGGTTGTTCCGTCGCCAGACTAGAGCACGTTCCAGCCGCCTGGAGTCCGCCGATCCCGCGGGCCTGCCCCCGCACGCCGCCATCTGCCCGCCCGCGAGGGTCCGGCGCGCCACCGGAACATTGACTGTACCGTCCGGACGGTACATATGCGCGCCGCCATGGACGCCCCCGCCCCGCCCCCCGATGTCCGCACCCGCATCCTCGACGCGGCCGAGCGCATCGTGCAGGCGCGTGGCGTGAACGGCCTGACGCTCGAATCCGCGGCGCGCGAGGCCGGCGTCTCCAAGGGCGGGCTGCTCTACCACTTCGCCTCCAAGGAGGCGCTGATCGGCGGGATGCTCGACCGCCTCGCGGCCTTCATGGCGGAGAGTTTCGACGGCTGCGTGGCCCGCCAGCCCGAGGGGCGCGGCCGGGTCGCCCGCGCCATGATCGCCTGGGCCTTCGGCGAGGAGGAGACCTCGCCCGGCAGCGAGCCGCTGGACCGCACCGCCGCCGTCTGCCTCGCGGCCTTCCACCACGACCCGGCGCTGCTCGACCCGATGCGCGCGGTGACGTCGCGCATCAAGGCGCAACTGCTGGCCGACGGCACCCCGGCAGGCGCGGCGCTGGCGATCCTGACCTCCACGGACGGGCTGTTCATGGCCCATGTCTTCGGCCTCTACCACCACACCGAGGCCGAGCGCGCGGCGCTGCGCGCGACGCTCGAGGCGCTGCTGGAGGCCGCGCCGTGACGCGCCGGCTGCGCCTGTCGCTCGGCCTCATGGTGCTCGGCGTGCTGGGCGGCGGCTATGCCGCCCTGACCCATGGCGGCGCCGAGCGCGCGCCCGCTCCGGCGGCCGCGCAGCCCGCCGGGCCGGTCGGCGTCGGCGCGCTCGGCCGCGTCGAGCCCGCCTCGCGCATCCGCACCCTCAACCAGCCTGGCGGGATGGCGGTGACGCGCCTCGACCGCCTCCTCGTGACCGAGGGCGAGACGGTGGCCGAGGGCGCGCTGCTCGCCGAATTCGCCGATGCGCCGCAGAAGGATGCCGCGGTGGCGCAGGCGCGCGCGGCGGTGGCCGAGGCACGCGCCAGCCTCGCGCGCATCCGAGCCGCCGCGCGGCCCTCCGAGATCGCGGCGCAGCGCGCGCGCATCGCCGCCCTCGCCGCGCAGGAGGATCTCGCGCAGCGCGAGGCCGAGCGCGCCGACCGCCTGGTGCCGACCGGCGCCGGCGCCGTGGCCGCGGCCGACCGCGCGCGCGCCACCGCCCTCCGCCTCGCCGCCGAGCGCCGCCAGGCGGAGGCGGAACTCGACAGCCTGCTCACCTCGCGCCCCGAGGACATCGCGCTCGCCGAGGCGCGGCTCGCCGCGGCGGAGGCCGCGCTCGCCAAGGCCGAGGCGGATGCCGCCCTCTCGCGCGTGCGCGCGCCCTTCGCCGGCACCATCCTGCGCATCATGGCCCGGCCCGGCGACCAGGTCGGCAGCGAGGGGCTTCTCGAGATCGCGGACCTGACGCGCATGGACGTGGTGGCCGATGTCTACGAGACCGACCTGCCCCGCCTGCGCCCCGGCGCCCAGGCCGAGGTGCTGGTGCCGGGCGAGGGCCGCCGCTTCGCCGCGACGGTGCGCGAGATCGGCTGGACCGTGCGCCGCCAGACCCAGGCCAACACCGATCCCGTCGCGGCGGTGGATAGCCGGACGGTCGAGGTGCGTTTGTCCCTCGACGAGGCGGGCAGCGAGGCGCTGCGCCGGCGCTCCAACATGCAGGTGCAGGTGGCGATCCGGCCATGAACGCGGTGACGAAGGCGGGGCTGCTGCCCTGGGCGCCCGAGAACACGGGCGAGGCAACCCCGGCGCAGGAACCGCCGCCGCGGCGCAGCGGGCCGGGCCCGCTCGCCTGGGCGCTGCTGCCCGCCCGCCTCGCCTGGCGGCAGTTGCGGGCCGAGCGCGCGCGCCTGTTCTCGGCCATGGCCGGGGTGATGTTCGCCGCGGTGCTGGTGTTCATGCAGCTCGGCTTCCGCTCGGCGCTGTTCGACAGCGCGACGCGCCTGCTCGCGGCGATGGAGGCGGAACTCTTCCTGATGAACCCGCTGACCACCGCCTCCTTCCGACCCGAGCCGCTGCCGCGCGCGCGCGCCCACCAGGCGCTCGCGCTGCCCGAGGTGGCGCAGGCGGTGCCCGTCTATCTCGCGCAATCCACCTGGCGGAACCCGGAGGACGGATCCCGCCGCGCCATCCAGATGATCGGCTTCGACGTCGAGGCCGGGGCAATGAGCTTCGAAGGGCTCGCCGCCTTCGCGCCCGCCCTGCGGCGCGTGGACGCGGTCGGCTTCGACCTCCGCTCGCGCCCCGAATTCGGGGATGTCGCGCGCCTCTTCGCCGAGCGCGGCCCCTTCGAGGTGCAGGTCGGCAACCGCATGGTGGAGGTGGTGGGCCTCGTCTCCATCGGCCCCTCCTTCGGGGCCGACGGCAACCTCGTGATGAGCGAGGTGAACTTCCGCCGCATGGTGCGCGAACGCCAGGCGAGCAACACCGACCTCGTCGCCATCCGCCTGCACCCCGGCGCCGACATCGCCGCCGCCCAGGCCCGCCTGCGCGAGATCCTGCCGCCCGACGTGACGGTGCTGACGCACGCCGAACTCGTCGCCCACGAACGCCACTACTGGGAGACGGCGACGCCCATCGGCTTCATCTTCGCCTTCGGCTCGGTGATGGGGCTGATCGTGGGCATGGTGATCGTCTACCAGATCCTGTTCAGCGACATCGCCAACCACCTGCGCGAATACGCGACGCTGAAGGCGATCGGCTACTCCAACGGCTACCTCTCCCGCGTGGTGATGGCCGCGGCGCTGATCCTCGCCGTGATCGGCTTCCTGCCAGGGGCGGCACTCTGCGTCTGGCTCTACGACGTGGTGGCAGGGGCGACCTTCCTGCCGCTCTCCATGACCCTCGAACGCGCCGCCATGGTCTTCGCGCTGATCTTCGGCATGTGCGCCGCCGCAGGCCTGCTCGCCATGCGCAAACTGCGCGACGCCAGCCCGGCGGACATGTTCTGATGCGGGTCGGCGCGCGCGGCTTCCGGGGAGGGCACTGCCCTCCCCGGACCCCACCCGCCAAGGGCCGAAAGGCCCTTGGAACCCGATACTTGGGCGGCAGGACGGAGGGGCACCGCGCGCGCGCTGTGCCATGCGGTCGTTCCACGCCCCTCCGTCCCGCCGCCCAATCCGTGGTTTCCAGAGGCCCTTCGGCCTCCGGTGGGGGGAGGTCCGGAGGGGGGCGAAGCCCCTCTCCGCGAGCCGCGCCATGACCGACCCCATCCGCATTTCCGGCCTCGGCTATGCGTATGGCGAGGGTGAGTTGCGGCGGCCTGTCCTGCGGGACGTGGCGTTGCATGTGCGTGCGGGCGAGGTGGTGTTGCTGACCGGCCCTTCGGGTTCGGGCAAGACCACGCTGCTGACGCTGATCGGTGCCTTGCGGGCGATGCAGGAGGGATCCTGCCGCGTGCTCGGGCGGGAGTTGATGGGCGCGTCCGAGCGCGAGCGCGTGCGGCTGCGTCGTTCGATCGGCTTCATCTTCCAGAACCACAACCTGCTCGGCTTCCTCACCGCGCGGCAGAATGTCGCGATGGCGCTCGAGATCGAGGCGGCGATGCCCGAGCGCGAGAGGCTGCGCCGGGCGGGCGAGATGCTCGCCGCTGTCGGGCTCGAGGGGCACGAGGACAAGCCGCCGGCGCGACTTTCGGGCGGGCAGCGGCAGCGCGTGGCGATCGCGCGCGCGCTGGTCGCGTGCCCCGGCCTCGTGCTGGCGGACGAGCCGACGGCCGCGCTCGACAAGGTCTCGGGCGCGGAGGTCGCGCATCTGCTGCGCGACATGGCGAAGTCCCGCGGCACGCCGATCCTGATGGTCACGCACGACCCGCGCATCCTCGACATCGCCGACCGGGTGGTGGCGATGGAGGATGGCCGCATCGTGGAGGAGGCGGGGGCCTGATACCCTGCGGACAAAGGATCGGCCTTCGTCCGCAAGGATTCGGTTCCGAGCGCGGCCGCCTGCCTGCATCACGCGGGCGGGGCTAGCACCTTGTCGCGGTAGTTGCAGAAGGCGCGCGCGACGCAGCGCCAGCATTCCGGCGCGCGCGCCTTGCACACGTAGCGCCCGTGCAGGATCAGCCAGTGATGCGCGTCGCGCAGCAGCTCGGGCGGGCAGCGCTTGACGAGGCGCTCCTCCACCTCGCGCGGCGTCTTGCCGGGCGCGAGGCCGCAGCGGTTGCCCAGGCGGAAGATGTGCGTGTCCACCGCCATGGTGGACTGCCCGAAGGCGACGTTGAGCACGACATTGGCGGTCTTGCGGCCGACGCCGGGCAGGGCTTCCAGCGCCTCGCGGTCGGCCGGCACGGCGCCGCCGTGCTTCTCGACCAGTTCGCGCGAGAGGGCCGCGACGTTCCGCGCCTTGGCCTGCCACAGCCCGATGGAGCGGATGTAGGGGCCGATGCCCTCGGCCCCCAGCGCGGCCATGGCGGCGGGCGTGGGCGCGGCGGCGAAGAGGGCGGGGGTGCAGCGGTTCACCGCCGCATCCGTCGTCTGCGCGGAAAGGACCACGGCGACCAGCAGGGTGAAGGGGTCGTGGTAGATCAGCTCGGTCTGCGGCGCCGGGTTGGCGGTGGCGAGGGCGCGGATGAAGGCCTCGGCCTGGGCGGGCGGCATCAGCCGGGCGCGGCGCGGGGTGCGGGCCGAGCCGTGGTCGGGCCTGGGCGGGCGGGTCTTGGCGGATGGCATGGCTGGTCTCGGCGCGATCCTGGCCTATGTTCGGCGGCGATGGCAGCCCCAGCCGAGCCCGTCCTGTTCCAGGCCGTCTGCACCCCGCCGCGGTCGCTCACGCCCCGCGCCTTCCGGGTGCTGGCGGGGCTGCTCGGCCTGGCCGGGGGGGTGGTCGCGCTGCTGTTCCTGGTGCTCGGGGCTTGGCCGGTGCTGCCGATCCTGGGCCTCGAGGTCGGCTTCGTGCTGGCGCTGGTGGCGCTGCATGCGCGGCGCTCGGCCCGGACGGTCGAGGTGGTGATGCTGACGCCGGGGCGCCTCAGCATCACGCGCACCGATGCGCGCGGGCGGCGGGAGGAGATCGGCCTCGACCCCTACTGGGCGCGCGCGGTGCACCAGGAGAATCCGGCCCATGCCGGCGTGCTGCTGCTGGAAAGCCGCGGCCGCAGCGTGGAGATCGGCCGCCACCTGACGGCGGAGGAGAAGGCGGCGCTGCGCCGCGCGCTGGCCGAGGCGCTGGCCGCCGCGCGCCGGCCGGATTTCGACAATCCGCAACTGCGCGCGGGCTGATGCCGCCGGGCGCAAGGCCCGGGGATGCGACCGCGGGAAGGAAGGCTGGTCCCGGGCGGAGGGCGGCCGAAGCCGCGCGCGCCGCGCCTGATTCCAGCGGGGGAAAGGTCAAACCCTTCACACGCTGGTATGGCGCGGGGCTGGTGGGGCGGCCGCGCGCGGAACCAGATCCTGCTTTGCCCGCAGGGTATCAGAAGGTGCGGCGGCGCAGCGGCTCGACGCCGCCGGCCGGCGCCGCGCCGCGCCGCAGCATGCAGGCGTTCCAGGCGCGCGGCAGCGCGTCCATCAGTTCCTGGCGCACCCGCGCATCCTGCGTGGGATTGACCCCGCCCGTCTGGGCGCTGGCGATGCGGCGCACCTCGGGGTCGCGGGCCGCCTCCTCGCGGCAGGCGCGCCCGTCCGGGCTGTCGTCGCGCGGCAGGCTGTCCCACACCCCGCCCTGTTCGCAGGCGGCGAGGGCGATGGCGGCGAGGAGGGCGAGGGAGCGGATCATGCGTGCAGCCAGTCCTCGATCAGCCGGCGCGCGATCGAATCGGCGCGCGGCAGGGAGAAGCCGAGCGCCTGGTGGTCGCGGATCTGGGCCCGCGTGAACCAGCGCGCATCCTTGAGTTCCTCGGGGTCTATCCGGATCTCCTCCGACAGCGCCTCGGCGTGAAAGCCGAGCATGATGGAGGAGGGGAAGGGCCAGGGCTGGGAGGAGTGATACTGCACACGCCCGACGGCGATGCCGGCTTCCTCCATCACCTCCCGCCGCACCGCCTCCTCCAGGCTCTCGCCCGGTTCCACGAAGCCGGCCAGCGTCGAATACATGGTCACGTTGGGGAAGCGGTGCGAATGGCCGAGCAGGCAGGCGTCCTCGCGCACCACCAGCATGATCACGGCGGGGTCGGTGCGCGGGAAGTGCTGCGCGCCGCAACCCTGGCAGACCATGACATGCCCGGCGGAGCGCGGCTCGCAGCGGCTGCCGCAGACGCCGCAGAAGCGGTGCTTCACGCGCCAGTGCATCAGGCCGCGGGCATGGGCGAGCACCGCCGCCTCGCCCGGCGGCAGCAGCCCCGCGACCTGGCGGAGGTCGGTGAAGGCGCCCATGCCCTCGGGCAGCAGCGGCAGCGGGTCGTCGGCGTGGGAGCAATCCACCGCGAAGACCGGGCGGCCCTCCCACAGGCCGAGGAAGGCCCAGGGGCCGTCGGCCATGCGCACCGCCTCGGCGGCCTCGCCGGTCAGCAGCACGGCTTCCGGGTGCCCCTCCGCGACGCCCTTCATCAGGCTGCGCGCCCGCCAGACGGGGACGAAGAGCGTGTCCGGGTGGGTCAGCGCGGCGGCGATGAAGCCGGCATCCTCCCGCCGGTCGGCGGCGCGGTCGAGCGGGCTGCAGGTATAGGCGTTGGGACGGCTGGCGGGGATGGACAGCATGGGCCGCGGACCCTGCCACGCGGCCCCGCGCCCGTCCATCGGGGGTGCCCGCGGCCCGCGCCGCGCCGGGTGCCACCCCCCATTGGCGCGCGGGGTGCCGCGCATGATATGATGCCCTTGGAAGGTCGGCGGCGGACGGGCTCCCCGCCAACCCGGTCAGGTCCGGAAGGAAGCAGCCGTAACGGGTTCTCGCCCGGGTCGCTTGCCGGCCTTCCACCCCGTCTCGCCACCCCGGCCCGGAGCGGCCGCGCCGCCCCAGGGACAGCATGGCTTCCGACCTTCTCGGCTCCCCCGCATCGCACGAGACCGACGCGGCGCCCGAGGACGGCCTGCCCGAGCCCCCGCCGCCCGAAGGCCCGGGCCTGTTCGGGGAGCCCGCGCCGGCCGCCGCCCCGCCGCCCGCGCCCAAGGCGGTCGCCGCGCCGTCCGGCCCCTACCGGGTCCTGGCGCGCAAATACCGCCCGACGCATTTCGACGACCTGATCGGCCAGGAAGCCCTGGTCCGCACCCTGCGCAACGCCTTCGCGCAGGGCCGCGTGCATCACGCCTTCCTGCTGACCGGCGTGCGCGGCGTGGGCAAGACCACCACCGCGCGCATCATCGCCCGCGCGCTGAACTGCATCGGCCCCGACGGCACCGGCGGCCCCACCGCCGACCCCTGCGGCGTCTGCCCCGAATGCAAGGCGATCCTGGCCGACCGCCACCCGGACGTGGTGGAGATGGACGCCGCCTCCAACCGTGGCATCGACGATGTCCGGGAACTGAGGGAAGCCCTGCGCTTCCGCCCCGCCCAGGGACGCCAGAAGGTGTTCATCCTGGACGAGGTCCACATGCTGACCGACCAGGCCTTCAACGCGCTGCTGAAGTCGCTGGAGGAACCGCCGCCCTCGGTCACCTTCATCCTGGCGACGACGGAGCTGCGCAAGGTGCCGGTCACCATCCGCAGCCGCTGCCAGGTCTTCTCGCTGCGCCGCGTGCCGGTCGAGATGCTGCGCGCGCATTTCGCCCGCATCGCGAAGAAGGAGGCGGTCGAGGCCGAGCCCGAGGCGCTCGGCATGGTCGCGCGCGCGGCGGACGGCTCGGTGCGCGACGGGCTCTCGCTGCTGGATCAGGCGATCGGGCTCGCGGGCGGGGGCAAGGTCACGGCCGAGGGCGTGCGCGACATGCTCGGCCTCGCCGACCGCTTCATGGTCTTCGACCTGATGGAGGCGGTGATGGGCGGGGATATCGCCGCCGCGCTCGCCATCCTCGACCGCACGCACGAGGTGGGCGCGGATCCGCTGAGCGTGCTGCAGGACCTCGCGGAACTGACGCATCTGCTGACGCGCTTCCGCGCCGCGCCCGCGCTCAAGGACGACCTGTCGCTGCCGGAGGCGGAACGCACGCGCGGCGCGGCGCTGGCGATGCGGCTTTCGGTGCCGGTGCTCGGCCGCGCCTGGCAGATGCTGCTCAAGGGCATCGCCGAGGTGCAGCAGGAAGGCGTGGACCGGCGCGCGGCGGCCGAGATGGTGCTGATCCGCCTCGCGCATGTGGCCGACCTGCCGACGCCGGGCGAGATCGTGAAGCGGCTGACGCAGGACGGCGGCGGCGAGGCCGCGCCGCGCCCCGCGCCCGCCGGCGGCGGTTCCGGGCTGCGCGCCATGGCGGGCGGCGGCGCCGTCGCCTCCGCCGCGCCGGCCGCCGCCCCGGCCGCGCCGCAGCCGCGCGAATGGCGCGAGGTGGTGGCGCTCGCCTCCGGCGTGAAGCCGCTGCTGCACGCGCATCTGCTGCACGACGTCCATCCCGTGCGCGTCTCGCCCGGGCGTGTCGAGATCCGCCCGCGCCCCTCGGCCCCGCGCGACCTCGCCGCGCAACTCAGCGCGCTGCTGGCCGAACGCACCGGCGCGCGCTGGACCGTCACCGTCAGCAACGAGGAGGGCGAGCCGACGCTCGCCGAACAGGGCCGCAGCGCCGAGACCGACCGGCGCGAGGCCGCGCGCGGCCATCCGCTGGTGCAGGCCATCCTCGCCGCCTTTCCGGGCGCGACGATCGAGGCGGTGCGCGATGCCGGCGCCGACGATTACGGCCTGCCGCTCACCCCCGCCGCCGCCACCGCCGAACCCGACGACCCCGAGGCGCGCGACTTCGCCCCGCCCGAGGCGGAATCGGCGTGGGATCACGACGACGAACCCCCTTCCGACGACTGAATGAGGCTGACGACGCAATGAAGAACCTCGGCAACATGCTCAAGCAGGCGCAGCAGATGCAGGCGCGGATGCAGGAGATGCAGGCGAAGCTGGAAGCGACCGAGGTGGAGGGCGCCTCCGGCGGCGGCATGGTCAAGGTGCGCCTGACCGGCAAGGGCGACCTGCGCCGCGTGACCATCGACCCCTCCCTGATGAACGCGGACGAGCGCGAGGTGCTGGAGGACCTGCTCGTCGCCGCCCATGCGGACGCGAAGCAGAAGGTGGAGGCCACCATGGCCGAGGAGATGCAGAAGGCCACCGCCGGCATCTCCCTGCCGCCGGGGATGAAGCTGCCGTTCTGAGCCCCGCCGCGGGGATGATCGCCAACGATCCCATCGAGCACCTGATCGGGCTGCTCTCGCGCCTGCCCGGCCTCGGCCGGCGCAGCGCGCGGCGCGCCGTGCTGAAGATGCTGATGGACCCGGCAGGCCGCATGCTGCCGCTCGCCGAGGCGCTGCAGCACGCCGCGGAAGCGGTGCGGCCCTGCGAGACCTGCGGCAACCTCGACACCGCCTCGCCCTGCGGCATCTGCCGCGACGCCCATCGCGACCGGCGGCTCGTCTGCGTGGTCGAAGGCGTGGCGGATCTCTGGGCTCTGGAACGCGCCCACGCGCATCGCGGCACCTACCATGTGCTCGGCGGGCTGCTCTCGGCCCTCGGCGGCACAGGCCCGGAGGATCTCTCCATCGCGCCGCTGCTGCGCCGGATCGAGGAGGACGGCATCGAGGAAGTGATCCTCGCGCTCCCCGCCACCGTGGACGGCGCCACCACCGCCCACTACCTGACCGACCGCCTGAAACCGACCGGCACCACCGTCACCCGCCTGGCCCAGGGCGTGCCCATCGGCGGCGCGCTCGACGTGCTCGACGACGGCACGCTGGCAGCGGCGTTCAAGGCGCGGCGGCCGCTGTGACGGGGAAGGGCGTGACGCAGGGGGGCGCCGCCCCCCTGCACCCCCCGCCAGAGGCCGAAAGGCCTCTGGACACCGGGGATTGGGTTCCAAGGGCCTTTCGGCCCTTGGCGGGAGGGTGCGGGAGGGCAGAGCCCTCCCGCGTCGCGCCATCCCCCATCCCGCGCCGCCTCGCCCTGATCACCGCCGCCTGCGCCCTCGCCGCGCCCGCCTTGCGTGCCGCCGAGGTCGCGCGCTGGTTCCGGACGAGCGATGGCGTGCGGCTGCGGTATCTGGAGGCCGGGTCGGGCCGGGTGGTGGTGTTCGTGCCGGGCTGGTGCATGCCGGGGCGCATCTTCGCGCCGCAGATCGCGGCCTTGGCGCGGCGCTGGCGGGTGGTGGCGCTCGATCCGCGCGGGCAGGGGCAGAGTGAGGTGCCGCGCGACGGCTACGAGCCGACCCGGCGCGGCCAGGATGTGCGCGACCTGCTGGCCCATCTCGGTGGCGGGCGCGTGGTCCTGGCGGGGTGGTCGCTCGGCGTGCTGGATGTCCTGTCCTATGCGGACATGGCCGGGGATGGGCGGATCGCGGGGCTGGTGCTGATCGACAATTCGGTGGGCGAGGGCACGCCGCCGCCGCCGCGCCCCTCGCGCTTCTTCCAGAACCTGCGGCAGCGGCGCGATGCGACGGTGCGCGGCTTCGTCGCGGCGATGTACCGCACGCCGCAGGACGCGGCCTATCTCGACGGCATCGCGCGGGAGGCGCAGCGGATGCCGGTGGAGGCCTCGATCCGCCTGCTCTCCTATCCGCGGCCGCGGGAGTTCTGGCGGGACAGCCTCTATGCCGTGCGGCGCCCGCTCTACTACGCCGTGACGCCTCGGCTGCGCGGCCAGGCGGAGGCGGTGGCGCAGCGCCATCCGCAGCCGATGGTCGAGGTCTTCGAAGGCGCGGGCCATGCCCTGTTCGTGGACGAGGCCGCGCGCTTCAATGCGTCCGTGGAGGAGTTCCTCTCGCGCCGCGCGGCCTGGGCCTGATGCATTCGCTGGTCCCGCTGTTCCTCATCGCCGGCGCGGCGGTCGGCGTGGAGATCGCGCTGACGCGCTTCTTCGCCGTCGCCTCGTGGTCCGAGTATGGCTACTGGGTCATTTCCATCGCCATGACGGGCTTCGCCGTATCTGGCGTGGTGATGGTGATCGGGCGCGCGGTCTTCCTGCGCCATGCGCGCTGGCTGCTGCCGCTGCTGCCGGTGGTGATGCTGGCGGCGGGCGGCCTGGGCTGGATCGGCGTCACGCTGAACGGGTTCAATCCGCTGGAACTGCAGAACCCCGCCACCGCCGGGGCGCAGTTGTGGAACATCGCGCTCTACTACGCCGCGCTGTTCCCCTTCTTCTTCCTCGCCGGCCTCGCGGTGTCGCTCAACTTCGTCGTGCATGCGGGCGAGGTGGGGCGGGTCTATGGCTATGACCTGCTCGGCGCAGGCACGGGGGCGGTGCTCGCGCTCGGGCTGATGTTCGTGCTGCATCCCTTCGCGCTGGTGCCCGCACTTCTGCCGCTGCTCGCGGTGGCGGCGATGATCTCGGGCGGGACGGCCTGGCGCCTCGCCGCGCTCCTGGTGCTGGCGGCGACCGAGGCGGCGGTGCTCGCGCTCGCCGCGCCGCGGGTGAACGAGTTCAAGCCCATCTACGCGCCGCTCAACGTGCCCGAGAGCCGCGTGGTGGCCGAGGTGCTCTCCCCGCGCGGCGTCTATCTGCTGCTCGACAACTTCACCGAGCGCCTCGACACCGACGTCTCGAACAATGCCGGCACCATGGGCCTGCCGGCGCCGCCGCGCAGCTTCGGGCTCTATCGCGACGGGGCGCGCATCGCCGCCCTGCCGATGGGGCAGCCGGAGGCGGCGCATGCGCGCGCCGCGCTCGATGCCGCGCCCTATGTGCTGATCGACGCGCCGCGCGTGCTCGCGCTCGGCTCGGCGGGCGGGTTCCGGGCGGCGGAGGCGCTCGCGCTCGGCGCGGCGCGGGTCACGGTCATCGAGCCCGAGCCGGTGATCCGCCGCGCGCTCACGCACGGGCTCGGCCCCTCGCCGGCGCCGGCGCCGGATCCGCGGGTCCGCATCGCCGCGGCGCATCCGCTGACCGCGACGGGGCGCTACGACCTCGTGGACATCGCGGGGGATTTCCTCGGCGCCGACGAGCAGAACCGCACCGCCTACACGGCCGAGGCGCTGGCGGGCTTCCTCGCCCGGCTCGAGCCCGGCGGGATGGTCTCGGTGCCGATCGGCATCCGCGAACTGCCGGTCTATGCGGTGCGCGTGCTCGCCACGGCGCGCGAGGCGCTGCGCCTGGCCGGCGCGGCCGAGCCCGAGCGCCATGTCGCGGTGATCCGCAGCGCCTGGAACCTGCGCGTGCTGATCGCGCGCGAGCCCTTCGACGCGGCGCGCGTGGAGCGGCTTGCCGCCTTCGCGGATGAACGCTCCTTCGACCTCTCCTACGCGCCGGGCCTCGCGGCGGAAGGGCGCGAGGTGTGGAACGACCTGCCGCCCGTCTCGCTGGAGAGCGACACCGTGGACCAGGGCGGAGAGGCGCAGGACGCGGTGGCGCGGGAGGCGGCGCTGGTGCTGGCCGGCACGCCGCCCGCGGACGCCTTCGACCGCTCCCCGGTGACGGCGGACCGGCCCTGGCTCTCGCCGCTGGTGCGGCTGCCCTCGCTCGGCGCGGCACTCGCGCGCATCGAGATCCTGCCGCAGCAGGAGATCGGGCTGCTCGTGAATGTGGCGGTGCTGGCGCAGGCGATCCTGCTCGCGCTCGTGGTCTCGCTGCTGCCGCTGGCCGCGCGCGGCGCGCTCAGGGTGCCGGTGCCGGTGCTGGGCCGGGCGCTGGTCTATTTCCCCGCCCTCGGCCTCGGCTTCCTGCTGATCGAGATCGCCTTCATCGAGCATGCGGCGCTGCTGCTCGGCGACCGCACCTCGGGCTTCGCGCTGGTGCTGACGACGATGCTCGTCTTCTCGGGGCTGGGCGCGATGTGGGCGGGGCGGGTGCGCGCGCCGGGGCGCGCCCTGGGCCTGGCGGTGCTGGTGGCGCTGGGCTGCTCGGCGCTCGCGCTGCTCGGCGTGCGCGGGGCGGTGCTGGCGGCGCTCGACTGGCCCTGGGCGCTGCGCGCGGCGCTGCTGGTGCTGGCGCTGGCGCCGATCTCGCTCGCGCTGGGTTTCCCGTTCCCGCTCGGCCTCGACCGCTTCCAGCAGGAGGGGGCGGGGCTGCTGCCCTGGGCCTGGGCGCTGAACGGGGCCTTCTCCGTCGTCGCCACGCCGCTCGCCAATCTTCTCGGCCACGGCGCGGGATTGTCCTGGCTTCTGGCGGCGGGAATGTGTTGTTACGCTGCAGCGCTCATCGCCTGGCCGGGAAAACGACCATGATGCTCGACCGCCGCCCCCTCCTGCTCGGTGCGCTGGCCGCGCTGGCCGCGCCGCCCGCGCTGCGCGCGCAGGGCGCGGGCGCCTGGAATCGCGAGGCCTACCTTGCCGCGATGCAGGCCTCGGGCCGCGCCACGACCATCACCGAACAGGCCTTCGCCGCCATCCAGGCACGCAAGGCGACGGCGGTGCGGCGGATCGAGGCCTATCTGAACCAACGCTTCGGCCAGGCCGACCCTGCGGTGGTCCGCGGCTTCGAGGCGCTGCCGCGCGAATACTTCCACTGGAACTACGAAGGCCGGTCGAACGGCGCGGCGAACGCCTACGAAGCCGATCCGAAGCCCTGGGGCATCGGCTACGGCTCGGCGCTGTCGGACTATCTCGGGCAGGCCTACATGACCCAGGCCTGCCAGGCGAAGCCGGAGCATGTCGCACTCGAGATCGGCACCGGCTCGGGCTTCCAGGCGGCGTGGCTGTCGCGCATCGTGGCGAGGCAGTATTCGGTCGAGATCATCAACCCGCTCGGCACCGCCGTGCAGCGCATCTTCGCGCCGCTCGGGCTGAACAATGTCGAGACCCGCGTCGGCGACGGCTTCTTCGGCTGGCCCGAGGTGCAGGGCGGCTTCGACGTCATCATCGTGACCTGCGCCGCCCAATACGTGCCGCCGGCGCTGATCCAGCAGCTCAAGCCCGGCGGGCGGATGGTCATCCCCATCGGCCAGCCCTTCCGGCGCGGCCAGTTCCTCTACATCTACACCAAGGACGCGGACGGCCGGGTGCGCAGCCGCAAGGATGTCGGCGTCTATTTCATCCCGATGACGGGGGCGATGATGCAGCAGCCGCGCCCGCGCGACGCGGCCTCGCCCGAGCCCGCCCCCGCGCGCGAGGGCGGCTGAGGCGCCGCTCGCACCCCATGGGCCGCTGCCGCTTGCCCAGGCGCGCGGCTCAGGCCCGTGGTTCGAGCAGGCATCCTCACCCGACCGGGTGAGCCTGCCTGATCGGGCCCTGCCCTACGGCAGGCCGTGCAGCACCGCCGCGGCGATGATCCAGGCCGGCAGCGAGAGGCCGATGCCGGCGAGAATCCCGCCCGCGGCGTCGAGCGGCCGCCCGTCATCGGCCTGCAGGTGCCGGATGTCCCATAACGATGGTGCCTGGCCGGCCACGACCGGCCGGTCGTCCTGTCGGTTCATGCCTCGTCGCCCCCCCCGGCGCGATCCGAAACACCCCGATGCTGGATTCACGCATCCGTGTCTGCCAAGCGTCTGATGCAGGCGAGGGCATGCGGGCGCGCGATCCGCGCCGGCTTGTGGCATTTCGGAGACAGCGCGGCGCGCGGGGATGCGCGGCCCGGTCCTAGCCCAGCAGCCGCCCGATCACCCGCGCCGTGTAGTCCACGACCGGGATCACCTTGCCGTAGTTGATGCGCGTCGGGCCGATCACGCCGATGGCGCCGACGATGCGTTCCTGGCCGTTGCGGAAGGGGGCGACCACCATGGACAGGCCGGCGCTGTCGAACAGGCCGCTCTCGGCCCCGATGAAGATCTGCACCCCCTCGCCCCGCTGGGCGAGGTCGAGCAGGCGCAGCATCGTCTCCTGCTGCTCCAGCCGCTCGAACAGGCGCTTGATCTCCTGCACCCGGGCGGCCTGGTCGATGGTCTCGAGCAGCCTGGCCTGGCCGCGCACGATCAGCGAGCCGCCCTGCCCGCCGGTCCAGGTGCCGAGGCCCGCCTCGATCACCTGCTGCGTCAGCGCATCGAGTGCGGTGCGGTTGGCCGCGATCTCGGCGGCGATCACGCCGCGCGCCTCGTCGATCGTGCGCCCCGCCAGCCGGGCGTTGAGGTAGTTCGAGGCCTGCTGCAGCGCCGAGGGCGGCAGCCCGGGCGGCACCTCGATGACGCGGTTCTCCACCTGGCCGTCGTCATGGACCAGCACCACCAGCGCCCGGCCGGGGCCGAGGGCGACGAACTCGATATGGCGCAGCGCCCCGTCGGAGGTCGGGGCCACCACCAGCCCCGCCGCGCCGGCGAGGCCCGAGAGCATCTGCCCCGCCTCGCCCAGCGTCTCCTGCAACGACCGGCCGGAGGCGGCGCAGCGCGCGGCGATGGCGTCGCGCTCCTCCTCGCCCAGGGCGCCGAACTCGAGCAGCCCGTCCACGAACAGGCGCAGGCCGCGCTCGGTCGGCAGCCGCCCGGCCGAGGTGTGCGGCGCGTAGAGCAGCCCGGCGTCCTCGAGATCCGCCATGGCATTGCGGATGGTCGCGGGGGAGAGCCCGAGCGGCAGGCGGCGCGAGAGGGTGCGCGAGCCGACCGGCTCCCCCGTCTCGACATAGGTCTCCACCAGCTCGCGGAGGATCAGCGCGCTGCGGTTGTCGAGGCCCGCCAGGGTCGCCCCGGCCGGGCCGGGAGGGAGCTTGGGCGTGGGTCCCATCTCTCGGCGGATTGCGGGTTGTCCCAAAGGCTAGGTAGCCGCCCCGCGCGCGTCAACGCCGGGGCTGGACGGGGCGGCGCCGCGCGGCCATTTTCCGCGGCCTTCGCCAAGGAACAGAGCCCATGCGCCCATCCGGCCGCGCCGCCGACGCCCTTCGCCCTGTCAGCCTCGAACCCGGCTTCGCGCGCCATGCCGAGGGCTCCTGCCTGATCCGCATGGGCCAGACGGAGGTGCTCTGCACCGCCAGCGTGGAGGGCAAGGTGCCGCCCTTCCTGCGCGGCCAGGGCCAGGGCTGGGTGACCGCCGAATACGGCATGCTGCCCCGCGCCACCCACACCCGCGGCGAGCGCGAGGCCGCCCGCGGCAAGCAGTCCGGCCGCACGCAGGAGATCCAGCGCCTGATCGGCCGCTCCCTGCGCGCGGTGACCGACATGAAGGCGATGGGCGAGATGTCGGTGCTGATCGACTGCGACGTGCTCACCGCCGATGGCGGCACGCGCTGCGCCTCCATCACCGGGGCCTGGGTGGCGCTGCACCTCGCCTTCGAGCATTGCCGGCGGATGAACATCCTCTCCCGCAACCCGCTGCGCGACCAGGTGGCGGCGGTCTCCTGCGGCGTGTGGGAAGGCACGCCGGTGCTCGACCTCGACTACGCCGAGGACAGCAAGGCGGATGCGGACGCGAATTTCGTGCTGACGGGCGCGGGCGGCATCGTCGAGGTGCAGGGCACGGCGGAGGGTGCGCCCTTCACCGACGCCGAACTGCTGGCGCTTCTCGCGCTGGCGCGGAAGGGCACAGCGGAACTCTTCGCGAGGCAGCGCGAGGCGGTGGGGTTGTAGAATGGGGAGAGAAGGGAACTTCTCCCCCCATGCCCCCCTCAACCTTCTTTGGCACCGGGGAATCGTAGCGATGGGCAGGAAGCGATGAACGAGAGGGCCGGCGGGCATCGCCGCCTTGCGCGCGGCGAGCGCATCGTCATCGCCACCCACAATGCGGGCAAGCTGCGGGAGGTCGCGGCCCTGCTCGCCCCGCACGGCATCACCACCGTCAGCGCCGGCGAGCTCGGCCTTCCCGAACCCGAGGAGACGGAGGAGAGCTTCCTCGGCAATGCGCGCATCAAGGCGGTGGCCGCGGCGCGCGCCTCCGGCCTGCCGGCGCTGGCCGATGATTCCGGCTTCTCGGTCGCGGCGCTCGGCGGCGCGCCGGGCGTGCGCACCGCCGACTGGGCGATGCAGCCCGACGGCACGCGGGACTACCGCGACGCCATGCGCAAGGTGATGGACGCCGCGAAGGATTTCGAGGACCGCACCGCCTGGTTCACCTGCGCCCTGGTGCTCGCCTGGCCCGACGGGCATGTGGAAGCCTTCAAGGGCCGCGCCCTCGGCCACTGGGTCTGGCCGCCGCGCGGGGACCGCGGCTTCGGCTACGACCCGATGTTCGTCCCCGATGGCGGCACGGAAACCTTCGGCGAGATGGATCCGGCGCGGAAGCACCGCATCAGCCACCGCGCGCGCGCCTTCGCGCTGCTGGCGGCGGCCTGCCTGCCCGAGGGCTGAACGCGGATCCGGGACCGCGAGCATCCGCGGGGCATCCTTCTCCGCCCGCACTCCCGGACGGCGCGCCAAGGACCGCCGCGCGAAGGGATCGCCCCCGCCCGGCCGCCCTCAGGACTTGCCCGGCGGCTTCATCTGCTCGTCCCGGGGGCGGCGGCGCGCGCGCAGCGGCACCCGCGGCTGCTCGGGCACCGGCGGCGCCGGCGCGGCCTCGAGGCCCCGCCGCACGAGGCTCGCCCAGGCTTCCTCCGGGCTGTCCACGATCTCGAACAGGCCGAGATCGGCCTCGTCGATCATCCCCTCCTCCACCAGCAGGCGGAAATCCACCGCCTTCTCCCAGAAGCGCCGGCCGAACAGCACGATCGGCCGCGGCGTCGCCTTCTGCGTCTGCACGAGCGTCAGCAGCTCGAACAGCTCGTCGAAGGTGCCGAAGCCGCCGGGAAAGACCGCGAGCGCATTGGCGCGCATGGCGAGGTGCATCTTGCGCATCGCGAAGTAGTGGAAGCGGAAGGTCAGCGCCGGCGTGGACCAGGCATTGGGGTTCTGCTCGTGCGGGAGGGTGATGTTGAAGCCGATGGAGGGCGCGCCGGCCTCGGCCGCGCCGCGGTTCGCCGCTTCCATGATGCCCGGGCCGCCGCCGGTGGCGATGACGTTGTCGCGCGGCGCGCCGGTGACGGCGAGCGCGCCGCCGCGCAGCGAGACGATGCGCGCGAAGGCGCGCGCATCCTCGTAGAGGCGCGATCGCTCGGCCGCGATGCGCGCGGCCTCCTTCTCGGCCGGGGTCCGCGCCGCGGCGGCCAGCGCCTCGGCCTGCTCGGGGCTCGGGATGCGGGCGGAGCCGAACACCACCACGGTGGAGCGCACGCCCCAGTCGCGCAGCGCCAGCTCGGCCTTGGCGTATTCCATGCCGAAGCGGAAGGGGCGCATCTCGTCGCGCAGCAGGAACTGCTGGTCCTCGACGGCGAGGAGGTAGGAGCGGGAGTTCTTCTGCGCGCCGTTGTCGGGCATCCGTGCTTTTCCGTGTCCTGGCGTTGTCGTTCCGGTTTCCGGCTTGTCGCCGCATCCGCCGGGCGCGATCCTAGCGCAGGGCACACGGCCTGCCGAACGCAGCGGATGAGGACACGATGAAGGACGCCACGCGGGCGAAGCTCGCCCAGGTTTCGACCGCGACCCTGACCACGGTGCTGTTCAAGCGGGGCTTCCGCAACGTCTTCCTGGCGCTCCGGCCGCTCGATCCCGGCGCGCCGACGATGGTCGGGCCGGCCTACACGCTGCGCACCATCCCGGCGCGCGAGGATCTCGACGTGCTGGACGTGTTCAAGGATCCGTCGCATCCGCAGCGCCGGGGCGTGGAGGAATGCCCGCCCGGCGCCGTCTTCGTCATCGACAGCCGCGGCGATGCGCGCGCGGCGAGCGCGGGGGGCATCCTGATCTCGCGGCTGAAGGCGCGCGGCGTGGCGGGCGCGGTCACCGATGGCGGCTTCCGCGACAGCCCGGAGATCGCGCGCATGGGCTGGCCGGCCTATCACGCGCGGCCCTCGGCGCCGACCAACCTCATCCACCATCATTGCGTGGACCTCGACGTGCCCATCGCCTGCGCGGGCGTGGGCGTGCATCCGGGCGACATCATGGTGGGCGACGGCGAGGGCGTGGTCTGCATCCCCGCCCACATCGCCGACGAGGTGGCCGAGGAAGCCTTCGAGCAGACCGTGTTCGAGGATTTCGTGCAGGAGCGCGTCGCCGCCGGGCACACGATCCGCGGCCTCTATCCCATGACCGACCCGTCCAACCGCCCGCTCTTCGAGGCGTGGCGGAAGGAGCGCGGGCGCTAGAGCGGATCCCGATCATGCCAGGGGGCGAGAAGTCAGACCCTTCGCGCGCTGGCATGACGCCTCCGCCGGGCAGCGCCATGCCCCCGGCTTGGCCGTCAAGGCCGCTGGCATGTCCCGTTGCCACGCCGCCGCTTCAATCCGCGGGATCTGACGCCTAGGCTCTCCCCCATGACGCAGCCCCTGCCCATCCTTCCCACCACCGTCGTCGGCAGCTATCCGCAGCCCGCCTGGCTCGTGGACCACGATGCGCTGCGCGGCCGCTCCGTGCCGCGCGTGCGCGCGCCGGAGATCTGGCGCGTGGCCGAGCCGCACCTGCAGCAGGCGCAGGACGACGCGACGCTGCTCGCCATGCGCGACATGGAGCGCGCCGGCATCGACATCATCACCGATGGCGAGATCCGCCGCGAGAGCTACTCCAACCACTTCGCCAATGCGCTCGAGGGCATCGACCGCGACCGCCCGGCGGAGGTCGTCGGCCGCACCGGCAAGCCCACCATCGTGCCGCGCGTCACCGGCCGCATCCGCCGCACGCGGCCGGTGGAGCTGCGCGACCTCGCCTTCGCGCGCGCCAATACCGACCGGCCGCTGAAGATCACGCTGCCTGGCCCCTTCACCATGACGCGGCAGGCGAAGAACGAGGCCTATGGCGACGATGCCGAGCTCGCGATGGATTTCGCCGCGGCGCTGAACGCCGAGATCCGCGACCTCAAGGCCGCCGGCGCCGACGTGATCCAGCTCGACGAGCCCTGGATGCAGGCCTTCCCCGAGGAGGCGCGCCGCTACGCCATCCCCGCCATCAACCGCGCGCTCGAGGGCATCGCGGGCACCACGGTGGTGCATCTCTGCTTCGGCTATGCGGCGATGGTGGACGAGAAGCCGAGCGGCTACTCCTTCCTGCCCGAACTCGCCGCCACCGCCGCGACGCAGATCTCGATCGAGGCGGCGCAGCCGCGGCTCGACCTCGCCATCCTGCGCGAGCTGCCGGGCAAGACCGTGATGCTCGGCGTGCTCGACCTCGCCTCGCCCGAGGTCGAGACGCCGCAGGATGTCGCCGCGCGCATCCGCGCCGGCCTCGAGGTGCTGCCGCCCGCGCGCATCGTGCCCGCGCCCGATTGCGGCATGAAATACCTGCCGCGGGATCGCGCCTTCGCGAAGCTGCGCGCGCTCGCCGAGGGCGCGGCGATCGTGCGGCGCGAACTCGGCGGCTGACCGCCAGATTCCCTGCGGACACAGGATCGACCTTCGTCCGCAGGGCATCTGGATCTGGTTCCGCGCGCGGCCGCCCCACCAGCCCCGCGCGCCTGAAGGAGAGGCCGATGTTCGTCGCCACCAACCGCTTCCGCGTCATCCCCGCCGAGGCCGAACGCTTCGAGCAGGCCTGGCTGACCCGCGAGAGCCACCTGCACGAGGTGGAAGGCTTCCTCGCCTTCCATCTGCTCAAGGGGCCGCAGGCGGAGGACCACATCCTCTATGCCTCGACCAGCTTCTGGGCCTCGCGCGAGGCCTTCGAGGCCTGGACGCGCTCCGAGCAGTTCCGCCGCGCCCATGCCGGCGCGGGCGCGGTGTCGAAGCCCACCACGCTCGGCCCGCCGCAGTTCGAAGGCTTCGCGGTGCTGCAGACCATCACCGCGCCCGCCTGAGCGCGGCGCGCGAGGGGGCCGGGCACCAGATCGGGTTTCGCGCCCGGCGCGCCCCACGCACGCGATCGGTGGGCGGAAGGCGCGCTCAGGCGCGCTCGAGCAGCCCCGCGGCGGCGAGGCGGCGGCAGAATGCCAGCGCGCCCTCGCCGAGTTCGGCCGCCGTCGCGCCCTCCTCCAGCGCCACCAGCCAGGCGAGCTCGGCCTCCGTCACCTTCTCGACGCCGCCATACCAGCGCAGCGACGCGCCGCCGCCGGGAAGGGGCACGAGGCTGTGGTGCATCGTCTCCGACAGCCGCAGCCTGTCCTCGGGGCCGGGCGGGGGCGTGTGCAGCGAGCGGGCGGGCAGCGCCATGCGATCGCGCGCCAGGCGGTCCAGCGCGGCCACCGCCATCCGGTCCGCGAGGCCCGGCCTGCCGAGCGCGGCGAGCGCGGCGGAAAGGCGCGCCTGCACCGCCTCCATTCCCCGCGGCTCGGCGAGGCGCCAGGTCGGCATGGCGGCGCGCAGCGCCGGCTCCTCGGCCTCCAGCTCGGCGATGGCGTTGCGCAGCATCTCGCCGAGCCCGGGTTCGAGGAAGCCCACGGTGATGTGCAGCGAGGGCTCCTCGCCCGCCTGCACCATCGCCTCGTGCAGCACGCCGCGCGGGAGGTAGAGCGCATCGCCCGGCGCCATCACCAGCTCATGCGGCTCGCCCTCCGGCGCGAAGGCATTGGACCAGGGCGTGTGCCGCGTCGGCGCGGGATAGGGGATGGCGTCCCAGACGCGCCAGGACTTGCGGCCCGAGACCTGCAGCACCAGCACGTCGTGGGTGTCGAAATGCACGCGGAAGCCCTGCGCGCCCGGCGGCGTGAGGTAGATGTTGGCCTGCACCGCGTGCAGGAAGGCCTTCTCCAGCCCGCGGCAGAAGCGCGCGAGCGGCGGATGCAGCTCGTGGAACTGCGAGATGACGAGGCTCGCGCCCGCATCGTGGCAGGCGAACAGCGCGGGCAGGTCCACCCTGTCGCCGCCTTCCTCGATGTAGTCCTCGACCGGCACGGCGGCACTGCCCTTGCGCCCGCCATCGGCCATGGAGACGCGCGGCGTGCGCGCGGCATCGCTGCGCAGGAAGGCGTCGATGTCGGCGACCGAGAGCAGCCCGGCATAGCGGCCGGGGTCGTTGCCCGGCATCAGCCGCCACGCGCTGCCCTCGCGCATCGCGAGGCCGTCCTCCAGCGGGAGCGTCCCGAAGGCGAGCGCCCAGGCTTCTTCCACGAGTGTCGTGCTCATCCGCTCCTGTCCGCCTAGGGGGCGCTCAGCGCCAGCCGCGGCCGCGCCCCGGCGCGTCGTAGGGGTCGCTGTCGGTCACGTTGCGCGGGCGGTATCCGCCGCGGCCGCGCCCGGCGCCATCGGTCGGGTCGGAATCGCTGATGCCGGTATAGGGCGCGCCGCGCTGCCGCCACCCCGTGCCGTAGCCGGAGGGGTCATGCGGATCGCCATCGTTGATCCCGGTATAGGGCCGTCCCTGCCGGACCGGTGGGCGATAGCCGCCACGGCCCTGGTTGGCGCCGTCCGACGGATCGGAATCGGTGATGCCGGTATAGGGTCGCCCGCGATAGCCGCCGCGGCCGTAGCCCGGCCCGTCGCTCGGGTCCGCATCGGTGATGCCGGTGCGCGGCCGGCCGCGATAGCCGCCGCGGCCATAGCCCGGCCCGTCGCTCGGGTCGGCGTCAGTGATGCCGGTCCGGTACTGAACGGGCGTCGGCTCGATGGCCTGCGCCGCGGGCGCGGCCGTGGCCACCGCCGCCGCGCCCGCCGAGAGGCGCAGCATCACGAGGCGCCGGCCCAGCCTCGGCCCGGCCGCGGCATCCGCATCGCCAGCGCAACCCTTGCGGTCGGCCGTCTCCTCCGTCATGGGTCGCGCCCTCCTTCGGTTCGCCCGGCGGCACGATTGTCACGCCGCGAGCCGCCGCGCCGCAAGGGGGACGATGCGCGCGGCATGAGATGCTTCACACCCGCCCCGCCCCCTTCACGCGCGGCGGGGCGGGGGGCAGGATCGCGCCGGCGCCGTCGGGCGGGCCTCGCCCGCCGCGGCGGCCGGGGGCCCTGCCATGCGCGCATTCCGCTTCGTCACCGTGGACGTGTTCACCGACCGCCGCTTCGGCGGCAACCAGCTCGCCGTCTTTCCCGATGCGCGCGGGCTGAGCGTGGCCGAGATGCAGGCGCTGGCCGCCGAGTTCAACCTCAGCGAGACCACCTTCGTCCTGCCGCCCGAAAGCCCGCACCACAGCGCGCGCGTGCGCATCTTCAACCGCGTCGCCGAGATGGCCTTCGCCGGGCACCCGAATGTCGGCACCGCCTTTGTGCTGGCCCGCGAGGACGAGGCGCGCCCGCGCGCCTACCTGTTCGAGGAACCCGCCGGCATCGTCGAGGTCGCGCTGCTGCGCGACGCCGAGGACCGCGTGACCGGCGCCGAGGTCGCCGCCCCGCAGCCGCTTGCCATCGGCGCGACGCTGCCGCCCGAGGTCGCCGCCGCCTGCGCCGGCATCCCGGCCACGGAGGTGCTGACCGCGCGCCATCTTCCGACGCTCGCCGCCGACGGCGGCAACCACCGCCTGCTGACGGAGGTGAGCGCGGCGGGCCTCGCCGCCGCCGCACCCGACCTCGCCGCCTTCCGCCGCGCCGTCGCGGCCCATCCGCAGGAGACCTGCGGCAGCCTCTCGCTCTACCTCTATTGCCGCGACGGCACGGGCCTGCGCGCGCGGATGTTCTCGCCGCTGAGCGGCACCTGGGAGGATGCGGCGACGGGCTCCGCCGCGACGCCGCTCGCCGGCTTCCTGCTGCATCTCGATGGCGGCAGCGAGGGCGCCTGGCGGATCGCCCAGGGCGTGGAGATGGGCCGGCCGAGCCTGCTGCACGCCACCGCACGGCGCACGCCCGAGGGCATCCGCGCCCGCGTGGGCGGCGCCTGCGTGCCGGTGCTGCGCGGCGAGGCGCTGCTGTGACGGCCGGCGAGGCGGCCTGATGACGCGCGGGCGAAGGATGTGACCTCGCGCCCGATGGCATCGCGCGCGCGGCTGGCGGCGCGGCGGGCCACCGGGAAACTGCCGGTCAGGACCGGCATCGCGCGCGGGGCTGGCGGGGGCCGCGCGCGAGATCGCAGGCGCGTGCCCGGCGGACAGCACATCGCACGCCGGCCGCCAGGCATCGGCCCGCGGCCGCCCGGCGAGGCGCACGCCCTCGGCACCCGCCCTTGGCCCGCGCCGCCGCCGGTGGCCTGATGGCGCGCACGTACCGGAGAGGTCCCGAGGATGTTCTACGAACCGCGCAACGGCCACGGCCTGCCGCACGACCCCTTCAAGGCGATCGTCGCGCCGCGGCCGATCGGCTGGATCTCGACGGTGGATGCGCAGGGGCGGCCGAACCTCGCGCCCTATTCCTTCTTCAACGCCGCGCTCTCGCGCCCGCCGATGCTGATGTTCACGACCGAGACGATGAAGCACAGCGCGGCGAACGCCATCGCGACCGGCGAGTTCGTCTTCAACCTCTGTTCGCGCGACCTGTTCGAGGCGATGAACCTCACCTCCGGCCTGCTGCCCGAAGGCGTGAACGAGTTCGAGGTGGCGGGGCTCGAGATGGCGCCCTGCCGGATGGTGAAGGCGCCGCGCGTCGCCGCCTCCCCCGCCTCGCTGGAATGCCGCCTCGTGCATTCCCTGCGCTTCGAGGACATCGAGGGACGGGCGCTCGAAGGCTGGCTCGTCGTGGGCCAGGTGGTCGGCGTGCACATCAACGATGCCTTCCTCAAGGATGGCCGCTTCGACACGGTGGCCGCGGCCCCGGTCGCGCGCTGCGGCTACCGCGACTACACCGCCGTCACCGCGTTGTTCGAGGCGCTGCGCCCCTCCGATGGCGGCGAGTGGGCGCTCGGCCAGCGGGACCGCTGAATGCGGCCGGGCAGGCGGGCCTCTAGCCCCGCACTGGCCTCACCGTCGCCAGGATTGCGGCACCCAGGGCGAGGAACACCAGCACCGTCGCCATCCCCGCGCGCTGGCTTCCGGTCGCCGTCGTCACCGCCGCCAGCACCGCCGGGCCCATGAAGCCGGTGATGCGCCCCGACAGGGCGAAGAGCCCGAAATGCGCCGCGCCCTGCCCCTCCGGCGCCATGCGCGCCATCAGCGTGCGCGAGGCCGCCTGCGCCGGCCCCATGAAGATGCCGAGCGTCATCGCCAGGCCCCAGAACACCGCCTTGCTGTCGGTCGTGAGCAGCGCCGCGCCGACCAGGATCATCGCCACCAGCGCGACCATCGCCGTCCGCTTCGAGCCCATGCGGTCCTCGACCATCCCGAAGGCCGCCGCGCCGATGCCCGCGGTGACGTTCAGCGCGATGCCGAACAGCAGGATCTCCTCGAAGCCCATGCCGTGCACGCCCGCGGCATAGATGGCGCCGAAGGCGAAGAGGGTGTTCAGCCCGTCCGTGTAGAACAGCCGTGCGATCAGGAAGCGCATCATGTCCCGCCGCCGCGGCAGGCCGCGCAGCAGGGAGAGCGTCTCGGCGATGCAGGTGGTGACGGCGAGGCCGAGCGGCAGCCGCTCGCCCGGCCTGTCGGGGACGAAGACCAGCACCGGCCAGCCGAACAGCAGCGTCCAGAACGCGACGAGAAGGGCCACCGCGCGCACATGCTCGCTCGCCGCGCGGTCGAGGCCGAAGGGGGAGGGATCCGGCTGCACCAGCAGCACCAGCGCGATGGCGAGGCAGACGAGCCCGCCCGCATAACCGAGCCCCCAGGCGAGACCCGAGACGCGCCCCATGTGCTCCTGCGTCGTCACCTCGGGCAGCATGGCGTTGTAGAACACCGTGCCCAGTTCGAAGGCCACGGTCGCGAGGCCGACGCAGACCAGCAGCCACAGCGTCCAGGACGGGTCGGGCTCGGCATACCAGCCGAGGCCGGTGAAGAGCGCGGTGGCGAGGATGCAGAGCAGCAGCAGCAGGCGCCGCTGCCCGCCATGGTCCGCCACCGCGCCGAGCAGCGGCGAGAGCACGGCGATCGCCAGCGCCGCGACGGTCTGCATCCAGCCCCATTGCGCCTGGCCGGTCGCCGGATCGGGCGCGACGCCCTGGCTGAAATAGGCGGCGATGACGAAGGTGGAGACGACCGTGGGAAAGGCGCTGTTCGCCCAGTCGAAACTGGCCCAGGCGATCGCCTTGCGGTTCATGCGCGCGGGCGCGGGCGCCCGCTACTCCCCGCTCGCCGCGCCACCGGGCGCGGGCATGGAGACGCGGGTGACGGCCCACAGCACCGCGGTCGCGCCCTCCTCGGCCTGCAGCACCACCTGGGTCGAGCGCCGCGGCTCCGCGCCGACATAGACGCTCTCCTCGAGGCTGAGCCGCGCGCCCTTGGCGCGGATCCGCCAGCCGATGCCCGAGGGCAGGCGCAGCAGCGCCGCGCTCTCGTCCTGCACCAGCGAGGCGGAGACCGAAGGGTGCAGATGGAAGCGCACCGCGAAGGCCGGCACCGGCGCATCGGCCGGCAGTTCGACCGCATCCTCCCCGCGCAGGTCGTCGCCCGATTCCGCGAGGTAGAGCCGGCGGCGATGCACCGCGCCGAAGCCGCGGCGCCAGCCGTCGTGGCTCGCCTCGACCCATTGCGCGCCGCCGGCTTCGTGGCGCGCCACCTCCACCTGCTCCGGCCGCCGCCCGAGCCCTTCCTGGCGCAGCTCGGCCGAGTTGGTGTCCGAGAGCACCAGCGTCGAATGCGCCGCGGTGGCGCGCAGCGCGTCGCGCCACGCCTCCTCGGCGGCCGGGGCGGCGCCGCAGTTCACGATCATGCGGTCGCGCCCGACCGACATCTCGAAGGCCAGCGTCCCGGCATGGGCGAAGCGGTCCGCCCCCGCCGGCAGCCCGCCCTCCCCGCCGGCGCCGGGGCGCGCGGCGGGCGGGGCGCCGGTATCGGCGATGATCAGCGTCCGCCCGGCCTGCATGCGCTGGAAGCCGGTCTCGGGCAGGTCGAGCGGCGCCCGCCCGCGCGCCTGGCCCTGGGTCAGCACCAGGTCGATCAGCGCGGAGGCCTCCTCCCGCGTGCCGTTGAACAGCGCGAGGCCGCCATCGCCGTGGCGGAACAGCCTGAGCGCCGGGGCGGCGCGGTCGAGCACGGCGGCCAGATGCGGCGGCGGCTCCACGCCCGCGCCGTGCAGCAGGTTGCGGATCTCGATCAGGTCCTGCAGCGCCAGAAGCTGCATGGCGGGGGAGCGTTCCACATGCCCGCCATCGGGGTGGAACTGGCGCTCGATCTCGGCGGGCAGGAAACGGGCGGCGCGCTGGAGATAGGCGTCCTCCTCCAGCGCGATCGCCGCCGCCATGGCGCCCTTGAGCGCGGCCAGCGCGCCGCGGTGCTCGGCCTCGGCCGGCAGGGCGGCGGAGAGGTCGCGCGCATCCTGGGCCATGCGCGTCATCACCGCGCGGCGGAAGGAATCCTCGGCGGTGGCGGCGAAGAAATCCCAGTGGCCGAGCCAGGCGGAGAGCCGAGCGCCCATCACCTCCGGCGCGTCCGCCGTCGCCTCCTCGGCGCCGCGGGCGAGCCAGTCGTCGGTCAGCGCGCGGGCGTGCAGCCGCGCGGCATCGGTGCCGAGGGCGCGCAGGTCGCGCATCCAGGCGAAGCCGTGCGCCGCGGCGCGCCAAGCGGGGCTGCCCGAGGCGCGGTCCCAGCCTTCCGCCCCCGGCAGGCCGGGGCGCAGCGGGCGGGCGGTGCCGAGCGTCTCGAACTCCCCGCGCAGCAGGCGCGCGCCGCGCGCGGCATCGCCCGGCCAGAGGTCGCGGAAGGCGCGGGAGGGCGCCTCCGGCACGCGCACCGGCTTGAGCCGCGCGAGCCTCTGCCGGGCGCCGCGCAGGATGCCGATCATGCCGCCGCCCTGCGCGGGCCGCGCAGCGCGGCGATGGCTGCGGCATAGTCCTTGCGGCCGAACACCGCGGTGCCGGCGACCAGCACATCGGCCCCGGCCTCGATGCAGCGCGGCGCGGTCGCCTCCGTCACGCCGCCATCCACCTGCAGGTGGATCGGCCGGCCGGCGGCCTCGATCATCCGCCGCAGCGTCGCGATCTTCGGCAGCTGGCTCTCGATGAAGGACTGCCCGCCGAAGCCGGGGTTCACCGACATCACCAGGATCAGGTCCACGAGGTCGAGGACATGCGCCACGGCCTCGACCGGCGTCGCGGGGTTCAGCACCACGCCCGCCTTCTTGCCCAGCGCGCGGATGGTCTGGAGCGAACGGTGCAGATGCGGCCCCGCCTCGGGGTGCAGCGAGATGAGGTCCGCCCCGGCCTCGGCGAAGGCCGCGAGGTAGGGGTCGGCCGGGGCGATCATCAGGTGCACGTCGAAGGGGATGCGCGCGCGGCCGCGCAGCGCCTTCACCAGCCCCGGGCCGAAGGAGATGTTGGGCACGAAGTGCCCGTCCATGATGTCGAGATGCAGCCAGTCGGCGCCGGCCGCGGCGATGGCTTCGACCTCCTCGCCGAGGCGGGCGAAGTCGGCGGCGAGCAGCGAGGGGGCGATCAGCGGCGCGGGCACGAAGCCCTTGTAGCCCTTCGCCTTCCGGGCCGACAACAGGGCGGGCGCGGGCGCCGGGCCGGCCGGGGCGCCTCAGGCCGCGCGGCGGACGAGCCGCCGCGCCGCGCCGAGCCCGATCAGGCCCATGCCGAACAGCGCGAGGGCGGCGGGGGTCGGCACCGGCAGGACGCGGGATTCGATCAGCAGGCAGTCGTTGCAGGACAGCGTGACCATGCCCTGCCCGACCCCGCCCGCCATCTGCGCCAGCGAGAGGGTGGCGCCGATCCGCGACCCGGCCTCGCCGCCGAGGATGAGGAACCCGTCCGCCCCGCCGAGGCCGATGAAGAGGTCGCGCACCGACCCGTCACCCGCGAACTCGACCGAGAAGAAGAGCAGCCCCGAAGCGAGCGACCAGGTCTTGCCCCCGGTGACCATCGAGAAGGCAAGCAGCGCGTCCTCGCCGCTCCGCGCGTTGTCGAGCAGCGCGGTGCCGGTCAGCACCGGGTTGGGATCGGTGCCGAAGGGCGGGGTGGGCGGCGGCACGGTGCCGGGCTCCAGCTCCCACAGCCCGGAGGCGTTGAAGGTGACCTCGACGAGGGCCGCATCCGCCGCCCGCGGCGCGGCGAGCGCCAGCCCCAGGGCCAGAAGCGCCGCGCCCGCGGCGCGCATCCACTTGACCATCCCGTTCGTCTCCGGCGCGAAGTGCCCTGCGCGTGCGTTCCCGCGGGCAAGGCCGCGCACTGGAACCACTTGCGGCGTTGTCGAGCAAACTCCGTTCCATCGCATCGGGCGCAGGGATTTCCTCGCCTTCGGTCCGCGCATTCGGACCGTGTTCGGAATAGTGTAAGATTTCCTGACATCCGCCGCGCGGGGAGGGTGGTCGCGCGCCTGCGCGGCGGCGGCCCGGCAGAGTTGGACCCTTCGCGCGGATACCCGCCCCATGGCCGGGCACCGGCCGGCGCCGGAGGCCACGCCGGCGGGGCGATGCTGCCACCCGTCGCCCGCCGGCATGGGGCGCGGGAAGGGGGCCATTGGTCGGCGGGCGCAACGCGATCCCGCGCCCGGCGGCGGTCAGATCGGCAAGGCCGTGGTGCTCTTGACCCGTTCCATGGCGAAGCGGGAGGTCACCTTGCGCAGGCTCGGCACTTCCGCCGTCAGGCGACGATAGAAGGCGTCGAAGGCCGCCATGTCCGGCACCACCACCCGCAGCAGGTAGTCCACGTCGCCGCCCAGGCGCCAGCACTCCACGATCTGCGGCATCCTCGCCACCGTCCCGGCGAAGGCCTCGATCCAGGCGGCGGAATGGTCGCCCGTCTCGATCGCCACGAAGACCGAGACGCCGAGCCCCACACGCTCCGGGTCCAGGAGCGCCACGCGGCCGATGATCACCCCCTCCTGCTCCATGCGCCGGATGCGCTTCCAGCAGGGGGTGGGGGTGAGGCCGACCTCCTTCGCGATCTCGGCGAGCGACACCGAGGCATCGCGCTGGATCATGCGCAGGATCGCGCGGTCGGTGGCGTCAGGCTCGTAGTCACGGCTCATGGGCGATGTCCTGGCTGGATTCGGCCTGCCGATAGCAAGATAATCTTTCACTTGCAATATTTCGGCCCCTCGAGAGAACCATGTTCTCCGAGATGGATTCATCGCCATGCCGCAATGCCCCATTCGCCTTCCCTTCCCGGCGCCGCCGCCCGCAGCGCGCCATGCCCCCCCTGCGAGACTGGACAGCAGGCCGGGCCGCGTGATGGCCTGCCACCATGCCGCCGCGCCGCGCCGCCCTCGCCCTTCCGATCGCGGCCTGCGGTGGCGCCGCCCCGCCGGCCGGGCCGTCGCCGGCCCTCTCGGCCGAATCCGCGATCATCGCCGCCGAGGCGTGGCACACGGATCTCTGCCTGCCCGCCGCCGCGCTGCGCGAGGGGCCGCTTTCCCCCGCCCTGGCCGAGGCGCCGGGTGCGGCGGGCCTCGCCCTCGGCTTCGGCCTCGAGGCCTGGATGCGGGCCGACCGCCCCGGCTCGGCCGAGGCGCTCGGCGCGCTTGCCGGCGGGCCGGCGGTGGTCTCCTTCCGCATCCTGTGGGCCGCCACGCCCCCCGGCGCGGAGGAGAGTGTGGCGCTGCGCCTGCCTGCCGGGGGCACCGCCGCGATCCTCGGCTTCGTCGCGGGCCAGATCGCCGGCCCGCCGCCTGCGGCATCGCCCTCCGGCCGCTGGCTGCTGGTGCCCTCCCGCCTGCCCTACACGCTGGGCTTCACCTGCAACACCTGGGTGATGCGCGCGCTGGGCGAGGCGGGGCTGCCGGTGCCGGTCTCCGGCATCCGCTTCCGCGGCGAGGCCATGGCCGCCATCCGGGCCGAGGCGGCGCGGCAGGGCACGGCCCAGGCCGCGGGCTGACGCCCGGCGGGGCATGGCCGTTGCGGGGCCCGGCCCGCACCGGCGCCAGCGCCCCGCGCGCGATGTCGGCAGGCGCGGGGCTGCAGCCTTCGCCCGGCGCGAGCAGGCGCCGCCCGGCACGCGCCGCGACCCGCGCCAGCCGGTCGGCAGCCATGCCCGGAAACCGCCTCCGCGTCGCGGGGCGCGCGCCCATATCGTCGGCCCCGCGCCGCCGCGCGCCGCGCGGCGCGGGCCATGCTCGTCGTGTCACCGAGATTTCGCCGTGAAGCCCTTCATTTGCCACGACTTCCGGGTTCAACACCCTGCCTGCCGCGACTCGCCTTCGGAACCCGCCGAGATGTCCATCCGCCGAGACCTGCTCCTGCGCACCACGCTCCTGCGCCTGCCCGATCTCGCCGCGCTGAAGGCCGCAGCCGCCGCGAAGCCGGCCGACCGCCCCGCCCCCCGCCGCCCGGCCGCGCGCAAGCGGCGCCTGCGGCCCGTGGCGGCGAAGGCCTGACGGGCGGGGCGGAGGCCGGTCGTCGTCCGCGGCCCCGGCGCCACACGCGGCCGGTCGGCCCGTTTCTCGCCAGCATCGGCCGGCGCCGGACGGCGCGGTTCGGGACGGCCGCGCCGCGGACAGCACGGCGCGATTCCGCACCCCCAATGGGTCGCCGCGGTCCGGAGGGCGCCGCGCGGGTTGCCGGCCGGCCGCGGCGCGGCAGCGTTCTGCACCCTATTGCGAATGCCTCTCAATTGCGTTATGCCCCGCGCATCCGGCGGGCGGTCCCCGCATCGCCCCCGGCTTCCGGGCCGCCGATCGCGGCCCCGAACGGCAGAAGGAGAGACGCGCCCGTGCAGCAGCGCAGCGGCGGACCATCGGACGGCATCGTGCAGACCGGCGCCGGCGGCCAGGCCCGGCCGTCGGACGGCATGATCGCGCCGGGCAGGCCCGGCGACCCGCCGCGGCCCGACGCCGTGCTGCGCAGCGAGGAGCTGTTCCGCACCACGCGGGAGGTCACGATCCTTCACGCCGGGGCCGCCTATCGCCTTCGCCTGACCGCCAACGACAAGCTCATCCTCACCAAATAGCCCCACCGACGCGCCGCCGCGCCAGCCAGCCACGGATCGCCCGATCCGCATGCGAGCCAGCCACAGGCCCCGTCCCAAAGGACCGGACAGCCCATGGACTCGCGACATCTCCTCGCCACCGCGCTCGCCCTCATCGCCGCCGCGCCGGCCGCCGCGCAGCAGGCCGCAACCCCCTCCCCATCCGCGGCGACGCCGCTCGATGCCGTCACCGCTACCGGGACCCGCACGCCGATGGTCGCGGGCGAGGGCGCGGCCCCTGTTTCCGTCATCCGGCGCGAGGAGATCCGCGAACGCGATGCGCGCTCGGTCGCGGAGATGATGCGCGACGTTCCGGGCGTGGAGATCTCGGGCGCGCCGCGCACCACGGCCGTCGAGCCGCTGATCCGCGGCCTGGGCGGGGAGCGCGTGGTGTTCCGCCTCGACGGCGCGCGCAACAACTTCAACGCCGGGCATCGCGGGCGCGTCTTCGTGGACCCCGAATTGCTGCGCCAAGTGGATGTGCTGCGCGGCCCGGGCTCGACGCTCTACGGCTCGGGCGCGATCGGCGGCGTGATCGCGCTGCGCACCCTCGAACCCGACGACCTGATCCGCCCCCGCCCCGAAGGCGCCGAGCTGCCCTTCGAGTTCGGCGGCTTCCTGCGCGGCGGCTACCAGACGCAGGGCGGGATGTGGCGCGGCGCGGGCGCCGTCGCGGCGCGGGCGGGCGATGTCGCCGTGCTCGGCGCGCTCGGCGGCTTCTCCAACCGCAATCTCACGGACGGGGCGGGCAATACCATCCCCTTCACCGCGGACAACATCCTCAGCGGCCTCGCGCGGATGCAGTGGCGGCCGGGATTCCACCTGCTCGACCTCTCGGCGATCGTCTTCCGCGACAGCCACGTCATCCCGATCGCGGCCAATACCGCCACCACCACCTCGATCACCGACCGCGACACCGAGCAGGAGGTCTACACCCTCCGCTGGTCCTATTCGGACCCCTCGATGCCGCTGCTCAATCCGCAGGTGGTGCTCTACCGCAACCACATCCGCCTCGATGAGCGGCGCCAGACCGGCACGCGCGCGCGCGACACCACCGAGCTGACCACCACCGGCATCGACGTGCAGAACACCAGCCGCTTCGCGCTGTTCGGCTGGGACCGCCACACCCTGACCATCGGCGGCGAGTTCTACCGCGACGAGCAGGAAGGCACGCAGAACGGCCGCCCGCGCGGGCAGTTCCCGAACGCCCACCAGGAGGTCGCGGCCTTGTTCATCCAGGACCAGATCGCCTTCGCCGGATTCACGCTGACCGGCGCGCTGCGCCATGACAGCTTCCGCCAGTCCGCCGACGGCAACACCAACGAGCGCAACGCCGACCGGCTCTCGCCGCGCGTCAGCCTCGCCTACCAGGTGCTGCCCTGGCTCGAACCCTACATCGCCTATTCCGAGGCCTTCCGCTCGCCCTCGCTGACCGAGCTCTACGTCTCCGGCCAGCACTTCCCTGGCAACAGCTTCGTGCCCAACCCCAACCTCCGGCCCGAGACCTCGCGCAACCTCGAGGCGGGGCTGAACATCCGCTTCGGCGACGTGCTCCGCACCGGTGACCGCCTGCGCGCGCGCATCACCGCCTTCGAGAACCGCATCGACGACTTCATCGAGCAGCTCGTCTTCGCCCGCACCACCGAATCGCGGAACGTGCGCGACGCGCGCATCCGCGGCGTCGAGGCCGAGATCCAGTACGACGCCGGCACCTGGTTCGCCGGTCTCTCGGCCACCGCCCTTCGCGGGGACAACCTGACCGACAACCAGCCGCTCGCCTCGGTGCCCGCGCATCGCATGACGCTCTCGGGCGGCTACCGGTTCCTCGATGACGGGGTGACGGTGGGCGCGCGCTGGCAGCTCGTGGCCGCGCAGGACCGCAACCCGACCAACATCCCCGGCCTGGCGCGGGAGACCTCGGGCTACGGCATCCTCGACCTCTACGCCTCCTGGCGGCCGGCCTTCGCGCAGAATCTGCGCTTCGACATCGGCGTGGACAACGTGTTCGACCACGCCTATCGCCGCTCGACCTGGAACGCGAACCCGGCCCCGCCCTTCTACGAGACGGGGCGCAACGTGCGCGGCTCGGTCACCCTCACCTTCTGAGCGATGCCCGCGGCCGCCCCCTGCCTGCGTGAGCCGATGGCGCCCGCCCCGCGCGCGGCCGGCGCCCGGCGCGCGGCCGTGGCGGCCTCGGCGATGCTGCATGCGGCGGTGGCCGGGGCGCTGGTCCTCGACCGGAGCGCGGGCGCCCCGGCCCCGGCCGGGACGGAGGCGGTGGCGGTCACGCTCGCCTTCGCGCCCGCGCCCGGTGCCGCGCCGGAGGAGGCGAGGGCCGAATCCGCCCCGGCCCCGCAAGCGCCCGGGGAGGATTCTGCGCCGGAGACGGCCGCCCCCGACCCCACCCCTGTCGCGGATGAGCGTGCGCAAGCACCCACCGCTTCCCTGCCCGAACCGCCGGTTGCGCCCGCCACGCCCGCGCCGGGGGGCGACGCAGCGGAGAACGCCGAAGCCGACGCCGCGCGCGCATCCGAGTCCGCCGAAGCGGCCACGGCAGCGGCGGAACCCGCCCTGGCGGCGGCGCCGGACGCGCGCGCGGACGCCGCCCTGCCGCTGCCGCCCGCGCCAGCCGCCGAACCGCCACCCCCCGCGCCGCGCGAGGCCGCCGCGAGCCCGCCCGCACCGCAGCACCGCCCCGATCCCGCGCCCCGCCAGACCGCGCGCAGCGCCGCCTCGGCCGCGCCCTCCCGGCCGGCCGCCCCGGCCCTGCAGCCCGCTTCCGCCGGCGCGCCTGGCGCGCCCGCCGTGCTCGCGGCGGCGGCGCAGGAGGCGCCGATCCTCGTCACCGCGCCGCGCTACCGCCGCCCGCCGCGCCCGCCCGAATACCCGCCCCGCGCCCTCGATCTCGGCCTGACCGGGACGGTGCTGGTGCGCGCGCTCGTCTCGCCGGAGGGCGAGACGCAGGAGACGCGCATCTGGCGCTCCTCCGGCCATGCGCTGCTCGACGCGGCGGCGGTCGCCGCCGTGCGCCGCTGGGCCTTCGAACCCGCCCGCACCGGCGGGCGCCCCGTGCCCGCCTGGGTCGAGGTGCCCGTCCATTTCCGCCTCGACTGACCAGGGGAGCCATCACCCATGCCATCCATCGCCGACCGCTATGCCGCGCTGACCAGCGAGGCCGGCAAGCCGCTGCGCGCGCGCGACGCCGCCGAACGCCTGGGCGTGACCGAGGCCGCGCTCGTCGCCTCCGGCGCCACCGGCCCGGCCACGCCGCTGCGCCCGGACTGGGCGCGGCTGATCGCGGCCATGCCGGCGGCCGGCCGCATTATGGCGCTGACCCGCAACGAGCATGCGGTCCATGAGCGCAAGGGGCGCTTCGAAGATGTCTCCTCCGGCCCCGGCCACATCCTGGTGCTCGGCCCGGACATCGACCTTCGCCTGTTCCCCGGCCGCTGGGCGCATGCCTACGCGCTGGGCGGCGAGCGCCCCTCGATCCAGGTCTTCGACAGCGAGGGCATCGCCGCCCTCAAGGTCTTCGCGACCGAGGGCACCGATGCCGATGGCTGGGCGCGCATCATCGCCGACTTCACCGCCGAGGCCGCCGCGCCGCCGCCCGAGGCGCCGCCCGCCCCGGGCCCGGCCGCGGCCGAGAAGGCGGTGGATGCCGCCGCCCTGCGCAGCGACTGGCTGGCGCTGCGCGACACCCACGACTTCTTCCCCATGCTGCGCCGGCACGAGGCCTCGCGCCGCCAGGCCTTCCGTCTCGCGGGGGAGGATCTCGCGCTCGAACTCGCGCCCGAGGCCGGGGCGGATGCGCTGCGCCTCGCCGCGCAGGCGGAGATGCCGGTGATGATCTTCGTCGGCAACCGCTCGGCCATCCAGATCCATACCGGGCCGGTCAAGCGGCTGGTGGACATCCCCGGCTGGTTCAACGTGCTCGATCCCGACTTCAACCTGCATCTGCGCCAGGCCGGCGTCGCCTCCGCCTGGCGGATCGTGAAGCCCACCGAGGACGGCGCCGTCACCTCGATCGAGCTGCTGGACGCGGCGGGCGAGGTGGTCGCGCTGATCTTCGGCGCGCGCAAGCCCGGCAAGCCCGAGCGCGCGGACTGGCGCGCCATCGCCGCCCGCATCGCCGAAAGCCACGCGCGGACGCGCGAGGCGGCGGCATGATGCTGCCCCGCCGCGCGCTCGCCGCGCTCGCCGCCACGCTGCCGCTGCGCCCCGCGCGCTCGGATATGGCGGGGCCCGCGCGCATCGTCTCGGTCGGCGGGGCGGTGACGGAGACGGTCTTCGCCCTCGGCGCCGGCGCGCGGGTGGTCGCGACGGACAGCACGAGCCTCTTTCCTGCCGCCGCGCGCGCGCTGCCCAAGGTGGGCTATTTCCGCGCCCTCGCGCCGGAGGGCCTGCTCTCGCTCGGGGCCGACCTGATCCTGCTCTCGTCGGATGCCGGGCCGCCGCAGGCGATCGAGGTGCTGCGGGCCGCGGGCGCGCCGCTGCATGTCGTGCCCGAGGCGCAGGACGGGCCCGGGATCGCGCGGCGCGTGCGCGATGTCGCCGCGGCGCTGGGGCTCGACGGCGCGCCGCTCGCCGGGGCGGTGCTGGACGACTGGCGCGCCCTCGATGCGCCGGTCGCGGCGCTGCCGCCGGTGCGCGCGATCTTCGTGCTCTCGGCCGCGCGCGGCGCGCCGCTGGTCGCGGGCGGGCGCACCCACGCCGATGCCATGCTGCGCACGGCCGGCGCGGTGAACGTGGTGCGCGGCTTCGACGGCTATCGCCCCCTCTCGGCCGAGGCGGCGGCCGCGCTCGCGCCCGAGGCGGCGGTGATGATGGCCCATGTGATCGAGGAGGCGGGCGGGCCCGACGCCTTGCTGCGGCTGCCCGCCTTCGCGGTCACGCCGCTGGCGCGCAGCCGGCGCGTGGTCGGCATGGACGGATCCTACCTCCTCGGCTTCGGGCCGCGCGCGGCGCATGCGCGGCGAGATCTCGCGCGCCTGCTGCATCCGGGCGCGACGCTGCCCGACCTGCCCGCGCGGGCCTGGACATGAGCGCGAGCCTCGCCGCTCCGCTCCCGCGCGAGAGGCGCGCGCTCGCCCTGCTGCCGCTCGGGCTGCTGGTGCTCGCGGGCGCGATGCTGGCGGGCGTGCTGCTGGGGCCCGCGCGCATCTCGGCCGCTGGGCTGTTCGCGACGCTGGCCGACGCGCTGGGCCTCGCGCCGCTGCCGGCGGAACATGCGCGCGATGCGGCGGTGCTCGGCGTGGTGCGGGCGCCGCGCGTGCTGATGGCCGCGCTGATCGGCGCGGGGCTCGGCGCCGCGGGGGCGGCCATGCAGGGACTGTTCCGCAACCCCCTCGCCGATCCCGGGCTGATCGGTGTCTCGGCCGGGGCGGCGCTGGCGGCGGTGGCGGCCATCGTGCTCGGCGGCAGCCTCTTCGGCGCGGCGGCCGGACTCGTCGGGCTGTGGCTGCTGCCGCTCGCGGCCTTCGCGGGCGGGCTGCTGGCGACGCTGCTGATGGCTCGGCTCGGCACGGTCGGCGGCGTGGCTTCGGTGGCGACACTGCTGCTCGCGGGTGTCGCGGTCAACGCGCTCGCGGGCGCGCTGACCGGGGTGCTGGTGTTCATGGCCGATGACCGGCAGGTGCGCGACATCACCTTCTGGACGCTGGGCAGCCTCGCCGGCGCGCGCTGGGCGCAGCTGCCGGTGGTGCTGGCGCTGGTGGGCGTGCCATTGCTGCTGCTCTGCGCGCTGGCGCGGCCGCTGAACGCGCTGCTGCTGGGCGAGGCGGAGGCCTTCCATCTCGGCGTGCGGGTGGAGGCGGTCAAACGCCTCGCCGTGGTGCTGGCGGCCGTCGCGGTGGCGGCGGGGGTGGCCTTCACCGGGCTGATCGGGTTCGTGGGGCTGGTGGTGCCGCATCTGGTGCGGCTCGGCTTCGGGGCGGATCACCGGCTTGTGCTGCCGGGAGCGGCGCTGCTGGGCGGCGCGCTGCTGGTCCTTGCGGATCTTGCGGCGCGCAGCCTCGCCGCGCCGGCGGAACTGCCGGTGGGCGTGGTCACGGCGCTGCTCGGCGCACCCTTCTTCCTGTGGCTGCTGCGGCGGCGGGGGGCGGGCGCGTGATCGCAGCCGAGGGCGCGACCTTCCGCGCCGGCCGGCGCGCGCTGCTCGCCGATGTCTCGCTCGCCCTCGCGCCGGGGGAGGTGGTGGCGGTGGTCGGGCCGAATGGGGCGGGCAAGTCCACGCTGCTGCGGCTGATGGCCGGCGAGGCGGCACCCGCGGCCGGGCGCGTGGCCTGCGAGGGGCGCGCGCTCGCGGCCTGGCATCCCCTGGCGCTCGCGCGGCGGCGCGCGGTGGTCAGCCAACATGTCGCGCTCGCCTTCCCGATGCGCGCGGCCGATGTGGCGGGGCTCGGGCGGCTGCCCTGGCATGGCACGCCGGAGGCCGCGCGCGATGCCGCGGCGGTGGAGCGCGCGCTGGCCGCGGCGGGCGTGGCGCATCTCGCCGGCCGGGCCTATGCCACGCTGTCGGGTGGCGAGCGGCAGCGCGTGCAGATCGCGCGCGCGCTCGCGCAGCTCGACGGCGCGCCGCGCCCGGCGGCGCTGCTGCTGGACGAGCCGACGGCGAGCCTCGATGCGCGGCACGCGGCGGCGCTGCTTGCCCTGGTGCGTCGCCTCGCCGCCGGCGGCCTCGCGGTGATGGTGGTGCTGCACGACCTGAACGAGGCCGCCTTCGTCGCCGACCGCATCGCCGTGCTGGCGGAGGGCCGGCTCGTCGCCTGCGATGCGCCGGGGCGCGTTCTCACCGCGCCGGTGCTGGAAGGTGTCTATGGGATCGGCTTCCGGGTCGAGCAGGGCGGGATCCTGCCGCGCTATGCGGAGTGCTGTTGATGCACGCGCTCAGCCGCTGCGGCCGGAGGGCGCGCGGAAACGGCAGGGCCTCCGCGAGCCTCCATGCCACTAGGCGACAGTCCGACGCCTCGTGCCGCCGCAAGCGCGGCGTCGGCTTGGTGGCGGCCCGCGATGCCGGCGGGCGATGCCCGGCGGCCGTGAAGGACGCCGTATCCGGCCATGCCCGCGCGCCGCGGGCCTCACCGCCCCAGCAGCACCAGCACCACGCCCGACACCACCACCAGCGCACCGGCCACGTCCGAGCGCTTCATCCGTTCCTTCAGGAAGAAGCGGCTGAACAGCAGCGTGAACAGGATCTCCACCTGCCCCACCGCGCGTACCAGCGCGACCGGCGCATGGGCGAAGCCCGTGAACCAGCAGGCCGAGCCGAGCGCGGAGAGCGCACCCACCTGCGCCGAGGACCGCCAGCTGCGGAACAGCATCGGCACCGAGGCCGGCTCGCGCGCCGCCAGCCACGACCCCTGCATCAGCGTCTGCATGGCGTTGATGACAACCAGCGTCTCGAGCGCGCGCAGCGTCGCGTCCGGGCCGTCGAGTTCCGCCGTCGCGGCGCGGATGGCGATGGCGCAGAGCGCGAAGGCAAGCCCGGCGCCAAGGCCGTAGAGCGCCGAGGGCTGGCGCGTCGCCGCCGCCGCCTCCCGCAGCGAGGAGACGCGCCCGGCCAGCGAGAGATAGAGCGTGCCCCCGACCGAGACTGCGATGCCGAGCCAGGCGAGCGCGCCGAAGCCCTCGCCGAGGAAGACCAGGGCGATCAGCGCGGCCTGCACCGCCTCGGTCTTGGAATAGGCGGTGCCGACCGCGAATCCGCGCTGCGCGAAGGACATGATCAGCAGGTTGGTGCCGATGATCTGCCCCAGCCCGCCCAGCGCGCAGTAGAGCAGATACATCCCCGTGGGTGCCGAGAGGCTGCCGCCGACCAGCGCGAGATAGAGCGCGACCAGCAGTACGCCGACCGGCACGCCGTAGAGGTAGCGCACCACCGCCGCCGCATTGACCGACATCTGCCCGCGCAGCCGCTGCTGGAGCGCGGTGCGCCAGGTCTGGAACAGCCCGGCGAGCAGCGTCGCGGCGACCCAGACCGGCATCAGCCCAGCCGCGGATCCAGCCAGGGGACCGGCATCTCCTGCCAGGGCGCGAGGCGCGCGGCGGCCTCGTCGAGCGCGACGCCGAGGCCGGGTGCTGCCGGCAGCCGCGCCGCGCCCTGGACGAAGCGCAGATCCTCCCCGCTGACGAGGGTGAAGAAGCGCCCGGTCTCGCCGAACTGCACCTCGAGCGGCAGCAGGTTCGGCAGCGTCGCGCAGAGATGCACCGAATGGGCGTGGCAGACCGGCCCGGTCGGGTTGTGCGGCGCGATCTCGATGCCCGCGGTCTGCGCCAGCGCGGCGATGCGGCGGATCTCGTCGTGCCCGCCGGCGTATTTGATGTCGGGCATCAGCACGTCGTAGCAGCCGGCCTCGATCACGGCGCGATAGGCGCCGAGGCCGGCGAGCGTCTCGGCACCCGCGAGCCGCATCCCGCGCTCATTCGCCAGGGACCGGATGCGGCGGAGCGCGGCGTGGTTCGCCTCGGCCACCGGGCATTCCAGCCAGAACAGGCCGAAGGGCGTGACATCGCGCACGAGCCGCGCCGCCCCGCCGGCGGAGAAGCGCCAATGCGCGTCCACCATCACATCCACCGCGGGCCCGACCGCCTCGCGCACCGCGGCGATGCGCGCGAGGCCCCGCTCATAGGCCGCGCGCTGGGCGGGATCGGCGGCGTCCTCCCAGACCAGCGGCTCGAAGGGGGCGAGCTTGACGGCGGCGAAGCCCTCGGCCACGGCACGCCGCGCCGCGGCGGCGAAGCCTTCCGGCGTGCGCGGGTTCGCGCCGCGATTGATGTTCGCGTAGAGCGGCACCGCATCGCGCAGCGCGCCGCCGAGCAGCGCATGGACGGGCCGCCCCGCCTCCTGCCCCGCGAGATCCCACAGCGCCTGCTCGAAGGCCGAGAGCACGGCATGGGCGACGAGCCCGCCCGGCGCGTGCGGCAGCAAGCGCGCGAGGCGGTTGCGCTCGCGCGCATCCCGCCCCGCCACCGCCGCGCCGAGCCGCGCCGCCTCGGCGCCGAGCAGCGCTTCCTGGTCGGCCAGCGTGCATTCGCCGAGACCGGTGCGCCCGCATTCGGTGCGGACCAGCAGGAAGCACCAGTTGGTCCTGGGCGTGACATTGACGCCGAGGAAGTCGAGTGCGGCTATCCGCATGCGTGGCGCGCGGCCTGTGCGGTGCGCCGCGCCGCCGCGCCCCGGGCAGGGGGCGCCGGTGCGGCGGCGGGGCTGTGGCGTCGGGTCATGCGGGGCTCCCTCGGGCGGTGGCGAGCGTGGCGCGAACCGCGCCGCGCATCAATGCCGCGGCACGCGGCCGGTCGCGAGGCGCGCCACCGCGACGAAGGAACGCGGGCCGTCGGGCGCGCCGGCGAGATAGGCGCGGCGGGTCAGCGCCTCGACGCGCGCGCGGCGGGCCTCGTCGAGCGCGGCGATGTAGGCGCCGGCGATGCCCTGTCCGGTCAGCCAGGGCTGCCAGAGGTCGTCGAAATCCGCGAAATCCTGGCGGATGGCGAGGTCGCGTTCCGCCACCCCTTCGAGGCCCGCGCCTTCCAGCAGGGCCGAAAGGCGCCCCGGCGAGCCGACGGAATCGCCGAGATAGCGCGCGCGGAACGCCTCGCCGTCGGGCTCGGTCGCGGCGATGCCGTCGGCGAAGGCGCGCAGGAAGGGAAAGCCGCCGACGAAATCCCACATCGCCGCCGCGACGAGCCCGCCCGGGCGCGTGACGCGCGCCATCTCGGCCACGGCGGCCGTGCGGTCGGCGACGAATTGCAGCACGAGCAGTGAGATCGCCGCGTCATGGGCCGCATCGGGTTCGGCGAGCCGCACAAGGTCGCCTTGACGGAAGGTCGCACCCGGCACGCGGGCGCGCGCGGCGGCGAGGAAGGGCTCGCTGACATCCACCCCGGTGATGCGCGCGGCGGGGTCGCGCGCCGCGACCGCTTCCGCGAGCGCGCCGGTGCCGCAGCCGGCATCGAGCACTGCCGCGCCGCGCGGCAGGTCCAGCACGTCGAGCAGCCGCGCCGCGAGCAGCCGGCTCCAGCGGCCCATGCTGCGCTCATAGGCCTCGGGCAGCGTCGCGACGTAGCCGGACACGCGGGCTACTCCTCCATCGTGTAGCGGAAGTCGCAATGCGTGGCGCCGCCCATGATGGTCTGGCTGCGCTCGAGCTTCAGCTTCGGGTGGTAGCCCTCGCAGAAGGCGCCGTCGCGGTTGCAGGAGAGCACGGCGCCGAGATCGGCGAGGCCCATCTCGCGATACATCTCGGCATAGCGGCAGCGCGTGACGTTGAAGTCGTAGTGCCGCGCGTCCTTGCGCAGCGTCTCGATGCTGAGGGCATCGCCCTTGGTCCAGAGCGGCTGCAGGGCGATGAAGTGCTCGAGCGTGCCCTCGCCGCCCGGTGCCTCCTTCGCCATCTCCGCCGCCGTCTGCTTCGCCAGCTTGACGACGGCGCGGGAGAGGATGGCCTTGGCCCGCGCCTCGCCGAGCTCGGCCTTCATCTCCTCGTAGATGCCCTTGGCGAAGGCGGCCTCGATGCGCCGCTGCTCCAGGATGCCCAGGCGTTCCTCCGGCATGAAAAAGCCTCCCCGACGGTCAGGCCGGGGAGGCTATCGCGGCGCGGCGCCGGCCGCGAGCGGATCAGCGCGCGAACATGCCGGAGTTCGTGACCACGATCTGGCTGGCGCGGCAGATGTCCACGCGGCGCAGCTCCGCCGCACCGCCGCCGAGCCAGGTGATGCGGAAATCGTAGAGGCCGGTGTTCGCCGCGCGCGCGTTCCACACCTGGCCGGGCCGCAGCACGTTCTGGCCGAGCTGGTCCACGCCCCAGTTCGCGAGGCTCGCATGGCTGTACTGCAGCGTCAGCACCGTGCGGGAGGAGTTGTTCACCACCTGGAAGCGCGTGTCGCAGACCGGTGCGGGTGCCACTGCGACGGGCTGCGGCACATAGACGGTCTGCGGCGCGCAGGCCGAGACGGCCGCCGCGCCGGATACGGCGAGCGCGGCAAGTAGCTTGCGACGGAGCATGCGATGCGGTCCCCCTGGACGTCAGGCGCGCCGCCGGGGGCGTGCCCGTGTTTCGACGCCGCGACGTTATGCAACGAAACTCGGCCGGACAAGCGGCCGCGGGCTTGCAAGCCCGCCCCGTCGCATGGTGCTGTGAAGCACTTCCGGGGGCCAGGAGATCGAGGCGATGACGTTCGGGCAATGGCTCAGCTTCCGCGGCCGCATCGGACGCAAGACCTTCTGGCTCGGCTACATCCTGCCGCTCTTCGCGGCGGCGATCGTGGCGAACATCCTCGATTCCGCGCTCGGGCTCGCGCCGCCGCTCGGCGCCGATGCGGTGCCCGCGGACGTGAACGCGCAGGTGGGGCCGATCGGCACCATCGTCTCGGTGCTGTCCATCTGGCCGAGCCTGGCGGGCTCCATCAAGCGCCTGCACGACCGCGACCGTACCGGCTGGTGGATCGGCGCCTTCTACCTGACCAGCATCGGCGCCGCCTTCCTGATGGGGCTCTCGGCCGTGGTCGGCATCTCGGGCGGCGCGGCGGGGGCGGGCGCCTCCGTCATCTTCATCGTCGTCCTCGGCATCGCGCTGCTGGGCTTCGCCATCTGGCTGATCGTCGAGACCGGCTTCCTGCGCGGCACGCCGGGGCCGAACCGCTTCGGCCCCGACCCTCTGGGCGGGATGGGCGGACCGCAATGGCAGCAGCAGGGCGTGCCGCAGCAGGGCTGGCAGCAGCAGCCGCAATGGCAGCAGCCCGGCGCCTGGCCGCCGCAGCAGCCGCCGCAATGGCAACCGCCGCCTGCCCAGGGCTGGCAGCAGCCACCGCCGCCCCAGGGCTGGCAGGGGCCGCCGCCGGGCGGGTATCCGCCGGGCCATGGCCAGCCGCCGCCCGGCTATGGACAGCCTCCGCCAGGGACCGGTGGGCCACCGCTCGGCTATGGCCAGGCGCCGCGCGGCAGCGTGCCGCCGATCCGCCGGGAGTGATGCGGCCAGCCGACGGGCGCGCCCTTCGCCGGTGGGCAGCGGGCGCGGCCGTGCCGCAGGCGAAGGCCGATGCACGATGCCGCGGTCACCGCCCCTGATCGGGTGTTGGCCGCGGGATCCGTCCTGATCGGCTGGCGGGTTCCCCTGGCGCAGGTCGCGGCCGCGCCCCCCTCGGGCCGCGTTCGAACCCGCCCCCCGTCAGGCAGGATCCACCGGCGCGGGCGGCACGCCCGCCGCCTCGATCGCCTCGCCCGCGGCGAGCAGCAGATCCTCCCGGTAGCGGCCGGCGACGAGCTGCACGCCGACCGGCACGGTGCCCACCATCCCGGTCGCCACCGCAAGCCCCGGCAGGCCCATCAGCGGCAGCCCCACCTGCGTGAGCTGCGCCGCCATGATGCGACGGAAGGCCTCGGGGCTCTCGACATCCTCCTGGTCGCGGAAGGGCAGCTCGCCGGAGACGGGCGTGATCGCGACGGGAAAGCGCTCGAAGAACTCCATCCACTGGCGCAGGAAGGTCGCGCGCTTCTGCAGCCCGTCCATGAAGGCGTTGAGGTCCGGCTGCGGACAGAGCGCCTCCATCTCTGCGAACACGAAGGAGGCATCGGGGTCGGCCTCCTTGTGCAGCGCCGCGTTCAGCCCGCGCCGCGATTCCGCGAGCCACAGCATCGCCTGCAGCGCGGCAGGCTCGCGCAGCGGGGGCGCCTCGGCTTCCTCCACCGTCCAGCCGGCGGCTTCGAGGCGCTTCGCGGTGTCGCGCAGCGCCGCCTCGACCGCGGGCTGCAGCGCCATGCCCTCGGGGGCGATGCACAGCGCGGCGCGCTTCGGGGCGGGCGGCCCCTCGAGCGGCACGCCCGCCCACCAGGGGTCGCGGATGTCGCGCGCGGCCATGGCGGCAAGGCCCAGGCGCAGATCGGCGATGGTCCGCGCGATGGGGCCGGAGACGGCCATGATCTGCCCGCCGATGTGACGCTCGGGCCCCGAGGCGTTCCAGGCGGGAATGCGGCCGAGGGTGGGGCGCAGCCCGTGCACGCCGCAGGCATAGGCGGGGTAGCGGATCGAGCCGCCGATATCCGTGCCGTGGCCGATGGCGCCGATGCCCGCCGCCACCGCCGCCGCCGCGCCGCCGGAGGAGCCGCCAGGCGTGATGGACGGATCACGGGGGTTCTTCGTGTGCCCGTGCAGCCCGTTGCGGGTGAACCAGCGCAGCGAGAAGGCAGGCGTGTTGGTGCGGCCGAGGATCACCGCGCCGGCCTTGCGCAGGTTGGCCACGACCGGGCTGTCCTGCTGCGCGATCAGGTCCTTCTGCAGCCGAAGGCCGTTGGTCGTGGCGTAGCCCTGCTGGTCGGCATTCACCTTGATGGTGACCGGAACGCCGGCGAGCGGGCCGGGATCCTCCCCCCGCGCGATGGCGGCATCCACCGCCGCCGCCTGCGCGAGCACATCCTCCGGCCGGTGGTCCACCACGGCGTTGATGCGCGGATTGGCGGCATCGAGGCGCGCCAGCGCGTCGCGCGCCGCCTCGGTGGCGGAGACCTTCTTCGCGCGGATGCGGCGGGCGAGGTCGGTGGCGGGCAGGCGCCAGAGGTCGGTCATGCGGGGAACCCATCGCGGTGAGGAAGGCGCGCGATGGTTCCCCGGCGCGCCCGCGGGGTCAACGCACGGCGCCGCGGAACCGCGCGGCGCCGCCGCCTGTTCATCCCGGCAGCCCGAGCACGTTCTTGGCGAGGATGTTGCGCTGGATCTCGTTCGACCCGCCATAGATCGTCGCCGGCCGCGCCTGGATGTAGAGCCCCGTCGGGTTGAGGTTGCGGTTGCCTTCCATCGGCTCCAGCAGCCCGGCGTTCTCGCCCGCGATCTCCAGCATGGTGTCGGTGATGCGCTGGAAGAGTTCGGTCTGGAACACCTTGAGCATGGAGACGTCCGGCCCCAGCGTCTCGCCGCGGCGCAGCTTGTCCACGAAGGCGCCATAGAGCGACTTCAGGTCCTCGAGGTCGAGCCGCAGCCGCCCGTAGGTCTCCTGGAAGGCCGCATCCTCCCACACGCCCATGCGTTCGGCGAGCTGGCGCAGCCGCGTGAAGGCATAGGCGGACAGGCGCGGGGAGCCGAGGTAGATGCGCTCGAAGGACAGCAGCGCCTTCGCCATGTCCCAGCCTCGGTTCGGCGTGCCCACCAGGTTCTTCGCCGGCACGCGGACGTTGTCGAAGAACACTTCGCAGAACTCGTCGTGGTATTCGAGGTTGATGATTGGCTTCACCGTGATGCCCGGCGTCGCCATGTCCACCAGCAGGAAGGAGATGCCCTCCTGCTTCTTCGCGTTCTTGTCGGTGCGCACCAGCAGGAAGCACCAATTGGCGTCCATCGCCAGCGTGGTCCAGATCTTCTGGCCGTTGACGATGTAGTGGTCGCCGTCGAGCACCGCTTCCGTGCGCAGCGCCGCGAGGTCCGAGCCCGCATTGGGTTCCGAATAGCCCTGGCACCAGATGTGCTCGCCGGAGAGGATCTTGGGCAGGAAGTATTCCTGCTGCTCCGGCGTGCCGTGGTTGATGAGCAGCGGGCCGACCATGACGATGCCGTGGTCGTTGGTGCGCGCGCAGCCGTGGCGCTCGATCTCCTCGGTGAAGATGATCTGCTTCGCGGGGCTGAGGCCGAGGCCGCCGAACTGGCGCGGCCAGCCCGGGCAGAGCCAGCCCTTCTCGGCCAGCTTGAAGTACCAGACCTTGTTCTCCTCCCAATGCAGGCGCTTGGGCGGGTTGCGGAGTTCCGGCGGATAGTTGGCCTCGATCCAGGCGCGGACATGCAGGCGGAACGCCTCGTCCTCCATCTGGTTGAGGTCGGTCGTCTCCCGCGGCGGGATGCTCACGGCCATGGATCAGCCTCCGAATCTGGGCTTGCGCTTCTCGAGGAAGGCGGCGCGGCCTTCCTGGAAGTCGGCGGTGGTGAACAGCAGACCCTGGAAGGTCGCCTCGTCGGCAAGCGCATCGTCCAGCCCCTCCGACAGGATCTTCTTCGTCAGCTCGATCGGCCCCGCAGCCTCGGCGGCGAGGAAGCGCGCCTTCTCCATCGCCACCTCCAGCGCCTTGCCCGGCGGGGCGAGGAAATCCACAAGGCCGATCCTCTCGCCTTCCGGCGCGCCCACGACCTCATGGTAGAACAGGATGCGCCGCGCGCGGCCCACGCCCACGCGGCGGGGCAGGAAATAGGGCAGGCCCATGTCGGACATCAGCCCGATCTTGTGGAAGCCCGCGACGAAGCGCGCATCCTCGGCCGCGACGATGCTGTCGCAGGCGCAGGCCACCGCCATGCCGGCCCCCGCCGCCCAGCCTTCCACGGCCGCGACCAGCGGCTTCGCGCCGCGCGCCATCAGCCGCACCAGCCGGTGCGTGCGGCGCATCCGCTCGCGCCCGTCCAGCGCCGTGCCGACATTCATGTTCGAGATGTCGCCGCCCGCGCAGAAGGTGCCGCCCGCGCCGGTCACGACGATGGCGCGGACCGCGCGGTCCTCGTGCGCGCGCTCGATCGCCTCCTCCAGCGCCTGGCGCACGCCGGGGCCGATTGCGTTCTTGCGCGAGGGATAGTCGATGGTGAGGACGAGGACGTTGCCGTCCATCGCCTCGTGGACGCGCGCGGTCTCGCTCATTCCACATCCTCCGGCTCGAGGGCCATGAAGCGGCGCCGGTGCAGCGTCGCCGAGCCGAACTGGTTCATCAGCACCATGCCGCGCCGCAGATAGAGCCCGACATCGTATTCGTCCGTGTAGCCGATGCCGCCATGGAGCTGGATGGATTGGCGCAGCACGAACATTCCCGATTCCACCGCGCGGTGCTTGGCCTTGGAGACCGCCGCCTGGCGCGCCGCGCCCGCCGCGCCGGAATCGAGCGCCGCCGCGGCGCTCTCCACCGCCGCGCGCGTCAGCGCGATGTGGATCTTCAGATCCGCCGCGCGATGCTGCAGCGCCTGGAAGGTGCCGATGACGCGGCCGAACTGCTGGCGCGTCCTGAGATAGCCGAGCGTGAGGTCGAAGGCGCGCTCCATCAGCCCGAGCATCGCGCCCGCGGTCAGCAGCGCCGCCTCGTCCAGCGCCTGCTCCAGCACCGCGCCGATGTCGTCGCCGATGCGCGTCATGCGCGCGGCGTTCGGGCGCAGCGTGCCGACATGCCCGCCATCCATCGTCTTCTCGAGCACGAGGTCCGCGCCCTCGGCCGGATGCAGGTGCAGCGCGATGCGGTTGCCCTCGCGCACCGGCACGAGGAAGCCCTCCGCACCGCCGGCCATGGGCAGGAAGGAGCGCGGCCCGTCCGGCGTCGCGGGCACGGCGAGGCTGTCCGCCTTCTCCTGCCAGGCGGTCAGGAGCAGCGAGGTTCCCGCCAGCACCGCGCCGAGTTGCGGCGCCTCGGCGGCCGCGAGCAGCCGCGCGGAGAGCATCGCCGGGATCAGCGGCTCGGGCGCGAGGCCGCCCGCAACCTCCTCGGCCAGCGCCACCGCCTCGCTCATGCCGAGGCCGGCGCCGCCGGCCGCCTCCGGCACGGCGAGGCCGATCCAGCCGAGCTCGCCCATCTGGGCCAGCACCGCCTTGTCGTAGCCGGGGTTCTGGAAACGCAGCGCGCGCACGCGCTTGGTGTCGCCGCCGCGCGGGGCAACGGCGCCCGCGCTGTCGCGGATCATGCGGATGGATTCGGATCGGTCGTCGAGTGCCTGGCTCATCTCATCGAGGAACCGGGGGAGGAGAACCTCCCCCGCGCCCCCTCCCTTCTCTGTCTGGGCGCCCCGCCGCCGGCGAGGCGCAGCGGTTCACTGGGTGTGCAGCGGCGCGCCGGTGACGGCCTGGGCCTGCTCGAGCGTGACGCCGGGGGCGAGGTCCACGACCACGAACCCCTTGCCGGGGACGATCTCGAAGACGCCGAGATTGGTGTAGACGCGCTTGACCGCGCCCGGCGTCGTCAGCGGATAGGCGCACTTCTCGACCAGCTTCGGGCGGCCGTCCTTGGTGGTGTGCTCCATGATGACCCAGAGCCGCTTCGCCCCCGCGCCGAGGTCCATCGCCCCGCCGACGGCCGGTGCGCTGTCGTTCTCGCTGGTCGCCCAATTGGCGATGTCGCCGTTCTGCGCGACCTCGAAGGCGCCGAGGACGCAGAGGTCGATGTGCCCGCCGCGGATCATCGCGAAGGAATCCGCATGGTGGCAGTAGGACCCGCCCGGGCGCAGCGTCACCGGCTGCTTGCCCGCGTTCACCAGCCACGGGTCCACCTTGTCCGGCGCCGGGGCGGGGCCCATGCCGAGGATGCCGTTCTCGGAATGGAAGATCACCTCGCGGTCAAGCGGCACGTAGTCGCCGACCATGGTCGGGATGCCGATGCCGAGGTTCACCACCCAGCCTTCCGGGATGTCCTGCGCCAGGCGCGCGGCCATGCCCTTGCGGTCGAAGCCCTGCATTGCTCTCTCCTCTCGCGCCCTAAGGGTTACGCCCAGGCCGGGCCGCGATCCACATGGATCACGCGGTTCACGAAGATGCCCGGCGTGTGCACGTTCTCGGGCACGAGCTCGCCCAGTTCGCGCACATGCATCACCTGCGCGATGGTCAGGTCCGCCGCCATCGCCATCACCGGATTGAAGTTCCGCCCCGACGCCCGGTAGGTCAGGTTGCCCCAGCGGTCGCCCTCCCACGCCTCGATGAGCGCGACATCGCCCTTGAGCGCGTGCTCCATCACATAGGTGCGCCCCTGGAACTCGCGGTGCTCCTTGCCGTGCGCGAGGATGGTGCCGACCGAGGTGGCGGTGAAGAAGGCCGGCACGCCCGCGCCCGCGGCGCGCATGCGCTCGGCCATGGTGCCCTGCGGCACGATCTCCAGCTCGATCTTCCCGGCGCGGTAGAGTTCCTCGAACACGACGGAGCCGGCGCTGCGCGGGAAGGAGCAGATGATCTTCCGCACGCGGCCGAGCTCCATCAGCCGCGCCAGGCCCTGCCGCCCCGTGCCCGCATTGTTGGCCACACAGGTGAGGTCCTTCGCCCCCTGCTCGATCAGCGCCTCGATGAGCTGGTCCGGCTGGCCGACCGCGCCGAAGCCGCCGATCAGCACGGTGGAGCCGTCCTTGATGCCCGCCATGGCATCGGCCATGGACTGCACGATCTTGTTGATCACGTTGCTCTCTCGTCCTTACGGGTGACGGAACAGGCCGTTGCTGACTACGACCTTGTCGCGCTCCACGACGCGGGCGCGGAAGGCCGCGCCCCCTTCCTCGTGCCATATCTCGGTGCGGATGGTCTCGCCCGGATAGACGGGGGAGGAGAAGCGCAGGTCCATCCGCCCGAAGCGCGCCGGATCATAGCCGCACAGCGCCTTCATCAGCGCGTGGCAGACCACGCCGAAGGTGCAGAGGCCGTGCAGGATCGGCTGCCGGAAGCCGGCCTTGGCCGCCACCTCCGGGTCGATGTGCAGCGGGTTGTGGTCGCCGTTGAGGCGATAGACGATCGCCTGCTCCGGCCGCGTCGCGAGGTCGAGCGTGATGTCCGGCGCGCGCTCGGGCTCGGGGTGCGGCTTCTTCACCGGGCCGGAGGGGCCGCCGAAGCCGCCGTCGCCGCGCGCGAAGGTGGTGCCTTCCAGCGTCGCGAGCCTCTCGCCCGTCTTCGCATCCAGCACGACGCGCTCGTTGTAGAGCAGCGCGCCCTTGCCGGGCCCGCGGTCCACGATGGCGCTGATGCGCGAGCGGCCGATGATCTCGCCTTCCGCCGGCAGCGGCCTGTGCAGGATGACGGACTGCTCGCCATGGAGCACCTGCGTCCAGTCCACGCCCGTGTCCGGGTTGCGCAGCCAGAAGCCCGGATAGCCGAGCACCACCGCCATGGAGGGCATGGCCTTCAGCCGCGGCTCGTAGAGAAAATCGAGCTGCTTCTGGTCCATCGGGTCCTGCCCGAGGCCGATCGAGAAATTGTAGAGCGCGGTGTCCTGCCAGCGGATGGTCTGGCGGATCTCCGGGATCGGGTAGTTGAGCAGGTGCTCGTAGTTGATGGTCACGTCGTTTCCTCCACCTCGATCACGGCATCCGCGGCGAAGGCGCCCTGGCCTTCGGGCAGAACCAGCAGCGGGTTCACGTCCACCGACAACAGGCGGTCCCCCGCGCCGGCGGCGAAGCGCGACAGCGCGGCGAGCGCGCCGGCCAGCGCCTTCACATCCGCCTTGGGCCGCCCGCGCGCGCCGTCGAGCAGCGGGAAGCCCTTGAGCGAGCGGATCATCCGCTCCGCCTCGGCCTCGCCGAAGGGGCAGCGGCGGAAGGACACGTCCTTCAGGATCTCGATGAACACGCCGCCGAGGCCGACCATCGCCACCGGGCCGAAGACCGGGTCGCGCGCGATGCCGAGCGCCATCTCCACCGCGCCCTTGATTTGCTTCGCGATCAGCACGCCCTCGATGCGCGCGCCCGGCGCGCGTTCGGCGGCGCGCTGCAGCAGCGTGGCGTGCGCCTCCCGCACGGCAGCCGCATCGGCGAGGTCGAGGATGACGCCGCCGATCTCGCTCTTGTGCAGGATGTCAGGCGAGAGGATTTTTGCCACCACCGGGTAGCCGAAGGCTTCCGCCGCGGCGACCGCCTCCTCGGCGGAGGCGCACGCCTTCTCCGGCACCGCGGGCACGCCGGCCGCGGCGAGGATGCGCTTGCCCTCGGCCTCGCTCGGCGTGGTCGCGGGCAGGCGCACCGGCGGGACCACGATCTCCTCGGACGGCGGCGCGGCGAAGGCGGCGCCGAAGCGGCCCATGGCCTCGATGGCCGCGACCGCGCGCGTCGGGTCCTCGAAGACCAGGAAGCCGTCCTCCTCATAGGCCTTCACCTTGTCGGGCGGGGCGATGGCCGAGAGCACCCAGAGCCGGTCGGGGAACCTCTCCCGCGCCTGCTTGAGGTAAGGCCGCAGCTTCGGCGCCATGGTGGTCGAGCCGCCGGTCTGCGTCAGGAACACCAGCATCGAGCCGTAGCCGCCGGCCTCGGCCGTGGTTTCCAGGAATTGCGGGAACAGCTCCGTCTGGTTCACCGCCTGCGCGGTGCAGTCCACCGGATTGCGCGGCGCGCAGAAGGAGATCAGGGATTTCAGATGCGCCTGCGCCGCCTCCGGCATCGGCGGCATGGGCACGCCCATCGCCTCCGCCGCGTCCGAGATCAGCACGCCCGCGCCGCCCGAGACGGTGATGACGCCCATGCTGTTGCGCACCGGGTAGATGCGCTTCGTCGCGGCATAGGCGATGTCGAGCATCTGCTCGGTGGTGTTCGCGCGCACCACGCCGAATTCGTCCAGCACCGCCTGGGTGACGGCGTCGTCGCCGGCGATGGAGGCGGTGTGGGACTTCGCCGCATGGCCGCCGAGCTCCGAGCGGCCGACCTTCATCATCACCACCGGCTTGCGGTTGCGCCGCGCGAGGTCGAGGGCGGCGGTGAAGCGCGCGCTCTCGCGGATCCCTTCCGCATAGGCGCAGATCACCTCGACCTCTGACGCCTGCGCCATCCAGCCGATCACCTCTCCGAGGGAGACATCGCTCTCATTGCCGGTGGTCACGCAGACCGGCGTGCCGATCCCCCGCGCGCGGGAGACGGCGAAGACATGCGTGCCATAAGCCCCCGATTGCGAGGCGATGCCGATATTGCCCGGCAGCGGCCAGCCCTGTTCGAAGGACAGGGAGAACATCGGGTAGAAATTCACCGCCGCGTTGAACAGGCCGAGGCAGTTCGGCCCCAGGACGCGCATCCCGTGCCGGCGCGCGGCGGCCACCATGCGGTCCTGCGCGGCCTGGCCGGCCTCGTCCACCTCGGCGAAGCCGGCGGTGAAGACGATGGCCGCGCGGCAGCCCTTCGCACCCAGATCGTCCACCGCCTGCACCGCGGCCTCCCCCGGCACCGCCACGATGGCCACGTCCGGCACCTGCGGCAGCGCGGCGACGGAGGCATGGGCCGGGAGGCCCTGGACCGTCGGCCGGTTCGGGTTCACGGGCAGGATGGCGCCCTGGAATCCCTGGCGCAGCATGTAGGCGATCGGCCGCCCGCCGATGCGCGTGGCGTCGTCCGAGGCGCCGATGACGGCGACGGAGCGGGGCCTGACCATGGCGTCGAGGGCGGCGAAGCCCGTCGCGGGGGGCATGCTGGGTGCGTGGCCGCCTTCGGCGGGCATGATGGACGTTCCTCCGGCAAAGAGGGCGGCAGGGTGGCCTCCGGGGAACGGCACGGCAAGGGGGCGAGCCCCGCGCCGGGAGGGAGGCGGCTGCGCATCCCTCCCGCGGGACCGGCGCGGCGCGCCCCGAAACGCGAGGACGCGCGGCACGGCGCCGCGCGTCCCCTGGCATGCTCCGGCGGGGCCGCGCTGCCGGCGGCCCGCGTCTGTCTCAGGCGCCCGGCGCGACCACCGTGCAGGCGCCGCGGGCGCGCAGCCGGTTGCAGGCCTGCTCGGCGGCGCTGCGGGTCAGGCCGGTCACGCGCGCCCGGTAGAGCGTCGTGTTGCCCTGGCGCACCGGCGTCACGCTGGTGCGCGAGCCGAGCGTGGCCACCACCTCCCGCGCCTGGTTGGCCGAGGTGCGGGCCAGGTTCTCGGAGGAGAAGGCGCCCACCTGCACCGCCCATTGCGCGCCGCCCGCGGGGGCGGCGGCGGCGGGCGCGGGCGGCGGGGCGCCGCGCGGCGCGGGTGGCGGCACCGGCGCCGCCGGCAGCGTGCTGGCGCGCGCCGAGCCCACCAGGCCGAAGCGGCCGAGCGGCGCGGCGGCCGGGGCGCGGCGCTCCGGCGGGTCGAGTGCCGCGACGGCGACGCGCTGGGCGGCGGTCTCGGCCTGCTGCTGCTCGGCGCGCTCGATCTCGGACTGCCGGGCGGCCTCGGCCAGCGCGGCGCGGGCCGAGGCGGTCAGCGTCGGGTTCTCCACGCCGGTCATGTGGACCGGGGCGGCGGGCGGCGCGGGCAGCGGGACCGGGGTGAGGCTCGCCACCTGCGTCCGCGGCGCCACGGGCGGCGGCGGCGGGGCGGCGGCGACCTGCACCGGCGGCGGGGCGGCGCGCTGCGCGGCGAGCGCGACCGCGGTGCCGCCCGTCATCGGGCGCGGTCCGGGCGGGATGTAGTGCCCGATATCGGCGGCGGCATAGACTTCCGGCGGGGCGCGGCGGTTCGGCGCGGCCCCGGCGATGCGCGGGGCGATGCGCGCGACGTAGTTGCGCGTCTCGTTCGGCAGGCCGCGCCCGCCCCAAAGGTAGTCCTCGAGCCGCCGCGGGCCGGCATTGTAGGCGGCGAGGAAGGCCGGGCTGCCGTAGAGCTCGTACATCTCGCGCAGATAGGCGGTGCCGGCCTGGATGCTGTCATAGGGATGATACGGATCGGGGCCGAGGCCGTAGCGCTCCCGCAGCTCGCGATAGGTGCCGGGCATGACCTGCATCAGCCCCATCGCGCCGGCATGGGAGGTGGCGTTGGGCCGGCCGCCGCTCTCCTGGCGCATCACCTCGCGGATCCAGAGTTCGGGGATGTCGAAGCGGCGCGAGGCGTCGCGGATCCAGGGGCCCCAGGGGTCGTGGGGAGGGCCGGGCGGGGCGGTGCTGTCGGGCCGGTTGTAGAAGGGCGAGTTGGCCGCGCTGCGCTGGCCGCTGTCGGCGCAGGCGGCGAGCATCGCCAGCAGCGCCACGGCCATGAGTGCGCGCGCGCCGCGGCTCGGAGTTCCGGTCATTCCCCCTGCTCTCCATTCCGGTCCCGTCGCACGGGCCGCCCCACAGTCGGGATCGCCGGAAATCCCCCTCCGGCCGTCCCGGGCAGGCCCGCACGCGGGCGTGAACGCCACTGGTCTGAAAGGTTGCGTAGGCCAGGCTCCGGCGCCGGGTCAAGCATTGCGGCGCTCACGCATCATGTGGTGGGTCCGCATCCGCCGCCGGTGCCAGATGACGCAGCAGCGCACCATATTGTGGCCGGAGCGCGGCGAACCGAAGATGCCGCCCCTCCGACCGCCGCCTCCGATCAGGGAGTTTCCGACGATGTTCCAAGCCCGCCGCCTCGCACCGCTCGCCGCCGTCATCGCCCTGGGCGGCGGGCTCGTGGCCTGCGCGCCCGCGACCAACACCACGGTGGACCGCTACGCCCTCGGCACCTCGGGCTATGTTTCCTACGGCACCATCGTGGGCATGCGCCCGGTCGCGGTCAGCGGCACGCGCAGCGGCATCGGCGCGGGCACGGGCGCGGTGGCGGGCGGCCTCGTCGGCTCGACCATCGGCGGCGACTGGCGCGCGCGCACCGTGGGCGGCGTGGTCGGCGCGCTCGCGGGCGGCATCGCCGGCGCGGCGATCGAGGAAGGGGTGACGCGCGGCAACGCCGTCGAGTTCATCATCCGCGACGACACCGGCCAGACCCGCGCCGTGGTGCAGACGAACGAACTCGGCCTGACGGTGGGCGAGCGCGTGGTCATCACCCAGACCGACCGCATCCGCCTCTCCCGCGCGGGCGGCGCGGCGCCGGTCGGCGTCGGCGGCGGCTACGGCGGGCCGATCGACGCGCGCGGCGGGAAGTAGCCCGCCCTTCCTGCGCGCGCGGGCAGCGTGTAGAAGCCCGCGCCGATGCGCGACGCCACCGCCCATGTCCATGACTTCGACGCCGCCACGCCGCGGCGGCGCGAACGCGCGATCGAGGATCTCGCCGGCGGCCTCGCGCGCTGGCGCCTCGCCTGGGCGCTGGCGCGCAGCGACATCACGCACCGCTACCGGGGCTCGGTGCTCGGTCCCTTCTGGCTGACGCTCTCCACCGCGGTCATGCTCGGGGCGCTCGGCTTCCTCTATGCCAAGCTGTTCCGCATCGACCCCACCGACTACCTGCCCTGGCTCTCGGTCAGCCTGATCGTGTGGAACGTGCTCTCGGCCATGGTGACCGACGCGACGACCAGCCTGACCTCGGCCGAGGGCGTGATCCGGCAGATGCCGCTGCCCTATTCGGTCCATGCCATGCGCGTGGTCATCCGCAACGCGCTGATGGCCGCCCACAACCTGCCGCTGATCCTGGTGGTGTTCTTCATCTTCGGCACGCCGCTGAGCTGGACGGCGCTGCTCGCCATACCGGGCTTCCTGCTGCTGGCGGTCGGCGGCTTCGCGGCGGCGATCCTGCTCGGCATGGTCTGCGCCCGCTTCCGCGACATCCCGCCCATCGTCGGCTCGCTGATGCAGGTGGCCTTCTTCGTCTCGGCGGTGATCTGGAAGCCCGACATGGTCGGGCACTGGGAGCCGTTCCTGCCGCTCAACCCGTTCTTCGCGGTCATGGAGGCGGTGCGCGCCCCGATCATGGGCAAGACCGGCGGGCTCGCCGTCTGGCTCGCCGCCCTCGCCTGGACCGGGCTTCTGGTGGCCGCGGCCTGGGCCTTCTTCGTCCGCTTCCGCGGGCGCATCGCCTTCTGGGTCTAGGGCGATGGCGCTGATCGAGGCGGCGGGACTCGCCATCGAGTTCCCGCTCTACCACCACAATGCGCGCTCGCTGAAGCAGCGCATCCTCGCCTCCTCGGGGCTGCGGCTGAAGACCGACACCGACAACCGCGTCGTCGTCGCGGCGCTGCGCGAGCTCACCTTCTCCATCCGCGACGGGGAGCGCGTCGCGCTGGTCGGGCCGAACGGGGCGGGAAAGACGACCCTGCTGCGCACCGTCGCCGGGGTCTATGAGCCCGTGGCCGGGCGGCTGCGCGTGGAGGGGGAGATCGGCTCCCTGATCGACCCCGCGGCCGGGATGGACCCGCTGCTGACGGGGCGCGAGAATGTGGTGCTGCGCGCCCTCTATCGCGGCATGACCGAGGCCGAGGGCCGCGCGCTGGCCGAGGAGGTGGCGGGCTTCGCGGGGCTCGGGGATTTCCTCGACGTGCCGATCCGCGGCTATTCGGCGGGGATGAACGTGCGGCTGTCCTTCGCCATGGCGACGGCGATGACGCCCGAGATCCTGCTGATGGACGAATGGTTCCTCGCCGGGGACGCCGAGTTCATGGCACGCGCCTCGGAACGCCTGGCGCAGCTCGTGACCGGGGCGCAGATCCTGCTGATCGCGACGCACGACATGGCCGTGGTGCGCAAATGGTGCACGCGGGCGATCCGGCTCGAGGGCGGGCGCATCACCGCCGACGGCCCGGTCGCCGAGGTGCTCGGGCCCGAGGACAGGGAGTAGGGCGCCGGCCGCGCGGCGGGGCGTCATCCCGGCGCGCCGCGGCTTCGCCCGGGGCCTCGCCGAACGGGGCCGCCGGCCTCGCGGGGCGAGGGGCGCGGAACCGAAGCCCGATCCTCGCCAGGAGCGGACGGCTGCCGCCCGTCAGTCGGCCGCCTCGGCCACCTCGACCAGCGGCACCACCTCCACCCGAGCGATGCCGCTGCGGACCATGTCGAGGTCGCGCGCGATGCGCGGGCTGACATCCACGATGCGGCCGCGGATCCAGGGCCCGCGGTCGAGCACCCGGGCGGTCGCGCTGCGGCCGTTCTCGAGGTTGGTCACCCGCACCACCGTCCCGAAGGGCAGGTTGCGATGGGCGATGGTGTCCGAATGCGGGTCGAAGGGTTGGCCATTGGCCATGCGCCGGCCGGTGAAGCGCGGCCCGTAGAAGGAGGCGATGCCGGTCTGCACGCCGCCGGCGGGCCGCAGGGCCGAGGCGGCGGGCGCGGCGGCGGGCGGCGCGGCGGCGGCCTCCTCGGCCGGCTGGGCGCAGGCGGTGGCGAGCAGGCAGACGGCGATCAGCGCGCCGCCCGCGGCGGCACGGGGCGCGCGCCGGGCCGGGCGCGGCGCGGGCGCCTCGGAACGGCGGCAGGCGTGGCGGGGGAACCCCATGGGGACACTCCTGGGCGGTTCGGTCTGCACGAGGTGGACGGAAAGGATGCGCCGATGGCGCGATCCGCCCGGCCAATGCTGGGCAAGTGATTGTGGCAGCACGGAGGCTGCCGGCGGCTGCTCCATGCAGCAGAATGGGGCGGGATGCAACTCCACCCCGGCACAGCCTCGGCACGGAGCACGGCACGACTGGGGCGTGACTGGCGCGCCGGGCCTTTATTCGGCAAGTATGGGGGCACGATTTCTATTATGACTTGTCCCATGCATGATTGAATTCGGCGCCATGACAACTGTATTCGCGGACCGCCCGAAGCCGGCGGGCGGGCGGGCCGGGGCGTGGACAGGCGGGGCGGGGCGGCCTACTCCGGACCCCTGCCAGCAAGAGGGACCCGACGCGCCATGAGCGGCACCAACCAGCGGATCGACGGCAAGCGGCTTTGGGACAGCCTGATGGCCATGGCCGAGATCGGCGCCACGCCCAAGGGCGGCGTGAAGCGCCTGACCCTCTCGGACGTGGACAAGAAGGGCCGCGACACCTTCAAGGGCTGGTGCGAGGCCCTCGGCCTGACGGTGCGGGTGGACGCCATCGGCAACATGTTCGCCCGCCGCGAGGGCCGCGACCCCAAGCGCCTGCCGGTGCTGATGGGCAGCCACCTCGACAGCCAGCCGACAGGCGGCAAGTTCGACGGCGCGCTCGGCGTCATCGCGGGCCTCGAGGTGATGCGCACCCTCAACGACCTCAACATCGTCACCGAGGCGCCGATCGAGTTGGTCAACTGGACGGACGAGGAAGGCTCGCGCTTCGGCCATTCGCTGATGGGCTCGGGCGTCTGGGCCGGGGTCTATACGCTGGAGAAGGCCTACGGCCTGAAGGACGTGGACGGGGTCTCGGTCTCCGAGGCGCTCGAGAGCATCGGCTACAAGGGCGAGCATCCGGCGAGGCCCTTCCCGGCCGACGCCTATTTCGAGCTGCACATCGAGCAGGGCCCGATCCTCGAGCGCGAGGGCAGGCAGGTCGGCATCGTCACCGGCGCGCAGGCGCAGGTCTGGTACGATGCCGTCATCACCGGCCGCGAGAGCCATGCCGGCACCACCCCGCCCTCGATGCGCCGCGATGCGCTGGTCGCCGCCGCGCGGGTCGTCACGCTGGTGGACGAGCTGATGCGCGCGCGCGGGGAGGATGGCCGCGGCACGGTGGGCTTCCTGCAGATCCCGCAGCCGAGCCGCAATGTGGTGCCCGGCGAGGTCCGCTTCAGCGTCGAGTTCCGCCACCCCGAGGATGCCGAGATCCGGACCCTCGCCGCGACCTTCCCCGAGCAGGCGCGCAAGCTGGTCGAGGCCACCGGCTGCAGGCTGGACCTGACGGAACTCTTCGTCATCCCCGCCCAGCCCTTCGACCCCGCCTGCGTCGACCTCGTCCGCCAGGCGGCGCAGCGGCTCGGCTTCTCGGCGCGGGAGATCATCTCCGGCGCGGGGCATGACGCGGTCTATGTCGCGCGCTCGGTGCCGACCGCGATGATCTTCACCCCCTGCAAGGACGGGCTTTCCCACAACGAGGCCGAGAGCATCCTGCCCGAGGAGGCCGAGGCCGGCTGCCAGGTGCTGTTCGAGGCGGTGGTCGCGCGCGCCAACCGGCCGGCCTAGCGCCGGCCGCGCAGGCGAGCCGCGGCCCGGACGCCATGGCGCGCGCCCCGACCAGCCGGATCCCCCTCCACACCGCCCTGCTGCCGCCGGCCGGCGTGGCGGCCTGGCTGGCTTTCGGCCAGGCCGGGCTCGAGCCGCTGGCGCTGCTCCTCGCGGCCATCCTGCTCGGCAACGTGCTCGCCGCCGTGCATCACGCGGAGGTGGTCGCGCGCCGCGTGGGCGAGCCCTACGGCACCATCATCCTCGCCCTCGCGGTGACGGTGATGGAGGTCGGCATGATCGTCGCGCTGATGCTGACCGGGGATCCCAACCCGTCGCTGATGCGCGATTCGGTGCATGCGGCGGTGATGCTGGTGGTGCACGGGCTCGCTGGCCTCTGCATCGTGGTCGCGGCGATCCGCCACCGCCAGGCCGAGTTCCGGGTGGAGGGTGCCAATGCCTTCCTCGCCGTGCTGATCCCGCTCGCCACCCTGGTGCTGGTGGTGCCGAACTTCGTGGTCTCGGTGCCGGGGCCGTTCTACTCGCCGCTCCAGCTGGGCTTCGTCTCGCTGGCCTGCCTCGCGCTCTACGGCGCCTTCATTTTCATCCAGACCGGCTGGCACCGGGACTTCTTCCTGCCCGCCGGCGGCGACAGCGCGCCGATCGCCCCGCCCAGCGGCCGCATCGCGCTGGCCTCGCTCGGGCTGATGACGCTCGCGCTGCTCTCCGTCGTCACGCTTGCCAAGGCGCTCTCCCCGGCGGTGCTCGAGGGGGTGCGCGCGGCCGGCGCGCCGGTGGCGCTGGTCGGCGTCATCGTCGCGGCCATCGTGCTGATGCCGGAAAGCGGCGCGGCGCTCCGCGCGGCGGCGGCCAACCGGATGCAGTCCGCCATCAACCTCGCGCTCGGCTCGGCGGTGGCCTGCATCGGGCTGACGGTGCCGACTGTGGCCGCCGTCTCCTGGTGGCTCGACCAGCCGCTGGAACTCGGCATCGCCCCGGGCGGCACGGTGCTGATGCTGCTCGGCTTCCTGGTCGCGATCATCACCTACGGCACGGGGCGGACGAACCTCCTCTCGGGCATCGTCCACCTCGTGCTGCTCGCGGCCTACGTCTTCTACATCTTCGCGCCCTGAGGGGGGCGCGGTTGCCCCCGGCGGGGCCGCGCCGTATAGCCCCCGCGTCCGTCAGGCCGACCCCCCGGAGCAGAACGAAACGTGGCCAGCATCGCCCCCGCCGCCGATCCCGCGCAGAACCCCGCGCTCGCCACGCAGGCCGAGATCCTCGCCCGGCCGGCGAGCGAGGCGCGGCGCCTCGCCGATGCCATCCGCGCGCTGGCGATCGACGGCGTCGAGGCCGCGAAATCCGGCCATCCCGGCATGCCGATGGGCATGGCCGATGTCGCGACCGTGCTGTTCACGCGGTTCCTGAAGTTCGACGCCGCCGACCCGCGCTGGGCCGACCGCGACCGTTTCGTGCTCAGCGCGGGCCACGGCTCAATGCTGCTCTATGCCCTGCTGCACCTGACGGGGCATGCGGGGATGGGCATCGAGGAGCTGAAGCGCTTCCGCCAGCTCCATTCCCCCGCCGCCGGGCATCCCGAGTTCGGCGAGCATCCGGGCATCGAGACCACCACCGGCCCGCTCGGCCAGGGCATCGCCACCGCGGTCGGCATGGCGCTGGCCGAGCGCATGCTGGCCGCGCGCTTCGGCGCCTCCCTCGTGGATCACCGCACCTGGGTCATCGCCTCGGACGGCGACCTGCAGGAGGGCGTCTCCCACGAGGCCGCCTCGCTCGCGGGGCATCTCGGCCTGTCGAAGCTCTGCGTGCTGTGGGACGACAACCACATCTCGATCGACGGCGACACCGCGCTGTCCTTCACCGAGGACGTGCTGAAGCGCTTCCAGGCCTATGGCTGGGCGGTGCGCCGGGTGGACGGCCATGACCATGAGGCGCTGGCCGCCGCGATGGCCTGGGCCACGCGGAACCGCAAGCCGACGCTGATCGCCTGCCGCACCATCATCGGCCTCGGCGCGCCGACCAAGGCGGGCACGGCGGGCTCGCACGGCTCCCCACTCGGCGCGGCGGAGGCGGCGGCGGCGAAGGAGCTGCTCGGCTGGACCGCGCCGCCCTTCACCGTGCCCGAGGACATCAAGGCCGCCTGGGAGGCCGCCGGCCGCCGCGGCGCGGGCACCCGCCGCTCCTGGCTCAAGCGCCTCGCGAAGCATCCGCAGCAGGCCGAGTTCGACCGCGCCATGGCCGGCCGCCTGCCCGAGACCTGGCGCGACGCGCTCGCCGCGCTGCGCGCGCGCCACGCGGAGGAGAAGCCGAAGATCGCCACGCGCGTCGCCTCCCAGCGCGCTCTGGAGGCGCTGGTCCCCTCGGTGCCGGAGATGGTCGGCGGCTCGGCCGACCTCACCGGGTCGAACAACACCAATGTGAAGGGCATCCCGGCGATCGCGCCGGGCAGCTTCGGCGGCCGCTTCGTCCATTGGGGCGTGCGCGAGCACGGCATGGCCGCGGCGATGAACGGCATGGCGCTGCATGGCGGCATCATCCCCTATTCGGGCACCTTCCTGGTGTTCAGCGACTACATGCGGCCCTCGATCCGCCTTGCCGCGCTGATGCGCCAGCGCGTCATCCACGTGCTGACGCATGATTCCATCGGCCTGGGCGAGGACGGGCCCACGCATCAGCCGGTCGAGCACCTCGCCTCCTTCCGCGCCATGCCCAATGTCTTCGTCTTCCGCCCGGCGGATGCGATGGAGACGGCCGAGTGCTGGGAACTCGCGGTCAAGCGCGCCGACGGCCCCTCGCTGCTCGCGCTCTCGCGCCAGAACCTGCCGGCGCTGCGGACCGATGCCGGGGAGAACCGCTGCGCCCGCGGCGGCTACGTGCTGGCCGAGGCGAGCGCCGCGCGCAAGGCGACGCTGATCGCGACGGGTTCGGAGGTGCATGTCGCGCTCGCCGCGCGCGAGGCGCTGGAGGCCGAGGGCATCCCGACCGCCGTCGTCTCCCTGCCCTGCTGGGAGATCTTCGCCGCCCAGGATGCGTCCTGGCGCGAGCAGGTGCTCGGCACCGGCCTGCGCGTCGGCATCGAGGCGGCGGTGGGCTTCGGCTGGGACCGCTGGCTCGGCGCCGACGGGCTGTTCATCGGCATGGGCGGCTTCGGCGCCTCCGCGCCGGCCGAGGATCTGTTCCGGCATTTCGGGATCACGCCCGATGCCGTGGCGGCGGCGGTGAAGAAGCGCCTCGCCTGACCATCACCCACGCAACGGGAAGGAAGACACGCCAATGGCCGTGAAGGTTGCCATCAACGGGTTCGGACGCATCGGCCGCCTGGTGCTGCGCGCGATGATCGAGAGCGGGCGGCGCGACGTCGAATGCGTCGCCATCAACGACCTCGGCTCGGTCGAGGCGAACGCCCATCTCTTCCGCTACGACAGCGTGCATGGCCGTTTCCCCGGCGAGGTGGCGGTGGACGGCAACCGTCTGATCATCACCGCGAACGGCCGCACCTATGCGCCGATCACCGTGAGCGCCGAGCGCGACCCGACCAAGGTGCCCTTCCAGGGCGTGGACGTGGCCATGGAATGCACCGGCATCTTCACGAGCAAGGAGAAGGCCTCGGCCCTGCTCGCCGCCGGCGCGCGCAAGGTCATCATCTCCGCCCCCGGCGACAATGCGGATGCGACCATCGTCTATGGCGTCAACCACCAGACGCTGACGAAGGAGATGACGGTCATCTCCAACGCCTCCTGCACCACGAACTGCCTGGCGCCCATCGCCAAGGTGCTGCACGAGAATTTCGGCATCCTGCGCGGCTACATGGTGACGATCCACGCCTATACCGGCGACCAGAACACCGTGGACACGCTGCACAAGGACCTGCACCGCGCGCGCGCGGCGGCGGTCTCCGCCATCCCGACCAGCACCGGCGCGGCCAAGGCGGTGGGGCTCGTGATGCCGGAGCTGAAGGGCAAGCTGGACGGCACCGCCATCCGCATCCCGACGCCGAACGTCTCCCTCGTCTCGCTCGACTTCGTGCCGGCGAAGGAAGGCGTGACGAAGGAGGCGGTGAACGCCGCGATGAAGGCGGCGAGCGAATCCGGCCCGCTCAAGGGCATCCTCGGCTACAGCACGGAGCCGCTGGTCTCCATCGACTTCAACCACAACCCGATGTCCTCGACCTTCGATGCGACGCAGACGCAGGTGGTGGATGGCGGGCTCGTGCGCGTGATGTCGTGGTACGACAACGAGTGGGGCTTCTCGAACCGCATGAGCGACACGGCGGCGCTGTTCGGCAGCCTGTGATGGCGCGGAGGGGCGCCGCCCCTCCGGACCACCCCGCCAAGGGCCGAAAGGCCCTTGGATCCCATCGCCTGCGCTCGTTCCCGCTGGCACGGGCCTACCGGTTGATCGAACCGGGGCCGGTGGTGCTTCTGGCCACCAGCCGGCGCGGCATTCCGAACGTCATGGCCATGTCCTGGCACATGATGGTCGAGTTCACGCCGCCGCAGATCGCCTGCATCGTCAGCAACCGCAACCATTCCTTCGAGGCGCTGCGCCGCACGAAGGAATGCGTCATCGGCATTCCGCCGGCGGAGTTCCTGGAGACGGTGGTCGCGATCGGCAACTGCTCGGGTGCGGACACCGACAAGTTCGAAAGCCTCGGCATCGCCAGGAAGCCGGCGCGCCACGTCGCCGCGCCGCTGCTGCCGGACTGCTTCGCCAACCTGGAATGCCGCGTGATCGACACGCGGATGGTCAACGCCTACTGCATGTTCATCCTCGAGGTCGTCCAGGCCTGGATCGACCCCGAGCGGCGCGACGCGAGGATGGTCCACCACCAGGGCTGGGGAAAGTTCGCGGTGGATGGCCGGACGATCAGGCTGCCCTCGGGCAAGGCCTGACCCCGCATCGGTTTCCAGAGGCCTTCCGGCCTCTGGCGGGGAGAACGCGAGAGGGGCGGCGCCCCTCTCACCCCCGTCAGAACAGCCTGAGCCGTGCCCGCGCCATCTCGAAGCCCCGCCCGTCCGCATTGGTGCAGCGCAGGCCGGTCTGCGCCGCCGTGCAGGCCATGCCCGGGCCCTGCCAGGCGCGGCCATAGCCCAGGACGGGATGGCGCGGGTCCGCCACCGTGTCGCCGTGGCACAGCAGCGCCGCCGCCCCCTTGCCGCCGAGTTCCACCGCCCCGCCCCAATCGAGCGCGCAGCCGGGCGGCCGTGGCGGACGCGCATAGGTGAAGTTCAGCACGTCGCAGCGCAGCGTCCCCTCCTGCACCGCGCAGTGGATGTTGCCAGAGGGCAACTGGAAGGCGTCCTGCGCCGATGCTAGGACCGGAAACAAGATCAGGGCCGCGGCCCACCGGACCATGCCATCCTCCGTGCCAGGACATTCGACGCGATGACCTACCGAACCATCGACGCGCTGGACGCCAAGGGCAAGCGCGTGCTGCTGCGCGCCGACCTCAACGTGCCGGTGAAGGACGGGCGCATCACCGACCGCACGCGCATCGAGCGGCTCTGCCCCACGATCGCGGAACTGGCGAATGACGGCGCGCGCGTCGTGATCTGCAGCCATTTCGACCGCCCCAAGGGCAAGCGCGTGCCCGAGATGTCGCTCAGGCCGCTGGTCGAGGCGCTCTCCGCCGCGCTGAAGCGTCCCGTGGCCTGGGCCGATGACTGCATCGGGCCGGAGGCCGAGGCCGCCGTCGCCGCGCTCAAGGACGGCGAGATCCTGCTGCTCGAGAACACCCGCTTCCACGCCGGGGAGGAGAGGAACGACCCGGAGATGGCGGCGGCGCTGGCGCGGCTCGCCGACGCCTATGTGAACGACGCCTTCTCGGCCGCGCATCGCGCCCATGCCAGCACCGAGGGGGTGGCGCATCTGCTGCCCTCCTATGCGGGGCGGCTGATGGAGGCCGAGCTGAAGGCGCTCGATGCCGCGCTCGGCAATCCGGCGCGGCCGGTGGTGGCGATCGTCGGCGGCGCCAAGGTCTCGACCAAGCTCGACCTGCTCGGCAACCTCGCGAAGAAGGTGGACGTGCTCGTCATCGGCGGGGCCATGGCGAACACCTTCCTCGCCGCGCAGGGCCACGATGTCGGCAAGTCGCTGCAGGAGGCGGAGATGCACGAGACGGCGCGCGCCATCCTCGCGGAGGCCAAGGCCGGCGCCTGCGAGATCCTGCTGCCGGTGGACCTCGTGGTGGCCGAGCGGTTCGAGGCCAACGCCCCCACCCGCACGGTCGGCGTGGGCGCGGTGCCGCCGGAGTCCATGGCCCTCGATGTCGGGCCGAAGACCGAGCAGGCGATCGAGCAGCGCCTGCGCTCCGCCTCCACGCTGGTGTGGAACGGCCCGCTCGGGGCCTTCGAGACACCGCCCTTCGACGCCGCCACCGTCGCGGTCGCCGAGGTGGTGGCGGCGCTGACGCAATCGGGGGCGCTGAAATCCATCGGCGGCGGCGGGGACACGGTGGCCGCGCTGCGCCATGCCGGGGTGGCGGACCGGCTGACCTATGTCTCGACCGCCGGCGGCGCCTTCCTGGAATGGCTCGAGGGCAAGACGCTGCCGGGGGTGGCCGCGCTCTCCGCATCGTGATGCGCCGCCGGGCGGGCGCCCGGCGATGCAGCCATTGGTTGCTGGAAGGTTAACGGCGCCCGGGCGCAGGCTCGGGCCATGCGCATCGGTCCTGCCCGTCGTGTCCGCCGGCCTTTCTTAAGCCATTCTTCACGCCTGGGCTGGACAATGCTCCGCATGCTCAGCCTCAATTCCCTCGCCGCCTTCACGCAGGAAGTGACCCGCAGCGCGGGCATCCAGGCGCAGCGCGGGCCGGACCGGCCTTCGGAGTTCACGCAGGCCGCGGCGGCGCCGCCCCAGCGCGTGCTGCAATCGGCCCCGCCCGCCGGGGCGCTGCCCTCGGGGCCGGCGCTGCCGCGCGGCTCGCTGCTCGACCTCCGGGTCTGACCGCAACCACCGCTTGCGGCGCGGCGGGGGGCGGGACCATGATTCCCGCATGTCCCGTTTCGTCCGGCGCATCCCCGAAGGCGACGACCGCGAAAGGCTGATGTGCCCCGACTGTGGGCATGTCGCCTACGAGAACCCCAAGGTCGTCGTCGGCTCCGTTGTGGCCGAGGGCGACACCGTCCTGCTCTGCCGCCGCGCCATCGAGCCGCGCTCGGGCTACTGGACCATCCCGGCCGGCTACATGGAACTCGGCGAGACCGTCGAGGAAGGCGCCCGCCGCGAGGCATGGGAGGAGGCGCGCGCCCGCATCGCCATCGAAGGCGTCCTCGCGGTCTATTCCATCGCCCGCATCGGGCAGGTCCAGGTCATCTTCCGCGCCCGCCTGGAGGAGCCCGGCTTCGAACCGGGGCCGGAGAGCCTCGAGGTGCGCCGCTTCGCCTGGGCCGAGATCCCATGGGAGGAGATCGCCTTCCCCTCGGTCCGCTGGGCGCTGCAGGCCTGGCGCGAAGGCGTGCCGGGCGTGGTCGCCACCAACCCGCCCGAGGATGCGCGCGGCACCCGGGCCCTGCCCGCCGGCCGATGAGCCCGCGCCGCGCCCTGCTCGCCGCCCTGCTGGCCGTGCTGCCCGGCGCGGCCGAGGCGCAGCAGGCCGCCGGGCCGCGGCGGCCCCGTCCTCGCGCGCGCCGCGCCCGGCGGGAGGCCCCCGCGCGGCAGCCGGCCCCGCCGCCCGCGGCCGCGCGCGGCGAACCCGCCCCGGTGCCGAACCGCGACCTCGAAGCGCCGCGCCCCCGCGGCGAGGCCGGCCCCGCGCCCCGCGTGAACCCGGCCCTGATCGACCCCGACGAGCCGCGCATCGGCGCCATCGGCGACCGGTCGAGCCTGCAGGCGCGCGAGGACCGCCTGCTGCGCACGCCCGCACCCGGCGCGCGGCTGCGCGTGCCCTTCGCCTACTGATGCCCGGCGGACACGGGTTCGACCTTTGCCCGCAGGGTTCAGGATCCGGTTCCGCGCGCGGCCGCCCCACCAGCCCCGCGCGCCATGCCAGCGGGCGAAAGGCCAAACCTTCCGCCCGCTGGATGATACGGACGCGTTAGGGGTCCAGGCCCGGGCCTGCCGGCATCGCGGGCCCGCGGAGGCAGGCACAAGGTGAGCCGCTTGGCCCCGGCCGCGCGCCGAACCGAGGGGTGGTGCCCGGCGGGCCGGGGTTGGTCCGTCGCCCCGTCCAGGCGGCCTCAGCCGCCCGCCGCCTCCTCGGGGGTGCGCAGGCGCAGGGCGAGGGCGTGCAGGCCATCGGCGAACTCCGCCGCCAGCGCCTCGTGCACCGCGCGCGAACGCGCGACGCGCGAAAGCCCGGCGAAGGCCGGCGAGACCACCTCGACGCTGTAATGCGTCTGCCCGCCGGGCCGCGCTCCGGCATGGCCGGCGTGGCGGGCGCTGTCGTCCGTCACGCTCACCCGGGCAGGTGCGAAGGCGGATTCGAGGGCGGCGCGGATGCGCTCGGCGCGGTTCGTCATGATGTGCACATTTCGCGCCCTTGCCCTGCGCCGGCAAGCACCGGCGCATCCTTGCGGGACGCTCATGACCTGACCATAAGGAATGGATGCGCAGATCAGGCGGAAGCCCAGCGCCGGAGCCGGAGGACGACGGCGCGCCACCGCGCCGCTGCGATCACCCGGGCTGCGCCGAGGCCGGCCTGTTCCGCGCCCCGCGCGACCGCACCCTGCGCGACTTCCTGTGGTTCTGCCTTCCCCATGTGCGCGCCTACAACGCATCCTGGGATTTCTACAAGGGCATGGGCCCCACGGAGATCGAGGCGGCGCTGCGCGCCGATGCCTCCTGGCAGCGTCCCTCCTGGCCGCTCGGCCGGCTCGGCGGGGCGACGCGCTTCAACCCCGAGCTGCTGCGTGACCCGCTCAGCGTGCTGGGCCAGGAGGCGCCGACGAAGCGCCGCCGCGCGCGGGAGGCCGAGGCAGCGCCGCCCGAACTGCGCGCCGCGCTCGACCTGCTCGGCCTGCCCTGGCCGCTCGACCAGGCCATGCTGCGCGCCCGCTACAAGGACCTCGCGAAGCGCCACCATCCCGACGCCACGGGCGGGGACCGCAGCGCCGAGGAGAAGCTCAAGGACATCAACCGGGCCTACAGCCTGCTCCGGCGCCGCGTGCCGGCGCGGCTGAGGGCCGAGGCCGAAACGGCCCCCGCCGGGTAGCCGGATCGCCCCGGCAGGCCTAGACTATGCAGGACAGAGACGGAACCGGACACTCGATGAACAAGGTTGCCCAGATTTCCGACATCCGCCCGACCTCGGCCATCGAGGCGCCGGACATCACCGTGAAGGCGCGCGAGACCTTCGGGGTGGATGTGGACCTCGACGTGCCCGCCTTCTCGGTGCGCACCGAGCATGTGCCCGAGATCGACCACACCTACCGCTTCGACCGGGAGACGACGCTGGCGATCCTCGCCGGCTTCGCCTTCAACCGCCGCGTGATGATCCAGGGCTACCACGGCACCGGCAAGTCCACGCATATCGAGCAGGTGGCGGCGCGGCTGAACTGGCCCTGCATCCGCGTCAACCTCGACAGCCACATCAGCCGCATCGACCTGATCGGCAAGGACGCGATCGTCATCAAGGACGGCAAGCAGGTCACCGAGTTCCGCGAGGGCATCCTGCCCTGGGCGCTGCAGCACCCCTGCGCGCTGGTGTTCGACGAATACGACGCCGGCCGCCCGGACGTGATGTTCGTCATCCAGCGCGTGCTCGAGGTCGAGGGCAAGCTGACGCTGCTCGACCAGAACAAGGTGATCAGGCCGAACCCGTGGTTCCGCCTCTTCGCGACCGCCAACACGGTGGGCCTGGGCGACACCACCGGGCTCTATCACGGCACGCAGCAGATCAACCAGGGCCAGATGGACCGCTGGTCCATCGTCGCGACGCTGAACTACCTGCCGCACAAGCAGGAGACGGACATCGTGCTCGCGAAGCTCGGCGCGGAGAACGACCCGAAGATGCGCAAGCAGGTGGAGGCGATGGTCGCGCTCGCGGACCTCACCCGCGCCGGCTTCATCGCGGGCGACATCTCCACCGTGATGTCGCCGCGCACCGTCATCACCTGGGCCGAGAACGCGCGCATCTTCGGCGATGTCGGCTTCGCCTTCCGCCTCACCTTCCTCAACAAGTGCGACGAGGCGGAGCGCGCGACGGTCGCCGAGTACTACCAGCGCTGCTTCAACGAGGAGGTCTCGACGGGGCTGCTGCGCAAGGCGGGGTGATGCAACCGCGGGCGGGACATCCCGCCCGCGACCACGCAGTGACGCAGACGGCCGTCCCGGTGACGAAGCCCCGCAGCACCGCCGGTGCAGGGCGCGAAGTCTGAACCGGGCCGGCCCCGCCGGAGCGAAGCGGAGGCCAAACCCATGTCCGGCAAGCAGGACCTGACCCGCCAGGAAGAATTCAAGCGCGCCACCGCCGGCGCGCTGCGCGCCATTGCGCATGCCGACCCCGAAGTGCAGGTCGCCTTCCAGCCCGGCCCCTCGGGTGTCGCGGGCAAGCGCGTGCGCCTGCCGCTGCCCACGCGCGCCCTGCCGCCGGCCGAGATGGCCAAGCTGCGCGGCGCGGCGGATGCCGCAGCACTCCGCCTGCGCCATCACGACGAGGCGCTGCACGCCCAGCGCGTGCCCCTGCGGCGCGAGGCGCGCGAGGTGTTCGACGCGCTCGAGCAGGTGCGCGTCGAGACGGTCGGCTCGAAGCACATGGCCGGCGTCGCGGCCAATCTGCGCGCGCGGCTGGCCGAGGAATGCGAGGCCGAGGGCTACGACCGCATGACGCGCAAGGACCAGCTGCCGCTGCCCGCGGCGCTGGGCCTGATCGCGCGCGAGCGGCTGACCGGGGAGCCCGCGCCCGAGGTCGCCCATCGCGTGCTCGACCTCTGGCGCGACACGCTCGGCCCCGAGGCCGAGGCCGCGCTCGCCGAAATGGCCGAGGCCACGGAGGACCAGGCCGCCTTCGCCCGCGCCGCGCGCAAGCTGCTGACCGCGCTCGACCTCGCCGAGGCCGAGGTGGAGGCGGAATCCGAGCAGCAGGACGAGGAAGGCGAGGAAGGCGGCGAGAGCACGCCCCAGCAGGACCAGTCCGGCGAGGGCCAGTCCTCCTCCGAGCAGGAGGACCAGATGCTCGGCGCGAGCCCCGAGCAGATGCAGGGCGAGGCCTCCGACGAGGAAGGCGAGGAGGCCGAGGAGGACGCCGCCGCCGCCGACGGCGACGACAAGCCCGGCGGCCCGCAGCAGCGGCGCGAGGTGCCGCAGGTGGACGACACCACGCGCTACCACGCCTTCACGACGCAGTTCGACGAGATCGTCGCCGCCGAGGATCTCTGCGACCCGGACGAGCTGACGCGGCTGCGCCAGCAGCTCGACCAGCAGCTCAGCCACCTGCAGGGCGTCGTCTCCAAGCTCGCGAACCGGCTGCAGCGCCGGCTGCTCGCGCAGCAGCAGCGCGCCTGGGATTTCGACCTCGAGGAAGGCATCCTCGATGCGGCGCGGCTGACGCGCGTCATCACCAACCCGATGCACGCGCTCTCCTACAAGCACGAGCGCGACACCGATTTCCGCGACACCGTCGTCTCGCTGCTGATCGACAACTCCGGCTCGATGCGCGGGCGGCCGATCACGGTGGCGGCGATGTGCTGCGACATCCTCGCGCGCACGCTCGAACGCTGCTCCGTGAAGGTCGAGATCCTCGGCTTCACGACGCGCGCCTGGAAGGGTGGGCAGAGCCGCGAGAAGTGGGTGCAGGAGGGCAAGCCGCGCAACCCCGGGCGCCTCAACGACCTGCGCCATGTCATCTACAAGGCGGCCGACGCGCCCTGGCGCCGCGCGCGCAAGAACCTCGGCCTGATGCTGCGCGAGGGGCTGCTCAAGGAGAACATCGACGGCGAGGCGCTGGAATGGGCCTATCGCCGCCTCCTGCCGCGGCCCGAGCACCGCCGCATCCTGATGGTCATCAGCGACGGCGCGCCGGTGGATGACAGCACGCTGTCGGTGAACCCGGGCAACTACCTCGAGCGCCACCTGCGCAAGGTGATCCACGAGATCGAGAGCCGCCACCAGGTGGAACTCATCGCCATCGGCATAGGCCACGACGTGACGCGCTACTACCGCCGCGCCGTCACCATCGTGGATGCCGAGGAGCTCGGCGGCACCATGATGAAGAAGCTCGCCGAACTGTTCGACGAGGACGCCGCCGAGGCCTGGCAGCGCGCCGCGGCGGAACGCGGGCCGGTGCTCGTCTGATGCGCCCCGGCGCGCGGCGCGGCTGAGCGCGCGCCCGCAAGGCGCCATGGCCGGCACGCGGACGGGCGCGCGCGGCCGGTCGGCCGGCCCTGCCCCGCAAGCGGAAGGGACAGGGCGGGTCCGCCGTCGCGGACTGCTCGCGCTCGCGCTGGCCGGCTCGGGCTGCCTCGGCGCCCGGGCCACGCCGCCCGAGGGCAGCGCCGGCGTCGCGCTGCCCCCCGTGCCGCTCGAGGGGCCGCTCGCGAGCCTCGGCGGCTTCGAGATCAGCCCGCAGCGGCTCGGCGCGGCGAATCTCTCGGGCATCCATCTCGACGAGACCCTGATCGCGACCATGGTGGATGACCGCGGGCGCTGGGCGCAGGCGCGCATCCTGCTGCGCGACGGCCTCGCGCACCGGCTGCTGCCGCTCCGCTCGGGCCCGCTGCGCGACGGCGCCGGCCGGCCCTTGCCGCGCGGCTATGCCTCCGATGCCGAGGCCATCGCGCGCCTGCCGGACGGCACCTGGCTCGTGGCCTACGAGCGGTGGCACCGCATCCGCGCCCATGCGCGGCTCGACGGACCCGGGCGCTATGTCGCCGCGCCGCCAGGGCTCGAGGCCGCGCCCCCGAATGCCGGGCTGGAATCCCTCGCGCTGCTGGCCGATGGCCGGCTTCTCGCCATCACCGAGGGGCTCGCGCCGCCGGCCCGGCCCGGGCTGCGGCGGGGCTGGATCGGCCGCCCCGGCGCCTGGCTGCCCATCGCCTGGCGCGGTGCGCCGCCCTTCGAGCCGGTGGACGCGGCCGGGCTGCCCGATGGCGGGGCGCTGGTGCTGGAGCGGCGCTTCAGCCTGCTCGGCGGCTTCGCGGCCCGGCTGCTGCGCGTCGCGCCCGCCGCCATCGCCGCGCTGGGGCGCGAGGGCGTGCTGGAAGGCGAGGAGATCCTGCGCCTCGACGGCCGCGCGCTCCCGGCCGAGAACTGGGAGGGCGTGGCCGTGACGCGGCACGAGGGGCGCGTTCTCGTCGCGCTCGTGAGCGACGACAACGGGAGCGCGCTGCAGCGCTCGCTGATGCTGCTGTTCGAGCTCCGCGGCTGACCGGGGCGGGTCAGGCCGGCTCGCCCTCGACGGGCATGGCGCCGCAGGCGCGCAGGAACACCAGCACGTCATGCGCGGCCTGCTTCACCGCATCCGCATCCGTGCCCTTGGCCACCACCGCGACGCCGCCGCCGCCCGGCCGGTAGTAGGGGTAGGAGCCGATCTCGACATCCCCGTAGCGCGCCTGGATCGCCGCCAGCCCCTCGGCGATGCGCCCCTCCATCAGCCCGTTCGCGTGCACGGTGGCCGAGACCACCGGCGCCCCGCCCTTGAGCGTGGGCGCCAGCGCCTCGAACATCGCCTGCATGATGCGCGGCACGCCGGCGAGCACATGCACGTTGCCCATGGTGAAGCCGGGCGCGATGGAGACGATGTTGTCGATCAGCACCGCGCCGCGCGGCATGGTCGCCATGCGCTGGCGCGCGGCGTTGAAGTCGCCGGGCGGGGTCTGCCGCGCATAGTGGGCTTCGAGGCGGCTCCAGGCCTCGGGATGCGGCTCCCACGGCACGCCGAAGGCCTCGGCGACGCATTCGCTGGTGATGTCGTCATGGGTCGGCCCGATGCCGCCGGTGGTGAAGACGTGGTCGAACTTCGCCCGCACCTCGTTGATCGTGGCGACGATGGTCTCGCGCACGTCGGGGATGACCCGCGCCTCGCGCAGCGGGATGCCGATCTCGCCGAGGCGCGTCGCGATGTATTTCAGGTTGGCGTCCTGGGTGCGCCCGGACAGCACCTCGTTGCCGATGATGAGCAGGCAGGCGGTGGGGTTGGTCATGGCGCGTCCTCCGTGGCCAGGATAGGCGCGGGCGCGGCGCGCACCAATGGCGCGCGGCGGGGGTTCGGGCACGCGGCCCGCGCGCGCATCCGCGCCGGAGCGGCGCGGCCCTACAGGAAGTCCCGCAGCAGCGCGACGAGCGGCTTGTCCGCCGGCGGCATGGCGTAGTCGCCGAGCCGCTGCGGCCGCACCCAGGCCAGCGCCTGGCCTTCCAGCGCCGTCACCTGGCCCTCCCAGCGGCGGCAGAGATAGAGCGGCATCAGCAGGTGGAAGGCCTCGTAGCCATGCGAGGCGAAGGCGAAGGGCGCGAGGCAGGCCTCGGCCACGTCGATGCCGAGTTCCTCGCGCAGTTCGCGGATCAGCGCCGCCTCGGGCGTCTCGCCCGGCCGCACCTTGCCGCCGGGGAACTCCCAGAGGCCCGCGAGCGGCTTGCCCTCCGGCCGGCGCGCCAGCAGCACCCGGCCCTCGGGGTCGATCAGCCCGACCGCGGCCACCAGCAGGATCGGCTTGCCCTGCGCCGCCACCTCCGGCGCCGCCGGGGCGGGCGCCGCGGCGAGCGGGGAGAGGTCGGCGCGCACCGCCTCGAACCGCCGGACCGGCATCGCGCCGCCGCGCGAGAGGAAGTCCTGCATGCCCTCGCCCGTCTCGCGGAAGCCGATGCGCCGCAGCACGGCGGCCGAGCGCGCATTGTCGGTCAGCGCGCTCGCGGTGATGCGGTCGAGGTCGAGATTGGCGAGCGCCCAGCGCGCGAGCCGCCCGGCGACCTCGGGCGCGATGCCCTGGCCCCAGTGGCGGCGCCCGACCCAGTAGCCGAGCTCCGCCGTGCGCGCCTCGCGGTCCAGCGTCAGCCCCGCGCAGCCGACCAGCACGTCGTCCTCCCGCCGGGCGATGGCGAGGTGATAGGCCTCGCCCGCGGCGATGCGCTCGGCGGTCGAGGCGATCCACTCGTCCGCGAGGTCGCGCGGATAGGGGAAGGGCACGCGCGCCAGCGTCTTCGCCACCTCCCAGTCGTTGACCAGGCGGTGCATCTCGGCCGCGTCCGCCGGGCGCAGCGGGCGCAGGCGGAAGCGCTCGGTCTCGAGCGGCGTGAAGGCGGGAAGGGAATCGGGCATCCGTGCGACAGGAACGGCGCGCCGGAGCCGCCCGTCAAGGCTTGCGCGCGACCATGAAGACGAACATCGGCGCGGCGTCGCGCGGCAGCGGCAGGAGCGCGGCGGCGGCCCGCCCCAGCCCGTAGGCCGCGGCGAGGGAAGCATACCAGGCGCGCCGCGCGGCGAACCACGGCCCTCCGGGCGCGGCCTTGATGGGCGCGAGGCGCCCCATCCAGTGGATCAGCGGCTGGGCGGGCACGGGCGGCAGCAGGCGGATCTCCTCCACCGTGAGGCCGAGCCGGGCCGCGAGTGCGCGCATCGCGGGCTCGCTCCACCAGGAGAGGTGGTGCGGCGGCGCGTTGAAGGCGAAGTCCGGGATCGCCGTCATGGCCGAGGGCCAGAGCGGCGCGCCGAGCATCAGCAGCCCGCCCGGCCTGAGGCAGCGCAGCATCTCCCGCGCGAAGCCGAGCGGGTCGGCGACATGCTCTATGACCTGGAAGGCGCAGGCGACGTCATGCACGCCCCGGTGCGCGGCGATCGGCTCGGCGCTGACGGCGCCTTCCGGCGCGGCGTATACGGCGGCGTTGGGATCGAGGCCGAGATAGCGCGCCTGCGGGATCAGCCGGGCGAAGGCGCCGGCGCCGGCTCCGACCTCCAGCACCGAATCGCCCGGCGCGATGCGCGCGGCGGCGTGCGGATACTCGGCCCGGTCCCGCCCCGCGCGGCGCAGGCGCCCGCCCCGGTCCAGCCGGCGGTAGAGCGCCGCATAGAACGCCGCGTCTCCTTCCATCGCCGGGGCGAAGAACACGAGGCCGCAGGGCGCGCGCCAGATGCCGATGCGCGTGGCGGGCAGGGGCGTCGGCTCCACGCCGAAGGTCCGGCGCCACAGCCCCCGCAGCAGGGCGGGCGAGACCTCCTGAACCAGCGCCGCCGCCTCGCCGGTGATGGGGCAGAGGCCCGGCGTCACGCCGCGGCCCCGGGGCGGTGGCGGCGGATCACGCGGACCTGCTCCGGCCCCGCGACCTGGTATTCCACATGGCGCCAGCGGATGCGGCGCGTCCGCGCGCTGGTCCAGAACAGCGCCGCCGCCGCCGGCGCGGTCAGTGGCGCGAGCAGGCCGAGCGCGAACTGCGCGGCCCGCGCCGCGAGGCCCTCCTCGATGCCCACGGCGCGCGTGACGCGGTCGTGCAGCGCGGCGCGCAGCGCGCCCACCGCCGCGATGGCGGCGACGAACCCGGCCGCGAGCGCATCGCCCGCCAGCGCCAGCAGCGCGAGCGGCAGGGCCAGCGCCTCGGCATGCAGGGCGATGCCCAGCGCCAGCCACAGCCGCGGCACGTAGAGATGCACGATCTGCAACTGGCGGCGCTTGAAGGCGAGCGCCTCGCGGTCCCCGCCCTCGGGCGGCGTGGGCAGCAGCACCGCGCGGCGCGTCAGCACGCGCAGGCCGAGGGCACGCGCACGGCGGCTGATCGCGCCATCGGTCGAGAAGGTGCGCGCGAGCGTCGCGGGCAGGTCCATGCGCGCCAGCGCCTCGCGCCCGATCGCCACCGAGCCGCCCCAGACCAGCCCCGAGGCGAGGGCGCGCGGGCCGAGGGCCAGCGCCCGGTCGAGCCAGGCGACGAGGTGCCGCCCCGGCCCCGCCCCGTCCAGCGCATGCCAGCGATAGCCGGTGACGACATCCGCCGCGCCGTTCAGCGCGGGGGTGGCGAGCCAGGACAGCCAGTGATCCTGCGGCAGGATGTCGGCATCGAGCAGCACCAGCGCGTCGTCATCGGCATCCACGCGCGCCAGCGCGGCGATCATGTTGGTCGCCTTCTGGCTGCGCGTGTCGTCGCGGCCCGCGACGACGATCTCGGCCGGGAAGGGGAGAAGGTATTCCAGTTCGCGGAGCTGGGCGAAGGCGGGGTCGTCCTCGGCCTCGACCGCCACCAGCAGGCGGCGGGGCCGCAGCGTCTGGCGCGCCAGCGCGGCGAGCAGCGGCGGCAGGCCCGCGGTGCGGCCGGTCACGGCCAGCAGCAGCGTCACCCGCCCCTCGGCGGCGACGGCGGGCGGGCGGAAGAACCACAGGAACCAGGCGATGCCGGCGAGCCAGGCGAGGGATGCGAGCAGCGCGAGGATGCCGAGCGTGGCGGTCATGGAGGGCTCGGCTGCGGCGTGTGGCGGGCAGGGCACAGCATGGCGGGCATCGCGCCCGGGAGAGGCCGTTGCGCACACGATCCTTGCCCACCCCCGGACCGCATGCTTCGATCCCAAGGTTTCAAACCCGTTCGCCGCCGGAGACGAGGAAAATCCATGAAACGCCTGCTGGTCGTCGCCCTTGCCGCCTTGGGCTTGCCTGCCTGTTCCACCATCACCGCGGGACCCAGCCAGGCCATCCTGGTCGCGACCGACCCGCCCGGCGCGCGGTGCGAGGTGAAGCGGCGCGGCGTCGTCATCGGCACCATCGAGCAGACGCCGGGAACCGTCGCCGTCCGCAAGTCGCCCTACGACATCGCGATCGAATGCACACGGCCGGGATATTATCCCGGCGCGGCCGTGGTCGAGCGCCGGTTTGACGACACGACTCTCGGGAACATGCTGATCGGCGGGCTCATCGGCCTCACGGTGGACGCCTCGACGGGCGCGTGGAACGAGTATCCGCGCTCCGTGCGGATCCGCATGCGGCCCCGTTTCCAGGACTTCGCGGCGGATACGACAACGCCGGCCGGCCGCATCGCGGCCGTCGAGCGCCGGACGGAGGCGCAACTGCTCGCGGCGCGCCGCGGTTGCGCGCGCCAGAGCGCCGAGGCCTGCATCGCGCGCATCGAGGCGATCGAGAACCGCCGCACCATCGAGCGCGAGGTGATCGTGGCGCAGCAGCGCCTTGCCGATCCGTCATCGGCGGTGCCGCCGCTCTGAGGCCAGGGGGCCGGGGGCGGCGCCTCCGGCCATGCCCCGCTTCCGGCAAGCGGAGCGCCGGCCCCGCGCCCGCGCCGGATCAGATGCCGCGCCTCACGACCGGTAGGACCCGTTGATGTCGATGTATCCGTGCGTCAGGTCGCAGGTCCACACCGTCGCCTTGCCGCGGCCGAGGCCGATATCCACCGTGATCTCGACCTCGCGCCCCTTCATGTGCGCGACCACCGGCGTCTCGTCGTAGCCGTCCACCACGCCGCCCTCGCGCGCCATCCACACGCCGCCCACGGCGATGGAGAGACGGTCGCGGTCGGCCGGCTCGCCCGCCTTGCCGACGGCCATGACGATGCGGCCCCAGTTCGCGTCCTCGCCCGCGATGGCGGTCTTGACCAGCGGCGAGTTCGCGATGGACATCGCGATGCGGTGCGCCGAGCGCGCCGTGACCGCGCCCGTCACCTCGATGCGGATCAGCTTCTGCGCACCCTCCCCGTCGCGGGCGACCATGAGCGCGAGGTCCATCAGCACCTCGTTCAGCGCGCGGGCGAAGTCCTTGAGGATGGCGCCGCCCTCGGCCGGCACGCGCGGGTGCTTCGCCGCCCCGGTGGCGAACAGCATCACCGTGTCGGAGGTGGACGTGTCCGAATCCACGGTGATGCAGTTGAAGGACCGGTCGCAGCCCTTCTTCAGCAACGCCTGCAACGCGGGGGCCGGGATCTTCGCGTCGGTGGCGAGGAAGGAGAGCATCGTCGCCATGTCCGGGGCGATCATGCCCGAGCCCTTGGCGATGCCCGCGATCGTCACCGTCGTGCCGCCGATGGTCGCGGTGCGGACCGCGCCTTTCGGGAAGGTGTCGGTGGTCATGATGGCGCGCGCGGCGGCCTCGAAGCCGGTCTCGGCCACCGCCGCGAACACCTTGGGCAGCGCGCCGACGAGCTTCTCGGTCGGCAGGCGCTCCCCGATCACGCCGGTGGAGGCGAGGAAGATCTCGCGCGGCTTGCAGCCGAGGATGCGCGCGGCCTCCTCGGCCGTGCGGGCGCAGGTCTCGCGCCCGGCGCGGCCGGTGAAGACGTTGGAATTGCCCGAGGTCACGACGAGGCCGCGCGCCTTGCCGCCCTTCAGCGCGGCGCGGGACCATTCGACCGGCGCGCCCGGGCAGCGGTTCTTCGTGAACACGCCGGCCACCGTGGTGCCCGCCGGGAAGGCCATGGCCATCACGTCCTCGCGCGCCCGGTAGCGGATCTCGGCCATGCCGGTGGCCACGCGCACGCCCGGCACGGGCGGCATTTCCGGCAGTGGCAGGGCGAGGGGGGAGACGGGATGGGCCTGGCCGGCCATGGGCGGTTCCTCTTGCTGGCTTTCCGGTTGGTGGTTCAGCGGCGGAGCGGGGTTCCGGGGCGCGCCGCCGGGGCGGCGGGGGCGGGGGGCTCGGCCCCGTCGGTCGGGCGCGGGGCCGAGCCGTCGAGGTTGAAGCGCTCGATCCGCGCCGCGGCGCGCGCGCGCTCCACCGCGGCCTGCACCTCGGCCTCGAGCAGTTGCTGGCGGATCGCCTGCGCCACCTCCTCGAAGGGCGGCGGGGCCGCCTGGCGGCGTTCCTCGACCTTGATGACATGCCAGCCGAAGGGCGAGCGGACCGGGTTCTCGCTCACCTGGCCGGCCTGCAGGGCGAAGGCGGCATTGGCGAATTCGGGCACCATGTCGCCGCGGCGGAAGAAGCCGAGGTCGCCGCCCTCCCGCGCGCCTGGCCCGGTCGAGCGCCGCTGCGCCACGGCGGTGAAGTCCGCGCCGCCGCGGATCTCGGCCAGCGCGGCGCGGGCCTCCGATTCGGTCGGCACCAGGATGTGGCGGGCGCGGACCTCCTCCTCGGCGGGGCGGCTCGCGATCTCGCGGTCGTAGCGGGCGCGCACCGCCTCGTCGGTGACGCGGCTGCCGATCTCGCGCGTCAGCCAGGCCTGCTGGAGTTCCAGCTCCTCGGCGCGGCGGATGCGCGCGCGCACCTCCTCCTCGCGGTCGAGGCCGGCGCGGCGGGCGGCGGCGGTGATGGCGCGCCCGGCGATCATCTGGTCGAGCAGCAGGGGGTAGAGCATCTGCGGCGGCGCGCCGCGCAGCTCCTCGGGCAGGTCGCGCGCCGCGGCGGCGACGTCGGAGAGCAGGATGGGCTCCCCGTCCACCCGGGCGACCACGGGATCGCCCGGCGGCGTGGCGGGCGTGGGCGCCTGGGCCAGGGCCGGCGGCGCGGCGGCGAGCGCCAGCGCCAGGGCGAGGCCCGCGCAGAACGGGTGGGCGGGGCGGCGGCGCTGGGGCATCGGGGTCTCGGGTCCGGGAAGGTGCGGAACATGGCCGAAGCGTCACGCGCCCACAAGGCGGGCGGCGTTGACCGGCCGGGCCCCGCCGCCTATCTCTGCCGGGGCCGCGCCGCGACCCGATCCGACCGCAACGGTCCGGCCGGGCGCGGCGCGATCCGTTTGCGCCCCCGCACCGCCCGGGCGCCCCGCCGGAGACCGACGCCCCCGATGTTCGCCCGCCTTGCCGCCGCCATCTTCGGCACCTCGAACGACCGCGCGCTGAAGCGCTACCAGGCGCGGGTGCCGGCCATCAACGCGCTCGAGCCGAAGATGCAGGCGCTGTCCGACGAGGCGCTGGCGGGCCAGACCGTGCTGTTCCGCGAAAGGCTGGCCAAGGGCGAGAGCCTGGACGACCTGCTGCCCGAGGCCTTCGCGACCGTGCGCGAGGCCGCCCGCCGCGTCCTCGGCCTGAGGCACTTCGACGTGCAGATGATCGGCGGCATGGTGCTGCACGACGGCAAGATCGCGGAGATGAAGACCGGCGAGGGCAAGACGCTGGTCGCCACCCTGCCGGTCTACCTGAACGCGCTCGCCGGCAAGGGCGTGCATGTCGTGACCGTGAACGACTACCTCGCCACCCGCGACGCGGAGTGGATGGGCCGCGTCTATCGCTTCCTGGGGCTTTCGGTCGGCGTGATCGTCCATGGCCTGACCGACGACGAGCGCCGCCGCTCCTACGCCTGCGACATCACCTACGGCACCAACAACGAATACGGCTTCGACTACCTGCGCGACAACATGAAGTACCGGCTGGAGGACATGGTCCAGCGGGACTTCGCCTACGCCATCGTGGACGAGGTGGACAGCATCCTGATCGACGAGGCGCGCACGCCGCTCATCATCAGCGGCCCCTCGGACGATTCCTCGGACCTCTACCGCAAGGTGGACGAGGTGGTGAAGGAGCTGGTCAAGGACACCGCCACCTTCGAGAAGGACGAGAAGCAGCGCACCGTCACGCTGACCGAACTCGGCGGCGAGCGCATCGAGGAGATGCTGCGCGAGGCCGGGCTGCTGACCGAGGGCAACCTCTACGACATCCAGAACGTCACGCTGGTGCACCACGTCAACCAGTCGGTGCGCGCGCACACGCTGTTCAAGAAGGACGTCGAATACGTCGTCCGCAACGACAAGATCGTCATCATCGACGAGTTCACCGGCCGCATGATGGAAGGCCGGCGCTACTCGGACGGGCTGCACCAGGCGCTGGAAGCGAAGGAGCACGTCACCGTCCAGCCCGAGAACCAGACCCTCGCCTCCATCACCTTCCAGAACTACTTCCGCCTCTACCCCAAGCTCGCCGGCATGACCGGCACCGCGGCGACCGAGGCCGACGAGTTCGCCGAGATCTACAAGCTCGATGTCGTCGAGATCCCGACCAACGTGCCGGTGGCGCGCCGCGACGAGGACGACGAGGTCTATCGCACCGCCAAGGAGAAGTACGAGGCGGTCGCCGCGCTGATCGACGAGGCGCGCAGCCGCGGCCAGCCCTGCCTGGTCGGCACCACCTCCATCGAAAAGTCCGAGCTGATCTCGGACCTGCTGCGCCGGAGGAACGTGCCGCACCAGGTGCTCAATGCCCGCTACCACGAGCAGGAGGCCTTCATCGTCGCCCAGGCCGGGCGCCCTGGCGCGGTGACGATCGCCACCAACATGGCCGGCCGCGGCACCGACATCCAGCTCGGCGGCAATGTCGAGATGCTCGCGCGCCAGGAGGCGGGCGCGAGCGAAGGCCCGGAATACGAGGCGGCGCTCGCGCGCCACAAGGCCGAGGTGGAGGCGCTGCGCGCGAAGGTGAAGGAGGCCGGCGGCCTCTTCGTCATCGGCACCGAGCGCCACGAATCGCGGCGCATCGACAACCAGCTCCGCGGCCGCTCCGGCCGCCAGGGGGATCCCGGCGCATCGCGCTTCTTCCTCTCCCTCGAAGACGACCTGATGCGCATCTTCGGCTCGGACCGCATGGGCGGGATGCTCTCGAAGCTCGGCCTCAAGGAAGGCGAGGCGATCGTCCACCCCTGGATCAACAAGGCGCTCGAGAAGGCGCAGAAGAAGGTCGAGGCGCGCAACTTCGACATGCGCAAGAACCTTCTCAAGTACGACGACGTGATGAACGACCAGCGCAAGGAGGTCTACGCCCAGCGCCGCGCCTACATGATGGCCGAGGAGGTCGCCGAGACCATCCTCGAGATGCGCCGCGAGACCATCGCCGACCTGGTCGCCCGCTGCATCCCCGAGAACGCCTATCCGGAGCAGTGGGACCTCGAGACGCTGCAGCGCCAGGTGCGGGACGTGCTGAACCTCGACGTGCCGGTTGCCGAATGGGCGCGCGAGGAGGGCATCGACGACACCGTCGTGCGCGAGCGCCTCGAGGAGGCCGCCGACCGCGCCTATGCCGCGCGCGCGGCCAATGTCGGCCCCGATCTCATGCGGCAGATCGAGAAGTCCCTGCTGCTGCAGGTCTTCGACCAGGTGTGGAAGGAGCACCTGCTCGCGCTCGACCACCTGCGCCAGGGCATCGGGCTGCGCGCCTACGGCCAGCGCGACCCGCTGAACGAATACAAGTCCGAGGCGTTCAACCTCTTCAACGCCATGCTGCACGACCTGCGCGAGCGCGTGACCTCGCTGCTGCTGCGCATCGAGCTGCGCCCCGAGGCGCCGCCGCCCAGCCCCGAGGGCATCGGCTTCCTCGACATGCGCCACCCCGACCCGGCCATGGCCGCGGCCGAGCTCGAGATGGCCAATGGCGGCACGACCTACGAAGCCGTGCCCATGGCGATCGGCACCGCCGCGCCGCGCCCGCTGCCGCAGGGGGTGGACCCGAACGATCCCGCGACCTGGGGCCGCACGCCGCGCAACGCGCCCTGCCCCTGCGGCTCGGGCAAGAAATACAAGGCGTGCCACGGGCGGGCCTGAGCGCGGCGGCGGCGCTGGCGCTGGCCACCGCCGCAACGCCGGCCGCGGCGCATTGGGAGAACACGCGCTGGGGCATGAGCGAGGCGCAGGTGCTGCGCGCCCTGCGCGGCGCGCGCAGCCTGCCGCGCGAGGAACGGCGCCTGGTACCCGCCGCCCGCATGGAATACCGCGCCGCGGGCGAGTTCCGCTCCGGCACGATGCGCCTGTCGGTCGCCTTCGCCTTCGATCTCCGCAATGGCGGGCTGCTCTGCGTCTCCGCCCAGGGCGAGCCCGAGCAGGCGGATGCGCTGCGGGCGCGGCTGGAACGCCAGTTCGGGCCGCCCCAGGAACGCGGGACGGACCCTTCCACCGGCACCGAGACCTATGGCTGGAACCGGCCGGACGAGATCGACCTGCACATCACGCCGGGCCGCCCGGTGACGCTGCTGCACTGCGCGCGGGGGGTGTGAGGGGGGGCGCCGCCCACGCCCCCCGCGGAAGCCCCTTCGGGAACCGCGGCTGCGGCGCTACGCCTCGCCCACGCAGTCCAGCATGGAGGCGGCCAGCGCCTCGGCGGGCGACTTCCCGCCCCACAGCACGAACTGGAAGGCGGGGAAGAACCGCTCGCATTCGGTGATGGCGATGTCCACCATGTCCTCGAGGCTCTCGGCCGAGGCGCCCGAGGCCCCGCGCAGCAGCACGGAATGGCGAAAGACCGGCACGCCCTCCTCGGCCTCGATGCCGAAATGGCCGATCCAGAGCCGGTCATTGGCGAGCGCGAGCAGCTCGTAGAGCTTCTCGCGCCTCTCGGCCGGCACCTTCATGTCGAAGGCGCAGGTGAAGGCCATGGCGCTGATCTCGTGCGACCAGGAGAAGTGCAGCCCGTAATCGCACCACTTCCCCGGCGCCTCGGCGGCCATCTCCCCGTCCGAACGGCGCTCGAAGGCCCATTCATTGGCGGCGATGATCTGTTCGAGGATGTCCAGGGGGTTCGAGGAACGGTCGCGGTCCAACTGGAGAGAGGCGGACATGCGGCACCTCCTTGCCCGGGGCGGCGCCCGCAACCACCACAAGATGTGGTGGGCGAATCGGGCGGCTGACGACAATCGGCAGACTACGCAGACGCGGAATCGCGCCGCAAGCCCGCCCAGGTTGCAATCGACTCTTCAGTCCTCGGGTGAGGATTCGCTGCCAGCCTCAAGTGCCGCAACCCTGGCCTCCAGCGCCGCCACCCGCTCGGCCAGCGCCTCGGCCTGCTCGCGGGCGCGGCGGGCGACCTCCATCGCCGCGTCCAGCTCCTCCCGCTTCACGAGGTCGAGCCGGCGGACCATGGCCTCGGCCTGGGATTTCGCCATCTGCTCGGCCTCGGTCCTGAGGCCCGCGAGCACCGAGAAGGCGCCCCCGGCCATGCCGGCCAGGTCGTCCATGAACTTCGCGCGGCCGCTCTCGCCTGCCATCTTCGCCTCCTTGGGGCCGCTCGCCTTGCCGGGCCGTCCGCCGGGGGCCTATACCGCCCTCGCCCCGGCCTCAAGGCCCGCCTCGGGATTCTGCGGAACATGCACATCGTCACCGGCGGGGCCGGGTTCATCGGCTCCAACCTGGTCGCCGCCCTCTGCGCCCGCGGGGAGGAAGTGGTGGTGGTGGACCGCCTGCGCCAGGGCGTGAAGTGGCGCAACCTCGCGAAACACCCCATCGCGGGCATCGTCCCGCCCGAGGACCTGCCCGCCTTCCTCGCCCGCCGCCCGCCCGTCCGGGCGCTGTTCCACATGGGCGCGGTCAGCGCCACCACCGAGACGGATGGCGACCTCGTGGCACGGGTCAACATCGCGCTCCCGCAGATGCTGTGGGACTGGTGCGCGGAGGCCGGCGTGCCCTTCATCTACGCCTCCTCCGCCGCGACCTACGGCGACGGCGCCCAGGGCTTCGAGGACGACCTCCGCCCCGAGGCGCTGGCGCGGCTGCGCCCGCTCAACCTCTACGGCTGGTCGAAACTGGCCTTCGACCGGCGGGTGGCGCAGATGCTCGCCCTCGGCCGGCCGCGGCCGCCGCACTGGGCGGGCCTGCGCTTCTTCAACGTCTATGGCCCGAACGAGCACCACAAGGGCCGCATGGCCTCGGTCGTGCTGCACAAGTTCAACCAGATCATGCGCGGGGAGGCGGCGACGCTCTTCGCCTCCGACCGCGAGGGCGTCGCCGACGGCGAGCAGAAGCGCGACTTCGTGCATGTGCGCGACTGCGTGGCGGCGATGCTCTGGCTCGAGGCCAACCCCCAGGCCTCGGGGCTCTACAACATCGGCACGGGGCAGGCGCGGTCCTTCCTCGACCTCGTGCGCGCCCTCTATGCCGCGCTCGGCCGCAATGCCGAGATCCGCTTCGTCCCGATGCCCGAGGACCTCAAGGGCCGCTACCAGTACTTCACCGAGGCGCGGATGGACCGGCTGCGCGGGGCGGGCTTCGCCCATCCGCCCACCCCGCTCGAGGAGGGCGTGCGCGCCTATGTGCGCGAGGTGCTGCTGAACGCCGAGGATCCCTTCGCCTGATGCTCCCGGTCATCGCCTTCCCCGTCATCGACCCCGTGCTGGTCGAGATCGGCCCCTTCGCCATCCGCTGGTACGCGCTCGCCTACATCGCGGGCATCGTGATCGGCTGGCGGCTCGCCCGCCGCCTCGTGCAATGGGCGCCCAAGGTCGCGACACCCGAGCAGATGGACGACTACGTGACCTGGGTGACGCTCGGCATCATCGCCGGCGGGCGGCTCGGCTACGTGCTGTTCTACCGGCCCGGCTACTACGTCACCGCGCCGTGGGAGGCGCTCTACCTCTGGCATGGCGGGATGTCCTTCCATGGCGGGGCGCTCGGCGTGATCATCGCGACCTGGCTGTTCGGCCGGCGCAACCGGCTCGACTGGGTGGCCTTCGCCGACCGCGTGGTGTGCGTGGTGCCGATCGGCCTCTTCTTCGGGCGCATCGCCAACTTCATCAACGGCGAGCTGTGGGGCCGCGTGACCGACGTGCCCTGGGCGATGGTCTTCCCGACCGGCGGGCCGGAGCCGCGCCATCCCTCGCAGCTCTACCAGGCCTTCTTCGAGGGCCTGTGCCTCTTCGCGCTGCTGATGTGGCTCGCGCGCAGCGAGCGCATCCGCGCGCGGCCGGGGGTGCTGTCCGGCGCCTTCCTGGCGGGCTATGGGGTCGCGCGCAGCATCGGCGAGGTCTTCCGCCAGCCCGACGCGCATCTCGGCTTCCTCGTCGCCGGGGCGACGATGGGGCAGTTGCTCTCGGTGCCGATGATCCTCGCCGGCGCCTGGCTGATCCTGCGCGCGAAGGAGCGCCATGGCTGAACGACGCGACACCAGCGCCCCCGAGGGGCCGGACAGCAGCACCGCCGAGGCGCCCGAGCGGCTCGACCGCTTCATGGCGCGGGCGGCGCGCGCCTACTACGCCGGGCGCGAGCCCTTCGGCGCGGGCGGCGACTTCATCACCGCGCCCGAGATGACCCAGGCCTTCGGCGAATGCCTCGGCCTCTGGGCCGCGATCGCCTGGCAGGGGATGGGCCGGCCCGACCCGGTGCTGCTGGTCGAGCTCGGCCCCGGGCGCGGCACGCTGATGGCCGATGCGCTGCGCGCCATCGCGGAGATGGCGCCGGGCTTCCGCGCCGCGCTGCGCGTCCATCTGGTCGAGACCTCCCCGCGGCTGCGCCAGGCGCAGGCGGACCGGCTCGGCACCGCGGTCGCGGCCTGGCACGACGACATCGCCACCCTGCCCGCGGGGCCCGCCATCGTGCTCGCCAACGAGTTCCTCGACGCGCTGCCGATCCGCCAGTTCGTCCGCCGCGGCGGGGCGTGGATGGAGCGCTTCGTCACCGAGGGCCATTTCGAGGAACGCCCCGCCACGGACGCCCCGCCCCTGCCGGCAGCGGCGGAGGAGGGCGCGATCCAGGAGGTGAACGAGCCGGCCCGCGCCGTGGTCGGCGCGCTCGCCGGGCGAATCGCCGCGCAGGGCGGCGTCGCGCTGTTCCTCGACTACGGGCCGGAGAAGGGCGGGCTCGGGGACAGCCTGCAGGCGATGACGCGGCAGGGCAGCGCCGACCCGCTCGGCGAGCCCGGCGCGGCGGACGTCACCGCCCATGTGGATTTCGCCGCCCTCGCCTCGGTCGCGTCCGGGGCGGGCACCACCGTGCTCGGCCCGCTGCCGCAGGGGGTGTTCCTCGCCCGGCTCGGGCTGTTCACCCGCGCGGCGATGCTCGCCCGCATGGACCCCGCCGGGGCGGGGCGGCACCTCGCCGCCGCGCAGCGCCTCGCCGCGCCGGAGCACATGGGCCGGCTGTTCAAGGCGCTCTGCCTCTGCCACCCGGGCCTGCCGCCCCTGCCCGGCTTCGAGGATCCCTGATGGCGGTCTTTGTCACCGCCGGCACGCTGGCGCGCCATGCCGGGCTCGCGCACGGCTTCTTCACCCGGCGCGGCGGGGTCTCCTCCGGGGCCTTCGCCTCGCTGAACTGCTCCCTCTCGGGCCGCGACGCGCCGGAGGCGGTGCGCGAGAACCGCCGCCGCGCGGCCGAGGCGCTCGGCCTCGCCCGCCCCGCGGTGGCCGGGCTGACGCAGGTGCATGGCGCGGCGGTGGCGGTGCTGGAGCAGCCCTGGCCCGAGGATCGCCGCCCCGAGGCCGACGCGCTGGTGACGCGGCGGCCCGGGATCGCGCTCGGCGTGGTCACCGCCGATTGCGCGCCGGTGCTCCTCGCCGACCCCGCCGCCGGCGTGATCGGCGCCGCCCATGCCGGCTGGCGCGGGGCGCTGGCCGGCGTGCTGGAGGCGACCGTCGAGGCGATGGTCGCGATCGGCGCCGAGCGCGGCCGCATCCTCGCCGCCATCGGCCCCTGCATCCGCCAGCCCTCCTACGAGGTCGCGGCCGACCTGCGCGACGCGGTGCTGGCGCGCGATCCCGCCGATGCGCGCTTCTTCGCCGCCGGCCGGCGGGAGGGGCGCTGGCAGTTCGACCTCGCCGGATACTGCGCCGCGAGGCTGGCCGGCGCCGGCGTGGCGGCGGAGGTGACGCCGCACGACACGCTCGCCCTGGCCGAGGATTTCTTCAGCCACCGGCGCAACACCCTGGCCGGCGGCGGGCCGATCGGGCATCAGCTCTCGGCCATCGCCCTCACGGCATGAGCCACCCCTTGCAGGATCGGCGCGCCATGCCAGAACAGGGCCATGCCCTACATCGTGATGATGGGCCTCTTGTGCCTGCTGACGCTGCTCGCCACCTGCGTGGCGATGGTCTGACGCGCGGCGCGCCTGCCATCCGGTTCCGCGCCCGCGCGGCCGGGCTGCTGGCGCTGCTGCTGCTGCCGTTTCTCGGCGCCTGCGGCGACCTGCCGCAGCCCTTCCGGGGCAATCCGGGCGGCCAGGCCGGGATGCTCGCCGCGCCGCCGGCCTATCGGCTGGCGATCCCGGACCCCTCCGGCGCACTCCTGCCGGCCGAAGCCTCCCGCGCCTTCTCCGAGGCCCTGTCCGAGGCGCTGCTCGGCGCCGAGGTGCCGGCCTCGGCCACCGCCACGCCGCTGCCGCTCGACTGGCTGCTGACCGTGGATGCGGTGCTGGAGGGCAGCACCGTCACGCCGCGCTACCAGCTCACCGACCCCGACGGGCGCGACCAGGGCACCGCCGAGGGCGCCCGCGTGCCCGCCCGCGAATGGTCCGAGGCGCGGCCCGACCTGCTGCGCCGGGTGGCGCGCGACGCCGCGCCGCGCATCGCCGACCTGCTGCTGCGCGCCGAGGCCGCGCGCAAGGGCATGGACCCCGCGGCGCTGGCCGCCGCCGGGCCGCCGCGCATCTTCGTCCCCGCCGTGCGCGGCGCGCCGGGGGACGGCAATGCCGCGCTCACCGCCAGGCTGCGCGAGGCACTCGGCGCCCAGGGGATGGTGGTGCAGGACATCGCCCAGGGCGCCCGCTTCGCGGTGACCGGCCAGGTGAATGTGGTGGACCAGCCGGCGACCCGGACCCAGCGCGTCGAGATCCTCTGGACCGTCTCGCGCGTGGACGGGTTCGACCTCGGCCGGGTGCTGCAGTTGAACGAGGTGCCGATGGGCGTCCTCGAACGGTTCTGGGGCGATGTCGCCTTCGCCGCGGCGAACGAGGCCGCGGGCGGCGTGCGCACCGTGGTGGCCAATGCCGGCGGCTTCCCGCCCGACCCCAATGCACCGCCGCGCGAGGCCGCGGCACCGCGCGGCCAGGGCCTGAGCCTGCCGGCGGACCCCGGCGCCCTGCCGCCGCCCCGGCCCGAATCCCCGGCCGCTCCCGCGGAGGAAGCGCCGCGCTGACGCCCTGTCTGGCGCCGCGCGCGGCCGCCCCACCAGCCCCGCTGGTATCAATCGCGCGCTGGCAGGACACGGCCCCGCCCGCTGCTTGGCGCCGCACCATCCCGGTCGGCTGCGCGCGAAGCGCGGTCCGGCCGCCCGCACGGCCATGCCGGGCCTCGGTCAGCCGGCCATCAGTCGTGCCGCAGCGCGGCGATGGGATCGAGCCGCGCCGCGCGGCGCGCCGGCCAGAAGCCGAAGAACAGCCCGGTCAGCGCCGAGACGCCGACAGCCAGCAGCACCGCATCCGGTTTCACCAGCACCGGCCATCCCGCGAGGTCCGCGACCGCGTGCGACAGCGCCAGCCCTGCCGCGACGCCGGCCGCGCCGCCGAGCAGCGCGAGCACCAGCGCTTCAAGCAGGAACTGCGCCAGCACGTCCCGCCGCCGCGCGCCGACGGCGAGCCGCAGCCCGATCTCCCGCGTCCGCTCCGTCACGCTGACCAGCATGATGTTCATCACCCCGATGCCGCCCACCAGCAGGGAGACGGCGGCGACCGAGGCGAGCAGCAGCGAGAGCGTGCGCGCCGCCGCATCGCGCGTGGCCTGGATGTCCGAAAGGTTGCGGATCGAGACGCTGTCCGGCTCGTTCGCCGCGACGCGGTGGCGCTGGCGCATCAGGGCGCGGATCGCCTCCTCCGCCTCCTGCATGTCCTCGCCCTCGTGGACCTTGACCGAGATGGTGCCGACCTGCCGCGCATTGGCGCGGGAGGCGCCCATCACGGACCGCCGCGCGGTCCAGTAGGGGATGAAGACCGCGTCGTCCTGGTCCTGGCCCATCGGGTTCTGGCCCTTGCGGGCCATGACGCCGATCACCTCGAAGGGGGTCTGGCGGATGCGGATCTCGCGGCCGACCGGGTTCTCCTCGCCGAACAGGTTCTCGGCGACCGTGGCGCCGAGGATGACCACCTTGCGCGCCGCGGCGGCCTCCTCGGCGGTGAAGAGGCGGCCTTCCTCCGGCACCCATTCGTGGGCGACGAAGTAGTCGGGGTCCGCCGCGATCACCACGGCCGACCAGTTCTGGTTGCCGGCGACCATCTGGAAGGTCTGGCGGATGGAGCCGACCGCCACCTCGACCTGCGGCACCTCCCGCGCGATGGCCACCGCGTCGTCCCAGGAGAGGTTGGACCGCCCCCCGGCGCCGAGCCGCACGCCGCCCATGGTCGCGGACCCGCCCCAGATGATCAGCAGGTTCGCGCCGAGCGACTGGATCTGCGCCGTCACCTGCCGCCGCGCGCCCTCGCCCACCGCCACCGTCGCGATCACGGCGGCGACCCCGATGAAGATGCCGAGCCCCGTCAGGATGGAGCGCAGCGTGTTCGCCGCGAGGGCGGAGAGCGCGCCGCGCAGGGCCTCCAGCAGGTCCATCCCGCCGCGCCCGGCGGGCAGCGGCGGCAGCACGGGGGAGGGCGGGCTCGCCGCCGCCCTCTCCCGCGCGATGGCGCCGGGGGCGTTCACGCCGCCTGGTCCATCGGCGGCAGGGCGGCAAGCAGCGCCGCGGCATCGGCCGGTTCCTGCCGCGCGTCGCCGACCAGCCGCCCGTCGCGGAAGCGCAGCACGCGGGAGGCGAAGCGCGCCACCTCGGGATCGTGCGTCACCATCAGGACGCCGACGCCGCCGCGGTTGAGCGCCTGGAACAGCGCGGCGATGGACAGCCCCGTGCGGGTGTCGAGCGCACCGGTCGGCTCGTCGGCCAGCAGCAGGTCCGGGCTGCCGACGATGGCGCGCGCGATGGCGACGCGCTGCTGCTGCCCGCCCGAGAGCTGCGAGGGCCGGTGCCCCATGCGGTCCGCGAGGCCGACCGCGGCGAGCGCCATCGCCGCGCGTTCCCGCCGCGCGCGCCGGCGCAGGCCGCGATAGATCAGCGGCAGTTCCACATTGCCCAGCGCATCGGTGCGCGGCAGCAGGTTGAAGGACTGGAAGATGAAGCCGATGCGCCGGCTGCGCAGTTCCGCCAGCCGGTCATGCGACAGGCCCTCCACCTCCTCCCCCATCAGCCGGTAGCGCCCGCTGGTCGGGCGGTCGAGGCAGCCGATCAGGTTGAGGAAGGTGGACTTGCCCGAGCCGGACGGCCCCATCGCCGCGACGAACTCGCCTGGCGCGATCGAGACCGTCACCTCCGAGAGCGCCTTCACCACCTCCTCCCCGGCGGGGAAGTGGCGGGTCAGGCCCTCGGTCTCGATCAGCGCGGCCATGCTCAGAACAGCCGGCGGGCGGCCGGGGCGGCGGGCGTCGCGGCGCCCGCCCGGTCCTGGCCGATCACCACCGTCGCGCCGGGCTCGAGCGCGCCCGAGAGGATCTCGGTCATCGTGCCGTCGGTGATGCCGGTCCGCACCGCGACGCTGCGCGGCGCGCCGTCCCCGTCCAGCACCCAGACGGTGCCGGGCGTGCCCTCGCTGCGCGCGCCGCCGCCGCGCATGGCCGCGAGGCGGGCGCGCTGGTCCGGGTTCAGCGTGGCATTGAGGCGCGAGACCAGCCGCTGCCGCGCCGCCTGCGCCTGCTGGCGCCGGGCATCCGCGTCGGCCGGCAGCGACTGCATGCGCTGGCGCATCTCGGCGCGTGCCGCCTCGATCTCGGCGCGCTGGGCGGGCGTCAGGTCGGTGAGCGTGGCGAGCGCCTGGTCGAGCTGCGCCTGGCCTGGCGCGGCCGTCTCGGCCTGCTGGCCGCCCGCCGCGGTGCCGGGCGGCCGCCAGCGCAGGGCGGCGTTCGGCACGCGCAGAGCCTGGGCGCGTTCGTCGGTGACGATGCGCAGCGTCGCCGTCATGCCGGGCAGGAGGCGGCCCGAGGCATTCGGCGTCGTCACCACGACCGTGTAGGTCACCACGTTCTGCACCGTGGTCGCCGCGAGGCGGATGTCCTTCACCCGCCCGCGCATCGTCTCGGACGGGAAGGCGGCGACGGTGAAGGTGACATCCTGGCCCGGCCGCACCCGGCCGATATCGGCCTCGTCCACCGTCGCCCAGACCTCCATCTCGTCGAGGCTCGCCGCGATCTGGAACAGCACCGGCGCCTGGAAGGAGGCGGCCACCGTCTGGCCGATGTCGATGTTGCGCGAGACCACCACGCCGTCGATCGGGGAGCGGATGGTGGCGTTGGTGAGGTCCACCTCGACCTGGCGCAGCTGCGCCTCCTTCTGCGCGCGCGCGGCCTCGGCGGCCTCGACCTGGGCGGCGGCGGTGCGCGCGGCGGCGGCGGCGGACAGGGCCGCGGCCTCGGCGCGCAGCAGGTCGGCCCGCGCCTGGGCCACGGCGGCGGCGCTGCGCTCGGCGGTGAAGCGGGCGCGCAGCGCGTCGCGCTCGGCGCCCACGCCGCGGGCGCGGAGCTCGGCGGTGCGGGAGGCCTCGGCATCCGCATCGCGGGCCGTGGCCTCGGCGGCGAGGATGGCCGCGCGCGCGGCCTCGACCTGGGCGCGGGCCTGCGCCTGGTCGGCCAGGCTGCGCTCGGCCTGGGCGCGGGCGACCGCGACCTGCGCGGCGGAGGCGAGCATGTCGGCCTCCGCCGCCGCGCGGCGCGCCTCGATGGTGGCGGTGTCGAGCCGCGCGATCGGCATCCCTTCCGTCACGCGCGTGTTGAAGTCGGCGAAGAGCTCGCGGATCTGCCCCGAGAGCTGGCTGCCGACCTGCACGAGCGTGACCGGGTTGACCGTGCCGGTGGCGGCGACGACGGCGGTGATGGTGCCACGGTCGGCCTGCGCGGTGCGCAGGCGCGGCATCGATGCGCTGGCCCCGGTGCCGCCGGGCAGGAGGGAGAGCCCCGGCATGCCGGCCCACCACCAGCCGCCGCCGAGGGCGGCGAGAAGGCCGGCGGCGAGAAGGGTCTTGCGCATGAAAAGCCATTCTAGCCCGGTTCTCGCAACACGCATGTATCCGAGTTTGACGAAGGGGGTGGGCGGATTAGGGTCGCGCCCGGATGGTCGCGGAGGGCGGAATGCGCGTGCTGGTGCTGGGGGCGGGGGCGCTCGGCGCGTATTTCGGCGGGCGGCTGGCCGAGGCGGGCACGGCCGAGGTCGCCTTCCTCGTGCGCCCCGCGCGCGCCGCGGCGCTGGCGCGCGACGGGCTGCGCATCGAGAGCCCCTTCGGCGCCTGGCAGGGCCGCGTCGCGACGCTGACGGCGGGCGAGGTGCGGCCCGGCTGGGATGTCGTGCTGCTCGCCTGCAAGGCCTACGACCTCGACGAGGCGATCGCCGCGATCCGGCCGGCGGTGGATGCGCGCAGCGCGATCCTGCCGGTGCTGAACGGCATCGCGCATCTCGATTCGCTCGACGCCGCCTTCGGGCGCGAGCGCGTGCTCGGCGGGCTCGCGCGGATCCAGGCGACGCTCGCCCCGGACGGCACGGTGCGCCAGCTCAACGACTGGCGGTGGCTGACCTTCGGGGAGCGCGACGGGACGATCAGCGAACGCGTGCGCGCCATCGCCGCTGCCTTCGCCCCGGCCCGCGGCGTGGAGGCGCAGGCGGTGACGGACATCGCCGCGCGGATGTGGGAGAAGCTCGTCCATCTCGGCACCGCGGCCGCCGGCACGGTGCTGATGCGCGCCAATGTCGGCGAGATCGTGCGCGCCGGCGGCGCGGGGCTGCTGCACCGGCTGCTCGACCGCAACGCGGCGGTCGCGGCCGCGCGCGGCTTCCCGATGCGCGAGGCGTTCATGGCCGAGTTCCGCGCCCTCTTCTCCGACCCGGCGAGCGCCTACGCCACCTCGATGCTGCGCGACCTCGAGGCCGGCGGCAGGATCGAGGCGGATCACATCCTCGGCTGGCTGCTCGGCGCGGTGCGCGAGGCCGGCATCGCGGACGAATTGCACGAGGCGGCGCTGCTGCACGCGCGCGCCTATGCGGAGCGCCGTGCGGCGGGGCGCCTTCCGAAGGGCTGATTCCGCGGCGCAACATGCCGTCGCATCGGCCACCGCCGCGGCGCACGCGATGCAAGACATCGGCCCCCGCGCGCCTGTAGGGTGTGGTGTTCACGCCGGGGTGGCCGCCCATGGATACACACCAAGCCGCGCCACGCTTCGTCGACGACTATCTGTTGTCGCTGCTCGCGCGCGCCTCCCATGTCGTTTCCTCGGAGTTCCACGAACGCCTGCGCGCGCGCGGCGTCTCGGTGCCGGTGTGGCGCGTGCTCGCCACGCTCTCGGGCGGGGCGGAGACGGTGACGGCGCTCGCCGATGCCTGCCTGCTGCAGCAGCCGACCATGACCAAGGTGCTCGACCGCATGGAGCGCGATGGGCTGGTGCGCCGCCAGCAGGATGCGCGCGACCGCCGCCTGGTGCGCGTGAGCCTGACGCCGCGCGGCGAATCCATGGTGGGCGACCTGCTCGCCGCCGCCCGCGCGCACGAGGCCGAGGTGGTGGCGCGCCACCCGGACGCCGCCGCCATCAAGGACCTCCTGCGCGCGCTCATCGCGCGGCAGCGCCAGAAGCAGCGCAGCCGGGGCGTCTGAACGCCCGTGCCGCCCATCCATGTCCTGCAGCGCATCGTGCTTGTGCTGCTCGTGGTCTTCGCCGTGGTGCAGGTGGTGGTCGCCATCGCGAATTGACGCCCTGCCCGCGCGCGGACAGTGTCCGGCGCATGGCAGGAGGAAGATCGCGCATGAAGGTCGGCGTCATCGGTCTGGGCAGCATGGGCATGGGCGCGGCGCTGAGCCTGCTGCGCGCCGGGCACGAGGTGACGGGCTGCGACATGCGCGAGGCCGCGCGGGCCGAGTTCGCCGCCGCCGGCGGCGCGGTCGCGGCGCGCGCCGACGCGCTGGCCGAGGGCACCGAGGCGGTGGTCGTGCTGGTCGTCAATGCCGCGCAGACCGAGGCCGCGCTGTTCGGCGAGGGCGGCGCGGCATCCCGCCTCGCCCCCGGCGCGGTCATTGTGAGTTCCGCCACCATGGCGCCCGATGCCGCGCGCGCGCTGGCCGCGAAGGCGCGCGAGAGGCAGCTCCTGTTCCTCGACGCGCCGGTCTCGGGCGGTGCGGCGAAGGCGCGGGAGGGGGCGATGACGGTGATGGCCTCGGGCTCCGCCGCAGCCTTCGACAAGGCGCGGCCGGTGTTCGACGCGATGGCGGCGAAGGTATGGGCGCTCGGCGAGGAGCCGGGCATCGGCGCGACGGTGAAGGTGGTGCACCAGCTCCTTGCCGGCGTGCACATCGCGGTGGCGGCCGAGGCGATGGCGCTCGGCATCCGCGCCGGGGCCGATCCGCGCCAGCTCTACGACGTGGTGACGAGTGCCGCCGGCAATTCCTGGATGTTCGAGAACCGCATGGCGCGCGTGCTCGAAGGCGACGACGCGCCGCGCTCGGCGGTGGACATCTTCGTCAAGGATCTCGGGCTGGTCACCGAGATGGCGCGGGCGCTCGATTTCCCGGTGCCGCTGGCGTCCCAGGCGCAGCAATTGTTCACCGCCGCGCGCGCCATGGGCCAGGGCGGCAAGGACGACGGCTTCGTCATCCGCGTCTGGCAGGCCATGACCGGCATCAAGCTGCCGGGCGAGTGATCAGGCGGCGAGCGCCGCCTCCACCGAGGCGGCGACCTGGAACAGCGCCGCATCGCCCATGTGCTCGCCGGTCAGCATCAGGCCGACGGGCGCCTCGCCCTCCGCGTGGCAGGGGATGCTGATCGAGCAGCGGTCGAGGAAGTTGCCGATGCTGGTGTTGCGCAGCAGCAGCATGTTGATGCGGTTGTATTCCGTCTCGTCCTCCACCTCGGCGAGGCGCGGCGGCACCAGCGGGCAGGTCGGGCAGATCACCGCGTCGAAGGGCGCGGTGCGCGGCGCGACGGCGGCGATGATGCGCGCGCGGGCGTTGACGAGCTCGACATAGTCGGCGGCGGACATCCGCTCGCCGCGGCGGATGCGCTTGAGGATGCGCGGGTCGTAGGCGTCGGCCTTCTCGGCGATCAGGCGGTGATGCCAGGCCCAGGCCTCGCTGGCGGCGAAGCCGCCGGCGGCGTTGACTGCCGGGATCTCGGCGAGTTCGGGCAGGTCGAACTCGATCACATGCGCCCCGGCGGCCGAGAGGCGCGTCAGCGTGCGCCCGAAGACGGCGGCGACGGTGCCGTCCATGCCGTCGGTGAGGAAGGTGCCGCGCGGCAGGCCAAGGCGCAGGCCCTTGAGCGGCCGCGGCTTCGGCACCGACGGATTCTCCTCGCCCGCCATGAAGCCGTCGAGGATGGCGCAATCGGCGACGCTGCGCGCGAGCGGGCCGGCGGAATCGAGCGATGGCGCGAGGGGCAGGATGCCCTCGATGCTCACGCGCCGCGCCGTCGGCTTCCACCCCACCACGCCGCAGAGTGCGGCCGGGATGCGGCAGGAACCGCCCGTATCAGTGCCGAGCGCGGCGAAGCCCATCCCGTCGGCGACCGCGACGCCGGCACCGGAGGAGGAACCGCCCGGCAGCCGCGCGCCCGCCCGGTCCCAGGGGCTGAGCGGCGTGCCGTAATGCGGGTTCACGCCAAGGCCGGAGAAGGCGAACTCGACCTGGTTGGTGCGGCCGAGGATGACGAAGCCCGCGCGGATCAGCCGCTGCACCGTGGGCGCATTGGCCTTGGCGGCGGGCGCGCCCTTCAGCGCGACGGAGCCCGATCGCGTCGTCACGCCGGCCTCGTCGTAGAGGTCCTTGATGCTGATCGGGATGCCCGCATAGGCGCTGGGCGCGCGGCCCGCGGCGCGCAGCGCGTCCATCGCCGCCGCGGCCGCGCACGCGGTTCCGGCATGGACGGTGATGAAGGCGCGCGCGCCCTCGCCCTGCGGGTCGGCGATGCGGGCGAGCGCGGCCTCGGTCAGCGCGGCGGCGGTGGTGTGGCCGGCGGCGAGCGCCGCAGCGGCCTCGGTGACGGTCCTCGGCATCAGTAGATGTCCGGCTCGGGCGTGGGCAGCGTGCCTTCGAGGAAGCGCAGGTCGCAACCCTCATCCGCCTGGGTCACGTTGTCCAGATAGAGCGAGGTCCAGCCGCGCCCGTAGCGGCGCTTGGGCGGCGTCCAGGCGGCGCGGCGGCGGGCCATCTCGGCCTCGTCCACCAGCAGGTCGAGCCGGCGGTTCGGGACATCGAGGCGGATCAGGTCGCCGTCCTTCACGAAGGCGAGCGGCCCGCCAACATGGCTTTCCGGCGCCACATGCAGCACGCAGGTGCCGTAGGAGGTGCCGGACATGCGCGCGTCGCTGATGCGCACCATGTCGCGCACGCCCTGCTTCAGCAGCTTCTGCGGCAGCGGCAGCATGCCCCATTCCGGCATCCCCGGCCCGCCCTGCGGCCCGGCCTGCTTGAGCACGAGCACGCTGTCCGCGGTCACCGGCAGGTCCGGATCGTCCAGCCGCTTCTTGAGGTCGGCGTAATCCTCGAACACCACGGCGGGGCCGGTGTGCTGCAGCAGCCGCTGCTCGGAGGCCGAGGTCTTGATCACCGCACCATTCGGGGCGAGCGAGCCCTTCAGCACCGCAAGCCCGCCTTCCTTCTGCAGCGGCTTGTCGAGCGGCAGGATCACCGTCTCGTCGAAGACCTCGGCGCCCTCGATGTTCTCGCCGATCGTGCGGCCCGTGACGGTGCGCGCGGAGAGGTCGAGGTAGTCGCGGATGCGGTTGAGGAAGGCGCGCGCGCCGCCGGCGTAGAAGAAATCCTCCATCAGGTATTCGCCGGCATTCGGGCGGAGGTTCGCCACCAGCGGCACGCGGCGCGACAGCGCGTCGAATCGCTCGAGGTCCAGCATCACGCCCGCGCGCCGCGCCATGGCGATGAGGTGCGGGATGGCGTTGGTCGAGCCGCCGAAGGCCATGGCCGCGGTCACCGCATTGTCCACGCTGCCCTCGGTGATCAGCGCCTGCGGCGTGAGGTCCTCCCACACCATCTCGACGATGCGCCGGCCGGCCTCGGTCGCCATGCGCGGATGGGCGGAATCGGCCGCGGGGATGGAGGAGGCGCCGGGCAGGGTGAAGCCCAGCGCCTCGACCGCGAGCATCATCGTCGCCGCCGTGCCCGCGGTCATGCAGGTGCCGAAGGAGCGCGCGATGCCGCCCTCCATGTCCTTCCACTGCGCGGGCGTGATGTTCCCCGCGCGCAGTTCGGCGTGGTATTTCCAGACGTCGGAGCCGGAACCCAGCGTCTTGCCCCGCCAGTTGCCGCGCAGCATCGGCCCGGCGGGGACGAAGATGCAGGGCAGGCCGGCGCTGATCGCGCCCATCATCAGCCCGGGCGGCGTCTTGTCGCAGCCGCCGAGCAGCACGAGGCCGTCGCAGGGATGGCTGCGCGCGAGTTCCTCGGTCTCCATCGCGAGCAGGTTGCGATAGAGCATCGAGGTCGGCTTCTGGTACTGCTCCGTGACCGGATGGGCGGGCAGTTCAACCGGGAATCCCCCCGCCTGCCAGACGCCGCGCTTCACCTCCTCCGCGCGGGTGCGGAAGTGGAAGTGGCAGGGCGAGAGTTCCGACCAGGTGTTGATGATGCCGATCACCGGCTTGCCGCGGAAATCGCTCTCGGAATAGCCGGCCTGCAGCATCCGGCTGCGATGGCCGAAGGCGCGCAGGTCCTCCACGCCGAACCAGCGGTGGCTGCGCAATTCCTCGGGGCGTTTGCGGTGCATGCGGCCTCCTCCTCGTGCTTCCATGCCACGCTGCCAACTGCTATGGCAGTTGTCCATGCCCGCTGCGAAGACGGCCCTGGGGAGGATCGCGCCGCTGGCCGAGGAGGACACGCTCTCCCTCGGCGAAAGGGCCTACCGGCGGCTGCGCGAATGCATCGTCCAGGGCGTGCTGCCGGCCGGGCGGAAGGTTTCCGAACGCAGCCTCGCCACGCAGCTCGGCATCTCCGCCCAGCCGGTGCGCGAGGCGCTGCGCCGCCTCGAGCAGGACGGGATGGTGGTGACGCTTCCGCGCCGCGGGACCGTGGTGGCGGAGATGGGCCCGGCGCAGCTCGCCGAGCTCGGCCGCATCCGCGCCGCGCTCGAGGGTGTGGCCGCCGCGCTGGCCGCGGAACGGATGGATGCCGCCGGCCTTTCGCGCCTCGCCGCCATCCTCGCGCGCATGAAATCGGGCACCGAGGCGGCCGACCACGACGCGCTGGACGAGGCGAACGAGGAGTTCCACGCGCTCATCCATCGCGCCACGGGCAACCTGTTCCTGATCCGCTCCCTCGGCTCGCTGCGCGCCTACGACAATCTCGGCCGGCACCGCGCCATCGGCAGCCAGCCGCGCGACCTGCCCAAGGCCCTGCGCGAGCACCGCGCGATCGTCGCGGCGCTGCGCCGGCGCGACCCCGCGCTGGCCGAGGCGCGGATGCGCGGGCACATCCTGCGCTCGCTCGTCACCAACGGGGTGCTGCCGCCGCCGCCGCGCCGGAGGCCCGCCCGATGATCCCGCGCGCCGCCGCGATTGACGGCCGCCGAGGCGCCGCGCCAGACTGCCATCTGCTATTGCAGTTGCAGCACCCCGAGGGGCGGAGCCACCGCCCCCGATCCAGCAGGAGACGTCCATGAACGAGCCCCGCAAGCGGCCCCGCCGCACTCTCCTCGCCGCGGTGGCGGCCGCCGCCTTCGGCGCGCTCGGCCTCGCCGCCGCGCCGGCGGCCGCCCAGGAATGGCGCGGCTGGAACATCCACGCGGCCGACTACCCGAACGGCATCGGCATGGATGCCTTCACGCGCATGGTCGCCGAGCGGACGAACAACCGCATCCGCATGCGCACCTTCCATTCGGCGCAGCTCGGCCAGCAGGACGAGGCGATCCAGCAGATGCGCCTCGGCACCATCGACTTCGCCAATTTCAACCTCTCGCCGTTCAACAACCTCGCGCCGACGACGAATGTCGTGACGCTGCCCTTCCTGTTCCGCGACGTCGGCCACATGCAGCGCGCCATTGACGGCCCGGCGGGCGAGGCGATCGCCGCCGACCTCGAGCGCATCGGCATCATCGCGCTGTCCTGGTATGACGCGGGGGCGCGCAGCCTCTACACGCGCCAGCCCGTGCGCACGCCGGCCGACCTGCGCGGCCTGAAGATCCGCGTCCAGACCTCCGACCTCTGGATCGACCTGATGCGCGCGCTCGGCGCCAATCCGACGCCGCTGCCCTTCGGGGAGGTCTTCACCTCGCTGCAGTCGGGCGTGATCGACGGGGCGGAGAACAACTGGCCGTCCTATGAATCGACGCGCCATTTCGAGGTCGCGCGCTTCTACACCACCACCGAGCATTCCAACGTGCCCGAGGTGCTGGCCGTCTCCGCCCAGCGCTGGCGCCGGCTGAACGAGCAGGAGCGCGCCATCCTGCGCGACGCCGCGCGCGAATCCGCCGCCATCCAGCGCCGCGCCTGGGCCGAGCGCGAGCGCGTCTCCCGCGAGCGCGTTGTCGCCGCCGGCGTGACCGTCATCGAGATCACCGACCGCGCGCCCTGGGCCGCCCTGATGGAGCCGGTCTATGCGAAATATGCGGCCGATGCGCGCCTCGCCGCGCTGGTCCGCACGATCCGCGAGATGCAGTGACCGCCTCTGCCCCGGATGCGCCGCGGGCGCATGAGCCCGCGGCGCTGCGCGCCTTCTCCGCCGCGCTCGGCTGGCTCTCGGCCGCCACCATCGCGGTGGCGGGCGTGGCGCTGGTCGGGCTGGTGGCGATGATGGGCTGGCTCGTCTTCGGCCGCTACGTGCTCAACGACACGCCGACCTGGATCGAGCGCGCCGCCACGCTCGCCATCCTCTCCATCGCCATGCCGGTCGCGGCGGTGGGTGTGCGGGAGCGGTTCCACCTCGCCGTGCTCGGCGTGCGGGAGGCGCTGCCGCCGGCGGCGCAGCGATGGGTGGCGCTCGCCTGCGACGTGCTGATGGGCGCCTTCGGCGCGGGCATGGCCTGGTGGTCCTGGGAGCTCGTCGGCACCGTCGCGGCCTTCAAGATCCCGCTGCTCGGCATCAGCCAGGGCTGGACCTATGCGCCGATGGTCCTCGGCGGCGCGCTGATGGTGCTCTACGCCATCGAGCAGGTGCTGCACGACATCTTCGGCGCCGCGCCCGGGAAGCGCGGCGCCTCCGCCGCCATGCTGGAGTAGCGCGCGCGTGGAACCGGGGCTGTTCCTGATCTTCGGAATCTTCGCCGCCGGCATCCTCGCCGGCGTGCCGGTCGCCTTCTGCCTCGGCATCGCCGCCGTGGCCGGCTTCATCTGGGAAGGGCTGAACCCGGCCGTCGCCTTCCAGCAGATGGCGAGCGGGATGAGCATCTTCTCGCTGCTCGCCATCCCCTTCTTCATCTTCGCGGGCGAGCTGATGCTGCATGGCGGCATCGCGCGGCGGCTGATCGCGTTGGCCTCGGCGGTGGTGGGGCACATGCGCGGGGGGCTCGCGCAGGTCAATGTCGGCTCCTCGATGCTGTTCGGCGGCATCTCGGGCTCGGCGGTGGCCGACACCTCGGCGCTCGGGACCATGCTGATCCCGTCCATGCAGCAGAAGGGCTACGGGGCGGACTATGCGGTGGGGCTGACGGTGACGAGCTCCATCGCCGGCATCCTCATCCCGCCAAGCCACAACATGATCCTCTATTCGCTGGCGGCCGGCGGCGGCATCTCGGTCAGCGCGCTGTTCATCGCGGGCATCGTGCCCGGGGCGATGATGTGCCTTTTCCTCGCCATCACCGCCTATGTCATGGCGGTGCGGCGCGGCTACCCGGCGGAATCCTGGCAGGGCTTGCGCCACCTCGCCTGGTGCTTCGTGGACGCGCTGCCCGGCCTGCTGACGGCGGTGATCATCCTCGGCGGCGTGCTCTCGGGCATCTTCACCGTGACCGAGAGCGCGGCCTTCGGCACGATCTGGGCGCTGCTGGTCACGGTGCTGGTCTATCGCGCCCTGAGCTGGGAAGCCTTCGTGACCGCGGTGCGCGCCTCGGTGCGCACCACCGCGGTGGTGTTCCTGCTGGTCGGCACCGCCACCGCCTTCGCCTGGCTGCTGGCCATGTACCGCCTGCCGGAGATCCTGACCGAAGGGATGCTCGCCGTCAGCAGCAACCCGATCGTCATCCTGCTGATGATCAATCTCTGCCTGCTTCTGCTCGGCGCGGTGATGGACATGGCGGCGCTGATCCTCATCACCACGCCCATCTTCCTGCCGGTGGTCACCGCCATCGGCGTGGATCCGGTGCAGTTCGGCATGGTCATGATGATGAATCTCGGCCTCGGCCTGACCACGCCGCCGGTGGGCGCGGTGCTCTTCGTCGGCTGCGCCATCGGGCGCATCCGCATGGAGCAGGTGATGCGCTCGATCTGGCCCTTCTGGGGGGCCATACTGGTGGCGCTGCTTCTGACCACCTACTGGCCGGCGGTGTCCCTCACCCTGCCGCGCCTGCTGCTCGGCTACGGAGCCTGACCGCATGAGCCCACCCGCCAAGCCCGTCCTGCTCACCGGCGCCTCCGGCAATCTCGGCCGGCATCTGGCGAAGGAACTCGCCGCGCGGGGCTGGCGGCTGCGCCTGACCGACATCGCGCCCTTCCCGGACCCGCTGCCCGCCGGCGCGGCCTTCGTGAAGGCCGACCTCAACGACGGGGTCGCGCTGCTGCGCCAGGCCGAGGGCTGCGGCGCCATCCTGCATTTCGGCGGCGTCTCGGTGGAGCGCCCCTTCGAGGAGGTGCTCGGCCCCAACATCCGCGGCCTCTACCACGTCTACGAGGCCGCCCGGCGCGAGGGCGCGCGCGTGGTCTTCGCCAGTTCCAACCACTCGATCGGCTTCCACGAGCGCCCGAGCGGCAATGCGGAACGCCTGGACTACGACTGCGCCTTCCGCCCCGACGGCTATTACGGCCTGTCCAAGGCCTATGGCGAACTCATGGGCCGGATGTACTGGGACAAGCACGGGGTCGAGAACGTCAACCTGCGCATCGGCTCCTGCTTCCCCAAGCCGGTGGACCGGCGGATGCTCTCCACCTGGCTCTCCTATGCCGACCTCACGCGGCTCGTCGAACGCTGCGTGCTCGCCGAGCGCGCCGGCCATGCCGTCATCTGGGCCTGCTCGGACAATCCCGCCTCCTACTGGGGCCGGGACCACCGGGAGCGGATCGGCTGGGCGCCCCAGGATTCGGCCGAGCCCTGGCGGCCCGAGGTGGGCGGCATCACCGCCGATCCGGTGACCGAGCGCTACCAGGGCGGCAGCTACACCGCGATCGAGTATTCCCGCGCCTGCCCCTCCCCGCGCGACCCCTTCGCGCTCGAGGACTGAGCCCGCCATGCCGCCTCTCGGCCTGTCGGGCGGCGGCTGGGAGGCGGAGATCGCGCCCGCGGAGGGCGGGGGCATGCGCGCCCTGCGCTTCCTCGGCCGGGACGTGCTGGTTCCGGCACCCGAGGGCGAGCCGCTCGGCGGCCCCTTCGGCGCCTTCTGGATGATCCCCTGGGCGAACCGGCTGGACGGCGGACGGCTCGGCCCGCACCGCCTGCCGGTGAACCGGCCGCAGGACGGCACGGCGATCCACGGCCTCTCGCGCGACCGGCCCTGGCATGTGGCGGCGCTGGCCGCCGATGCCGCGACCCTGGCGCAGGAGGTTTCCGCCGGGCCCTACCGCTACGCCGCGCGCCTCGCCACCACGCTCGGGCCTGAGGGGCTGCTCCTCGACCTCGCGGTGGTGAACACGGGGGAGGCACCGATGCCCTTCGGCGCCGGCTGGCATCCGTGGTTCGTCCGGCCGCCGGGCACGCGCCTCGCCTTCCGCGCCACGCATCGCTGCACGCATGACGCGCGCACCCTGCCCATCGCCGCCGCCTTCGACCGCGGGCTGGAGGGCGGGGAGGAAGCCTTCCTCGGCCTCGACACCCATTTCCCGGGCTGGGACGGGCTGGCGCGCATCGCCTGGCCCGGCCGCGTGCTGACCATGACGGCCGCGGGGGCGCTTTCCACCCATCTGCAGGTCTATGCCCCCCGATCGCCGCCGGTGCTCTGTGTCGAGCCCTGCTCCCACCTGCCCGACGCGCCGAACCGGCCGGACCTCGAGCCGCTCGGCCCGATGCGGGAACTCGCGCCGGGGGAAATCTTGACCGGGCGCATCCGGCTGGCGATGGAGTGTTCACAGCCGGCCTAGGCGCGGGCATAGGATGGGGGCATGTCCCCCCCGCATACCGCCCTTGTCCTCGGCGCCGGCATCATGGGCCTCTCCGCCGCCTGGGGGCTCGCCCGGCAAGGCGTCTCGGTCCGCATCCTGGACCAGGACGATGTCCCCAACCCGCGCGGCGCCTCGGTGGACCACCACCGGCTGATCCGCCACGCCTACGGCGCCCAGGCCGGCTACATGCGCATGGTGGACCCGGCCTATGCCGCCTGGGACATGGTCTGGCGCGACATCGGGGAGGTCCTGCACATCCCGACCGGCGTGCTCGCCGTCTCGAACGGCGCCGCCGGCTGGCTCGGGGAAAGCCGGGCGAGCCTCGCCGCCGATGGCCATGCCTTCGAGGACCTGACCGCCGCCGGGGTCGCCGCGCGCTTCCCGATGCTCACCGAGGCCGGGATCGGCGCCGCCTTCCACATGCGCCAGGGCGGCGTGCTCCTCGCCGAGCGCATCGTCGCCGGCATGGCGCGGCACCTCGCGACCCGCGGCGTGACCATCGAGCGCGCCCGCGCGACCGGCATCGAGCCGGACCGCGGCCTCGTGCGCCTCGCCGACGGCACCGCCCGCGCGGCCGACCTGCTGGTGGTCGCGGCCGGGCCCTGGGCGCCGCGGCTGCTGCCCGCGGCGCTGGCCCCGCGCGTCGTCGCCTCGCGGCAGATCCTCGTGCTGCTGGAGCCGCCGCCGCAGCACCGCGCCGCCTGGGAGGCGGCGCCGATGCTGCTCGACCTCGCCGAGGATGGCGGGTTCTACGCCGTGCCGCCGGTGGCCGGCACGCCGCTCAAGATCGGCGACCACCGCTTCTCCCGCCAGGGCGACGCCGAGGCCGACCCGCGCGCCGCGACCGCCGCGGAGGCGGAGGAGATCCTCGCCTTCGCCCGCCCCCGCCTGCGCGATGCGGCGGCGTATCGCGTCCTCGATGCGCGCGCCTGCTACTACGATGTCGAGGAGGGGGAGCGGTTCGTCGTCGAGCCGCTCGCGCCGCGCTGCCTCGTGATGTCGGGCTTCTCCGGCCACGGCTTCAAGTTCGGGCCGGTGCTCGGCCTCGCCCTCGCGGCGGCCGCGGCGGATGCCTCCCTGCTCGCGGCGCTGCCCGGCTGGGCGGCGGGCGAGGCGCCGCCCGCCCCCGGCCTGCTCGCCGCCCTCGAAGGTGTGACCGCATGACCTCCACCGCCGCCGCCGACCTGATCTTCGGCCTGACCCGCGTGGTCGGCCTGCCCGCGCTGACCGAGGCCGCCGGCGCGCCGCTCTCGGCCGAGGACATCGCCCAGATCGTCACCGAGGCCGACCGCTTCTGCACCGAGGTGCTGATGCCCGGCGCGCAGGCCGCCGACCGCGCCGGCGCCGTCTATGCGAATGGCGTCGTCACCACGCCCTACCGCGAGACCTACGCGAAATGGATCGAGGGGGGCTGGCAGTCCCTCGCCGCGCCGGCCGAGCATGGCGGGCAGGGCCTGCCGGCCTCGCTCTGGACGGCGATGACCGAGCTCGGCATGGCGGCCGACACCTCCTTCATGCTGGGGCCGCTGCTGACCGCGGGCGCGATCGACTGCCTGACGCACCACGCCACGCCCGAGCAGGCCGCGCGCTGGCTGCCGCGCATGGTCAGCGGCGAATGGACCGGCGCGATGTGCCTGACCGAACCCCATGCCGGCAGCGACCTCGGCGTGCTGCGCACCCGGGCCGAGCCGCTCGGCAACGGGCGCTATGCGCTCACCGGGCAGAAGATCTTCATCACCTGGGGCGAGCACGACTGCACGGAGAACATCGTCTATCTGGTGCTGGCGCGGCTGCCCGATGCGCCGCCGGGCTCGAAGGGCATCAGCCTCTTCGCCTGCACCAAGGTGAAGGAGGATGGCAGCCGCAACGCGATCCGCTGCGGCGGCATCGAGCGCAAGATGGGCATCCATGCGAGCCCGACCTGCATCATGCTGTTCGAGGGCGCGGAGGCCGAGATGGTGGGCGAACCCCATCGCGGCCTGCCGGCGATGTTCGCGATGATGAACAACGCCCGCCTCGGCGTCGGCACGCAGGGTGTCGCGCATGGCGCGGCCGCGCTGCGGCTCGCCGAGGCCTATGCCGCGCAGCGCATCCAGGGCGGCCGGCCCATCGCGGAGCACCCCGATGTCGCGCGCATGCTGATGGAGATGCGCAGCATCACCCTCGCGGCGCGGCTGCTCGCGCTCGAGACGGCGCTCTGCGTGGACCGCCACGCGCTGCTCGGCGACGCGGCGGCGCAGAACCGGCTCGCGCTGCTCACGCCCATCCTCAAGGCCTGGTGCACCGACCGCGGGGTCGAGACCGCCTCCACCGGCATCCAGGTGCATGGCGGCATGGGCTTCGTCGAGGATGCGGGCGCGGCGCAGGTGCTGCGCGATGCGCGCATCGCCCCGATCTACGAAGGCACCAACGGCATCCAGGCGATCGACCTGCTGGTGCGCAAGGTCGCGAAGGACGGCGGGGCGGAGATGCGCGCGCTGCTCGCCGAGGTCGGCCGCTCGCCCGATGCGCGGCTGCGCGCCGCCGCGGAGGCCTTCGGCGCGGTCACCGGGCGCATGCTCGAGGTGCAGGGGCGCGACGCGGAAGCCGCGCAGTCGGTCGCGGTGGCCTATCTCGACGCGGCGGGATGGCTGCTCGGCGGCTGGATGCTGGCGCGCGCCGCCGCCGAGGATCCGTCGGCCCATGGCGCGACGGCGGAGTTCTACCTGCGCCGGCTGCTGCCGCGCGCCGCCGCCCGCGCGGCCGAGATCGAGGGCGCTCTCGCGGCATGAGGACAGGCCCCTTGCGGACACGCCGGCCGGGGCAATCTGCGTGGGGTTGCCCGTGACCCCGCCGGATACCATGAACGCGTCCCTGCCAGCCCTTGCCCGAACCCGTCCGCGCGTCGCCATCGTGGGCGCAGGCCCCGGCGGCCTCGCCGCCGCGCTGCTGCTCGCGGCGAGCGGCGCGCGCGTCACCGTCTTCGAGCGTGACAGCGTCGTCGGCGGCCGCACCCGCACGGTGACGGCGCCGGGCGGCTACCGCTTCGACATCGGGCCGACCTTCTTCCTCTATCCGCGCATCCTGCGCGAGATCTTCGCCAGTTGCGGCGCCGACCTCGAGCGCGAGGTCGAGCTCATCCGCCTCGACCCGCAATACCGCCTGGTGTTCGAGGGCGCGCGCCCGGTCACGATCGACGCCTCCCCCGACATCGCGCGGATGGAGGCCGAGATCGCCAAGCTGAACCCGGCCGATGCCAAGGGCCTGCGCTCCTTCCTGGCGGACAACCGCGTGAAGCTCGAGGCCTTCCGGCCCGTTCTCGAGCGCCCCTTCCACGGGCTGATGACCTACCTCGCGCCCGAGGTGATGAAGGGCCTGCGCTACCTGCGCCCCTGGGCCTCGCTCGACCAGGACCTCAAGCGCCACTTCAGCGACCCGCGCACGCGGCTCGCCTTCACCTTCCAGTCGAAATACCTCGGGATGAGCCCCTTCCGCTGCCCGAGCATGTTCTCGATCCTCTCCTTCCTGGAATACGAGCACGGCATCTTCCACCCGGTCGGCGGCTGCGGCGCGGTGAGCGAGGCGATGGCGCGCGTGGCGGAGCGCCTCGGCGTCGAGATCCGCCTGAACGAGCCGGTGGAGCGCATCGCCTTCGAGGGGCGCCGCGCCGCGGGCGTGGAGGTGCGCGGCGTGCGCCATGCCGCCGATGCGGTGGTGGTGAACGCGGATTTCGCCCACGCCATCCCCACGCTGATGCCCGAGGCGCTGCGCCCGCAATGGCCGGACGCGAAGATCGCCCAGGCGCGCTATTCCTGCTCGACCTTCATGCTCTACCTCGGCATCGAGGGCACGCTGCCGCAGATGGCGCACCACAGCGTGCTGCTCGCCGAGGACTACGAGCGCAACCTGAACCAGATCGAGTCCGGCGTGATCCCGGACAACCCATCCCTCTACGTGCAGGCGGCGGCGGGCACCGACCCCTCGCTCGCGCCGGCGGGCCATTCCACGCTCTATGTGCTGGTGCCGGTGCCAAACCTGCGCGGCGGGCAGGACTGGGCGGCGGAGGCGCCGCGCTATCGCCGCCTCGCCATCGAGAGGCTCAAGGCCCTTGGCCTGCACGACCTCGAATCGCGCATCCGCTACGAGCGCATCGTCACGCCGCAGGACTGGCGCGACGAATACGCGGTGGGCTACGGCGCGACCTTCAACCTGGCGCACAATGTCCGCCAGATGATGCATTTCCGCCCGCAGAACCGCTTCGGCAAGGCGGAGGGCGTGTATCTCGTGGGCGGCGGGACGCATCCGGGCAGCGGCCTGCCGGTGATCTACGAGGGCGCGCGGATCAGCGCGAAACTGCTGATGCAGGATCTCGGCATGCGGCCGCAGGCCGACCGGGGTGCGCGCATCGGCATCGCCCAGCCCGCGATGGGCGACTGAGCGACGGGAGGGCAGGCGCATGGGCGCGAAGGTGGTCATCATCGGCAGCGGTCTCGGCGGGCTCGCCGCGGCGGTCGTCGCGCAGGCGCGCGGGCACCGCGTCACGCTGCTCGAGCGCAATCCCTGGCTCGGCGGCAAGGCCGCGGTGCTGCACCTCGACAACCCGGAGGGCGAGGGCCGCTTCCGCTTCGACATGGGCCCGACCATCCTGACCGTGCCGCGCGTGCTGCGCCGGATCTACGCCGAGGCGAAGCGCAACCAGGCCGACGAGCTGCCGCTGATCCGCCTCGACCCGCAATGGCGCTGCTTCTTCGACGACAACACGCGCATCGACTTGGTGGAGGATGTCGGCGCCATGGCGCAGGCCATGGACGCCTTCGTCCCTGGCAAGGGCATGGGCGCGGGCTACCGGAAGTTCCAGGAGGTCTCGCGGCACCTGCACGAGGTCAGCGAGAAGTTCTTCTTCTGGAAGCCGGTCGAGGGCATCGGCGACACGCTCTCCTTCACAGACAACTTCAAGCCCGAGGTGCTGCGCGACATCATGGCGCTGCGCATGGGCCAGACCGTCGCCAAGGTCATCCGCGGCCATGTGCCGGACGAGCGCCTCGCGCAGATGCTCGACCACTTCACCCAGTATGTCGGCTCCAACCCCTACATGGCGCCGGCCGTGCTCTGCGGCATCGGCGACATGCAGGCCAATGAGGGCGTCTGGTATCCGGTCGGCGGCACGCGCGCGGTCGCCGAAGGCCTCGCGAAGCTCGCGCGCGAGCTCGGCGCCGATCTGCGCACCGATGCCGAGGTCACGGAGATCGAGATCGAGCGCGGCGCCGTCCGCAGCGTGACGGCGAACGGCGATCGTATCGCCTGCGACGCGGTGATCTCCAACATGGATGCGGTGCGCACCTACACCGAGCTCGTGGGCGGCGGGCAGGCGCGGCGCATCGAGCGCAAGGGCTACCAGCCGGCCTGCTCGGGCGTGGTGCTCTATCTCGGCCTGCGCAAGCGCTACGACCACCTCGCGCACCACTGCTTCGTGTTCTCGCGCGACGCCGAGGAGGAGTTCGAGAGCATCTACGTCAAGGGCGAGCCCGCGCCCGACCCGACGGCCTATCTCTGCGCCCCCTCGATGAGCGACGACACGGTCGCGCCCGCGGGCGGGGAGGCGCTCTACGTCCTCGTGCACACCCCGCACCTGCGACCGGGACACGACTGGTCGAAGATGTTCGCGCCCTACCGCCAGCGCATCCTCGACAAGCTCAAGCGCACCGCGGGGATGGAGGATATCGAGAGCCGCATCGTCGTCGAGCGCGCGCTGACGCCGCAGGATATCCACGAGCGCTACAAGGTGCTGGACGGGGCGATCTACGGCCTTGCCTCGCACGGCGCCTATTTCGGGGCCTTCAAGCCGTCCAACCGGCCCAAGGCGATCCGCGGCCTCTACCTCTGCGGCGGCGCGGCGCATCCTGGCCCGGGCATGCCGATGGTGATGATGTCGGGCTGGATCGCGGCGGATGCGATGGATCGCGACCAGGGCGGACGCGGCATGTCCCCCGAGGCCGAACGCGCCGGCCTGAGGGACGCGCTGCTCGCGGCCGAATGAGCGGGGCGGCCGTGCAGGCCCCCGACCCGGTGGCGCTGCGCTCCGAGCGCCACCTCGCCTTCTTCGAGTTCGCCTTCACCCGGTTCTTCGGCAAGCACATGCGCGCTCTGCGCCTCGCGCGCTGGGGCCGGCCGCAGGCCGCGCCCGGCGTGCCGGCGGTGGTCTTCGCCAACCACCCCTCGTGGTGGGACGGCGTCGCCTTCATGCTGCTCAACCGCACGCTGCTGCGCGACCGGCCGCTCTTCACGCCCATGGCCTCCTGGGCGCTCGACAAATACGCCTTCATGCGGCGCCTCGGCGTGTTCGGGATCGAGACCGGCACGGCGCGCGGATCGGTCGCCTTCCTGCGCACCGCCCAGCATGTGCTGCGCGATCCCGCCCACATGCTCTGGATCAACGCGCCCGGCCGCTTCGCCGACCCGCGCGAGAGGCCGATCCCGATCGCGCCGGGCATGATCCGCCTGCCCGAGATGGCGCCGGAGGCGCAGTTCATCCCGCTCGCGCTCGACTACCCGTTCTGGGGGGAACGCAAGGCGGAGATGCTCGCCGCCTTCGGCCCGCCCATCCCCGCCGCCACGCTGCTCGCGATGGAGCGCGAGGCGCGCGCGCCGCATCTCGCCGCCGCGCTCGCCGCCACCGCCGACCGGCTCACCGAGGACGCGATCAGCCGCGACCCCGATCGGTTCGAGACGCTGGTGCATGGCCGCGAAGGCATGGGCGGCGTCTATCAGACCTGGCGCCGGCTCGGCGCGCTGCTGCGCGGGCAGCGATTCGACCCGCGCCACGACACCAGGCCGGAGCGCGCGCCATGACCTTCGACCCCGCCTGGATCGCGCTGGTGCTCGCGGTGTTTCCCGCCGCGACCGGCCTCGTCAACCTGTTCCTCCTGCGCGCGCCGGAGGGCCGGCCGCCGGAGGGCACGCTCGTCTCCATCCTCATCCCCGCGCGCGACGAGGCGGCGAATATCGGCCCCTGCATCGAGGCCGCGCTGGCGCAGCAGGGCGTGGCGATCGAGGTGGTGGTGATGGATGACGGCTCGACCGACGGCACGCCCGACATCGTCCGCGCCCTGGCCGCGCGCGACGCGCGGCTGAGGCTCGTCTCCGCCCCCGCCCTGCCGCCCGGCTGGTCGGGCAAGATGCATGCCTGCGCGCGGCTGTCCGAGGCGGCGCGCGGCACCCATCTGCTGTTCCTCGATGCCGATGTGCGCCTCGCCCCCGGTGCCGCCGCGGGGCTCGCCGCCCATGCCGCGCGGCACGGCATCGCGCTGGTCAGCGGCGTGCCGCGCCAGCGCATCGAGACCATCGGCGAGGGGCTGACCGTGCCGATGATCAACCTGCTGCTGACCGGCTACCTGCCGGGCGGCGGCCGCGCCTTCACGCGCCTGCCGGGCTTCGCGGCGGGCTGCGGCCAGATGATGCTGTTCGAGCGCCGCGCCTACGAGGCCGTCGGCGGCCATGGCGCGCTGCGCGCCACGCTGCATGACGGGCTGAACTTCCCCCGCCTGATGCGCGCCGCCGGCCATCGCACCGAGATCGTGGAGGGCGCGCGGCTGGCCACCTGCCGCATGTATCGCGGCTTCGGCGAGGCGTGGCGCGGCTTCCTCAAGAACGCGCGGGAAGGCATGGCGACGCCGCTCGGCCTGCCGGTCTGGACGGTGGTGCTCGCGGGCGCGCATCTCTGGCCCTTCTTCCTGCTGCCGGCCTTCCAGGCGTGGCTCGCGCTCGCCCTCGTCTTCGCCCTGCGCGCGGCGGTCACGCGGCGCGTGGGTGAGCCCTACTGGACCGTCGCGCTGCATCCCCTCGCCGTGGTGGTGGCGCTCGCGATCCAGTGGACGGCGCTCGCCCGCGCCCTGCTCGGCCGCAAGGAGGGCTGGAAGGGGCGCGACTACGCCGCGCCCGAGGCGCCGTGAGCGGCAGGCCGGCGCCGGCGCATCGCCCCGCGCCGGAGACGGGCGGCACGCGCGCCCCCGCCGCACGGCGCACCGCGGGCCACGGCGCGGACAAGGCGGGCGCTCCCGTGCCACCATGCGGCCGATGACCGTCGCCGCCGGACCGCCCAGCCGCACCCATGATGCCGAGAACTTCCCGGTCGCCTCGGCGCTGCTCGCGCGCGCGGTGCGCCCGAAGGTGCTCGGCTTCTACCGCTTCGTGCGCACGGCGGACGACATCGCCGACAGCCCGGACCTGCCGGCGGCCGAGAAGCTCGCGCGGCTCGACGCGCTGGAACGCGCGCTGGACGACCCCGCCACCGCCGAGCCCGCCGCGCGGCCGCTCCATGACAGCGGCTGCGGCACGGCGGAGGCGCGCGCCATGCTCGCCGCCTTCCGCCAGGACGCGACGCAGGGCCGCTACGCGGACTGGGCGGGGCTCGAGGCCTATTGCGCCGCCTCGGCCAATCCCGTGGGGCGGATGCTGCTGCGCCTGCACGGCGCAGCCGCACCCGGGGCCGAGGCCGCCGCCGATGCCCTCTGCACCGCGCTGCAGGTGCTCAACCACATCCAGGACCTCGCCAGGGACCGCGAGGCGCTCGACCGCATCTACCTGCCCGGGCCCTGGATGGCGCTGGCCGGGGGGGAGGAGGCCTTCTTCGCCCCGGAGAACGCGGAGCGCCGCCGCGCCGTGCTCGACGCCGCGCTGGACCGGGTGGAGGAACGCCTCGACGCCGCGGCTTGCCTGCCGCGCCTGATCGGCGCGCGGCGCCTCGCGATGGAAGCCGCCGTGACGCTCGCGCTCGCGCGGCGCCTGCTCGCGCGGCTGCGCGCGGAGGACCCGGTCCGCCAGCGCGTCGCGCTGGGCAGGGCGGATTTCGCCCGCGCCTTCCTCGCCGCGCCCTTCGGAGGGCCCTCGGACGCCGCGCTGGTGCGCGCCCGCGTCGCGCGCGCGGGCTCCTCCTTCGCGCGCGGCATGGCGGCGCTGCGCGGGGATCGCCGCCGCGCCCTCTGGGCCGTCTATGCCTTCTGCCGCGCGGTGGACGACATCGCCGACGGCGCCATGCCCGAGACCGAGAAGCGCCGCTTCCTCGACGACTGGCGGGCGAAGCTGGCGCGGCCCGACTGCGCCCTCTCGCGCGAGCTCGCCCGCGCGCGCGAGCGCTACGGCCTGCCCATTGCGGAATGCGAGGCGATGATCGCGGGCATGGAGACCGACGCCGCGCCCGCGGTGCGGATCCCCGACGCCGCCGCGCTCGACCTCTATTGCCGCCGTGTCGCGGGCAGCGTCGGCGCGATGGCGGTGCGCATCTTCGGCGCGCCCGAGGCGGCGCCGTTCGGCCTCGCGCTCGGGCGCACGCTGCAGCTCGTCAACATCCTGCGCGACATGGACGAGGACGCGGCGCGCGATCGCGTCTATCTGCCCGCCGACCTGCTCGCCGCGCATGGCGTGCCAGAGGGGCCGGCGGCGCGCATCATCGCCGCGCCCGGCATCGCCGCCGCCGCCCGCGCGCTCGCCGCCGAGGCCGAAGCCGGCTTCGCCCGCGCCGAGGCCGAGCTGCGGCACCTCGACACCCGCGCCCTGCTGCCCGCGCGCATCATGATGTGGGGCTACCGGCGCCTGTTCGACCGCCTGCTCGCCCGCGGCTTCGGCGCGCCGCGCGCGCGCCCGCGCCTGACGGCGGGTGAGAAGGCGCGCATGGCCGCCTTCGCGCTGCGCCTCGCCCCCGTCGCCGCGCGATGAGGATCGCCGCTCCCGGCCCCTGCCCCTTCGGCCCGCAGGGCGCGGCGCGCGTGCATGTCGTCGGCGCCGGCATGGCCGGGATGGTCGCCGCGCTCGTCCTCGCCCGCGCCGGCCATGCCGTGACGCTGCATGAGGCGACGATGCTCGCCGGCGGGCGCTGCCGCGCGCTGCCCGACGGCACCGACAACGGCACCCACGCGCTGATGGGGGCGAACCATGCCGCGCTGCGCTTCCTCGAGGCGATCAGCGCCCGCGAGCGCTGGATCGAGCCGGAACCCGAGGGGCTGCCGCTGCTCGACCTCGCCGATGGCAGCGCGCGCCGCATCGCCGCCGCGCCGCTCGCCTGGCGGGATCCGGCCCGGCGGCCGCCGGGGCTGAGCGCCGGGGGCCTGCTGGCCCTGCTCGGCATGGCGCTGCCGCTCACCGACCGTCCGGTGGCCGAGGCGCTGGCGCGGCACCCCGCCCTGCTGCGCGGCTTCGTGGAGCCACTGACCGTCGCCGCGCTGAACACCCCGGTGCAGGAGGCCTCCTCCGCGCGGCTCGGGCAGGTGCTGCGGCGGCTCGGCAGCGCCGGGGCGGCGCGGCTGCTGGTGGCGCGCGAGGGGCTGGGGCCCGATCTCGTCGCGCCCGCCCTCGCCGCGCTGGAGGCCGCCGGCGCCACGCTGCGCCTCGGCAGCCGGCTGCGCGCCATGACCCAGGCCGATGGCCGCGTCACCGCGCTCCATCTCGGCGAGGAGAGCCTGCCGCTCGGCGAGCGCGACGCCGTGATCCTGGCCCTGCCGCCCTGGGAGACGGCGCGGCTGATCCCCGGGCTGAAGGTGCCCGAGCGCCATGCGCCCATCCTCAACCTCCATTTCGCGCAATCCACGCCGGGGCCGGTGCGCTTCATCGGCATCCTGGGCGGGCTGACCCAATGGATCCTGCTGCGGCCCGCCGGGATCAGCGTGACGGTCAGCGCGGCCGATGCGGAAACCGAGGAGGCGGCCGCGAGCCTCGCCCCGCGCGCCTGGGCCGAGATCCGCCGCGCCGCGCAGGCCTTCGCCCTGCCCGGCGACTGGCCGGAGGCGCCGCCCCCCTGCCGCGCGGTGAAGGAGCGCCGCGCCACGCCGCGCCATGGCGTCGGCATCGCCCCGCACGCGCCGCGGCGGCCCATGCACAACCTCGCCTTGGCCGGGGACTGGACCTGGCCCGGCCTGCCCGCGACCATCGAGGCCGCCGCCCGCTCGGGCGAGGCCGCGGCCAGGGCCCTGCTGCCCCGCCTGCCGCGCCGGGAGGCCGCGTGACGCCGCGCGAACACCCGCAGCGGACGCATGGCGGAGGCGGCGCAACCCCGGTGCGCGCCGCATGAGCCCCGCCGAGGCCCTGGCCGCCCTGCGCGCCGCCGAGGCGACGGACGGCGCGCCGGACCTCGCGGCGCGGCGCGAGCTGCTCGCCCGCCTCGCCGCCGAGACCAAGCGCCGCGCCGAGGACATCGCCGCCGCCGCCGCCGCCGATTTCGGCGCCCGCTCGCGCATCGAGACGCTGCTCGCCGATGCGCTGCTGGTGGCCGATTTCGCGCTGCATGCCCGCCGCCACCTGCGCCGCTGGGCGCGCCCGCGGCGCGTCGGCGTGCCCTACCCGTTCTGGCCGGCGCGGGCGCGGCTCGAACCGGTGCCCAAGGGCATCGTCGGCATCCTCGCGCCGTGGAACTACCCGTTCCAGCTCGCCCTCGCCCCGGCGGTGGACGCCATCGCGGCGGGCAACCGCATCGCCGTGAAGCCCTCGGAGCGCACGCCGCGCTGCGCGGCGCTGGTGGGCGAGGTGCTGGAGGCCGCGCTCGGCCCGCGCATCGCGCGCTGCGTGACCGGCGATGCCGCCGTCGCGGCGGATTTCGCGGCCCAGCCCTGGGACCACCTCGCCTTCACCGGCGGCACCGCGACCGGCCGGAAGGTGGCCGCCGCGGCGGCGCCGAACCTGGTGCCGCTGACGCTGGAACTGGGCGGCAAATGCCCCGCGATCATCCTGCCGGGCGCGGAACTTGGGGCGGCGGCGCGCGCCATCCTGGTCGGCAAGGCGCTCAATGCCGGCCAGACCTGCGTCGCGCCCGACACGGTGCTGCTGGTCGGCCATGGCCGCGCCGCCTTCGAGGCCGCCTGCCGCGCCGCCGGCATCCCCGCGCCCGAGACCGCGCTGGTGGACGAGGCCGCCGCCGCGCGGCTCGACCGGCTGGCCGCCGGGGCGCGGCTGACGCCGCTCGGGCCGGATGGGCCGGGCCGCCGCCGCGCCCTCGCGCTGGCCGAGGCGCCGGAGGACCACCCGCTGCTTCACGAGGAAGTGTTCGGGCCCATCCTGCCGGTGCTGGAGCGGCCCGACCTCGCCGCCGCCATCGCCTGGGTCGCCGCGCGGCCGGCGCCGCTGGCCATCTACATCTTTGGCGCGAGCCCGGCGGAGGAGGCGCAGATCGCCGCCGGAACCCGCTCCGGCGCGCTGGTTTCCGGCCGCTGCGTGGAGCATGTCGGCTTCTCCGCGCTGGCCTTCGGCGGGGTCGGCGGCTCGGGCCATGGGCGCATGCATGGGGAGGAAGGCTTTCGCTCCTTCTCCAACCTGCGCGCGCGGGTCCGGCACGGGCGCTTCGCCCTCGCGCGAATGTTTGATCCGCCCCGGAGCGGAATGGCGGAAAGGATCGTTAAGAGGCTGGTGCGATAGCCTAGACCGGTCCATTCTCTCGCAATGGTTGCCATGGCGCCGGGAATTCCGCCTGTAGATACAGAACGCCTGCGGCTGCGCTGCGCCGAACCCCGCGACGCCGAGGCCCTCGCCGCGCTGATGAGCGAGGCGATCAGCGCCCGCCTCGCCTCCTGGCCGGTGCCCTACACGCCGCTGATGGCGGCCGACCGCATCGCCGGGGTGCGGATGGCCGCGGCGGCCCTGCGCTCCCTGCCGCTGGTGATCGAGCGGCGGGCGGATGGGGCGGTGCTCGGCTGGATCAGCATCTCCCGCGCGCCGGGGGACGACCGGACGGCGCTGATCACCTACTGGCTGGGCGAGGCCTTCCAGGGCGAGGGCTACATGCGCGAGGCCGCGCCGGCCGCCATCGCCCACGCCTTCGCGCTGATGGACGTGCAGCGCGTGCGCGCGGCGGTGCAGGCGGACAACGCGCCCTCGCTCGCGGTGGCGCGGCGGCTGGGCATGACGCCGCTCGGCGAGGGGCGCATCTGGTGCCCCGCGCGCGGGCAGGAGGAAGCCTGCCTGTGGTTCGAACTGCCGCGCCCCGCCGCGCAGCCCGCGCCGCCGCTCACCGCGGCGATGGAGGCGCAGTGATGCCGGCGGGTGAATGGTATGACCTGTCGCCCGCGGGCAAGGCGCGCGGGGCTGGTGGGGCGGCCGCGCGTGGAACCGGATCCTGACACCCTGAGGACAAGCGTCCGCAGGGCATGATGCCGGCGGCCGGCCGGCCGCGGGGCCTTCCGCGTGAGGCCGCGCTGCCCGCCGACCGCGGCCTCCCCCCTTACGCGCCCGCCCCGCGGGCCTCGCCGGGCCGGTGCCCGAGCCGCCGCGAGAGGTCGCGCCCGGCCTGCCTGACGCGGCGCGCGAGGCCGGCCAGCCTCGGCTGCACGCGCGCCAGCGGCCCGGCCAGGACGATCGCCGCCACCACCTCGCCGCTCGCCGCGAAGACCGGGGCGGCGATGCCGGCCACGCCCTCGGTCGCCTCGCCCAGGGTCACGGCATGGCCCTGCTCGCGCACCTCGGCGAGGATGCGGCGCAGGGCGCGGCGGTCGGTGACGCTGCTGCGCGTGAGCGCGGCCAGGCGCGCCCCGCGCAGATAGGCCTCGGGCCAGGGCGGCGGCAGGAAGGCGAGCATGACGCGGCCCGAGGCCGTGCAGTGGATGGGCCGGCGGTCCCCCACCGTCGCGGCGAAGCGCAGCGCGGTGCGACTCTCGACCTTGTCCGTATAGACCATCGCGCGGCGATCGGGCGCGAGCACGGCGAGCATCGCCGTCTCCCCGGTGTCCTCGGCGAGCGTCTGCAGCGCCGCGCGCCCCGCCTGGCCGAAGCCTTCGCCCTCACCGGCGAGGATGGCGCGGGCGAGGCCGAAGGCCTCGGGCCCCAGCCGCCAGGTGCCTTCGGCCTGCACCGCGCAGCCGGCCGCGGCGAGGCCGCGCAGCAGGCCGAGCAGCGTCGTCTTGGGCGCGCCCATGGCCGCGGCGAGCGCGGCCAGCGACGCGCCCTGCGGCGCCGCCGCGAGGCAGTCGAGCAGCCGCAGGACGCGCCCGACCGAGCGCGGGCCCGCCGCCGCGGGGGGCGCGGCGGCCGGGCGCGCTCGCCGCCCTGCCGCGCCGCTGTCGCGTGAGGCCATGGGTTCCCGTCCGCCCCTTCTCCCGTGTTCGGATATCCGAACGCAGGGTGGATTCCGCGAACGCGCGCGTCAATGCCGCATTGACAGCCCCGCGCGCATCTGGCCCCTTCGCCCGGCACCGGAGGGGATGGCCATGGCCTTCGAACTGACGGCCGAGCAGGCCGAGATCCGCGAGCAGGTCCTCAGGCTCTGCGCCGCCTTCGGCGACGAATACTGGCTGCGCAAGGACCGCGAAGGCACCTTCCCCGAGGAGTTCCACGCCGCCATGGCCGCGGGCGGCTGGCTCGGCATCGCCATGCCGGAGGCCTATGGCGGCGGCGGGCTCGGCATCACCGAGGCGGCGGTGATGATGCAGGCGGTCGCCGAGAGCGGCGCCTGCATGAGCGGCGCCTCGGCCATCCACATGAACATCTTCGGCCTGAACCCGGTCGTCGTCTTCGGCACCGAGGAGCAGAAGCGGCGCGCCCTGCCGCCGCTCATCGCCGGGCGCGACAAGCCCTGCTTCGCGGTGACCGAGCCCGATGTCGGGCTCAACACCACCCAGCTCAAGACGCGCGCGGAGCGGCAGGGGGATCGCTACGTGGTGCGCGGCCAGAAGATGTGGATCAGCACCGCGCAGGTGGCGAACAAGATGCTGCTGCTCGCGCGCACCACGCCGCTCGAGGCGGTGAAGCGCAAGACCGACGGCCTGTCGCTCTTCTACACCGACATCGACCGCGCGCGGGTGGAGATCCGCCTGATCGAGAAGATGGGCCGCCATGCGGTCGATTCGAACATGGTGTTCTTCGACGGCCTCGAGGTGCCGGTCGAGGACCGCATCGGCGAGGAAGGCAAGGGCTTCCACTACATCCTGCACGGCATGAACCCCGAGCGCATCCTGATCGCCGCCGAGGCCGTGGGCATCGGCCGCGCGGCGCTGCGCAAGGCGGCCGACTACGCGCGGGAACGCCGCGTCTTCGGCCGCGCCATCGGGCAGAACCAGGGCATCCAACATCCGCTCGCGCGCTGCTGGGCGCATCTCGAGGCCGCCGAGCTGATGGTCCTGAAGGCGGCGGCGCTCTACGATGCCGGGCGCGACTGCGGGGCGGAATCCAACGCGGCAAAGTATCTCGCCGCCGAGGCCGGCTTCTCCGCCGCCGAGACCGCCGTGATGACGCATGGCGGCATGGGCTATGCGCAGGAATACCATGTCGAGCGCTACCTGCGCGAAAGCCTGATCCCGCGCATCGCGCCGGTGAGCCGGGAACTGATCCTGAGCCACATCGCCGAGCGGGTGCTGGGCCTGCCGAAATCCTACTAGGCCCGCTGGGTGACGGCGGGCGGCGGCCCGGCTCAGGGGCGCCGGAACCGCGCCGCGAAGAACCCGTCCATCCCGCCCCGCCCCGCCCAGAAATCCGGCCGCGTGCGCAGGCAGCCCGCAGGCGTGATCGCCTCCGGCAGCCCGGGCAGCTCGGCCGGCAAGAAGGGCTTGTGCACCAGGCCGAGCGCGGCGGCGCGCGGGAGATGCGCCTCGCCCTCCTCCGGCTGCAGCGAGCAGGTGGCGAAGACCAGCCGCCCGCCGGGCCTGAGCATCCGCGCCGCGGCGGCGAGCAGCCGCGCCTGCGCCTCCGCCGCCGCGGGAACGTCGCGCGGGCGCTTGGCATGGGCGACATCGGGGTGGCGGCGGATGGTCCCCGTCGCGGTGCAGGGCGCGTCGAGCAGGATGGCGTCGAAGGGCGCATCCGGCGTCCAGGCGGCGGCATCGGCCTGCACGATGGTGGCGCGAAGGCGCAGCCGCGCGAGGTTCTCCCGCAGGCGGTCGAGCCGCCGCGCGTCGCGCTCGACCGCCGTGACCTCGGCGCCGGCGGCGGCGAGCTGCGCCGTCTTGCCGCCGGGCGCGGCGCAGAGGTCGGCGATGCGCTCGCCCGGCCGCGGCGCCAGCAGCAGGGCCGGCAGGGCGGCGGCGGCGTCCTGCACCCAGAAGCGTCCCTCGGCGAAGCCGGGCAGGTCGGTCACGCGCGTGCCGGCCGAAAGCCGCCAGGAGCCGGTGGGAAGCACCTCGGCACCCTCGGGCGGGCTGGCGCCCGGCGCGGGGGTCAGGTCGAGCGGCGCGGGGGCACGGTGGGCCTCGGCAATGGCGCGCACCGCGGGGCCATAGGCGGCGTGCCAGGAGGCCCAGAGCCAGGGCGGCGTGTCGAGCCGCGCGGCATCGAGCCCCTCCAGCGCCGCCGCGCCCTCGGCCGCGACCTTGCGCAGCACGGCATTGACCAGCCCGGCGAAGGCCCGCGGCGCGAGCGCCACGGCGGTGGCGACGGCGGCATGGGGCGGCGTGCCCAGAAGCAGCAGTTCCGCCGCGCCGATGCGCAGCGCGTGGCGCGCCGGGGGCGGCGGCTCCTTGCGCAGGAAGGGGGCAAGGATCTCGTCCAGGCTGCCGAGGCGGCGCAGCACCGTGGCGGCGATGCGGTGCGCGGCGGCGCGGTCGCGCGGATCGAGGCGCGCGGGCAGCGCCTCCAGCGCCTCCTCCAGCGGTCGGCGCTGCTCGAGCGTGGCGGTGAGGAGGTCGCGCGCGGCGCGGCGGGTGGGCAGGCCGGGCGGCGGCGGATGGGTGGGTGCGGTCAAGGCTTCACGCGGGCGGGGGTTCGCACGCCTTCATCGCACCCGAGGGGCCGCAGGGCCAGAGCGGGGGGCTTCGGTCGCCCCCGGGCGGGCCTGGCGGGGCTCCCCTGCGCCCCGCCAGGCCGCCGGTTCAGGCGCGGGCCGGCGCGCGGCGGCGCGCGGCGATGCCGAGGCCGAGCAGCCCCATCCCGAACAGCGCGAGCGAGGCCGGGCCCGGCACCGCCGCGAGGGTGAAGGAGAGGTTGTCCATCAGCATGCCGTCATAGCCGTTGTAGGCCGGCTGGTAGATCTCGAAGCGGCGGATGTTCGGCGCCGCGGCGGTCACGGTGTGGAAGGTGCCGACGCCGACGCCCGGCCCGAAGGCCTCGCCGAAGGCGACGAGATTGCCGCCGGAGACGGCGTCATACGCGTCGATGCGGATGCCCGCGACGCCGATGTCGATGCCCGTGATCGCGACCGAGGAGACGGCCTGGCTGAACACGCCGACCACGGCATGGCCGGCGCCGAACCAGTAGGTCCCCTGCGCGCGGATGCCGACGATCCCGGACGCGCCGGCGAAGCCGCCGGACCAGGTGAACTCGGTGTTCGCGAAACTCACGCCCTGGCCGGCGTAGAAGGCGCCGACGGGCGAGCCCAGGATCCCGTCCTCGAAGTCGAGGAAGGCCGCCTTCGCGGCGGGCGCCGCGGTGCCGACCGCGATGGCGGCGGCGGCGGCAAGAAGATGCTTCTTCACGTTCTGTGGTTCCCCCTGGTCCTGCGGGATGCCCGGCGGAACGCTCTCCGCGCCGGCCGCAGCCCGCCCCGATCGTCTCTAAAGCAGAAACTGCGCCAAGAAAAAGAGCAGTCGTAAATCAAAGGCTTCGCGCCTGGGTTGGTGCAAATAGGCGTCGCGATGTAAGATTTTTCGACAAGATCGGGGGCTGCCCCGGAGGCCCGGCGCGCCGCACGGCCTTCATGGCCGCCCGCGCCGCAGCGTGCTAGAGGCGCCGCGCGATGCGCGCCGCTGCCTTCCTCGACCGGCTGCCCGAAACGCGATGGCCGGCCCTCTGGCTCGTCGCGCTCTGCCTGCTGCTCTGGCTGCCGGGCTTCTTCACCATCCCGCCTGGCGACCGTGACGAGAGCCGCTTCGCCCAGGCCACGCGCCAGATGGTCGAGAGCGGGGACTATGTCCGCATCCGCCTCGGCGAGGTCGAGCGCAACAAGAAGCCGGCCGGCATCCACTGGGCGCAGGCCGCCGTGGTGCATGGTCTCGAGGCCGCCGGGGTGCCGGCGCGCGGGCAGATCTGGGCCTATCGCGTGCCCTCCCTGCTCGGGGCGCTGGCGGCGGTGCTGGCGACCTTCCTGCTCGGCCGCGCGCTGGTGGGGCGGCGGGCGGCCTTCGTCGCGGCGGCGATGCTCGCGCCCAGCATGGTGCTCGTGGTCGAGACGCATATCGCCAAGACGGATGCCGCGCTGCTGGCGAGCATCACCATCGCCATGGGCCTGATGGGCCGCGCCTATCTCGCGCCCGACCGCTTCAGCCCAACGATGGCGGCGGGGTTCTGGGCGGTGCTCGGCCTCGGCGTGCTGTTGAAGGGGCCGATCGCGCCCATGGTGCCGCTGCTGGCCGGCATCACGCTTGCCGTCATGGACCGTCCGCGCGGGGCGCGATTCTGGCGCCTCTCCGCCCCCTGGCTCGCGGCGCTGCGGCCGGGCTGGGGCCTGCCGCTGATGGCGCTCTTCGCCGCCCCCTGGTTCGTCGCCATCGGCATCGCGACCGAAGGCCGCTTCTTCGCCGAGGCGATCGGCGGCGACATGCTCGGCAAGGTCTCCTCGGGCGAGGAGGCGCATTGGGGGCCGCCGGGGATGTATGCGGCGATCTTCGGCATCACCGCCTTCCCCTCGGCCTGGATCGTGCTGCGCGCGCTGCCCCAGGCCTGGGCCGAGCGCATGAGCCCGCCGGTGCGCTTCCTGCTTGCCTGGACGGTGCCGACCTGGCTGCTCTTCGAGGCGGTGGCGACGAAGCTGCCGCACTACGTGCTGCCCACCTTCCCGGCGCTGATGCTGCTCGGCGCGCGCTGGGCGATGGACCCGCTGCGGGTGGCGCCGCCGCGCTGGATGGGCTGGCTCGGCAATGCGGCGCTGGTGGGCGTGGCGGTCGGGCTGCCGCTGGTCGCCGGCGCGGCGGCGCTGCATGTCGAGGGGCGCGTCGAGGTCTTCGCGCTGCTCGGCATCGCGGCCGGCGCCGCCATGGCCTGGGTGCTGCTGCGCCTCGCGCGCGCGCAGGCCTGGGGGCGGGCGGCGCTCGCCGGCGCGATCCTCGCCGTGCCGGTCTATGCCAGCGTGCTCGAGGGCGTGATCCCCCGCCTGCAGGCGGTGTGGCTCTCCCCGCGCCTCGCCGCGCAGCTCGCGGCCGTCGCGCCGGGGCTGCCCGACGAGCGCTTCGGCGTGGTCGGCTATCACGAGCCCTCCCTGCAATTCGCCCTGGGCGGGGAGATCCGGCTGCTGCGCGACGGCGCGGCGGCGGCGGCGTTCCTGGCCGGCGGGCAGGGCCGCATCGTCGCCGTGAACGACCGGCAGGAAGCCGCCTTCCGCGCGGCGGCTGCGGAGCGCGGCCTCACCTTGCGCGAACTCGGCACCGTTGCGGGCCTCAACTACGTGCGCGGGCGGCAGGTCGCGCTCTCGCTGTTCAGGGTGGACTGAATGTTCCAGTGGATCACCGAGATGGTGGCCGCCGGCGGCTATGCCGGCATCTTCGCGCTGATGGTGCTCGAGAACCTGTTCCCGCCCATCCCGTCGGAGCTGATCATGGCCGCCTCGGGCTTCGCCGCCGCGCGGGGGCAGCTCTCGATGCTGCTGCTGCTCGTCGCCGCGGTGGGGGGCACGCTGGTCGGCAACATCTTCTGGTACGAGCTCGGCCGCTGGCTCGGCGTCGAGCGGTTCCGCCCGCTGGTCGCGCGCTGGGGCAAGTGGTTCGCGGTGGAGGTCGAGGATCTCGACCGCGCCACCGCCATGCTCAAGCGCTGGGGGCCGTTCGCCATCTGCATCGGGCGGATGTTCCCGGGCGTGCGCACGCTGATCTCGGTGCCCGCGGGCATGGTCGAGATCCCGCGCGGGGTGTTCTACCTCTGGACGGCGCTGGGCTCGCTGGTGTGGCTCACCTTCCTCGCCTATGCGGGCTACTTCCTCGAGGACCACTACGACCGGGTGGAGAAGTGGGTCGAGCCGCTGGCCTGGGTCGTGGTCGGCGCGGCGCTCGGCGCCTATCTCGCGCATCTCGCCTTCGCCTTCCGGCGGGCGCGGCGGCGGCGGGCCGAGCGGCGCTAGCCGCGCCGGGACCAGCCGGCAGGCGCCCTTGACAGCGCGCGGCGGGGCGGGAGCCGGGCGCCGCGGCTGCCCTAGACGGGGCTCCTGACCCCGAGCCGCGTCGCGGTGGCGAGGATGCTCGCCCAGGCATCCTGCGGAAGCGGCACGCCGTTGCGGGTGCGCTCGGCGCGGCGCTGCTCCTCCGGCTCGCCGGGCAGCAGGACCGGCTGCGCGGGGTCCGCCGGACGGCAGGCGGAGATCCATTCGGCATAGGCGAGGCCCATGCGCTCGAACTCCGCCTGGGTGCCGAAATGCCGCGGGGAGATGAAGACCGAGAGCATCCCGTTGGCGATGCGCCCCCGCTCCCCGACAGGCCCCGAGGTGCCGCCGGCGGTCAGGCATCCGGCCAGCATCTCGCACATGAAGGCGAGGCCCGAGCCCTTGTGCTCGCCGAAGGCGCGGATCGCGCCCTTGCCGTTGGCCGGGTTGCGCGGCCCGATCGCGTCATAGGGGCCGTAGAGCGTGTGCGGGTCGGTCGAGAGCCGCCCGTCGGGCTCGATCAGCGCGCCCTCCGGCAGTTTCTTGCCGCCCGAGGAGGCCACCAGCACCTTGCCCTCCGCCACCAGCGAGGTCGCGAAGTCGAGCACCAGCGGCTTGCCCGGCAGCGGCACGCCGATCGAGACCGGATTGGTGGAGAAGCGCCGCTCCACCCCGCCGAAGGGCGCCACCAGCACGCTGCCCGCGACATTGACGAAGTGGATGGAGATGAGCCCGGCGGCGATCGCCTGCTCGGCATAATCGCCGACGCGGCCGATATGCCCGGCATTGCGCAGCGCGGTGACGCAGACGCCATGCTCCTGCGCCCGGGCGATGCCGAGCGCGACCGCCTGCGGCGCCACCGTCTGGCCGAAGCCCCACTTGCCGTCGAGCACGGCGAAGCAACCGCCATCGGTGATGACCTCGGCCGTCTGACCCTTCACCACATGGCCGGCTTCGAGCCATTCGACATAGCGCGGCACGCGCACCACGCCATGGCTGTCATGGCCCGCGAGATTGGCGCCGACGAGATGCGTCGCGATGCGGCCGGCTTCCGCATCGTCGCAGCCGGCGGCGACGAAGACGTCGCGCACCAGGGTGGTGAGTGCGTCAACGGGGATGTGCAGCATGTCCATGAGGGCATTCCCGAAAAAGAAAAGACGGGGGGAAGGGAACTTCCCCCCGAGCCCCCCAACCTTCTTTGTCTTCTGGGAACTGACAGCCAGGGCCGGTGCCAAATGGCAAAGAAGGGAGGGGGATCGGGGGAGGTTCACCCTCCCCCGGCCTTCATCACATCGCGGCGATCTTCTTCGCCTGCGGCGCCAGCAGGCGCATGTAGGTCGGCGTCACCAGCATCTCGGTGATGTTGGCGCGCGGCGGCATCGTCACCGCGAAGAGCGCCATGGCGGCGATGTCCTCGGGCTGCAGCAGGCGCTCGATCTCCTCGGCCGGCACCGGCTCGGGGCGGTTCTTGAGGATGTCGGTCGCCACCTCGCCGGGGCAGATGCAGCAGGAGCGGATGTTGTGGATCCCGTTCTCCTGGTTGATGGCTTGCGAGAGCGCGACGAAGCCGTGCTTGGCCGCGGTGTAGCCGGGCCCCGAGAGGAAGGAGATGTTCTTCCCCGCCATCGAGGCGATCTGCACCAGATGCCCGCCGCCACGCCGGCGCATCCCCGGCAGCACCGCGACCGAGGTCATGAAGGGCGCGGTGAGGTTGCCGTCCACCAGCGTGCGGATCGCCTCCGGCGTGAGCTGATGGAGGTAGCGCTTCGGCAGGTTCACGCCGGCATTGTTCACCAGGATGTCAGGCCCGCCGATCGTGCTCTCGACCTTCGCCAGCGCGGCCGCGACCTGCTTGTCGTCGGTCAGGTCGGCGGGCACGACGACGGCGCCCCCGCCGATCATCCTCGCGGTTTCCTCCAGCGGTGCCGTGCGCCGGCCGGTGAGGGCGACCTTCGCCCCCTCCTGCGCGAAGAGGATCGCGATGGCGCGGCCGATGCCGCTGCCCGCGCCGGTCACCCAGGCGGACTTGCCTTCGAGGCGTTTCATTCAGAGCACCTTGTCGGTGGTGGGGTCGATCAGGTGCATCTGATCCATGTGCGCGATCAGGCGCAAGGGCACGCCGACCTCGGCCGGCGTGGCGGGATCGAGCCGCGCGGAGATCTCGGCGCCATCGAGGCGGAAATGCGCGAGCGTCTCCATGCCCATGGGCTCGATCACCTCCGGCGTCAGCGTCAGCGGCGCGGGGTTCGCCTTGTCGGTCGGCTTGTCGTCGGTCAGGTGCTCGGGGCGGATGCCGAACAGCACCTCGCGCCCCGCATGCGCGGCGTATCGCGCGCTGCGCGCCTCGGGCACGTTCAGCCTGATGCCGTCGGGCAGCGCGAGCACCAGCGCGCCCGAGGCCTGCTCGAGCCGCGCGGGGATGAAGTTCATCGCCGGGCTGCCGATGAAGCCCGCGACGAACTTCGTCGCCGGGCTGTGGTAGAGCTCCTGCGGCGGGCCGACCTGCTCGATGATGCCGTGGTTCATCACCACCACGCGGTCGGCGAGCGTCATCGCCTCCACCTGGTCGTGGGTGACGTAGATGGTGGTGGTCTTGACGCGCTGGTGCACCTTCTTGATCTCGGTGCGCATCTGCACGCGCAGCTTGGCGTCGAGGTTGGACAGCGGCTCGTCGAACAGGAACACCTTCGGGTTGCGCACGATGGCGCGGCCCATGGCCACGCGCTGGCGCTGCCCGCCCGAGAGCGCCTTGGGCTTGCGGTCGAGCAGCGGCGTGATGTCGAGGATCTCCGCGGCCGCCTTCACGCGGGTGTCGATCTCCGCCTTGGGGAATTTCCTCAGCGTGAGGCCGAATGCCATGTTCTCGTACACGCTCATGTGCGGATAGAGCGCGTAGTTCTGGAACACCATCGCGATGTCGCGGTCGCGCGGCGGGATGTCGTTGACGATGGTCCCGCCGATGGCGATGTCGCCGCCCGTGATCTCCTCGAGCCCGGCGATCATGCGCAGCGTGGTGGACTTGCCGCAGCCCGAGGGGCCGACCAGGACGACGAACTCGTGGTCGTCGATCTCGAGGTCGATGCCCTTGACCGCCTGCACGCCGCCTTCATAGGCCTTGACGATCTTGCGAAGGGAAACCTGAGCCATTCTCGTTCCTCAGCCCTTGGTGGCGCCGGCGGTCAGCCCGGCGATGTAGTAGTCCATCAGGAAGGCGTAGATGATCACCGGCGGGAGCGCCGCCATCAGCGCGCCGGCCATGATCTGCCCCCAGGCGAAGGTGTCCGCGCGCACCAGCTGCGACACGACGCCGATGGTCAGCGGCATCTGGTCCGGCGTGGTGACGAAGGCGGTGGGATAGACGAAGGCCGCCCAGGAGACGGTGAAGGCGAAGATCGTCGCCGCGATGATCCCCGGCAATGCGACCGGGATGAAGATCTTGAGCAGCATCTGCGGCCAGGTGGCGCCGTCGATCAGCGCGGCCTCGTCCAGCTCCTTCGGGATGGAGGCGAAGTAGCCGATCATGATCCAGGTGCAGAAGGGCACCGTCAGCGTCGGATAGACCAGCACCAGCCCCCAGATTGAGTTCAGCAGCCCGAGCCCGCCCACGATCTGGTAGAGCGGAATGAAGAGCAGCGTGTCCGGCACGAGGTAGGTCAGGAACACGCCGGTGGCCAGCATCTGGCTGCCCCAGAAGCGCATGCGCGCCAGCGCGAAGGCGGCGAGGATGGAGATCACCATCGTCACCGCCACCACGCAGGCGGTGATGATGATGCTGTTCAGCATGAAGCCGCGGAACAGCGGATTCTCGATGATCGCCCAGTAGTTCTCGAGCGTGGGCTCGCGCACGATCCAGGGGTTGCCGGCCATGCCGGCGATCTCGCCGCTGGTCTTGAGGCTGGTGACCAGCATGTAGAAGGGCGGCGCCATGAAGATGACGGCGGCGACGATGAGCGAGGCATAGGCGGTCCACATCGCCCAGCGCCGCTCGGCGCGCAGGCTGCCCGCCTTGTGGTAGATGCCCGGGAGGTCGCGGTTCGCGGCGGTGGCCGACATCACATCTGCTCCTTGTTGCGCCGGACCACGCCGCGCAGGACGAAGAAGGCGCAGACCGCGAGGAAGGGCAGCATGAACAGGGAGACCGCCGCGCCGCGCGGAATGTTCCCCGACAGGATGCCGACCTGGAAGGCGTAGGAGGCGAAGACATGCGTCAGGTCGCGCGGGCCGCCATTCGTCAGCACCCGCACGATGTCGTAGTTCGCGAAGGTGACGATCAGGCTGAACAGCACGGTGATGGAGATGATGTTCGCCATCATCGGCAGCGTCACGTAGCGCAGCCGCTGCCAGGAGGTCGCGCCGTCGATCGCCGCCGCCTCGTAGAGCTGCTCGGGCACCGACTTCAGCGCCGCGAGATACATGATCATGAAGAAGGGCGCGCCGATCCAGACATTGACCATGATGATCGCGATGCGCGCCCACCAGTGGTGCCCGAGCCAGGGCACCTCCGGCACCGAGACGATGGAGAGCAGCCAGTTGATCGAGGAGTAGGAGGGGTCGAACATCCACCACCAGCCGAGGGTGGACAGCGCCGGCGGGATCACCCAGGGCACCAGCAGCATGCCGCGCCACTTGCGCTGCTTGTTGTTCGGGATGTGGTGCAGCATGTGCGCGAGCCAGAAGCCGATCAGCGCCTTCAGCAGCACCGCCGTGATGGCGAAGAAGCAGGACTGGAAGAAGACGTTCCAGAAGGTCTCGCTCTCGATCAGGATCTCGTAGTTGAGGAAGCCGACGAACTCGGTCATGCGCCGGTTCAGCATCGAGAGGTAGATGCCGAACAGCGCCGGATAGGCCACGAGCCCGACGATGACCGCGAGCAGCGGCAGCGTCATGACGAAGGCGATGGTCGAGCGCCGCCGCGCGAAACGCTGGAGCGAGTTCGCGCGGCCGCCCGTGATCTCGGCGGCGTCTCTCACGGCGATCGTGCCGTCGGCTGCCATGGTGCTCTCCCCCTGGGAAGGCCAGGGCGGGCAGCCTTCCGGCGCCCGCCCTCACCCGGTCCTGCGGTGCCGCGGGTCAGCCGCCGCGGCGGATGGTGGTCAGTTCGCGCTCGAGCCAGGCGAGCGCCTGGTCGATCGTCTCGCCCGCCTGGGCGACGCGCGCCACCACCTTGGTGTTCAGCCCCTGCTGGTAGGCCTGCACCGCGAACTCCGCCGGCGCCGGCGCGAAGGCGATCGAGGCGGTGGCGTTGTGGTGCGGCTTGATCGGGTAGTTGAAGATCGTGCCGGTCGGCGGCCCCTCGTTCGCCCACACAGCGAAGTCGCTCATGCTCAGGAAGGGCGGGATGTCGTAGCCGTTCGATGTGGTTGTCTGCTTCTCGGCACTCGTGCGCTCGCTCATGAACTCGAGCAGCGCCTTCGCCGCCGGCTTCATGCGGCTGAAGGACCAGATGCCCCAGAAATAGGGCAGGTAGGGCACGAAGCGGCCCTCGGGGCCGGCGGGCGTGGTCACCGTCCAGCACCGCTCGGCCACCTGCGGCGCGTCGCGCTTGGCCACCGCCCAGGCCGAGGGCGGGTTGAAGATCAGCGCCGAACGGCCGGAGATCAGCGCGCGGTTGTTCGCCCCGTCATCCCAGGCCCAGACGTCGTTGGGCAGGAAGCGCGACAGGCGCACGAGGTATTCCACCGCCGCGCGCAGCTTGTCGTTGCCGCGCACGGTGATGTTGCCGCGCGCATCCATCACGCTCGCGCCATAGGCGGCGAAGATGGCGCCCACCGTGTCCACCGCGTCGGTGAAGGAGCCCATGGGCATGCCGAAGGGGAAGCCCGCGGCGTGGCACTTCTCGGCATAGGTCAGGAGGTTCGCCCAGGTCCACTGGTCGGCCCCCGGCCCGACGCGGTTCTCGGCCGGCCACATGGCGCGGATGTCCACGCCCGCATGCTGCTGCAGCAGGTCGAAGCGCACGCAGGCGGGCTTGTACTGGGTGCCGGACACCGCCGGGATCGCCACCCACTTGCCGCGGATCTTGCCGAGGTATTCGGCGGCCGGGTTCACCGCGCCGTATTTCGCGGTCAGCCGCGCCATCACGTCGTCCACCGGCTCGAGCAGGTCGGCCTTCGACGCCGGCTCCCAGGTCGGGAAGGAGAGGATGTCGTGCCCCGAGCGCGACTGCGCCTGCGCCGCGATGGTCAGCAGGTTCTGGTTGCCGACCGAGGTGATGAAGTCCACCTGCACATTGACGCGGTTGCGCTGGCCCCATTCGGCGCAGAGCTCGCGGATGGCATTGTTGCCCACCGGCACCCAATGGTCCCAGAAGCCGCAGCGCAGGGTGCCGCCCGTGCCCTGCGCGTGCACCATCGGCGCGCCGACCGCGGTCGCCGCCAGAACGCCAGCCCCGTTGCGCAGCACATTGCGCCGGGTCATCCCGTGCTTCGACATGCTTTCCCTTCCGTTCTCTCCCCGGGGCGAGCCTCGATGGCGAGCTCGCTTGTCGGTAGTCGCAAAGTTAGTCACCGTCGGAGCGCCCTGGCAACGGCCTTACGACCAGTAAGCGGCATCGCCTTGCCCGTTACGTTTGCCCGGCGCAGGCTGTCGGCGCCATGGACATGCACGCCTTCGACGCCATCGTGATCGGCGCCGGCATCGCCGGCGCGACCGCCGCGGCGCATCTCTCGGCCAGCCATCGCGTCGCGCTGCTGGAGGCCGAGGAGAGCGCCGGCTACCACGCCACGGGCCGCTCCGCCGCCATCTGGATCCGCAACTACGGCAGCCCGGATGCGCGCATCCTCACCGCCGCCTCGCGCGCCTTTTTCCAGAGCCCGCCGCCGGGCTTCGCGGAGGTGCCGCTGATGCAGCCGCGCCCGGTGCTGCACCTCGCCCCGGCGGAGCAGGCAGACGCCCTGCGCGCGATGATCGCGGAGGGCGATGGCATGCGCGAGATCCCGCTCGCGCAGGCGCAGGCGATGGTCCCGGCGCTGCGGCCCGGCTACGCCAGCCTCGCGGCCATCGAGGCGGACTGCTTCGACATCGACGTCGCGGCCATGCACCAGGGCTTCCTGCGCCAGGCGCGCGCGGCGGGCGGAACGCTGGCCCTGCGCAGCCGCGCCGGACGCCTGTGGCGCGAACGGGGGCGCTGGCATGCGGAGACCGCAACCGGCGCCGTCTTCGCCGCACCGGTGATCGTGAACGCCGCCGGCGCCTGGGGCGACGAGGTGGCGCGCATTGCGGGCCTCGCCCCCATCGGGCTGCAGCCTAGGCGCCGCACCGCCTGCGTCGTGGACCCTGGCGCGCATGACTGCGCCGCCTGGCCGCTGGTCGGCGATGCTGGCCACACCTGGTATGTGCGGCCCGAGGCGCGGCGCAAGCTGATGGTCAGCCCGGCCGACGAGACGCCGAGCGCGCCCTGCGACGCGCAGCCCGACGAATACGACGTGGCGGTCGCGATCGACCGCATGCAGCAGGCGCTCGACATCCCGGTCTCGCGCGTCGAGCACCGCTGGGCGGGGCTCAGGACCTTCACGCCGGATCGCGGCCTCGCCATCGGGCAGGGCGAGGCGGAGGGCTTCTTCTGGATGGTCGGCCAGGGCGGCTACGGTATGCAGACGGCGCCGGCGGCCGGGCGGCTGCTCGCCGCGCTGGTCGCGGGCGAGGATCCCGGCGCGCTCGCCGCCGCCGTGCCGCTGTGCGATCCGCGCCGCTTCACGCGGAGGGCGGCGGCATGAGCGACACCCTGCCCGACTTCGAGGATGTCCGCGCCGCCGCCGCGCGCCTCGCCGGGCGCGTGCTGCGCACGCCGCTGCTGCGCCACCGGCTGCTCGACGAGATCACCGGCGCGACGGTGCTGGTCAAGCCCGAGCCGCTGCAGCGCACCGGCTCCTTCAAGCTGCGCGGGGCGACCAACGCGGCGCTGCTGATGGAGCCGGCGGCGCGGCGGGGCGGGATCGTCACGCATTCCTCGGGCAATCACGGCCAGGCCTGCGCGGCGGCGGCGCACATGCTCGGCATGCGCGCGACCATCGCCATGCCCTCCGACGCGCCGGCCATCAAGGTGGAGGCGACGCGCCGCTGGGGGGCCGAGATCATCCCCTTCGACCGCCACGGCGTGGACCGCGACGCACTGGCCGAGACGCTGGCGGCCGAGCGCGGCGCGACCGTCATCCCGCCCTTCGACCACCCCCATGTCATCGCCGGGCAGGGCACGGTGGCGCTCGAACTGATCGAGGACGCGCAGGCGCTGGGCCTCACGCTCGACGCCTTCGCCGTCTGCACCGGCGGCGGCGGGCTCACGGCGGGCTGCGTGCTGGCGCTCGAGGCGCTGGCGCCGAAGGCCGAGGCCTATGCCGTCGAGCCGGAGGGCTGGGACGACACGGCGCGCTCGCTCGCCGCCGGCCGGCGCATCCCGGTCGCCACGCCGGGCAGCGGGCTGTGCGACGCGCTGCTCTCCCGCCAGCCCGGCGCGCTGACGTTCGCGATCAACCACCGCCACCTCGCCGGCGGCGTGGTGGTGACGGAAGCGGAGATCCTCCGCGCCATGCGCTTCGCCTTCGAGCACCTGAAGGTGGTGGCCGAGCCGGGCGGCGCGGTGGCGCTGGCCGCCGTGCTCGCGGGCAAGGTCGCGGCCAAAGGCGGGGTGATCGGCGTGGTGATCAGCGGCGGCAACGCGGATCCCGCCATCTTCGCCCGCGCGCTCGCGTCGTGATGCCCTTGCCGCGCCGCGGCTCCGGCGCTTCTGTGGGCACAACCACAACAGCACGAGGAACCGTCCGCATGGATCGCCGCAGCCTGCTTGCCCTTCCCGTCCTCGCCCTGCCCGGCATCGCCCGCGCGCAGGCCTTCCCCAGCCGCGCCATCACCCTGGTCAGCGGCTATGCGCCCGGCGGCTCGACCGACATCTCCGCCCGCCTGGTGGGCGAGCGGATGCAGGGGCTGCTCGGCCCCGATGCGCGGATCGTGGTCGAGAACCGGCCGGGGGCGGCGGGCCGCGTCGCCTCCGACTGGCTGCGCCGCCAGCCGGCCGACGGCTACACGCTGATGCTGACGGAAAGCTCCTCCCATGCGCTGCTGCCGCATGCGGTGCGACGCGGCACGCCCCATCATCCGGTCAACGACTTCACCCAGATCGCGATGGTCTGCACCACGCCCTATGTGCTGATCACGCGCACCGACTTCCCCGCCCGCACCGCGCAGGAGATGGTCGCGCAGCTGCGCAGCGCCGACCCCGAGACCCTGCCCTTCGCCACCTCCGGCGTCGCCAACGCCACGCATTTCGCCGCCGAGCTGCTGGTCAACCAGCTCGGCCGCGGCGGGCGCTTCCCGAACGTGCCCTATCGCTCGGGCGGGCTGATGGTGGAGAGCATCGCGCGCGGCGAGACCGCCTGGGGCACCGCCGCGCTGGCCTCCGCCGCCGCGCAGATCAGCGGCGGGCGCATCCGCGGCATCGCGGTCACCTCGGCGCAGCGCTCGGCCTCCTTCCCCGACATCCCGACCCTGGCCGAGAGCGGCGTGTCGGGCTTCGACCTCGTGAACTGGTACGCCATCATCGGCCCGCCCAACATGCCGGCCGAGATCACTGCCAGGCTCAACGGCGCCATCCGCCAGGCGCTCGCGGACCCGCAGCTGCGCCAGCGCTTCCTCACCGCCGCGCTCGACGCCTGGCCGGGCGACAACACGCCCGAGGCCGCGCGGGCCTATTTCGCCGCCGAGCAGGAGCGCTGGCGGGATTACGTCAACCGCACCAATCTGCGCCTCGACGAATGACGGCGGCGGCGGATGTCATCGTCGTCGGCGGCGGCACCGCCGGCTGCATCGTGGCGGCGCGCCTGTCCGAGGATCCGCGCTGCCGCGTGCTGCTGCTGGAGGCCGGGCCGCCCGACCGCGACATCTGGATCTCGCTGCCCGCCGGCTATGCGAAGCTCTACGGCAGCAAGCGCTACGACTGGGACTACCTGACCGAGCCCGAGCCCAACCTCGACGGCCGCGCCATCCACTGGCCGCGCGGCAAGGTTCTGGGCGGCTCGGGCAGCGTGAACGGCCTCGTCTTCCTGCGCGGCTCCCCGCACGACTACGACCGCTGGGCGCAGGCCGGGGCGCGCGGCTGGTCGCACGAGGAGGTGGCGCCCGTCTTCCGCCGCATCGAGCACTGGGACGGCCCGCCCGACCCCGCGCGCGGCGCCGCCGGCGCGATCCATGTGCGCGAGCCTCGCAGGCTCGCCCCCGCCGCCGCCGCCTTCGTCGAGGCCTGCATAGCCGCCGGCCTGCCGCGCAACCGCGACTGGAACGACGGCAGCCCGATCGACGGCGCGGGCCCGGTGCAGCTCAACGTGAATGGCGGGCGCCGCTCCTCGACCGCCAAGGAGTATCTGCGCCCGGCCATGGCGCGCGGCAACCTGCGCGTGGAGACCGGCGTGCTGGCGCGGCGCATCGTCGTGCAGGACGGCCGCGCGGTCGCCGTCGAGGCGGAGCGCGACGGCGAGCCCCTTCTCTTCCGCGCGGCGCGCGAGATCGTGTGCTGCGCCGGGGCGATCGAGACGCCGAAGCTGCTGATGCTCTCGGGCATCGGCGACGGCGCGGCGCTGCAGGCGATGGGAATCCCCCTCGCGCGCCACAGCCCGGGCGTGGGGCGCAACCTGCAGGACCATCTGATCGCGAAGTTCATCTTCCGCGCGAAGCCCTGCGGCACGCTGAACGAGATCCTGCTCTCGCCGTGGAAGAAGGCGCGCATGGGGCTCGACTACCTGCTCGCGCGGCAGGGGCCGCTCGCGATCGGCGCGGGGGAGGCGAACGCCTTCGCGCGCGTGACGCCCGGCGCCGAGGAGGCGGAGGTGCAGTTCCTCTTCGTCAACTTCTCCACCTTCGACTACATGAAGGGCCTGCAGGACTTCCCGGGCTTCATGTTCAACTACGGCGTCTGCCGCCCCGACAGCCGCGGGGAGATCGCGCTGCGCTCGCCCGACCCGCGGGACAAGCCGCTGATCCGGCCGAACTACCTCGACCACCCGAACGACATCCGCGTGATGCTCGGCGCCGCGCGTCTCGGCCGGCGCATCGCCGCGCAGGCGCCGCTCGCCGCGCTGATCGAGGAGGAGCTCCGCCCCGGCCCCGACGCGACCACGGACGAGGCGCTGCTCGCCAACATCCGCGCCACCGCCGGCACGGTCTTCCACCCCTGCGGCACCGCGCGCATGGGCAGCGATGCGATGGCGGTGCTCGACCCCGAGCTGCGCGTGCATGGCGTGGCGGGGCTGCGCGTGGCGGATGCGTCGGCCTTCCCGCTCATCCCCTCGCCCAACATCCAGCCGGCGGTGATGCTGGTCGCCGAGCGCTGCGCGGATTTCATCAGGGCGGCGGCGTGAGCGGCGTCGCGGCGGTCGGCGCCGCGGTCTTCGCCATCGGCTTCTCCACCACCCTCGCCATGCCGCTCTTCACCGCCTATGCGGCGCGGGAGGGCGGCGGCGCGGGCGGTCTCGCGCTCGCCTTCATCGCCTATGCGGCGACGCTGATCGTCACCGCGCCGCTGCTCGGCGGGCTGTCCGACCGCATCGGGCGCAGGCCCTGCGTGCTGGCGGGGCTGGCGCTGGCGGGGCTGTCCACGCTGGCGCTGATCCTCGCGCCCGGGCTTGCCGCGCTCGCCGTCGCGCGGGCGCTGCAGGGCCTGGCGATCGGCCTGATCGCCGGCGGCGCGACGGCCTGGGCGGCGGAACTGGCCGGCGGGCCGGAGGCGGGGCGGCGGGCGGCGCGCGTCACCGCCTTCGGCACGGCGGGGTCCTATGCCGCGGGCGGGCTCGCCACGCTCGGCGCGCTGTGGCTGCTCGGGGATGGCGAGCCGCCGTTGACCTTCTGGCTGCACATCGCCGCGGTGGCGGTGCTGATCCCGGTGGTCGCGCGCCTGCCCGACCGCCGCCCGCGCGAGCGCGTCGCCTGGCTGCGCGTGCCGGCCTTCCCGCGCGGCACCGTCGCCTCCTCCTTCGGCATGTTCGCCGCCTGGGGGGTGACCGGGGTGGCGATCACCTCCGTGCCCTCGGCGCTGGCGGCGGCGGGGCATCCGCGCCTCGGGCCGCTCGCGGTGTGCTTCATGATCCTGGTCGGCACGGCGGTGCAGCAGGCGATCGGGCAGCTGCCGGCGCGGCGGCTTTCGCTGATCGGGCTGCCCGTGCTCGCCGCCGGGGCGGGGCTGGTGGTCCTGGGCACGCTCGCCGCCTCGCCGGCCCTGCTGCTGGCCGGCGGCGCGCTGGTCGGCAGCGCGGCCTATGGCTTCCTGTTCGTCGGCGCGCTGGCGGCGGCGTCGGAGGCCGCCTCGGGCGAGGACCGTGCGCGCGCCGCCGCCGGCGTGTTCCTGGTCGCCCATGCCGGCTTCTGCATCCCGCCGCTTCTCACGGGCCTGGCGGTGGACGCCTTCGGCGCGCCGGCCGCGCTGACGGGGTTCTGGCTCGCCCTCGCGCTGTTCTGCGCGCTGCTGGCCCTGCTGCTGCGCCGGTGACGGGTTCCGAGGGCCTTCCGGCCCTCGGCGGGGTGGGTTTCGGGAGGGGCGGCGCCCCTCCCGCTTTCCCGCCATACTCCCGCCCATGGAACGCGCCGTCGCCTTCGACATCGAGACCGTCCCCGACCTCGCCGCCGGCCGCGCCCTGCTGGGCGAGGCCGCCGAGGGGCTGGACGATGCCGCGCTGCGCGCCCGCCTCGGCGCCCGCCAGGCGCGGGACGGCCAGGACCCCGCCACCGCCTTCCTCAAGCCGCCGCTGCATGCGCTGGCCTGCCTCGCGCTGCTGGTCGCCGAGCGCGACGGCGCGGAGGAGCCCTGGCGCGTGCGCCGCATGGCCGCGCGGCATGTCGGCGAGACGGCGGAGGCCGAGATCCTGGCCCTGTTCGAGCGGAGCATCGCCCAGCGCCCGGCGCCGCTGCTCGTGGGCTTCAACACCTCGGGCTTCGACCTGCCGGTGCTGCGCTACCGCGCGATCGCGACCGGGGTGGCGATGCCCTCGCTCCACGGGGCCAATGGGCGGGACTACGGCTATCGCTACGGGCGCGACCATCTCGACCTCGCGGACCGGCTCTCGGGCTTCCGCGCCTCGCCCATGCCCTCGCTGGCCGAGGCCTGCGCGCTGATCGGCCTGACCGCCAAGGCCGGGATGGACGGTGCGGAGGTCGAGCCCGCCATGGCGGCGGGCCGCGGCGCCGCGGTCGCCGAATACTGCGAGACGGATGTCGCCGCGACCTGGCTGCTGGCGCTGCGCTACTGGCAGGCGACCGGCGCGCTGCCGGGCGATGCGGCGCGGCAGTCCTTCGCCGGCTTCGCCGCCTTCCTCGCGGAGCATCGCCCCGCCCCCGCCTTCGCCGCGCATCGGGAGGCGGCGGCGCGGCTCGCCGGGGGCTGATACCCTGCGGACAAAGGATCAACCTTTGCGCGCAGGGCATCAGGATCTGGTTCCGCGCGCGGCCGCCCCACCAGCCCCGCGCGCCATAGCAGAGGGTGAAAGGCCAAACCTTTCGCCCGCTGGCGTGATCCCCGCCGGTCGGGGCCGCCCTCAGCCGCCGGGCATCGGCCTTGCGGCCCCGCGCGCGATGCCGGCGGAGGACGGGCCGAACCCCCCGCCCGCCGCCATCGCGCCTACCGCTCGCAGCGGATGAAGACGGTGGAGGGGTGCGCCTGCTCGCCCACCTCGGCGGCGCTGCGCTCGGCGCCCTGGCTCTCGCGCATCACGGGGGTCACGCCGTGGCGGCGCAGGAAGGCCACCGCCTCGGTCCCCTTCACCGCGAAGTTCACGTTCTGAGGGATGTCGCCGGTGCGCTGGGCGATGCGCGCGGCATTCAGCTTGGAGACGACGACGCCGATGACATGGCCCTGGCGGTCGAGCAGCGGCCCGCCCGAATTGCCCTGCTGCACCGGCGCGCTGATCTGGAACTGCTGCTGGTTGTCGCCGAGGCCGGCCAGCGCGCTGACCTCGCCCGTCGTCAGCGTCGGCCCCGAGGAGAGCAGGCCCGCCAGCGGGAATCCATAGGTCACGACGCCCTCCCCCCGGCGCACCGGATTGGCGCGGAAGGCGAGCACCGGCCCTGGGTTGCCCTGCACGCGCAGCAGCGCGAGGTCGCGCACCGCGTCATGCCCCTGCACCTCGACCACCGGCAGCATCCGGTTCTCGGCGGTGCGGACGAAGAGCCGGCTGCAGCCCTCGATGACATGCTGGTTGGTCAGCACCCGCTCGGGCGCGACGACGAAGCCGGTGCCCGAGGCGACGCGCGCCTGCGGGTTGGGCCGCGCGCCCGCGGCGGGCGGCGGCGCGGGGCGCGCGCCGGCCTCGGAGGGGCCGAGGGCCGGCGGCTTGGCGCCCGGCAGGCCGCCGCCCGGCGCCGCGACCGGCGGCCGCGCGGCCTGCGGCGGCAGCAGGGCCTGCGGCGGCAGCGCCATGACCACCGTGCGCTCGGCGCAGATGTCGGCGTTGCGGCGGACGATCTCCTGCCCGTCGCGCAGCACCATCCGCAGGTCGAAGGCGCAGCCCGCGCCCTCGGCCGGGCGCAGCGCGAATTGCCCGCCGGGGCCGAGCGGCCCGCGGTTGAGCAGGTTGCCGCCCCAGTCCTGCCGCCCGCTGCGCACCGCATGCAGCGCCACCGCCGCCTCCGGCGTCCGGTTGACCACGCGGAAGGGCTCGGACTGCGCGAAGGCCGCCGGCGCGGCGAGCGCCAGCGCGAGGGCCGCGGGCAGGGCGAAGGATCTCATGGCCTCAGCATGTCGGCAGCCGGCCGGCCGCCGTCAATCGCCATCGCGCCGGATCAGCGCGGGCCGCGCGCGGCCGGCGCCACCGGGCCGAACTCCTCGGCCATGGCGACCGTCCGCTCCTGGCAGACATCCACCCCGCGGCGGACGGATTCCCGGCCCGATTGCAGCACGAGGCGGATGTCGAAGCGGCAGCCGGCACCCTCGGGCGCGCGCAGCGCGAAGAGCTCCCCGGAGCCGAGCGGGCCGCGCAGGATGTTGCCGCCCCATTCCGCCGTGCCGCTGCGCACGATGTGCAGCGCGGTCGCCGCCTCGCCCGCGCGGTTGGCGATGCGGAAGGGTTCGTTCTGCGCGAAGGCCTGGCCGGCGCCGAGGGCCAGCGCCAGCGCGACGACGATACGATGCCGCATGACAGCGCATGTCGCTTCGCCGCCGCGCGGTGTCAATCGGCGGGCCTTGACCTTCCCATATTGGGAAGGGCCAGATCGCCCTCCATGCCCGAAGCCCCCACCGCCCCGCAGCGCCGCTTCCTGCCCATCGAGGGCATGAGCTGCGCCGCCTGCGCCGGCCGCGTCCGCCGGGCCCTGCTTGCCGTGCCCGGGGTGACGGGGGCGGAGGTCAACCCCGCCTCCGGCCAGGCGGAGGTGACCGGAAGCGCCGACACGGCCGCGCTCGCCTCCGCCGTGGCGCGCGCGGGCTATGCGGTGCCGGAGGTCGCCTTCGACCTCAGCGTGGGCGGGATGACCTGCGCCTCCTGCACCGGACGGGTCGAGCGGGCGCTGGCCCGCGTGCCGGGGGTGCTGGAGGTGCGGGTGAACCTCGCGACCGAGCGCGCGCATGTCCGCGCCGTCGCCGGCACGGAGGAGGCCGCGCTGGGTGCGGCGGTGGCGCGCGCCGGCTACCGCCTGCTCGGCGCGGAGGCGAGCGAGGCGGCCGATCCCGGCGCGGCGCGGGAACGGCGCGACCTGATCCTCGCCGCCATCCTCACCGCGCCCTTCCTCGTCGGCATGGCCGGGATGCCCCTCGGGCTCGACTGGATGCCCGGCGGCTGGTGGCAGCTCGCGCTCGCGACACCGGTGGTCTTCGGCCTCGGCGCGCGCTTCTGGCGGGCCGGCTTCGCGGCGCTGCGCGCGGGCAGCGGCAACATGGACCAGCTCGTGGCGATCGGCACGGGCGCGGCCTGGGGGCTCTCGCTCTACCTGCTCCTCGCGCATGGCGCGCATGGGCATCACCTCTATTTCGAGGCGGCGGCGGTCGTCGTCTTCTTCATCCTGCTCGGCAAATGGCTGGAAGCGCGGGCCAAGCGCGCCACCGGGGCGGCCATCCGCGCCCTGCTCGGCCTGGCTCCGCGCACCGCGCGGCGCCTCGCGGACGGCGCCGAGACCGAAGTGCCGGTCGCCGCCCTCGCCCCCGGCGATGCGGTGGTGGTCCGCCCCGGCGAGCGCATCCCCGCCGACGGCGTGGTCGCCGAGGGCCGCGCCGGGGTGGACGAGAGCGCCCTGACCGGCGAGAGCCGCCCGGTCGAGAAGGAGCCCGGCAGCGCCGTCGCCACCGGCACCGTCGCGCTCGACGGGCGGCTCGTCGTCACCGTCACGGCGGTGGGCGGGGAGACGGTGCTCGCCCGCGTCGCCGCGCTGGTCGCCGCCGCCCAGGCCTCGCGCGCGCCGGTGCAGAAGCTGGTGGACCGCGTCAGCGCGGTCTTCGTGCCGCTGGTCCTCGCGCTCGCCGCCGTCACGCTCGCCGCCTGGCTGGCGGCCGGGGCGGAGGCGGAGACGGCGATCGTCACCGCCGTCTCGGTGCTCGTGATCGCCTGCCCCTGCGCGCTCGGCCTCGCCACCCCGGCGGCGATCATGGCCGGCACCGGGGCGGCGGCGCGCGCCGGCATCCTGATCCGCGACGCCGAGGCGATCGAGCGCGCCGGCGCGATCACCCTTGTCGCCTTCGACAAGACCGGCACGCTGACCGAGGGGCGCCCGCGCCTCGCCGCGCTGCACCCGGCCGACGGCGTGACGGAGGCCGAGGCGCTGCGCCTCGCCGCCGCGCTGCAGGCGGGCAGCGAGCATCCGCTGGCGCGCGCCGTGCTCGCCGCCCATGGCCCGGCGGCCCCGGCGGCGGCGTTCCGCGCCCTGCCCGGCCGCGGCGTGGAGGGGCTGGCCGAGGGCCGGCGCATCGCCCTCGGCAGCCCGCGCCTGCTCGCCGAACGCGGCGCCGAGCCGGGCGCGCTGGCCGCCGCCGCCGCCGTCGAGGCCGGGCAGGGCCGCAGCCTCGCCTGGCTGATCGAGGGCACGCGCGTCCTCGCGCTGCTGGCCTTCGAGGACGCCGCCAAGCCGGGGGCGGCGGCGGCGGTCGCGGGCCTGCGCGCGATGGGGCTGCGCGCGGCGATGCTGAGCGGGGACATCCCCGAGGCCGCCGAGGCCGCCGCCCGCGCCCTCGGCCTCGACGAGGTGGCCGCGGGCGTGCTGCCCGAGGGCAAGGCCGAGCGCGTGGCGGCCTGGCAGGCCGAGGGGCATCGCGTGGCGATGGTCGGCGACGGGGTCAACGACGCGCCGGCGCTCGCGCAGGCCGATCTCGGCATCGCCATGGGCACCGGCACCGATGTGGCGATCGCCGCCGCGGGCATCACGCTGCTGCGCGGGGACCCGGCGCTGGTGCCGGCCGCGATCGAGGTGGCGCGGCGCACGCGCGCGAAGATCCGCCACAACCTGGTCTGGGCCTTCGCCTACAACGTGGTGGGGCTGCCGCTCGCGGCGCTCGGGCTGCTCTCCCCGGTGGTGGCGGGGGCGGCGATGGCGGCCTCCTCGGTCAGCGTGCTGACCTCGGCGCTGATGCTCGCGCGCTGGCGGCCGCGGGAGGGCGGGCGATGAACATCGGCGAGGCCGCCGCGCGCTCGGGCGTGAGCGCCAAGATGATCCGCCACTACGAGGCGATCGGCCTGATCGGCGCGGTGCGCAGCGCCAACGGCTACCGCGTCTATGGCGAGCGCGACGTCGCCGTGCTGCGCTTCATCCGCCATGCCCGCGACCTCGGCTTCCCGCTCGAGGACGTGCGCCGGCTGCTCGCGCTGTGGCAGGATCGCAATCGCGCCTCGGCCGAGGTGAAGCGGCTTGCGCTGGCGCATGTCGCCGCGCTGGAGAGCAAGGCCGATTCGCTCCGCCGCATGGCCGCGAGCCTGCGCCACCTCGCCGCCCATTGCCACGGGGATGACCGCCCCGACTGCCCCATCCTCGACGACCTCGCACGGAAGGACTGAACCGATGAGCAAGCCCGAAGGCCCGACCATCACGCTGAAGGTGGAGGGCATGTCCTGCGGCCATTGCGTGAAGGCGGTGACCGCCGCGATCCAGGCGAAGGACCCGGACGCGAAGGTGGTGGTGGACCTCGCCGACGGCACGGTGAAGGCCGAGACGGCCCTGCCCCGCCATGTCGTCTCGATGGCGGTGGAGGAGGAAGGCTACGCCGTGAAGGGCTGAGCGCCGGCCCCGCGCCCGCCGGAACGGGCGCGGCCGGCCGTCACGCGCCGCGCAGGATCGCCGATTCCAGCGCCCGGACGCGGTCGTTGTAGGCGCTGTGGATCTGCCCGCCGCTGTAGTCCAGGTTGACGCTGTTCACATAGGTGATGGAGAAGCCGCGCACGTCGAAGGCGATGTCCACCGTCATCTGGTGGCTGCGCCAGGTGTTGGTGCCGCGCAGCAACCCGGGCCGGATGGACTGGAGGTGCCAGCCGCCCTGGCTGGCGGCGGCGCGGCGGATCTGCGCCTCGCGCTCGGCGAGGTTGCCCCGGCCGGGGAATTGCGCGCCGGTGCTCTGGTAGATCGGCTGGGCGCGGCAGGCGCCGAGGCCGATGCCGCCGCCCAGGGCGACCAGCACCGGCATCCCGCGCCGCAGCACATCACGACGAGCAAGCATCATCCACCCTCCCTGTCGCTGCGCCGGGCCGGGGCGAGGCTCCGCACCAGTCCGGCCGGGTCCATGCCCCGGGCCAGAAGTTTGCCGGCCACCATGATCACGATACGCGCGATATCCGCAACGGGTCTGAAATGGCTCCGCCGCCGAAGGGTTTCGCCATAGAGGGCAGGGATCTCCGCCGCGACGGTGGTGATGCCCGCGCGCGCGGCGTCGATCAGGATCTCACTCTCGAAGGAGAAGCGCCGGGCGCGGCCCTCGTAGCGGTCGAGCCCCGCGAGCGCGGCGGCGGGGTAGATGCGGAAGCCGGACTGGCTGTCGGCGACCGGGTGGCGCGCGGCCCAGGAGATCCAGAAATCCGCCACCCGGTTCGCCCGGCGCCGGGCCGCGGGCTGGCCGGGCGCGCCGCGGCGCGAGCCGATCACGATGCGGTCGGCCCGGGCGAGGGCGAGCAGGCGCGGCAGGTCCTGCGGGCGGTGCTGCCCGTCCCCGTCGAGCGTCGCGACCAGCCCCGCCCCGCGGGCGAGCGCGGCGCGCATCCCCCGCCGCAGCGCCGCCCCCTTGCCCTCGTTGGCCGGGCTGGCGAGCACCTCGGCCCCCGCCGCCGCCGCGGCCGAGGCGGTGCCGTCGGTCGAGCCGTCATCCACCACCAGCACCGGCACGCCGGGGGCGGCGGCGCGCAGGCCTGCGACCACGCCGGCGATGGTCGCCGCCTCCTGGTAGGCGGGCACCACGACGACGAGCGGCCCCGGGGGCGAGGTTGATGTTTCGGTCACGGCGGCCCGGCTGGTATGAAGGCGCATCCTACCGCCCCACAGCATCCGGACCAGTGTCCATGCCGCTCGACGCCTCGCGTGACCTGCCCGACGAAACCCGCTGCGACGTGCTGATCATCGGCGGCGGCCCCGCCGGCTCGACCGCCGCGACGCTGCTGGCCGAGAAGGGCCGCCACGTCGTGATGCTCGAGAAGGACCGCCATCCGCGCTTCCACATCGGGGAGAGCCTGCTGCCGCTGAACCTGCGGATCTTCCACAGGCTCGGCGTGTCGGACCGCATCGCCGCGATCGGGGTGCACAAGCCGGGCGCACGCTTCGTCTCGGACGAGCACGGCAAGCACACCGCCTTCTCCTTCGCCGAGGGGCTCAACCCGGACTTCACCTATTCCTACCAGGTCCGCCGCAGCGAGTTCGACGAGGCCCTCTTCGCCCGCGCCCGCGAGGCCGGGGCCGATGCGCGCGAGGGGGTGCGGGTGCTCGATGTCGCGCTCGACGCGAGAGGCGGGCACCGCGTCACGGCGCGCGCGGAGGACGGGGCGATGCTGCATTTCCGCCCCCGCTTCCTGATGGACTGCTCCGGCCGCGACACCTTCCTCGCCACCGCGATGGGGACCAAGGCGCGCAACCCGCACAACAACACCGCCGCGATCTACGGCCATTTCCGCGGCGTCGCGCCCTTCGGCGAGGAGGAGGACGGCAACATCACCGTCCATCTCTTCGACGAGGGCTGGTTCTGGATGATCCCGCTGACCGGCGGGGTCATGAGCATCGGCGTCGTCTCCAACCCCGCCTTCTTCAAGCGGCGGCGCGGCAGCGTGGAGGCCTTCTTCCTCTCGACGCTGAAAAGCGTGCCCTCGGTCGCGCGGCGGATCGCGCGGGCCGAGCTGATCAGCGAGGTCACCACCACCGGCAACTACTCCTACGCCGCGAAGGTGATGCAGGGGGATGGCTGGCTGATGGCCGGCGACGCCTATGCCTTCATCGACCCGGTGTTCTCCTCGGGCGTGCTGCTCGCGATGGCGAGCGCGGAGATGGGATCGGAGGTCGCCGACACCTGGCTCGACGACCCCGCGCGCGCGGCCGCGATGGCCCGCACCTTCGAGCGGAAGGTCAAGCGCGCGATCGGCTCGCTCTCCTGGCTGATCTACCGCATCAACACGCCGGTGCTGCGCGACATGTTCATGTGGCCGAGCAACCGCTTCAACATGAAGCGTGGCCTGATCAGCCTGCTGGCGGGAGACGTGCATGCGCACCCGGACCGGCAGGTGCCGGTCCTCGCCTTCAAGGCCGCCTATCGCGCGCTGACCATCGCCCGCCGCTTCGGCTACCGGCTGGGGCCGGACGGGCTCGTGCGGATGCCGCGCGCGCCCGCACCGGCGCCGGCGACGGCGGGCTGACGAGGCGCCCCCGCGCGGCGCGGGCGGCGCGCGGGCGGGCGCTCATGCCCTGTGGACAAAGGATCGACCTTTGTCCGCAGGGCATGAGGATCTGGTTCCGCGCGCGGCCGCCCCACCAGCCCCGCGCGCGATACCAGCGGGCGAAAGGTCGAACCCTTCGCCCGCTGGTATCAGCTCACCGGCTGCTGCGCGATGGCGCGTTCGAGGTTCTGGATCCAGCCATTGTAGTTCTTGTGGATGCTGCTGCCGTCGTATTGCAGGTTGCGGCTGTCCACGTAGCGGATGGCGAAGGCGTCCGCGCTGTAGGTGATCTCGACCACGGCGACGTGGCTGCGCAGGTTCAGCGTGGCGCGCATCACGCCCGGGCGGACCAGGTCCGTCTGCCAGCCGAGGCCGGCGGCGGCGCGGCGGATCTGCTCGGCGCGGGCCTCGAAGGGCGCGGGCGAATCGAAGCGGCGGCCCGGCACGTTGTAGATCGGCGCCGTGCAGGCCCCGAGCGCGAGCGCCGCCAGCACCGCCGGCCCCGCGACGACAAGAGTCCGTCTTTTCATCTGCCTTCCTTGCGTTCTTCCCGCCCGGGCGGGCTCGCCGGGACATGCCCCGGACCGCGCCGCTTGGCCTTGCGGCGGATCAACCGATCCGCGCCAGCCAGGCGCGGCGCCGCAGCGCGCGCGCGAGCCATCGCCCGGTCAGGTACCACAGCACCATGAAGCCCTCGGCGGCAAGGCGCAGCGGCGCGCGCGGCAGCGCCGGCTCCGCCGCCACCGGCAGCGGCGCGAGGCCGAGGCCGCGCGCCATCAGCAGCGCGCGATGCAGGTGCAGCCGGCTGGTCACCAGCGCCTCGACGCCCGGCCCATGCCCCGCCGCGCGATGATGGCGCAGGTTCTCGAGCGTGTGGCGGGAGGTCGTCTCGACGCCGATCCGCCCCGCCGGCAGCCCGTGGGCGAGCAGCCAGGCGCGGCCGATCTCCGCCTCGGCCGGCGCGCCGGGAGAGGTCGCGCCCCCCAGCACCAGCACCTGCGCGCCCGGATGCGCCCGCGCGAGGTCCAGCGCGCGGGCGAGGCGGGCGACGAATGCGGCCGAGGGCCTGCCCGCCTCCAGCCGGTGGCCCAGGACCAGGATGCGCGCCGGCTCGGCTGCGGGGGCGAGGGGCGCGTCCCGGGCCGTGCGCCGCACCGCCAGCGCCGCGGCCAGCGGCCCCATGCCGAGGCTGAGCGCGGCCACCGCGAGCGCGGCGAGCAGGGTGATCGCGCCGTCATGGCCGAGGAAGGGCGGCGGGCGCGCCCCGGCCTCGCCCCGACTCACGCCGCGAGCCAGGCGCGCGCCGCCTCCTCGGCGCCCGAGGGCAGCCGCGCCCGGCGGTCCTTCGCCCAGGTGGCGATGTCGTGCGCCACCGTCTCGCCCTGCAGGTCGCGCAGCAGCATGTGGTGGCCGCGCGGATAGAAGCCGGGGCGCTGGCGCTCCGGCGCGGGCAGGCGCGCGAGCAGCGCGCGGGTCGGCCGCGCCGGCACCAGCCGGTCCCGCCCGCCATAGAGCAGCAGCGCCGGTGGCTCGAAGCCCGGCGCGGCGGCGACCGCGGCATCCATCAGCTCGACGAGGCCCGCCAGCGCATCCACCCGCGTGTGGCGGAGCAGCAGCGGATCGCGCGACCAGCGGCGCAGGGCCTCGATGTTGTCGGTGGGCATGAAGCCGGGGGCGGAGTTCTCGAAGCCCATGACCGGCACCAGCGTGACCAGCACGTCGAGCAGCCCGCGCGCGAGCCAGCCGAGATCCGCGCGCCCGACCACCGCCGGGGCGAGCAGCACATAGCCGTCGGCCGGCGGCGGCGCGGGCCCGGCGCCGGCCACCAGCAGCACCGCGCCGCCCATGCTCTCGCCCATCATCACCAGCGGCACGCCGGGATGGCGGGCGCGGATCAGCCGCGCCGCCTGCCCCGCATCCGCGGCCATGGTCGCGTGCCCGGCCCAGATGCCGCGATGGGGTGCCGCGCCGAAGCCGCGCTGGTCGTAGCCGTAGAGCGCGATGCCCTCGGCGGCGAACCAGGGCGCGGCGTCCTCGAGGAAGGCGCGGGCGTGCTCGTTCATGCCGTGCAGGCCGAGCACCACCGCCTGCGGCGGGGAGGGGGGCAGCCAGGCGTGGAATGGCAGGCGCACGCCATCGGCCATGACGAGGAACTCGCCGGTGATGGAGGGCTCGGCGACGGGCGGGCCCATCGGCGCGCGGGCGGGGGCGCAGCCCGCGGCCGCGAGGGCGGCGAGGAGGGGGCGGCGGCCGAGGGCGCGCCCGGGCCCGGCGGGCGGCGCGGGCGCCTTGCTCGCGGTGCTGTATTCACCGGTGGCGCTCATCATGGGAGCATCGTATCGCCCGCCGCCCTGGCCCGCCACGCCCGCGCCGACTATGGTGCGGCCGACCGAACCGAGGACCGTCATGCGCGACCCCCTGATGACAGGCTATGCCCCGCATCCCGTTTCCGGCGTGACGCCGGAGCAGCGGATCGAGGTGCGCTCCCGCAAGGTGGCCTGCGAGGGGGAGGGCAATGGCGCCCTCGGCCATCCGCGCATCTGGCTGCACGTCGAGGACCGCGAGGTCACCTGCCCCTACTGCTCCATCACCTACGTCCTCGCCGAGGGCGCAGGCGAGGACCATGGGCACTGACGACGCGAAGGCCCCGGAGGCCGGCCGGCCGCGGGGCGCCGCGATGGCCGAGGCGGCGGCCGCATCGGAATCCCTGCCCGAGGTGAAGCCCGGCGAACGCCACCTGATCCTGGTGGACGGCTCCGGCTACATCTTCCGCGCCTATCACGCCCTGCCGCCGATGACGAACCCGCAGGGCGTGCCGGTGAACGCGGTCTACGGCTTCACCTCCATGCTGGCGCAGTTCCTCACCCGCCATGCGGCCAGCCACATCGCCGTGGTCTTCGACGCCGCGCGGGAGAATTTCCGCAACGCCATCTACCCCGACTACAAGGCCCATCGCCCCGACCCGCCCGAGGACCTGGTGCCGCAGTTCGAGCTGATCCGCGAGGCGACGGACGCGCTCGGCGTCGCCCGCGTGCAGCAGGAAGGCTACGAGGCGGACGACCTGATCGCCGCCTATGCCAAGGCGTTCACGGCGGAAGGCGGTCGCGTCACCATCGTCTCCTCCGACAAGGACCTGATGCAGCTGGTCCGGCCCGGCGTGCAGCTCCTCGATCCCATCAAGCAGAAGCCGATCCGCGAGGCGGAGGTGATCGAGAAGTTCGGCGTGCCGCCCGGGAAGGTGGTGGAGGTGCAGGCGCTCGCCGGCGATTCCACCGACAACGTGCCGGGCGTGCCGGGCATCGGCATCAAGACCGCCGCGCAGCTCATCGCCGAATACGGGGACCTCGAATCCCTGCTCGCCAACGCCGCGAGCATCAAGCAGCCCAAGCGGCGCGAGGCGCTGATCGAGAACGCCGAGAAGGCGCGCATCTCGAAGCGGCTGGTGATGCTCGACGCGGATGCGCCGCTGCCCCAGCCCATCGAGGCCTTCGCCGCCAAGCCCCCGACCGACCACCGGCTGGAATCCTTCCTGCGCGCCATGGGCTTCCGCTCCCTCCTCGCGCGCATGGGACGGCTCGGCGAGGGCAACGAGCCGCCGCGGCGCGGCGCCGCGCCCGCGGCGCTGACCCATGCGCCCGCACCGGGTCCTGCCGCGCCGGACCTCTCGGCCCCCTTCGGCCCCTACGAGACGGTGACGAGCGAGGCGGCGCTCGAGGCCTGGATCGCGCAGGCCGGCGCGGCCGGCGTGGTGGCCCTGGATACCGAGACCGACAGCCTCGACGCGCGGCGCGCGCGGATGGTGGGCTTCTCGCTGGCCGTCGCGCCGGGCAGGGCGTGCTACGTGCCGATCCGCCACGGCGATGCGGACGACATGCTGGCGCAGCCCGCGCCCGCGCAGGTTCCGCCCGCGCGCGCCTTCGCACTGCTGCGCCCGCTGCTGGAAGACCCCACCGTGCTGAAAGTGTTCCAGCACGCGAAATACGACCTCGAGGTCTTCGCGCGGGCGGAGAATGGCGGCTTCGCCGCCATCGCGCCGATCGACGACACGATGATGATCTCCTACGCCATGGCGGCGGGGAAGCATGGGCATGGGATGGACGAGCTGTCGGTGCTCCATCTCAACCACCAGCCGATCAGGTTCGACGAGGTGACGGGCACGGGCAAGGCGCGCATTCCCTTCTCCCGCGTGCCGCTCGACCGCGCCACCGCCTATGCCGCCGAGGATGCGGACGTGACGCTGCGGCTGTGGCTGCTCCTGAAGCCCCGGCTGCGCGAGGAGGGCGCGCTCGCGCTCTACGAACAGGTCGAGCGCCGCATGATCGCCGTGCTGCGCGACATGGAGGCCGCCGGCATCAAGGTGGACGGCGCGGAACTGGCGCGCATCGGGGAGGATTTCTCCGCCCGCCTCGCGGTGCTGGAGAAGCGGATCCACGCGCTGGCCGGGCGCGAGTTCAATGTCGGCTCGCCCAAGCAGCTCGGCGAGATCCTGTTCGACGAGATGAAGCTCGCCGGCGGGCGGAAGGGCAAGACCGGGGCCTATTCCACCGATGCCTCGGTGCTCGAGGACCTCGCCGCGCAGGGGGTGGAACTCGCCGCCCGCGTGCTCGACTGGCGGCAGCTCGCGAAACTGAAATCCACCTATGTCGAGGCGCTGGCGGCGCAGATCGACCCCGCCGACCGGCGCGTGCACACCTCCTACGGCATGGCGGGCACCTCCACGGGCCGGCTCTCCTCCAACGACCCCAACCTGCAGAACATCCCGATCCGCACCGAGGAGGGCCTGCGCATCCGCCGCGCCTTCGTGGCCGAGCCGGGCCATGTGCTGCTCGCCGCCGACTACAGCCAGATCGAGCTGCGCCTGCTCGCGCACCTGGCCGAGGTGCCGACGCTGCGCGAGGCCTTCGCGCGCGGGGAGGACATCCACGCGCGCACCGCGGCCGAGATCTTCCACCTCGACCCGGCGCAGGTGGACAAGGAGGCGCGGCGGCGGGCCAAGACCATCAATTTCGGCATCATCTACGGCATGTCGGCCTTCGGACTTGCCGCCCGCCTCGGCATCCCGCCGGCCGAGGGGCGCGCGATCATCGACGCCTATTTCGCGCAATACCCCGGCATCCGACAGGAGATGGAACGCTGCAAGGAGGAGGCCCGCACCCACGGCTTCGTCCGCACGCCCTTCGGCCGCAAGCTCTGGATCCCCGACATCGCCGCCAAGGACCCGATGCGCCGCGCCGGCGCCGAGCGCGCGGCCATCAACGCCCCCTTCCAGGGCGGTGCGGCCGAGATCATCAAGCGCGCCATGGTGCGCATCCCGCGCGCGCTGCGGCAGGCGGGGCTGGCCGCGCGGATGCTGCTGCAGGTGCATGACGAGCTCGTCTTCGAGGTGCCCGAGGCCGAAGCCGAGGCCACCGGCCGGCTGGTGAAGCACATCATGGAATCGGTCGCGACCCTGCGCGTGCCGCTCGCGGTCGAGGTCGGCATCGGCCGTTCCTGGGCGGAGGCGCATTGAGCATGGCCGCAGGCTGGACCCCGCAGGAGAGGCGCACGCTCGCGCAGATCTGCGCCGCGCATTTCGTCAGCCATGTGCACTACCTGGTGCTGCCGCCGCTCTTCCCGCTGCTGCGCGAAAGCCTCGGCGTCTCCTATGTCGAGCTCGGCCTCGCGCTGACGGTGTTCAACGTCGTCTCCTTCTTCACCCAGGCGCCGATGGGCTTCGTGGTGGACCGGCTGGGGCCGCGGCGGATGCTGGCGGCCGCGCTGGTGCTCGGCGGCTCGGCCTTCATCCTGCTCGGGCTGACCGGCGGCTACACCTGGCTGATCGTCGCGGCGGCGCTGGCCGGGCTCGCCAACAGCGTCTACCACCCGGCGGACTACGCCATCCTGGGCACCGCGATCGGCGAGCAGCGCGTCGGCCGCGCCTTCTCCATCCACACCTTCGCGGGCTTCCTTGGCGGGGCGATCGCGCCGGCCTTCGTGCTCGGCACCGCGGCGCTGTTCGGCGTCTCGGCGGCGCTCATCGCCGCCGGCGCGATCGGGCCACTCGCCGCCATCCCGCTGGTCGCGATGCGCGGCGGCGAGGCCGCGCCGAGGCAGAGCCCCGCCGCGAAGCCCGCCGCCGCGCCGGCGGGGGCGCCGACGCGCGTTCTCTCGCCCGCCGTGCTGGCCATGACGCTGTTCTTCGTCACCCTCGCCATGTCCAATGGCGGAATCCAGAACTTCTCGGTGGCCGCCTGGGTGGACGGGCAGGGCCTGTCGCTGACCATGGCGAATGCCGCGCTCACCGCCTTCCTCTTCGCCAGCGCGGGCGGCGTGCTGGCGGGCGGGATCGTCGCCGACCGCACGAAGCACCATGGCCTGGTCGCCGCCTTCGGCTTCGGCTCGGCCGCTGGACTGGTCCTGCTGGTGGGCAGCGGCGCGGTGGGCGGGCTGATGCTGGTGCCGGCCATGGCGGCGGCGGGGTTCCTTTCGGGGATGATCATGCCCTCGCGCGACATGCTGGTGCGCGCCGCCGCGCCGCCGGGTCAGGCGGGGGCGGTGTTCGGCATCGTCTCGACCGGCTTCAACCTCGGCGGCATGGCCGGGCCGCCCCTGTTCGGCTGGCTGCTGGATGCCGGCAACCCCAGCGCGATCTTCTTCGCCGCGGCCGCCTTCATGCTGCTCACCTCGGTCATGGCACTCGCGCAGGAGTGGCGGCTGGCCCGCCAGCGCCGCCGCATCGCCGCCGCGGCGCCGGCGGAGTGAGCAGCTCCCCGCCCCTGCCGCGCAGATTTTCCCTTCCCTGACAGGGCGCAGCGCGTAACCTCCCCGCTGCGCCGGGGCCCTGGGCCGTGGCATGATGGGCTCGCCCCCGCCGCGGCCGGGGCTGCGCGCGGCGCACAGGGACGGACCAGGGGAACGCGTGGAAGAGGTGGAATCGCGGCCGATCACGACGCGCCTCGCCGGCGGGCGGACGCTGCGCCCGGCGGTGATTCTCGCCGCCGCCGTCATCGTGCCGCTGCTGCTCTTCGTGGTCCTGGTGCGCTGGGACAGCGCGCAGCGCGACGACCAGCTCACGACCAACGCCGCCATCGCGACGCTGCTCGCGCGCGAGCAGGTCCAGCGCGTGATCGAGGGCGGCCTCGCCGGGCTCGACCGCATCGAGGATCTCTCGGCCGGCCAGAGCTGGGCCCAGCTCCAGCAGCGCCGCGCCCAGCTCCAGCCTGAGTTCCGGCGCATCGAGCAGTCCAAGCCCGCGATCAGCCACCTCGCGCTGATCCGCCCCGACGGGCGGGTGGTGGTCAGCGGCTCGCCCGAGATCGCGCCGCTGGCCGATGCCTCGGCGCTCGAGGCGCTGCGCACGCTGCGCGACGGGCAGCGCAGCCTCGCCTTCGACCCGCCGCCGCGCGCGCTGTTCGGGGAGGAGGCGGGCCTCGCGGTCAGCCGCGCCCGCGCGCCCGAGGGCCGCCCCTTCGATGGCATCGCGCTCGTCGTGCTGCGCAGCGAGGCCTTCCTCGGCGCCTGGCGGGAAGCGGCGCGCAGCGCCGGCGGCCGCTTCGCCCTGGTGCGCGAGGACGGAACCATCCTGCTGCGCGAGGACGCGGCGGCCGACGGCGCCGCGCGCCTCGCCCTCGACGGCGCGCTCGAGGCGGCCTACGAGGCCGAGCCGACCGCCAGCACCCCGCTCACGGGCGACCCGTTCCACGACGGCGCGCTGCAATACGTCGCGTGGCGGCAGGTCGGCGGGCTGCCGCTGCGCATCGTCTATACCCTGCCGCAGCGGCCCGAGCAGCGGCGCGCGACCATCGCCATGGCGGTGATCGGCATGGCCTGCGCGCTCGCCGCGGCGATGCTCGCCCTCACCGCGCTGGCGCTGCGCCGGCGCACCGAGCGCGACCGCGAGACGCTCGCGCGGCTCGAGGAGAACGCCGCCGACCTGCGCGCCGAGATCGCGCGGCGCGAGGTGGCCGAGGAGAACCTGCGCAATGCCCAGCGCCTCGAGGGCCTCGGCCGGCTGACCGGCGGCGTGGCGCACGACTTCAACAACCTTCTCACCGCCATCCTCGGCACGGTGCGCGCGCTCGAGCGCCATCTCGGCCGGCAGGTGGACGAGCGGACGAAGCGCCTGCTCTCCGCCGCCGCCGCCGCGGTGGACCGCGGCGCGCGGCTGAACGCCAGCCTGCTCGCCTTCGCGCGGCGCCAGCCGCTGGTCCTCGCCACCGTGGACGCCAATGCGCTGGTGCAGGATTTCCGGCCGCTGCTGCGCCGCGCGCTCGATGAATCCATCATCCTCGAATTCGCGCTCGACCAGAAGCTGCCGCCCTGCCGCGCCGATGCCGCGCAGCTCGAGGCGGCGCTGCTCAACCTCGCGATCAATGCGCGCGACGCCATGCCCCGGGGCGGCAAGCTGCGCATCGTCACGCGGCGCGCCTGGCTGCAGGAACAGGCGCTGGCCGGCAACCCGGACGCCCAGCCCGGGCCCTATGTCGCGGTCGAGGTGCGCGACACCGGCGAAGGCATGTCCCCCGAGGTGCGCGAGCGCGCCTTCGAGCCCTTCTTCACCACCAAGAAGGCGGGCGAGGGCACCGGCCTCGGCCTCTCGCAGGTGTTCGGCTTCATGCGCCAGATCGGCGGGCATGTCGCCATCCAGTCCACCCCCGGCCGCGGGACCACCGTCACGCTCTACCTGCCGCTCGGCTCCGAGGTGGAGGCGCCGGCGGCGCGCCCCGCCGCGCCCGCGAGGCTGCCGGGCTCGGGCCAGGGCACCTCGGTGCTGGTGGTCGAGGATGAGCCCGCCGTGCGCGCCGTCGCGGTGGACATGCTGACCGACTACGGCTTCACCGTGCTCGCCGCGCCGGACGGCCCCACCGCGCTGCAACTCCTGCGCGAGGGCGTGCAGGCCGACATCCTGTTCTCGGATGTGGTCATGCCCGGCGGCATGACGGGCGTGGACCTCGCGCGCGAGGCGCGGCGCCTGCGCCCGCGCATCGGCGTGCTGCTCGCCTCCGGCTACGCGGCCGAGGCGCTGGCCAAGCATGGCGGCGCCGGCGAGTTCGAGCTGATCAGCAAGCCCTACGACGTGGAGACGGTGATCGCCCGCATCGCCGCGCTGCGCCGCCGCCACGTCGCGGCGTAGGGGTTTACATCCCGCGGATGCGGCCCCTGCCTTCGCGCCATGCGGCGGCGCGCCGGGGAAAGCGGCCGATCAGGGCGCGGTGGCGCCTTGCGCTCCCGGCGCGCGGCGCGGCCGCGAGCCGATGGTTGCGCCGAATGCGTCGTGCTGCCGCATGCCAGCGGGCGAAAGACTTGACCTTTCACCCGCTGCTCTGGCGCGCGGGGCTGGTGGCGCGGCCGCACGCGGGACCGGATCCTGATGTCCTGCGGGCCAAGGTTCATCCTTCGTCCGCAGGGCATCAGTCGCGCGTCAGGTCCAGCGCATGCGCCTCGAGGTCCTCGCGCCGGCACACCGCCAGGGCGGCCTCGTGCGTCGCCTCCAGCAGCACCGGGGGTGCGAAGCCGGCCAGCCGCGCCTCCTCCCACCGCACGGCGCAGAGGCACCAGCGGTCGCCCGGCTTCAGCCCGCCGAACCCGTATTCCGGCACCGGCGTCGAGAGGTCGTTGCCCGCCGCCTGGCTGAAGGCGAGGAAGCCCGCCGTCATCTCCGCGCAGACCACATGCAGCCCGTGGTCGGCCGGCCCGGTGTTGCAGCAGCCGTCGCGGAAGAAGCCGGTCACCGGCGCGACCGAGCAGGGCAGCAGCGCGCCGCCCAGCACGTTGCGCGCCTGCGGCCGCGGCGGCAGGCCACGGGCCGGGCCTTCGTCGAGCGGCATCAGAAGTCGCTCACCCGGCCCTTGCGCTCCCAGTCGCCGAAGCGCGTAGGCTCGGGGCCGGCGGGGCCGCCGATCTCCTTGGGCAGCCTTGGCGCGGCGGGGCGGGGCGGCGGCTGCGGCGCGGGCGCGGCATCCGCGGCGGGCGCGTCGGGGGCGGGCGGGTTTGGCGTGTCGCTCATGGCAACCAACATCTAGGCTCTCCGTTGAGGGTTCGCAGCAGGGAATCGGACATGGGCGGCTACCTCAAGACAGTCGTGCTGCTGGCGGCGCTGACCGCGCTGTTTGGCGCCATCGGCTTCGCCATCGCGGGCGAGCAGGGCATGATCCTGGCGCTGCTGTTCGCCGGCGGCATGAACCTCTTCGCCTGGTGGAACAGCGACCGGATGGTGCTGCGCATGCACAACGCGCAGCCGATCGGGCCGCATGACGCGCCGCGCCTCTACCAGATGACCGCGAGGCTCGCGCAGCGCGCCGGGCTGCCCATGCCCGCGCTCTATGTCATCCACGAGGACCAGCCCAATGCCTTCGCCACCGGCCGCAACCCGGCCAATGCGGCGGTGGCGGTCAACACCGGGCTGCTCGACCTGATGACGGAGGAGGAGGTCGAGGGCGTGATCGCCCACGAGCTGGCGCACATCAAGAACCGCGACACGCTGATCATGACCGTGACGGCGACCATCGCCGGCGCGATCTCGATGCTCGCCAATTTCGGCATGCTGTTCGGCGGCGCGCAGCGCGACCGCAACCAGAGCCCCTTCGGCCCGATCGCGATGATCCTGATGCTGATCCTCGCCCCGCTCGCCGCCGCCGTGGTGCAGATGGCGATCAGCCGCTCGCGCGAATACGAGGCGGACCGGGTGGCGGCGGAGCTCACCGGCAATCCGCTCGGCCTCGCCTCCGGCCTCGCGCGGCTCGAGAGCTACGTCCACCGCATCCAGAACTACAATGCCGAGGCCAACCCGGCCACGGCGCACATGTTCATCGTCAACCCGCTCTCGGGCGCGCGGATGGACAACCTGTTCTCGACCCATCCGCGCACCGAGAACCGCATCGCGGCGCTGCAGCAGCTCGCGGCCCGGATGGGCCAGGGCGCGATGCGCCCGGCGGCGATGGCGCCCGGCCCCTGGGGCGGCGCGAAGCGGCGCAACCCCTGGGGCTGAGGTGCGGGGCGCGGCTGCCCGCCCCTCACGGGTGCTTCCACGAGACCTCCTGCGGCGCCGGCGCCCTCGGGTCCACGCGCAGCATCTGCCCGTTGGTCACGCTCTGCCCGGTCAGGGCCATGATGAAGCCCCAGTGGGAGACGACCAGCGTGTGCGCCCAGTCCTCGAGCGCGGCCATCTCGGCGCGGAAGAGGCGGGCGCGGGCCTCGACCTGGTCCGCCGGCTCCTCCTGCGGCGGCCACCACACCTCCTCCAGATGGTCGAGGGCGAGGCCGGGGAAGGCCATGGCCAGTTCGGTGCGCGGGCTGCCGATGTCGCAGGTGAAGGCGTAGCGCTCGCGCACCAGCGGCGTCACGCTCAAGGGCAGCCCGAGCCGCCGCGCCACCGGCAGCGCCGTCTGGATCGCCCGGCGATAGGGGGAGACGAGGATGCGGCGGATCGGCTCGGCCGCCAGCGCCTCGGCCGCGGCCTCGGCCTGCCGGTGGCCGAGCGGCGTCAGCACCGGGTCCGCGATGCCGGGGTCGCGCCGCGTCTGGGTGAAGAGCAGGTTGAACTCGCTCTGTCCGTGGCGGAGCAGGATCATGCGGCGCGTCTCCCGTTGCGGGCCCGGCCGGGGCGTAGCGGTGGGGCGCGCGGCCGGCAAGGCGGCCGTCTTCGGTTGCGGCGGGCCCCCGACGCGCCTAAGTGAAGGCGGTGAGGAGAGCGACATGAGTGGCGGCCTGCCGATAGACCTGATCCTGTTCGCGATGGTCGCGGCCTTCCTGGTCCTGCGCCTGCGCAGCGTGCTCGGCCGCCGCACCGGCTTCGAGCGGCCGCCGCAGGGCGAGGCCGCGCCCGGCATCGGCCAGTCGCCGCTGCCCGGGCCGGAGGCGCTGCCCCCGCCCCAGCCCGCCGCCGCGCGCGGCCTGCCCGACCCGCGCAGCGCCGCGGGCCAGGGCCTCTCCCGCATGCGCGAGATCGACCCCGCCTTCGACCCGGCCGCCTTCCTGGCCGGCGCGGAGGGCGCCTTCCGCATGATCGTCGAGGCGTTCGCCGCCGGCGACCGCGAGACGCTGCGCAACCTCCTCTCCGACGACGCCTATGCCGGCTTCGAGGGCGCCATCACCGCGCGCGAGCAGGCGGGCGAGACGCAGCGCACCGAGATCCGCGCCATCCAGGACATGGCGATCGAGGCGGCCGAGCTGCGCGGCAGCATCGCCGACATCACGGTGCGCATCGTCTCCGACCAGGTGAACGTGACGACGGCGCGCGACGGCTCGATCAGCGCGGGCGCGGAGGCGGTGACCGAGATCACCGACGTCTGGACCTTCCAGCGCGATCTTCGCTCGTCCGATCCCACCTGGAAGCTGGTGGGAACCCGGTCCGCCTGAGCCCAGGACCGGGGCGCCCGCGGCCCTCCTTCCAGCCCCCAGGGGGGTTCGCGGCGCCGGCCGGGCCGGGGTAAGGTCATCCCCATGGCGAAAGGACCGACCTGCCGCTTGCGCCCCCGTGCGCGCCCGCGGCGCCGGCGGCTTGCCGCCGGGCGGGCCGCGCGGCCTTCCCGGGCCCGGGCGGCGCGGGGCCGCACCCTCGTCGCCGCGCTGGTCCTGCTCGGCGCCGTGCTCGCCGCACCCGCCGCGGCGCAGCATGGCGGCCCCCCGCCCGAGGCCGAGGCCGCGCCGCAGGAGGCCACGCCCCCCGCGCCGCCGCTGCTGCGCGCGGTGCCCTTCGCCGACCTCCCCGGCTGGACCGCCGACCGCCAAGCCGAGGCGCTGCCCGCGCTGCAGGCAAGCTGCGCCGCGCTCCGGACGATGCGCCCGGAGACGCCGCTCGGCGGGCAGCAGGAGGCCGCGCTGCGGGCCGGGACGGCGGCCGCCTGGTCAGGCCTCTGCGCCGAGCTGCGCGTGCTGGAACGCGCCCTGCCGCGCCCCCCGCGCCCCGGGACCGGCCGCGCGCATGAGCGCCGCATGGCCGAATGGCGGGCCGCGCGCGACGCCGCGGTGCGTGCCTTCATCGAGCAGCATTTCGAGCCCTTCGCCGCCGGCCCCGGCATCATGACCGGCTATTACGAGCCGATCCTGCGCGGCTCGGTCACCGCGGACGAGGTCTATCGCACCCCGCTCTTCGCCCGCCCGCCGGAGCTGATGGAGGTGCCGGTGAACGGCAATCCGCTGCGCCGGCGCTTCGGCATGATGGTGGAGGGGCGGCTCGAGCCCTTCCACGACCGCGCAGCGATCGAATCCGGCGCGCTGGCCGAGCGCGGGCTCGAACTCGTCTGGGTGGACGATCCGGCGGATGCCTTCTTCCTGCACATCCAGGGCTCCGGCCGCGTGGTGCTGCCGGACGGGGAGGTGCTGCGGATCGGCTATGCCGGGCAGAACGGGCGGCCCTATGTGCCGATCGGGCGCGTGCTGATCGAGCGCGGCGAGATCCCGCGCGAGCAGATGTCCATGCAGGCGATCCGCGCCTGGCTCGCCGCCGCGGGGCATGAGCGCGCCACCGAGTTGATGCGCCACAACCCTTCCTTCGTGTTCTTCCGCCGCGTCGAGGGGCTGGACCCGGACCAGGGCCCGATCGGCGCCATGGGCGTGCCGCTGACGCCGCAGCGCAGCGTGGCGGTGGACCGCGGCTTCATCCCGCTCGGCGCGCCGATGTGGGTGATGGTGCGCGACCCGATGGCGCGGCGCGACGCACCGCCCGCCGGGCGTCTGGTGGTGGCGCAGGACACCGGCGGGGCGATCCGCGGCCCCGCGCGCACGGACTTCTTCCAGGGATGGGGCCCCGAGGCCGGCGAGCGGGCGGGCCGGATGCGCGACGAGGCGGAGGTCTTCCTCCTGCTGCCGCGCATCGTCACCGTCGCGGCCGCCGGGGCCGATTGACCGCGCCCCGCCGCAACCCCGCGTTAACGCCCGCCCCCTATCGTCCCGTCCGCGCGCCAGGCGCGCATCGCGGCGGCAGGAGGCCCCACCATGACGAACATGCCCGCCGAGGCGGCGCTGCGGCCGGACAGGACCGGCCTCTCCACCCCGGCATCGGCGCCGGAGCCGGCGCCGCTCTACGCCCATGACGAGCCCTGCGCCGTGCTGATCGGTTGGCAGCGGCGCGAGGGCGTGCTGCGGATGCTCTCGGCCAGCCACGCGGTCGTCGGCGGCGTTCCCGGGTTGCGGCCGGGGGACCGGGTGCGCCTGCTGCGCCATGCCGGCGGCGCGGTGGTCCATGACTGCCTCGTCACCCGCGCCACGCTCGAGGGTGTCGAACTCGCGCGCGCCGCACCCGGGGGCTTCCTCGCCTGATCCCGGCCCGATGGACAGGCTGCGGCGCCGGCGCGAGGATGCGCGCAGGAGAGACCCGCCGTGCAGCCCTGGCCCGACACCATCGCCGACGAGGAGACGCTCGAGGAGGCGCTCTCCCGCCCCGACCCCGCGCTTGAGGCCGACCTCGCCGCCGTGCCGGGGGACATCCTGGTGCTCGGCGCGGCCGGCAAGATGGGCCCGACGCTGTGTCGCCAGGCCAGGCGCGCCGACCCCGCCCGCCGCGTCATCGCGGTCGCCCGCTGGTCCGAGGAAGGGCTGCGCGCGCGCATGGAATCCTGGGGCGTGGAGACCATCGCCGCCGACCTGACGGACCGCGCCGCGCTCGCCGCCCTGCCCGACGCGCCGAACGTGGTCTTCATGGCCGCGCGCAAGTTCGGCTCGACCGGCAACGAGGCGCTGACCTGGGCGATGAACGTGCTGCTGCCGGCGATGGTGGCCGAGCGCTACGCCGCCTCGCGCATCGTCTTCTTCTCGACCGGCAATGTGCTGCCGCTGGTGCCCGTGATCTCGGGCGGCGCGACCGAGGATGTCGCGCCCGCACCGGTGGGCGACTACGCCGCCTCCTGCCTGGGGCGCGAGCGCGTGTTCCAGCACGCGGCGGCCACGCGCGGCACGGCCTGCTTCGGCATCCGTCTGAACTACGCGATCGACCTGCGCTACGGCGTGCTGCACGACATCGCGACGAAGGTGCTGCACGGCACGCCGGTGCCGCTCGCCATGGGCCATGCCAACGTGATCTGGCAGGGCGACGCCAATGCCTGGACGCTGCGCGCGCTGCGCCATGCCGACGCCTCCTGCCCCATCCTGAACGTGACGGGGCCGGAGACCGTCTCCGTCCGCTGGGTGGCGCGCGAATTCGCCCGCCGCCTGGGGCGCGAGGCCGCCTTCGCGGGGGAGGAGGCGCCCGACGCGCTGCTTTCCAACGCGGCGCGCGCCTTCGCGCTGTTCGGCTACCCCTCGGTGCCGCTCGCGCGCATGCTCGACTGGGTGGCGGGCTGGGTGGCGGGTGGCGGGCGCTCGCTCGGCAAGGCGACGAAGTTCGAAGTGCGCGACGGCCGGTTCTGATGGACGGCCCGCGCCCGCTCTCGGTCCGCGCGCAGGCCACGCGCCAGCGCATCCTGGACGCGGCGCTCGCGGAGTTCGCGGCGAACGGGCTCGCGGGCGCGCGGGTGGACGAGATCGCCGCGCGCTCGGGCGCCAACAAGCGGATGCTCTACGCACATTTCGGCTCGAAGGAAGAACTTTGGCTGACGGTGCTGGAGCGCGCCTATGCCGCCAAGCGGGCGGAGGAGCGCGCGCTCGAGGTCGAGCACCTGCCCCCGCCGGAGGCGATGGCGCGCCTCGTGCGCTTCAACCTGCGCTACACCGCCGCGCATCCCGAATTCGTCGCCCTGCTGAACCAGGAGAACATCCACCGCGCCGCCTATCTCAGGCGCAGCGCGGCGGTGCCGGCGCTCTACTCGCCGCTGGTGGACAGCCTGCGCGCCGTGCTCGACCGCGGCGCGGCCGAGGGCGTGTTCCGCCGGGACGTGGACCCGCTGCAGCTCTACGTCACCATGCTCGCGCTCGGGCATTTCTGGGTGGCGAACCGGCACACGCTCTCGACCATCTTCGGCGAGGATCTCGGCACCGAGGCGGCGCTGGAGGCGCGGGAGAGGCACGTGGTCGAGGTCGTGCTGGGCTACCTGCGGCCCTGATGCGCGGCGGAGGATGGGCGCGCCCCTCCTCCGCCATCACGCCACCTCGAACAGCCCGGCGGCGCCCTGGCCGCCGCCGACGCACATCGTCACCACCACGAACCGCGCGCCACGGCGGCGGCCCTCGATCAGCGCATGCCCGGCCATGCGCGCGCCCGACATGCCGTAGGGGTGGCCGATCGCGATGGCGCCGCCGTTCACGTTCAGCCGCTCCATCGGAATGCCGAGACGGTCGCGGCAGTAGATCACCTGGCAGGCGAAGGCCTCGTTCAGCTCCCACAGGCCGATGTCGTCCATCTTCAGCCCGTGCTGCCTGAGCAGCTTCGGCACGGCGAAGACCGGGCCGATGCCCATCTCCCCCGGGTCGCAGCCGGCGACCGCCATGCCGCGGTAGATGCCGAGCGGATGCAGCCCGCGGCGCGAGGCCTCGGCCTCCTCCATCAGCACGCAGGCCGAGGCGCCGTCGGAGAGCTGGCTCGCATTGCCGGCGGTGATGAAGCGCCCCTCCTTCACCACCATCCCGTCCTTGAACACGGGCTTGAGCGACTGCAGCCCCTCGAGCGTGGTGTCGGCGCGGTTGCCCTCGTCCTTCGTCAGCGTGGTGGGCACGTCCTTCGTCTCGCCGGTCTCGCGGTTGACCAGCTTCATCACCGAGGGCAGCGGCACGATCTCCTCGTCGAAGGCGCCGCGCGCCTGGGCGGCAGCGGTGCGCTGCTGGCTCGACAGCGCGTATTCGTCCTGCGCCTCGCGGCTGATGCCGTAGCGGTCGGCGACGATCTCGGCCGTCTCCAGCATGGACATGTAGAGCTGCGGCACGCGCTGCATCAGCGCGGGATCGGCGCGGCGGAACCAGTTGGCCTTCTCGTTCTGCACCAGCGAGATGGATTCGAGCCCGCCGCCGACGGCGACCTGCATCCCGTCATGCATGATCTGCTTCGCCGCGGTGGCGATCGCCATCAGCCCCGAGGAACACTGCCGGTCGAGCGACATGCCCGGCACCGTGTCCGGCAGCCCGGCGGCCAGCGCGACCTGGCGGCCGACATTGGACCCCTGGCAGCCCTGCTGGAGTGCCGCGCCCATGATCACGTCCTCGACCTCGGCGGGGTCGAGGCGGGCGCGCTCCACCGCCGCGCGCACCGCGTGGCCGCCCAGCGTCTGGGCGTTGGTATCGTTGAAGGCGCCGCGATAGGCGCGGCCGATCGGCGTGCGGGCGGTCGAGACGATGACGGCGCTGCGCATGGCGCTTCCTTCCCCTGCCTTGTCCTGCGCGGCAGGGTAGCGAAGCCCTCAGGGCGCGCCCAGACGCTTCCAGACGCCGTCGGCGGTGGCGACGATGCGGCTGCCCACGGTGAGCTGGCCGCGCACGAAGACGACCGAGCGCGTGGCGCGCACAGCCTCGGCCCGGGCCTCGATGAATTCCCCCGCCTTGGCGCCCGAGACGAAATGCGTGTTGAGCTGGATGGTCACGACAGGCGCCTTGCCGGCCGCCGCCCAGCAGGTGACGCCGAGGATCTGGTCGAGGAAGGTCACCAGCATCCCGCCATGGATGATGCCATGCGCGTTGCCGTGGCGCGGCTCGGCGAGCAGGCCATAGACCCAGCCATCGCCCTCCCGCTTCGACCAGAAGGGGCCGACGAGGCTCGGGAAGCCTTCCTCGTGCCAATGCAGGATCTTCCAGCCGGCGGCGGCGGGGTCGAAGGGGGCGGGGGCGTCGGTCATGGCTTCCGCTTCGCGCGGCGGGGCGGCGGCGTCAATCCGGGGCGTCAGCGCCCGCGCGGCAGGAAGGGGGCGTCGCGGCCGGCCTCGACCTCCGCCCAGGCGGCGCGGATGCGCGCGGGGCCGTAGGCGCGCTCCAGCCGGCGCAGCACGAAATGGCCGCGCCCGACGCTGCGGAAATGCTGGAGGAAGGCGAGGTTCACCGCCGCCCCCGCCGCCGCGCCCAGCACCGGCGCAGCCTGCGCCGTGACCTTGAGTCCGACCGGCCCCACGAAGCGAGAGGCGACGGCGGCGACGAAGCCGGGCAGGACCGTGCGGCCCACCGCCCCCTTCAGCGCCTCGGCCAGCGCGAGGCGGACGGCGAAATACCCGCTCTCCGCCGCGTCGTCGGCCGGCGAGCTGCCGCCGAGGGCGAACACCTTCAGGCATTCGGCGGCCGCCTCGGGCGCGCCGAGATCCTCGCCCTCCTCCGCCGCGACGGCGGCGATCTGGCGCAGCAGGATGGTGGTCGAGACCGGCAGTTCCATCAGCGTGCCGGGCAGGCCGAAGGCCCCGCCCATGGCGCCGGAGGCGAAGGCGAGGCCGCGATGGAACCAGCCCGAAGGCACGGGCAGCGGCGTCACCGCCGGGCCCGAGCGCAGCGCGGCCGACATGGCGAGCGTCAGCGCCGCGCGCACCGCGCCGTCCACGCTGCCCTGGAGCGCCGCGGGCAGGCGCGCGCGCAGCGCCTCGACCGGCAGCCCGGCCAGCGCGGCGAGGCGCGCGGCGAGGGAGGGGTTCTCCAGCGCCTCGTAGGCGGCGAGGAGGTCGCGCTGGTCGCGCGGCGCGAGCGGGCCGGCGGTGGTGGCGAGGCTCATCGCCGCCGGCCCCGCTAGAGGATGAAGCGCGAGAGGTCCGCGCTGCCGGCCAGCGGCGCGACCCGCTCCCGCACCAGCGCGGCGTCCACCCGGATGGTCTCGCCAGCCCTATCCGAGGCGGTGAAGGAGATGTCCTCGAGCAGCCGCTCGAGCACGGTGGCGAGGCGCCGCGCGCCGATGTTCTCCACCGTCGCGTTGATCTCGGCGGCGAGGTCGGCGAGCGCCTCCACCGCATCCTCGGCGAAGTCGAGGTTCACCCCCTCGGTCCCGAGCAGCGCCGTGTACTGCTTGAGCAGGGAGTGTTCCGGCTCGGTCAGGATGCGGCGGAAATCCTCGCGCGTGAGCGCCGAGAGCTCGACGCGGATCGGCAGCCGGCCCTGCAGCTCGGGCAGCAGGTCGGACGGCTTCGCGAGGTGGAAGGCGCCGGAGGCGATGAACAGGATGTGGTCGGTCTTCACCGGGCCGTGCTTGGTGGTGACGGTGGTGCCCTCGATCAGCGGCAGCAGGTCGCGCTGCACGCCCTCGCGGCTCACGTCGCCGCCGCGGAAGCCGGATTCGGAGGTGCGGGCGCAGACCTTGTCGATCTCGTCGAGGAAGACGATGCCGTTGTTCTCGGCATTCGCCACCGCGTCGCGCACCAGCGCGTCCTGGTCGAGCAGCTTGTCCGCCTCCTCGCGCGTCAGCACGGTGCGGGCCTCGGCCACCGTCATCTTGCGCGGCTTCTGGCGGCCGCCGAACATCCTGCCCAGCATCTCCTGCATGTTCTGCATCTGGATGCCCTGGGCGCCGGGCAGGTCGATCATGCCGAGCGGCATGCCCGCCCCGGCATCGGTCACCTGCACCTCGACCTCGCGCGTCTCGAGCTGGCCCTCGCGCAGCAGGCGGCGGAACTTCATGCGCGTCTCGCCCGAGGCGCCCTCGCCCACCAGGGCGTTGAGCAGCCTCTCCTCGGCGGCGAGCTCGGCCTTGGCCTGCACGCCGCGGCGCGCCTGCTCGCGGCCCATGGTGATCGCCGCCTCCACGAGGTCGCGCACGATGCTGTCCACGTCGCGGCCGACATAGCCGACCTCGGTGAACTTCGTCGCCTCGACCTTGAGGAAGGGCGCGTTCGCGAGCTTCGCCAGCCGCCGCGCGATCTCGGTCTTGCCCACGCCGGTGGGCCCGATCATCAGGATGTTCTTGGGCACCACCTCCTCGCGCAGCCCTTCGGGGAGCTGCTGGCGGCGCCAGCGGTTGCGCAGCGCGATCGCCACCGCGCGCTTGGCGTCCTGCTGGCCGACGATGTGGCGGTCGAGCTCGGAGACGATCTCGCGGGGGCTCAGATTGATCGCCTCGCTCATGCCTCGATCGTCTCCAGCACGATGTTGCCGTTGGTATAGACGCAGATGTCGGCGGCGATCCGCATTGCGCGGCGGCAGATCTCCTCGGCGTCCACGCCTTCCACCGGCAGCAGGGCGCGCGCGGCCGCGAGCGCGTAGTTGCCGCCCGAGCCGATGCCGATGATCGCGTCCTCGGGCTCCAGCACGTCGCCCTGGCCGGTCACGAGCAGGGAGCGCTTCGCATCCGCCACCGCCAGCAGGGCCTCCAGCCGGCGCAGGTAGCGGTCGGTGCGCCAGTCCTTGGCGAGATCGACGCAGGCGCGTTCGAGCTGGTCGGGGAAGCGCTCGAGCTTGGCCTCGAGCCTTTCGAGCAGGGTGAAGGCATCCGCGGTCGCGCCGGCGAAGCCCGCCAGCACGCGGCCGCCGGCGATGCGGCGGACCTTGCGGGCATTGCCCTTGACCACCGTCTGGCCGAGCGAGACCTGGCCGTCGCCCGCCATGGCGACGCGCCCGCCCTTGCGCACGCAGAGGATGGTGGTGCCGTGCCACCCGAGGGGATCGTGTTGTGGGGAGTTCATGGTGCCCCGAATGTGGGCGAGCGGGCGGCCGGACTCAACGGGGCCCCTCGGGGCCGTTGCGGCACCCCGGCCGGGGGGCGTAGGTAACGGACATGCAAGGTTCCTTCGCCCCGCCGCGCCGCGCCGAGATCGCCCGCAGCACCGCCGAGACCGAGATCCGCGTCGCCCTCGACCTCGACGGCACCGGCCGGGCCGAGGTCGCGACCGGCATCGGCTTCCTCGACCACATGCTGACCGCGCTCGCGCGCCATTCGATGATCGACATGCAGATCGCCGCCCGCGGCGACCTGCACATCGACTTCCACCACACCGCCGAGGATGTCGGCATCGTGCTCGGCCAGGCGCTGCGCAAGGCGCTGGGGGAGAAGCGCGGCATCCGCCGCTACGGCGCCGCCCTGCTGCCGATGGACGAGGCGCTGGCCGAATGCGCGGTGGACCTCTCGGGCCGGCCCTTCCTCGCCTGGTCCGTCCCCTTCGCCCGCGACAAGGTGGGGGAGATGGACACCGAGCTGTTCGAGGAGTTCTTCCGGGCACTGGCCTTCAATGCCGGCATCACCCTGCACATGACCTTGAAGGCGGGCACCAACGCGCACCATGTCGCCGAGGCCTGCTTCAAGGCCGCCGCACGCGCGCTCCGGCAGGCCGTCGAGCCCGATCCGCGGGCCGGCGGGGCGATCCCCTCGACGAAGGGGGTGCTGGAGGCTTGAGGATGCGCGTCTGGACGGTGCATGTCCGACCGCCCGACCGGAACCGTCCGCCGCGCACCTTGCTGGTCCGCGACGGCTTCGCCTTCGGCGCCTTCCTCGCGCCGGTGCTCTGGTTCGCGGCGAACCGGCTCTTCGCGCTGGCGGCGCTGGCGCTCGCCGCCACGGTGGCGCTCGGCGCGCTGCTGCCGCCCGCCGCGGCGGCGCCGCTGCTGCTCGGCCTGCAGCTCTTCATCGGCTTCGAGGCGCGGGCGCTGCAATCCTGGTGGCTAGGCCTGCGTGGCTGGCGAACGGAAGGCGTGGTGATGGGGCGGAACGAGGATGCCGCCTTCCTCACCCTGGCCAGCGCCCGGCCGGATCTCGCGCGGCTCGCGGCCTGAGGCGGGGAGGAGGGGGGGGATGGCGCAGCGCGTCGCGGTGGTGGATCCGGGCTCGGGCAACCTCGCCTCGGTGGTCCGCGCCTTCGAGAAGGCGGCGGAGGACAACGACATCGCGGCCGAGGTCAAGGTCGTCACCGCCGCGTCCGACCTGCGCCTCGCCGACCGCATCGTGCTGCCCGGCCAGGGTGCCTTCGCGGCCTGCCGCCGCGGCCTCGATGCCCTGCCCGGCGTGGTGGAGGCGCTCGAGGAACGGGTGCGCGGCATGGGCGTGCCCTTCCTCGGCATCTGCGTCGGCATGCAGTTGATGGGCACGAAGGGCCTCGAGCACGGGGAGACGCCGGGCCTCGGCTGGATCCCGGGCGTGGTGGCGCCGATGGACCCGCGCGGCCCGGACGGCACGCCGCTGCCGCTGCCGCAGATGGGCTGGAACGCCCTCTCCTTCGAGGAGAACTTCCACCCCGTGCTCGACGGGGTGAAGCCCGGCGACCAGGTCTATTTCGTCCACTCCTTCGCCTTCGAGGCCGACGATCCCGAGGACGTGATCGCCACCACCGACTATGGCGGCCCCGTGACCGCCATCATCGCGCGCGGCAACCTTGCCGGGCTGCAGTTCCATGTGGAAAAGAGCGGCCCGGTGGGGCTGCTGATGCTCGCCAACTTCCTCAGGTGGGAACCTTGAACGCTTCCGCGGCCCTGCAATCCGCCCGCGCGCTGGCTGTCGAGCGCGTCGAGCACCTCTCGGAGGCCGACCTCGCCGAACTGGCCGAGGCGACGGACGCCGCCATCATCGAGGGCGGCGGCTTCGGCTGGGTCGAGCCGCAGGGGCGCGCGGCGCTGGTGCGGCATTTCCGCGGCGCGCTGCTGGTGCCCGAGCGGGAATTGTTCGTCGCCCGCCTCGACGGCCATCCGGTCGGTTCGGCGCAGCTCGTCCGCCCGCCCCGCAACAACGAGGCGCAGGCCTTCAGCGCGACGCTGACCCATGCCTACATCGCGCCCTATGCCCGCGGCGTGGGGCTCGCGCGGATGCTCGTGCAGCGGGTCGAGGAACGCGCCGCCGCGCTCGGCCACCGGGTGCTGAACCTCGACGTGCGCGAGACGCAGCGCACCGCCATCGCGCTGTTCGAGAGCCTCGGCTACGTGCATTGGGGCACCCACCCCTTCTATGCGCGGGTGAAGGGGCAGACCGTGGCCGGGCGCTTCTACTACAAGACGCTGGAACCCGGCCGCGGGCGCAGCACGGGCGCGCTGATGGACGGCGCCTGCTGAACGCCGCCGCCCGGCCTCAGGCGGGCCACATCCACCAAAGATAGGCCGCATAGAGGCCGAGCAGCAGGCCGCCCTCCCGCCGGCCGATGCGCCATCCGGTGCGCGCGACCACCAGCAGCAACAGCGAGACGGCGAGCATCAGCGGCGCGTCGAAGCCCGCGATCCCGGCGGGGATCGCGGTCGGGGCGATCATGCCCGTTGCGCCGGCGATGCCGAGCACATTGTAGATGTTCGAGCCGAGCACGTTGCCGATCGCCACATCCGCCTGCCGGCGCATGGCCGCGATGGCCGAGGTGACGAGCTCGGGCAGCGAGGTGCCGACCGCGACGATGGTCAGGCCGATCAGCGCCTCCTCCACCGCGAAGGCGCGCGCAAGGGCCACCGCGCCATCCACGAGCAGCCGCCCGCCGAGCACGACCAGCGCAAGCCCGCCCAGCAGCAGCGCGAGGGAGAGCGCGAGGCCGCCCGCCGCCGAGGCCGGGGCGGCGCGCAGCCGGTCGGGATGCGCCTCCTCGAAGGCCACACCCTTGTCGAAGGCGGCCGTGTGGTCCGCCGTGCCGCGCGATTCCTGCCACCAGGCGAAGCCGAGATAGGCGACGAGTCCGGCCAGGAAGGCCGCGCCCACCATCCGGTCGAGCGACCACAGCAGCCCGGCCGCGACCAGCGCCGCGGCCGCCGCCGCGCCGATCACGCCGTCGCGCGCCAGCGCGGCGGAGGTCACGCGGACCGGATGGATCAGCGCCGCCGCGCCGAGGATCAGCAGCACATTCGCGATGTTGGACCCGACCACGTTGCCGACCGCGATGCCCGGCGAGCCCGCGAGGGAGGCCTGCACGCTCGTCACCAGTTCCGGCGTCGAGGTGCCGAAGCCGACCAGCGTCAGCCCGATCAGCAGCGGCGAGATGCCGAGGCGTTCGGCGATCTGCACCGCCCCACGCACCAGCGCCTCCCCGCCCAGGGCGAGCAGCACCAGCCCGCCCAGGATCAGCAGCGTCGTCTCCAACAGGCCCCCCATCGGCTCGGTTTCGCGGCCAGATGGGAAGGGGCCCCGCGCCGTTCCAGCCCGCCTTGTGATCGGGCCGCGGGCATGGAACGCTTTCGCCGCGCGGCGCGGGATGGGGCGATGATCGAGGACGGGAAGACGGCGCGGCAGCTCTATGCGGAGGCGAAGGCCTCCTCAACCCGCCGTCGCTTCGGCTTCGGCCGGCGCGCGGCGCTCGTGAACATCGACCTGCAATGCGCCTACACGCAGGTCGGCACCTACGCCACCGCCTACGAGACCGACCCGCGCCAGATCGAGCATGTGAACGCGCTGGCCCGCGCCTTCCGCGCGCGGTCCTGGCCGGTGGTCTGGACCTATGTGGCCTACCTGCCCTCGGGCGAGGATTGCGGCGTCTGGGGCACGCGCTCGGACACGCCGGACAGCCTGCAGAACATCAAGGAGGGCTCGCCGCGGGCGGCCCTCGACCCGCGGGTGGAGCGCGCGCCATCCGACATCCTGATCAACAAGCGCATGGCGAGCGCCTTCTTCGAGACGCATCTGCGCTCCCTGCTCACCTTCCACGGCACGGACACGGTGGTGGTGACCGGCGGCTCCACCTCGGGCTGCGTGCGCGCGACGGTGGTGGACGGGCTGTCCTGCGGCTTCCGCATGATCGTCCCGGAGGAATGCGTGGCCGACAAGCACGAGAGCCCGCATTTCGCGAACCTCTACGACATGGCGGTGAAGTACGCCGATGTCCTGCCGGTGGGCGAGGTGCTGGAGGCCATTCCGCGCATGCCCGGCTGACGGGGCGCGCCGCCTGTCCTCGCGAGCCCGGGCTTCGCTCCCACGCGATGCGGAGACGGCCCGCGCCGCTGCGGCGAGGCGGCCGCATCCGCGGCGCTCGTCCCGCCGGCACGGTCCGGCACGGGAACCCCATCCCCGCGGCGGCCTGCCGCGCTATAAGGCCGCCCCTGCCGGCGCCTGGCCCGGCGCCGCCACGGACCCGACGCCATGACCCTCACGCTCTATCCCGCCATCGACCTCAAGGGCGGCCAGGTGGTGCGCCTCCGGCGCGGGGAGATGGACCAGGCGACGGTCTATGCCGAGGACCCCGCCGCCCAGGCGCGGGCCTTCATCGCGGCGGGCTTCGCCTGGGTGCATGTGGTGGACCTCGACGGCGCCTTCGCCGGCCGGCCGGCGAATGCCGAGGCGGTGCGCGCCATCCTCGCCGCCGTGCCGGGCGCGCGCATCCAGCTCGGCGGCGGCATCCGCTCCATGGCGGTGGCGGAGGCGTGGCTGGCGGCGGGGGTCAGCCGCATCATCCTCGGCAGCGCGGCGGTGAAGGACCCCGATTTCGCGCGCGCGGCCTGCCGGGCATTTCCCGCGCGCGTCGCGCTCGGCATCGACGCGCGCGAGGGGATGGTGGCCACCGAGGGCTGGGCGGAGACCTCCGATGTCAGCGCCACCGACCTCGCGAAGCGTTTCGAGGATTCCGGGGCGGCGGCGGTGATCTACACCGACATCGCGCGCGACGGGATGCTGGGCGGCGTGAATGTCGAGGCGACGGCGGCGCTGGCGCGGGCGGTGCGCCTGCCGGTGATCGCGAGCGGCGGCGTGGCCGGCGTGGCGGATCTCGTGGCGCTGCGCGAGGCGCGGGCCGGCATCGAGGGCGCGATCATCGGCCGCGCGCTCTATGACGGGCGGATCGCGCCGGAGGCGGCGCTGGCGGCGGCCGGGTAGGCGCGGCGCGCCTCATATCAGCGGGCGAAAGGTCTGACCTTTCGCCCGCTGGTACGGCGCGCGGGGCTGGTGGGGCGGCCGCGCGCGGAAGCAAATCCTGGTACCCTGCAGACAAAGGTCCATCCTTTGTCCGCGGGGTATCAGCCCGCGGCGGGCTGCCGCCGCGCCAAGGCCTCGATCATGCGCCGGAGCCGTGGCACGTAATCGGCGGGCGGCATCCGCATGTTCGACTGCACGAGGAAGAATTGCCGGCGGCCCTGCTCCTGCTCGCACAGCGCGATGGCCGGCTCGAGCTGCTCCGGGAACTTCACGTCGTAGCCCCAGTCGTCCCTGTTGCGCGGGTCGGGCGCGTAGCCGGCGTAGCCCTCGATGGCCCGGGCGACATGGCCAAGGAGGTTGTACTCGGCCGGAAAATCCGTGCGGTAGTAGGTTTGGACCCAGTCCTTGTGCATCTCGCGCAGCGCCGACCGCAGAGTGGCGGCCGTCCGCGTCAGGAAGCGCGGCGTCGGGAGGATGTAGTTGAAGGCCTCCGCCCGGTCGGTCAGCCGGCCGCGGAAGAGGATCTGGCGCCCGACCTCGAAGGCGAAATCCTCGTAGGTCTCCGCCGGGCATTCGCGCAGATGGAGCCGCCCCTCGCCGTCGAAGACATCCCCATGCACCAGCGGATGGGTCAGGAAGGTGTCGGAATCGAGGAACATCACCGCGTCGGCGCTGAGCTCCGCGGCCGCCTCGATCTTGGCGATCTGCTGCAGCTTCCAGCCCGAATAGAGCCGGGCATGGGACGGGATGCGCCACTCGAGATGGCGCAGCCAGCGCCCGGGGCGGCCGCCCCAGAAGCGCCGCTGGCGCTCCACCTTCGCGGGCAGCACGGCCGCGGTCGGCAGCAGCCTCAGGCGCGGGCTGCCGCCGAAGCGCGCCGAGAAGAGCGGCAGGTCCTCGGTGTGCACGACCGCCACATGCTCGAAGCCGGGGGCGAAAAGTTCCAGCGAATGGCGCAGCAGGGCGAAGCGCTCGACATCCGGTGCGTGGGAGATCGTCAGCAGGCAGAGCGAAGGCTGCCGCTTCCGCGATGGGTCGCTGCGATCCGCCATGGCTTCCCCGCTCATGCGCCGATCCGTCGCATGGCCCGCATCGGCGGGCAACACCGGCCGCGCGCCGGGCTGCGGCGAGGGCGGGGCGGATTTATTGGCGGCAGGGGCCACGCCTTCCCTTGACCGGCGGCGCAATCCGCATCACTCGATCCCCGGCAGGCGCCGAAGCCCGGCGGGGCGCCGGTTTGCCGACAATCGGACAGGTCATCCACGCCCTTGCTCGCCCTCCGTGTCATCCCCTGCCTCGACGTGAAGGACGGCCGCGTCGTCAAGGGCGTAAACTTCGTCGAACTGCGCGACGCCGGGGATCCGGTGGAGCAGGCCCGCACCTACGACGCCGAGGGCGCGGACGAGGTGACCTTCCTCGACATCACCGCCTCCCACGAGAACCGCGACACCATCCTCGATGTCGTCGCCCGCACGGCGGCGGAGGTGTTCATCCCGCTCACCGTCGGCGGCGGCGTGCGCAGCGTCGAGGATGCGCGGCGGCTGCTGCTCGCCGGCGCGGACAAGGTGTCCATCAACTCCGCGGCGGTGGCCGATCCCGACCTGGTGCGCCGCTGCGCCGAGGCCTTCGGCAGCCAGGCCATCGTCGTGGCCATCGACGCGCGCAGGAAGGAGACGGGCGAGGGCTGGGAGGTCTTCACCCATGGCGGCCGCCGCGGCACCGGCCTCGACGCCGTCGAATGGGCAAGGCGCGTCGCCGCCCTCGGCGCGGGCGAGATCCTGCTGACCTCGATGGACCGCGACGGCACCAGGCAGGGCTTCGACCTGCCACTGACGCGGGCCGTGCGCGCGGCGGTGCGGCTGCCGATCGTCGCCTCGGGCGGCGTCGGCGCGCCGGAGCATTTCGTCGAGGGGGCGCGGGCGGGCGCGACCGGGCTGCTCGCCGCCTCGGTGTTCCATTACGGCGCATTCCGCATCGCCGAGGCGAAGGCGGCGCTGGCCGCGGCCGGCCTGCCGGTGCGGCGGCTGCGGCGCCGCATGGAGGGGGGCTGATGGGCAAGGCGGCGAAGAAGAAGCCGGCGGCGGCCAAGGCTGCGGCGGCCAAGGCCGGGCCGAAGAAGAAGGCGGCGAAGAAGGTGAAGCTGCCGCTGCCCGTCGCCGCCGCTCCGCCGGGCGGCCCGGCCAAAGGCAAGCTGCCGAAGCCGCTGCGCAAGGCGGAGAAGCGGGTGCTCGCCCCCCTCGCGCCGGATGTCGCCGGCGCGGATGCCGCCATCCTGGACCGGCTCTGGCAGGTGGTGGAGGACCGCCGGCTCTCGGGCGATGTCGCGCACTCCCATTCGGCGCGGCTGCTCGCCCGCGGCACCGCCAAGGTCGCGCAGAAGCTCGGCGAGGAGGCGGTGGAGTGCGTCATCGAGGCCGCGACCGGCAACCGGGACGCGACCGTGCTCGAGAGCGCGGACCTGCTCTATCACCTGCTGGTGGTCTGGGTGGATGCCGGGATCCATCCGCAGGAGGTCTGGGCCGAACTGGCGCGCCGGCAGGGCATCTCGGGCATCGCCGAGAAGGCGGCGCGGCCGCGCGGCATCATCCGCGCGGCAGGGACGACAAAACTGCCATAGGGCGAGCCCGCGCCGGCGCGCAGCGCCGGGCCGCCGCAAAAGGAAACCCGGCCGCGCGTGAGCACGGCCGGGCGATCTTTCCGTCCTCTCGCGGCCGGATCAGGCGGCGCGGCGGCGCATCGCCATGCCGAGGCCGGCGAGCGCGATGCCGAACAGGCCGAGCGCGGCCGGCGCCGGGATCCGCACCTGCTCCAGCGAGCCGATGCTGAAATCGTCGAAGCCGAAGAAGTCCGTGCCCGCGGCGGTGTTGCCGAAGGTGATGGCGGTGAAGGTCAGCGTCTCGATGATGCCGAAATAGAGCACCCCGCCGCCACGGCCATTCACGGTGTTCGGCACGTTGATGGTCTGCGCCCCGCCCCCGGCCAGCGTCAGCGTCACCTGGCCGCCGAAATCGCCGATGTCGATGCCGTAGAATCCGAAGGCCGCCACCGGGTCGGAGAAGGTGATGGTGAAGTTCTGCCCCGTCTCCCAGTACTTGTCGCCGGAGATCGGGTAGCGGCCGACGCCGTTGGTGCCGGTCGGCACGCTGGCCACGCTGCCGCTGCCACCGAGGGTCGCGGTGCCCGCGGCGCCGAAGCTGACCGCGAGCGGAGCGCCGGTGCCCGCCGCGAAGCCCTCGAAGGTCTCGGTGCCGACGCCGACGAGGTTCGCGAAGAAGGCGTTGCGCGCCGCATCCGCGTTCGGCGTCGCGGCGAGGCGGACAGTCTCGCCCTGGCCGAGATCCTCGCCGAAGAAGGTCAGCGGCGCGGCCGAGCCGCTGCCGGCGGTGCCAATCGTGAGGAGCAGCGCCGCCGATCCCGCCTTGATGATGTGCTGAAAGCCCATGCCGAAGATCCTTGAACGCTGGGGTGTGCGTGGCGCGGTTGTGCCTCGCCAGACCAAGTCTCTGCATGGTTCGTGCCGGAAATATTCGCGAGTGATTCCAGGGATTTGTCGCTGATTGCATGAACTCGGCCGCCCGGGTGTAAGGTTTTCCGACCGTGCAACCGGGGGTTCCCCGCCTTCCCTCGCCGGACGGACATGGCATGGTGCGCGGCGCATCCGCACCCCTTGCCCGGAACCCCGCCATGCCCGTGACCGGCCTGCCGCCATACGACGACGCGAACATCTTCGCCCGCATCCTGCGCGGCGAGATCCCCGCCAGGAAGGTGCACGAGGACGCCCATGCCCTCGCCTTCCACGACATCAACCCGCAGGCGCCGGTGCATGTGCTGGTCATTCCGAAGGGGCGCTACGTCTCGGTCGCCGATTTCGCGGCCACCGCCAGCGCCGAGGAGATCGCGGGCTTCTGGCGCGCGGTGGCGAAGGTGGCGAAGGACCTCGGGCTGGAAGGCCCCGGCTACCGCGTGCTGATGAACATGGGCCGGGACGGCGGCCAGGAAGTGCCGCATTTCCACGTCCACATCTTCGGCGGGCGGCCGCTGGGGCGGATGGTCGCCCGGTCCGAACAGGCCGCATCGGGTGCCGACGGCGATTGACCACGGCCGGCGCCTCCGCGGCGCTTCCGCCGTGAGGATGGCAAGACGCCGCATTCTGGCCGGGATCGCGTTCCTCCTGCCGGCGGCAGCCCAGGCCCAGCCGTCGCGGTCGGATGGGGAGCGGCCACGCGGCCAGGGCGGCGGGCCGCCCGGGGGGCGCGGCAACGCCGGCGGCGGCCAGGGCCGCGGCCAGCCCCAGCCGGGCGGGCCGGCGCAACGGCCGGGGCCGGCCGGCGGACCGCCGCGCCTCGGTGCCGATGCCCAGGGCATCGCGCGGGGCTGGCAGGCCGCCAATCCGGGCTGGTCGCCCCGGCCGCTGCCGCCGGGGCAGATGCGGCAATTGGCGCGCGGGCGCCCGCTGCCGCCCGGCATCGCGCGCCAGGCGGTCCCGCCGGGGCTGCTCGCGCAGCTGCCGGTTCATCCCGGCCATGCCTACGCGATGGTCGGCACCTCGCTCGTGCTGCTCGGCGCCGGCGGCGTGGTGGTGGACATCCTGGGCCTGTTCTGAGCTCGCGCGCCGGCGGTGCAGGGCCGCGGGCGATGGCCGGGGCGGTTCGCGGGCCGCCAGCGCGCACCGGCTCGCGGCGATCAGTCCTCCGGTTCGGCGCGGCCCCCGCCCATGTCCAGCGCCCGCCGGTACACCTCCCGCCTGCTCGCCCCGGTCGCCTCCGCCACGCTCGCCGCCGCGTCGCGCAGGCTGAGCCCCGCCGCCAGCGCCGCGCGCAGCCGGGCATCGAGTTCCTCCCCGCCAGCCGCCTCCGCCATGGCGGGCCCGACGACGATGCAGATCTCCCCGCGCGCCTCGTGCGTGGCGTAATGCGCGGCGAGGTCGCCGAGGCTGCCGCGCCGCACCTCCTCGAAGCGCTTGGTCAGTTCGCGCGCCACCGCCGCCGGGCGGTCCGCCCCCAGGCCCTCGGCCAGCGCCGCCAGCGCCTCGGCCAGCCGGTGCGGCGCCTCGTGGAACACCAGCGTCGCCGAAAGGCCCGCCCGTTCCACCGCCCGCAGCCGTGCCACCTCCGCCGCGCGCGGCCCCGCCTTGGCCGGCAGGAAGCCCAGGAACAGGAAGGGGTGCGGCGGCAGGCCCGAGAGCGCCAGCGCCGTCACCGCCGCGTTCGGCCCCGGCACGGCCGAGACCGCGACACCCGCGGCGATCGCCTCCCGCACCAGGCGGTAGCCGGGGTCGCTGAGCAGCGGCGTCCCGGCATCCGAGACGAGCGCGAAACGCTCCCCCGCCTTCATGCGGCCGACCAGCCTCGGGGCTTGCGCGGCCTCGTTGTGATCGTGCAAGGGGATCATCGTCGCCGCGATGCCGTGGCGCGCGAGCAGGCCGCCGGTCACGCGGCTGTCCTCGCACAGCACGGCGTCGGCGTCCCGGAGCGCCGCGAGCGCCCGCGCAGAGAGGTCGCCGAGATTGCCGATCGGCGTCGCCACGAGCATCAGGCCCGGCCGCGCCGCCGGGTCGTCGGGAGGTTCCGAGGACCGTGCCGCTTCCGCCCCGCCTTCCTCTCCCACGCCGCTTCTCCGTCCTTGCCCTCGGCGCCCTTGTGGGCCTTGCGGCCTGCGGGCCGCAAGCCTCGCCGGTCACGCGCGCCCCGCTGCAGGAGCCGCCGCGCTCGCGCATCGCGCTGCTGCTGCCGCTTTCGGGCGCGCAGGCGCCGCTCGGGGCGGCGATGCAGCAGGCGGCCGAACTGGCGCTGTTCGAGCGCGGCAGCCGCAGCGTGGATTTCCTGCCGATGGACACCGGCGGCACCGCCTCGGGCGCCGCCCAGGCGGCCCGGCGCGCCGCCGCCGAGGGCGCGCGGGTGATCGTCGGCCCGCTGACCGCGGCCGAGACCTCCGCCGCCTCCGGCCCCGCGCGGGCGGCGCGCATTCCGATCCTCGCCTTCACCAACGACGCCGCGCAGGCCGGGGCGGGGGTCTGGACCCTCGGGGTGACGCCGGCGCAGCAGGTGCGCCGGGCGATGGGCGCGGCGATGGCGGGCGGGGCGCAACGCTTCGCGCTGCTCGCCCCCGATGACGCCTTCGGCCGCGCGCTCGCCGCCGCCATGCGCGCCGAGGCCGCCGGCTGGGGCCTGCCCGAGCCGGTGGTGCTGCTCCATGCCCAGCGGGCCTCGGCAGCCTCGGTGGCGCAGGAACTCGCCTCCCGCGCGGGCGGCGGGGTGGATGCGGTGATGCTCGGCAGCACGGGGGCGCAGGCGCGCCAGATCGCCGCCGCACTCGGCCCGGCGGGCCTCGGCGAGCCGGCGCCGCGCATCCTCGGCCATGCGCTCTGGGCGCAGGATGCCGGGCTGGGGCAGGAACCGGCGCTGGTCGGCGCCATCTTCGCCGCGCCGGACCCGCGCAGCCGCGCCCGCTTCGTTTCCCGCTACGAGGGCGCCTTCGGGGAGCGCCCGCCGCGCCTCGCGGGCGTGGCCTATGACGCGGCCGGCGTCGCCGCGCGCGTGGTGCTGACCCCGCGCGGCCAGGCCGGCCCGAACACCGGGGAGGTGTTCGACGGCGTGGACGGCCCGCTGCGCCTGCAGCCCGACGGCGTGGTGCAGCGCGGCCTCGCCCTCTTCGCCGTGGAGCAGGGCGGCGAGCCGCGCATGCTCGAAGCCGCCCCGCGCCCCGGCGCCGCCGGGTCCTGAACCGCCATGCCGGGCGAGGGCCCCCGCCCGGGGGCCTGGCTGCGCGCGAGCCTCGTCGTCGGCGCCGCGCCGGCCACCGCGCTGCTGCTGCTGATGGCCAACGGCGCGCTGGCGCCGCGGCCGGGCCTCGCCGCGCTGCTCGCGACGCTGGCCGGCGCGGCGCTGGTGGCGCGGCTCTGGCTCGGCAACCTCGCGAGGCTCGCCGCGCGCATCCGCGCCGCCGCCGCGGGGGGCGAGGCGCCGAGCCTCTCCGGCACCTTCCTGCTGCCCTCGGTCCAGGAGGTCGCGGACGGGGTGGCGCGGCTCGCGCGCAGCCTCGCCGAGCGCGGCGCGCTGGTGGAGCGGCTGCGCCGCGCCGATGCCGCCATCATCGAGGCGCTGCCCGACCCGCTGCTGGTGCTCTCGGCCGAGAGGGCGGTGCTGCGCGCCAACCGCGCGGGGCGCGAGATGCTCGGCACGCCGGGGGAGGCCGGCGCGCCGCCGCCCGATGCCGCCGCCCTGCTGCGCCACCCGGCGCTGGCCGAGGCGCTGGACCGCGCGCTCGCCACGGGCGCGCCGGCCTCGGCGGACCTCGTGCTGCCGGTGCCGGTGCTGCGCGACCTCGTGGCGCAGGCGATCCCGCTCGACCCGCCGCTGGCCGATGGCGGACGGTTGCTCGTGATCCTCTCCGACCGCACGCGGGAACGCGCGGTCGAGCGCATGCGCGCCGATTTCGTCGCCAATGCGAGCCATGAGCTGCGCACGCCGCTCGCCTCGCTGATCGGCTTCATCGAGACCCTGCGCGGCCCGGCGGCGGACGACCCGGCGGCGCAGCAGCGCTTCCTCGGCATCATGGCCGAGCAGTCGGACCGGATGCGGCGGCTGATCGACGATCTGCTCGGCCTCTCGCGCATCGAGATGACCGAGCACCAGGCGCCTTCGGGCAGCGCCGATGTCGCGCTGATCGCGCGCGCCGAGGCGGAGGCCATGGCGCCGCTCCTCGCCGCGCGGCAGGTGCGCCTCGCGATCGAGGCGCCGGAGCGCGCGATCGCCGCGCCGGCCGATCCCGACCAGGTGGCGCAGGTGGTGCGCAACCTGCTCGACAACGCGATCCGCCACGGGCGGCAGGGGGGCGAGGTGCGCCTCGCCGTCGCCGCCGCGCCGGGGCGCGACGGACGGGCGGGCGTGCTGCTGAGCGTGGCCGATGACGGGCCCGGCGTGCCGCGCGAGCACATCCCGCGCCTGACCGAACGCTTCTACCGCGTGGACAAGGCGCGGGCGCGCAGCGCGGGCGGGACGGGACTCGGCCTCGCCATCGTCAAGCACATCGTCAACCGCCACCGCGGCACGCTCGCGATCGAGAGCGAGGAGGGCGTGGGCACGACGTTTCGCGTGTGGTGGCCGGGTGGCGCCTGATGCCCCGCGGACAAGGGTCGATCCTTCGTCCGCAGGGTGTCAGGGCTTGGTTCCGCGCGCGGCCGCCCCACCAACCCCGCGCGCTGGCATGAGGCCTCAGCGCGCCGGCAGGAAGCCCACGATCTCGCGCGCCTTCGCCACGATCGGCTCGGCGATCGCGCGCGCGCGCTCCGCGCCCAGGTGCAGCGCGGCATCGAGGGCGTAGGGGTCGTCGAGCAGCCGCTTCATCTCCGCCGCGATGGGCGTCAGATGCGCGACCAGCGCCTCGGTCAGCGTGTTCTTGAACTGGCCGAAGCCCTGCCCGCCATGCTCGCGCAGCACGTTCTCGGGCAGCGTGCCGTTGATGGCGGCGAGGATGCCGACGAGGTTGCGCGCCTCCGGCCGGCCTTCGAGGCCCGCGAGGTGGTCGGGCAGCGGCTCGGGGTCGGTCTTGGCGCGGCGGATCTTCAGCGCGATGGTATCCGCATCGTCCGTGAGGTTGATGCGCGACTGGTCCGACGGGTCGGACTTGGACATCTTCTTCGTCCCGTCGCGCAGGCTCATCACGCGCGCGGCGACACCCTGGATCAGCGGCTCGATGGTGGGGAAGAACGCCACGCCGTAGTCGTGGTTGAACTTCTGCGCGATGTCGTTGGCCAGTTCGAGGTGCTGCTTCTGGTCCTCGCCCACCGGCACCTTGGTCGCGTGGTAGGCGTGGATGTCGGCGGCCATCAGGTTCGGATAGACGTAGAGCCCGGCGGAGGCCGCCTCGCGGTCCTTTCCGGCCTTGTCCTTGAACTGCGTCATGCGGTTCAGCCAGCCGATGCGCGCGACGCAGTTGAAGATCCAGGCGAGCTCCGCATGGGCGCGCACATGCGACTGCACGAACAGGATGCAGCGCCGCGGATCGAGGCCGCAGGCGATCAGCGCGGCGGCCATCTCCCGCGTCTGGCGCGTCAGTTCCTTCGGGTCCTGCCACACCGTGATCGCGTGCAGGTCCACCACGCAGTAGATCGCCTCGTGCGTCTCCTGCAGCGGCACCCAGTTGCGGATGGCGCCGAGGTAGTTGCCGAGGGTGGGAACGCCCGAGGGCTGGATGCCGGAGAAGACGCGGGTCATGGAAGGCCTTGGCTGGACGGGTCCGGGCCGTGCATCCCGCGCCGCGGCGGGCGCGTCAAGCAGCGGCGGGGCGGTGCCCGAAGATCGCGGTGCCGATCCGCACATGCGTGGCGCCCTCGGCGATCGCCGCCTCGAAATCCCCGCTCATGCCCATGGACAGCACGCCGAGGCCGTGGGCGGCGGCGAGCGCGCGCAGATAGGCGAAATGCGGGCGCGGGTCCTGGTCCACCGGCGGGATGCACATCAGGCCGGTGACGGGCAGGCCGTATTCCTCCCGCGCGGCGCGGATGAAGGCATCGGCCCCGGCGCGCGGCACGCCGTTCTTCTGCGCCTCGTCGCCGGTGTTCACCTGCACGAGGCAGTCGGGGCGGCGGCCCTCCTTCGCCATGGCATCGGCGACGGCCGCGGCGAGCCGCGGGCGGTCGATCGTCTCGATCACGTCGGCGATGCGCACCGCATCGCGCGCCTTGTTGGTCTGCAGCCCGCCGATGATGTGCAGGCGCAGCGCCGGATGGGCGGCGCGCAGCGGCGGGAACTTCGCCGCCGCCTCCTGCACGCGGTTCTCCCCGAACACCGTCTGCCCGGCGGCGAGCGCGGCCAGCACCGCCTCGGCCGGATGGGTCTTGGAGACGGCGACGAGCGTGACCGCGGCGGCATCGCGGCCGGCGCGGCGGCAGGCCTCGGCGATGCGGGCGCGGATGGCGGCGAGGTTGGCGGCGATGTCGGGCAGGTCGGCCATGGCGGCGGACCCTAGATCACCTCGCGCGGGGCTGGAACCGCCCCGCCGCGCCGGCGCCGATTCCCGTCCCGGCCGATCTGCTCTACACCCCCCGCCGCACGCCACACCCAGGACCCTGCCCGGTGAACACGCCCGCCGACCATCTGCGCGCCGTCGATGCCGCCTTCCGCGCCGGCCGCCCGGCCGAGGCCGAGACGGCCGCCCGCGCCGCCCTGGCCGCCGCCCCGGACGACCCCGCCGTGCAGCACATGGGCGGCATGGCGCTGCTGCGCCTCGGCCGGGTCGCCGATGCCCTGCGCCCGCTCGGCCGCGCCGCCGCGCGGGAGGATGCGCCGCTCGCCTGGATCACCGCCCTGGGCAACGCGCAGATGATGGCCGGGCGGGCGGAGGAGGCGGAGGCCAGTTTCCGCCGCGGCCTCGCGCGCGAGCCGCAGAACGCGGTCCTGCTGCTCAATCTCGGCATCCTGCTGACCGGCCGCGGCGCCTTCGCGGAGGCCGAGCGCGCGCTCGAGGCCTCGCTCGCCGCCCGGCCCGGCCATCCGGGCGCGCTGCTCGCCCTCGGCAATGCCCGCAGCCAGGCGGGCGATGCCCTCGGCGCCGTCGTCGCCTGGCGGGAGGCGATCGCCGCCCGTCCCGACTTCGCCGAGGCGCACGCCAATCTGGGCGGGGCGCTGGCCGAGCTCGGCCAGGCGGCGGAGGCCGAGGCGGCGCTGCGCCGCGCCCTCTCGCTCAACCCGGCCCTGGTCCTGGCGCGGCACCGGCTGGGGGATCTGCTGCTCGGCCTCGGCCGCACCGAGGAGGCCGAGGCCGCGCTGCGCCAGGTGGTCGCGCAGGAGCCGAAGGCGGCGGGGGCGTGGAACAGCCTCGGCCTCGTGCTGCGCGCCCGCGGCCAGTTGAAGGAGGCGATCACCGCCTTCCGCAGCGCCATCGCCGCCGAGCCGGGGCTGGCCGAGGCGCAGGCGAACCTCGCCCTGCTGCTGGCCTGGCTCGGCGACGACAAGGCGGCGAGCGCGGCGGCGGCGCGGGCCGTCGCACTCGCCCCGGCCGACGAGCGCGCGCGCATGGCGAGCGCCGTGGCCGCCGCCGCGCGCGGGGACCTCGCGGCGGCGCGGGCGGATTCGCGCGAGGCGGTGCGGCTGCGCCCCTTCGTCCACATCCCCGCCCGCGGCGCGGCCGAGGCGACGGTGCTGGTGCTGCAGGCCCTGGGCGAGGGGCATTTCGCGCCCGCGCCGGGCGGCGTGAAACTGCCCGAGGGGCACAACAACGCGGTCGAGCATCTCGACCCGGCGCGCTTCGCGCGGGTGGAGCTCTTCGTGGACGCGCTGGAACAGGATCCCGACCTGCTCGACCGCCTGCCGCGCTGCGACGTCATCTACAACGCCATCACCGAGCCCGACGGGATGCGAAGCAGCCTCGCGCTGGCGGAACGGGCGGTCGCGCGGCTCGGCCTGCCGGTGATCAACCCGCCCGGCCGCATCGGGCAGGCGGCGCGCGACCTCGCGCCCGCGCTGTTCGAGGGGATCGAGGGCCTCGTCGTGCCGCGGGTGCTGCGCGTGCCGGCGGCGGCGGACACCGCGGCGGCGGTGCGCGAGGCGATGGCGGCGGCCGGGCTCGGCTTTCCCGTCATCGCGCGCCCGGCCGGCACGCATACCGGGCAGGGCATGACGCTGCTGCGCGATCCGGCGGGCCTCGCCGCGCTGCCGGCGCAGACCGAGATTTTCGTCACCGAGTACGTGGAGTTCCGCGACCCCGACGGCGTGTGGCGCAAGACGCGACTGCTCTGCATCGGCGGGCGCGTGCTGCCCGAGCACTGGGCGGCGGCGGACGACTGGAACATCCACCACCGCAACTCCCGCGCCTACATGGCGCAGCACCCGGAGGAGCAGGCGCGCGAGCAGGACTATCTCGACAACTTCCAGCAGCGCTTCGGCCTCGCGCGGCTGATCGCGGTGGGGGAGATGACGGACCGCCTCGGCCTCGACTTCTTCGGCATAGACGCCGCGCTTCTGCCCGGGGACCGGCTGCTGGTCTTCGAGGCCAACCCCTCGATGCGCGCGATGTTCGCCGAGGCGCGCGAGGGCTTCGAATACCTGCTGCCGCGCATCGGCCGCATCTCGGAGGCCTTCTGCGACCTCGTGCTGCAGAAGGCGAAGCGTGGGTGAGCGGACGCGCCTGATCGTCCTGCCCGGCGGCCGCGCGCGCCGCTTCCGCCCCGCCTTGCGGCGCGGGCGGCCGCTGCCGGCGCTCTGGCTCTTCTCCGACCCGCAGCGCCTGCCGGACCCGCTGGCGGCGGCGGCGCGGCTGCCGCGCGGGGCGGGCGTGGTGGCGCGCGGCGCCGCCCCCTCCGTGCTGCGCGCCCTCGCGTCGCTGGCGCGGCGGCGGGGGCTCGTGCTGCTCGTGGCGGGCGAGGGGCGCGCCGCGCTCGCCCTCCGGGCCGGGCTGCACCTGCCCGAGCGCCGCGGCGCGGCGGGGCTGCTGCCCTTCCTGGCGGCGCGGCGGGCCGGGGCGCCCTTCGCCGCGCTCAGCCTCGCCGCGCATGGCGGGGCGCGCGGGGCGGCGCGGGCGCGTCGGCTGCGGCCGGACCTCGTGTTCCTCTCCCCTCTGTTCCCGACCGCGAGCCATCCCGGCGCGCTGGCGCTCGGGCCGCTGCGCTGGCAGGCGGCGGCGCGGCGGGCGGGGGCGCCGGCGGCGGCGCTTGGCGGGGTGGCGGCGGCGCGGCTGCGGCGGGTGCCGGGGCGGGCGGCGGGGGTGGCGGCGATCGGCGGCCTCGCCACGGGGCCTGTGGCGGCGACGCCACAGTGTCTCAGGTAAGTCGCGAAGCCCCTGCCTGCGCGGTTGCCCGGCGCGGCGGGCTGGGGACATAGTCCGCCCAGGCCACGACGCCGTCCTTCCGTCCTGTCGCGGGAGGGAAAGCGGCGGCGCACCTTGTCCGGGGGGGCAGGGCGGCCGTGGGAACTGCCGGCTCGCCGGCCATGAGGAGGACTAGAATGCGAAAGATTCTCTTGGGGACGACGGCCGTCGTCGGCGCCGCGCTCATCGCGCCCGGCGCCTTCGCCCAGACGCCGCGCCCGGCGGGCACGCAGTCGCCCAGCCTCGCTCCGGGCTCGGCGCCCAGCACCCCGGTCGCCGCGGCGCCGACGCCCGCGCTGGCCGGCGCCGGCGGCGTGAGCGTCCGCCTCGGCGGCTTCTTCGACTTCCAGTACGGCATGATCCAGGACGACTGGGATCAGGGCCGCAGCCGCAACACGGTGGCGCCCGCGGCGAACAACCGCGCCGGCCGCCAGCGCACCGACATGCGCAACGACCTCGAGCTGCACGTGTTCGTTGACGGCCGCGCCGCCAACGGCATGCAGTACGGCGCCGTGATCGAGTTCCAGATGGACAACATCTCGGGCTCCGGCTCGACGGTGGACCTCGACGAGGCCTACGGCTTCCTGCGCTTCCCGAACCTCGGCGAGCTGCGCTTCGGCCAGGAAGACAACGCGGCGAGCCTGCTGCAGGTTCGCGGCCCGGCCTCCAACGCGCTCGGCGGCGACGGCGAGTGGTGGCGCTTCGTGAACAACACGGGCCTGCCCACCTCGTCGAACATGTACCTGACCTCGGGCATCAACGACGGCAACGACGCGACGAAGGTGATCTACCTCTCGCCGCAGTTCGCCGGCTTCGACTTCGCGCTCTCCTACGGCGCGAACCAGGGCGAGGGCCGCCGCACCGACACGCAGCGCGACCGCACGACGAACGAGAACGAGTGGTCGGCGGCCGTCCGCTACCGCGGCACCTTCGGCCCGGTCGGCGTCGCGGTCGGCTTCGGCGCGATGGGCGCCGACTCGCCCAAGCTGACGGCCGATGGCGCGATCATCCCGGCCAACCTGCGCGGCCAGCAGATCGTCGCCTACACCACGGGTGCGGCGATCCGCGCCTATGGCTTCGCGATCGGCGGCGAGTTCACCTGGGGCTCCTACAACGGCACGGTGGGCCGCAACGCCCTCGCGCCGGGTCTGGACGACAGCTACCACTACCTGCTCGGCGCGACCTACACGATCGGCCCGGTGGTGTTCGGCGGCGTGTTCGGCCAGGCCTTCCAGGACAACGGCGTGGCTGTGACCCGCAACGCGGCGGGCGCGATCACCTCGCTCCGCCAGGTCGAGGATCGCCGCCACACCATCTGGGGCATCGGCGCGGCCTACAACCTCGCTCCGGGCCTGATCCTCTACGGCTACTACAACAACGTGAACGACAAGAACGTGCCCGGCGTGGCGCCGTCCGACGGCCGCTACGTGGCCGGCGCGGCGACGGGCACCACCCTCGCGCAGTTCAACGGCGGCAACACCCGCACCATCAACGTGGTGGCCGTCGGCATCCGCATGGCCTTCTGATCAGGCCTGACGGTTGCGCCTCCAGAGGGGCGGCGGGAGCAATCCCGCCGCCCTTCGCCTTTGCAGCATGGCCGATCCGGCGCTAAAAGCCCGCTCATGACGCGTGCCATGCCTCGATCCACCCGCCGCCTGCCGGTTGTCTCATGCTGCCTCGGCGCGCTCGCGCTGCTGGCCGGCTGCTCCTCGGCCAATATCCGCGACGTCGGGCGGGACGAGTACAACACCGGCTCCCGGCGCGACCTCGTGCCCGGCCGCCTGACCGGCGCGGATGACGGCATCATCCTGGTCGGCACCTCGCGCAACCGGCAGGCCGATGCCGGCGGCGGCGCGGGGCTCGGGGTCAACGCCTTCCTGTGGCGCGCGACGCTCGACACGCTCGCCTTCATGCCGCTCGCCTCGGCGGACCCCTTCGGCGGGGTCATCATCACCGACTGGTATTCCCCGCCCGGCGCGACCAACGAGCGCTTCAAGGCCACCGCCTATGTCATGGGCCGCCAGTTGCGCTCGGACGGCGTGCGCATCGCGGTGTTCCGGCAGGTGCGCAGCGGCGCGGGCTGGGTGGATGCGGCGGTGACGCCGGCCACCGCCTCGGAGCTCGAGGACCGGGTGCTCGCCCGCGCCCGCGAGTTGCGGAGCCAGACCGCCAGCCGCTGAGCCGGCGCGGCCACCCCTTCATCCCGGTCCTGCACGAGATCCCCGCCCGGCTTCCCCGGGCGGCTTCCCTGCTGCGGACCGGCGTCCTTCCGGCCGCCTGCGCGCGCGCCTTGCCGCCAACCCTAGGAATCCGGCGCGGCGGGGCTTATGCATCGCTCTCCCTTCCGCTCCTGCATGGCACGAGACGCGCGCGCGCAATGAACGACACTCCCGCTTCCCAGGACAAGGCTGTCCCCCGCTACGATTTCCGCGCCGCCGAACCGCGCTGGCAGAAGGAATGGGAGGCGCGCGGCTGCTTCTCCGTGCCAGACGTGCCGCCGGCGGACGCGCGCAAGTACTACGTGCTGGAGATGTTCCCCTACCCCAGCGGCAAGATCCACATGGGGCATGTGCGGAACTATACGCTGGGCGACGTGGTCGCGCGCTACAAGCGCGCGCGCGGCCACCTGGTGATGCACCCGATGGGCTGGGATGCCTTCGGCCTGCCGGCCGAGAATGCAGCGCGCGAGCGCGGCGTGCATCCGGCGCAATGGACCTACGCGAACATCGCCAACATGCGCGAGGAACTGAAGCGCATGGGCCTGTCGCTGGAATGGGCGCGGGAGTTCGCGACCTGCGACCCGGAATACTACGGCCAGCAGCAGAAGCTGTTCCTCGATTTCTGGCGCGCCGGCCTCGTCGAGCGCAAGGAATCCTGGGTGAACTGGGATCCGGTGGACGGCACGGTGCTCGCGAACGAGCAGGTGATCGACGGGCGCGGCTGGCGCTCCGGCGCGCTGGTCGAGAAGAAGAAGCTCTCGCAGTGGTTCCTCGCCATCACGAAGTTCGCCCCGGACCTGCTGGAGGCGCTGGGCACGCTCGACCGCTGGCCCGAGCGCGTGAAGCTCATGCAGTCCAACTGGATCGGCCGCAGCGAAGGGGCGCGGCTGCGCTTCGCGCTGACGGAAGCGGTGGACGGCATCGCCGATGTCGAGGTCTTCACGACCCGGCCGGACACGCTGTTCGGCATGTCCTTCCTCGCGGTGGCCGCCGAGCATCCGCTGGCCGCCGCCGCCGCGGCGCGTGATCCAAAGGCGGCGGAGTTCGTCTCCGAATGCCGCCGCATGGGCACGAGCGAGGCCGCGATCGAGCAGGCGGAGAAGAAGGGTTTCGACACCGGGATCCGCGTGCGTCACCCCTTCACCGGCGCCGAATACCCGGTCTGGATCGCGAATTTCGTGCTGATGGAATACGGCACCGGCGCGATCTTCGGCTGCCCGGCGCATGACCAGCGCGACCTCGACTTCGCGCGGAAATACGGGCTGTCCGTCACGCCGGTGGTGCTGCCCAAGGGGGCCGATCCCGCAACCTTCAGCATCGGGGACGAGGCCTTCACCGAGGACGGCACGGCGTTCAATTCCGGCTTCCTCGACGGGCTCGACGTGGCCGCCGCGAAGCGCCGCGCGATCGAGGAGCTGGAGCGGCTCGGTGCCGGCACGGGCGTGGTGAACTGGCGCCTGCGCGACTGGGGCGTGTCCCGCCAGCGCTACTGGGGCTGCCCGATCCCCTTCATCCACTGCGACGCCTGCGGCGTGGTGCCGGTGCCCGACGACCAGTTGCCGGTGCGGCTGCCGGAGGATGTGGATTTCTCGAAGCCCGGCAATCCGCTCGACACGCATCCCACCTGGAAGCATGTCGCCTGCCCCGCCTGCGGCAAGCCGGCGCGGCGCGAGACGGACACCTGCGACACCTTCGTGGATTCGTCGTGGTACTTCGCGCGCTTCTGCTCCCCGCGCGCCGATGTGCCGGTGACGCGCGCGGCGGTGGATGCCTGGCTGCCGGTGGACCAGTACATCGGCGGCATCGAGCACGCGATCCTGCACCTGCTCTATTCGCGCTTCTTCGCCCGCGCGATGAAGGCGACGGGGCATCTCTCCGTCGAGGAGCCCTTCGCCGGCCTGTTCACGCAGGGGATGGTGCAGCACGAATCCTACAAGGGTGCTGACGGGCGCTGGCTCTATCCGGAGGAGGTGGAGTTCGCGAACGCGCCCGACGGAACGCGCATCGCCCGCGTGAAGGGCACGGAGGAGCCGGTGACGATCGGCCGCGTCGAGGCGATGTCGAAGTCCAAGCGCAACACGGTGGACCCCGGCGCCATCATCGCGAAATACGGGGCCGACACGGCGCGCTGGTTCATCCTCTCGGACAACCCGCCCGACCGCGACATGGAATGGACGGAAAGCGGCGTCGCCGGGGCCTATCGCTTCACCCAGCGCGTCTATCGCATGGTCGAGGCCGCGCTGTCCTCCCTGCCGCCCGCCGGCACGGCGCCGGAGGCCGAAGCGCGCGCGCTGCGCCGCGCCACGCATCGCTGCATCGCGACCGTCACCGAGGCGCTCGAGACCTTCGCCTTCAATGTCGCGGTCGCGAGGCTCTACGAATTCGCCAATGCCATCGAGGCGGCGAAGGACGCGCCCGGCGGCGCGCGGCGCGAGGCGCTGGAGATGCTCGCCCGCCTCTCCGCGCCGATGATGCCGCACCTCGCCGAGGAGGTCTGGTCGCTGCTGCGCCCGGGCGAGGGGCTGCTGGTCGCGCAACTGCCCTGGCCCGAGCCCGACCCCGCGCTGCTGAAGGCCGAGAGCGTCACGCTTGCCGTGCAGGTGCTGGGCAAGCTGCGCGCGACCATCGAGGTGCCGGTCGGCGCCTCCGAGGAAGCGATCTTCGCCGCCGCCGAGGCCGAGGAGAACGTGCAGCGCGCGCTCGGCGGCAAGCCCGTCAGGAAGCGGATCCACGTGCCCGGCCGGGTGGTGAACCTTGTCGTCTGAGCCCATGCGCGAGGCGCTGAGCGGGCAGCGCCGGGCGCTGCTCGGTCTGCTGCTTCTGGTCCCGGGCTGCGGCTTCCGCCCGCTGCACGGGCCGCGGCCGGAAGGCGCGGCGGCGCCGGGACTCGATGCGGTGCGGGTCGGCCTCATCCCCGAACGCAACGGGCAGTTGCTGCGGCGCGAGCTGGAAGCCCGCCTGGGCAGCCGCGACGGCGGTGCGGCGCGCTACGACCTCAGGGTCGGCCTCGCCTATGGCGTCGAATTGCAGGGCTTCGCGCGGGACGGCACGCCCTCCCGCGTGCGGATCACCGCGACGGCCAACTGGTTCCTCTACGACCTGAATGTGCCGCCGCGCCTTGTCGCCAACGGCACCGAGCGCGCCTTCGACGCCTACAACATCCCGGAGAACCAGTTCTTCGCAGCCGACACCGCGCGCGATGCGACGGAGCGCCGGCTGGTCGAGCAGCTCGCCGAGGACATCGTGCGGCGCCTCGCGATCCGGCTCGAAGCGGCGGCGACGGCAGCGCGCTGAGCCGTGGCGAAGCTCGACGCGCGGCGGATCGCGGGCTTCCTCGCCGATCCGGGTGCGGCGCGCGTGGTCCTGATCTTCGGCGAGGATGGCGGCCTCGTGCGCGAACGCGCCGATGCGCTGGCGCGGGCGGTCGCCGGCGAGGATCCCTTCCGGCTGGTCGAGATTCCGCGCGAGGCGGCAGCCAGGGATGCGGGGCTGCTCGCCGCCGAGGCCGCGACGCCCGCGCTGACGGGCGGGCGCCGGCTGGTGCGGGTGCGGGACGCGACGGATGCCCTCGCGAATGCGGCGAAGGCGGCGCTGGCCGGCGGCGGGCCGGGCGTGGTGCTGCTGGAGGCGGGCGCGCTCGATGGCCGCAAGGGCTTGCGCGCCGCGCTCGAGAAGGCCGGGCCCGAGGCGGCGGTGATCGCCTGCTATGCCGAGACGGGCGCGGCGCTGGAGGCCTCGATCGCGGCGCTGCTGCGCGAGTTCGGCGTCGCCGCGGACCCGCCGGCGCTCGCCTGGATGGCGCAGCGCCTCGGCGAGGACCGGGCGGTGATGCGGCGCGAATGCGAGAAGCTCGCCCTCTATGTCGGCGCCGGCGGGCGGGTGACGGAGGAGGATGCGCTGGCCTCGCTCGCCGAGGGCTCGGCGCTCGACCTCGATGCGGCGCTGCTCGCGGCGACCGAGGGGGATGCGGCGCGGGCCGACCGCGCGCTCGATGCCGCCTTCGCCGAAGGGGCGGCGGCGGTGCAGGTGGTGCGCGGCGCGCTGCGCCATGTGCAGCGGCTGGAAGCGGCGGCGCTGGCCGTGGCGAAGGGCAGCTCGGCGCGCGATGCGGTCGAGGGGCTGCGCCCGCCGGTCTTCTTCAAGTCCCGTCCCGCCTTCGAGCGGGCCCTGCGCCTGTGGCGGCCGGATACGCTCTCAGCCGCCGGCGCGGCGCTGCTGGAGGCGGAGCGCGCGATCAAGACGACCGGCATGCCGGCGGAGGCGGTGGCGCGGGCGGCGGTGCTCGGCCTGGCGCGCGAGGCGGTGCGGGCAAGGCGCGGCTGACCGGGCTGGGCATCGTGCCGGCAAGCGGTGAACGGGGGCCTGGCCTGCGCGCATCACGCGCGGGGCCTGCGGAACGGCCGGATGAAAGGCCAGGTACGGACCGCGTGGCGAGCGCCGGCCGCCCCTCGCCCGGCAAGCCGCGGGGTCTGCTACGGGCCGGAAGGCCGAGCGGGCGGCCGGTTGGCGGAACGGGTCCGGCGGCCAGCACGCCATGGCGGGGGTTGCCTGCCTGCGGGACAGAACGCCGCGACTTCGGGCGAGCGCCCGGCCGCCTGGATCCGCTTGGGTGGGCAGCCGTCATGTCCTGGCTCATGCCCGTGTGCGGGTGGGCGCCATTCTTGCCGAGGCCGGGCGCTGCATGGCCGCAGGGCCAATCGGAAGGCGAGGAGCTCGCCGAACGCGGCGCATCTCGTCAGACGCTCAGACGATTTCGTCAGATTGCCTGCCTGATTCGGTCCGAGGATCGGAAAGCCGCGGCCTTACGGGCCGGGCCGCGAATGGCGCCTCCGGCACGACGCCAAGGGCGGGTTCCGCCGCCCGCTATGCCATGTCCGGGTCGAGCAGCCGCAGCACGCCGTCGAGCTGGTCGAGGTCGCGATAGGTGATCGTCACCTGCCCGCCCTTGCCGCTCGCCTTGATGGCCACCTTCAGCCCGAGCCGTTCGGTCAGCCGCCGCTCGAGCGCGGCGGTGTCGGCGTCGCGCTTCGCGCCGCGGCGCGCGGCGGGGTCGCGCGGGGCGGCCGCGGCCAGCGCCTCGGTCTGGCGGACCGAAAGCCCGCGCACGACGACCAGCCCGGCCAGCCGCTCCGGATCCTGCGCGCCGAGCAGCGCCCGGGCATGGCCGGCGGAGAGCGCGCCGCCGCGCAGCATCTCCCGCACGCGCGGCGGCAGGTTCAACAGGCGCAGCGTGTTCGCGACATGGCTGCGCGACTTGCCGACGACCTGGCCGAGGCTGTCCTGCTTGAGCCCGAACTCGCTGATCAGGCGCGCATAGCCTTCGGCCTCCTCGAGCGCGTTGAGGTCCTCGCGCTGCAGGTTCTCGACCAGGCCGGCGGCCATGGCGGCGCGGTCGTCGAGGTCGCGGATGACGACCGGCACCTCGTGCAGCCTCGCCTGCTGGGCCGCGCGCCAGCGGCGCTCGCCGCCGAGGATCTGGAACCTCCCCGCCGCGCCGGGCTTGGGGCGCACCAGGATGGGCTGCAGGATGCCGTGTTCCTGGATCGAGGCCGCGAGCTCGGCGAGCGCGGCCGGGTCCGGCGCGCTGCGCGCCTGGAAGGGGCTCGGCTCCAGCGCCTCGATGGGCAGGCTGCGCGGGGCGCCGGAGGGCGTCGGGGCGGGCGCGGCGCTGTCGCCCATCAGGGCGGAGAGCCCCATGCCAAGGCGCGCGGGCTTCTTCATGCGGCCGATTTCCTCGCCTTGCGTTCGCGCTTCAGCACCTCGGCCGCGAGTTCCACATAGGCCTGCGCGCCGGCCGAGCGATGGTCGTAGAGGATGACCGGCAGGCCATGCGACGGCGCCTCGCTGATGCGGACATTGCGCGGGATGACGGTGGTGAAGACCTTGTCGCCGAAGAAGGCCCGCACATCGGCAGCGACGAGTTCGGAGAGGTTGTTGCGCTTGTCGAACATCGTCAGCACGATGCCTTCGAGTTCGAGCGTGGGGTTGAGGGCGCGCTTCACCCTGTCCACCGTGCGCGTGATCTGGGAGACGCCCTCGAGGGCGAAGAACTCGGTCTGCAGCGGCACCAGCACCGAATGCGACGCGACCAGCGCGTTGAGCGTGAGCAGCCCGAGCGAGGGCGGGCAGTCGATCAGGATGACATCCGTCCCGGCCAGCGCCGCCGATTGCGCATCGAGCGCGTCGCGCAGGCGGCGTTCGCGGTTCTCGAGGCCGACGAGCTCGATCTCGGCGCCGGCGAGGTCCGGGTCGGCGGGCAGCAGCGTCAGGCCCGGGATGCGGGTCGGCCGCAGAAGTTCGGCGAGCGGCTTCTCGCCCGTCAGCAGCGCATAGGAGCCCGCCCCGCGGTCCTGGCGCGACAGACCGAGGCCGGTCGAGGCATTGCCCTGCGGATCCAGGTCGATAAGCAGCACCTTGCGCTTCGCCGCCAGCGCGGTGCCGAGGTTGATCGCGGTCGTGGTCTTGCCGACGCCGCCCTTCTGGTTGGCCAGGGCGATGATGCGGAGGGACGGGCGCTCATGGGCCGGCACGGCGGATCTCGCTCAGGCGAAGGATGGTGGCCTCGGTGTCCGTGCGGCTCGTGAACCGCTCCGCCGTGAAGTGCCAGTGTGCGGCGGCGATCGTCAACTCCTCCTCGGCGCCGCGGCCCTTGAGCAGCAGGCAGACGCCCCCCGGCGCGAGATGCGGCGCGGCATAGGCGAGCAGGCGATCGAGCGGCGCCAGCGCCCGGGCCGTGATGGCCGCGCAGGGGGGCAGCGCCGCCCGCTCGATCCGCTGCGGATGCACCGTGACCTGGCGGAGCCCGAGCGTCGCCGCCGCCTCGACGAGGAAGGCCGCCTTGCGGCGGTCCGATTCCACCAAATGCACCGCCCGGTCGGGGAGCGCGGCGGCGATGACGAGGCCAGGCAGGCCCGCGCCGGACCCGAGATCGGCAATAGCCCCGGCGCCCGGGACCAGGGGCACCAGTTGCAGGCAATCGGCGATGTGGCGGCGTTCGAGCTCGGCGACGGTTCGCGCGGCGACAAGGTTGATCGTCGCGTTCCAGCGCAGCAGCAGGTCCCGATAGGCTGCGAGCCGCGCCTCCCGCGCGGGGTCGGGAGGCAGCGCCGGGATGGGCTGTTTCACGTGGAACACGCGCCCGCCCGCCGGAGCGCCACGGCCAGGGCCGCAACGGCCGCGGGCGTCACACCCGGCAGCCGCCCCGCTGCGCCGAGCGTCGCCGGACGGGCGGCGGCGAGGCGCTGGCGCATCTCCGTGGAGAGCCCCGGCACACCCGAGAAGTCCATCCCGTCGGGAATGCGCGTCCGCTCCTCCCGCTCGAGCAGGCGCATCTCCGCCTCCTGGCGCCGCAGATAGGGCGCGTAGAGCGCCTCGGCCTCGAGCTGGGTCCGCAGCCCGGGCGAGAGGTCGCGCAGCCAGGGGAAGGCCGCATCCACCTGGGCGGCCCTGACGCCAGGAAGCGCGAGAACCTCGAGCAGGCTTCGCCGCCGCCCGTCCTGGTTCACCGCAATGCCCGAGGCCGCGAGCGCCGCCGGCGTCGCGCCCTCGGCGCGCGCCCGGGCCAGGGCGTCGGCCAGCGCGGAGGCGAAGGTCCGGTGCCGCGCCGCGCGCTCCGCACCGACGCAGCCCCAGGCCATGCCGCGCTCCGTCAGCCGCAGGCCGGCATTGTCGGCGCGCAGCAGAAGCCGGTGCTCGGCCCGCGCGGTCAGCATCCGGTAGGGCTCGGTGACGCCCTGCAGCACCAGATCGTCCACCAGGACGCCGATATAGGCCTCGCCCCGCGTCAGCACCCGGTCGGGGTGCCCGCCCGAGGCGCGCTGCGCCGCATTCAGCCCCGCCATGAGGCCCTGGGCCGCGGCCTCCTCGTATCCGGTCGTCCCGTTGATCTGCCCGGCGAGGAACAGCCGCGGCACGGACCGGACCTCGAGCGAGGGGCCGAGCGCCCGCGGGTCCACATGGTCGTATTCGATCGCGTAGCCGGGGCGGAGGATGCGCGCGCGCTCGAGGCCCGGGATCGAGGCGATCATCGCCGCCTGGACCGCCTCCGGCAGGCTGGTGGAGACGCCGTTCGGATAGACCGTGTCGTCGTCGAGGCCCTCGGGTTCGAGGAACACCTGGTGGCGTTCCCGCTCGGCGAAACGCACCACCTTGTCCTCGATCGAGGGGCAGTAGCGTGGCCCAGCACCCTGGATGCGCCCGCCATAGACGGCGCTCTCCGAGAGATTCTCCCGGATCAGGGCATGGGTCGCCGGCGTGGTCGCGGTGATCCCGCAGACCACCTGGCGGTTGGCGATGCGGTCCGTGAGCCAGGACAAGGGCTCCGGCGGGTCGTCGCCGGGCTGGTGCTCGACGGCATCCCAGTCGATGGTCCGCCCGTCAAGGCGCGGCGGCGTGCCGGTCTTCAGCCGCGCGAGCGGAAGGCCCAGGCGCTCGAAGGCCTGGGCGAGGCCGATGGCGGGCTCGTCGCCCACCCGCCCGGCAGGAATCCTGCGGCGCCCGACATGGATCTCCCCGCGCAGGAAGGTGCCGGTCGTGACGACTGCCGCGCCGCAGGCGAGGCGCCGCCCATCCCCGGTCCGCACCGCAGCCACGGCGCCGTCCGGGCCGATCTCGATGTCCTCGGCCGTCCCGGCAAGGATCGTGAGCCCCGGCTGCGCCCGCAACAGGCCCTGCACCGCGGCACGGTAGAGGCGGCGATCGGCCTGCGCCCGCGGCCCCCGCACCGCCGGCCCCTTCGAGCGGTTGAGCACCTTCACATGGATCGCCGCGGCATCCGCCGCGCGGGCCATGATGCCGTCCAGCGCATCCACCTCGCGCACCAGATGGCCCTTGCCGACGCCGCCGATCGCCGGGTTGCAGGACATCTCGCCGATCGTCTCGATCCGCTGGGTCAGCAGCAGCGTGCGCGCGCCGCAGCGCGCCGCCGCGGCCGCCGCCTCGCAGCCGGCATGGCCGCCGCCGATCACGATCACATCGAAGCTTCCGGTCATGGGCCGCATATACGTCAGCAGGGTTGCGCGGGGGAGGTTCACCTCCCCCGTTCCCCCTCTCTTCTTCGGCCTTGCGCCCTTGACCGAGGCCGGGGCCTATTTGCCGATGCAGAAGTCGCGGAAGACGATGTCCAGCAGATCCTCCACGCCCACGCGCCCGGTCAGGCGGCCCAGGGCGCGCAGGGCGGCGCGCAGGGCCTCGGAGGCCAGTTCCGGCAGGGGGGCGCTTTCGGCCTCCTCGAGCCAGGCGACCGTTTCGGACAAGGCGGCGCGGTGGCGCGGGCGGGTCAGCAGGGCGGCATCGCCGCTGCCGGCAAGGCGCGCGGCCTCCTCGGCGAGGCGCGCGCGCAACGCGTCGAGCCCCGCCCCGGTCAGCGCGGAGACGGGCAAGGGCGCGGTGCCGCCGATGGCCGCGGGCGCAGGTGCCAGATCGACCTTGCTCGCCACCGGCACCGCCCCGCGCGCCACCCAGTCCAGCGTCACGGCATCGGGCGCCACATCCGCGGCGAAGACGGCGAGCACCAGATCCGCCTCCTCCGCCCGGCGGCGCGCGCGGCGGATCCCCTCCTGCTCGATCTCGTCGGCGGCCTCGCGCAGGCCGGCCGTGTCCGCGAGCGTCACCGGCACGCCGCCCAGCACCAGGCGCACCTCCACAACATCCCGGGTCGTGCCGGCGCGGGCGGAGACGATCGCCGCCTCCCGTCCCGCAAGGGCATTGAGCAGGGAGGACTTGCCGGCATTCGGCGCGCCCAGGATGGCGACCAGGAGCCCCTCGCGGAGCCGCTCCCCTTTGCGCCCGTCGGCGAGATGCGCCGTGATCTCGCTGCGCAGCGCTGCGGCCCCCGCCCGTGCCCGGGCGTCGAGATCGGTCGGCAGGCCGTCCTCGGCGAACTCGATCGCGGCCTCCTGATGGGCCAGCAGGCGGGCCAGACGCCCGGCCCATTCGTCGTGCAGCCGCGCGAGCGCCCCATCCGCCTGGCGCAGCGCCTGGCGCCGCTGCGCCTCGGTCTCCGCCGCGATGAGGTCGGCGATGCCCTCCGCCGCCGTCAGGTCCAGCTGGCCATTGAGGAAGGCGCGGCGGGTGAACTCCCCGGGCTCGGCGGGCCGGGCGCCGAGCGCGGCCAGCGCACTGGCCACAGCAGCCACCACGGCCGGGCCGCCGTGCAGATGCAGTTCGGCGCCGTCCTCCCCGGTGTAGGAGCCGGGGCCGGGAAACCAGAGCACCAGCGCCCGGTCGAGGGTTGCGCCCTCCGCATCGCGCAGGCGGCGCAGGCTTGCGCGTCGCGGGGGCGGCAGCCCGCCCGCGATCCCGGCCAGGATCGGTCCGGAAGCAGGCCCGCTCAGCCGCATCACCGCGACCGCCGCCCGGCCGGCCCCGCTCGCCAGGGCGAAGATGGTGTCGGTTGCCGCCATCAGCCCACCCGCGGGTGTTTCACGTGGAACATCACCCCTTCGGCGGGGGCACGTCCTTCTCCGTCAGCATCAGCCGCGCGACGCGCCCGCCGCCGATCACATGGACCTGGAGGATCTCCTCCACATCCTCGACGCTGGTCGGCCGGTACCACACGCCCTCGGGATAGATCACGAGCGCCGGGCCGAACTCGCAGCGGTCGAGGCAGCCGGCCGCATTGACGCGAATGTTCGGGATGCCGAGTTCCTTGGCCCGCGCCTTCATGTAGTCGCGCAGGCGCTCCGACCCGCGCGCCGCGCAGGAGCCGCGCCGGTGGTCATCCGGGCGGCGGTTGGTGCAGACGAAGAGATGCGCCGTGTAGAAGAGCGGCGGGTCCTGATGCGTCACGCTTTCGGCCTCCGGGGATGTGGCGCCGATGTAGCCCTCCCGCCTGCCCGCTCCAAGCCGCGCCGGCCCGCCACGCTTGACGGCCGCCCCGCCCGGGGTCTCACTGCCCGCCGCGAGGACCCATGCCCCAGCTCTCCCTCCTGACGCCGCTCGGCGAGATCACCGTCTCGGAGGAGGACGGCGCCATCGTCGCGCTCGACTGGGGCCGCGGCCGCGACCAGACCGAGACGACGCTGCTGCGCCGCGCCCGCGACCAGCTGCAGGATTATTTCGACGGCACCCGCACCGCCTTCGACCTGCCCCTTGCTCCGCACGGCACGCCCTTCCAGCGCCGCGTGTGGGAGGCGCTGCGCGCCATCCCCCACGGCGAGACCCGCTCCTATGCCGAGGTCGCCCGCGCCGTCGGCTGCCGCGCGGCCCGCGCCATCGGCCAGGCGAATGGCGCCAACCCCATCCCGATCCTGATCCCCTGCCACAGGGTCGTCGCGGCCGACGGCTCGCTCGGCGGCTATTCGGGCGGCGAGGGAGAGGCTACCAAGCGCTTCCTCCTGGACCACGAGCGCACCGCGCCCGCGGTCCCAACCCTGTTCACGGCCGCCCTGCCGGGGGCCCAGCCACGGAACCGCGCCAGATGACCCATGCCATCCGCATCCACGAAACCGGCGGCCCCGAGAAACTGGTGTGGGAGGAGATCCCCCTCCCCGCGCCCAAGCCCGGCGAGGCGCTGGTGCGCCACAAGGCGGTCGGCCTGAACTTCATCGACGTCTATTTCCGCACCGGCCTCTACAAGGCCCCCTCCCTTCCCGCGATCATCGGCATGGAAGGCGCCGGCGTGGTCGAGGCCGTGGGCGAGGGCGTCACCGAGGTCGCGCCCGGGGACCGTGTCGCCTATGCCACCGCCCCCATCGGCGCCTATGCCGAGGCCCGCTGCATCAAGGCCGACCGCCTGGTGAAGCTGCCCGAGGCCATCAGCTTCGAGCAGGGCGCGGCGATGATGCTCCAGGGCATGACCGCCGCCTTCCTCATCCGCAAATGCTATCCCGTCCAGGCGGGCCAGACCGTGCTGGTCCACGCCGCCGCCGGCGGCGTCGGGCTCATCATGTGCCAGTGGCTGAAGCACCTCGGCGTGACGGTCATCGGCGTGGTGAGCACCGAGGCGAAGGCCGCCCTCGCCCGCGAGCACGGCGCCGCCCATGTGCTGCTCACCAGCGAGGACATCCCCGCCCGCGTCAAGGAGATCACCGGCGGCGCCATGCTGCCCGTGGTCTTCGACAGCGTCGGCCGCGACACCTTCAACCTCTCCCTCGACTGCCTCGCGCCCTTCGGGATGATGGTCTCCTACGGCAATGCCTCGGGGCCGGTCGCCATTCCGGATCTCGGCATCCTCGCCGCCAAGGGCTCGCTCTACGTCACGCGCCCCACCCTCGCGACATACACCGCCAAGCGCGAGGACCTGATCGCCCGCGCCAACGACCTCTTCGAGGTGGTCGCCTCCGGCGCGGTCAAGATCCGCGTGAACCAGACCTTCGCGCTGAAGGACGCGGCGGAGGCGCACCGCGCGCTCGAGGCGCGCAAGACCACCGGCAGCACGGTCCTTCTGCCCTGAGGGCGCAGCCCCGCCGCATCACGACCGGCCGAAGCCGCCGTGCTTGCGACCGGGGCGCAGGGCATCACTCCGCCGGCTGCGCCAGCCCCGCCCGCTCGCGCGCGAATTCCGGCGCGCGGGCCCAGAGTTCGGGCTTCAGCTCCTCCTCGCGGTCGGGGAAGGCGAATGCGCAGACCAGCGTCACCATCGCCACCCCCGCCAGCACCACCATCGCGACCGCGAGCGAGCCCGTCGCCTCGTGCAGGAAGGCGATGAGCGGGGAGGCGATCGCCGCCCCCAGGAAGCCCACCGTGAAGCGGATCGAATAGAGCTTGGCCCGCAGCGCCGGCGCGACGTAGCGCGCCGTCATCGTCTCGTTCACCGTCACCTGGCCGAAGACGCAGGCCGCGACCAGCCCCGCCACCGGCAGCACCAGCCAGCCATCGAGGAAGGAGAGCGCGAGCATCCCCGGCACCACCGCGATGCCGAGCGGCATGAAGACGCGCTTCAGGGTGCGGGAATCGATCATCCGCCCCACCGTGTACTGCGTCGCCCCGCCGCAGATCGTCGCCAGGAAGGCCAGCAGCCCGACCACCGGCAGCAGGTCCGGGCTCCCGGCCAGCCGCTCCTCCATCAGCTTCGGGATCAGCAGCGTGTAGGCGTTGAACACGAGCCCCGAGACGGCGGCGATCGAGAGGAGGATGAACACCGCCCGCCGCACCAGCGCGCGCGGGATCTCCGGGAAGGGCCGCGCGCCGCCGCCCGCCTTCACCGCGTCGAAATCCGGCTCGCGCGCATAGAGCAGTCCGGTCAGGAAGCAGGCCACGCCGGGGATGATGAAGGCCCAGCGCCAGCCCAGGCTCGCGGCGATGAAGGCGGTGACGACCGGCGCCGTCGCCACCCCGATATTGCCGAAGACGCCGTTGATCCCCATGGCGCGGCCAACCCTCTCGCCCGCCGCCTCGACCAGCACGGCCGTGCCGATCGGGTGGTAGATCGCCGCGAAGCAGCCCATCAGCCCGAGCGCGATGCCGATGCCGAAGGGGCTGTCCATGAACCCCGCCGCCGCCATGAAGAAGCCCGTGCCGAGGAAGAAGGCCACCATCAGCGCCCGCCGGCCCAGCCGGTCCGCGAGCCATCCCATCGGCAGCGCGCCCAGACCGTAGGTGACGAACATGCCGGTCCCGAGGGCCAGGATCGGCCCGTAATCGGCCCCGAAGCGCTCGCGCTCCTGCGTGACCATGGCCAGCACGGCGGTCGCCAGGATCAGCAGGCAGTAGTGGGTGAAGGTATGGGCGGCGTTGATGAACACCACCTGGCGGGTCGCCGGTGTCATGGCAGGTCCTCTCGCGCGGGCTTCCGCCGCGCCGTGCCGTCAGGCTAGCCTCGTCCGCATGGCGACGTCAGGCCAATCCCTGTCGGCGGACGGACAAAGCGGCGCGCCCCGCCGCGACATCCCGGCGGACCGGGTCAACCGGCCGCTCGCCGCCTTCGCGCGGGACTACCCGGAAGGCGAGGCGGTGCCGCGCCATTCGCACGAGCGCGCGCAGCTCCTCTACGCCACCGCCGGCATCATGCGCATCGCGACCGACGCCGAACGCTTCACCGTGCCGCCCGCGCGCGCGCTCTGGATGCCGGCCGGCATGCCGCATGCCGTCGCCATGCCGCGCGGCCTCGCCATGCGGGCGCTGTTCCTGCGCGCCGACGCGGCGAAGGACCTGCCCTCGCACCCGGCGGTGCTCTCCGTCTCGCCGCTCCTGCGCGAACTCATCCTCGCCGCCTGCGAGGAGCCGCTCGAATGGGACGAGCACGGCCGCGGCGGCCACATCGCGGCGCTGATCCTCGAGGAGATCGCCCGCGCGCCGCGCCTGCCGCTCGCCGTGCCGCAGCCGCGCGACCCGCGGCTCGCGCGCCTCGCCGCCGCGCTGGCCGCCGATCCCGCCAGCCCGCTGACGCTCGAGGACTGGGCGGCGCGCAGCGGCGCCAGCGCCCGCACGCTGCGCCGGCTGTTCCAGGCGGAGACCGGGATGGGCTTCGCCCGCTGGCGGCAGGCGCTGCGCCTTGCCGAGGCCGCGGCGCTGCTCGCCAGCGGCGCGCCGCCCGCCCGCGCCGCCGCCGCCGTCGGCTATGCGAGCGCCCCGGCCTTCGGCGCCGCCTTCCGCGCCGCCTTCGGCACCACGCCCGGGGCCGAGCGGATCGCCGGCGGCGGACGCTCCCCCGCCGCGTGAGCGGGGATGCGGCCGACGGCTTCCCGCCGTGCGTGAAGCGCCGCACCATGGCGCCGTGCCTTCAGCCTTCCTCCCCGGCCTGCGCGAGGCGCTCGGCGCCCCGGGCGTCGCCATGGCCGCGACCTTCCTCGCCTTCGGCGCGGCCGTGCAGGAGGCCGGGCTCTCCCCCGGCTGGGCGCTTCTCGCCTGCTGGGGGATCTACGGCATGCCGGGCCAGCTCGTGCTGGTGCAGGCGGCCGCCACAGGCTGGGCGGGTGGCGTCGGCGCGGCGGTGATGGGCGCGGTCGCGGTCAATGCCCGGTTCCTGCCGATGGCGGTCTCCATCACGCCGGTCCTCGGCGCGAACAGCCGCTGGCGGCTCCTGCCCGCCGTGCCCTTCATCGCCGTCACGCCCTGGGCGGCGGCGATGCGCGCCCTGCCCGCGGTGGCGCGGCCCGAGCGCGTGTCCTGGTTCCTCGGCTTCGGGCTGACCTCCTGGGTGGTGGCAGGGCTTGCGGCGCTGTCGGGCTACCACCTGGCCGGCGCCATGGGGGCGGAGGCGCGGGCGGCGCTGCTCTTCGTCAACCCGCTCTACTACGCCCTGCTGCTCGCGGCCGATCTCGACCGGCCGGCGCCGCGGCGCGCGGTGCTGTGCGGGGCGGCGGCGGCCTCGCTCGCCCTGCTGCTGCCCGCGGCGACGGCCCTGCTGGCGGCGGGGCTGGTCGGCGGGACGCTGGCCTTCCTGCTGGGGCGGCGCCGTGGCGCCGGCTGACCTCGCGCTTGCGGCCACGGCGCTTGCCTGTCTCGCCCTGCGGCTCGCGGGCGTCTGGCTGGCCGGCGGGCTTTCCACCGAGCATCCGGCGATCGCCTGGGCGACCGCCGTGGCGCAGGCCACGCTCGCCGCCTTCGTCACCCTGGCGATCGTCGCGCCGGCCGGTGCGCTCGCGGAGGTGCCCCTGGCGGCGAGGCTGGCGGGGCTCGGCCTGGGGGTGGCCGTGTGCCTCGGCTTCGGCCGGCGCATGCTGCCCGCGCTGCTGGCCGGGCTGGCGGCGATGCTGCTGGTGCGGGCGCTGCTCGCCTGACCGCCCGGCAACGACGGACGCGCCCGCCCTCAGCCCCCCAGCACCCCGTGCTGGCGCAGGAAGCCGAGCAGCGGCAGCAGCGGCAGGCCCAGGATCGCCGCATGCTCCCCCTGCACCGAGGCGAAGAGCTGCACGCCAGGCCCCTCCAGCCGGTAGGCGCCGACCGAGGCGGTCACGCGTTCGCCCTCGGCGGCCAGGTAGGCGTCGAGGAACGCGTCTGAGAAATCGCGCATCACGAGGCGCGGCACCGCCACATGCTGCCAGATCCGCCCGCCCTGGCGATGGCAGACCACCGCCGTGACCAGCTCGTGCCGCCGCCCGCGCAGCGCGAGGAGTTGCGCGCGCGCCGCCGCGAGGTCGGCCGGCTTGTCGAACCAGCGCCCCTCGCAGACCAGGAGCTGGTCGCAGCCGATCACCAGCGCATCCGGGTCGCGCCGCGCGATGCGCTCCGCCTTGGCCTCGGCGAGCATGATGGCGGCATCGGCGGGTACGATGCCCTCCGCCTGGGCCGCTTCCTTGATCGCCGCCTCGTCCACCGCCGCGGCCTGCGCCTCGAAGCGCAGGCCGGCGGATGCGAGCAGGGCGCGGCGCGTCGCGGAGGCCGAGGCCAGCACCAGCCGCGGCGTCGCGGCCTGGATCACGCGCCCTCCGGCCGGCCGAGCACCGCGGCGGCTGGGTCCTCCGGGGCGGTCGCCACCGCGCCGTCCTTGCGGCGCGCGTGCCAGGCCTCCATGAGCTGCAGCACGGTCGCCGCCGTCTCCTCGATGCTGCGGCGAGTCACGTCGATCACCGGCCAGCCGCGCGATGTGCAGAGCCGCCGCGCGGCGATGATCTCCGCCTTCACCGCCTCGGGGTCGATGTAGTCCGTCGCGTCCTGCCGCACACCGCCGGCGCCGATGATGCGCAGGCGGTGGCGGCGGATCTCGATCAGCGCATTCACCTCGATATGCAGCCCCACCACCGGGCAGGGCGGTTCCTCCAGCGCGGCGGGCAGCGGCGCGCCCGGCACGATCGGCACATTGGCCGCCTTGATGCCCCGGTTCGCTAGGTAGAAGCAGGTCGGCGTCTTGCTGCTGCGCGAGACGCCGACCAGCACGACATCGGCATTGCGGATGCCCGCGGTGCCCTGCCCGTCATCGTGCGAGAGCACATAGTGCATCGCGTCGATACGGCGGAAATAGTCGGCGTCCATCACATGCTGCGCGGCGCGCTTCTCCTTCGCGCGCGCGCCGAGCGTGCCCTGCAGCAGCTCCATCACCGGGTCGAGCGGGGAGAGGCAGGGCAGGCCGAGCCGGCCGCAGGCCTCCTCGAGCGCCAGGCGCAGGCTGGAATCCGCCACGGTGTAGAGCACCGGGCCGGGCTCGTGCTCGATGCCTTCCAGCACGCGGTCGAGCTGCAGGCGGGAGCGGACCAGCGACCAGCGGTGATGGACGACATGCTGGTCGTCGAAGCGCGCGAGCGTGGCGCGGGCGATGGAGTTCAGCGTCTCCCCCGTGGAGTCGGAGACGAGGTGGAGGTTGATCTGTCGCGCGGGCATCGGCGGGAGAATAGCGTGGATCCTTGTGGATGACGTGGATGGAATCGCGCCTCGCCGCCGGCCTCCGTGCAGGCCGTGGACAAGCCCGGGGCCGCGCGCCTCCGTGGATGCGACCGGCGGCCTCCGTGCCCCGGATGCGGAAATCCGCGCGGAGCCCGCAGCCTGCCTCGCGCCGCGGCCGGGGAATGCGGTGGACAGGGCTGTGGATGGCTGCGGGACGGGCTGCGTCCCCGTCATCCACAGCCACCCATCACCATCCCTGCCTTTCTTCAATCCCCTTTATCTGCGTAGTTTGGTGCATGGACAGCGAACGACCCGCGGCGCCGGCCAAGCCGCTGCTGCGCGCCCTTTCGGGAGAGGCCGTGTGGCCGCCGCCCGCATGGCTGATGCGCCAGGCAGGACGCTACCTGCCCGAATACCGGGAACTGCGCGCCCAGGCGGGCGATTTCGTCACCCTCTGCATCACGCCCGCACTCGCCGCAGAGGTCACGCTGCAGCCGATCCGCCGCTACGGGATGGAGGCGGCGATCCTGTTCTCCGACATCCTGATGGTGCCCTGGGCGCTCGGCCAGCCGCTCCGCTTCGCGGAAGGCGAGGGGCCGCTGCTCGAGCCGTTGCGCGATGCCGAGGCGATCGCGGCACTCGACCCCGCCGTGGTCGCGGCGCGCGCGGCGCCGATCATGGAGACGGTCGCGCGGGTGCGCGCGGGGCTTGCGGCCGAGGCGCCGCGCACCACGCTGATCGGCTTCGCCGGCGGGTGCTTCACCGTCGCCTGCTACATGCTCGAAGGGCGCGGCTCGAAGGAGTTCGCGGCGGCGCGCGGCCTCGCCTATGCCGACCCGGCGCTGTTCGGCCGCCTCATCCGCACGCTGCAGGAAGCGACGGTCGAATACCTGGTCGCGCAGGTCGAGGCCGGGGCCGAGGCGCTGATGATCTTCGATTCCTGGGCCGGCATGCTCTCCCCCGGGCAGTTCCGGCGCTGGGTGATCGAGCCCACCGCTTCCATCACGCGCGCGCTCCGGCGCCGCTGCCCCGGCGTGCCGCTGATCGGCTTCCCGCGCCTCGCGGGCCCGCTGCTGGCCGACTACGCCGCACGCGCAGGCGTGGACGCGACCGCGATGGACACCGGGATGGACCCGCGCTGGGCCGCGCAGGCGGTGCCGGCAGGCATGGCGCTGCAGGGCAATCTCGATCCGCTGGCGCTGGTGGCCGGCGGCGCGGCGCTGGAGGCGGAGACGCGCTCCATCCTCGCGGCGATGCGCGGGCGGCCCTACGTGTTCAACCTCGGCCACGGGATCGTGCCCCAGACCCCGCCCGAGCATGTCACGGCGCTGATGCGCATCCTGCGCAGCGCCTGATCACCCCTGTCCTTCCGCGAAGGGCGGCTTCAGCCACAGCGCGTCCTTGACCTTGGCGGCGAGGAAGGCGCGGTGCGCGGCGGCGCTCTCCTCGGGCACCGGGATGGGAAGCGGCGTCCATTCGACCGCCTCGCCCGCCGCGACCGCCGCGCCGCCGGCGGCCAGCGTGGCGGCGAGTTCGAAGCCCGGCTGCTTGCCGCCCATCAGTTCGAGATAGACCTGCGCGAGCAGCCGGCAGTCGAGAATGGCGTTGTGCGCGGTCCGCATGGAGTTGTCCACGCCGAGCCGCCGGCACAGCGCATCGAGGCTGTTCGGCATGCCCGGGTAGCGCTGCTTCGCGAGCGCGAGGCTGTCCACCATCCGCGCGCGGTCGAGCGGTGGCAGGCCGCAGCGCAGCAGCTCCGCGTCCAGGAAGCCGAAATCGAAGGGCGCGTTGTGCGCGATGATCGGTGCGTCGCCGAGGAAGGCGAGCAGGTCCTGCACGATCTCCGCGAAGCGCGGCTTGCCTTCGAGGTCGGCATTGGTGAAGCCGTGCACCCGCGTCGCCTCGGCCGGGATGTCGCGCTCAGGATGCACCAGCCGGTGGAAGGTCGCCCCCGTCGGCAGCAGGTTCACGAGCTCGACCGCCGCGACCTCGATGATGCGGTCCCCCTGCAAGGGGTCGAGGCCGGTGGTCTCCGTATCCAGGACGATCTGGCGCATGCGCCGACTCTACCCGCCCCGGCCCGGGGGTCCATCCCGCAGGCGGCTGACCAGCCGGCGGATCGCGGCCTGGGCGAAGTGGCGGCTGAGCCCGGTCGGGATCACGAAGTCCGCGAGGCGGCGCTTGCGCGCATCGGGCATCTGGCGGGCGCGGATGGAGGCGAGCCGCTCCTCCGTCATGCCCGGCCGGCGCAGCACGCGCAGGCGCTGCACCGCGACGGGCGCCGAAACGACGACGACGCGGTCCACCCGCGCCTGCCCGCCCGTCTCGAGCAGCAGCGGCACGTCCAGCACCGCGATGCGCGCGCCGGCGCGCCGGGCACGGGCGAGGAAGCGCCGCTCCTCGTCGCGGACCAGCGGATGCACGATGGCCTCGAGGCGTTTCAGCGCCGCCGGATCGCCCAGCACGGCGCGGCGCAGCGCCTCGCGGTCCACCCGGCCGTCGCGCAGCGTGCCGGGAAAGGCCGCGCCGATCGGCCCCACGGCGCGGCCGCCGCGGGCCTGCAGCCGGTGCACCGCGGCATCGGCATCGAAGACCGGGATGCGCATGCGCCTGAGGCTCGCCGTCGCGGTGGACTTGCCCATGCCGATCCCGCCGGTGAGGCCGAGCACGATCATCGCGGCGGGATGTCCGCGGCGACCACGGCGCGCAGCGCCTCATCCACCCGCGGCGCCGCGCCGAACCAGGCCTCGAAGCCCGGGCGCGCCTGGTGGAGCAGCATGCCGAACCCATCCACCGCGGCGAGGCCGCGCGCGCGCGCGGCGGCAAGGAGCGGCGTCTCCAGCGGCACATAGACGATGTCAGCCACCACGGCGCCGGCCGGAAGCGGCGCGAGGTCCAGCACCAGCGGCGGCTGGCCCTGCATGCCGAGGGAGGTGGTGTTCACCAGCAGCGCGGCATCGCGCATCGGCGGGGCGTCGGCCACGGCGATGGGCCCGCCGAGCTCCCGCGCCAGCGCCTCGGCGCGGTCGCGCGAGCGGTTGACCAGCGTCACGCGCGGGCAGCCGGCATCGAGCAGCGCCGCGGCGATGGCCCGCGCCGCGCCGCCGGCGCCGAGCACCACCGCCGGGCCCGCCCCGGGCCGCCAGCCCGACGCCTGCTCGCGCACGCTTTCCAGGAAGCCGAAGCCGTCGGTGTTCGAGCCCTCGATGCGGCCGTCGCGGAAGACGAGGGTGTTCACCGCGCCTGCCCGGCGCGCCGTGGCGTCCACCGCGTCGCACACGGCGAAGGCCGCCTGCTTGTGCGGGATGGTCACATTGGCGCCGCGGAAGCCGAGATCGGCCAGCGCCCGCACGGCGCCGGCGAAGCGGTCGGGATGGACCGGCAGCGGGAGATAGGCGCCGTCGAGGCCGAGGGTTTCGAGCCAATAGCCGTGCAGCCGCGGCGAGCGCGAATGCGAGACGGGCCAGCCGAGCACCCCGGCGAGGCGCGCATGGCCGCTGAGCAGCCTCATGCCGGCAGCCCCGCGCGGCACCAGGCTGCGGGATGCGGGAGGAAGATCGGTAGCGACGCCATCATGCGCGCAGCAAGCCCCGGCGGCGCGGCCAAGGCAAGGCGGGTTCAGCCGAAGCGCAGCGGCGCGATCCCGTCCTGCGGGCGCACGCGGTAGGCGTAGCGATACGCCTCCTCCATGCCGAGGCGCGCATTCAGCGTCCGGGAGGGGCCGTTGGCGACCGCCACCTGGCAGAAGAGCCATTCCGCCCCCCGCGCCTGCGCCCAGGCGGCCGCGGCCCCGATGGCGCGGGCCGCAAGCCCCCGCCGCCGTTGCTCCGGCCGCACCACGAGGTCGAAATAGCCCGCGACCGGCCCGGCGGCGACGACCGAGACCACGGCCACGGCCTCGGCCCCCTCGCGCAGCGTGATCCACGCGCCGGGCACGGCGAGGAGCGAAGGGGTGCCCTGCTTCTCCTGCCGCCGGGCGGGGCCCTGGTGCTCGGCGGTGGCGATCACGGCCATCCAGTCCGGGTCCGGGGCGCCCAGGACCTCGGCCGCCGGATCGGGACGGGCGAGGCGGGCGACGGGGGCGAGCAGCACCGCCGTCTCGTCCTTCGGCACATAGCCGCGCGCGCCGAGCAGCCCGGCAAGCCCCGGCGGGTCGAGCGGCGTCAGCCGGAAGCGCGGCGGCAGGCCGAGCGCGGCGTAATGCGCCTCGATGCGCGCCACGCGTTCGGCAAGGGCAGGATCCGGCGCGGGATCGAGCGAGGAGGCGGCATTGGCGCGGCCCGTGCCGCCGGCGAAGGCGCGCAGCACGAAGGGCCCGTCGAAGGCGATGCGCGACGCCGGCACGGCGGTCAGCGCCGCGCGTTCCAACGAGGCCACATCCGGCTTCATGGCAGCAGGCCGAGCCGGCCGATCAGCATCTCCTCCATGCGCGTGGATTCCGCGAGGAAGGCGGCATAGGCCGCGCTGTCGCGGTGGTCCTCGGCCATGTCGAAGCGCAGCATCAGCGCGCGCACGGCATCGCTGCGCAGCGCGGTGAGGAAGGCGTCGTGCAGCGTCGCGACGATCCCGCCCGCCATGCCCGGCGGGCCGACGATGCCGAAGGGCGCGGTGACGACCAGGCGGTAGCCGAGCTCGCGCAGAGTCGGCGCATCGGGCCAGCGGGCAAGGCGCTGGGCCGTCCAGACATGCATCCAGACGGCCTCCCCCGCGGTGACGGCCTCCCCGATCACGGCGGGGCCGGCCATCAGGTCGATGTCGCCGGCGAGCAGGGCGTTCACCCCATGCGTCGCGCCGCGGAAGGGGACATGGACGGCCTGCACGCCCTCGCGCAGCAGCAGCCGCGCCATGGTCAGGTGCCCGTTCGAGTTCTGCCCCGCCGAGCCGTAGGAGAGCGCGCCCGGCCTCTCCCGCGCCTCGGCCAGGAAGCCGGCCCAGCCGCCGGGGAAGCGGCCGGCCTTGGCGATGCAGCCGAAGGCGCTGCCGGCAAGGCCGATGATGGGCGTGGTGTCGCGCGCGGCGTCGAAGGGCAGGTTCTCGAGCAGGGCGGTGCGGATGGCCGCCGCCGGCAGCAGCGCGATCAGCCGCCCGTCGGGCGGCGCGGCGACCAGCCCGGCGATGGCGCGCACGCCGCGGCGGCCCGGCTTGTTCTCGACCCTGATCGGCTGGCCGAGGCGACGGGCCGCCTCGGCGGCGAGCAGCCCGATCACCTCGTCAATGCGCCCGCCCGCGGCATAGGGGAGGATGAGCGTCACCGGCCCCGGCAGCGGCGAGGCCGCGCGCGCGCGGCGCGGGAGGGCGGGCAGGGCGAGGGCGACGGCGAGGACCACCCGGCGCGCGATCCCCGGCATGTGGCGATGACCCCAGGAGACGAACGGCGAGCCTATAGCGCGGGATGCCGGGGCTCCGCCAGCGACCGCGCGTTGCATGCCACCCGCGCGGCGGGCGCCGGCCGCCTTGCTTCCGCCCCGAAGCGGGGGCACAGGGCAGGCCATGCTGCGATCCGTGCTGACCGTCGGCGGTTGGACCATGGCGAGCCGGATCCTCGGCTTCGCGCGCGACATGCTGATCGCCGCGCGGCTCGGCGCCGGGCCGGTCGCGGATGCCTTCTTCGTCGCGCTGAAACTGCCCAACCTGTTCCGCCGCCTGTTCGGGGAGGGCGCCTTCAACAGCGCCTTCGTGCCCGCCTTCGCCGGCGCGCTGGCGAAGGAGGGGCGCGCCGCGGCGCAGGACCTCGCGGAACGCATGGGTGCGCTGCTTGGCCTGTGGCTGGCGGTGCTGACCATCGCGGGCATGGTGTTCATGCCGCAGGTGCTGGGCCTGCTCGCGCCGGGCTTCCGCGCGGATGCGGGAAAATTCGCGCTGGCGGTGGAGCTGACGCGCATCACCTTCGGCTACCTGCCGCTGATCTGCCTGACGGCGCTGGTCTCGGGCGTGCTGAACGGGCTCGACCGATTCGCCGCCGCCGCCGCCGCGCCGGTCTTCTTCAACCTGCTGCTGATGGCAGCACTTGTGGGCCTCGCGCCCTACGTCGCGACACCTGGCCATGCGCTGGCCTGGGGCGTGCTGGCCTCGGGCTTCGTGCAGCTCGCGATGGTCTGGGTCGCGGCCCGGCAGGCGGGGATGGCGCTGAACCTCCTGCGCCCGCCGGCGCTGACTCCGGAGGTGCGGACCGTGCTGCGGCGCATGGGCCCGGGCGTGCTCGGGGCGGGCGTGACGCAGCTCAACCTGGCGGTGGACGTGATCATCGCCTCGCTGCTGCCCTCGGGCGCGGTGTCCTTCCTCTACTACGCGGACCGCGTGGCGCAGTTGCCGCTCGGCGTGGTCGGCGCGGCGCTCGGGACGGCGCTGCTGCCGCTGCTCTCCCGCCAGTTGCGCGGGGGGCAGAGCCTCTCGGCCCATCGCAGCATGAACCGCGGGCTGGAACTCGCGCTGCTGCTCGCCCTGCCCTGCGCGGCGGGGCTGGCGGCGGCGGCCGGGCCGATCATCGCCGCCCTGTTCCAGCGCGGCGCCTTCGGCGAGGCGGCGGCGGCGGCGAGCACGGCCGCGCTCATCGCCTATGCCTTCGGGCTGCCGGCCTTCATCCTCGTGAAGGTCTTCGCGCCCGGCTTCTTCGCGCGCGGGGACACGCGCACGCCGGTCAAGATCGGCATCGCGACGGTGGCGCTGAACCTCGCGCTGAACCTGATGCTGATGGGGCCGCTCGGGCATGTGGGCATCGCGCTGTCCACCTCGCTCGCGGCCTGGGCGAATGCGGGGCTGCTGGCATGGCTGCTGGCGCGGCGGCGGCTGTTCGTGGCGGACCGGCGGACACGGCGCGTGCTGCCGCGGCTGGTGGCGGCGAGCCTCGCCATGGGGCTGGGCGTGGCCGCGCTCGGCGCGCTGGCGCCCGCGGCGGAGGGAACGGGGGCGCGCGCCGCGCTCGCCGCGGGGCTGATCGCGGCGGGTGCGGCGGGGTATTTCGCCGCGGCGATGGCGCTGCGCGCCTTCGACCCGCGGGAGGTGCTGCGCATGATGCGGCGGCGGGGCGCGAACGCCGGGACGTGACGGCATCGTGCAACCGAGGGTAGCAATACGCCACCGGTTGGGGCTCCGCGCCGGGCGAAGGATGCCTGTCTGCCTGGCCTTGGAGCCCGGATTCCGGCGCGCGCCCATCCCGCACGGCCTGCGCGGATGCGCGATTCGCCGCGGGGGAGAGGGTGCCGGGGCGACTGCCCCATCCGTCGGATTGCAGCCGCAAGGCCTGCTGCAACCTGATTCGGCGAGCCGCGGAACTACGAAAAAGAGACTGGCCCGCCGCGAACGGGAATGGCATTCACGGCGGGGCAAGACAGGGGTGACACCCTGCGCATCGTCCGGCTGGGCTACCTCACGGCCGCCAGATCCGGCCCGCTGCGGCGACATGCATTGACAGGCGCTTCACCAGGAGACGACCGGACCCATGCCCACCCAGGTCATCACGATGAACAGCGTCACGCCGCAACCGCTGGAGATTCCCGGCGGTCAGGCGACCGTGACCTTCACCATCACCGGGAACTACACCGCGACCATCCAGATCCTCGCCACGCCGGTGGGCGGCGGCACGCCGGTGGTGGTGGGCGAGGTCACCGTCAGCCAGTCCAGTGGCAACGTGACCTACACGCGCGTGATCAACCTCGACACGTCCGACCTCGACCCCAACCTCGACTACAACTTCTCGGCTCTCGACCCGATCAACGGCGTGACCAGCGTCAACGTCGTCGGCCCGGTGGAGGTGATCTGCTTCGCCGCCGGCACCATGATCGCGACCGCGCGCGGCGAGGTGCCGGTGGAGTCCCTGCGCGTGGGCGACCTGGTGGTGGCGCGCCATGGCGGCGCGGCGTTGCAGCCCGTCATCTGGCTCGGGCACAGCCGCGTGGACATCTCCCGCCATCCGCGGCCCGAGCGCGTGGCGCCGGTGCGCATCCGCGCGGGCGCGCTGGCCGAGGGCGTGCCGGCGCGCGACCTGCGCGTCTCCCCCGACCACGGCATCCTGCTCGACGGGCATCTCGTGCCGGCCGGGCTGCTCGTGAACGGCAGCACCATCGTGCAGGAGACCTGGTGCCCGGAAGTCACCTACTGGCACGTGGAACTGCCCGCGCACGGGCTGGTCGTCTCCGACGGCGCGGTGACCGAATCCTATCTCGACAACGGCAACCGCCACCATTTCGACAACCACCCGGTCACCGCCATGGTGAAGGATTTCGGCACGCCGCAGGCCGATGCGCCCCGCGCGCGGGGCTGCCTGCCCGTGCTGCGCGAAGGCGCGCTGCTCGACCGCATCCGCGCGCGCCTCGGCGCGCGGGCGGCGGCGGTGATGGAACCCGGGGCGCCGGCGCTGCGCAGCGCCTGACGCCCCGCGCGCTCAGCCGCGCGGCAGTTCCTGTTCCGCCAGCCGCGCGAAGAGCGAGGCGCCGAGCGGGATCAGGTCGTCGTTGAAGTCGTAGCGCGGGTTGTGCAGCGAGACGGAATGCCGCCCGCCGTCGCCCTGGCCGATGCTGATGAAGCAGCCGGGCCGCGCGAGCAGCATGTAGGAGAAATCCTCCGCCCCCATGCGCGGCACCGGCTTGCGGTGCACCTTCGCCTCGCCCAGCACCGCCGCCGCCGCGAGCGCGGCGCGCTCGGTCTGTTCCGCATGGTTCACCGTGGGCGGGTAGCCGCGCTGGTAGGAGAGTTCCGCCTGCGCGCCATGCGCCTCGGCGGTGGCGCGCACCACCTCGTGCAGGCGGCGCTCGATCATGTCCTGCACCTCGGGGCGGAAGGTGCGGACGGTGCCGCGCAGCTCCGCGGTTTCGGGGATGACGTTGGAGGCTTCCCCCGCGTGGAACTGGCAGATGCTGACCACGGCGGTGTCGATCGGGTCCATCGAGCGCGAGACGATGGATTGCGCCGCGACGACGATATGCGCGCCGACGAGGACCGGGTCCACGCATTGCTGCGGGCGGGAGGCATGGCCGCCCTTGCCATGCACCGTGATGGTGATGCGGTCGGCGGCGGCGAGGGCGGGGCCGGCGAAGATGCGCGCCTCGCCCAGCGGCAGTTCGGGCGAGTTGTGCATCCCGTACACGGCATCGCAGGGGAAGCGGTCGAAGAGGCCCTCCTCGACCATCACGCGGCCGCCGCCGCCACCCTCCTCGGCGGGCTGGAAGATGAAGTTCACCGTGCCGTCGAAGTTGCGCGTCTCGGCGAGGTGGCGCGCCGCGCCGAGCAGCATGGTGGTGTGCCCGTCATGCCCGCAGGCGTGCATCTTGCCCGGCGTGGTGGAGCGGTGCGGCACGTCCGAGGTCTCGGTCATCGGCAGGCAGTCCATGTCGGCGCGGAAGCCGATGGAGCGCCCGGAAGTGCCGTTGCGCAGCACGCCGACCACGCCGGTGCCGGCGATTCCGCGATGGACCTCGATGCCCCAGGATTCGAGCATCCGCGCCACCAGCTCCGAGGTGCGGTGCTCCTCGAAGCCGAGTTCCGGATGGGCGTGGATGTCGCGGCGCGTGGCGGTCAGCTCGCCATGGAACTCGGCGATGCGGTTCAGGATGGGCAAGGCGTTCTTCCCTCGGGCGGTTGCGGGCGGCGCGGACCTTGGCGCCGCGCGCGGCATGGGTCCATGGGCGCAGGATGGATACCGATTATGGCGTGATCGGGGTCACGCGCCGGATACCGCCGCCTCCACCGCCGCGCCGAAGCGCTCGACGATCATGGCGATCTCCTCCGCGGTGCAGACATAGGGGGGCGCGAGGATGACGTGGTCGCCATGCCTGCCGTCGATCGTCCCGCCCATCGGGTAGCAGGCGAGGCCGCGCGCGAAGGCCTCCTTCTTCACCCGCTCGTTCACCGCGAGCGCGGGGTCGAAGGTGGCCTTGGAGGCGCGGTCCTTCACCAGTTCCACCGCCCAGAAAAGGCCGCGGCCGCGGATGTCGCCCACATGCGCGTGGTTGCCCAGGCGCTCGTGCAGCCCCTGCTCCAGCAGCGCGCCCATGGCCTTCACGTTGTCGAGAAGCTTCTCGTCGCGGATCACCTCCTGCACCGCGAGCGCCGCGGCGCAGGCGACGGGATGCGCCTGGTAGGTGTGGCCGTGCTTGAAGGTGCCCGAGCCCCTGGTCAGCGCCTCGATCACGCGGCCATGGACGAGGATGCCGCCGATCGGCTGGTAGCCGCCGCCGAGGCCCTTGGCGATCACCTGGATGTCGGGGCTGATGCCCTCCTGCTCCCAGGCGTGCAGCGTGCCGGAGCGGCCCATGCCGGACATCACCTCGTCCAGGATCAGCAGCGCGCCGTGGCGGTCGCAGATCTCGCGCACCGCGCGGAAATAGCCCGGCACGGCCGTGACGCAGCCGAGCGTGGCGCCGACGATCGTCTCGGCGCAGAAGGCGATGACATTGCCGGGCCCGAGGCGCTGGAACTCGGCCTCGAGCTCCGCGGCGAGGCGCGCGACGTAGTCGGCGTCGCTCTCCCCATCGCGCCGGTCGCGATAGGCGTAGCAGGGCGAGACATGACTGAAGGCGTCCGAGAGGATCGGCGCATAGGGCGCGCGGCGCATGGCATTGCCGCCGGCGGCCAGCGCGCCGAGCGTGTTGCCGTGGTAGGACTGCCGCCGCGCGATGAACTTCGTCCGCTGCGGCTGGCCGCTCTCGATCGCCCATTGCCGGGCGATCTTCAGCGCGGCCTCCATCCCTTCGGAACCGGAGGAGACGAAATAGGCGTGCGTCAGCCCGCCCGGCGCGTGGCCGACCAGCATGTCGGCGAGGCGCTCGGCGCTCTCGGCGGTGAACAGCGCGGTATGGGCGTAGCAGAGCCGCTCGATCTGCGCCTTCATCGCCGCGACCACATGCGGGTGGCCGTGGCCGAGGCAGGCCACCGCCGCGCCGCCCGAGCCGTCGATCACCTCATGCCCCGAGGCGTCGCGCAGCCAGATCCCCCGCCCGGAGGCGGCGACGGGTGGCGCTTCGCGCAGGTTGCGGTGGACGATGTGGGTCATGGGACGGCTCCTTCGCCCCGCCATCCTGCCCCGGCTTCAGGGCGGCGTCAGCACCCCCACCACCGCGCCCGTCATGCAGCAGGCGATGGTGCCCGAGACCAGTGCCGGCAGGCCGAGCCGCACGATGTCGTGCCGCCGCTCCGGGCACATCGCCGTCATGCCGCCCACCATGATCCCGACCGAGCCGAGATTGGTGAAGCCGCACAGCGCATAGGTGAGGATCAGGCGCGAGCGGTCCGACAGCCCCGCCCCGCCCGAGCGCGCGAGGTCGAGATAGGAGACGAACTCGTTCACCACCATCTTCACGCCGAGCGAGGCGCCAACCGTCGCGGCCTCGGCCGCCGGCACGCCCATCGCCCAGGCCACCGGCCACAAGGCCCAGCCCATGACCTTCTGGAGAGTGAGGCCGGTCAGCGGCTCCAGCGCGAGGTTCACCAGCGCGACGATGGCGACGAAGACGATCAGCGAGGCCATGATGCCGAGCAGCAGGCCGAGCCCGTCCTGCGTGCCGCGCACCAGCGCGTCCATCGAGGAATCGTAGAGGCCGGTCGGGATGCCCTCCTCGCCCTCGGTCGCGGCCTCGCCGGGCGCGGGCGGGATCATCAGCAGCGCCGCGAGGATCGCCGCCGGCGCCGAGACCAGGGAGGCCGTCAGCAGCTGCCCCGCCGCATCCGGCACCACCGGGGCGATGACCAGCGCGTAGACCACGAGCGTGTTGCCGGAGATGGTCGCGAGCCCCGCCGTCATCACCACGAACAGCTCCGATCGCGTCAGCCGCGCGAGCCAGGCGCGGATCATCAGCGGCGCCTCGACCATGCCGACGAAGACATTCGCCGCCACGCCGAAGCCCGTCGCGCCGCCGAGGCCGAGCAGCGCGCGCAGCAGCCGCGCCATGCCGCGCACGATCGCCGGCAGCACGCCCCAGTGGTAGAGCACGGCCGAGAGCGCGCCGACCACGAGGACCAGCGGCAGCGCCTGGAAGAACAGGATGAAGGAGGCGCCGGGGAAGGGCTCCTCGAACGGCAGCGGCGCGCCGCCGAGATAGCCGAAGACGAGCGCGGTGCCGGCCTTGGTCGCGGTGGCGAGCGCGTTGACGCCGTCGCCGATCAGCGCGAAGGCGGCGCGCAGCGGCGGGATGTTGAGCAGCGCCGCGGCCAGCCCCAGTTGCAACGCCAGCGCGGTGGCGATCACGCGCGGCGCGACGCCGCGCCGGAAGCCGCCGAGCGCCCAGGCCAGCGCGGGCAGCAGCAGCAAGCCGGCGGCGGATTGCAGCTGCAGCGCGCTCACGATTCGTCGCCTTCGCCGAGGCTCTCCTCCGCCTCGGCCTCGATCTCCAGCAGCGCGGCGGCGCGCGGGCCGTCCAGCGCGTCCACGCCGCGCAGCTTGCGCGCCACGGCGCGGGTGCGGACCTGCGCCGCATCGAGGGTGTTGCCCACCGCCGTCACCTGCTTGCGCAGCCGCGCCAGCACCTCGTCCATCTTCGCCATCTCGGCCTTGGTGGCGCCGAGGAGTTCGCGCACGAGATCAGCCTTCTCGCCGAGCGCGATGGTGACATGCCCCATCTGGATGGTGCGCAGCATGGCCGGCAGCAGCGAGGGGCCGAGCACCATCACCCGGTTCACCCGGCCGATCTCCTCGATCGCGCCGGGGATGCGCGCGATCTCGGCATAGAGCCCCTCGGTCGGCAGGTAGAGCACGGCGAACTCCACCGTCAGCGGCGGGCGGATGTATTTGGCGGCGATCTTCGCCGCCTCGGCGCGGACGCGCTGTTCCAGGGCGCGGCGGGCGGCGCGCTCCGCCTCGACATCGCCGGCCTCGGAGGCGATGACGAGGCGGTCCCAGTCCTCGGTCGGGAACTTCGCGTCCACGGCGAGGAACACCTCGCGCCCGCGCTCGTTCGGCATGCGGATGGCGAATTCCACCGCCTCGGCCGTGTCCTCGGAGAGCTTCTTGTTCGTCTCGTAGGAGCCGGGCGGCAGGATGTCATCGAGCAGCGCGCGCACCTGCGCCTCGCCCCAGCCGCCGCGCGTCTTGACGTTGGAGAAGAGCCGCTTCACGTCGCCGATGCCGGCCGCGACCACCTGCACGTCCGTCATCGCCTTCAGCACCTGCGCGAACTGGTCGGAGACGCGCGCGAAGCTCTCGTTCATCTGCTTCTCGACCGCGCTGCGGAGCTGCTCGTTCACCGTCTTCTGGATCTCGCCGAGTTTCGCCTCGTTGCCCTCGCGCAGCTCGCGCAGCTTCGCGTCCATCAGGTCGCGGCCGCGGGCGTTCTCGGCGGTGAGCGTCTCCTGCAGCCGCGCGAGGCCCTCGGTCAGCGCGAGGCGGATCTCCCCGATGCCCTGCGTCACGTCGCGGCGCAGCAGGGCGGTGTCGTCCTTGTGCTCGGAGAGCGCCTTGACCACCGCCGCGCGCTGCTCGGCCAGCGCCTCGCGCCCGGCCTTCGCGTCGGCGGCGAGCCGGTCGGTCAGCGCGGCCTCGAGGGCGGCGATGCGGTCGGCGATGCGGCCGATGCCCTCGCCCAGCGCCCGGGTCTGGTCGAGCGCCCCGGCGGCCACGCGCTCGCCGATCGCCTGCGCCTCGCGCGCGAGGCCGCGCTCGAACTCCGCGGGCAGGGCGGCGACGCGCTCCCCCTGGCGGTCGAGTGCCGCCTGCAGGTCGGTCAGGCGCTGGGCCAGCACCGGGTCGGTCGGCGGGCGGCGCAGCAGCAGCGCGAGTTGCAGCACGGCGACGAGCGCGAGCGCGCCAAGGATCGCAAGGCCTTCCGGCGCCATTCCCCTTCCCCCGAATCCCGGTCGCGCCAGTCTCGCACCCCGCCCGCCGCGCCGCTACGGCGCGTGGGCGTCGAGCAGCGCGTCGGGCAGCGCCATCACCCGCGCCCCATGGGTCCAGACCAGCGCGCATGCGACCGGGCGGCCGGGGAAGGCGGCGCGCAGCAGGGCGCGATAGGCCGCCATCTGCCGCAGGTAGAGCGGCGCGACCGCCCCGGGCTCGCGCGGCGGCGGGCGGTTGGTCTTGTAGTCCAGCACCAGCACGCGGTCGGGCGCGACCAGCAGCCGGTCCACCTGCCCCGCGATCAGCCTGCCACCCACCCGGCCTGCGAGCGGCGCTTCCGCGAGGCTGCCCGGGCCGAGGGCGGCGGCGAGCAGCGGCTCGGCCAGCAGCGCCATCACCTCGGCCAGCACCTCCGCCTGTTCCGCCTCCTCCAGCCCGTGCCCCGGGCGGGCGAGGAAGCGGCGGGCCATCGCCTCGCGCTGCGCGGGCGGGTGCTCGGGCAGGTGCTGCAGCAGCGCATGGACCAGCCGGCCGCGGCGGAAGCGCAGCCCGCGCGGGTCGTCCGAGGGACGCGGCGGGGCGGCGGGCGTCTCCTCCTCCCCTGGCAGGGCGGAGGGCGCGACGGCGCCGGCGGGCGCCTCGGGCGGGGCGGGGCGGCGCGCCCAGCCGGGCAGGGCGGCGGCGCCGGCGCGGGCGCGGGGCGGATCCTCGCCACGGGGCGGCACCTGCTGCGGGCAGGCGAGGCGGCGCAGCACCCCCCCGGCCGGCACGCCATCGGCGGGCGCGCCGAAGGCGGCGGGGTCGAAGGGCGCCTCCTCCACGCCCGGGAGGCGGCCGAAGCCGGCCTCGACCAGGCGGTACCAGGCGCCGTCCGGCACCTCCTTCGCGCCCTTCCAGCCGCAGACGATCAGCCGGTCCTCGGCGCGGGTCAGCGCGACATAGAGCAGGCGGTGGCGCTCCTTTGCGTCCGCCTCCTGGTCCGCCGCGCGGCGGGCGGTGAAGGCGCTGGCGGCGAAGCCCTCCTGCCGCGGCGCCCAGGCGGGGATGTCCTCTGCCAGCCAGCGCAGCGCGGTCCGGTCGGGCGGCTCGGCGGTGGTGTCGGGCAGGATGACGATGGGCGCCTGCAGCCCCTTCGCGCCATGCACCGTCATGATGCGCACGGCATCCCCCGCCCCTTCGGATTCGCGCTTCACCTCCGCCTCACCCTGGCGCAGGGCATGCACGAAGCCCTGCAGGGAGGGCGGATGGGCGCGTTCATGCGCGAGCGCGGCCTCGAGGAACTCGTCCAGCGGATCGGCCGCGTCGGGGCCGAGCCGGGCGAGCATCCTCGCCCGCCCCGCCCGCGCATCGAGCGGCCCCGGCCCGCCCAGCACGGCCGCGAAGAGGGCATGCGGGCTCACGCGGTCGGCGAGCTCCATCCGCGCCGCGAGCCAGTCCGCCACGCGCCCGAAGCGGGAATCCGCCCCGCGATGCGCGGCGAGGGCGGCCCAGAGCGGGCCCGCCCGGGGCGGCGCGAGCGCGATCAGGTCGTCGTCGTCGAGCCCGATGAGCGGCGACTTCAGCAGCGCGGCGAGGGCGAGGTCGTCCTCGGGCAGCAGCAGCACCTCGGCGAGCGCGAGCATGTCCTGCACCGCGATCTGCTCGGCCAGCACCATGCGGTCCACGCCGCCCACCGGCACGTCGCGGTCCTTCAGCTCGCGCACCAGGGCGGCCATGAAGCCGCCGCGCGCGCGGGCGCGCACCAGCACGAGGATGTCGCCCGGCCGCACGCGCCGGCCGGCGGGCTGCTCGGCCTCGCGCCCCTTCTCGACGCGGGCGGGCAGCGTCTCGTGGTCGAGCATGTGGCGGATGCGCGCGGCGAGCAGGGCGGCGAGGCGCTGCGGCGCGCCGGTCGCGGCCTCGGGGCGCGCGGGCGGCGCCCAGGGCGGCGGCTCGGCGGCGTCCTCGGCCGCGAGCAGCGGCCAGATCTCGACCGCCCCGGCATGGCCGGCGCGGTCGGCGTAGTGGCGCAGGCTCGCCCCCGGCGCGACCACGCCCTCGCGCGCCGCGCCCTCGGCGAAGACCGCATCCACCAGCGCGAGCACCGGCGCGGTCGAGCGGAAGGAGACGTCGAGCGTGACCGCGCGGAACTCCTGCCCGGCGGCGGGCACGGCGGCGGCGTAGTGGCTGCGCTCCCGCGCGAAGCCGTCCGGGTCCGCGCCCTGGAAGCGGTAGATGGACTGCTTCTCGTCGCCCACGGCGAAGATGGTGCGCCCGGCCTCGCGCGCGCCGGTCCCGGCGAAGAACTCGCCGGTCAGCGCGCGCACGATGCCCCACTGGTCAGGGTTGGAATCCTGCGCCTCGTCCAGCAGCACGTGGTCGAGCCCGCCATCGAGCTTGAACAGCACCCAGGCGCTGCCGGGGTCCTCCAGCAGCCGCTCGGCGCCGCGGATCAGGTCGTCGTAGTCGAGCATCCCGGCGCGGCGCTTCGCATCGTCGTAGCGGCGCAGCACGGGCGCGCCGATGGCCAGCAGCGCCATGGTGGCGGCGAGCAGGCGCGTGGCGGCGCGGGCCTCCTCGGCCTCGGCCACGCGCGCGGCCTCGGCGGCCAGGATCTCCTGGATGCAGCCCTGCTCGGCCCCCGCCTGCCTGGTCGCGAACTGCTTGCGCGGGGTGTTGGCGTTGGTCAGCAGCAGGCCGCGCCAGTCCTCCCAATGCGTGGCGCGGCCGGCAAGGTCGCGGGCGAGCCAGGCGGCGATCGCCTCCCCGCGTGCGCGGTCATTGGCGTTGCCGGACAGGCGGAGCAGCGCGCCCGCGCGGGCGAGCGGCCCGTCATCGGTCGCGCAGGCGGCGCGCAGCACCGCCTCCTCGCTCGTCTGGCCCGGCGCGAGGCCGAGGGCGCGGCCGAGCGCGGGGGCGAGCCCGGCCAGCCCCTGCCGCCCCTCCACCGCGCGCAGCAGCCGGCCGCGCTCCTGCGCCAGCGTGCCGAGCACCTCGGCGAAGCGGCTGGGCGGCACCAGCCGCGCGAGATGCGCGAGTGCCGCACCATCCGGGGCGGCGGCCAGCACCGCCTCGCGCTCGCGCGCCAGCATCGCGCGCGCCTCCCGCTCCTCGACCACGGCGAAATGCGGGGCGAGGCCCGCTTCCAGCGGGAAGGCTCGCAGCAGGGATTGCGCGAAGGCGTGGATGGTGGAGATCCGCATCCCGCCCGGCTGCTCCAGCACGCGGGCGAAGAGGGCGCGGGCGGCGGCGATCTCCTCGGGCCCCGGCACGCGGCCGGTCAGCGCGGCGAGCGTGGCGGAGAGCGCCTGCCCATCCGCCGTGGCCCAGGCGCCGAGGGCGCGGGCGAGGCGCGTCGCCATCTCCGCCGCCGCCGCCTTGGTGAAGGTCAGGCACAGGATGCGCCCGGGCTCCACGCCCGCCAGCAGCAGGCGCAGCACGCGGTCGGTCAGCAGCTTGGTCTTGCCCGAGCCGGCCGAGGCCTCCACCCAGGCGGAGGCGGCCGGGTCCGAGGCGCGCGCCTGCGCGGCCTCGGCGCGCGCGCGGGGCGTGGCCGCGCTCATGCCGTCGGCTGCCGTCCCAGGTTGCGGCGGGCCCTCATGCCGGCGCGCAGGGCCGCTGCGCGCGGAAGTAGGGGTGGCTGCCTGGCGGACAAGGGTCCGGCGGCGCGGGTCAGAACGGCCGCCCGGCCAGCGACTGGCCGATCCACGGCGCGACGGCATTGGCGAGATGCGCGAACAGCGCCGCGTCGTCCGTGCCGTGGCGTTCGCAGCTCAGCATGGCGGTCCAGACCACGCGGCCCGAGGCGCGCTCCCGCAGGTCCACGATGCCGGAGACGCGCAGCGTCGGGATGCGGCGGCCGCCCATGCGCGGCAGGTCGTGCGTCCAGGAGAGGTCGTCGCCCTCGCGGAAGGCGCGGCCCTGCATGGTGTCGCCGAAGCCGCCGAAATTGTCACCCTCGGCCGAGATGCCGCCGCGCCAGGACAGGATGTAGGGCGCGTTCGCATCCACCCGCCGGCCGGCATTGGCGAGCGCGTCGAGCACGGCGGCGCGCAGGCGGCGCTCGTTCTCGGTCTGGGCGCGGTCGGGCACCGCGATGGCGGCGTTGCGAGGCACCGGGGCGAAGGCGTTGGCGGACAGGCGCCCCGGGCAGACGGATTGCGCGAGGGCCGGCGTGGCGGTGGCAAGCAGGGCGGCGAGGAGGATCGGACGCAGGACAGTGGCGCGCATGGGGTCTCCCCGTCGGGCGGCGTTGACCGCAGCCTAGAGGAGAGGGGCGCGGGGTGGGAACCGCGGGGCGGAACGGGCCCGGGCGCTGGCCGGCGCGAAGCCGGATGCCGGTGGAGAAGGTCCGGACCCCCTCGCCCGCCGGAAAGGGTGCCGGATGGCCCGGGAAGGGAGGGCCGGGGAAGCGCGGCCTCTCCCCCGGCCCGCGCGTCAGAGCGCCCCGCCGCGCCGGCCCGCCATCGCGCCGAGCCGCAGCCGCAGCGCGTTCAGCTTGATGAAGCCCTGGGCGTCGAACTGGTCGTAGGCGCCCTGGTCGTCCTCGAAGGTCACGTGCTTCATCGAGTAGAGGCTGTTGGGCGACTGGCGGCCCGTGACGATGGTGTTGCCCTTGTAGAGCTTGAGCCGCACCGTGCCGGAGACGCTCTTCTGGCTCTCGTCGATCAGCGCCTGCAGCATCCGCCGCTCGGGCGCGAACCAGAAGCCGTTGTAGATCAGCTCCGCATAGCGCGGCATCAGGCTGTCCTTGAGGTGCGCGGCCTCGCGGTCGAGCGTGATGGATTCCATCGCGCGATGCGCGACATGGAGGATGGTGCCGCCCGGCGTCTCGTAGCAGCCGCGGGACTTCATGCCGACGAAGCGGTTCTCCACCAGGTCGAGCCGGCCGATGCCGTTCTCGCGGCCGAGCGCGTTCAGCCGCGTCAGCAGCGTGGCCGGCGACATGCGTTCGCCATTGATGCCGACGGCGTCGCCGCGCTCGAACTCGATGGTGATCTCGGTGACCTCGTCCTTGGCGTCCATCGGGCTGATGGTGCGCTGCCAGACCATCTCGTCCGGCGCGTCCCAGGGCTCCTCGAGGATCTTGCCCTCGCTGCTGCTGTGCAGGAGGTTTGCGTCCACGCTGAAGGGCGCCTCGCCGCGCTTGTCCTTGGCGATCGGGATCTGGTGCGCTTCGGCGAACTCGATCAGCCTGGTGCGGGAGGTGAGATCCCATTCGCGCCAGGGCGCGATCACCTTCACGTCGGGCTTGAGCGCGTAATAGGACAGCTCGAACCGCACCTGGTCGTTGCCCTTGCCGGTCGCGCCATGGGCCACGGCATCGGCGCCGACGGCTTCGGCGATCTCGATCTGGCGCTGGGCGATCAGCGGCCGGGCGATCGAGGTGCCCAGCAGATACGTCCCCTCGTAGAGCGCGTTCGCGCGGAACATCGGGAAGACGAAGTCCTTCACGAAGGTCTCGCGCAGGTCGTCCATGAAGATGTTCTCGGGCCTGATGCCGAGCAGCAGCGCCTTCTCGCGCGCGGGGCCCAGCTCCTCGCCCTGGCCGAGATCGGCGGTGAAGGTCACCACCTCCGCGCGATAGGCGGTCTGCAGCCATTTCAGGATCACGCTGGTGTCGAGCCCGCCGGAATAGGCGAGCACGACCTTCTTCACGTCCTTCACGCGCATCGGGCGCTCCCAGGTCTCGGAAAACCGGGGCGGTATGACGCCGGGGAACGAAGGACGCAAGGCGGGGGGAGAATGGAACGTCTCCCCCCGGAGCCGCCCTCAACCTCCTTTTGAACGGGGCTGCGGGCGCCGGAGAGGTCTCCCCGCCCGGCCATTCGTCAAATCCGGAGCGTGCCGTTCCGCGCCGCCTCGTAGCGCGCCGCGATCCTCTCCCAGTTCAGCACGTTCCACCATGCGGCGAGGTAGTCCGCCCGGCGGTTCTGGTAGCGCAGGTAGTAGGCGTGCTCCCACACGTCGTTGCCCATGAGAACGCGCCCGCCTTCCATCAGCGGCGTGTCCTGGTTGGGCCGCGTCACGATGGACAGCCCGCCCGCCGGCGTGACCGCGACGAACACCCAGCCCGAGCCGAAGACGCGCATGCCCGCGGCGTTGAAGTCCGCGCGGAACTTCTCCATGCCGCCGAGGTCGCGATCGATCGCGGCCTTGAGCTCGCCCGAGGGCTCCCCGCCCTGGCCGCCCATGATCTCCCAGAACATGGCGTGGTTGGCGTGCCCGCCGCCATTGTTGCGGATGGCGGTGCGCACCGTGTCCGGCACCTGCGAGAGCCGCATCAGCAGGTCGTCGAGCGGCATCTGCGCCAGCGCGGAATGCTCGCGCAGCGCGGCATTGAGGTTGTTCACATAGGCCGCGTGGTGGCGCCCGTGATGGATCTCCATCGTCAGGGCGTCGATCGCCGCCTCGTTGGCGTTCGCCGGATAGGGCAGCGGGGCGAGCGTGTGCGGGCCCGCGGGCGCCTGGGCGAGGGCCGGGCGGCGCGCCGCGGCAAGGGCGGCGAGCCCGGCGGCCCCGAGCATGAGGCCGCGGCGGCTGGTCTGGTTCATGGCATCTCCCCTTCGTGCCGGATGGCGGGGGAGAGGTGGGCGGCCGGACCGGCCGGCGCAACGGGCCGCCGGCCTGTGCCCCGTGGACGAAGGCCGGGCCTTCGTCCGCCGGGGATCAGTTCTCCTCGTCGCGGTCGGCCTCGACCTCGATGTCCTCGCCGATGCCCTCGGCGTCGTCCTCGAGCTCCTCGGCGTCCTCGATCGCCTCGTCGCCCTCGACGTCCTCCACCTCGATGTCGTCGGCCTCCACATCCCCCGCGGCGGCGCGCTTCTTCAGCTTCTCGTCCGGGGCGGCGGTGGCCGCGGCGCGGCGCAGGCGGGGCTGCTCGGCCGGCTGCTCGGTGCCGCATTTCGGGCAGACGGCGGGCGTGCGGGCGAGGTCGTAGAAGCGCGTGCCACAGGCGACGCAGGTACGCTTGAGACCGAGTTCGGGCTTGGCCATCCGGCAGACCTCAATGGGCGACCTGCCCGCGCGCAGGCCTGGCGTGGCGGCTTCGCGCGGACCGGTCCGAAACGGGTGCGGCGCATTGCCACGCGATGCCGGGCCATGTCAAACGCCGCCCATGGCTCATTCCGAACCCCGCCCCTTCCGGGCCGCCGCGCCGTCCGCCCCGCTGGCCGGCAGGCTCGGCGTGCCCGGCGACAAGTCCATCAGCCACCGCGCCCTGATGTTCGGCGCCATCGCCGTCGGCACCACCGAGATCGCGGGCCTGCTGGAGGGCGAGGACGTGCTGCGCACCGCCGCGGCCATGCGCGCGCTCGGCGCGGAGGTCGAGCGCACCGGCCCCGGCGCCTGGCGCGTGGCCGGGCGAGGCGCGGGCGGGCTGGTGGAGCCGGCCGATGTGCTCGACATGGGCAATTCCGGCACCGCGGCGCGGCTGCTGCTGGGGCTGCTCTCGGGCCACCCGCTGTTCGCCGTGATGACCGGGGATGCCTCCCTGCGCCGCCGCCCGATGAAGCGCGTGACCGACCCGCTCTCGGCCACCGGCGCGCAGTTCTGGACGCGCGAGGGCGGGCGCCTGCCGCTCGCGGTGCGCGGCGCGGCCGACCCGCTGCCGATCGACTACGTGCTGCCGGTGGCCTCGGCCCAGGTGAAGAGCGCCTGCCTGCTCGCCGGCCTCTGCGCGCCGGGCACCACCCGAGTGGTCGAGCGCGAGCCGACCCGCGACCACACCGAGAACATGCTGCGCCATTTCGGCGCGACCGTCGCGGTCGAGGACACGCCCGAGGGCCGCGTCGTCACGCTGGAGGGCCAGCCGGAACTGGCCGCCGCACCGGTGCTGGTGCCGGGCGATCCCTCCTCCGCCGCCTTCCCCATCGTCGCGGCGCTGCTGGTCCCGGGCTCGCGCGTGGTGGTGGAGAATGTCGGGCTCAATCCGCTGCGCACCGGCCTCTTCACCACGCTGCGCGAGATGGGCGCGGCGCTCAGCATCGAGAATGCGCGCATCGCCGGCGGCGAGCCGGTGGGCGACATCGTCGCCGAACATGCCGAGCTGCGCGGCGTCGAGGTGCCGCCCGGCCGCGCGCCCTCGATGATCGACGAATACCCGGTGCTGGCCGTGGCCGCCGCCGCGGCGCGCGGGGTGACGCGCATGCGCGGCCTCGCGGAACTGCGGGTGAAGGAGAGCGACCGCCTCTCCGCCACCGCCGCCCTGCTGGCGGCCAACGGCGTGCGCGCCGAGATCGAGGGCGACGACCTGATCGTGCACGGCACGGGCGGGGCCATCCCCGGCGGCGGCACGGTCGAGACGCACATGGACCACCGCATCGCGATGGCCGCGCTGGTGATGGGCCTTGCCGCCCGCGCCCCGGTCGCGGTGGACGATGCGGCCTTCATCGACACCTCCTTCCCCGGTTTCGCGGCGCTGATGAACGGCCTGGCCGGCGGCGCGGCGATCGGGCCGGCCTGAGGCGATGCCACGATCCGCCGGGGCCGCGCGCGCGCCATGACGCAGGGCGCGACCGTCATCGCGGTGGACGGGCCCGCGGCGGCGGGCAAGGGCACGCTGGCCCGCCGCCTCGCCGAGGCGCTGGGCCTGCCCTTCCTCGACACCGGGCTGCTCTACCGCGCCGTCGGGCGGCGCGTGCTCGATGCCGGGGCCGACCCGCGCGACGCCGCCATTGCCGAGGCCGCCGCCCGCGCGCTGACGCCGGCCGACCTCGAACGGACCGACCTGCGCGGCCCGATGGCCGACATGGCGGCGAGCGCGGTGGCCGCCATCCCGGCGGTGCGCGCCGCGCTGCTTGACTTCCAGCGCGCCTTCGGCCGCGCGCGCGGCGCGGTGCTGGACGGGCGGGACATCGGCACCGTCGTCTTCCCCGATGCGCGGGTGAAGCTGTTCGTCACCGCCAGCGTGGAGGAACGCGCCCGCCGCCGCTTCCTGGAACTGCGCGGCCGCGGCGTGGCCGCCGACCCCGCGCAGGTGGAGGCCGAGATCCGCGACCGCGACGCGCAGGACGCGAACCGCCCGGTGGCGCCGCTGCGCCCGGCGGAGGATGCGGTGATCCTCGACACCACCGCGCTCGATGCCGAGGCGGCCTTCGCCAAGGCGCTGGCGCTGGTGCGCGAGAGGCTGGACGCGGGCCGGGCCTGACGCGCTGCGGCGCGCCGCGGTATAAGCCCGGGGCCCCAACGGGACCGCCGCACCGGCATGAAACGCTCCACCGCCGCGCTGCTCACCGCGCCGCTGCTGATCTTCCTGCTGCTCGCCTTCGTCGCGCCGATCATGGCCTTCCTCTGGCGCGGCGTCTCGGATGCCGAGGTGCGCCCGGTGCTGCCGCGCACCGTCGCCGCGCTCGCGCAATGGGACGGCGCCGGCCTGCCGGGCGAGGAGGCCTTCGCCGCCCTCGTCGCGGATCTGCGCGAGGCGCGCGCGGGCAATGCCGCCGGCCTCGCCCGCGCCGCGACGCGGCTGAACGCCGACCAGCCCGGCCTGCGCGGCCTGCTGCCCATGACCGCCCGCCGCCTTGCCGCCCCCTTCGACGGCCCGGCGCACGAGGCCGTGCTCGCGGTCAGCGAGGACTGGGCGCAGCCCGAGACCTGGGGCGCCATCCGGCGCGCCGGCGGGCCGCTTTCCGCCTTCCATCTGCTCGCCGCGCTCGACCTGCGCCGCGACGCCGCCGGGGCGCTGGTGCAGGCGCCGGAGGAGAGCCGCATCTTCCGCGCCGTGCTCGCGCGCAGCCTCTGGATCGCGCTGCTGGTGACGGCCTGCTGCCTCGCGCTCGGCTGGCCGCTCGCCTGGCTGATCGCGACCGCCCGCGGCTGGGTCGCGACGGCGCTGCTGGCGGCGGTGATGCTGCCCTTCTGGATCTCGCTCGTGGTGCGCACCGCGGCCTGGATGGTGCTGCTGCAGCGCGAGGGCGTCGTCAATGCCGCGCTCGGGGCCTTCGGGATCGGGCCGCTGCCGCTGATGATGAACCGCTTCGCCGTGGTGCTCGGCATGGTCCATATCCTGCTGCCCTTCATGGTGCTGCCGCTGGTCGCGGCCTTCCGCGCGCTCGACCCGCGCCTGCCGCGCGCGGCGGCCTCGCTCGGCGCGGCGCCGTGGCGGGTGTTCCTGCGCGTGACGCTGCCGCTCGCCCTGCCGGGGCTCGGCGCGGGCTGCCTGCTGGTGTTCATCCAGGCGCTCGGCTTCTACGTCACGCCGGCGCTGCTCGGCGGGCCGAACGACCAGATGCTCGCCTGGTTCGTCGGCTTCTATGCGACGCGCAGCGTGAACTGGGGGCTCGCCGCCGCGCTCTCGATCCTGCTGCTGGTCGCGGTCGGGCTGTGCGTGGCGCTCTACGGCAGGCTGGCCGGCTTCCGCCGGCCGGGGGCGGCGTGATGGCGCGCGCGGCGCTGTGGGCGGCAGGCGTGCTGGTGGCGCTGTTCCTGCTGGCGCCGATCCTCGCCATCCTGCCGCTGTCCTTCTCGGCCGGGTCCTTCCTGTTCTACCCGCTGCCGGGGCTGTCGCTGCGCTGGTATGCGGATTTCTTCGCCTCCGACTTCTGGCTGCCGGCGCTGTGGAACTCGCTGGTGATCGGGCTGGCGGCGGCGGCGCTGGCGACGCTGCTCGGCACGCCGGCCGCCTTCGGGCTGTGGCGCATGAAGGGCGCCTTCCGCGCGGTGGCGCTCGGCGTCGTGCTGGCGCCGATGGTGGTGCCGGTCATCGTGGTGGCGGTGGCGCTGCTGCTGGCCTTCGGGCCGCTCGGGCTGGTGGCGACGCATGCCGGGCTGATCATCGCCCATGCCGCGCTCGGCGTGCCCTTCGTGGTGGTGACGGTGCTGGCGTCCCTGGAGGGCTTCGACCCGGTGCAGTTGCGCGCGGCGGCGGCCTGCGGGGCGGGGCCGCTGCGGGCCTTCTTCCGCGTCTGCCTGCCGCAGATCGCGCCGGGCGTGGCGGCCGGCGCCGTCTTCGCCTTCGCGACCTCGCTGGACGAGGTGGTGGTGGCGCTGTTCATCGCCGGGCCGGCGCAGCGCACCCTGCCGCGGCAGATGTTCGCCGGGCTGAACGACCAGATCAGCCTGACCACCGCGGCGGCGGCGGGGCTGCTGGTGCTGGCCTCGGTGCTGCTGCTGCTGGTGGTCGCCTGGCTGCAGGCGCGCGGGGCGCGGCGCGGCGGGGGCTGAGCCGGGGATCAGCCCCGCGCGCGGCGCCGCGCGGCGGCGAGGCCGATCAGCCCCGGGCCGAACAGCGCGAGCGACATGGGTGCGGGCACCGGCGTGCCGCGCTCGCCCTCGAGGCGGAAGGCGGCCGACTGGTCCTCGTGGAAGCGGTTCCCCTCCTGATACAGCGACCGCCCCGGATTGGCGTAGCCGGGCACGCCGAGGTTCTCCGGGTTGTAGAAGCTGATGAAGTAGGTCCCGGCCCCGAGCGCCCAACCGCCGGCCGGCGCCACGCTGACCAGCGTGGTGTCGAAGGGCGTGTCCTGCGTGATCAGCTCGGCAGCCGCGAAGACCTGGGAGAACAGCGCCGCGTCCGGCCGCCCGTCCTCGACCCCGTGGATGCTCACCGTGACGTCGGTGGGGAAGTAGTAATTGGACAGCACGGCGAAGGTGATGCCCTGCACCACCGCATCCTCGCCCAGGGTGAAAAGGTCGAAGATCCGGAAATCGCCGAAGCAGGAGGAGCACCAGGCGTTCTGCACGGGCTCCACCGTGAGGTCCGGGATGGACTGGAAGAGCACGGCCGCGCGGGCCTGCGGCGCCGCCGCCATGCCGCCGACCAGGGCCAGAACGAGGAACAGACGCCGCATCACCGTCTCCTGCGAATCCCTCTGCCGCCGCCGGGAAATCCTCCGGGCCGCCCGGCTTCCTGGCCGCCGCGACGACCGCCTCGGGACCAGGCGGCCACAACTCCCGATTGCGCACTGCCGACCAATAGGCAACTCGCATGCCGCGCGGACAGACCTTTGAAAAATCAGCCATTCCGGTATCGCGTCAGCGTGAGCGGGCGGCGAGTGTAAGGAATCCCGACACCCTGACCGCCGGGGCGGCGCGGTCAGGACAGGCCAAGCGCCGCGAACAGCCGCGTGCTTGGCGGCCAGGCCTCCATGACCCGCGCCCGGAAGACCACCAGCGCCAGGGCGCCGAGCACCACCACGGCCACCGAGGCCGCCCAGGCCCAGGCCAGGGCGTCGGGCGGCGGGGCCTCCTCCACGCGGCGGGCGAGGGGCTGCGGCGCGGGCTCCTCGGGCGCCGGGGTCGTGGCCGGCACGGCGGGCGGGGCCGTATGCTCAGGCGCGGCGGGCTCCGGCGGAAGCGGTTCGGGTGGGGCGCCGGCCGTGCTGTCAGGCTGCGGCGGCGGGGATGGCGGGGCGGCGGGCTCGGGTTGCGCGGGCGGCTCGGCCGGGGCCGGCGCGGCCTGCGCGGGCAGGGAGAAGCTCGCCCCGCAGCGCGCGCAGCGCAGCAGGCGCGGCGCCCCGGCGAGCAGCCGGTCCGGCACCTCGTAGGCGGCCGCGCAGGCGGGGCAGGCGATGCGCATGGCCTTCCTATCCTCCTCCCGCGGCCCGGCGGCAAGCGGTGGTTGAGGGCGGGCGCGCGTGCAGGCACAACATCCCCATGGTGCGCTTCTCCCGCGTGGCCCTCGCCTATCCCGACGCACGCGGCCGCCCCGGTCCGGAGGTTCTGCGCGACCTCTCCTTCACGCTCGGTGAAGGCTCCTTCACCTGGATCCTCGGGCCTTCCGGCGCGGGCAAGACCTCGGTGCTGCGGCTGATGCAGGCGGCGCTGCGCCCGACGGCGGGGGAGGTCGAGCTGCTCGGCATCCCGCTCTCGCGCGCGCGGCGGCGGGATCTGCCGCCGCTGCGCCGGCGCATTGGCACCGTGCACCAGGAGTTCCGCCTGCTCTCCCACCTCTCGGCCTGGGACAATGTGGCGCTGCCGCTGCGCCTCGCCGCCATCCCGGAGAGCACGGTGCGCGAGGATGTCGCCGAGCTGCTCGACTGGATCGGCCTCACCGGCAAGGAGGACCGCCGCCCCGAGGAACTCTCGGGCGGCGAGCAGCAGCGCCTGACCATCGCCCGCGCCGTGGTCACGCGGCCGGCGCTGCTGGTGGCCGACGAGCCGACCTCCGAGCTCGACGCGAGGCAGGCGCGCCGCGTCCTCGCCCTGCTGACCGAGATGAACCGGATGGGCACCACCGTCGTGGTCGCGACCCATTCCGAGGACCTGCCCGAGCGCCATCCCGCCCGCATGATCGCGCTCGAGGGCGGGCGGCTGGTGGCCGATGGCTGAGCGCCGCCGCCGGCTCGCCCGCGACCCGCTCGGCCTGCGCCGGGCGCTGGCCGACCGGCTGCTGATCGGCCTGGTCGCGGCGATGGCGCTGCTCGCCGCGCTCGCGCTGGCCGGGCGCTCGGGCGCCGACCGCCTGGCCCAGCGCTGGCGCGAGGGCGCGGCCGCCGCCGTCACCGTGCAGGTGCCCCAGCCGAGCCCCGAACGGATGGAGCGCGCGCTCGCCGTGCTGCGCCGCCAGCCCGCGGTCGCCGAGGCCACCGCGGTGGACCCCGCCCGCATGGCCGAGCTGCTGCGCCCCTGGCTCGGCGGCGCGGAGGGCCTGCCGGTGCCCGGCGTGATCGAGATCCGGCTGGCCGACCTCTCGGCGGACACGGTGCTGCTGGGCGATGCGGTGGCCGCCGAGGTGCCCGGCGCGGTGACCGAGGCGCATGGCGTCTGGGTCGGCCACCTCGCGGCCCTGGCCCGCGCGCTGGAGGGCCTTGCCTTCGCCGTGCTCGCGCTGGTGGCGGGGGTGGCGGCGGCGGTGGTCGGCGTGGCGGTGCGCGCGGGGCTCTCGGCGCGGCGGGATGCGGTGCTGGTTCTGCACGGGCTCGGCGCGACCGATGCCGATGTCGCCGGCCGCTTCGCCCGCCGCGCGGCCTTCCTCGCCGGGATGGGCGCGGCGGGGGGCACGCTGCTCGCGCTGCCGGCGCTGGCGGCGCTGACCAGCCTCGCCGGGCCGCTCGCCGAGGGCCTGTCCTGGCACGGGCTGCCTTGGCTCGACCTCGCGCTCGTGCCGCTGATGGCGGCCGGTGTGGCCTGGCTGTCCACCCAGGCGACGGTGCGCCGCTGGCTGCGGCGGCTGCCGTGAGCCGGAGGCGGCTGCCGTGAGCGAGATGGCGGCGGCGCCGGGCCGCCGGTTGCGGTGGCTGCTGCTGCCGCTGGTGCCGCTGCTGCTGCTGCTCGCGGGCTTCGTCGCCTTCGTCGCGCGCGCGCTCGATCCGCCGCCGCCGCCGGGCGGGCGCAGCGAGGCGATCGTGGTGCTGACCGGCGGCAGCGAGCGCGTGGCCATGGGCTTCCGCCTGCTCGCCGAGGGCCGCGCGGACAGGATGCTGATCTCGGGCGCGCATCCCGAGGCGGGCCTCGCCGAGATCGCCGCGGCCGCCGGGCTCGACCCCGCGCCCTTCGCCGGCCGTGTGACCATCGGCCATGCGGCGGCGACCACCCGCGGCAATGCCGCCGAGACCGCCGCCTGGCTGCGGGCCGAGCCGGCGCGCTCGCTGCGCGTGGTCACCGCCGGCTACCACATGCCGCGGGCGATGCTGGAGCTGCGCCGGGCGCTGCCGGGGGTGGAACTGCTGCCGCATCCGGTGCCCTCGGCGGCGCTGCGCGCGCCGGGCGCGCTGTGGCGGCCGCGCATCTGGGGCCTTCTGTCCGGCGAATACGGGCGCTACCTGCTGGCCCGCGCCGGGCTCTCCGCCCTGGCGCCGCCGCGGCGGGAGGCGCGGGAGGGATGACCATTCTGCGCTCGGCGCTGTTCAATCTGCTGTTCCTGGGCGGCTCGGCGGCCGCGGCGGTGGCGGCGCTGCCGCTGCTGCTGGCCCCGACATGGGTGGCGATCGGCTATGTGCGCGCCTGGTCGCGGCTCGTGATCGGGATGCTGCGGGTGATCTGCCGCATCCGCGTCGAGGTGACGGGGCTCGAGCGCATCCCGCCGGGCGGCGCCATCATCGCCGCCAAGCACCAGTCGGCCTTCGACACGGTGGTCTGGCTCGCGCTGCTGCCCGCACCGGTCTACGTGTTGAAGAAGGAACTGCTGGCGGTGCCGGTCTGGGGCTGGTTCGCGCGGCGCTGCGGGCATGTCGGGGTGGACCGCGCGGGCGGCGGGGCGGCGCTGCGGCGCATGGTGCGCGAAGCGGTGGCGAGGCTCGCCGAGGGCCGGCCGGTGGTGATCTTCCCCGAGGGCACCCGCACCGCGCCCGGCCAGCGGCGGCCCTACCAGCCGGGCGTTGCGGCGCTGGCCGCGGCGGCGCGCGTGCCGGTGGTGCCGGTGGCCACCGACAGCGGCATCCTCTGGGGGCGCAGGGCCTTCCTCAAGCGGCCGGGGACCATCCATGTCGCGGTGCTGCCGCCGCTGCCGCCGGGCCTGCCCCGCCCTGCGCTGATGGCGGCCCTCGAAGAGGCGATCGAGGCCGAGACGGACCGGCTCTGCGGGCCTGGCCAGGCTGTGGAAAACTCTGGGGAAAGCGGGCCTGTCATTCCTCATTCCGACCGGGAGCGGGGCCCATCAACCATCTGAAAACACGCCGTTTTGCTTCGGCGCACGGCCCGTGTGGATGAACGGCGCTCACCCCGCCGGCAGCAGCCCGGCGATGCGATCGAGCCCGGCATCGCGCACCCCCATCTCGCGCAGGTGGCGCAGCGTGTTCAGCAGGTACTCGCGGTTGGGGCCCATCTGGCCGTGGCCGGCGGCGATCGCCGCCGCCGCGCGCTCGGGCGAGAGCCGCCCCACGTAAAGACGGCAGCCGCGGTTCGCGACATAGGCCACGGCCCGCACCATCCGCCCGGAATCGAGCAGCCGCAGCGGCAGCATGCGCCGGTGATAGACCTGCTCCGCCCCGTCCGGCAGTTCGCGGTCGTCGAGATAGGCGAGGACCGCCGCCGCCTCGCGCCCCGCCACCCGGTAGGCGAGGCCTCGGCAGGCGCCGCCGCGGTCGAGCCCGAGCACGAGGCCCGGGCGCTCGGGCGTGCCGCGATAGCGGTGCGACCACAGGCAGAAGCGGCGATGGAAGCCGCGCAGCAGCGCCGGATGCGCCGCCGCATGGGCGAAGCCCGGCCGCCAGATCAGCGAGCCGTAGGCGAAGATGTAGAGATGCCCGTCCGCATCGAGGCAATCGCCGATCGCGTGATCGTCGTGGCGCATGGCAGGTTCCGCAGGAAGCCGCGCGGGCGTCGCGCCGCCGCGGGCGCGGCGCTATACCGCCCGCCGCCATGAGCGCCAAGGCCGAGACGCGACGCCCCTCCCGACGCCGGCCGCTGCGCGGCGCGGCGCTGACCCTGCTGGTGCTGCTGGCGCTGGCGGCCGGCGCGCATGCGCTCGCCTGGCGCTGGACGACGGATGCCATCGCCGCCGGGCTGGCCGACTGGACGGCGCGGCAGCGCGCGATGGGCTGGACGGTCGAGCACGGCCCGCCGGCGCGCGCCGGCTGGCCCTTCGAGGCGCGGATCGAGCTGGCGGCGGTCACGGTCTCCGGCACCGCGCCCGCCCTGCCCCGCGGCTTCACCTGGGAGGCGGCGCGCGTCGCGCTTGCCGTCGCGCCGCCGCGGCTCGACGCGCTGGCGATCTCCGCGACGGGCGCGCAGCGGCTGCGCCTGGATGCGGCGGTGGTGCCCTTCACGGCCCATGCGCTGCGGGCGCGGGTGCCGCTCGACCCCGCCGCGCCGGCCGGCAGCGGCGAGATCCTTGCCGAGGGGCTGGTCGCGATGCTGCCCGAGGGGCCGCTGGCCGCGGCGCGGATCGCCGCCGTGGCGGCCCCGCGGCCGCTAGATGGCGCGCTCGCGCTCTCGGCGCGTGCCGAGGATGTGCTGGTGCCGCCGGTGCCTGCCGCCGCCGCCTTCGGCCCGCGCATCGCGCAGGCCCGGCTGGAGGCGGCGATGACCGGGCCGATGCCGCCGCCCGGGCCGCCGGCGCGCGCCGCCGCGGCCTGGCGCGATGCCGGCGGCGCGATCGAGCTCGGCGGCCTCGCGCTGCGCTGGGGGCCGCTGGCGGCGGAGCTGAACGGCGTGCTGCGCCTCGACGCCGCGCTGCAGCCGGCGGGCGAGGGACGGCTCGCCGTCGAGCGGCCGCAGGAGGCGCTGGCCGCGCTGGTCGAGGGCGGGTTGGTGCCGAGGCGCGAGGCGGGCACGCTGCAGGCCGTGCTCGCGCTGACGGCGCGCGCGCCCGCGGGCGGCGGCGCGCCGCGCGTCGAGGTGCCGGTGAGCGTGGCGAATGGCGCCATCGCCGCTGCGAGGATCCCGCTGCTGCGCCTCCCGCCGCTCGCCTGGCCCGGCGCGGCGCCCCCCACGCGCTGACCGGCCGGCCGACCAGCGGCCACGCCGCGTGCGCGCGCACGGCGCAACGAGAGCGATGGCCGCGCCCTCGGTTGCGATGCGCGCAATCCCGGCGGCGCGGGGAACCGACGGAACGCACGGCCGCGCCATGCGGCATTGGTTCGATACCCGGCGGACAGATCATCACCCTTGCTCGCCGGGCGCGAGGACTGGGCGTGATGCGCGGCCGCCCGATCAGCGCCGCGCGCATCGCCGGCGGCGACTGGGTCCATTCTTTTCTTTCGACTGCTGGCATGAACGCCCCGCTCGGCGTGGCCTTTCAGGCCGCGCCGAAGTCCGCGGGCGACGTGGTCGACAGGCGCCCTGCCTGCGACGCGAATGCCGCGGAGCGACAGCGCGCGCGCATCATTTCGCCCCTCGCGCGAGCGATCGCGAGAGCCCCGTTAAAACGCCGTCAATGCGCGTGGATCGCCCGTGATGGCCCTGTCGCCTGCCGCCAGCGCAGCGTTAAAGGAAGTATCACCCACCTCACACCTCTGTTCGCTGACCGGTGGGAAGGGGCATCGAGAGACGCGCATGACGACCGACGATTCATGGACCAGATTGGCGGGCGAAAGCGCCGACAGGGACGCCATGGTGGCGATCCTCGCGGAGATCGAGGCGGAGTGCCGCCGGCTTGGCGAGGCCGAGGCCGCCAGCCACCTCGCCAGCGCCATGTTCCTGCTGCCGCTGCCCGGTTCCTCGGGCGCGCAGCTCCGCTCCGCGGCCGGCGGCAGGCGCGTGGCGCGCTGCGCGATGCTGCCGATGCTCGTCTATGTCGCCGCGGAATGCCGCCGGCTCGGGGAAGAGATGCCCGCGCGCCATGTGCTCGAGGCGATAAGCCTGCTCGCGCCGCAGGAGACGGGCGGGGGCCGGGCGCATCTCGCCCCGCCGGTCGCCGACCGCCCGGCCGCGCCGCTGCATTGAGGCGCGCCTCGCCGCGCGGTGGTCAGCCCGCGCGGCGCAGCTGGAACAGGGCCTGTTCGCCGAACAGGTTGGCGAGGCGCACCGAGCGCCGCCACGGCGCCTTGAGCCCGCGCTCGTCCACCGCGAGCCATTTCTCCACGCGGTAGCCCTCCATCTCGCACAGCGCCATGAAGTCGAGGATGGTGCAGGGGTGGATGTTCGGCGTCTCGTACCAGGGGCGGTTCCAGGTCTCGGTGTCCGGCATGCGGCCGCTGACGAGCAGGCGCCAGCGCATCTGCCAGTGGCCGAAATTGGGGAAGGAGACGATGGCATGCGCGCCGATGCGCAGCATCTGGCGCAGCACCTCGCGCGGCTTCTCCACCGCCTGCAGCGTGCGCGAGAGCACCACGTAGTCGAAGCCGCCATCGGGATAGAAGGCGAGGTCGTGGTCGGCATCGCCGTGGATGACCGCAAGGCCGGAGGAGACGGCCCTCGTCACCTCGGCCATGTCGATCTCGATGCCGCGCGCATCCGCGCCCTTCTCGCGCGCCAGGTGCTCGATCAGCGCGCCGTCGCCGCAGCCGATGTCGAGCACCTTCGCCCCGTGCGGGATCATCTCCGCGATCAGGCGGAGATCGAGGCGCATGTTCTTCGCGACGTAGCGGATGTCGGCGGGGGCTTCGGGCATGGGCGGCACTTCGGATCGCCTGGGGCGGAGGCCGGTCAGGCGGAAGCGCCGGACCGGGCGACGACGCTCGTGGAAACAACCGGCCGGAGCCGCCGCCGCGCGCGCGGTCGGACGGGAGCAGCCCCGGCACCCCGGGCGTAGTCGGGACAGGCCGCGATGTCCAGCACGACGGCGCCGCCTTGTGGTGCGGATGCCCGCAAGCGGGCGCGGCTGCCTCCCGCCCGTGTCAGTCGGAGGAGGTCACCGCCGGCGCCAGCGCGGCGAGGCGGCAGGCCGGGTGCGAGGGGTTGCGGAAGCGCAGCTCGCCCTCCGGCGCCGCGTCGGGCGGGGCCATGCCGAACATTTCCATGCGCGAGGCGCAGGCGGCGGCGACCACGCGCCGGCCCGCCGGCTCGGTGAGGAAGCGGCGCACCGCGCCTTCCAGTTCCAGGGTCTCGCGCAGCGAGCGCCATTCGGCGCGGTCGAGGTCGTCCACGAAGACCGAGAGGATGCCCGGCGCCGCGCCGCTCAGCCGCGTCTCGGCCGCGAGGCGCATGCGCGCGGTCACGGCCTCGGCCACCGCGTTCTCGCGCCCCGCCCGCGCGGCCATGACGAAGACGCTGCCGCCCTTGGGGTCGGTGGTGACGGCGAGATGCGCCTCCGGCCCGAACTGCGCGCGCAGGCTCTGCGGCAGCGCCGCGCCGGCCTGCGCGCCGGCCAGCACGAGCGGGTCGAGCTTCAGCACCGCGTCCGCGCTGCTGTCCTGCCGCTTCTGCGCGGCGAGCAGGGCCATGATCCGCTCCTGCAGCGCGAGCGCCTTGCCGGGCCCGTCCAGCCCCTCGGGCAGCGTCATCTTCAGCAGGTAGCGGCCGGGATGGGCGGCGAGCCAGGTCTGCAGCCCGGGATGCACGCGGTCCACCAGCGCGCACCAGTCGCCGCGATGCACGGGGCGGCCTTCCTCGGCCGAGACGGTCTCGCAGGCCACTTCCGCCACCGTCCCGTCGCGCGTGATGCGCAGGTCGAAGGGCGCCTCCTCCGCGAGGCCCGCGAACTCCACCGCAAAGCCGCGCGCGCGATACAGCGCGGCGCTGCGCAGCAGGTGGAACAGCGGCATCAGCGTCGCCTCGCCCGTCAGCCCCTCCTGCAGCAGGGAGCGCAGGCGCGCGCGGGGCCCCTCGGGCAGGCTGCGCGCGAGGCGCACGGCCTCGGCCGCGAAGGCGAGCACGCGGCGCTCCGCCGGGCTCGCCTTGGCGAGCGCCGCCTGGTCCGCGGCGCGCCCGATCGCGAGTTCGAGGGCATGACGCTGCTGCGCCGCGCGGCCCGAGAGCGGCCCGGCCTGGGTGCGGCGGGCGATGTCGGCGAGGCGGCGGGACCACGCGCGGCTGCCCACGAGGCGGACGAAGGCGGCGGGGACGGAGGCGGCGGGCTCAGCATCGGTGAACGGCATGGCGCAACCTTCGAACACGTTGCGGTCCCCGCGGCGCGCAGGCGCGCGGAACACCAAGGTTTGCCTAGCCCACCCCCGATCGGCCGGGCCGCGGCTGCGGCCGATGACGGGCCCGGTCTTGCCGCCGGTCGCCCCTTCCTAGCCCGCCGGCCCGGGGGCGCGTCAAGCGCCGCGGGCGCGGCAACCGCGCGTCAATGCTTTTCGCCCATGCTGGCGCGGTGCGCCCCTTGCTGGCCCTGCTTGCGCTCGCCGCCCTTCCCGCCTTCGCGCAGGAGGCACCCGCCTGCGGCCCGGAACGCGAGGGGCAGACCGCCTGCCTCGCCGGCAAGCTCTGCCTCTGCCGATTCGAGCGCGGTGGGCAGCTCACCGGCCGGGGCGACCGCTTCGCCTGGGATTGCGGCGCGCTCAGGCCGCTCTGCCCGCCGGAGCAGAACGTCGTGCAGCCGCCGGGCTGGATGCCGCCCGCCGGCATCTGGGTGGCGCCTGGGCCGAGGCCGCGGCACTGAAACCCCGCGCGGCGGATCAGAACAGCAGGCCCTTGCGCAGCATCCCGTGCACGCCCTTCTCCCCGTTCACCGTCTGGGTGACGCGGAAATCCACCGCCAGCGAGCAGAACTGGTAGGCATCGGCGTCCGAGAGGTTGGTGCGCGAGCAGATGAAGGCGATCATCTCGCGCAGCGCCTGCTTCATCGCGAGGTCGAGATCCTCGTGCATGCCCATGGTGATGTAGTGGGTCTTCGTCTCCGCGCGCGGCCACTTCAGCACCGGGTCCCGCGGCCCGCCGCCCTTGACGAGCGAGAGGCGGAAATGCCCGGTCAGGCACATCTCGAGCGCGTTGATGCAGACCTCGCCGTCGCCCTGCACGCCGTGGCCGTCGCCGGCCGAGAACAGCGCGCCCTCGTTGAAGACCGGCAGGTAGAGCGTGGCGCCCTCGGTCAGTTCCTTGTTGTCGAGGTTGCCGCCGATGGCGCGCGGCTCCTTGGTGTTGATCATCCCCCATTCGCGCGGCGGGGCCACGCCCATCACGCCGAAGAAGGGGGCGAGCGGCAGGTCCATCCCGCCCTCCTTCGGGCCGAAGGGCAGGCGGCAGGTCATGGCCTGCCGGTCAACCGGGATGTGCAGCGTGCGGCGATAGGGGAAGTCCTCCGGCAGCGTGCCGAAGAGCGGGCGGAAGCCGCAGAAGCCCCAGTCGGCGCCGAGCTCGATCCTCTCGATGTCCACGCGCAGCGCGTCGCCGGGTTCCGCACCGCGCACCTCCACCGGGCCGGTGATGATGTGCGCGCCGAGGCGCGGGAGCTTCGCATGGATCTCCCGCAACGCCTCGGGCACCGCCATCATCTTCTCCTGCGGCGGCATCACCTCCGGCCCGCCCGAGAGGCATTCGAGGATGACGACCTCGCCCGGGTCGATCGAGGCGACCGGCGGGAAGGAGGCGTCGAAGGCGCCCCAGCGGCAGGTGGCGACGGAGGCGGGGACGCGGGTCGGTTCGGCCATGTGCTTCGGTGTCCTACAGCCAGCCCTTGCGGCGGAAATAGACGATGGGAAGGATCGCGCTGACGATCATCATGACGACGGCGAGCGGATAGCCGTAGTCCCATTTCAGCTCGGGCATCAGCTCGAAGTTCATGCCGTAGATGCTCGCGATCAGCGTCGGCGGCATCAGCGCGACGGACGCCACGGTGAAGGTCTTGATGATGTTCGACTGCTCGGCGTTGATCAGGCCGAGCACCGCATCGAGCAGGAACTGCGCCTTGCTGTTCAGCACGTTTGCGTGGTCCACGAGCGAGCGCACGTCGCGCACCAGCGTCTTGAGGATGTGCTGGTTCTCCTTGCGGATCGCGCTCGCCTTCTCGGCGCCGACGAAGGTGAGGATCCGCGTCAGGCCGAGCAGCGTGTCCGAGGCCCGCATCGTCATCTCCCCGACCTGGCCGAGCGTGACCAGCGTCATCTTGAGCTGGTCGTCCTTGCGGTTGGCCTTGAGGTTGGCGCGCGCGGTGCGGAAGGTGCGCTGGGAGGCGCGGTCCATGTCGGCGCCGATCTTCTCGAGCACGTCGGCGAGGCGGTCCACGATCTGCTCGAACAGGTGCAGCATCACCGCATCGGCCGAGCCGAGGAGCTGCGCCGGCTGGCGCTGCGCCCGCGCGCCGAAGACCGAGAAGGCCTTGGGCGTGGCGTGGCGCACCGTGATCAGGGAGGTGTTGGTCAGCACGAAGGAGATCGGCGTGGAGGCGTATTCCCCCTGCTCGACCCCGTGCAGGAAGTTCGCGGTCAGGAACAGCGCGTCGCCCTCGCGGTAGAGGCGGGAGGAGCTCTCGATCTCCTGCATCTCCTCGCGCGTCGGCATCTCGATGGCGAGAGCGGCCTCGACGGCGCGGACCTCCTCGGCCGTCGGGTTGAGCAGGTCTATCCAGACCGCGCGGCGCAGCGCCTCCGGGTCCGCCACGGCGGCGGCGGCGGCGCGCGCCTCGGGCGCGGGCAGGGCGGCGGTCACGGCCGAGATGGCGCCGTCGCGCACGCGGCAGGCCCCGTCCTCGACCGACCAGGTCGTCAGCATGGCGGGCCTCCTGCGGTTCGGGTTGCGGGGTGCTGGGCGGGTTCTAGAGCAGATCGCGCGCGGGCGGTATCGGCCCCGCGCGCCTCGCGGGCATCACGCCGCGGGCAGGCCATGCAGGCGCGCGACGGCGGGGAAGTCCGCCGCTTCCGCATGCCGGCCCGAGGCGCGCGTGCCGTCCGCCGCGCGCACGAGCTGGCAGGTCATGAGGCCCGCCTCGCGCGCCGCGTCCAGCTCCTCCGCCACGTCGGAGAGGAACAGGACCGCGCCCGCATCAAGGCCGAGCGCGGCGGTGATCGCGGCATAGGAGGCCGCCTCCCGCTTGCCCCCGACCCTGGTGTCGAAGAAGCCCGAGAGCAGCGGCGTCAGGTCGCCCGCGACGGAATGGCCGAACAGCAGCCGCTGCGCCGCGACCGAGCCAGAGGAATAGATGGCGAGCCGCACGCCCGCCGCATGCCAGGCGCGCAGGCAGGGCGCGACATCGGGCCAGAGATGGCCCTTGAGCCGCCCGTCCTCGAAGCCCGCGCGCCAGATCAGCCCCTGCAGCGTCTTGAGCGGCGTGACCTTCGCGTCCTCCGCCATCCAGCGGCGCAGCGCGGCGCGCGGCTCCTCGCCCGGTGCGGTCGCGCGCACCTCCTCGAGGATGGCGGCGACCTCCGGCTCCCGGCCATGGGCGTCGAGGAAGGCGTCCAGCTCGGCCTCGGCGAAGGGGAAGAGCGTCTCCTTCACGAAGGCGATGGCGCTGGTCGTGCCCTCGATGTCCATCAGGACGCAGGCGGGCGCCGCCACGCGCTCAGCCCACCGTGACCGGGATGCGGGAGGCGATGTCCGAGCCGGTGTAGTGCGGCGTCCAGCCCGAGGTGTCGGTGAAGACGCGCAGCGCGGTGACGTGCGGCACCTCGCCCGCGTCGAACCAGTGCCTGGTGTTGGCGGGCACGCTGATCAGGTCGCCGCGGGTGCAGTGCGCGTCGTAGATCTTCCCGTCCACATGCATGACGAAGTTGCCCGCGCCCTCGTGGAAGAAGCGGACCTCGTCCTCGGTGTGGATGTGCTCGGAGAGGAACTTCGCGCGGATCGCGTCCTTCTGCGGGTGGTCCGCGGTCAGGCGGATGACGTCGGCGGTGCCGGCCTTCGTCTCCTTCAGGAAGGCGTCGAGATGCGGGCGATAGGCTTCGAGCACCGCATCCGGCTCGGCGCCGGCGGGCAGGTCGGCGACCGGCCAGCGCTCGAAGCGCACGCCGATGGGCGCGAGCGCCTCGGCGATCTTCGCCGCGTCGTCGGTCTTGAGGATCTCGGCGCCGGTGGCGGCGTCGCGGATGGTGAGCAGGCTCATCGCATGGGCCTCCCTTCCTCGAGGTGACAGAGCAGCATGAACTCGAGCGCCTCGAGCCGGGCCATCGCCGCGTCCATGCCGGGGCCCCATACATAGACCCCGTGGCCGCGGATCAAATAGCCCGGAGGGGGCTCGGGCGTGGCGTCCCACAGCGCATCGAGCGCGGCCTGCAGGCGGGCGATGTCCTGGTCGTTGTCGAGCACGGGCAGGTCCACCGCCGTCTCGTGCGTCGGCCCGCCGGGAAAGACCTTCAGCAGTTCGTAGCCCGCGAGGCGGATCGCATCCCCCGCCCGCCGCGAGAGCACGGTATTGGCGACCGAATGCCCGTGCAGCACCGCCCCCGCGCCGGGGAAGCGGCGGTAGATGCCGCAATGGAGCAGCGTCTCGTAGGAGGGGCGCGCGCCCGGCTCGATCGCCGCGCCGGCGGCGTCCACCGCCATCACGTCGCCCGCCTCCAGCATTCCCTTGTGCCGGCCCGACCGCGTGATGGCGATGCGGTCCGGCCCGAGCCGGACGGAGATGTTGCCCGCCGTCGCCGGCACCCAGCCCAGGGCGTCCATGCGCCGCCCCGCCGCGACGATCGCCGCGGCGGCCTCCGCCGGGATGCTCATGCGCGCGCAGCGCCCCGATGGGCGCGCGCCTGCCAGGCGATGATGAGCACCGCGGCGGCGAGGCCGATCAGGTCAGTGGCCCTCTCGGGCACCATCAGCGCCATGGCGGTGACGGCGGCGACGATGCGCAACGGCCAGGCGAGCGGCCCGCGCAGCATCCACCCTTCGGTCGAGGAGGCGAGCAGCCAGACCCCGAGCAGCGCGGTGGCGACCGCCTGGACCACCTCCATCGTGGTGCCGTGGCCGAGCAGGGCCGGCGACATCCAGAACATGTAGGGCACGATGAAGGTCGCGAGGCCGAAGCGCACCGCGGTCATGGATGTCTTCCACAGGTCGCCCCCGGCCATGCCGGCCGCCGCGAAGGAGGCCAGGGCGACCGGCGGCGTGATGGCCGAGAGCACCGCGAAGTAGAAGATGAACATGTGCGCGGCCAGCGGCTCGATGCCCATGCGCGTCAGGCCCGGCGCGACCACGGCGGCGGCGATGGCATAGGCGGCGGTGGTCGGCACGCCCATGCCGAGGATGATCGCCACCAGCATGGCGAACATCAGCGCCGCGATCGGCAGGCCCGAGGCGATCTCGAGCAGCAGGGAGGCGAAGCGGCCGCCGATGCCGGTCAGCCCGATCACGCCCGCGACGATGCCCGCCGCGGCGCAGACCGCGATGAGCTGCAGCACCTCCCGCACCGAGCCGTGCAGCGCGCCGTAGCAGGCGCGGATCGTCTCCACCACCGCGGCCGGCAGGGCGGCGACGGGGTTCTGGCCCTGGATCAGGACGCGGTGCAGCAGCGCCGTCACCGCCATGATGACGATGGCGAGCGCGATGCCCCAGGCCGCCGCCCGGAAGGGCGAGAAGCCCGAGAGCAGCATGACGATCAGGATCACGAGCGGGCTCAGCAGGTAGAAGCGCCGCGCGAGGTCCACGAGGCGCGGCAGTTCCGAGCGCGGCAGCCCGTGCAGCCCCGCCTTCCGCGCATGCAGGTCGCAATGCATGTAGACCGCGAAGTAGAAGAGCAGGGCGGGAATGATGCCGGCCAGCGCGATCTCGGTGTAGGGCACGCCCAGCACCTCGGCCATGATGAAGGCGCCCGCGCCCATCACCGGCGGCGCGAGCTGCCCGCCGGTGGAGGCGGTGGCCTCGACCGCGCCGGCCGTCTCGCGGTCGTAGCCGCCGCGCCGCATCATCGGGATGGTGAAGGTGCCCGAGGCCACGACATTGGCCACCGAGGAGCCCGAGACGGTGCCGAACATGAAGGAGGAGACGACGGCCACCTTGGCCTGCCCCCCGCGCGCCCAGCCGACCAGGCCCATGGCCAGTTCGTTGAAGTAGTCCCCCGCGCGGCTGGCCTGCAGGAAGGCGGCGAAGGTGACGAACATGATGATGAAGGTCGCCGAGACCTGCACGATCGTGCCGAGCACCCCGTTGTTGTTGAACAGTTCGGAGACCGCCTGTTCGAGCGGCACGCCGCGGTGGAACAGGATGCCCGGCATCCAGGGCCCGACGAAGACGTAGGCGATGAACACGCCGGCGATGATCGGCATCGCGAGCCCGGCCGTCCGGCGGGCGAATTCGAGCACGAGCAGGATGCCGACGCCGGCCGCGATCACGTCGGCCTGGTTCGGGCCCATGAAGGTCCGCATCTCGATCCCCTCGGCATCCGTGATGTAGTGCAGCGGGATGGCGAGGCTGGCGGCGATCAGCACGAGGTCGAGGATGCCGATGCGGCGGCGCGCGGCGCGCGGCGTGGCGGCGAAGGCGGCGAAGCCGAGCGCGGCGCCGACGAAGACGTGAACGGCGCGCGAGACGGTCGGGTCGAGCGGGGCGACCAGCAGGATCCAGAGGTGCCAGAGCACGAAGATCGCCGCCAGCGCGCGCCAGAGATGGCCGTGCCAGCCCTCGAGGTCGCGGCGGAGGGAGCCGAACTCCGCCTCCTCGGCGGCCGCGGCCGCGGCGCGCGCGCTTGTCTCGGTCTCAGCCATGCTGTTCCGCTCTCCCCAAAGCCAATGCGCCGGCCCTGTCAGCCAGGGTCGGCGCGCTGGCCGGCGCTTGGCGCCGGCTCACGTCTCCCGGCCGTCCCTTAGACCACAATCGGTCCCGCGGGAACGGCCGGATGGGGATGCGGGGATCAGGCGGCGGGGCGGTTGCCGGCCTGGGGCTGGGCCTCGGTGGCCGCGGCCTGGCCCTGCTGCGGGCCGGGGATGGTGCCGGCCGGCGCCTGCGGGGCGGCCTGCGCCTCCATGGAGGCGTCCTTCTCGTCCTCCTTGATGTTCTGCTTGAAGGACTTGATGCCCTTGGCCAGGTCGCCCATCAGGCCGCTGATCTTGCCGCTGCCGAACAGCAGCAGGATGACCAGCAGCACGACAAGCCAGTGCCAGATGCTGAACGTACCCATGGCGGCGCCTCGATCCCGTTGCGGGCGCCCCCGGCGGGGCGGCCCTCCTGCGTATGAGCGGGGCGCAACCTAGTGGCCCGGCGGCGCCCATGCAAATCCACATGGGCCATCGCGGCCTTCGCCGCAACCGGTCTTGACGCGGGCGGGAGGGGAATCCATCTCCAGGGCTGATCCGGGCCCCTCTGGCGGCCGCGCGCGCTCCCGGCGCGGCGTCCGCGATGTCGGATCGCGTGGGAAGTCGCGCGATCACGGCCCCCTGCGGCGCGTCGTGTTCGTGCCGGAGCGGAGATCATAGGGGATGGAATTCCTGTTTGCCGAATGGATCGGCAAGCCCGTCTGGATGTGGACGGGCTTCCTGTCGGTCGTGCTGGTGCTGCTCGCCTTCGACCTCGGCGTGCTGAACCGCAAGAACCGCGAGCTCGGGATCGCGCAGAGCCTCTGGCTCTCGACCTTCTACATCGGCTTCGCCTGCGTCTATGGCGTGGGCATCTGGTGGGCCTACGAGACGGGGCGGCTGACCACCAGCGACGGCACCCATGCCGGCATCGCCTATTTCACCGGCTTCTTCATCGAGAAGGCGCTGTCCATCGACAACGTCTTCGTCATCAGCCTGATCTTCTCCTACTTCGCGATACCCCGGAAATACCAGTACCGCGCGCTGGTCTGGGGCATCATCGGCGTCATCGTGCTGCGCGGGATCATGATCGGCCTCGGCGCGGCGCTGGTGCAGCAGTATGCCTGGGTGCTCTACATCTTCGGCGCCTTCCTCATCGTCACCGGCATCAAGATGCTGGTGGTGCCGGAGGGCGAGCAGGACATCTCGCAGAATCCGGTGGTGAAGTTCATGCGCAGGCACATGCGCGTGTCCGACACCCTGCACGGCCAGAAGTTCTTCGTCCGCGAGGCCGACCCGAAGACCGGGCGGATGGTGCGCGTGGCGACGCCGCTGTTCCTCGCCCTCGTGGTGATCAACATCGCCGACCTGATCTTCGCGGTGGACAGCGTGCCGGCGATCTTCGCCATCACGACCGACACCTTCATCGTCTACACCGCGAACATCATGGCCATCCTGGGCCTGCGCGCGCTCTACTTCGCGCTGGCGGCCATGGTGCACCGCTTCCACTACCTGAAGTACGCGCTCGCGCTCGTGCTGGTGTTCATCGGGGCCAAGATCTTCTGGAACCAGATCGTGGGGAAGGTGGACCCGGCCATCTCGCTCGGCGTGACCATGGCGATGATCACGGGCGGCGTGCTGTTCTCCCTGTGGAAGACCCGCAGGGACTCGCCGCAGGCCGCCGCCTGAGCCCCGCCGGGGACGGTGCCTGCCGCGGCGGGCGCCGCTCTCCGGGCAGCGGAAGCCTTGCCACGGCGCGCGGTGCCTTGCCGCGCGCCGTTTTCGCTTCGGCGTGGCGTGCCGCGGGCGCGATCCGCGGCGCGATGGCGAGCGCCGCCAGGCCTCTGGGCAGGGGAGCAAACCTGTCGCCCGCCTGGATCGCGGCCCGGGCCTGCGGGGCGGCCGCGCGCGCAGGCAGGTCGTTGATGCCCGGCCGGCAACCGTGTCCGCAAGGGATCGCATCGGCCGGGTGAGGGCGTGCGCCCGTCGCCGGCCGGCATCGCGCATGGGAGCCCCGCCGGACCAAGGCAGGCGGCGGAGGATCAGGCGTTCCGCGCGCTGGCATCGCGCGCGGGGCTGTTGGGGCGGCCGCGCGCGGAACCAAGTCCTGATGGCCGCGGACAAAGGATCCACCCTTGTCCGCGCGGCATCAGCCCTCCGGCCGCAGCCCCAGCCGGCGGATGATGCCGCCCCAGCGCTCCACGTCGCTCGCCACCTGGGCGCGCAGCACCTCGGGGGCGCTGCCGACGACGACGAAGCCCGCCGTCTCCAGCGCGCGGCGCTGTTCGGGCTCGGCGAGCGCCCGGCCCGCCTCGGCGGCGACGCGGGCGATGCGCTCGGCCGGCGTGCCGGCGGGGGCGAAAAGGCCGATCCAGGCGACCACCGGATCGGCGTTCACCCCCGATTCCCGCATCGTCGGCACGTCCGGGATGGCGGGGAAGCGCTCGCTGCTCGTGACCGCCAGCGCGCGCACCTGGCCTTCGCGGATCTGCGGCAGCACGCCGCCCGAGGCGGCGAAGAAGGCCTGGATGCGCCCGGCCACGAGGTCGAGCACCGCCTGGCCCACCGCGCGGTAGGGCACATGCACCGCCTCGAAGCCCTCGCGCGCGGCCATGTCCTCCATGGCGAGGTGCGAGAGCGTCCCCGGCCCGGTCGAGGCGTAGGAGATCCGCCCCGGATTGGCCTTGGCATGGGCGACGAACTCGGCCGCCGTGCGCGCCGGCACCGAGGGATGGACCACCAGCACGAAGGGCAGCCGCGCCAGCAGCGAGACGGGCATGAGGTCCGTCACCGGGTCGTAGCCGAGCGCGGGGTTGAGGATTTTCCCGGTGCTGCCCGGCCCGCCGATGGTCACGCCGAAGGTGTGCCCGTCGGTGGCGCGGGCGATCGCCTCGGTGCCGAGATGCCCGCCGCCGCCGGGGCGGTTGTCCACCACCACCGGCTGGCCGAGCGCCTGGGCGAGATGCCCCTGCACCGCGCGGGCCGCGAGGTCGGGCGTGGAGCCGCCGGGGAAGGCGACGATGATGCGCACCGGCCGTTCCGGCCAGGTGGCCTGGGCGCCGGCGGCGGCGGGCAGCATGAGGGCGGGCAGCGCGGCGAGGCCGCGGCGGGTCAACAGGGCCATGACGTGTCCTCCGGCAGGCGCGCGGGCGCCGAATCCTCGGGCGGTTGCAGCACGGGGCGGGGCGGCTCGTCCAGCGGCGAGGAGTCGCCTGGCGCGGGGAACGGGCGGCCAGGATCGGCCCGTCCCGCGGCATGGGGGCGCGTCATGCCGGCACGGTTGCGGGCCCTGCTTGTCCTGGCTGCCCGCGGTGCGCCCCGCGCCTCGGCCGCGATGCCGGGCGAAGGACGGCGTCGGGTCATGCGCCGCGGTCAGTTCGCCTCGGCTATCAGCCGCCCGCCATGGATGAAGCCGTAGGTCGGGAAGGCCGTGCGCCCCAGACCGTTCGCCGGCGGATACCAGACCCGCACCAGCGACCAGTCGTTGTTCGGCGAGACATCCACCACCGGCTGGTCGCGCGCGATCTGCCCGCGCGCCCGGCCGCTCGCCCAGTTGGCGTGGTCCACGCGGATCTCGCGCGGCGAGACCACCCGCGTGACGACCGAAAGATGACCGCTGCGGTTGCGCGAGGTGCGCATGAACACCAGCACCGAGCCCACGCGCGGGCTGCGGGAGCGGTCGTAGCGCCCGCTCTGCGCCGCCGCGTCCCACCATTGCCAGGCATCGCCCTGCAGGGCGATCCCCGAACGCGCCCGCGCATAGGGCACGCAGGAGATGTCGCCGCCCGCATAGCCGGGCACGCCGCCACCCCCGCCGCGCGTGCTGCCGCAGGCGGCAAGGCCGAGCATCGCCAGCATCGCGATCATGCGAAGCACGTCGCGGAACCCCCTGATATCCCCCGTGAAACACTCTAGCACGGCACACGTGGCGATGCAGCAACAGCGGCCGGGAATCCACCGGGCGCATCGGCATGGGCGCCCCGCCGCGCAGGCCCGGCGCCCGTTGCCGCCTCGCCGGAATGGCGGCATCAAGCGGGGCAGCAGGGAGAGGGGCTCGCGTGGTCCAGGCGCTGTTCATCCACCAGAACTTCCCGGGCCAGTACCGGCACCTCGCCCCCGTCATCGCCCGCCGCAAGGGCGCGCGCGTCATCGGCCTCGGGGAGCGCGCCAATGCCTGCCCGCCGGGCCCGACGCATCTGCGCTACCCCGCCCCGGAAGGCGCGGGGGAGAAGACGCACCGCTACCTCCGCCCGGTCGAGGCCGCGGTGCGCCGCGGCCAGCAGGTCGCGCGCGCGCTGATGGGGCTGAAGCAGAAGGGCTTCGTGCCGGACATCATCTGCTGCCATCCCGGCTGGGGGGAGGGGCTGTTCCTGCGCGACGTCTATCCGGACGCGAAGCTGCTGCAGTACTGCGAGTTCTACTACCGCGCGGCCGGTGGCGATGTGGGCTTCGACGCGGCGCAGGAGGTCACGCTCGACGAGATGGCGCGCATCCGCGTGCTGAACATGACGCAGCTGCAGTCCCTCGAGGCGACGGACTGGGGCGTCTCCCCCACGCTGTGGCAGCGCAGCCGCTATCCGCGCTTCATCCGCGACAAGGTCTCGGTGGTGCATGAGGGGGTGGACGCCGCCTTCGCCACGCCGGACGGCCCGAGCACCGTGCGCCTGCCCGACGGCACGACGGTGGCCAAGGGCGACGAGGTGCTGACTTCGTCTCGCGCAACCTCGAACCCTATCGGGGCTTCGACGTGTTCATGCGCGCCCTGCCGGCGATCCTCGCCCGCCGGCCGCAGGCGCGCGCGGTCATCGTCGGCGGGGAGGAGAGAGGCTACGGCCGCATGCCGGCCGATGGCCGCTCCTGGAAGGCGGTGATGATGGAGGAGGTGGGCGCGAAGCTCGACATGGCGCGCGTGCACTTCACCGGCCGCATCCCGCATGAGGGGCTGGTGGCGCTGTTCCGGCTGACGCGCGCGCACATCTACTACACCTACCCCTTCGTCCTTTCCTGGTCGCTGGTCGAGGCGATGGGCTGCGAGGCGCTGATCATCGGCTCGGACACGCCGCCGCTGGCCGAGGTGATGCGCGACGGGGAGAACGGCATCCTCCTGCCCTTCTTCGACCATGAGCGCCTCGCGGATGCGGTGGTGGAGGCGCTGGCCCACCCCGACCGCTACGTGCCGCTGCGCAAGGCGGCGCGGCGGACCATGCTGGAACGCTTCGACCTGCACGCGCATTGCCTGCCCAAGCAGGTCGCGCTGTTCGACGCGGTGCTGGAGGGCAGGCCCGGCACCGATGCCATTCCCGCGCCGGAGACCGCGCCATGACCCTTCCCTTCGTGCCGATGGCCGAGATCCGCCGCGGCGGCATTGTCGAAAGCCTGCACCACGGCGCGGCCGTGGTGGCCGATGCCGAGGGGCGCGTGCTGCTCTCCTGGGGCGATCCGCGCTTCGTCACCTTCCCGCGCTCCTCGCTCAAGCCGTTCCAGGCGATCCCGCTGGTGGAAACGGGGGCGGCGGATGCGGCGGGGCTGACGGAGGAGCATCTCGCCCTCGCCTGCGCCTCCCATGCGGCGGAGGATTTCCAGGTCGCGCTGGTGCGCGGCTGGCTCGAACGGCTGGGGCTGACGGAATCGGCGCTGGTCTGCGGCCCGGACATGCCGCGCGGCCAGGCCGACCAGGCGAAGGTCTGGCGCACGGGCGGGGACCGCTCGCGCGTCTTCCACAACTGCTCGGGCAAGCATTGCGGCTTCCTGACGCTGTCGAAGCACATCGGCGCGCCGATCGCGGGCTATGACGACCCGGCGCATCCGGCGCAGCGCCTCTATCTCGAGGCCTTCTCCGAACTGCTGGGCGAGGATGCCGCGCGCCTGCCGCGCGGCGTGGATGGCTGCGGCCTGCCGGCCCTGGCGCTGCCGATCGCCGCGATGGCCAGGGCCGCCGCGCGCTGGGCCGCGGCGAAGGTGGCGACCGAGGCGCGCCGCGCCGCCATCCGCCGGCTGCAGGCGGCGATCCGCGCGTATCCTGACCATCTCTCGGGCCGCGGCTCCGCGACCGGGCAGGTGGTGCGGGCGACGCAGGGGCGCGTGCTGCTCAAGGGCGGGGCGGAGGGTTACGTGGTCGGCTTCGTGCCGGATCGCGGCCTCGGCATCGCGGTCAAGCTCGCCGATGGCGCGACGCGGGCGAAGATGGGCGTGTTCGTCGCCATCCTCGGCCGGCTCGGGCTGGTGGAGGCGGCGGATGCGCTGGCCGCGGCGGTCGAGGGCGAGATCCGCGACAGCAACGGCAAGCCGGTCGGCGCGGTGCGGGTGGTGCTGCCCGAGTGAGGGTTCCCGAAGGCCTTCCGGCCTGCGGGGGGCGGCGCCGCTGCAGCGCTCACGCGCTGGCGAGCACCTTGCGGAACACCGGCACCGCCGCCGCAAGATCGGCCACCGCCACGCATTCGCGCGGCGTATGCGCGGTGGCGATGGACCCCGGGCCGAGCACGATGCAGGGGGCGATTTCCTGCAGCTCGCTCGCATCCGTGCCGTAGGGCGCGGTGCGCGGCGCCTCTCCGGTGATCCCCGCCGCGAGGCGCACCAGCGGGTGGTCCTCCGGCAGTTCGGGCGGCGTGCCTTCGCGCTTCTCGGTCAGCGCCACGCCGGCGCGGGCGGCGGCCTCGCGCACCGCCGCCTCGATGGGGGCGTAATCGATGCGCCGGCTGCGGCGGAACTTGATGCGCGCGGTCGCCTTGCCGACCGTGACGTTCACCGCCGTGCCGTGGTTGTCGATGATCAGGTTGAAGTCGCTGAAGGGCGGGTCGTAGGCCTCGTCCCGGAAGGCGGGGTCGTGGCGCAGGCGTTCGAACACCGCCTTCATCTCGGCGAGGAACGGGATCAGCGCCCAGTTGGCGTTGGTGCCGAGGCCGGTGGAGGAATGCGCCTGCACGCCCGTCGCGACCGCGGTGTATTCGATGTGGCTGCGATGCCCGCGCACCGGCGCGAGGCCGGTCGGCTCCGCCACCACGATGCCCTTGAGGCCGAGCCCGCGCGCGGCCTCGGAGGCGGCGATGGCGCGCGCGCCCTGCTTCGTCGTCTCCTCGTCGGTGGTCAGCAGCAGCGTCACGGGCGTGCCCTCGGGCATGCCGCGCGCGGCGACGATGCAGGCGGCGAGCGGCCCCTTCATGTCCACCGCGCCGAGCCCGTGCAGCACGCCGCCCTCCGCGCGCGGGGTCCAGGGCTGGTCGGTCCAGCCGGTCTCGGGCACCGTGTCCATGTGGCCCGAGAGCGCATAGCCGCCGCGCGGGCCGCGATGGGCGACGAGCGCGCGCTTGGCCACGCCGTTCGCATCCGCATAGTCCACGCGCGCGATGTCGAAGCCGGGCAGTTCCGCCTCGATCCGTTCCGCGAGCGCGAGGTTGGAGACGGAGGAGCGGCTGTCGATCGCGACCAGGTCGCGCGCCAGGCGCAGCACGGCATCGGCATCGTCTGTCATGGCGCGAGCATCCCTTGCCCTGCGCGGCGCGGCAAGCGAGGCTCCGCCCCATGACCGACACCGCCTATCTCGACCCCCGCACGGGGCGGACCTGGCCGCTGGATACGCCGCGCTGGTGCGGCGAGGGCCGCGCGCCGCTGCTGCTGACGCCGCTGCCCGGCATCACGCGGGATGCGATCCGCACCGAGGAACGCTCGATCTGGCGCTATGCCGCCGCCCTGCCCTTCGCGCCGGAGGACCCGATCAGCATGGGCGAGGGCTGCACGCCGCTCGTGCCGCGCGTGATCGCCGGCGCCTCGGCGCTGCTGAAATGCGAATGGTTCATGCCGACCGGTTCCTTCAAGGACCGCGGCGCATCGGTGATGCTCTCGCTGCTGCGGGCGCAGGGTGTGACGGAGGTGCTGGAGGACTCCTCCGGCAATGGCGGCGCGGCCGTCTCGGCCTATGCCGCCGCGGGCGGGATGGCGGCGACGATCTTCGTGCCCGAGAGCACCTCGCCCGCCAAGACCGTGCAGGCGCGCGCGGCGGGCGCGGCCATCCGCCTCATCCCCGGCAGCCGCCAGGACTGCGCCGACGCCGCGCTGGCCGAGGCCGAGCGCATCTTCTACGCCAGCCACAACTGGCATCCCTTCTTCCTCGAGGGCACCAAGACGCTCGCCTACGAGCTGTGGGAGGATCTCGGCTTCGCCGCCCCCGACAATGTCATCGTGCCCTGCGGGGCGGGCTCGAACGTGCTCGGCTGTGGCATCGGCTTCGCGGAACTGGTCCGCGCGGGGGAGATCGCGAAGCCCCCGCGCATCTTCGCCGCCCAGCCCGCGAACTGCGCGCCGATCGCGCGCGCCTTCCTGGGCGAGGCGCCGGCCGCCGCCAGGCCGACCATCGCCGAGGGGACCGCCATCGCTGAGCCGCTCAGGCTTGCGGAGGTGAACGAGGTGCTGCGCCGGACCGGCGGCGGCGCGGTGATGCTGACGGAGGAGGAGATCGCCGCCGCCACGCTCGACCTCGCGCGCACGGGCATCTACGTGGAACCGACCTGCGCCCAGGCGGCGGCGGCCTTCGCGCGGCTGCTCGAGGCCGGGACCATCCGCGCCGACGAGACGACCGTGATCGTGCTGACCGGCACCGGCCTCAAGGCCACGCCGCGCATCGCGGAGCTGCTGGGCCTGGCGCTCTGATCGGCCGTGGGGGGTTTCCGGCGCTGCGCCGGCTGTGCTGCGCGGGGCTGGCGGGTCGGCTGATCGCGCAGCGCATGGCCGCGCGACGCGCGCGGCATGAGACCCTGTCCGGCCGGGAGGACCGCCCGCCTTGACACCGGAATCGCGCCTCGCCGCCCTGTTCCGGCTCGATGAGGAAGGCTGGGCGCGGCATTCCAACCCCTGGAGCGGCTGGACGCGCCTCGCCACCCTGCCGCTCCTGCCGCTGGTGGGCTGGAGCCGCGTCTGGATCGGCCATTGGTGGCTGCTGCTGCTCGTGCTGCTGGTCCTCTGGCTGTGGGCGAACCCGCGCCTGTTTCCGCCGCCCGCGCGGCGCGATGCCTGGATGACCCGCGGCGTGCTGGGGGAGAGGCTGTGGGCCGCGCGCGACCGCGTGCCGGTGCCCGCGCATCACCGCCTCGCGCCGCATCTGCTCAGCGCCGCCGCCCTCGCGGGCTTCGCGCTGATGATCTACGGCATCGCGGCGCTCGCCCCGTGGCCGATGCTGGCGGGGATGCTCGCGACGCTGATCGGCAAGCTGTGGTTCATCGGCCGCATGGTCCGGCTGCATGACGACATGACGAAGGATCCCGCATGACGCCCCGCATCGCCCTGCTCGGCTTCTCCATCGAGTGCAACCGCTTCGCCCCGCCCGCGACGCGTGCCGATTTCGATCGGCGCTGCTGGCTCGAAGGCGAGGCCATCCTCTCCGATGCGCGCGCCCCGGTGCCGCGCGCGCTGGCCGAGATGCCGGGCTTCGTGGCCGACATGGACGCGGCCGGCCCGTGGGAACCGGTGCCGATCCTGCTCGCCATGGCCGAGCCGAACGGCCCGGTCGAGGCCGGCCTCTTCGCCGCGATGATGGCGATCTGGCGCCGTGGCCTGGAAGCGGCGAAGGGGCGGGTGGACGGCGTCTATTGCGTGATGCACGGCGCGGGCCTGACCACCGCGGACCACGACCCCGAGGGCACGCTGCAGGCCCTGGTGCGCGAGGTGCTGGGCGATGTGCCCTTCGTCTGCTCCTACGACCTGCACGCCAATGTCTCCGACCGCATGGTGGAGACGGTGGACGCCTTCGTCGGCTACCGCACCAACCCCCATCTCGACCTGCGCGAGCGCGGCGCGGAGAGCGCGCAGCTCCTGCGCCGGCTGATCGCGGGCGAGCGCTTCCACCGCGCCTTCCGCCGCCTGCCCATGGTCGCGCCCACCGTCTCCCAGCTCACGGCGCAGGGGCCCTATGCGGAGGTGATCGGCCTCGGCCAGGACCTCGCGGCGCAGGATGCGCGCATCGCCAATGTCTCGGTGATGGGCGGCTTCGCCTATGGCGACACGCCCTTCAACGGCATGGCGGTGATCGTCACCGCGACCGACGCCGCGGCGGCCGAGGCCCTGGCCGACCGCCTGGCGCGGGCGGCCTGGGAGCGGCGGCACCGCTTCGTCGCGCATCTGACGCCGCTGGAGGAGGCGGTGCGCCGCGTCCTCGAAAGCCCCGTGCCGCTGGCTCTGGCCGATGTCGCGGACAATCCCGGCGGCGGCGCCGCCGGCACCACGGTCTGGATCCTCGAGGCGCTGCACGCGGCCGGGGCGCGGGACGTGCTGGTGGGCATGCTGCTCGACGCGCCCCTCGCCATCGAGGCGCATGGCCTAGGGCCCGGCGCGCGCTTCACCGCGCGCTTCAACCGCGACGCCGCGCCCGACGCCCCCTTCAGCCGCCCCTTCGCGGCCGAGGCGGTGGTGCGCGCCGTCTCCGACGGCCGGGTCACCGGGCGGCGCGGCATCTATGCCGGCATGGCGATGACGCTGGGGCGGACGGCGTGCCTCCAGATCGGCGGGCTCTCGGTGGTGGTGACCGAGGGCCGCGCGCAATGCGCCGACCCGGTCTTCTTCGAGCATCTCGGCCTCGACATCGGCGCGGCGCGGGCGGTGGTGGTGAAGTCGCGCGGGCATTTCCGCGGCGGCTTCGACGAGTTCTTCTCCCACGACCGGATCATCGAGGTGGATTGCCCGGGCCTCACCTCGCCCATCCTCTCGCGCTTTGACTGGCGGCACATGCCGCGGCCGGTGCTGCCGCTCGATCCGGAGGCGCGCTGGCCCTGAGAGACCGTTCGAGAATGCCGGCACCGGCCCGCTCCCCCACCCGGCCACCCATCCAGGATACTGTCGTTGGGTGGCCGGGTGGGGGAGCGGGCCGGTGCCGGACTGCAGAATGCGCCCGTCGGCGCATTCGCAAACGGTTTCCGAGGCCGCCTTGCCGCCGCGCCGGCCCGGCGCGACAAGGGCGCATGACCCTCGACGACCTGCCCACCCCCTGCCTCGTCCTCGACCTCGGCATCCTGAAGCGCAACCTCGCCCGCATGGCGGCGGCGGTGGCGCGGCATCCGGGCCTCGTGCTGCGCCCGCACATGAAGACCGCGAAGTCGCTCGCGGTGGCCGAGCTCGCCGCGCCGGGCAAGGGGCCGATCACGGTCAGCACGGTGGCGGAGGCCCGCTACTTCGCCGGCGGCGGCTTCCGGGACCAGATCTACGCGGTCGGCGTCACGCCGGCGAAACTCGACGCCATCGCGGCGCTGAACGCGCAGGGTGCCGATGTGAAGGTCATCACCGACGACGCCGATGCCGCCGCGGCCATCGCCGCCCATCCCGGGCTGCTGCGCGCGCTCGTCGAGGTGGATTGCGGCGAGGGGCGCGGCGGCGTCGCCCCCGACGGCCCGCTGCTGACCGAGATCGCCGGCCGCCTCGGCGCCCGCTGCGCGGGCGTGATGACCCATGCCGGGCATTCCTATGCCGAGCGCAGCCTCGCCGGCATGGAAGCGGTGGCCGAGGCCGAGCACCGCGGCGCCGTGCTCGCCGCGCAGCGCCTGCGTGCCGCCGGGGTGAGGGTGGAGGTGGTCTCGCTCGGCTCCTCCCCCACCGCGCTGCATGGGCGGGACATGGCGGGCGTCACCGATGTCCGCGCCGGGGTCTACATGTTCGGGGACCTGTTCCAGGCGCAGATCGGCACGCATGGCCTCGAGGACATCGCGGTGACGGTGCTCGCCGCCGTCACCGGCCGCAAGCCGGAGCGCAACGCGGTGCTGGTGGATGCCGGGGCCATCGCGCTGTCCAAGGACCGCAGCACCGAGAAGGCGCCGAAGGACTACGGCTTCGGCCTGATGCTCGACCGCGAGGGCCGCGCGACCTTCGGGGAGGCCATCGTCCAGCGCACCCACCAGGAGCATGGCGAGGTGCGCGGCGAGGCCCCCCTGCCCTTCGACCGCCTGCCCATCGGCGCGCTGGTGCGCATCGCGCCCAACCACACCTGCCTGACGGTCGCGGCCCATGACCGCTATTACGTGGTGGATGGCGGGGCGGAGGTGATCGCCGTCTGGGACCGGGTGAACGGCTGGTAGGCGCGGCGGCCTGTCAACCGCGCCGGACGGGTCCGGCCGCAATCGAGTGTTGCCTTCCGCCCGCGCGCCCCAACATCCTGGCGGTCGGAAACGGCTGGGAAGGCGACGGGCTATGCGTGTGGTTCTGGCGCAGCCGCGCGGGTTCTGCGCGGGCGTGGTGCGCGCGGTGGAGATCGTGGAGCGGGCGCTCGTCCGCTACGGCCCGCCCGTCTATGTCCGCCACGAGATCGTCCACAACCGCCATGTCGTCGAGGACCTGCGCGCGCGCGGCGCCGTCTTCGTCAAGGAGGTCGAGGAGATCCCCGAGGGCGCGGTCGCCGTCTTCTCGGCCCACGGCGTCTCCCGCCGGGTCGAGGGGGAGGCCGCGCTGCGCCGCCTCGACGTGCTGGACGCCACCTGCCCGCTGGTCACCAAGGTGCACAACGAGGGCCGGCGCTATGCCGCGCAGGGCCGCGCCGTCATCCTCGTCGGCCATGCGGGCCACCCGGAGGTGATCGGCACCATGGGCCAGATCGACGGGGAGGTGCACCTCGTCGCCACCCCCGCCGAGGTCGAGGCCCTGCCCATCCCGCGGGAGCGGCCCGTCTCCTACATCACCCAGACCACGCTTTCGGTGGACGACACGCGCACCGTCATCGCCGCCATCCGGCAGCGCTTCGACGACGCCGTCGGGCCGGACACGCGCGACATCTGCTACGCCACGCAGAACCGGCAGACCGCGGTCAGGGAACTGGCGCGGATCGCCGAGGTCGTGCTGGTGGTCGGTGCCGCGAATTCCTCCAACTCCAACCGCCTGCGCGAGATCGCGGCGGAATGCGGCGCGCGCGCCTATCTGATCGCCGACGCCTCGGCGCTCGATCCCGCCTGGCTCGAGGGCGCGGGCACGGTCGGCGTGACCGCCGGCGCCTCCGCGCCCGAGCGGCTGGTGGAGGAGCTGGTGGCGCGGCTCGGCGCGCTCGGCGCCACCTCGGCCGAGGCGCTGCCCGGCATCGTCGAGGACGTGACCTTCCGCCTGCCGTCGAAGCTCGCCGCCGAATAGCCGGCGCCGGCGCCATGCCCGGCGGGTGAGGGCGCACCCTTCGCGCGCTGGCATGGCGCGCGGGGCTGGCGGGGCGGCCGCGCGCGGCACCCGGTTCCGATGGCCGGCGGGGGAAGGTTGATCCCTTGTGCGCCGGGCATCAGCCCTGCGCGGCCGTGCCCTCGGGCGCGTGCGCGAATTCCGGCACCAGCCGGCCGAGCTGCGCCAGCGCGCTGCGCGGGTTGCCCGCCCGCGCCGCGGCGGCGATCTCGTCTATCGCGCGGCCCACCACGGCGGCGTCCGCCGTGCGCGGGGTCGCGACCAGCAGGCCCGGATAGGCGGTCGGCCGCGGCGCCTCCTTGCCGTGGAACAGCTCCTCGAACAGCTTCTCGCCGGGGCGCAGGCCGGTGAAGCGAATCTCCACATCCTCGTCCGGCCTGAGCCCGGCGAGGCGGATCATGCGCCGCGCGAGATCCACGATCTTCACCGGCTCGCCCATGTCGAGGACGAAGATGCCGCCCTCGGCGAGTTCGGGGGGCATGTTCTCGGGGTCGGTGGTGCCCACCACCGAGGCCTGCAGCACGAGGCCCACCGCCTCGCGCACGGTCATGAAATACCGCCGCATGTCGGGATGGGTGACGGTCAGTGGCCCGCCGCGCTCCAGTTGCCGGCGGAACAGCGGCACGACGGAGCCGGTCGAGCCCAGCACATTGCCGAAGCGGACGGTGATGCAGCGCATGCCGTCCCGCCCGTGCCGGGCATCACGGTCGAAGGCCTGGCAATACATCTCCGCCAGCCGCTTCGACGCCCCCATCACCGAGGTCGGGTTCACCGCCTTGTCGGTGGAGATGAACACCATCGCGGTGGTGCCCACCGCGCGCGCCGCATCGGCGACGATGCGCGTGCCGAGCGCGTTGGTGAGAAGCCCCTCGAGCGGGTCGTTCTCGACCATCGGCACGTGCTTGAGCGCGGCGGCGTGGAAGACGAGCTCGGGGCGGATCTCCTCGAACAGGCGCTGGATGCGCGGCTCGTCGCGCACATCGGCGAGCACGGCGCGGCGCGCGACCTCGGGGTGCTTCTCGCGCAGTTCGAGGTCGATCTCGTAGAGCACGAACTCCCCATGATCGAGCAGCGTCAGGCTCGCCGGCCCCAGCGCGGCGACCTGGCGGGCCAGTTCGCCGCCGATGGTGCCGCCCGCGCCGGTCACCAGAACGCGGCGGCCCTGGATCAGCCGCGCCATGCCCTCGCGGTCGAGCGGCACCTGCGGGCGGTCGAGCAGGTCCTCGATCGAGACCGGGCGGAGTTCCACCTGCCGCCCCTCCTGCCCGCCGGCCGGGGCGAGGGTGGTCGGCGCCGGGGCGCGGCGCACCGGCACGCCGTGGCGGTCGGCGGCGTCGAGCACGCGCTCCAGCGCCGGGCCGGGCAGGCCCGAGGCCAGCACGATCACCGCCGGCAGCCGCCCCTCGGCGCGCAGCGCATCGAGCACCGCCTCGGTCTCCTCGACCGTGCCGAGGATGGGCGTGCCCTGCATCCGCCGCCCGGCCTGGCGCGCGCGCAGCGAGAGAATGCCCGTGACGCGGTAGGGCGCGCGCCGGTCGCGCGAGAGGGCGCGCAGGAACAGGTCGGTGCCCTCGGCGGCGCCGATCAGCAGCACGTTCTGGGCATCCGGCGCCGCCTCCCCCGCGCGGCGGGCGGCCTGAAGCAGGCTCGCCACCCGCCCGCCGCCGAGGAGCAGGCCGAGGGTCGCGGCATGGATCAGCGGGAAGGCGTCGTTGGGCGGCCGCCAGGCGCCGGTGGCGAGCAGGCCGAGGCTGAACAGCAACGCCGCCGCGACGGCCGCCGCCGCCACCGCCATCAGGTCGCGCGGGCCGACGAAGCGCCAGTATTGCAGCGGCAGGCGCAGCGGCGCGCCGGCGGCGGCCAGCGCCAGCACCGCCCCCGGCAGCGCCCACCCCCACCAGCCCGCGGGCGGCCAGGCGCCGGGCGCGGCCGCCCAGACCGCCGCGGGCAGCGCCGCCGCGGCGAGCAGGCTGTCGAGCGCGAGGTTCAGCAGGATGCGGAAGGAAGGGCCGCGGGCCATGCCGGGGCTATAGGCCCGCCGCGCGTGCCGGGCCAGTCCCGGCTGGCCGGATGCCGAGGCCGCGATAGAGGGCGCGGAGCCGCGCCGCCTCCCCCTCCCAGGCGAAGGGGCCGCGCGCGGCGCGCCATCCGGCCTCCCCCATCGCCTGCCGGCGCGCCGGGTCGGCCAGCGCCGCGACCGCCCGCGCCACGGCGGAGGCGTCGGCGCTGTCCACCAGGAGGCCGCAGCCCGACCGCCGCAGCACGGCGGCGACCTCCTCGGCGAAGGCGGGGGCAATCACGGGCAGCCCCGCCGCCATGGCGTCGAAGAGCTTGTGCGGCAGCGCGAGGCGATGGTTCTCCTCGCGGGGCTGGAACAGCACCAGCGCGATGTCGCAGCCGCGCAGCCTCTCGATCGCCTCGGGCTGGGGCAGCCAGCCCGTCACCTCGACGCGCCCGGCAAGGCCCAGCGCGGCGGCGCGGGCGTGGAAGGCGGCCTCGCTGCCGTCGGTGAAGCGGCCGACCAGGCGCAGCCGCGTGCCGGGCGGGCAGAGCGCCAGCGCCTCCAGCATGCAGCCCCAGCCCCGGCCGGCCGTCATAGCGCCGAGATGGCCGAGGGTCAGCGGCCCCGGCCCATGGCGCCGCGGCGGCGCGACCGGCGCCGGGGCGTAGTTGCGCACCGCGACGATGCGCGCGCCGGGGAAGGCGTCGTCCAGCCCGTCCTTGGCCACCACCACGGCATCGGCCGCCCGCCCCATCGCCCGGCAGGCGAGGCGGATCGCCGCGCGCGCCAGCGGCCGCAGGGGCGCGGGCAGGCGGGCGTCGAGCCGCGAGGGGTAGTGCTCGTGCACGTCGAGCACCACGCGCGCCCCGCAGCGCCGCGCCGCGAGCAGCGCGGCGAGCCAGGCGTCGGGCTCCGAGGCGTGGATCGCCGCGGGGCGGAGCGCCGCGGCCTCGCGCGCCAGCGCCAGGAGGCCGCGCAGCCGTTTGTGGCGATGGGTGCGGATGGCCACACCCTCCACCGCCGCCGGCGCCGTCGCGTCGCCGGGCGCGAGGTGGACCACGCGATGCCCCGCCGCGGCCAGCGCCGCGCCCTCCTTGCGGACCACGCGCGTATCGGCGGGCGGATGCGCGGCCGAAAGCAGCAGCACCGGGCGCGGTGCCCCGTCCATGGCGGCGTCAGGCTGCACGGATCGCGGCCCCTCCCGGATGGGCCGGACCGACCGGGCGGATGCGGATGCCCGCGCAAGCGTGCGCGAAGCAGGCGCGGCGGCGCGCCGGGGCGACGGGCGCCGGCCGGCGCGCCGCCTTCAGCGGCATGGTGCGAGCACCTCGGCCAGATGCGCGCGCATCCGCGCCCCCGCCTGCCCGTCCCAGAGCGGGATGGGCGCCGCGCGGCCAGGCGGCAGCAGCACGGCGGCGGGCAGCTCCTCCGGCGTCACCAGCCGGTTGCCGCCGGCAGCCAGCGTGACCGGCCGCTCGGTCGAGGCGCGCAGCGTGAGGCAGGGCAGGCCGATCGCCGCCGCCTCCTCCTGCACGCCGCCGCTGTCGGTGGCCACCAGCCGCGCCCCTGCCATCAGCGCCAGGAAGTCGAGGTAGCGCAGCGGCGGCAGCATCCGCACGTTGCGCGGCGGCACGAGGCCGAAGGCCTCCATGCGCGCGCGGGTGCGCGGATGCAGCGGCCACGCGAGCGGCAGGCGCTCGGCGGCGCGCTCCACCGCCCCGATCAGGTGCAGCAGCCTCTCGCGCGAATCCACATTCGCCGGGCGGTGCAGCGTGACGATGCCGTAGCCGCCCGGCGCGAGGCCCGGCGGCAGCGGCCGCGCGCGGGCGGCGGGCAGGTGGCGCAGCAGGCTGTCCACCATGGCGTTGCCGACCGCGCGCACGCGCTCGGCGCCATAGCCCTCGGCGACGAGGCGCACCGCGGTCGCCGCGTCGGGCGCCCAGAGCAGGTCGCTGATGGCATCGAGCGCGCGGCGGTTGATCTCCTCGGGCATGTCCGCCTCGCCCGAGCGCAGCCCGGCCTCGAGATGCGCGAGCCGGATGCCCAACTTGCGCGCGGCGAGCCCCGCGGCGAGCGCGCCGTCCACGTCGCCCGCCACCACCACCAGCGCCGGGCGGCGCGTGCGCCAGGCGGCCTCGGCGGCGATCATGGTGCGGCCCGTCAGTTCGGCATGGCTGCCGCCCGAGACGCCGAGGGAGATCGCCGGCGCCGGCAGGCCGAGATCCTCGAGCAGGTCGCCGAACATCGCGCGGTCGTGGTGCTGGCCGGTATGGACCAGCAGCGGCGCGCAGATGGGCGGCGCCTCGGCCAGCGCGTGCCACAGCGCGGCGAGCTTGGGCAGGTTCGGCCGCGCGGCGGCGACGAGATGGACCTCCGGCAGCGGCGGCGCGCCGCCCTTCGGGCAGGCCCGCCCGCCCGCATCGGCGGGCGGCGTGCGGCCGGGCCCCTCGGGCGTCATGCCGCCGCCGCCTCGGCGATGGCGCAGAAACGCTCGGCAAGCAGGCGGCGGTCCCATTTCGCCACCGCCTGGCGCCGGGCGGCGAGGCCGAGGCGCTCGCGCAGCGCGGGCCCGGCGGCGAGCCGCGCCAGCGCCTCGGCGAGCAGCGCCGGTTCGCCGGGCGGCACGGCGATGCCGCACGGGCCCTCGGCCACGATGCGCGCGGCGCGGCCGGGCTGGTTCGTCACCACCGGCCGCCCGGCGGCGAGCCCGTCCATCAGCTTGTTGGGCGAGGTCCATTCGGCGAAAGCCGGCACGCCCGCGAGCAGGTGCAGCACGATCTGCGCCCCGGCATGCAGCGCGCCCACCGCGGCGCGCGGCTGGGCCGGGAGGAAGGTGACATTGGCCAGCCCCTCCCGCGCCGCGCGGGCCATCAGCGCGGGCTTCTCCGCCCCCTCGCCCACCAGCAGGATGCGCAGGCGGCGCTCGCCCCGCGCCTGCAGGATGGCGGCGGCGTCGAGGAGCGCCCCGAGCCCGTTCGCCCGCCCATGCGCCCCGGCATAGAGCGCGAGGCATTCCCACGGCGCCGCCTCGGGCGGGCGCCAGGGCGCGACATGCGGGCCGAAGAGGTGCAGGTCGCAGCCATTCGGCACGACATGCACGCGGGCGGGATCGGCGCCGCGGGCGATGGCGGTCTCGGCCATGCCCTCGGACAGGGCGATCACGGCGGCGGCGCGGCGGCAGGCGGCATCGGCCAGCCGCTCCATCGCCGCGAGCACCGGCCCCGGCACGCCGCCCATGGCGCGCGGCAGTTCCGGCCAGGGGTCGCGGATCTCGAACAGGAAGGGCGTGCCCGCCAGGGCCCGCGCGGCGAAGGCGGGCAGCGCCACGGTCAGCGGCGTGGAGGAGGCGACCACCAGGTCGAAGCGCCCGCCCGCGGCCAGCGGCGCGGCGCGCGCGGCATAACGCAGGAAGGCCGCAGAGCGTGCCGCGAGGCCCATGGCATTGCCGCAGGGGATGTCGAACTCCACCACCCGGTGCCGCCCCGCCGGCCCCTCGCGCCGCCCGCGCCGGAAGGGGCCGGAGAGGCCGGTCTCGGCGCCCTCGTAGCGGCCGCAGGCGATGGTGACGGCATGGCCGCGCGCGGCCAGCGCCTCGGCGAAGGCGTGGCTGCGCGTCGCGGTGCTGCCCGCAGGCGTGGAGTGGTGCTGGTGCAGGTAGAGGATGCGCAGCGGCCGTGCGGCCCCCTGCTGATCCCGTGCGCGCGCGGCCCCGTCGGCGTCGCCGGGCGGGTGCTCGCGCCGCGCGGGGCGGCCCCCGTCATGCTGCGCGTGGGAAGGGCCGTGCGCCGCGTGATCGGCGGGCGGCGCGGGTGCCGCCGCGACGCGGATGGCCGGCGCGGGCAGGCCCGTCGCGGGCGAGGGCAGGGCCGGCGCCTCCGCCGGCGCCGGACGGGTGGCGCCCCCCGGCATCACGCGCGGCAGGCCCCGCGGATGGCGGCGATCACGCGCTCCTGCTCGGCCTCGGTCATGCCGCTGCCCGAGGGCAGGCAGAGGCCGGCGGCGAAGAGCGACTCCGCCACCGCGCCCCCCGCGCGCGGCGCGTCGCGGAACACCGGCTGGGCGGGCAGCGGCTTCCACACCGGCCGGCTTTCCGCCCCCGCGGCGGCAAGCGCGAGGCGCAGCGCCTCCGGCCCCGCGCCGAAGCGGGCGGGATCCACCAGCACCGCGGAGAGCCAGCGCGTCGCGCGCCCCCAGGGAGCCTCGGGCATGAAGGCGAGGCCCGGCAGGTCCGCCAGCGCCTCGGCATAGCGCGCGAAGACCGCGCGCCGCCGCGCCACGCGCTGCGGCAGGGCGGCGAGCTGCGCGGCCCCCACGGCGGCGAGCAGCGAGGACATCCCGTAGGCATGCCCGGTCTCGCTGTGCTGGTAGTGCGGCGCGGGGTCCTTCGCATGGCTCGCGAGGTGGCGCGCGCGGGCGATCAGCACCGGGTCGTCGGAGGCCAGCGCCCCGCCGCCGCCCGCGGTGACGATCTTGTTGCCGTTGAAGGAGAAGGCCGCGAGCCGCGCCCCGCGCCCGGCATGGCGCCCGCGGATGGTCGCCCCCAGGCCCTCGGCGCTGTCGCTCAGCACCGGCACGCCCCAGCGGCCGCAGGCGGCGAGGATGGCGTCGAGGTCGGCCGCCTGCCCGTAGATGTCCACCGGCACCACGCAGCGCGGCAGCCGGCCCCGCCGCGCCGCCGCCGCCAGTTCCCGCCGCAGCAGGTCGGCATCGAGCGTCCAGGAGCCGGGCTCGACATCGAGGAAGCGCGGCACCGCGCCCATCTGCACCGCCGGGGCCACGGTGGCGACGAAGGTGAAGCCGGGCGCCCAGACCTCGTCCCCCGGCCCGATGCCGAGCACGCGGTAGGCGAGGTGCAGCGCCGCCGTCCCGGAGGCGGTGGCGAGCACATGCGGGAAGCCGGTGGCCGCCGCGACCGCGTCCTCGAACGCCGCGATGGCCGGCCCCGCCGGGGCCACCCAGCCGCTCTCGAGCACCGCCTGCAGCGCCGCGCCCTCCCGCCCCGTCAGATGCGGGGGCGAGAGCGGGATCGGCGCGCCCCGCGCGGCCGCGGGGGCCTCCGTCACCGGCGGCGATTCGAGCCGCAAGGGCGCCAGGACCGTCACCGGAAAAGGATAGAATCGAGTTTCTAAATCAACCAGAGGTTATTCCTCGCCGCCCGCGAATTCCGGCATCGAGGCATGGCCGGGCGCGGTCGCGCCGCGCGCGGCGAGCGCGAGGGCGGCGCAACGCAGCAGCAGCGCGGCGTCGCGGCGCAGGCGCGGCGGCGCCTCGGCATAGCGGGCGTCGAGTTCCAGCCGCTCGGCCCAGGGCACGGCGTTGCGGCCCGCCGCCTGCGCCAGCCCCGCGAGGCCCGGCCGCACCGCGAGCCGCAGCGCCTGGCGCGGCGAATAGCGGGCGATGTAGCGGCAGGGCAGCGGCCGCGGGCCGACGAGGCTCATCTCCCCGCGCAGCACGTTCACGAGCTGCGGCAGCTCATCCACCGCCACCGCCCGCAGAAAGCGCCCGAGCGGCGTCATGCGCGCCGCGTCCTCGCCCGGGCCCTCGCGCAGCGTCCGCAGCTTGAGCAGCGTGAAGGGGGCGCCGCCGCGCCCGGCGCGTTCCTGGCGGAACAGCACCGGCGGGCCGAGCGCGAGCCGCACCGCGAGCGCCGCCGCGCCGATCAGCGGCGCGAGCAGCGCGAGCAGCAGCGCGGCGAGGAGGATGTCGCAGGCCCGCTTGCCGAAGCGCGCATACATCGCCCGCGCCTCAGGCCCGCGCGTCCGCCTTGCGCGGGTGATCGGCCGCTGCGCTCACGGCCCGGCCTCGCGCACGGGTGGCAGCCGATGGGGTGCCGTCGCCGACGCTGCGACGAGTGGGACCGCCGCGGCCGCCTCGAACGTCGTTCGAGTCCCACCGCGCCCGGCATCGCGCGCCGCCGCTGCGGCAGTCGGGCGCTGCCGCGATGCTGGCCGCGCGCCGCGCCGGGCCGCAACGCATGCCGCCACGGTGCGGCAAGCGGCCGAGCCCGCGCGATCGCGCCCGGCCGGTCATCGGCCGCTGCTTCCCGCGCCTCGATCGCCGAGCGGCTCCGCCATGCCGCGCGGCCCCGCCGCGACGCCCAGGCCCAGCGCCAGGCCCAGCGCGAACCACGCCATGCGGTTGCCGAGGTCGGTCGAGACCATCACCGTCAGCGCCATCGGCAGCACCAGCGCGGCCACGCGCGCCGCCCGCCCCGGCGCGGCCCGCGCCCCGAAGCGCAGCGCCGCCGCGGCCGCGCCGCCGAAGGCCGCCAGCCACAGCGCGAAGCCCGGCAGCCCGCCCTCGGCCAGCGCCTCCAGCGCATGGTTGTGCGGGTGCAGCCCGCGCCGGTCCCCATGCCCCGCCGCGATGGTGAAGCCGCCGGTGCCGAGGCCCCAGGGCATCGCCGCGCCCCCCTGCCCCAGCGCCGCCTGCCACAGCGGCAGGCGGCCGGAGGATTGCCCGACCTCGCCCTCGGTCAGCCGCTCCACCGTGCGCAACCCGCTCGCCAGCGGGGGGTTCGCGAGCACCACGGCCAGCCCCGCCGCGGCACCCAGCGCCGCCGCCCCCGGCCAGAGCAGCCCCGCGAGCGGCCGCCCGCCGCGCCAGAGCAGGACCGCCGGCGCCAGCGCGACGGCGAGCGCCAGCGCCGCAAGCGCCGCCCGCCCGCCTGGCAGCAGCGCCGCCGCCCCCAGCAGCGCGACGAGGCCGAGCCAGCCCAGCCGCGCCGCGCCCCGCGCCTCGATCGCCCGGAGCGCGGCCAGCGCCGCGGCCGAGGCGATGGCGAGGCCGGCGATCTGGTACTGCACCCGCACCTGCTCCGGGCTGGCGCCGGGCGCGCCGCCGAGCACCACCCGGTCGGTCGCGATCCCCCAGGCCACCGACGCCGCGGTGAAGGCGCCGATGGCCAGCGCGGCGGCGGCGCAGGCGCGCAGCGCGCGCTCCTCCCCCGCCACCGCCATGCCGGCCGCGACCATCACGGGCCCGACCAGCACCGCATCGGCGAGCCGCGCCGGCAGCACGGCGCGCGAGGCGCTCCAGGCCCCCGCCAGCACCATCCACAGCCACAAGGCGCCGAGCGCGGCGAGCGGCAGGGCGAGCCCCGGCGCGAGCCGCCAGTCCCGCCCGGCGAGGTGCATCGGCAGCAGCGCGAGCAGCAGCAGCGCCGCCGCCGCGGTGAGGTCGAAGGGCAGCGCGGCGAGCGGCGGCGCCGATTTCAGCGCGCCCGCGAAATGCAGCACCGCCGCGAGCGCGCCGCAGCCGACGGCGAGCGCGCGCGGGAGGGCCTCCGCCGTCACGGCGCGCGGCCCGGCGGCGGCGCGACCGGCGGCGGCGGGCGCTCGGGCGGCCCGGCGGCGGCGAGGGCGGGCTCGCGGCGCGGGCGGGACGGCGCGGGCGCCTCGGCGGCGGCCGCGACCATCCGCACCGGGTCGTGGCGCGCCAGCAGCCAGGCCGCGGCGGCGAGCAGCACCGCGAGCGGCACCGCCACCGCCAGCAGCGCCAGCAGCAGCGGGCGGTTCGGCAGGGAGGGGCGCGCCTCGACCATCGGCGCCGAGACCAGCCGCGCCGCCACCGCCTCGTCCGCCGCCACCACCAGCCCGGCGCGCTGCTGCTGCGCCAGCAATTCGTAGAGGCTGTTGCGCAGGAACACGTCGCTCTCGCGCGCGATGCGGCGTTCGAGCGCGGCGACGCGGCGCGCCGCCTGGTCGGCGAGGTCGGCGCGCACCTTCGCCTCGGCGAAGCCGTGCAGGCGCTGCAGCACGGCGAGCGCCAGCGCCGGGTCGGCATGGGCGATCTCGATCGTCCAGGTCACCGAGGCGAGCGAGGGCGTGACCGCGAGGTTGCGCGTCAGCCAGGCCAGCACGTCGTCGGCATCGGCCTCGCGATCCGCGCCGAGCAGCGCGCGCAGCGCGGCGCCGGGGCCGGCGCGGCGCTCGGCGGTCAGCGCCTCGGCGATGCGGGTCTGCCCGGCCAGCATCCGCGCCGCCTCCGGGCTGCGCAGCGCGCCGAGATAGACGGCGAAATTGCCGGTCGGGCGCGTGTCGAGCAGCCCGCCCGGCGCGAAGGGCGTGGGCGCGAGCAGGGAGGAGACGGCGAAGGAGGTCGTCTCGGCCGGGGCCACCACCGCCTGCGCCACATGCGCGCGCGGCGCGAGCAGCACCGCCGCCGCCCCCGCCGCCCACAGCGCCGCCATCGCCGCGAGCAGGCGGCCGCGCCACCGCCACAGCCCGGCGAGCAGCAGCGGCAGCGGCATCACGCCGCCTCCACCACGGTGACGAGGCGCGAGACCGGCGCCGCCGCGCGCGCCTCGATCACCTCCGCGGGCTCGACCACGCCATAGGCCGGGCTGTGCCAGCCCTGGGCGAGGCGCAGGCGCAGCGGCGCATCGGCCTCGATGCGGATGCGCCCGCGCGGGCCCTCGGCGCCACGCGGGCCGGCGCGCCATGGCCCGGGGCCGAGCCGCCAGCGGAGCGCGAGGCCGGCGAAGGGCCCGCGCACCGTGTCCTCCACCACGAGGCTGCGGCCGATCAGGCGCAGGCGCCGCTCCTGCACCCGGCCGCGCGAATCGGTCAGCCGCGCGCCGGCGGGCAGCGCCTCGCAGCGTGGCCAGGCCGCGAGCAGGAAGCGGCCGAGGCGGGGCATCTGCTCCTGCCCGTCGAACTGGATGGTGTTGTGCGCGGCGGTGCCCCAGAGCGCCTCCATCCACCACGCATCCCCGGGGGCGGGGTTGTAGGCGCCGGTGCCGCCATCCATGAGCAGCGGCGCACCATCGGCCCAGAGATCCAGATGCAGCAGGTCGCACTGCGCGGGGCGGAAGGGCAGGCCCGCGCCGCTGCGCAGCAGCACGCGCAGCCGGCCGGCTTCCTCGCCCATCCATCCCGCGCTGCGCCAGGGCCCGCCGCGCGCAAGGCGGGCCGCGGGCGGCGGCAGGCCGAGCCAGGCGCAGCCGGGATCCTCCGGCACGTCGGCGCCCATGCCACAGAACAGCCGTGCCGCGCGCTCGACGCTGCCGCGCGCGTCCTGCGGGCCGCGCAGCGAGAGGTCGGCGAAGGCCGAATCATCCACCGCGCCGCAGCGCGGCAGGGCGCCGGTCGCGGGCTCGGCGACGCGGTGCAGCCAGCGCGTCGCCGCCTCGGCCCGCGCGGCGAAGGGTGCGGGGAACGGCGGCGCGCCATGGCGGCGGCGGAACCATTCGGCGATGGCAAGCGTGTCAAGCAGCAGCCGGTGATAGCCCGGCGAGGCCTGGGCGAAGGCCCCGCAGGGCAGCACGAGCCGCGCCACCGCGCGCGCGAGGCGCCGCGCGCCGCGCCGCGCCAGCGCGCCATCCCCGAGCACGAGGCCGATGACGAAGAGCCCCGCCGCCTCGCTGATGGCGTGGTTGTTGTCCTGCGCGGCGGCATAGGCCTGCGTCGCCGCGATGCGCCGGGCATGGGCGGCGAGCAGCGCGCGCATCGCCGGCCCCGGCGTGGCATCGAGCAGCGCGAGCGCGAGGCAGAGATGCATCGCGCGCAGCGCCGCCTCCTGCCCGCAGGCCCAGGCGGGGCCGCGGAAGGGGGGGTTGGCGGCGCGCCATTCCGCGAGCAGGGCGCGCGCCGCCGCCAGATGCCCGTCCGCCGGCGCGAGGCGCGCGGCCATGGCGAGCAGCGGCAGGGCGAGCAGGCGGTTCCTCTCCCAGACCGGCCTGATGTCCCCGGGGCCGAAGAGGTCGAGCCTCGCCGCCGGCGTCGCCGGGTCGAAGCCGCCATGCCAGTCGCGCGGGATCGCCGCCGCGGCGGCGGCGAGCGCCGCGGCATCGCCGGGCAAGGCCGCGGGTGCTGCGGATGCGGGCAGAAGCGGGCCGTCCGGCAGTGCCCGCGGGCGCAGCGCCCAGGCCACCAGGCCCGCCCGCAGGCGGAGCCGGTGCCAGGCGAAGAGCGCCGAGGCCCGAGGGCCGAGCCGCCAGGCGGCATCGGCCAGCAGGCGCGCGCGGCCGGGGCTGCCCGCGGGCGGCGCCGGGCGCGGCGCGGAGGACGCGATCAGGGCGCTTTGCGACAGGGCGCGCTCCGGAGACGTGACGGACTCACCAATAAGTTGTATATCTCTTTTCCAAATTGCCGCCAGACGTTTCGCCGCCCTTGCCCTTCGCCCCGATCGCCGCAGCCCTGCGCCGCCTGACACGCCCGATCCTGGCGGCGCTGGCGCTGGCCGCGCTCCCGGCGGGCGGGCTGGCGCAGACCGGGCCGCCCGCCTCGCCGCTGCTCGCGCCGCCGACCCTGCCCTCGCTGCTGCCGCAGGGCGGGCCGCTGCCGGTGCTGCCGCCGGGCGGCCAGGCCGAGGCGCTGCAGCGCCTGCTCGATGCCGGGGCGACGCGCGGCCCGCCGCCCGGGCTGCCGCGCACCGCCCCGGTGCCCGCCCCCGCCGCCCAGGCCCTGCCGCCGCCGCTGCCCGCCGGGCCGCCGGAGGAGCCGCTCTCCTCGGCCGAGGCCTTCTTCGCCGCCCGGATCGAAGGCCCGCCGCTGCGGCAGTTCGGCTACGAGACCTTCCGCCACGCCCCGCCCGCCCAGCAGGGTTTCGGGGCCCTGCCCGAGGACTACGTGCTCGGGCCCGACGACGAGCTGATCGTCGCCTTCCGCGGCCGCGCCCGGCAGACGCTGACCCTGCGCGTGGGCCGCGACGGCAACCTGCTGCTGCCCGACCTCGCGCCCATCCCTGCCGCCGGGCGCAGCCTGAAGGACCTGCGCGCGCATCTGGAGGGGCTCGCGACGCGCGACCTTGGCGGGTCGGAGGTCTTCGTCTCCATCGGCCAGGTGCGCCAGCTCAGCGTCTTCGTCGCGGGCGAGGTGATGCGGCCGGGATTCCAGCCCCTGAACGCGCTCTCGACCGTGCTCGACGCGCTCTCGGCCGCGGGCGGGGTGCGCAAGACCGGCTCGCTGCGCGCCATCCGCATCGAGGGGCCGCGCGGGCGGCGGGTGGTGGACCTCTACGCCGTCATCGCCGATGCGCCGGGCGAGGCCGATCTCAGCCTGCGCGAGGGCGAGCGCATCGTCGTCCCGCCGGTGGGCGGGACGGTCGCCATCGCCGGGGACGTGGCGCGGCCGGGCATCTACGAACTGCCCGCCCGCGCTTCCGGCGCGCCGGTCGCCGAGATGCTGGCGCTGGCCGGCGGCACCATCCGCCCCGGCGGCAACCGGCTGCTGGTGCAGCAGAACGACGGCGCCGGGCGGCGCGCCTTCGCCGAACTCGCCCCGGGCTCGACGCTCAGGCGCGGCGATGCGCTGCTGGTCCAGCCCGGTGCCGACGTGGTGGCGAACCAGGTGCGGCTCGCCGGGCATGTCGCCGTGCCGGTGCTGCGCGCGGCCGGCGGCGGGCGGCAGGGCCAGACGCTGCGCGGGCTGATCTCCGACCCGCGGCTGCTGCGCAACGACCCCTATGTGCGGCTCGGCGTCGTGTGGCGGGCGGATGCGCGCACCGGCAGCCGGCGCTTCATCCCCTTCGACCTCGGCCGCGTGCTGGAAGGCCGGGCGAACATGGCGCTGCAGGAAGGCGACGAGGTGATCGTCTTCGCCCGCTCCGACATCGCCTTCCTCGCCTCGCCCGCCGCGCTCACGGCGCTGCGCGGGGAGGCCCCCGCCCCGCCCGCGCAGGGCGCCGCGCCCGCGCCCGACTGCCCGGCGCTGACCGCCCTCGCGCTCGCCTCCCGCGCCTCGCCGCAGCGCTTCGCCCATGCCAAGGGGGCGGGCTTCCCGGAGATCGGCGCGGCCGCCTGCCCGCAGGTCTTCCTCGACTACCCCGACCTGCCGGCCTTCCTGCTCGACCAGGCGGTGGTGCTGACCGGGGAGGTGCGCTCCCCCGGCCTCCTGCCGATCACGGACGACACCGGGCTCGATCTCGCCATCGCGGCCGCGGGCGGGCTGTCGGACGCGGCCGACCTGCGCGTGGTGGAGTTCGCGCGCGAACCGGCCGACGCCTCGGGCAGCATCCCCCTGCAGCGCACGCGGCTCGACCTCAGCAGCCGCAACTTCGCCGCGATCCGCCTCTCGCCGCGCGACACCATCCGCATCCCGCGCGGCTTCGGGGACCGCGAGAACGGGCCGGTCATCCTGGTCGGCGAGTTCCTCCGCCCCGGCACCTACGACATCCGGCGCGGGGAGCGCCTGTCGGAGGTGATCGCCCGCGCCGGCGGCCTCACGCCCCAGGCCTATCCCTACGGCGCGGTCTTCACCCGCGAATCCGTGCGCCAGCGCCAGCAGGAAGGGTTCCAGCGCACCGCCCGCGAACTCGAGACCAGCCTGATCCAGGTCGCGGCGGGCCAGGCGGTGGCGGGCACGCGCGGCGCCTCGGTGGATCTGGGCTCGGCCATCACCGCCGGGCGGGAACTCGCCAACTCCCTGCGCGAGGCCCGCGCCGCCGGGCGGATGGTGGTGGAGGCCAACCCCGTCATCCTCGCCGCGCGGCCGGAACTCGACGTGCTGCTCGAACCCGGCGACGTCATCGCCATGCCCAAGCGGCCGAACGAGGTGACGGTGGTGGGCTCGGTGCTCAACCCGGGCTCGCTGCAGTTCCGCTCGGGCTGGCGGGCCTCGGACTACGTGCGCGCCTCGGGCGGGCCGCAGCGCTTCGCCGACCCCTCGCGCGCCTTCATCGTGCTGCCCAACGGGCAATCCACCGCCGCCGGCCTCTCTGCATGGCAGCAGGGCGGCCCACCCGTCCCGCCCGGCAGCCTGGTCGTCGTCCCGCAGGATCCCAGCCCATACGAAACCTGGGGCTTCGTGCGCGACCTGACCCAGGTGCTCGGCCAGGTCTCCGTCTCCGCCGCCGCGCTGGCCGTGATCGCGCGCGAGGCGAACCGGTAACGGGGAGGGCGGCGCGGATGGGGAGCGCGGATCGGGGGGCCAGCCCCCCGGACCCCCCGCTGGGGGGCCACCGCCCCCCAGACCCGGGGCCACTCGATGGCCGGTTCGCGGGAGGGGCATCGAGCGCCCTTCGCGACGGCTGCGCCGACGGGCCCCTCCCGCGAACCGGCCATTCTGTTCCCGCGCGTCCGGGGGCACGCATGCCCCCGGCGGGAGGGTTCGGGAGGGCAGCGCCCTCCCGATGCGCCCTCGCCCTCCTCGCCGTCCTCCTGTTCCCGGCGGCTCCTGCGCGTGGCCAGGGTCTGCCGGTGGAGGGGACGGGTTCGAACTGGGGTGGTGTCGGCCTGATCGAGATGCGCAATGCGCGGTTCCGTGCCGATGGCGTGCTCGAGGCGGGGGCGGCGTTGCGGCATCAGCGGCGGTTCTGGTTCCTCGGCTGGCAGGCGCTGCCGTGGCTCGAGACGACCTTCCGTGTGAGCGAGAGGCTGAACGGCACGACGGGTGCGGGGATGGTCTCGGACCGGTCCTTCGACGTGAAGCTCCGGCTGTGGCAGGAGAATGACTGGCGGCCGGCGCTCGCGGTCGGCATCCAGGACATCGCGGGGACGGGGATCTATGGCGGCGAGTATCTCGTCGCCTCGAAGCGCTTCTGGGATCTCGACCTCAGCCTCGGGATCGGCTGGGGGCGGCTCGGCACCTACGCCGATGGCGACAATCCGCTGACCGATCTGTGGTCGGGCTTCGGGGAGCGGCGGCGCGATGTCGGCCAGGGCGGGCGGCTGCGCTGGGGGTCGTATTTCCGTGGCGAGGATGTCGCGCTGTTCGGCGGCGTGGAGTGGACGGTGCCGCCGGCGGAGATGCCCTGGGGCGTGCTCGACGGCCTGCGCGTGAAGGTCGAGTTCAGCGGCGACCGGCTGCGCGACGAGCGCGGCGGCTATCCGGCGCGCACGGTGAACCTTGGCGGATATGCGCGGGCGCGGGTGAATGCCGGGCTGCAATGGTCGAATGACTGGCTCGATCTCGGCGTGCATTGGGTGCACGGGACGGATGTGCTGCTGCGCGCCTCCTTCCGGCTCGATCCGCAGGACCCGCCGCGCGCGCCGCCGCCCGCCCCGCCCGCCATGGCGCCGCGGCCCGATGGGGGCTCGGCGCGGGCGCGCGCGGCCGCGCCGGCCATTTTCGCCGCGCTGCGCGAGGCCGGGCTGCGCGGCACGGCGGTGGCGATCGAGGGGGCGGAGGCGCGCATCGCCGTCTCCGGCGGCCGCTTCCGCACCTTCGCGCAGGTGGCGGGGCGCGTGGTGCGCGCGGCGCAGCCGCACCTGCCGCCGGAGGTCGAGCGCGTGGTCATCGCCTGGTCGCGCGAGGGGCTCGAGGTCGGGCGCGTGATGGTGCTGCGCGCGGCGATGGAGGCGGCCGCGCGCGGCCATGGCAGCGCGGAGGAGGTCTTCGCCACCGCCCTGCTGATGGCGCCGGGCGAGGGCTTCGCGGATGCGGCGCGGGCGCGGGGCCCGTTCCTCGACTGGGGCGTCGAGCCGCGGCTGCGCCTCGTGCTGGGCGACCCGTCGCGCACCGTGCTGTGGCAGGCCTCGGTGGCGGGCCATGCGCGGCTCGGCCTCGGCGCGGGCTTCGCGCTGGCCGGCGCGGTGTCGCAGGTGGTGGCGCAGAACCTCGACGATGCCGCGCCGTCCGACAGCGTGCTGCCGCGCGTGCGCTCGGACTATGCGCGGTATGCGCGGGACGGGCGGAACCTCGCCATTCCCGCGCTCTATGCCGAGCGGCTGTGGTCGCCGGCCGAGGATGTCTTCGCGCGCGTCACCGCGGGTTATCTCGAGCCGATGTTCGCCGGCGTCTCGGCCGAGCTGCTGTGGCGGCCGCGCGAGAGGCCCTTCGCCATCGGGCTCGACATCAACCACGTCGCGCAGCGCGAGACCGACCAGCGCTTCGGCCTGCGGGACTATCGCGTCACCACCGGGCATCTCTCGGTCTATGCCGACCTTCCCTGGTGGAACCTGACGGCGACGCTGCGCGGGGGGCGGTATCTCGCCGGCGACTGGGGCGGGACGCTCGAGATCGGGCGCCGCTTCGACAGCGGCATCGAGGTCGGCGCCTTCGCCACCATCACCGATGTCTCGGCCGCGCGCTTCGGGGAGGGATCCTTCGACAAGGGGATCTATATCCGCATCCCGCTCGACCTGTTCGGGGTGCAGAGCCGGTCCTCGGTGGGCGCGGTGATCCGCCCGACGCAGCGCGACGGCGGGCAGCGCCTGGCGGTGGACAACCCGCTGTGGGAGCTGACGCGCGACGGGCGGGCGGAGGCGCTGGCGCGCGGCGCGGGCTGGTTCACGCGCTGATCGGGTCGCGCGGGAAGGCGCCGGGAGGCAGGCGCGGCCCGCGCTTCCGCCGGCCCGCCCAGCGTGCCGTCGCGGGCCGCCGGGCCCAGGTGGCGGGCCGCCGGCGGCAGAGGACACGCCGCGCCCTACCGCCCGAGCATCCGCGCCAGCGTGCCGCGGCCGCGCCGGTGGTGGTGCAGCGCCGCCGCCGCATGGCCCGCCGCGAGGAGGACGAGCGCCCAGGCCGCCCCCTGGTGGACGGGGCGGATCAGGGCGTGAAGCGCCTCGTCCGGCGGCAGCGCGTGCGGGACCGGCACCAGCAGGAACAGCGTGGTCTCGATCTGGCCCGGCGCGGTGCTGGCGGCGAGGTATCCGAGCAGCGGGACCGCCAACAGCAGCGCGTAGAGCGCGCCGTGCGTGGCCGCCGCCGCGCGGTGCTGCCAGGCCGGGATGGCGGGATCGGGCGCCGGCCGCCCGCGCCGCGCGCGCAGCCAGAGCCGCCACAGCACCAGCGGCGGCACCAGCAGCCCGAGCGTCTTGTGCGCCTGGTAGGCGATGATCTTCTCGAGCAGCCGCGTCAGCGGCAGCGCGACCATCACGAGGCCGATGGCGAAGGCCGCCGCGACCAGCAGCGCCGCGGCCCAGTGCAGCCGCCGCTGCGCCGCGCTCCAGCCCTCAGACGAGGATGCGGACACGGACCGTCAGGCGGATCTCGTCCGAGATCGCCGCCTGCTCCGCCGTCATGCCGAATTCCGAGCGGCGCAGGGTGCCGCCGGCGCTGAAGGCGGCGACCTCGCGCCCGAGCGCGGGGTCCTGCCGGCGCTCGACGAGCCGCGCCTCCATCCGGTGCGGGCGCGTGATGCCGCGGATGGTCAGCTCGCCGGCCAGGGCGAAGCGTTCCAGGCGGCCCTCGCCGGTGGCGCGGCCGGAGAAGCGCGCCTCGGGGAAGCGCTCGACATCGAAGAAGGCGGGCGAGCGCAGGAGGTCCACCGCGCCGGGATAGGCGAGCGCGACGGCGGCGGTCCGCACCGTGACCGCCACCTGGCTGGTCAGCGGGCGCTCGGGGTCGATCAGCAGCTCCGCCTCGAAATCCTCGAAGCGCCCGGTGGAGGTGAGCACGCCGAGATGGCGGGCGGTGAATTCGAGCTGCCCCGCGCGCGCATCGAAGACATAGCGGCTGCGCGCCGCGGCGGGCCGGGCCGGCGCCCCCGCCAGGGCGCCGAGGCCGGCGAGCAGGCCGCGCCGCGATGTCGCCCCCATCCGCATGCCCGAGACCCTCCTCGACCGGTGTCGCGGCCATGATCTCGGCCGGCCCGCCCGGCCCGCAACCCCCGCTTGCATCCGGCCGGGCGAAGTGTCATGAAGCGGTTCGACAACTCATCCGGACCGACGGGGGGTGGCCTTGAAAGGGGCCGCCTTTTTTGTTGCTTGAACGACACCGACGACCTGCCGCGCCATGAGGGCCTCGAGGCCCGCATCGCCGAGTCCATCCTGCCGACGCTGACGCATATGGGCTACGAGCTCGTGCGCGTGCAGGTCTCGGGCAAGGAGCGGCCGACGGTGCAGGTCATGGCCGACCGCGCGGACGGCGCCGCCTTCACCGTCGAGGATTGCGAGGCGATCAGCCACGCCATCGGCGCCGTGCTCGACGTGGCGGACCCGATCCGGGGCGAATGGAACCTCGAGGTTTCCTCGGCCGGGATCGACCGCCCTCTGACGCGCGCGAAGGACTGGAACCGCTTCGCCGGGCATGTCGCGACGGTCGAGCTCGCCATCCCGCAGGACGGGCGGAAGCGCTTCCGCGGCGTGGCGCTGGGCGCGGATGCCGAGCACGCGCGCCTGCGCCTCGACGACGGCAGCGAGATCGCCCTCCGCCGCGACAACATCCGCCGCGCCAAGCTGGTGCTGACCGACGAACTCATCGCCGCCACCGCGGCGCCGCCAACGAAGAACTGAGAGGGACACACCCATGGCCATCGATGTCGCCATCGCGAGGCCCGAACTGCTCCAGGTCGCCGACGCCGTCGCGCGCGAGAAGATGATCGAGCGCGACGAGGTGCTCGAGGCGATGGAGCAGGCCATCCAGAAGGCCGGCCGCGCCAAGTACGGCCACGAGAAGGACATCCGCGCCACCATCGACCGCAAGACCGGCGAGGTGAAGCTCTCCCGCTGGACCGAGGTGGTGGCCGAGGAGCCGGTGGAGAACGAGGCGACGCAGATCCCGCTGCGCATCGCGCAGAAGATCAAGCCCGGCATCCAGGTGGGCGAGTTCATCGTGGACCCGCTGCCGCCCATCGACTTCGGCCGCATCGCCGCGCAGACCGCCAAGCAGGTGATCGTGCAGCGCGTGCGCGAGGTCGAGCGCTCCAAGCAGTACCAGGAATACAAGGACCGCGTGGGCGAGATCATCAACGGCATCGTCAAGCGCACCGAATACGGCAACCTGATGGTGGACCTCGGCCGTGCGGAGGCGCTGCTGCGCCGCGACGAGACCATCCCGCGCGAGGCCTTCCGCAACGGCGACCGCGTGCGCGCCTACATCTACGACGTGCGCGAGGAGCCGCGCGGGCCGCAGATCTTCCTCTCCCGCACGCATCCGGGCTTCCTCGCGAAGCTGTTCGCGCAGGAGGTGCCGGAGATCTACGACGGCATCATCGAGATCAAGGCGGTCGCCCGCGACCCCGGCTCGCGCGCCAAGATGGCCGTGATCAGCCGCGATTCCTCCATCGACCCGGTCGGCGCCTGCGTCGGCATGCGCGGCTCGCGCGTGCAGGCGGTGGTGGCCGAGCTCCAGGGCGAGAAGATCGACATCATCCCCTGGTCGCCCGATTTCGCGACCTTCATCGTCAACGCGCTGGCGCCGGCGGAAGTCTCCAAGGTCGTGCTCGACGAGGAGAACAGGCGCTGCGAGGTGGTGGTCCCCGATGACCAGCTCAGCCTCGCCATCGGCCGGCGCGGGCAGAACGTCCGCCTCGCCTCCCAGCTCACGCGCTACGACATCGACATCCTGACCGAGGCCGAGGAGAGCGAGCGCCGTCAGGAGGAGTTCCGCAAGCGCACGGGCCTCTTCGTCGAGGCGCTGGACGTGGACGACGTGATCGCCGGCCTGCTGGTGCAGGAGGGCTTCTCGACCATCGAGGACATCGTGCAGGTCGAGGACGAGGAGCTCGCGAACATCGAGGGCTTCGACGAGAGCGTCGCGGCCGAGCTCAAGCGCCGCGCGGCCGCCTTCATCGAGAAGCGCGACGGCGAGCTCGACGCGAAGCGCCGCGAGATGGGCGTGGACGACGTGCTGGCCGAGATCGGCGGCTTCAGCCCGGCGATGATGGTCACGCTGGGCGAGAAGGGCGTGAAGACGCTCGAGGATCTGGCCGACCTCGCCGGCGACGAGCTGATCGAGATCCTGGGCGAGGAGGTGGTGGACGAGGAGACCGCCAACGCCATCGTCATGGAGGCGCGCCGCCGCGCCGGCTGGCTCGGCGAGGAGGAGGAAGGCGCTGAGCCGGGTGAGCCGAACGCCTGACGATCCCGCCGCGGGGCCGGAGCGGGAGGACGAGCCGGAGACCGGCCCGCTCCGCCGCTGCATCATGACCCGCGCCGTGCTGCCCAAGGAGCGGATGATCCGTTTCGTCCTCGGGCCGTCGCGCGAACTGGTGCCGGACCTGGCCGGCAAACTGCCCGGCCGGGGAATGTGGTTGAGCGCGCGGGGCGATGTGCTAGAAGGCGCGTTGAACCGCGGGGCCTTCATGCGGGCCGCGCGCGGGCCGGTCACGTTTCCCTCCGACCTTCGTGCGCGGATCGAGGACGGTCTGCGCGCCCGCATCCGCGACCTGCTGGGCCTGGCCCGGCGGGCAGGCCAGGCGGTTTCGGGCTGGCAGGCGGGCCGGGAATGGCTCCAGGCCGGCCGCGCGGGGCTGCTGGTCCAGGCGTCGGACGGCAGCCCGGCGGAACGCGCGCGCTTCGGCGGGCGCGGGCTTCCCGCGGTGCAGCCCCTGGCGGCCGCGGAACTGGGCATGGTCTTCGGGCGGGACCATGCCGTGCATGTCGTCGTGGCGCCCGGCCGGCTGGCGAACGCCATCCGGGACGAGGCGGAACGGCTGGCGGGCTTTGCCGGCACACCGCCGGGAACTGCGTGAGGGGCACGCGCCGCGTGTCCCTGGATGGTGTCTTTTGGGATCGGGTTCGGATCGGCGGATGAGCGACCAGAACGAGCAGGACGCGGGCAAGAGCAGGCTGAGCCTTCGGCCCGGCGGACGGCTTGAACTCGGCAAGACGGTGGATGCCGGCAGCGTGCGGCAGTCCTTCAGCCATGGCCGCAGCAAGACGGTCCAGGTCGAGGTGGTGAAGAAGCGCGTCGTCACGCCCGCGGCCAAGCCCGGCGTCGCTGCCCCTGCGGCGCGGCCGGCCGGCCCGGCCTCGGCGAAGCCCGCCGCGCCCTCCGCCCCCGCGGCGCGCGGGCCCGCGCCCGGCGGCCGCCCGCTGACCCAGGCCGAGATCGCGCTGCGCCAGAAGGTGCTCGAGGAGAATCGCCGGCTCGAGGCGCAGCGCCAGCGCGAGGAGCGCGAGCGCCAGGCGCTGATGGTCCGCTCCGCCGCCGAGGAGGCCGCGCGCCGCGCCGAGGAGGAGCGCCGCGCCGCCGAGGAGGCCGCCGCCCGCGCCGAGGAGGAGAAGCGCGCCGCCGAGGAGGCCGCCGCCCGCGCCAAGGCCGCCGAGCAGGCCCGCAGCGCCGCCGAGGCCGCCGCGGCCGCGACCGCCGCCGCCGCCAAGCAGGCCGGCGCGCCGGGTGCCCGGCCCGCCGCCCCGGCCGCGCCCGCCGCCCGCAAGGCCGATGCCGAGGCGCCGGCCGCGCGCCTCACGCTCAAGGCCCGCGCCCCGTCGGATGACGACGAGGAGACGCGCCGCCCCGCGCTGCGGCGCCCGGGCGGCCCGGCCGGCGCGCCCGGCCGCCGGCCCATGCCGGTGCCGGTCAAGAAGGCCGCGCCTACCGGCGACCGCCGGCGCGAGGGCCGCATCGACGTGCTGGCCGCGATCGAGGGCGAGGACGAGCGCACGCGCTCCATCGCCTCGCTGCGCCGCGCGCGCGACCGCGAGCGCCGGCAGCAGGAGCTCGCGCGCCTGCGCTCGGGCGCCGAGCGCGTGGTGCGCGACGTGGTGGTGCCCGAGACCATCACCGTGCAGGAACTGGCCAACCGCATGGCCGCGCGCGGCGGCGAGGTGGTGAAGGCGCTGTTCCGCATGGGCGTGATGGCGACGCTGACCCAGTCCATCGACGCCGACACCGCCGAGCTGGTGGTGCAGGAGTTCGGCCACCGCGTGAAGCGCGTGGCCGACAGCGACGTGGAGATCGGCCTCGAGGGCGCGGAGGACGCGGAGACCGACCTGCAGCCCCGCCCGCCCGTGGTCACCATCATGGGCCATGTGGACCACGGCAAGACCAGCCTGCTCGACGCGCTGCGCAAGACCGATGTCGCCGCGCACGAGGCCGGCGGCATCACCCAGCACATCGGCGCCTACCAGATCACGGTGCCGGACGGATCGAAGGTCACCTTCATCGACACGCCGGGCCACGAGGCCTTTACCGCGATGCGCGCGCGCGGCGCCTCGGTCACCGACATGGTGGTGCTGGTGGTCGCCGCCGATGACGGCGTGATGCCCCAGACGATCGAGGCCATCCGCCACGCCAAGGCGGCGGGCGTGCCGCTGATCGTGGCGGTGAACAAGATCGACAAGCCCGGCGTCCGGCCCGAGCGCGTGAAGCAGGAGCTGCTGCAGCACGAGGTCGTGGTCGAATCCCTCGGCGGCGAGACGCAGGAGGTCGAGGTCTCGGCCACCCAGCGCATCAACCTCGACAAGTTGCTCGAGGCCATCTCGCTGCAGGCCGAGGTGCTGGACCTCAAGGCCAACCCGAACCGCGCCGCCGAAGGCACGGTGATCGAATCCAAGCTCGACCGCGGGCGCGGCCCGGTGGCGACGGTGCTGGTCCAGAAGGGCACGCTGCGCCAGGGCGACATCGTGGTGGCCGGAGCCGAGTGGGGCCGTGTGCGCGCCATGCTCGACGACAAGGGCCGCCAGCTCAAGGAGGCGCCGCCCTCCCTGCCGGTGGAGATCCTGGGCCTTTCCGGCGTGCCGGCGGCGGGCGACAACTTCATCGCCGTCGAGAACGAGGCCCGCGCGCGCGAGGTCAGCGAGTTCCGCCAGCGCCGGGCGCGCGAGAAGGCCTCCGCCGCGGCTGGCGCGCGCGGCAGCCTGACCGACATGCTCGCGCGCATCCAGGCGGGCGAGCAGAAGGAGGTCGCCGTCGTCGTGAAGGCCGACGTGCAGGGCAGCGCCGAGGCGATCGGCGTCACCCTCGGCAAGCTCGGCAACGAGGAGGTGAAGGTCCGCGTGCTGCACTCTGCGGTGGGGCAGATCACGGAATCCGACATCCAGCTCGCCAAGGCGTCGGACGCGGTGATCGTGGCGTTCAACGTGCGCGCCACCGCGCAGGCGCGCGACCTCGCGCAGCGCGAGGGCGTGGACATCCGCTACTACTCGATCATCTACGAGGTCGCGGACGACATCGAGAAGCTCTACAAGGGCAAGCTCGCGCCCGTGCAGCGGGAGAAGTTCCTGGGCTACGCGCAGATCCTGCAGGTCTTCGAGGTCAAGAAGGTCGGCAAGGTCGCGGGCTGCCGCATCACGGAAGGCGTGGTCAAGCGCGGCGCCGGGGTGCGCCTGCTGCGCGACGGCGTCGTGATCCACCAGGGCGAGCTGTCCACGCTCAAGCGCTTCAAGGACGACGTGCGCGAGGTGGGCAACGGCCTCGAATGCGGCATGTCCTTCGCGAACTACGACGACATCCGCGTGGGCGACCAGATCGAGTGCTACGAGGTGGAGACCGTCGCGGCGGCTTGAGCCGCCACGACGGGTTTCGTTCGCCCTCAGGCGCCGGGCGGCCGCATCCGCGGCCCTGGCTCGCGCGCCCTGGGCCGTCGCATCGGCGGCAAGCGGCGGTCTGGGCGCGGTCGCGCTTCGCGCGCCCGGCGCGGCTTCACCGCGCCGCAGGGTGCGCCCGAGTTGAACGGGTAGGTTCCCGATGAGCAAGCACCATCACCGCGGCCATGCCGAAGGCCCTTCGCAGCGGCAGCTCCGCGTCGCGGAGGAGATCCGCCACGCGCTCTCGGCCGTGTTCACGCGCGCGGAGTTCCGCGACCCGGACCTGCATGGCGTGCATGTGACGGTGACCGAGGTGCGCGCCTCGCCCGACCTCAAGCACATGACGGCCTTCGTCTCGGCGCTGGGCAAGGATCTCACGGCGGTGCAGATGGCCGCGCTGAAGCGCGCCTCGCCCTACCTGCGGCGGGAGGTGGCGCAGGCCGTGCGCCTGAAATACGCGCCCGACCTGCATTTCCAGCCCGACACCGCGCTTGGCTACGCGATGCACATCGACGAGGTGATGCGCCGGCCCGAGGTGCAGCGCGACCTCGCGCCGAAGAAGGACGGCGAGGAATGAGCGCCGCCCCGCCCCGCGAGGCCCCGCAGGTCCGCGTCATCGCCATGCCGGCGGACGCCAACCCGGCCGGTGACATCTTCGGCGGCTGGCTGATGGCGCATATGGACCAGGCCGGCGCCTCGGTCGCGCTGCGCCGCGCGCGCGGGCGCGTCGCCACCGTCGCGGTCGAGGCCATGGCCTTCCACCTGCCGGTGCGCGTCGGCGACGAGGTGAGCCTCTATGGCCGACTGCTCGGCGTCGGCCGCTCCTCGATCCGCGTCCATGTCGAGGCCTGGCGGCGCGACCGCACGGCCGAGGACGCGGCGCGCGTCACTGAGGCCACCTTCACCTTCGTGGCGCTGGATGCCGATGGGCGTCCGCGCCCCGTGCCGCCCGAAGCCGCCTGATCAGGAGGCACAGCTGAAGACCTGCAGCACGAGCAGGATGCCGAGGAGAAACCCCGGCACCATGAATCCCAGCGCCGCGACCGGCGCCGCGACGAGCGCGCCGACCAAGGCCCCGCCCCAGCCTCCGCCCGCCGCGGCGCCGATCGCAGCCCCGCCCGCCAGCACGATCGCCGCGATCAGGGCGCGGGCCCAGAGCGGGTGATCGCGGCCGGCGGCTTCCGCTTCCTCGCCCTGCATCGCCGTCGCTTTCCCTCTCCCGGTGCCACCTGACACCATCGCGGATCATCACATGGCCCATCACCGCCACCGCAAGCCCAAAGGCCGGCCGATCGACGGCTGGCTGATCATCGACAAGCCCACGGGGATCGGCTCGACCGATGTCGTGACCCTCTGCAAGCGGGCCTTCCAGGCGCAGAAATGCGGCCATGGCGGCACGCTCGACCCGCTCGCCACGGGGGTTCTGCCGATCGCCTTCGGCGCGGCGACCAAGACCGTGCCCTATGTCATGGACGGCACGAAGCAGTACCGCTTCACGCTGCGCTTCGGCGAGGCGCGGGATTCCGACGACGCCGACGGCAAGGTCGTCGCCACCAGCGACGCACGCCCGACCGATGCGCAGATCCGCGCCGCCCTGCCCGCCTTCATCGGCGACATCATGCAGGTGCCGCCCGTATTCTCGGCCATCAAGGTGGCGGGGGAGCGGGCCTACGACCTCGCCCGCGCGGGCGAGCAGGTGGAACTCGCCCCGCGCCCGGCGCGGGTGGACCGCTTCGAGCTGATCGAGCGCCCCGACGCCGACACTGCGGTGTTCTTCGTGGAGAGCGGCAAGGGCGTCTACATGCGCTCGCTCGCGCGGGACATCGCCCGCGCCTGCGGCAGCCTCGGCCATATCGCAGCCCTGCGCCGGCTGCGGGTCGGACCCTTCCTCGAGAAGGATGCGGTTCCGCTGGACAGGATCGCGGTTTCCGGCGATACCCCGCCCCCTTCCCCGGACCTGCTGCTTCCGGTGACGACCGCGCTGGCCGACATCCCGGCGCTGGCCCTCACCGAGGCCGAGGCCGCCCGCCTGTCCTTCGGCCAGCCCATCCCGCTGGTCGAATTGATGGGCCGGGTTCCGCGCGAGGCCAACCCCGACGGGGGCCTGGCCAGGGCGATGGCGGGGGGGCGCCTGATGGGCCTCGCCCGCTTCGAGGACGGCTTGCTGAAGCCGGAGCGGTGGCTGGGCCAGGGCGGTTCCTGAACCTCCTCACGCAAGGAATACGCACGATGTCGATCACCGCGGAGCGCCGCCAGGCGCTGATCAAGGACTACGCGACCAAGCCGGGCGACACCGGCAGCCCGGAAGTGCAGGTCGCCATCCTCTCCGAACGCATCGCGAACCTGACCGAGCACCTCAAGACCCACGCGAAGGACTTCCATTCGCGCCGCGGCCTGCTTGTGCTGGTCGGCCAGCGCCGCGGCCTGCTCGACTACCTCAAGCGCAAGGACCAGAAGCGCTACGAGACGCTGATCGGCCGGCTCGGCCTGCGCCGCTGACCGTGGCGGAGGGGCCCGGCCCCTCCCGCCTCCGCCCCGCAACGAGAGCCCCGCGCTGCCCCGCGCGGGGCTTTCGGCGTTGATGGGCCGCCCTTGACCCGTGCCCGCGCGGCGCGTAGTAACCAAGCGGTTACCGTGTTCCGGGGGGAAACGCGTGGGTCTCAGGCGAGAGGATTTGCCGCCGGCTGTGGCCGCGCGTCTGGCGGCGGGCTGCGTCATCCCGGCCCATCCGCTGGCGCTCGACGCGTCCCGCGCTCTCGATGCGCGGCGGCAGAAGGCGCTCTCGCGTTACTACCTAGATGCCGGGGCGGGCGGCCTCGCGGTCGGCGTCCACACCACGCAATTCGCCATCCGCGAGCGCGGCCTCTTCGAGCCGGTGCTGCGCATCGCCGCCGAAGCGGCGGCCGAACACGCCGCGGCGCCGATCCTGGTCGCCGGCGCCATCGGCCGCACGGCGCAGGCGGTGGCCGAGGCGCGGATCGCGCGCGGGCTCGGCTACCATGCCGTGCTGCTCTCCCTCGCCGCCTGGAAGGGTGCGACCGAGGACGAGATGATCGCGCATTGCGAGGCGGTGGCGGCCGAGATGCCACTGTTCGGCTTCTACCTCCAGCCCGCAGTGGGTGGGGTGCCGCTCTCGGCCGCCTTCTGGCGCCGTTTCGCCGCCATCGGCAACGTCGTCGCGATCAAGATCGCGCCCTTCAACCGCTACGCGACGCTCGACGTGCTGCGCGGCGTGCTGGAGGCGGGGGCGCAGGACCGCATCGCGCTCTACACGGGCAATGACGACCACATCGTGGCCGATCTGCTCACGCCCTTCACGCTGGTGCACCGGGGCGTGCCGACGACGCTGCGCATCGTGGGCGGGCTGCTCGGGCACTGGTCGGTCTGGACGCGCGCGGCGGTGGAGCTGCAGGCGCGCTGCGCCGCCGTGCGGGGCGCCATCCCGGCGGAGCTGCTCGCCCTCGATGCCGCGGTCACGGAGATGAACGCCGCGGTCTTCGACGTGGCGAACGCCTTCCATGGCGTGATCGCCGGCTGCCACGAGGTGCTGCGCCGCCAGGGGCTGCTGGAAGGCATCTGGTGCCTCGACGAGCATGAGACGCTCTCGCCCGGGCAGGCGGAACTGCTGACCGCCGTCGCGCAACGCTACCCGCTGCTGACGGATGACGGCTTCGTCGCCGCCAATCTCCATCGCTGGCTTTCGTAAGGGATCCTCGCACATGGCGGAACGCCGCATCGGCCTCATCATGAACGGCGTCACCGGCCGGATGGGGATGAACCAGCACCTGATCCGCTCCATCGCCGCGATCCGCGCCGATGGCGGCGTGCGGCTCGCGAACGGCGACACGCTGATGCCCGATCCGGTGATCGTCGGGCGCAACCGCGCGAAGCTGGAGGCGCTGGCGCGCGCGCACGGCATCAGCCGCGTCAGCACCGACCTCGATGCCTGCCTGGCCGACCCGAAGGACGAGATCTTCTTCGACGCCGCCACCACCCAGATGCGCGCGGGGCTGCTGCGCAAGGCGATCGCCGCGGGCAAGCATGTCTATTGCGAGAAGCCGACCGCCGACACCCTGGCCGATGCGCTCGATGTCGCGCGGCTGGCGAAGGAGAAGGGCATCAAGAACGGCGTGGTGCAGGACAAGCTGTTCCTGCCCGGCCTGCGCAAGCTGAAGATGGTGATCGATTCCGGCTTCCTCGGGCGCATCTGCTCGGTGAAGGGCGAGTTCGGCTACTGGGTCTTCGAGGGCGACCTGCAGCCGGCGCAGCGCCCCTCCTGGAACTACAAGAAGGCCGAGGGCGGGGGCATCATCCTCGACATGCTCTGCCACTGGCGCTACGTGCTGGACAACCTGTTCGGCAATGTGGAGGCGGTCTCCTGCCTCGGCGCCGTGCACATCCCCGAGCGCATCGGCGAGGACGGCAAGCCCTACAAGGCGGATGCCGACGACGCCGCCTATGCGACCTTCCAGCTCGAAGGCGGGATCGTCGCGCACATCAACTCCTCCTGGGTCACGCGGGTGCGGCGCGATGATCTCGTCACCTTCCAGGTGGACGGCACGCACGGCTCCGCCATCTGCGGCCTGCACAAGTGCTGGACGCAGAGCCGCGTCGCCACGCCCAAGCCGGTGTGGAACCCCGACCAGCCGCAGACCATCGACTTCTTCGCCGGCTGGCAGGAAGTGCCGACCACGCAGGACTACCCCAACGGCTTCCGGGTGCAGTGGGAGGAGTTCCTCAAGCATGTCGCGGGCGAGCGCCCCGACTATCCGTGGAACCTGCTGGCGGGTGCGAAGGGCGTGCAGCTCGCGGAAGCGGGCCTGAAATCCTGGGCCGAGCGCCGCTGGATCGACCTGCCGAGGCTGGAGGTCTGAAGATGCCGACGATCAACCTGCCGAACGGCGATCGCATCGAGGCCTTCGCAACCTCCGCGCCGCGCGACTTCCCGAAGGCGACACCACCCTTCCCGCGCGTGGCACTCGCCGCCGCGCATGTCGTGGCCGATCCTCTCGCCGAGCAGGATCCCTGGCTCGACGTGAAGATCGACTGGGACCGCACCATCGCCTACCGGCGCTACCTCTGGTCGCTCGGCCTCGGCGTGGCGGAGGCGATGGACACCGCGCAGCGCGGCATGGGCCTCGACTGGACGGGCGCGCAGGAACTGATCCGCCGCTCGCTCGATGCGATGAAGGAGGTGCCGGGCGCGGTGATGGCGAGCGGCGCCGGCACCGACCATCTCGCCCCCGGCCCGGACGTGACCGTGGACGACGTGATCCGCGCCTATGAGGAACAGTGCGAGGCCATCGAGGCCATGGGCGGGCGCATCATCCTCATGGCCTCGCGCGCGCTGGCCAGGGCCGCGCGCGGGCCCGCGGACTACGAGCGCGTCTATGGCCGCATCCTGTCGCAGGTGAAGCAGCCGGTCATCATCCACTGGCTCGGCGAGATGTTCGACCCCGCGCTGGAAGGCTACTGGGGCAACCACGACCACATGGCGGCGATGGAGACGGCGCTTGCCGTGATCCATGCCCATGCGGACAAGGTGGATGGCGTAAAGATCTCGCTGCTCGACAAGGACAAGGAGATCGCGATGCGCCGCCGCCTGCCGCGCGGCGTGCGCATGTACACCGGGGACGACTTCAACTACGCCGAGCTCATCGCCGGCGACGAGCAGGGCTACAGCGACGCGCTGCTCGGCATCTTCGACCCGATCGCGCCGGCGGTGGGCGGGGCGCTGGCGGCGCTGTCGCGCAACGACCTGTCCACCTTCCACGACATCCTGGCGCCGACGGTCCCGCTGTCGCGCCACATCTTCCGCGCCCCCACGCGCTTCTACAAGACGGGCGTGGTCTTCATGGCCTGGCTGAACGGCCACCAGGACCATTTCGTGATGGTCGGCGGCCAGCAATCCACGCGCAGCATCCAGCATTTTTCCGAACTCTTCCGCCTCGCCGACAGGGCGGGGCTGTTGCGCGACCCCGAGATGGCGGTGGCGCGGATGAAGACGCTTCTTGCCTTGCACGGGGTGGCGTCGTGAGGGTGCGTCGCCCCCTCCCACGCTGCCGCCGGGCGCGCGCGGGTATCGGCTTCCAAAGGCCTTTCGGCCTTTGGTGGGGGGAGTGCGAGGGGGGCAAAGCCCCTCTCGCGGACAGCCGCGCATGAAGCCCCCCGGCCCGCTCAGCCTCAACACCATCACGGTGAAGGCGCTGAGCCTCGCGCAATGCATCGAGGCCTGCGCGCGCCACGGCATCCCCGGCATCGCGCCCTGGCGCGACGTGCTGCAGGCGATGGGCACGCAGGCCGCGGCGAAGCACATCCGCGATGCCGGGCTGCGCGTCACCGGCCTGTGCCGCGGCGGCATGTTCACACTGGGCGATCGCGCCGCCGCCATCGAGGACAACCGCCGCGCCATCGAGGAAGCCCACGCCATCGGCGCCGACTGCCTCGTGATGGTCTGCGGTGGCCTGCCCCAGGGCAGCAAGGACCTGCCCGCCGCGCGCGAGATCGTCCGCGAGGGCCTGCACGCCATCCTGCCCGAGGCGCGCGCGGCGGGCGTGACGCTTGCGCTCGAACCGCTGCACCCGATGACCTGCGCGGACCGCTCGGTGCTGTCCACGCTCGGCCAGGCGCTCGACCTCTGCGACGAACTCGGCGCTGGCACGGGCGTCGCGGTCGATGTCTATCACGTCTGGTGGGACCCCGACCTCGCGCGGCAGATGGCGCGCGCGAAGGGGCGCATCGCCGCCTTCCATGTCTGCGACTGGAAGGTGCCGACCGCCGATCTCGTGCTCGACCGCGGCCTTCCGGGCGAGGGCGTGATCGACATCCCCGCCATCCGCGCCATGGCGGAAGCCTCGGGCTGGACCGGCGGCGTCGAGGTCGAGATCCTGTCGAGCCACTGGTGGGCGCAGGACCCCGAGCATGTGCTGCGCGAGGTCAAGGCCCGCCACGCCTTCTGCTGAACGACAACGATACCGGGAGGACAAGCCATGAACGCCACACGCCGCGCGCTGATCGCCGCCACGTTGCTCGCCCCCGCCGCCGCGCGGGCGCAGGCCTGGGCGCCGACGCGCGCCATCCGCTTCGTCGTGCCCTTCCCGGCGGGCGGGGCGACGGATGTCGTCGCCCGCGTGCTGGGCGAACGCATGCAGGAGACGCTGGGCCAGCCCGTGGTGGTGGAGAACCGCACCGGCGCGGGCGGCAATATCGGCGTCGAGAACGTCGTGCGCAGCCCGGCCGACGGCCACACCATCCTGATGGGCACGACCGGCACGCTGACGGTCAACCCGCATCTCTACAGCACGCTCGGCTTCGACCCGCTGCGCGACCTCGCGCCCGTCTCGATGGCCTTCACCACGGACCATGTGCTGATCGTGAACCCGCAGGTGCCGGCGCGGACGGCGCAGGAGTTCCTGGCCCTGGTGCGCGGGCAGCCGGGGCGGCTCTCCTACGGCTCGGCGGGCGCGGGCTCGTCCACGCATACGGTGCCCGAGCTGTTCAAGCTCGCCGCACGGGTGGACATCACGCATGTGCCCTATCGCGGCAGCGCGCCGGCGCTGAATGACGTGGTGGCGGGCAATGTGCAGGTGATGCTCGACCAGATTCCCTCGGCCATCGGCCAGATCCAGGCGGGCCGCGTGCGCGCGCTGGCGGTCACGGGCGCGCGCCGCTCCGCGCTGCTGCCCGATGTGCCGACCATGGCCGAGATCGGCCTGCCCGAGGCGCAGGCGACCTCCTGGGGCGCCGTGATGGCGCCCGCGGGAACGCCGGCGCCGGCCATCGCGCGGCTGAACGCGGCGATCCGCGACGCGCTGGCGCAGCAGGCGGTGCGCGACCGGCTGGCGGCGGCGGGGGCGGAGGGCGTCGCATCCTCGCCCGAGGAACTGGCCGCCTATCTGCGCGCGGAATCCGAGAAATGGGCGCGCGTGGTGCGTGAGGCCCGCATCACCGTGAACTGATACCGGCAGGGCTGGCGGGGCGGCCGCGCGCGGAACCAGATACCCTGCGGACAAAGGTCGATCCCTTGTCCGCAGAGGGTGAAGCAGGGGCGGGCATCGCCGCCGCCCGCGGATTGCCGCGGCGCCCGGCGCGGCATCGGCGGGCGCCGCACCCGCGCCATGCCGCCATCCGGAGGGCCGAGCCCATGCTGCTTCGCTTCGAGGAGTTCACCGCCCGGCCGGGCCGCGCCGCCGCCCTGCAGGCGCGGCTGCGCGCGGTTCCCGGCGGCCGCCTGTTCGGCCTCTGGCGCGCGCAGATCGGCGCCTCCATGAACCTCGTCACGCGCGCCTCGCTGTGGCCGGGCGAGCCGCCGCCGGCGCCGGAACGTGCCGATCCGGATGTCGCGGCGCTGCGCCTGCGCGTGCTTCGCATCCTCGCCCGCGGCGAGACCCCGCCCGACCCCGCGCGGGGCGGGATCGTCACGCATCGCTGGTTCCTCCTGCCCGCCGAGCGGGTCGGCGAGATGGTCGCCATCACGACGGAGGCCTGGCAAGGCTTCGAGGGCGACACCGGCAGCGAGCCGCTCGGCCTCTGGCAGGACCGCGCCGAGGCCGCGCCGGCCCATGTGCTGCTGATGACCTGGTATCCCTCGCTCGCAGCCTGGGAGCAGAGCCGCTTCTGGAACGCCGCGGCGGCCGGCGCGAACCAGGCGCAGCGCGCCCGCTGGGGCGCGCTCTTCGCGCGGCGGCGGGAGATGCTGCTCGACACCTGGGTGACCGTCCACGGCGCCGAGGCCTGATCCCGGCGGGCGGACGCTTCGACCCTTCACGCGCCGGCATCGCGCGGGAGCGCGAGGCCGGCGGGGGACGACCGGACCGTCAGCGCGGCGCGAAATCCATCGCCTGGGTGTACTGGTCGAGGCGCGGCCGGTGCGCGATGCCGCTGCGGTGCGCCCAGGTCGCGGCCTCGAAATGCAGCGGGATCAGCGCGCGTTCGCCCATCGCGCGCGCCGAGGCCAGGCGCAGCAGCGCCTCGCGCGGGGCGTCGGCGGCGGTGCGCAGCGCCTCGGCCAGCAGCGCGTCGAAGCGCGCATCCGACCAGCCCCCGCGGTTGGAGGCGCCGAGCCCCGTCGCCGCATCGCGCGTGGCGAGCAGGCCGCGCAGCGGCGAGGAGGCCTCCCCCGTCCCCGCGCCCCAGCCCACCAGCATCAGGCTGAACTCCGGCCGCTGGCTGCGCGCGGCATAGGCGGCCCAGGGCAGGGTCTCGACGCGGGCGCGGATGCCCACGCGCTCGAGCATCGCCCCGATCGCCTGCAGCACGGCGGCGTCGCGCAGGAAGCGGTCATTCGGCCCGTGCAGGGTCAGCACGAAGCCGTCCGGGAAGCCCGCCTCGGCGAGCAGCCGCCGGGCGCGCGCGGGGTCGTGCGGATCCGGGCGCAGCGCGGGATCGGCGCCGAAGAAGCCCTCCGGCACCACCTGCGCGGCCGGCACGCCCTCCCCGTTCAGCACGCGCTCGACGATGGCGGCGCGGTCGATGGCGAGGCTGATCGCCTCCCGCACGCGCGGATCGCGCAGCGGGTTGGGCCGGATCGGCCGGCCCTGCGCGTCGGTCACGAAGGGCGTCGGATCGCGCCCGACATCGGGAAAGAGGAACACCACCTTGTTCGAGGCGCTGCGCGACAGCACGATCCCGCCCTGCCCGGCGAGGCGGTCGAGCAGCTCCGGCGCGGGCGCCTCGATCGCATCCACGTCGCCGGCGAGCAGTGCGGCCACGCGGGCGGCGCCGTTGCGCATCACGCGCTGCTCGACCCGCGCCCAGGGTTGCGGCCCTTCCCAATGCGCCGGGTTGCGCTCCAGCACCAGGCGCTGGCCGGCGCTGAAGGCCGCGAAGCGATAGGGCCCGGTGCCGATGGCCGCGATGCCGCGGTCGAAGGCCTCGCTCGCCGCGCTGGCGTGGCGGGCGGCGATGACGGGCACGAGCGAGAGGTCGTTCGGCAGCAGCGGATGCGGATGCCGCGTCGTGATCCGGAGGGCGAGCGGCCCGGTCGCCTCAACGGCCGCGATGGCGCGGGTGTAGAGCGCGAAGGAGGAGGGCGAGCCCTGCAGGCTGCCCGCGCGCCGGATGCTCGCCGCCACGTCCTCGGCGGTGAGGGGCGTGCCGTCGTGGAAGGTCACGCCGGCGCGCAGCGTGATCTCCCATTCCGTCGGGCCGGCGGCGCGCCATTGGGTGGCCAGCCCCGGCACGAGGCGCTGCCGCGCATCCTGGCGGATCAGCGTCTCGAAGACATGGCGCGAGGCCGCGTTGTTCGAGGAGGTGTTGTGGAAATGCGGATCGGCGGAGGTGACATCGGCCGCGAGGCCGATGGCCAGCGTCTGCGCCGCCGCCGCCCCTGCCAGGAAAAGCGGCAGCAGCGCCGCCGCGATGCGCAGACCCATCGCTACTCCCTGACCGGCACGAGGCGCGTGATCCTCGGCGGGTTCTGCTCGCTGAGGTAGATGCAGCCATCCGGTGCACGCCACATGCCATGCGCGCCGTTCAGCACCGGGCGGCAGCGCCCGCGGATCATCCCGTCCGGCCCGAGCAGCGAGAGCTGCGGCACCTGGTCGGTCACGTAGAGCCCGCCGCCCGGCGCGCCGTGCACGCTCATGGGCTTGTGGTTGCCGCGCCAGTCCGCGAGCCACATGCCCTCGGGCGTGAAGACCTGCACGCGGTTGTTCTCCCGGTCGGCCACCGTGACGCGGCCATCGGGCAGCACCCAGACCGAATGGGGCGTGCTGAACTGGCCCGGCCCGCTGCCCTCGCTGCCCCAGCGGCCGAGCGGCGTGCCCTCGGCGCTGAAGCGGTGCACCACCGAGGCGGCGTAGCCATCGGCGACGTAGATCGTGCCGTCGGGCGCGAAGGCGACATCGCAGGGCGCGTTGAAGGGCTCGCCCGGATGGTCGCGCCGCCCGATGCCGCCCATGCGCCTGCCGTCGCGGCTGAAGACGATGACCTCCTGCGCGTCGCGGTCCACCACGAAGACGCGCCCGTCGGGATGGACGGAGAGCATGTGCCCGTCCGCCACCTCCGCCCCGCCCCAGGCATCGAGGCGCCGCCCGTCGGGGGCGAGCACCACCACCGCCGGGCCTTCGGGATCGGCCATCGGATCCTGGCGCAACAGCACATGGACGCGGCCTTCCGCGTCGCAGGCGACATCGCTCGGCACGCCCGCGCCCTGGGGCACCTCGCCCCAGGGGCGCTCGACGCGGTAGCGCGTCTCGCCGAGGCGGACGAAGAGCTGGTGGCGGGGCATGGCGCGTCCTTCCTGCTGCGCGGCCAGCGTGGCGCGCGGGGGCGGGGCGGGCAACCGGGGGCGGCTTGACGCGACGCGGAGGCCCCGCGCACACCGGCAGCACCGTGGCCGCACCGCCCGCACCGCCGCCGCCCGCCCGCCAGGAGCCGCCCGCGCGGATCGGCCCGGCGCTGGTGCTGTTCGCGGTGCTGCTGGTGGCGCTGATGAATCTCGGCGGCCTCGCCGGGTGGAATGCGGGGCTGCTCGACGGGCGGCTGGTGGACCCCGACAGCTACCTCCGGCTGCTGACCATCCTGGAACTGCGCGAAGGCGCCCCGTGGTTCGAGGACGTGACGCCGCGCCTCGCCGCGCCGGATGGGCTCGTCAACCAATGGACCCGGCCGCTCGACCTGCTGGTGCTGCTGCCGGCGCTGGCGATCGAGGCGCTGGCCGGCCTGCCCGGGCGCGAGGCGCTGGTGTGGTCGGGCATCCTCGTCTCGCCGCTCACGCATGTCGCGGCCATCCTGGCCGCCGCCTGGGCGGCCGGCATCGCCTGGGGTGGGCGGGCACCCTGGTATGCCGCGCTGGTCATGGCCGGGACGCCGGCGGTGGCGACCTACAGCGCGCTGGGCCGGCCGGACCATCACGGGCTGATCATCGCCCTGCTCACCCTCGGCCTCGGCGCGGCGCTGCGCGCGGCGATGCCGGGCGGGCGGGCGCGCGATGCCGCGCTGGCGGGCGCGGCCTTCGGCCTCGCCACCTGGAGCGGGCCGGAGGCGCTGATCGTGGCCGTGCCGGCGCTGGCGGCCTTCGGCCTCGCGGCGCTGCTGGCCGAGGACGGGCGGCCGCTAGCGCGGCGGGGGCTTGCCTGCAGCCTCGGGCTGGCGGCGGCCTGCGCCATCGGCATCGCCGCCGAGCACCGCCCCGCCGCCTGGCTGGTCGCCGAATACGACCGGCTGTCGGTGCATCACCTCGGCCTCGCGTTGCTGGCGGGCGCGGTCTTCGCGGTGGCGGCGGCGGCCGGGGCGCGGCCGCGGCCGATGCGCGCCGCGCTGGCCGGCGCGGCCGGCCTTGCCGCCTTCGCCGCGCTGCTGGCGCTGTTCCCGGGCACGCTGCGCGGGCCGCTGGCCAATGCCGATGCCGCCTATCTCGCGCTGTTCCACCCGACCATCCAGGAGAACCAGCCGCTGCCGCCCTTCGGCCCCGGCGACCCGTGGGAGGCGGCGATCTACATCGCCGGCGGCGCGCCGCTCGGGCTGCTGGCGCTCTGGCTCGCGCTGCCCGGCTGGCGGCGGGACGGGCGCTGGCCGGCGGCGCTGGTGCTCGCCCTGCCGCTGCTCGCCGGGTTGGCCGCGACCTTCGGCGCGCGGCGCTTCGGCATGGACCTCGCCCCGCCCGCGGCGATCGCGGCGGCGGGGCTGGTGGGGCTGGTGCTGCAGGCGCGCCGGCCGCGATCCGAGGCGCTGCGCGCATCCCTCGCGACGCTGCTGTTCTTCGGCGCGCTCGCCGTGCCCTTCCTCGGGCTGCGCGCGCAGGAGACCCCCGGCTCGACGGCGGTGCGCGCCGAGGCGACGGCGCGCTGCGACTGGACCGCGATGGGCCGCTGGCTGGGCGCGGCGCGGCCGGGCGTGGCGCCGGGGGCGCCGGCGCCGGTGCTGATCGCCTCGGACGTGTTCGAGGGGCCGGAACTGGCGTGGCGGACGCCCTATCGCGTGGTCGCCACGCCGCATCACCGCGCCGGCCGGGCCATCGAGGACACGCTCGGCTTCTTCGCCGCGACCGACCCCGAGGCCGCGCGGGCCATCGCCGCGCGGCGGCAGGTCGCGCTGGTGCTCGCCTGCGTGGCGAGGGGCTCGGAGACGATCCCGGCGGGCAGCCTCGCCGCCCTGCTGCGCGATGGCGCGCCGCCGCCCTGGCTCGCGCCCGTCGCGCTGCCGCCGGGGCTGTCGGGGTTCCGGCTGCTCGAAGTGGTGCGCTGATGCGCGCGGGGACGGGGATCGGGCTTCGCCCGCCGGTGCCGCGCGCGGCCGGCGCAACGGTTCCGGCGCGGCGCGAACCGCTCTAGGCTGAGCCCATGCAGGACGATGCCCCGCGGACCCGCCGCGCCTCCGCCCCGACAGCGATCCTCGCCTGCGCCCTGCTGGCGCTGGCCGGTTGCGGCCCCGGCGGCGAGGGCGGCGGCGGCCAGCCGGGCGCGGCCGCGCCGCCCCCTCCGCCCGCCGCCCAGGCGCTCGCGCGCATGAGCGCCGCGGCCCAGCGCGGCGCCTGGGACGCGGTGGTGGCCGAACAGGTCCCGGCCTGCGAGGGCGCCGCCGACAAGCCCTGCGCCGAGGCCCAGGCGCTGCGCGCCCGCGCCTGCCGGCGCCTCGCCGCAACGGCGCCGGAGGCGGCCCGCGCGGGCTACCGGGATTGCGCGGTGCAGGCGGGCCAGGCCGCGCTCGCGGCCGGCGGCGCCAATACCCAGGCCGAGCGCAACGCCTGGCGGGCGGAACTGCTCCAGGCGCTGTTCGACCGCCGCGCCGTGACGCCGCGCGCCGGCATCTGCCCCGACAACGACCTGATGCGCGCCGAGGCCGACCGGCTGCTGCGCGACTCCCCCGGCAATGCGGTGGCGCGCTTCCATGCCGGCAATGCGCGGATGCTCGGCGTCTCGGTGTCCTGCGGCGCGGAGGACCAGCGCTGCGCGGACCTCGCCGAGGCGGCGCGGCTGCTGACCCCGCCCCAGGCCGATCCGCGCTGGATGCAGACGCTGGAAGGCGTCAGGACGCTGCAGCGCGTGGTGGTGGGCTGCCCGGAGGGCTGAGGCGCGGCGCCTCGGAGGCCGCCCTCGGGCCGGGGATGGTTGGGGCGCCAGGATTCGAACCTGGGAATGGCGGTACCAAAAACCGCTGCCTTACCGCTTGGCTACGCCCCAGCCATGCCGCGTCATAGCCCTGCGGCGCCGGCGGCGTGAAGCCCCCCGCCCCAGCGCCACCATCCCTCGGGCAGCGCCGCCGTCGCCGCCGCCGCATCTTCCGGCGCATCGAAGAGGGCGAAGCAGGTCGCGCCCGAGCCGCTCATGCGCGCCAGCCGGCAGCCCGGCAGCGCGCGCAGCGCCGCCAGCACGGACGCCACCGCCGGGCAGAGGCCGATCGCCGCCGCCTCGAGGTCGTTGCCCCAGCCCGCGAGGTCCCGCGCCAGCGCCGCCGCATCCGCCCAGCCCGCCTCGGGCAGGGCGGCGGCCGCGCGGAAGCCGCCGGCGCGGGCCCGGAACACCGCGGGAGTGGGCAGCGCGATGCGCGGATTGGCGAGCACCAGCCCGCAGCCGGGCAGGGGCGGGGCGGGGCGCAGCACCTCGCCCACCCCGGCCATCACGCAGGGGCGCGAGGCGAGGCAGGCCGGGATGTCGGCGCCGAGCGCGAGCGCCAGCCCGGCCAGCCGCGCCTCGCTCCAGCCCAGGCCCCAGAGGCGGTTCAGCGCCCGCAGCGCCGCCGCGGCGTCGGCGCTGCCGCCGCCGATGCCCGAGGCGACCGGCAGGCGCTTGACCAGCGTCAGCGCCGCGCGCGGGACGACGCCGGCGGCCTCCGCCAGCGCGCGCGCCGCCCGCAGCACGAGGTTGTCGGCCTCCCCGGCCAGGGCGGATGCCTCAGGCCCCTCGAGATGCAGGCTCAGCCCCTCCGCGATGCGCGCGCTGAGCGCGTCCGCCGCGCCGGCGAAGACCACGAGGCTGTCCAGCAGGTGGTAGCCGTCCGCGCGGCGGCCGGTGACGTGCAGGTGCAGGTTGACCTTGGCCGGGGCGGCCTCCAGCACGGTTCCGCTCAGCGGCGGTTCTCCGCCACGGGGGGCGTGGGCAGGCCGTCGCGGATCTTGGCCTCGATCTTCGGCCCCTCGTCCCCTTCCGGCCCCAGGGCGAGGGCGCGGCGCCACTGGAACTGCGCCTCGCGGAAGCGCCCCGCCGCCCAGTAGGCGTCGCCCAGGTGGTCGTTGATGACGCTGTTGCGCGGCTCGAGCTCGACGGCGCGTTCGAGCCAGCGGATCGCGCCGGGGATGTCGCCGAGCTTGAACAGCGCCCAGCCCAGGCTGTCGGCGATGTTGCCGTCCTGCGGCCGCAGCCCGACCGCGCGTTCGAGCATCCGGCGCGCTTCCTGGAGGTTCTCGCCGCGCTCGACCCAGGTGTAGCCGAGATAGTTCAGCACATAGGGCTGGTCGGGCTGGAGCTCGAGCGCGCGGCGGAAATCGGCCTCGGCGGCGGGCCATTGGCCGGCGCGCTCATGGGCGATGCCGCGGCCGTAGAACAGCGTCCAGTGCGCGGCCTGCGGCTCGTGGATGCGGCGGATCGCCTCGCCGTAGGCCTCCGCGGCCTCCTGCCAGCGGCTGCGCATTCGGAACATCTCGCCGAGCCGCGCATGCGGCTGGGCGGCGCGGGGATTCGCTTCGGCGATGGCGCGGAACTGCGCGATCGCCTCCTCCGTGCGGTCGAGCCTGTCGAGCGCGCTGGCCCGGCGCAGCCCGGCCACCGCGGCCAGCGGATCCCCGGGCGGCACCTGGTCGAGCATGGCGATGGCGGCGGCGTATTCGCGCTCATCCGCGAGCGCGTCGGCGGCCATGAGCAGCGCCGGGGCGAAGCCCGGGCGCAGGCGCAGCGCGAGCCGCGTCAGCGCGAGCGAGAACTCGGCCGCCTCCTGCCGGCGCAGCGAGCCGGCCAGGGCGAGATAGGCCTCGGCCATGCCCTCGAGCGGGCCCGCGACCGCGCGGGTGGCGAAGAACTCGCGCTGCGCGGCGGGGGTTGCCGGCACCAGCAGGTCCTCCTGGCCGCGGCCGAGCGCATCGAGCAGCCGCTGCGCCTCCTCCTCCCGGCCCGCGCGGTGCAGGATGCCGCCCGCGATCTGCGCAAGGCGCAGCGTCACCGGCTGCTCGCCGCCGATGGCGATGCGCGCGAAGCGTTCGGCCTCCCGCTGGCGGCTGGCGAGGTCGCAGATCAGCGCCGCATGCAGCGCGTAGAGGGTGCGCAGCCGCCCGCTTTCCGCAAGCGGGCGGAGCAGCGCCAGCGCCTGCTCGGTCTGGCCCTTGCCGTGCAGCGTCCAGGCGAGGAGCATCGGCTGCAGGATCGGCGAGGCGCCCTGGCGCGGCAGGCCGCGGATGCGCTGCTCGGCGCGGTCCCAGCGGCCGGCCTGCGCGTCGGTGCCGGCGAGCAGCATGGCCGCGAGCGGGTTGTCCGGCACGCGCCGGGCGAGCCGCACGGCTTCCGGCCGGCCGTCGAGCAGGGTCGCGACGAAGGCGCGCTGGATGACCTCGGGCTGGTCGGGGTCGGCGCGCAGCACCGCGAGCAGGCTGTCGGCGGCGGTGCGCGTGTCCGTCTGCGAGGTCGCGAAGCGGCCGGCGAGATAGGCGCCGAAGGCGTTGCCCGGGGAGGGCGTGAAGCCAACCTCCTCCGCCATGCCGGCATCCGCCGCGGCGCAGGCCGAGAGAAGGGCGATCACGAGCAGGGTCAGGCGGCGCTGCGGGGCGGGACGGCTCATGCGCGGCATCCTAGCGGCCGGCGACATGCCGCACCACGGCGGATCTGGCGCCGCCGCGGCGCGGGCGCAAGCGCGGCGGGGCCGGGCGATCAAGCCTGCGTGGGCGCCCCGGCCGATCCGCCCCCGCCATGCCCGTGCCGCGGGGCCCGCCTCCTGGCCCGGCGGGCGGCGCGGGGCTAGGGTGGGCCAACACCCGGCCTGGAGGAACTCGCCGATGTCCTATCCGAATGTCCTGCTGCACGTGAACGGGGAGTGGCGCGCCGCGCGCTCCGGCAAGACCATCAACGTGCTGAACCCCGCGACCGAGGAGGTGATCGGCACCGTCGCCCATGCCGAGAAGCCCGACCTCGACGAGGCGCTGGCCGCCGCCGACAAGGGCTTCGCCACCTGGAAGAAGGTGCCGGCCTTCGAACGCTACAAGCTCATGCGCAAGGCCGCCGACATCTTCCGCTCCCGCGCCGAGGAGACCGCGCGGCTGCTCACGCTCGAGCAGGGCAAGCCGCTCGCCGAGGCGAAGATGGAGGTGATGGCCGCCGCCGACATCATCGACTGGTTCGCCGAGGAAGGCCGCCGCGCCTATGGCCGCGTCATCCCCGCGCGCGGGGAGGGCATCTACCAGCTCGTGATCAAGGAGCCGGTCGGCCCCGTCGCCGCCTTCACGCCGTGGAACTTCCCGATCAACCAGGTGGTGCGCAAGCTCTGCGGGGCGGTGGCGACGGGCTGCTCGATCATCGTCAAGGCGCCGGAGGAGACGCCGGCCTCGCCCGCCGAGCTCATCCGCGCCTTCGTGGATGCCGGGCTGCCGCCGGGGGTGGCGAACCTCGTCTATGGCGTGCCCTCCGAGATCAGCGAATACCTCATCGCCCATCCGGTGATCCGCAAGGTGACCTTCACCGGCTCGACGCCGGTGGGCAAGCTGCTCGCGGGCCTCGCCGGCCAGCACATGAAGCGCGTGACGATGGAGCTCGGCGGCCATGCGCCGGCCATCGTGTTCGACGACGCGGACCTCGATCTCGCGGCGAAGACGCTGGCGGGTGCGAAGTTCCGCAACGCCGGCCAGGTCTGCGTGAGCCCGACGCGCTTCCTGGTGCAGGAGAAGCTCTATGACGGCTTCGTCGAGAGGTTCGTCCAGCATGCCAAGGCCGTGAAGGTCGGCGACGGCCTCGCGGAGGGCACCACCATGGGCCCGCTTGCGCATGAGCGCCGCGTGCCCTGGGTCGAGACGCTGGTGCAGGACGCGCAGGCCAAGGGGGCCAAGGTGCTCACGGGCGGCAAGCGCATCGGCAACAAGGGCTATTTCTACGAGCCGACGGTGATGACCGACGTGCCGAAGGAGGCCCGCGCCATGAACGAGGAGCCCTTCGGCCCCGTCGCCATGATCGCCCGCTTCAAGGACTTCGACGAGGTCGTGACCGAGGCGAACCGCCTGCCCTACGGCCTCGCGGCCTATGCGTTCACCAGGAGCGCCAAGACCGCGAACGCCATCGCCTCGCAGGTCGAGAGCGGGATGATGACCATCAATCATCTCGGCCTCGCGCTGCCGGAAGTGCCCTTCGGCGGGGTGAAGGACAGCGGCTACGGCTCCGAGGGCGGCTCCGAGGCGATCGAGGCCTATCTGAACACGAAGTTCGTCTCGCAGGCGGGGCTCTGATGGCGCCGGGCGGGGGGCCTCGCCTCCCGCCCGCACGCCCCGCGCGCGCAATCGGCGGCCAACGCCGCGGGGCATTCGTCCCCGGCCGGGCGGTTCCGCCTCGCCGTTTTCCGCCTAGGCCGCCGGCAGCCGCACCACGAAGCGCGCGCCGAGCACCTTGCCCGCCGCGTCGCGGCGGTTCTCCGCGGCGATCTGCCCGCGCAGCCCCTCGACGATCTGGCGGCTGATGGACAGGCCGAGGCCCGAATGCTGGCCGAAGCGCTCGCCGCTCGGGCGCTCGGAATAGAAGCGTTCGAAGATGCTCTCGAGCTTCTGCTCGGGGATGCCGGGGCCTTCGTCCTCGATCGCGACCTCGACCATCGAGCCGGCCTGGCGCGCGCGCATCCAGACCGTCCCGCCCGGCGGGCTGAAGGAGAGCGCGTTGCCGAGCAGGTTGCGGAACACCTGCACGATGCGCCCCTCCACGCCGCGCACGACGAGCGGGCCGGGTGGCGCCTCCAGCACCACATGCGGCGCGTCCTCGCCGCTGCGCGTCGCCTCGTGCAGCTCGGCCAGCGCCGAGAGGATGGGCGCGATGTCCACGGGCGTGGTGACGGTGCGCGAAAGTTCCGCATCCACCCGCGAGGAATCGCTGATGTCGGCGATGAGGCGGTCCATCCGCACCGCATCCTCGGCGATGATGTCGAGCAGGCGGTTGCGGCTCTCGGGGTTCTCGACGCGGCGCAGCGTCTCGAGCGCGCTGCGCACGCTGGTCAGCGGGTTGCGCAACTCGTGCGCCACATCGGCGGCGAAGCGTTCGTTGGCGTCGATGCGCGCCCACAGCGCGCGGGCCGAGTTCTGCAGGTCGCGCGCCAGCACGCCGATCTCGTCGTTGCGCGCGAGCAGGGGGGCGGGCACGGAGCCGGCGCGGCCCTCGCCCTCGCGGATGCGCTGGGTGGCGCGCGCGAGGTCGAGCATCGGCGTCGCGATGGTGCGCGCGAGGTAGAAGGAGAGCAGCACCGTCAGCGCCAGCGCCGTGCCGAAGAGCATGAGCACCGAGGCGCGGATCTCGAACAGGCGGCGGTCCACCTCCCGCGCGTCGCGGGTCAGCAGCACGATGCCCACGCCCTGCCCGGCGCGCAGCGCGGGCTCGGCCACCGAGACGAGCAGCCTGCCGTCGCCGGTGCGGCGGATGTAGGGCCGCACCCCGCCCTCGAGCGCGAGGCGCAGCTCCTCCCGCCGGTCGGGGCCGATGTTCGGCTGCCAGTCGAAATCCGGCGCGTCGGGGCCGATGTCCACCGCCACGCCGCCCGCGCCGCCGCCGGTGCGCAGCGGGCCGGGCAGCACCGCGACCAGGCGGTCATAGACGCCGGCGACGGTCGAGGTCAGCGCGCCGCGGGGCTCGGGCGGGGGCAGCGGCTCGGTGGTCACGGCGCCGCCGGGACCCTCCCGCACCCGGCTGTCGGCGACCAGCAGGCCGGTATTGTCGAACAGCCGCGCCTGGGTGTTGGGCGAGGGCTCGACCAGCCGGCGGAGCAGCGGGCGCGCGGCCTCGGGCACCAGCACGGCGCGGTCGCCCTCCAGGCGCACGGCGGCCTCGGCGATGCCGCCGGCATAGATGCGCGCCTGGGTCCGCAGCGCCTCCACCTCGGCGGCGAGCAGCCCGTTCTGATACTGGTCGAGGTAGAGCAGCGAGGCCGCGAGCAGCGCCGGCGGCACCGCATTGACCAGCAGGATGCGCCGCAGCAGGGGCGAGAAGCGCCGCCGCGCGCGCGGCGGCGGCGGCGCGCGCCCGGCCTGCGCCTCGGCCGCCGCGGGGCGCGTCGCGCTGCCGTCAGGCATGCCGGGGCGCGGTCATGTCAGGCTTCCTTGTAGCGGTAGCCGATGCCGTAGAGCGTCTCGATCTGGTCGAAATCGGGGTCCGCCTGGCGGAACTTCTTGCGGATGCGCTTGACGTGGCTGTCGATGGTGCGGTCGTCCACGTAGATGTTCTCGCCATAGGCGGCGTCGATGAGCTGGTCGCGGTTCTTGACCATGCCGGGCCGCACCGCCAGCGCCTTGACCAGCAGGAACTCGGTGACCGTGAGCTGCACCTGCCTGCCCTTCCAGACGCAGGTGTGCTTGGTCTCGTCGAGCACGAGGTCCCCGCGCGCGATCACGCCGCCCGGCGGCGCGCCCGAGCCCTCGGCGCGGGAGGCCTCGTTGCGGCGGAGCAGGGCGCGGATGCGCTCGAGCAGCAGGCGCTGGCTGAAGGGCTTGGTGATGTAGTCGTCGGCGCCGAGGCGCAGGCCCATCAGCTCGTCCACCTCCTCGTCCTTCGAGGTGAGGAACACCACCGGCATGTTGGAGCGCTGGCGCAGGCGCTGGAGCAGCTCCATCCCGTCCATGCGCGGCATCTTGATGTCGAGCACCGCGAGGTCGGCCGGCTTGGCGAGCAGGCCCTGCAGCGCGCTCTCGCCATCGGTGTAGGTGCGCACGGCATAGCCTTCGGCCTCCAGCGTCATCTGCACGCTGGTCAGGATGTTGCGGTCGTCGTCCACGAGGGCGATGGTCTGGGGCATCTCTCTTTCCGGTGCTGTCGCCGTCGCGGGGGGCGGCGGCGGTTGCGCGCCCCCCGTCCCGGTTCCACCTTCGCGCGCGATTGTGGCACGGAACGGGCCGGAGAGGGACATGGCGACGGAACAGGGCGTGCGCGAGGCCAGGGCGCTGATCCGCGGGGCGGGCTCGGCGACGCTCGCCACATCCGCCGGGGGGCAGCCCTTCGCGAGCCTCGTCACCCCCGCCCCGGCGCCCGATCTCTCCCCGCTGCTGTGGCTCTCGGCGCTGTCCGAGCACACGCGGCACCTCGCGGCCGAGCCGCGCTGCGCGCTGCTCTTCACCGGCGCCGCCGAGGGGCCGAACCCGCAGACCGCCCCGCGCGTGACGGTCACGGGCCTTGCGGAGCGGGTGCCCGAGGCCGAGGCGCCGGCGCTCAAGGCGCGCTGGCTCGCCCGCCACCCCTATGCCGCGCTCTATGCGGATTTCGCGGATTTCGCGCTGTGGCGCGTCCGCATCGGGGCCGCGCTGCATGTCGGCGGCTTCGCCCGCGCCGAGCGGATCCGCGCGGCGGAACTCGCCCCCGACCCCGCCGCCGTCGCGGCGATCGCGGCCGCCGAGGCCGGGATCGTCGCGCATGTCAACCGGGACCACGCCGACGCGGTGGCCGCGATCGCCGAAGGGCTGCTCGGGGCCGGGCCGGGGGCATGGCGGCTCGCCACGGTGGATGTGGATGGCTGCGACCTGACCGAAGGTAACCGGACGGTTCGTCTTGCGTTCTTAGCGCAGGTAAGCGATGCCGGGGCCGTCCGCGCGGCGCTGGTCCGCGCGGCGCGGGAGGGACGGTCGCGCCTCGGCCAGGCGGTCTGAAACGCTGCGCAGCCCTGGGCGGGCCGCCGCAATTCTGCCGCCGCCGTCATCGAAACGGCGCCTTCCCTGCCCCGGTTGGTCGCGTCCAGGAGAAGTGCAGCGCATGTCGTCTTCCGAGTCCCCGCTCGCCGGCACCGGCGTGACGCCGCGCGGCGAGGTCCACGCCAATCTCGCCGCCCCCGCGCTCGTCGCGCATGCGCTGCGCCGCGGGGAGGGAAGGCTGTCCGCCGAGGGCGCCTTCATCGCCGTGACCGGCCAGCACACCGGCCGCTCGGTGCAGGACAAGTTCGTGGTCGAGGAACCCTCGACGCGCGAGGCCGTGTGGTGGGGCAAGGTGAACCAGCCGCTGCCGGCGGAGAAGTTCGCCGCCGTCGCCGCGCGCGTGCGCGCCTGGCTCGGCCAGAAGGCGGAACTGTTCACCCAGGACCTGCATGCGGGGGCTGACCCCGCGCACCGCATCCGCGTGCGCCTCGTCACCACCAACGCCTGGCACGCGCTTTTCGCGCGCAACATGTTCATCCGCCCCGCGGCCGAGGCGCTCGCCGCCTTCGCGCCCGACTGGACCATCCTGCACGCGCCGGAATTCGAGGCCGACCCCGCGACCGACGGCTGCCGCAGCACGACGCTGATCGCCCTCTCGCTCGAGACGCGGACCATCCTGATCGCCGGCACATCCTATGCCGGGGAGATCAAGAAGAGCATCTTCACGGTGATGAACTGGCTGCTGCCCGAGCGCGGCGTGCTGCCCATGCATTGCAGCGCGAATGTCGGGCGCGGCGGCGACGTGGCGCTGTTCTTCGGCCTCTCGGGCACCGGCAAGACGACGCTGAGCAGCGACCCCGAGCGCGCCCTGATCGGCGACGACGAGCACGGCTGGTCCGATGCCGGCGTCTTCAACTTCGAGGGCGGCTGCTACGCCAAGGTCATCCGGCTGTCGAAGGAGGCCGAGCCGCAGATCTGGGCCGCCTCCCACCGCTTCGGCACGGTGCTCGAGAACGTGGTGGCCGATGGGGCCGGCGTGGTGGACCTCGACGACGGATCGCTGACCGAGAACACGCGCTCCTGCTACCCGATCGACTACATCCCGAACGTGGTGCCCTCGGGCACCGCGGGCCTGCCGAAGAACGTGGTGATGCTGACGGCGGATGCCTTCGGCGTGCTGCCGCCGATCAGCCGGCTCTCGGCCGCGCAGGCGATGTACCACTTCCTCTCGGGCTACACGGCGCGGGTCGCGGGCACCGAGAAGGGGCTGGGCAAGGAGCCGCAGGCGACCTTCTCGACCTGCTTCGGCGCGCCCTTCCTGCCGCGCCACCCGGAAGTCTATGGGCGGATGCTGTCGGACCTGATCTCGCGCCACGGCGCGGATTGCTGGCTGGTCAACACCGGCTGGTCGGGCGGCGCCTACGGGACCGGCAGCCGCATGCCCATCCAGGTCACCCGCGCCCTGCTGCGCGCGGCGCTGGACGGCTCGCTCGCGCGCGCGGAATTCGTGCGCGACCCCTTCTTCGGCCTGATGATGCCCAAGGCCGCACCCGGCGTCCCCGCCCAGATGCTGAACCCGCGCGAGACCTGGGCCGACAAGGCCGCCTACGACCGCACCGCCCGCCACCTCGTCGGGCTGTTCGAAGCCAACTTCCAGACCTTCGCCGGCGCGGTGAGCGAGGACGTGAAGGCCGCGGCGATCCGCGCGGCGGCGTGAGAGGCGCGGGGGGTCGGGGGAGGGTGCCGCCCTCCCCCGGAACCCCCTCCCGCCAAAGGCCCAAGGCCTTTGGAAACCAGGACTTCAATCGGGGAAGCCGGGGAGGGGCATGGCACGCCTCCGATCGAAGGCTCTCCAGCGGTGCCGTTCCCCGTCTTCCCCGGCTCCGTTCCGGTGTCCAGAGGCCTTTCGGCCTCTGGTGGGGGGAGGTCCGGAGGGGGCAAAGCCCCTCTCCGCCCCCCTTCACCCCGCATTCGCCGTGTCGTTCATGTCGAAGTTCAGTTCCACCCGGAGGCCGAAGGGGTCGGTGACGAAGAGCTGGTGGATCGGCATGCCCGGCAGCGGGGCCTCGGTGAAGGCGAGGCCGTGCGCGCGCAGGGACCGGCGGATCGCGGGCAGGCCGCGGTAGCGCAGCGCGATGTGCTCGAAGGCCGCGCCGGGCGCGGGGCCGGATGGCGGGGCGGCGCCTTCGCGCCCGACCAGATGCACCACGGCCCGCCCGCCCGCGTAGAGCCAGGCGCCCGGGAAGTCGAAATCCGGCCGCGGGCCTTCGGCGAGGCCGAGGATGTCGCGGTAGAAGCGCAGCGCCGCGGGCAGGTCCTGCGGCCTGCAGCGCAGCGTCACGTGGTCGAGCCCATCGGGCCGCATCCGGTCCCTCCCGTCCTGGCGTGATCCGGTCTAGAGCCTCGCCATGACAGGCGTTCAGCCCCTCGAGAGCAAGCCCGTCCCGCCCGCCGAGGGCGCGACGCCGGCGCTCGCCCAGTGGTTCGCCGCCAAGGCCGCGCATCCGGACGCGCTGATCTTCTTCCGCATGGGCGACTTCTTCGAGATGCTGTTCGGCGATGCCGAGATCGCCGCGCCCGCGCTCGACATCGCGCTCTCCTACCGCGGCGAGCATCGCGGGGAGCCCGTGCCGCTCTGCGGCGTGCCGGTGCATGCCTCCGAGACCTATCTCGCGCGGCTGATCCGCCAGGGCTACCGCGTCGCGATCTGCGACCAGACCGAGACGCCGGAGGAGCAGAAGCGCCGCAAGGCCCCGACCATCCGGCGCGAGGTCACGCGCATCGTCACCCCCGGCACGGTGACGGAGGAGGCGCTGCTCGAGGCCGCCCGCCCCGCCTGGCTGCTCGCCCTCGCCCCGGCGGGGGAGAGGCTCGGCGCCGCCTGGCTCGACGTGACGACCGGCGCCTTCGGCACGGCAAGCCTCGCCGCCGCCGACCTGCCCGCGCTGCTCGCGCGGCTCGAGCCCGTGGAGGTGCTGGCGCCCGAGGCGCTCGCGCGCGGGCCGGCGCTGCTGCCGCTCGCCGGGCGCATCGCGCATCAGGAGCCGCCGCGCGACGGCGCGCGCAGGCTCGCCGAGGCCTTCGCGGTGGCGACGCTGGAAGGCTTCGGCGCCTTCTCGGCCGAGGAGGTCGCCGCCGCCGCCATGGCGGTGGAGTATGTGCGTCTGACCCAGGCCGGCGCGATGCCGCGCCTCGCGCCGCCGGTGCCCTCGGGCGGGCGGGGGCTGCTGCAGATGGATGGCGCGACGCGGCGCAGCCTCGAGATCCTGCGCAGCGAAAGGGGCGATGCGCGGCATTGCCTGCTGGGTGCCGTGGACCGGACGGTCACGCCCGCGGGCGCGCGCGAGCTCGCCGCGCGGCTCGCCGCCCCGCTGGCCGAGGCCGCGCCGATCGCCGCGCGCCACGATGCGGTGGGCTTCCTGCTGGCGGCCGGGGATGTGCGCGCGGCGCTGCGCGCGGCGCTGAAGGGCGCGCCGGACATGGCGCGCGCGCTCGCGCGCCTCTCGCTCGACCGCTTCGCCCCGCGCGACCTCGGCGCGATCCGCGACGGGCTGATGCGGGCGGAGGCGATGGAGAGCGCGCTCGCCGCCGCCGCGGGGGTGCCGCCGGTGCCGGCGCTGGTCGCCGAGGCGGCGCGCGCGCTGCGCCCGGCATCGAGCCCGCGGGCGGAACTGGCGCGCGCCCTGGCCGACCCGCTGCCCGCGCGGCTCGAGGATGGCGGGCTGGTGGCGGCGGGCTACGACGGCGAACTCGACGCCCTGCGCCGCTTGCGCGACGGCGCGCGGGAGGCGATCGCGGCGCTGCAGATGGATCTTGCGGCCGCCTGGGGGGTCGCGAGCCTCAGGATCCGCCATCACCAGCAATTCGGCTTCCTCGCCGAGGTCCCGGCCGCGGCCGGGGAGAGGCTGCTGCGCGAAGGGGTGAAGGAGGGGCCGCAGGCGCCGGTGCATCGCCAGACCATGGCCAATGCGATGCGCTTCACCTGCGCCGCGCTGGCCGAGCTGGACCGCCGCGTGGCCGAGGCGGGGGAGCAGGCGTCACGGCGCGAGCGGCTGATCGCGCAGCATCTGCGCCGGCTCTGCCTCGATGCCGCGCCGGGGATCGCCGCCGCCGCGGCGGCGATGGCCGAGCTCGACGTGCATGCCGCGGCCGCGGAACTCGCCGCGCGGGGCGGATGGGCGCGGCCCGAGATCACCGACCGCGCCGATTTCGCGGTGACGGCGGGGCGGCACCCGGTGGTGGAGGCGGCGCTGGCGCGCGCGCGCGGCCCGGCCTTCGTGCCGAACGACTGCGACCTCTCGCCCGGGCGGCGGCTCTGCCTGCTCACCGGGCCGAACATGGCGGGCAAGTCCACCTATCTGCGGCAGAACGCACTGCTGGTCATCCTCGCCCAGGCGGGGCTCTTCGTGCCGGCGGAGGCGGCGCGGCTGGGGCTGGTGGACCGGCTCTTCTCGCGCGTCGGCGCGGCGGACGACATCGCCGGCGGGCGCTCGACCTTCATGGTCGAGATGGCCGAGACGGCGGCCATCCTGAACCAGGCGACCGCCCGCTCGCTGGTCGTGCTGGACGAGGTGGGGCGCGGCACCGCGACCTGGGATGGCCTCGCCATCGCCTGGGCCGTGCTCGAGGCGCTGCACGACCGCATCCGCTGCCGCACCATCTTCGCCACCCATTTCCACGAGCTGACGGCGCTGGCCGGCAAGCTGCCGGACCTCGCGCCGGCGCATATGCAGGTGCGCGAATGGCGGGGCGAGGTGGTCTTCGAGCACCGCGTCGGCCCCGGTGCGGCCGAGCGCTCCTGGGGCGTGCATGTGGCGCGGCTTGCGGGCGTTCCGCGGCCGGTGCTCGCGCGCGCGCAGGAGGTGCTGAAGGCGCTGGAGGCCCGCGCGCGCGGGCTCGATCCGCTGTCGGAGGAACTGCCGCTCTTCGCCCGCCCGCCGGCCCCCGTCCCGGCCCCGGCGGCCCATCCGGCGCTGGCGGCGCTGGCGGAACTCGATGCCGACTCGCTCAGCCCGCGAGAGGCGCTCGATGCGATCTACCGCATGAAATCGCTGCTGGGGCCTGTCGCGGACGGCGCGGAGTAGGTAGTCTCGCCGGCCGATGACCTCACTGGACGCCGCCGGAGCCGCCGAGGACCCCGCCGAGGGCCCGGCTCCGCGCCACCGCCGCATGGCAGGGGAGCAGCCTGTCGTGCTCGACGCGCTGCTCGCCGACCTGATCCCCGGCGGGCGGCCGGTCGCGCGCGAGGAGGCGGTGACGCTGCTGCGGCGGCATCTGGGGCGCATCCAGCACCGCGTGCAGCAGGCCTTCGAGGCGCACGAGGTATCGGGCCTCGCGGCGGCGCGCTGGCTCGCCTCGCTGACCGATGTGGTGATGGCCGGCATCCACGCCTACACCGAGGCGACGCTGCCCAAGGCGGCGGGCGACAAGCCCTGGGCGCTGGTGGCCACGGGCGGCTACGGGCGCGGCGTGCTCGCGCCCTATTCCGACATCGACCTGCTGTTCCTGACCGATTCCGGCATGGGCCCGCGCGGCCGGCAGGCGGTGGAGTTCATGCTCTACCTGCTGTGGGATCTCGGCCTGAAGGTCGGCCACGCCACGCGCTCGCGCGCCGACTGCCTGGTGGATGCCAAGGCCGACGCGACGGTGCTGACGGCGCTGCTCGACGCCCGCCCGATCGCCGGCGAGGAGGCGATCTTCCATCGCTTCGAGGCGGCCTTCCGCGCCGCCCGCGCCGAATGGGGCCTCAAGCCCTTCCTCGCCGCCAAGCGGGCCGAGAGGCAGCAGCGCCACGCCCGCTATGGCGAGAGCCCCTTCCAGGTGGAGCCGCATGTGAAGGAGGGGCGCGGCGGCCTGCGCGACCTGCAGACGCTCTACTGGCTCGCCCGCTACGCCTTCAACGTGCAGCGCATGCCCGAACTGGTCGGCCCGGAATCCCCCGGCGGCGGGCTGCTCGTGGCGCAGGAGGCGCGCGCCATCCGCCGCGCCTGGGACTTCTTCTGGACGGTGCGCTTCCACCTCCATCTCGTCACCGGCCGGGCCGAGGAGCGCCTGACCTTCGACCTCCAGCCCGTGGTGGGCGCCCGCATGGGCTACACCCGCCACGGGCTGCAGGACGGGGTGGAGCGCTTCATGAAGCACTTCTTCCTGATGGTGCGGGATGTCGCGCGCTACACGCGCATCCTGGAACCGGCCATCGAGCGCGCATCGCTCGGCCCCCCCGCGGTGGTGCCGGCCTCGGACAAGGCGCTGACGGCGGCGGGCTTCGCGCTGGCCGACGGCAAGGTGATCGCCGCCCCCGGCCACGACTTCACGATCGACCCGGTGCTGATGCTGCGGATCTTCCGCATGGCGCGGGACCGCGGGCTCGACATCCACCCCCTCGCCTTCCGCGCCATCGTCCGCCATGCCCGCCATGTCGTGAGGCTGCGGGGCGAGCGCGAGGCGAGCGCGGAGTTCCTCGACCTGCTCTCGGGGCGCGATCCGGCCACCTGGCTGCGCCTGCTGAACGAGGCGGGGCTGATCTCCCGCCTGCTGCCGGACTGGCAGCGCATCGTCGGGCTGATGCAGTTCGACACCTACCACGTCTTCACCGTGGACGAGCACACGATCGAGGCGGTGGGCGTGCTCGCCGCGCTCGAGCGGGGGGACCTCGCCGAGGTGGCGCCGGTGGCGAGCGAGCTGGTCGGCCAGCTCCAGTCCCGCCGCGCGCTCTATGTCGCGGTGCTGCTGCACGACATCGCCAAGGGGCGCGGCGGCGACCATTCGGAACTCGGCGCGGAACTGGCGCAGACGATCTGCCCGATGCTCGGCATGACGCCGGAGGAGACCGAGACCGTCTCCTGGCTCGTGCTGCATCACCTGCTCATCAGCCAGACCGCCTTCAAGCGCGACATCGAGGATCCCAAGACCATCCTCGACATCGCCGAGGTGGTGCAGTCCCCCGAGCGGCTGCGGCTGCTGCTGGTCCTCACGGTGGCCGACATGCGCGCGGTCGGCCCCAAGGTGTGGAACGGCTGGAAGGCGACGCTGCTGCGCGAACTCTACTGGCGCGTGGCGGAGGTGCTGGCCGGCGGGTTGTCGGTGCCCGAGCGCGACGTGCGCGTGGCGCGCGCCAAGGAGGCGGCGGCGCTGCTGCTCGCCGACCGGCCGAAGGAGGAGGTCGCGGCCTTCCTCGACCTCGGCTATCCCGGCTACTGGCTTTCCTTCGACCCCGAGACGCATGCCCGCCATGCGGCCATGATCCGCGAGGCGAAGGAGGCGGGCGCGCCGCTGACCGTGCGCACCCGCGTCCTCGAGGCCCGCGCGGTGACGGAGGTGACGGTCTACTGCACCGACCATCCCGGGCTGTTCAGCAAGATCGCCGGCGCGCTCGCGGTGGCCGGCGCCTCCATCGTGGATGCGCGCATCCACACCATGACCGACGGCATGGCGCTCGACACCTTCTGGGTGCAGGACGCGCAGGGCGGCGCCTTCGATGCGCCGCACCGGCTCGCGCGGCTCGCGGTGCTGATCGAGCAGGCGCTCTCGGGCCGGCTGAAGCTGCGCGAGGAGATCCGCAAGCTCAAGCGCGAGCCCGCCCGGCTGCGCGCGGTCACGGTGCCGCCGCGCGTCGTCATCGACAACCACGCCTCCAATACCCACACCGTGATCGAGGTGAACGGGCGCGACCGCCCCGGCCTGCTGCATGACGTGACGGCGGCGATCAGCGACCAGGGCCTGCAGATCGCGAGCGCGCACATCACCACCTACGGCGTGCGCGCGGTGGACGTGTTCTACGTGAAGGACGTTTTCGGGCTGAAGGTCGAGAACGAGCGCAAGCTCGCCTCCCTGCGGCGGGCGCTCGAAGCGGCGCTGGAGGCGGCCGAGCGGCCGGGAGGCGGCGGCGTGGCACGGCGGGCGGCGGCCGAGCCGGCCTGAGGGCGGCGCCCGCCGCGGCCGGCGACCCGATCAAGAAGGCGAGAGGTCCGGCCCATCGCGGGGTGGCGCCCGCCCCGGCGGATGCCCGGAACCGCCGCCGGCCGCCGGTGCACGGCGCGCAGATCGCACCTTCCGGCCCGGACATGCAATCCGGGGCTGCGCCCGGCGCTGTCCCGGCCGGATGCGCGTGCCGGCCACCCACCGCCGCAATCCGTGGTTACACCGCCGGGCCCGATGCGCCCGTTCCGCCCCGGAATCGCCGTGCAGAAAACAACCGCACGTTCGTTTAACTCCGGCGAGCGCTGTGGCTTGATCTTTTTGGAGGCGGCTTCACCCCCCTTGCTGTCTCCAGCCTGACCCCCCCGATGGCGGCGGTGCTGCGCGATGCGGAGCACCGCCGTCGAAGGGCACGGAGCGGAACCGCGCGATGCCCGGACCTGCCGGCGCCCGACAGGGTGCCTGCCTGCCACCTGCCGCCGGCGCGCCGGTCTGCTTCGCGGCGGGCACGCGCATCGCGACCGAGGCGGGCGAGGTGCCGGTCGAGCGGCTGCGGCCGGGCGACCGGGTGCTGACCGCGCATGGCGGGCCGCTGCTGCAACCGCTGGTCTGGGTCGGGCGCATCCATGTGGCGTTGTTCCGCCTGCGCGAGCGTGCGCGCGTCGCGCCCATCCTGTTTGCGGCGGGCTCGCTCGGCGATGGCGTGCCGTATCGCGACCTGCGGGTGAGCCCGAGCCACGCCCTGTTCCTCGGCGGGCGGCTGGTGCCCGCCGCGCTGCTGGTCAACGGCCGCACCATCGTCCAGGAGGCCTGGTGCCGGGCCGTCACCTATCATCACATCGAACTCGAAAGGCACGGGCTGGTGGTCGCCGAGGGCGCGGTGACCGAGACCTATCTCGACGACGGCAATCGCTGGCTGTTCGAGGAGAGCGACATCGCCGCCCTGTCGCTCGATTTCGCCGCGCTGCGCGGCAACGGGCGCTACGCCGCGGGCGTCTGCGCGCCGGTGCTGGCGGAGGGCGATCCGGGGCTCGAGATCATCCGCCGGCGGCTTGCCGGCGCCATGCGCGGGGCCGGGTGAGGCCTTCGGGCGCGACCTCAGGGTGCGACCAGCCAGACCCAGAAGGGCAGGGTGATGATCGCCGCGATGTGCTCGGTGGTGGTGATGGCGGCCATCAGCGGCGCGTCCCCGCCCATGGCGCGCGCCATCACGTAGGAGGTCGCGGCCGTCGGCAGCGCCATGAACACCACCGCGACGGCGGTGGCGAGCGGCGGCACGCCGAACAGCAGGCACAGGGCCCAGGTCGCGGCCGGCATGACCATCAGCTTCAGCACGCCGGTCAGCGCCTGGGTGGGCACGCGGTCGGAGAAGGATTGCAGCGACAGCGCCGCGCCCACGCAGAGCAGGCCGAGCGCCACCGAGGCGCGCCCCAGCGCCTGCACCGTCGGCGCGAGGCCCGGCGGCAGGCCGCCCAGCGCCGCGACGGCGAAGCCCAGCACCACCGCGATCATCAGCGGGTTGATGGCGAGCTGGCGCAGCACCGAGAGCGGCCGCGGCGGGCCGCGCTTGCCGTCGAAGGCGAAGGCGAGCGTCGTCGCGCCCTGCACGAAGGGCACGATGATGCCGGTGGCGACCGCGCCGAAGCCCGTGCCGGCGGCGCCGAACAGCGCGCCGACGATGGCGAAGCCCATCAGGTTGTTGAAGCGGATGCCGCCCTGCAGCACCGAGGTCATGGCCGCGTGCCCGTGCCCGAGCGCGCGGGCGAGCAGCACGGAGGCCACCGTGCCCAGCGCCAGCGCACCCCAGATCGCCGCCGCGATCCGCCCGAGCGGCAGTTCCGCGAGATTGAGCGGCGCGAGCGCCGAGACGATCAGCGAGGGCAGCAGCACCCAGTAGATCAGCCTCTCCATCCCCGCCCAGATCGTGTCGTCGCGCAGCAGCCGCCGCTTGAGCAGCGCGCCGAGGGCGAGCAGCGCGAAGGCAGGCACGAAGGCGTCGAGCCAGGCGCTCATGCGGGAGGGAACCGCGCTTCGCGGGCGCGCCCATCGAGGGCCGGGCGCGGGTGGCTGCCCATGGGTCGCGCCGCATCACCGCTGGCATGCGGCATCCGGACCATCGGCGCTGCGGGCCGCCCGCGCGGCCCTTCGGCGTGGAACGCCATGTCCGGCCGCGCCGGCGTGCGGGGCCGGATCGACCGCCGCGCCTCGCCGCCGCCATGCCGGGCGCGCCGAGGCGCCAGACTTGCGGCACGCGGCGCGCGAGGGCCGGGGCTTCGGCGGCCGCCGATCATGCCCGCCGCCCCGTCCCGGGCCAGGGTGCTGTGGCCGGGGCGGCGGCGATGGCCGCGAGGCAGGCCGCCTCGGTCACCGCGCCGCCCTCGGCCAGCGCCCGGGCGGCGGCATGGGCGACCCGCAGCGCGCCGCCCTCGGCATAGAGGATCACGTCGAGCCGGCAGGCGGGGGCTTCATAGAGCCAGATCTCGGCATCGCCATCGGCGCGGCTGAGGGAGGGCTCGCCGAGCATCCGGCGGAGATCCTCCGCCCGCGCGCCCATCAGGGCGGCGGCCGAGGCCGGCGGCGCCACGCCGCGCGCGCGGGGCGCGCCGGGCTGCGGCAGGGCGGCGGGCAGGGCCGGGGAAGCGGCGCGTGCCGCGGGCCGCGGGGCGTCAGCCGGGGCCGCCGCGGGCGCCGGCGCCACGCCGGCCAGGGCGAGGCTGGCCCGCGTGCTCGCCAGCGCATCGCGCATCGCCGCTGCGGCCTCCTCCGGCCCCTCGGCGGCGCAGCCGAGGGCGAGCAGGGGCAGCAGGCAGGCGAGCAGCGGCGCCGCTGTCGGCACGCGGATCCTCCGGCGGCCGCCCGCGGCGGCAAGCTGCGCGGCCCGCCCATGCCAGCGGGCGAAAGGCCTGATATTTCGGCCGCTGGCATGGCGCGCGGGCCGGCCGCGCGCGGAAGCGAGGACTGACGATACCCGGCGGATGAAGGCCGATCCTCCGTCCGCCCGGGATCAGGCGTCGGCGGGCTCGGAGGTCCGGGCGGGGGCCAGCGGCAGCCGGGCCTGGGGCGCGCCGTCGGAGAGCATCTCCATCTTGCCGGAGACCTGCCCGCCCTCCTCCACCGAGAGCTTGCGCGTCCGCGCCGTGCCGAGCAGCCGGCCGGTGGAGCGGATCACGAGGCTGCCCGTCGCGGTGATGGAGCCGTCGAAGGTGCCGGCGATCTCGGCATCCTCGACCTGCACCTCGCCCTTGAAGACGCCGGCATGGGTGATGACCAGTTCCTGCGCCTGCAGGAGCTGGCTTTCCATGGTGCCCTCGATGACCAGCCGCTCGGCCTCGGTCACCGTGCCCTGCAGGCTGATGCCCTTGCCGACCACGAGGGTGCGGCGCTCGGGCTGCGCGGCGGGCGCGCGCGGGGCGGTGGAGGCGGGCGGCGTCGGCGCGGCGCCGGCGACGCGGGTCACGCCGGCGGCCGTGGCCGGGGGCGCGTTGGGCTTGGGCGCCGCCGGGCCGACGGCGGGGGCCGCGCCGGCCGGCTGCGTGGCGGCGGCGGGGCGGAAGGGCGGCACGGCGAGATCGGGGTCGCGCGCGGCGGGAATGGTGGTGGAGCCGGTATCGGCGCCAGGCTCGTCCTTGCGGCGGAACAGCGACATCGTGGTCCCCTTCGATTCCCTGCGAGTGGCGTGAAGCCCCGGGGCTAGCACGCGGGCTTTCCCCGCCACAACGCCGCGCCCCGGCTTATCCCCAGGATTCGCGCAATCACGATGATGTGGAGCGTTGCAGAAGGTGAACGGAGGCCGCCGTGCCGAGCACCGGCACGAGCAGGTTCAGCAGCGGAACGAGCGCCATCAGCGCCAGCAGCAGCCCGAGCACCCAGCCCGAAAGGCGCAGCCGCCGCCACGCCGCGCGCGCCGCCGGCGCCTCCATCCGCAGCAGCGCGGTCTGCTGCACCATCCCCGCCCCCAGCGCATGGGCCGAGACCAGCAGCGCGAGCGAGAAGCCGACCACCGGCACCAGCAGCAGCGGCAGCAGCAGGATCTGGATGGCCAGCAGCCGCAGGCCGAAGCGCAGGCCGAAGGCGACCTGCGCCGCCACCGAGGCGCCGCTCGCCGGCGGCAGATGCGGGTAGTGGCGGCGTTCCACCGCGTGCGCCACCGGCTCGACGAGCTGCGCGGCGATGGCCGCCGCGACCGGCAGGAACAGCCACCAGGCGAGCAGCAGCGCCGCCGCCCCGCCGCCGGCCTGCGCGAGCCAGGAGAGCCAGCCCGTGCCGCCCGCCGCCCAGGCCGCGGCCTCGATTGCGCCCCAGGCGAGCAGCCCGATGGCCAGCAGCGCGCCGAGCACGCCGAGGATCAGCGGGCGGCGGAAGGCGGGGTCGCCGATCTGGCTGAGGGCGAGGAACAGGGCGGCAGGCACGACCGCTGCTTATCCGGCGCGGGCGGGGCTGGCGAGGCCCCCGCCCCTTGGCGCGGCGCGCCGCCGGACGCAGATTGCGGCCGGATTCGGCAGGAGCGGACGATGTTCGGACGGCGCGCGGCGATCGGCACGGCTTTCGGGCTCGCGGCGGGGCAGGCGCTCGCGCAGCCCGCCTGGCCGGAACGGCCGCTGCGCCTCGTCGTCGGCTATCCGGCGGGCGGGCCGTCGGATGTGTTCGCGCGGCTGGTGGCGGCGCAGATGGTCCCGCGGCTCGGCCAGCCGGTGCTGGTGGAGAACCGCCCGGGCGGCGGCGCGGTGCTCGCGAGCGAGACCGTCGCCCGCGCCCCGGCCGACGGGCATGTGCTGATGCACGTGGACAACGGCATCCTGGTCTACAACCCGGCGCTCTATGCCCGCCTGCCCTACGACCCGGACCGCGACTTCGCGGGCATCGGCTTCATCGGCATGTTCCCGCTCTACATCGTCTGCCGCGCCGATGCGCCTTGGGCGGATTTCGCGGCGCTGCTGGCGGCGAGCCGGAGCCGTGCGCCGACCTATGGCAGCCCGGCGGTGGCCTCCCCGCATCATCTGGCGATGGAGCTGGTCAAGCGGCGCAGCGGCCTCGCCGCCGACCACGTGCCCTATCGCGGCGGGCAGGCGGCGATGCAGGATCTGCTCGGCGGCAGCGTGGACCTCGTGATGATCGACACCGCCACCGGCCTGCCCTTCATCCGCGACGGGCGCGTGCGCGCGCTGGCCGTGCTGACCGCCGCCCGCACCGCCGAGGCGCCCGCCGTGCCGACGCTGCGCGAGATGGGCCACGACGCGGTGGCCTTCGGCTGGCAGGGGCTGAGCGCGCCGCGCGGCACGCCCGCGCCGGTGATCGCTAGGCTGAACGCCGAGCTGGTGCGTGCCATGGCCTCCGAGGAGGTGCAGGCGCGCACGCGCGCCCTCGGCATCCAGACGACGGACTGGGACGCGGCGCGCTTCGACGCCTTCGTGCGGGAGGAGAACGCGACCTGGCGGCCGCTGATTCGCGAACTGGGGATCCGGCTCGATTCTTGACCCGGCGGCCGGGATTGCCCAGGTAGCGGCCATGAGACGGCGAGACTGGATCCTCGGCCTGATGGCCGCGACCCTGGCCGTGCCTGCCTCGGCCGAGGGTGTGGTGCAGCGCGCGGGCCGCCGCACCGAACGGGTTGCCAAGCGCGCCGCCGCGGCGGTCGAGCGCGGCGCGCGACGGACCGGCGAGGGGCTGGAGCGCGGGGCGAAACGCACCGGCTCGGCGCTCGGGCGTGCCGCGGACTGGACCGGGACGCGGCTGCGCCGGGCCGGGGAATGGGCCTTCGGCCCGTAGCGCAGCGCCGCGAGGTTCGCCACCGGGGCGCGGCCGGGGGCCGCTCGCGCTCTGTTCGGCCGGGGGCAAGGCTTGCGGCGCATCGTCCCGCGACCGGGCGCGCGCGGATCATCGGGGTCTGCCGCGGCCTCGCGTGTCCCGGCGCGGAGGGCCGTCATCGGGGCGGCGCCCCCTGCCCCGTTGTTGCCGCAGGCCCGGCGCATCATTTCCGTGACGCGCGGCCCCGGCTGGCGGCCGCGCTGCCGAGCCCGGAGGTCGCCATGCGGATCATCCCCCTCGTTGCCCTGGCCGCGCTTGCCGCCCCGCCCGCGCTGGCGCAGCAGGCCGGCAGCCTGCCGCCGCCCGTGCCCCGCCCGGCCGAGCCCGCCGCGCCGGCACAGTCCGCTCCGCTCGCCGCGCAGCCGCGCCAGCCGGGCCTTGGCGAGCGCACCGGCGCCGCGATCGACCGCGCGGCGGGGCAGACCGGCCAGGCGCTCGAACGCGCGGCGGAGAGCACGGGCGAGGCGGTGGGCCGTGCGCTGCGATGGACCGGCCAGCAGATGCAGGGCGCGGGCGACTGGACGGCGCGCCAGGGCGAGCGCCTGACCGGCCAGTCCGGCACGGCGGCCCAGCCGGGCGCGCCCGCCCAGCCCGCGGAACCGCCGCCGGCCTCGCGCTGAGAGACTGTTCGAGAACGCGCCGGCGGGCGCATTCTGTGGTCCGGCACCAGCCGCTCGCCCTCCGGGCCACCCATCCAGGATACGTGCGTCGGGTAGCCGGGTGAGGGAGCGGACCGGTGCCGGCATTCCGAAACGGTCTCCGAGCCCGGGCGGGATTTGGACCGGCCATCACCCTTCGCGAGCAATCGCCCGGCGGCCGAGGGTCAGGCCCCGTGCACGCCGTGCATCAGCCCTCGATGTCACACGCGGCCGCCCCGCGCGTGCCACTGGCGGGCGAAGGGCCTGCCACTTGCCGGCATGCGGCTCCGGTTCCGCGCGCGCGGCCCCTGGCCCGCACCGCGCAGGCCACCCGGCGGCCGCGGGGCGGCACGCCCGCCTGTGGGCCTGACGCCCCCGCGCGGCGCGGCGCGCCCTCAGCGTGACGTCGCGGCGTGGGCGGCGAGGCAGGCGACGTCCAGGATCTGGTTGACCCCGGCCTGCATCGGCACGATCTGCACCGAATGCGACAGGCCCGTGAGCAGCGGGCCGATCACCGTCGCGCTGGTCAGCCGCGGCACGGAGCGCGCCAGGATGTGCGCCGCGTGCAGCCCCGGCATGATCAGCACATTCGCCGGCCCGCTCAGGCGGCAGAAGGGATAGAGCGAGGCGCGCAGGCCGGGATCGAGCGCGACATCGGCGGCCATCTCGCCGTCGAACTCGAAATCCGCGCCCTTCTCCGCGAGGAGTTTCACCGCGTCGCGGATGCTGCCCGGGATGGTCCCGCGCGGATCCCCGAAGGTGGAGAAGGAGAGGAAGGCGACGCGCGGCTCGAGCCCGAGGCGCCGCGCGGCGGCGGCGGAGCCGCGCGCGATACCGGCCAGCGTCTCGGCGTCCGGGCGCTCATGCACCGCCGTGTCGGCCACCAGCACGGTGCCGGCGCGGCGGGAGACGATGATGGACACGCCGAAGACGACGCGGCCCGGCACCGGGTCGATCGCCATCGAGATGCCCTCCATCGCTACCGAGAAGGAGCGCGTGGTGCCGGTGACGACCGCATCCGCATCGCCCATCGCCACCATGCAGGCGGCGAAGACGTTGCGGTCCTGGTTGACCAGGCGCTGGCAGTCGCGGAACAGGAAGCCCTGGCGCTGCCGCTTGGCGTAGAGGAACTCCGCGTAGCGCCGGTTCGAATCGGAGACGCGCGCGTTCTGGAACTCGATCCCCTCGGGCAGCGGGATGCCGAGGGCGGCGGCGACGGCGTTGATGCGCTCCTCCCGCCCGACCAGCACCGGCGTGCCATAGCCCGCGTTGCGGAAGGCGATGGCGGCGCGGATGACCTTCTCCTCCTCGCCTTCGGCGAAGACCACGCGCCTCGGGTTCTGCCGCACCGATTCCGCGATGGCCTCGAGCGCGCCGACGGTCGCGTCCAGCCGGTTCGCGAGGTCGCGCGCATAGCGCTGCAGGTCCATGATCGGCCTGCGCGCCACGCCGGTGTCCATCGCCGCCTTGGCGACGGCGGGCGAGACGCGGGAGATCAGCCGCGGATCGAAGGCGTTGGGGATGATGTAGTCCGGGCCGAAGCGCAGCGCCTTGCCCGCGCCGGCGCCCGAGACCTCCTCGGGCACGTCCTCGCGCGCGAGCATGGCGAGCGATTCGGCGGCGGCGATCTTCATCGCGTCGTTGATGGTGCTGGCGCGCACATCGAGCGCGCCGCGGAAGATGAAGGGGAAGCCGAGGACGTTGTTCACCTGGTTGGGGTAGTCCGACCGGCCGGTGGCGATGATGGCATCCGGCCGGGCGGCGCGCGCCTCGTCGGGCGTGATCTCGGGGTCGGGGTTGGCCATGGCGAAGATGATCGGCTTGTCCGCCATGGCGCGCACCATCTCCTGCGTCAGCGCGCCCTTGACCGAGAGGCCGAAGAACACGTCCGCGCCTTCCAGCGCCTGAGCCAGCGTGCGCGCGGATGTCGTGACCGCATGGGCCGACTTCCACTGGTTCATGCCTTCCGTGCGGCCACGCCAGATCACGCCCTTGGTGTCGCAGAGGATGACGTTCTCGGGGCGCATGCCCATCGCCTTGACCAGCTCGGCGCAGGCGATCGAGGCGGCGCCGGCGCCGTTTATGACGAGGCGCGTCGTCGCGATGTCGCGGCCCGTCAGGTGCAGCGCGTTGATCAGCCCGGCGGCGGCGACGATGGCGGTGCCGTGCTGGTCGTCATGGAACACCGGGATGTCCATGAGTTCGCGCAGGCGCTGCTCGATGACGAAGCACTCGGGCGCCTTGATGTCCTCGAGGTTGATGCCGCCGAAGGAGGGGCCGAGGTAGCGCACCGCGTTGACGAAAGCGTCCACGTCCTCGGTGTCCACGCAGAGGTCGATCGAATCCACGTCCGCGAAGCGCTTGAACAGCGCCGCCTTGCCTTCCATCACCGGCTTGGAGGCCAGCGCGCCGAGGTTGCCGAGGCCGAGCACGGCGGTGCCGTTGGAGACGACGGCGACGAAATTGCCCTTCGCCGTGTAGTCGTAGGCGAGCCGCGCGTCGCGCGCGATGTGCAGGCAGGGCTCGGCGACGCCGGGCGAATAGGCGAGGCTGAGGTCGCGCGCGGTGATGAGCGGCTTGGTCAGGCGGATCTCGAGCTTGCCGGGCCGCCCCTCGGCATGCATCGCCAGCGCCTCCTCGGCGGTCACGCGGGCGGTGCGCGTGTCTTCGACGGGCGGCTGCTTGGCGTCATCCATTGTTCTGTCTGTCCCCGGTAAGCGACGGTCTCGTCTCCCCATTCTGGCCCCGGGCGGGACGGCTTGCGACCCCCCGGCTTCGCACCCGCGGCAGAGGCGCGGCTTCAGCGCGCGCGCGCATAGGCCAGGGCGGCGGCGGCGAGGTCCTCGCCGGCCCAGCCGACCGACTTGAACACGGTGACCTCGGCGGCCTCGCGCCGGCCGGGATGGGCGCCGCGGCAGAGCTCGGCGAGGTCGGCCGCGACATGCGCGGCGGTGATCGCGCCCTCGGCGATGGCCTGCACGATGTCCCCGGCCTCGGCCATGGCGCCGGCGCGCGTGTCCACCACCAGCGTCGCGCGGGCGAGCAGCGCGCCGTCGCTCTCGCGCATGTCGGGGCGATAGGCGCCGACGAGGTCCACATGCGTGCCCGGCCGGACATCCGCCCCGCGCACCAGCGGCTCGACGGCGAGCGTGGCGGCGGAGACGATGTCCGCCGCTGCCGGATCGGGGTGCGGCGTGGCGCGGGCGGGCAGGCCATGCGCGGCGAGGTCGGCGGCGAGGCGCCCGGCGCGCGCGGCGCTGCGCGACCAGATGGCGATGTCCTTGAGGGCGAAGCAGGCGGCGTAGCCTTCCGCGAGCGCGCGGGCGACCTTGCCGGCGCCGAGCAGCAGCAGCCGCGCGCTGTCCGCCCGCGCGAGGTGACGGGCGGCGAGCAGGCTGGCCGCGGCGGTGCGCCGGTCGGTCAGCTCGCCGCCATCCATCAGCGCGAGCGGCGCGCCGGTCGTCGCGTCCGAGAGCAGGTAGGCGGCATGCACCGCCGGTTCCCCGCGCGCCGCATTGCCGGGCGCGACATGCACGATCTTGACGCCGGTATGCCCATGGGCGCGCCAGGCGGGCATCAGCAGCAGCGTGTTCTCGGCCCCGCCCTCGCCGGGCATGGTGTGGCGATGGCGCAGCGGCGCCTCGCAGCCCTCGCGGAACATGGCGGCGAGCGCCTCGATCAGCGCGTCCCAGGGCAGGGCGGCGCGCAGGGCGTCGCGGTCGAGCTGCAGCATGGTCCTCATCCCCTCCGCCCCCGGCTGGCGGGGCGGGAAAGGTTTGCCCCCACGGCCCGGAGTTTGCTAGGCCCCGCGGCCGGAGGCCTGCCGGGCGGCGGGGCGTGATCCGCGTTGATCCCCGCCCCGCCGTGGCGCAGCATGGCTGCCTGGCCTTCGGACAGGCCCGACCGGCGGACCCGGCGGGCGCAACGAATGGGAGACAGAGTGTGAGAAAGCCTGCACGGCCCTTCCTGCGGCGCGTCCTCGGCGCCGCCGCCCTGGCGACGGTGGTCACGATGCCCGCCCTGGCGCAGCAGCCTGCCCCCGCGGCTGGCACCTCGCCCACCCTGGATGCGATCCGCGCCCGCGGCACGCTGATCTGCGGCGTCAACACCGGCCTCGCCGGCTTCGCGCAGCCCGACAGCCAGGGCGTGTGGCGCGGCTTCGACGTGGACTACTGCCGCGCCGTCGCCATCGCGCTGTTCAACGACCCCGAGCGCGTGCGCTTCGTGCCGACCACGGCGCAGAACCGCTTCACCGCGCTGCAGTCGGGCGAGGTGGACATGCTCTCGCGCAACACGACCTGGACGCTGTCGCGCGACACCAGCCTCGGCTTCGACTTCACCGGCATCAACTTCTACGACGGCCAGGGCTTCATGGTGAAGGCGAGCCTTGGCGTGCGCACGGCGCGCGAGCTCGACGGCGCGACCATCTGCGTGCAGCCCGGCACCACCACCGAGCAGAACCTGACCGACTGGGCGCGCTCGAACCGCATCAACTTCCGCCCCGTTGTCATCGAGCGGCTCGAGGAAGTGGTGCAGGCCTACCTCTCGGGCCGCTGCGACGCCTACACCACCGACGTCTCGGGCCTCGCGGCCACGCGCTCGGTGCAGCCGCGCCCGGCCGACCACGTCATCCTGCCCGACGTAATCAGCAAGGAGCCGCTCGGGCCGCTGGTGCGCCACGGCGACCAGCGCTTCGCGGACCTGCTGCGCTGGATCCATTTCGGCCTGCTGACCGCCGAGGAACTGGGCGTGACCAGCCAGAACGTGCAGCAGATGCTGAACGACAACCGCCCCGACGTGCAGCGCCTGCTCGGCCGCACGGGCGGGCTCGGGCAGATGCTCGGCGTGGACAACGCCTTCATGGTCAACATCGTCTCGCGCCTGGGCAACTACGGCCAGATGTTCGAGCGGAACCTGACCCCCATCGGCATCCAGCGCGGGCCGAACGCGCTCTGGACGACGCCGGGCGGGCTGCAGTACGCGCCGCCCTTCCGCTGATGTGAACGGCCGCGGGGCGGAGGCTTGATCCCCCGCCCCGCGGCGCCCCCCCGCCCCCCGAGGCGGGCAACAAGACAGAGAGGCCGATCGAGAATGTCCGACGCGACCGCGGACCCCCGCTACCGGCGCAAGCCGCCGAAACGGCCGCTGCGCCTTTCCTGGGCCGACGAGCGTGTGCGAGGCATCGTCTGGCAGATCGTCGTCGTCGGCATCGTCGGCTCGATCATCTGGTGGCTGTGGTCGAACACCGTCCACAACCTCGAGGTCCGGCGCATCGCCACCGGCTTCGGCTTCCTCCAGCGCGAGGCCGGGCTGCCGATCGCCGAGAGCGTGATCCGCTACGACCCGACCGACACCTACCTGCGCGCGCTGACCGTGGGCGTGCTGAACACGCTGAAGGTCTCGCTCATCGGCATCGTGCTCGCGACCATCCTCGGCACGCTGATCGGCATCGCGCGGCTGTCGAAGAACTATCTCGTCGCCAAGCTCGCGGCCTTCTATGTCGAGGTGATCCGCGACCTGCCGCTGCTGCTGCAGCTGCTGTTCTGGTACACCATCATGCAGGGCTTCCCGGGCCCGCGGCAGGCGCTGAACCCCGTCGAGGGCGTGTTCCTCTCGAACCGCGGGCTGAAGTTCCCCGCGCTCGTCTGGGAGAGCGCGCACACCGCCGCCCTGCTCGCCTTCCTCGCGGGCATCGTGCTGACCTGGCTCTACGCGCGGGCCGCGCGGGCGCGGCAGATGGCCGATGGCCAGCCGCGCAAGGTCTGGCCTGCCGCGGTCGCGCTGCTGATCGGCCTGCCGCTGCTGGTCTGGCAGGTGATGGGCGCGCCCTGGCAGATCGACTGGCCGGCGCTGCGCGGCTTCAACTTCCAGGGCGGCATGACCATGAGCCCGGAATACGCCGCGCTGCTGATCGGCCTCGTGACCTACACCGCAGGCTTCATCGCCGAGGTGGTGCGCGCGGGCATCCTCTCGGTCAACCAGGGGCAGTGGGAGGCGGCGCAGGCGCTCGGCCTCAGGCACGGCCAGGTGCTGCGGCTGATCGTCATGCCGCAGGCGCTGCGCGTCATCATCCCGCCCATGACCTCGAACTACCTGAACCTGACCAAGAATTCCTCGCTGGCGGTGGCGATCGGGTACCAGGACATCGTCTCCATCGCCAACACGACGCTGAACCAGACCGGCCAGGCGATCGAGGGCATCGCCATCATCATGATGGTCTACCTGACGATCAGCCTGTCCATCAGCCTGTTCATGAACTGGTACAACGCGAAGATCGCGTTGGTGGAGCGGTGAGGACACCATGAGCGACATCACCGCCAACACCTCCGTCCCCCGCAGCGCGCCGCGGCGCGAGGCGCCGGTCGCGACGACCGGCGCGCTCGCCTGGCTGCGCGCCAACCTCTTCTCCGGCTGGCTTTCCACCGCGGTGACGCTGGCGCTCGGCTACCTGATCGTGCGCGCGGTCATGGGCCTCGTGGACTGGGCCTTCATCAACGCCATCTGGTCGGTGCCCATCGCGCCCAACGGCCAGGCGCAGACCCAGGCCTGCCGCGAGCTGCAGGGCAGCGGCGCCTGCTGGGCCGTGGTGACCGAGAAGCACCGCTTCATGCTGTTCGGCACCTATCCCTACGAGCAGCACTGGCGCCCGGCGCTGGTCTGCGTGCTGTTCGTCGGGCTCTACGTCGTCTCGGCGATGCGGCGCTTCTGGAACTGGACGCTGGTGCCGATCTGGATGGGCACGCTGACCGTGATCGGCATCCTGATGTGGGGCGGCGTGTTCGGCCTGCCCTATGTGCCGCAGGAACGCTGGGGCGGGCTGCCGATCACGCTGATCCTCGCCACCTTCGGCCTCGCCTTCGCCTTCCCGCTCTCGATCCTGGTGGCGCTGGGGCGGCGGTCGAACCTGCCCGCGATCAAGGTTCTCTGCGTGCTGTATGTGGAGCTGATCCGCGGCGTGCCGCTGATCAGCCTGCTGTTCATGGCCTCGGTCATGTTCCCGCTGTTCCTCCCCGAGGGGATGAACATCGACAAGCTGCTGCGCGCGCAGATCGCCTTCATCCTCTTCGCCGGAGCCTACCTCGCGGAGGTGGTGCGCGCCGGGCTGCAGGGCCTGCCGAAGGGGCAGTACGAGGCCGCGGACGCGATGGGCCTCTCCTACTGGCAGAAGACCGGGCTGATCATCCTGCCGCAGGCGCTGCGCATGGTGATCCCGCCGCTGGTCAACACCTTCATCGGCTTCTTCAAGGACACCTCGCTGGTGCTGATCATCGGCATCTTCGACCTGCTGACCGCGGGCAAGACCGCGATCGTCGAGCCTGCCTGGCAGGGCTTCGGCGTCGAGGTCTATGTCTTCGTCGGCCTGATCTACCTGGTGTTCTGCTTCGCCATGTCGAAATACAGCGCGGGGCTCGAGGCCGACCTCAACAAGCACCGCCGCCGCTGACCCGCAACGACGATCTGGGACACGAGACTCCGATGAGCGCAGCCCTCGAGACGACGGAAGGCCACATCGCCTCCGCCATGCGCACGGACGCCCCGCCGGCGATCGTGCTCGACAAGGTGAACAAGTGGTTCGGCGCGCTGCATGTGCTGCGCGACGTGGACCTCCAGGTCGCGACCGGGGAGCGGGTGGTGGTCTGCGGCCCCTCGGGGTCGGGCAAGTCCACCATGATCCGCTGCATCAACCGGCTGGAGACGCACCAGGAGGGGCGGATCATCGTGGACGGGATCGAGCTGTCGGACGACCTCCGCGCGCTTGATGCCATCCGCCGCGAGGTCGGGATGGTGTTCCAGTCCTTCAACCTGTTCCCGCACCTCACGGTGCTCGAGAACTGCACGCTGGCGCCGATCTGGGTGCGCAAGATGCCCAAGAAGGAGGCCGAGGAACTGGCGATGGAATACCTGACCCGGGTCAAGATCCCGGAGCAGGCGAAGAAGTATCCCGGCCAGCTCTCGGGCGGGCAGCAGCAGCGCGTGGCGATCGCCCGCGCGCTCTGCATGAAGCCCAAGATCATGTTGTTCGACGAGCCGACCTCCGCCCTCGATCCCGAGATGATCAAGGAGGTGCTCGACACCATGGTCATGCTGGCCGCGACCGGCATGACGATGATCGTCGTGACGCACGAGATGGGCTTCGCCCGGCAGGTCGCCGACCGCGTCGTGTTCATGGACCAGGGCGAGGTGGTCGAGGTCGGCACGCCCGACCAGGTGTTCAACGACCCCAAGACCGACCGGCTGAAGCTGTTCCTCAGCCAGATCCTGCGCGGGCACTGACGGGGCCGGGGCGGCGGGCGCCATCCCCGCCGCCGGCGCTCCCGCCATGCGCGCGGCACATCGCGGCAGGATTGCGGCAGGCGGGCGTAAGGCCCTATGCCTTGCCACCATGACGCAGCGCAGCGAGCCCGCGTGAGTCCCCCCGGCCACGGCCAGCCCAGGCCTCTGCGGCCCGCCCTGATCCTGGGCGTGCTCGGCGTCGTCTATGGCGACATCGGCACCTCCCCGCTCTATGCCATGCGGGCCTCGCTGATCCATTTCCAGAGCGAGGGCACCAACCCCGAGGCGGTCCTCGGCATCCTCAGCCTGATCTTCTGGTCGCTCATCGTCGTCGTCACGGTGAAGTATGTCGGCTTCATCCTGCGCGCCGACAACCGCGGCGAAGGCGGCATCATCTCCCTCATGGCGCTCGCGCTCTCGGCCCTGCCCGAAGGGACGTGGCTGCGGCGCGCGGCGCTCGTCATCGGCATCGTGGGCGCGAGCCTCTTCTTCAGCGACGGGATGGTGACACCCGCGATCTCTGTGCTCTCGGCCGTCGAGGGGCTGAAGGTGGTTGACCCCATCTTCGAGGACGCGGTGATCCCCCTCGCGCTCGTGGTGCTGCTCGCGCTGTTCCTCGTGCAGTATCGCGGCACGGGCAGGATGGGCGCGATCTTCGGGCCGGTGACGGCGGTCTGGTTCGGCACGCTCGCGCTGCTCGGCATCGCGCAGATCGTGCAGAACCCGGCCGTGCTCGCCGCGCTCTCCCCGCACCATGCGATCGAGTTCGCCGCAACGCATCGCGTGGTCGCCTTCATCGCGCTCGGCGCGGTGGTGCTGGCGGTGACGGGCGGGGAGGCGCTCTATGCCGACATGGGGCATTTCGGCGCGAGGCCGATCCGCTTCGCCTGGCTGTTCATCGTGCTGCCCGCGCTGGTGCTGAACTATTTCGGCCAGGGGGCCCTGCTGCTCGCCAACCCTGCGGCGATCGAGAATCCCTTCTTCCTGCTGGCGCCCGAGGCGCTGCGCCTGCCGCTCGTCTTCCTCGCTACCATGGCGACCGTCATCGCGAGCCAAGCGATGATCTCGGGCGCCTTCTCGGTGGCGCGGCAATGCGTGCAGATGGGGCTGCTGCCGCGCCTCGTGGTGCGCCATACCTCGGAGACGGAAGAGGGGCAGATCTACCTGCCGCAGATCAACTTCGCCCTGCTGATCGGCGTCATCATCCTGGTGCTGGAATTCCGCGATTCCGACAGCCTCGCCGCCGCCTACGGCATCGCCGTGACGGGCACCTTCGTCTGCACCAGCCTGCTCGCGGCCATCGTGTTCTGGAGGCACTTCCGCTGGCCGGCGGTGGTGGCGCTGCCGCTCTTCGGCGCCTTCTTCGTGATCGACGCGACGTTCTTCGCGGCCAACCTGCTGAAGGTGCCGCAGGGCGGCTACTTCCCGGTGCTGCTCGGCATCACGCTGTTCCTGATCATGACGACGTGGAAGCAGGGGCGCGAACTGCTCTTCGCCCGCTTCCGCCAGGATGGCCTGCCGCTCAAATCCTTCATCGCGCGGCTGCCGCAGTCGCGCACCATCCGCGTGCCGGGCATGGCGGTGTTCATGACGAGCCAGGCCGATTTCCTGCCCGGCGCGCTGCTGCACAACCTCAAGCACAACAAGGTGCTGCACGAGCGCGTGCTGTTCGTCACGGTGCTGAACGAGCCCGTGCCCTTCGTCGCCCCCGAGCGGCGGCGGGAGGTCGAGGCGCTCGCCCCCGACATCCACCGCGTCGTGCTGCGCTACGGCTTCCAGGAGAGCCCGCACATCCCGAAGGAGCTCGAGGCGCTGAAGGAGGAAGGCATCCGCTACGAGCCGATGCAGACCTCCTACTTCCTCGGCCGCGAGACGGTGGTGGCGGCCGCGGTGCCGAAGATGTCGCGCTGGCGGCAGTGGCTCTTCACCATCATGTCGCGCAACGCGGTGCCGGCGACCGAGTTCTTCCGCATCCCCTCCGACCGGGTGGTGGAGCTCGGCGTGCGGGTGGCGATCTGAGCATGGCGAAGGTGACGGTGATGCTGGCGCTGGCGGCCGGGCCGGGCTTCCCCGAAGGCAGCCCGGAGCACCGCTACGAGATCGAACTCGGCCTCGATCCCACGGGCCGGCCGGATGCCGCCGCCTGGGCCGCGGACCCCGAGCCCTGGCGGGCCCGGCGCATCCGGCCCGGCGCCGAGCCGCTGCGCGGGGACGTGCAGCACGACCCCGACCATGGCTGGTCCATCCGCTTCTTCGAGGCGGCCGCGGACAGCCCCGACGCCCCGGAGACGCGCTTCGACTGCGGCCCCGACCCGGTGCGCCCGGGCGAGCATGTGACGGTGACGGAGCCGGACGGGACGGCCTTCGCCTACCGGGTCGTGGGCATCGGCTGATCGGCGGCGGGCCGGCGCGCGGCGCGAGGGGCTGCTGCCCGGGCGGGCCGGGACGCGGGCAGGATCAGGCGGCCAGGGGCGCCTTCGCGCGGTAGGCGCGGAAGATGCCGAGCTGGATCTCGCAGCGGACCTCGGTGAAACCAGCGCCGGCCAGCGCCTCCTCGATCGCGGCGGCGGGCACGCAGGCGTCGATCGTGTCCCAGAAGTAGCGCATCATCCGCCGTGCATCGCGCCCGCCGCCGAGCCAGCGGGAGAGCGAAGGCACCACGTGCCCGAGGTAGAAGCGCAGCGCCGCCTGGCCGAAGGCGCTTTCGGGGTGGTCGATCTCGAGCAGCAGCACGCCGCCGCCGGGGCGCAGGACGCGGCGGAACTCGGCGAAGGCCGCCCCGAGATCGGCGAAGTGGCGCAGCGCATAGCCGACCGTGACGAGGTCCATGCTGGCATCGGCGAGCGGGATGGCCTCGGCCTTGGCCTGGACCAGCGGCAGGCCGAGGCTGCGCGCCTCGCGCAGCATGCCGGGGCTGACATCGAGGCCGACGAGATCCTCCGCGCGGCCGAGGATGCGCAGCGCCTCCCGCGCCACGAGGCCGGTGCCGATCGCGACGTCGAGCATGCGCTGGCCCGGCGCGAGGCCGCTGCGCATCAGGGCCTCCCGGCGGTAGCGCGGGCCGGTGCCGAAGGAGAAGACGGCGTCGATCTGGTCGTAGGAAGGCGCGCCGCGGTCAAAGAGGGTGCGCACGAAGGGCTCGCGCGCCGCCTCGCTGCCATAGTGCTGGGCGAGCGGCGGATGGGGCGGCAGGCGGCTCATGGGCAGGCCTGCACGCGCCTGGACCGGGCGCGGCATGAGGCGAATGGGCTGGGGTGCTGCACGGCGCGACGGCCTTCGCTGCGGAGGGGCGAGCAGGCTAGCCGAGCGCGGCCGGAGGACCAAGCGGCCGCTCTGGCGCGGCCATCAGCGGAAGCCGGGGCGGGGTGGTGGAGCCAAGGGGAGTCGAACCCCTGACCTCTTGAATGCCATTCAAGCGCTCTCCCAACTGAGCTATGGCCCCCCGGGAAGAGGCGCGCGGTATAGCCTTCGCCCGCCGCACCCGCAAGGGGGGGCTCGCCCCCTTCCGGCGCGCCGCGCGGAACGGTAGGGAGGGGGCCTCACGTCACGGTTCCGGGGGCACCCATGGGCAAGGTCTATCCTGACGCGAAGGCGGCGCTGGCCGGCGTGCTGCGCGACGGCATGGTGATCCATTCCGGCGGCTTCGGCCTGTGCGGCATCCCCGCCCTGCTGATCGAGGCGATCCGCGAGAGCGGCGTGAAGGACCTCACGGTGGTGTCCAACAACGCGGGCATCGACGATGCCGGGCTCGGCCTGCTGCTGAAGACGCGGCAGATCCGCAAGATGATCTCCTCCTATGTCGGAGAGAACGCGGAATTCGCCCGCCAGTACCTCGCCGGGGAGCTCGAGATCGAGTTCAACCCGCAGGGCACGCTCGCCGAGCGCATCCGCGCCGGCGGCGCGGGCATCCCGGCCTTCTTCACCCGCACCGGCGTCGGCACAGAGGTGGCGAAGGGCAAGGAGACGCGCGAGTTCGACGGCGAGACCTACGTGATGGAGCGCGGCATCTTCGCCGACCTCGCCATCGTGCACGCCTACATGGGCGATACCGAGGGCAACCTCGTCTATCGGAAGACGGCGCGGAACTTCAATCCGATGATGGCCACCGCGGCGAAGGTGACGGTCGCACAGGTCGAGCACCTGGTCCGCCCCGGCGAGATCGACGCCGACCACATCCACACGCCCGGCATCTTCGTGAAGCGGATCATCGCCTGCCCGCCGGGCTACGAGAAGCGGATCGAGCAGCGCACGGTGCGCAAGCGCGAGGCGGCCGCCGCCGCCGGTGAGGAGGTCTGAGCGATGCCCTGGACGCGCGACGAGATGGCGGCCCGCGCCGCCCGCGAACTGCAGGACGGCTTCTACGTCAACCTCGGCATCGGCATCCCGACGCTGGTGGCCAACCACGTCCCGCCGGGGATGAACGTGCAACTCCAGTCCGAGAACGGCATGCTCGGCCTCGGCCCCTTCCCCTATGAGGGGGAGGAGGATCCCGACCTGATCAACGCCGGCAAGCAGACCATCACCCAGCTTCCGACCTCCTCCTTCTTCGACTCCGCGACCTCCTTCGGGATGATCCGCGGCGGGCACATCGACCTCTCGATCCTTGGCGCGCTGCAGGTGGCGGCGAACGGGGATCTCGCGAACTGGATGATCCCCGGCAAGATGGTGAAGGGGATGGGTGGCGCGATGGACCTCGTGGCCGGGGTGAAGAAGGTGATCGTGCTGATGGAGCACACCGCCGGCGGCAAGCCGAAGCTGCTGAACCGCTGCACCCTGCCGCTGACCGGCGCGCGGGTGGTGGACATGGTGGTGACCGACCTCGGCGTGTTCGAGATCGCGCGCAAGGGGCCGGAGCGGCTGGTGCTGACGGAACTCGCGCCGGGGGTGAGCCTCGAGGAGATGCGCGAGAAGACGGAGGCCGCGTTCGAGGTGGCGGCGAAGCTCGCGGCCTAGGACACCGCCGGATGGCGGGGACCTAGCCCCCGCGCGGGTAGGTCAGATCGCGGATGTCGTCGAGGATCGGCCTGTCAAGGCCCGCGGGCGCGAGAAGTTCCGTCTCCGCGCGATCCGCATGAAGATGGTGCAGGAGCGCGCCGCACAGCCGCTCCCCAGGCAGGCCCGGCTGCTCGTCCGGATGGACCAGGAAGGAGAGCGGCGGGGCCCAGGCGAACGCAACCCGGCCGCGCTCGAAGCGGTGATGCAGGTGCAGATGGCCTGATCCGACGAGCCTCAGGGCCGGGTGGTCGAGGACCGGTGCGAGGGCCGGCCGCGCCGCCGGCGGCACCGACCAGTAGTCGAAGGTCGGATCCTCCGGCGCGGTGACGAAGACCGGCTTGTGCAGGAACAGCGCGATGCGCCGCTCGCCCGCATCCGCGAGAAGCCCAGGCAGCGTCGCCGCCTGCTCCGCCTCCTCCGCGAGCCCCGTGCCCATCACCTCCGAGTTCAGGCCGATGACGCGCCAGCCCGGCAGGTCCACCACGCCGCGACCCGGGCCGAGATGGGCGCGGAAGCGGTCCAGCCGAGCCGCATCCACAGGCTGGCGCGGCATTGTGCGGGCATGGCTGCCGACATCGTGGTTGCCCGGCAGGGCGAGCAGTGGCGCGGGAAGGTCGGCATGGAGTTCGGCGGCGAATGCGAGGTCCTCCTCGTGGTCCGCGCCGTCGAGGGAAAGATCGCCAGTCGCCACCACGAGGTCCGGCGCCAGCGCCTCGGCCAGCGCCCGGATTCGGGCGAAGTTCTCCCGGAACAATGGGCTGCGCGGGGAGAGGTGGGCGTCGGAGATCTGCAGGATGGTGGGCATCGTGGCCTTCGTCGCTGCTTCGTTTCGGTGCGTCAGGCCGGCAGGCGCAGCACGGCCTCGGCCTCGACGGCAAGGCGGAGGCGGCTGCCCGGCATCGGTGGCGAGGCGGCGATCTCGAAGGTGATCTCGGAGTCCCCGCCCTCGGGCAGCGCGATGACACGGTAGCGCCCCCCTTCGAAGAAGCAGGCCCGCACCGTGGCGGGGATTGCCCCGCCCGGATCCACGCGCAGCGCTTCGGGCCTGCAGAAACGGTCCTGCCCGAGATGGTTCAGCGTGCCGAGGAACTGGCCGACGAAGCGCGTGGAGGGGCGGCGGTAGACCTCCTCAGGCGTGCCAGTCTGCGCCACGCGCCCGGCTTCCATGACGACGATCCGACGCCCGAGTGCCATGGCCTCGGCCTGGTCGTGCGTGACGAAGACGGCGGTGACGCCGAGCGCCTCGAGCAGCGCCGCGAGCTCGCCGCGCAATGTGTCCCGCAGCCTCGCATCGAGGGCACCGAAGGGTTCGTCCAGCAGCAGCAGGCCGGGCGCGGGGGCGAGCGCGCGGGCAAGCGCGACGCGCTGCCGCTGCCCGCCCGAGAGCTGGTCTATGCGGCGCGAGGCGAGGCCCTCGAGCCGCGTCAGGCGCAGCATCTCGGCCACGCGCCGGTCCCGTTCGGCGCGGCTCACGCCCCGTACCTCGAGCCCGAAGCCGATGTTTCCTGCGACGTCGCGGTTGGGGAACAGGGCGTAGCCCTGGAAGACCATGCCGATGCCGCGCTTCTCGACCGGAAGGCGCGTCACGTCCTGCCCGTCGAAGAGCACGCGCCCGCCGCGGTCAGGCGCGGCGAGGCCGGCGAGCAGCCGCAGCGTAGTCGTCTTGCCGCAGCCCGAGGGCCCGAGCAACGCGGTGACGGATCCGGCGGGGAAGTCGAGCGTGGTCGGATGCAGCCCGACCGTGCCGTCGGCGAAGGTGCGGGCGCAGGCTTCGAGGCGCGCGGAGATGCTCATCGCGCGACCCTGTCCGCGACCGCCTGGAGAAGGAGCATGGGCGGCACCACCAGGAGCAGGAAGACAAGCGTGAAGGCCGAGCCGATCTCGAGCCGCATCGAGGCATAGGAATCGGCGAGGCCCACCGGCAGCGTCATCGTGAAGGGCGTGGCCAGCAGCAGCGTCGTGTTGAACTCGCCGAGCGAGAGCGCGACCACCATCAGGCTGCCGGCCAGTATGCCTCGCCGCGCATTCGGCAGCACGATGCCGACGAAACGCTGGCGGAAGCCCGCCCCGCAGGCCCGCGCCGCCTCCTCGAGCGTGACGAGGTCAGTGCTGCGCATGGCCGCAAGCGTGGCCCGCAGCATGAAGGGCAGGGTGAAGACGATATGCCCGATCAGCACGAAGCCCCAATGCGTCCGGATGTTGCCGACCGCGCCCCACAGCAGGATGAGCCCGAGCGCGGTGGCGAGGCCTGGCACGGCGAGCGGCAGGGTGAGGAGCTCCTCGACCAGCCGCGGCCAGCGTCCTTCCGAGCGTGCCAGCGCATAGGCGGCGGGGACGCCGAGCAGCAGTGTCGCGATCAGGCAGCAGCAGGCGATCCAGGCGGAGAGCGCGATGGTGTGGGCGTAGAGTTCCCATACGCGCTCGATCCAGCGCGTGGTGAAGCCCCCCGCGATTCCGAGGAACCAGTTCGCCGTCACGCCGGCCAGCGCCGAGAGCAGCACCGGCACCAGCAGGAAGGCCGCGACCAGCAGCGTGACGAGGCCGGCGAGGAGGCGCATCACGCCTGCGCCGCGACGGAGCCGCCGCCGAAGATGCGCGCGATTGCGAGCGCCAGCCAGGTCACCACGCCGAGCAGCACCGAGAGCGCCGCCGCGGTGGCGAAGTTCGTCGCCAGCGTGAACTCGGTATAGATGACCATGGGCAGCACGCGGATGTCGGTCGCCAGGGTGAAGGCGGTGCCGAGGGCACCCATGCAGGTCGCAAAGACGATCGCGCCAGAGGCGACTAGGGCGGGCGCGAGGCCGGGCAGGATCACGTCGCGCACCACGCGCCACGGGCCAGCGCCGAGGCTGCGCGCCGCTTCCTCGAGTGCCGGGTCGAGCCCTTCGGCCGCGGCCATCACGGTCACGACGCAGCGCGGCAGGGAGAAGTAGAGATAGCCGAGCGCGAGGCCCGCGAGCGAATAGGCGAAGACCAGGCGCTCGCCCGTCAGCGCCTCGGTCGCGCCGCCGATCACGCCCTGGCGGCCGGCCAGCAGGATGACCATGAAGCCGACCACGACGCCCGGGAAGGCGAGCGGCAGCGTCATCAGCGCGACCAGCAGCCTGCGCCCGGGGAAGCGGCGCCGCGCGAGCACGGTGCCCACCACCGCCGCAAGCGCGACGGAGACGAAGGCGACCGCGGCCGAGAGCAGTACCGTGTCACGCAGTGCGACGAGGTGGCGCGGTTCCGAGAGTGTCGCGAGATACCCGACGGCGCCACCATTCTCCCAGCCCGCCGCGACGAGGCGCGCGAGCGGCAGCAGGAAGAAGGCGAGCAGCGCGGCGAGCGCGGGCGCGAGCAGCGCGAGGCGGAGGCTCAGGCGCCGACCTCCGCGCGATAGCGCGCCACGAAGCCTTCCTGCGCCGCCACCATGGCCGCGATGTCGATGACCCGGGCGCGGGCGTATTCGCTTGCCGGCAGGAAGCGGGAGGCGGTCTCGGCCGGCATGGCGGCGGGCCGCACGGGGCGCAGGAAGGCGTTCGCCCAGATGCGCTGGCCTTCGTCCGAGAGCGTCCAATCGAGCACGCGGCGGCCATTCTCCGGATTGGGGCCGTTCGCAACCAGGCCCATGATGTAGGGGAAGGAGACGGTACCCTCCGCCGGCAGCACGAAGCGCGTATCGGCGCCGTCGGTGAACTGGGCGCGCATCGCATTGAAGTCGTAGTCGAAGAGGATCGGGATCTCGCCCGAGACGACGCGGGCGTAGGAGGTCTGCAACGGCACCACCGCGCCATTGGCGCGCAGCGCCTTGAAGAACTCGATGGCCGGCGTGAAGTCCGAGTAGCCGCCGCCGAGGGCGACATTCACCGCCACCATGCCGACCTGCCCGACAGCGGCCGAGGTCGGGTTCAGATAGCCGACCATGCCGCGGTACTCGGGCTTGAGCAGGTCGCGCCAGCCCGTCGGCATGGGGCGGCCGCGCAGCGCGCCGCGGTTGACGAAGAGACCGAGCGTGCCGGAATGGATGGCGAACCAATAGCCGTCCGGGTCGCGCATGTCCGCCGGCACCTCCTCGATCCGCGCGGGGCGATAGGGGGCGAATACGCCCTCGGCGCGGGCGCGCGGGCCGAAATTGCCGCCCATGTAGGCGACATCGGCGACCGGGCGGGCCCGTTCGGCGATCAGCGCCGCGAGCGCCTGGCCGGAATTCTTGTTGTCATGCGGCATGGCGATGCCGAGGCTGCCGCGGATCGCGCGCAGCGCGCCGGCCCAGTCGGCCCATTCCGGCGGGCAGTTGTAGCAGACGGCGCGCGCTGCCTGCGCCTGGGCCTCGTTCCAGTGGGCGGCGGCGAAGGCGATGGCCGGGGCGCCGAGAAGCTGGCGGCGGTTCATGCTCGTGTCTCCGTGCGATAGGATGCTTCTCGCCGCGCCGCGTTGCGGTCGTGCTGCGGTCCGGTGACGGGCCGATGAAGTTCCGCCGGCACGGGCCGTGGGCGCCGGCGGATCAAGGCTCCGCGCCCGCTTTCCCTTGACTCTTTTCCCACCAGAGCCTATGCGCGCCGGGTTCTTCCATGACCGGAAGTTCATGCCCCGCCAGCCGGGGCCGGAAGAGGGCGGACCGTCACGCGCCCACCCATCGGATCCGCCCCGGCAGCCGCATCAGGCGCGGCGGATCAAGCCGTTCCCGCCTCGGGCGGGCGCGCAGGCCGCATCTCCCGCCGCGCTGGCGGGCCGATACCGGAAAGCACAGGACTGCATGGCCACCATCACCGCCGACCGCGCGGGCAGCGAGGATTTCGCCGCCCTTCTCGATGCCACACTCGGCCCCGACACCGGCTTCGCCGGCTCCGTCGTGACGGGCCGCGTCATCCGGGTGGATGACGATGTCGCGGTCGTCGATGTCGGCCTCAAGAGCGAGGGGCGCGTGCCCCTCAAGGAATTCGCCGCCCCCGGCCAGAAGCCCGAGGTGAAGCCCGGCGACCTGGTGGAGCTCTTCGTCGAGCGCTACGAGGACCGCGACGGCTCGATCGTGCTGAGCCGCGAGAAGGCGCGGCGCGAGGAGGCCTGGACCAACCTCGAGAAGTCCTTCCAGGCGAACCAGCGCGTCAACGGCGTGATCTTCGGCCGCGTCAAGGGCGGCTTCACGGTGGATCTCGGCGGCGCGGTGGCCTTCCTGCCCGGCTCCCAGGTGGACATCCGCCCGGTGCGCGATGTCGGCCCGCTGATGGGCACGCCGCAGCCCTTCCAGATCCTCAAGATGGATCGCGCGCGCGGCAACATCGTCGTCTCCCGCCGCGCCGTTCTCGAGGAGACGCGCGCCGAGCAGCGCAGCGAGCTGATCCAGGGCCTCAAGGAAGGCATGATCCTCGACGGCGTTGTGAAGAACATCACCGACTACGGCGCCTTCGTGGACCTCGGCGGCGTGGACGGGCTGCTGCACGTCACCGACATCGCCTGGCGCCGCATCAACCACCCCTCCGAGGCGCTGACCATCGGCCAGCCGGTGAAGGTGCAGGTCATCCGCTTCAACCCGGAGACGCAGCGCATCAGCCTCGGCATGAAGCAGCTCATGTCCGACCCGTGGGACGGCGTGGCGCTGAAGTACCCGGTGGGGGCCAAGTTCTCCGGCCGCGTGACCAACATCACCGACTACGGCGCCTTCGTGGAGCTGGAGCCGGGGGTCGAGGGCCTCGTGCACGTGAGCGAGATGTCCTGGACCAAGAAGAACGTCCATCCGGGCAAGATCGTCTCGACCTCCGAGCAGGTGGACGTGATGATCCTCGACGTGGACGAGCCGAAGCGCCGCATCTCGCTCGGCCTCAAGCAGGCGCAGGGCAACCCCTGGGAGCTGTTCCTGGAGGCCCACCCGCCCGGCTCGATCATCGAGGGCGAGATCCGCAACATCACCGAGTTCGGCCTCTTCATCGGCGTCGGCCCGGACATCGACGGCATGGTGCACATGTCCGACCTCTCCTGGGACGAGCCGGGCGAGGTGGCGATGCAGAAGTACTCCAAGGGCCAGGTCGTCAAGGCGAAGGTCCTCGACGTGGATGTCGAGAAGGAGCGCATCTCCCTCGGCATCAAGCAGCTCGAGGCCGACCCGGCCGCCGAGGTGCTCGACCGCGTGCGCAAGGGCGACATCGTCACCTGCGTCGTCACCAAGATCGAGCAGAACGGCATCGAGGTGAAGGTGGACGACGTGCTCACCGGCTTCATCCGCCGCGCCGAGCTCGCGCGTGACCGCGCCGACCAGCGCCCCGACAAGTTCGCGATCGGCGAGAAGGTGGACGCCCGCGTCACCGCCGTGGACCGCGCCGCCCGTCGCCTCGCCCTGACCATCAAGGGCAAGGAGATCGAGGAGGAGCGCGAGGCGATGCGCGAATACGGCTCGGCCGACAGCGGCGCCTCGCTCGGCGACATCCTGGGCGCGGCCATCCGCCGCCGCCGCGAGATGGCCGGCGAGGAATAAGGCCCGCGCGCCGGCAGGGCGTGACGGAACGGACCCCCGGGGCGGCAACGCCCCGGGGGTTCGCGTTTGGGGGGGCGGGACGCCTCGCGGACCCTTGCCCGCGCGGGGGCGGATCGCCATTGAGGGGGCATGTCGCTCGAACCCGACCTCCTCGCCGATCGCCGCCGCCTGCGCCGCCGCCTCGGCCTGTGGCGCGGGCTCGCCATCCTCTCGGTCTTCGGCGCCATCGCCCTGCTGGCCACGCTGCGCGGCCAGGACTCCATCCCCGGCGGGGCGCATGTGCTGCGCCTGCCGGTCTCGGGCTTCATCGCCGAGGACCGCCGCGTCCTCCAGGCGCTCGACCGCGCGGCGAGCGATTCCTCGGTCCGGGCGCTGATCGTCGCCATCAACAGCCCCGGCGGCACCATGGCGGGCGGGGAGGCGCTGCACGCCGCCCTGGCCCGTGTCGCCGAGCGCAAGCCGGTGGTCGCGGTGATGGGCGCGACCGCCGCCTCGGCCGGCTACATGGTGGCCCTGCCCGCGCACCGCGTCATCGCGCGGGAATCCACCGTCACCGGCTCGATCGGCGTGCTGATGCAGTCCTTCGAGGTCTCGGAACTGATGGAGCGCGCCGGCATCCGCCCGCAGGTGCTGACCACCGGCCCGCTCAAGGACCAGCCGAGCCCCTTCCGCCCGCTGACCGAGGAAGGCCGCGCCGCGCTCCAGCGCGTGATCGGCGACCTGCACGGCCAGTTCGTCGCCATGGTCGCCGCCGGCCGGCGCATGGACCCCGCCCGCGCGCAGGAGGTGGCGGATGGCCGCGTCTTCACCGGCCGCCAGGCGATCGAGGCCGGGCTGGTGGACGCGATCGGCGGCGAGCGCGAGGCGCGCGCCTGGCTCGCGGCCGAGCGCGAGGTGCCCGAGAGCCTGCCGCTGCGCGACATCCAGACCCGCGGCGTGGCCGAGCGCCTTGTTTCCTCCGCCGCCGAGGGCCTGATGAAAAGCCTTTTTTCGGAATGGCTTGGCGTTGACGCCCCCCGCGCCGTTTGGCAGCCTTCGCGCTGAATGAGGCAAGGCGCCGCGCGCGGTTCCCCGGGCGCGCGAGGGAAAGGCCATCCATGACGAAGTCCGAGCTGATCGCGCATCTCGCCGGGGCGAACCCGCATCTGCGCCTGCCGGATATCGAGCTGATCGTCGCCACCATCTTCAACGAGATCACCGAGGCGCTCGCGCGCGGGGACCGGGTGGAGCTGCGCGGCTTCGGCGCCTTCTCGACCAAGACGCGCGACCCGCGCACCGGCCGCAACCCGCGCACGGGGGAGGCAGTGGCCGTCACCGCCAAGTCCGTTCCCTACTTCAAGCCGGGCAAGGAACTGCGCGAGCGCATCAACCGCACCGCCCCGCCGCCGCGCGCGGCCGCGCGCGCCAGCACCGCCGCCTGAAGGCCCCGCCCATGCGCTGGCTTCTCTTCCTGCCCCTCGCCGGGGTCGTGGCGTTGTTCGCCCTGTCGAACCGCGATCCGGTGGCGCTGCGGCTCTGGCCCTTCGAGCCGTCGCTGCATCTGCCGCTCGGCATCGCGGTGCTGCTCGCCGCCGCGGCGGGCTTCCTGCTCGGCGCGGTGATCGTCTGGCTGTCGGACCTGCCCGCGCGCAGCCGCTCGCGCGCCGCCCAGCGCCGGGCCGCATCGCTCGAACGCGAACTCGACGGCCTGCGCGCGCGCGAGCGCAGCGACGCCGCCGACCGGCTCGCCGGGCGCGCGACATGATCCCCCGCCCCGCCGGCGGCGCGGCGCGCCTCATCCCCGCCCTCGACACCGGCGATGCGGCGCGGGCCGGCGCGCTCGCCGCCGCCCTCGCGCCGCATTGCGGCGTGCTCAAGGTGGGGCTCGAGCTGTTCTGCGCCGCGGGCCCCCCGGCGGTCGCGGCAATGGCGCGGCACGCGCCCGTCTTCCTCGACCTCAAGCTGCACGACATCCCCAACACCGTCGCCGGGGCCATCCGCTCCCTGCTGCCGCTGCGCCCGGCCATGGTCACGCTGCACGCCGCGGGCGGGAAGGCGATGATCGCCGCGGCGCGGGCCGAGGCCGGCAAGGCCGGCGCGGAGCGGCCCATGCTGCTCGCCGTCACGGTGCTGACCAGCATGGACGCCGCAGCCCTTGCCGCAACCGGCGTGCCGGACGCACCGGCGGAGCAGGTTCTGCGCCTCGCGCGCATGGCGGTCGAGGCCGGCGCCGACGGGCTGGTCTGTAGCCCGCAGGAGGCGGCGCTGCTGCGCCGGGCGCTCGGGACCGGCCCGGCGCTGGTCGTGCCCGGCGTGCGCCCGGCCGGCAGCGCGGCCGGCGACCAGGCGCGCACCGCCACCCCGGATGAGGCGGTCGCCGCGGGTGCGGACTGGCTCGTCATCGGCCGGCCGATCACCGGCGCGCCCGATCCCGCCGCCGCGGCCGCGGCGATCGCCGCCTCGCTGCCGGGCTGAGCGCGTGGCGGTCGAGGTCAAGATCTGCGGCATCCGCGATGCCGAGGGCTTCGACGCGGCGGTGGCGGCCGGGGCGGACCTGATCGGCTTCGTCTTCTTCCCGCCCTCGCCGCGCTTCGTCGAGCCGGCGCAGGCGCGGGCGCTCTCCGCCCGCCATGCCGGGGGGGCCTTGCGCGTCGGCCTCTTCGTGGACCCGGCGGACGAGACGCTCGCCGCCACGCTCGCTGAATGCCCGCTCGACATCCTGCAACTGCACGGGGAGGAGACGCCGGCCCGCCTCGCCGCCATCCGCGCCCGCTTCGGCATGCCGGTGATGAAGGCGCTGGGCGTTGCCACCGCCGCCGACCTCGATGCCGTCGCCGCCTTCGCCCCGGTGGCCGACCGCTTCCTGTTCGACGCCAAGCCGCCGCCCGGCGGCCCGCTGCCCGGCGGCAACGCGCAGCCCTTCGAATGGCGCCTGCTGGCCGGGCGGGCCATCCCGCGGCCCTGGCTGCTCGCCGGCGGGCTGACGCCGGACAATGTCGCCGAGGCCATCCGCTGCGCCGGCGCGCCGGGGGTGGATGTCTCCTCCGGCGTCGAGCGCGCGCGCGGCGTGAAGGATGCCGCGCTGATCCGCGCCTTCGTCGCGGCGGCGAAGGGCGCGGCCTGAGGCCGGCTCCCGGCCGCCCCGGGGCCGTTGACGCCGCCCCGCGCAGCGGTGGACCGTGACGCGCCGAGACGGAGGACCGCCATGCGCCTGCTGCCGATCGCCCTCGCCCTGCTGCTCGCCGCCTGCGGCGGCGGCCCGCGGCCCGATCCGCTGACCTATACCGGCGCCGGCGGCCAGCCCATGGCGGCCGAACTGCATCTGCCCGAGGGCACGGAGCGCGTGCCTGTCGTCATCCTCTCCCACGACGTGCGCGGCAAGCGGGACGCGCATCTGGCTGACTATGTGAACGCGCTCAAGGGCATGGGCGCGGCGGTGGTGGTGCTCGACCATTACGGGCCGCGCAGCATCGATCCCTCGGGCCCGCCGGCCGGCCGGGCCTGGTTCACCGCGCTCGATTTCGCGCTCGATGCCTATGGCGCGCTCGACGCCGCGGCGGCGCATCCGCGCATAGACCGCCGCCGCGCGGGGCTCGTGGGCTTCGGCGTGGGCGGGGGCGGCGGCGCGCTGCTCGCCGCGCATACCTGGGCGACCCAGGGGCGGGCGGCCGATGCGCCGCGCTTCCTCGCCTTCGCGGCGGTGGCGCCGGAATGCTCCTACCGGCCGGGCAACCGCGACACCGCGCGGCGGCCCATCCGCATCATCGTGGGCGACCGCGACAACCGCACCGGCCGGGCGGCCTGCGACGACCTCGCCGGCTTCCTCCGCGCCGCGGGCGGGGACGTCTCGGTCAGCGTCTACCAGAACGCCCGCCACGGCTTCGACGACCCGCCCGGGCCGCTGCGCGCCGACCCGCAGGGGGAGAACATCACGCGCTGCGTCTGGCAGCAGGGGCCGGACGGGCTGTGGCGCGAACGCGCCTCGGGCGTCTCGGGCGCCTCGCTGTTCCGCATCGGCGCGAACGAGCAGACCAACGCCGCCTTCGCCCGCAGCCTGGAGGGCTGCCGCACCCTCGGCACCGAGACGCAGGGCGATGCCGCGCTGCGCGGCCGCGCGGTGGGCGAGGTGGCCGGCCACATGCGGCAGCACGTGATCAGCGTGCGGCCGCGCTGAATGGGTCGGTGGGCGCGGCCGGTGCCAGCGGCCGCGCCGCCACCTCCCCGAAATCAGGCACGCCGAGGGCGCGCAGGAGCAACGCCGCGATGGCCTCCGCATGGCCTGGACCGGCTTCTCCCTGCAAAACTGAACGCATTCCCATCAGCCCGGCGCCGAGCACAAGATCCTGCGCCGCCTGCGGTGTGATGCCGGCGAAGCGGCCTGCGGCAAGCCCCTCGGCGAGGTCGCGGGCGAGATTCGCGCGCATCGCAGCCCCCAGCGGGGCGGCGACGAGGGCCATGCGCACGACCGCCCAGCCCCATACCGGATCCGCCGCCGCGCCGCGGATATAGGAGCGGACGGCGCGGGCGAGGCGCTCCGCCGGATCGGGCAGAGCGCGGTCGGGGGCGAGGCGCGCCTCCATTGCCTCCGCCGCGTGGATGGCGACGGCGACGAGCAGCGCCTCGCGCGTGGCGAAGTGGTTGTAGATCGTGCCGCGGGCGACGCCGGCCTCCGCCGCGATGTCCTCGAGGGCAGGGCTGTCGGGGCCCATGCGGGCGAAGACTCGCAGAGCCGCGTCGATGAGCGCGGCGCGGGTGCGCTCGCGCTTGGTCTGCCCCATCGCGGCCTTCGGCCTGGCCATGCTGCGTGGCGCCCCCGGCGGCCATGACGGCGCCACGGGAAAATTTCCTGGCGCCTCTGTCAAATTGACGATACCGTCAATTTCTACAGACCCCGCAAAAGGCCGTCCAGCCATGACTGCAGACCCGAAGCCCACCCCCACGCGCCGGGCCATGCTGGCGGGCCTGGCGCTCGCCACGTCGGCGGGGCAGGCCGGGGCGCAGGCGCCGGCGGCGCCGGGAATCGCGCCGCGGGCGCCGCGGGACGGGCGGCCGAACCTGCTCTTCGTCTTCACCGACCAGGAACGCTACCTGCCGCGCTGGCCGGCGGGACTGTCCCTGCCGGGGCATGAGCGGCTGATGCGCGGCGGCGTCACCTTCCATGCCCACCACTGTCCGGCGGTGATGTGCACCTCCTCCCGCGCTGTCCTGATGACCGGGCTGCAAACCCCGGACAACCGAATGTTCGAGAATGCCGATGTGCCCTGGGTGTCGAAGCTGCCCGCGGAGATCCCGACCATCGGGCACATGCTGCGCCGGGCGGGCTACTACACGGCCTACAAGGGCAAGTGGCACCTCAACGACAGCTTCGATTCCGAGGAGCCCGAGCGAATCTTCACCCGCGAGATGGACGCGCACGGCTTCGCCGACTACAACGGGGTCGGCGATGTCATCGGCCATGCGTTGGGCGGCCATCATTTCGACCACCTGATCGTCGGCAGCGCCGTGACCTGGCTGCGGCGGCACGGGCAGGGGCTGCAGGAACGCGGCCAGCCCTGGGCGCTCTTCGTCAGCCTCGTGAACCCGCATGATGTGATGTACTTCAACACCGACCTGCCCGGGCAGGCGGTGCAGGATACCGGCACCTTGATGCGCGCGCCGCAGCGCGCGCCGGACCACCCGATCTACCGCGCCACCTGGGACACGCCGGTCCCCGCCACGCTGCACGAACCCTTCGACGCGCCGGGCCGCCCCGCAGCCCACGGGGAATTCCAGGCGATGTGGGACATCGTGCTCGGCCACATCCCTCGCGAGCCCGACCGCTGGCGGCGCTTCCACGACTACTATGTCAACTGCATTCGCCACGTGGACGTCTCGCTTGCGGCGCTGCTGGGGGAACTTGACCAGCTGCGCCTCGCCGACCGCACGGCGGTGATGTTCACCTCCGACCATGGGGAGATGGCGGGCGCACACGGGCTTCACGGCAAGGGGCCGTTCGCGTACCGGGAGTGCATCCATCTGCCGCTTCTGGTGACCCATCCCGACGTGAGGGGCGGCCAGGCGTGTCGCGCGCTGACCGGGCATATCGATCTGGTGCCGAGCCTGCTCGCCATGGCCGGGGTGGCGCCAGGGCGCATGCCGGAACTCGCGGGGCGCGACCTGCCTGGCAAGGATCTGACGCCGTTGCTCGCGAACCCCGGGGCCGCGGGGGTGCATGCCCTGCGGGAGGCGGTGCTGTTCACCTACTCCGGCCTCAGCACCAACGACGCGGCGCTGTGGCGCATGGTGGCCGCGGCACGCGCCGCCGGCAGGGATCCGCAGGAGGAGATCCGCCGTCAGGGCTTCGCGCCCGACCTGACAAAGCGCGGCAGCCTGCGTTCGGTCTTTGACGGGCGGTACAAGTTCACCCGCTACTTCGCGCCGACGCGGCGGAACCGGCCGGAGACGCTGGAGGAGTTGTACCGCTGGAACGACGTCGAGCTGTTCGACCTGGAGGCGGACCCGCTGGAGACGCGCAACCTGGCGGCTGACCCGACCGCCAACGCCGCGCTGGTCGCGGCGATGAGCGCGAAGCTCGAGCGCGCCATCGCGGCCGAGATCGGCGCCGATGACGGGCGCGAGATGCCGGACTTCCCTCGGATCGCGTGGACGATCGACCGGGTGGACCTGTAGGCGGTCGGGCGTCACCTCTGGCCGCGGCGGCCCCCTTCGGGTAAACGGCGCCTTGTCCCGGGAACGCCGAGAGAGCCCGCCTTGAACAAGCCCCTGCCCAATTCGCTCCGCCAGGGCCCCGACGCCCGCGGGCGCTTCGGCCCCTTCGGCGGCCGCTTCGTCGCCGAGACGCTGATGCCGCTGATCCTCGAGGTCGAGCGCGCCTACGACGCCGCGAAGAAGGACGCCGCCTTCCAGGCCGAATGGCGCCGGCTTCTCACGCACTATGTCGGCCGCCCCTCGCCGCTCTGGTTCGCCGAGCGTCTGACCGCGCATCTGCGCAAGGCCGCCGCGCCGGGCATGGGAGCCAAGGTCTATTTCAAGCGCGACGAGCTGAACCACACCGGCGCGCACAAGATCAACGCGGTGCTGGGCCAGATCCTGCTGGCGAAGCGCATGGGCAAGACGCGCATCATCGCCGAGACCGGGGCCGGCCAGCACGGGGTGGCCACCGCCACCGCCTGCGCGCTGTTCGATCTGCCCTGCACGGTCTTCATGGGCGCGACCGACGTGGAGCGCCAGCAGCCCAACGTCTTCCGCATGAAGCTGCTGGGCGCGGAGGTGGTGCCCGTCACCTCCGGCGCCGCCACGCTCAAGGACGCGATGAACGAGGCGCTGCGCCACTGGGTCGCGAACGTTCAGGACACCTACTACTGCATCGGCACCGTCGCCGGCCCGCATCCCTATCCGGCGATGGTGCGCGACTTCCAGTCCGTGATCGGGGAGGAGGCGCGCGAGCAGATGATGGAGGCCGAGGGCCGGCTGCCGGATGCGCTGGTGGCCGCGATCGGTGGCGGCTCGAACGCCATGGGGCTGTTCTTCCCCTTCCTCGACGACGAAACCGTGGCGATGTACGGCGTGGAGGCAGCGGGCCGCGGCGTGGACACCGAGGAACACGCCGCGTCCCTGACCAAGGGCCGGCCCGGCGTGCTGCACGGCAACCGCACCTATCTGCTGCAGGACGAGTTCGGCCAGATCCTCGAGGCGCACTCCATCAGCGCCGGCCTCGACTACCCCGGTGTCGGCCCCGAGCACGCCTGGCTGCACGAGCTCGGCCGCGTGAACTACGTGCACGCGACGGACGACGAGGCGCTGGCCGCCTTCCAGCTCTGCTCGCGCCTGGAAGGGATCATCCCCGCGCTCGAGCCGGCGCACGCGCTGGCCTATGTGATGCGCCAGGCGCCGGCCATGCCCGCCGACAAGGTGATCGTGATGAACATGTGCGGCCGCGGCGACAAGGACATCTTCACCGTCGCCCGCCACCTGGGCGTGAAGCTGTGACGCGCCGCCCCGGCAATGCGGCCCGCGCCCCCGCGCGGGCCGGGAGCGCACGGCGCGGCCGCGCCCCGACCATCCGTTGCGCCGGGCGCTCCCGTGCCTGGCGCGAGGGCACGCCGGCCGGACGGCCGGCGCCCGCCGTCTGAGGGCCCAGACACATGTCCAGGATCGCCGCGCGCTTCGCCGCGCTGAAGCAGGAAGGGCGCAAGGCCTTCATCCCCTTCCTCGAGGCCTACGACCCCGACCCCGCCACCTCGATGGCGCTGCTGCGCGGCTTCCCGCGCGCCGGCGCCGACCTGATCGAGATCGGCGTGCCCTTCACCGACCCCATGGCCGACGGCCCGACCGTGCAGCGCGCCGGCCAGCGCGCGCTCAAGGCCGGGGCGACGCTGGCCGGCACGCTCGCCATGGTGCGCGACTTCCGCCGCGAGGACGACGCGACGCCCATCATCCTGATGGGCTACTACAACCCCATCCTCTCCTACGGCGTGGAGCGCTTCTGCACGGACGCCGCGGCCTCGGGCGTGGACGGGCTGATCATCGTGGATGTGCCGCCCGAGGAGGCCGACGAGGTCGAGCCGGCGGCGCGCGCCAACGGCCTCGACCTGATCCGCCTGGTGGCGCCGACCACCGACGAGGAGCGCCTGCCCCGCGTGCTCGCCGCCACCACGGGCTTCGTCTACTACGTCGCCATCACCGGTATAACCGGCACGCGCAGCGCGACGACCGAGGCGCTGGCCGCCGCCATCCCGCGCGTGCGCCGGCACACTGCCCTGCCGATCGCGATCGGCTTCGGCGTGCGCACGCCGGAGCAGGCGGCCGAGGCGGCGCGCATCGCCGATGGCGCGGTGGTGGCCTCGGCGCTGATCGACACCCTCGCCGCGAACCTCGACGAGCAGGGCCGCGCGAAGCCGGATGCCGTGCGCAAGGTGCTCGACCAGGTGCGCGAACTGGCCGAGGCGGTGCACGCGGTGACCGCCCCGGCCTGAGCCGGGGCGGCGCGCGGGCCTCGGTTGCGCGGGTGGCCGTCCGGGTCTATGGCCCGGCCGCCATGACCGACCTGCTTCCCATCCGCCGCGCCCTCCTCTCCGTCTCCGACAAGACCGGCCTCGTCGCCTTCGGCCGGCTGCTGGTGGAGCGGGGGACCGAGATCCTCTCCACCGGCGGCACCGCCCGCGCGCTGCGCGAGGCCGGGGTGCCGGTGAAGGACGTCTCGGAGCATACGGGCTTCCCCGAAATCCTGGACGGCCGCGTCAAGACGCTGGTGCCGCAGGTCCATGGCGGCATCCTCGGCCGCCGCGACCTGCCCGGGCACCTGGCGCAGATGCAGGCGCACGGCATCGCGCCGATCGACCTCGTGGCGGTCAACCTCTACCCCTTCGAGGCGACGGTCGCCTCCGGCGCGGCGGAGGAGGACTGCATCGAGAACATCGACATCGGCGGCCCCGCCATGATCCGCTCGGCGGCCAAGAACCACGCCCATGTCGCGGTGCTGACCGAGGCCGCGCACTTCGCCACCGTGGGCGATGAGATCCGCGCCACGGGCGGGGTCAGCCTCGGCACGCGGCGCCGCCTCGCCGCCGCGGCCTATGCCCGCACCGCGGCCTATGACGCGGCGATCGCAGCCTGGTTTGCCGCGCGCGAGGGCGACCCGCTGCCCGACGTGCTGCCGGTCCATGGCCGCCGCCGCCAGTCGCTGCGCTATGGCGAGAACCCGCACCAGATCGCCGCCTTCTACGTGGACGGCAGCAACCGGCCCGGCGTCGCGACGGCGGTGCAGGTGCAGGGCAAGGAACTGTCCTACAACAACATCAACGACACCGACGCCGCCTATGAATGCGTGGCCGAGTTCGACCGCCCGGCCATCGTGATCGTCAAGCACGCCAATCCCTGCGGCGTGGCCATCGCGGGCAGCCTCGCGGAGGCCTGGGACAAGGCGCTGCTGTGCGACCCCGTCTCGGCCTTCGGCGGCATCGTCGCGGCCAACCGCCGGCTCGATGCCGCGGCGGCGGAGAAGATCACCGCCATCTTCACCGAGGTCGTCATCGCCCCCGATGCCGACGAGGAGGCGAAGGCCATCTTCGCGCGCAAGAAGAACCTGCGCCTGCTGCTCGCCGGCGGCCTGCCCGACCCGGCGGCGCCGGGGCGTGCGCTGAAATCCGTCGCGGGCGGGCTGCTGGTGCAGTCGCGCGACGACGGGCAGGTGACGGAGGAAACGCTGAAGGTCGTCACGCAGCGGGCCCCCTCGCGGGCCGAGATGGCCGACCTGCTCTTCGCCTTCCGCGTCTGCAAGCACGTGAAGTCGAATGCGATCGTCTATGCCAAGGGCCTCGCGACCGTTGGCATCGGCGCGGGCCAGATGAACCGGGCGGAGAGCAGCCGCATCGCCGCCTGGAAGTCCGAGGCCGCGGCGAAGGCGGCGGGCCTTGCCGAGCCGCTCGCCCATGGCAGCGTCGTCGCCTCGGACGCCTTCTTCCCCTTCGCCGACGGGCTCGAGATCGCGGCCTCGGCCGGGGCGACGGCGGTGATCCAGCCGGGCGGCTCGATGCGCGACGCCGAGGTGATCGCCGCCGCCGACAAGGCGGGGCTTGCCATGGTGTTCACCGGGATGCGCCACTTCCGGCACTGATCCCGGCCTGGTCAAGGCGGGGGAGGAGCGCCTCCCCCGGCTTCCTCAGTAGCGGTACTGCTCCGCCTTGAACGGCCCCTGCGGCGAGACGCCGATATAGTCCGCCTGCGCCTGGGTCATCTTCGTCAGCGTCGCGCCCACCTTGGCGAGATGCAGCGAGGCCACCTTCTCGTCCAGGTGCTTGGGCAGCACGTAGACCTTCTTCTCGTACTTGCCCGGGTTGGTCCAGAGCTCGATCTGCGCGAGCGTCTGGTTGGTGAAGGAGGCCGACATCACGAAGGAGGGGTGGCCCGTCGCATTGCCGAGGTTCACCAGCCGCCCCTCGCTCAGCAGGATGATGCGCTTGCCGTCGGGGAACTCGATCTCGTCCACCTGCGGCTTGACGTTGTCCCACTTGAAGTTGCGCAGGGCGGCAACCTGGATCTCGCTGTCGAAGTGACCGATGTTGCACACGATGGCGCGGTGCTTCATCGCGCGCATGTGGTCCACGGTGATCACGTCCACATTGCCGGTCGCGGTGACGAAGATGTCGGCCACCGGCGCGGCCTGCTCCATCGTCACCACCTGGTAGCCTTCCATCGCTGCCTGCAGCGCGCAGATCGGATCGACCTCGCTGACCATCACGCGGCAGCCGGCATTGCGCAGCGAGGCGGCCGAGCCCTTGCCCACGTCGCCGAAGCCGCAGACCATCGCGACCTTGCCGGCCATCATCACGTCGGTGCCGCGGCGGATCGCGTCCACCAGCGATTCGCGGCAGCCGTAGAGGTTGTCGAACTTCGACTTGGTGACGGAATCGTTCACGTTGATGGCGGGGAAGAGCAGCCTGCCCTCCTTCGCCATGGTGTAGAGGCGGTGCACGCCCGTCGTCGTCTCCTCCGAGACGCCGACGATGTTCTTCGCCAGCGTCGCGAACCAGCCCGGCTTGGTCTTCAGGCAATCCTTGATGAGGGCGAAGAAGACCTCCTCCTCCTCGTTTGTCGGCTTGTCGAGGAAGGCGGTGTCGCCCTGTTCGGCGCGCAGGCCGAGATGGACCAGCAGCGTCATGTCGCCGCCGTCATCCAGCAGCACGTTCGGCGTGCCGCCATCGCCCCATTCCAGGGTGCGCTTCACGTACTGCCAGTATTCCGGCAGCGTCTCCCCCTTCACCGCGAAGACCGGCGTGCCGGTCGCCGCGATCGCGGCCGCCGCGTGGTCCTGGGTCGAGAAGATGTTGCAGGACGACCAGCGGACATCGGCGCCGAGATGCTTCAGCGTCTCGATCAGCACCGCGGTCTGGATGGTCATGTGCAGGCAGCCAGCGATGCGCGCGCCCTTGAGCGGCTGCGAGGGGCCGTATTCGGCGCGCACCGCCATCAGGCCGGGCATCTCGTCCTCGGCCATCGAGATTTCCTTCCGGCCCCAGCCGGCCAGGGACAGATCCTTCACGACGTAGTCGGCGGCGGCAGCGGACATGCGCTCTCTCACTCTCTCACCCATGGGATGGGCGGGCGGGTAGCACGCCGCTCCGGCCGAGGCCAGAGACTACCGCGACTCATAAGGATATCTTTATGCGCCCGGGCGGCGCCGGAAGGCGCTCAGCCCTCCTCGCGCGTGTCCCGGCTGGCCTCGTCCTGCCCCTCGCGCACGCGCTCCGCGACGGCCCGCTCGGCCCGGGGCGCGCGATCGCTGCAGCAGACCCCGCCGGCGTCGGCGGCGGGCGCCGGCAGCGGCGCCAGCCACATGGCGAAAAGTCCGGTCACGGCGGCGCGGCGGATCGAGCGCATGGCGGTCCTGTTCCTTCGGCATGGTCAGCCTTGCCCGCGCATCGGGCGAGGGCGGGGCGCAACCATGGCGCCCGCATGGCATGGCGCGCCCGGGGCCGGGCCGACATGAAGCGTTTCGCAGCGGCGCGAGGGACGAGCGCGGCGGCTCTCATGGCCGGCGGAGCAGGGACCGGCCGCATCGCCGCCCGCTGCGCGCGCTTCCGTTCCGGCGGGCGCGACCGCAGGCGTCAGTCATCCTCGCGCCAGCGCCGCCAGCCGCGGCTGCGCGGCTCGTGCCATTCCCAGCCGCGCAGCGAGGGCGGCCGCCACCCATCCTCGCGCCAGCGCTGTTCCCGCACCCAGCCGCGCCGCCCGTGGCGGTCCTCGACGGTGTAGCGGTCCACCCGGGTGCAGCGCCCGTTCGAGCAGTTCGAGGAGGAATCCGAGGACTGGCTGCCCGCCACGGCCGGTGGCGGCGCCAGGATCATCGCGGTGGCCAGGATCACGAGGCGTGGGAAGGGGCTCATGGCGGGTATCTCCTCCGTGCGGAGGAGAACGCTGCGCCCGGCGCGTGTCTTCCCCGGCGCGGGAAGGGGGCCGGAATGCGGCGCCCGCTCGCGGGCCGCGGTGCGGCCTAGGCCCGCTCCGTCACGCCTTCCGCGAAGCCCGCCACCAGCTCGCGGATGCGCGCCGGGTCGGACTGCTCCATCACCCGCCGCGCGAAACGCGCGCAATCGCCGATGTCGAGCGCGCGCACCGCCTGCTTCACGCGCGGGATGGCGCTCGCGTTCATGGAGAAGGTGCGCAGCCCGATGCCGAGCAGCAGCGGCGTGAGCTGCGGATTGCCCGCCATCTCCCCGCAGACCGAGACGGGCATGCGCAGCCGGAGCGCGGCCTCGGTCGCGAACTGCACCAGCCGCAGCACGGCCGGGTGCAGCGGGTCGTAGAGATGCGCGACCTCCGCCTCCCCGCGGTCCACCGCGAGCGTGTACATCGCGAGGTCGTTGGTGCCGATGGCGAAGAAATCCGCCTCCAGCGCGATCGCGTCGGCGGCCAGCGCCGCGCCCGGCGTCTCGATCATCGCGCCGAGCAGCGGCAGCTTCTCGGGCAGCTTTTCCCCGCGCCGGCGCAGGCGCCGCGCGACGCGCTCGTAGATCTCGCGCGCGGCGCGCACCTCCTCGGGCACCGTCACCATCGGCAGCAGCAGTCGCACGTCGCCATCCCCCGCGGCGGCGGCGACGCGCAGCACGGCGGCGAACTGCACCTCGAGCAGCTCGGGCCGCTTCAGCAGCATCCGCAAGCCACGCAGCCCGAGTGCCGGATTGCCCCCGGCATGGACCGGCGCCACGCCCTCGGCCAGCGCCTCCATGTCCTTCTCGCCGCCCCAGTCGAGCACGCGGATGGTCACGGGCTGGCCTTCCATCGCCTCGACGATCTGGGTGTAGGCCTCGACCTGCGCTTCCTCGTCCGGCAGGTCCTCGCGGTTCATGAACAGGAACTCGGTGCGCAGCAGGCCGATGCCCATCGCGCCGGCCTGGGCGATCAGCGGCAGTTCCTGCGGGATCTCGAGATTGGCCTGCAGCTCCACCTGCTCGCCATCGGTCGTCTCGGCGGGCAGGCGGCGCAGCTTGGACAGCTTCGCCCGTTCCTTCGCGAAGGCGGCGAGGCGGTCCTTCGCCGCGGCGAGCGTCGCCGCGCTCGGGTGCAGCGTGACCACGCCGGCCGCGCCGTCCAGCACCGCCGGGTCGCCGCGCTTCGCCGCCTCGGTCAGCCCATGCGCGCCGAGCACGGCCGGGATCCCGAGCGCGCGCAGCATGATCGCGGTGTGCCCGTCCGCCCCGCCTTCCTCGGTCGCCACGCCGGCCACGCGCGCGGGGTCGAGCAGCGCGGCATCGGCCGGGGTGAGTTCCTCGGCCACCAGGATGCAGCCCTCGGGCAGGTCCTTGAGGCTGCGGAAGGGGGTGGCGGTCAGGTTGCGCACCAGCCGGCGCGCGATGTCGCGCACCTCGCCCGCGCGGCGGGCCAGCCCCGCCTTGTCGTCGTCCTTGAGCGCGACGATCGCGGTGGCGATCGCCTCCGCCTCGTCGCCCACCGCCGTCTCGGCGCCCAGCAGCTCGGTCTCGATGCGCTTGCGCGCGCCGCGGATCAGGCGCGAATTGCCGAGCATCATCAGATGCGCGTCGAGCAGCGGCGCGATCTCCTCCTGCGCCTCCTCGGGCAGCACGGCGATGCGCGTCTTGAGCTTGGCCACCTGCTTGCGGGAGAAGGCGATGGCGCCGGCGAGCTTCTGCTTCTCCTGCTCGACCTCGCCGGCCTCGATGGCGCGGCGCGGCGCCTCCGCCGGCGGGTCGGTGGTGTCGAAGACCGGCCCGATCGCAACCCCGGGGGAGACGGGGATGCCCGCGACCGCGACCTCGCGCGGCCGCGCCTTGCCCTTGCCCTTCGCGGCCTCGGTCCTGCCGGCCTCAGTCTTCATGGAAGCCGGCCTCGACCAGGCCGGCGACAGCCTCGAGCGCCTCCTTGGCGTCCCAGCCCTCGGCCTCGATGGTGATCTCGGCCCCCTGGCCCGCGCCGAGCATCATCAGCCCCATGATCGAGCAGGCCGGCACGCTCTCGCCGTTGCGCACGACATTGACGCAGGCGGAGAAGCGCTCGGCCGTGGAAACGAGCTTGGCCGCGGCGCGCGCATGCAGCCCGCGGGAATTGCGGATCGTCACCGTCCGGCGCAGCACCATCCCCGAATCCCCGGGGTCGCAGCCGCATTCCGGGGCGGCCGGCGCGCCCTCGCCGGCCACCTTGGCGCCGGGCTCGTCGGGCCATTCGTTCAAGCGCCGTTCCTCCTCCCCGCGGCGGGCGGCACCACCGCGGCGCCGGCGGCGACCTCGCGGCCGCTTGCGATGTATTTTCGCCCGGCGGCCACGGCATGGTCCACCGCTTCCGCGAGCGGTTCGGTGCCGCGCAGCTTGGCGAGCTTGACCAGCAGCGGCAGGTTGACCCCGGCCAGCACCTCCACCGGCCGGTCCCCCGTCGCCATCTGCATCGCGAGGTTGGAGGGCGTGCCGCCGAACATGTCGGTCAGCACCACCACGCCGTCGCCCTGGTCCACCGCGGCGATGGACCGCCCGATCTCGGCCCGCGTCACCTCGAGCGCGTCGTCGGGGCCGATGCACACCGTCGCGACGGCCTGCTGCGGGCCCACCACATGTTCCATGGCGTGCCGCAGCTCCTCGGCCAGCCGCCCATGGGTGACCAGAACCATGCCGATCATGATGCCTGCGTCAGGGCCTCCCGCCCCGCTTCGCGGCCGGCGGCGCGCGCCCCCGCCGCGCCGGCCATCAGCTCGCGGTGGAACAGTTCCACGCGCCAGCCTTGGGTTTGGAGATGGTGCGCCAGCCGTTCCGCCGCCAGCACCGAACGGTGCCTGCCGCCGGTGCAGCCGAGCGCAATCGTGAGATACTTTTTCCCCTCCTGGACGTAACGCGGCAAGAGACGTTCCAGCATTCCGGTCATGCAGCGCCAGAAGGGGGGGAAGTCGGGGTCGGCCTCGACATAGGCGGCAACGCCCGCATCGCGGCCGGTCAGCGGCCGAAGCGCCTCGACATAGTGCGGGTTGTGCAGGAAGCGCAGGTCGAAGACGAGGTCCGCCTCCCGCGGCAGGCCGCGGGCATAGGAGAAGGACACGACCGAGACGCCCATCCCCGCCGCGCCCTCGATCCCGAAGCGCCGCTCGATCATCCGCCGCAGCTCCGGCAGCGGCAGGTCGGAGGTGTCCACCACCATGTCCGCGGCTTCGCGCAGCGGGGCCATCAGCGCCGCCTCCCGCGCGATGCCCTCCGACACGCTGGCGCCGAAGGGGCCGCCCGGCGCCAGCGGGTGCCGCCGCCGCGTCTCGGTGAAGCGGCGCAGCAGCACGTCCTCCTCGGCGGTGGCGAAGACCAGCGTCACCGCGATGTCGGCTCGCTGGCGCAGCCCTTCCAGCAGCCGGATGGCCGCGCCCGGCTCGAAATCCCGGGTGCGGCTGTCCACCCCGGCGGCCAGCGGCTCGCGCCCGTCTCCGACCAGCGCCTCCAGGATGCCGAGCGGCGGGTTGTCCACCGTCTCGTAGGAGAGATCCTCGAGCACCCTCAGGATCGAGGCCTTGCCCGCGCCCGAGAGGCCGGTCACCAGCACCACCTGCCGCCGCGCCACGGGTGCGGCCGCGCTCATGCCGCGAAGGCCCCGGCGCGCTGCGCCGCGCGGCCAAGCGCGGCATCGAGCGCCCAGGCCACCTTGTCGCAGGCCGAAGCCTCGAAGGCCGCGAGCGCCACGCGCGGAACGCCCGCCGGCGCCCAGCAGGCGGGTTCGGGCAGCCGCGCCACCGCGCCGGGCGGGACGAGTTCGACCACGAGCGCCAGCCGCGCCTCCCGCGCCACCGCCACACCCTCGAAGATGCCGAGGCCGCGCACCTCGATCATGCCCGCGAGCGCCGGGTCGGGTGCGACCGCGAGGCCGTCCAGCACCACCTGGTCATCGGCCACGAGCGACCAGCCGCGGCCGATCAGCCGCAGCAACAGGTCGGATTTCCCGGCGCCCGGCGGGCCGAGGATCAGCACGGCCGACCCGTCCCGGGCGGCGCAACTCCCATGGACCTGCATTCCCAGCGAGGCCGTTCCCTCAAGACGCGGCGGACCATGGCAGAAATGGGGCAGCGGGGAAAGCGCCGCGCCCGGCCGTTGCCCACCCGGCCCGGGGGTGCCACCTTCCGCCCCCATGCCGACCCAGGACGAGATTCGCGCCGCCGCCGGGCGGATCGCCCCGCATATCCGCCGCACCCCCGTCATCCGCCTCGCGCCCGCCGAGACGGGGCTCGAGCATCCGCTGGTGCTCAAGCTCGAGCATCTGCAGGTCACCGGATCCTTCAAGCCGCGCGGCGCCTTCAACCGCATGCTCTCGGCCGCGGTGCCGGAGGCCGGGGTGGTGGCGGCCTCGGGCGGCAACCACGGCCTGGCCGTCGCCCATGCCGCCCGCAGCCTCGGCATCCGGGCCGAGATCTTCGTCCCCGAGATCACGCCCGAGGCCAAGCGGGCGCGCATCGCCGCCACCGGCGCCACGCTGACGGTCGGCGGCGCCGCCTACGACCAGGCCCGCGAGGCGAGCGAGGCCCGCGCCGCCGAGACCGGCGCCCTCATCGTCCATGCCTACGACCAGCCGGAGATCCTCGCCGGCCAGGGCACCATCGGCATGGAGCTCGAGGAGGATGCGCCGGAACTCACCCATGTCGTGGTCGCGGCGGGCGGCGGCGGCCTCTATGGCGGCATCGCCTCCTGGTATGACGGGCGGGTGGGCATGGTCATCGCCGAGCCCGAGCAATGCCCTACGCTGATGGTCGCGGGGCTGATGGGCCAGCCGACCGACGTGCCCGCCGGCGGCATCGCCGCCGACAGCCTGGGCGCGCGGCGCGTCGGCGACCTCGCCTTCGCCGTCATGATGGAACAGGGCGGCCGTGCCGTCGCGCTGGCCGACGAGGCGATCCGCACCGCCCAGCGCTGGCTGTGGGACCGCCTGCGCATCGCCGCCGAGCCCGGCGGGGCCGCCGCGCTCGCCGCGGTGCTCTCCGGCTCCTGGACGCCGCCCGCCGGCGCGCGGGTGGGCGTGGTGGTCTGCGGCGCGAATTGCGACCCCGGATCGGTCGCGGGCTGATGCCCTGCGGACAAAGGCCGATCCTTTGTCCGCAGGGCATCAGGCTTCGGTTCCGCGCGCGGCCGCCCCACCAGCCCCGCGCGCCATACCCGCGGGCGCGTCAGCCCGCCGCGCGCGGCCGCGACCATCGCCAGCCGAGCACGGCGCCGAGCACCGCGCCGATGCCGATCCCCGGCAGCAGGAAGAGGAAGAACATGGCATAGCCGGCGGCGCCTTCGAGCGTGCTGACGCGGGCCATGGTCACGTAGAGCTCGCCAAGCCCGAGCCCGATCACCGCGCCCGCCACGCCGCCCAGCACCAGCCCGGCGAAGGCGCTCGCCGCCCGCTCCGCCGTGCTGCCGGGCGTGACGACATGCCGGCGCAGGGCGAAGCCCGCCGCGCACCAGGCGAGCGGCCCGGCAAGGCCGGCGAGCAGCGCCAGCCGGACCAGCGGTGTGTGCTCCAGCATGCCGCCCGGCAGCGTCGTGGCCACCAGCACGCCATGCATCACCACCGCCGCCAGCACCACCTGCCACCAGCCGCGGCATAGCCATCCCAGCACCAGGCCGCCCAGGATGTTCGTCGGCGCCGTCAGCGCGGCGGTGACGCTCATCATCAGCAGCATCGCCAGCGGCAGCCCATCGGTTTCAGGGTTCATCACACCGCCTCCGTGTGGCGCGCTGCGCCGCCATGCCCGCCGGCCCGGTCCCCGCGGAGGATGACCGTCCCGGCCCGGCCCGCGGCCTTGCCGTCCGCCTTCCCTCGCCGCGCAACGCCTCCGCCCGCCCGGCTCGGCGCGGGATCGGGGCGAACCGCTGCGCGAATCCGCCGACCGGGCATCAACCGGCCGAGGGCCGACGCTTTGCGAAGCCGCGCATCCGGCCGGGTCATCCCACCCGACCGTCTTCTTCCCTACACCCCCGCGGCGATGACGAAATAGGGCGGAATCGGCGGCGGCCACACCTCCATCGCATTCGGCGTCAGGTCCGGCCGGTCCTCGATGCGCGCAAAGCCGGCCTCGCGCAGCATCCGTCGCGCATCGCCGGCGGTATGGAAGTGGAACTCCGTCGGGCTCCACAGGCTCTTCACGGCCGAATAGACCGTCTTGGCAACCACCTCGACGCGCCCGATCACCCCTTCCGGGTCGGGCTCGGCCACCAGCAACGTCCCGTGGCCCCGCAGGCGCCGCCTGATGTCGCCGAACAGGCCGAGCAACGGCTCGGGCGGGAGATACATCATCACGCCGAACAGCATGGCGAGGTCGAACCCCTCCACCCCTGCCGGTATGTCCGAGACATAGGCGTAGTCCGCGCCCACCCCCTGCTCGGGGTTGGCGATCACCACCACCGCATCGGCCGGAAGGGCGTCCGCGCCCGCGGCCGCGAAGCCCCGCGCCGTCCCGCCGACATCGAGGATGCGGACAGGCCGGAAGGGGCAGGGTGTGACATAGTCGGCGACGATCCGCGCGACGCAGCACGCATGGCTCGATGGCGAAGCGCGGTTGAAGGCGGACCCGCCGCCGAACCCGACCCGCATGGCGCGTCTCCTCCACCCCGGATGCCGGGCGGCCGCCGCGCTGGCCGCGGCCGCAACCCGATCAGCTTCGGGCGACGCAGCCGCCTGCGCCATGATCTGGCGCACGCTCCGTCACCCCCCCTTGCGGCCCCGCCGCCCCCCTGCGATGCACGCGCCATCCCATCCGGAGACGTTCCATGCCGATCACCCCCGCCCAGAAGACCGCCCTCGAAGGCGTCACCACCGCCACGCTGACCACCGTGCTGCTCAAGAAGGGCGTTCGGTTCTGCTACATCGCGGGCTCGCGCCCGATCGTGCCCGGCAACACGAAGCGCATCGTCGGCCCGGCCTTCACGCTCCGCTTCACCCCGACGCGGGAGGATCTCGCGACCGTCGATTCCTGGTCCTCCCCGCGCAGCACGCGCGCGGCCATCGAGGCGATGCCCGAGGGCTGCGTCGCGGTGGTCGACGCCATGGGCAACACCGCGGCGGGCATCTTCGGCGACATCCTCTGCGCGCGCATGGCGAAGAAGGGTGTCGCCGGCCTCGTGACCGACGGGATGGTGCGCGACGGCGCGGGCGTGATCGGCACCGGCCTGCCGGTGTTCTGCCAGGGTTACGTCGCCCCCGCCTCGGTCGCCGCGCTGAACTTCGTGGGCTGGGAGGAGACGATCGGCTGCGGCGGCGTCACCGTCGTGCCCGGCGACATCATCGTGGCCGATGCCGACGGCGCGGTGGTCATCCCGCAGGCGATGCTCGATGCGGTGGTCGAGGCCGCGGTCGAGCAGGAGCGCCTGGAAGCCTGGATCATGACCGAGGTGGAGAAGGGCGTGCCGCTGCCCGGCCTCTACCCGCCCAATGCCGAGACCAAGGCGCGCTACGAGGCGACGCGCGGCTAGGCCGGGCCGCGCGGCCGATCAGGGCGGGATCGGCCGCGCCCCGCGCGCTTGGAATGCGGGGCGGCGCATTGACGCCCCGCGGCGTGCGCCGCCATCCTGCCTCCAGCCAGTGCCAGGAGGGGCGTTCCATGACCGCAGCGCCGCAGCGCGGTCGTTTCCTCGAGGATTTCCGCGTGGGCGAGGTGATCGCCCATTGGCCCGGCCGCACCGTGACCGAGGCCGACAACATCCATTTCAGCCTGCTGACCATGAACCAGCACCCGCTGCACTGCGACGCGGCCTTCGCCGCGACCAGCGAGTTCGGCAGGCCGCTGGTGAACTCGACGCTGACGTTGGCCATCGTCACCGGCATGACGGTCGCCGACATCAGCCTCAACGCCATCGCCAATCTCGGCTGGAAGGAGGTGCAGCTCACCGCGCCCGTCTTTCCCGGCGACACGCTCTATGCGCGCACCGAGATCCTCGCCGTGCGCGAAAGCCGCTCGCGCCCGGGCCAGGGCGTGGTCACGACCCGCACCGAGGGCTTCAAGCAGGACGGCACCGTCTTCCTGACCTTCGAGCGCGCGAGCCTGATGCCGAAGCGGCCTGCCGCATGAGCGAGACCGACGACGACGCCATTCTCGACGCGGTGGACCGCTTCCTCGCGCGCGAGGTGCGGCCTGTGGCGATGCGCCTCGAACACGCCGACGAATACCCCCATGCGCTGGTCGAGGGGATGAAGGCGCTCGGCCTGTTCGGCGCGACGATCGGGGCGGAGCATGGCGGGCTCGGCCTCTCGCCCGTCACCTATGCCCGCATCGTCGAGCGGGTGGCGGCGGAGTGGATGTCGCTCTCGGGCATCTTCAACTCCCACCTGATCATGGCCTGGATCACCGAACGCCTGGGCACGGAGGCGCAGAAGCGCGCCTTCCTGCCGCGCTTCGCCACCGGCGAGCTGCGCGGCGGCCTCGCGCTGACGGAGCCCGATTGCGGCACCGACCTGCGCGCCATCCGCACGACCGCGCGCAGGGATGGCGACCACTACGTGGTCAACGGCACCAAGACCTGGATCAGCAACGGCATCGAGGGCTCCTGCTACGCGCTGCTGGTCAAGACCGGCCCGGCCGGCAGCCGCGAGGCGCAGCACATCTCCATGCTGCTGGCCGAGAAGGGGCCAGGCTTCACGGTGGGCCGCAGGCTCGAGAAGCTCGGTTACAAGGGCCTCGATTCCGCCGAGCTCGTCTTCACCGACTACCGCGTGCCGGCGGACCGCCTGATCGGCGGGGTGGAGGGGCGGGGCCTCGCCTGCGCGCTGACGGGACTCGAGCTCGGCCGCGTCAACGTCGCCGCGCGCGGGGTGGGGATCGCGCAGCGCGCGCTGGACGAGGCGCTCGCCTATGCGAAGACGCGCCGGACCTTCGGCCGGCCGATCGCCGAGCACCAGGCCATCGCCATGAAGCTCGCCGACATGGCCACGCGCACCGAGGCCGCGCGGCTGCTGACGGAGAAGGCCGCGCGCATGCTCGCCTCCGGCGCGCGGTCGGACCTCGAGGCGGGGATGGCGAAGCTGTTCGCCACCGAGGCCGCGGTGGAGAACAGCCTGGAGGCGATGCGCATCCACGGCGGCTACGGCTATTCGAAGGAATACGTGGTCGAGCGGCTCTACCGCGACGCGCCGCTGCTGGTGATCGGGGAAGGCACGAACGAGATCCAGCGCCTCGTGATCGCCAAGCGCCTGGTGGGGGAGGGCTGAGCCATGGCCGCACCGCTCGCGGGCCTGACGGTGCTGGCCGTGGAGCAGTATGGCGCGGGGCCGTTCGGCTCGATGCTGCTCGCCGATCTCGGCGCCGAGGTGTTCAAGATCGAGAACCCGCGCGAGGGCGGCGATGTCGGCCGCCATGTCGGGCCGCATTTCTTCGGCCCCGGCGATTCGCACTTCTTCCACGCCTTCAACCGCAACAAGCGCTCGGTGGCGCTCGACCTCAAGCATCCGGAGGGGCGCGCGGCCTTCCGCGAGCTCGCCCGCGGCGCCGATGCGGTGCTCGACAACCTGCGCGGCGACCAGGCCGAGCGCCTCGGCGTCACCTACGAGGCGCTGAAGGAGGTCAACCCCGCCATCGTCTGCGCGCACCTGTCCGCCTATGGCCGCGAGGGCTCGCGCAAGGCCTGGCCCGGCTACGACTACCTGATGCAGGCCGAGGCCGGATACCTCGCCGTGACCGGCGAGCCGGACGGCCCGCCGACGCGCTTCGGACTTTCGGTCGTGGACATGATGACCGGGCTGATGGCGGCCTTCGCGCTGGTCTCGGGCGTGCTCGGCGCGCGCGCGACCGGGCGCGGGGCGGACATGGACGTGAGCCTGTTCGACACCGCGCTGCACAACCTGACCTACCTCGCCGCCTGGCACGCCAATGCCGGCTACACCCAGGGGCGGGAGAAGCGCGGCGCGCATCCCTCGCTCGGCCCCACCCAGCTCTACCGCACGCGGGACGGCTGGATCTTCATCATGTGCAACAAGCAGAAATTCTGGCCGCTGCTGGCCGAGCGCCTCGGCCGGCCGGAATGGGCGACCGACCCGCGCTTCGCCGACTTCGCCGGCCGGCTCGCGCATCGTGACGAGCTGACGGTGCTGATGGACGAGGCCTTCTCCGCCCGCACCACCGCCGAATGGCTCGCGATCCTGCAGGGCGTGGTGCCCGCGGCACCCGTGCTCGACGTGGCGCAGGCGATGGAGAACCCCTTCGTCGCCGAGCGCGGCGCCATCGCCGATTTCGCCCGCCGCGAGGGCGGCGCGCCGGTGCGGATGCTGCGCGGCCCGGTGCGCGTCAACGGCGCCCTGCCGCCTGCCGTCGCCGCCCCCGCGATGGGCGAGGCGACGGAGGAAGCCCTGCGCCGCGCCGGCTTCGACGAGGCGCGCATCGCCGCGCTGCGCGCCGCCGGCGCGATCGGCTGATCAGCCGATGCCGGGCGGCAGCCCATCCCAGGCTTCCTCGAGCCCCATCCCGCGCGGCAGCAGCCCCTGGTCCAGCGCGTAGCGCGCCGCGAGATCGATCGCCGGCGAGAGCGCCGCGCGCCCCTGCGGTAGCGCCGCTTCGCCGGCGGCCTCGCGCAGCATCCGCACGATCTCCGCGACCACCTCCGGCGCCTCGCGCGCGAGGGACTGCCGCACCACCACGAGATGGTTCACCGGCACGAAGCCATGCGCGGCGAGGAAGGCGCGCCCCGCCGCATCGGGGTCGGGAAACACCGTGCGCAGGGCGGGATCGGCCGGCGTGTCGTTGCCGAAGACCGCGGCATCCAGCGCGCCCGCCTTCAGCATCGCGAGCATCTCCTGCCCCGGCGCGGCGCGTTCGACGAAGGGCGGGTCGCGATATTCCGCGACATGCGCGTCCTCGAAGGTGACCCAGGCGATCTCCTCCGGCCGCACGCCATGCGCCTCGGCCATGCGGCCGCGCAGCCACAGCCCGGTGGTCTGCGAATAGGCGCGCACGCCGACGCGCTTGCCGCGCAGGTCCTCCGGCCCGCTGATGGCGCTGCCGGCGCGGCACAGCAGCGCGGCCTCCTGGAAGCGCGCCGCGACGCAGACCGGCAGCAGCACCAGCGGCTTGCCCCAGGCCTTCGCCATCAGGAAGGTGGCGATCGCCATCTCGCTGACGTCGTAGCGTCCCTCGCGCACCATCGGCGCGAAGGCCCGGCTGATCGGCTTCACCTCCTGGATGTCGAGCGCCACCAGCGGCGAGGCGACGCGCCCGTCGAGCAGCGCGGCCGTATGCGGGTAGCGCCCGAGCGCGGCGGAAAGCCTCACGCGAGGCTCTCGACCACATGCGGGAAGACGGACTGGTAGCCCTCCCCCCACACGATCTTCTTGTCGGAATTGCGGGCCGCCTGCGCGCCGCGCTGCTGGGCGACGCGGGTGTAGTATTCCCAGAGGTGCTCCTGCCCCTCCATGCATTCGATCGCGGCGCGCTTCTTCTCCCAGACCGGCCCGATGTCGAGCAGGACGTCGGGCTTCCAGTTGCACTGTTCGGGCTGGTGCGGCTCGAACAGGAAGACGGGTGGCGCGCCGAGCACCTTCTGCCCGGGATTGTGCCCATGCGCCTGCGCGGTGATGCGCGCATTCTGCGCCCAGGCCGAAACCGCCGGGTGGTCGTGGTTGTAGAGGTCCTCCTTGCTGTGGGTCAGCATGAAGGCGGGATGGATGGCGCGATAGACATCCACCAGCCGGAAGAAGGCCTGCTCCGTGAGGTTGATGGGATAGTCGCCGAGATCCCAGAACTGGATGTCGTGCACGCCGAGCACGGCGGCGGCCTTCTTCGCCTCCGCCTCGCGCGCGGCCTTCACGCGCTCGAGCGTCATGCCCGCCTGCCGCCAGAGCTTCGCGGATTCGCCGCGCTCCCCGTAGGAGAGGCAGATCACCGTCACCTCGAAGCCCTTCGCGGCGTGCAGCGCGATCGCGCCGCCGCAGCGCCAGACGAAATCGGCCGAATGGGCGCTCACCACGAGCGCGGTCCTGCTGGTCATCTCCTGCCCCTCCTTCCGCGGCGATGCCGCCGCCTAGCCCAGCCCGCGCCGCGCGTCGAGGCGCCCCGCCTCAGCGCGGGGAGAGACCGTCGAGCAGCATGGCGAGGAAGCGTTCCGCGATCTCGGTGCCCGAGAGCGGCCCCTTGGGGTCGAACCACTTCGGCATCCAGTTCAGCGCACCGAAGATGAGCCGCCCGGCCATGCCGATATCAGCGATGCGGAACACCCCCGCCTCGACGCCATCGGCCAGGATGCCGCGCAGCAGCGCCTCGTGCCGGTCGCGCCACTCGATGCGCTGGCGGCGGTGGCGGAGCTTCGGGTCGGTCCAGAACACGGTGGAGGAGACGATGTAGGCCCAGCGGTGCTGCTCGAAGAAGCGCACGCTTTCGGTCATGAAGACGCGCAGGCGCTCCACCGGCCCGGCATCCTGCGGCAAGGCGGCGGCGACATGCAGGTGCAGCGCGCGCGTGATGCCGAGCACGAGCGGGCGCAGGATCGCGTCCTTGTCGGGGAAGTAGTGGTACAGCGTCGCCTTCGAGATCCCGCATTCCTCGGCGATGTCGCGCACCGAGACGCCGTCGAAGCCGCGCGTGGCGAAGAGCCGGCAGGCCTCGGTGAGGATCTGCAGCATGCGCTCGCTCGGCGGCCCCTCCGCCGGGTCGAAGTCGAGGATGTCGGCGAGGTTGCCCATCGGATCCGGCGCGACTGTGCCGCCGATTCGCGGGGCCGCCAAGGCGCGGCTAGCGCAGGAACTCCCGCAGCGCCGCGAGCGTCTCGGCCGGCCGTTCCTGCTGCACCCAGTGGCCCGCGCCGGGCACCAGATGCGTGCCGCGCCAGTCCGCGGTCGCGACCGTCTCCATCTTCCGCAGCGCGCCGGGCACCTGCTGCACGCCCCAGTCGCGCGCGCCGCCGATGAAGCAGGCCGGCACCGCGATGCGCGCGCCGGCGAAGGCTTCCATCTCCATGTTGGTGCCGGTGAAGCGCGTGCGGTAGCCGTTCAGCCCGCCCTGGAAGCCGCTGCGCCCGTATTCCTGCGCATAGACCGCCATCTCGGCCTCGGTCATCCAGGCGCAGGCGGCGATCTGCTCCGGCGAGGGCATCTCGTGCGCGACGGTCTGCGGCATCGTCTCGTGCAGGTCCATCACGTAGTAGGTCGGCAGCTTCGCGAGCTCCTCCGCCGTCCAGCCCTGCAGCGGATGGACGTCGTTGCCCGGCCAGTCGCCGGACTTGTGGTGGTAGTAGGCGCGGAAGAAGGCGTGCAGCCCTTCCGGGCAGGTCATCAGGTCGGCATTGGCCTGCCGCGTCGCGTAGTACCAGTGGTAGTGCTTGCGCGGGCGCGGCAGCGCGGCGAGGTCGGCGGCGATGTCGCGCGCCGGCGCGCTCATGCTGGTGCCGAGGCCGGGCGGGCCGGGGAAGGGCGCGCTCATCAGCGCGACGCGGCGGAACACGTCGGGCCGCACCAGCGCGCAATGCGCCGCGACGGGCGAGCCGAAATCGTGCCCGATCACCGCATGCACCGCCGCGATGCCGAGCGCGCGCAGCAGCGCGAGCTGGTCGCGCACCAGGTTCAGCATCGCGAAGGGCCTGAGGTCGGCGTCATAGGCGTCGTCCCAGCCCGTGGTGCGGCCATAGCCGCGCTGGTCGGGCGCGACGACGTGAAAACCCATCTCCGCGAGCGGCAGCATCACCTTGCGCCAGGAATAGGCGAGCTCGGGGAAGCCGTGCAGCAGCAGCAGAGCGGGCCGGCCCGCCTCGCCCGCCTCCAGGACATGCATGGCCAGGCCGTTGATCCCCTCGACCATGCGGCTGCGGATGCCCTCGGGCAGGCTGGGGTGGCGAAGCGGGTCCATGGCGCGTCCTCTTGCGTGCTTGCGCGCATCCGGCACGCGAAGCGCGCGCCGATCAAGCCCCGCGGTTTGACGCCAGCCGCCCCGCCCGCGAACCTCGCGTCCATGCGGGACGGAATCGCCTGGTCCAACGACCTTCTCACCCTCGCCGCGCGCTTCGCCGCGCGCGTCGCGGTCACAGACGGGCGCGCCACCCTGTCCTATGCCGCGCTCGCGGCGCGCGCCCATGGGCTCGCGCGGCGGCTGCGCGAGGCGGGCATCGTGCCGGGCGCGCCGGTGGCGACGCTGGTGCCCAACGGCATCGAGGCGCCCTGGGTCAGCCTTGGCGTCACCGTCTCCGGCGCGGCGGAGGTGCCCATCAACGCCAACTCGACGGACGAGGAGATCCTCTGGTTCGCGCAGCTGGCGGGCTTCCGCCGCATCGTCGCGCCGCGCGCGCAGGCGGCGCGGCTCGCGGCACTCGGGCTCGATCCCTGGCCGCTCGAGGACATCGCGCCCGATCCCGCCGCCAAGGCCCTGCCGCCGGTGCCCGCCGAGGCCTGGGGGCGCATCATCTTCACCTCCGGCACCACCGGCCGGCCCAAGGCCATCCTGCACACCCATGGCGGGCGCTGGACGGCCCACCTGCTGCAGCGCGCGGTGCTGCCCTTCACACCCGGGCGCGGCGACCGCGTCCTGCTGATGACGCCCTATGTCCACGGCGCCTCCCTCCTCACCGCCGCCTGGCTCGAACAGGGCGGGGAGGTGGTGCTGCAGGACGGCGTGCGGGCCGATGCGGTGGAGCCGGTCCTCGCGGCGCGGCCCTCGGCGGTCTTCGCGCCGCCGACCGTGCTCGCGAAGATCCTCGCGCTGTTTCCGGGCCGGCGATTCGAGGGCGTGCGCTGCATCTTCACCGGCACCTCGACCCTCTCCCGCGCGCTGTGGCGGCAGGCGGCGGAAGCCTTCGGCCCGGTGGTGCGCGTCACCTACGGCATGAGCGAATGCTTCAACCCGATCACCGTCCTCGAAGCCCCGGAGGTGGCCGAGGCGATGGCCGAAGCCGATGACGGCCTCGGCGCCCATCTCGGCTGGCCCGCCCCGGGCGTGGAGATCGCCATCCGCGGCGAGGACGGCGCCGCGCTGCCGCCGGGCGAGACGGGCGAGATCTGGCTGCGCGCGCGCCACATGAATGCCGGCACCATCACCGCCGCCGGCCTCACGGCGCGCCCGCCCGGCGCCTGGCACCGCACGGGGGATCTCGGCGCGCTCGACGCGCGCGGGCGGCTGCGCCTGTCGGGCCGCGCGGCTGATGTGATGAAGTCCGGCGGCTACCGCATCCATCCGGGCGAGGTCGAGGCCGCGCTCGACGGCGTGGCCGGCGGGCGGGCGATCTGCGTCCTCGGCATCCCGTCCGACTACTGGGGCGAGGTCGTGGTCGCCGTCGCCGAGGCCCCGCCCGAGGGCTGGGTGGCGGAGGCCGAGGCGCGCGTCGCCGCCCTCGCCCGGCCCAAGCGCCCGCGCGCCTGGCTCGCCCTGGCGGAACTGCCGCGCAACGCGCAGGGCAAGGTGGTGCGCGCGCGGGTGCGGGAGGCGATCCTCGCCGCCCATGTCCTGGAGGATGGCCCGCATCCCCGCCTTGTGGCGCGCACGCCGCAGTGGGAGGGCGGCGCGGCGCTGCAACCGGCGGAAGGTTGCGCGACGGCCCGGAAGGCGGAATGATCCGCCTTGCCACATTTGCGGAGGGGGGCAATGTTTTCGAGACGGATCCTGATGGCCGCGACGGCGCTGCTCGTGCTCGGCGCCGGCGGCGTGGCGGCGCAGAACTGGCAGCTCCGCCCCTCTTTCGGCACCTACAACCTGCGCTTCAACTTCCAGCCCGACCCCTATGTCATCAACGTCACCGCCGGCGGCAACATCCCGGCCGAGCGGATTGGCGGCGCGGGCTGCGTCGGTTCGATCGCCCAGGCGCCGGATGTGCGGCTGAACTACCAGGCGGGCGGCGGGCTGCCGCTCTACATCGCGGCGCAGTCGCGCTGGGACGTGACGCTGGTGGTCAACCTCCCGAACGGGCAGTGGGTGTGCAACGACGACTTCATCGGCACCAACCCCGGCATGGTGTTCCGCCAGCCCATGTCCGGCCAGTACGACATCTGGGTGGGGCATTACGACCGCGGGCGCGGCGTGCCGACCCAGCTCATCATCTCCGAGATCCCGCCGGGCTGACCGGCCGGCCCGCCCTGCCGCCCCGCGCGGCAGGGCCCGCGCGCCGGCTGCCCGGCCCGCGGGCAGGGCACGCCCCGCCCTTCGCAAAACCGCAACGGAGCGCCTTGATCCTGACACGGAGCCGGGGGATTCTCCGACCTCCATGAGACCCCTCATCGGCATTTCCTGCTGCCAGAAGGCGTTCGGCATCTTCGCGACGCCGAACCACGCGGCCTCCGACACCTACATCCGCGCCGTGCGCGGCCCCGCGCGGGGCACGCCGGTGCTGCTGCCCGCCGCTGGGGAGGATCTTTCGGGCGAGTTGCTGCCCCATCTCGACGGGCTGATCCTCACCGGCAGCCGCTCCAATGTCTGGCCGGGCCATTACGACGGGCCGCCGCACGCTGAGGGCACGCCCGAGGATCTGCAGCGCGACGCCACCACCCTGCCGCTGATCCGCGCGGCGATCGGGCAGGGCGTGCCGCTGCTCGCGATCTGCCGCGGGATGCAGGAGCTGAACGTGGCGCTGGGCGGCAGCCTCGACCAGCGCATCCAGGATTTGCCCGGCCGGATGGACCATTCCACGCCCTCCGACCAGCCCATCCCACGCGTGCGGACGGGCAAGGCGCATGCGGTGCGGATCGAGCGCGACGGAGCGCTGGCGAGCGTGATCACGCCGGCCTCGCGCGCTGCCGGGCGGCTCGCCGTGAACTCGCTGCACAACCAGGGCGTGCAGCGCCTCGCGCCGCGGCTGGTGGCCGAGGCCTGGGCGCCCGATGGCACCATCGAGGCCGTGCGGGTGGACGGGGCGACGGGCTTCGCGCTCGGCGTGCAGTGGCATCCGGAATACGACTGGGAACGCGACGCCGACAGCCGCGCCATCTTCGAGGCTTTCGGCCGCGCCTGCGCGGCGCACCGGGCCGCCCGCGCAGGCCACGGGCCCATCGCGCAGGCGGCCGAGTAGGCGGCGCCGCGCTCCATCCTTGGTTGCGTGACGCGCGTCACGCCGCAGTCACGTTTTGTCTTTTGATTTCCGGCCTACGTGGCGGTAATCTTTCCAAACCGGCCAGACTAAGCCGGTGGTCGAGCCCCGGTGTCCCCTGCCGGCTCGCCCGACCCATTCCGATCGGAATAAAAATGGCGCCCGGTCACCCCCCTGACCGGGCGCTTCCTTTTGCGCGGGCCGGCGCGCTTCGCGTGGGGCCCGCCCCTCCTTCCGGCCCCGCGCTTCCGGCTGTATACGGCCGCATCCCAAGCCTGGTCCGGAGCCCTTGCCGCATGGTGTCCTACGTCGTCCCACCGCCGCCCGTCGCCGCCATCCCCGTGAAGGGCAGCGAGGCGATGTTCCCGGTCCGCCGCATCTTCTGCGTCGGGCGCAACTATGCCGAGCACGCGATCGAGATGGGTTCCGACCCGACCCGCGAGCCGCCCTTCTACTTCGCCAAGCCCGCCGATGCGGTGGTGATCAACGGCGCCGACATGCCCTATCCGAGCGTCACCAAGTCCCTGCACCACGAGATGGAGCTGGTGGTCGCGATCGGGGTGGGCGGGCGGAACATCCCCGTCGCCGAGGCGCTGAAGCATGTCTGGGGCTATTGCGCGGGCCTCGACATGACCCGCCGCGACATCCAGAACGAGGCCAAGAAGACCGGCCGGCCCTGGGACATGGGCAAGGGCTTCGACCATTCGGCGCCGATGGGCGACCTGGTTCCGGCCGCCGGCGTGGACCCCTCGAAGGGCAGGATCGAGCTGAAGGTCAACGGCAAGGTCGTGCAGTCTTCCGACCTCTCCAAGCTGATCTGGTCGGTGCCCGAGGTCATCGCGAACCTCTCCGAACTCGTCGAGCTCGCCCCGGGCGACTTGATCATGACCGGCACGCCGGAAGGTGTGGCGGCGGTGGTCAGGGGCGATGTCCTGGAAGGCTTCGTCGAGGGCGTGGGCGAGGTCCGCACCCGGATCGTCTGACGCCGGAGGGCGAAGGCCGCGGCCTTTCGCCCGGACGGATCGCGCGCGGGGCCGGCGGTGCGGCCGCGCGACACCCGGGCTGATCCCCGCCGGACGGAAGCGCGGTTTCGCCGGAGGGCATGGCTTGCTGTGCGGCCCTCGCCACGCCCGGCCGGGGTGAGCCAAGACCGCGCGGGGCGCAGCCGCCGGCGGTGATTGGCCCCGTGCCGCCCCGTGGGCGTGGATCGGGCCTAGCGGCCTTGCGGCGAGCGCATCGGCGCCGGAGCGGGCGGCGGCGTCGGCCGTTCCCGCTGCTCGCCCATGAGTCGAAAATCTTTACACATCCCCGCGGATCACGGGATCGCGATGGACCGAACCGCGGCCATGTCCCGGTTTTTTGTATGGCACACGGCTTGCGTAACGGTTGTGCGCGGCACGGGGGTGCCGCGTCGGGCGGGCATCGCCCGGATGCACATCGCTCCAGATGGGGATTTCGATGAACCGCCTCAAACTCCTCGCCGGCGCCGGGCTTCTCGCCCTCGGCCTCGGCGTGGCGGCCGAAGGCCATGCCGCGCCGGCCTGGACCTTCGAGAGCACCAATATCAATTTCACCAACGGAAGCTGGAACTTCGGCAACAACTTCGAGGTGCTGAGCACGGTCACGGTCTCGGGCCTCGGCTATTACGCCGACCCGAACACCGGCAACGTCGCCGGCAACCCGGTGGCGCTGTTCCAGTGCGACAACGCGGCCTGCAATACCACTGGCACGCTGCTCGCCTCCGCGGTTGTGGACAACAGCCACCCGCTGACGAACTTCTTCCGCTTCGTCACCATCCCGGCGATCACGCTCGCGCCGGGTTTCTACCAGGTCGTCGGCGTCAGCAACCAGGACAGCTACACCTGGAACACCAACGGCTTCGCCACCGACCCGGCCATCCGCTACGTCGCCAACACCTGGCAGACCACCGGGGTCGGCAGCCAGCCCTTCTTCATGAACTTCGTGCAGAACGACCAGACCGACGGCTACTGGGGCCCGAACCTCTTCCTCGGCGCGCCCACCTTCGTGCCGACGCCCGGCGCCCTCGCGCTGTTCGGGATCGGGCTGCTCGGCCTCGCCGGGCTGCGCCGCCGCGCCTGACCGCCATGCCCGGGGCGGCCCCGCCGCCCCGGCACCGGCCGGACGCCCCCTTGACGCCCCGGCCCCCGCCCGCTTTCTGGCGCGACCTTCCTCGGCCGGACGCGCCCGCCGCGCCCGGCCAGCGCCGGAGAAGCGACGCCGCCGATGCCCGAGACCGCCCGCACCACCCCACGGCGCCGTCCGGCCGCGCGAGCCCCGCTCCGCATCGCCACCTGGAACATCAACAGCGTGCGGCTGCGCCTGCCGCTGCTGCGCGACCTCGTCGCCGCGCTCGAGCCCGACGTGCTCTGCCTGCAGGAGACGAAGTGCCCGGACGAAGCCTTTCCGCATGAGGGCGTCGCTGCCCTCGGCTTCGCCCACCGCCTGGTGCGCGGCATGAAGGGCTACAACGGCGTCGCCATCCTCTCGAAGCGCCCGATCCTTCTCCGCGAGGACGACCCCGACTGGTGCGGCAAGGGCGATTGCCGCCACCTCGGCGCCGCGCTCGACGCCCCGGGCGGGCCAATCGAGCTGCACAACTTCTACGTCCCCGCCGGCGGCGACATCCCCGACCGCGCGCAGAACCCGAAATTCGCCCACAAGCTGGATTTCGTCGCCGAGGGCACGGCGTGGTCCGCCGCCCGGCCCGCGCGGCGCGCCATCCTGGTCGGCGACCTCAACATCGCGCCCCTGGAGCACGATGTCTGGTCGCACCGGCAGTTGCTCGACGTGGTCTCCCACACCCCGGTCGAGACCGAGGCGCTGACCCGCTGGCAGCAGGCCGGCGGCTGGCACGACGCGCTGCGCCACTTCGTCCCGCCCACCGAGAAGCTCTACACATGGTGGTCCTACCGCGCGCGAGACTGGCGCGCGACGGATCGCGGGCGGCGGCTGGACCACATCTGGGTCAGCCCCGACCTCGCCGGCGGGCTGCGTCGCCATGCCGTGCTGAAGGACGCGCGGGACTGGCCGCAGGCGAGCGACCACGTGCCGGTCATGGTGGAGCTGGCCGCATGACCCGCCGCGCCCTCCTTCTGGCCATGCTCGCCGCCCTCGGCGCCTGCGCCGCGCCCGAGCCCCCCACGCCCACCGTGCCCTCCGACCCGGACCCGGACCCCGAGACGGTCTACACCCCAGGCCCCATCCCCTGGGCGAACCTGACCGAGGAGCACAAGCGCCGCGCCCGCCAGGCGCTGACGCGGCTCGGCGAGGACATCCCGGACGAGGAGACGCTGCAGGCGCGCTGGATGACCATGTCGCCGGCCCAGCAGCGCTACATGATCCGGCGCCCGCCGCCCCCGCCGCCGCGCCCGGCGGCCCGCAGCCCGGCGCCGGCGCGCGGCCGCGCGCCGGCCCGCGCAACGACGCCGGCACGGCGGACGACCACGACGACGACGACCCGGCGGCGGCGATGAGAGGCGGGAGGGCGCTGCCCTCCCGCACCCTCCCGCCGAGGGCCGAAAGGCCCTCGGAACCCGGGACCGGGGCGTCGTCTCCGCCCGCTGCGCGCGTTCCGAACGGACGGAGGCGTTGCGGGGCACGGAGACGGCGTGGTGGCCGCATCGCGAGGCGACTCGCTCGGCTTGGCGGGCACCCTCGGCGCGTCCTGGGCCGCCAGCGACGGGTTCCTTCCGCGCGTTGCCGTTCCGCTGCGCCCTGCGCCTGAACTGCATCCACGTTCCGTGCTTCCGCAAGGCGCGTGGCCGTGATGCCGCGCATGTCGCGGGGCGGGACATGAGCAGCGTCGCCGCCATCGGCCTTGTTCGCACGCCCCTCGGCCGCGTGCGGCCTGCGCGGGCTCGATTCATGAACAATCAGAAACGTTGACTCGGTTCGTGGCGCGGCGCGAGCATGGCCGCGTCAAACACCCATCGGGAGAGGCTTTCACCATGCTCGGACGCGGTCTGGCAGCGATGCTTGCCGTCCTTGGCGCGACGATCGGCGGCGCGCTCGCGCAATCCACCACCCCGAGCCCGACGCTCGATGCCGTGCGCGCGCGCGGCATGCTGAACTGCGGCATCCATACCGGCGTCGCCGGCTTCGCCCTGCCGGATTCGCGCGGCGTGTGGCAGGGGCTCGACGTGGATCTGTGCCGCGGCCTCGCCGCCGCGATCTTCAACGACCCCTCGAAGGTGCGCTTCATCCCGCTCTCCTCCTCCACGCGCTTCACCGCGCTCGGCTCGGGGGAGATCGACGTGCTGTTCCGCACCTCCACGCAGACGATGCTGCGCGACACCACGCTCGGGCTGCGTCACGTCACGACCTATTTCTACGACGGGCACGGCTTCATGGTGCGCGCCAATCTCGGCGTGACGCGCGTGCGGGACATGGCGGACGCGACCATCTGCCTGATCCAGGGCACGACCAACGAGCAGGTGACGGCGGACTACTTCCGCTCGGTGAATGTGCGGTTCCAGCCGGTGGTGTTCGAGCGCACGGACCAGGCGGTGGCGGCGCTGCAGGCCGGGCGCTGCGACAGCTTCGGCACCGATGCCTCGCAGCTCGCGGGCGTGCGCTCCGCCATGCCCAACCCGCGCGAATGGACCATCCTGCCCGAGCGGTTCAGCAAGGAGCCCTACGGCGCCTATGTCCGCCGCGGCGACGACAACTGGTTCGACATCGTCCGCTGGTACACCACCGCGGTGATCGAGGCGGAGGAGCAGGGCATCACCCGCGCCAATGCCGAGGAGATGCGGCGCACCAGCACCAACCCGAACACGCGGCGGCTGCTCGGCGTGACGCCCGAGCTCGGACAGTCGCTCAAGCTCGATCCGCTCTGGGCCTACAACGCCATCCGCGCGATCGGGAACTACGGCGAGCTCTACGAGCGCCACATGGGCGAGAGCACGCCGGTGGCGCTGCCGCGGGGCCCGAACAACCTGCACACCAATGGCGGGCTGCTCTACGCCCTGCCGATGCGCTGAGCGCGGCGCGGGGGAGGGCGCCCTCCCCCGCCCGGCGGCTCAGGCACGGACGATCAGCGCATCCACCGCCACCGCCTCGGACCCCGCGACGATCAGCGGGTTGACGTCGAGTTCCGCGATCCGGTCGCGCTGGTCCGCCACGAACTCCGACAGCCGCACCACGATCCCGGCCAGCACGTCGAGATCCGCCGCCGGCGCGCCGCGGAAGCCTTCCAGCGCGGCGCGCCCGCGCAGGCGCTCGAACATCGCGCGCGCCTCGGCGGGTGTCACGGGCGCCAGCGCGAGGGCGGAATCGCGCATCAGCTCGACCAGCACGCCGCCGAGGCCGGCGACGATCAGCGGGCCCATCAGCGGGTCCACGCGGCCGCCGACCATCACCTCCACGCCCGGCTTCGCCATGGGCTGCACCAGCACGCCGTTGATGCGCGCATCCGGCGCGTGGCGCTTCGCATTCGCCATGACGGCGCGGTAGGCCTCGCGCACCTCCGCCGCGTCCTTGAGGCGCAGGCGGATCACGCCGGCCTCGGTCTTGTGCGGCAGGTCGGGGCTTTCGACCTTCATGGCGACGGGGAAGCCGAAGCCGGTCGCGGCGGCGACCGCCTCCTCCTCGGACTGCGTCAGCCTCTCCGGCACCACCGGCACGCCGTAGGCGGCGAGCACCGCCTTGGCCTCGCGCTCGGTCAGTGTGCGGTCCTGGGCGGCGGCGATCAGCGCCGCGGCCTCGGCCGCCGCCTCGGGCCGCGACAGGCGCGTGTAGCGGCGCGGCCCCGCGGCGCGGCGCGCCTGCCGCGCATGCCAGTGCGCGAGCGCGGCGAAGCAGCGGTCCATCGAGCGGAACAGGCCGATGCGCGGGTTCTGCTCGGCTTCCTTCGAGCCGAATCCCTCCAGCCATTCCGTCGTCCAGACCACGCAGATCGGCTTGCCGGCCTTCTCCGCGATCGCCGCCAGTTCCGCCGGACGCTTGGCCGAGAGTTCGGTGGAATAGATCTGCGCGTAGATCAGCGCGCCGTAATGCTCCTCGCCGAGCATCGCGCCGGCGCAGACGGTCAGGCTCTCGGGGTCGTTCGCGACCTGCGCCGTCACGTCGCACGGGTTGCGGGCCGAGCCGAAATCCGGGATGCGCGATTCCAGGATCTGCCGCACGGGCGGGGAGGGCTGGGGCAGGGGCACGCCATGCGCCTCGGCCTTGTCGGCGGACATGATGGCCGCCCCGCCCGAGACGGCGACGACCGCCACGCCGCGCGCCTTTGGTGCCGGCGCCTTGGCGAGGAAGCAGGCGGTCTCCACCAGCGCCTCGAAATCCTTCACCACCACCGCCCCGCCACGCTCGAAGGCGGCCATGTAGGCGGCCGTCTCGCCGGCCAGCGAACCGGTGTGCGACATCGCCGCCGCCGCGCCCGCCTCACCCGTGCCGAGCTTGAAGACCACCAGCGGCTTGTTCGCGCGATCGGCCACCTCGGCCGCCTGGATGAAGCGGAGCGGTTCCGGCATGCCCTCGAACACGCAGGCGATCGCCGCGCAGTTCGGATCATCGGCGAGGAAGGATACGCAGTCCGCCACGTCCACATCCGAGGAGTTCCCGGTGGTCAGCAGGTGGCTGACCGAGACGCCGCGCATCACCGCCTGCGCCAGCGAGAAGCCGAGCGCGCCGGACTGGCTGACGATGCCGATGGCATGGGGCAGCGGCGCTTCCATCGGCGGCGGGATCATGAAGGTGACCCCCGCCCGGGTGCGGAAGTTCAGCATGCCGATGCAGTTCGGCCCGACGATGCGCATGCCCGCCTCGCGTCCGATGGCGGCGAGGCGCTGCTGCGCGGCGATGTCGGCCTCCCGCCCCGTTTCGGCGAAGCCGGAGGCGTAGATCATGATGCCGCCGACGCCCGCCCTGGCGCAGTCGGTCGCGATCTCCTCCACCGCGTCCTTGGCGGCGACGACGATGCAGCAATCCGGCACCTCGGGCAGCGCGGCGACGGAGGGGAAGCAGGGTCGCTCGCCGATCGTCTCGTAGCGCGCATTCACGAGGTAGAGCCGGCCCGTATAGTCCTTCAGCGCCTGGATGGTGCGGTCCGCGAAGGAGCCCGGACGGGGGCTCGCGCCGATCACGGCGATGGAGGCGGGATCGAAGAGGCGGCCCATCTCCGCGTGGCGATAGACGGCGCGGCGCGTGGCACTCATGCGGTTCCTTCCCTCGCTTCCTCCCGGCGTCTGCTGGCCGGCGCGCGAAGCCTAGGGCGGCGGCCGCGATCCGTCACCCCTCGGGCGGCGCCGCGGCAGAGGCGAGCGCCGCAGTCGCATAGCGCGGATCCTCGGTGACCTCGCGCCCGGCCCAGCAGGGCAGGACCAGCCGATGGCCGGGATGCGGGAGTTCGACCTCCGCGATGACGAGGCCGGCGAGCGGGCCTTCGAACACGTCCACCTCCCACATCAGCCCGCCATGCGGCACGTCGTGGCGCGTCTTGTCGAGGCGGCGGCCGGTGCAGAGGCGCTCGAGCATCTCCGCCGCCTCCTGCGGCGGCAGCGGGTAGTCGTATTCCGGGCGCACCAGCCCGCCAGGGCCCTTGATCGTCAGCCGCGCCGCGCCGGGCTCGAGGCGCAGGCGCACGGTCACGCCGCCTTCCCGCGCGAGGTAGCCCTGGCGGAGCCGCCGCGCGCCGGTGGCGGCGTCGCGCCAGGACCCGCCGCGCACCAGGAAGCGGCGCTCGATCTCAATGCCCATCGGCGCTCACTTCATCAGCACGTAGGTGCCGGGCGCATCCTCGAGCGGCGGCAGCCCGCGCGCGGGCGCGCCCATGGGCGGCGGGACCGTCTGCTCAGCGCTGCCGGCCGCGCGCAGCCACTCCGCCCAGGCGGGCCACCAGGAGCCTTCCTGCTGCGGCGCGATGGCGGCCCAGGAATCGGGGTCGAGGTAGCGCTCGTCATGGCTGCGCGTCATCATGCGGAAGTGCCGTCCGTCCTTGCCCGGCGGGCTGACGATGCCCGCGTTGTGCCCGCCCGAGGTGAGCACGAAGGTCACGTCGGTGTCGCTGAACAGCGAGATCTTGTAGACCGAGCGCCAGGGCGCGATGTGGTCCTTCAGCGTGCCGACCGCGAAGATCGGCGCGCTGATGTCCGAGAGCGCGATGACGCGCCCCTCCACCGCGAAGCGGCCCGCCGTCAGCCGGTTCTCGAGGAAAAGGCCGCGCAGGTATTCGGCGTGCATGCGCGCGGGCATGCGCGTCTGGTCGCTGTTCCAGGCGAGAAGGTCGGTCATGCCGTTCCGCTCGCCGAGCACGTAGTCGCGGATCAGCCGCGACCAGACGAGCTCGTTCGAGCGCAGCGCCTGGAAGGCGCCGGACATCTGGTGGGTGTCGAGGTAGCCGCGGTCCCACATCATGTCCTCGAGGAAGGAGAGCTGGCTCTCGTCCACGAAGAGCATCAGCTCCCCGGCCTCGGCGAAGTCGGTCTGCGCGGCGAAGAGCGTGAGGGAGGCGAGCCGGTTGTCGCCGTCGCGCGCCATGGTCGCCGCGGCGATCGCGAGGATGGTCCCGCCCAGGCAGTAGCCGCAGCCATGGATGCGCCTGTCCGGCAGGATGGCCGAGACGGCGTCGAGCGCGGCCATCACGCCCTTGCGGCGGTAGTCGTCGAGCCCCGTCTCGCGGTCCCGCGCATCGGGGTTCTTCCAGGAGACCATGAAGACCGTGAAGCCCTGCGCCACCAGCCAGCGCACCAGCGAGTTCTCCGGGCTGAGGTCGAGGATGTAGTACTTCATGATCCAGGCCGGCACGATCAGCACCGGCTCGGCCTGCACCTTCGGCGTGGCGGGTGCGTACTGGATCAGCTCCATCAGGTCGTTGCGGAAGACCACGCGGCCCGGGGTGACGGCGACCTCGTGGCCGGGGCGGAACTTCTCGGTGCCGGGCGGCGGCGCGCCGGACAGCGCGCGCTCGATGTCGTCGAGCCAGTTCCCCGCGCCGCGCACCAGGTTCATCCCGGCCTCGGCGGCGGTGCGCTGCGCGATGGCGGGATTGATCCAGGGCAGGTTCGAGGGCGAGAGGATGTCCGTCATCTGCCGCATCATGAAGGCGACCTGGTCGGCGTGCCGGCGCGACAGGCCGGGCACGCCGCGCGTCGCCTCCATCCACCAGGACTCGGTCAGCAGATGCGCCTGGGCGAGGGCGTTGTAGGGGAAGGCGCGCCATGCCTCGCCGGCGAAGCGCGCGTCGCCGTTGGTGGGCTGCACGAGCGGCGGCGGCGCGCCGTCGCCCATCGCATGGCGCAGCCAGAGCAGCCAGCGCAGCCCCTGGATCCATGCGCGGGCGGCGAGTTCCATGCGCTTGCCGGGCGCGCGGGCGAGGTGCACCGCCCAGTCGAGCCAGGCGCCGCTGATCGCGGTGGGCGAGAGGCCCTGCGTCAGCCGCGCCTCGGCCGCGCGCAGCGCACGGTCGAAGGTGTGGAAGGTGGGGCCGAGACGCGCCTCGGCGGGCTGCGGCGGCGTGGCGGCAGGCGGGTGCGGCGCGGGCGGCGCCACGGGCGCCGGTGCAGGCGCCGGCGCGGCGTTCGCCGCGCGGCGGGTCTGGCGGGGCTTCTTCATGATGCGCAGTCTAGCGCGGATGGCACCGCGAAGGCTTGCGCGGGCGCAAGGCGGGGCTCAGCCCTGGCCGGCGGCCTCGGCCAGCCAGTCCATCGCCGCCGCCACGCCGCCCGGATTGTGCGGCACGCCGGCCAGGCGCAGCGCCATCTCGACCGAGGCCAGCGTGCCGAGGATCATCGGCTCGTTCAGGTCGCCCAGATGGCCGATGCGGAACACCTTGCCGCCGAGCCGCCCGAGCCCGCCGCCGAGGGAGACGTTGAAGGCCTCGAGCGCGATGCGGCGCACCCGTTCGGCGTCGTGGCCCTCCGGCAGCAGGATGGCGGTGACGGAATCGGAATACCGATCGGGCGAGAGGCAGAAGAGCTGGGGCCCGTCATTGCCCGACCAGTGCCGCACGCAGCGGCGCACCGCCTCCGCGAGCCGCGCATGGCGGGCGAAGACCTGCTCGAGCCCCTCCTCCTCGATCAGCCGCAGCGATTCCTCGAGGCCGTAGAAGAGCGAGGTCGGCACGGTGCCGACGAAGGAGCGGTGCCGGCGCGCCAGCATGTTGGTCCAGTTGAAGTAGGATTTCGGCAGGCGGGAGGTGGCGTGCGCCGCCATCGCCCTGGCCGAGACGCCGGTGAAGGACATCCCGGTGGGCAGCATCAGCCCCTTCTGGCTGCCGCCCACCGCGACATCCACGCCCCATTCGTCCATGCGGAAATCGAGCGAGCCGAGGGAAGAGATGGTGTCGGCGAGCAGCAGCGCGGGATGCCCGGCGGCATCCATCGCGGCGCGGATCGCGGGCAGCGGCAGGACCATGCCGGTCGCGGTCTCGTTGTGCACTGCGCAGACCGCCTTGATCTCGTGCGCCGCATCGGCGGCGAGCGCGGCCTCGACGGCGCCGATCTCGGCGCCGCGCCGCCAGTCCGCCGCGACGCTGCGGACCACGAGGCCGAGATCCTGCGCCATCCTCGCCCAGTTCTCGGAGAAATAGCCGCTCTCGATCACCAGCAGCGTGTCGCCGGGCGAGAAGAGGTTCACCATCGAGGCTTCCCAGGCGGCATGGCCGGAGCCGGTGTACATGAACACCGACTGCTCCGTGCGCAGCACGCGCTTCAGCCCCGCCACGCAGCGGTCATAGACGGCGAGGAAGGCCGGGTCGTTGAAGTCCACCGTGACATGCGCGACCGCGTGCAGGATGGAATCGGGGATGTTGGTCGGGCCCGGATTGGCGAAGAACTGGCGGCCGCGTGGCAGGCGGGGCTTCACGTCCATGGTCGTTTCCTCGTTCTCAGCGCGCGAGTTCGCGCGCCATCGCCTCGAGCCCGGCGAGCGTCAGCGGATACATCCGGTTCTCCATCAGCCGCTGCATGATGGTGATGGACTGGGTGTAGCGCCAATGCGCCTGCTCCACCGGGTTGAGCCAGGCGGCCTTGCGGAAGTGGCGCGTCAGGCGGCCCATCCAGACCTGGCCGGCCTCCTCGTTCCAGTGCTCCACGGAGCCGCCGGGCTGGATGATCTCGTAGGGGCTCATCGTGGCGTCGCCGACCAGCACGAGCCGCCAGTCGGGGCCGTAGGTGCGCAGCACTTCGAGCGTGGGCCGCTCCGTCTCCCGCCGGCGGCGATTGGTGCGCCAGAGGCGCTCATAGGGGCAGTTGTGGAAATACCAGAACTCGAGGTGCTTGAACTCGGAGCGCGCGGCGGTGAACAGCTCCTGGCAGATGCGGATGTGGTCGTCCATGGAGCCGCCGATGTCCATCAGCAGCAGTACCTTCACCGCGTTGTGCCGCTCGGGGACCATGTGCAGGTCGAGCGAGCCGCCGTTGCGCGCCGTCGCGCCGATGGTCCCCGGCAGGTCGAGCTCGGTCGCGGCACCCGTGCGCGCGAAGCGGCGCAGGCGGCGCAGCGCCACCTTCATGTTGCGCGAGGACAGCGCCTCGTCCTCGTCGAGGTCGCGGAACTGGCGCTGGTCCCACACCTTCACCGCGCGGCGGTGGCGGGATTCCGCCTGGCCGATGCGTACGCCCTCGGGGTTGTAGCCGTAGGCGCCGAAGGGCGAGGTGCCGGCGGTGCCGATCCATTTCGAACCGCCCTGGTGGCGGCCCTTCTGCTCGGCCAGGCGCTGCCGCAGCGTCTCCATCAGCGTCTCGAAATCGCCGAGCGCCTTGATCTGCTCCATCTCCTCCGGTGTCAGCACCTTCTCAGCAAGCTTGCGCAGCCATTCGGAGGGCAATTCGCGGGGGGCCTCGCCCTGCGGCGTCTCCAGGCCCTTGAAGACCTCCCCGAAGACGCGGTCGAAGCGGTCGAGGTGGCGCTCGTCCTTGACCAGCGCGGCGCGGGAGAGGTGGTAGAAATCATCCACGCTGAAATTCGCCACGCCTTCCTTCATCGCCCGCAGCAGCGCGAGATACTCGGTGATCGAGGCCGGCACGCCGGCGGCGCGCAGCGCCAGGATGAAGGGGGCGAACACCGCCCTACCCGCCGCGCCGCCGCGCGAGGAAGGCGAGGCGCTCGAACAGGTGGACATCCTGCTCGTTCTTCAGCATCGCGCCATAGAGCGGCGGCAGGGCGGTCTTCGCATCGGAGGAGCGCAGCGCCTCGGGCGGCATATCCTCGATGGTCAGCAGCTTCAGCCAGTCGAGCAGCTCGCTGGTCGCGGGCTTCTTCTTGAGTTCGTTCACCTCGCGGATTTCGAAGAAGACGTTCAGCGCCTCGCGCAGCAGGTCGCGGCGGATGTCGGGGTAATGCGCGCGGACGATCATCTCCATCGTCTCGCGGTCCGGGAAGCGGATGTAGTGGAAGAAGCAGCGTCGCAGGAAGGCGTCCGGCAGCTCCTTCTCGTTGTTCGAGGTGATGATCACCACCGGCCGGTGCTTCGCCTGCACGGTCCGCCGCGTCTCGTAGACGAAGAACTGCATGCGGTCGAGTTCGAGCAGCAGGTCGTTCGGGAACTCGATGTCGGCCTTGTCGATCTCGTCGATCAGCAGCACGACCGGAACCTCGCTCTCGAAGGCGTCCCACAGCTTGCCGCGCACGATGTAGTTGGCGATGTCGTGCACGCGCGGGTCGCCGAGCTGGCCGTCGCGCAGGCGGGAGACGGCGTCATACTCGTAGAGCCCCTGCTGCGCCTTGGTGGTGGACTTGATGTGCCACTCGATCAGCGGGTAGCCGAGTGCCTTCGCGATCTCCTGCGCCAGCACGGTCTTGCCCGTGCCCGGCTCGCCCTTGACCAGCAGCGGCCTCTGCAGCGCGACCGCGGCATTGACCGCGACCTCGAGCTCGCGGCTGGCGACATATGTGCTGGTGCCCTTGAACTGCGCCACCTTGCGTCCCCTGGCTGTACGGGAAGGAGGGTCGGGCCGCGGCGGGCTTCGCGCAAGCCCCGGCTCAGTCGAGCGCCTCCGCCGCCAGGCGGAACAGGGCGGCGGCGAAGGCGCGCATGTTGGCCTCCCGCCCGGCCATGCCGGTCGCGACCGTGACCACGCGCTCGACCGGCCCGGAGACGGCGAGGCAGGCATGCCCCGCCGCATCCCCGTAGCGGTTGCCCGCGGGGCCGGCGGCGCCGGTCTCGGCGAAGCCCCAGTCCGCGCCGAGACGTTCGCGCACCCGGCGGGCCATCAGCAGCGCATAGGCTTCCGACGCGGAGCGCATCCCCGCCATGTCGGCCTCGGTGATGCCGAGCAGCCCCTCGCGCGCCGCGCGCGTATAGACCACCGCCCCGCCGAGCATGTAGGCCGAAGCCCCCGGCACGGCGAGCAGCGCGGCGGCGATGAGCCCGCCGGCGGAACTCTCGGCCACGGCGACCGTCTCGCCCCGGGCCTTCAGGCGCGCCCCGATCGCGCGCGCCGCGGGCAGCAAGCCTTCCATCTCGGTCCCTCCTGGCGCCGGATCGCAGCCTCCCCGATTACGGCAGCGGCGGGAAGGGATCAGATGCGGCGCCACCAGGGGCGCGCGAGGGCCAGCGCGGCCAGGCCGCACAGCCCCATGGCCGCGGTCGCGGCCGAGGCGCCGAGGAGTTCCGCAAGGCCTCCGAGCAGCAGGAACCCCGCCGGCCCCAGGCCGATGCAGACCGAGAGCAGGCCGAGCACGCGGCTGCGCATCTCGGGCGGCGTCGCGAGGAAGACGAGCGTCGGCTGCATGATCGCGAAGCCCGCGCCGCCCAGGCCGGTCAGCATCAGCGCGGCGCCCGCGAGCAGCGGGTCGCGGGACAGCGCGAAGACCGTGAGCATCGCGAAGTAGAGCGCCGTGCCGCCAAGATAGATGGCGCGATACTGGCCCGGCCGCGCCAGCAGCGCGATCGCCACCGCGCCGAGGAAGGCGCCGATGCCGTCCATGCTGGCGAGGATGCCGATGCCGGTGGGACCGAGGCCGAGCCGGTCCTGGCCGAGCACCGGGATCATGGCGGTGAAGGGCCAGCCGAAGAGATTGAACAGCAGCGTGACGAGCAGCGTGCCGACCAGCCGGGGCTCGCGGCGCAGGAAGCCGAAGCCCTCGGCGATGCTGGCGAGCACGGGCGGCGCCGCCGTCTCCCGCGCGGGCGGCGTGGCGGGCAGGCGCAGCACCGCGACCACGGCTGGGATGTAGAGCAGGACCGAGAGCATGAAGGCCCCGTCCAGCCCGATGGCCGCAAGCACCGCGCCGCCCAGCACGGGGCCCGCCATGCGGCTCGCATTGTTGGTGCCGACATCCACCGACATCGCCACACCCATGCGCGCCAGCCCGGCAACCTGGCCGATCATCGCCCGGCGCACGGGATTGTCGGACGCCCAGGCGATGCCGTTCATGAAGGAGGCGAGCGCGAGGTGCCAGACCTCGACCGCGCCGGCGAGCGCGAGCAGCGCCACCGCCGCCGAGGTCGCCACCTGCGAGAGGATGACGGCGAGCAGCGCCGCGCGCCGGTCCATGCGTTCGGCCACCGCCCCGAGGAAGGCGCCGAACAGCCCCATCGGCAGGATCCGCAGCATGAGCAGCATCGCGACGACGAAGGCCGAGCCCGTCGCGTTGTAGGCGAAGACGCCGATCGCGAGGGTCTCCAGCCAGCGGACGACGAAGACGCAGAGGCCCGCGGTCCAGAGCCTGCGGAAATCGGCTTCGCGGAACAGGGCGCGCCAGGCCGGCTCCGTCATGGCGGGCAGGGGCGGCGCGGCGCCGCCCCTATCCTCGTGATCGCAGCCAGTTGAGCAGCAGCACGGGCGCGGCAAGCCCCGCCCCGAGCGCCGTCATGGGCAGCGAGGGCGAGATCATGAGCAGGGACGACACCACCAGCACCGCCTTGGAGGCGGCGCCCATATGCGTGAAGGCATAGCCGGTCATGCCGATGCCCAGCACCAGCACGCCGATGGCGCAGCTCGCCACGGTGAAGAGGAAGGCGCCCCAGGTGAAGTCGGGCACCACCACCAGCATCACCGGCGCATAGGCGAAGACGAAGGGCACCGTCGCCTTGGCCATGCCGAGGCGGAAGGCCGTGAGCCCCGTGCGGAACGGGTTGGAGCCCGCGATGCCCGCGGCGGCGTAGGCCGAGACGCAGACCGGCGGCGTCAGGTCCGCGAGGATGCCGTAGTAGAGGATGAAGAGATGCGCCGCGATCGGCGGCACGCCGAGCTGCTGCACCGCCGGCGCGGCGATGGCCGCGAGCACGATGTAGAGCGCCGTCGTCGGGATGCCCGCGCCCATCGCGACGCAGACCAGCGCGACGAAGACCAGCGTCACGAACAGCGTCAGCCCCTCCATCGAGCCGAAGCCCGGTGGCAGCATCTCGACCACCGGGCGGAACACCTCCGCCGTCTGCGCCGCCGCCTGGGTGACGATGAAGCCGATGCGGAAGCCCGCCCCGGTGAGGGTGACGACGCCGACCACGATGCCGACCGCCGCCGCCGCCGCCCCGACCGCGAGCGCATAGCGGGAGCCGAGGTCGAAGGCGTCCCACAGATCCTTGATCGTGAGGCGGTTCCTGGGATTGAGGAAGCCGACCACGATGCAGGCCGTGATGCCGGCGAAGGCCGCGTAGTAGGGCGTGTAGCCCTGCACGATCACCGCGACCAGCAGCACGAGCGGGATCACCGTCGGCCAGCCGTCGCGGATGGTGGGCCAGAGCCGCGGGATCTCGTGCTCCTCGAGACCGCGCAGGCCGAGGCGCTTGGCCTCGAAATGCACCTGGACGAAGACGCCCCAGAAATGCATCGCGGCGGGGATCGCGGCGGCGATCAGCAGGGTGGTGAGCGAGATCTCGAGGAACTCGATCATCACGAAGGCGGCGGCACCCATGATCGGCGGCGTGATCTGCCCGCCCGCGCTCGCCGCGGCCTCCACCGCGCCGGCGAAATGCGGCTTGTAGCCGATGCGCTTCATCGCCGGGATGGTCAGCGATCCGGTGGTGACGGTGTTGGCGATGGAGGAGCCGGAGATCGAGCCGAACATCGCCGAGGACAGCACCGCCACCTTCGCCGGCCCGCCCGCGTAGCGGCCGCCGATGATCGAGGCGATGTCGATGAAGAACTGCCCGAGCCCCATGCGCGTGGCGAGCACGCCGAACAGCACGAAGTGGAAGACGAAGGTCGCGACCACCTTCACCGGGATGCCGAAGATGCCTTCCTGCGTCAGGTAGACGTGGCTGAGGAAGCCTTCCCAGCTCGAACCCGGATGCGCCAGCACGCCCGAGAGGTGGTTGCCGAACAGGCCATAGAGGATGAAGACGATCACGATCGCCGGCAGCACCCAGCCCATGGCGCGGCGCGTGGCCTCCAGCACCAGCACGATCATGACCGTGCCCATCAGGATGTCCCAGCCGTTGGGCATGCCGATACGGAAGGTGAGCTCGTCGAAGACGATCGGCAGGTAGAAGCAGGCGGCGGCGATCACCAGCGCCAGCACCCAGTCGTGCACCGGCACGCCGCCGATCTTCGGCGGGAAGTCCAGCCGCGTCGGGAACATGATGAAGATGAGGCCGAGCACGGCGGCGAGGTGGATGGATTTGTGCCAGTGCTCGGTCAGGATGCCGAAGCCCGCCGTGTAGTAGTGGAACACCGAGAGCGCGACGAGCAGCGTGGAGACGATCACCGCCGTCGCGCCCCGGAGCGGGCGGAAGGTGATCTCGGTGTCGTACTTCTTCTCGAGCTCGGCCGCGGCCTCGAGGTCGAGCCGGGTGGCGGGGGATGCGGCCGTGCCGCGCGGATCGGATGCGGACACGGCCGGGCTCCGTCAGGTCAGCGCAGGATGCCGGCCTCGCGGTACCAGCGCTCGGCGCCGGGGTGGAAGGGGATGACGCCGCGGCCGTTCAGCGCGTTCTCGCGCACGATCTCGCGCCCCTTGGCGTGGCCGCGGTCGAGCAGGCCGCGGGTGGTCTGCGACCACAGCGCGCGGGTGATGTTGTAGACGAGGTCATCCGGCAGGCTGTCGCGCACCACCAGCACGGCGGAGACCGTCAGCGTCGGCACGTCCTCGGTCAGCCCTTCATAGGCGGTGCGGGGGATGACGCCGCGGCCGTAGAAGGGTGCGCGCTCGATCACGCGGTTGGCCTCGGCCTCCGGGATCGGCAGGAAGCGGCAGCCGGTGCGGGCGCAGAACTCGGTGAAGGCGGCGGCCGGGTAGCCGACGACGGTGATCGTCGCGTCGAGGCCGCGGTCCTGCATGCGCTCGGTGCCCTGGGCCTGGTTCAGGTACTCGGCCGTGAAGTCGCGACCGGCCTGGAAGCCGTAGGCCGAGAGGATGAGCTCCGAGCCGATGCGCGCGCCGGAGGCCTGCAGGCCGATGGCGATGCGCCGGCCGCGCAGGTCGTTGAAGGACTGTATGGGGCTGTCGCGGCGCACCGCGGCGTGGATGTGCTCGGGGAAGAGATGGGCGACGAAGCGCAGCCGGTCGGTGCGCGGGCGGCCCTGGAACAGGCCGGTGCCGGTGTAGGCCCAGTGCGTCACGTCGGACTGCGCGAAGCCCGCCTCCGCATTGCCGGCCTGCACCAGCGCGACGTTCTGCACGCTGCCCTGCGTCGCCTGCGCCACGGCCACCATGCCGGGGATGCCGTCGGTCGCCCCGGCGGTGTTGCATGGCGCGCCGGGCGGGCAGGAGAGCGCGTTCGCGATGATGCCGCCGATCGGGTAGTAGGTGCCGCCCGCGCTGCCCGTGCCGATGCGGAAGAAGGAGGGCGCCTGCGCGGAGGCCGCGCCGGGAAGGGCGATCGCCGCCGCCGCTGCGGCGGCGAGGATGCTGCGTCGGAGTGTCATGAGGGGGCCTCCCGTTCGGACGTGAAGCCCGGACCCTAGATCACTTCCCGATGCGGTCAAACCCGGCCGTGGCGCGCCGCCGCCGCCTCAGAACGAGCCGCCGGTGCGGAAGCCGCCGCCCTGGTCGGACTTGCCGCCGGTCGAGAAACCGCCGCCATCGCCACCGGGCCAGCCGCCCTTGGTGCCGCCGTCGCCCGCCCCCGGCTTGCCTCCGCCACCCCAGGGCGAGGCGCCGTGGTCCGTGCCCCACCAGCCGCCGCCGGCCGGCGGCGCCTTGGACCAGGGGCCGGGCGCGGGCCGTTCCCACGGGCCGGGCAGCGGACGGCCCCAGGGGCCCGGCTGGCTCGACCCGCCCATCGGGCCCGGCATGCGCTGGCGTTCCAAGCGGTCCCAGAAGCCGTCGCGCGAAAGGGCGCCGCGCAGCAACTCGCTCAGCAGCGCACCGACCATCGCGCCGGAGGCGAAGCCCCAGTCGCTGCGCTCGACGCCGCGGCTGCGCATCTCCCGCTGCAGGGACTGCATGTCGGCGAGCCGCCGCCGCGCCGCCTCGGCCGAGGCCTGCGCGTCCGCGAGCGCGCGTTCGAGCCGCGTGCGCTCGGCCGCCGCGATCTCGAGCCGCGCGACGATCGCGTCATCCTCGCGGGTCGGGGTGCGATAGGCCTCCTCGCGCAGCGCGCGCAGGGAGCGCGCGCCGATCGCCGCCTCCAGCGCGCGGATCGCCTCCTGCGAGGCGGGATCCTCGCCATTGGCGAGCACGCTGCGTGCGGCCTCGGCCTCGGCCAGGGCGGCGCGGGCCTTCTCCACCGCGTCCTCGGCGGCGGCCAGCGCCTCGGTCGAGGGACGCGCCTCCTCGGCGGGCAGGCCGGCGATGGCGCGGCGCCGCTCGACCATGGCGCGGATCGCGGCATCGGCCTCGGCGCGCATCCGCGCCGCATGGGCCGTCATGTGGCCCGGCAGTTCCGACAGGAGCTGGTAAGCGCGGCGCGCGGGCTCGAACTCGATCAGCCGGGCCACCCAGGCGTCGATCATCCGCGCGAGCGGGAAGGCGCGGTAGCGCGCGGTGCCGTAGCCGCGGTCCCACAGATACGCGAAGAGCGGATCGGCCCGGTAGGGGCGGCCCTTCTCCTCGAAGTCGTGCGCGGCGAAGGAGGCCTTCTGCTCCGCGTGCTGGGCGATGCGCTCGGCCTCCTCGGCAGCGGCGGAGAGGCGCTGGAACTCGGCATCCTGCGCGGCCTTCGCCTCGGCGTCGCGCAGCGCGGCGGCCTCGGCCTCCTGCGCGGCGCGCAGGCGCGCGGCCTCGGCGTCGCGGCGCGCCTCGGCGGCAGCGAGCGCATCGCGCGCGGCCAGCACGGCGGACTGCGCGGTCTCGAGCTCGGCGGCGCGGCGGCGCAGGCTCTCCTGCACGCGCGCGCCGGCGGAATCGAGCGCCTCGAGCGCGGTGCCGCCATCGGCCATCTCGCGCAGGCGGAGGCGGGCGAGCGCGCGCAGCGCCTCCGCCTCCTCCGCGCGCAGCCCGTCGCGCTCGGCGGCGAGGCGGTCGGCCTCGGTCTGCGCGGCGGAGGCCTCGCGCTGCGCGGCGGCGAGGTGGGCGTCCATCTCCTGCAGGATCGCGCTGCCGCTCACCATGACAGGATGGCCCTTCCGGTGGTGTCCACGGTCCATTCGGTGTCCAGCGTGCCGGCGCGCTTCCGGCCGATCTCGGGCTGGTCGATGATGCCGTCGGCGAGCTTGTCGCGGCGCACGCGCTCGAACTCCGCCTCCGGGACGCGCAGCCCCCAGCGGCTCACGCGCGCGGTGCGGCCGTCCTCCTCGCTGGTCACCTGCACCTCCACCGGGCGCCCGGTGCGGTCCACCGCCTCGACCACCAGGTAGTAGTTGCGCGCGCGGGGATTGGCCGCGGGCACGCGCCAGACGGCCGAGGGCTCGCCCGGGCGGTTGACGATCCGCACCGTGTATTCCTGCGCAAGGCGCGTCGCGAGATCCGCGAGCGCGGCGCGGCGCGCGCGCGCCTCCGCCGCGTTGCCGGCGCGCGCGGCGGCCTCGCCCTCGGCCAGCAGCCGGGCTGCCTCGGCGCGCGGCCCGGCCTCCTGCGTGCCGGCCAGCACGCGGTCGTGCTCGGCGCGCAGCGCGCGCGGCAGGTCGTGCTGCAATTCGCGCGCGATGGCGGCGGCCTCGCGCTGGGCCGGCAGCGTCACGGTGGCGAAATGCACGCCCCAGCCGAGCACCACCACGCCCAGCCCGATCAGCGCGAACTTGCCCCAGCGCCCGCGCGTCGCCCAGGCGGTGGCGAGGCTGCGCCGCCAGCCCTCGCCCTTCGGCGTGTAGGCGAAGCGCTTCTCCTCGAGCGCGGCGATGCCGGCATCGAGGACATGGTCGGCGACCTCGATCCCCTGCGAGGCGTAGATCTCGCGCAGGCGCTGACGGAGCCGCGCCTGGCGCTCGGTGCCGGCCAGCTCGCGCTCCACGAGGCGATCGGCGTGGCGGATGGTGTCCACCACGTCCATCGCGAGCATCGTCTCGTCGAGCGCGGGCGCGCCCGCGCGGGCCTCAGGCATTCGCGGCGGCGACCGCCGAGGCGCGCTGCTGCAGCCGCGCCATGCGCTGCTTCGCCTCCTCGACGGAGCGGCGGATCTCCTCGCTGTTGCGCGTCGCGGCGTCGCGCATCTCCTCGATGATCTCGCGCGAATGCTCCTGGTAGGAGACGACGCTCTCGACCAGCTTCTTGACCGCATCGGCGCGGATGGTCGGGCCGTAGCCGGCCCGCAGCGCGGCCTCCTGCACCTTGCCGCCGATCTCGGCCAGCGTCTCGAGCGACTGGTTCACGCCCTCCTTCATCGCCTCGAGCGTGCGGGTGCTCTCGTGCAGCCCGTGCATGCCGGTGAAGGAGGCGGTGAGCGCGGTCAGCACCGCCTCGTTGGTCGAGAAGAAGGAGACCGACTGCTGGTAGACGCGCTCTTTGGCCGTGGTGATCTGCACGAGGCGAGCCATGATCACCTCGGAGGTGTTGTAGGAGACGGTCAGGTTGTCCGAGAGATCCTTGGCGATCTGGTACTTGCCTTCCTCGAGCTGCAGGGCGCGCAGGGCCTCGTCGCGCGCGAGCTCGAGGCGGGCGCGCTCGGCCGGCTCGAGGCTGCCTGCGCCGTCGGCGGCCTTCACCGCGGCCTCGGTCGCCTCCTTGGCGGCGTTCAGCCGGCCCTCGGCGGTCTTGAGCACCTCGAGCGCCAGCACCTCCGCCTGCTTCAGCGCGCCGCGGAAGTCGCGATAGGCCTCGAGGATGGCGTGCTCGCGGTCGATGTTCTCCTTGGTGTCCTTCGAGACTTCCAGATATGTGTCGCGGATCTTGTTGAAGCGCGAGGCGATGTCGCCGCGCGTCGCCTTCTGCCAGATGTTGGACAGCCTCTCCATGGTGGAGATCTTCCCGTCCTCCATCTGCGCGACCATGTTGCGCGCGTCGTCGCGGATGGAGTTGAAGGCGTTGGTGATGGTCTGGTAGCGCTCGCCGATCTCCATCGCCTTGATCTGCTCGCGCACCACCTCGTTGAAGGTGGTGGCCTGGTTCAGCACGCGCGCGATCAGCGTCACGCGGTCCTGGTCGACCTCCATGATCTTGGACAGCAGGCCGGTGATCGGGCTCTCCTGCGCGGAGGCCTCGGGCAGCGGCAGGCCGAGGTCGCGCAGCGCGCCCATCGCCTTGTCCAGGTAGCGCATGGGCTGCATGGTGATGGCGGTCTCGCTCATCCGGTCCGGTCTCCTGGCGTGGTCCGGCCGCACTCATAGCGCGCCGGGCGGGCCGGCTGCCAGCCTGTCATGCCGGTCGCGCAGCGGTTCCCGCGCCGGCGCCGGGCCGCGCGCCGCTATTCCGGCGGAGGGGCCGATGCGGCACAGTGGCGCCGGCGGCGCCGCCCGATGCGGCGCATCCGGCCGCCGCCGATGGCTGGAGGAATACGGATGCGACGGGGCGCAGCGCCGCTTTCGCGGATGGGCAGAGGTGTGCCCGCGCTGGCGAGCCCTGCCGCCGCCGGGCCGAAAGGACGCGCCGTCGCGCCGTGAGCAACGCCGGCGACCATCCGCGGTTCTTCCGCGACTTCCTGCGCCTCGGCGGCGGCTTCTGGCTGCGCGGGCCGCAGCGCTGGTCGGCGCGCGGATGGACGCTCGCGATGGTGCTTCTCTGCGTCGCGCAGGTGGCGCTCGCGATCCGCCTCAATGTCTGGACCGCCGACCTGTTCGACGCGCTGGAACGGCGCTCGATGGATCGGTTCCTCGCCCAGATCGGCGTGTTCGCAGCCATCGTGGCGGGGCTGGTGCTGTCCAACGCCTTCCACATGGTGGCGCGGCGGCGGGTCAACCTCGCCTGGCGCGCCTGGCTCACGGCGCGCGTCGTGGGGGACTGGATGGCCGAGGCGCGGCACTACCAGGTCGCGCAGATCCCCGGCGACCACGACAACCCCGACGGGCGCATCGCCGAGGATGTCCGCATCGCCACGGAATACGCCGTGGACCTCGCGCATACCCTGCTCTACGCGACGCTGCTGCTCGCCGCCTTCATCGACGTGCTGTGGCGGCTCTCGGGCACGGTCGAGGTGTTCGGCATCGCGCTGCCGGGCCACATGGTCGCCCTGTCCATCGCCTATGCGGCGGCGGGCTCGACGGTCGCCTTCCTGCTCGGCCGGCCGCTGGTGCGCGCGACCGACCTGCGCCAGACCAGGGAGGCGGACCTGCGCTTCGGCCTCGTGCGCGCGCGCGAGGCCGCGGAGGCCATCGCGCTTGCGCGCGGGGAGGCGCTGCAGCGCGACCGCCTCGCCCGGCTGTTCGATGCGATCGGCCCCGCCTGGGCGGCGCAGACGCAGAGTCTCGCGCGGCTGACAGGCTTCTCGGCGGGCTACATCGCGCTCGCGCCGGTCTTCCCGATCCTGGTGGCGACGCCGCGCTTCATCGGCGGGACCATCACCCTCGGCGTGCTGATGCAGACCGCGCAGGCCTTCCAGCAGGTCACGGCGGCGCTGTCCTGGCCGGTGGACAACCTGCAGCGCATCGCCGAATGGCGCGCCTCGGTCGAGCGCGTGCTCTCGCTCGAGGACGGCATCCGCATCGTCGCCACCGAGGCGGCGCGCGAGGGGCCGGACGCCATCGTGCTCGACCGAGGGCCGGGCGTCGGCATCGGCGCCGTCTCGCTCTGCGTCGCCGCACCCGACGGCACGGCGCTGCTGTCCGACATCACGGTCGAGGTCGGCCCGGGCGAGCGCGTCCTGGTGGATGGCGACGCGGAAGCGGCGCAGGCGCTGTTCCGCGTGCTGGGCGGCATCTGGCCCTGGGGGCGCGGCATCGTGCGCCTGCCGCCGGACGGCGCGCTCGCGGCGATCGGCGAGCGGCCCTACCTGCCCGAGGCGACGCTGCAGGAGGCGATCGCCTTCCCGCACCCGGCCACGGCCTGGCCGCACGAGACGATCGAGCGCGCGCTGCTCGTCACGGGGCTCGCCGGCCTCATCGCCCGGCTCGACGAACATGCGGACTGGCCGGGCCTGCTCGGCACGGTGGAGCTGCAGCGCCTCGCCTTCGCGCGGCTGCTGGTGCAACGGCCGCGCTGGATCCTGCTCGGGGACACGAGTTCGGCGCTCGAGCCCGAGGAGGCGGACCGCATGATCGCGCTGCTCGCCGCCGACCTGCCTGACTCCGGGCTGCTGCTTCTCGGCCGCCATCCGGGATCGCCTGATCGCTTCACGCGGCGCCTGACGCTGCGGCGGCTGCCCGATGGCGAGGTGCTGCTGCGCGAGATCCACGAACGCCGCCGGGCGGCGCGCCAGCCGCGCCCAAGGCCGTTGCCACTGGTGGACTGGCTGCGCCGCGGCTACGAGCACCGAAACCAGTATTAGCACGTGATCCGCGGTTGGCCTGCCGCGGCGCGGCGGTCCTTCCCGCCTTGCCGCGAACAGGTGATGAAACCTCAAGCCCCGAGCCGCCCGCGCCCGTTCCATGGAACCAGGCAGCCGCTCCGCGCCAAGGGCGGCTGCCTCTAGGCCAGCCGCTCCGGCGTCAGGCTCGCGTAGATGTCGCCGCTGTTCGCCGCATGGGGCAGGCCCATCAGCCAGTCCGCCATGCGCGCCGCCTCCACCGGCACCGGATGGACGAAGGCCATGCTCTCGCCCAGGCAGGCGTTGAAGCGCCGGTAGCCCAGTGCGCCGAGCAGGCCGAGGCATTCCAGCGCGACCTCGCGCTGGATGGTGGTGAACTCGAAGGAGAGGGCGCGCGGCGGGCGCGAGAGGCCGCGCAGCACCGCCGCCTCGAACCCCTCCACGTCGATCTTCACGAAGGCGGGCAGGCCGTGGCGCGCGGCGAGCGCGTCGAGCGTCGTCACCGGCCGCGCGATGGCGGCGTCCCAGCGCTGGCCCTCCCATCCTTCCGCGCCATCGGCGGCGGCGATGAAGGCGTCGGAGGCCGTGGCGACGGTCGGGTTGGCGGTGTTGAGCCGCAGCATCGCCTCGCCCGGCTCGGCGCCGACCAGCGCCTGCACAAGCGCCACGCCGGGGTCGCGCCGGAAGATCAGGCGCAGCGCGCGGGCGAGGCGGGGCTGCGGCTCCACAGCCACCACCCGCGCGCCCAGCCGCCGGAAGGCGGCGGTGCGGTCGCCGACATGCGTGCCGACATCGAAGGCGAGATCCCCCGCGGCGAGAAAGCGCGCGTAGAAGGCATCGAGCAGCGCCGCCCGCCCCGGCGCGTAGTAGGTGCGCAACGAGGCGCCGACGGCCTTCGCGAAGCCGCTCATGGCCTGCGCGCGGGCTTGAGGTCGAGCAGCGGCGTGCCGTCCACGCAGTCGAGGCCGCACACCGTCGCGCCCGCCTCGTCCACCGCCACCACCTCCACCACCGATGTCGCGATCGGGTTCGGCCGGTTGGGCGAGCGCAGCGCGAAGGTGCCGGCCGGCGCGCGCCCCTTCGGCGCCTGCACCAGCAGGTCGCGCCGCGCGAGGTGCATCCAGTAGAGCACCTCCAGCCGGTCGCCCGCCGCGATCCCGCGCAGCGCCGGGCGCCAAGGCGCCTCGACCTCGATGCGGCATTCGGGACCGTCCGGCGTGCCGCGGTGGGGGCAGTCCGCGCGCGTCGCGAAGGGCGTGCGGATGCGGCCGATGAAGGTGAGCGTCGCATCCGCGCGGTCCGGCGCGCCGCCTTCCACCTCGCCCGGGCGCGTCGCGTGCCAGGCGGCCTCGCTCATGCGAAGACCACCGCCGCGCCGGCGGCGTGCTCGGGCGGCACCATCAGCCCTGCCGGCGCCGCGCGCGTCGGGATGCCGGCCAGCACCTGCCGCGCGGCGGCGGCGCCATCCTCGGTGCGTATCACCATGCCGGCCATGAAGGGCGAGGCCGGCGCCGTCACGCCGGGCAGCACGGTGGGCAGCGATTCCTCGGCCAGCACGCGCACGCGCGTCTCCATCGACGGTGCGAAGGGGCCGGCCGCGCGCGCCGCGCCGGGCAGGCGCAGCAGGAAGCCGCCGGCCGGGTCTGGCTCGACCGGCAGGCCCGCGACGCGGGAGAGCCGCGCCGCCGTCTCCGCCGGCTCGCGCGCGCAGAGGATCGCCTCCTCCAGCGCCACCGCCTTGTTGGCGTGGTTCATCCAGCGTTCCTGCCAGACCAGTTCGGGCGTCAGGTGGCGGATGAGTTGCACGCGCCCTTCCGGCGGGTCGGGGAAGGGCAGGCGGGCGAATTTCGCGATCGGCCCGCCCGGCTCCACCGGCCGCTCGAGCCAGGCGACGCCGGGGATCTCGATGCCGGCCGCGCGCATCCGCGCGAGGTTCGCCTCCTCGTCGGTGATGGCGAGCGCCAGGATGTGCATGCCCGGATAGCGCGCGAGGAAGCGGTTGAGCGTGTTGTCGTAGAGCGCCGGATCGAGGATCGCGATCAGCTCGATGTAGCCGTGCCTGAGGAAGGCGCAGCGATTGCCCGAGCCCCAGGGCTCGACCGGCAGGTCCGGCCGCCGCCGCCCCGATTGCTGCGCGACGGGCGAGAGGGCGAAGCCCAGCCTCTCATAGGCGGCGGCCATGGGGGCGAGCTCGCGCGCGGCGACGCCGACATGGTCCAGAGCGACGGCGGTGTTCATGCGGGATTCTCGTACTTGTCGAGCAGCCAGGCCGCCGGTTCGCCGGCGGCCTCTGCATACCAGCGTTCGATCAGCGGATGCGCGCGCACCGCGGCGACATAGGCGCGCGACGCCGCCGAAAGGTCGGGCGCCCAGGTGAGGAAGCGCGTCACCACCGGCGCGTACATCGCATCGGCGAGGCCGAAGGCCTGGCCGAACAGGAAGGGGCCGCCATGGGCGCCGAGCGCCTCGGCCCAGATCGCCTCGATCCGCGCGACGTCGGCCAGCGCCTCCGGCGTCCGGCCGCGGCCCGGGAAGCTCCGGCCGAGATTCATCGGCATGGCGATGCGCAGGCTGCGGAAGCCGGCATGCATCTCGGCGGCGATGGCCCGCGCATGGGCGCGCGCGGTGCGCTCGGCCGGCCAGAGGGAGGGCTCGAACTCCGCGCAGTATTCGGCGATGGCGAGGCTCTCCCAGATGCGCGCGCCCTCGTGCTCCAGATAGGGCACCATGCCGTTGGGGGAGACGGCCTTGATCGCCCCGGTCGCGCCGCCGGCGAGCGGGATCACCACCTCCTCCACCTCCAGCCCGGCCAGCTGCACCGCCAGCCAGCCGCGCAAGGACCACGAGGAATAGCGTTTCGTGCCGATGACGAGGCGCCCCTTGGTCATGCCCGCGCCCTCCTTCCCGGCGCGGGCCGACCATGCCATGCGGCGCGCGGGTCGCGAAGCCGCCGGCGCCCATTCCGGCCCGGGCGCTTGCCCCGAAGGCCCGCGGCGTGTTCCCTGCACCCCTGCCGTGCCCCGGAGAGCCCGATGAACGAGATCAGCGTGCCGCGCCCCAATTCCCTCGACGCCTTCTGGATGCCCTTCTCCGACAATCGCTATTTCAAGGGCGACACGTCGCGGATGCTCGCCCGCGCCGAGGGCATGTCCTACTTCACGCCCGAGGGGCGGGAGATCCTCGACGGCACGGCGGGGCTGTGGTGCTGCAATGCCGGCCACGGGCGGCGCGAGATCACCGAGGCGATCCAGCGCCAGGCCGCCATCCTCGACTTCGCGCCGACCTTCCAGCTCGGCCACCCGATCGCCTTCGAGGCCGCCGCGCGCGTGGCCGAGCTGACGCCCGAGGGGCTCGATCGCGTCTTCTTCACCAATTCGGGCAGCGAGAGCGCGGACACCGCGCTCAAGATCGCGCTCGCCTACCACAAGGCGCGCGGGGAGGGGACGCGGGTCCGCCTGATCGGGCGCGAGCGCGGCTACCATGGCGTCGGCTTCGGCGGCATGTCGGTCGGCGGCATCGGGCCGAACCGCAAGCAGTTCGGCGCGCTGCTGCCCTATGTGGACCACCTGCCGCACACCCATGGCCTCAAGGAGAACCTCTTCGCCAGGGGCCAGCCGCAGCACGGCGCGACTCTGGCCGATGCGCTCGAGAACCTCGTCGCCCTGCACGGGGCCGAGACCATCGCCGCGGTGATGGTCGAGCCGGTGGCCGGCTCGACCGGCGTGCTGGTGCCGCCGGTCGGATACCTCCAGCGCCTGCGCGAGATCTGCGACCGCCACGGCATCCTGCTGATCTTCGACGAGGTGATCACCGGCTTCGGCCGCCTCGGCACGCATTTCGGCGCCGAGCGGCTGGGTGTCACGCCTGACATCATGACGATGGCCAAGGGCCTGACCAACGCGGCGGTGCCGATGGGCGCGGTGGCCGTGCGGAACGGCATCTACGACGCCATCGTGGACGCGGCCGGGCCGGGCATCGAGTTCTTCCACGGCTACACCTATTCCGGGCATCCGCTCGCCGCCGCGGCCGCCATCGCGACGCTCGAGCTGCACAAGACCGAGGACCTGCCCGGCCGCGCGCGGGCCATCGAGCCCTATTGGCAGGAGGCGGTGCACAGCCTGCGCGACGCGCCGAACGTGATCGACACCCGCGACATCGGCCTGATCGGCGGCATCGAGCTCGCGCCCCGCCCCGGCAAGCCCGGCGCCCGCGCCACCGCGGTGTTCCGCCGCTGCTTCGATGCCGGCGTGCTGGTGCGCGTCACCGGCGACATCGTGGCGCTGTCCCCGCCGCTGATCGTCGAGCGCCCGCATGTGGACCGCATCATTGGCACGCTGGCCGAGGCGATCCGCGCAGAGGCCGCCTGAGGCGAGCCATGGCGCAGGACGACTCCCCGCCGCCGCTGCGCGTGCTGGTGGTGGACGCGATCTCCAGCACGCGCAGCACCGTGATGCGGATGCTCGAGGAACTTGGGCACGAGCCCGTGGCCGCGCTCGACTGGCCGGCCGCCGAGCAGGTGCTGCTGCTGCAGGAGATCGGCGCCGTCGTCATGGCCTTCGGCGTCGAGGGCGGCTTCGACGGCGCCGCATCCGCCGCCCTGCTGCGCGAGCGCCTGCCGCCGCAGGGCGAGCTGCCGCTGATCGGCACCTCCTCCGGCCTGCGCCGGAACGAGGAGCAGGAGGCGCTGGAGGCGGGCTTCGACGCCCTGCTTCTGCGCCCCTTCGGCCCGGAGGACCTCGCCGCAGCGCTCGAGAGGGCGATCCGCGACCGCACCCCGCCGCCGGACCTCGACCCCGAACGCCGCGCGGCGCTGCGCCGGGCCCATGGCCCCGCGGCCCTGGAGGCGCTGGACGCCCGGGCGCTCGAGGCCCCCGCCACGCTGCTCGCCCCGCTCTTCGAGAGCGGCTCGGCGGAGGATCTTGCCGCCGCGGGAACCGCCATCGCCGAGGCGATGGAGGCGATCGGCGCCGTCAATGCCGCGAGCTGGGCCCGGCGCCTGGCCCAAAGCCCGGGCCAGCGCCTGATGTTCCCGCTCATGAGCGCCGTGGTGAAGGCCCGCGGCGCCCTGGCGAAGGACCGGGTGACCGCGGCGGCCCAAGACCCCATATGGGCGGCAAGCGACGCCCCGAGGGGCGACACACCTCCTGGAGAAACCCCGTGAGCGAGACCACCGCCCGCGAACCCGTGCCCGTGACCGTGCTGACCGGCTATCTCGGCGCCGGCAAGACCACGCTGCTCAACCGCATCCTCACCGAGAACCACGGCCGCAAATTCGCCGTGGTGATCAACGAGTTCGGCGAGCTCGGCGTGGACAACGACCTCGTGGTGGATGCCGACGAGGAAGTGTTCGAGATGAACAACGGCTGCATCTGCTGCACCGTGCGCGGGGACCTGATCCGCATCCTCGGCGGGCTGATGAAGCGGCGCGAGAAGTTCGACGGCATCATCGTCGAGACCACCGGCCTCGCGGATCCTGCCCCGGTCGCGCAGACCTTCTTCGTGGACGAGGACGTCAAGCGCGCGACGAAGCTCGACGCCATCGTGACGGTGGTGGACGCGAAGCATTTGCCGGCGCGGCTGGCCGACAGCAGCGAGGCGCAGGAGCAGATCGCCTTCGCCGACATCGTGGTGCTGAACAAGATGGACCTGGTGACCGCGGAGGAGGCGGCCGAGGTCGAGCGCCGCATCCGCGCCATCAACCCCTATGCCGAAATCCGCCGCGCGACGAAGTCCGACGTTCCGATCGAGGCGGTTATCGGGCGCGACGCGTTCAACCTCAGCCGCATCCTCGAGCGCGAGCCCGAGTTCCTCTCGGGCGAGGACGACCACGAGCACGATTCGGAGGTGAACAGCGTCGCCTTCGAGGTGGAGCGGCCGATCGACCCCGAGCGATTCAATGCCTGGATCACCCAGGTGCTGGCGTCCAAGGGCCAGGACCTTCTGCGCACCAAGGGCGTGCTGTATTACGAGAACGACAGCCGCCGCTTCGCCTTCCAGGCGGTGCACATGATCGCCGATGGCGATTTCATCGGCGAGGTGAAGGCGGGCGACCCGCGCCGGTCGAAGATCGTCTTCATCGGGCGCGACCTGAACCGCCCTTGGCTGCGCAAGGGCTTCGAGGCCTGCCAGGCCGGCGAGGACGAGGCGAGGATCCAGGCCGAGATCGCGCGCTGGACCCCGCCGCCGGGCTGAGGGGCGCGCCCCTCGCCACCGCGCCGGCACGGCGCGACACACCCGTCAGCGACAGGATGCGGATGCTGCGATGAGCGCCACCGAAGCCGATTTCCTCCTCGACACCCGCGGCCGCGCGCAGGATCTCGGCGCCTGGGTCGTTGGCGTCGCCTTCGGGCGCGAGGACCGCTGCTGCGCCTTCGCCCTCGGCGACGGCACCGTGCGGCTGGCCGAGGGCTGGCGCAGCATCGCCGCACATGACGGTGCCTGCCTCTCCATCGCGCCCGACTGTGCCGAAGGCGTCATCACCGGTGGCGACGACGGGCGGCTGATGCGCATCGCGCCGGACGGCACGGCGAGCGAACTCGCGCGATACGGCAGCAAATGGGTCGAGCATGTCGCGACGCACGAAGCGGGCGTGCGCGCCGCGGCGGTGGGCAAGGCGGTGCATCTGCTCGATGGCGGGGGCGCGGCGCTGAAATCCCTCGCCCATCCCTCGACCGTGACGGGCATCGCCTTCGACGCGAAGGGCAAGCGCATCGCCGCCTCGCACTACAACGGCGCCTCGCTGTGGTTCGTGGGCGCGAAGGAGGGCACGCCCCGGCTGCTCGAATGGAAGGGCAGCCATACCGGCGTGGTGATCAGCCCGGACGGCACGCATGTCGTCACCTCCATGCAGGAGAACACGCTGCATGGCTGGCGCCTCGCCGATGGCCAGCACATGCGCATGGCGGGCTATCCGGCGAAGACCAAGTCCATGGGCTTCACCGCCAAGGGGCGGTGGCTGGCCACCGCCGGGGCGGATTGCGTCGTGCTCTGGCCGTTCTTCGGCGGCGGGCCGATGGGCAAGGCGCCAACCGAACTCGCGGGCGGCGATGGCGTGCTCTGCACCGCAGTCGCCTGCCATCCGAGTCAGGAGGTCGTGGCGGCCGGATTCGGCGACGGGCTGGTGCTGATGGCCGAGATCTCCTCCGGCCGTGTCGTGCCGATCGCCGCGCCGCGCGGCTCGGCCATCTCGGCGCTGGCCTGGAACGGGGTGGGCACGCAGCTCGCTTTCGGCACCGAGGGCGGCTTCGCGGGGATCGTGGACCTCGCCCGGCGCTGAATGCGCCGGCTCCCGTCTTCGCGCGATCCGCTCAGCCCGCGACCATCAGCAGGATGACCGCCCCGGCGGCGTGCAGCGCCGCCATGCCGAGGGAGAGGGGACGGCGCAGCGTGAGCCACCAGGCCGGCGCGATCCCCTCCATGCGCAGGCGCCGGTCGGTCGGCAGCAGCGCCGCGAAGAGCATGGCGAGGACGAGGTAGCCCGTCGGGTAGGGCACCAGCACGGCCGGCCAGGCGACGAGGCTCGGCACCACGGAGAAGACGAGGTGCCGTGGCAGGGCCTCGGCCGGGGCGCGGGCGCAGGCGAGGCCCCACCAGGCGCCGCCCACGAAGCTCGCGATCACCGCGCCATAGGCCACGCCGGCCCCGGCCGCGATGGCCCGCCATTCCGGCAGCAAGGCCAGGACGCCGAGCGCGGCGATGCTCGGCAGCAATCCGTAGAGCCCGAGCCAAAGGGCGGCACGCGGGAGAGGCGAATCGCTCATCGGGGCACCTCGCGCCCTTTCTGCGGGAGGGGCGGGGGTGTTGCCAAGCCGATCAGGCGCGGATCCAGGTTTCCGAGAAGGCGAGCATCGCCGTGCTGATCCGCTGCCCGGCGATCTCGCGCGGGACCGGCGCGCCCGGGCGGGCACGGCCGTTGATCGTGACGCTCGCCGTCGTGCAGCCGACGAAGAGGGTCGGCATGTGGTGCGCGCCGGTGGCCGAGGCCGCCGGGCCGAGCGCGAAGCAGAAGGGCTTGCCGAGGCCCGACCAGGTGAGCGCGACCGTCGTCTGCCCCGCGACGACGGTCTCGGTGTAGGAGGTGATGGCGTCGCCGCTGCTGCGCACGCTGTCGAGCCCGCGATACTGCAGGCCCTTCAGCCCCGGCAGCCCGCGCCAGGCGCCGAAATGCGAGACGTAGCCGCCGACGAGCCATCGCGCGAGCGGCTCGTTGTCGGTGAAGCAGAGATTGGCGCGCTCGGCCGGCGGCGCCTCCTCCTGCGGCGAGAGCATCAGCACCAGCGCGTGGCCCCGGCCATGCGGGGAGAGCACGACGCGGAAGAAGGAGGCGAGCGTCGTGAACGGCCCCGCCGGGTCGGTCTTGAGCGAGATGCCGGGGTTCTCCCCCGACCATTCGACGGTGCCGGGGAAGAGCATGGTGTCGGCCATGGCGCGCGTTCCTGTAGCAGGCGTGCAGCCTGCGCCGCGCGGGCGCCGGGATCAATGCCGGCCGGGCCAGGGGCCTTCGAGGGCCGCGCGCGTCTCCGCCACGCCGGCGGCCCAGATGCGCAGCATGGCCTCGTCCGGCATCTGCCAGGGGCCGCCGAAGCTGCCGTCGCCGAGCATGGCGCGTACCGTGGCGGGCGGGCTCGCCTTCATCAGCGCCATGTCCACCGCCGGCTTGGCGCCCGGCGGCGCGGGGGCGTGGGGCAGGCGCGTCCAGGGGAAGTTCTCCATCCAGTTGCCGTGGCTGCCCGAGGGGTCCACCTCCATCGCCGCCGCCCAGGTGCGCGGCGCATTCCACCAGTTGTGGAAGCGGATGGACAGGCGCGGGTCGGCGGCCATGATCTCCTGCGCGAGGGCGCCCACCGGCGCGTTGCCGCCGTGGCCGTTGACGATGAGGATGCGCCGGAACCCCGCCTGCGCGACCGAGGCGATGAGGTCGCGCGCCACCGCGAGCAGCGTCTCGACCCTGAGGCTGATGCTGCCCGGGAAGGCGGCGAAATAGGGCGCGAGGCCGAAGGGCATGGCGGGATAGACCGGCACGCCGAGCGGCTCCGCCGCCTCAACCGCCACGCGCTCGGCGAGGATGGCGTCCACGCAGAGCGAGAGCTGCGCGTGCTGCTCCGTGCTGCCGAAGGGCAGCACGCAGCGGTCGTCGCGCGCGAGATAGGCCTCGATGTCGGCCCAGTTGCAGTCGGCGATCCTCATCGTGCGGCCGGCGTCAGGTCCCAGGCGTAGGTCTCCTCGTCGCTGCGGCCGACGCGCAGCGAGACGCGGTCGCGCCGCATCGCCCAGGCGGAGCCGACGGCGGCGATCGGGATGACCACGCGCTCGGCGGTGAAGAGCGCGCCGACCTGGCGGAGCAGCTCCTCGCGCTTCGCGTCGTCGAGCTCGACATTCGCGGCCTGGATCAGCCGGTCGATCTCGGGGTTGGAGAAGCCGGTCCAGTTGAAGGCGCCGAGGCGGAGCTGCGGATTGTTCGTGTGCGCATTTGCCGCGTAATAGTAGTTGGCCTCGCCCGTCAGCGTGCCCCAGCCGGCCATGATGTTGGAGAGTTCGCCGCGCGCGCGGGCGGGGAAGATCACCGCTGCGGGCTGGCCTGCGGCCTGCACCTCGATGCCGATGCGCGCGAGCATCTGGGCGATGGAGGTGCCGACATTCGCATCCCCCGGCAGGCGGTTGTTGGTGAAGTTCAGCACCATGCGGAAGCCGTTGGGGTAGCCGGCCTCGGCCAGGAGGGCGCGAGCGCGCGCGATGTCGGGGCGCGGGATCTGCAGCGCCGGGTTGAAGCCGAAGATGCCGGGCGTCACCATCTGGCTGACCGGCGTGCCCATGCCTTCCATGGCGATCTCGGCCAGCGCGCGGCGGTCTATGGCGAGGTCGATCGCCTCCCGCACGCGGGGGTCGCGATAGGGGTTGGCGGCGAGGCGCGAGCCGTCGCGCGCCGTGACCTGCGGCGTCGGTTCGCGCTGGTCGAGCGCGAGGTTGAACACATAGACCGTCTCGGCCTTGACCACGCTGATGGTGCGGTCGCGCTCGAGCGTCGGGACGTCGGCCGCGGGCACGCGCACGATCATGTCCACCTGGCCGGTGCGGAGCTGCGCGACGCGCGCGGCGGGGTTGGCGATCTCGCGGCGCGTCACCCGCGCCCAGGCCGGGCGCGCGCCCCAGTAGCCGTCGTTGCGCTCCACCGTGAACTGCTCGCGCGGCGTCCAGGATCCGAGGCGATAGGGGCCGGTGCCGATCATGGCGCGGCCGGCGTTGAAGGCCTCGTTGGAATTCTCGGGCGTCAGGCCCGCGGTGGCGCGGGCCGAGGTGATGAAGAGGCGGATGAAGTCGTTGGGCAGGGTCGGGGCCGGCCCGTCGGTGACGATCCGGATCGTATGGGGATCGACGATGCGCACTTCCTGGACGCGGCGGACATAGATCCGCGTGGGGTTGGGGCCGGAAAGCTGCTGCATTCGCCGGATCGAGGCCGCGACGTCCTCGGCCGTCATGTCCGAGCCGTCGTGGAACCGCACGCCGCGGCGCAGGCGGAACTCCCAGGTGTTGGAATCGATCACGCGCCAGGATTCCGCGAGCCCGGGCTCGATCTGCAGCCGGTCGCCGGAATGGGTCAGGGTGTCGAAGACGTGCTTCAGCGCCTCGGCATGGGTGCCGGTGGCGGTGAAGTGAGGGTCGAGACTCTCGGGGCCGGCGATGACGCCCATGGTCAGGGTCTGGGCCGGCGCCGGGGCGGGCAGCAGGGCTGCCGCGCCGGCAAGCAGCGCGATGCGGAAGCAGGCAAGACGGATCATGGTTGTGGCCCCCTGTCGGTGGGGGGATGCTAGGGACGGCTTGCGGCGGCTGTCCATGCCCAACAGACTGGGCGGATGCTCGGCTACGTCATCCAGCGCCTGCTGCAATCCGTCCTCGTCATGCTGGCGATGTCGGCGCTGGTCTTCGTCGGGGTCCACGCCATCGGAAACCCGATCGACGTGCTCATCTCCCCCGACGCGACCCAGGACATCCGCGCCGAGGCGATCCGCCGCTACGGTCTCGACCTGCCGCTGTGGCAGCAGTACCTCGCCTTCCTCGGCCGGCTGCTGCGCGGGGATTTCGGCACCTCCTTCGTGTTCGGCATGCCGGTGCTGGAGCTGATCCTCTCGCGCCTGCCGGCGACGCTGGAACTGGCGCTGGCGGCCGTCCTGGCGGGCACGCTGATCGGGGTGCCGCTCGGGATCTACGCCGGCTACCGGCCGGACGGCATCCTGGCGCGGGGCATCATGGCCGTCTCGGTCCTCGGCTTCTCGGTGCCGACCTTCTGGGTCGGGCTGATCCTGATCCTGACCTTTGCGGTCAATCTCGGCTGGCTGCCGGCCGGGGACCGCGGGCCGGTGATGGAGGTGTTTGGCGTCGGCTGGTCCTTCCTGACGCTCGAGGGCCTGTCCTTCATGCTGCTGCCGGCGCTGAACCTCAGCCTGTTCAAGCTGGCGATGATGATCCGACTCTCCCGCGCCGGCACGCGGGAGATCATGCTGACCGACACCGTGAAGTTCGCGCGCGCGGCGGGGCTGTCCGACCTCACCATCCTGCGCCGCCACGTGTTGCGGCTGATCGCCATTCCGATCGTCACCGTATTCGGGCTGGAGCTCGGCTCCACCCTCGCCTTCGCGGTGGTGACCGAGACCATCTTCAACTGGCCCGGCGTGGGGAAGCTGATCATCGATTCCATCACCGCGCTCGACCGCCCGGTGATGGTGGCCTACCTGGTGCTGGTGGCGTTCCTCTTCGTCACGATCAACCTGGTGGTGGATCTCTCCTATGCGCTGCTCGATCCGCGGCTGCGTCGCGGGGGTGCGGCGGCATGAGCGGCTTCTGGCGCGAATATGCCGAGAACCGCATCGCGCTGCTGGCGCTGTTGGTGGTGGCGGTGCTGGTCGGCGCCGCGCTCGGCGCGCCCTGGATCGCGCCGCAGGATCCCTACGACCTCGCGGGGCTCGACCTGATGGACGCGCGGCGCCCGCCGGGCCATGTGGGGTCGGGGGGGTATGTGCATCTTCTCGGCACCGACGCGCAGGGACGGGACCTGTTCTCGGCCATCCTGTACGGGCTGCGCATCTCGCTGCAGATGGGCCTTGTCGCCGGCGCGGTGGCGATGAGCATCGGCGCGCTGCTCGGCATCCTCGCCGCCCAGGCCGGTGGCTGGGTCGAGACGGCGATCATGCGCGTGGTGGACCTGCAGCTTTCCTTCCCCGCCATCCTGCTCGCGCTGGTGCTGGTGGCCGTGCTCGGCCAGGGCAAGACACAGCTGGTGATCGCGCTGGTCGCCGCGCAATACGCCTATTTCGCGCGCACCGCCTATGGCGCGGCCAGCGCCGAGCGGCGCAAGGACTACGTAGAGGCCGCGGCGGCCACGCCGCTGTCCACCGCGCGCATCGTCCTGCGCCATGTGCTGCCGAATGTGATGCCGCCGCTGATCGTCGTCGGCACGGTGCAGGTGGCGAATGCGATATCGCTCGAGGCGACGCTGTCCTTCCTGGGCCTCGGCCTGCCGCCGACCGAGCCCTCGCTCGGCATGCTTATCGCCAACGGCTTCCAGTACATGATGAGCGGGCGCACCTGGATCTCGGTTTATCCGGGCATCGCGCTGATCGTGCTGATCATCGCCATCAACCTCGTCGGCGACCAGCTTCGCGACCAGACCAATCCGAGGCTGCGGCGATGAGCGCGCCGCTGCTCGAGGTGCGCGACCTGCGCACGCATTTCCTGACGCGCGCGGGGGTGGCGAAGGCGGTGGACGGCGTGTCCTTCTCGCTCGGTCGCGGCGAGATCCTCGGGCTGGTCGGCGAGTCGGGCTCCGGCAAGTCGGTCACCGGCTTCTCGCTGCTCGGCCTCGTGGATCCGCCAGGGCGGATCGTCGGCGGCTCCATCCGGTTCGACGGCCGCGAACTGGTCGGGCTGCCGCCGGCGGAGATGCGGGCGCTGCGTGGCCGGCGGCTCGCGATGGTCTTCCAGGATCCGCAGGCGACGCTGAACCCCGTGCTGAGCATCGGCGCGCAGATGGCCCTCGCCGTGCGCGCGCACGAGGCGGTCTCGGAGCGTGCCGCGCTCGCGCGCGCCGCCGCGGTCCTGGCGCGCGTCGGCATCCCCGACGCTGCCCGGCGGCTCGGCGCCTATCCGCACGAATTCTCGGGCGGGATGCGCCAGCGCGTCGCCATCGCGACGGCGCTGCTGCACGGGCCGGACCTGATCGTGGCGGATGAGCCGACCACCGCGCTCGACGTCTCGATCCAGGCGCAGATCCTGGCCGAGATGAAGTCCCTCGCGGCCGAATCGGGCACCGCGCTGATCTGGATCAGCCACGACCTGGCCACGGTCTCCGCGCTCGCGGACCGCGTGCTGGTGATGTATGCCGGGCGCATCGTCGAGACGGGGCCGGTCGGCGCGGTGCTGCGCGCGCCGATCCATCCCTACACGCGCGGTCTGCTCGACAGCCTGCCGGCGATGGCCGCTCCGGGCCAGCGGCTGCGGCAGATCCCCGGCACCGCGCCCTCGCTGCTCGCCGTGCCGGCAGGCTGCGCCTTCGCCCCGCGCTGCCCCCGCGCCGATGCCGCCTGCGGCGCGCCGCCGCCCGAGGCGCGGCTGCCGGACCGCCTCGCCCTTTGCCATCACCCGATCGAGGTGGCGGCATGACCGGGCTCGTGGTGGCCGAGGGGCTGACGCGACGCTTCGATCCGCGGCTGTCGCTCGGCGACCGCATCGCCGCGCTGCTCGGCGCGGCGGTCGAGACGCGGCCGGTGCGCGCGGTGACCGACGTCTCCTTCGTCGTCCGGCAGGGCGAGACGCTCGGCCTCGTGGGCGAGTCGGGCTGCGGCAAGTCCACGCTCGGGCGGATGGTCGCGGGCATCCTGCCGCCGACTTCGGGGACGGTGCGGATCGGCGGCGCCCCTGTGATGCGCGGCGGGCGCAAGACCACGACGCGCATCCAGACGGTGTTCCAGGACCCCTTCGCCTCGCTCAATCCGCGACGGCGGATCGGCAAGATCATCAGCGAGGGGCCGCTCGCCCATGGCCTCGTCACGCGCGCGAGGGTGCCGGCCTTCGTCGCGGAGTGGCTGGCGCGCGTGGGCCTTGATCCTGCCGTCGCCACGCGATTTCCGCACCAGTTCTCGGGCGGGCAGCGGCAGCGCGTGGCGATCGCGCGCGCGCTCGCGATGAAGCCGGACATCCTGGTCTGCGACGAGCCGGTCGCCTCGCTCGATGTCTCCATCCAGGCGCAGATCCTGAACCTGTTCCTGGAGCTGCGCGAGGCGCTGGGGCTCACCTGCCTCTTCATCTCGCACGACCTTTCCGTCGTGCGGCACGTCTCGCATCGCGTGGCGATCATGTATCTCGGGCGCATCGTCGAAGTCGGCCCTGCCGCGCAGGTCTATGCGGCCCCGCGCCATCCCTACACGCGCGCCCTGCTCGACAGCGTGCCGCGCCTGCGCCTCGACGATGCCGCCGTCTCCTTCCGGCCGATCGCGGGCGAGTTGCCCTCCCCGCTTGCGCCGCCGCCAGGATGCGCCTTCCATCCCCGCTGCCCGCGCGCGAGCGAGCGGTGCCGCCGCGAACGGCCCGAACTCGCCGCGTCCGCGGAAGAGGCCGCGGTCGCCTGCCACCATCCTCATGAGGACCCTGTCGCATGACCAACCCCGTGATCGAAGGCGTCAAGGCCTGGCTGCCGGAACTCGCGGCCATCCGGCAGGACATCCACGCCCATCCCGAGCTCGGCATGGAGGAGACGCGAACGGCCGCGCTGGTCGCCAAGGAGCTGCGCGCCCTCGGCATCGAGGTGACGGAGGGCGTGGGCAAGCTCGGCGTGGTGGGGACCATCCGCGGCACGCGGCCGGGCAACCGCAGCGTCGGCCTGCGCGCCGACATGGATGCGCTGCAGATCACGGAACAGACCGGCAAGCCCTATGCGTCGAGGAACGCAGGCGTGATGCATGCCTGCGGGCATGACGGACACACCACGATGCTGCTGGGCGCCGCGCGCTGGCTCGCGCGGAACCGGGACTTCGCCGGCACCGTCCACCTGATCTTCCAGCCTGCCGAGGAGGGCCGCGGCGGGGCGCGCGCGATGATCGAGGACGGCCTCTTCGAGCGGTTTCCCTGCGATGCCGTCTATGGGCTGCACAACGCGCCGCGGATGCCCATGGGCGTCTTCGGCACGCGGCCGGGCCCCGCGCTCGCCGCCTCGGACCGCTTCATCGTCACCTTCCGCGGCACCGGCGGGCATGGCGGCTCGACGCCGCATCTCGCCACCGACGTCACGGTGGTGCAGGCGCATTTCGTCCTCGCGCTGCAGACCATCATCGGGCGCAATGTCCCGGCGCTGGATTCGGCGGTGCTGAGCGTAGGCTCGATCCAGGGTGGCTCGCCCGTCTCGCCCAATGTCATGCCGGCAGAACTGACGATCACTGGTACGGCGCGGAGCTACACGGCGGCGGTGCGCGATTTGCTCGAACGCCGCATCCGCGAACTCGCCGCGGGGCTTGCTGCGTCCTACGGCGTCACCGCGGATGTCACCTATCGCCGCGGCACGCCGGCCACGGTGAACCATCCGGAGCAGACCGAGATCGCGTTCCGCGCCGCCCGCGCCGTCGTCGAGGAGAAGGCCGTCACGACGATATCGCCCGTGACCGGCGCCGAGGATTTCGCGCTGATGCTCGAGGCGCGGCCCGGCGCCTTCATGTTCCTCGGCGCCGGCACCGGGCCAGATGGGCGCTCGCCGGAGGTCCATACGCCGCTCTACGACTTCAACGACGAGATCATCCCGCTCGGCGTCGCCTATTGGGTGAGCGTGGTGGAGCAGGAACTCGGCGGCGGCTGAGGGATTCCTGATGCGGGGGACGCCGTCGCCGCATTAGGCTCCCCGGCGGGCGCCGGCCGCGTCTGCGGCCGCCTTCCGGGGAGAGAGCCATGACCGAGGACCATCTTCGCTCGCTGATCGGCCGCGTGAAGCGCGGCACGCTGAGCCGGCGCGGCTTCGTCAGGCGCGTGGCGGCGCTGGGGCTGACCGCACCGATGGCGACGCAGCTCCTCGCCGTCACGGGCGCCGCGCCGGCGGCCGCGCAGGCCGTGCCCGCCTTTCCGCAGCGCGTGCGCGGCGGCGGCGGGGGCGCGTTGCGCATCCTCTACTGGCAGGCGCAGACCCTGCTGAACCCGCATTTCGCGGTTGGCACCACCAACCAGGACGGCAGCCGCGTCTTCTACGAACCGCTCGCGGGCTGGGCGTCGGACGGCACGCTGCACCCGATCCTCGCCGCCGAGATCCCCTCGGTCGAGAACCGCGGGCTGAGCGAGGACGGCCGCGCCGTCACCTGGAAGCTCAAGCGCGGGGTGAAGTGGCACGACGGCCAGGACTTCACCGCCGACGACGTGGTGTTCAACTGGGAATATGGGCGCAACCCCGCCACCTCGGCGGTGACCATCGGCAGCTATCGCGGCGTGAACGTCGTGAAGGTGGACGACTACACGGTGCGGGTGGAGTTCGAGCGCCCGACGCCGTTCTGGGCGGACGCCTTCGTCGGATCGCGCGGCATGATCATCCCGCGCCATGTGTTCAAGGACTACACGGGCGCCGCCTCGCGCGATGCGCCGGCCAACATCCGGCCGGTGGGCACAGGGGCCTACCGCTTCGTCAGCTTCCAGCCCGGCGATACGCTCCGCGGCGAGGCGAACCCCGCCTACCACGCGCAGGGGCGGCCCTTCTTCGACACGATCGAGGTGAAGGGCGGGGGCGATGCGGCCTCGGCCGCGCGCGCGGTGCTTCAGACGGGCGATTACGACTTCGCCTGGAGCCTGCGCGTGGATGACGAGATCCTCAAGCGCCTCGAGGCGGCCGGACGCGGCCAGGTGAGCTTCCTGCCGACCGGCGCGATCGAGCACATCCAGCTCAACGCCGCCGACCCGGCGCGCGAGGTGGATGGCGAGCGGTCTCATCCCTCGACGCAGCATCCGATCTTCCGCGACCCGGCGGTGCGGCAGGCGGTGGCGCTGGTGGTGGACCGCGATTCGATCCAGCGCTTCATCTACGGCCGCGGCGGCGAGGCGACCGCGAACTTCCTGAACAACCCGCCGCGCTTCCGCTCGCCCAATATGCGCTACGAGTTCAACATCCAGAGGGCGAACGAGATCCTCGACGCCGCCGGCTGGGTGCGCGGGCGCGACGGCATCCGCGTGAAGGACGGGCGGCGGCTGAGCCTCCTGTTCCAGACCTCGGTCAGCGCGCCGCGGCAGAGGGCGCAGGCCATCATCAAGCAGGCGGCGCAGCGGGCGGGCATCGAGATGGAGCTGAAGTCGGTTGTGGCGTCGGTGTTCTTCTCCTCCGACGTCGCCAACCCCGACACCTACACGAAGTTCTATGCGGACATGCAGATGTACAACACCACCATGCCGCAGGCCGATCCGCAGCTCTTCATGAACCAGTTCACGTCATGGGAAGTGGCGAGCCAGGCGAACCGCTGGCAGGGGCGCAACATCACGCGCTGGAGGAACGAGGAGTACGACCGCATCTTCCGCGAGTCCGAGGGGGAGATGGACCCGGTCAAGCGCGCCGCGCTGTTCATTCGCATGAACGACCTGATCGTGGGCAGCAACCACGTCATCCCGCTGTTCAATCCGCAGCTCGTGAACGGGCATGCGAACAATCTGCGGCCCGTGCTGAGCGGCTGGGACAACACCTTCTGGCTGCTGCGCGACTGGCATCGCGTATGAGCCGGCCGATGCCGCGCGGGCGGCGGAACGAAAGGGGTATGCGCCGCCGGCGGGGTTGCGGTAACCTTCGTTTCATGGAGAGGTTCGCCGGGGGTTGGCGACCGGCGGAACGCGCCGGCGCAGCGATCCTGGCAGGTTTGGGAGAGTGGGCATGACGGAAGACGATCTCCGCCAGATGATCGGCCGCGTGAAGCGCGGGACGCTCAGCCGGCGCGGATTCGTGCGGCGGATGGCCGCGCTGGGCCTGACGGCGCCGATGGCGACGCAGCTTCTGGCCATCACCGGGGCGGCGCCGGCCGCGGCGCAGTCGGTACCCGAATACCGGCCCACGCGCGCGGGCGGCGGCGGGCCGCTGCGCATCCTCTACTGGCAGGCCTCGACGCTGCTGAACCCGCATTTCGCGGTCGGCACCACCAACCAGGATGCGAGCCGCGTCTTCTACGAGCCGCTGGCCGGCTGGGCGGCGGACGGCACGCTCTATCCCATCCTTGCTGCCGAGATTCCCTCGATCGAGAATCGCGGCCTGCGCGAGGATGGGCGCGAGGTCACCTGGAAGCTCAAGCGCGGCGTGAAGTGGCATGACGGCCAGGACTTCACCGCCGACGATGTCGTGTTCAACTGGGAATACGCGAAGAATCCCGCGGTGGCCGGCGTCAGTTCGGGCAGCTATCGCGACGTGAATGTCGTCAAGGTGGACGACTACACGGTGCGGGTGGAGTTCCAGCGCCCGACGCCATTCTGGGCCGATGCCTTCGTCGCCTCGCGCGGCATGATCATCCCGAAGCACCTGTTCAAGGACTACAACGGCGCGAATGCGCGGGACGCGCCCGCCAACCTGCGCCCCGTCGGCACCAGCGCCTTCCGCTTCGCGAGCTTCGCGCCGGGCGACACGCTACGCGCCGAGCGCAACCCGAACTACCACATGCCGAACCGGCCGTTCTTCGACACGCTGGAGGTGAAGGGCGGCGGCGATGCGGTCTCGGCCGCGCGCGCGGTGCTGCAGACCGGCGACTACGACTATGCCTGGAACCTGCAGGTCGAGGACGAGATCCTCAAGCGCCTGGAAGCGGCCGGGCGTGGCCGCGTGAACATCGTCGAGGGCGGCAACATCGAGTTCGTGCAGCTCAACGCCACCGATCCGAACCGGGAGGTGGACGGCGAGCGCGCCCATATCAGCACCCAGCACCCCGCCTTCCGCGACCCCACCGTGCGCGAGGCGATGAGCCTGCTGATCGACCGCAACGCGCTCGAGCAGTTCATCTACGGCCGTGGTGGCCCGGCGACGGCGAACTTCCTCAACAACCCGCCGCGGTTCCGTTCGCCCAACATGCGCTGGGAATTCAACATCCAGAAGGCGAACGAGATCCTCGACCGCGCCGGCTGGGCGCGCGGGCGCGACGGCATCCGAGCGAAGGACGGCGTGCGTCTGCGCTTCGTCTTCCAGACCTCGGTCAACGCGCCGCGCCAGCGCACCCAGGCAATCTACAAGCAGGCGGCGCAGCGTGCGGGCATAGACCTCGAGCTGAAGTCGGTGACGGCCTCGGTCTTCTTCTCGGCGGATGTGGCGAACCCCGACACCTACACGAAGTTCTACGCCGACATGCAGATGTACACCACGACCATGACGCAGGCTGACCCCCAGCTGTTCATGAACCAATACGTGTCGTGGGAAATCTCCGCCCGGGCGAACAACTGGCAGGGCCGCAACATCGTCCGCTGGCGCAATGAGGAGTACGACCGCATCTTCCGCGAGGCGGAGAACGAACTCGACCCTGTGAAGCGTGCCGCGCTGTTCATCCGCATGAACGACCTGATCGTGGGCAGCAACCACATCATCCCGCTGGTCCGCCGCCCGCTGGTCAGCGCCAGCCTGAACAACATCCGCCCCGTGCTGAGCGCCTGGGACAACACCTTCTGGCTGCTCAACAGCTGGTACCGCGAGACCTGATCCTGCCCGCGTGACCCAGTACCTTATCCGTCGCCTTCTGATCGCGATCCCGAGCCTGCTCGGGATCAGCGTGATCCTGTTCACCGTGCTCGCGCTCGCGCCCGGTGATCCCTTCGAGGAACTGGCGACGAATCCCGCCATCCCGCCCGAGGTGCGCCAGCAGCTGCGTGCGAGCCTCGGGATGGATGACCCGATCCACATCCGCTACTTCAGCTGGCTAGCCGCCATGCTGCGCGGCGAATGGGGCTATTCCTTCGTCAGCCGCATCCCGGTGGACGACCTGATCCTGCAGCGGCTGCCGACAACCATCGCAGTGATCGGCGCCTCGCAGGTTCTCGCATTGTGCATCGCGCTGCCGGTCGGCGTCTATTCGGCGACGCGGCCCTACTCGATCTTCGACCAGATCGCCAACACGCTCGCCTTCATCGGCTTCTCGCTGCCGACCTTCTTCACGGGCCTGCTGTTCATCCTGTTCTTCTCGATCTACCTGGACTGGCTGCCCTTCGTCTACAACGCGAACATCAACGCCACCGGCTGGAAATGGTGGTGGGAGCAGATCCGCCAGTCGATCATGCCGGTCGCCGTGCTCGGCCTGTTCCAGGGCGCGGCCTGGACGCGCTACGTGCGCTCCGCCGTGCTCGACGTCATCCGGCTGGACCACGTGACCACGGCGCGTGCGAAGGGGCTCCCGGAATCGCGCATCACCATGCGCCACGTGGTGCGCAACGCCATGATCCCGGTGGTGACGCTGGTCGCGCTGCAGATGCCCGCGGTGTTCGGCGGCGCGATCGTGACCGAGCAGATCTTCCGCGTGCCCGGCATCGGCTCCCTGCTGATCAGCGCGATCCTGGCGAACGACACGCCGGTGATCATGGCCGTCACCTTCGTCCTGTCGGCCCTCGTGATCTTCTTCAACCTGGTTGCGGACATCCTCTATGGCTGGCTCGATCCCCGCATCAGCTACCGCTAGCCCTGCGGCGGCCTCGCGGCCCCGGGTCGGGCCGTGGAAGGAAGCCTGGCGGCGGTTCCGCAAGCACCGCCTCGCGGTGGTGAGCGCCGTCGTCCTGGCGATGCTCGTGCTCGCGGTCCTGATCGGGCCTTTGGTCTGGCGCGTGCCGATCGACGAGATCGACTTCACCGCGCGCCTTGCGGGCCCGAGCTGGGAGCACCCTCTCGGCACCGACGATCTCGGGCAGGATCTGCTCGCGCGCATGCTCTATGGCGGGCGCATCTCGCTCGCGGTGGGTGTCACGGCGATGTTCGTCGCCGTCGGGCTCGGCGTGCTGATCGGCAGCATCGCCGGCATGGCGGGCGGCAAGCTCGACGCCGCGCTGATGTGGGTGACGGACCTGTTCCTTTCCCTGCCGCAGCTCCCGGTGCTGCTGCTGATCATCTACCTGTTCCGCGACAGCCTGAAGGATGTGGTGGGGCCGGAGATGGGCGTGTTCATCCTGATCGTCACTGTGATCGGGCTGTTCAACTGGATGCCTGTGGCCCGGCTGGTGCGCGCGCAGTTCTTCTCCCTGCGCGAGAAGGAGTTCGTCGAGGCCGCGCGCGCCCTGGGCGCCTCCCGCATCCGGCTGGTGGTGCGCCATATCCTGCCCAATGCGCTCGGCCCGGTGATCGTGGCCGCGACCATCGACGTCGCGGCCGCGATCATCGCGGAGAGCACGCTCTCCTTCCTCGGCCTCGGTTTCCCGCCGGACATCCCGACCTGGGGCCGGCTGTTGTTCGATGCGAAGGACAATCTCGACTTCGCGCCGCATTGGGCCCTGTTTCCCGGGCTCGCGATCTTCCTGGCCGTCGTGACCATCAACTTCGTCGGTGACGGCTTGCGCGACGCCCTCGATCCGAGGCGCGTGCAGTGAGTGCACCCCGCCTTCTCGAGATCGCCGGCCTCAAGGTCCACTTCAAGACCGATGACGGCTGGGTGCGCGCGGTGGACGGCGTGGACATCGGCGTGGATGCCGGCGAGACGCTGTGCGTCGTCGGCGAATCCGGCTGCGGCAAGACCGTCACGGCCAAGACGATCCTCAAGCTGATCGACATGCCGCCGGGCAGGATCGTTGCGGGCAGCATCACCTGGCAGGGCCGCGACCTCGTGCCGATGACGGGCGCGCAGATGCGGGCGATCCGCACGAAGCAGATCGGCTTCATCTTCCAGGAGCCGATGACCTCGCTGAACCCGGTCTACACGGTGGGCGAGCAGATCGCCGAGGCGGTGCGCATGCATGAGGGTCTGTCGCGGCGCGCGGCGATGGACCGTGCGGCCGAGATGCTCTCCCTCGTGCACATCCCCAACGCCGCGCGCCGCGTGCATGACTATCCGCACCAGTTCTCGGGCGGCATGCGCCAGCGCGTGATGATCGCGATGGCCTTGTCCTGCAACCCGAAGCTCATCATCGCCGACGAGCCCACCACCGCCCTCGATGTCACGATCCAGGCGCAGATCCTGGATCTGATGAACGAGATGAAGGAGAAGCTCGGCACCGCCATCCTGCTGATCACGCACGCGATGGGCGTGGTGGCCGAGACGGCGCAGCGCGTCGTCGTGATGTATGCGGGCAAGGTGGTTGAGGAGGCGCCGGTCGGCCCGCTCTTCGCAACACCCCGGCATCCCTACACGCAGGGGCTGATCCGCTCGATCCCGCGGCTCGATCTCGCGGCGACCGAGCACAAGCGGCTCGAGGCGATCCCCGGCACGGTGCCCTCGCTGCTCGACCCGCCGCCGGGGTGCCGCTTCGCCGCGCGCTGCCGCTTCGCGCAAGCCGAATGCCGCAGCGCCGAGCCGCCGCTGCGCGAGCTCGCCACCGGCCACAAGGTCGCCTGCCATTTCGCGGAGAGCATCGCCGCATGAGCCAGCCCCTGCTGCGCGTGCAGGATCTCGTGAAGCGCTTCCCGGTGAAGGGCGGCATCTTCCGGCGCACGGTGAACGAGGTGCATGCCGTCTCCGGCGTCTCCTTCGATCTCGCGCGGGGAGAGACGCTCGGCCTCGTCGGCGAATCCGGCTGCGGCAAGTCCACCACGGGGCGGCTGATCCTGAGGCTGATCGAGCCCACCGCCGGGCATGTCTGGTTCGAGGGGCGCGACATCACGCCGCTCTCCGAGAAGGAGATGATCGCGCTCCGGCGCGACATGCAGATCATCTTCCAGGACCCCTTCGCCTCGCTCAATCCGCGCATGACGGTCGGCGCCATCATCGCCGAGGCGCTGATCATCCACGGCCTCGCCCGGACGCCGCAGGAGCGCGAGGAGCGCGTGGTCGAGCTGCTGGAGACGGTCGGCCTCGCTCCCGATCACATGCGACGCTTCCCGCATGAGTTCTCCGGCGGGCAACGCCAGCGCATCGGCATCGCGCGCGCGCTCGCAGTCTCGCCCAAGCTCGTGATCTGCGACGAGCCGGTGAGCGCGCTCGATGTCTCGATCCAGGCGCAGGTGGTCAACCTGCTGGAGGACCTTCAGGAGAAGTTCGGCCTCACCTTCCTCTTCATCGCGCACGACCTCTCTGTGGTCGAGCATATCAGCGACCGTGTCGCGGTGATGTATCTCGGCCGGATCGTGGAGATCGCGCCTGCGCGGGAGCTCTACACTTCGCCGCTGCATCCCTACACCGAGGCGCTGCTATCCGCCGTGCCGATCCCGGACCCCACGGTGAAACGGCAGCGCATCCGCTTGCAGGGCGACGTGCCGAGCCCGCTCAACCCGCCATCGGGCTGCCATTTCCACACGCGCTGCCCCATCGCCGATGCCGGGGCCTGCCGTTCCGAGGCGCCTCCGCTGCGCGAGATCAGGGGCGGGCATTTCGTCGCCTGCCACAAGCGCGGCTGAGGCCGGCCCTCCATGCGCATCCGCAGCGTCGAAGCCGTCATCGAGCAGCTCGCGGGCGTGGAGGGCGCGCGCGGCTACTCCGGGCTGAACGCGGCCGCCTTCGTCCGCTGCCGCATCGTTACCGAGGATGGCCTTGTCGGCAGCGGCGTGACGGGACGGTTCCTCGCCGGGCAGGTCGCGGCGCTGCTCGGCGGCGCGATGGCCGAGGCGGTCGCGGGCCGCGATGCACGCGACATCGAGGCCCTCCGGCGCGACCTCGCGGAGCGGTTCGCTCCACGGGGCGGTGTCGGCGTCTTCACCGCGGCGCTCTCGGCGCTCGACATGGCGCTGTGGGACCTGCGCGCGCGCGCAGCCGGGGAGCCGCTGTGGCGCCTGCTCGGTGGCGCGCGGCAGGTGGTGCCGTGCTACGCGACGGTCGGCCTGCCCGGCTATGACGAAGCGCGGCTCGTCGAGGCGTGTCGCTCTGCGGTCGCCGCCGGCTTCCGTGGCGTGAAGATGCTGGTCGCCGCAGGCGGGCGCGGCGTGGAGGAGGATGCCGCGCGTGTCCGCGCCGTGCGCGCCGCGATCGGCCCGGCAGCGTGGCTGATGCTGGACGCCAATTGCGGCATGACGGTCGCGGATGCGAAGCGCCTCGCCCTTCTCGTCGAGGAATGCGACATCGCCTGGTTCGAGGAACCGGTGCTCGACAACGACATCGCGGCCCTGGCCATGCTGCGCCGGTCCATCCGCATCCCGCTCGCGGCGGGGCAGATGATGCAGTCGCCCGCGTGGTTCCGCGATGCGCTGGTGCAGGGCGCGGTGGATTGGCTGCAATGCAACGCCGCCTTCTGCGGCGGCATCAGCGCCATGATGCGCATCCTGGCGATGGCGGAGGCGCATGGCGTGCCGGTCTCGCATGCCGGCGGCTGGGACATCGCCAATGCCGCGATGATGGCCGGGCACGCGCATGGCGGGCTGCTCGAGATGCATGGCGCGCAGCTCGCCCTGCGCGCGCGCCTCGCCGAGGACATGGTGCCCGAGGGCGGCGCGATGGCGCTGCCCGACCGGCCTGGGATCGGTTTCGCCTTCCGGGAATCCTAGCGCCGGCCCGGCGCGGCACCCGCGCCGATGTCCCACCAGATCCCCGCCATGAGCCCGAGGCCTTCGCGCAGCAGCGGCGCCAGGGCGTGCTCGTCCGGGCCGTGCTGGTTGCAGCCGGCATAGGAGTTCGGCACCCAGATGACGGGCGTGCCGAGTTCCTCCATGAAGATGTTGGACGGGTTGGAGCCCGAGGAGTTCGGGATGACGTTCGGCGCCCGGTTCGCCGTGCGCGCCATGGAGGCCGCGACCATCCCGACCCAGGGATCGGCCGGATCCGTGCGGGAGGCACCGAAGGCGTCGCGCTCCATCACCGGCACCACCTCGACCATCGGGAAGCCCTCGGCGTCGAGATGCGCGCGCAGGGCCGGGATCACCGCCTCGCCCGCGATGTCCACCGTGTGGCGCACCTGCAGCCGGGCGCGGGCCTCGGGCTGCACCGCGTTCGTCGGCGCGTCGGGGTGGCCGGTGATCTGCGCCAGCACGATGACGCTGGTCCAGGCGAAGATCTTCTCGGCCTTGGAGAGACCCGGCTCGCCCCAGTCGGGATCGGCCTCGGGCAGGTTCGGGATGTCCTCGAAGACGATGCCGCGGCAGGCCTGCAGCACGCTCTCCGGCACGCGCTCCGGAAGCCAGCCCTTCACGCGGATGCTGCCGTTCGGCGTCACGATGCTCGCCATGGCGTGGGCGAGGATGAAGCCGGGGTCGGTCAGCACCCCGCCCCAATGGCCCGAATGGTGCGCGTGCTCGCGCAGGCGCACCACCAGGTCGAAGGCGACTCCGCCGCGCGCGCCGAGCTTCAGTTCCGGCATGAAGGTGGTCTGGCGGGGGCCGTCGAGGCCGATGAAGACATCCGCCGCGAGCAGCGCGCGGTCCCGCCGCAGCATGGCCCGCAGGCCGGGCGAGCCGACCTCCTCGCCGGTCTCCACGAAGACCTTGGCGTTGAAGCCGAGCCGCCCGCGCTCGGCGATCACCGCGCGCAGCGCCTCGATGGCGATCAGGTGCTGGCCCTTGTTGTCCACGGTGCCGCGCCCGTACCACCGCTCGCCCGCCTCGCCGACCGCCCAGGGGTCGCGGCCCTCGGCCCAGCGGCCGGCAAGGCCCCGCACCACGTCGCCATGGCCATAGACCAGCACGGTAGGTAGGGCGGGGTCCTCGATGCGGCTGGCCAGCATCGCCGGGCCGCGCCCCGCGCTCGGGTTCTCCAGCAGCCGGATCGCGAAGCCCATGCCCTTCATCACCGATGGCAGGGTATCGGTGCAGTAGCGCCGCAGGTCGGGCAGGCGCTCAGGCATCTGGCTTTCGGTCGGCACGGCAACCAGGCGGCGCAGATGCGCGAGGTAGGTGCCGTCGTCGAACAGCCGCCGCGCCGCAGCGATGGCGCCTTCCCGTGTACCGGCCATGACCCGCCCTCCGTCCCGTGGCGGCTGAGCCTCGCATCGCCGGAGGGCGCGCGAAAGCCCGCTTGCGGCGGCACCGGCGGCGGTGCAGGAATGGCACCACCAGCAGGAGAGGTGACGATGAACCGTCGAGGAATGCTCGCCGCCGGCGGCGTGGCTGCGGCCGCTGCCGGCCTCGCCGCGCCGGCGCTGTCGCAGGGGCGGATCGAGTGGCGGATGGTGACGCTCTGGCCGCGCAACCTGCCCGGCCCCGGCGTCGCGGCGCAGAAGGTCGCGGACCGCATCGGGGCGGTGACGGCGGGGCGCATCACGGTCCGCCTCTTCGCCGCGGGCGAGGTGGTGCCCGCGCCCGGCGCCTTCGACGCGGTGGCGGCCGGCACGGCGGACCTCTATCACGGCGTGCCATCCTTCTGGATCGCGAAGTCCCCCGCGATCGGCTTCTTCGGATCCTTCCCCTTCGGCATGACCGTCTATGAGCGGCAGGCCTGGATGATGCACGGCGGCGGGCAGGCGCTCTACGACGAGGTCTATGCCCGCTTCGGCGTGAAGCCCTTCAACACCGGGGATTCCGGCCCGCAATGGCTCGGCTGGTTCCGCCGCGAGATCAACTCCATCGAGGATTTCCGTGGCCTGCGCTTCCGCACCGCGGGGCTCGGCGGGGAGATGTTCCGCCGCGCCGGCGCCTCGGTCGTGACGCTGCCCGCGGGGCAGATCTTCGCCGCGCTGCAGTCGGGCACGATCGACGCGGCCGAGTTCCTCGGCCCCTTCTCCGACGCGCCGCTCGGCCTGCACCAGGTGACCAAGAACTACTACTGGCCGGGCGTGCAGGAGCCCTCGAGCGCGGAGGAGATCGGCATCAACATGGCGCGCTGGAACGCGCTGCCGGACGACCTCAAGAACGCCGTGCGCTTCGCCTGCCAGAGCGTGGCCGAGGAGGTCACGACCGAATACGACGCCAACCATCCGCGCGCGCTGGCCGAGCTCGTCTCCCGCCACGGCGTGATCCCGCGCGAGGTGCCGCGCGACGTGCTGATCGCGCTGGGCAACTCGGCCGGCGAGATCCTGGCCGAGTTCCGCGGCCACCAGGACCCGATGGTCAAGCGCGTGGCGGATTCCTACACGGAGTTCCGCAACCGCAGCCAGGGCTACATGATGCAGTCCTACGGCGCGAACTTCCAGGCGCGCGCGCTGCCGATCCGCTGGGGTTGAGCCTGCGCGCGCTGCTCCGCCTGGCTGATGCGCATGACGCCGCGAGCCGCTGGCTGGCCCGCGGCGTCATGTGGCTGGCGCTTGCCACCGTTCTCGTGCAGTTCGCGGTGGTGGTGCTGCGCTACGCCTTCGCCTCCTCCTTCGTGATGATGCAGGAGAGCGTGATCTACCTGCACGCCACGCTCTTCATGCTGGCCATCGGCTACACCTACCTGGTGGACCAGCATGTGCGCGTGGACGTGCTCTATGCGCGCTGGAGCGCGCGGCGCCGCGCGGCGGTGGATCTCGCTGCCATCCTCGTCGCCGTGCTGCCCTTCTGCGCGCTGGTGGTCTGGGCGTCCTGGGGCTACGCGGCGCGATCCTGGGCGCAGAACGAGGGGCCGATGGCCTATGGTGGCGTGCCGCTGGTGCCGGCGCTGAAATCGCTGATCCCGCTGATGGCGATCCTGCTCGGGCTGCAGGCGGCCTCGATCGGCGTCCGCTGCGTCGCCGTCCTGGCCGGGCGTGCCGCGACGCACCTGCCGCACGCCGCGCACCAGGGCGGCGCATGAGCACATCCGCCATCGGGCAGGTCCTCGACCTGCTCATGTTCGCCTCGCTGTGCCTGCTGATCCTCACCGGCATCCCGGTGGTCTTCCTGCTGACCGGCTGCGCCATCGTGTTCGGCGCGCTGGGCGTGGCCTTCGGCGTGTTCGACACCTTCCTCCTGGCCGCGCTCGCGCAGCGCATCTTCGGCACCATGACGGCCGAGACGCTGGTCGCCATACCGCTCTTCGTCTTCATGGGCATCATGCTCGAACGTTCGCGCATCGCCGAGGAACTGCTCGAGGCGATGGGCCGGCTGTTCGGCACGGTGCGCGGGGGGCTCGCGATCAGCGTCTCCGTGGTGGGCGCGCTGCTCGCCGCCTCCACCGGCATCGTCGGCGCGACGGTGGTGACCATGGGGCTGATGGCGCTGCCCGCGATGCTGCGCCGCGGCTACGACAAGCGCTTCGCCTGCGGCACCATCTGCGCGGCCGGCACGCTCGGGCAGATCATCCCGCCCTCCACCGTCATGGTCATCCTGGGCGAGGTCATCTCCGCGGCCTATCAGCAGGCGCAGCTCGCTCAGGGGAAGTTCTCGGTCGAGACCGTCTCGGTCGGGCAGCTCTTCGCCGGGGCGATGGTGCCGGGGCTGATGCTGGTGGGATTCTACATCCTCTACCAGCTCGTCCTCGCCTTCCTGCGGCCCGAGATGGCGCCCGCCATCCCGCGCGAGGAGGCCGGGCGCGTCGCATCGCGCGACCTCGTGCGCGCGCTCGTCCCGCCCATCGTGTTGATCGTCGCAGTGCTGGGCTCGATCCTCGCCGGTGTTGCGACGCCGACCGAGGCGGCGGCCGTGGGCGCCATCGGCGCGACGCTGCTCGCGGGGCTGCGGCAGGAGGGACGGGCTTGGCCGATCCTGCTCGGCGCGCTCTGCGCCGTGGCGCTGGTCGTGCTCGGCGCGCTGTTCGACCTGCGCCTGGGCCGGGCGGAGCCGCCGCTCGCCGATCGCATCGCGCTCGGCGTCGCGGCGGTGCTGGTGGCGGGGCTGTCGGCCGGGGTCATCGTCGCGCTCGTCCGCACCTTCCGCGCCGGCATCCTCCCGGCCGTGTCGCATTCCACCATGACGATCACGGCGATGATCTTCGCCACCCTGATCGGCGCGACGCTGTTCTCCCTCGTCTTCCGAGGCCTGGGCGGCGAGGAGACGGTCAAGGAGCTGCTCTCGGCGATTCCCGGCGGGCAGTGGGGCGCGCTGCTCGCGGTGATGGCGGTGATGTTCCTGATGGGCTTCTTCCTGGATTTCGTGGAGATCACCATCATCGTCGTGCCCATCGTGGGGCCGGTGCTGCTCGCCATGGGCATAGACCCGATCTGGCTGGCCGTGCTGATCGCGCTGAACCTGCAGACGAGCTTCCTGACGCCGCCTTTCGGCTTCTCGCTCTTCTACCTGGGCGGGGTGGCGCGCGAATGGGTCGGCACGGGGGACATCTACCGCGGCGTTGTGCCCTTCGTGCTGCTGCAGATCCTCGCCCTCGCGACGGTCATGGCCTTCCCCGGCCTCGCGACCTGGCTGCCCTCCGTCCTGTTCTGACCGGCGTCAGTCGCCGCCGGGAACGCCCTTGGTCGTCGAATACTCGAAGTGCAGCGCCTCCCCGGGGAAGACTCGCGGATGGATGGCGTGCGCCGCCATCGCCGCCTCGCTGAAGCCCTGCAGGATCAGCTTCAGCTTGCCCGGATACGTCGCGATGTCGCCGATGGCGAAGACGCCCTCGACATTCGTCGCGCAGGTCGCGGGCTCCACGGCGATGTGGTTGCGATCCAGCGCGAGGCCCCATTGCGCGATCGGGCCGAGCTCCATGGAAAGCCCGTAGAAGGGCAACAGCACATCCGCGGGGATGGCCTTCTCCTCGCCCTTCAGCGTCGCCACCACCACGGCTTCGAGCGTGCTTCCGTCGCCCTTCAGCGCATGGAGCTGATAGGGGATCGCCATCTCCACCTCGCCGCGCGCGGCGGCGGCGTCGAGCTGCGCGGCGGTCTCCGGGGCTGCGCGGAACTTGGGGCGCCGATGCACCACCGTCACGCGCGCCGCCACCTGCTTGAGGCTGAGCGCCCAGTCCACCGCCGAATCGCCGCCGCCGGCGATGACCACGCGCTTGCCGCGGAAATCCTCGCGCCGCGTCACCATGTAGCGCACCGCGCCGGAGGCCTCGTAGCCCGCCAGCCCGTCCAGCGGCGGGCGGTTCGGGCCGAAGGCGCCCGCGCCGGCTGCGATGATCACGGCCTTGCAGCGGATCGTGTCGCCCGCGCTGGTGCCGAGCGTCAGCATCCCGTCCGCGCGTTCGAGCCGCTCCACGCGCCGGCCGAGCAGGTAGATCGGCGTGAAGGGCGCGGCCTGCTTCTCCAGCGCGGCGATCAGGGCCTGCGCCTCGATCTGCGGGTGGGCCGGAATGTCGAAGATCGGCTTCTCGGGGTAGAGCGCGCTGCATTGCCCGCCCACCGCGTCGAGCGCATCCACCACCACGGATTTCATGCGCAGCATGCCGCATTCGAACACCGCGAACAGGCCGACCGGCCCTGCGCCGATGATCGCGACATCCGTTTCGATGACGGCCGCCATGGGCACTCCCCCGACTCTGGCCCCGCGTGATAGACGGAACCGCCCGAGGATCAAAGCGGGCAGCCCCCTCGCCATGCCGCGGACCCTCACGCTGGACCTGCCCGACCTTCCCGCCACCCATGCGCTTGCGGCGCGCCTCGCCGGGCTGCTGCGCGCGGGCGATGCGGTGCTGCTGGAAGGCCCGCTCGGCGCGGGCAAGTCGGAACTCGCCCGCGCCGTGCTGCGCGCCGCCGCGGGCGATCCGGCGCTGGAGGTGCCGAGCCCGACCTTCACTCTGGTGCAGTCCTACGACCTGCCGGCGGGCCCGGCGCACCATTTCGACCTCTACCGGCTGGACGGCCCCGAGGGGCTTGCGGAACTCGGCTGGGAGGAGGCGCGGGAGGGCATCGTCCTGGTCGAATGGCCGGACCGCCTGGGCGAACAGGCGCCGGCGGATGCCCTGCGCATCGCGCTCGCGCCCGGCGCGGCCGAGCAGGCGCGCCGGGCCGTGCTCTCGGGCTGGGATGCGCGCCTCGCGCGCCTCGCGCGCCTCGCCGCATGAGGGACGCGCGCGCCTTCCTGGCTGCCGCGGGCTTCGGCGCCGCGATGCTTTCGCCGCTGCCCTCCGATGCGTCGCACCGGCGCTATGCGCGGCTGTCCGGCGGCCCGCTTCCCGCGCTGCTGATGGACGCGCCGCCGCCGGAGGATGTCCGCCCCTTCCTGCGCGTCGCCCGCCACATCGCCGGCATCGGCCTGTCCTCGCCCGCGATCATCGCCGCGGACGAGGCGGCGGGCTTCCTGCTGATCGAGGATTTCGGGGAGGCGACGCACGCCGCGCTGCTCGATGCCGGCGCCGATCCGCTGCCGCTCTATCTCGAGGCGGCGGAGACGCTCGCCGCCCTGCACGAGGCCGCGCCGCCCGCGAACCTGCCGGCCTGGGACGCGGCCGCGATGGCGCGCGCCACCGCGGCGACCTTCCTCGACTGGTGGTGGCCCGCGGCGATGGGCGCGCCCGCCGATGCGCAGCTCCGCGCCGGGCTGGACGAGGCGCTGCGCGCCATGCTCGCGCCGCACGCCGAGCAGCGCGGCTTCGTGCATCGCGACTACTTCCCGGCCAACCTGATGCGGCTGGACGATCGCGACGGCCCGCGGCGGACCGGGCTGCTCGATTTCCAGGACGCCGCGCTCGGGCACCCGGCCTATGACGTCGTCTCGCTCGTCGAGGATGCGCGCCGCGACGTCGCGCCGGAGATCCGCTCGGCGGTCGTCGCCCGCTACCTCGAAGCGCGCGGCGGCCTGGACCGCGAGGCCTTCGCGGCCGCCTTTGCCGCCTGCGCGGCGCAGCGGCACCTGCGCGTCGCCGCGCTGTGGGTGCGCCTCGCGCGGCGCGATGCCAAGCCGCACTACCTGGTGCATGGACCGCGCTGCTGGCGGCTGCTCGGCGCCGCGCTGGAACACCCGGCGACGCGTCCTCTGCGCGAGTTCCTGGACGCGCATGTGCCGCCAGCGCTGCGCCGCAACCCCGTGGCCGTGACGGAGCCCGCATGATCACGCTCACCCATGCCATGGTGCTGGCCGCCGGCCTCGGCACGCGCATGCGCCCGCTGACCGACGACCGGCCGAAGCCGCTGCTGGAACTCGACGGCCGCTCGCTGCTCGACCATGCGCTGGACCGGCTGGAGGCGGCCGGCGTCGCGCGGGCCGTGGTGAACGCGCATTGGTATGCGGAGAGCATCGTCGCCGCCATGGCCCGGCGCACGCGGCCCGAGATCGTGATACAGCGCGAGGAGGCGCTGCTCGAGACCGGCGGCGGCGTGGCGATGGCGCTGCCGCGGCTCGGCGATGCTCCCTTCGCCGTGGTGAACGGGGATGCGTTCTGGCTCGACGGGCCGACGCCCGCGCTCACGCGCCTCTCGGCCGCCTTCGATCCCGATGCGATGGATGCGCTGCTGCTGATGGTGCGCACCACCCAGGTCGAGGGCGCGGTCGGCAGCGGCGATTTCCTGCTCGATCCGGTCGGGCGGATGCGGCGGCCGAAGGAGCGCGAGATCGCGCCCTACCTCTTCGCCGGCGTGCAGATCCTGGCGCCGGGCCTCTTCGCGGACGCACCCGGCGGGGCCTTCAGCCTGAACCGCCTCTACGACCGTGCGGCGGCGCAGGGGCGGCTTTTCGGCCTGGTGCATGACGGGGTGTGGTTCCACCTCTCCACGCCCGAGGATCTGCGCCATGCGGAGGAGACGCTGCGCGCGGGGCTCGCGCGCGCGTTGTTCTGAGCGCGCGGAGCGCCGGTCAGCCGCCCGGGCCGAAGGCCCCGCGGGCGCGCAGCGCGGCGATCGCCGCCGCGTCGTAGCCGAGCATCTCTGCAACCGCCTCGGTATCCGCGCCGAGGGCGGGCGCGGGCCGATCCGGCTGCACCGGCAGGCCAGGAAAGACGACGGGCTGGCGGGCCGAGCGCGCGAGGCCGCTGCCGTTCGGCGCGAAGAAATCCACATCCTGCAGATGAGGGTCGGTCAGCAGATCCTCGAGGCGATTGACGCGGGCATGCGGGATGTCGAGATCCTGCAGCACGCGCAGCCATTCCCCGGTGGTTCGCTGCGCCATCTCCTCCGCGAGCACGGCGTAGAGTTCGGCGATATGGGCGCTGCGTTCGCCGGGATCGGCGAACCAGGGAGCGTCGAGCACGTCGTGCCGCGCGGTGAACTCGAGCACGCGGCGCCATTGCTGCTCGGTGTAGGGGAGGGCTGCGATCCAGCCATCCCGCGTGCGGTAGGGGCGGCGGTCGGGCGCGAACATGCGGTGATAGCCCGCGGCCTGCGGCGGCCCGCCGAAGGCCGCGGCGGCGAGATGCTCGTTCAGCACGAAGGCGACGACGGATTCGAACATCGCCGCCTCGACCTCGATCGGCCCGGTGCGGCCGCGGGCCCGCGCGGCGATCGCGGCCATCACGCCGTAGGTCGCGGTCAGCGCCGCCACCTTGTCGGCCACGACGCCCGGCACATAGGCGGGATCCTCGCCGCGATAGGAGGGCAGCGCGGCGATGCCGCCCGCGGCCTGGATCACGTCGTCGAAGGCCGGGCGGCCTGCATAGCGCCCGCCGCGGCCGAAGCCCACCGCGGCGCAGTAGATGATCTCCGGGTTGATCGCCGCGGCGGCAGCGAAGCCGAATCCCAGCCGATCGAGCGCGGCGGGGCGCATGTTGTGGACGAAGACCTCCGCCCAGCGCAGCAGCCGCGTGAAGACCTCGCGCCCCGCCTCGGCCTTGAGGTCGAGCGCGATGCTGCGCTTGTTGCGGTTGTTGCAGACGAACATGGCGCTGTCGCCCTGCGGGCCGCGCGGCTGGATGGCGCGGGCGAGTTCGCCCTCCGGCGGTTCGACCTTGATCACCTCGGCGCCCAGATCGCCGAGCACCTGACCGACCAGCGGCCCGTAGATGATGCTGGTGAGGTCGAGGACCCTCAGGCCCGTCAGCAGCGGCACCATCGCAGGGTCAAGCGGGCCGGTTGCCGGGCATGGAAGCAGCGCCCGGCGTCGGCCGCACGGCGGATGCGTCCGTGCTGGCGGCAGGCGCGGCGTGAGCGGGTAACGCCACGCGGCAGCGCGTGCCCGTGAGGAGCCAGGCACCGGACGTTTGCGGGCCGGCGTCACGCGGCGCCAGCAAGAACCCCGGGGTGATCTCGAACTCCGCGACATGCGGCGCGTGCATGATCGTCTCCTCGCGCGGGTTCTCGCCGGGGCTGGGTGGCGCAGCCAGGGCCTTGCAATTCCCGAACCTCGTATTGCGGAACGAAAGCACCGTCGCGCGCAGCGGACAAGCGCGAGGCGGCACGCCGCGAAAGCGGGCCGGTTCGCCGCTGCCGCCCGTTCAGCACTCCTGCCCGATGCCGAGTTCGCGCATCCGCTTCCACAGCGTGGTGCGCGAGATGCCGAGCCGCTGCGCGGCCCCGGCCCGGCTGCCGCCCGAAAGGCGGAGCGCATCGAGGATGGCCGCGCGCATCGCCTCGCCGAGCGCGGCGTCCAGCGTGGTGCCGGAGGGCGGAACGGGGCCGTCCTCGCGGTCGAGGGAGAGTTCAGGAAAGAGATCGCCGGGCCCGACATCCTCGCCCTCGGCGAGCGCGACGCCGCGCTCGATGCGGTTGCGCAGCTCGCGCACATTGCCCGGCCAGTCGTGATCGGCAAGCGAGGCCAGCGCGGCGGGCGTGAGGCGCCGCGGCCCGAGGCCGAAGCGCGCCGCCGCCTCGGCGACGAAGCGCCGGGCCAGCGGCTCCAGATCCTCCTGCCGCCGGCGCAGCGGCGGGATCGTCACCGAGATGACGTTGAGGCGGAACAGCAGATCCTCGCGGAAGGCGCCCGCGCGCACCCGTTCCGCGAGGTCGGCATGCGTCGCGCAGACGATGCGGGCCGCGAAGGGCCGCTCGGCCGCGGCGCCGACCGGCAGGAAGCGGCGCTCCTGCACGAGACGCAGCAGTTTCGGCTGCAGTTCGGCGGGCAGCTCGGCGATCTCGTCGAGCAGCAGCGTGCCCTCGCCGGCACGCTCCGCGAGGCCGGTGCCGCGCGCGACCGCGCCGGTGAAGGCGCCGCGTTCGTGGCCGAACAGCGTGCTCTCCGCGAGCTCGCGCGGGATGGCAGCGCAGTTCACGGCGACGAAGGGATGGGCCGCGCGCGGCGATGCCGCGTGCAGGAAGCGCGCGGCGACCTCCTTGCCCACGCCGGTCTCCCCGGTCAGCACCACCGGCACATCCACGCGCGCGGCCTTGCGCAACGTCGCCTCCACGGCGCGCATGGCCGGCGAGACTCCGAGCTCCGACGCCGGAGCTCCACCGGTGGGCGATGCCGTCGCCAGGGCATCGCGCAGCGCCGCCATCAGGCGGTCCACGTCCACCGGCTTGGTCAGGTAGTCCTGCGCGCCGGCGCGGACGAGGCGGATCGCCTGCGCCACCTCCCCGAAGGCCGTCATGAAGAAGGCGGGCAGCGCACCAACTTCTGCGAGCAGCCGGCGGAACACCTCCTCGCCCGACATGTCGGGCAGGCGGATGTCGCTCAGGACGGCATCGGGGCGCAGTCCGGCCGCCTCCCGCAGGGCCTCCGCCCCGGTCGTCGCGAGACGCGGCCGGAAGCCTTCGAGGCGCAGCCGCTGCACCAGCGCGGGGCCCAGAACCGGATCGTCCTCGACGACCAGCACGACGCGGCCTCCGCTCATGCCGGCGTCTCCGCGGCGGCGGATCGGGCGCGGAGCGGCGCGGCAAGGCGGATCACCGTGCCGCCGGAAGGCCGTTCGGTCACCGAGGCGCGCGCATCGAGCGAGCCGAGCAGCCCGACCACGACGCCGAGGCCGAGCCCGCGCGCGCGGCCAGGCGGCGCGCCGTCCTGCCCGGTCAGGAGCGTCGCCTGTGCCGCATCGAGTCCCGGCCCGCTGTCGCTGATCTCGCACAGGAGTTCCTCGGCCTCGCGCCACACGCGCAGTCCGACGGTGCCGCCGGGTGGCGTCGCCTCGCAGGCATTGAGCAGCAGGTTGAGCAGCACCTGGCGCAGCGCGCTCGCGCCGGGCGCGACCTCCCCCTCCGGCAGGTCGAGCTCGATGGCGAGCGCGACGCCATGCCGCTGGGCCGCCGGTCGGAGGAGCACCGCCATGTCCTCGAGGTCGCGGCGGGTGAGGTGCCGGTCCTCCTCCGGGCGGTAGAAGTCGAGCGTGCTTGTGACGGTGCGCTCCAGCGCGGCGATGCCGCGGTCGAGGAAATCGAGCGATTCCTCGCGCACCGCGGGGTCCGCGCCGAAGCGGCGCAGGGTGGAGACCGTGGTGGCGAGGCCGCCGAGCGGGTTGCGCACCTCGTGCGCGATGGTCGCGGCGAGGCGCCCCAGCGCGGCGGCCTGCTCGCGGTCGGCCAGTTCGGCGGCGAGCCTCTCGCGCTCGCGCATGCCTTCGACCATGCGGTTGTAGGCGAGGATGACCTTGGCGCTCGCCGGATCCGCACGGGCCAGCACCGCGTCCGGCACGCGGGCGGGCGCGCGGCGCTCGCCCTCGGAGAGCTGCGCGACCAGCACGCGCAAGGGCTGGCCCAGCCGGTACAGGACGAACCACGTCAGCAGGGCGCAGAGCCCGGCGAGGGTAAGATCCACGGCCACCACCATCCAGGCCAGCCGCCTGCGCGCGGCGAGGATGGGGCCGATGTCGAGCGCGGCGACGACGCGGCCGATCTCTCCCTCCGCGCCGTGAACGGTGCGGGATGCCCAGGCGGTGCTCTTGTCGTCGTCCAGCCGCCACCCGTTCGGCGGCAGCGCGGCGGCCTCGGCTTCCGACAGAGTCTCATCGCCGTGGCGCGCGATCAGCCTGCCGTCGGCGGCGAAGGCGAAGAGACCGCGCTCGGCGATGCCGCGCTGCTCGATGAAGGCGCGCGCAAGGCGTTCGGTGGTGTAGGCGAGGTCTCCGCTCTCGAGCCCGCCGCGGACGCTGGAGGCGATGCCGTCGAGATAGACCTGGCCGAGCAGTTCGAGCTGCCGGTCCGCCTGCCGGTTCGTGACATGCAGGGCGATCTGCGTCGTCACGACCGCGACGGCAAAGACGACGGCGCCCGCCGCGGTGGGAATCCGCAGGGCGGGCGGCAGGGCCGGCCTGCGGCGCCGTGCGGCATCCTGGCGTTCGGTGGCGGGCGTCATCGCCGGGTCGGTCTCCTCATCGGGGACGACCCTGCCCGGCGCGGCGGCGTCACCGCAAGGGCGTCACGGCAGCAGCGTGATCGGCACCGTGTCCGCAACGGTCTCGAAGGCGCAGAGGCGCAGGCTGTCGAGAAGGCCGCCGTTGCGGCTCGACAGCTGCGCCATCACGGCGGCGTCGAAGCGCGCGAGGAGCTGGCGCGCCTCCGTGATGTCGAAATCGGCCTCGAGGGCCGGCAGGATGGCGACGCGCCGCCCGTGCTGGCGCAGCAGCTCCGCCTGCTGCTCGACCATCGCGACGACGCCGGGGCGTTCCTCGGCAACCGGCAGGATCGAGACCGGGGCGGTGGACCACAGGCCGCTGCGCAGCATGCCGGCCGCAAGCGCGCCGCAGGCGGGCGATTCGCCCACCACCAGCAGCACCGCGCGCACCCGGCCCGGCCATTGGCGGACGCGCAGCACCGGCACCACGCCGGCCTTGGCGAGCGAGGCCGCGATCTCCTCCCCCGGTTCGGCCGGCATGCCGTGCGGGCCGGCGCCGGCGGGCAGGATTGCGAGATCCTGCCCGGCCAGCAGCCTCGCGAAGTCGGCCGCGCCCGTCTCCTCGTGCCGCGCGACGGCATCGAGATCGCTCGCGCCGGCGGTGAGGGACTGGAACTCCTCAAGCGCCTCCGCGCAGTTCTGGCGGATGCGCGCGCGGCTGCGGGTGGTGAGCCAGTCCGACCAGAAGCTGCCGCCGATGGGCAGCGGCCCGCGCCATGCGCGCGGCTCGAGCCCGGCGCCGGACAGGCCCGTCACCTGCGCGCCCGTCGCCCGGCCGAGGTCGAGCGCGGCCTCGGTGGCGGCGCGCTGCGCCTCGCCGCCGACGAGGCAGCAGAGGATGCGCCGCGCCGGCGCCGGTTCGAGGGCAGCCGAATCGCGCCCGGCTTGATCGGCCGGCCGCCGGAACTCGGGGATGGCGGTCATGGCGTAGTCCTCCCTCGGTGAGAGACGCTGGGCGCTCCGCGGCCGCGCGGTGCGGCCCGGATCGATGTCGAAGACGCGGCGGTCGAGAATCCCGGCGAGCGCATCGGCCACGCGCGCGGCGCCGAGCGGCGCGCCGGCGACGTAGGCGGCACGACCGAGCGTGTGCGAGGCGAGCGGTGCGGTCAGCACGAGGAAGGCGACCGCCGCCACGGCAGTCAGGATTGCGCCCGTCGTGCCGAAGGCGAGGCCGGTGCCCAGCAGCAGCAGCCCCGCCCCCGCCACCCCGGCCTTGGCGGCCGCGTGCATCCGGCTGAACGGATCCGGCAGCCGCGCCACGCCCAGGGCGGAGAGCGCGACGATCACCGCGCCGCCGACGAGCAGCAGCGCGGCGAGGATCTCCATCGCGGCCCTCATTCGGCCGGCTCCGACGCGGCGGCCGCGCTTGCGCGTTCGAGCAGCCGCGCGAAGGCCACGGCGGCGAGGAAGCCGACCAGGGCGATGCCGAGCGCGACGTCGAGGAACGCGACATGGCCTGCGAGCAGCGCGGTGAGCGCGGCGAGGCAGACGCCGAGCAGCCCCAGCATGTCGGTCGCGATCGCCCTGTCCGCGGAGGACGGGCCGGCGATCAGCCGCCAGGCGACGGGGACGAGGCCGAGGGTGACGATGGCGGCCGCGAGCGCCGCCGCCCAGGTCATGAGGCCGGTCATGGCAGGACCTCCCTTGCGCGGGCCTCGAGCGTGGATTTCAGGCCGGCGACCGCGGCTTCCCGATCCGGGGCGTGCAGCGCGTGGACATAGAGCGTGCGACCATCGGCGGAGACGTCGAGGCTCGTGGTGCCGGGGGTGAGCGTGACCATGTCCGCGAACAGCGCGGTGCCTGCCTCCGACCGGATATCGAGCGGCACGGCGAGGATCGCGGGCCGCAGCCTCTCCGTCGGGCCGAGCACGGCGCGGATGGTCGCGGCGGTGGACTTCGCGAGTTCCGTGACGAAGGTGGCTGCGACATGAAGCCAGGCGATGGCGCGCCTCATGGCACGGCCTCCGCGAAGCGCGGCATCGGCGCGCCGAGCACCGCGGTGATGTAGCCGTCCCGGTCGAGCAGCGATTCCGCCGCGGCGATGGAGAAGGCGGCGAAGGGCTCGGTCCAGAGGCCGATGGTGAGCGTCACGCCGCACAGCAGGAGGATCGGCGCGAAGGTCGCGATGCGCTGCGCGCGGCTCCAGGCGGCGGGCTGCGGCGCGGGTTCGGGTGCGGCCTTCCAGAAGGCCTCGTTCCAGATCTTGATCATGGAATAGAGCGTCAGCAGCCCGACCGCGAGCGCGACGAAGGCGAGGAGATACGCCTCCGCCTCGAGGCCCGAGCGGATGACCACGAGCTTGCCCCAGAAGCCGGAGAGCGGCGGGATGCCGGCGAGCGAGAGCGCCGGCACCAGGAACATCAGGCCGAGCAGCGGGCGGCTGGCCCAGAGGCCGCCAAGGCGGGCCAGCGCGAAGGAGCCCCCGACCTGGCGCATCGCGCCGGCCACGAGGAAGAGGTTCGCCTTCACGACGATGTGGTGGATGACGTAGAGCACGCTGCCCGCGATCGCGAGCGGGGTCATCAGCGCCACGCCGACCAGCATGTAGCCGATCTGGCTGATGATGTGGAAGCTGAGGATCCGCCGCACGTCGTAATGCGCGGCCGCCCCCAGCACGCCGACCACCATGGTCGCCATCGCGATGACGCCGACGATGGGGCCGAACAGGGCGTGGTCGTGCGCGAAGACCAGCGTGAAGACGCGGATGATGGCGTAGACGCCGACCTTGGTGAGCAGCGCGGCAAAGATGGCCGCCACTGGCATGGAGGCGGTATGGTAGGAGGCCGGCAGCCAGTTGAACAGCGGAAAGACGGCGGCCTTGGCGCCGAAGGAGATCAGCAGCAGCGCCGCCGCGGCCGCGAGCGCACCCTGGTTGCCGACATCCGGCGCGACGCGCGCGAGATCCGCGAGGTTCAGCGTCCCGGTCAGGCCGTAGAGGAGGCCGACCGCGATGAGGAAGAAGGTGGTGCCGACGAGGTTGAGCATGACGTAGCGGACGCCGCCGTCGAGCTGCTCCTTCGTGCGGTCGAGCACGAGCAGGCCGAAGGAGGCGATCAACATCACCTCGAACCAGACATAGAGGTTGAACAGGTCGCCTGTTGAGAAGGAGCCGGTCACGCCCATCAGCAGGGCGTGGAAGAGCGGCTGGAAGCCTGCGCGGTCGCGCTCCTGCGCGCCGGGGCCCATCGCGTAGACCGCGACGGCAAGCCCCATCAGCCCGGTGATGACGAGCATGGCCGCGGAGAGGTGGTCCACGACCAGCGCGATGCCGAAGGGCGGCGGCCAGTTGCCCATCCGCCCGACGAGCATGCCGCCCGAGACCACCTCGGCGAGCAGCGCGAGCGTTGCGGCCAGGAGCAGCACCGCGGCGGCGAGACCGATGCGGCGCTGCGCCATGGGGCGGCGCCACAGCAGCGCCGTGACGGCCGAGGCCGCGAGCGGGATCAGGATCGGTGCGGCGAGCAGGACCTGGCGCATCACACCACCTCCCGCAGCGGGCGGGCGGGGGCACGGGCGGGCTGGCGCACGAAACCGGTTTCGGGCGGCGCCGGCGCAGCCTCGGTGCACGCCGGTGGCTCGGCCGCGTCCATGTCCTCCGACCGTGCGCTGCCGAAGGCGGCATGGGCGCGCATGACGAGCACCAGAGCGAAGGCCGTGAGCCCGAAGCCGATCACGATGGCGGTGAGCACGAGCGCTTGCGGCAGCGGATTCGCCGCGCCGGCGGCGAGCGCGGTCGCGCCAGGCTCGACCAGCGGCGGCGTCATGGTGCCGATCCGCCCGGCGGCGAAGATCACGAGATTCGCCGCGGTGCCGAGCAGCACGAAGCCGATCAGCCCTCGCGGCAGATCGCGCGCGAGAAGCAGGTAGGCGGCAGCGGCGACAAGCACGCCGATGGCAGCGGAGAGAGCGATCTCCATCGGCTAGTCCTCCGCGACCAGGGCGAAGGACATGGCGGTGATCGTGCCGACCACGACGAGATAGACGCCGATGTCGAAGAGAAGGGCGGTGCCGATCGGCAGGGTCACGCCGACATCCGCGAACCACCAGCGATGCGTGAGGTAGCCGGCCTGCGGATCCAGCCAGGCGAGCAGCCCGCTCGCGGCGGCGAGAAGCAGGCCGAGGCCGCACCAGGAGGCGGGCGGCAACCGCATGACGCGCAGCGCCGCCGCATGGCCGCGCGCGATGGCGTGGAACACCAGCCCGGCGGCGCCGACGAGGCCGCCGACGAAGCCGCCACCGGGGTCGTTGTGGCCGCGCAGGAGGAGATAGAGCGACAGGGCCATCGGCACCCAGAGCAGCAGCGGTGCGGAAACCCGCAGGATAACGGTCGCGTCCATCGTCTCAGCCCCCCGCCTGCCGCTCGGCCTTCGTGCCGCGCAGCAGCGCCAGCACCGCGAAGGCGGCGATGGCGAGCACGGCGATTTCGCCGAGCGTGTCGAGTGCGCGGAAATCCACCAGGATGACATTGACGACGTTGCGGCCATGGCCGCCCGGGACGCTCTGCGCCCCGAACCATTCGGCCAGCCGCGGATCGAAGGGCTCGGCGAGAACCGCCATGAGCGCGAGGGTGACCGAGAGGCCGACCACCCCCGCCACGGCAGCGTCGGCGCCGCGCTGGCGGGCGGTGCGGCTGTCGCGCGCACGGACGGGCAGGCGGATCAGCACGGTCGCGAGGATGACGACCAGCAGCACCTCGACGGTGAACTGCGTCAGCGCCACGTCCGGCGCGCCGAAGGTGAGGAAGACCACCGCGGTCGCGAAGCCGACCAGGCCGAGCGCCATGACCGCGGCGAAGGTGCCGCGCGCCAGCGCGCAGGCGATGGCGCCGAGGGCGATCAGCAGGAAGGCCAGCGCCCGGGGATCGAGCGGCGCGCCCTCCGGCCGCGCGAGGCCGCCGCGCCATGCGAGCAGCGCCAGCGGCACCAGCGCGCAGGTGAGCAGGAGAACGCGCATGTAGCCGCGCAGGCTGCCGTGCTGCACGGTGCGGGTGGTGCCGTCGGACCAGGACACGATCCCGGCCAGGGCGGCCTCGTAGCCGCGCGCGGTGTCGAGACGGTCGAGGGCGGCCGTGCGCCGCAGGCGCGGCATCAGCCTCTCCCACAGGATCAGCAGGAGAAGCCCGAAGCCGATGGTGGCGACACTGAGCGCGAGGACCGGCGTGAACCCATGCCAGAACTTCAGAGGTGCCGAAGCGGGCGCGCCGAGGATCGAGGCCACCGCCCCGTCCACCAGCCACTCGCCGAGCAGCGAGGGCGCGGCGCCGGCCAGCAACCCGAGCGTGGCGAGCAGGATGGGGCCGGCGAGCATGGATTTCGGCGGGTCATGCGGGACCTGCGGCGTCGGCCGCCGAGGGCCGAAGAAGAGGCGCCAGGACATGAGGCCCGCGACCGCGACCATGGCGGCATTGACGAGGAACCCCACCATCGCCGCCGGGCCGGCGAGGCTGCCGGAGGCGAGCTTCGCCTCGTAGACGATCTCCTTCGCGACGAAGCCGACGAAGGGCGGCAGGCCAGCCATCGAGAAGGCGGCGAGAACCGCGGCGAGGGCCGTCAGCGGCATGGCGTGGCGCAGCCCGCCGAGCGCGGCGGCGTCGCGCGTGCCGGTTTCATGGTCCACGATGCCGGCGACGAGGAACAGCGCCGCCTTGTAGAGCGCATGCACCACCAGGAAGGTGACGGCGGCCGTGGCCGAGAGCGCCGGTGCAAGACCGATCAGCATGGTGAGGGTGCCGAGCGCGGTCACCGTCGTCCAGGCGAGCACGCGCTTGAGGTCGCTCTCGCGCAGCGCCATCAGCGCGCCGGTCGCGGTGGTCAGCAGCCCTGCCGTGGTCAGCACGTCCTGCCAGAGCGCCTCGTGCTGATAGATCGGGTTGAGGCGCGCGAGGAGATAGACGCCGAGCTTCACCATCGTCGCCGAATGGAGGTAGGCGCTGACCGGCGTCGGCGCGGCCATGGCGTTGGGCAGCCAGAAATGGAAGGGGAACTGCGCCGACTTCGTGAAGCAGCCGAGGATGATCAGCAGCATCGCCGGAGCGGCGGCAGGGTGGGCGAGCACCGCTTCGCGCGCCGCGATGATGCCGGACAGGCTCGTGGTCCCGGCGGCGACCGCGGCCAGGATCAGCCCGGCGAGAAGCGCGAGGCCCCCGCCCGCCGTCACCAGCAGCGCCTGAAGGGCGGCCTTCCGCGCTCCCGGCTTCTCGTGGTCGTAGCCGACGAGGAAGAAGGAGGCGAGGCTCGTCAGTTCCCAGAACACGAAGAGCGTGACGACATCGTCCGCCGTCACGGCGCCGAGCATCGCCACCATGAAGAGAAGCAGGAGCGTGATCAGCCGCGGCAACCGCGGATCGCCCTTCAGGTAGCGCCCCGCATAGAGCAGCACGAGGGCGCCGATGCCCGCGATGAGCAGGACGAAGACCAGCGACAGGCCGTCAAGCCGGAGGCCGCCGGCAATGCCGAGCGATGGCACCGCCCAGAAGCCGGCACGCAGCCCCTCGGGTTCCGCGGCGCCGGGGGCGGCGAGGAGATAGACGAGCAGCGCGACCGCTGCGGTGACCGCGCCGAGCTGCGCCGCGCCCCGCCCACGCATCGCCGGGACCGCGGCGGCGGCGGCGAAGCCAAGCCCCAGCGGCAACGCCAGGAGGAAAACGGGTGCGATGGACATCGCCCTTCGCTCTCCAAGCGCCGTGCCAGGAGGGAGCCGTGGCGGAATGCCGGAGAATCAGGGCCTTGCGCCGGCCAGGGCGGCATCCGTGTTCACGATCGGGAACGCGTGAACGCCGCGGCGTTCACGAAGGTGAACGCGGCAGGCGTCTGTCGCTTCCCTGCGGGCATGGCGGGCTCGGGGTCGGCGCCCCGTCCCGCTGCTATCCCCGCCAGCGCTGGGTGAGACGCCCGAGCAGCGCGCCGAGCGCGAGTTGCGCGAGCTTCGCGCTGACGGTCACGCCCAGGATCGCCATCGCCATGGCCGCCGCGGCGCTGGCCTGGCCCGCCTCGTCCATGTGAACCACGGCGACCGAGGCGGGCTTGGTCTCGGGGCCGTAAAGGAAGATCACCGCGCTCACGGTCGTCATCGCATTGACGAAGAGGTAGATGGCGATCTCGAGGATCGCCGGCAGGCACATGGGGACCGTCACGCGCCCGAAGGTGATCCAGACCGGGACGCGCATCGAGGCGCCCACCGATTCGAACTCGGGGTCGAGTTGGCGGATCGCCGTCACCGCGGTCAGGTGGCCGACGGTGTAGAAGTGGACGATCGAGTTCACCACCAGGATCGCCGTGGTTCCATAGAGCACGCCGAGCGGATTGGCCGGGTGGTTGAAGAACAGGATGTAGGCGAGGCCGAGCACCAGCCCGGGCACCGCCAGCGGCACCGTCGCGGCGAAGCGGGTCAGGGCGGGCAGGGCGCCCTCTTGCGGGCCGCGCTCCAGCACATAGGCCACCAGGAAGACGATGGCCGTGCCGATCACCGCGGCGAGGGCCGCCATCCGCACCGAGAACCACAGCGAGCCCCAGCCGGCGGAATCGAAGCGGCCGAAGTCGTAGTTGTCGAGGGTCAGCGCGAGGTTGTAGGGCCAGAAGCGGATCAGCGACCCCCAGGCGGCGACGCCCACGATGCCCAGCAGCAGAAGCGCGACCACCAGGCAGAGCACCAGCAGCGGGCGGTCTCTCGCCGGGCGCGGCTCTGGGCGCAGCGGCACCGCGCGGCCCGAGAAGGTGGCCGCGCGCTGGCGCGTCGCCCAGCGGTCGAGCAGGAAGGCACCGACGGCAGGCACCAGGAGCACGATTCCGACCACCGCGCCCATGTTGAAGTCCTGCAGGCCCACCACCTGCTTGTACACGTCGGTCGCAAGCACCGGGAACTGCCCGCCGATGACCTTCGGGATGCCGAAATCCGTCACAACCAGCGTGAACACGACGACGAAGGCCGACACCAGGCCGTAGCGCGAGCCCGGCAGCGTGACCGTGTGGAAGATGCGCAGGCGCGATGCCTTGAGCGCCGCCGCCGCCTCGTAGAGCCGCGCATCGGCCGAGGAGAGCGCGACTGAAAGGATGATCACTGCCGCCGGGAAGCAGTAGAACACTTGCGAGGCGACGATCCCCATCGGCCCATAGATGCTGCCGCCCCCCAGCATCCAGCGCAGCATCCCCTGGTTGCCGAAGAGGTAGATCATGGCGAGCGCGGGCAGCAGTGACGGCGCCAGAAGCGGCAGCATCATCACCGCGCGGAAGGCGGCCTTGAACGGGATGCAGGACCGCGTGAGCGCATAGGCATAGGCAAAGGCCAGCGGCACCACGATCACCGCTGTCAGCGCCGCGGTCCAGAGGCTGTTCCATGCCGCGGCGAGCAGCGCCGGCGTGGTCGCATAGGTGCGGAAATTCGCAAGGCCCGCGAAGCCGCCATCGGCCGTCTCGAAGGCACGCAGGAAGAGGGCCGCGAGCGGCATCACCAGGAACAGCGCGAGGAAGGCGACCGCCAGCGCGAGGGATGCGCGCATCGCCTTCTGGTCGGCCGAGAGGCGCGGGCGCATCGGTGCGCCGGCCAGCGCGCCGTCACTCATCTGCGGGAAAGACCAACAGCCGGTCGGCCGGAAGCACGGCCGCGATCTCGCCACCCGGCATGGCGCCGAGCGCCCCGATCTCCTGCGGCGCGACCGCTGCGAGCAGAGGGAGCCCGCCCGCCTCGACCGACACGCGGCAGACCGCGCCGAGATACTCGAGCGCGGTGACGCGTCCCGTCAGGGCGCCGGGTGGTGCGGCATCGGCGCGATGCAGAAGGACATGCTCGGGCCGGATGAAGACGGTCACACGGGCGCCATAGAGCAGGGAACGTGCTGCCGTCGCGGCGAGCCTGTGCCCGCGCGCGACAACGAAGCCCGGCGGCGAATCCACCACCGCCTCGAAGCGGCTGGAATGGCCGATGAAGGCGGCGACGAAGGGGGATGCGGGGGCGTCATAGACCTCGGCGGGCGTGCCGATCTGCTCAATCCGGCCGCGCGCCATCACCACGATGCGGTCGGAGACGCCCATCGCCTCCTCCTGGTCGTGCGTGACCATCACGGTGGTCACGCCGAGCCGCTGCTGAAGGGAGCGGATCTCCTGCCGCAGGTGCTGGCGCACGATGGCATCGAGGGCGGAGAGGGGCTCGTCCAGCAGCAGCAGGCCGGGCTCATTCGCCAGCGCGCGGGCGAGTGCGACGCGCTGCTGCTGCCCGCCGGAGAGCTGCGCGGGATACTTCGCCGCCTGATCGGAGAGGCCGACGATATCGAGAAGCTCGGCCACCCGCTGCCGCGCGCGCGCCTTCGGCCAGGCCGGGCCGCGCAGGCCATAGGCGACGTTCTGCGTGACGCTGAGGTTGGGAAACAGCGCGTAGGACTGGAAGACGATGCCGAAGTCGCGCTCGGCAGGGGGCAGGAAGGTGATGTCCCGCCCCGCCTGCCGGATCCGCCCGCTGGTCGGCGGATCGAGCCCGGCTATGCCGCGCAGCAGCGTCGTCTTCCCGCAGCCCGATGGGCCGAGGAAGGTGACGAACTCGCCCGGCTGCACGCTCAGGTTCACGCGGTGCAGCGCGACGAAGGTCCCGAACTGCTTGCCGACCTCGATCACCTCGAGATACGGGGCGGCGGCGGCGTTGGATGCCGGCCGGGCCGCCACCGCCGCATCCGGCGGCGCTGCCATTGTCACCTTCGCCGCCCGCGCCGCCGCTCAGTTCCTCGGCGCCGACTTGCCGTCGAAACGCTGCGCCCATTCGCGCAGCAGCCTCTCGCGCTGCGTGGCGATGGCGCGGAAATCCGCGCTGACCAGACGCTCCGCGAAGTCGGCCGGGTAATTGCGGACGGTCGGCTCCACGCCCGGCAGGGCGAGCAGTGCGTAGTAGCGGCCATAGAGTTCCATCGCCGGGCGGGAGACCGCGAAATCGGCCAACCTGCGCGCTGCGGCGAGGTTGCGCGTGCCGCGCAGGATGGCGGTGGCCTCGAGGTCGAAGCCGACGCCGTCGCTCGGCACGATGATCTCGATCGGCGCGCCCTGGTTGCGCAGCGTGACGGAGCGCATGTCGAAGGAAATGCCCACGGCGAACTCGCCGCGCGCGGCGTTGTTGCAGGGCGCCGAGCCGGAATGGGTGTAGACCTGGATGTTCTCGTGCAGCCGGGTCATGAAGTCCCAGGCGCCCGCCTCGCCGCGCGTGCCGATCCAGCCGGCCATCGTCAGGAAGCCGGTGCCCGAGGAATTCGGGTTGGGCATCACAACCTGGCCGCGGAAGGCGGGGTTCAGCAGGTCGTTCCACGTGGTTGGCCGCGGCAGGTTGCGCTGCTGCGCCACCACCGTGTTGAAGCAGATCGCGGAGACGAAGGCGTCCATGCCCGTCCAAGTCATCGGGCTGCGGTCGGAGCGCATGTTGGCGCGCAGCGCCTCCGCGCCCTGCGGCGTGTAGGGCTCGAGCATGTCGAGCGCCTCCATCTGCAGCAGCGAGAAGACGGACAGGCCCCAGATCACGTCGGCGCGGGGGTTCTGGCGCTCGGCGATGAGGCGGGCGGTGATGATGCCGGTGCTGTCGCGGACCCAGGCGATCTCGATGTCGCGCAGCGCGGCCTCCGCGGCCTGCTTGAACGGGGCGAGCTGCTCGTTCTCGATCGCCGTGTAGACGGTCAGGCGGGTGCGCTGCTGCGCCTCGGCCGCCGGGGCGAGGCCGATCAGGGCGCAGGCGAGCAGGGCAAGGCGGCGCATGGGCGGACTCCCGTGATTTGATTCTCCCGGTCCCTAGCCTCGCGGCCGCGACACTGGTGTGACCGTGGCATTGCGGTTCCGTGTCATGGCGCCGCTGCAGCGCACCCTGGAACCTTGCCGGTCCTTGTCATTGCTGCGTAACCTTCCCCGCAAGGCGGCAGAGGTGGCGATGGCGGGGTATTCGGGCTTCCGCATTCTGCTCGAGGGGCTGCGCGGCAACAGCGGCTGGCGCGAGGCCTGGCGCAAGCCCGACCCGAAGCCGTCCTACGACGTCATTATCGTCGGCGGCGGCGGTCATGGTCTCGCCACCGCCTTCTACCTCGCCGAGGTGCACGGCATCCGCAACGTGGCGGTGCTCGAGCGCGGGCTGATCGGCCAGGGCAATACCGGGCGCAACACGACCATCGTGCGCTCCAACTACCTGCTGCCCGAGAACAACAACTTCTACGAGCATTCGCTGAAGCTGTGGGAAAGGCTCGAACAGTCGCTCGGCTACAACGTGATGATGAGCCAGCGCGGCGTGCTCAACCTCTTCCACAACGATGCGCAGCGCAATGCGGCGATGCGCCGCGGCAACTCGATGCGGCTGAACGGGATCGACGCCGAGATCCTCGACCGCGAGGGCGTGAAGGCGATGTGCCCGCTCGTGGACCTCGACAACGGCCGCTACCCGGTGATGGGCGGGCTGCTGCAGCGGCGGGGCGGAACCGCCCGGCACGACGCCGTGGCCTGGGGCTTCGCGCACGCCGCCGATGCGCGCGGCGTGGACATCATCGAGCATTGCGAGGTGACGGGCATGATCCTGGAGGGCGGCGCCATCCAGGGCGTGCGCACCACGCGCGGCGAGATCCGCGCGCCCAAGGTCGGCCTCGCCGTCGCGGGCCATACCAGCACGCTGACCGCGATGGCCGGCTTCCGCGTGCCGATCGAGACGCATCTGCTGCAGGCCTTCGTCAGCGAGGGGCTGAAGCCCTTGATCGACTGCGTCGTCACCTTTGGCGCTGGCCATTTCTACATCAGCCAGTCGGACAAGGGCGGGCTGGTCTTCGGCGGGGGGCTGGACGGCTATCCTTCCTACGGCCAGCGCGGCACGCTGCCGGAAGCCGAGCACGTCTATGCCGCGGGCGTCAGCATGATCCCCGCGCTGGGGCGGCTGCGCGGGCTGCGCTCCTGGGCGGGGGTGATGGACATGACGCCGGATGGCTCGCCCTATATCTGCCGGACGCCGGTGCGCGGCCTCTATATGACCGCGGGCTGGTGCTATGGCGGCTTCAAGGCGACGCCGGCCTCGGGATGGTGCCACGCCTGGACCATCGCGAAGGACGAGCCGCACTCTCTGAACGCGGCCTTCACGCTCGACCGCTTCCGCGAGGGGCGCATGCTCGACGAGCGGGGCAACGGGCCCCATTTCTGGGCGCAGTAGCATGCTGCGCATCCCCTGCCCCCATTGCGGCGCGCGCGACGAGGCGGAGTTCAGCTACCGCGGCGACGCGACGGTGACCCGCCCGGGCGCGGATGGCGACATCGCCGCCTTCCATGACTACCTCTACACGCGGACCAATCCGCGCGGCTGGCAGGTGGAATGGTGGCAGCATGCGGCGGGCTGCCGCGCCTTCCTCAAGGTGCTGCGCCACACCGTGACGCACGAGATCCGCGCCGTCGTCACCGCGACCGGGACGCTGGAGGTGCCGCCGGCATGAGCCAGCCCCATCGCCTTCCCACCGGCGGCCACATCGACCGCGCCACGCGGCTCGCCTTCACCTTCGACGGGCGGCGCTACGAGGGGCATCCGGGCGACACGCTGGCGTCTGCGCTGCTTGCCAACGGCGTGCGGCTGGTCGGGCGATCATTCAAGTACCATCGGCCGCGCGGCATCTTCTCTGCCGGGGTCGAGGAGCCGAACGCGCTGGTCGAGCTGCGCGAGGGCGCACGGCGCGAGCCGAACACGCGCGCCACCGTCATCGAACTGTTCGACGGGCTCGTCGCGCAGAGCCAGAACCGGCGCGGCTCGCTCGCCTTCGACTGGATGGCGGCAGCGGGGCTGCTCGCCCCCTGGCTCGGCGCCGGCTTCTACTACAAGACCTTCATGTGGCCCGCCGCGTGGTGGGAGCGCGTCTATGAGCCGATGATCCGACGCGCGGCGGGCCTCGGCCGCGCCTCGGGCCTGCCGGATCCCGACCGCTACGAGGCCGCGCACGCCCATTGCGACGTGCTGGTGGTCGGCGCGGGCGCGGCCGGCCTCGCGGCGGCCCGCGCGGCGGGCGCTGCCGGCGCGCGGGTGATCCTGGCCGAGCAGGATGCCCTGCCCGGCGGCGACCTGCTGAACGAGCCGGCGCTGGAGGGCTGGCGGCGCGCGGCCCTCGCCGCGCTCGATGCGATGCCCGAGGTCACGGTGATGCCGCGCACCACCGTCTTCGGCTTCTACGACCACGGCGTTCTCGGCGCGGTGGAGCGCGTCTCGGACCATCTGCCGGAACCGCCGCCGCACCTGCCGCGCCAGCGCGCCTGGACCATCCGCGCGCGCGAGGTGGTGCTGGCGACCGGCGCGCATGAGCGCCTGATCGCCTTCCCGGGCAACGACCGGCCCGGCGTGATGCTGGCCGGCGCAGCGCGCGGCTATGCGCGCCGCCATGGCGTGCGCGCGGGCGAGGCCGCGGTGCTCTTCGCGACGCATGACGGCGCCTATGAGGCCGCGCACGCCATGGCCGAGGCGGGGGCGCGCATCGTCGCCATCGTGGATCCGCGCCAGGACAGTGCGGCGATGCAGCGCGCGCGGGAGGCGGGCTTCGATGTCCGCGCCGGCAGCGAGGTCTGCGGCACGGTCGGTCATGCGGCCTTGCGCGGCGTGTCGGTGCGCCGCGTGGGGGCGGCGGGGCGCGGCGATGCCTTCGCCGCCGATCTGCTGATGGTCTCGGGCGGATGGAATCCGGCGGTGCATCTCGCGAGCATGTCGGGTGCGCCGCTGGTCTGGGATGAGGCGCTGCTCGCCTTCATCCCCGGCGCGCCGGTCCAGCGCGAACGCAGCGCCGGCGCCTGCCGTGGCGTGCACGGCATCGCCGCGGCGGCGGCCGATGGCGCGGCGGCCGGCCGGGCGGCAGCCGAGGCGGCAGGCTTCGCCGCGTCCCCCTCCTTCGCGCTGCCCGAGGCGCCGGCGGCGGATTGCCGCCCCTTCGCACTGTGGGAGGTGAAGGGCCGCGGCAAGGCTTTCGTGGACCTGCAGGACGACGTGACGGCGGCGGACATGCGCCTCGCGCACCGCGAGGGTTTCAGCCATATCGAGCACGCCAAGCGCTACACCACGCACGCGATGGGCACGGACCAGGGCAAGAGCGGCGGCATCGTCGGCGCCGCGGTTCTGGCCGAGGCGCGCGGCGAGCCGGTGGCGCGCGTCGGCCTGCCGCGCTTCCGCCCCTACACCGCGCCCATCGCCTGGGGGGCGATGGCGGGCGAAGGCGTCGGCCGTCACTTCCAGCCGACGCGGCGCACGGCGCTGCATGCCGTGCACGATGCGCTCGGCGCCGTCTGGCTCGATGCGGGGATCTGGAAGCGCCCGGCATACTACCCGCGCAAGGAGGATGCCGATGCCTGGGCGAGCGTGCTGCGCGAGGCGCGCGCTGTGCGCGAGCGTGTCGGCATCTGCGATGTCTCGACGCTCGGCAAGATCCTGGTGGAGGGGCCCGATGCGGCGACGTTCCTCGACCGTATCTACGCCAACACCTTCTCGACGCTGCCTGTCGGCCGCGCGCGCTACGGGCTGATGCTGCGCGAGGACGGCATCGTCTTCGACGACGGGACCACCAGCCGCATCGGCCCCGAGAGCTGGTTCGTCACCACCACGACGGCGCAGGCCGGGCCGGTGATGCAGCATCTCGAATTCCACCTCGCGAGTGCCTGGCCGGAGCTTGATGTCAGCCTCGCGAGCGTGACCGACCAATGGGCGGCCATCGCCATCGCCGGGCCGCGCGCGCGCGAGGTCGTCGCCGGGTTCGTGCAGGGGATCGACCTCTCGAACGAGGCCTTCCCCTTCATGGCGGTGGCCGACTGCACCGCCGCGGGCGTCCCGGCGCGGCTGTTCCGCATCTCCTTCTCCGGCGAGCTGGCCTATGAGATCGCGATGCCTGCCGGTTACGCGACTCATGTCTGGCAGGCGGCGATGGCAGCGGGCGCGGCGCACGGCATCGAGCCCTATGGCATGGAGGCGCTCGGCCTGCTCCGCATCGAGAAGGGGCATGTCGCCGGGCCTGAGCTGAACGGGCAGACCACCGCGCAGGATCTCGGCCTCGGGCGGATGCTGAAGAAGAAGGGCGATTTCATCGGCCGCGTCCTGGCGCAGCGGCCGGGACTCACGGATCCGTCCCGGCCGCGCCTGGTTGGCCTGCGCAGCGTTGATCCCTCGCGGCAGATCCGGGCCGGATCGCATCTGCTGCTGCCGGACGGGAAGGGGCGCAGCGAGGGATGGATCACCAGCGCGACGCGATCGGTGGTGGAGCCGGGCTGGATCGGCCTCGGCCTCCTGCGCGAAGGCGAGGCGCGCATGGGCAGCGAAGTCATCGCCGCCAATCCCCTGATGGGCGAGGAGGTCCGGATGAGGGTGGTCAGCCCGCACATGCATGACCCGGAGAACATCCGTGTCCGCGCCTGAGCCGACGCATCCGCTGGCCGCCTGCGCCACGCCGGGACGGCACGGCGCGCCCGGCGATGCGCCGCTGCGCGTGACCCTGCCGCGGCGCGACATGGTGCAGGTGATGGCGCGGCGCGGGCGCGAGGATGCCCTGGCCGAGGCGGCCCGCGCGGCCTTCGGCCTCGCCCTGCCGCCTGCCGGACAGGCGGCGGCGGCCCCCGACGCGACGGCCGTCTGGATCCAGCCCGGGCACTGGCTGTTTGCCGCGCCGCGCGGCATGGAGGGCGCGCTCGCGGCGCGGGCGGCGGCGGCCTTCGCGGGTCTGGCGGCGGTGGCCGACCAGAGCCACGGCCGCACGACCATCGCCGTCTCGGGCCCTGCGGCGCGGCGCGTGCTCGCGCGCGGGTGCCGGCTGGACCTGCACCCGCGGGCCTTCGGGCCGGGCCGCGCGGCGGCGACGCAGATCGCGCATGTCGGCTGCCTCATCCATCAGACGGATGAGGCGCCTGTCTTCGAACTGACGGTCTTCGCGACCCTCGCCGAGCCCTTCTTCCATTGGCTGATGGAAGCGGGCGCGCAGGACGGGGTGTTGATCGAATGACCGGGCCGCCGCGCGTTGTGAGGGGCGCGCCATGCGTGCCATGCTCGGCGGCGTGACGGCGACGGCGACCCTTCCCCGCGACGCGCCGGCAGCCTCGCCGGAGGCGCCGCTGCTCTCGGTGCGCGGCCTGACGCTGCACATCCCCGTCCCGCCCCATACGCTGCGCGCGGTGGACGGCATCTCCTTCGATCTGCGGCGCGGAGAGACGCTCGGCCTCGTCGGCGAGAGCGGCAGCGGCAAGACGCTGACCGCGATGGCGGTGATGCGGCTGCTGGAGCCGCCGCTCTCGGACCTGCCGCGCGGCAAGGTGCTGCTGGAAGGCCGCGACCTGATGCGGCTGAGCGAGACGGAGATGTCGACGCTGCGCGGCCGCGCGCTGTCGATGATCTTCCAGGAGCCGATGACCTCGCTCAACCCGGTGATGACCGTGGGGAGGCAGATCGCCGAGCCGGTGGTGCGGCATCTCGGCCTCTCGGCCCGGCAGGCGGCGGCGCGGGCGGAGGAGATGCTGCGCCTGGTCGGCATCCCCGATCCGCCGCGCGTGGCGCGGGCCTATCCGCATCTGCTCTCGGGCGGGATGCGGCAGCGCGCGATGATCGCGATCGCCCTTGCCTGCCGGCCCTCGCTGCTGATCGCCGACGAGCCCACCACCGCGCTCGATGTCACGGTGCAGGCGCAGATCCTCGACCTGCTCGCCGGGCTGCAGCGGGAGATGGGAAGCGCGGTGCTGCTCATCACCCACGACCTCGCAGTGATCGCCGAGACGGCCCATCGCGTCGCGGTGATGTATGCCGGGCGCATCGTGGAGGAGGCGCCGGTCGGATCACTCTTCGCCGCGCCGCGCCACCCCTACACGCGCGGCCTGCTGGCCAGCATCCCGCTGATCGCGCGCGAGCGGCCGGAGACGCTGCCCGAGATCCCCGGCATGGTGCCCGGTCCGGGGGACCGGCCTGCGGGTTGCGCCTTCGCCCCGCGCTGCGGCCGCGCACTGCCGCGTTGCGCGCAGGATGTCCCGCCATTCGCGCCGCTGGCGCCGGGCCATCACGCCGCCTGCTGGAATCCCTGCGATGGCTGAGCCGCTGCTGCAGGTGCGGGGCCTCGAGGTCCACTTCCCCATCCGCTCGGCGATGCTGCGGCGGCGCATCGGCACGGTGCGCGCGGTGGACGGCGTGGATCTGGAGGTGGCGCGCGGCGAGACGCTGGCGCTGGTGGGCGAAAGCGGTTGCGGCAAGACCACCACCGGCAAGTCCATCCTGCGGCTGATCGAGCCGACCGGCGGCAGCATCCGCTTCGCCGGGGAGGAGATCGCGCGGCATCCGCCAGCGCGGCTCGCGCCATTCCGGCGGCGGATGCAGATCGTCTTCCAGGACCCCTACGCAAGCCTCAATCCGCGCATGACGGTGGGCGGCATCCTGGCCGCGCCCTTCGAGATCCATCGCATCGGCGATGCGAAGGACCGCGCGGAGCGCGTGGCCGCGCTGCTGCGCACCGTCGGCCTGCCGCCCGAGGCGGCGCGGCGCTACCCGCACGAGTTCAGCGGCGGCCAGCGCCAGCGCATCGGCATCGCGCGCGCGCTCGCGCTGGAACCGGAGCTCGTCATCGGCGACGAGCCGGTCAGCGCGCTCGACGTCTCGATCCAGGCGCAGATCATCAACCTGATGAAGCGGCTGCAGGCGGAACTCGGCCTCGCCTACATCATGATCTCGCACAACCTCGCCGTGGTCAGTCATGTCGCGGACCGCGTGGCGGTGATGTATCTCGGCCGCGTGGTCGAGACGGCGCCGCGCGAGGCGCTGTTCTTCGACGCAAGGCACCCCTATACCCAGGCGCTGCTCTCCGCCGTGCCGGAGCCGGTGCCCGGGCGCCGCCGCGCGCGGCAAGTGCCGCAGGGCGACGTGCCGAGCCCCGCCAATCCGCCCCCGGGCTGCCATTTCCACCCGCGCTGCCCGCTCGCCATCGCGCGCTGTGCGCAGGAGGCGCCGGCGCCGCGCATCGTGGCACCCGGCCATGCGGTCGCCTGCCATCTGGTGTCGCCATGATCGGCTTCGTCGCGCGCCGGCTGCTGCAGGCCATCCCGCTGCTGATCGGCGTCTCGCTGATCGGGTTCGGGCTGATGCATCTCGCGCCCGGCGGGCCGCTCGCGGTCTATACGCTGAACCCGACGATCCAGGCGCAGGACATCGAGCGCATCCGCATCATCTTCGGCCTCGACCAGCCCATTCATGTGCAATACGTGAAATGGGCGACCGGAATCGTCAGCGGCAACTGGGGCTACACCTTCTTCGGCGGGCGGCCGGTGCTCGATGTCATCCTCGAACGCCTGCCCGCGACCATGCTGCTGATGGGCAGCGCGCTCTCGGTCGCGATCCTTCTCGGCCTGTCCATCGGCATTCTGGGCGCGGTGCGGCGGTATTCGGTCTTCGACGTGCTGGCGACGACTGGGGCGCTCTTCGCGCTCTCCTTCCCGACCTTCTGGTTCGGGCTGATGGCGATCTACGTCTTCGCCATCCAGCTCCGCTGGCTGCCTTCGGGCGGAATGTGGGAACTGGGGGAGGAGGGCAACATCCTCTCCCTGCTGCGGCATCTGGTGCTGCCGACCATGGTCCTCGCGCTGGTCATAACAGCAACCTGGAGCCGCTACTCCCGCTCGGCGTTCCTCGAGGTGATGCACCAGGACTACATGCGCACCGCCCGCGCCAAGGGCCTGCCGCCGCGCCAGCGCCTGCTGCGCCATGCCTTCCCGAACGCGGCGAAGCCGTTGATCGCGCTGCTCGGCGTCGAACTCCCCTTCCTCTTCTCCGGCGCGCTGGTGACCGAGACGATCTTCGGCTGGCCCGGCATGGGCCGGCTGTTCGTGGATGCGCTGAACATGAAGGAATACCCGGTGCTGATGGGGATGATGATGTTCACCGCCATCTTCGTCATCATCGGCAACCTGCTGGCGGACATCGCCATCGCGGCGATAGACCCGAGGGTGCGCCTGCAATGAGCGCCGCCGTCTCCGCGCCGGAGGGGCAGCTCGCGCGCGTATGGCAGCGCTTCCGACGCCATCGCCTGGCGCTGGCCGGCGCCTTCGTGGTCGCGCTGCTGATGGCCTCGGCGCTTTTCGCGTCCGTCTTCGCGCCGCAGGATCCGACGCTGCTTGACACCTCGCTGCGCTTCGTGCCGCCCTTCACGGACTGGCGCTATCCGCTTGGCACGGATGAGCTCGGCCGCGACACGCTGTCGCGCCTGCTGCATGGTGGGCAGGTGTCGCTCACGGTAGGGCTGGTGGCGATGGTCACCACGGTGCTGACCGGCGCGCTGATCGGCATCGCGGCCGGCTATCTCGGCGGCATCGCGGATACGCTGCTGATGCGCTTCGTGGACACCATGCTGTGTTTCCCGCAGGTCTTCCTCCTGCTGGTGGTCGCCGCCTTCGTGCCGCCGACGCTTCTCTCGATCTCGCTGGTGATCGGCCTGACCTCCTGGATGGAGGTGAGCCGCATCGTCCGTGCCGAGATCCTGCATCTGAAGGAGCAGGACTTCGTCGCCGCGGCGCGCGCGCTCGGCGCCTCCCGCACGCGCATCATGGTCCGCGAGCTGCTGCCGAACGCCGCGGCGCCGATTCTGGTGGCCGCGACGCTGAAGGTCGCCTCTGCGGTGCTGATGGAGAGCTACATCTCCTACCTCGGCTACGGGGTGCAGCCGCCGCTCGCCTCCTGGGGCAACATGCTGACCAATGCGCAGGGGTATTTCGACACCGTGCCCTGGCTCGCCATCCTTCCAGGAGCGGCGATCACGCTGACGGTGATGGGCTTCAACTTCCTCGGCGACGGCCTGCGCGACGCGCTCGACCCGCGGCTGAGAATGGATCCGTGACCACCAACAGGAAGGAGGCTGGAGACGTGACCATCACCATCACCCGCCGCGCCGCACTGGCGGCAGGTTCCGGCGGCGCCGCGCTGCTCGCCGCCCCGACCGTCTGGGGCCAGTCCATCAACCGCGAGCGCGTCATCCTCGCCATGACGCAGGAGCCGGTGCAGTTCAATCCGCTGCTCTACGTGAATGCAGGCACGGAGAACGTGCCCGAGGCCTGCATGTTCGACGCGCTGTGGGACGTGAACGACCGGGGCGAGTTCATCCCGAACCTCGCCGCGCAGGTGCCCTCGCGGCAGAATGGCGGCATCTCGGCCGATGGCCTGACCTGGACGGTCAACCTCAAGCGCGACGTGAAATGGAGCGACGGCCAGCCCTTCACCGCGCGCGACGTCGAGTTCACCTACCAGACCATCATGAACCCCGCCGTCGCGGTGCGAAGCCGCTCGGGCTTCGACCTGATCAAGGCCTTCCGCGTCAAGGACAGCCACACCATCGAGATGGAGCTGTCGCGCCCCTTCGTGCCGTTCCTCTGGGCGTGGCAGAACATGCACATCGTCCCGCACCACATCCTCTCGCGCGAGGCGAACATCCAGACCGCGGCCTTCAACAGCCAGCCCGTCGGCACCGGGCCCTTCGTGCTGCGCAGCCGCACCGCCGGCAGCCACATGGTCTATGAGCGCAACCCGAACTACCATCGCGGCCCGGCCAAGCTGCGGCAGTTCATCCACAAGTTCGTGCCCGACCAGATGGCAGCCTACGGCCAGGCGCGCACCGGCGAGGTGGACTATTTCGCGCTGTCGGGCGTGCCGAACGACCGCTGGCGTGAGGCGCGCGCCTTCCCCGACCGCGACTTCCTCGTCTATCCCACACCGAACGTGCAGTTCATCTACTACAATTGCGGCAAGCCGCAGTTCGCCGATCCGCGCGTGCGCAAGGCGCTGACCATGGCGACCGAGATGCAGAAGTCGATCGACGACATCTACCACGGCACCTGGCCGCGCACGCTGTCCTACCTGCAGCCGACGCATTGGGCCTACAACAGCAACCTGCGCGACTACACGGCCGACCCTGCCGGCGCCGAGCGCCTTCTGGACGAGGCCGGCTGGCGGCGCGGGCCGAACGGCATCCGCCAGAAGGACGGCGTGGAGCTGAAGTTCACCATGTCCACCACCGCCGGCAATGTCGCGCGGCAGGGCTGCCAGGCGCTGTTCCAGCAGAACTGGCGTCGCATCGGCGTGGAGATGGAGATCCGCAACATGCCGGCCTCGGTCGTCTGGGGCGAGTTCACCACCCAGTCGCGCTTCGACACGCTGCTTGTCGCCTGGGATCCGACGGTCGGGCTCGATCCCGACTACACCGCGCGCTGCCATTCGCGCATGATCCCGGTGAAGCACCGCCAGGGCAGCAACTATGTGCAGTACGAGAACGCCGAGGTGGACCGGCTGCTGGAGCTCGGCGTGACGCAGACCGAGCAGGCCGATCGCATCCGCACCTATCACCGCATCCAGGAGATCCTGCACGAGGAAGTGCCCTTCGCCGCGCAGGGCGGCTCGGTGCAGGGGCACCTCAAGCGCCGGCAGTTGCAGGGGCCGGCACCCAACCAGTACGTCACGGACATCACCTGGAACGTCTACGACTGGCACTGGGCCTGACGCCGCGCGCGGCGCGAGTCACACCGGCAGGGCGTCCCAGCCCTGCCGGCTGCGCCAGTCGAGCGGCAGGTTGCCGAAGCGCGACAGCTTCAGCTGCGACAGGTCGGCGAAGTCGCAGCGCCCCTGCAGCACGAGTTGCGCCAGCGCCCGCCCCGTCGCGGGCGAGAGGCCGAAGCCGACCGAGGACATGCTTGCCACCACAACATTCGCCGGGTCCTCCAGCCGGTCGAGGATCGGCCGCCCGTCCGGCGTGTTCTCCACGATGCCGCCCCAGGAGCGGATAACGCGGACATGGCCGAGGCGTGGGAACATTTCCTGCAATCGGCGCGCGAGGCCGGCCATGACCGGCGTGTTCACCGGTCTCGGCGTCGCCTCGCCATCGAGGTCGATCCATTCATGGGGCCCGCCGCCATAGGCGAGGTTGCCGCGCAGCGTCTGCCGCCCGTAGAGGCCGTTGCCGTCCACGCCGCCCATGGCGATGGGCGGCAGCGGCTCGGTGACGATCATCTCGACCCGCGCGGGGGCCATGGGCACGCGATGGCCGAGCGGTTGCGCCAGCGCCGCCGTATGCGGGCCCGCGGCGATGACGACGGCATCGCAGCCGATCTCGCCCGCGCTCGTCTCCACGGCCACCGCGCGCCCGCCCCGCGTGCGGATGCCACGCACCGTCGTGTGCTGCAGGATACGTCCGCCATGGCGCTCCACCGCCCAGGCATAGGCCTGGCTGGTGCGCTGCGGATTGGCATGGCCGCCATACTTCCACAGGATGCCGCCCACCGCGTTCTCGCCCACCCAAGGCACGAGGTCGCGCAGCGCGGCGCGGTCGAGCACCTCCGCGGCGAAGCCCTGGTCGGTGGCGAGTCTCGTGCTCTTCCACAGCCGGTCGAGTTGCCCTTCGTCGAGCGCGACCTTGATGCGGTTCGGCCGCCATTCCGTCGGGTGGCCGAGCAGGTCGTCCATCATCGGCCAGAGGCGCTGCTCCTCGCGGAACAGCGGCGAATAGGGATGGGTGCAGCCGCCGCCGTTCCGGCCACTGGCTTCCCAGCCGACGATGCCCTTCTCGACCACAGTGACGGCATGGCCTTCGCGCGCCAGCCAGAAGGCGGTGGACAGGCCAGTGACGCCGCCGCCGATGATGACGATCACTTCACCACATCCCCTCCGCTGAGACGGCCGCCGATGTATTCCGCATCGGGCGGCGCGGGTTCCCAATGCGGCAGCCATTGCGCGGCGATGCCGAACCAGCCGGTCCAGTTCGCGCGCAGGGCGGGATCCTCCTCCAGCGCGGCAAGCACCGAGAGCGGCAGCGGCCGCAGCGGCGCGCGGTGCGAGGCGAGCGGCGCCGGACGTTCGCGCGAGAGAAGCGCATGCACGCTCTCGCGGCAGCGGCGGCCCTGGCAGGCCCCCATGCCGGCGCGGGTCAGGCGCTTCACCTGGTCCTGGTTGGGCGGGCCGAGCCGCGCGAGCCCGGCTTCAGGCCCTTCCGCAGCGAGGTAGCGCGGCGGGCGCAGCGCACGCAGGTCGGCTGCGCTCACCTCCTCGCAGGCGCAAACCAGGGCCTCGTCGGCGGCCAGGGCGAGATCGAGCCACGCGGCCCGCTGCGCTGCCGCCGTGCCCGCGGCCTCACCGCGGACGGCAATGCCATCGAGGCTGCTGCGGCCCTGCGCATCCACCACGGGCGCGAAGCCGCCATGCGCCGGATCCCAGCCGATCGCGCAGCCGAGCAGGTCGGGCAGTTCCACCATCGGCACGGTGTCCACGGCCAGCACCACGGTGTCGCAGGCCGCCTCCCGCCAGGCGCCATCCTGCTGCCAGGCGAGGCCGGTCACCTCCTCTCGTCCGAGGATTCTCAGCGGAGCGGGCGCGGCGACGCGCAGCGCGACATCGAGGCCGGTGCCCCGCGCCGCCGCCTCTGCCTGCTGGGCGAGCGCGCCGCCGCCGATGATCGCGATCCGCCGTCCGCTGAAGGCGCCGTAGAGGCGCAGCGCCGCGTCGAACCCCTGCGCGCCCATCACGCCCGGAAGGGTCCAGCCGGGGAAGGGCAGCGCGACATCGCGCGCGCCGGTGGCGATGGTCATGCGCTCGAAGCCGACCAGCCAGGCGGCGTCCCGATCGGCGAGGCCGAGCATCCGCACCGGCAGCGCGCGGCTCGACGGACCCTTCACGAAGGCACCCCAGGCCGCGGTCCCGATCGCGACCTCGACGCCTTCCTCCATCGCCTGGAGCAGGCCTGGGCGCGCAGCGACGATGCGTTCCTCCATCCGCGCCGCCTGGCGCGTCGAGGCGTCGAGCCGGCCACCGAAGAGGTAGGGAATGTCTAGGCCGAACAGGCCGGGATCGAGCGGATGCTCGTCCACCAGCAGCGCGCGCTCGCCGGATGCGGCGGCGGCGCGCGCGGCGGCGATGCCGGCCTCGCCCGCGCCGATCACCACATGCGTGAAGGAATCACGCAGCGGAAAGCGCTTGCCGGCGATCGAGGTCGGGTCCGCATGCGTCATGCGGCCGAGACTAGAGCAGGAACGCGCCGGATGGCACGGGTGCGTCGCGGTCGCCCCTCGAGGCCCGCTGGCGTCACTCCCGCGGCGGGCTGCCCGCCTGCTCGGCCGTCGCGCGCGGCAGGACGCCGCGGAGCTCGTCCAGCCCGGTCGCCTCCGCCATCGGCGCGCCGCCGACATAGGCCGCGCGGCCGAGAGCATGGGAGGCGATCGGCACGGTCATCAGCAGGAACCACAGGATCAGCCCGACGCGCAGCCATGTGCCCCAGCCGCCATCGGCCACCGCGATGCCGAGCAGCACCAGCCCGGCGCCGAGCACGCCCGCCTTGGTCGCGGCATGCATCCGCAGGAACGCGTCCGGCAGGCGGACCATGCCGATCGCCGCGATCAGCGCGATGCCCGAGCCGCCGAGGACGAGGATCGCGGCCAGCACCTCAGCCATCGCGCGCCCCCTTCGCCGCGCGCGCGCCGGCGCGCTCGATGAATCCCGCAAGGCCGATCGCGCTGACGAAGCCCACCAGCCCGAGCCCGAGCGCGACATCGAGCAGCGCCAGATGGCCGGTGACCAGCGCGATCATCCCGGTCGCGGCCACCGCGAGCAGGCCGAGCAGGTCGAGCGCCACGGCGCGGTCCGCGAGCCCCGGCCCGCGCAGCATCCGCCACCCGGTCAGCGCGACCGCGGCAACGAGCATCAGTCCGGACGGGATCAGCACGATGTCGAGCAGGCTCATGGCAGCACCCTCATCGTCGGGCGCTCGAGCCTCTCGGTGATGGCCCGGCGCACGGCCTCGGGGTCGCGGGCATCCATCGCATGGACGTAGAGGATGCGCTCGTCCTTCGAGACATGCAGCGAGGTCGTGCCCGGCGTGAGGCTGACCATGTTGGCGAGCCAGGTGATGCCGAGGCGCGAACGCAGCCGCAGCGGCGCCGCCACGACACCCGGCCGCAGGTCCGGACGCGGCGCGAGCGTGGCGCGCATCACGTCGAAGGCCGAGAGCACGAACTCGCGCAGGAAGATCACGCCGAGCCAGATCCAGGCCAGCAGGTTCCACGGTCGTGCCCGGCTCATCTCGCACCTCCCAGCACGGCGGCGATGTAGGCCTCGCGGCCGGCGAGCTCGTTCCCCGCCTCCAGCGCGAAGGCGGCGAAAGGCTCCGTCCAGAGGCCGATGGTCAGGGTGACGAGGCCGAGCGCGGCGATCGGCAGCAGCATCAGAAGGCGTTCGGGCCCGCTCAGCAAGAACTCCGGCGTGCCCTCCGGCGGCTCTTTCCAGAACGCCTCCATCCAGATCTTCACCATGGAATAGAGGGTGAGGATGCCGGTGCCGAGCGCGATCGCCGACAGCCAGTACCAGCCGGCGTCGAAGCCGGACTTCACCACGAACAGCTTCGCCCAGAAGCCCGAGAGCGGCGGCAGCCCGGCGAGCGAGAGCGCCGGTATCGCGAACAGGATCCCAAGCCACGGATCGCGGCGCCACAGCGCGCCCAGTTGCGCGAGCGAGAAGGAGCCGCCCGCCCGCCGGATCGCGCCCGCCACCAGGAACAGGTTCGCCTTCACGACGATGTGGTGGAGGATGTAGAGCACCGCACCGGCCAGCGCGAAGGGCGTGGCGATGGCGATCCCGACGATCATGTAGCCGATCTGGCTGATGATGTGGAAGGAGAGGATCCGGCGGATCTCCCAATGCGCCGCGGCGCCGAGCACGCCGACCACCATCGTGCCGGCGGCCACCACCCACAGCACCGGGCCGATCCAGCCCTGGCCTTCCGGAAAGACCAGCGTGACGATCCGCAGCATCGCATAGACGCCGACCTTGGTGAGCAGGGCCGCGAAGATGGCCGCGACCGGCGCGATCGCCGTGTGGTAGGCGGCGGGCAGCCAGAAGAAGAGCGGGAAGACCGCGGCCTTGGCCCCGAAGGCCGCGAGCAGCAGGAAGGCCACCGCGCCCGCAGCACCCTGGTTCTCCACCGCCGGCATCTTCCGCGCCATGTCCGCAAGGTTGAGCGTGCCGGTCAGGCCATAGGCCATGGCGATGGCGACGAGGAACACCGTCGTCGCCGTCAGGTTCAGCACCGCGTATTTCAGCGCGGCGTCGAGCTGCTCGCGGCCTCCGCCCAGCACCAGCAGGCCGAAGGAGGCGATCAGCATCACCTCGAACCAGACATAGAGGTTGAACAGGTCGCCCGCGAGGAAGGAGCCCGCGACGCCCGCCACAAGCGCGGCGAGCAGCGGATGCCAGTAGGCCTCCTGCCCGGCCATGTCCGGCTCGGCGCGCGCGAAGACCGCGACGGCGGCGTACATCAGCGCTGTGATCAGGACCATCGCCGCGCCCAGACGGTCGGCGACCAGCGTGATGCCGAAGGGGGCCGGCCAGTCGCCGGCCTGCGTCGCGATCACGCCGCGCGCGACAACCTCGGCCACCAGCGCGATGGCGCCGAGCAGCAGCAGCGCCGAGGCGGCCAGGCTGACCAGGCGCTGCGCGGCGATGCGGCCGTGCAACGCCGTGGCCAGGGCGCAGGCCCCAAGGGGCAGCAGCACCGGCAGCGCGAGCAGCCAGTCGGTGCGGGATGCCATCATGGCCGCGCCTCCGGCGGTTCCGCAGCCGCCGCAGCGGCGGCACCGGCCGCGGGCAGGCCCGGCGGCTCGGCGAGGCGCAGCTCCTCGGCATCCAGCGTCCTGGTCTCGCGCCAGACCGCCCAGACGAGCACCATGACGAAGGCGCCAAGGCCGAAGGCGATGACGATCGCCGTCAGGGCCAGCGCCTGCGGCAGCGGGTTGGCCGCGCCCGCGGCGAGCAGCGTCTCGCCGGAGGCGACCAGCGGCGGCGCGGTCCCGATGACGCGCCCGCCCGCGAGGATGGCGATGATCGCCGCATTGCCGAGAAGGATGAGGCCGAGCAGCACCCGCGGCAGCGAACGCGCGAGCATGAGATAGATCGCGGCGCCGAACAGCGTGCCGAACAGCAGGGCGAGGAGTGCTTCCATCACGCCTCGTCCTCGACGAAGGGCAGCACGAAGCCGAGCGCGAAGCCGAGCACCACCAGATAGACCCCGAGATCGAAGATGATCGTCGTGCCGAGCGGCGTGCCCTCGATCCATTGCTGGGTGAGGAAGGGCTCGCCATGGAACAGCAGCGCCGGGATGCCCGACACCGCGGCGATCACGAGCCCCCAGCCGCCGACATGCAGCGGCGGCAGGCGGAGCCTCGCGCGCGCCGCCTCCGCGCCCATCGCCAGCGCGTAGAAGACGAAGCCGAGCGCGCCGATCAGCCCGCCGATGAAGCCGCCGCCGGGCTCGTTGTGCCCGCGCAGCAGCACGAAGACCGAGAGCGCGAGCGCGGCCCAGAACACCCAGGGCGCCATGCCCCGCATGATGAGGCTGTCGTTCATCGCCGCGCCTCCCGCACCCGCTGGACGAGCAGCACGGCGGCGATGACGGCGATCAGCAGGACCGCGATTTCGCCCAGCGTGTCGAGCGCACGGAAATCCACCAGCACGACATTCACGACGTTGCGCCCCTTCGCCTCCGGCACCGAGGCGCGGCCCATCCAGTCGGGGATGGTCGTGTCCACCGGCGCCGACAGCACCGCGAGCAGGACCGCCGCCGCGACCGCGCCGCCGAACACCGCGACGGCGGCGTCCCGCCTGCGGTCTCGCGCATCGCGCCCGTCATCGGCCGTGTAGGGCAGGCGCGCGAGGATGGCGACGAGCAGCACGAGGCTGATCGCCTCCACCGTGAACTGCGTGAAGGCAAGGTCCGCGCCACCCAGTGTCAGGAACAGCAGCGCCATGCCGAAGCCGACGATGCCGACCGCCATGAGCTGCGCCATCAGCGCCCGCAGGCGGCAGGCCGCGACAGCGCCCGCGGCGAGCAGCGCGGCGAGCGCCCATTGCGGTGCCCGCGGCGCCGGGCCCTCGCCCGGCCACGCCAGGCCGCCGCCCGCGACCAGCACGAGCGCCGCACCGCCCATCATCAGCACCAGCGTCGCGGCGAGGTAGAAGCGCAGGCTGCCGGTCTGCACACGGCGCGTCACCGCGCCGGAGACGCTGCCCACCGCGGCCAGCGCGGCCTCGTAGGCGCGGCTCGGGCCGAGGCTGTCCATCCAGCGCTGCCCCGCCAGCGTCGGCTGCACGTGGCGCCAGCCCAGGAAGACGATGATGCCGATGCCGAGCGCGGCCAGCGACAGATAGGCCACCAGCGTATCCGCCTGCTTCTCGCCGAGGCCGACCTCGGTGGGCCGGCCGAGGATGGCGGCGGCGGCGGGCTCGACGAGGCTGTCGGCGATGAGATGCGGGGCGATGCCGAAGGCAAGGCCGAGCACGCCGAGCAGCAGCGGCCCTGCCAGCATCCCCCAGGGCGGGTCGCGCGCGTCGCGGTCGCTCTCCATCTCGGCGCCGAGGAACGGGCTGGCGGCGACCATGCCCGCGACCACCACCATCGCCGCATTGGCGGCGAGCGCGATGACCGGCAGCAGCCCCGGAATGCCGAACTGCGCCGTCACCACCAGATCCTTCGAGAAGGAGCCGATGAAGCCCGGGATCCCCGCCATGGAGAGCCCCGCCAGCAGCGCCGCGAGGGCCGTCAGCGGCATCCGCCGCCCAAGGCCCGAGAGCAGCATCGCATCCCGCGTGCCGGCCTTCTTGTCGAGGATGCCGACGGCCATGAACAGGCACGCCTTGTAGAGCGCATGCACGAGCAGGAAGACCACCGCAGCGGTGGCCGCGAGCGGCTGCTCGAGCCCGATCAGCGTCGTCAGCGTGCCGAGCGAGACGACGGTGGACCAGGCGAGCTTGCGCTTGAGGTCGCGCTCCCGCAGCGCCAGCACCGCGCCCGAAAGCATGGTCAGTCCGCCCGCGCCGGTCAGCAGCGCGAGCCACAGCACCTCGTCCTGGAAGGCGGGGTTGAGGCGCGCGAGCAGGAACACGCCGAGCTTCACCATGGTCGCGGAATGCAGGTAGGCCGAGACCGGCGCTGGCGCGGCCATCGCCCCGGGCAGCCAGAAATGCAGCGGGAACTGCGCGCTCTTCGCGAAGCAGCCCGCGCAGATCAGCACCACGATCCAGGGCGTGAAGGCATGCTCGGCCAGGAACCCGGGATTGGCGAGGATCGCGGACAAGCGGAAGGTCCCGGCCGCCGCCCCGAGCAGGAGAATGCCCGCGAGCATCAGCAGCCCGACGCCGACCGTCACCAGAAGCCCCTGCTGCGCCGCCTTGCGCGATTCCTGCTTGGCCGCGTCGAAGCCGATCAGCAGGAAGGAGGCGAGGCTCGTCACTTCCCAGAACACGAAGAGCAGCATCAGGTCGTCGGCCAGCACGGCGCCGAGCATCGCCGCCATGAACAGCGCCAGCACCGCGAGGAAGCGGTGCAGCTGCGGGTGCCCCTTCAGGTAGCCGGCCGCATAGAGGAAAATGCCGGCGCCGATGCCGGTGATGAGCAGCGCCATCAGCCGCGCGAGCCCATCCATGCGGAACGCGATGGCGATGCCGAGCGCAGGCAGCCAGTCATGCGCGACGACCGTGCCCGGCGGCACGGCAAGAACCATGCCGAAGAGCCCGAGCGGCACGAGCGCGGCGAGGCCCGCCCAGGCGGGCACGCGCGCCACGCCCCAGGCAATGGCTGGGATCGAGGCGAGCGCAAGCAGCGGGATGAGAGGCAACAATTCCGGCATTGGGGCGCTATGTAAGAGACGCGGCGCCGCGCGCAAAGTCCTGACAGCCAGGGAATCGGCCCAGGACCGTCCGGTGCCTTGCCCGCGCCGCCGGCAGGGCGCGGTCCTGGAGGACTAGAGTCCTTCCAGCACGACCTTGCCGATCATCGTGCCGCTTTCGACCAGCGCATGCGCCTCGCGCAGTCGCGCCGCATTCGCGGGCCCGAGGTTGCGCGTCATGGTGTGGCGGATGCGGCCATGGTCCACGAGATCGGCGATGGCGTCGAGCAGGTGGTGCTGCTCGATCATGTCCGGCGTGCCGAACATGGGCCGGGTGAACATCAGCTCCCAGTGCAGCGAGACGGATTTCGGCATGAGCTGGCGCGCATCGATCGGCGCCTGGGATTCGATCAGCACGATCGCGCCCTGCGGCGCGACGCTCGCGACGATCTGCTCCCAGTTGCGCGCGGTGGTGTTGGTCGAGAAGACGTAGCGCGGCTTCACCCCGAGAGCCTTGAGCTGCGCGGCGATGTCGCCCTTGTGGTCCACCACGTGATGCGCGCCGAGGCTGCGGCACCACGCCGCGCTTTCGGGGCGCGAGGCGGTCGCGACGATGGTCAGCGCCGTGCGCTGCCGCGCGATCTGCGTCACCATGGAGCCGACGCCGCCCGCGCCGCCGATCACCAGCAGCGCCTCCCCCGCCCCGGCGCCTTCATGGATGCCGAGACGGTCGTGCAGCCCTTCCCAGGCGGTGATGCTGGTCAGCGGCAGGGCCGCGGCCTCGGGGAAGGAGAGCGTCCGCGGCTTGCGCCCGACGATGCGCTCGTCCACGAGCTGCAGCTCGGCATTGCTGCCGGGCCGGTTCACGACGCCTGCGTAGAACACCTCATCCCCGGCGCGGAACAGCGTGCAGGCGGGCCCGACCGCGCGCACGACGCCGGCGGCGTCGAAGCCGAGGATGCGCGGGCCATCCTTCGGCTCCTCGCTGCGCCGGCGCTTGGTGTCCACGGGGTTGACCGACATGGCGCGGACCTCGACGAGGATGTCGTGCCCCTGCGGCGCCGCCGGCGCCGGGATGTCGAGATCAAGCAGCGCCTCCGGGTGGTCCACCGGATGGCATTTCAGGTAGCCGACGGCCTTCATGGGATCCTCCGCATCGTTGCGGAGGGTATAGCGCCCTTCAGCCGACCCGCAGAAGGGCAGGGCCGTTGTCGCGCAGCCAGTCCTGCGCCGCCTCGCGGTGGGGCGTGAGCCTCTCGACATGGGCCCAGAAGCGCGGCGAGTGGTTCAGTTCGCGCAGATGCGCGACCTCGTGCGCAACCACGTAGTCCAGCACCCAGTCCGGCGCCATCACCAGGCGCCACGAGAAGGCCAGCGTGCCGTCCGGCGCGCAGGAGCCCCAGCGGCTGTTGGTGTCCTTCAGGCGGATGGCGCGGATCCTGACGCCCAGCGCGGCGGCATGGCCTTCGGCCAGCGCGGCGATGCGGCGCTTGGCTTCCGCGCGCAGGAAATCCTTCACGCGGCGTGCGAGGAACTCCGGCCGCCCGGAGACCACGATCGTCGCGCCGTCGAGGAAGGCGCCGCCGCGCGCGGCCGGATCGTGGCGGATGACATGTGGCCGGCCGCCGAGCAGCACCTCGGCCCCCGGCGCGAGCGCGACCGGCGGCGCGAGCGCGGCGAGGCGCTGCATCACCCAGGCCGCATGCGTGGTCAGCAGCGCCATGCCGGCACGGCGGCCCTCGCGCATCGGAAGCGTCACGACGACCTCGCCCGCGCGCGGGTCGATGCGAAGGCTGACGCGCCGCGCGCGCGCTGAACGGCACCAGCGCACCGGGCAGCCCACAGGCGGGCCGAGCACGCCGGGGCGCAGCACGACGGTTTCCGAATCGGAGGAGTCCATGGCCCCAACATGGCGCAGCCGGATGACGCGGTTCAACCGCTTGACAGCAACGCGCGACGCATCGCCACTCGCGCAATGACGGATGCGCTGCGACCGCTGCCGCCACTGTTGCTGCTGGGCACGATCTGGGGCGCGACGCCTGTCTTCGTGAAACATCTCGGCGCGCTCGGCTGGCCGCCGATGCTGATCGCGGCCTGGGCCGGCACCGGCAGTGCTGCGATCCTGCTTGCCATCTGCCGCCTCGGCGGCATCACGGTGCCTCTCTCGCGCGCGCATCTGCGCCACTACGCGGTGTCCGGCCTGTTCGGCATGGCGCTCGCCAATCTCGTCGGCTTCACCAGCCTCCAGCACGTCCCGGCCGGATTCTTCGCCCTGCTGGTGCCGCTCTCGCCCATGCTGACGGTGCTCGGCGCGGCCGTGTTGGGAATGGAGCGCGCGACGCGGCGGCGCGTGCTCGGCACGGCGCTGGGCTTCGCGGGCGTGCTGCTGGCGATGAGCCCGGGCGCGGCGCTGCCGGACCCGGCCATGCTGCCCTGGGCGCTGCTCGCGGCGCTGACGCCGGCCTGCTACGCGGCCTCGAACCTGCTCGCCGTCCGGCTCGCGCCGCAGGGCACGCCGCCGCTCGCCCTCGCTACCGGAACGCTGGTCGCGGGCGGCATCCAGGCGGCCGTCTTCGCGCTGCTGACAGGCCAGATGCAGCTTCCTGCCGCGCCCGGCCTGCCGGTTGGGCTGCTGCAGGTCGGCGTCACCGCCGCGGCCTTCCTTCTGTATTTCCGTTCGCTCGCCGCGCATGGCGGCGTCGTCACGTCGCAGACCGGCTACATCGTCACGCTGACGGGCATCGCCTGGGGCTGGGTCCTGTTCGGCGAAAGGCCGGGATGGCTGACCATCCCGGCCGCCGGCTTGGTCTTTGCCGGGCTGGCGCTGGTCACGCTGCCCGGACGGAGGCTCAGCCGATGAGGTGCTTCAGTTCCGTCTCGACGAAGGCGAAGGGCGTGTCGCCGGCATTGATGACGTTGTGCTCCACCCCCGCGGCGCGGGCATAGGCGACGCCGGCCTTGAGCTCGTTCGTCATCGTCTGCCCGCCGGGCAGTTCCAGCAGCATCTTCCCGTCGGTCACCGGCACGACGACATAGGCCATGCCGTGCCGGTGCCAGCCGGTCTCGGAGCCCGGCGGGAAGTCCCAGCGTGTGACGCGGACATTCGCGTCGTCCACCTGCACGGTGGCGATCGCGGGCGGGCGGCAGCGCAGCGGCTCGGTCATCACTCGGCCGCCTTCGCCGGCGCGAGGCCCGGCAGCGGAATGGCGCCGGCCGCGCTCCAGGCGGCCCAGACCTTCTCCGCCTGCTCCTGCGTCAGCGGCAGATGCGGCGGGCGGATGACGCGCCAGCCGGCATCGCCGGTCGAGCGCGCGATGATCTCGCGCAGGCCCGGGATCAGCGGCACCGAGGTCGCGGCGCGGCGGGTCGCGGTCAGCATCGCCTGCGCGGCATCGGCCTCGGGGCCCGTGCGCTTCGCATAGACGATGCCGCCCCAGTGGCTGTTGGCGTTGGAGGCGGCGGTGATGCAGCCCGCGCCGCCTTCGGCGAGGATCTGCTGGAGGAACTCGTCGCTGCCCGAATAGACCTCGAAGCCGTCCTTCGCGAAGGCGCGCACCATCGCCTGCATGTTGGCGTAGTCGCCCGAGGAATCCTTCACGCCCTTGATGACGCCGGGGAAGGCCTTGAGCAGCCGGCCGATCAGGTCGAGGCTGAAGGGCACCGCCGATTGCTGCGGGAAGTGATAGAGGTAGATCATCACCCCGCCGCCGACGCGGTTCACCACTTCCGAGAAATAGGCGAACAGCCCGTCGTCGCTTGGGTTCTTGTAGTAGAAGGGCGGCAGCATCAGCACGCCGGGGCAGCCGGCGTCGCGCGCGTGCTTCGTCAGCTCCACGCTGTCGGTCAGGCTGGCGCAGCCGGTGCCGGGCATCATCCGCGCCGCCGGGATGCCGCGCGCGATCAGGCCTTCCAGGATCTGCTTGCGCTCATGCAGGCCGAAGGAATTCGCCTCCCCGGTCGTGCCGAGCACGCCGAGGCCATTGCAGCCATTGGCCAGCAGCCAGCGCGCATGGGCCGCCATGCGGTTGAGGTCGGGCGAGAGGTCCGGGCCCATCGCCGTCAGCACCGCGGCATTCACGCCGCCATAGATCGCATCCTTCATCCGGCTCTCCTCCGGTCCTTCGCAACAGGGGGCGTGCGCGCCCCGGCCGGCCAGCGGCCGGGCCAGGACACCACGTGGTCCTCGAAATCGCCCGCGTCCCGCTCCGCCACCGCGCGGCCGCGGACCGAGACCCCCGCTTCATGCACCGTTTCGGGCCGCCCGGATACCAGGGGGTGCCACCAGGGCAGGTCCTTGCCTTCCGCGACCAGGCGATAGGCGCAGGTCGGCGGCAGCCAGTCCACCGCGGCGATGCGCCGCGGCGTCAGCTTCACGCAATCCGGCACGCGGCGCCTGCGGTTCGCGTAATCCTTGCAGCGGCAGGTCTCGAGGTCGAGCAGCCGGCAGGCGACATCGGTGTAGGCGATGCGGTCGGTGTCCTCGTCCCGCAGCTTGTGCAGGCAGCAGCGGCCGCAGCCGTCGCAGAGCGACTCCCACTCGGCGCGCGTCATCGCGTCGAGAGGCTTCGTCTTCCAGAAAGGGGCTTGCTGCGTCACCCCGGCAGTCTAGGGCGCGAGGCCCCCGCCTTCCAGCCGGGCCCCGTGGCCCCGGCCGCCCCCTTCGCGCCGGGTGCCCGCTTGCGCATAGTGGCGCCCGTGCAGCGCGCGACGCGCGAGAAGGGGGAAACGGACCATGCAAGGCGGCCACGCCCGGTGAGCAGCGCTGCGCGCGCCTCCATCCTCGCGCCCTTCGGGCAGCGATCCTTCCGCTTCCAGTGGCCCGCGGACCTCGCGACATCCTGGGCCTTCGAGATGGAGACGCTGATCCTCGCCTGGTTCGTGCTGAACGAGACGGGGTCCGTGGTCTGGCTGACCGCCTTCGCGGCGCTGCAGTTCCTCGGCACGCTCATCTCGCCCATGGTCGGCGTGATGGGCGACCGCATCGGCCAGCGCCGCGTGCTGATGGCGATGCGCGCCACCTATGCGTTGCTCGCCGCGCTGCTCGCGGCCATGGCGCTGACCGGTACGCTCGGCATCGTCGCGGTCTTCTGCGTGGCGCTCCTGGCCGGGCTGGTGCGGCCATCGGACGTGGGCATGCGCAGCGCGTTGATCGGCGCGACCATGCCGGCCCCGCTGCTGATGGGCGCGATGAGCATCTCCCGCACCAGCGCGGACGGGGCGCGGGTGCTGGGCGCGCTCAGCGGCGCGGCCCTGGTCGCCTGGCTCGGGATCGGCTTCGCCTATCTCGCCGTGCTCGGCTTCTACCTGCTGAGCGTGGCGCTGATGTTCGGCATCCGCGAGGTGCCGCCGGACGCGACGCGCGCGCCGCTCGGCGCGGTGTGGGGGGAACTCGCCGAGGGGGTGTCGCATGTGCGCGCGAGGCCGGCGCTGATCGCCGCGCTGGCGATGGCCTTCCTCGCCAATGCGCTCGCCTTTCCGCTGAGCGGCGGCCTGCTGCCGCACGTGGCGCGCGATGTCTACGGCATCGGCCAGACCGGCCTCGGCGCGCTGGTGGCGAGCTTCGCGGGCGGGGCGCTGGCGGGTTCGATCCTGCTCGGCGCGCGGGGCGCGCGGCTGCCGCCGGGGCGGACCATGCTGGTCGCGTCTCTCGCGTGGTTCCTGCTGCTGATGGCCTTCGCGCTGATCCGCGCGCCGGCCGTGGGGATGGTGGTGCTGGCGCTGGCCGGCTTCGTGCAGTCCTTCTGCATGGTGCCGATGGCGGTGCTGCTGCTGCGCGTCTCGCAGGAGCGGTTCCGTGGCCGTGTCATGGGGTTGCGGATGCTGGCGGTGTATGGGCTGCCCCTCGGCCTGCTCGCCTCGGGGCCGCTGATCGCACGCTTCGGCTTCGCCCCCACGGCCTTCGGCTATGCCGCGGCGGCGCTGGCCTGCGCTGGGCTGATCGGCTGGCGCTGGCGCGGGCACATCTGGTCGCGGAACGCCCCGGCCAACGCCACCCAGTCCTGACCGCGGGCGCGGGCCAGCAAAGGGCGAGGCTGCGCCCGACCTGCCCGCTACGCGCCAGAGCCGGCGGATGTCCCGCCATCGCTGCCCCGCGCGGGCGCCGCGGCGAAGGGATCGGCCGGCCCGCCATAGGGGTAGAAGTCGGCGATGCGGAGATGCCGGTAGGGCAGCGCCTCGAGCCGCACAGTGCCGAGGAAGGGCTGGTCCGGCTCCACCAGCAGGATGGTCGGCGCGAAGCCGCTGTCGTCGAAGCCGCGGCGGAAATGCACGCGCGACTTGATGGCGATGACGTCGAATGCCTCGGCGCGCAGCCCGAGGGACCACAACTCCTCCGGTTCCATGATCTGCACGAGGAAGGGGCTGAGCAGGACCACATTGCCTTCCCCGAAGCGGATGGCGATCCAGGACTGCCCCGTGCCCTGCGCGCGGCGCGACGTGGCGCCGGCGACGAGCAGCACCTCCCCCGTGATCCGAACGGCTTCCCCGGCGGAGGGGTCCACGCGCCCGCCGACTTCCACCTCGACCGCATCGCCGGGCCGCGCGCCACGCGCGGTCAGCCTGGCGATGGCCTCCGGCGCCGCGATGGTCGCGACCAGCGTGCGCGAAAGCCCTTGCGCGATCACCTCCCGCAGCACCCAGGTGGCGTAGCCCGAGCGGTCGCTGTGGTCGGCGAGCACCACCGGCCCGCGCCCTTCCGCCACCGCCTGCTTCGCCATGGCGACGCCGTCGGCGATGCGATGCACCGTCGCGCTGGCGAGCAGGTCCGCACGGCGCCGCCACGCCCAGCGCGCCATGTCCTCGGCCACGCGGCGGGCGAGTGCGGGATCGCCGTTCGTCATCACCTGGAAGGTCATCCCGGCATCGGGCACGTCCGACCACGGGAAGCCGAAGAAGACGTTGACGAAGAGGTCGGGCTCGCGCGCCTCCCAGGTGAGCGCGCGCTGCACCAGCTCCGACCAGGGCGGCGCGCCGGTCCATTGCAGCACGGTGGGCGAGAGGATCGGCAGCTTGCGCGTCACCGTCGCCGGCGCGTAGTCGCCGCGGATGGCGCGCACCAGCATCCGCGCGGCGCGCTCGCCCTGCAGGTGCATGTCGTAATGCGGGAAGTACTTCACGCAGAAGGCCATGTCCGCGTGGCGGAGGAACTCCTCGTCCTCGTTGCCATGCGGGTCGAAGGTCGCGGCGATGCGCGCCTGCGGCCCCAGCGCCTCGCGCACGCGGCGGGCGATCTCGGCCTCGGGCCGCGGCACGCCGCGCACGCCCATCGCACCATGCAGCGCGAGATAGGCGCCGTCGAAGGGACCGAGCGCGCGGAGCTGTTCGACCTGCCGGCCGAGGAAGGTCTCGAAGGCGTCGTTGGTGATCCAGCCCGAGCCCGTGCCCGTCCTGGGCCAGAGCGGGGATTCGATGCCGACCAGCTCGACGCCCTCGTATTCGCGCGCCACCTGCACGAAGCCGCCCATGTAGCCCTTGGGATCGGTCGCCAGCAGCGCCTCCCCCGCGGCGGGCGAGCCGGGACAGCGGAAATCCTCCTCGGTCGTGTCGAAGGGCAGGAAGGTGACGGTCTCGTGCGCGAATTGCAGGACGGCGATGCGCATCGGCTCAGAACCTGTCGGCGCGATAGGGCGTGGGGTCGATGAAGGGCGTCTCGCCCGCCATCATCTCGGCGATCAGCCGCCCGGTGGTCGGCCCCAGCGTGAAGCCCTGATGCGCGTGGCCGAAGGCGCACCACGCATCCTTCTGGCCGGGCAGCGGCCCGATGATGGGCAGCATGTCCGGCGTGCAGGGGCGGATGCCCATCCAGGGCTGCTGCTCCACCTGCTCGCCGAGCGGCAGCAGCGCGCGCGCGAGCGGCTCGGCGCGCGCGAGCTGCACCGGTGTCGCGGGCGCGTCGGCCGGCGCGAACTCCGCCCCCGTGGTCAGGCGGATGCCCGCGCGCATGGGCGCGAGCACGAAGCCGCCGGCCGTGTCCACGATGGTGTGGTTCAGCACCGCATTGCCGCGCAGCGCGTAGTGGCGGTGGTAGCCGCGCTTGCCGAACAGCGGCGGGGCATAGCCGAAGCGGCGCGTCACCCGATCCGCATGGGTGCCGAGCGCGATCACCACCGCGGCGGCCTCGGCCCTGCCCTCGGAGGTCTGCACCGACCAGCCGGCGGTGCCGCGCGTCAGCGTCGTCGCGTCGCCATGCACGAAGCGGCCGCCGGCCTCGGCGAAGCGGCGGAAATAGGCCATCACCAGGCCGTGCGGGTCGGTGACCGAGACCGGATCCGTCCAGTGGATGGCGCCGGCGCGGGGCTGCTGGAGATGCGGCTCCGCCGCGGCGAGGCCGCGCGCGTCGAGGGCCGCGAAATTCACCCCGTGCTCGCGCCGCATCGCCTCGGCCTCGGCGATGCCGGCCTCGAGCTTCGCCGCATCGGCATAGACGCGCAGCCAGCCCACCGGGCGCATCAGCGCCATGGCCTCGGTGTCGCGGGCGATCGCCATGTGCTCGTCGAGGCAGGTGCGGATCAGCGCCGCATAGGCATCGGCGATGCGCGCAAAGCGCCCGGGCTCCGAGTTCCACCAGTAGCGCAGCAGCGGGGAGACGAGGCCCGGCAGGGCGCGCAGGTGGTAATGCGCGTCCACCGAGCGGTTGCGCGCGATGCGCAGGATCTCCGACATCTCGCGCGGGAAGGGGTGGGGATGGACGGCCTCGCGCTGGATCAGGCCGGCATTGCCGAAGGAGGCGCCGAGGCCTGGATCCTGCCGGTCCACGAGCAGCACGTCGCGCCCCCGCCGGCGCAGGTGCAGCGCCACCGAGACGCCGACCATTCCCGCGCCGAGCACGATCACCGAAGCCGACATGCCGCAGAAGACTCCCGGGAAGCGAAGGCCCGATCCTGGGCACGCCTGCCGCGGGCGATCAACCCGGCGCGCTCAGTCTCCTTCCTCGAGCCGCGCGATATCCTCGTCCGAGAGGCCGAAATGGTGGCCGATCTCGTGGATCAGCACGTTGCGCACGAGGCGGAAGAGGTCCTCCCCCGTCTCGATCCATTCGAGCAGGATCGGCTCGCGATAGAGCAGGATGCGGTCGGGCTCGCGCGGGATGTCGCCGAGGGATTTGTGCGTCAGCGGCACGCCCTGGTAGAGCCCGGTGAGTTCCCAGGGGCTTTCCAGGCCCATCTCGCGCAGCGTCTCGTCGTCCGGCATGTCCTCGACCAGGATCGAGGTGCCGCGCACGAGGTCGCGCAGCGGGGCGGGGATTGCGGCGAGCGCGTGCTCGGCCATCTCCACGAGGTCATCGAGGCCGGGCGGGGTCGAGAAGCGCATGGCGCGTCATGCGCGGCCCGCCCGGCCGCCGTCAAGCAAGAGGAGGCACCCATGGTCGAGAGGCTGGACGCCGAGGCCCGCGCCGCCCTGGCGCGGGAGCTTCCGGGCTGGAGCCCGGTGGAAGGGCGGGACGCCATCGCCCGCAGCTTCCGCTTCGCGGATTTCGGCGAGGCCTGGGGCTTCATGGCCCGCGTCGCGCTGCTGGCCGAGAAGCAGGACCATCACCCGGAATGGTTCAACGTCTGGAACCGGGTGGACATCACGCTCACCACCCACGACGCGGGCGGGCTGAGCGCGCGGGACGTGGCGCTGGCGAAGGCGATTGACCGGCTGCTCGGCTGAGGCGCGGCGCTCAAAGCGCCCGCCACCCGATGTCCCTGCGGCAGAACCCCTCCGGCCAGTCGATCGCATCCACCGCGGCATAGGCGGCGGCCTGGGCCTCGCGCAGCGTCGTGCCGGTGGCGGTCACGGCCAGCACCCGCCCGCCGGTGGCGATCAGCGCGCCATCCTCCCGCCGCGCCGTGCCGGCGTGAAAGACCTGCACGCCCGGCACCTGCGCCGCGCGCTCGATGCCGCGGATCTCCGTGCCCTTCGCATAGGGCCCGGGGTAGCCCCTGGCGGCCATCACGACGACGAGCGAATGCACCGGTTCCCAGCGCAGGTCGAAGGCCGCGAGCTCGCCGTCGCAGGCCGCGAGCAGCGCCGGCAGCAGGTCGCTCCTGAGGCGCACCATCAGCGCCTGGCATTCGGGATCCCCGAAGCGGACATTGAACTCGATCAGTCGCGGCCCGTCCGCCGTGATCATCAGCCCGGCGAAGAGCACGCCGCGGAAGGGCGCGCCGCGGCGCGCCATCTCGGCGAGCACCGGCCTGACGATGCGCGCCATCGTCTCCTCGAGCAGCGCGTCCGTGAAGACGGGCGGTGGCGAATAGGCGCCCATGCCGCCCGTGTTCGGGCCGGTGTCGCCCTCGCCCACCCGCTTGTGGTCCTGCGCGGCGCCGAGCGGGATCGCGGTGGTGCCGTCGCAGAGCGCGAAGAAGGACACTTCCTGGCCGATCAGGCACTCCTCGATCAGAACCGTGGCGCCGGCGGCGCCGTGGATGCGGTTCTCCATGATGTCGGCGATGGCGGCCTCGGCTTCCTCCACGCTCGCGGCCACCACCACGCCCTTGCCGGCGGCCAGGCCATCCGCCTTGACCACGATCGGCGCGCCCTGCGCGCGGACATAGGCGCGGGCGGCGGCGGCGTCCTCGAAGCGGCGCCAGCGCGCGCCCGGCGCACCGGCGGCGTCCGCCACCTCCCGCGTGAAGGCCTTGCTGGCCTCGAGCCGCGCCGCCGCGGCACTCGGCCCGAAGCAGCGGATGCCGGCCGCCGCGCAGGCATCCGCGAGGCCGAGGGTCAGCGGCGCCTCCGGCCCCGCCACCACCACGTCCATGGCGTTGTCGCGCGCGAAGGCGACCAGGGCGGCGATGTCCTCCGCGCCGATCGGCACGCATTCCGCCACCTCGGCAATGCCGGCATTGCCCGGCGCGCACCACAGCTTCGTGAGCAGCGGAGAGGCGGCGATCGCCCAGCACAGCGCATGCTCCCGCCCACCGCCGCCGACCACCAGCACCTTCATCGCCAAACCCCGCTCCTGAAAGCCCGCACCCTTCTGAAAGCGGGCGGCTTAGCATAGGGTGCGGCCATGGACACCCCGGCGGCGAGCAACATCCCGGAATACGGCGTCTCGGACCTCGCGGGCGCGATCCGGCGCACGCTGGAAGGCGCCTTCGGCCGCGTGCGCGTGCGCGGCGAGATCACCGAGATGAAGCGGTATCCCTCGGGTCACATCTACCTGTCCCTGAAGGACGCCGATGCGAAGATCGAGGCGGTGATCTGGAAATCCGCCGTCCGCAACCTCGGCACCCTGCCGGAGAACGGCGTCGAGATGATCGCGACGGGCCGCATCTCCACCTATGCCGACCGCTCGAAGTACCAGCTCGTCATCGAGCGACTGGAGTATGCCGGCGAGGGCGCGCTGCTCGCGCGCATCGAGGCGCTGCGCAAGCGCCTGCTTGCCGAGGGCCTGTTCGAGGAGGCGCGCAAGAGGCCGCTGCCGCGCCTGCCCGCCGTGATCGGCGTGGTGACGAGCGAGAAGGGCGCCGTCATCCAGGACATCCGCACCACCATCGCCCGCCGCTTCCCGCGCCGCATCCTGCTGTGGCCGGTCATGGTCCAGGGCCAGGGCGCGGCCGAACAGGTCGCCGCCGCCATCCGCGGCTTCGACGCCATCGCCCCGGGCGGGCTGGTGCCGCGGCCCGATGTGTTGATCGTCGCGCGCGGCGGCGGCTCGCTCGAGGACCTGATGGCCTTCAACGAGGAGATCGTCGTCCGCGCCGCCGCCGCCTGTTCGATCCCGCTGATCAGCGCGGTGGGGCACGAGACCGATACGACGCTGATCGACTTCGCCGCCGACCGGCGAGCGCCGACGCCGACCGCGGCGGCGGAACTCGCCGTGCCGGCGCGCGTCGAACTGCAGGCCGCCCTCGCCCAGACCGGCGCGCGGCTGGCCCAGGCCGCGGCCGGGGCGCTGAATGCCGCGCGGCTGCGCCTGCTGCGCGCCGAGCGCGGCCTGCCGGACGTGCCGGCGCGGATCGCGCAGTCGCGCCAGCGTCTCGACGACATCGGGGAGAGGCTGCCGCGGGCGCTCGCCTCGCTCCTGGCCGCGCGGCGGCAGGCGCTCGCCGCGCTGCGCGTGCCGCATCCGCGCGAAGGCATCCTCGCGCGACGGGCGGCCGTGCAGGCGCTGGCGCTGCGGCTCGGCGCGGCCTGGGGGCGGCAGCGCGATGCGTGGGCGTCCTCGCCGGCGCTGGCGCGGTTCTCGCCTGCGCCGGTGCTCGCGCTGGTGCGGCAGCGGCGGGCCGTGCTGGAGGGCCTCTCGGCGCGGCTCGATAGCGCCTCCTACCAATCGGTGCTGGCGCGCGGCTTCGCGCTGGTGCGCGACGCGGAGGGCCATGCCGTGACCGCGGCCGCGCGTGTGGCGCCCGGGCAGCCGCTGCGCCTGACCTTCGCGGATGGGGAGGTGCGCGCCCATGCCGAAGGCGCGCCGCCGCGAAGGAAGGGACAGGCGCCGGGACAGGGGTCGCTGCTGTGACGGAGACGCGCGATCGGAGAGGGGCTTCGCCCCTCTCCGCACCTCACCCCACCAAAGGCCGCAGGGCCTTTGGAAACCGTGACATCGCGCAGGATGGCCCGGCGGGCGCGCCATCCGTCCTGGGTCCTGGTGTCCAGAGGCCTTTCGGCCTCTGGCGGGGTGGCGCGGAGGGGCAGCGCCCCTCCGCAGTATCACGCCGCGCCATCCTCGCCGCGCCGGCCCTGCTGCTCGCCCGCCCCGCCTCGGCGCTGGCGATCCCTGAGCGCGGCCTCGCCCAGGGCGGCTTCGTGCTCGGCCGCGCCGCGCCCGGCACGCGGCTCGCGCTCGATGGCCGCGCGGTGCGCGTCGCGGCGGATGGCGCCTTCGCCTTCGGCTTCGGGCGCGACCACGCGGCCAGCGCCACGCTCTCCGTCACGCATGCGGACAACCGGCGGGAGGAGAAGCGCCTCGCCATCGCGCGCCGCCAGTGGCGCGAGCAGCGGATCGACGGCCTGCCGCCCGCGCAGGTCGAGCCGGATGCGGAGACGCTGCGGCGCATCCTGCGCGAACGCGAGCGCCTTGCCGCCGTGCGCGCGACGGATTCGGCGCTGACCGGCTTCGCGCAGGGCTTCGTCGCGCCGGCGACGGGCCGCATCTCCGGCGTCTTCGGCAGCCGGCGCATCCTCAACGGGCAGCCGCGCCAGCCGCATTACGGGCTCGACTTCGCCGTCCCGACCGGCACGCCGCTGCTCGCGGCCGCGGCGGGCCGCGTGACGCTCGCGGATTCCTTCCACTTCTTCGGCGACCTTCTGGTGATCGACCACGGCCATGGCGTGAACACGCTCTACGCGCATCTCTCGCGCATCGAGGTGCGGGAGGGGCAGATGGTGGCGCGCGGCGAGCGCGTCGCGCTGTCCGGCGCCACGGGCCGCGTGACGGGGCCGCATCTGCATTTCTCGCTGTCCTGGTACCAGACCTGGCTCGACCCCCAGCCCGTGGTGCTGCCGGCATGAGCACATCCCTCGCCTGGGACGAACGCTACGCCAGTGGCGAGTTCGTGTTCGGCGAGGCGCCGAACCTCTTCCTGCTCGGCCAGGCGCACCGGCTGCGACCGGGGATGCGCGCCCTGGCGGTGGGCGACGGGGAGGGGCGCAACGGCGTGTGGCTGGCGCAGCAGGGCCTCGTCACCACGTCGCTGGACTGGTCCGCGGTGGGGCTGGCCAAGGCGCGCGCCCTGGCCGAGGCGCGTGGCGTCGCGCTCGCCACCGTCACCGCCGACCTCACGCGCTGGGAATGGCCGGTGGCGGGCTTCGACGTCATCGCCTGGATCTTCGTGCACCTCCCGCCCGCGGACCGCGCCATCGCCTGCGAGGGCGTGCTGCGCGCGCTCGCGCCGGGTGGCCTGCTGCTGATGGAATGCTTCACGCCGGCGCAGGAGGGGCGGCGCAGCGGCGGCCCGAAGGACCCCGCGCTGCTGTGGTCGCGCGCGCTGGTCGAGCAGCATTTCGGAGGGCTCGAGGTGCTCGAACTGCTCGAGGGCACGGTGCTGCTGGATGAAGGCCCGCGCCATCAGGGTGCGGCGGAGGTGGTGCGTGCCGTCCTGCGCCGGCGCTGACGCGCATACCGCGCCGCGGCGGGGCGGCTAGGGACGGCGCCGTCCGGACGGATCGTCATGAACACCGCCACCCTGGCCGGCTGCGGCGCGCTGCTGCTGTGGGCCTTCCTCGCGCTGCTGGCGCGGCTCGCCGCCGGCGTGCCGCCGCTGCAACTGACGGCGCTGGCCTTCGCCACGGGCGGCGCGATCGCGCTCGGCGTCGTCGCGGCGCAGGGCAGGCTGCGACTGCTGCGTCAGGGGCCGCTCGCCTGGGCGCATGGCGTGGGCGGGCTGTTCGGCTACCACGCGCTGTACTTCGCCGCGCTGGCGCTGGCCCCGGCGGTGGAGGCGAACCTGCTGAACTATCTCTGGCCGCTGCTGATCGTGCTGCTGTCGGGCCCGATCCTCGGCCTCGCGCTCGGGCCGCGGCGCCTTGCCGGCGTCGGGCTCGGCTTCGCGGGCTGCGCGCTGCTCGTGGGCGCGGGTGCCTCCTTCCCGCCCGGCGCGGCATGGGGCTTCGCCAGCGCGATCGGCTGCGCCGTCGTCTGGGCGGTGTATTCGGTGACCTCGAAGCGCATGGCCGCGGTGCCGACCGAAGCGCTGGCCGGCTTCTGCCTCGCCACCGCGCTGCTCGCCGCGTTCGCGCATGCGCTCTTCGAGACGACCGTCGCTCCCGATGCGCGGCAGTGGCTCGCGGTGCTGCTGCTCGGCGCCGGGCCGCTCGGCGCGGCGTTCTTCCTGTGGGATGCCGGCATGAAGCGCGGCGACCCGCGGCTGCTCGGCACGCTGGCCTATGCGACGCCGGTCGCCTCGACACTGCTGCTGGTGCTTGCTGGGGAGGGCGCACTGGACGGGCGCGTGGCGCTGGCGGCGCTGCTCGTGGCCGGTGGCGGGCTGCTCGCCGCGACCGCGCGCGATCCGGTCAGCCCGTCTCGTCGCTGACCACGCGCCCGTCCACGAGGTGGATGCGGCGCGTGGCGCGCTGGGCGAGTTCGGCATCGTGGGTGACGACGATCACCGCGCGCCCTTCCTCCAGCGCGAGGCGTGCGAAGATGTCGAACACGGCGGCCGCGTTCCGCGTATCGAGATTGCCGGTCGGCTCGTCGGCCATCAGCAGCACGGGATCGTTCGCGAGCGCGCGGGCGATCGCGACGCGCTGGCGCATCCCGCCCGAGAGCTGCTCCGGCATCTTCGCCGCGGCCTCGGCGAGGCCGAGCGAGCCGAGCAGCGCGAGCGCGCGGGCCTTTGCCTGGGCGGGCGGCAGAGCGCCCAGCCGGCGGATGGGGATCAACACATTGTCGCGCGCCGAGAACTCCGGCAGAAGGAAGTGGAACTGGAAGACGAAGCCGAGCCGCGCGAGCCGCAGCGCGGCGAGCTCCGGCGGCGCGAGGGTCGCCGTATCGCGCCCTTCGAGCAGGATGCGTCCCGCGCTTGGCCGGTCGAGCAGGCCGAGCAGATAGAGCAGCGACGACTTGCCCGAGCCCGAGGGGCCGGTGATGGCGACGAACTCCCCGCGCCCGATGCTCAGCGAGATGTCGGAGACCAGGGTGACGCCTTCGGGCAGGGTCCGCGTCACGCCCTCCGCGACGAGGAGCGGCGCCTCGCTCACGCCGCGCCGCGCACGATCTGCACGGGGTCGAGCCGCGCGGCGCGACGCGCCGGAATGACCGCCGCGAGCGCGGCCGAGGCCACGGCGAAGAAGGAGGCGACGGCGAAGATCCGCCAGTCCCGCGCCAGGAGGAAGCGATCGTTGCCCGCCGGGGTCTCGGTGCGGAAGCGCACCTGCGCGAGCGCCTCGATCATCACCTGCCCGAGCAGGCAGCCGAGAATCGCGCCGAGCAGCCCCGCGATGATGCCCTGCACAAGGAACAGCCTCTGCACATCCCCTTCCGTGAAGCCGAGAGACTTCAGGATGGCGATGTCGCGCGTCTTCTCGAACACCACGGTCGAGATGATGTTGTAGATGCCGAAGGCCGCGACCAGCAGGATGGCGCCAGTCACGCTGTACATGATGGCGTTCTGGATCACGAACACGGTCAGGATATTGCGGTTCTGCTCCTCCCAGGATTCCGTGCGGTCGCCGAAGCGGGCCTCGATCTCGCGCGCGAGCGGCTCGGCGCGCGTCACGTCGTTCAGGCGCAGCAGGATCTGGTTCACGACGTTCGGCCGGTCCTGCAGGATCTGGTTGACCTTCAGCAGCGTGTATCCGGCGGAGAGATCGAGGCTCACCAGGCCCGTGTGGAACAGCCCGACCACCTTCATCTGCAGCGAGACGCCGCGCGGCGAGACGGCGACGACCGTATCGCCCAGCTGCACCCCGAGCCGCTGCGCCAGCGCCGCCCCGATGATCAGCCCGTTGGCCGCTGCGCGCAGGTCCTCGAGCCGGCCCTGCAGCATGTCCTTCTCGAGATTGGCGACCCGGCGGTAGCGGTCGGGCTCGATGCCCGTGACGGTGATGGTCACGTCGCGCGAGCCGAAGCGCAGCAGCGCCGCGCCGGTGAGGATGGGCGCGACAGCGGCGCCGGGGATCGCCTCGAGCATCGCGATCTTCTCGCCGGCCGAGCGGATCCCGCGCACGCGCTCGCGCGGCTTGACGTTGTTGATGGCGACCGCGCCTTCCGGGATGGCGAGCTCGGCCGCCTGGGGCAGCGGGTTGCGCGTCTCGTCCTTCAGGACGATGTGCGGCTGCACATCAATCACCTGCTGGATGAAGTAGGTCTGGAAGCCCCGCATCAGCGACGCGATGGCGATGAAGAAGGCAACGCCGAGGGCGACGCCGAGCACGCTCACGAGCGTCTGCCGCCGCCGGCGCGAAAGCATCCCGCGCGCGAGGTCGAGAATGAGCCTCATGGCCTGAGGCGCACCGCCTGGCCGTCCGCGAGGCCGGTGGGCGGGTCGAGCACCACGGCCTCCCCGCGCGCGAGGCCGTGCCGCACCTCGACCGCGCGCGGGCCTTCGATGCCGAGCTCGACCGTGCGCCGCTCGACCACCTGCTGGCGCACCACGAAGACGCGCCCGTCGCGCACCGCAGCGGGCGGCACCAGCACGGCATCCTCAGTCCTGCGCAGGACGATGTTCGCCTCGACCGTCATGCCGATGAGCAGCGGCGTGTCCTCCGGCAGGGCGAGGCGCACGCGGTAGGCCTTGCGCGTCGCATCGCCCTTCGGCGTGATCTGCGCGACGGTCGCAGTCAGCACGCGGCCGGGGAAGGCGTCCGCGCGCAGCAGCACGTCCTGTCCTTCGCGCACCTGGGCGATGTCCTCCTCGTCCACCTCGGCGGTGACGCGCAGCGGGCGCGGCTCGCCGATCCAGAACAGCGCGGCGGGGGTGTCCACGACCTCGCCGACCTCGGCGTCGCGGCGCAGCACGAGGCCGTCTGCGGGCGCGCGCACCACGTAGTCGTCCAGGCGCCGGCGGGCGGCCTCGGCTGCCGCGCGCACCGCGCGGGCCTCGGCCTCGGCGCGGTCGAGGCTGGCGCGCGCGGCGATGTCGCGCGCGACCAGGGTGCGGATGCGCGCCAGTTCCTCCTCGGCAAACCTCGCGCGGGCCTCGGCCTCCTCGACGCGATGGACGGCTTCGCGGTTGTCGAGCCGCGCCATGGCCTGGCCTTCGCTCACGCGCTGGCCTTCCTCGACCAGAACCTCCGTGATGCGGGCGCGGAGCGAGGGGCCGACCTTCGCCCAATGGACCGGCTCGACGCTGCCCGTGGCGTAGACGGCGCGCAGCGCCGGCCCCTGCGTGGCCATCGCGATGGCGACCGCGGGGGGCATGGTCCACCAGATCCATCCCCCCGCCGCGAGCAAGGGGACCAGAAGGAGCAACAGGACGCGCCGACGCATGGTGCGGCATGGATAGCACGGACCGGCGCTCCTGCGGCCGGGAATGCGCTGCCGGGTTGCGGCGCGGCCGCCCTGCGGCTAGAAGGCGCCGCCCAAGCGCGCGCAGCGGCGCGGCGGCAGGGGCCGGCATAGCTCAGCGGTAGAGCAACTGATTCGTAATCAGTAGGTCCGCGGTTCAAATCCGCGTGCCGGCACCATGTTGCCCCACGGTTTCAGCATGCTGTGGCTGGGGGGCGGCCGCAGGCGCTGTGCCACGAGGCCTTCCCGTCCGGAGCGGTGCCTCGGCCTTCCCTGCGCCAGGCGGCGAGCGGCTGGGCACGTTGCTGTTCTGCGACGGCTCTTGCCGAGCGCCACAACGGCGCAAGGCCCATCGGGTCAGCCTCCAGCAACCCCGGAAAGACCCTCAGCGGCGGTCTCCGCCTCCCCGCCTCGTGCCCCAGGGATCGCGCTGGCCACGGTCAGACCTTCGCCAGCGTCGGGTCGGCTGCCTGGCCGACGACCGTGGCAGTCAGCCCCTGATCCCCATCGCGCGCGAGGGACCACCCCGCCTCACACGTCCAGGTTCGCAACCTTCTGCGCATTGCCCACGATGAACTCGCGCCGCGGCTCGACAAGGTCGCCCATCAGCGTGGAGAAGACCTGCTCGGCATCCTCCACATCCTCGATGCGGACCTTGAGCAGCGTGCGCGCCGCAGGGTCGAGCGTCGTCTTCCAGAGCTGGTCTGGGTTCATCTCGCCAAGCCCCTTGAAGCGCTGGATGGCGAGGCCCTTGCGCCCCTCGGCGATCAGCCGCTCGAAGGCCTGTAGCGGGCCATGCGCATGGAACTCGCTGCTGCCCAGCACCAGGATGGCGGGCGCGGCGCCGAAATCGCGGGCAAGCCTTTCGCGGCGCTCGTCGAGCCAGCGGGCCTCGGTGCTGCGCAAGGCGGTGGCATCGAGCGAATGCCGCTCCGCGACGCCGCGCACGGTTCGCGCGAGCGTCAGGCCGCCTTCGCCGGTGCTCGCCACCCAGCCGCGTTCATTCACCGGCGCCAGCGCATTGAGGCGCGCCGCGAGCGCCTGCGCCGCCGCCGTGGCGCGATCGGCTTCGAGCGTCAGCGCGCCCACGACTGCGGCCTGCTCAACGATCGCGTCCGGCACCTGGCCGGAGAGACGGCGGATGCGCGCCGAGGCCTGGCGAAGGAACTCCTGCTCCGCCCGCAGCGCCTCGCCGCTCAGCAGCCGCTCGTCGGCGAAGCGCAGCGAGGCCCCCGCGAGGGCCTTCTCGATCAGGAAGTCCTCCAGCGCGCGGTCGTCCTTGAGGTAGCGCTCCTCGTTGCCGCGCTTGGCGCGGTAGAGCGGCGGCTGGGCGATGTAGAGATGCCCGCGCGCGATCAGCTCGGGCATCTGGCGGAAGAAGAAGGTCAGCAGCAGCGTGCGGATGTGCGAGCCGTCCACATCCGCGTCGGTCATGATGACGATGCGGTGGTAGCGCAGCTTGCCGATGTCGAAGCCGCCCTCGCTGGCATCGCCGCGGCCGATGCCGGTGCCGAGCGCGGTGATCAGCGTGCCGATCTCGGCGCTGGAGAGCATGCGGTCGAAACGCGCGCGCTCGACATTCAGGATCTTGCCCTTGAGCGGCAGGATGGCCTGGAAGGCGCGGTCGCGTCCCTGCTTGGCGGACCCGCCGGCCGAATCGCCCTCGACGATGAACAGCTCCGACTTCGCCGGGTCGCGCTCCTGGCAATCGGCGAGCTTGCCGGGCAGGGAGGAGACGTCGAGGACGCCCTTGCGCCGCGTCAGCTCGCGCGCCTTGCGCGCCGCCTCGCGCGCCGCGGCCGCATCGAGGATCTTGCCGACGACGTCCTTCGCCTCCTTCGGATGCGTCTCGAACCAGTGGGTCAGCGCGTCGGCCACGGCGGCATGCACCACCGGCTGCACTTCCGAGGAGACGAGCTTCTCCTTCGTCTGGCTGCTGAACTTCGGGTCCGGCACCTTGACGGACAGGACGGCGGTCAGCCCCTCGCGCATGTCCTCCCCGGCGAGGGCCACCTTGTCCTTCTTCGCCAGGCCCTCGGCCACCTTGCCGAGCACGCGCGTCAACGCCTGCCGGAAGCCCGCGAGATGCGTGCCGCCATCGCGCTGCGGGATGTTGTTGGTGAAGCAGAGCATCGTCTCGTGGTAGGAATCCGTCCAGCGCAGCGCCAGTTCCACGCGGATTCCGTCCTGCTCCTTCGGCACGACGCTGATCGGCTGGGCGAAGAGCGGCGTCTTGCCCTTGTCGAGCCACTCGACGAAGGCGATGAGGCCGCCGTCGAAGTGGAACACGGTCTCCTGCACCTCGGCATGGCGCTCGTCGCGCAGCGTGATGCGCAGCCCCGAGTTCAGGAAGGCCAGTTCGCGCAGGCGGCGTTCCAGCACGGCGAAGTCGAACTCCGTGCGCGTGAAGGTCAGGGCCGAGGGCTTGAACGTCACCTCGGTCCCGGTCGGGTGGTCGGAGGGGCCGACCACCGTGCAGGGCTGGACCGTCTCGCCGTGCTCGAAGCGCAGGAAATGCTCCCGGCCGTCGCGCCAGATGCGCACCTCCATCCATTCGGAGAGCGCGTTGACCACCGCGGCGCCGACGCCGTGCAGACCGCCCGAGACCTTGTAGGAATTCTGGTTGAACTTGCCGCCGGCATGCAGCCGCGTGAGCACCACCTCGGCCGCGCTCACGCCCTCCTCCGGATGGATGTCCACCGGGATGCCGCGCCCGTCGTCGCGCACGGTGACGCTGCCGTCGCCGTTCAGCGTGACGTGGCAGGCGGTGGCATAGCCGGCCTGCGCCTCGTCCACGGCGTTGTCGATGATCTCGAAGGCCATGTGATGCAGGCCCGAGCCGTCGTCGGTGTCGCCGATATACATGCCGGGCCGCTTCCGCACGGCCTCGAGGCCGCGCAGGACGGTGATGGAGGCGCTGTCGTAGGCGTCGGATTCGGGACGCGCGGGCTCGCTCATGCGGCGCGCTCACTCCTGTCTGGAGGGGGGCGGAAAGGAGCCCTGAATATAGGCTTTTCCGGCCCTCAGCGCGACCCGGTTTCGCCTTCGGGGATGAGCTTTCCGTCCGCCGCGCGGAACATCGCCGCGATGCCCGCGAGCGGGCGGAAAACCTCGGCCTCCGTGCCGGTCAGGAAGCTCTGCGCCGGCAGCGCGGCGAGGGCGGCGAACAGCGCCTCCCGCCGCGCCTGGTCGAGATGCGCGGCGACCTCGTCCAGCAGCAGCAGCGGGGCGAATCCGCGCGCATAGGCGATCAGCGCCGCATGGGCCAGGACCACCGAGACCAGCAGCGCCTTCTGCTCCCCGGTCGAGCACAATTCCGCGGGCTGGTCCTTGGGCAGGTGCACGAGCGTCATGTCGGCCCGGTGGGCGCCGCGCGCCGCCCCCCCGGCCGCGGCATCGCGCCGGCGGTCGGCCGCAAGGCCCTCGCGCAGCGCGTCCTCGACCGCCAGGGCCGGCCGGTCGGCCAGCGCCGCCGCGATCGGGCAGAGCAGGTCCATCCGCGCCGCCGGGAAGGCGCCGCCGGTGGCCGCCGCCGCCATCGCCGCGTTCAGTCGCAGCGTCAGCGCCCGCCGCGTCGCGGCGGCGGCGACGGCGTGACGCGCCATCGCATCCTCGAGCGCGGCGAGCCAGCGCGGCTCCGCCCGCCCCTCCGCCAGCAGCCGGTTGCGCTGCGCCATCGCATTGTCGTGCGCGGCGACGTCGCGCGCATGGGCAGGCTCCAGCGCCCAGGCGAGGCGGTCGAGGAAGCGCCGGCGTCCCGCCGCCCCCTCCTGGAACAGGCGGTCCATCTGCGGCGTCAGCCAGACCGCGGCGACGCGGTCGGCCAGTTCGGCCTGCACGCGCACCGGCTGCCCGTCGAGGCGGAAGGCGCGCCGCTCGGAGGCGCCCTCCGGGTCCGAGCCCGTGCCGATGTCGAAAACCCCATTCGGCGACGTGAAGCGGCCGGCCACCGCCCAGGGGCGCGCGACACCGTCCACGCGCCGGCCGAGCTCCGCCATCCGCGCCCCGCGCAGGCCGCGGCCGGGCCCGAGCAGCGAGATCGCCTCGAGCAGGTTGGTCTTGCCCGCGCCGTTCTCGCCGGCGATGGCGACGACCGGCGCGTCGAAGCGCGCCTCGAGCGCAGCCCAGGAGCGGAAGTCGGTAAGGCGCAGGCGGGTGAGGCGGAGCATCGCGTGCCGCGTCAGGGCGAGAGGAGGCGCAGCAGGCCCGCGGCCAGGGAGGCTGCCTTTTCCCTCAGCGCGCTGCAGGCGGCGGCATCGTCGGCTTCGGGAGCGCCGGTCTGGCGCCTGCAGGTCAAATCCGCACCTCGATCCGTCGCCAAGCCGAGCACCGCCCCGTCGAGCGGCCGGATACGCAGCGCCGCGCCGTGCTGGCAGGTTGTGTGACGGCAATGCGCACCGGCTGACAGCAGATCCAGGATGAGATCCGGTACGCCCCAGGCAGGCAGCCGTCCAACCGCCACCATGCGATCCCCGTCGAGAACCAGGAGTGGCGTTTCGTGGAGCAAGGCGCTGTGGGCTGTCCGCACGCCGGCGGGCGGCATGCGCCCGCCAAGCCGATAGCCGGCAAAGTTGGCGCCGAGCGGCGGGTTGTGGTCGCCCAGGATCACGATGAGCGCCGCGGGATCGTCGTTGCGGATCGTCGCGACGTGCTCTTCGACGGCGAGGGCGTTGTAGTGCGCGGCGTTCGCCCAATCTCGGATGAGTGCATCCTCGGGTGTCGGGCTGATGCGATCCGGGCGGCGGGCCCTGTCGCGATCATAGGGAAAGTGCCCGGCATTTATGAATGTGTAGGCAAAGACGGGCCGTGCCGGCTCACGCGCCCGGACGCGCCCTATCGCTTGGCGCATCTGAGCCAGCGTGGAGCTGGCCGACAGCCAGATCCCGTCCAGGTCGCTCATGTCAAGATCATCGGCGAACAGGGCGGGCGCGAATCCTACCGCTCGGAAAGCGTTGCTCGCGCGGAAGAAGGCTCCGGAGCTCGGCACGATTGAGATCGCAGCATGGCCCCGTGCAGCCAGCAGGCGTGGCAGGCAAGCCAGCTCCGCCCCCGTGCCGATGCGCATGAAGGTGACGCCCGCCGCGCCCCCGGCGGCGGGGAGTCCACACAGAACCTCGAACTCCGTGTCGGAGGAGCGGTTGCCGAAGACCGGCACGACCGCCGTGCTGAGCGAATCGGACCGCCAGCGGCCGAACAGGGGCGACAGCGGCTCCGGTGGCCACGAAAAGCCCGTCAACCAGAGCGGATCGATCAGGCTCTCGACGACGATGACGTGCAGGTTGCGCGCATCGAGGGGCACCACCAGCCGGTCACGGAGCAGCGGTGCCGTCGGCACGTCGAGCACCGCCCGCCGCATCGCCCGTTCCTCGGCAGCATCCTGCGCGGCCGTGACGAAGTGGCCGTAGAAGGGAAAATCCGAAACGCGGTGAGGCAGCAATCCTAAGCCGCGGTCAACCCAGCGTCCGCCATGCGGCAGAACCAGGATTGCCGCGCCGAGACCGGCGAGCCCAAGTCCGGGAAGCACCCAGGCGCGCAGGGCGCTCCGGTCAATTCTCATGTTCGCGAGAAACGCGAGGAGGACAACGCCGAAGGTGAGGTCGGTGAGTAGCGCCTGCCGCGGTTCGAGCGTGCGACGGAGATCCAGCAGCAGTGCCGCATCGCTGAACAGCGCCGACCGTCCGAGCATGACGAACTTGGCGGACGAGGCGGCGAGCATGACGAGGGGGACCGCGGCCGCAAGCAGCACGCCGAGGAGGTTCGGACGCTGAAGCGCGCGGATCGCGAGCGCGACGAGCAGCGCCAGAGGGATGTCCAGGCCGAAGAACAGCAGTGCGATGATCGTCGGCGGCCAGCTTCCAAGATGTGCGGCAAACAGCCAGTCGCCGATGACGACCGCGCCGGCGGCAATCACGAGGACAAGGAGGCCACCGTAGGCGCCACGCCGATCAGCAGCCTGACCGCCTCCCTTGCTCATGCCGAAAAGGGCGCGGACCCTATGGCAGGGACCATCACACCCGCATCGGCATCAGCACGTAGAGCGCCTCCGGCTTCGCCTCGTCCTTGACGATGGTGGGCGCCGCGCCGTCGGCGAAGTGGAACTCCACCGTGGCGCCGATCTGCGCCGTGATGTCCGTCAGGTAGCGCGCCTGGAAGCCGATCTCGAGCGGGCTGCTCTCGTAGGACACCGTGTCGGAGTCCAGCTCCTCCTGCGCCTGGCCCTGCTCCGGGCTGTTGGCCGTCAGCAGCAGGTTGTTGCGGGAGATGGAGAGCTTCACAGGCCGCGACCGCTCGCTGCTGATCGCGGCGACGCGGTTCACCGCGGCCTCGAAGGCATCCTTCGGTACGGTCAGCTTCTTGTCGTTGCCGCGCGGGATGACGCGCTCGTATTCGGGGAAGGTGCCGTCGATCAGCTTGCTGGTCAGCGAGACGGTGCCGAAGCCGAAGCGGATCTTGGTGTCGGAGAGGCGGATCTCGATCTCGTCCTGCGTCTCCTCCGCGAGCTTGCGCACCTCGTTCACCGTCTTGCGCGGCACGATCACGCCGGGCATGCCCTTCGCACCCTCGGGCAGCGGCTCCTCGACGCGCGCGAGGCGATGCCCGTCGGTCGCGACCGCGCGCAGAACCGGCGCGCCATCCACCTCGCCGGCATGCAGGTAGATGCCGTTGAGGTAGTAGCGCGTCTCCTCGGTGCTGATCGCGAAGCGCGTGCGGTCGATCAGGTCGCGCAGCACGCCGGCCTTGATGCTGAACTTCGTCGGCAGCTTGCCCTCGGTCATGGAGGGGAAGTCGTCCACCGGCAGCACCGCGAGCGTGGTGTTGAACTTCCCCGCGCGCAGGCTGAGCGGCCCGTCGCCGCCGCCGTGGTCGAACTCGATGCGCGCGCCCTCGGGCAGCTTGCGCACGATCTCGTAGAGCGTGCCGGCCGGCGCCGTGGTCCGCCCGCCGCGCGCGACCGTGACGCCGGCGACCTCCTCGACCACCGCGATCTCCATGTCGGTCGCGGTCAGCGTGAGGCTGCCGTCGGTCTTCGCATCCACCAGCACATTGGCGAGAATGGGGATGGTGTTGCGGCGCTCGACCACGCTCTGCACATGCGCGAGAGCCTTGAGCAGCACCGCCCGGTCCACCGTGAACTTCATCGCAGCCCGACGCCCCGATCCTGTGGGCGGTCCCTGCCGGGCCCGGCATGGGCGCGGCGGGACCGCCTGTGTCCCCCTCAGCCCCGCGGCCCGGCCGGGGCCGCGAATCGGCCCGCACGGCCCCTGCCGAGGGGGCCGCACCATATCAGCGTGATTCGGGGCGGGAAAGCGGGGAGTACTGCCGGGAAACCCGCGGATTCCCGCGGCATGGGGCGGCCCGGGCGGCCGGCGGCCCGGCGCCGGGCCTCAGCTTTCGAGCATGCGGCGCAGCAGCTCGACATCCTCGGCGAAGGCGGCATCGGCCTGCATCAGCTCCGAGATGCGCGAGACCGCGTGCATCACCGTCGTGTGGTCGCGGTTGCCGAAGCGCCGCCCGATCTCGGGCAGCGAGCGCGAGGTGAGCTGCTTGGCGAGATACATCGCCACCTGCCGCGGCCGGGCGACGTTGCGCGCGCGCCGCGCGCTGCTCATGTCGGTCAGGCGGATGTTGTAGTGCTCGGCGACCTTGCGCTGGATCTCCTCGATGGTCACGCGCCGGTCGTGCGCACGCAGCAGGTCGTGCAGCACCTCCTGCGCGGATTCCAGCGTCACCGCCCGGCCGAACAGGTTGGCGTGCGCGATCAGCCGGTTCAGCGCGCCTTCCAGCTCCCGCACATTCGAGGTGATCTTGTGCGCGAGGAACTCGACCACGTTCTTGGGCACCGCCACGCCCGCCGCCGTCGCCTTGGCCTGCAGGATGGACAGGCGCAGCTCGTAGGTCGTGGCGTGGATGTCGGCGACCATCCCGCAGCCGAGCCGCGTGCGCAGCCTGTCCTCGAGCCCGTTGAGGTCGGAGGGCGACTTGTCGGCGCTGATCACGATCTGCTTGCCGGCGTCGATCAGCGCGTTGAAGGTGTGGAAGAACTCCTCCTGCGTGTTGTCCTTGCCGATCAGGAACTGCAGGTCGTCCACCATCAGCACGTCCACCGACCGGAGCGATTCCTTGAACTCCATGGTGGACTGCGTGCGCAGCGCCGCGATGAAGCGATACATGAACTTCTCGGCCGACATGTAGGCGACGTTGCGCCCGCCCTCGCCGTCGCGGATCGCCCAGGCCACGGCGTGCATCAGATGCGTCTTGCCCAGCCCGACGCCGCCGTAGAGGAACAGCGGATTGAAGCCCGGCAGGGCCGGCTTCTCCGCCACGCGCCGCGCGCAGGCATGGGCGAACTCGTTCGGCTTGCCGACGACGAAGGTGTCGAAGGTGAAGCGCGGATCGAGCGGCGCGGACCACTCGCCGCGCCCCTCTCCCGCGCTCCGCGCGCCGCCGTTGCGCGCCGAAAGGGATTCCGCGAGCCCGCCTTGCGCGGGCGCGGAGGCGCCATTGACCGCTTCCTCGCCGTCGGAGGCCGCCGCGCCGCGCGGCTGCGGCCCGACGCGCACATCCACGCGGCGCACCGCCGGCACCTCCTGCTGCCAGAGCGCCCGCAGCCGGTCGCCGTAGTGGCTGCGCACCCAGTCGCGCAGAAACCGCGTGGGGAGATGGACGATCGCCTCGTCGCCCTCGATGCCCGCGAGCGTCATCTGCCGCAGCCAGGTGCGGTATTCGACCTCGCCGACCTCGTCTCGCAGGCGGCCACGGATGCGGGCCCAGGATTCCTGGAGGGACGCTGCGGAGCGCGCGGAATCCGTACCGGCCTGCTTCTCCATCGCCATCCCCCACTTGCTCTTCCGCTTCGGCCCTGGCGGCATTCGTGCCCGCTGACCAGGCGACGCTGCGGAAGAGGAAACACCCCCCAACGTCCCGAACAGTAGCGCGTCGCACCCCTGTCGCAAGCCGCTAAAGCGACGTGACCACGTGACGATCAAGTCATGACGAGACCGCGCAGGAACGCGCGACCCCACGCCGTCCGAAGACGCAATACGATGATGTCCGGTAGCCGCCGCCCAGCGCGGCGGTGGAGCTCAGCCCTGGGCGGCGCCGAGGGCCTTCACGCGCGCGGAGAGCCGCGACACCTTCCGCGCGACCGTATTGGCATGCAGGACGCCCTTGGTCGCCGCGCGCTGCAGCTCGGGCTGCGCCGCGCGGAACGCGTCCTGCGCCGCGGCCTTGTCGCCCGAGGCGATCGCCTCCTCCACCTTGCGCACGAAGGTCCGCACGCGCGACTTGCGCGCCTTGTTGCGCGCGGTGCGCTTCGCGGTCTGGCGGATGCGCTTGCTCGCGCTGTCGGTGTTCGCCATGGGGCTTCCGGTCAGTTCACTTCGATTGGTTCTGTCGGCCGCGGGCGGCAACCGGCCGCGGCGAAGGCCGGGGTTCTAATGCCCCGCGCCTCGGCCCGTCAAGCGCCGAGGCGCCGCGAATTCCATGAACGGCGCCCGCAACCCTCAGGCGAAGGCCCGTGCGGCGCCCTTCGCCCGTCCGCGCGGGCCGCAGGCGCGCTACCGGTTGCGGAAGGCGGGCTTCCGCTTCTCCGCGAAGGCCGCCATGCCCTCCTTCTGGTCCTCGGTCGCGAAGAGGCTGAGGAACAGCCGCCGCTCGGTCCGCACGCCCTCGGTCAGGGTGCTCTCGAAGGCGGCGTTCACCGCCTCCTTCGCCATCGCCACCGAAGGTGCCGAGAGGCTCGCGATCTTCTCGCCGATCTTCACCGCCTCCGCGATCAGGTCGGCCGCCGGCACGACACGGCAGACGAGGTTCGACCGCTCGGCCTCCGCCGCGTCCATCATCCGGCCCGTCAGGATCATCTCCATCGCCTTGGACTTGCCGATGGCGCGCGTCAGGCGCTGCGACCCGCCCGCGCCGGGGATGATGCCGAGGTTGATCTCGGGCTGGCCGAACTTCGCCGTGTCGGCTGCGATGATCAGGTCGCACATCATCGCGAGCTCGCAGCCGCCGCCGAGCGCGAAGCCGGCCACCGCCGCGATCACCGGCTTGCGGATCTCGAGCACCGTCTCCCAGCGCTCGCCGATGAAGTCGTTGAGATAGACCGCGGGGAAGGTGCGGTCCTTCATCTCCTTGATGTCGGCGCCCGCGGCGAAGGCCTTCTCGCTGCCGGTCACCACGATCGCGGCGATCGCCGGGTCGGCGTCGTAGTCGCGCAGCGCCTGGCCGAGCTCGGTCATGAGCTGGTCGCACAGCGCGTTCAGCGCCTGCGGGCGGTTCAGGCGGATCAGGCCGACCCGCCCCTGCGTCTCGGTCAGGATCATCTCGTAGGGCATGCGCCGCGTTCCTCGCCTCGTGTGGTGGTCCTGCCTGTAGCCCAGCCGCGGTGTCCCCTCAACGCTGCCGCCGCGGGCAGAAGAAGGTCGAGCGCCCCGCCTGGACGATCCGCCGGATGCCCGGGCAGGGCGGCACGCCAGGGCAGGCGGGGCAGGGCTCGCCCTCCCGCCCATAGACGGCGAAATTCTCCTGGAAGCGTCCGACCTCCCCGTCCGCACGCACATAGTCGCGCAGCGAGGAGCCGCCCGCGCCGATGCTCTCGGCCAGCACGGCCTTGATGGCGGGCACCAGCCGTTCCGCCCGCGCCCCGGCGACGCTCGCCGCCACCCGCCGCGGAGAGATGCCGGCGCGGAACAGCGCCTCGCAGACATAGATGTTGCCGAGCCCCGCCACGACGCCCTGGTCGAGCAGCGCCGCCTTGATCGGCGTCCGCTTGCCCCGCAGCGCGGCGGACAGCACGGCGGGGGTGAAGGCCTCCTCCAGCGGCTCGGGGCCGAGGCCCTGCAGCAGCCGGTGCGCGTCCTCCTGCGCCGTCGGCACGAGGTCCACGGCGCCGAAGCGGCGGGGATCGACGAAGCCGACGCGCCAGCCATGGTCCGTGACGATGACAAGGTGTTCATGCGCCTCGGGCGGGGCATTGTGGCCGCGCGCGTCGGAGGCGGCGCCCTGGGGCGCGATGCGCCGCGCCGGCACCTCCCCCGCGCGGCGCGCCACCATGCGGCCGGACATGCCGAGGTGGATCAGCACGCTCTCGCCCCCTTCCAGCCGCATCAGCATGTACTTCGCCCGGCGCCGGAACGAGAGCACGCGCCGCCCTTCCATCCGCCGCGCCAAGTCCTTCGGGAAGGGGAAGCGCAGGTCGTGGCGGCGGACCTCCACCTCCGTGATGCGGTGGCCCTGAAGCACGGCGGCGAGGCCGCGCATCACCGTCTCGACTTCCGGCAGTTCGGGCATGGTCCCTCCCGCATTACCCGCCGCCACGCTATGGTGCCGCCACGATGAGCGACAGCCCCCAGGACAGCGCCGATTTCGGCTTCCGCACCGTCCCCCGCGCCGAGAAGGCCGGGCTGGTGCGCCAGGTCTTCGAAAGCGTGGCGCCGCGCTACGACGTGATGAACGACCTGATGTCGCTCGGCATCCATCGCGTCTGGAAGCGCATCTTCGTCAACGCGATCGGCTGTTCGCCGCGCGAGACGCTGCTCGACCTCGCCGGCGGCACCGGCGACATCGCCTTCCTCGCGAAGGAACGCGGCGCCGGCCGCGTCATCCTCACCGACATCAATCCCGCCATGCTGGAGGTGGCGCGGAAGCGCGCGCTGGACCGCGGCCTCGCGGCCGGCCTCGACTTCATGGTGGTGGACGCGGAGCGCATCCCGCTGCCCGACCGCAGCGTGGAGAAGGTTTCCATCGCCTTCGGCCTGCGCAACTGCACCGACAAGGACGCCGTGCTGCGCGAGGTGCGCCGCGTGCTGCGCCCCGGCGGGCGCTTCCACTGCCTCGAATTCTCGCGCCTCGAGGTCTCGGCGCTCGTGCCACTCTACGATGCCTGGTCGTTCAAGGCCCTGCCCGCCATCGGCGAGCGCGTGGCGAAGGACCGCGAATCCTACGAATACCTGGCCGAGAGCATCCGCATGTTCCCCGACCAGGAGACGCTGGCGGGGATGATGCGCAAGGCGGGGATGGAGCGGGTGGAGTACCGCAACCTGTCAGGCGGGATCGTGGCGATCCATACGGGCTGGCGGCTGTGAGAGGCGGGCCGGGGCGAAGCGAACCCCCCCCGGCTGCTGGCGTAACGGTGGCGGAGGCCGGCATCTTCCGCGCCGGACCGTCGCGCGCGCGGCCCCGTGCCGCCCTGACCGTGGGCGCATGTCTGCCAGCCAGGCCGCGGCGCGCGCCTCAACCCGAGGCTTCGGCCCGCCGGCCGACCCGGCCGAGATGGGTGACACCGAATCCCACAGGGGACTTCAGCCCGTAGCCCAGGGCGCGGTCAAAGCCGATATGCGCCAGCCAGATCAACGCGAGCGGCAGCGCCGTCGGCCACCATGCCCAGCCCGCCGCGGCGAGCGCCAGCGGGCCGATCGTGCTGTGCCCGGCGTTGTAGAGCGCCGCCCCCAGCCTCGCATCGCGCAGATAGCCCAGCATGGTCAGGTCAGGCGCCAGGAACAGCAGCGCGAAGGCCCACCAGTTGCCGCCCAGGCCCGCGTAGGCGCCGACCGCCAAGATCATCAGCGCCATGCCTTCCGCCCGCAGCCACCACCGCGCCGTCACCATCTCCGCCGCTGGCGCCATCGTCCGCCCCTCGCCTGCCTCGCCGCGCCGGGCTAGGGTCCGTCCCATGCTCGCCGGCCGTAGGATCCTGCTCATCGTCTCCGGTTCCGTCGCCGCCTACAAGGCGCTGGAACTCGCGCGCCTGCTCCGCAAGGACGGCGCCGAGGTGGCTTCCATCCTCACCGCCGGCGGCGCGCGCTTCGTGACGAAGGAGGCGCTCGCCGCCATCACCGGCGCGCGCGTGCATGACGACCTCTGGGCGGCGGAGGCCGAGATCGGCCATATCCGCCTCGCCCGCTGGCCCGACCTTGTGGTCGTCGCGCCGGCCTCGGCCGACCTGATCGCGAAGATGGCCCATGGCCTCGCCGATGACCTCGCCACCTGCGTGCTGCTCGCCACGCGCGCCAAGGTGCTCGTCGCGCCGGCGATGAACCCGGCGATGTGGGAACACCCCGCGACGCGGGCGAATGTCGCGGCGCTCACCGCGCGCGGTGTCATCCTCGCCGGCCCCGAGGAAGGGCCGATGGCCGAGCCCGAGAGTGGCCCCGGCCGGCTGATGGAACCGGATCGCCTGCGTGCCGCCATTCATGCCGCGCTCGCCGCCGGCCCGCTCGCGGGCAGGCATGTCCTCGTGACCAGCGGGCCGACGCATGAGGCGATCGACCCGGTGCGCTACATCGCCAACCGCAGCAGCGGCCGGCAGGGGCACGCCATCGCCGCCGCGCTCGCCGCCCTCGGCGCGCGCGTCACGCTCGTCAGCGGCCCTGTCGCGCAGCCCGACCCGCCGGGGGTGACGGTCGCGCGCGTGGAATCCGCCCGCGACATGCTCGCCGCCTGCGAGGCCGCTCTGCCCGCCGATGCCGCGATCTGCGCCGCCGCGGTGGCGGACTGGCGCACCGCGCGCGCGGCCGACCAGAAAATGAAGAAGGTGCCGGGCGAGGTGCCGCCGCCGCTCGATCTCGCGCTCAACCCGGACATCCTGGCGACGCTCGCCGCACCCGGGCCGCGCCGCCCGCGCCTCGTCGTCGGCTTCGCGGCGGAGACCGAGGCGGTGGTCGCCAACGCCCTCGCCAAGCGCGCGAAGAAGGGCTGCGACTGGATCGTGGCCAACGACGTCTCGGGCGACGTGATGGGCGGCGCGGAGAACGCCGTCCACCTCGTGACGGCGGCCGGCGTCGAGGACTGGCCGCGCATGGCGAAGGAGGAGGTCGCGCGCCGCCTCGCCGCGCGCATCGCGGAGGCGCTGGCATGACGAACCCGGTGATCGAGGTGGTGCGCCTGCCCCATGCCGAGGGCCTGCCGCTGCCCGCCTACGCCACCGAGGGCGCGGCGGGGATGGATCTGCTCGCCGCTGTGATGTCGCCCGTCACCATCCCGCCCGGCGGGCGGATGCTGGTGCCGACCGGCCTCTGCATCGCCCTTCCGGCGGGCTACGAGATGCAGGTCCGCCCGCGTTCCGGCCTCGCGCTGAAGAACGGGATCGTGCTGCCCAACAGCCCCGGCACCATCGACGAGGATTATCGCGGCGAGGTCGGCGTGATCCTGCTCAATGCCGGCGATGCGCCCTTCACCGTCGAGCGCGGCATGCGCATCGCCCAGGCCGTCATCGCCCCCGTCATCCGCGCCGCCTGGCGCGAGGTCGCCGAGCTGCCCGCGACGGCGCGCGGGGCCGGCGGCTTCGGCTCCACCGGAAGCTGAAGCCGGCCCCCGCGCGAACGGGGCGAGGGAGGAGGACACCCGTGACCACCGACGCCCAGGGCCTTGTCATCACCGCCGCCTCGGACGCGGTCGCCCGCGCCTATGACCATGTGATCGAGGGCTATCTGCGCTACCGCGCCGATGCCGGCCTGCGCCTGAACGCGCTGCTCGAAGCGGATGCGGAGATGCCGATGGCGCAGGTGCTCAAGGGCGCCTTCGCCATGCTGGCCTTCAACCAGGGCACGGTGCCGCGCGCGCGCGATGCCGCCGCGCAGGCCGCGCGCCTGGCCGGCACGGCGCGCGAAGGCGCCCACGCCGCCGCGCTCGCCGCCTGGGCCGAGGGCGAGCTCGACGCCGCCCTCTCGGCCTGGGAGGCCATCATGGCCGACCACCCGCACGACATCCTCGCCTTCCGCCTGCACCATTTCTGCGCCTTCTGGCTCGGCCGCGCGGGGCAGATGCTGCGCGCGGTGGATGCCGTGGCGCCGCGCTGGTCGGCGGCCATTCCCGGATTTGGCAGCATCCTCGCGTGCCGCTGCTTCGCGAACGAGGAATGCGGCAACTACCAGGTGGCGGAGGAATCCGGCCGCGCCGCCGTCGCCCTCGACCCCGCCGATCTTTGGGCCACGCACGGCGTTGCGCACATCCTGGAGATGCAGGGCCGCCGTGGCGAGGGCATCGCCTGGCTCAAGGCGCTGGAGCCGCACTGGGACGGCGGCTCCAACCTGCTGCACCACCTGTGGTGGCACCGCGCCATGTACCACCTCGAACGCGGCGAGCACGAGGAGGTGCTGGCGCTCTACGACCGCGGCTTCCGCAACCTCGCGAGCCCGCTGACCCAGGCCGTGCCTGATCTCTACATCGACGTGCAGAACGCGGCCTCCATGCTGTTCCGCCTTGCGCGCCACGGCGTGGATGTCGGCGACCGCTGGGTGGAACTCGCCGACAAGGCCGAGGCGCGCATCGGCGACTGCCTCTCCGCCTTCACCCTGCCGCATTGGATGATGGCGCTCGCCGCCACCGGCCGCTTCCAGGCGGCATCCCGCATGCTGGACGCCATGCGCGACGCGGCGCGGCGGCCCGGCACCGTCGCCCCCATCCTGCGCGATGCCGCCATTCCGGTCTGCGAGGCCGTGCTCGCCCATGCCCGCGGCGACCATGCCGGGGCGGTCGCGGCCATGCGTCCCGCGATCGGCGTGATGCACCGCATGGGCGGCAGCCACGCGCAGCAGGACGTGCTGGAACAGCTCTTCCTCGACGCGGCGATGAAGGCGGGCGCCGAGGAGGATGCGCGCATGCTGCTCGAACGCGTGGCCGGGCGGCACCCCGTGCCGCCGGAGCGGCGCGTGGGCTATGCGGAGGCAGCGCGTGCGGTGAGGCACTGATACCCGGCGGTCACCGGTCAGAGCGGTATCCGCCGGGCACAGCCCGGTGTTTCGGGCGCTGGAATCGCACCCCCTGGCCAGCCTTTTGTCTGGACTTTTGGCCCGATATGTCCATGTCTGGCGCGGCGGTGGCGCCGCGCCCCGCGCCCGCCGCCCCGCGCCGTGGCCCGGCTCATCGGCGGGAGGATCACGGGGCAGCCAGGGACGGGACGTGACGGCCACCTATCGCGAGATCAAGGCGGACATCCTCGGCAGGATCACCCGCGGCGAGTGGAAGCCCGGCAGCCCCATTCCGGCCGAGCGGGAACTCGCCGAGGCCTACGGCTCGGCCCGCGCGACGGTGAACCGCGCCATGCGCGAACTCGCCGAGGACGGCATCATCGAGCGCAAGCGCAAGGCCGGCTCCCGCGTGCGCCTCGCGCCGCTGCGCCAGGCGCGTTTCGACATCCCGCTGGTGCGGCGCGAGATCGAGGACCAGGGCGCGGCCTACCGCTATGCGCTCGTGCAATCCGAGGTGGGTCGCGCGCCGGACTGGGTGCGCGCGCGCATGGGCCTGCCGGCGGGGGCGAAGGTGCGCCACGTCGTCTGCCTGCATTTCGCCGATGCCGCGCCCTACCAGCACGAGGACCGCTGGATCAACCTCGCGGTGCTGCCGCAGGCGCGCGATGCCGATTTCTCCGCCTCCGGGCCGAATGAATGGCTCGTGGCGCATGTCCCCTTCACGGAGGCCGAGATCAGCATCTCCGCCACCGCGGCCGATGCCGGCCTCGCCGCGCATCTCGCCTGCGCGCCCGGCGATCCGCTCCTGCAGATCGAGCGCTGCACGCGCTGGAACGGCCGCGCCGTGACCTTCGTGCGCCTCGTCCATCACCGCGGCCATCGCATGACCGCGCGCTATTGAAGGCGGTCATGGCAGCGGGCGGGAGGTCAAGCATATCGCCAGCCTTCCTTGCGCGCGGGGGTGGGCCGGCCGCGCGCGAAACCACGGGCAGATAGCGTCGGACGAGGGCCGAAGCTTCGGCCGCCGCGTTTCAGAGCGCCTGGCGCAGCGGCCGCACCGCGCGCCGGTAGGCGGCGGTGATGGCATCGCGGCGGATGTGCCGCCCGCCCCGCACCACATGCCGCCCGGCCGCCCAGACCTCCGCGACCATGCCGTTGTCGCCCGAGAAGGCGAAGGCATCGAGGATCGCATCGCCGCGCAGCCCCTCGAGATCCACATGCGCGGTGTCGAGCGCCAGCAGGTCCGCCCAAGCGCCCGGCTCGATCCGCCCGCTGCCGCGCCCCGCCGCGCGCGCCCCGCCCGCCGCCGCGGCCTCGAGCAGCCTGCGCCCGGTCGAGCGCTCCTCCGTGGCCAGCGCGGCGCGGCTGTGGTCGCGCAGGCGCTGCGTGGTGTCGAGTTGCCGCATCTCCTCGGCGAGCGAGATGCGGATGTTGCTGTCCGACCCGAGCGAGATCGCGCCGCCCGCCTCCATCCAGCGCAGGCCGTCGAAGATGCCGTCGCCGAGGCTCGCCTCGGTCAGCGGGCAGAGCCCCGCGACGACGCCGCTGCGCGCCAGCGCCACCGTCTCGTGCGGCTGCATCTGCGTCAGATGGATCAGGGACCAGCGCGGCGAGGGCCTGACATGCTCCAGCACCCATTCGACCGGCCGCGCGCCGAGCGCGCCGCGCACCTCCTCCACCTCGCCGATCGTCTCCGCGACATGCATGTGGATCGGCGCCTCGGGCCGCAGTGCCGCGAGGCCGGGCAGGTCCTCGGGCGCCACCGCGCGCAGCGAATGCGGCGCGACGCCGAGCACGGCATCCGCCGGCAGCGCCGCCATGGCGCTTCCCGCGCCTTCCACGAGGCGCGCGAAGCGCTCGGGGTCGTTGCCGAAGCGCCGCTGCCCCGCACCGAGCGGCCGCCTGTCGCAGCCGCCGAAGCGATAGGCGACGGGCAGCAGCGTCAGGCCGATCCCGCTCTCCCGCGCTGCGGCGACGATGCGCGCGGACATCTCGGCGAGCTCGGCATAGGGCGTGCCGTCGGGCTGGTGATGGAGGTAGTGGAACTCGACATTCGTCGCGAAGCCCGCTTCCAGCATTTCCATCTGCACGAAGGCGGCGATGGCCTCGGCCTGCTCGGGCGTGATCGCCTCGAGGAAGCGGTACATCAGCCGCCGCCAGGTCCAGAAACTGTCCGAAGGATCGGGCCCGCGCCGTTCCGTCAGCCCGGCCATGGCGCGCTGGAAGGCGTGCGAATGGCTGTTGGCCGGCGCGGGCACCAGGGCGCCGACGCGCAGCGCCGCGTCGGCCGGCTGGCCGTGGGCGACGGCGGCGATCCGCCCATCCGCGCGAGTCTCGACCAGCACGCCGTCCCGCCAGCCCTCGGGGAGCAGAGCCTGTTCCGCCCAGATCCGCTGCATGGATGGTTTCGCCTTGACAGGTTATTATGTGCAGACATAAAACACGAACCGTCAGACAAAACAAGGCCCCTATGACGACCATCCTCCACAACGCCACGCTGGCCACCATGACGGAGGGCTACGGCCTCGTCGAAGGCGGCGCGGTGGTCATCGAGGGCGAACGCATCCTCTGGGCCGGCCCCGAAGGCGCGATGCCCGCCACGCCGGGCGAGCGCCTCGACCTCGGCGGCCGGCTCGTCACGCCGGGGCTGATCGACTGCCACACGCATCTCGTCTTCGCCGGCGACCGCGCCCGCGAGTTCGAGATGCGGCTGAACGGCGCCACCTATGAGGAGGTCGCGCGTGCCGGCGGCGGCATCCTCTCCACCGTCCGCGCCACGCGCGAGGCGAGCGAGGAGGCGCTGCTCGCCGCCGCGCTGCCGCGCGTGGACGCGATGCTGGCCGAAGGCGTGGCGGTGATCGAGGTGAAGTCCGGCTACGGCCTCGACATCGCGACGGAGCTGCGCATGCTGCGCGCCGCGCGCCGCATCGCTGAGCAGCGGCGCGTGCGGATCGTCACGAGCTTCCTCGGCGCCCATGCCCTGCCGCCCGAGTATGCCGGCCGGCATGACGACTACATCACCGAGGTCGCGCTGCCCGCGCTGCGCGCCGCCCATGCCGAAGGGCTGGTGGATGCGGTGGACGGCTTCTGCGAAGGCATCGCCTTCAGCCCCGCGCAGATCGCGCGCGTCTTCGCCGAGGCGCGCGTCCTCGGCCTGCCGGTCAAGCTGCATGCCGAGCAGCTCTCGAACCTGCATGGCGCGGCGCTCGCCGCGCGCCATGGCGCGCTGTCGGCCGATCACCTCGAATACCTGGACGAGGCCGGCGTCCGTGCCATGGCCGAAGCCGGCACGGTGGCGGTCATCCTGCCCGGCGCCTTCTACACGCTGCGCGAGACGCAGCCGCCGCCGATCGCGCTGCTGCGCCGCCATGGCGTGCCGATGGCTGTCGCGACGGACTGCAACCCCGGCTCCTCGCCCATGACCTCGCTCACGCTGGCGATGAACATGGCCTGCACCCTGTTCCGCATGACGCCCGAGGAAGCCCTGGCCGGCGCCACGCGGCACGCGGCGAAGGCGCTGGGCCTTGCGGATTGCGGCCGCATCGCGCCGGGCTTTCGGGCCGACCTCGCGGTGTGGGACGCGGCGCACCCGGCGGAACTCGCCTACCGCATCGGCGCCACGCCTTTGCATGCGCGCTTCTTCGGAGGCCGCCGTGACGCCTGAGATCCTCGTCCCCGGCGCGGTCACGCTCGCGCAGCTCGAACGCATCTGGCGCACGGAGGCGCCGGCCGTGCTCTCGCCCGATGCGCGGCCTGCGGTCGAGGCCGCCGCCGCGCGCGTCGCCGAGGCCGCCGCCGGCAGCGCCGCTGTCTATGGCGTGAACACCGGCTTCGGCAAGCTCGCCAGCCTCAAGATCGCGCCGCGGGACACGGCGACGCTCCAGCGCAACCTCATCCTCTCGCATTGCTGCGGCGTGGGCGAGGCGGTCTCGCGCCGCCACACGCGGCTGATGATGGTGCTGAAACTCGTCTCGCTCGGGCGTGGCGCCTCCGGCGTACGCTGGGCGCTGATCGAACTGCTGCAGGAGATGCTGGCACGCGGCGTCACGCCCGTGGTGCCGGCGCAGGGCTCGGTCGGCGCCTCGGGCGACCTCGCGCCGCTCGCGCACATGACCGCCGTGCTGATCGGCGCGGGCGAAGCCGAGTACCAGGGCCGCATCCTGCCCGGCGCTGAGGCGCTGGCCGCGGCCGGCCTCGCGCCCATCCCGCTCGGGCCCAAGGAAGGGCTCGCCTTCATCAACGGCACGCAGTTCTCGACCGCCTTCGCGCTGGCCGGGCTGTTCGATGCCTGGGCGGCGGCGCGCGCGGCGCTGGTGGTCTCGGCGCTGTCCACCGACGCCATCATGGGCTCGACCGCGCCGCTGCAGCCCGAGATCCACGCGCTGCGCGGCCATGCCGGGCAGATCGAGGCCGCCGCCGCGCTCCGCGCGCTGCTCGACGGCTCGGCCATCCGCGAGAGCCATCGCGAGGGCGACAGCCGCGTGCAGGATCCCTACTGCATCCGTTGCCAGCCTCAGGTGACGGGCGCGGCGATGGACGTGCTGCGCCAGGCCGCGCGTACGCTGGAGATCGAGGCGAATGCCGCGACCGACAACCCGCTGGTGCTGACGGAGGCCGGTCTGATCGTCTCGGGCGGCAACTTCCATGCCGAGCCCGTGGGCTTCGCGGCGGACATGATCGCGCTCGCCGTCTCCGAGATCGGCGCCATCGCGCAGCGGCGCGTCGCGCTGATGGTGGACCCGACGCTCAGCTTCGACCTGCCGCCCTTCCTCACGCCCGATCCCGGGCTGAACTCCGGCTTCATGATCGCCGAGGTGACGACTGCGGCGCTGATGAGCGAGAACAAGCACCTCGCCACACCCTGCGTGACCGATTCCACGCCCACCTCCGCCAACCAGGAGGATCACGTCAGCATGGCCGCCCATGGCGCGCGGCGCCTCGGGCCGATGCTGCGCAACCTCCAGCGGATCCTCGGCGTCGAGCTGCTCTGCGCCGCGCAGGGGATCGAGTTCCGCGCCCCGCTCGAGACCTCCGCGCCGCTGCGCCGCGTGCTGGCGCGGCTGCGCCGGGATGTCGCGACGCTGGGCGAGGACCGCTTCCTCGCGCCGGACCTCGAGGCCGCGGCACGACTCATCGCGGACGGCGCCATCGCCGAGGCCGCGGGACTGCCGCTGCCCGCCCTCGCGCCTTGACCCCCGCACCGACCCACCCGAGCGAGGCCGCCATGACGAACCCGCGCCACAACATCCGCGACGTCTTCCCGCCCACCGGCCCCGAGAAGACCGCCCGCACCTGGGGCGGCGAGGCCGCGATGCGGATGCTGATGAACAACCTGCATCCGGACGTGGCCGAGAACCCGCACGAGCTCGTCGTCTATGGCGGCATCGGCCGCGCGGCTCGGAGCTGGCAGGACTTCGACCGCATCGTCGCCGCTCTGAAGGATCTCGCGGAGGACGAGACGCTCGTCGTGCAGTCGGGCCGCCCGGTCGCCGTCGTGCGCACCCACGCCGATGCGCCGCGCGTGCTGATCGCGAACTCCAACCTCGTGCCGCACTGGGCGACCTGGGAGCACTTCAACGAGCTCGATCGCAAGGGCCTGATGATGTACGGCCAGATGACGGCGGGCTCCTGGATCTACATCGGCACCCAGGGCATCGTGCAGGGGACCTACGAGACCTTCGCCGAGGCCGGGCGCCAGCACTACGGCGGGAACCTCAAGGGGCGCTGGATCCTCACCGGCGGCCTCGGCGGGATGGGCGGTGCGCAGCCGCTCGCCGCCGTGATGGCCGGGGCCTGCTGCCTCGCCGTGGAATGCGACGAGACGCGCATCGATTTCCGCATGCGCACCCGCTACCTCGATGCCAAGGCGCATTCGCTCGACGAGGCGCTCGCCATGATCGCCGACTGGACCGGCCGCGGCGAGGCGAAGTCGGTCGGGCTTCTCGGCAATGCGGCCGAGGTCTTCCCCGAACTGCTGCGCCGGATGAGGGCCGGCGGCCCACGCCCCGACATCGTGACCGACCAGACGAGCGCGCATGACCCGCTGCATGGCTACTGCCCCGCCGGATGGTCCGTCGAGGAATGGCGCGCGAAGCAGGAGAGCGCGCCGGCCGAGGTGGAACGCGCGGCCCGTGCCTCGATGCGCGCGCATGTCGAGGCGATGGTCGGCTTCTGGAACGCGGGCGTGCCCACGCTCGACTACGGCAACAACATCCGCCAGGTGGCGAAGGAGGAGGGCTTCGAGAACGCCTTCGCCTTCCCCGGCTTCGTGCCGGCCTATATCCGCCCGCTCTTCTGCCGCGGCATCGGCCCGTTCCGCTGGTGCGCGCTCTCCGGCGACCCGGAGGACATCTGGCGCACCGACGAGGCGATGAAGCGGCTCTTCCCGGAGAACGCGCATCTGCACCGCTGGCTCGACATGGCGCGCGAGCGCATCGCCTTCCAGGGCCTGCCCGCGCGCATCTGCTGGATCGGGCTGGGCGAGCGGCACCGCGCCGGGCTGATGTTCAATGAGATGGTGGCGCGCGGCGAGCTCAAGGCGCCGATCGTGATCGGGCGCGACCACCTCGATTCCGGCTCCGTCGCCTCGCCCAACCGCGAGACGGAGGCAATGCGCGACGGATCGGACGCCGTCTCCGACTGGCCGCTGCTGAATGCGCTGGTCAACACCGCCTCGGGCGCGACCTGGGTCTCGATCCATCATGGCGGCGGCGTCGGCATCGGCTTCAGCCAGCATGCGGGCGTGGTGATCGTGGCCGATGGCACGCCGGAGGCCGCGCGGCGCCTCGAGCGCGTGCTGTGGAACGACCCGGCCTCGGGCGTGTGGCGCCACGCCGATGCGGGCTACGAGGCCGCGATCCAGTGCGCGAAGCAGCACGGGCTGCGCCTGCCGGCCATCCTCGGCAACTGAACGGGCCGGGGCGGCACCCGCGCGGCGACGGGCGCGCTGCGCCGGCGCGCATGCCGGGCCGCCGCGGGTCGAGACCTTGGCGGTCCGGCCAAGCCCTCGGCCCCTCGCGCACCGTCCAGGGAGCCCCGAGGGGCATGCGGTCGGGCGAGGCGCCGCCATCAGGTCTCGGCGCCGCCGTTCACCTGCAGCATCTGCCCGTTCACATAGGCGCCGCCCTCGCTCACCAGCATGCGCAGCACGGCCGCCACTTCGGCCGGGGTGCCCTCGCGCCCGACCGGCACGCGCGCGACCGCCTTCTGGCGATAGGCGATGGCGGCGGGGTCGGTGCGCTCCTCGTCCGAGGCGATCGGGCCGGGACTGATCGCGTTCACGGTGATGCCCCGCGGGCCGAACTCCTTGGCCAGCGCCTTGGTCAGCCCCCACACGCCGTGCTTCGCCACGCTGACCGGCGCGCGCCCGGCATAGCCATGGATCGCGTTCATGCCGGTGAAGTTGACGATGCGCCCCCAGCCGCGCGCGAGCATCCCCGGCAGGCAGGCGCGGCTCAACCACACCGCCGCGTCGAGATCCACGGCGATGACGCGCCGCCACGCCTGCTCCTCCATCTCGAGGAAGGGTGCCGCCGGCCGCAGGGCGGCGTTGTTCACCAGAACGTCCACCGCGCCGAAGCGCGCGATCGCCTCCGCGGCCAGGGCGCCGCAGGCCTCGGCGCTGCCGATGTCGGCCATGACGACCAGCGCCTCGACGCCGAAGCCGCGCGCGGCCTCGGCCACCGCCTCGCAGGCCGCGCGGTCGGCGGAGCCGTTCACCACGACGTTGAACCCGTCCTGCGCGAGGCCCAGCGCGACCGCGCGGCCGATGTTGCGCCCCGCGCCGGTGACCAGCGCCGTCCTTCGTGTGCTCATGCGACGAACCCCCTTTGCTGGGGCGCGCTTACAGGTCGTCCGCTGCCGAGGATAGAGGGCGGGAGTCTCGCCCCGGCATGGCGCGGACGATGATGAAGAGGCCGGCTCGCGTTCTCGGCACGGGGACGCAGGCGCGATCGCGCCTGTGGCGGACTCCCGCCGGAGGGCAGGATCGGCGCCGAAGCCCGGGACTCAGCCGGGTGGCCCGCCGGTCTCGACGCGCAGGATGCGCCCCGCCTCGTCATGATGGACCACCATGCGCCGGGCGGCGCGCCAGAGCGGAAGGTCGTGCGCCGCGACGCCGAAATCGGCGGCGATCTCCTCATCGGCCGGCCGCGGGAAGGCGCGGCGGCGGTCCTCGCCGCGGAAGCGGCGGCGCTCGACGATCACGCGCACGAGGAAATAGGCCACAAGCGCCGCGGCGAACAGCGCGCAGCCCAGGGCGATCCGCAGCACGCTCCATGGGCTTTCGGGCGGCTCCACCGGCAGCATGTGATGCACGAAGGGCGGCACCCACACCGCGCCGATCGCGGCGACGAGGAGGTAGAGCCAGCAGCACCACAGCACCGTCGTGACCAGCGCATCCCGCCGCCGCGCCGCGACCGGGCGCGAGGCGGCGTCGAGGATCAACGGCGGGACGAAGGGCTGCGGCTCCATCAGCGGAACCCCCGGTCGGGGCTGGTCCAGCGCGCCCGCCGCCCGCTGCGGCGGAAGACCGCGCGCGGGAAGCCCACCGCGGCCGAGGCCGCCGTCAGCATCCAGAACGCCACCGGATACCAGATCACCCACAGCAGCGGACGGAAGGCCTGCGCGTTCGAGACCTCGTGCCGGCGGTCGATCCACAGCGCGACGCAGAACTGCACGAGGCAGGCGACCGAAAGCACCATCCCCCAGCCCGAGAGCAGCGAGGCGCTCGGCGCGAGCCCCGGTGCCAGCAGCCCGAACGCGCCGAGTGCGGTCAGCGCCAGCGTCAGCACCAGCGCGTAGCACCACAGGGTGGACAGCGCATACTCCGCCATCACCCCCCACATCCGCCGCGCATGCCAGTTCAGGAAGTCGGGCGCATAGCGCAGGAAGGTCTGCGCCCCGCCCTCGGACCAGCGCAGCCGCTGCTTCCACAGCCCGCGCAGCGTCTCGGGCATCAGGATGTAGGAGAGCGCGTTGGGCTCGAAATGCACCACCCAGCGGCGGCGCTGCAGCTTCCAGGTGACGTCCACATCCTCGGTCAGGTTGTCGTCCGTCCACCAGCCCACGTCGCGCAGCGCCGCGAGGCGGAAGGCGACCACCACGCCCGAGACGGTGAAGACGCGGCCCGTCAGCCGCTGCGTGCGCTTGATCAGCCCGATGGTGGCCGAGAACTCCCCCACCTGCAGCAGCCCGAGCAGCGAGGAGCGGTTGCGGATGCGCGGATTGCCGGTGACGGCGCCGAGCCGCGGGCGGTTGGCGAAGCGCCGGACCAGCCAGGCCACGCAATCCGGGTGCAGGATGGCGTCGCCGTCTATGCAGACCAGGATCTCGCCCGAGGCGACCATCGCGCCGGCCCGCAGCGCCATCGCCTTGCCCTGGTTCTGCGCGAGCTGCACCACGCGCAGGCGCGGGATCTCGGCGAGCAGATTGTCCAGCACCTCCGCCGTGCGGTCGCGCGAGCCGTCATTCACCGCGATGATCTCGAAATCCGGCCAGGACTGGGCGGCGCAGGCGCGGATCGTCTCGGCGGCGTTGTCCTCCTCGTTGTAGCAGGGGATGAGGATGCTGACGCGCAGCCCGGCGGGCATGTCGGGCGGCGCGCCGGACTGCCGCGCGCCGGCCTCGTGCAGGCGGTAGAAGACGAGGCCGCCGATGGTCCAGACCAGCATCATCAGCAGCGGCCAATAGCCGACGAAGGCGTAGAGCGCGGGCAGCGCCAGGGCCAGCGCCTCGGTCATGACTCAGCGCCGGAAGGGGAAGGAGCGGGCCGAGATCACGTCGAGCATGGTTGCCGCATCCGGCGCGCCGGCGACGAAGTCGTCCGGGTACCAGCCCATGTGGTGGGCGCCGAGCCGCTGGAGCAGGCGCATCTGCGCCCGCAGCCGCGCGGCCGGGACGGGCCGGGCGGGGCGGTGCCGCCAGTCCACCGCCTGCAGTTCGAACACCGTGCCCTCGACGCCGCCCGGCGTCGCGGCGACGCGGGCGAAGAGGTCGCGCAGGAAGGCGTCCGGGTCGCGCGCCTGCTCCATGTAGGGCATGGCCATGATCGCGGTGCGGTCATAGGCGGCGAGGAAGGCCGGCAGGGACTGCGCGAACCATGCCTCGGCCGCCGGTTCGAGGACGGGGCGCGCGAACAGGTTGCGCGCGGTCGCGAGCGGCGCCCGCCAGCGCCGCGCGCGTTCGGCGAGTTCCTGGGTGAAGCCGATCAGCGCCTGCGTCTTGAAGGCGGTCCAGCGCGCCATCAGCGCGGGATCGGCGCGGATGGCGGCGACATCGCCCGGCAGGCCCGCGGCGCGATAGGCCGCGAGCGCGGGGGCGGAGGCGTCCTCGAAATCGGTCAGCACCGCGTCGTCGTGGAACAGCAGGCCGGCGAAGGCGGCGTGCTTGGCGAGGTCCTCGTAGATCTCCCCGATCACGGCGCGGGCGCGCGGCGAGAAGGGCGAGAGGCGGTGATACTGGTCAGGATCCGGCGCGGGCGCCCCGCCGCGGACGGACAGCACCCGATCCGCCACCGCGGGGATGCGGAAGGCGAGCACCGGCATCCAGGCGAAGACCTGCGCCCCGGCGCGGGAGGCGATCTGCCAGGCGACGCGGTTGAACAGGTCCGCGCGCATCGGCAGGTGGCGGTTCGGGAAATAGAGCGCCTCGGCCACGCCGTCGCCGTCCGGGTCCGCGAAGGCCTGCAGATAGACGTGGCTCGGGCCGAGCCGCGCGACGCGCTCGATCAGCGCATCGAGGTTGCGCGCCGCCTGGGCGGGGTCGTCGTCATGCACGTGGTCGAGGTCCACATGCAGCACGCGCTCGCGCACCGGCGCGTCGAAACGCATCATCCGCGCGATGTCGGCCGCGCGCGGGTCGGCCATGGTCAGCAGCCGGTTGATGCGGTCCGGCCGGTCCACCCGCGCCGGGCCGGGGTCGAGCGTCAGCGTCACCGGCATGCCGAGGCGGCGCGCGATGCCGACCGCCTCCATGTTGTAGCGGCCATAGGGCCAGACGAGGCTGCGCGGCCGGCGGCCGAGCTCGCGCGCCAGGATGGCGGAGGCGCGGGCGAGGTCGGATTCGATGCGCCGCGTCCATTCCGCGTCGGTCTCGTAGCGCGCGCCGTCCCAGATGCGCGTCACCGCCGCGGGCTGGACATTGCCCTGCGGGTTCGCCGGCACGCCGCGATGGAGGTCGTGGCTGTGCGAGGCGAACTCGCAGAAGCCGCCTGACTGCATCGCCCGCGCCTGCGCCCAGCTCATCAGCGCGCCGCGCGGCATGGGCTGCCCGCCATAGTCGAAACTGCCGCCCGGTGGCGTCTCCATCCAGGAGGTGACGAGCGCGAACACTGCCGGCGCGCGGAAGGCCGAGAGCAGCGGCATGACGCGCGTGTAGTAGTCGTCGTAGCCGTCGTCGAAGGAGAGCAGCACCGCTTTGCCCGGCAGCGGGCGGCGCCCGTCGCGCGCGGCGAGGATCTCGTCCAGCCCGACGAAGCGCCAGCCGTCCTGCCGAAGGAAGGAGAGGTGCTGGACGAGCATGCTCTCGGAGATCGAGTAGTGCCGCTCCCGCCCGTCCTCGCCGACCTCGTGATAGGCGAGGGAGGCGAAGCGGCCCGGCCCGGGCTCGGCGGCGCTGCCGCGCGGCAGCGCGAGGGCGCCGGCGAGGCAGAAGGCGCCGCGGCGCGTCAGGGGCAGGAGCCGCATCAGAACCTCCAGCGCAGGGCGCCGAGCATGGAGGCGCTCTCCTCCGCCCGCCCGTCGTAGTCGCGCCGCACCCAGCCCGCGCCGTAGGAGAAGGAAAGCGTGTCCGACAGCGCGTGCTGGTTCTCCCACCGCAGCGCGATCACCGGCGACCAGCCGAAGCCTTCCTGCCAGTAGCTGCCGCCGGTGGCGGCGAGGCGGATGCGGAGCTCGGGATCGTAGCGCTTCCAGGCGATCCAGGTGAGCGCGGCGGTCAGGCCGAGTTCGAGGTCGCTGTCCGGGTTGAAATAGGGCGCGCCCTCGCGGCTGTTGCGCGTGGCATAGGCATAGGGCTGCAGGTCGAGTTTCCAGTCCGGCTCGTTGAGCACGCGCTCCTGGAAGCGCGCGAAGCCGATCAGCCGCGTGTTGTCGTCAGAGAAGCGCATGACGCGCACCGAGGCCGCGGCCTCGCGCAGGTCGGAATGCCGCCATGTCAGGCCGAGGGAGGCGGCATCGGCATGGATGCCGGCGGCGAGCGCGGCGAGCGGCGTGTCGGCCGCGCTCGCCTCCGCCGCCCCCTCGATCCGCCACTGGTCGGACAGGCGCAGCGCGAGGGTGAGGAAGGCGCCGCCGCGGTCCACGCCCTCGCGGTCGAGCGTGGCGCCGGCGGTGACGACGGCGCGCGGCCCGCGCCATTCGAGGCCCGCCAGCGCCCGCCAGGTGGTCAGCCGCCCCGAGGGCGTGTCGCCGGTGCGCAGCCCGGTGCCGGCGAAGAGGCGCCAATCCTCCGCGATCGGCGCGGAATAGAGGCGCAGCGAGAGGTCGAACTCCGGGTCGCGCGCGCCGCGTTCGAGGCCGCCGCGCGCGGCGAATTCGAGCTCGCGCATGTCGTGCCGCGCGAGCCGCCGCGCCAGGCGCCGCACCGCCGCATTCTCCGGGAATTCGGCGGAGAGCGCCGCGATCGCGGCCCGCGCCTCGCGCCAGCGGCGGGCATCGAGCAGCGCCTCGGCATGGCCGAGGCGGAGGTCGAGCGCATCCGGCCCGTTGGTCAGCGCCGTCTCGTATTCCTCGAGCGCCCTGTCGGTCCAGCCGCGCAGGCGCCAGATGTCTCCGCGCATCGCGCGCAGGGAGGAGTTCATCGGCGCCGCGGCGGCGAGCGGGCCGACGATCGCCTCCGCCCCTGCGAGGTCGTCCCCCCAGATCCGCCGCAGCGCGGCGGCGGTCACCGCGTCGATGCGTTCCCAGTTCTCGGCCGGCGGCTCGGGGCCACGCAGGGGCAGGAAGGCCGGGATGTCGCGCTCCAGGCGGTCGGTGATGGCGCGCGCCTCGGCCCAGCGGCGCTGTTCCGACAGGGCGTAGAACAGGCCGAGCGTGGCGGTGAGCGAGCCGGGATCGGCCTCGAGCGCGGCGCGGTACTCGGCCTCGGCCTCCGCGGGGCGGCGGGCGTCCATCAGCGCATCGCCGACCGCCTCGCGCGCATAGCCGGGCAGTTCGCCCTGTTCGCGCAGGGCGGCGGCCTCGGCCAGCACATCGGCCATGCGGCCGCGGTCGCGCAGCGCCACCAGCCGGTCGAGCCGCGCATTCCGCACGGCGGCGGCCGCTTCGGGCAGCGGGGCCCAGGCGGCGATGGCGGCCTCCAGCGCGGCGATGGCGGCATCGGTGCGGGCGTGGCGCGCGGCGCGGTTGCGCGGCGTCGGGCTCGCCACCTGCGCGCCCCAGCGCACCAGGAAGGCGTGCGCCGCGCCCTCGATGCGGCGGCGTTCCTCGGCGTTCAGCGTGTCGCCGCCGCGGGCCAGCGCCAGTTCCGGCGCGCCGGCCGCGGCCAGCGCCAGCGCCTGGCGGCGGCGCAGCGCGGCGTCGCGCGGGGCGGCGCGCAGCGCGGGTTCGAGCAGCAGCAGCGCGTCGAAGGGCCGCCGCGCGGCGAGCGCCGCGTCCACCTGCGGCAGGATGGCAGGCGGCGGCGCCGGCCGGGCGATGTCGGCGGAAACCTGCGCGATGCGCGGGTTGCCGGGGTCGCTCGCCGAGGACTGGGCGAGCGTGGCGCGCGCGGCGGCGGCATTGCCGGTGGCGGCGAGCGAGAGGGCGAGGCCGAGCCGGGTCTCGGTGCCGGCCTCGCCGCCGGCGATGGCGCGGCGATAGAGGGCGATGGCGCGTGCCGCCTGCCCGGTGCGGCGCGCCGAGACCGCCGCCGCGGCCAGCGCATAGGCCGGCGCGCGGTTCACCCCGAGCGCGGCGAAGCGGCGCAGCGCCTCGCGGTCCCGCCCGGCCCAGGAGAGCACGACGACGAGGTCGGCGAGCGTGCCGGCATCCCCCGGCGTGGCGGCGAGGGCGGCTTCCAGCAGGCGCCGTCCCTCCGCGAGGTTGCCGGCCCGCGCCGCGGCGACGCCGCTCGCCCGCAGCGCAGCCGGATCATTCGCCAGGGCGGGTTCTGCGCCCGCAAGCGCGAGGGCGGCCAGGAGGGCCGGCAGGAGCCGCTTGCTGCGGCGGGGGCGGCGGTCGGCGGGCGGCAGGGCGCGAGTCCCAGGATTTGTCTGTTCCCGATTCGGGCTTCTTCTACCGCATGTTAGCGCGCGATTCTCACCGCGATCTTAGCGTCGCGCGCGAGAAGCCCCGACCTGTTGCCGCAAGATCGCGTGAGGTCACCTCTGGGCCTGCCAGGCCTCCATGATGCCCGAGGCGGTGGCCGGCCAGACCCCGCCGCGCGCCAGGATGGCGTCGAGCAGCCTCTCGAAGGCGCGGATGCGGTGCGGCTGGCCCATCAGCCAGGGCGTGACCGAGAGGGTGAGGATGCGGCCGCCGCCCGTGGCCCGTGCCTCGGCGTCCAGCACGGCATGGGCGGCGAGGATCGCGTCGGTGAAGTCCTCCGTCGCCATGGTCTGCTGGAACAGCATGCGCTGGTCCGCGAGGTCCTGGGAAAGCGGCATGGCGGCGAGCGTGCCGGCGCGGGTGGCGAAGGCATAGGGCATGTCGTCATTCGCCCAGGCGGCTGTCCAGGCATAGCCCGCCTCCGCCACCAGGTCCGGCGTGCGGTGCGATTCGGAATGGGCGGGGGAATGCCAGCCGCGCAGCGCGCCGCCGAAACGCCCGCGCAGCAGCGCGGTCGCCTCGGCGATCCAGGCCCGCTCCTCGGCCTCGGCGACGCCGCCGTGATGCAGATGGCCCATGTCGAGCCCCGCGCAGGCCGGCTCCCATCCGGCGGCGGCGATGTCGTCCATCAGCACCGGGTATTCGCGCGCGAGCGCTGCGCTGATCAGCGCCGTGCCCGGCACGCCCCGCGCGGCCATGGCGCGCATCAGGCGGTAGATGCCGATGCGGTTGCCGTAGTCGCGCTGGGTGTAGTCCCAGAAGGAGGGGTAGGGCCGCTCCATCCCGCCCGGCGCGATGAAGGGCTTGAGCGGCATGTCCAGCGGGAAATGCCCGACATGCACCGCCACCCAGAGCGCGATGCGCGCCCCGCCCGGCCACTGCACGGGCGCGGTGCGCGGCAGGATGCGGAAGGGGTAGCGGTCGTGGTCCATCCCCCGCCTGCGGTGGGGATAGGCGAGATAGTCGTCCGGCAGCCCGCTCATGGCGTGCCCTCCGCGATCCAGGCCTCGTGGGCGGCAAGGTGGTGCGCGATGTAGTGCTTCGCGATCTCGCGCCCCGTCGCGAGCCAGACCTTGTCGTGGCCGGTGACGTGGCGCAGCACCTCCTCGAGCGCGGCGACGCGGTGCGGCTGGCCGACGAGGTAGGGATGGATGGGCAGGCACATCACCGTGCCGGACTCCGCCCCTTCCTCGTAGAGCGTGTCGAACTGCGCCTTGCAGATCGCGGCATAGCGCGCCGGCGGCGTGTTGCGCATGACGAAGAGCGGGACGTCGTTCACCTCCAGCGAATAGGGGATGGAGACGAGGCGCTGGCCCGAGCGCGTGACGAGCGGCGTCGGCTGGTCGTCGTGCAGCAGGTCGAGGGTGTAGAGGATGCCTTCCTCCGCCAGGATGTGCTGCGTCGTCTCGTCGTTGGAGATGGCGGGTGTCAGCCATCCGTCCATGGACTGGCCGGAGGCGCGCAGGATGGCCTCCCGGTTCTCGCGGATCACGGCGCGCTGCTGGTCCTCGCTCATGCCGTAGAAGTAGCGGGTGTTGTAGGTGCCGTGGCTGAACAGCTCCCAGCCCAGTTCGCAGCAGCGTTCGATGATCTCGGGATAATGGTCGCAGACCGCGACGTTGAGGCTGACCGAGCCGCGCACGCCGTGGCGCGCCATCACCTCCGCCATGCGCCAGAAGCCCACGCGGTTGCCGTAGTCGCGCCAGGAATAGCCGGCGATGTCGGGCAGCGGGCGCGGCCAGGGCATGCGGCGGGCATTGGGCGGGGGGTCGTATTCGTAGTGCTCGATGTTCGGCACGACCCAGAAGGCGATGCGCGCGCCGCCGGGCCAGGTGATGCGCGGCCGGCGGCGCCAGGGCATGAAGGCATAGTGGCCGGGGGTCTTCAGCATCGACGGAGCCTCCTGCTGCCCGCGGGGACGGTTCCATGCCGCGCGCCCCCGATCAAGGCGAGCCCGCCCCCGGATGCGGCGCGGCGCGGCGCCGGAACCCCGGCCGCCCGCCCCGCGCGGGCAGGCCCCGCCCGTTGACGGCCGGGCTGGCATTATCGGTTCCGCGACCGTAAATTAGGGGATCGACTTCACGGGACGGGGTCGGCGCGGTAGGTGCGGTTCCGCGCGTCGCCGCGGCCAGGACCGGGCACGCGGCGGCCGCGGCGAGGAATGCCGGCACGCCATTCGGAGCGACAGATGGAGACTATCACCGAGGCGGTCGTCGCCACGAACCACTCAGCCGCCGCTGAGATGGAGGAGCACGCCGCCGCCGCGGCCGCGATGCTGCGCCTGCTCGCGAGCGAGCGCCGGCTGATGGTGCTCTGCACCCTGATCGCCGAGGGCGAGGCGCCGGTGGGGCGGCTCGCCACCCGCGCAGGCCTGTCGCAGCCGGCCATGTCCCAGCATCTGGCGAAGCTGCGCGAGGACGGGCTGGTCGCGACGCGGCGCAACGGCACCACCATCTTCTACCGGATCGCCGACCCGCGCGTGGCCCGCATCATGGCCACGCTGCACGAGGTATTCTGCGGCGCCGAGGACTGACGCCCGGCGGACGAAGGCCAGGCCCTTCGCCGCCTCGCCTCCGCCCCTGATGTCGCGCGCGGCCGCCCCGCCAGCCCCGCGGATGATGCCGGCGGGCGAAAGGCCCGGCGGTTCCTTCCCTGGACACGAGGCGTGGCCTTCGCGAACACCCCGGACGGCGCGGCCGCCAGCCTGACGTCGGCCCGCGCCATCCACCCGCGATCACGGCAAGCCGCCGAACCTCCGCTCCGAAAGCCTCCCGGGCGCGGCGCGCATGGCGCCATGAGCGCCACGCCATGGCGCGCCGCCGCCCGCGCTGCCATGCTGCCCGGGCCGGGAGGGAACGCCGTGACGGATCATCGTGGCTGAGGCGCTGACGGATTCGCGCACCGCCTGGGGGCGGCTGGCGGCGGCGGTCATGCTCTCGATGCTCGGCAGCGCGCCGATGTGGTCGGTGGTGGTGGTGCTGCCGGCGGTGCAGGCGGAGTTCGGCACCGCGCGCGCGGGCGCCTCCCTGCCCTACACCATGACGATGGTGGGCTTCGTGGTTGGCGGCGTGCTGATGGGCCGCCTCGCGGACCGCTTCGGCGTGATGGTGCCGGCGCTGATCGGCGCGGTCTCCCTCGCGCTGGGCGGCGTGGCGGCGGCGATGGCGCCGAGCCTGCTCGTCTTCGGCCTCGCCTATGGCGTGCTGATGGGCTGCTTCGGCGCCGCCGCCGTGTTCGGGCCACTGATCGCCGATGTCTCGCTGTGGTTCGAGAGGCGCCGCGGCATCGCGGTGGCGCTGGCGGCATCGGGCAACTACTTCGCCGGCACGGTCTGGCCGCCGCTGCTGCAATGGGGCATCGCGACCATCGGCTGGCGCAACGCGCATCTCGCCATGGGCCTCACCTGCGTGGTGCTGATGGTGCCGCTGGCGCTGCTGCTGCGCCGCCGGCCGCCCATGCCCGCCCCGGCCGCGCGGCCGTCCGCCGGGCAGGCGCCGCCAGCCGCCCCGGGCGGCGAGGCGCCGGCCCGGCCGCTCGGCATGTCGCCCAATGCTCTGCAGGCGGTGCTGGGCTTCGCGGGCGTGGCCTGCTGCGTGGCGATGGCTATGCCGCAGGTGCATATCGTCGCCTATTGCGTCGATCTCGGCTTCGGCGCGCAGCGCGGGGCGGAGATGCTATCGGTCATGCTCGCCACCGGCATCGTCTCGCGCCTCGTGTTCGGCATGGTGATGGACCGGATCGGCGGGATCCGCACGCTGGTGCTGGGCTCGGCGCTGCAGGGCGTCGCGCTGTTCCTGTTCCTGCCGGCGGACGGGATGGTGGCGCTGTTCGCCGTCAGCGCGGTGTTCGGGCTGTTTCAGGGCGGCATCGTGCCGTCCTACGCCATGATCGTGCGGGAGCATTTCCCGCCGCGGCAGGCGGGCACGCGCGTGGGCATCGCGCTGTCCTCGACGCTGGTGGGCATGGCGCTCGGCGGCTGGATGGCGGGCGCCATCTTCGACGCCACGGGGTCCTATCAGGCGGCGATGTGGAACGGGATCGGCTGGAACGTCGTCAACCTCGCCATCGCGCTGTGGCTGCTGCAGCGCGCGCGGGGCGGGCGGTGGCGGCTTCCCGCGCGCGCCGCCGCGCCGGCGGCGGGGAACTGACCGAACCCCCGCATCCGGCGGGGCGGGGCCGAACCGGCCGGGCTGCGAGCGGCGTTCCTCCGCCGCGATGGACCCGGCGCCGCGGCCGCCCTCCCCAGCCGCGCCCGTGTCTCACTCCAGCGCCGCCGTCCGGAACAGCCGCACCCGCAGCCCCCCATGCGGCACCGGGGGGTCGCCCGGCAGGAAGGGCAGGCCGGTCGCGCGGGCGAGGCGCGCATCGGCGGCGACGAGTCCGACGCGCCAGCCCCTGAAATGCGCCGCCAGCGTGCGCCCGAGCGCCTGGTAGAGCGGCGCGAGGCCGCGCGCCTCGCCAAGGCGCCCGCCATAGGGCGGGTTGACCATGACGAGGCCGGGCGGGCCCTCCGGCGGCCGGGCCTCGCTGACCGGGGCCTGGCGGAAGCTGGTCCAGGCCGCGACACCGGCGCGTTCGGCATTGGCGCGGCTCATGGCGACGGCGCCGGCGTCGCGGTCGCTGCCATGGAACCGCACCGCCGGGACGCGGCCGGGATTGGCCGCGCGCATGCGCTCCCAGGCCGCGGCATCGAAGGTGGCGAGGCGTTCGAAGGCGAAGGCCCGGGCGCGGCCGGGGTTGAGGCGCGCGGCGATCTCCGCGGCCTCGATCACGAAGGTGCCGGAGCCGCACATCGGGTCGAGGACCGGCTCGCTCCCGTCGAAGCCGCATCGCCGCAGGAACAGCGCGGCAAGCGTCTCGCGCAGCGGGGCGGCGTTCACCTCCGCCTTGAAGCCGCGCTTGTGCAGCGGCTCGCCCGAGGTGTCGAGGCTGATGGTGCAGAGATCGTGGTCCAGGCGGGCCATGACGGCGACCTCCGCCCCGGGGTCCTCCGTCGCGCCGGTCGCGGCGCGGATGGCCCTGGCGATGCGTTCCGCCGCCGCGCCCGAGTGGTAGATGCGCGACTTCGTGCAGCTGGCCTCGACGCGGAAGGGGATGTCGGGCCGCAGCCAGTCGCGCCAGGGCATGGCGCGGGCGCGGGCGTCGAGCTGCGCGAGATGGGTGACGGGAAAGGCCGCCAGGCGCGCGAGGACGCGGTTCGCGCCGCGGATCCAGAGATTGGCGCGCCAGACCTCGGGCCAGCCGCCGCGGGTGAGGACGCCGCCGGGCACGGTCCTCGGCCGCTTGAAGCCCTTGAGGCGGACCTCCTCGGCCAGCACGGGCTCGAGGCCCGGGGCGGTGGCGAGGAAGATCTCGAAATCCTGGTCTCGGGGCATGCCGCGGCGATGTAGCGCGCACGCCCGCGGGTTCCGAGGGCCTTCGCGCAGCCGCGGGCCGGCCGCGCGGCGGGCGCACGCTCCCCGCCCTCCGTCGCGATGGGCCGACGCGCCGTGCCGCGGGGCAGGGCACCTCCGATCCCGCGAGGTCCTGCAGGCTTCACCGGCCGGCGCGCGTATGGCACCGCAGCCGGCACGCCGCCCGCCATCGCCCTCAGCCGGCGGCGCCAGGCTGGCCGCGGCCCATGCCGGCGGGATGTTGCACCCGCCGGGATCGCGCGCGGCGCCGACGGGAAACCGCGCGAAATGGAAGGCGGGAGCCCCGCCGGTGAAGCTCGCTCCGGCGCCCGCCGGGCATCACGCCGCGCGCGCGAACTCCTCCGCCGCCTCCCAGGCGAGGCCCGGGCGGTAGCGGTGGGCGATGCGGCCCTGTTCGAGCACGAGCAGATGCAGCCAGCCATTGTCGAACAGCGCGCGCACGCCGGGATGGCGGGCGAGGATATCGGCGATGGCCGCCGGCGGCGCCTCGACCAGCACCGAGAGCCGGTGCGGCTCATGCGCGAGGCGCTCGCCGTCATGCACCGCCTGCCAGGGCAGGCCGGCACGCAGCATGCCGCCATTGCCCTCCACCACGCCGATGCCGCCGGTGACGTTGTGGATCAGCTTGTTGCCGCCGCCGAAGGCCTCGGGCGCGACCGTCGAGCCGTAGTATTGCAGGCTGATCCAGCTCGCCACCACCACCGGCGCGGTCAGGACCAGCTCCAGCGTGGCGAAGCCCTCATCCGCCCGCCAGTCGTAGTCGTGCAGGAAGGCGCGGCCGCCGAGATCGGCCCCGGCGGTGGCGCCGCGCGGGGCGGCGATGAAGGCGGCGCAGCCGGCGAGCCCCCATTCGGGCCGGATCTCGGCCCAGTTCCGCGCGCGGCCGGCCACCGTGGCGGGCGTGGCCCCCGGCAGGCGCAGCGCCCGCTCGGCCCGCGCCATCGCCCCCGCCTGCGCGAGCCAGGCCCGCGCCCGATCGAGACCCGCCGCGCCCTGCGGGGCGTCGAACAGCGTCACGCTGTCGGTCGTGGTCTCGTGCAGGCCGGCGACGAACACGGTGTCCTCGGGCAGGGCGATGCCGTGGGCGGGAAGGCCCGCGCGCGTCTCGGGGTCGTTCAGCAGCCGTGCGAGCAGCCGCGCCGAGACCGCGCCGGTCTGCCCGCCGCAGGCGCCGCAGTGATAGGCGCTCTCGTGCGGGTTGTTGGCGACGCGGGCGCCGTGGCCGAGCAGCAGCACGAGCGGCGCATGGCCTGCCGTCATGCTCATCGCCTTCAGCACGGCCGCCGCCGCGGCGGCCTTCTGCGCCGCCGTCAGCCCGGGCTCGAAGCGCGGCGCGGGCTCGGCCTCGCAGCGGAGCGAGAGGCCCAGCGCGTCCTTCACCAGCTTGCCCGCATAGGCGAGGCCCGCCGCCTCGACGAAGGCGAAGGAGGAGACCGCCGCCTGCCGGAACCGCCCCCAGGCGCGGGTGGTGCGCGCCGCGATCCGCCGGGCATGTTCCTCCGCCGGCGCGGCATGGCTCGTCGAGGCGAGGGCCGGCGTCAGCAGCACCGGCAGATGCGCCTGCGCCGCGTCGGTGCCATGCGGGCGATGCGACACCGCCAGCCCGAAGAAGCCCGCGAAGCCCTTGGTCTCGATCCCCGGATCGAGGCGTTCGAGGGCCCGGCGGAAGACCTCGGAGCGGACATCGATGCAGAACACCGCCTGCAGCGCCGGCCGGCCCGACCGCGGCGCGGCACCCGCCAGGGCGGCGGCGAGGCGCCGCTGGTAGGCGCGCTCGGAGGCCTCCTGCAGGATGGCGTCCAGCACCTGGTCCGCCGTCGGCGCGACGGGCGCGGCATGGGCGGCGAGGGTCGCCGCCCAGTCCGCCGCGACCGCGGGCGCGTGGGCGAGCAGCGCCTCCTCCCACACCAGCCGGATGGCGAGCAGGTCGGTCAGCGTGCCGTCGGTGCCGCCCTCGAGCTCGGCCTGCCACAGCAGCCAGCGGGCATGCTGCGCCCAGCCGCCGAGCTCGGTCAGCAGCCGGTGGAAGGCGGTGGGCGCGGCCGCTTCCCCGATGCCGAGCCGGTCGGCCGCGCGCAGGATGGCGCGCTCGGGCGTGTCGGGGGCGGCGGCGACATGCGCGCAGAAGCCCGCGAGGCCGGCGACCTCGGGCGTCAGGTCGTGGGTGGCCCATTCCCGCCAGGCGGCGAAGGCGGTCCTGCCCGGGGCGGGCGACCACAGCGCCTGGCCGCGGTCGAAATGCCCGGCGGCCCAGAGGCCGAAGCTCCGCGCGATCACCGCCGGCCAGTCCGTCCCGTCCGCCGTCGCCGCGAGGTCGGCCACGGTGGGCAGCGCCCGCGGCGCCGGGCCCTCCTCCGCGAGCCGGGCCTCCAGCGCGGCAAGGTCGCGCGGCTTCAGCGGCGAGGCAGAGGCGGCGAGCGCCGCGGCGAGGTCCTCCCGCGCGATCCTGCCGGCGGCGAGGTCCGCGGCGTAGTCGGCGCGCCGGCGGGTCACCCGCATCCCGGCCACGCGGGCGAGGCGCGCGGCACAGGTGGCGAGGTCCTCCCCGGTCTGGCCGAGGAAGGGGTTCACCGCCACCGTCGCGTCGAGCGGGAAGGCGGGCGGGATCGCCCGCGCCGCGGCCTCGGCGGCGGCGAGCAGCCCGGCGACGCGGGCGGGGGCGATGTCGAGGGCCTTGGCGAGCATGGGCGTCTCCGCGCGTCTGGGCGTGTCAGAGGGGTTTCGCGGTCCGCAGCCCGCCGATCACCCGGTCGAGCAGCGCGTTGAGGTAGAAGCCGTTGGCGAGGTGCACGCGCAGCCCCGCCGAGGCCGGGTGGTGCGCCCAGTGCGGGAACAGCGCCTGCGCCAGCGCGACCAGCCCGAAGGAGCCGAGCGCGAGCACGATCAGCGCCCATTCCAGCGCGCCGGGGGCGGGCGGGGCGGGCAGGCCGGCGCCCCACAGCGCCTCGGCCAGGACATGGAAGCCGAAATAGGCGACGGCGACGCCGGCCGAGGCGGCGAAGGTGCGACGCGAGAGATCCCGCGGCGCGGCATCCGCCATGCCCTGCGCGACGAGATAGGCGACGCCGAAGATCAGGATGGCGCCGAGCGCGAGCGCCTGGGCCGACTTGCCGCCGACCGCCACGGCGAAGCCTGCGGCGACCGCGGCATAGAGCAGCAGCGCCAGCGCGAAGGAGCGCACCACCGCCCCGCGCCCGGGAATGGCCACCGGCCCCGGCTTGCGGATGGCGTTCACCGCCGCCACCGCCGTGCCCGAGCCGAGGAAGGCATGCGCCTTGTAGAGCGAATGGGCGACGATGTGCAGGAGCGCGAGCGTCCAGAGCCCGAGCCCGCATTGCAGCAGCATGAAGCCCATCTGGCTGACGGTGGACCAGGCGAGCGACGTCTTGACCGCGCTCTGCGTCAGCATCACCGCCGCGCCGAACAGCGCGGTGAGGCCGCCGAGCATGACGAGGGCGGCCATCGCGCCCGTGCTCGCCTGCACGAGATCGGCCAGCCGGATCATCAGGAAGCCGCCGCCATTGATGATGCCCGCATGGAGCAGGGCGGAGACGGGCGTGGGCGCCTCCATCACCTCGGTGAGCCAGCCGTGCAGGGGGAAGGCCGCCGTCTTGAGCAGCGCGGCGAGGACGAGGAAGCCGACCGCCAGCTGTGCGGCCGGCGGCAGCCCGCCCGCCGCGGCGGCCGAGATGCGCGCGAGGTCCGCCGTGCCGAAGGCCGCCCAGAGCAGGCCGGCGGCGACGACCAGCGCCGCATCGCCCGCGCCCCACACCAGCGCGAACTTCGCCGCCGCCCGCCGCGCCTCCGGCCTCTCGCGGTAGTGCAGCAGGAGCAGCCGCAGCCCCGCCCCCACCGCGAGGAAGGCGAGCACCAGCACCGCGAGGCTGCCCGCCTGCACGAGCAGCAGCACCGCGCCGAGGGTGGCGAGCAGCAGGCCGTGGAACGCCCCTTCCCGCGCATCGCCGTCGAGGTAGCTGCGGGCGTAGCGCACCACCACCCAGCCGACGAAGGCGACGAGCAGCGCCATCGTCGCCGAGACGGCGTCGAGCCGGATGGCGAGCAGCCCCGCGCCGCGGCCGATGCCGAAGGTTCCGCCGCCGGCGGCGATCAGCTGGACGACCCCCGCCCCGGCGAGGGCGAGGGCGGCCAGCGCCGCCGCCTCCGCGAGCCGCGGCAGCCCGCCCGGGCGACGGCCGGGGCGGGCCAGGGCGAAGGCCGCGGCGGCGAGGAGCACGAGCGGCGCGGCAAGGGACAGGGGCGGCAGGCTGGTCATCTCCGGCTCCGTCGAGGCTGGACGGCGCCGGAGGTAGCCGTTGAAACACTTCGAGAAAATTATATGTTTTGCGAGTAAACGTTCTATATGATCGAATAATGGCGTCGCTCAACCTCCATCATCTCCGGCTGTTCCGCGCCATCGCCACCGACGGCACGCTGACCGGCGCCGCGCGCCGGCTGAACATCTCGCCCTCGGCCCTGTCGAGCCAGGTGCGGGCGCTGGAGGACAGCCTCGGCCACGCGCTGTTCGAACGGCGCGGACGCCGCCTGGTGCTGACCGAGGCCGGCCGCGTCGCGCTCGACCACGCGGAGGTGATCTTCCGCACCGCCGAGGATCTCTCCGCCATCCTGCGGGAGGCAGGCCGGGCGCGGCAGGCGCTGCGCGTCGGCGCGCTGGCCACGCTCTCGCGCAACTTCCAGCTCCGCTTCCTGCGGCCGCTGATCGGGCGCGCGGATGTCGAGGTGGTGCTGCGCTCGGGCAGCCAGGCGGAGCTCCTGCGCGGGCTCGAGGCGCTCGCCCTCGACGTGGTGCTGACCAACCTGCCGCCCCCCGCCGATGCCGCGAGCCCCTGGCTCGTGCATCGCCTGGCCGAGCAGCCCGTCAGCCTCGTCGGCCATCCGCGGCGGCTGGGGGCGGGCGGGCGGGGCCTCGCCGCGCTGCTCGCCGCCGAGCCGCTGGTGCTGCCGACGCGCGAGACGGCGATCCGCGTCGCCTTCGACGCGCTCGCCGCGCGGCTCGGCGTCGCGCCAATGATCGCCGCGGAGGCCGACGACATGGCGATGCTGCGCCTGCTCGCGCGCGAGGATCTCGGCCTCGCGGTGCTGCCGCCGATCGTGGTGCAGGACGAGATCGCCCAAGGGGCGCTCGTCGTGGCCGCGCAGCTCGAGGGCATCACCGAGACCTTCCTCGCCGTCACCCGGGAACGCCGCTTCGCCAATCCGCTGCTCGCCGGGCTGCTCGGCCGGTGATCCCGGCCGGCGGGAAGCGGGCGGCCGCGCGGCGGCGCGGTTTCCCGCACGGCCCGATCTGCTCTAGGAAGCAGCCATGCGCGACAGGCCGCTGATCGGTGTGACGTTGGATTCGGAGCCGGCCGGGGGCTGGTCGAAACTGCCCTGGTACGCGCTGCGCCAGAACTACTTCGCGGCGGTCGTCGCGGCGGGCGGGCTGCCGGTGGCGCTGCCGCACCACCCCACGCTGGCCGGGGCCTATCTCGACGAGGTGGACGGGCTGCTGGTCACGGGCGGCGCCTTCGACGTGGACCCGGCGCTGTGGGGCGGCGGGCCGCCCCATCCCAAGGTGACGCTCAAGCCCGGGCGGACGGATTTCGAACTCGCCGCGACGCGCGCGGCGCTGGCGCGCGACAAGCCGGTGCTCGGCATCTGCGGCGGGCAGCAATTGCTGGCCGTCGCCTTCGGCGGGACGCTGATCCAGCACATCCCGGACGAGGTCGCGGGTGCGCTCGCGCATGAGCAGCCGAACCCGCGCACCGAGCCGGGGCACGAGGTGGCGATCGCCGAGGGCACGCTGCTCGCGCGCATCGTGGGCAGCGCGCGCATGGCGGTGAACTCGGCCCATCACCAGGCGGTGGCGAGCGCCGGCTCGGGCGTGGTGAACGCGGTCGCCCCCGATGGCGTGATCGAGGGCGTGGAGCATCCGGGCCATCGCTTCGCGCTCGGCGTGCAGTGGCATCCGGAATACGCGGTGGATCCGCGCGACCCCGCGATCTTCGCCGCCTTCGTGGAGGCCTGCCGGTGAGCGGGGACGGCGACGACCCGAAGCGCGGCGAGCGCATCGCGAAGTGGCTGGCGCGCGCGGGCGTCGCCTCGCGCCGCGATGCGGAGAAGATGATCGCCGAGGGACGGGTGAAGCTCGGCGGCAAGGTGGTCGAGACGCCCGCGACCTTCATCGCGCCGGGCGACCACGTGACGGTGGACGGCAAGCCCGTCGCGCCGCCCGAGCGCACGCGGCTGTTCCGCTACCACAAGCCCGACGGGCTGGTGACGACGCATCGCGACCCCGAGGGCCGGCCGACCGTGTTCGAGAAGCTGCCGCCCGGCCTGCCGCGGCTGGTGAGCGTGGGCCGCCTCGACCTGACCAGCGAGGGGCTGCTGCTGCTGACCAATGACGGCGCGCTCGCGCGCAGGCTGGAACTGCCCTCGAACGGCTGGCTGCGGCGCTACCGCGTGCGGGTGCACGGGCGGGTGGACGAGAAGGCGCTGGCGGCGCTCGCGCGCGGCGTGACGATCGAGGGCGTGCAGTACGGGCCGATCGAGGCCGGGCTCGATGCGCGGCAGGGCACGAATGCCTGGCTTACCGTCTCGCTGCGCGAGGGCAAGAACCGCGAGATCCGCCGCGTCATGGCGCATCTCGGCCTCGAGGTGACGCGGCTGATCCGCACCGCCTACGGGCCGTTCCAGCTCGGCATCCTGCCGCGCGGGGCGGTGGAGGAGGTGAATGCGAAGGTGCTGCGCGAGCAGCTCGGCATTGATGCGCCGAAGCGGCTGCGCGAGGCGGCGGCCGCGCCGCTGCCCGAGCCGCCGCCCGAGGGGCCGCGGCGCGTGCCCCGGGCGCGCAGCGCGCGGATGGGCTCGCGCCGCCCGGTGCGCGGGCGGGAGGGCCCGCGGGGGCGCGAATGACCCGGCCGCCACTTCCTCGGATCGCTGCTCCGCCGCGACCAGGGAGCGCACGGCGCGCGCGCGCCCAGGCAATCAGCCGCGCCGGGAACGCGAGCGCAGGGCGCGAAGGCAAGCGAGGGAGGTGGCCCGCACACGCGCGCTGCGCGCACGCACCACCTCTTCGGATCGCGGCCCCGCCGCCACCAGGGAGCGCACGGCGCGCCCGCGCCCAGGCAATCAGCCGCGCCGGGAACGCGAGCGCCAGACGCGAAGGCAAGCCGGGCGGATGCCCGGCGCCCGCCGTCTGAGGGCCTAGGAACGTGCGCATCATCGCCGGGCGGCATCGCGGGCGCACGCTGCGGGCGCCGGAGGGTGCGGCGACCCGCCCCACCGCGGACCGCGTGCGCCAGGCGCTGTTCGACATGCTGTGGCACGCCGCCTGGGGCGGGCGGATGGCGGTGCAGGACCAGCTCGTGCTCGACGCCTTCGCGGGCACCGGCGCGCTGGGGCTGGAGGCGCTCTCGCGCGGGGCCGACCACTGCACCTTCATCGAGAAGGACCGCACCGCGCTCGCCGCGCTGCGCGCCAACATCACCGCCTGCGGGGAGGATGCGCGCAGCGCCGTGCTCGCCGCCGACGCCACGCGGCCGCCCGCCGCGCGGGTGCCCTGCGGGCTGGTCTTCCTCGACCCGCCCTACGGCAAGGGGCTGGTGCCGCGCGCCGTCGCCGCGCTGGAGGCGGCGGGCTGGATCGCCCCCGGCGCGCTGCTGATCGCCGAGACGGGTGCCGCGGAGGCGCTGGACCTGCCCGGCTGGGAGAGGCTCGCCTCGCGCAGCCACGGCGCGGCCTGCCTGCATGTGCTGAGGAAGCCGGAGACGGGATGAGGCCGGCGGGCGAAGGATCCGCCGATCGCCAATGGCATCGCGCCCGGGGCTCGTGAGGCGGCCGCGCGAGAAGCATCGCGACGATGCCCGGCGGCGGAATCGTCATCCTGTGCGTGCCGGGCATGCGCCCGCATGATGTCCCGCCGGCAACGGGACTTCGTTCTGCGCGGGGCCGCCCCGCCAGCCCCGTGCGCGATGCCAGCGGACAAAACTTCGACCTTTCGTCCGCCGGCCTCACCTCCTGCTTCCGCAGCCGGCCGCCCCGCCCGGCCCGCGCGCGATACCGGGGCCGGAAGTCGAGCCGCCCGCCAGCATCACCGCCGCCCGAACATCCGCTCCAGCGCCGCCGCGTCGAGCCGGAGCACGGTGGGCCTGCCGTGGCTGCATGTTGCGGCGCGCGGCGTCGCCTCCATCGCGCGCAGCAGCGCGTCCATCTCCGCGGGCGCGAGGCGGCGGCCCGCGCGCACGCTGCCATGGCAGGCAAGGCGCGCCACCGCGGCGTCGAGGCGGCGTTGCAGCGAGGCGGCCTCCCCGAGTTCGGCGAGTTCCTCGGCCAGATCCCTGAGCAGCGGCGCGGGGTCGGGCGCGCCCAGCAGCGCGGGCAGGGCGCGCACCAGCACGGCGGCGCCGCCGAAGGATTCGATCTCGAGGCCGAGCCGCGCCAGCGCCTCCGCCTCGGCCAGCAGGCGCGCCGCGTCGGCGGGCGGCAGGTCCACCACGGCCGGCAGCAGCAGCGGCTGGGCGCGCACCCCGCCCTCGAGGAGCTGCGCGGCGAGGGCCTCATGCGTCAGGCGCTCATGCGCGGCGTGCTGGTCCACCAGGATCAGCGCGCCGTCCGGCGCTTCGGCGAGGATGTAGGTCTCGAGGATCTGGGCGAGCGCGCGGCCGAGCGGCTGCGCCTCGGGCGCGCGCTCCGGCTGGGCGGCGGGGCGCGGCGGCGGGGGCGCGAGGCCGAGGGCGCGCTGGAGGGCCGGTGCATGCGGCACGGCGGCGGGCAGGGCCTCGGCGAAGCCCGGCGGGGCGGGCCAGGCGGCGGCCGGCCAGGAATGCCCGGCGGCGGGCGAGGCATCCTGCCGGTCTGCCGCGGGGGCGCCCGCCTCTGTTGCGGCGGGCCAGGCCGGCGCGGCGGGGCTCCAGGCGTCTCCGGCGCGCCCCGGCTGCCCGCCCGGCGCGGCCCAGCCGCGCCCGTCGGCGGGCACGAAGCCCGGCACCGCCACCGCCGCGCCGGCGCCGACCGCCAGCGCCCGGCGCAGCGCGTTGATCAGCGTGCCGCGCACCGAATCGGCCTCGCGGAAGCGCAGCTCGGTCTTCATCGGATGGACGTTCACGTCCACGCTCTCGGGCGGGAGGTCGAGGAACAGCGCGGCGGCGGGGTGGCGGCCCTGGCCGATCACGTCCCGGTAGGCGACGCGCAGCGCCACGCGCAGCAGCGGGTCGCGCACCGGCCGGCGGTTCACCACGAGATGCTGCCCCGCCGTGGTCGGGCGCGTGTAGGAGGGCAGGGCGGCGAGGCCGCGCAGGTCGAGGGCGATGCCCACCGCCTCCACCGGCACCGCGGCGGCGGCGAAATCGGGGCCGAGCACCTGGCGGATGCGGCTTTCCCAGTCGGTCGCGGGCAGGTTCAGCGCCTCCCGCCCATCCGCCTCGACGCGGAAGGCGACGGCGGGCCAGGCGAGCGCGAGGCGGCGGACGGCCTCGATGGCGTGCTCGGCCTCGGTGCGCGGCTGGCGGAGGAACTTGCGCCGGGCGGGGGTGGCGAAGAAGAGGTCGCGCACCTCGACCCGCGTGCCCGGCGCGCCGGCGGCCGGGGTGACGGGCCCGACGCGCCCGCCCTCCACCGTGATGCGGTGCGCCGCCCCGCCCGGGGGGCGGGAGGTGATGGACAGCCGCGCCACCGCGCCGATGGAGGGCAGCGCCTCGCCCCGGAAGCCGAGGGTGGCGATGCGGAACAGCGTCGCCTCCTCGGGCAGTTTGGAGGTGGCGTGGCGTTCCACCGCCAGCGCGAGGTCGGCGGTGCCCATGCCGTGCCCGTCATCCTCGACCAGGATGCGGTCCATCCCGCCGCCTTCGAGCAGCACGGCGACGCGCGCCGCCCCGGCATCGAGGGCGTTCTCGACCAGTTCCTTCACGGCCGCGGCGGGGCGCTCCACCACCTCGCCGGCGGCGATGCGGTTGGCCGTGGTCTCGGACAGGCGACGGATGACCGGGCGCGGGGGCGACTCGGTCTCGGCGGCGGACATGGGCGAAGCCTAGCACGCGCGGCGCCGGGCTTCCCCCCGCCGGGCCGCCGGCAGCCGCGCCGCCCCGCTCGCGCGCCTAGGGTTGCGCGGCGAGCCGCCCGATCTCCGCGACCAGCGCCGCGGTCGCCGGGTCCTTCGCCCTGGCGCGGCCCTCCAGCGCCGCGAGCGTGCCGCCCGCGAGCTGCTTGCCCAGCTCCACGCCCCACTGGTCGAAGGGGTTGATGCCCCACAGCGCGCCGAGACAGGCGACCTTGTGCTCGTAGAGCGCGACGAGCTGGCCGAGCGTGCCGGGATCGAGGCGCGGCAGCAGGATGGTGACGCTCGGCCGGTCGCCGGTGAAGACGCGGTGCGGCAGCAGGCGGGCGATTTCCGCCTCCGCCGCGCCGGCGGCGCGCATCTCGGCGGCCACGGCGGCGGCGTCCTTGCCGTGCAGCAACGCCTCGGCCTGGGCGAGGCCGTTGGCGAGCAGCGTGCGGTGGCTCTCCGCATGGGGGTGGTCGGGCCGCGCGACCAGGATGAAGTCCACCGGCACCGGGCGCGGGCCCTGGTGGATGAGCTGCATGAAGGAATGCTGCGCGTTGGTGCCGGGCTCGCCGAAGACGACGGGCCCGGTGGCGCGCGGCGCGGGCGTGCCGTCGGCGCGGACGGCCTTGCCGAGGCTCTCCATCTCGAGCTGCTGGAGATGGGCGGGGAAGCGCGCGAGCCGCTCGTCATAGGGCAGCACGGCGCGCGCGGGATAGCCGAGGCCGTTGACATGCCAGACCTCGGCGAGCGCGAGCAGCAGGGGCAGGTTGCGCCCGGGGGCGGCGGTCAGCGCGTGCTCGTCCATCATGCGCGCGCCGGCCAGCAGCCGGGCGAAGGCCTCCCAGCCCAGCGCCAGCGCCAGCGACAGGCCGATCGCGCTCCACATCGAGAAGCGCCCGCCCACCCAGTCGCGGAAGCCGAAGACGCGGTCGGGGGCGATGCCGAAGGCGGCGGTCGCCTCGAGGTTGGTCGAGAGCGCGGCGAGATGCGCGCCGGCGCAGGCCTCCCCCAGCGCCTGGGCGAGCCAGGCGCGGGCGAGGGCGGCATTGGCCATCGTCTCCTGCGTCGTGAAGGTCTTGGAGGCGACGAGGACCAGCGTGCGCGCGGGATCGAGCCGGGCGCGGATCTCCTCGAAGGCATGGGCGTCCACATTGGCGAGGTAGTGCGCGCGCATCGGCGCGACCGGCGTCCAGAGCGCGCGCGCGGCCATGGCCGGGCCGAGGTCGGAGCCGCCGATGCCGATGTTCAGCACGTCGGTGAAGCGCGCCCCGGTCGCGCCGCGCAGCGTGCCGTCATGCACCTGCGCGGTGAAGCGGCGCATGGCGGCGAGTGTGCCGTGCACGGCGGCGGAGGCGTCCTCCTCGCCCGCGCGCATGCGCACGCCCTCGGGCGCGCGCAGGGCCATGTGCAGCGCGGCGCGGCGCTCGGTGGCGTTCACCGCCTCCCCCCGCGCCATGGCGGCGAGGAAGCCGGGCGCGCCGGTGGCCTCGGCGAGCGCGAGCAGGGCCTCGAGCACGGCCGGGGAGACGGCGCTGCGCGAGAGGTCGAGCAGGATATCCCCCGCCCGGTGGGTCATGCGGGCGGCGCGGTCGGGGTCGGCGGCAAAGAGGGCGCGGATGGCGCCCGCGCCGGGTTCGCGGGCGAGGCGGTCGAGTTCGGCCCAGGCGGCATCCGCGTGCGTGTCCGGCATCGTTCTCCCTTTCCACGGCGTGAGGGCGGCGGGCCCCGAGCCGGACCCGGGGAAGCGGGCGGGGCGGCCGCGCGCGGACCCTTGCCCTGTCACCCGGCCGGCGGAGGCCGCGCCGTCATCAGCCTTACGCCATTGTGCCACGGGGTTGGCGGCGCGTCAGACCGGGGGCACATCCCGCGCATGAGGCGTCGTCCCGTCCTGGTCCTGGCTGCGCTCCTCGCCCTGCCCGCGCCGGCGGGGGCGGAGCGCCTGCGCGCGATGGTGCCCGAATCGGCCGAGGGCGCGGCGCTGGTCGCGGCGCTGCGCGGCGGCGGGCATGTGCTGTTCTTCCGCCATGCCGACACGCGCGGGGAGAACTGCGACATCACCTACCGCATCGGCGACCGCGCCGGGCAGCGCAACATCTCGGCCGAGGGGCGGGCGCAGTCGGCGCGGATCGGCCAGAGGCTCGCCGCGCTCGGCGTGCCGGTGGCCTTCCCGGTGCTGGCGGGGCCGGTCTATCGCGCCCGGGACACGGCCGAGCACGCCTTCGGCGCGGCGCGGGTGCGGGTGACGGACGGGCTGCTGGCCGACGACTATGCCGGGCCGCGCCTCTCCTGGGTGCTGGCCGAGCACCGGCGGCTCTTCGCCGAGCCGGTGCCGGCGGGGGTGAACCGCGTGCTGGTGGGCCACCGGACGCCGGCGATCATGGTGGCGGGCGATGCGGTGGGCGGCCGCGCCTTCCCCGAGGGCGCGGCGCTGGTGATCGCGCCCGGCGGGCCGGACGGATTCCGGGTGCTGGGCATCCTGGAGCTCGCGCCGCTGCCGGGGGGCGGCTTCCACGATTGCGGCTGATTGCCCGCCTCCGCCAGGTTCGGCCCTGCCCTGCCGGCCATCGGGGCCGCGTGTGGCGCGCGGCGGCCCCGCCGGCCCCGCGCGCCGTGCTTACAGCCCCACGGGCTGCCCCGCGATGGTCACGGCCAGCGCCTCGGGCTTGAGCAGCGAGGCCGCCACGCGCCTGGCCTCGGCGGCGGTGATGGCCTCGAGCCGCGCGGTGCGGCCGTTCAGCCAGTCGAGCGGACGGTCGTTCCGCCGCATCGCCAGCAGCGTGGCGGCGATGCGCCGGCTGTCGGTGAACTGCAGCGGCAGCGAGCCGGTGAGATAGGCGACCGCCTCCTCCACCTCGGCGGCGCTCGGGCCCTGCGCGGCGAGCTCGGCCCAGACCGCCTTGGAGACCTCCAGCGCCTCGGCGACGCGGGCATTCTCGGTGGCGAAGGCGCCGGTGATGACGCCACCGCGGAACAGCGTGTCGAGGCCGACGCCAATGCCGTAGGTCAGGCCGCGCTGCACGCGCACCGCCTCCATCAGCCGGGAGGAGAAGCCGCCCCCGCCGAGGATGCGCAGCACGACCTGCGCGGCCTCCCAGTCCGGGTCCTGCGGGGGGATGCCGGGCTGGCCGATCACCACCTGGGACTGCGGCGCGGCCACCGGCACCACGCTGCGCCCGAAGGAGGCGAAGGCGGGCAGCGGCGGCGGCGCCTCGGGCGCGCCCTCGGCCAGCGGGCCGAAGAGCTCGGCGAGCAGCCGCGCCAGCGCCTCCGGGCGGATGGCGCCGGAGGCGGCGACGAGCAGCCCGTCGCGGCGGATCTGCCCGGCAAGCGCGGCGCGGATGGCCTCGGGCGGCACGGCGGCGAGGCTCTCCGCCGTGCCGGTGGCCGGGCGCCCGGCCGGATGGCCCGGGAAGGCGGCGGCCCAGAAGGCGCGCCCGGCCTGGCCGCGCGGGGATTCGAGCGCCTGCCGCGCGGCGGCCACGGCGCGGGCGCGGACCCGCTCCAGCGCCTCGGCGTCGAGGCGCGGGGCGGTCATGGCGAGGCGGGCGAGGCGCAGTGCCTCGGGCAGCGCGTCCGCGAGGCAGCGGAAACTGCCCTCGAAACTGTCCCGCCCGGCGGTGAAGCCGAGCTGGATGGCCGAATCCCGCAGCGCATCGGCGAAGGCGAGGGCCGGCATGTCCCCCGCCCCCTCGGTGAGCATGGCGGCGGCCAGCGCCGCGGTGCCCTCCCCGCCCGCGGGGTCGAGCGCCGCCCCGCCCGGCCAGGACCAGGCGAGGGAGACGACCGGCACGGTATGGTCCTCGACCAGCCAGGCGGAGTGGCGGCCGGCCTCGACGACCTGGATGGGCAGGGTGAAGGGGGCGGCCATCACGCGGCCTCCGGCAGCAGCCAGCCGGTGGTGTTCGGCGCCGCGCCGAGCACGGCGCGCGCGGCCTGCTCGACCTGCTCGCGCGTCACGGCGCGCAGGCGGGCGGGCCAGAACTCCACCACATCGGCGGGCAGCCCGATGGCGAGGACGCCGCCCAGCATGCGCGGCGCGGCGCCGAAGGAATCGAGCGCCAGCAGCGCGCCGGCGGAGAGCTGGCGGGTCGAGCGCGCCACCTCGGCCTCGGTCGGGCCGTCCTGCAGCAGGCGGGCGAGCACGGCGGCGGCCTCCTGTTCCAGCCGCTCGGGGCTGACGCCGCGGCGGGGCATGGCCCAGAAGGTGAACTCCGTGATGCCCGATGCCTCCCCGTCATAGGAGGCGCCGGCGGCGACCGCGAGGCCGGCCTCGACCAGGGCGGCATGGAGCCGCGAGCCCTGCCCGCTGCCGAGCAGATGGGCCAGCACCTCGAGCGGCAGGGCGTGGCGCGCCTCGGGCGTGGTGAGCGAGGGGGCCTTCCAGGCGCGCATCATCACCGCCTCGCGCGCCTGAGGGTCGCGGCGGAGCAGGCGTGGCTCGTGCGGGAGGTCCGCCGGGACGGGGCGCGCCCTGCCGGCCCCGGGGCGGGCGGGGGCGCGGCCGTAATGCTCCTCGACCAGCGCACGCAGCAGCCCCTCCTCCACCGCGCCGGCGATGACGAGCGTGGCGTTGGAGGGCGCGTAGAAGCGGTCGTAGAAGCCCAGCAGGTCGTCGCGGGTGGTGGCGCGGATCTCCTCCTCCCAGCCGATGATCGGCCGGCCGGGCCAGGATTGCGGGCCCCAGAGCGCGGCGCGGAAGGCCTCCCCGAAGCGGCCGCGGGGGGTGCTGTCGGTGCGCTGGCGGCGCTCCTCGAGGATGACGTTGCGCTCGCTTTCCAACTCGTCCTGCGGGATCAGCGCGGCGGCGAAGCGGTCGGCCTCCATCGCCATGACGAGCGGCAGGCGGGAGGCCTCGACCTGCTGGAAGTATGCGGTCACGTCGCGCGAGGTGAAGGCGTTGTCGTTGCCGCCTTCGCGCGAGACGCGGCGGGAGAAGGCGCCCGAGGGAACGTTCGGGCTGCCCTTGAACATCATGTGCTCGAGGAAATGCGCCACGCCCGAGCGGCCGGGCGGGTCCTCCCCGCCGCCGGCGGCGTAGTAGAGATACTGCGCGACCACCGGGGCGCGGCGGTTCTCGACGAAGGCGACCGAGAGGCCGTTCGGCAGCCGCCAGAGCCTGGCGCCGAACAGCGGGCGGTCGGCCGCGGGGGCCGGCGCCTGGGCGGCGGCGCGGCCGAGCGGCGTGGCGGCGATGGCCGCGGCGGCCGCGGCGAGGGTGTGGCGTCGGGTGATGAGCGGCATGTCCGGGCAGATGGGGCCGCGCCCCCGGCAGGGGAAGCGGCCCTACGAAACCGTAAGGCGACGGCGGACCTGCCGCCGCCCCTCAGAAGCCGAGGCGTTCCAGCAGGCTGCGCTGGCGCGGCTGGACCACCGGCGTCGCGCCGGCCCCGGCGTCGCGGCCGAGGGCGGCGTTCTCGCGCAGGCGCTGGGCCTCGCGCTCGGGGTCCACGGCGGTGCCGGGCGGCGGCGGGTCGCGCCAGAAGATCAGCCGGTCCGCGAGGGTGCGGCTCGGCTGGTCGAGGCGCAGGCTCTCCTCGTCCACGCGGCGGCGGATGTCGTCCGGCACGTCGGGGCCGGCGCGCTGGAGCAGGGCCGTCTCGCCCACGCTCTGGCGCACGCCCGGGGCGCGGCGCGGGTCGTCGAGCGAGAGGCCGGGGACCAGCAGCGCCTCGGCCTGTTCGCGGGCTGAGCGTTCCTGCGGGCGCGGCGCGCCGGGGCGCGGCGTGGGCAGGGTGGTCATGTCCGGCGGCATGGAGAGCGGCGCGCGGGTGGTGACCTGGAATTCGTCCGGCGCGTCGCGCACCAGCCCCAGGCTGCGGGCGGTGTTGTCGCCGCAGGCCGGCAGGAGCGCGGCCAGGGCGAGCGCGGCGAGGGTGGGGGACAGGCGCTTCCTCATGGCCCCTCCTTAGGCCCGGGCTTGGGCCGGAACAAGGCATCCGCGACCAGGGCGGCGACGCCGCAGACGATGGCGGCGTCCGCCACGTTGAACACATACCAGTGCCAGCCCCAGGCGTGGGCATCCACGAAATCCACCACCGCGCCGAAACGGATGCGGTCGATGACATTGCCGACCGCCCCGCCCACCACCGCGCCGAGGGCGATGGCGGTCAGCCGGTTCTCGGCCCGCGCCATCCAGCGCAGCAGGAAGGCGGCAATGGCCGCGGCGAGCAGCGCCAGCGCGAGGTGATGCCACGACCCCTCGCCCGAGAGCAGGCCGAAGGTGACACCCCGGTTCCACACCATGGTGAGGTCGAGCCCGAACGGCCCGGCCGAGAGCAGCGGGATGTGCTGCACCGCGGGCAGGCGGGCCACTTCCAGGATCCACCACTTGCTCGCCTGGTCGGCGGCGAGGATGCCGGCGGCGACCGGCAGGCCGAGGCGCAGGCTCATGCGGCGGCCCTGCCGGTCAGGGCGTGGGTGGCGGCCCAGCCGATCATCAGCGCCGCGCCGCCGATGATGGCGAGGTCGGCGAGGTTGATGGCGATGCCGATGTCGCCGCGGCGGATCACGAGGTAGTCCACCACCGAGCCGAGGCGCATCCGGTCCGCGAGGTTGCTCGCCGCCCCGCCGACCACGAGGCCGCGGCCGATGTTCAGCAGCACGCGGCGCGAGCCGACCATGCGCAGCAGCATGACCACGGCGACGAGCACGACCAGCGTGAGCACCATGAACTGCGGCCAGCCGCCCGCGGGCAGCAGCGTGCCGAGGAAGATCCCCGGATTGTGCACGAGGGCGAGGCTGAGGCCGAAGGGCATGCCCTCGGGCAGCGGCAGCGGCCAGCCGGGCGGGGGCGGCGCGGCGGCGATGGCCCAGAGCTTCGCCGCCTGGTCGGGCAGGGCGACGGCCAGCGCGGCGAGAAGACCCGCGCGCAAGGTCAGGCGGCCCGCGGCGCGCGCGGGCGCCTCATGCCTGCGACTCCACCGCATCCTCGCAGCGCAGGCAGAGGGTGGGGTGTTTCGCGGACCTGCCGACCTCGGGCAGGACGCGCCAGCAGCGCGCGCATTTCGCCCCGGGCGCGGGGGCGAAGGCGGCGGAGGGCGCGGCACCCTCCGGCGCGGCCAGCACCGCGAAGCCGGAGGTGATCGCCACCTCCGCCCAGGCTTCGGGCGCGAGGAGGCCGGCATCGGGCCCGGCGAGGCAGAGGCCGGGCGCGGCCTGCAGGCTCGAACCGATGGTGCCCGCGGCGCGCGCCTTCTCGAGCTCCGCCGTCACCAGGCCGCGCAGCTCGCGGATGCGCGCCCATTTCGCCGCCAGCGCCTCGTCCTTCCAGCCTTCGGGGACGAACATGAAGTCGAGCAGGTGGACGCTGCCTTCCTCGTCCGGGAAGCGGGCGAGCCAGGCTTCCTCGGCGGTGAAGACCAGCACCGGGGCGAGCCATTTGCACAGGCAGCGGTGCAGCACGTCCAGCACCGTGCGTGCGGCGCGGCGGCGGGCGCTGTCCGGGCGGTCGCAGTAGAGCGCGTCCTTGCGGATGTCGAAGTAGAAGGCGCTGAGGTCGGTGGCGCAGAAATGGTGGATCTCGGGATAGACGCCGGTCCAGTCATGCGTCTCGACCGCGCGGCGGATGCGGGCGTCGAGTTCCGTCAGCCGGTGCAGCACCCAGCGTTCGAGCTCGGGCAGTTCGGCATAGGGCACGGTCTCCGCATCGCTGAACCCGTCCAGGCTGCCGAGCAGCCAGCGCAGCGTGTTGCGGATGCGGCGATAGAGCTCCGCCTGCTGCTTCAGGATTTCGGGGCCGATGCGCTGGTCCTCGGTGACGTCGGTGTTCATCACCCACAGGCGCAGGATGTCCGCGCCGTACTGCTTCAGCACGTCCTGCGGGGCGGTGGTGTTGCCCAGCGACTTCGACATCTTCCGGCCCTGCTCATCGAGCGTGAAGCCGTGCGTCAGCACCGCCTTGAAGGGGGCGACGCCGTTGGTGCCCACGCTTTCGAGCAGCGAGGAATGGAACCAGCCGCGATGCTGGTCGGAGCCCTCGAGATAGAGGTCCGCCGGGAAGGGCAGGCCGCGCTGGCGCAGGACGAAGGCGTGGGTGGAGCCTGATTCGAACCAGACATCCACGATGTCCATCACCTGCTCGTAGAGCGCGGGGTCGCGGTCGGGGCCGAGGAAGCGCGCCGCAGCGCCCGGCTTGTACCAGGCATCCGCGCCCTCGGCGCGGAAGGCCTCGACCACGCGTTCGATGATGGCGGGGTCGCGCAGCGGCTCGCCCGACTGCTTCGACACGAAGACCGGGATCGGCACGCCCCACGCGCGCTGGCGGGAGATGCACCAGTCCGGCCGCGCGGCGATCATGGAATCGAGCCGGTTGCGCCCGGCCTCGGGCACGAAATGCGTGCGCGCGATGGCCTCGCGCGCCTTCGCGCGGATGGCGTTCGCGTCATCCATGCCGATGAACCACTGCGGCGTCGTGCGGAAGATCACCGGCTTCTTGGAGCGCCAGGAATGCGGGTAGGAATGCGTGAGCTTGCCGGTCGCGGCCAGCGTGCCGGCCTCGCGCATCGCCGCGTAGATCGCGGTGTGGGCCTTGAAGACGTGCAGCCCCTCGAAGCCCGGCGCGTGCATGGTGAAGGTGCCGTCGTCGTTCACCGTCTCGGGGATGGGCAGGCCGAACTGCCGGCCGAGGTTGAAGTCGTCCTCGCCATGGCCGGGGGCGATGTGCACGAAGCCGGTGCCGGCCTCGGTGGTGACGAAATCGCCGGGCAGGAGCGGCACGTCGAAATCGTAGCCGCGGCCGCGCAGCGGGTGGGCGGCGATGGCGCCTTCGAGCTCGGCGCCCTTCAGCACGCGGCGGACGGTGTGCGCGCCGATGCCGGCCTCCTTCTCGAAGCCGGGCAGCAGCGGCAGCGCCACCAGCAGCCGGTCGCCGACCTTGAGCAGCGAGCCCTCGGCCACGCCTTCCACATGCAGCAGCGCGTAGTCGACCTCGGGCCCGTAGGCGACGGCGCGGTTGCCCGGCATGGTCCAGGGCGTGGTGGTCCAGATCACCACATCCGCGCCCAGCAGATCCTTCGCGGCCGCCTTCAGGATGCGGAACTTCGCGTGCAGCGTCGGGCTGACATGGTCGTGGTATTCGATCTCGGCCTCGGCGAGAGCGGTCTTTTCCACCGGGCTCCACATCACGGGCCGCAGCCCGCGATAGAGCGAGCCGTTGAGCAGGAACTTGCCGATCTCGCCCGCGATCGCCGCCTCGGAGTCGAAATCCATCGTGGCGTAGCGGTTGGCCCAGTCGCCGAAGACGCCGAGGCGGATGAACTCCTCCCGCTGCACATCGAGCCAGTGCTGCGCATAGGCGCGGCATTCGGCGCGGAAGTCGAGCACCGGCACCGCGTCCTTGTCGCGGCCCTTGGCGCGGTATTCCTCCTCGACCTTCCATTCGATCGGCAGGCCGTGGCAGTCCCAGCCGGGGACGTAGTTCGCATCCTTGCCGGCCATCTGCGCGGCGCGGTTGATGACGTCCTTGAGGATCTTGTTCAGCGCGTGGCCGATATGGAGGTTGCCGTTGGCGTAGGGCGGGCCGTCATGCAGCACGAAGGTCTCGCGGCCCTTCGACTGCGCGCGCAGCCTCTCCCAGATGTTCAGCCGCGCCCAGCGTTCGAGCATGGCGGGCTCGCGCTTCGGCAGGTCGCCCTTCATCGGGAAGGACGTCTTGGGCAGGAAGACGGTGCCGCGATAGTCGCGGGCCTCGGCGGGGCTGTCGGTCATCGGTGCCTGTCTCGGTGCGCCGGGCGCCTGGCGGGATGGGGCGGGCGGCGTGTCGTGGGATGTGCGCGCAGACGGACCCGGCCCTCAGCGGAGGGCCGGGACGGTAATTCGCGCAGGCGCGTTCCAGGCCATGGCCCGCATATGCGGAGGCACCCGGCGGCGCGTCAAGCCGCCTCCGGCGCGGTCAGGGCGCGGCGGCGCGGCTGAGGTGGAGCGGCGGGACGAGGGCGGCGCGGCAGGCCTGGGCCACGGCCGGCCCGCCCGTCGCGGCACCCACGGCGTCGCACAACAAGGGCGCGCGCAGGCGCCAGCCTTCGGTCAGCGGCGGCGGCGGGCCGGCGGCGAAGGCGGGGGGCGCCCCCTCCGGCAAGGCCATGCCGGCGGCAAGGCGCGGGCCGGCGGGGCCGAGGTAGCGCCCGGCCACCTCCTCCTGCGCCGCGGCCAGAGCGGCCGGGCCGGCCTGGCCCACACCGATGGCGACGACGAGACCGGCGCCGACCTGCACGCCCAGGTCCTGCAGCGCACCCAGGACCTCACCCACCTGGTCGCTCTCGCGCAGCGCGCAGCCTTCGGCGGGGCCTGAGGGAAACTCCAGGACGGCGGCCGCTTCCTGCAGCAGGGCGGCCGTCAGGTGGCGCTGCGCGCGAAGGGCGGCATCGTCCTCGGCGAACAGGATGACCGCCGCATCGCCGGCGGACCAGGCTCCGGGCAGGTTCAGCATCAGCAGCCGGGCACAGCCCTGCCCCGCCCCCGCTTGCGCCTGCGCGCGCACCCACAAGAGGCTCACGGCGGCGAATCGGTCCTGCGCTTCGGCGAACTGCGGCGCGGCAAGAACGCAGGGCGCGGCGACCAGGACGCGAATCCCCAAGCTGAGGAGAGGGAACGACCGCATGGCACGCCTCCCGCGTCGGTGAGCGGGCGGAACACTACGCCTGCGCGCCATTCGGCGGTGCGCCTTTTGTCACATGGCGCGCGGGCTTCAACCCAGGGCTGCGCGTGCATCCTCCACATCGCGCGCGATGGCCTCCTTCAGTTCGTCGAGGCCGGCGAACTTCGCGTCGGGGCGCAGGAAGCGGATCAGGCGCACGCCGATCTCCTGGCCATAGAGATCGCCCTCGAAGTCGAAGATGTGGGTCTCGAGCCGCGTCTCGGGATCGCCGCCGAGGGTGGGGCGGCGGCCGACATTCGCCACGCCCTTGGCCTCCCGCCCGCCGGGCAGGCCGACCGTGACCGCATAGACGCCGCGGGCGGGTTCGAGGTGCCGGCCGAGCCAGATGTTCGCGGTGGGCCAGCCGAGCACCCGGCCGAGCTTGTCGCCATGCACGACGGTGCCGCGGATCTCCCACGGGCGGCCGAGCTTCTCGGCGGCGCGGTCGGGGTAGCCGTCCTGCAGCAGGCGGCGGATGCGCGTGGAGGAGATGGGCTCGGATCCGTCGAGCAGCGGGGGCACCACGGTCAGGCCCATGCCGCGGCGCTCGGCCTCGCGCTGGAGGAAGGCGACATCGCCGCCGCGGCGGTGGCCGAAGGCGAAGTCGGGGCCGCAGGCGAGGTGCCGCGCGCCGAGGCCGCGATGCAGGACGTGCTCGACGAAATCCTCCGCCGTCATGGCGGCGAAGGCGTCGTCGAAGGGCAGGGCGAAGACGAAGGTGGCGCCGGCATCCTTGAGCGCCGCCGCCTTGGCGGGCAGGAGCGTGAGGCGGAAGGGCGGATCGTCGGGGCGGAAATGCTCGCGCGGGTGGGGCTCGAAGGTGAGGGCCGCAAGCGGCAGGTCGGGGCGCGCGGCGTGGGCGGCGTGCAGCACGGCGCGGTGGCCGAGATGCACGCCGTCGAGGTTGCCGAGCGCGATGGCCGCGCCCCGGGCCTCCTTCGGGATGTGGTGCCAAGTCTGGATGATCATGCCGCAACCCGGCCCCTTCGGCCCTGTCCCCGATGCCCGGCGCCATGCATCGCCGTCAGTCCCTGAACGTCAAGGAAGGTCGAGGGAGGGCCGGGGGGAGAAGTGCCCTTCTCCCGCCGGCTCACGCCTCCCCTGGCCGGAGCCATCGCGGCACCTCGGGCGGCACGAAGGCGGCGAGCGCGTCGAGCGCGGCCTCGGCATCGGGCGCGAGCATCGCCATGGGGCGCATCTCGGCCCTGAGCAGGCCTTCCGCGACCATGTGGTCGAGCATCGCCATCTGCCGCGACCAGAAGCCCAGCGTGTTGACGAAGACCACGCCCTTGCGGTGGATGCCGAGTTGCAGCCAGGTGAGGGCCTCGACCGCTTCTTCCAGCGTGCCGAAGCCGCCGGGCAGAACGACGAAGCCGTCCGAGAGCTCGGCCATCAGCGCCTTGCGTTCGTGCATGGAGTCCACGATGCGCAGGTCCGCGAGGTCGCGCGCGCCGGCCTCGCGCGCCACCAGCCCGTGCGGGATGATGCCCGTGACCGGCGCCCCGGCGGCCTGCGCGGCGCGGGCGACGATGCCCATCAGCCCCACCGCGCCGCCGCCGAAGACGAGGCCCATGCCGCGCGCGGCGATGGCGCGGCCGAGGGCCTCGGCCTCGCGCGCGTAGTCGGGGCGCGCGCCGGCGGCCGAGCCGCAGAAGACGCATACGCGGCGCATGGGCTCTAGTCCGCCGCCGCCTTCGCGCGGGAGGCGCGGGAGGGCACGGAGACATAGGCCTCGCCCTCCAGCACCGGCTCGCCCCTCACGGTGCAGACGGTGCGCAGGGTGGCGCGGTGCTTCTCGGGGTGCAGGGCCGTCACCTCGACGGTGGCGGTGACGGTCTCGCCGATCTTCACCGGGGCGCGGAAGCGCAGCGACTGGGACATGTAGATGGTGCCGGGGCCGGGGAGCTGGGTGCCGAGCACCTTGGTGATGAGGCCGGCGGCGAGCATGCCGTGGGCGATGCGCTCCTTGAAGATGCTGCCGGCGGCGTATTCGGCATCGAGGTGCATCGGGTTGGTGTCGCCGGTGACGGCGGCGAAGAGGACGATGTCGGCCTCGGTGATGGTCTTGGAGAACCTCGCGGTCAGCCCGACCGAGAGGTCCTCGAAGAAGTAGAGCTCGTACATGGGCGGTGGCGGTCCCCGTTGTGCGCTGCGGCGGGGTCGTTACCGGCGCGGGGCGGGATGGACAAGGGAAAACCCCGCTGCCAGAAGCCGGGGCTTCTTCGCCAAGGGGACAGGTCGCATGCCACGCACCGAGATCGGCACCTCCGAACGCCTGCTCGAGGAACTCAAGGGCTGGGTGCTGCACGAGACGCCGACCACGGACGCGGCCGCGGTGAACGGGCTGATCGGCAAGGCCGAGGCCGAGTTGCGGGCGGTGGGTGCCGCGATCGAGCGCATCCCCGGCCGGGACGGCTACGGCGACACCCTGATCGCGCGCACCCCGGGGGAGGGGCCGCCGGTGGTGGTGGCCGGGCATCTCGACACGGTGTGGGACCACGGCACCCTCGCCTCCTCCATGCCCTGGAGGGTGGAGGGGGAGAAGGCGCATGGCCCCGGCATCTACGACATGAAGGCGGGCTCCTTCTCCGCCTTCCATTCGGTGCGCGAGATCCTGCGCCAGAAGGTGAAGACGAAGCGCCCCATCATCCTGCTGCTGACGCCGGACGAGGAGGTGGGCAGCCCGACCTCCCGCGCGCCGATCGAGCGCGCCGCGACGGGCGCGCGCGCCGTGCTGATCCCGGAACCGGCCGGGGCGGGCGGGGCCTGCGTCACCGCGCGCAAGGGCGTCGGCCGCTTCGTGATGAAGGTGCATGGCGTCTCGGCCCATGCCGGGGGCAACTGGCAGGACGGGCGCTCGGCGGTTGTGCCGCTGGCGCGGAAGATCCTCGAGATCCACGCGCTGACCGACCTCGCCTCCGGCACCACCACCAATGTCGCGCCCATCTGGGGCGGCACGCGCCCGAATGTGGTGCCGCCCGAGGCGGGCTGCGAGATCGACTGCCGCGTCACCTCCGTCCCCGAGGGCGAGCGCATCGAGCGCCTGATCCACGCCATGGCGGGCGAGGCGGATGGCATCCGCATCGAGGTCGAGGGCGGCATGAACCGCCCGCCCATGGTCGAGACGCCGGAGATCGCGGCGCTGCACGAGATGGCCCGCGGCATTGCGGCGAAGCACGGCTACGACCTGCCGAAGATGCATCGCGGCGGCGGCTCGGACGGCAACTTCACCGCGGCGATGGGCATCCCGACGCTCGATGGCCTCGGCTGCACGGGCGCGGGCGCGCATGCGCCCCACGAGCACATCCTCTGGCGCGACCTCGCGCCGCGCTGCGCGACGCTGTGCGAACTGCTCGAGACGATCGAGTGAGGCAAGCGGGCGGAGGGGCCGGCCTTCCGCCCTCCGGCGCCGCGCCGTTGAAGGCACGATCCCAAGGCCCGCAGGACCGGCCTTCCCCTGCGGCCGCTCGCGCGCCCGCCATCCGGCGGGCATGACGACGACGGCTGCGCTATTCGGCGGCGCTGACGGTGATCTCCACCGTCGCCTCGCTCTCGATCTCGGCGAGGGCGTTCCCCTCGCGGCCTTCCTGCTCGGCGGCGATGGCATAGGTCCCCGGGGCGAGGCGGATCATCGCCACCTCCTCCTCCGGACGGTCGTCGAAGACCGGCGTGTCGGCATTCTCCGGCGTGATGGTCACGCGCGGCATGGCCGGGCCGAAGCCCTCGCGGCGGAGGGCGAGGGTGCCGAAGCGGATGGGCAGTCGCAGCACCACCGTCTCGCCGGCGGCGACCTCCGCCTCGGCGGCGGCCTCCGCATTGCCGGTCCGCGCCAGGAGGCCGTGCCGCCCCGCGGGCACCAGGAAAGCGGATCCTGACGGGCGCGCGGCGGTGCCGCGCTGCTCCTCGGGCAGCGGCGCGAGGGGCCGCCATTCGAGGCGGACGCTGTCCGTCACGTCGTGGCCCGAGGGCTCGGTGCGGACATCGGCGACCAGCCAGCCGGCATCGAGGATGATCTCGGCACGGCCGATGCCGCTCGCCTCCAGCGTCACGAGCACGGGCGGGCGGCGGAACAGCGGGGTCTCGGCCTGGACCGTGTAAACGCCTGCGGGCAGGTCGAAGAAGCGGCCGAAGGGGTCGCCATCGGTGGCGATCAGCGTGTCGCCGCGGCGGAGCAGGATGCGCGCCTCGCCATTGATCGGGTCGCACCCCTCGCAGAGGCGCAGGGTGACGGTCAGGCGCGGCGGCGGCACCGGCTCGGCGCGCGGCGCGGCGGCGCGCGGGCCCGGCGCGGATGCGGCGGCGGCGCGGGCCAGGGCTTCCGTCAGCTCGGCGGCGTCGCGGGCGGTGAAGGCACGCCCGCCGGTCGCCTCCGCCATGCAGCGGAGCTGCGCGAGGCCGGTGGGATCGCCGAGCGCGAATGCGATGCCGTGCACCACCAGCCGCGGATTGCCGCGCGCGAGTTCCTGCGCGACGGCGCAGGGGTCGGGGTGGCAGGTCTCGATGCCGTCCGAGACCAGGATGACGCTGCCGCCGGCGGTGCCCAGGGCGGCGGCGGCCTGGCGCAGCGCCTCGGCCATCGGCGTGCGGCCGCGCGGAATGAGGCCGGAGGCGGCGGCGATCACGGCAGCCGGCGCGGCAGCCGGGGGGACAAGGAGTTCGACATCCGCGCAATCCTGCGCGCGCCGGTGGCCATAGGCCACGAGGCCGAGCGGCCGGCCGGCGGGCCAGCGGCCCAGCGCCTCGGCCAGCGCGTCCTGCGCGACGGCGATGCGGGGCCGGTCATCGAGCCGCGCCCACATGGAGCCGGAGGCGTCGAGCACCAGCATGGCCGGCTGGGCGGTTGGGGCGCCGGCGAGCAGCAGCAGGCAGAGGCACGAGGCCGCGACGGTCTTGAGCATGGCGGTTCCGCGGATGGTCCCGCCGTTTTGGACCATGCGCCGCGAAGCCTTGGCAAGGCGGATGCGAGGGCGGTGCCGCGACGCGCATGCCCGCGCCGCCATCGGCATCACCCTGGGCCATCACGACGGATCGCGCCGCGATGACGGCCCGCGGCGGCGGCCTAGGAAGCCTTCCGGGGCCGTGGTAGGGCGGCGCCGTGCTGTTCCAGGGCCAGGCCTTCATCCTGCTGTTCCTGCCGGTGACGCTCGCGCTCTACTACGCCGCGGCCGGCAGCCGTACGCTGCGGCAGATCGTCGCGGTGGCGGCCTCGCTCGTCTTCTACGGCTTCTGGGACGTGCGCTTCGTGCCGCTGCTCGCCGGGCTGACGCTCGCGAACTGGCTGTTCGGCCGCTGGCACATCGCGAACCCCAGGCGCGACTGGGCGGCGATCGGCATCGCGCTGAACCTCGCCACGCTCGGCGTGTTCAAGTTCACCAACTTCTTCGCCGCCTCCTTCGCGGCGGTGCTGGGCGCCACGGCGCCATCCTTCGACATCATCCTGCCGCTCGGCATCTCCTTCTTCACCTTCCAGAAGATCTCCTACCTGATGGACGTGCGGCGGGGGGACCGGCACGCCTACGGGCTGCTCGACTTCTTCATGTTCGTCACCTTCTTCCCGCAACTCGTCGCCGGCCCGATCGTCCGGCACAACGAGATCATCGCGCAGTTCGCCACCGATCCGCGGCGGGCGGAGATGTGGGAGAACCTCTCGCGCGGGCTCGCGCTGTTCTGCATCGGGGCGGCGAAGAAGCTGCTCATCGCGGACCATGTCTCGGAGGTGGCGGACCGGCTCTTCGCGCAGGCCGCGGCGGGGCCGCTCGGCGCGGCGGAAGCCTGGGGCGCGGCCTGGGCCTTCACGCTGCAGATCTACTTCGACTTCTCCGGCTATTCGGACATGGCGATCGGGCTCGCGCTGATGTTCGGGCTGCGCCTGCCCTACAATTTCGACGCGCCCTATCGCGCCACCTCGATCCGCGACTTCTGGCGGCGATGGCACATGACGCTGTCGCGCTTCCTGCGCGACTACCTCTACATCCCGCTCGGCGGGAACCGCGGCGGCGGGCTGCTGCAGGCGCGCAACGTGGTGGTGACCATGCTGCTCGCCGGGCTGTGGCACGGCGCCGCCTGGACCTTCGTGGCCTGGGGCGGGCTGCACGGCGTGGCGCTGGCCATCAATGGCGCCTGGCAGCGCGCGGGGCTGCGGATGCCGGCGGTGATGGGCTGGGCGCTGACGCTGCTGTTCGTGATGGCGGGCTGGGTGCTGTTCCGAGCACCGGATTTCGCCACCGCCATAACCATCTGGCGCGGCATGGCGGGGCTCGAGGGGCTGGGCGGCGTGAAGCTCGACCACCTCGCGGCCTTCCTCGCGGGCAGCGCGGCGGCGCTCCTCGGCCCGACCAGCCAGCAGGCGGCGCTGATGCGGCTGCGCCCCGCCCCTTGGCTCGCGGTGCCGGTGGGCGTCGCGCTGCTGCTCCTCATCCTGCAATCCGGCACCAGGGCGCCCAGTGAGTTCATCTACTTCCAGTTCTGAGGCCGAGACGCCCGCCGCCTGGCGGCGCTTCTTCCTCCGCGCCGTCGCGGCGGCGGCGGCGGGCTGCGCGCTGCTCTACGGCTTCGTCGTGCTGGTGGACCCCTGGGGCGTGCTGCCCTTCCGCATCCCCGCCGAACGGCCGCCGGTCTCGACCAATGCGCGCTATGCCTTCGCCGGCCTGGCGCGGGAGGCGCGCTTCGACGCGGCGATCATCGGCACCTCGACCAGTCGGATGCTGCGGCCGGAGGCGCTGAACGCGCCCTTCGGCGCGCGCTTCGCGAATCTCTCGATGAACGCGGCCACGGCCTACGAACAGTCCCGCGTGCTGGAGGTGTTCCTGCGTCACCGCCGCGCGCCGCGTGCGGTGGTGATCGGCCTCGATCACGTCTGGTGCGAGGCCGGGCCGCTGCAGCGCTACACGCCGCGGCCCTTCCCGGAAGCCTTCTATGCCCGCGCGCCCTGGGGGGCCTACCGGGAGATGCTGTCCTTCTACGCCATCCAGGAGGCGGCGAAGCAGGCGGTGGTGCTGGCGGGCCTGATGCGGCCGCCCTATGGCCGCGACGGCTACACGCGCTTCCTGCCGCCGGAGGAGGCCTATGACGCCGCGCGGGCGGCACGCGGCCTGCCGCCCATCCCGCCCGGCGCGGAGGACCCGCCGCCGCCGCCCGCCTGGCAGGGGGAGATCCCGCCGCTTGCCCTGCTCGCCGAGCGGGTCGCGCAGGTGCCGCATGAGACACGTCTCGTGCTATTGTTCATGCCGCTCTGGCTCGGCGCGCAGGGCGCGCCGGGCAGCGAGGGCGCGGGCCGGATCGCGGCCTGCAAGGCGCGCGTGGCGGAGATCGCGCGCCGGCATCCGAACGCCGTGGTGCTCGACTTCATGCGCGCCAGCCCGATCACGCGGGAGCCGCTGAACTACTGGGACCCGATGCACTACCGCGACGCCATCGCCGAGCGCATCGAGGCGCATCTCTCCCGTGCCGCGCGCGGCGATCCCGGGCCGAGCGAGGACTACGCCATCCTCAGCCGGTAGCGCGGCGGCCGAGGCGCGGCATCATCCGTGCCGCGACATCGTCGCGCCGGACGAAGGCGTGCCACAGCGTCGCCGCGACATGCAGCGCCACGGCGGCGAGCATGGCGTTGGCGAGCAGTTCGTGCACCTCCTTCACCGTGCGGCGCAGGCCGGTGCCCGCGAAGGCGTTGGGTATGGTGAGCAGGCCCAGGACATCGAAAGGCGCGCGGCCGGTCAGCGCCGTCGCGACGCCGCTCAGCGGCAGCGCCACCATCAGGGCGTAGAGCAGGAGGTGCGCGGCCAGGGCGAGGCGCGCCTCCCAATCCGGCGTGCCCTCCGCCGCGCCGGGCGACGGGCCCAGCAGGCGCGCCAGGATGCGCGGCAGCAGCAGCGCCAGCACGCCGAGGCCGAACAGCGCGTGCGTGCCGACAAGGAATGCCCTCCCCGCGCCGCGCGGCAGCATCTCGGCCATTTGCACGCCTGCCCAGGCGAGCAGGATGGCGAGCGCCATCGTCCAGTGCAGAACGATGCTCGGAAGGGAATAGCGGGCCTGGGTCATGGGGCGGTTCTCCTGACCGGAGGACCGCAGCATCGGCACGTCTCGTCCCGATGTCGCTGATGTAACGCAAGGCTGCGGCCGCCCGCCCGGGAAGCCGCAGCCCTGCCGGGCGGCGTCAGTGCGAGGGCCTGCCGCGCTGCCCGCAGGCCCAGCCATGCGCATGGACCAGGCCGTCGTCATGGTCCTCGGCCGGGGCCTTGATCACCCGCGGCTGCGGGCGGCGGGGCGGTTCGGTGGCCCAGCCATGGGAATGCACGAGGCCGTCGTCGTGGCGGTCGTTGCTCATGGATCGCGTCCTCCCTGTCAGTGCGCGGGTTCGTGCTGGAACTGCGCGGTTTCGGTGGAATGGGCCATCGCGGTGGTGCTCGCCCGGCCGCCGCTCGCCGCCATGGCGACCGCGTCGAAGTAGGAGACGCCGACCTCGCGCTGGTGGCGCACGGCGGTGAAGCCGTTGGCCTCCTCGGCGAATTCGGCCTGCTGGAGTTCGCTGTAGGCGCCCATGCCGCGCTCGGCATAGCCGCGGGCCAGCCTGAACATGCTGAGGTTCAGCGAGTGGAAGCCGGCCAGCGTGACGAACTGGAACTTGTAGCCCATGGCGCCGAGTTCGCGCTGGAAGCGCTCCGCCGCCTCCACGCCCATCTTCCGCTGCCAGTTGAAGGAAGGGCTGCAGTTGTAGGCGAGCATCTTGCCGGGGAACTCGCGATGGATCGCTTCCGCGAAGTCGCGCGCGTCGTCCAGGTCGGGGTCCGAGGTCTCCCACCACAGCAGGTCGGCGTAGGGGGCATAGGCCAGGCTGCGCGCGATCGCATACTGCTTGCCGACGCCGGGCTTGATGCGGAAGAAGCCCTCCGGCGTGCGCTCGCCGGTGATGAAGGGGCGGTCGCGCTCGTCCACGTCGGCGGTCAGCAACTGGGCGGATTCCGCGTCGGTCCGGCAGAGCAGCACGGTCGGCACGCCTTCCACGTCGGCGGCGAGGCGCGCGGCGTTCAGCGTGCGGATGTGCTGGCTGATCGGCACCAGCACCTTGCCGCCGAGATGGCCGCACTTCTTCTCCGAGGCGAGCTGGTCCTCGAAATGCACGCCGGCCGCGCCGGCCTCGATCATGGCGCGCATCAGCTCATAGGCGTTGAGCGCGCCGCCGAAGCCGGCCTCGGCATCGGCGACGATCGGCGCCATGTAGTGGGTGCGGTCGTCGGCCTTGCCGTCGAGGCGTTCCATGGTCGCGATCTGGTCGGCGCGACGCAGCGCGGCATTGATGCGGCTGACCACCTTCGGCACGGAATCGACCGGATAGAGCGACTGGTCCGGGTACATCTGCCCGGCGGAGTTCGCATCCGCCGCCACCTGCCAGCCGGAGAGGTAGATCGCCTTCAGCCCGGCCTTGACCTGCTGCAGCGCCTGCATGCCCGTCAGCGCGCCGAGGGTGTTCACATAGGGCTCGCTGCGCAGCAGGTCCCACAGCCGGCGTGCGCCGTTCTCGGCGAGCGTGTGGCGCACGCGGAAGGAGCCGGCGAGGCGGGCGACATCGGCCTCGGTGTAGTCGCGCCGGATGCCGGCGAAGCGGTTGGGATCCTGCGGCGGCAGGCCGCCTCCGGTGCCGTCCGGGGCGAAGCAGGGCGAGGTGTTCGGGCGCATGGCGATGGTTCTGACTCCAGGCCGGACCGTCCGGCGCCCGTGAATAATTCACATTGCATTGCCGAAGATCACCAGGGAATCTGGGTGCGGCGCAGCAAGATCGTGGAGCGTTTCACGGTCGCGCCGCCGGATCTGTGAAGGTTGTAAAGCCATGGCGCGGCCCCTGATCGGCCGGACCGTCCGCCGCCTGCGCGCCGAGCGCGGGCTGACGCAGCAGGCGCTGGCCGCGCGGCTCGGCATCTCCGCGAGCTACCTGAACCTGATCGAGCACGACCAGCGCGCGGTGACCGCCTCGCTGCTGATCAAGCTGACCGAGACGCTGGACGTGGACCTCGCAGCCCTCTCGGGCAGCACGGAGCGCCAGCTGGAAGCCGGGCTGCGGGAGGTGCTGTCGGACCCGATGCTCGGCCTCGCGGAAGTGCCGGAGCAGGAGGTGGCGACGCTCGCCGCCTCGGCGCCCAATGCGGCGCGCGCGGTGCTCGCGCTCTACCGCGCCTGGCGCGTGGCGCGGGAGGATTCCTCGGGCCTCGCGCTGCCCACCGGGCGGCGCGTCCTGCTGCCCACCGAGGAGACGCGCGACTTTTTCCACGACCGCGCCAACCACTTCCCCGCGCTGGAGGCGGCGGCCGAGGCGATCGGGCGCGAGATGGGCGCGCGGCCGGCGGAGATGAACCACGCCATCGCCGAGCGCCTGCGCCGCCTGCACGGCCTCGCGGTGCTCGTCGGGCCGATGGAGGGCACGCTGCGCCGCCATGATGCGGCGGCGCGGGTGCTGCACCTCTCGGAATCCCTGCCTCGCGAATCCCGCGGCTTCCAGATGGCCTTCACGCTGATGCTGCTGGAAGCGCGCGAGGCGGTGGAGCAGGCCATGGCGGGCGCCGAGCCCTCGACGCCCGAAGCGGCGCAGATGATGCGCATCGGGCTGCTGAACTACGCGGCGGCCGCGCTGCTGATGCCCTATGCGCCCTACCTCGCCGCGGCGCGCGAACTGCGCCACGACATCGAGGCACTGGCCGCGCGCTTCGGCGTCTCCTTCGAGCAGGCGGCGCAGCGGCTTTCCACCCTGCAGCGCGAGGGCGCGCGCGGCGTGCCCTTCTTCTTCCTGCGCGTGGATCCGGCCGGCAATGTCGGCAAGCGCTTCTCCGCCGCGGGGTTTCCCTTCGCGCGCTTCGGCGGCTCCTGCCCGCGCTGGGTGGTGCATGAGGCCTTCGCGACGCCGGGGCGCATCCGCGTGCAGGTGGCGCGCCTGCCCGATGGCGCGACCTTCCTGACCATCGCGCGCAGCGTGCAGGGCCGCGCCGCGCATTGGGGCGAGCCGCCGCCGACGCATGTCGTGGCCATGGGCTGCGACATCGCCCGCGCGAGCGAACTCGTCTATGCCGACGGCATCGAGCCGGAGACGGCGGCGGTCGGGATCGGCCTGTCCTGCCGGCTCTGCGACCGCGCCGATTGCCGCTCCCGCGCCTTTCCGCCGCTGGAGCACCGCCTGGTGCTCGATCCGGCGGAGGAGGGGGCCGCGCCCTACCGCTTCGAGGCGCCGGGGCGCGCGGCGCTCAGCCCAGCAGCCAATCCGGCGTCACCGGGAAGGGATCGGGCTCCGGCGGCACGGCGCCGGCCTCGCTGAGCCAAAGGTCGAGCAGCGCGTCGGGGTCCGCCGCGGGCGCGCTGCGCAGCGCGGCTTCGAAGGTCATCGGGTCGTCGGCAAGGACGGGGTCGAGGCCGAGCACGGCGAGCATGGCCGCGCGCTCCTCCGCGGTCGGGGCCGGGCGCGGGGCGGCGGCGATGGCGTCGAGGATGGCCTCGAGCGCGGCGAGGGACGGAAAGGCGGCGGGGGGCGGTGGCGTGTGGGTCGGCGCGGGCGCGCCGCTGCTCGCGACCGCATCCGCTGCGGCGGGCTCCATGGCGGGCGGGTCACCGGCTTCCATGCCGGGGATGGGCAGCCCGGCGAGAGCGCCCGTCTCGCCGGCATCGGACGCGGCAGCCTCGGGCGGCTGCGGCACGCCGGGCAGTGCAGCATCCGGCGCGGCTGCCGGGGCCGGCATCGGCACGGGGCCGCTGCCGCCGGGAACCAGGATCTCGCGCGGCAGGTTCGGCAACTCGGACAGGAGGTTGGCGATCGGCGGCGGCAACAGGTCGGCCATGGCGAAATCCGCTCGGGCAGAGGGGCGCGGCGTCCTGCCGCCGTCAGCGCCCGCGGTGGCGGGCCTTAACCATGCGGCAACCTATGCCATGTCACGCGCAGACCTTAACCCACAATCGTGCGAGATTAACGAAAAACACCCCAGGGTTGAGCGCGCACCGCGAAACCCACCCTGGCGCAAAGCCGCTCGGGGTGGCACCACGGGGGCAAGCGGTCCGCCCGGACCAACCAGCCAGGAAGCACGCCCATGACCCGGAGCCTGCGCGTCGCGGTCCAGATGGACCCGATCGAGAGCATCAACATCGACGCCGATTCCACCTTCGCCCTGATGCTCGAGGCGCAGGCGCGCGGGCACAGGCTGTGGCACTACCATGTGCGCGACCTCGCGCTGCGCGGCGGGCGCGTCACCGCCTGGGCGAAGCCCATCGAGGTGCGGCGCGCATACGGCAACCACTTCACCTTCGGGGCGGAGGAGGAACTCGACCTCGGCGAAGGGGCGGATGTGGTGCTGATGCGCCAGGACCCGCCCTTCGACATGGCCTACATCACGGCGACCCACATCCTCGAGCACATCCACCCGCGCACGCTGGTGGTGAACGACCCGGCCTCGGTGCGCAACGCGCCGGAGAAGTTGTTCGTCACGCATTTCCCGGAGCTGATGCCGGTCACGATGGTGACCTCGGACCGCCGGCGGATCGCGGCGTTCCGGCGCGAACACGGGGACATCATCATCAAGCCGCTGTTCGGCAATGGCGGCGCGGGCGTGTTCCACCTGCGCCCCGACGACCCGAACATGAACGCGCTGGTCGAGATGTTCACCGAACGCTCCCGCGAGCCGCTGGTGATCCAGAAATACGTCCCCGCCGTGCGCGAGGGCGACAAGCGCATCATCCTGGTGGATGGCGTGGCGATGGGCGCCATCAACCGCGTGCCCGCGGCGGGCGAGGCGCGCTCCAACATGCATGTCGGCGGCCGCCCCGAGCCCACCACGCTGACGGAGCGTGAGCGCGAGATCTGCGCCGCGATCGGCCCCGAGCTGAAGAAGCGCGGCATGATCTTCGTGGGCATCGACGTGATCGGCGGCTACCTCACCGAGATCAACGTGACCTCGCCGACGGGCCTGCAGGAGATCGCGCGCTTCGACGGCGTGCATCTCGAACGCGCCATCTGGGACGCGATCGAGGCGAAGATCCTCGCGCGCTGATCCGGGCCGCCGCCCCGGTTCATTCGCAGGGCGGCACCGTCCCCGGCCGCGGCTCGATCGGCAGCAGCCGGTCGAGCCCGGAGAGGCGCTCGAACAGCGCGGCCACCTGCAGCGCCCTCGCATCCTGGCGCGGCGGGGCCACCACCTGCAGCCCCACCGGCCGGCCATGACGGTCGAATCCGCAGGGCACCGCCACGGCGGGGCAGGAGGCCAGCGTGGCGAAGGCGTTGACCAGCGAGCCGCCCATGTAGTTCTCGAGCGGCCTGCCGCCGATCCGCTCCGGCGCGCGCAGCATCACGTCGAAGGCGGGCGTCGAGGCGCCGGGCGTGACCAGCACGTCGCAGCGGGCGAAGATGTCGCGCATGGCGCGGAAGAAGCGCGCGCGCTCGTGCTCGGCCCAGGCGAGGCGGGAGGGCGTCTCCTTCAATCCGCGCTCGGTCTGCCAGATGATGTCGGGCTTGAGCAGGTGGCGCCTGGTGGCGAGCAGCGCCTCGCGGTCCACGACGAAATGCTGGCTGCGGAGAACGAGGAAGGCCTCGTTGAGATCGCCGAGTTCGGGATGCGCCTCCTCCACCGCGATGCCGAGGGTCTCGAAGCGCCGCACCTCGCGCGCGCAGATCTCCGCCGTCTCGCGGTCCATCGGCAGGGCGCCGCCGAAATCGGCGGTGAAGGCGATGCGCAGGGGCTTCTCCGCCTCGGCCGCGGCGACGGCATCAGCGTAGGAGCGCGCCGGCGCGTCGTAGGTCATCGGGTCGTCGGGATCCCATCCCGCCATGGTGTCGAGGAACAGCGCGAGGTCGGGGATGTTGCGCGCCATCGGCCCCTGCACCGAGAGCGGCGACCACAGATCCTCCTGCGGGCCGCGCGTCACGCGCCCGGGCGAGGGGCGCATGCCGACGACGGAGCAGTAGGTCGCCGGCCGCCGCAGCGAGCCGCCGTGATCCGAGCCGTGCGCGAGCCACACCTCCCCGGTCGCCAGCGCCACCGCGCCGCCGCCCGTCGAGCCGCCGCAGGTCAGCGACGTGTTCCAGGGGTTGCGCGTGCGGCCGAAGACCTCGTTGAAGGTCGAGCCGCCGGCGCCGAATTCCGGCGTGTTGGATTTCGCGATGACGATGCCGCCGCGGCGCTCGATCCGCTCGACGATCGGGTGGCTGCGATCGGGCACGTGGTCGGCGAAGATCGGGCTGCCATAGGTGGTGCGCACGCCCGCCACCTCCGTCAGGTCCTTGATGGCCACGGGCAGGCCGGCGAGCCAGCCGGGCTCCTCCTCCGCCTCGCGCCGCTCGCCGCGCATCAGCGCCTTGGCGTGCTCGCGCGCGCGGTCGAGGCAGAGGGTGGGCAGGGCGTTGACCGCGGGCTCGACCGCGGCGATGCGCGCGGCGGCGGCCTCGATCAGTTCGAGCGGGGAGACCTCCCGCGCGCGGAGCAGCGCCACCGCCTCGCGCGCACCCAGGCGGATCAGGTCCTGCGTCATGGCGCGCGTCAGTCCAGCGGGATCTCGGCCTCGACCACATGGTTCAGGCCGGGTGCGTCGGGCGAGGTCAGCGCCATGCGCAGCCGCAGCACCTTGCCCTTCACGCCGCCCTCGCGCGCCACGCGCTCGATCTCGCGCTGCGAGGTCACGCCGACCTGCTTGAGGAACTTGCGCAGATCCAGGTTGAAGCGGTCCTCGTCCATGGCGGCGCCTCCGGCTGGTGTGGCACGCGCCATCCTGCGACGGACCGGGCCGGCGGGCCAGGGGCGCCATGGCGGTGTCGCCCCGGGCCGCAGCGGGCATCGCGCCTCCGCCGCGCCCGGCGCACGGCGATCCGCCTGCCGCCTTACGCGGCGCGGCGCAGCGCCTGCTGCCAGGCCATCATGGCCTGGGTGAGATCGGCCGAGGCGGAGGCGAAGGCCCCGCCCGGGCGCAGCGCCGCCTCGGCCTCGGCGCGGCGGCCCGCGCGCGCGTCGCGCAGCACGTCGCAGGCGCAGCGGTGGAAGGCGGCATGCAGCGTCCTGATGCGCTGGTAGTGCGGCCCGGCCTTCTCGGCGGGCGGGATCGCGGGGCCGGCGAGGAAGCGGCCGAAATCGCAGGCGTCGTCCCGGGCCACGGTGGCGGGATCGAGCCCCTGCTCGCCACCGGCGATGGCGGCGGCAAGCCGCCCCTTCCACAGCCCGTGCGCGCCGATCGCGCGGGTGATGTCGTCGATGATGCTGCCTGCCATGCTGCGGCCTCCAGCGCCTGTGTCTTGTCCCGGCGCGCTGGACCATGGCGGGCGTTCGGTTAAGGAATCGCGCAGCCGTCCCGGAGCCAGCCGATGTACACCCCGCCCGCCTTCCGCGAGGACCGACCCGAGGTGCTGCGCGCGATCATGCGCGCGGCGCGACTCGCGCTGCTGGTCTCGGCCGCGCCGGATGGCGGCGCGCCGGAGGCGACGCATCTGCCGCTGCTGCTGGACGAGGCGGAAGGGCCGCATGGCACGCTCTACGGCCATCTCGCCAAGGCGAATCCGCAGTGGAAGGGGCTGGCGGCGGCGGGCGTGGCGCGCGCCGTCTTCCCGGGGCCGGAGGCCTATGTCTCGCCCTCGCTCTACGCCGCGAAGCGCGAGCACGGGCGGGTCGTGCCGACCTGGAACTACGTCGCCGTCCACGCCATCGGGCCGGTCGAGGTGTTCGAGGATCCGGCGCGGCTGCATGCGGTGGTCGCGCGCCTCACCGACCGCCACGAGTCCGCGCGCGCCGAACCCTGGGCGGTGACCGACGCCCCCGCGCCCTTCGTCGCTGGCCAGTTGAAGGGCATCGTCGGGATCGCGCTGCGGATCGGGACGCTGATCGGCAAGCGCAAACTCTCCCAGAACCGGGCCGAGGCCGACCGCGAGGGGGTGATCGCGGGGCTCGCGGCCAGCGACGATCCGGCCGACCGCGCGGTGGCCGGGGCGATGCGCGAAGGCTGATCAGCGCCGGCCCTCAGCCGCCGCTGCGGCGCTCCACGCGCTCGAGCATCGCCTTGAGGGTTTCGATCTCCGCCGCCTGGCGACGCAACGCCTGGCCGATGGCGGCGATGCCGAGCAGCGCCAGCGCCGGGATCGCGCCCGCGCCGGCATAGAGCAGGCGGCCGCGCGCCCAGCCCTCCCCGCCCCAGGGCGTGGCCTGCCAGGCGAGATGCGCGCAGGCGAGGATGCCGAGCACGCCGACCACCTGCATCGCGCGCCAGAGGATCATGCGCCCCCCCGCCGCGCGATGGCGGCATCGAGCGTGTTCTCGAGCAGGCAGGCGATCGTCATCGGCCCGACGCCACCGGGCACGGGCGTGATGGCGCCGGCCACCGCGGCGGCCTCCTCGAAGGCGACATCGCCGGCGAGCCGCCCATCCGGCAGGCGGTTGATGCCGACATCCACCACCACCGCGCCGGGCGCGATCCAGTCCCCGCGCACCAGGCCGGGCCGGCCGACGGCGGCGATGAGGATCTCGGCGCGGCGGCATTCGGCGGCAAGGTCGCGGCTGCGCGAATGCGCGATGGTCACGGTGCAGTCCGCCCCGAGCAGCAGCTGCGCCATCGGCCGGCCGACGATCTGCGAGCGGCCGAGCACGAGGGCGCGGGCGCCGCGCAGCGCCACGCCCGCCTCGGCCAGGATGTGCATCACCCCGCGCGGCGTGCAGGGCACGAGGCCCGGCTGCCCCGCGGCCAGCCGCCCGGCATTGAGCGGGTGGAAGCCGTCCACGTCCTTGGCCGGGTCCACCGCGGCGATGGCGGCCTCGGTGCGGATCTGTGGCGGCAGCGGAAGCTGCACCAGGATGCCGTCCACCGCCGGATCGGCATTGAGCACGGCGATGGTGGCGAGCAGCTCGGCCTCGGTGGCGGAGGCCGGCAGGTGCAGGGTGGCGCTGTCGAAGCCGGCCTCCCGCGCCGCCTTGTCCTTGTTGCGCACATAGACGCCCGAGGCCGGGTCCTCGCCCACGCGCACCACGCGCAGGCCGGGGCGGAAGGGCAGGGCCGCGACGCGCGCCGCGAGGCCCGCGCGCAACCGCGCAGCGATCGCCTTGCCGTCGAGGATGCGGGCGGTCATGCCAGGGCCTCCAGCCTTGCGCCGAGCAGGGCGGGGTCGCCGGCCACGCGCAGCAGCTTCTCCCGCGCCGCCGCACCCTGCACGCAGGTCACGGCCGAGGGCGCGACATCGAGCGCGGCGGCGAGCGCCTCGCAGGCGGCGCGGGTGGCGCGGCCATCCGCGGGCGCCTCGCCCACCGCGATCCGCAGCCGCGGGCCGTCCGCGCCGGGCTGGGTGCCGGCCAGGCCCGGCCGCCGCGCGCGCGGCTGCACCTTCACGCGCACCAGCACCCCGCCGGGCTCCGCGCGCCAGGCGCTCACCAGCCGGCGCCGCCGCGCATCAGCCCCACCTGGATCTCGGCCAGCAGGATCCTGAGGGCGGAGAGCAGCAGGATGAGCACGAGGGGCGACAGGTCCACGCCGCCGAGATTGGGCATCCGCCGGCGGATCGGGCGCAGCGCGGGCTCGGTCACGCGGTAGAAGAAGTCGGCCACCGTCCAGACGAAGCGGTTGCGCGTGTCCAGCACGTTGAAGGCCAGCAGCAGCGACAGCACGGCCCCGATGATCAGGGCCCAGATGTAGAGGCTGATCACCGTATCCAGCAGCCAGAACAGCGCGCGCATGGGCCCTCCTCGGTTGGGCGGGAACCTAGTGAGCGGCCGGGCGGCGGGCAAGGCGGCCCGCCGGCTGCGCGGCGGCGCGAGGCGCCTTGACTTCCCGCCCGGCCTGGGGCACTCAGCGCGCCTCGCGCGGCGGGGCTGTAGCTCAGATGGGAGAGCGCCTCGTTCGCAATGAGGAGGTCAGGGGTTCGATTCCCCTCAGCTCCACCACCGCCCGCGACGCACCTTCCGGCACGACGGTTCCCCGCGACGATGAGCCACAGGCCGCACGGCAAAGCCATGCGCGGCCATCGCCATGGCCGCGACGACCCGTGCGCCGCGGCCGGGGATCAGTCCGAGACCGCCACCAGGGAGAACTGGCAATCCTGCGGCAGCGCCGAGACGAAGCGGCGCAGCGCAACGAGGCGCGGGGGTTCCTCCGCGCCGGTGCCGTAAAGTTCCTCGATCAGACCGGCGATTTCGGAGGGGGAGACCAGGGCGCACCAGCAGGCCGCCGCGGTCTGCCGGCCGATCAGCGCGCCGGCGCGGATGCGCTCCACCACCGCGGCGAAGATGTCCGGCGGGGCGGGCGGGAAGAAGGGGCTGATGCGGTAAGGCGCCCCCTCGACCGGAGGCACGGCGCCGCGCAGGACGGGGGCCACGAGATCCGGCCCCCCGATATAGACATCCCTGTAGCGCGTGCCGCCCATCGCCTCAGCCGACGCGGTTGTCGATCAGCTCCTGCACCACGCCCGGATCGGCGAGGGTGGAGGTGTCCCCCAGCCCCTCCGTCTCGTTCGCGGCGATCTTGCGCAGGATGCGGCGCATGATCTTGCCCGAGCGCGTCTTGGGCAGGCCGGGCGCCCACTGGATCGCGTCCGGTGTGGCGATCGGCCCGATCTCCTTGCGCACCCAGGCGACCAGCTCCTTGCGCAGCACCTCGGTCGGCTCGACGCCGGCCTTCAGCGTGACATAGGCGTAGATGCCCTGGCCCTTGATGTCGTGCGGCATGCCGACCACGGCGGCCTCGGCCACCGCCGGGTGCGCGACGAGGGCGGATTCCACCTCGGCCGTGCCCATGCGATGGCCGGCGACGTTGATCACGTCGTCCACGCGGCCCGTGATCCAGTAGTAGCCGTCGGCGTCGCGCCGCGCGCCGTCGCCGGTGAAGTACATGCCCTTGAAGGTCGAGAAGTAGGTCTGCCCGAAGCGCGGATGGTCGCCATAGATGGTGCGCATCTGGCCCGGCCAGGAATCGAGCAGCACCAGGTTCCCCTCGGCCGCGCCGTCGAGGATGCGGCCTTCACCGTCCACGATGGCCGGCTTCACGCCGGGCAGCGGCAGGGTGGCGGAGCCGGGCTTCTGCGCGACGGCGCCGGGCAGCGGGCTGATCAGGATGCCGCCCGTCTCGGTCTGCCACCAGGTGTCCACCACCGGGCAGCGTTCCTCGCCCACCACGCGATAGTACCAGAGCCAGGCTTCCGGGTTGATGGGCTCGCCCACCGAGCCGAGGATACGCAGGCTGCTGCGGTCGTGATTCTTCACCGGCGCCTCGCCCTCGCGCATCAGGGCGCGGATGGCGGTGGGCGCGGTGTAGAAGATGTTGACCTTGTGCTTGGCCACCACCTGCCAGAATCGCCCGGCATCGGGCCAGGAGGGCACGCCCTCGAACATCAGCGTGGTCGCGCCGTTCGCGAGCGGGCCATAGACGATGTAGGTGTGGCCCGTGACCCAGCCGACATCGGCGGTGCACCAGTAGATCTCGCCCTCGCGGTAGTCGAAGACGTTCTGGTGCGTGAAGGACGCCCAGACCATGTAGCCGCCGGTGGTGTGCAGCACGCCCTTGGGCTTGCCCGTGCTGCCGCTGGTGTAGAGGATGAACAGCGGGTCCTCGGCGTTCATCCGCTCGGGCTCGCAGCTCTCGCCCTCGCCTTCGGTGATGGCGTGCCACCAGTGGTCGCGGCCTTCCATCATCTCGACCGCGCCGCCGGTGTTCTTCGCGACGATGACGTGGCGGATGGTGGGGCAGGTCAGCAGCGCCTCGTCCGCATTGGCCTTGAGCGGCACGCGCCGGCCGCCGCGGCGGCCCTCATCGGCGGTGATCAGCAGCGAGCAGGCGGAATCCTGGATGCGCGAGGCGAGGCTGTCGGGCGAGAAGCCGCCGAACACCACCGAATGGATGGCGCCGATGCGCGCGCAGGCGAGCATGGCGACCGCCGCCTCGACGATCATCGGCAGGTAGATGCAGACGCGGTCGCCCTTCTTCACGCCGAGCCGGCGCATGGCATTGGCCAGCTTGCAGACGCGCGCGTGCAGCTCGCGGTAGGTGACCTTGGCATCGGTGGCCGGATCGTCGCCTTCCCAGATGATCGCCACCTGCTCGCCGCGCCCGGCCGCGATGTGGCGGTCGAGGCAGGAGACGGAGGCGTTCAGCTCGCCGTCCCAGAACCACTTGATCGAGATGTCGCCGGTGAAGTCCACCGACTTGATCTTCGTGGGCTCGCGCATCCAGGCGATGCGCTTCGCCTCGTTGCGCCAGAAGGCGTCCGGGTCTGCCGCCTCGGCGGCGATCATCGCCTCGCGCTTCGCGGCATCCACATGCGCGCGCGCGGCGATCTCGGGTTTCACGGCGATCAGTTCGTCTGCCATGGGCGGCCTCCCTGCCTGGTTCCCCTGATGATCGGGGATTTGCGATGCCGATTTGATCCAGGTCAACATTAGCGATGGCGCGGATTTGAATCGCGCGATGGGGCGGACAGGCGCGGAGCGCCCGGCGGCCTAGAGCCCGGCATCCGCCGGCACGAGCACCCGGCCCTCGGCATCCACGCGCGCCGGCACCGCCTCCAGCGCCTCGCCGATGCAGGGGCCGGTGGTGCAGACGCCGTCCTCGATGCGGAAGCGCGCGCCATGCGTCGAGCAGACGATCGCCTCCCGCTTGCGGTCGAGGAAGCGGTCCGGCACGGGGTCGAGCGGCACGCCGATATGCGGGCAGGAATTCACATAGACCCAGACGCGATCGCCCCGCCGCACCGCGAAGAGGCCGAGGAAGCCCCCCGGCGCCGCGGCGAAGCCCTTGGACTGGCCGTCGGGGATCTCCTCGAGCGCGCAGAGCACGCGCTCGGCCGGGGGCGGCGTCACTTGCCCTTCCACCCGCCCATCTCCGCCAGCACCGCCCAGTGCTCGGGCGCGATGGGCATGACCGAGAGGCGGGACATGCGCACCAGCGCGATGCCTTCGAGCCTCGGCTCGGCCTTGATGGCGGCGAGGCTGACGGGCCTCGGCATCGGCCCGACCGTCTTCATGTCCACCGCGACCCAGGGGCTGCCGGGCTCGGCGGTGGGGTCGGGGTAGGCCTCGCGCACCACCTCGACCACGCCCACGATCTCCTTGCCGATGTTGGAGTGGTAGAAGAAGGCGCGGTCGCCCTTCCTCATCGCCATCAGGTTCGCCTTGGCCATGTGGTTGCGCACGCCGGTCCAGGGCTCGATGCCGTTGGCGACCTGCTGGTCCCAGGAGAAGGCGTCGGGCTCGGATTTGACGAGCCAGTGGTTGGTCACGGTGTTCGTCCCTCAAGCGGCGGGCGGCGGCCATGCGGCGCAGACCCACCAAGGCTGCGGAGCAACGCCCAAGGAACCCCGGCCGCCTTGCCTTCCCGCCCTGTGCCGGACCGCTTGGGGCCGCGGATGGCTCGGGCGCGGTCGCGCCGTTCGCTCCCGGCCCGCCGCCGGCAGGCCGCCTTTGGCCGCGCGGCGCTCATTCCGCCTTCGCGCCGTCCTTGAACACGATGCGGTAGGGGTTGATCGAGACCCGCGCGAAGCAGCCCGCCCGGGCGAAGGGGTCGCCCTCGGTCAGCGCCTCCACCGCCGCGCGGTCCGGCGCCTCGATCACGCGGACCGAGCCGATCGAGTTCCCCTCCGCATCCATGATCGGCCCGGCGATGACCAGCATCTCCCGGTGGCGTTCGAGCCATGCGATGTGCTCCGCCCGCACGGCGCGGCGCGTCGCGGCCATGCCCGGCTTGTCCTCGATGGTCACGGCGAAAAGCATCGCATCCCCCGTCCGCGCCCCGGCCCCGGGGGGCTCGGCAACGTGTCGGCACGTAACGCCGACCGGGCGCGGCTTCAATAACCGGGGTTGTTCCCCTAGTTTGTCGGCGTGGATGGACGCCTGACAGCCGGCACCGGAGCCTCCCCCGCCCCGCGCGCCGCGGCCGGGCGGAGCCTGCACCGTTTCGCCAATCCCGGCCGCTTCCTGCGCGCGACGGGACGGCTGCTGCCCGTGCTGTGGGCGGCGGCGCTGCTCGTGCTGGGCACGGGGCTGGTCTGGGGGCTCGCGCTCTCCCCGCCCGACTGGCAGCAGGGCGAGACCGTCCGGATCATGTATGTCCACGTCCCGATGGCCTGGCTGGCGATGGGCGGCTACACCGGCCTCGCGGTGCTTTCGGTGATGGCGCTGATCTGGCGGCACCCGCTCGCGGATCTGACGGCGCGGGAACTCTCCCCCGTCGGCGCGGCGGCCACCGCCCTGTGCCTCGCCACCGGCAGCCTCTGGGGCAAGCCGATGTGGGGCACCTGGTGGGTTTGGGATGCGCGGCTGACCTCCGTGCTCGTGCTGTTCTTCCTCTGGCTCGGCCATGCCGCGCTGGTGCGCGCCTTCGACGACCCCGAGCGCGGCGCGAAGGCCGGCGCCATCCTGGCGCTGGTGGGCTTCGTCAACGTGCCGATCGTGAAGTTCTCGGTGGATTGGTGGAACACGCTGCACCAGCCGGCCTCCGTGACGCGGCTCGACACGCCGGGGATGCATGTGGACATCCTCTACCCGCTGCTGACCTGCGCGCTGGGCTTCACGCTGCTCTTCGCGGCGGTGGTGCTGGCGCGCACGCGCGCGGCGGTGATGGAGCGCCGGGTGCGGGCCCTGCAACTGGCCCGCGCGCGGCGGGAGGATGCGCCGGCATGACCCTGCACTGGTGGCACATCACGGCGTCCTACGTGCTGACGCTCGGCACCTTCGGCGCGCTGGCGGTCGGCGCGGCGCTGCGGCACCGCGCGGCCAGGCGCCTGCTGGCGACGCTCGACCCGCGGGGAGAGCGCGCATGACCCGCGCCGCCGCACCTGCCGGCGCCACCGTGCCCGGACCGGCACCCGCGCCGGGCACGCCAGTGCGCGGCGCGAAGGCAGGCCGGCCGGATCGCCCGCCGTCTGAGGGCATGAGACAGTGACACGCAAGAAGCGCCGCCTGATGGTCCTGCTGCTCGCCGGCCTCGGCCTCGGCACCGCCACGGCCCTGACGCTGACGGCCTTCCAGGACAACATCGTCTTCTTCTTCTCGCCCTCCGATGTGCTGGCGAACCCGCCCGCGAGCGACCGCGCGATCCGCCTCGGCGGGCTGGTCGAGGCCGGCTCGGTCGAACGCCGCACCGGCAGCGACGGGCGGCCGGCCGCGACCTTCCGCGTCACCGACGGGGCGAACGCCATTCCCGTGACCTATTCCGGCGTGCTGCCGGACCTGTTCCGCGAAGGGCAGGGCGTGGTCACGCTCGGCCGCCTGCTGCCCGACGGCAGCTTCCGCGCCACCGAGGTGCTCGCCCGCCACGACGAGACCTACATGCCCCCCGAAGTCGCCGACGCGCTGCGCCGGGCCGGGCACTGGAACCCCGCCGAAGGCCCCCCGCCGCCCGCCGAGACCTGGAACACCGCGCCACGCCAGCGCGAGGGACGGAGCGGGGGATGATGCCTGTGGTGCCGGTGGCCGCGGGCGCGGCCAGGGGGCGCCGCCCCCTGGACCCCCGCCGGGGAGGCTGCGGCCTCCCCGGCCCCCGCGCCCCATGGAATCGAGGGTCCGGGAGGCCTTCGCCTCCCGGCCGGGGGTTCGGGGGGCTGGCCCCCCGGGACGCCCGCAGCGACCGGAGCCACCCCGCATGATCCCCGAACTCGGTCATTTCGCCCTGGCGCTGGCCTGCGTGCTGGCGGTGGCGCAGTCGGTGCTGCCGCTCGTCGGGGCGTCGCGGCGGGACGTGCGTTGGATGGGCACGGCGGGGCCGCTGGCGGCGGGCCAGCTGGTCGCGGTCGCGGTGGCCTTCGGCTGCCTCGTCTGGGCCTTCGTGGTGAACGACACCACCGTGTCCAACGTCGTGGCCAACAGCCATTCGGCCAAGCCGATGCTCTACAAGGTCACGGGAACCTGGGGGAACCACGAGGGCTCGATGGTCCTCTGGGTCCTGATCCTCGCGCTGTGCGGCGCGGCGGTGGCGGGGTTCGGCCGGGACCTGCCGACCGCGCTCAAGGCCCGCGTCATCGCGGTCCTGGGCTGGGTCTCGGTGGGCTTCCTCGCCTTCATCATCTTCACCTCGAACCCCTTCGACCGCGTCTGGCCGCCGCCGCCGGACGGGCAGGGGCTCAATCCGGTGCTGCAGGACATCGGCTTGGCGCTGCATCCGCCGATGCTCTATGTCGGCTATGTCGGCTATGCGGTGACCTTCGCCTTCGCTGTGGCCGCGCTGCTGGAGGGGCGCGTGGATGCGGCCTGGGGGCGCTGGGTGCGGCCGTGGTCGCTGGTGGCCTGGGCGTTCCTGACGCTCGGCATCGCGCTGGGATCCTGGTGGGCCTATTACGAGCTCGGCTGGGGCGGCTACTGGTTCTGGGATCCGGTGGAGAACGCCTCGCTGCTGCCCTGGCTGGTGGGCACGGCGCTGCTGCATTCGGCCATCGTCGTCGAGAAGCGCGACGCGCTGAAGATCTGGACCGTGCTGCTCGCCATCATGGCCTTCGCCATGAGCCTGCTCGGCACCTTCCTGGTGCGCTCGGGCGTGCTGAACAGCGTGCACGCCTTCGCCAACGACCCGGCGCGCGGCGTCTTCATCCTCGCGCTGCTGATGATCTACGTCGCCGGCGCCTTCGGCATCTTCGCCTGGCGGGCCAACCGGCTCGCGCCGACGGGCATCTTCGCGCCCATCTCGCGAGAGGGCGCGCTGGTGCTGAACAACCTGCTGCTGTGCTCGATCGCGGCGGTGGTGCTGGCCGGCACCTTGTGGCCGCTGTTCGCCGACATCCTCACCGGGGCGAAGATCTCGGTCGGCCCGCCCTTCTTCAACGCGGCGACCGCGCCGCTCGCCATCCCCCTGGTGCTGGCGATGCCGATCGGCGCGATGCTGCCCTGGAAGCGCGGCGACGCCTGGGGCGCGCTGCAGCGCCTGTGGTGGGCGGCGGTAGCCTCGCTGGCGGTGGGCTTCCTCCATCTCGCGGCGCTCGGCTACCCGGTCTGGCCCGCGATCGGCATGGCGCTCGCGCTATGGCTCGTGGCGGGTGCGGCGGCCGACATCGCCGACCGCATCGCGCTCTTCCGCCGCCCCGGCCAGGCCTGGCAGCGCGCCCGCGGCCTGCCGCGCGCGGCCTGGGGCGCGGCCGTCGCCCATGCCGGGATGGGCGTCACCATCGCCGGCGTCGCGGGCATGGGTGTGGCCACCGACGCGCTGGTGGCGCTGAAGCCGGGCGAGAGCGCGCGGCTCGCCGGCTACGAATGGCGGCTCGAACGCATCGAGGACCGGCAGGGGCCGAACTTCACCTCCCGCCAGGCCACCGTGACCGTCACGCGCGACGGCGCGGTGGTGACCGTGCTGCGCCCCGAGCGCCGCACCTTCACCGTGGACCGCCAGACCACCACCGAGGCCGCCATCCACACCAACGCCATCCGCGACCTCTACGCCGTGCTCGGCGAGGAGCGGGAGGGCGCCGGCGTGCTGCGCCTGCACCACAATCCGCTCGCGCCCTGGATCTGGTTCGGCGCGCTGATCATGGCGCTGGGCGGCGGTCTCTCGCTGTCGGACCGGCGGATGCGCGTGGCCGCCCCAGCACCCAAGGGAGCGACCGCCCCGGCATGAGCGACACCCCCGCCCCCCGCCCGCGCCGCTGGATGCTGTTCGCGCCGCTCGGCCTCGCCGTCGGGGCGGGCGCGGGCTTCTACGCCATGCTGCGCGGGCTGCAGACCGGGGACTACGACCCGCGCGGCGTGCCCTCCGCCCTGATCGGCCGCCCGCCGCCCGAGTTCAGCCTGCCGCCTCTCGAGGCCGCGGGCCTGCCGGCGCTCTCCTCGGCCGATCTGCGCGCGCCGCTGCCGCGCCCGGTGATCGTGAACTTCTGGGCCTCCTGGTGCGTGCCCTGCATCGTCGAGCACCCGGTGCTGATGCGCCTCTCGCGCGAAGGCGTGCCGGTGCTCGGCATCAACTACAAGGACCGCGCGACCGACGCGGCCGCCTTCCTGCAACGCCACGGCAACCCCTATGCGAGGCTCGGCCGCGACGAACCGGGCCGCACCGCCATCGACTGGGGCGTGTACGGCGTGCCCGAGACCTACCTGATCGACCGCCAGGGCCTGATCCGCTGGCGCTTCGCCGGCCCCGTCACACCGGACGTGCTGGACCGCGACCTCAGGCCCCTGCTGCGGAGGTTCGCGTGAGCGGCCGCGGTCGGCGCAGGGAGGGCTCCGCCCTCCCCGGAACCCCACCCGCCAAGGGCCTGAGGGCCCTTGGAACCCGATACCTGGGCGGTCGGCGGGAGGGGCTCCGCGCGCGCGCCTTGCGCGGTGGTCGTCCCGTGCCCCTCCCTCCGACCGCCCAGTTCGTGGTGTCCAGAGGCCTTTCGGCCTCTGGCGGGGTGAGGTCCGGAGAGGGGCGGAGCCCCTCTCCGCTCCGCCGCACCGCTCTCGCGTCCCTTCTGCTGCTGGCCCTGGCCGGTCCGGTCTTCGCCGCCGTCGGCAGGCCGGAGGATCGGCTGCCGGATCCGGCGCTGGAGGCGCGGGCGCAGGAGATCGGGCGCGAGTTGCGCTGCATGGTCTGCCAGAACCAGTCCATCGAGGACAGCGATGCGGATCTCGCGCGCGACCTGCGGCGCCTGGTGCGGGAGAGGGTGGCGGCGGGCGATGACCGGGCGGCGGTGGTGCGCTTCGTCCACGAGCGCTATGGCGATTTCGTGCTGTTGCGCCCGCCCTTCAACGCGGTGACGGCGCTGCTCTGGGCGATGCCGGTGCTGGCGCTGGGCGGCGGATTGCTGGTGATCCTGACGCGGCGGCGGCGCGCGGCGGGCCTCGAGCCCGTGCCGCTGAGCGAGGCCGAGCGGCGGCGGCTCGCGGAACTGGAGCGTGGCGGCGGCGCATGACGGTCTGGATACCGCTGATCCTGCTGGCGCTTGCCGCCTTGCTGCCGCTCGGCGCCGCGGTGCTGCGGCCGCGCGCGGCACGCGGCCGGCGGGAGGCCGATGTCGCGCTCTATCGCGCGCAACTGGCCGAGCTCGACCGCGAGCGCGAGGCCGGGCGGCTCGACGAGGCCGGTCACCGGGCCGCGCGCGTCGAGGTGCAGCGCCGCCTGATCGCCGCCGCCGATGCGGCGGAGGAGGAGGCCTCGGCCGCGCGCAGCCCGGCGCTGCTGGTGGCGCTGGTGCCGCTGATCGCCGCCGGCGCGGCCGGGCTCTATTTGCTGCGCGGCACGCCGGGGATGCCCTCCGCGCCCTATGACATGCGCGCCGAGGCGCTGGCGCGCGACGAGCAGATCCTCGCCACGCTGCGCGAGCGCCTCGCGGGGCTTGATCCGCGCAGCGAGCAGGCGCGGCAGGGCTGGGTGCTGCTCGGCAATGCGGAGCGCAGCCGCGGCCGGGCGGATGCCGCCATCGCCGCCTGGACGCGCGCGATCGAGGCGCGCTTCGATGCGGGCCTTGCGGGCGACATCGCGGAGATGGAGATCGCGCGTGGCGCGCCCGAGCGCGCGGCCGGGTGGATCACGCGCGGGCTGGCCGAGGATCCGGGCGACCCGCGCCTGCGCTTCCTGGCCGGGCTGGTGGAGGCGGAGAGCGGCCGGCCGGCCAATGCGCGCGCGCTGTGGCAGGCGCTGCTCAACGAGTCCCCGCCCGACGCGCCGTGGCGCGGCCTGCTGGAGCGCCGCCTCACCGGCCTGCCGTAGCGCCCGGTGGGCGGGCCGGGGCCACACGAGCGCCGTCGAGCACGGCGAGGCGGTCCAGCACGAGGCGGTGCAGCGCGGGGTCCTTCTCGATGGACAGGTGCGAATGGCCGTTGACGAGGCGGTTCTCGATCGTGCCGTCGAAGCCATTCTCCGGTTGCAGGCGCCGCGAATAGCCGTCGCGGTCCTGGTGGAAGTTGAGCACGCGCCGTGGCCCGCGCGGGACGGCCAGGATCCAGCTCGGGTCGAAGGTGACGAGCAGGTCCGTCGCGATGCCGCGCGCGCCGAGCCGCCCGGTGAAGAGGATGGCCGCATCCGCGCCGAAGGAATGGCCGATCACCACCAGCGGGCGCGGCAGCCCGCCGTCCCGCGCCTCCGCCGCGGTGCGGTCGGCGAGGCCGCGCCAGGCGCTGTGGTTGTGCGTCGTGGCGCTCCAGCCGGCCTGGCGCAGCGAGGCCGCGAGCACGTCGATGCCGGTCGAGAACAGGTTGAGCAGCCCGCGGAACAGCACGACGCGCCCGCGCGCGGCCGGGGCGGGGTGCGGAGGGCGAGCGGTGCCGCAGGCCGCGAGCGCGGGCAGCAGGAGCAGCGCCGGCCGGCGTCGCAGGGGGTGGGATGGTCGGTTCATGCGGGTGCGGATGTCGTCCGGCATCTGCCTGGCCTGAAGGGTCGCGCGGCCTCGGCGCGCCGCTTGAGCGCGGGCGCTTGGCGCCTCACGCCCCGCGCGGCGGCGGCAGGAACGGGATGACGCGCGGCGTGCGCGCGGCATAGGCATCCCAGGCGGCGCCGAAGGTGCGCCGCATCAGCGCCTCCTCCCGCCCGACGCGCAGCAGGTAGAGCGTGCCGAAGCCGATCAGGCCCGCCGGTCCGGCCAGCCAGTTCTGCAGGGTCAGCGCCTGGGCGATGGCCCAGAGCCAGAAGGCCGAATACATCGGGTGGCGGACGAAGCGGTAGACGCCGCCGGTCACCAGCGCATGGTCCTGCCGCACCGCCAGCGTCACCGACCAGTTGCGGCCGAGCGCCTTGTGCGTCGCGTGGAACAGTGCCAGCGCGGCGACGAAGACCAGGAGGCCCGCCGTCGCGCGCAGCGGCGAGAAAACCTGGTCCAGCGCGGCGGGAAAGCCGGTGACGATGTAGATCGCCGGCACCACGCCGAGGCCGGTGAGCGAGATGCCGAGCAGCAGCGTCTCGCGCAGGTCCATCGCGTCCGTCACCAGGACGTTGCGCTTGGATTTGCGCTCGAAGGGCCGGCGGATCGCCCACCAGGCGATCATGCAGAGGGCGTGCAGAAGTTTCGCGGTCAGGGGTGTCACGCGGTGCGGCTTCCTTTCGCCGGTGTGCGGAGGCGGGCGCTCATGCCGCCGCGCCACGGGGGCGGGCCAGCGCCCCATCGGGGCCGAGCAGGCGGTCGGGCGGTGCGTCCCGCCCCGCCGCGCCGGGGCCGCAGGCGATCATGCCCCAGTCATAGAAGTAGCGCCGCGCATTGCCGGCGAGATAGGCGCGGTGGGCGCGCAGCATGGAGAAGCGCGCGCGTCGCCACTGCGCATCGTCGAGCATGGAACGGGGATGGATGCTTTCCCGCCGCGGGCCCCCGGTAGCGATGCCGAGCATCCGCATCACGTCGGCGCGATGGAAGGAGAGCAGGTCGCGGCGCGAGGTGTATTCGACCCAGGCGAGGCGCGGCGTGGCGGCAAGGCGTGCGAGCGCCGCGCGCAGCCGGTCCGCGCCCGGCATCAGCGCGATCTTCGGCACCGAGGAGCCGAGCCCGACCAGCGCCAGCCGCGGCGCGGGGCGCGGCGGCTCCGGCTCCGCGGCGAGCGCCTCGGCCAGCGCCTCGACCAGCAGCACCATGCCGAGGCTGTGGCCGCAGAGGACCACCTCCTCCACGTCGCGCCGGCGGCGGGCGGCCTGGATCTCGGCGGCGAAGCGGGCGATGCGCGCGGCCGCATCCCGGCGCCGGCCGCGCGCGAGGTCGGCGGCGAAGATCCAGTCGGCGAGGAGATGGCCGAGATGCAGCCGCCGGTCCGCCGCGAGGATCACGAGTGCCGAGACACCGGCCCCGAACACCAGCCCCGCCCAGCCGCCGAGCGCCAGCCCCGCGGCGAGGCCCGCGAGCAGCGCCGCGCCGAGCAGCGCGACCGGCAGCGCGACGAAGGCGAGGTAGCGTCGCTGCGCGCGGCCGTAGCGGCCGAGCGTGCCGTCCACGAGCAGCCGGCCCAGCACGGCGAGGCCGCGCGCGATGCGCGCGGGCAGCGGCATGGCGAGGTCGCGGGCGATCAGGTCGTCCCAGGCGAGGATGCGGATCTCGGCCTCGGTTTGCCAGTCCGGCCCCTGCAGGCGGGCATGCAGGGTGGCGGCGCCCTCCGGCCCGGCTGCCTCGCCGATGCTGGCGCGCAGCCCCCAGCAGGCCGCCGTGCGCGCGATGGCGCGGGCGAGGCGGCGGCGCTGCGCCTCGGGCGGCAGCGGCTCGTAGCCCGGCACATGCAGCACGAGCCGCCGCCGGACCGGCAGGACGGGCATGGCGGGCGCGCTGGTCATACCGGGGCGTGGCGGGCCGGGTCCGGCATGGGCGGGCTACTCCCTCGCGGGCGGTCCGGTGCGCGGCGCCGCCTTGCCAGGCAACGCGCAGCCCGGCCAGGGGTTGCGCGGGGCGCTCATGCGCGGCCCGGGGCCGCCGCGGCGGCGGTGAGGCGGCGGATGGCGGCGACGAATTCCGGCGCGTCCCAGGCGGCATCGCCTTCGAGCCGCGCGCGCTCCCGACCGGCCCGGTCCACGATGACGGTGGTGGGCAGGCCGCGGGCGCCGAGCGCGCGCGCCGCCGCGCCGCGCGGGTCGAGCCAGAGGCCGAGGTGGCGCACCCCGGTCCGTTCGTAGAAGGCCCGCACCGCGGCGGCGCCGCCGCGATCGGAGGAAAGCGGCAGGACCAGGACCCCTTCGGCCGCCAGCATCGCCGCGAGCCGGTCCAGCGCGGGCATCTCGGCCACGCAGGGGGGGCACCAGGTCGCCCAGAGGTTGATGACCAGCCCGCGCCCGGCGAAATCGGCGATGCCGTGCGGCTTGCCCTCGGCATCGGTGAAGGTGAGCTCGGGCAGCGCCGCCGTGCCCTCGCGCAGGCGGGCGAAGCCGTGCGGGGCGGCCATGGCTGGACGCGCCGGAAGCCCCGCCTGTATCAGGGCGGCGGCCGCCGGCGCCGTGGCGGCCTTGAGGACGGAACGGCGCGTCGGATCCAGCACGAAAGACACCCCCAAGGTGAGCAGCAACGCCAACCGGCAATGGGGCGGGCGCTTCGCGGAAGGCCCCTCCGCCATCATGGAGGCGATCAATGCCTCCATCGGCTTCGACCGCAAGATGTGGCGCCAGGACATCCGCGGCTCGCTTGCCCATGCCGCGATGCTCAAGCATGTGGGGATCATCTCCGCCGATGACGAGGCCGCCATCCGCCGCGGCCTCGCCGACATCGCCGCGCGCATCGAGAAGGGGGATTTCCCCTTCGACGAGGCGCTCGAGGACATCCACATGAACATCGAGGCGCGGCTGTCGGCCATGATCGGGGATGCCGGCAAGCGCCTGCACACCGCGCGGTCGCGCAACGACCAGGTGGCGCTGGATGTGCGCCTCTGGGTGCGGGATGCGATCGACGGGCTTTCGGGGCAGATCGAGGACGTGATGCGCGCCCTGGTGGAGCGCGCCGAGGAACATGCCGGCACGGTGATGCCGGGCTTCACCCACCTGCAGCCGGCCCAGCCGGTCACGCTCGGGCATCACTTCCTGGCCTATGTGGAGATGCTCTCGCGCGACCTGTCGCGCTTCGCCGATTGCCGGGCGCGGCTGAACGAATGCCCGCTCGGCGCCGCCGCACTGGCCGGCACCGGCTTCCCGATCGACCGGCACATGACGGCCAGCGCGCTCGGCTTCGACCGGCCGACGCGCAACAGCCTCGATTCCGTGGCCTCGCGCGACTTCGCCGCGGAGTTCCTGTTCTGCTGCGCGATGTGCGCGACGCATCTCTCGCGGCTGGCCGAGGAGATCGTGATCTGGACGAACCCCTATTTCGGGTTCGTGAAGCTCTCCGATGCCTTCACCACCGGCTCCTCGATCATGCCGCAGAAGCGCAACCCGGATGCGGCGGAGCTGGTGCGCGGCAAGACCGGGCGCGTGGTCGGCGCGCTGGTGGGCTTGCTCACGGTGATGAAGGGCCTCGCGCTGACCTATTTCAAGGACATGCAGGAGGACAAGGAAGGCGTCTTCGACGCCGCCGAGACGCTGACGCTCTGCCTCGCCGCGACGGCAGGGATGGTCCGCGACCTCAAGCCCGATGTCGCGCGGCTGGCGGCGGCGGCGGGCGCGGGGTTCTCGACCGCGACCGACCTCGCCGACTGGCTGGTGCGCGAGCTGAAGATGCCCTTCCGCGACGCGCATCACGTCACGGGCGCGCTGGTGGCGAAGGCGGAGGGCCTGGGCGTGGACCTCGCCGGGCTCTCGATCGAGGAGATGCGCGCGGTCGAGCCGCGCATCCATGAGGGGGTCTACGACGTGCTCACCGTCGCGGCCTCGGTGCGCTCGCGCACCTCCTATGGCGGCACGGCGCCGGCCAATGTCGCGGCCATGGCCGCCGAGTGGAAGGCGCGGCTGGCATGAGGCGCGCCCGCTTGCCGGGGAGTGCAGCCGCGCCGTCCCGCGCCGCCGGCGGGCCGCTTGGGGGCGAGGCCGCGCCGGGCGGGCGGCGGGCGGCCGCGCGCGCCGTGCTCGGCGGCTGCGCGCTGGCGCTGCTGCTCGCCGCCTGCGGCAAGGTCGGCCCGGTGCGCGCGCCCGGCCCGCCGGAGCAGGTCACCCATCCCCGGCAGTATCCGAACCGCTGATATCCGGGGCCGACCATCAACCCTCGCCCGGCCGCTATGCGGACGGGTTTCGCGCGCCGCCATCCCGCCAGCCCCGCGCGCTGCATCCGCGCGCGATGGGTCGAAGCTCCAGCGCGCAGGCATGAGCCGTCCCGTCGCGCATGGCGCCGGTCGCGCCGCCCCGTGCTCGCCGGCGCGCCTGCCTCCGCGTGAGCCCCGCCGCGCTGCGGGCATCACCCCCCGGCCGCGACGCGGGCCGAGCAGGCGGGCGGCTCGACGATCCCCCATCCGAACACCGGGTCGCGGCCGGGCGCGCCGGCGTCCCGGGCTTGCGCGGCCAGCCGTCCGACAAGGTCCCCGCCGGTCCCGGGCAGCGCGGCGATGGCGGCGGTGACGAGCGGCGCCGCGAAGGAGGTGCCTGACCAGCGCCGCGGCGGCGCCGCCGCGGCCGGCTGCAGGCGCAGCTCGACCCCATGGGCGGCGAAGACGATGTGCGGGCCCGTCGCCGAGCGCGGCCAGGGCCGCCCCTGCGCATCCACCGCGCTGACCGCGACGGTCCAGGGATAGGCGGCGGGGTAGAGCGGCCGCGCGCGCGGCCCGTCATTGCCGGCCGCGGCCACGAACACCACGCCCTCCGCCGCCGCCTGCGCGCCGAGCCGGTCCACCACCTCGTTGGCCGGCCCGACGAAGGAGACATTGGCGAGGCGCGCCCCGGTCTGGCCGATGCGCGCGAGCGCGGCGGCGATGTCGAAGGCGTCCGCCGCCTCGCCATCCGGGCCGAGATGGAAGGCGTCGAGCACGGCGATCCGCAGCCCCGGCGCCGCGCCGGCGAGGCGCAGCGCCACCGCCGTCCCATGGGCGGTGCGCGCCGGGCGGCGGCCGGGACCGCGCAGGGTCTCCTGGCGCGCGATGCGGCCTTCGAGTTCCGGATGGCTCGCATCCACGCCCGTGTCGATCAGCGCGACCAGCGGCCCGCCGGCATCGCCGCAGATCCCCGCCGGGCCGGGGTGCGGGGCTGGCGCGGCCTCCGCTGCCGTCTCCGCGGTGCCGGCCTCGTCCCGCGCCAGGCGGTAGCGGTCGTTGCGGGCGGCGATGGCGCCGGGGGCGAGGCTGCGCAGCCGGGCGAGCGCCGCGGTGGGGCCGAGCCCGGCCGGCCCCTGCAGGCGCACCAGCCCTGCGGCGTCACGGCTCGCCACCGGCACGAAACCCTGCTGCCGGAGCCGGGCCAGCGCCTCGGGCGCGAGGCCGAGCGCGACGAGATCGGCGCGCGCGGGCGGGGCTGGCCGTGGCGGCGGGTTCGCGCCGAACAGCCGTTCGAGCCGCCGCTCCCAGGCCGGCGGCATCGGGATGCGGCCGGGATTGGGCCCGAGATCGAAGCGGCGCGCGCCCGTGCTGCCGTCGCCCTCGCCCGAGGGGCCGCCGCCCGGCGCGCCCGCCGCCCCGGCGCTGCCGCCCCCGCCGTCATCGTCGTCGTCGGCGCGCGCCGGGCCCGAACCGAGCGCCGCCGCGACCGCCGCCGCGGCGAGCAGCAGGGCAGCCCGCCGCCACCATTCCGCCCCTGTCGTCATGCCCATCATGATCCGATATGTGGTGCCGGGGCGCGACCGCCATGCGCCGGGGCCTGGAGAACCGATCGCGTGCCGTCCTCCTTCCAAGCGGATCTGGTGGCGCTGCTGCCCCGGCTGAGGCGTTTCGCCAGGGCGCTCGCGGGCGATCCGGACACCGCCGACGACCTCGTGCAGGGCGCCTGCGAGCGGGCGCTGCGCGCGCAGGACAGTTTCGCGCCGGGCACCCGCTTCGATTCCTGGATGTTCCGCATCCTGCGCAACCTCTGGCTGGATTCGCACCGGCGCCGCGCGGCGCGCGGGGGCTCCCACGAAACGCTGGAGGCGGCCGAATCCATCCCCGGTGCGGCGGGCGCCGAGGCCACGATCGGGCGCGTCGCGCTCCGGGAAGCGGAGGCCGCGCTGCTGCGTTTGCCCGAGGAGCAACGCGAGGCGCTGGTGCTGACATGCATCGAGGAGTTCACCTATGCGGAGGCCGCTGCCCTGCTCGGCCTGCCGCCCGGCACGGTGATGAGCCGCGTCGCGCGCGGGCGCATCGCGCTGGCGCGGATGCTGCGCGGCGATGGGGAGGCTGAGGCGCCATGAGCATCCCCGACGAGACCCTGATGGCCTTCGCCGACGGCACCCTGCCGGAGGCCGAGGCGATGCGCGTGGTCGCCGCGATCGAGGCCGACCCCGCGCTGGCCGAGCGCGTGGCGCTGCTGGCCGAGGGGCGCGAGGCGCTGCGCGGCGCCTTCGCCGGCGTGCTCGCGGAGGCGCCCCCGGCGCGGCTGCTTGCCGCCGCCGGCGGCACGGCGCCGCCCGCCCGGCCCGCGGGCGCCGTCCCGGCCGCAGGCAACGACAATGCCCCGCCCCGCTGGCGCGTCGCCGCCTGGGCGGCGGCGGCGAGCCTCGTGCTCGGCGTGATGCTCGGCACGCAGGTGCCGCGCGCGCCCGCGCCGGGCGGGCTGCTCTCCCCGGCCGTGCTGGCCGCGCTGGAGGGCAGCGCCACCGGCGCGCCCGGCCCGGTGCAGGTGAGCGGCACCCATGTCGCGGAGGGCGGGCTGGTCTGCCGCGCCTTCGCGGCGCCGGAGGAGGGCGGCACGCTGCTCGGCCTTGCCTGCCGCGAGCCCGCGGGCTGGCGGCTGCGCGCGGCGGTGGCGCGGGGCCCGGGCAGCGGGTTCCAGCCCGCCTCCGGCACGGATCCCCTGATCGCGGAGGTGCTGGAACGGCTCGGTGCCGGGCCCGCGCTGGCGGCGGAGGAGGAGGCGGCAGCGCGCCGCCGCGGCTGGCGGGCGCCGTAGCGCGGCGGGCGATCCCGCGCCGGCCTGCGCGGCGCCGGGGATGCCGAACCCGCCGGCAGTGCCGGATCGGCCCGCCGCCCCGCGTCAGCCGCCCTCGGGCACCCCGGCCGACCACTCCTCGATGCGCGCGAGGTGGTCGTAATCCCCGCCCATCGCCCGGCGCGCCGGATGCGGGCGGGAGGCAAAGGGCGCCTCGCCCAGCAGCCAGGTCTCGGCGAGCATCGCCAGCCGCTCCGCGGCGAGCTGCGCGAAGGGCGTGCCGTCCTCCCCGGCGGTCTCGACCCGCTTCACCTCGCCCGGGACGTCGCCGCCCTTGAGCTCCCAGTAGAGCAGCTCGGTCGCCTCGCCGGGGCCGCCCGGGAAGGCGCCCTGGGCGAGCAGCCAGGCCTCGATGGGCAGTTGCGGCGCGGCGCCGGAGGCGAGGTCCCTGGTCCTGGGCGCGGCGCCGGTCTTGTAGTCCACCACGCGCCAGCCGCCGCCGGGCAGGTGATCGAGCCGGTCGGCCCGCGCCTCGATCTCGACCTCGCCGCCCGGCAGGCGCAGCACCGCCTTGCCGCTCGCCTCGACGAGGCAGGCGCGCAGCGGGGAGGCGGCGCGCAGGGCTTCCTCCTGGGTCAGCACGAAGCCGCCGATATTGGCGAGGCGCGGGGCCCAGAAGGCGAGGATTCCCGGACGGTCGCGATAGGCGCCGAGGGCGGCCTCGCTCGCCCGCGCCCAGGCCTGCGCGGCGGCCTCGCGCCCCGGCCAGCGGGTGCCGATGGCGCGCAGGAAGCCGGCCATGGCGGCATGGACGAGGTTGCCGTAGTCGAGCGCGCCGACCTCCTCCTCCAGCGGCTTGAGCGGGTTGAGGCGCAGCACGCGCTTCGCGTGGAAGGCGTAGGGATCTGCGATCAGCAGCCCGACATCCGAGACCGAGAGCCGGCGCGGCCGCAGCGCGCGCGGCGGCGCGGGGGCGGGGCGCGGGCAGGGGCGCACCGCCTCGGGCGCGTCGAGCGCGGCCGCCCAGGCGGCGGCGGGGGAGGCCGGCAGGGCGAGCCCCTCCTGCCCGGCGAGGAAGGTGTCGAGCCGCACGGTCCAGCGCGCCGGCACGCTGGGCGAGCCGCCGCGCCGCGCGGCGGAGGAGAGCACCGCCTCGGGCGCGGCCGCGGCGGCATAGAGGAAATCCGCCGCCACCCGGCCGATGCGCGCCTCCGGCTCGGGCAGGCCGAACTCGGCCCGCATCGGGCGGCTCATCCAGGGGCCGGGCTCGGTCGCCTGCGGCCAGACGGATTCCTCCAGCGCGCCGAGCACCACGCGGTCGAAGGAGAGCAGCCGCGCCTCCAAGAGGCCGAGGATGGCGATGCGCGGATGCGCCGCATCCCCCCGCCCGCGCACCGCGCGCAGCGAGGGCGCGACGGGGCCGGCGAGCGCGGCCTCGAACAGGTCCGGCCAGTCGGCGGGCGCGATCGGCGGGTGGTGCGCCAGCGCCTCCTCCATCTCGTGCAGGTGGCGGGCGAGGGGCTCGCCCTCCTCCCCGGCATAGAGGCGCAGGCCGCCGGGCAGGCCGGGCGTCGAGGCCAGCGCCTCGGCCGCGCGCATCTGCGCGCGGAGCAGCTCGGCGGGCGGGCGGGCGGGGGCGCCGGGCAGGGTGGCAAAGCCGTCGAGCGCGCTCTCGAGCGCCCCGAGCAGCGCCGCGATGCCGGCGGAGGCCGTGGCCTTCGCGGCTTCGGCCGAGGCGCGCAGCCCGGCAAGCCCCGGCGCGGGGCGCGGGCCGCGCAGGGCGACGCGCTCCAGAAGCCGCGCCGCGGCGAGCCAGTCCCGCCGCTCCATGCCCCCGGCGCAGAGCGGATGCTTCAGCACCGCGAGCAGCGGCACCGGGGCGAAGCCCTCGGCCACCATGCGCGCGAGCAGGCGCAGGAAGGCGGCGGCGGGGGTCTCGGCCAGCGGCTCGCCGGCGGAATCGTCGGCGGTGATGCCGTGGCGGGCAAGTTCGGCCGAGACCCGGCGGGCGAGGTCGCGGTCCGGCGTGATGAGCGCGGCCCGGGCGCCCGGCGTCTCGAGGCTCTCGCGCAGCAGCAGCGCGATGGCCGCGGCCTCCTGCGGGGCATCGGCGGCCTGCAGCCGCGCGAGGCCGGCCATCGCCGCCCGCCAGCGCGGCGGGTCGCGCTCGATCCAGGCGGAGAGGCCCTCGGCCGGATGCAGCGCGCGGCCGAGCAGCACCGCGCGGTCCGGGGCGGTGCCGGCAATGCCGCCCTCATGCCAGGGGCGGAGATCCTCCGGGGCCGCGCCCATCGCCGCGAGCAGCCGCGCCTGGCCGGCGAGCGGATGCGTCGGCGCGCGGCCGATCGCCTCCCACAGCGCGGGATCCACCGGCTCGGGCAGGCCCTGCAGCACCACCGCACCCTGCGGGGCGGCGGCGAGCACGCGCAGCAGCTCCGCCGCGGCGGGGATGGTGCCGCCGGCGCCGATGCCGGCGGCGATGGTGGGGTGCCCGGGCGGCGCGGCGCGCCAGGCGGCGGCCTGGGCGGCGAGGGCCTTCACGCGCCGCACGCCGATGTCGAGCAGGCCGCGATCCTGCAGCCAGCGGTTCCAGTCCTGCGCCACGGCGCGCAGCACGATGGTGGTGATCTGCCAGTGCTCGGCATGGCGTTCGGGCACCAGCGCCTCGAGCCGCGCCAGCCAGGCCTCGGCGAAATCCTCCGCCGCGGCGTGTTCGAGCATGGCGAGGTCGCGTTCCTCGAGGGCGATCTCGTCGAACAGCCGGGCGAGTTCGCCGGCCAGCATCCAGGCCTGCTCCGGCGTCGCGGGGCCGCCGCGGGCGCGCGGGACGCGGGCGGCCATGCCGGCCAGCACCGCCTGGCGCGTGAGCGGGGCGACGGCGGGCGGCAGGTCGAGCAGGTCGGGCAGGGCGAGTTCGTCGGCCTCCTCGGTGGAGAGGCCCGCCAGCGCGCGCATGCGGGGCAGCAGCATCGCGCGCCCGCCGGCGGCGCGCAGGAAGGCCTCGCGCAGGCCGCGCGCGGCGCGGCGCGTGGGCAGCAGGATGGTGACGCGCGCCAGCGCCTCGGGCGTTGCGGCCGGCAGCCGCGCCAGCACCCCGGCGGCGAGCACGTCGAGGAAGGGCAGGTGCGGCGGGATGGCGTGCAGATTCATGGGTGCGGGGTGCGGCGCGGCCCGGGCGCGGTTCAGTGCAGCGGCAGGGACAGCGGCGCGATCTCGTCCCCGCTGCGGCCGCGCCAGTCGCGCCCGCGCGCGTCGCGCAGCATCCTCGCCTGGCTTTCGGCGAGGATGCCCGCGGCCTCCGCGACATCGAGCCGCGTCGGCCTGCCCTCCGCGAAGACCGTCTCGCCCGCCACGATCACGCGCTTCACCGCGCGGTCGGCGGCGTGGAAGAGCAGCGCGCGCAGCGGGTCGCGCGGCGGGCTCATCAGCGGATGGGCGAGGTCCACCAGCACCACATCCGCCGCCGCACCCTTCTCGAGGCGGCCGAGATCGGGGCGGCCCAGCGCCTCCGCCCCACCGACGGTGGCGGCGTGGAACACGCTGTTGGTGTCGGCTGCCGCGATGTCGCGCACGGCATTGCGCGCCAGGACGATGGCGAGGCGCATCTCCTCGATGATGTTGTGCGGGGCGCAGTCGGTGCCGAAGCCCATGTTCACGCCGCGCGCGCGATACTTGCCGAAATGCTTCAGGTGCTCGCCATAGAGGGCGAAGGGCGTGGGGCAATGCGCGACCGTCGCGCCGTGCTCGGCCACGAGGCCGATGTCGCGCGCGGTGTGCCAGCCGATGGAGGAGTGCTCGTCCACGAAGATCGCGTGGCCGAGGATGCTGCGCGGCGTGAGCAGGCCGATCTTCGCCGCCCACTGGATGGGCGTGATGCCGTGGCGTCGGATCATCTCCCGCACCTCGACCACCGCCTGGGCGATGTGGGTGGTGAAGGGGCGGCCTGTTTCGCCCGCATGGGCGATGGCCTCGCGCAGCAGGTCCTCCTCCACCGTGTCGATCTGGGCGGGGAAGACGATGCCGTGCAGCCGGCCGGAATTGTCGGCATCGGCCTCCTGCATCACGCGCTTGGCGGCCTCGAACTGCGCGCGGCCGTTCTCGCGGTTCCACATCCAGGTCACGGTCTGCGGCGCGGCCATGCCCCATTGCGCGTCGGCGAAGCCGGGCCCGGCCCAGACGCGCAGGCCGCTTTCGCGCATGATGGCGAGCCAGTCGGGGAAGGGCTGCGAAAGGTCCACCACGCTGGTGACGCCGGCCGACATCAGCTCGGCATAGGCGAGGCGCATGCCCGCCGCCTGGCCCTCCTGGTCGATGCGGAAGGCCTGCAGGCGCTCGAACAGCCCTGTCATCTGCTGTTCCGGCACGCCGTGGTCCTCGCGCACGCCGCGCGCGGGCAGCGCCGAGGTCGGGTGGGTGTGGATGTTCACGAGGCCCGGCATCACCAGCAGGCGCCGGCCGTCCACCACCTCCGCCCCGGCGGGCACCGGCGCGTCGGGGTCGTGCCGGGCGATGGCGGCGACGCGGCCATCCTGCAGCAGCACGTCCATGCCGCGGGCATAGGCGTGCCGCTTCGCCGGCGCGTCCCACACCACGGCCCAGGTGGCGTCGCGGATCAGCAGCGGTGCGGGCATGCGGGGGTCTCCGGTCCGGTGGGGCGGGGCGTCATCGGGCACCCTTCGCGCCGCCCGCGCAAGCCTTTCCGTCCGCGCCGGCCCGGCTATCCTGCGCCGGCGCGAAGGAGGAGGGGCGACGCATGACGGCCGATCTGCTGCTGGCCCTCGACCAGGGCACGACGAGCACGCGGACGATCGCCTTCGACGCGGCGCTCACGCCCCGCGCGACGGCGCAGGAGGAACTGCCGCAGCATTTCCCCGCCCCCGGCTGGGTGGAGCACGAGCCCGAGGACATCTGGCGCGGCAGCCTCGCGACGCTGCGCGCCGCGCTGGACGGCGCGGGCGGGGATGCGGCGCGCGTGGCGGGCATCGGCATCACCAACCAGCGCGAGACGGTGCTGCTGTGGGACCGCGCGAGCGGCCGCTGCCTGCACCGCGCGATCGTCTGGCAGGACCGCCGCACGGCGGCGCACTGCGCGCGGCTGCGCGCCGAGGGCGCCGAGACGCTGCTGACCGAGCGCACGGGGCTGCTGGCCGACCCCTATTTCTCCGCCACCAAGCTCGCCTGGCTGCTGGAGGAGGTGCCGGGCGCGCGGGCGGCGGCCGAGCGCGGCGCGCTCGCCTTCGGCACGGTGGACTGCTTCCTGCTCTGGCGCCTGACCGGCGGGCGCGTGCACGCCACCGACGCGACGAATGCGGCGCGCACCATGTTGTTCGACATCCGGCGCGGCTGCTGGGACGAGGAGCTGCTGCGGCTGTTCCGCATCCCGGCGCCGATCCTGCCCGAGGTGCGCGACTGCGCGGCCGATTTCGGGACCACGGAGGCCTCGCTGCTCGGCGCCGCGGTGCCGGTGCGCGGCATGGCGGGGGACCAGCAGGCGGCGACCGTCGGCCAGGGCTGCTTCGAGCCCGGCATGGTCAAATCCACCTACGGCACCGGCTGCTTCGCGCTGCTCAACACCGGGGCGCGGGCGGTCGCCTCGCGCTCGCGCCTCTTGACCACCATCGCCTACCAGCTCGGCGGGCAGCGGACCTATGCGCTCGAGGGCGCGATCTTCGTCGCGGGCGCGGCGGTGCAGTGGCTGCGCGACGGCCTCGGCATCATCGCCCATGCCGCGGAGGCGGGCACGCTCGCGGCGCAGGCCGACCCGGCGCAGCAGGTGGTGCTGGTGCCGGCCTTCACCGGCCTCGGCGCGCCGCACTGGGATGCCGAGGCGCGCGCGGCGATCTTCGGCCTCACGCGCGGCTCGGGCCGCGCCGAGCTGTGCCGCGCCGCGCTCGAATCCGTGGCCTTCCAGACGCGCGACCTGGTGGACGCGATGCGCGCCGACTGGCCGGAGGCGACGGAGACCGTGCTGCGCGTGGATGGCGGCATGGTCGCCTCGGACTGGACGATGCAGTTCCTCGCGGACCTGCTCGGCGCGCCGGTGGACCGGCCCTCGGTGCGGGAGACGACGGCGCTGGGGGCGGCGTGGCTTGCCGGCATGCAGGCCGGGCTCTGCCCGCCGCCCGGCGCGGCGACGACGCATTGGCGGCTCGACCGCCGCTTCATGCCCGCCATGACGCGCGCGGAGGCGGCGCGGCGTCACGCCATCTGGCAGGATGCGGTGCGCCGCACCCTGACGCGCTGAGCGCGGGCGCAGGGCGGGGCGGGAGAGGCGATGTCCGAAGCCTGGGTGATGCTGGAACTGGCCGGCGGGGCGGCGCTGCTGCTGTGGGGCCTGCACATGGTCCAGAGCGGGGTGATGCGCGCCTATGGCAGCCGGCTGCGCCAGCGCCTCGGCGCGGGGCTCGCCAGCCGGCGCACGGGTTTCGCGGCGGGCCTCGCGGTGACGGCGCTGCTGCAGTCGAGCACGGCGACGGCGTTCATGGTCGCCTCCTTCTGCGCCGGCGGCGCGGTGGCGCTGGTGCCGGGGCTCGCGGCGATGCTGGGGGCGAATGTCGGCACCGCGCTGATCGTGCAGGTGCTCTCCTTCGACGCATCGGCGCTCGCGCCGCTGCTGGTGCTGGCAGGCGTCGTCTCCTTCCGCAGCGCGCGGCATTCGCGGGCGCGGGACCTGGGGCGCGCGGCGATCGGCCTCGGGCTGATGCTGATCGCGCTGGAGATGATGGGTCGCACCATGGCGCCGGTCGCCGAGGCGCCGGCGATGCGCGCGCTGCTCGGCGCGCTGACCGGCCATCCGCTGGCGAACATGCTGGTGGCGGCGGTGCTGGCCTGGGCGATGCATTCCTCGATCGCGGCGGTGCTGTTCGTGGGCTCGCTGCACCTCGCGGGCGTCATCGGCACGGAGGCGGCCATCGCCATGGTCGTCGGCGCCAATCTCGGCAGCGCTCTGAACCCCGTGCTGGAGGCTGAGCGCGGGGAGTGGTCGCGGCTGCGCGTGCCGGTCGGCAACCTGGTGAACCGCCTCGCGGGCGCGGTGCTGGCGCTGGCGCTGCTGCCGGTCCTGGAAGCGGCGCTCACGCGGCTCGACCCCGACCCGGCGCGGCTCGTGGCCCATGCGCATCTCGGCTTCAACCTCGCGATGGCGCTGCTCGCGCTGCCGCTGCTGCCGGCGCTGGCGGGGATGCTGAAGCGCGTTCTGCCCGATGGCCCTTCCGGCGCGGACCCCGCCGCGCCGCGCTACCTCGATGCCGCGGCGCTGCGGACGCCGCCGGTCGCCCTCGCCAATGCCGAGCGCGAGGCGCTGCGGCAGGCCGATGCGCTCGAGGAGATGCTGCGGACGCTGGCCGCCGGCTTCCGCAGCGAGGACCGCGACCTCGCGCGGCGCGTGGCGCGGCTGAACGAGGTGGTGGACGGGCTGAACCGCGCGGTGCAGGCCTATCTCGCGGGGCTGCGCGCCGATCTGCTGGGCGAGGAGGAGCAGCGGCGGATCGCCGAGATCCGCGCCTTCGCGCTCAACCTCGAAAGCGCGGGCGATGTGCTGGAGCGCAGCCTCGCGCGCGTCGCCTCGCGCTGGGCGCGCGAGGGGATGGCGCTGCCCGGGGGCATGATGGAGAGCATCCAGGCGATGCATCTGCGCGCGCTCGAGCAGCTCCATCTCGCGGTGGCCGCCTTCATGCGGGAGGATGCGGTGGCCGCGCGCCGCCTGATCGCCGAGAAGGAGCGGATGCGCATCGAGGAGGCGGAATCCGCCCGCGCCTTCGCCGATGCGCGCGGCGCGGCGGCGGTCGCGGCGCAGGGCCTGCTGCTCGAGGTGGTGCGCGACCTCAAGCGCGTCGGCGGCCATCTGGCGGCGACGGCGCATCCGCTGCTCGAACGCATCGGCGCGCTGCGCGCGAGCCGGCTGAACGACCCGGGCGGTGATGCGAGCGAGGGGCTGACGCCGGCATGAGCGGGGACTGGTTGGGCGCGCCGCGCGTCATCAACGCCTATGGCACGAACACGCGGCTCTCCGGCGGCATGATGGCGCCGGAGGTGGTCGAGGCGATGGCCCGCGCCGCGCGCGGCTGCGTCGAGATGCATGCGCTGCAGGCCGCGGCCAGCCGCGCCATCGCCGAGGCCACGGGGGCCGAGGCCGGCATCGCGACCTCCGGCGCGGCGGCGGCGCTGATGCTCGGCGCAGCGGCCTGCATGGCAAGGCTCGATCCCGCCGCGATGAACCGCCTGCCGGATTCCGCAGGGATGCCCAACGAGTTCGTCGTCCCGCGCAGCCAGCGCAACATGTACGACCGCGCCATCGCGCTCGCCGGCGGGCGCATCGTCGAGGTGGGGATCCCGGACCGCCTCTCCGGGCCCGGGGTGCGCGACGCGAGTGCGGGCGAACTCGCCGAGGCGATCACGCCGCGCACGGCGGCCGTCTTCCATCTCGCCGGCGAGCAGGCGGAGCCGCCGCTGCCCGAAGTGGTGCGCGTGGCCCATGCGCGCGGCGTGCCGGTGCTGGTGGACGCCGCGGCGCAACTGCCGCCGGCGGAGAACCTGCGCCGCTTCATCGCCGAGGGCGCGGACCTCGTGTGCTTCTCGGGCGGCAAGGCGCTCGGCGGGCCGCAGGCGAGCGGCATCCTGGCCGGGCGGCGCGATCTCGTGAGCAGCGCGCTCATCCAGATGCTCGACCTCGACCTGCCGGAGGAGCAGTTCGTGGCGCCGCCGGAGTTCGCGCCGCTGAACCAGCTCCGCTTCCTGCCGCATCACGGCATCGGCCGGGTGGCGAAGCTGGGTAAGGAGGAGGTCGTCGGGCTGGTGACCGCGCTGCGGCGCTTCGTCGCGGCCGACCCCGGGGAGCGCACGGCGCGCTGGACGGCGCGCCTTCTCGCGCTGCAGGCGGCGCTGCCGGGCGCGGTGCTGGTGCCGGATGGCGCCAAGCCGGGGCTGCCGCTGCTCGAGATCCGCTTCGCCGGCCGCGCCGAGGCGCAGCGCGCCGACGCGGCGCTGCGCGGGCGCGAGCCGGCGGTGCATCTCGATGCGTCGCGCATCCGCCTCGGCGTGCTCGCCGTCAACCCGATCGCGCTGGACGATGGCGACCTGCCGCTGCTCGCGGCGGCGCTGAAGGAATGCTGTGCATGAGCGACCTCTTTCTCGTCGGCAATGGCGCCGGCTTCTCGGGCGACCGGGTGGATGCGCCGGTGCCGGTGGTGCGCGAACTGGTCCGTCGCGGCCTGCCGGCGGCGATGTTCTTCGAATGCCTCGCCGAGAGGACCATCGCGCTCGCGCAGATCGAGAAGCGCCGCGACCCGGAGGCCGGCTACGAGCCCATGCTCGAACGCCTGCTGGAGCCGATCCTGGCCGATTGCGCGCGCGCGGGCATTCCCATCCTCGGCAATTTCGGCGCGGCCAATCCGCCCGCGGCGGCGCGCTGCGTGGCGCGGCTCGCGCGCCGGCTCGGGCTTCCGGAGCTGCGGATCGGCGTGGTGAGCGGCGATGACGTCTCGGGCAGCGTGGATCTCGCGGCGCTGAGCCCGCATGAGGCGGATGCGGGCTTCGACATGTCGGCCTGGTCCATGGTCTCCGCCAATGCCTATATCGGCGCGGCGCCGCTCGCCGAGGCGCTGGGGCGGGGCGCGCAGGTGGTGGTGGCGGGACGGACGTCGGATCCTTCGCTCGCCGTCGCGCCGCTGATGCACCATTTCGGCTGGGCGGAGGATGACTGGCAGGCGCTCGCGCTCGGCGCTGCCTGCGGGCACCTGCTCGAATGCGGCAGCCAGGTCACCGGCGGCGTCTTCTGGGATCCGGGCTTCAAGGACATCCCCGACCCCGCGAATATCGGCTTTCCCATCGCCGAGGTCGGGCGCGGGGGTGGCCTCGTCGTAACCAAGCCGGAGGATACGGGCGGGCTCGTGGACCTGCGCAGCGTGAAGGAGCAGCTCCTCTACGAGCTGCACGACCCCGCCGCCTACATGACGCCCGATGTGGTGATGGACATCACCGGCGTGACGCTCGAGCAGCAGGGCCGGGACCGCGTGGCGCTGCGCGGCGTGCGCGGCCATCCGCGCCCGGAGCGGCTGAAGGTGACGGCCTGCTACGAGGGATCCTGGCTCGGAGAGGGCGAGGTCTCCGTCGCCGGTCCGAACGCGCTGGCCCGCGCGCGCGCCACCGCCGATGTGCTGCTGCAGCGCGTGAAGCGACGCGGACTCGCCCGCCGCGCGCGGGCGGACCTGATCGGCATCTCCTCTGTCCACGATTCCGACGATGGCGCGCTGTGGCGGTCCTATGACGGCCCGGAGCCGCCGGAGGTCCGCATCCGCCTCGCGGTGGAATGCACCTCGCGCGAGGATGCCGACCAGGCGGCGCGCGAGGTGCTGGCGATGCTGTGCTGCGGCACCGCCGGGACATCCGGCGCGCGCTGGCGCGTCACGCCGCGCATCCTGACGCGCTCCTTCCTGGTGCCGCGGGAGATGGTGCCGACGGAGGTGACGGTGCGGGAGGCACGCGCATGGAACTGATCGAGGTGCCGCTGCATGCGGTCGCGCATTCCCGCGCCGGGGACAAGGGCAACCGCGTCAACCTCTCGCTGATGCCCTATGATCCGGCCCTCTATCCGCTGCTGGCCGAGCAGGTGACGGAGGAACGGGTGCTCGCGCTGTTCCGCCACCGCGGCGCGACGCGCTGCAGGCGCTACGACCTGCCGCTGATCCACGCCTTCAACTTCGTGGTGGACGATGCGCTGGAGGGCGGCGTGAACGGCGCCCTCAACCTCGACGGGCACGGCAAGAGCCTCTCCTTCCGGCTGCTCGCCCTCACCGTGCGCGTGCCGCGCGAGGCTATCCGCCGGCCACCCCCTGGGTGTTGACATAGCAGGCATAGAGCGACTGCGCCGCGGCCATGAAGAGCCGGTTGCGGTGCCGCCCGCCGAAGCAGACATTGGCGCAGCGCTCGGGCAGGTGGATGTGTCCGATCGGCGCGCCCGCGGCGTTGAACACGCGCACGCCGTCGAAGGCCGCCGACATGCCCCAGCCGCACCAGAGGTTGCCGTCCATGTCCACGCGGAAGCCGTCCGGCGTCTCGCCCGGCTGGCCGGCGACGAGGATGCGGCGGTTCCTCAGCCGAGCCCCGTCCACGTCGTAGGCGAGGATGTTGCGCGGCTCGGAGCGGCTCTCGACGATGTAGAGGATGCTCTCATCCGGGCTGAAGGCGAGGCCGTTGGGGTGGTTGATGTCGTCGGCGACCAGGGTGATCTCGCCGCTCTGCCCATCCACGCGATAGACATTGGTGGGCGGCAGTTCGGGCTCGTGCCTCTCCCCCTCGTAGTAGCCGAGGATGCCGAAGGGCGGGTCGGTGAACCAGATCGAGCCGTCGGACTTCACCACCACGTCGTTCGGGCTGTTGAGCCGCCTGCCCTGGTAGTGGCTGGCGATGACGGTGATGGCGCCGTCGTATTCGAAGCGGACCACGCGCCGCCCGCCATGCTCGCAGGCGATGATGCGGCCCTGGCGGTCGCGGGTGTGGCCGTTCGCGTTGTTGGAGGGCTTGCGCCAGAGGCTGACCGCGCCGGTCTCCTCCTCCCATTTCAGCACGCGGTTGTTCGGGATGTCCGACCACAGCAGGCAACGTACGTCGCCCAGCCAGACCGGCCCCTCGCCCCAGCGCGTGCCGTGATGCAGCCGCTCCACCGCCGAGAGCGGCAGGTGGTAGCGCCGGAAGGACGGGTCGAGCGCGACGATGGCGGGATCGGGGTAGCGCTGGCTCGGCTGCCAGCGCGGTTCTTCGGTCATGGCGGTTCTCCTCCTCGGCGTGGCGTGCGGATGGGGGCCATCAGGCCGGTGGCCACGCGGCCCTGGGCATCGGGTCCATGGCCTGCGTGTCGGGCTCGATGGCCGCGCCGAGGCCGGGCGCATCCACCACCGAGCCGAGGTCGAGCATGCCTTCGCGGATGGCGAGGCGCGGGCCATGCGGCGTGTCGGCATAGAGGTCGGGATGCGCCTCCATGAAGCGCACCGCCTCCGCCTTCGGCCGGCCGGAAAAGCCGTCCACGAAGTGGTGCCCGTTGCGCTCGACATGAACGAGGCCCATGGCCGAGACCAGCGCGAGATCCTGCTGCACGCAGACGCCGGCAAGCGTCGTCAGATCCTCCGCGCTCATGAAGTAGCGCGGTTCCGGCAGCGTCGCGTTCCAGGCGCGGCAGCGCGCGAGGTTGATGAGCGAGCGCCAGACCCCCTTGCACGCCTTCGACGAGATGCCCGTGTAGCCCAGCGACTTCGCCTGCACGAAGGCATCGAGCGGGCCGTCGCTCTCGTCCACGATCACCGGGCGCTCGGCCGCCAGCGCGCCCATCGCGCCGTCGAGCGCGCGCGCACGCTTCACCGGCTGCTCGATGAAGGCGATGGAGGCGTTCAGGCGGGCGAGACGCGGCTCGGCCTGCATGGCGCGCCACAGGGCGAGCACGCCCTCCGCATCCTCGTACTGCTCGTTGCCGTCGAGCGAGGCATGGTAGCCGTGCAGCCTGTCGAGCACCGCGGCGATCCGGCAGAGGCGATCCACATCGGCCCGCACATCGCCGCCGACCTTCAGCTTCCACCAGGCGTGGCGGTAGGTCGCGGCGACCTCCTCGACCGTCTCGGGCAGGCCGTCATCCACGCGCTCGGACTGGTCCGCGGCGGTGATCGGGTCCACGAGGCCCACCGTATGGCGCGCGTGCATCCGCCGCGCGGGCGTCAGCGAAGCCAGCATCGCGGCGAAATCGTAGCCCGCCAGGTCCGGCACCGCGGCGTGCGGCGCCATGCCGCCGAGATTCGCGCGCATCCCCGCAGCGAAGGCCAGCCCCTTCGCCTTCAGCAGCGCATCGAGCATGGCGCGGTCGAGCAGCGCACGGCCGTAGGCGGCGACCAGCGGGTTCAACCCCTCCGCCCCGCAGGCGGCGACATGCCCGGCGTAGGCGTCCGCAAAGTGCCCGAAGGCCGTGTTCGGGCCGGCGGCGAGCGTGGCCGCGCAGGCGATCTCCAGCGCGCGGCGCAACTGGTCCTCGTTCTGCGCGTCGGTCCAGCGCGGATCCTTGTCGAACCACTTCGCGGCCAGCGTCTCCGCCGCCACTCCCCAATGCTCGGACCCGTCCTCCAGGGCGATGCGCGCGCGGATCACCGCTTGGCGGCCGTGCGTCACGGTGATGACGCCGAAGCGGAAGGGCATGCGCAGCCTGAACGGCGATTCGAAGCGCTGCGTCTCGACAAGGCGGAAGCGGGGCGCGGTCATGCGTGTCCTTCCTCGAGCGCGCGGAGATAGCCGATGGCGCGCGCGGCGCTGGTCGGGCCATCGGGGACGTATTCGAAGGGCTCGACGGCGGCGAACCCGGCATACCCGGTCCGCCGCAGCGCATCGAGCACCGGGCCGAAGCGGTCGCCGCCCTGGCCGGGCGCGCGCTTGTTGCGGTCGTTGAGATGCACATGCGCGATCATGCCGCCCGGCACGAAGCGTTCGAGCAGCGCGACGACGGTGTCGCTCTCGCCATTGCCGGCCGCGCAGGTGTCGAGCATGGTGCGCAGCGCCGGGTTGCCGATGCGCGCGACGATCGCCGCTGCCTCCGCGACCGTCGTGCACCAGTTCGTCTGCCCGGCATCGAGCGGCTCCAGGCAATAGGTCACGCCGTGGGCCGCCGCCCATTCGCCCGCGCGCGCCATCGCCTCCTCGGCCCGCGCCGCGTCGCCCTCGCCCGCGACGCGCCGCTGCCCCGGCGAGCCGTGCACGAGCAGCGTCGCGCCGAGATCCGCGGCCAGAGCCACCAGCCGCTCCATGACGTCGAGCGTGCGCGCGCGCAGCGACGGATCCGGCGTGGTGATGGAAAGGCCCGCCGGCGCGACGAGCAGCCAGTGCAGCGAGGTGATCGCGATGCCCGCATCGGCCGCGGCGCGGCGCAGCGCCGCGCGCCGCGCGGCGGGAAGCAGGTGCGGCGCCTCGGCATCGAGCGTGAAGGGCGCGACCTCCAGCCCGTCATAGCCGAGCCCGGCCGCCAGCGCGCATTGCGCGGCGAAGTCGAGGCCGCGCACGACCTCGTTGCACAGGCTGATGCGCATCAGGCGATCTCCTCGAGCGCGACCACGCGCCCTTCAAGCGCGGAACGCCGCGCCGCGTCCAGGATGCGCGCCGGGGCCAGCGCGCCGGTGCGCAGCCCCGCCTCGGGCGGGCGCCGGTCGCGCACCGCCTCGATGAAGGCGGCGAGTTCCGCGGCAACCACCGTCACCGGGTCCGCGGCGGCGATGCCGGGATCCTCGCGCGGCCCGTGCCGCGGCAGCCAGGCGCCCTGCTCGGCCGGCTCATGCGCGCCGCGCCGCAGCGCGAAGGTCTCGGCGGCGAAATCCACCTCGGCGAGCGCGGCGCGGCCGGCGACGACGATTTCCTTGCGCGTCTCCGCCCCCGGCACCACCGCATCCGGCCAGCGCCCGGGCAGCACGCAGCCGGCCTCGATCAGCGCCGTGAGGCCAGAGGGGAACATCATCTGGATCACCGCGAGATCCTCCCGCCCGCGGCCGAGCGGGTCGGCCAGCGTCGCAAACACGCGCGCCGGCGCCTCGCCGGCGATCCAGGGCAGCAGATCGGCGAAATGCACCGCGTCGTTGAGCAGCGCGCCAGAGTCGCCGCGCGCCCGCTTCAGCCCCGAGAAGCGCGCCGCGAGGTAGTGCAGGTGTCCGAACTCGCCCGCCGCCACCATCCGTCGCAGCGCAACCGCCTTGGGATGGAAGCGGAAATAGAGGCCGACCTGCGCGATGCGTCCGCCGCGTTCCGCCAGCGACGCGAGGGCGGCGGCCTCGGCGGCCGTCTCGGTGGCCGGCTTCTCGAGGAAGAGATCGCACCCCGCGGCGAGCACCGTGCTGGCGAGCGGGACATGCGTCGGCACCGGCGTCGCGACGATGGCGGCATCGCAGGCGGCAAGCCCTTCGGCGAGCGTCGGCGCGATTGGCAGCCCCGTGGCCTCCGCCGCCGCCGCGTCGGGGTCGAAGGCCTGCGCTGGCGCCTCCAGGCGGCGCAGCGCAGCCGCGTGCACGCGCCCGAAGGCGCCACAGCCGATCAGCAGGATGCGCGGCATCGCCATGCGCGCGAGTGGGCGGCGGCGCGGCGCGCGCGTCAAGCGCTTGACGGCCTGCACGCGGCGGCGTCGCATCGCCGGATGGAGATGCGAACGCTCTCGCCCGCCGACCTGCCGCGCGGCGCGGCACTCTCGCGCCTCGTCGGCTGGAACCAGGTGGAGCGCGACTGGGCGCTGTTCCTCGCCGGGGGCGAGGGCCGCGCGCTGGACGACGGGCAGGAGGCGCTGGCCGCGACGGCGGCCGTGATCCGCTACGGGCCGGACCTCGCCTGGATCTCGATGGTGCTGGTGCGGCCGGACATGCGGCGCCGCGGCCATGCGACGGCGCTCATGCGCTGGGCGGTCAAGGCGCTGCGCGGCATGCGCTGCGCCGCGCTGGACGCCACGCCGGCAGGGCGGGAGGTGTATCGCCGGCTCGGCTTCCGCGACCTCTGGGGCTTCGCGCGATGGGCGCTGCCGGAGGGCCTCGCGGCCGGTGCCGGCGTGCGGCCGATGCGCGAGGCGGACTGGCCCGCCGTGCTGGCGCTCGACGCCGCGGCCTTCGGCGCGCCGCGCGAGGCGCTGCTGCGCGACTTCGCCGCGCGCATGCCGCGCGCGGCCTTCGTCGCCGAGGATGGTTCGGGCTTCGCGCTCGCCCGCGACGGCGCGCGCGGCCCGCAGATCGGGCCTGTCGTGGCGGCGGGCGAAGGCACCGCCCGCGCGCTGATCGCCGCCGGACGTGCCGCCCTGCCGGGAACGGTGGTGCTGGACCTGCCCGATGCGCGCCTCGGCCTCGCGGAATGGCTCGCGGTGCATGGCGGGCGGGCCCAGCGCCCCTTCACCCGCATGGCCCTGGGCGCGGACACGCCCGGCGATCCCGCGCTGCTCGCCGCCGTCGCCGGGCCCGAGTTCGGCTGACACCGCCGCGCGCTTGACGGCGGCGGAAGGACGGCAGCACGATGCCGGGTAACCGCCGGGTTACCGAGGCGCGATGCCGCGATGCACGCGGCATGCAGATGAGGGAAGGGTCCAAGGACATGCTGCGCAGGCACATTCTCCTCGCCACCGCCGCGGGGCTCGCGGCGCCCGCAACCTTGCGCGCGCAGGGCACATGGCGGCCCGAGCGCCCCGTCACCATCATCGTGCCCTGGGCCGCCGGCGGCTCGACCGACCAGATGGCGCGCATCGTCGCGGCCGAGCTCGAAGGCCCGCTCGGCCAGCGCGTCGTGGTGGTGAACCAGCCCGGCGCCTCGGGCTCGATCGGCACGCGCAACGCGATGGAGGCGGCGCGGGACGGGCTGACCTGGGCCGCGGGCGCGGCGGTGGATGTCGGCTGCTACAAGGTGCTTGGCCTGCTCGACACGCAGCTGAGCGACTGGCACCTCTTCTTCGCCGTGGCCAATGTGAACATCCTGGTCGCGAACCCGCAGTCGGGCTTCCGCGACTTCGGCGCGGCGCTGGAGGCGCTGAAGTCGCGCGGCCAGGGCATCGGCGTCGCCACCGCGGGCGTCTCCTCGGCCGGGCACAACATGATGGAGGCGCTGCGCGCCGCGACGCAGCTGCAATACCGCCACGCCACCTATGACGGCGGCAACCCCGCGATGATCGCGACCGTGAGCGGCGAGACGCCGCTCGGCGCCGTGCTGCTGGTGGAGGCGGCGGAGATGATCCGCGCGCGCCGGCTGATCCCGCTGGCGGTGCAGGCGGAGAACCCGGTTACGCTGGCCGCGCAGGGCAACGTGCCGGCGATCGAGATCCCCTCGGTGCGGCGCTGGATCCCGGGCATTCCCGCGCCGCTGAACTACTTCGGCATCTGGGCGCCGAAGGGCGTGCCGCAGAACGTGGTCGCGACCATGACCCAGCTCTGGACCAGCACCATCGCGAACTCCCAGCGCCTTAAGGACTACGCCAATGCGCGCGCGGCGCTGTTCACGCCGCTGCATGGCCAGCAAGCGCATGACGAGGCGTGGAAGATGGTGCGCCAGACCGCCTGGCTCTACTTCGACGGCGGCAAGGCGCGCGTCTCGCCCGACACGCTCGGGATCCAGCGCCTTTGAGCGAGGCCGAGGCCGCGTCCCCCTTCGCCGGGGAACGCGCGCCCGCCTCGCCGCGCGCGGACCTCGTCACCGCTGCGGTGCTGTTCGCGCTGGGTGTCGCCATCGTCCAGCAGTCCCTGGCGATGCCGCGCTTCGTCGAGCAGTCCGGCACGGGGCTGACGGCGCCCGGCATCGTGCCCGGCTTCTATGGCGTGATGATCGCCGCGCTGTCGCTGCTGCTCGGGCTGCGCGCCATCCGGCGCGGCGGCTGGTCGGCCGGCGGCGCGGCGCGGCGCGGTGCGGGCGAGGGGCGGCGCCTGCTGCTCGCCGCGGCCCTGGGCGTGCTCTATGCGGGCGTGCTGGTCGGGCGCGTGCCGTTCTGGCTGGCCTCGGCCCTCTTCGTCTTCGCCTTCACAGCCGCCTTCGAATGGAACCGCGGCCCCGAGCGGCGGGCGCGCCGGATCCTGGAGGCTGCGCTGATCGGCCTCGGTACCGGGCTCGCCGTCACGCTCGTCTTCGAGAAGCTGTTCCTGCTGCGCCTGCCGTGACCGACGCCTTGTCCATGCTGGCCGGCGGGTTCGGCCATGTGTTCTCGGGCGGCGCCGCCTTCCACGCGCTGTGGGCGACGCTGATCGGCATCGTCATCGGCGCGCTGCCCGGCCTGACGGCGACCATGGGCGTCGCGCTGCTGACCACGCTGACCTTCGGCCTGGGCTCGGATGTCGCGATGCTGGTGCTGGTCTGCGTCTATGTCGGCGCGATCTACGGCGGCTCGCGCAGCGCCATCCTGCTCAACATCCCGGGCACGCCGGCCTCCGCGGCCTCCACGCTCGACGGGTTCCCGCTGGCGCGGCAGGGGCTTGCGGGGCGCGCGATGGGCATCTCCACCGCGGGCTCGTGGCTCGGCACGCTGTTCGGCGCGCTGATGCTCGCCCTCTTCGCGCCGAGCTTCGGCGAGTTCGCGCTGCAGTTCGGCTCCTACGAGATGGCCTGGGTCGCGCTGTTCGGCATCGTGATCGCCGGCTCGCTCTCGGGTGGGGATCCGCTCAAGGGCTACATCGCGGGCTTCCTCGGGCTGTTCGTGGCGACCATCGGGCAGGAGGCGAACCACGCCTATGCGCGCTTCGCCTACGGCAATGCGGACCTCGCGGGCGGGCTCGGGCTGCTGCCGGTGCTGGTGGGCGTCTTCGGGGTGGCGGAGGTGCTCTCCGCGATGCGCGGGCCGGCGGTGCGCGCGGTCTCCTCGAAGATCGATTCCGTCATCCCGCGCATCCGCGACGTCACGACCTATTGGCGCACCATCCTGCGCTCCGGCGCGCTCGGCACCTTCATCGGCGCCATGCCGGGGCTAGGCGAGGACATCGCCGCCTGGACCTCCTACGCCGCCGCCAAGCGCGCCAGCGCCGAGCGCGAGAAGTTCGGCAAGGGCAGCATCGAGGGCCTGATGGCCGCCGAGACGGGCGAAAGCGCCTGCGTGCCCGGCGCCATCATCCCGGTGCTGACGCTCGCGGTGCCGGGCTCGGCGCCGGCGGCGGTGCTGATGGCGGCGATGATGATCCACGGGCTCAACCCGGGACCGATGCTCGCGATCACGGCGCCCGAGTTCATCTACCAGATCGTCGCCATGCTGATCGTCGCCGATGTCGTGAAGCTGTTCTACGGCCTCGTGCTGGTGCGGCCGCTGCTGTGGATCCTGCTCATTCCGCGCGAACGCCTGATGCCGGTGGTCTTCGTGCTGTGCACCGTGGGCGCCTTCGCCATCACCTCGCGGCTGTTCGACATCTGGGTGATGCTGGGCGCAGGCCTGGTCGGCTTCGTGCTGCGCGAGCTGCGCTTCCCGATGGCGCCGCTGGTCCTCGGCATCGTGCTCGGCGACCTGCTCGACAAGAACCTGCTGCGCGGCCTGGTGCTGTCGGGCGGCGACATCACGCCCTTCTTCACGCGGCCGATCAGCATGGTGCTCTGCGCGCTGACGCTTGCCGCGGCGCTGTGGTCTGTCCCTGGCGTGGGTGCGCTGTTACGGCGGCGTCAGGCCCCGATGCCGAAATAGGCAGCCGCGAGCCGCGCCTGGCCCTCGAACATGTCGCGGCCGGTCGCGGTGGCGCAGCCTGCCGCGCGCGCCGCGGCGATCAGCGGCGTGACCTCCGGGTTCGGGATCACATCCGCCACCGAGACGCGCGGGGAGAGCGTCGCGGGATCGAATGGCAGCGGGTCGTTGACCGAAAGGCCGAGCGGCGTCGCGTTCACCAGCAGGTCGGGCTCGCCCCCGCGCGCGACGGCGGGGAAGGTCGCGGCGACCTCGGCCGCGAGCGATGCCGCGCGATCCGGCGCGGCATCCTCTAGCGCAAGCGAGGCCACCCCGGCGCGGGCCAGGGCGAAGGCGATCGCGCGCCCAGCGCCGCCGCAGCCCTTCTGTCGCACATGCCGCCCTTCCGGCGTGATGCCGCGCGCGCGCAGCCCGGCGACGAAGCCCTCGCCGTCGAACATCTCGCCTTCCCAGCCGCCGTCGGGCAGGCGCCGCACCGTGTTCACCGCGCCTGTCAGCCTGGCCGATCCGCCCAGCACATCGACCAGCGGCACCGCGGCCTGCTTGTGCGGCATGGTCAGCACCAGACCGTCGAGATTGCCGATCGCGCGCAGCCCTGCCCAGGCGCGCGGAAGATCGGCCGCGCCGACCTGCATCGGCACGAAGACCGCATCGCGGCCGGCGCGCGCGAAGAGCGCATTCCACCATCCCGGACTCCGCACCACCGAAACCGGGTCGCCGAGGATGGCGAAGAGCCGCGTCCTGCCGGAGATGCTCACGGCGTTTCCTCCCGCCCGCTTGCGCTGCTCGCGAGCCAAGCCTCGATCAGCCGCTGCACCGGCAGGCCGGTGGCGATGTCGTTCGCGGGGTCGCGGCCCTGCGCGATGGCATCCAGCATCTCGGCGATCATCGCTCGGTGCGGGCCATGGTCGAAGGCCATCGGATCGGCGCCGCCGCCGCCGGCGCTGCCGCGGTCGAGCACCTCGGCCGGCGCGCCGGCGAGGTGCAGTTCCAGCCGCTCGGCGGCCAGCACCGCGCTGCCTCGGGTGCCGGCGATCTCGATCCGTTCAGGGAAGCCCGGTCGCGCCACCGTCGTCGCATCCACCGCCCCGATCGCGCCGCTGGCGAAGCGCAGCGCGGCGGCGGCGATGTCCTCGGTGTCGATCGCCCGCAGCGGGGAGGTGCGCGCGATGCCGCGCACGCCCGCCACCGGCCCAGCCAGATGCAGCAGCAGGTCGATGCTGTGGATCGCCTGGGTCAGCAGCACGCCGCCGCCGTCGCGCGCCTTCATCCCCCGCCCCGGCGTCGCGAAATACGCCTCGTCGCGCCACCAGCGGATGGAGGCGGAGGCGGAGAGGATCTCGCCCAGCGCACCTTCCGCGATCGCCTGCTTCAGGCGCAGCGCGGCGGGGCGGAAGCGGTGCTGGAACACCACGCCGGCGCGGCGGCCCGCGCGGCGCGCGGCCTGCACCAGCGCCTCGGCGCGCGCCGCGTCCCATTCGACCGGCTTCTCCACCAGGATGTGCCTGCCCGCCGCCAGCGCCTGTTCAGCGAGCGGCAGATGGGTGCGCGGCGGCGTCAGGATCAGCACCAGATCGAGACCGGGCTGCGCCAGCAGCGCCGCTGCCGAATCGAAGACCGGCCAGCCCCAGGCCGCGGCGAAGGCGGCGCGGCGCTCGGCCGAGGGCGCATGACCGCCGATGACGCGCGCCACCCCCGCCTGTTCGAGTTCGCGCAGCGCCAGCGCATGCGGCTTGACCGCCAGCCCCAGCCCGATGATGCCGACACCTATCACGGCCAGCGCACCCCGATCCGCGCGAGGCGATGCGCCGCCGCGGCATTGACCGCGTTCTCCGGCATCTCGCCCCGCGCCAGCGCGGCCACCTGGCGCACCGTGTCCATCGCCTGGTGCTCCATGGCCTCAGGCGTCATGCCGCCGACGTGCGGCGTCGCCACAACATCGGCCCGCTGCGCGAGGAAGGGTGAGGGCCGCTGGTCCGGCGCGCGCCCGACATCCATCGCCGCGCCGGCGAGATGCCCGCTGTCCAGCGCCGCGGCAAGCGCCGCCTCGTCCACCAGTTCCCCGCGCGAGAGGTTGATGAAGCGCGCGCCCCGCTTCATCCGCGCGAAGGCCGATGCGCCGAACAGGTCGCGCGTGCCGGCATCCGAGATGGCGAGGCAGACGACGATGTCGGAGGCGGCGAGCACATCCTCGAAACCCGCCTGGACGATGCGCGGGTCCTCGGCCCTGGCGACGGGGTCGCTCACCAGCACGCGCATGCCGAGCGCGAGCGCCACCTCGGCCAGCCGCCGCCCGATGCGCCCGTAGCCGACGATGCCGAGCGTCGCCGCGCCGAGCTGCAGGCCCATGCGGCCCTGCGGTTCCTCGCCGCGGCGATAGGCCTGCACATGCCCGGAGACGCCGCGCGCGAGGTCCACCATGAAGCCGAGGGCAAGTTCCGTCACGCTGTCCACGAAGCCCGGCGTGGCGCGGGTGACGAGCACGCCGGCGGCGCTCGCGGCCGCGACGTCGATGGTGCTGATGTCCACCGCGACGCGCAGGAAGGCCACGAGGTCGGGGGCGGCGGCGAAGGTCTCGGCGGTGCCGGGGGTCGCACGGTCGGCGACGATGGCCTCGCAGCCGCGCGCGGCCTCGGCCAGCGCGGCGCCGGCCAGCACCGCGGCTCCGGGGTTGCGCACCACCTCCGCATGCTGCCGCAGCGCCGCGAGGGCGCGCGCGCCGTAGTAGCCCTCGAACATCTCCGGCGTATGCGCCAGGAACACGCGCAGCATGGCCGCTTCCTTCCCTCGTTCGCCGCCGAGCCTACCCGCTCCCTGCGGGTCGGTGTCAGGGGGGTGGGCGCACCGAGGGCGGCGCGCCCTGCATCTGCCATTCGCGCACGGACTCGATCGGCCAGAGCAGCATCAGCACGTTCAGCGCGAGGTTGTCGCGGATCATCCACGCCGCGAGCCCCTCCATGCCGATGACGAGGGCGACAGAAACGGCGACCGGCAGCCGCGCGGCGAGGAAGAAGCCCGCCAGCATCGCCACACCGTCGCCGAAGGAATTGAGGATCGAGTCGCCGAAATAGTCGAGCGAGGCCGTCACGTCCCGGTAGCGGTTGATCACCAGCGGGGTGTTCTCCATGACCTCCCACGCGCCTTCGATCAGCAGCGCGGCGACGGCGCGCCAGGCGAGGCTCCAGCCTGGCCGCAGCCAGCGCAGGATGGCGTAGAAGATGAAGCCATGGGCGAGGTGCGAGAGCGTGTACCAGTCGGTCAGATGCTGCGAGTTGCCCGAGGACCAGACCTCGCCCTCCCACAGCTTCACGTAGCCGCAGGTGCAGATCGGCGGCTGGCCCATGGCGAACTGGGTGGCCGCGACGGCCGCCAGGATGCCCGCCATCACCGCCCAGGGAAGCCGACGCGCGCTCATGCCCGCCAGCGTGCCAGCAGCATCATCCCGCCCCCCGCGAGCAGGCCCCAGAACGCGCCCCCGATGCCGAGGAAGGCCACGCCCGAGGCGGTGACGACGAAGCAGACCAGCGCCGCCTCCCGCCCCTGCGGCGCCTGCACCGCGCCGAGCATGGCCGCCCCGAACGGCCCGAGCAGCGCGAGCCCCGCCACCGCCTGGATCAGCACCGGCGGGGCGGCGGCGAAGAACACCGTGACCGCGCCGGCGAGCAGCCCGAACACGACATAGACGGCGCCGGCCACGACCGCGGCCACCCAGCGGCGCGACGGATCCGGCCCCGCCCCTTCGCCCGCGCAGAGCGCCGCGGTGATGGCGGCGAGGTTCACCGCATGCGCGCCGAAGGGCGCGGCCAGCACCGTGAAGGCCCCGGTCGCCGCGAAGAGCGGGCCGGCTTCCGGCCGGTAGCCATTGGCCGAGAGCACCGCGAGGCCCGGGATGTTCTGCGAGGCCATGGTCACGATGAAGAGCGGCAGCGCGATGCCGCTCAGCGCGGCCAGCGTGAAGGACGGCGCGACCAGCACCGGCTCGGGCAGCCAGCCTGAAGCGGACAGCGGCGCCGAGGCGGCGATCACCCCGATGGCGACGACGACCGCCGCCGGCACCGCGAGCAGCCTGTTCAGCCGCGCCACCACCGCCCAGGCCAGCACGATGGCGAGCCCCGCCAGCGGCTGTTCGGCCACCGCGCGCACCGGGGCGAGGCAGAGGGTGAACAGGATCCCCGCCAGCATGGCGTTGGCGAGCGGCGCGGGGATGGCCGCCACCGCCCGGCCGAGCGGCTTCCACAGCCCCGCCGCCGTCAGCAGGGCGCCGCAGACGAGGAAGGCGCCCACCGCCTCGGCGAAGCCCCCCGCGGGCGCGGCGGTGGCGGCGAGCAGGGCCGCCCCCGGGGTGGACCAGGCGACGCTGACGGGCAGGCGCAGCCGCAGCGAGAGCAGGATGCCCGCCAGCCCCATCGCGACCGAGAGCGCCATCAGCCCCGAGGCCGCCTGCGCCGGGCTCGCGCCCACCGCGGACAGCCCCTGCAGCACCACGGCGAAGGAGGAGGCGAAGCCGACGAATCCCGCGAGCAGCCCGGCCGGCACGCCCTGCATCAGCGCCGCCCCTTCGGCAGCGAGTCGAGCACCTGCGCCATGCGGGCGGCGGCCTCCGGCGTGACGAGGCGGATGTCGCGCGCGAGGCGGTTGGCGAAATCCGTCACCTCCGGCGCGAGGCCGGCCGTGTCGAGCACGACGCGCGGATGGGACTGCCGGGCGAGGCGGGCGAGTTCCTCGGCATCGTCCCAGATCAGGCCGAAGAACTCGTTGACCTGGTGCACGAGGCCGGGCGAGGGCCGGCCCCGCCGCCCGTGCTCCAGCGCCGAGAGATAGGCCGCCGAGACCTGCAGCGCCGCCGCGAGGTCCTTCAGCGTCACGCCGCGCTGGGCGCGCAGTTCGCGCAGCCGCGCGCCGAAGGGCGTCATCCGGCGCACCGCCCGTCCCGCACGGGATCGTCGTGATGGCGCGATGGCATGCCGGCGCTCATGCGGCGCGGCGGCGGATGCCGGTCGGGTGCAGGCTCAGGGCCAGGCGACCTCCGGCGGCAGCGACATCAGGATGGCCTCGACATTGCCGCCGGTGCGCAGGCCGAACAGCGTGCCTCGGTCGTGGATCAGGTTGAACTCGACGTAGCGGCCGCGCCGGATCAACTGCCTGCGGCGTTCATCCGCCGTCCAGGGCTCGTGCATGCGCCGGCGCACGATGGCGGGATAGGCCTCGAGGAAGGCGAGGCCGACATCCTTCGTGAAGGCGAAGTCGGCCTCCGGCCCGTGGCCCGGGGTGCGGTCGCCGAGCCAATCGTAGAAGATGCCGCCCAGGCCGCGGGGCTCGTTGCGGTGGGGGAGGAAGAAATACTCGTCGCACCACTGCTTGAAGCGCGGGTAGTAGCCGGGGTCGGCCTTGTCGCAGGCGGCCTTGAAGGCGGCGTGGAAGCCGGCCGCGTCCTCGGCCGCCTCGGGGCTGTCGGGGAACATCGGCGTGAGGTCGCCGCCGCCGCCGAACCACGCCCGGGTGGTGACGATGAAGCGCGTGTTCATGTGCGCGGCCGGCACGCGGGGGTTCCGCATGTGGGAGACGAGGGAGATGCCGGTGGCGAGGAAGCGCGGATCCTCCTCCGCGCCCGGGATCTGCTTGCGGAAATCGGGGGAGAACTCGCCGAAGACGGTCGAGACGTTGACGCCGACCTTCTCGAAGACCCGGCCGCGCATCACCGACATCACGCCGCCGCCGCCCTCGGGGCGGGTCCAGGCGGTGCGTTCGAAGCGGCCCGGGGGGAGGTCGCGGTGCGGGCCGTCGCGCAGCTCGTCCTCGATCCGTTCGAACTCGGCGCAGATGCGGTCGCGCAGCGATTCGAACCAGGCCCGGGCGGGCGCGGCCAGGGGATGCGCCTCGGGTGCCGGGCCGCGTGGCGCGGGCGCAGTCGCTTCGCTCATGTAACACTCCTCAGCCGGCGCCGGGTGGCATGGACACTCCGCGCAACGCCCCCTTATAAGGGCCGCCGCGCGGACTGGGCAGCGTGCGCGAACGTGCGCCCATCGCCCGCGCTGCGCGCCGGATGCCGGCGCCGGGGCTCGAGCGATGCGGCCGCCGCGGACTGGCGCGCGGCGGCGGAAGGGATGGTGAGGCATGGCTGAAACTGGCGAGGCCACCGCAGGCGGACCGCCGCGGCGCGACTTCCTCAACCTTGTGACGACGGCCTTCGCCGCCGTGGGCGTGGGCGCGGTCGCTTGGCCCTTCATCGCCTCCATGCAGCCGGCGCGGGACGTGCTGGCGCTCGCGAGCACCGATGTCGAGCTCGAGCCGATCGCCGAGGGCCAGGCCGTCACCGTGATGTGGCGCGGCAAGCCGGTCTTCGTGCGCCACCGCACCGCGGCCGACATCGCCGCCGCGCGCGAGGTGCCGCTCTCCCAGCTGCCGGACCCGCAGCCGGACCAGGCGCGGGTGCAGCGGGACCAGTGGCTGGTCCTTCTCGGCATCTGCACGCATCTCGGCTGCGTGCCGCTCGGCCAGAAGCCGACCGACGCGAAGGGGGACTACAACGGCTGGTTCTGCCCCTGCCACGGCAGCCACTACGACACCTCCGGGCGGATCAGGAAGGGCCCGGCGCCGCGGAACCTTGAAGTGCCGCAATACGCCTTCACCTCCGACACCAAGATCCGCATCGGCTGAGGGACGCGAGAGATGGCGATCGGCCTGCACGACAGCGACTTCAAGAACCCGGTGGTGCGCTGGATCGACCAGCGCATGCCCATCTTCACCATGATGCAGAAGGAGTACGGCTCCTTCCCGACGCCCAGGAATTTCAACTATTTCTGGAACTTCGGCGCGCTCGCCATGGTCAACCTGATGATCATGATCGCGACCGGCATCTTCCTCGCCATGCACTACACGCCGCACACCGCGCACGCCTTCGACAGCGTGGAGCGGATCATGCGCGACGTGAACTTCGGCTGGCTGATCCGCTACGTCCACATGAACGGCGCCTCGATGTTCTTCATCGTGGTGTTCATCCACATCTGGCGCGGCATGTATTACGGCTCCTACAAGGCGCCGCGCGAGCTGCTGTGGATCCTCGGCGTCGTCATCTTCCTGCTGATGATGGCGACCGCCTTCATGGGCTACGTGCTGCCCTGGGGGCAGATGTCCTTCTGGGGTGCGACAGTCATCACCAACCTGTTCAGCGCCTTCCCCTTCGTGGGTGACTGGATCGTCAGCCTGCTCTGGGGCGGGTTCAGCGTGGACAACCCCACGCTCAACCGTTTCTTCTCGCTGCACTACCTGCTGCCCTTCGTGATCGTCGGCGTGGTGTTCCTGCATGTCGTCGCGCTGCACATCACGGGCTCGAACAACCCGCTCGGCATCGAGCCCAAGGGGCCGAAGGACACGCTGCCCTTCCACCCCTACTACACGGCGAAGGACAGCTTCGGGCTGGTCATCTACTTCATCGTCTTCGCCGCGCTGGTCTTCTTCGCGCCGAACTACCTCGGCCATGCGGACAACTACATCCCGGCCGACCCGCTCGTGACGCCCGCGCACATCGTGCCGGAATGGTACTTCCTGCCCTTCTACGCGATCCTGCGCGCGGTGCCCGACAAGCTCGGCGGCGTGCTGCTGATGTTCGGCTCCATCGCGGTGCTGTTCGTGCTGCCCTGGCTTGACAGCAGCCCGGTGCGCTCGATGCGCTTCCGCCCGATGGCGCGCATCGCGCTGTTCCTCTGGACCATCTCCTTCTTCGTGCTGATGTACTGCGGCGCGATGCCGGCCGAGGAACCCTATGTGACGATCAGCCGCATCGCGACCGCCTACTACTTCGCGTATTTCCTCGTGATCCTGCCGCTGCTCGGGCGGCTCGAGAAGCCGCTGCCGCTGCCCGAGAGCATCGCGCGCGCGGTGCTGGGCGGCGGCGGGCCGCTGCCCGCCGGCGCCGCCGCGAAGCCGATGGAGAAGGCCTGACCATGGTCCGCAACACGCTCAAGGCCTTCGCCCTGCTCGGCGGCCTGCTCGCCGCATCGGCCGCGCCCGCCCTCGCCGCGGGCCCGACGGTGCCGATCCCGGACACCCGCTTCTCCTTCGACGGGATCTTCGGGACCTACGACCGCGCGAGCGCCCAGCGCGGATTCCAGGTCTACAAGGAGGTCTGCGCCGCCTGCCACGCCATGCGGCTGCTCTCCTACCGCAACCTGCGCGAGCTCGGCTTCACGGAGCAGCAGGTCGCGGCCATCGCCTCGCAGTTCCAGGTGATGGACGGGCCGAACGACGAAGGCCAGATGTTCGAGCGGCCGGCGCGCGCCTCGGACCGCTTCCGCAGCCCCTTCCCGAACCAGCAGGCGGCGCGGGCGGCGAACAACGGCGCCTATCCGGTGGACCTCTCGGTCATCACCAAGGCGCGCATCGGCGGGGCGGACTACATCTACGCCCTGCTGACCGGCTACCAGGACCCGCCCCCCGGCGTCACGCTGATGGACGGGATGCACTTCAATCGCTACTTCCCGGGCCAGCAGATTGCCATGGCGCGGCCCCTCAACCCGGACCAGGTGGAGTACGCCGACGGCACGCCCGCCACCATCGAGCAGATGGCGCGGGACGTGACCACCTTCCTCGCCTGGGCGGCCGAGCCCGAACTCGAGCAGCGCCGCGCCATGGGCGTGAAGGTCATCATCTTCCTGACGATCCTCGCCGGGCTCGTCTATGCCGTGAAGCGCAAGGTGTGGGCTGACGCCCACTGACCAGCGCCCCGGCGAAGGACCATCGCGCGACGGCCCGCGGCGCATGCCCGGGCCGTTCGTCGTTTCGCCCCCCGCTGCCGGCGCGCCGTGATGCTTGGCGCAAGGCCCGGAATCCTGCCAGATTCGTGGGTGACGGCCCGGGCGGCGATGCCGTGCCGGCGCCCAGGGAGAGCGCGATGAAAGTGAACATGGGCGGCAAGACCCCGCGGCACATCTCGGCGGCAGAGGCCGCCGCGCTGGTCAAATCGGGCGACTGGCTGGACTACGGCGTCATCACCGGCCAGCCGGACGTGTTCGACGCCGCGCTCGCGGCGCGCGCGCCCGAGCTGCGGAACGTGAAGATCCGCAACTGCCTCTCGCTCCGCCCCCGCGCCGTGCTCGAGGCCGACCCGCGCGGCGAGCACTTCCTGTGGTTCTCCTGGCACTTCTCCGGCTACGACCGGAAGAAGCACGACGCCGGGATCAGCCACTACATCCCGGTCAATCTCGGCGAGATCCCGGACTACTACCGGCGCTTCAACGACCCGGTGGATGTCGCGATCATCCAGGCCCGGCCGATGGACGCGAACGGGGTGTTCAATTTCGGCGGCGCCAATCTCTGGCACCGCGCCATCGTCGAGATGGCGCGCATCGTCATCATCGAGACCAACCCCGCCATCCCGCTCTGCCATGGCGAGGACAACGGCGTGCATGCGAGCGAGGTGGATTTCGTCATCGAGGGCAACGGCGCCCCGCCCGCGGAACTGCCCGGCACGACGCCGACCGAGGTGGACCGCGCCGTCGCCCGGCACATCATGAACGAGATCGAGGACGGCGCCTGCCTGCAGATCGGCATCGGCGGCATGCCGAATGCGGTCTGCACGCTGCTGCTCGAAAGCGGCGTGCGCGACCTCGGCATCCATACCGAGATGCTGACCGATGGCCTCGCGGAACTCTACCGCGCCGGGCGGGTGACGAATGCGCGCAAGCGGCTGCATCCCGGCCGCAGCGTCTATTCCTTCGCCCTCGGCACGCGGGCGCTCTACGACACGATCAACGACAACCCGGACTTCGCCTGCCTGCCGGTCGAGCACACCAACATGCCGCACATCATCATGCAGAACGAGAAGGTGGTGGCGATCAACAACACCACGCAGATCGACCTGCAGGGGCAGGCGGCCTCGGAATCCGATGGCCACCGGCACATCAGCGGCACCGGCGGGCAGTTGCAGTTCGTGCGCGGCGCCTATGCCTCGCCGGGCGGGAAGTCCTTCATCTGCCTCTCCTCGACCTACGAGAAGCGCGGGGAACGGCGCAGCCGGATCGTGCTGAACCTCACGCCGGGCAACATCGTCACGGCGCCGCGGTCGGACATGATGTATGTCGTGACCGAATACGGCATCGCGAACCTGAAGGGGAAATCGGTGGCGGACCGGGCGAAGGCGATGATCGGCCTCGCGCATCCGGAGTTCCGCGACACGCTGCACCGCCAGGCGCGCGAGCATGGGCTGATCCCGCGCGGATATTGATGGCCGATCCAGCCGCCGGGGCGAAGCGGGCCTTGGCGACGCGGCGGCCCGGGCAACGCCCCCGGCGGAGACGCCGATGGGGCGGCGTCACCTGACCGGGCAGGGATGCCCGCCGCGACAGCGCATCGAGCCGCGGCGAACGCGAATGCCCCGCAGCGCATCCGCCCCGATGGCGGCACCCTGCTCCAAGCGCCGGCGCGGCCGTCCCGCTCAGCCGCCGCCCGGTGCGGTCGCGGCACGCCCGGGCCGCGGCGGAAGGCGCGCGGCCCCGCCGATCTCGCGCTCCGCCGCGCAGGAGCAGACGGTGCTGCCATCCGCAAGCTCGTTGGGCTGCGTCGGCTCCCCGCAATGGGGGCATTCGACGGGATCGCGCCGCGCAGTCATCACAGCATTCGCATCAGCGTGCCGTCCTTGCGGATGGCGTGGTGGAAGATCGCCGCGCCGATGTGGGCGACCAGCAGCACCAAGAGCATGTAGCCGCCGATGGTGTGGCCCCAGGACAGCACGGTGGCGATGCCGGTCGAGGCCTCCATGAACCTGGGCAGGTCGATCAGCCCGAGATAGGCCGTCCGCCCCTGCATCGGGAAGCCCCAGGCGTTGGTCGCGAGGAAGCCCAGGATGGGCTGGACGATCAGCAGCGCATAAAGGGCGTGGTGCGTCGCGGTCGCGGCGATGCGCATCGGCGCCGGCAGGCCGGGCGGGTGCGGCGGCGGCGGGTTGCGGCGCTTCCACAGGATGCGCGCGATGGCGACGAACAGGATCGTCAGCCCGGCGCTTTCGTGGATGGCGTAGAAGGCCATCTTGTAGGCGCCTTCCGCCTCCCCGGTGATGAACTTGATGACGAAGCCCGTCGGCAGCGCGACGGCCATGAGGCCGACCGTGATCCAGTGGAACCATTTCGCGGCGCGCCCGTATTGCCCGTCCGGATGCGCGGCGTCCTGGCCGGGCAGGGTGGCGGCGTGGGTGGCGTCCATGGCGGGGCTCCATCGCGTCGGTGTCGCAGCCTGTCGCAGGCGGAATGGCATATGGGGATGATCGCCGCCCATGCCGACTGGAGCACGGATCCGCGCAAGCGCTGGGTCTGCGTGGCCCGCCGCGGGGTGCGCGGCTGGCGGGCCGAGGCACCCGCGCCGGTGGGCGATCCGGCGGCGCTGGCCGCGGCCCTGATCGCCGAGGGCGGGCCGGTCGCGATCGGGCTCGACCTGCCCCTCGGCGTGCCGCGCGGCTTCGCGGAGGGGCGCAGCGAGTCAGGCTTCGTGGACTTCCTCGGCGCCCTCGCGCAGCGCCCGGGCTTCTTCGCCGTGGCGGAGCGGATCGAGGAGGTCTCGCGCGAGCGGCCCTTCTACCCCGCGCGCGGCGTGAAGGGCATGACGCGGGCGGCCCATGCGGCGGCCCTGGGCCTGCCGGATGCCCGCGCCCTGTCGCGCCTGTGCGACCGCGCCACCGCCGAGCGGCCGGCCGGCGCGCCGGTGTTCTGGACGCTGGGCGCCAACCAGTCGGGCAAGGCGGCGATCGCGGCCTGGCGGGACTGGCTGGCGCCGCGCCTCGCCGGCGGCGCGCCCTACGCGCTCTGGCCCTTCGCGGGCGGATTGCACGGGCTGCTCGCGCCCGGCCGCGCCGTGCTGGCCGAGGTCTATCCGGCCGAGGCGCTGCGGCATTGTGGCCTCGCGATGCGCGGCTCCAAGCGCGTGCGGGCGGACCGCGCGGCGCTCGCCCCGGCGCTGCGCGCGGCGATGGCGGCGCGGCGCGTCCTGCCCTCCCCCGCGCTGCGCGACGCCGTGGCGGAGGGCTTCGGCGCCGACGCGGCGGGCGAGGACCGCTTCGATTGCGTGGTCGGGCTGCTCGGCCTGATCGGCGTGCTGGACGGGCTGCGGCCCGATTTCGTGCCCGAGGACGAGGCGGTGCGGCGCTGGGAAGGATGGGTTCTGGGCCAGACCGCGCTGCCGGACGCCGCCGCGCGGGGGTGACGGGCGCCGCCTGATCGGCGATGACTCGGGCGGATCCTGCAAGGGGCGGCTCGATGCGCATCGCGGTCATCACGGACATCCACGGCAATGCCGCCGCGCTCGAAGCCGTGCTCGCGGACATCGAGGCGCGGGGCGCGGATGCCACGATCTGCCTCGGCGACATCGCCTCGGGCGCGGGCTGGCCGGCGGAGACGGTCGAGATGCTGCAGGAGCGCGGCATCCCCTGCATCCGCGGCAACCACGACCGGTGGATCACCGAGCGCGCGGGCCCTGCGATGGACATGCAGGACCGCATCGCCCATGCCGGGCTGAGCGCCGCGCAGCGCGCCTGGCTGATGGATCTGCCGCCGACGCTCGAACCCGCGCCCGGGCTGCTCGCGGTGCATGGCACGCCGGAGAGCGACCTGCAGAACCTGATCGAGGAGGTGGTCGCCGGCCGTCTCCGCCCCGCGCCCCTGGCGGTGCTGCGGGAAAGGCTCGGCGCGCGGGGCATGGCCGCGCGCGTGGTGGTCTGCGGCCACAGCCACCGCCCCGGCATGGTGCAGGTGCCGGACGGGCCGCTGGTGGTGAACCCCGGCGCGGTGGGGCTGCCGGGTTTCCGCATCTCGCGCGAGCCGGCGCACCGGCAGGAGGCCGGCACGCCGCATGCCCGCTACGCCATGCTGCGGCTCGACGGTGCCGCGACGAGCGTGGAGATGCTGGCCGTCGCCTACGACTGGGAACGCGCGGCGCGCCGGGCGGAGGAGCACGGCGCGAACCCGGCCTGGCCGCACATCATCCGCACGGGCCTTCTGCCGGAGAGCGCGTGAGCGCGGCGGCGCGGGAACGCGCGGGATGATCCGCGCCATCGCCATCGGGCTGATCGTTCTCGTGGCGTCGGGATTCCTCCTGCCGCGGATCCTGCCGTGGCTGTCCGAACAACCCATGGGCGGCAGCGGCCCCACCACGACCGAACAGCGCGTCGCCGCGCGGCTGCAGCGCGGCCTCGCGGAGTACAACCAGCGCCTGCCGCGCCTCGCCTCGCCGGAGGTGACGCCGCAGGAGGCGCGGTTGAGCGGCCAGTCCGTGACTTTCCCCTTCCAGTACAACGGCATGATCGCGCCAGGCAGCCGCAACGAGCTCGCCCTCGCCATGCGCCGCAAGACGCTGCCCGCGGTGTGCCGGGAGTTCGGTTTCGCGCTGCGCCAGGGCTGGCGCTTCACCTTCGTGTTCAGCGACCTCGCCGGGGCGCAGATCCGCGCTGCCGTGGCGGCGGGGGATTGCGATCGCGCCTCCTGAGCCGGATGGATTCCGGGTAGCCCCCGAGCAGGACGTTCAGATCATCCTGACGCGGCACGCCCGGGGCTCGACGGGCGGCCCGATGCTGAAGACTTGGTGTTCATGGCTGCGCGATGGGCCGTCCTCGGCACGGCCCGGCCGCACGGGCGGCGGCGCGCAGGGTCTCGCCCCGCCACCACGCGAAGGGCGTCGTGCGCCCGGCATGGCGCTTCAGTCGGCCATCCGGACGCGCGGCCGGCCGCGGGACGGCGCGCCGCGCGATCAGGCCGCCCGCGTCAGAGCCGCGCGCCGGTCGTCGTGAAGGCGGCGGTGGCCGTCTGCTGGAACCGGGAATCGAGAACATAGGCCGCGCCCACCGCGACGATCACGGCGATGGCGATGCCGGCGACGATGGCCTTCATGCGAGGCGCTCCCCTCAACCCTTTGGCTCTTCTATGGCGAGGCGCTGCGCGCTTTGCAACATGGGCAGCAGGCGCTCCGCCTCGGCGAGGTCCTCGGGCGCATTGGCGTTGAAGAAGGGGTCCACCGGATCCGCCGGCCAGTCGCAGGCCGCGCAGCCGTGGCGCGCGGTCCAGCGGTCGATCTTGCGCTCGCCGCCCAGCAGGGCGGCGCGCAGGTCGTCGCGCAGCGCCACCGGCCAGAGCCCGACCGGGGGATGTGCCTGGCCGGCGGAGCGTGCGCAGGCGAGCGGCACGCCCTGCGCCGCGCGGGCGGCCTGCAGGCGCGCCACCAGGTCGTGCGGGATGAAGGGCGAATCTCCCGGCACCGAGACCACCCAGGCCAGGTCCGGGCGCTGCCCCGCCGCCCAGTCCAGCGCCGCGAGGATGCCGGCCAGCGGCCCGGGATGGTCGGGCAGCCCGTCCGCCACGACCGGCAGGCCGTGCCCGGCGAAGCGCGCCGGGTCGCCATTGGCGTTCAGGATCATGCCCGCCACCTGCGGCGCGAGGCGCGCGAGCACATGGTCCAGCATCGGCCGGCCGCCCAGCAGGCGCAGCGGCTTGTCCCCGCCGCCCATGCGCCGCGCCAGCCCGCCGGCGAGCACGACGCCGAGCGTGTCATCCCTCATCGCCGGCCGCCATCGCCTCGGCGCTGTTCTTGCGCCAATGCTTCGCGCTCTCCTCGGGCACATAGGCGAGGTCGGCATCGAAGACGATGCGCTCCTGCCCCGCGAGGGCGACGAAGCGCTTGCCCTTGCAGCGCCCGATCAGCGTGAGGCCGGCCTCGCGCGCCAGTTCCACGCCCCAGGCGGTGAAGCCCGAACGCGACACCAGGATCGGGATGCCCATGCGCACGGTCTTGATGACCATCTCCGAGGTCAGGCGGCCGGTGGTGTAGAAGATCTTGTCGTCCGGCGTTTCGCGGTTGCGGAACATCCAGCCGGCGATCTTGTCCACCGCGTTGTGGCGGCCGACATCCTCCATGTAGACGACCGGCTGGTCGCGCACGCACAGCGCGCAGCCATGGATGGCCCCGGCCTCGAGATACAGCGTCGGCAGCGTGTTGATCCGGTGCAGCAGGCGGTAGAGCCAGGAGGTCCGCAACTCGGCCCGCGGCAGCCGCACCTGCGCGAAGCCCTCCATCAGGTCGCCGAAGGCGGTGCCCTGGGCGCAGCCGGAGGTCAGCGTCTTCTTGCGCAGCTTCTCCTCGAAGTCGGTCCGCTCGGGCGTGCGAACCACCACCACGCCAAGGTCGTCGTCGTAGTCCACGCCGGTCACCACGGCATCGGGCTTCAGCATCCCCTGGTTCAGCAGGTAGCCGAGTGCGAGATCCTCCGGGCGGTCGAGGATGGTCATCATGGTCACGATCTCCTGCCCGTTCAGGTAGAGGGTGAGCGGGCGCTCGACGGTGACGGAGGTCTCGATCGGCTGGCCGGTGTGGTCGATGCCGGCGACGCGGCGCGTCAGGCGCGGGTCGGCGGGGTCGGGCTGGACGCGGAGGGCGTTTTCCATGGCGCCCGACATGGGGGAAGGCGCGAGGGGACACAAGCGGGGCGCCGCCGCGCAGGCTGCCAGGGCTTCGCCCTGGACCCGCCACGGGTGCCCATCGGCGTTGCCGCGCAACACCGACGGGGCCCGCGCAGGCCGAAAGGCTTTTCGCAACCGATACCCGGCACCGGCGCGGATGTGGTCCGACTCCGCCGCCCTGCGCCACGCCAAGAACGGTCCGCGACGGCCCTTCGGCCTTTGCCGGAGTGGTCCGGAGGGGCGGCGCCGCTCTGGCTACGCTCCGCGCAGCGCGATCCCCCGGCCCGCGTAGAACCGCGCGAAGATCTCGACCGGCATGCGCATGTCCCGCTGCGACGCGGGCGTGTCGCCGGACGGGTTGTTCAGCCTCAGCGCGCCGCCCGTCGCTCCGAACACCAGCACGAGATGCCCGCCGCGCGCGGGCGGCACGCGCTCGGGCCAGCGGATCCAGGGATGCACCGAGGCGATGAAGAGGCCGCCCTCGCCCACCAGCGCCGGGACATCCGTGGCCGCCACATCCACGCGGACCTCGGCGGGCAGGCGCACGGCCTCGCGCAGCCAGGTGACCGCCGGCGCGTAGATCAGCCCCCGGATGGCCCCGTCCGGCTGCACGACATAGCCGCCGCGTGCCGTGATCTCTCGCGCCAGGTCGAAGGCGCGCGGCGGGGTGATGCCGCGCGCGGCGAGCACCATGCGCAGGCAGGCCACGCCGCAGAGATGGTCGGCCCAGCGCGCATAATCCGCCGCCCCGGCGGCGCCGGAGCGCGGCCAGAGCGGGTCATCCTCCGCGGCGAGCGCGCCCGAGAGGATCTCGCCGATGCGCCCGGCCGATTCCCATTGCCCGAAGAAGGGCGGGATCACCGCGGGCCTTGCGCCCGCCCGCGCCGCCACACATCGTCGGGTGGGGACCAGTTGGCAGGCTCGCGCAGCTCGCGCGCCAGCCCCTCGGCCATCGCCTCGAAGATGACGCGGCCCTTCTCGGCGGTCGCGGCGCGGGCATCGCCGCGCACGCCGGTGACGGGCGCGCGCTCGCTGAACGACCAGAAGCGCGAGGAGACCTGCTGCCCGGCGTCGAAATTGCCCGGCGAGACGGAGTTGGCGATCTCCTCCTGCCGCACCTGGGCGGGGTCGAGATGCAGCCAGAGGCTCGTCTCGCCCTCGCAGGCGTGGTGGATCGCCTTCTGCGCCGTCAGCGTCGCCGCGATCGCGGCCGGTGCGACCTTGGTGATGGTGGTGGTCAGCACCGGGATGCCGAATTCATGCGCGAGTTCACGCGCGCTGACCGCGAGCGGGTCGATGTTGCCGCCATGCGAGTTGAACAGCATCACCTTCGAGAACCCGTCCGCCAGCAGCGAGCGGACGATGCAGCGCAGCACCCCGGCGAAGGTCGCGTAGTCCAGGCTGATCGTGCCGCCGAAGGGGAAGTGGTGCTCCGACAGGCCGAGCCACATCGGCGGCAGCACGACCGCCGGCAGGTCGGCGCAGAGTTCGGCGGCGCGCACGCTCACCGAATGGCCGATGAAGGAATCCGTCCAGACCGGCAGATGCGGCCCGTGCTGCTCGAGGCTCGCGACCGGCACCACCACCACGGCGTCGCGTTCGGCGAGCGCGCGCAACTCCGGCGCGGTCAGGCGTTCCCAGCGGACCTCGGGCATCAGCCCCTCCCCATGGCGTAGAACTCATCGTTCGGGCGCAGGTTGGTCACGTTCGCCAGGCGGTTCGACATGCCGAAGAAGGCGGCGATGGCGGCGATGTCCCAGATCGCCTCGTCGTCGAAGCCGGCGGCGCGCAGGGCCTCGTGGTCGGCCTCGTTCACCTCGTTGGCGCGGTCGGTCACCTTGATGGCGAAGTCCAGCATCGCGCGCTGCTTCTCGGTGATGTCGGCCTTGCGCCAATTCGCCGCGATCTGGTCGGCGATCAGCGGGTTCTTCGCGCGGATGCGCAGGATGGCGCCATGCGCCACCACGCAGTACTGGCACTGGTTGCGCGAGGAGACGGCGACCACGATCATCTCGCGCTCCGCCTTGGACAGCCCCTCGGACTTGTCCATCAGCGTGTCGTGATAGGCCATGAAGGCGCGGAACTCCTCCGGCCGGTGGGCGAGCATCAGGAACACGTTCGGGATGAAGCCCGACTTCTCCTGAACCGTCAGGATCCGGGCGCGGATGTCCTCGGGCAGGGCGTTGAGGTCGGGGATGGGGGTGCGGGCGATCGGCTTCATGGGCGGGACCATCCGCCCGAAGCGCGGATCAGTCCAGCCCCAGCAGCCCGCGTGCGAAATCCCGCGCCGCAAAGGGGCGCAGATCCTCGGCCTTCTCGCCCACGCCGACCACGTGCACGGGCAGCCCGTATTCCTGCGCCAGCGCCACCACCACCCCGCCCTTGGCCGAGCCGTCCAGCTTGGTGACGGCGAGGCCGGTGACGTCCACCATCTCCTTGAATACCTTCACCTGCTGCACGGCGTTCTGGCCGGTGGTGGCATCCAGCACCAGCAGCACGGAATGCGGCGCGCCCTCGTCCACGCGGCGGATGATGCGCACCACTTTCCGTAGCTCCTCCATCAGCGCGGACTTGTTGTGCAGGCGCCCGGCGGTATCCACCAGCAGCACGTCGAGCGCCTCCGCGCGCGCCGTGGTCAGCGCGTCGAAGGCGAGGCCCGCGGCATCCGCGCCGGGCTTGGCGGGCGGGAAGAAGCGCGCCCCGGTGCGCTCGGCCCAGACCTGCAGCTGTTCGACCGCCGCGGCGCGGAAGGTGTCCCCGGCCACCATGCCGACGCTGAGCCCCTGGTCGCGATACTGCTTGCCCAGCTTCGCGATGGTGGTGGTCTTGCCGGTGCCGTTCACGCCCACCACCAGCACGACATGCGGCGCGCGGGCGGGCTCGATCGGCAGCGGCTGCGCCACGGGGGCGAGGATGGCGGCGATCTCATCGGCGAGCGTCGCCTTCACCTCCTCGTCGGTGACCTCCTTGCCGAAGCGGGTGCGGCGGAAGCCCTCGACGATGCGGCGCGCGGCGGCGACGCCGAGATCGGCGGCGATCAGCGTCTCCTCGAGCTCCTCGAGCGCGGCGTCATCGAGCTTCCGCTTGGTGAAGAGGCCCGTGACGCTGTCGGTGAGCTTCGCCGTGGAGCGCGCCAGACCGGCCTTCAGGCGGGAGAACCAGCCCCCCGGCGCTGGCGCGGGTTCCGGCTCCTGCCCGGCCGGGGCGGGGGCCGGCGGGGCTTCGGGCAGCGGCGCCACGGCCTCGGCCGGGCCGGTTTCCGGTGTCTGCATGGCGGCCGGCGGTGCGGCGCCGGGCGGTTCCGGCGGGCGGGGCGGCTCCGGCGCGTCGCCGCCGCGCAGGCGGCCGAGCAGGTTCTTCAGCATCAGGCGGCCTCCGCCAGCAGGGCGTCCGCGGTCGCGCCGGTCACGCGCAGGCGGCGAATCTCGCCGGGGGTGGCGGCGCCGCGGGCGAGGCGCAGCGGGGCGAAGTGCTCGGTATGGCCGCGGTCGGCATGCTCGAACAGCACCGCCTCCTCCTGGCCGACCCGGGCGGCGAAGAGGCGCGAGGCGGCCTTGGCCCCGGCCTCGCGCAGGCGGGCGGCGCGTTCCTTGCGGACCGGCACGGGCAGTTGCGGCATGCGCGCCGCCGGCGTGCCGGGCCGTTCGGAATAGGGGAAGACGTGGAGGAAGCTCAGGCCGCACTCCTCGATCAGAGCGAGGGTGTCGGCGAAGTGCTCCTCGGTTTCGGTCGGGAAGCCGGCGATCAGGTCGGCGCCGAAGACCATGCCCGGGCGCAGGCGGCGGGCGCGATCGGCCAGGGCCACCGCGTCCGCGCGCAGATGCCGCCGCTTCATGCGCTTGAGGATCAGGTCGGCGCCGTGCTGGAGCGAGAGATGGAGATGCGGCATCAGCCGCGGCTCCTCGGCGATCAGGCGCCAGAGGTCCTCGTCCACCTCGACCGGATCCAGCGAGGACAGCCGCAGTCGCGGCAGTTCCGGCACCAGCGCGAGCAGCCGCCGCACCATCTGCCCCAGGCTCGGCCTGCCCGGCAGGTCGGGGCCATAGGAGGTGATGTCCACCCCGGTCAGCACGACCTCCCGGTAGCCGGCCTGCACGAGCGCGCGCACCTGCTCGACGATGGCGCCGATGGGCACCGAGCGCGACGGCCCGCGGCCGTAGGGGATGACGCAGAAGGTGCAGCGATGGTCGCAGCCTTGCTGCACCTGCACGAAGGCCCGCGCGCGGCCGGCGAAGTCGGTGACGAGATGCGCCGCCGTCTCGGTCGCGGCCATGATGTCGGTGACGGGGGCGGGCGGGGCGTCCAGCGCCGCCCAGGTCTCGGGCTTGAGCTTGTCGGCATTGCCGATGACGCGCTCCACGCCGGGCAGCGCGGCCCAGCGTTCGGGCGCGATCTGCGCCGCGCAGCCGGTGACGATGATGCGCGCGCCGGGATTGTCGCGGTGCGCGCGGCGGATGGCCTGGCGCGCCTGGCGCTCCGCCTCGGCCGTGACGGCGCAGGTGTTGACCACGATCGCCCCCGCCTGGCCGGCCTTCGCCGCGAGGTCGCGCATCGCCTCGGATTCATAGGCGTTGAGGCGGCAGCCGAAGGTCAGCACCTCGACGCTCATGCGCCGAATGCCTCGAGGTCGAGCGTGCCGGTGAAGACCGTCGCGACCGGGCCGGTCATCAGCACATGGCCGTCGCTCTCGCGCCATTCCATGGTCAGGTCACCGCCGGGCATGGTCACGGTGGCGCGCCTCTCGGTCAGGCCGCGGCGGACGGCGTTGACGATCGCCGCCGAGGCGCCCGAGCCGCAGGCGAGCGTCAGCCCCGCCCCGCGCTCCCAGATCACCAGCCTCAGATGGGTGCGGGAGAGCACCTGCGCGAAGCCGATATTGGCGCGGTCGGGGAAGAGCGGGTCGGTCTCGAGCCTCGGGCCGAGCTCGGCGACGGGGATCGCGTCGAGATCCTGGACGAAGAAGGTCGCGTGCGGATTGCCCATGGAGCAGGCCGCGGGGTCGGCCACCGGGCCGAGCGCGAGCGGCAGGTGCAGCGTGTCCGCCTTGTGCGCCAGCGGCACGTCGTCCCAGCGCAGCCTTGCCGGGCCCATGTCGGCCCGCCACAGCCCGCCGGGCATGCGCTCGACCCGCAGGTCGCCCGCGACGGTGCGGACCACCACCCGGTCCTTGCCGGTCTCGGCCGCGACGAGGGAAGCGACGCAGCGCGTCGCGTTGCCGCAGGCCCCGGCCTCGGACCCGTCCGGGTTGCGGATGCGCATGAAGACATCGGCGCCGGGCGGCGGGGGTTCGAGCACGATGAACTGGTCGCAGCCCACGCCGAAATGGCGGTCGGCGATGGCGGCGACGCGGGCAGGCGTGATCGGCAGCGCCCGGTCGCGCCCGTCCAGCACGACGAAGTCGTTGCCCAGGCCGTGCATCTTGCGGAAAGGGGTCATGCTGCGGCCGATATGCCCCGCCCCGCGCCGCGATCCAAGGGCGGCCCGCGCGGGGCTGCCCTGCCGGGCGTGTCGGTCAGCCGCCGAGGAGGCGGTCGATCTCCGCCTGGGCGAGGTCGGGGCCGGCGGCGGCCTCGTTCGCCACGGTCTGGGCATGGCCACGGACCGTCACGCGGTCGGTCCGCTCCGGCGCGCCGCCAGGCATCAGCTCTTCGAGCATGCTCTCGACCTGCTGCAACTGCCGGATGGCGCGGCGGATGCGCTGGCCGGTCAGGTCCTGGAAGGAGCAGGCCTGGAAGATGGCGTTCACCCTTTCGGTCAGGGCGGCGATGGCCTCGGCGTCGCGGGCGCCGTGGTCGAGCCAGGCCTGGATCGCCTCCGCGGCTTCGAGGATGGTGTCGGCGGCGGCCTCCGTGGCCTGCACCACGGCCTCCAGTTCCATCCCCGAGGTCCGGGCGCCGGTGGCCGGGATGGCGATCAGCCGCGCGATCTGGCCATGGACCTCGGCGATGCGGGCGGTGATCGCCTCCTCGCTCATGCCCATGAGCTGGACCGAGGAGGCGAGTTCGGCGCTGAGCTCGGCGATGCGGCGGTCCATGAAGGCGCGCAGCGCGGCGAAATGGGGGGCGAGGGCCTTGTCGAGGGCATCGGCGGACAGGGCGATGGCGGTCTGCAAGGGGTGCGGTCTCCCGGGGCCTGCGGCGGGGCGGGGGAGGAGGAGACACCCGAACCCGTGAAGGCCCGGTTGCCGCCGGAAGGGGTTGCGGGCGGCCCTGCCGGGGGCTATACGCCCGCCTCCCGCGTCGTGGCCCCCTGGACATGCCCGGCCGGGAAAGCGCGTCCGCCTCGCATGGTGCGATGACCCCGGACGCCCCGACCCCGCATCAGGAGGGCCAAATGTCCAAGATGAAGACGAAGTCGAGCGTGAAGAAGCGCTTCCGGCTGACCGCCACCGGGAAGGTGCGCGCCGGCGCGGGCAACAAGCGCCACTGCCTGACCGCCAAGACCACCAAGATGAAGCGGCAGAACCGCGGCATGTTCGTGATGGACAAGCAGGACGGCGATACCGTGAAGCAGTGGCTGCCCTACGGGCTGGACCGGTAAGGAGGGGGACGCACCATGGCTCGTGTGAAGCGCGGCGTCACCAAGCACGCCCGGCACAAGAAGGTCCTGAAGCTCGCCGAGGGCTATGTCGGCCGCTCCTCGACCGCCTATCGCCCCGCGCTCGAGCGCGTCGAGAAGGCCCTGCAGTACGCCTATCGCGACCGGCGCAACAAGAAGCGGGATTTCCGCGGCCTCTGGATCCAGCGCATCAACGCCGCGGTTCGAGAGCACGGCCTCACCTACTCGCGCTTCATCGCCGGCGTGAAGGCGGCGGGGATCGAGATGGACCGCAAGGTGATGGCCGCCCTCGCCTTCGATGAACCGGCGGCCTTCGCGGCGCTGGTCGAGCAGGCGAAGGCGAAGCTCGCCTGAACCCCCGGTCCCGGGCTTTCCCGGGGCCGCAACAGCGTCTAGCAGAGGGCCGCATCCCGGATCAGCCGGGACGCGGCCCTTCCTGCTTTCCGGACATGGTGCCAATGACCGACGACCTCGCTTCCCTGCAGGCCGAGACCGAGGCCGCCCTCGCTGCCGCCGCCGACCTGCGCGCGCTCGATGCGGTGCGCGTCGGCGTGCTCGGCAAGTCGGGCAGCCTCACCGCGCTGCTCAAGGGCCTCGGCGCGGTGCCGGCCGAGCAGCGCAAGGAGCGCGGCGCGGCGCTGAACCGCCTGAAGGCCGCCATCGAGGCCGCCATCGAGGCGCGCCGCGCCGTCCTCGACGCGGCGGCGCTGGATGCGCGCCTCGCCGCCGAGCGGATCGACGTGACGCTGCCCCCGCGCGCCTCGGCGCCGGGCACGGCGGCCGAGGGCGGCATCCACCCGATCGCCCGCACCATGGAGGAACTCACCGCCCTGTTCGGCGCCATGGGCTTCGCCGTGGCCGAGGGGCCGGACATCGAGGGGGACTGGTTCAACTTCGGCGCGCTCAACATCCCCGACCACCATCCGGCGCGGCAGGACCACGACACCTTCTACCTGCCGGAAGCCGAGGGGCGCCGGCCGGTGCTGCGGACCCACACGAGCCCCGTGCAGATCCGCACCATGCTGAACCAGGAACCGCCGATCCGCGTCATCGTCCCCGGGCGCACCTACCGCGCCGACCATGACGCGACGCATTCGCCGATGTTTCACCAGGTCGAGGGGCTGGTGATCGACCGCGGCATCACGCTCGGGCATCTCAAGGGCTGCCTGATCGACTTCCTGCGCGCATTCTTCGGCATCGCCGACCTGCCGGTGCGCTTCCGCTCCTCCTACTTCCCGTTCACCGAACCCTCGATGGAGGTGGACATCGGCTGGAGCCGCAAGACCGGCGAACTGGGCAAGGGCGGGGACTGGCTCGAGATCCTGGGCTCGGGGATGGTGCACCCGAAGGTGCTGGCCAATTGCGGCATAGACCCGCGCGAATGGCAGGGCTTTGCCTTCGGCATGGGGATCGAGCGCATCACCATGCTCAAGCACGGCATCCCGGACCTGCGGCCTTTCTACGAGGCCGACATCCGCTGGCTGCGCCACTACGCGAGCAGCCCGCTCGCGCCGGCGATGCTGCATGAAGGGGTGTGACCGGCGAGGGGGCACCGCCTCCTCGCGCCCCCCCGCCTGGGCTCCCATGGGCCGAGAGGCCCTCGGAACCAGATTCTGCGCCAGCCGCGGAGGTCCGGCGCCAGGCGATGGTTTCCACAGGCCTTTCGGCCTTTGGCGGGGTGGTTCGGAGGGGCGGCGCCCCTCCGTCTTGAACACGCAGGACTGACCCGATGAAGTTCACGCTCTCCTGGCTGCGCGACCACCTCGACACGGAGGCATCCGTCGAGGAGATCGCCCGCACGCTGAACGCCATCGGCCTCGAGGTCGAAGGCATCGAGGACCGCGGCGCGGCGCTCGCCCCCTTCCGCATCGCCCGCGTGATCGAGGCGGTGCAGCACCCCAATGCCGACCGGCTGCGCCACCTGCGGGTGGATGTCGGCGACGGCGTGGAGCGTTCCGTGGTGTGCGGCGCGCCCAATGCGCGCACCGGCATGATGGGCGTGGCGGCACTCCCCGGCGCTTTCATCCCGGGCACCGGCATCACGCTGAAGGCGGGCGAGATCCGCGGCGTGAAGTCGGAGGCGATGATGCTCTCCGCGCGCGAGATGGGCCTTGGCGACGACCATACCGGCATCGTGGACCTGCCGGCCGATGCGCCGCTGGGCGAATCCTACGTGAAGTGGGCGGGCCTCGATGATCCGGTCATCGAGATCAGCGTGACACCCAACCGCGGCGATGCGCTCTCGGTGCGCGGCATCGCGCGCGACCTCGCGGCGGCGGGGCTCGGGACGCTGAAGCCGTGGTCCGCGCCGCGCGTGGCGCCCGCCTACGACTCCCCGCTGAACTGGAAGATCGAGGATCCCCGCGCCTGCCTCTGGGTGCTCGGCCGCGCCGTGCGGGGCGTGCGGAACGGCCCCTCACCGAAATGGCTGCAGGACCGGCTGACGGCGATCGGCCTGCGGCCGATCAGCGCGTTGGTGGACATCACCAACTTCTTCACCTTCGACCTCGGCCGCCCGCTGCATGTCTTCGATGTGGCGAAGGTGAAGGGCACCGACCTCGTGATGCGCATGGCGCGGGAGGGCGAGAGCCTCGTCGCGCTGAACGGCAAGACCTATGCGCTGAGCCCCGAGGATGGCGTGATCGCCGACGCCGCCGGGCCCGAGGCGCTGGGCGGCGTGATCGGCGGCGAGCATTCCGGCTGCGACGAGGCGACGACGGAGTGCTTCATCGAATGCGCGCTGTTCGACCCGGTGCGCATCGCGCTGTCGGGCCGGCGCCACGATGTGCGCACCGATGCGCGCGCGCGCTTCGAGCGCGGCCTCGACCCCGCCTTCCTGCCCGATGCGCTGGAGGCGGCGACGCGCATGATCCTCGACCTGTGCGGCGGCGAGGCGAGCAGGATCAGCATGGCCGGCGCGGAGCCGGCCTGGCGGCGGTCGGCTACGTTGCGCTTCGGCCGCGTGCGCGACTACGGCGGTCTGGACCTGCCCGCCGAGGAGTCCGTCGCGCGGCTGGAGCGCCTCGGCTTTGCGGTGCAGGCGCGCGATGCGGCGAGCGTGACCGTTGCCGTGCCGTCCTGGCGCAACGACGTCGCCTCGGACCTCTCCGCCTATCGTGCGGGCGGCGGCGCGCTGACGCAGTTCGCGGGCCTCGACCCCGAACGCGCGGCCCGCGCGGCCGAAGGCTGCGCCGCGATCGAGCCGGAATGCGACCTCATCGAGGAGGTGCTGCGCCTCGGCGGGCTCGATGCGGTGCCGCCGGTCTCGCTGCCTGCCGTCGCGGTCATCCCGCCGCCCGCCTTCACCGCGCGGCAGGCGCGCGCGGCGCTGGCCCGCCGCGTGCTGGCGGCGCGGGGGATGCAGGAATGCGTCACCTTCGCCTTCATGGAGGCGAAGACAGCCGCGCTGTTCGGCGAGACGCCCGAGGCCCTGCGCCTTGTGAACCCGATCGCCGCCGATCTCGACCAGATGCGGCCGACGCCGGTCGCCTCGCTGCTGCTGGCCGCTGCGCGGAACGCCGCGCGCGGCTTCGCGGACGTGGCGCTGGCCGAGCTCGGCGCCACCTATCGGGACATCACGCCGGAGGGCCAGGTCTCGGTGGCCGCGGGCGTGCGCCATGGCGCGACGCCGCGGCACTGGGCGGAAGTCGCGCGCGGCATGGACGCCATGGACGCCAAGGGCGACGCGATGGCGGTGCTGGAGGCGCTCGGCGTGCCGATGGCCGCGCTGCAGGTCACGGCCGATGCGCCGGGCTTCTACCACCCCGGCCGCTCGGGCACGGTGCGGCAGGGGCCGAAGCTGGTCCTCGCGACCTTCGGGGAGGTCCATCCGAAGGTGCTGGAAGCCCTCGACCTGCCGGGCCCGGCCGTGGCCTTCGAGGTGTTCCTCGATGCCGTGCCCGAGCCCAAGCGGCGGAGGAAGGGCGCGCCCGACCTGCCCGCCTTCCAGCCGGTTCGGCGCGACTTCGCCTTCATCGTGCCGGAGGGTGTCGCCGCGGATGCGCTGCTGCGCGCGGCCCGTGGCGCCGAGAAGGCGCTGATCGCCGATGTCGCGCTGTTCGACGTCTATCGCGGCAAGGGCGTGCCGGAGGGGTCGAAGTCCCTCGCCATCCAGGTCACGATCCAGCCGCGCGAGGCGACGCTGACCGACGCGCAGATCGAGGCCGTCGCGGACCGCATCGTCGCCGCGGTGGCCAAGGCGACGGGGGCGACGCTGCGCGCCTGATGGCCCGGCGGCGTGGGTGGCCGCCGGACGGCGATCACCCGCGCCGCGTGGCGCGTGACGGGCGGGGATGCACGCTGCACGCCGCCGTGCAGGCAGCACCGGTGGCGGCCGGTTCAGTCCGTGCCGAGATAGGCGGTCGCGTCGATCTCGACCAGCGCGTCGGGCGGGCCGAGGCCGCTGACGATGCAGGAGACGCGGTGCGGCGGGTCCTCCGCGAAATGGGCGAAATAGACCTCGTTCATCGGCGCCCAGTCCTCGCGGGAGGTGACGTAGACGGTGCATTTCACCACGTCGCGCAGGCTGCCTCCGGCCTCCTCGATCAGCGCGCGGATGTTCTCGATGGCCTGGCGCGTCTGGGCGCGCACGTCGCCGGTGGCGAAGCGGCCCTGCCGGTCCACGCCGGTGCAGCAGACGAACATGAAGCCGCCCGCGATGGTCGCCTGGGCGAAGGGGATGGACGGCTTGCGCACGCGGTCGGAGGCGATGGCGCGCTTGGGCATGGGCCGGGCTGCCTTTCTCTGCTCGTGCCCGAGCCTAGTCGCTGGCGGAATCCGGGAACAGGGCCGGGCGCCCCTTGCCGGAAAGGTTGGACTTCAGGCGCTTCTGCCCTATCTCCCCCGGGCAGATGGCCCGGCGATGCCCGGCGCCGGCCCTTGCCCGGAATCCCATGACCGACACGCCCCTCGAACTGATCCGCAACTTCTCGATCATCGCCCATATCGATCACGGGAAGTCCACCCTCGCCGACCGCCTGATCCAGGCGACCGGGGCGCTGTCTGCGCGCGAGATGAAGGATCAGGTGCTCGACAACATGGAGATCGAGCGCGAGCGCGGCATCACCATCAAGGCGCAGACCGTGCGCCTGACCTACCCGGCCAAGGACGGCAAGACCTACGTCCTGAACCTGATGGACACGCCGGGCCATGTCGATTTCGCGTATGAGGTGAGCCGCTCGCTCGCGGCCTGCGAGGGCTCGCTGCTGGTGGTGGACGCCTCCCAGGGCGTCGAGGCGCAGACGCTGGCGAATGTCTACCAGGCGATCGATGCGGGGCACGAGATCGTGCCCGTGCTGAACAAGATCGACCTGCCGGCCGCCGAGCCCGACCGCGTGAAGCAGCAGATCGAGGACGTGATCGGCCTCGACGCCTCCGACGCGGTGATGATCAGCGCCAAGACCGGGCTGAACATCGAGGGCGTGCTGGAAGCGATCGTGACGCGCCTGCCGCCGCCAACCGGCGACGCCAATGCCGCCACCAAGGCGTTGCTGGTGGATTCCTGGTACGACGCCTATCTCGGCGTGGTCATCCTGGTGCGGGTGAAGGACGGCCATCTGCGCAAGGGCCAGCGCATCCGCATGATGTCCACGGGCGCGGTGCACACCATCGAGCAGGTCGGCGTCTTCAAGCCGAAGCTCGTGCCGGTGGACAGCCTGGGGCCGGGCGAGATGGGCTACGTCACCGCGGCCATCAAGACGGTCGCGGACACCAATGTCGGCGACACCATCACCGACGACCGCAACCCCGCGGCCGAGCCGCTGCCGGGCTTCAAGCCCTCCGTCCCCGTGGTGTGGTGCGGCCTCTATCCGGTGGATGCGGATGATTTCGAGAAGCTGCGGGAGAGCCTCGCGAAGCTGCGCCTCAACGATGCCTCCTTCCACTATGAGACGGAGACCTCGGCGGCCCTCGGCTTCGGCTTCCGCTGCGGCTTCCTCGGACTGCTGCACCTCGAGATCATCCAGGAACGCCTGTCGCGCGAGTTCGACCTCGACCTGATCGCGACTGCGCCCTCGGTCGTCTACAAGGTGCACAAGACCAACGGCGAGGTATTCGAGCTGCACAACCCCGCCGACATGCCCGACGGCAGCGTCATCGACCACATCGAGGAGCCCTGGATCAAGGCCACCATCATGCTGCCGGACGAGTATCTCGGGCCGGTGCTGGCGCTGTGCAACGACCGCCGCGGGCAGCAGGTGGAACTGACCTATGTCGGCTCCCGCGCCATGCTGGTCTATCGCCTGCCGCTGAACGAGGTGGTGTTCGACTTCTACGACCGGCTGAAGTCGGTCAGCCGCGGCTATGCCTCCTTCGACTACCAGATGGACGGCTATGCCGAGGGCGACCTCGTGAAGATCTCCATCCTGGTGAACAACGAGCCGGTGGACGCGCTCTCCTTCATGGCGCATCGCAGCCAGGCCGAGCGGCGCGGGCGGCAGATCTGCGAGAAGCTGAAGGAACTGATCCCCCGCCAGCTCTTCAAGATCCCGATCCAGGCGGCGATCGGCGGGCGCGTGATCGCGCGCGAGACGATCAGCGCGCTGTCGAAGGACGTGACCGCCAAGTGCTACGGCGGCGACATCACCCGCAAGCGCAAGCTCCTCGAGAAGCAGAAGGAAGGCAAGAAGCGCATGCGGCAGTTCGGCAAGGTCGAGATTCCGCAAAGCGCCTTCATCGCGGCGCTGAAGATGGACGCCTGATCCGGCGAATCCAGCCCGCCGCGAGACCCGCGGGGCCGGTCGGCGAGGCGCAGGTCCGGGAAGAACGCGAAGCGGGCACGCGATGCCCGCCAGAGAAGGAGGTGTTTCGCATGAAGGTTCTCACTCGCCGCGGCCTCGCTGCGGCCGTCGCAGCCGGGGCGGCGGCAGCAGCCGCGCCGGCGCTTGCGCAGGCTCCGTTCCCGAGCCGCCCGGTCAGCATGGTCATCCCCTTCGCGGCGGGCGGGCCGACCGACACGGTCGGCCGGCTGATCGCGCAGGTCATGAGCGCCGATCTTGGGCAGCCTGTCGTGGTGGAGAATGTCGGCGGCGCCGGAGGCACGCTCGGCGCGCAGCGCGTCGCGGGGGCGCGGCCGGACGGCCACACCATCCTTCTGCACCACATCGGCATGGCGACGATCCCGACGCTCTACCGGCGTCTGGCCTATGATCCGATCAACGGCTTCGAGACGATCGGCCTCGTCACCGAGGTGCCGATGACGCTGGTCGCGCGCCGCAACATCGAGGCGACGAACCTCTCCGAACTCGTGGCGCTGATCCGCCGGCGCGGGGAGGCGCTGAACTACGCCAATGCCGGCATCGGGGCCGCGAGCCATCTCTGCGGCCTGCTGTTCATGCAGGCGGTGAACACGCGCATGACGACGGTCTCCTATCGCGGCACGGGACCGGCCATGAACGATCTGGTCGCCGGCACGGTGGACCTGATGTGCGACCAGACGACGAACACCACCGAGCATATCCGCGCCGGCACGATCCGCGCCTTCGCCGTGACCACGAGCGAGCGGGTGCCCTCGCTCGCCGACATTCCGACCGCGACGGAGGGCGGGCTGCCGGGCTTCGAGGTGAGCGTCTGGCACGGGCTCTATGCGCCGCGGGGCACGCCGGCTCCGGTCATTGCGCGGTTGAACCAGGCGTTGCTGAAGGCGCTGCAGGATTCCGGCATCGCGCAGCGCTTCGCCGACCTCGGCACCGCCCCGGTGGCCCCGGCGCGGGCGACGCCGCAGATCCATCGCGAGTTCTGGCAGGCGGACATCGCGAAATGGCGGCCGCTGATCCAGGCGGCGGGCCAGTTCGCCGACTGATCGAGCGGGCGCGGCCACGGGTTGCCCTCGGGCCGCGCCCTGACTATCTTCCGCGCCCCCGGACAGGTGGCCGAGCGGTCGAAGGCGCGCGCCTGGAAAGTGCGTATACGTCAAAAGCGTATCGAGGGTTCGAATCCCTCCCTGTCCGCCAGTTCCCATACGAGCCGTTCTCTCCGCCAGACCGACCGCCGCGCTGAGTGGCAGGTTTCCTGGGGTGTTCGGGGCAGACCCGTTGACTGGCTCGGCGCGGAGACGGCGGAAAATCGCTCTCCGGAGGCCAATTCTCTCCGGACCTCCTGACTTTGCTGTTTTAGTACGGAACTCAAAAACCCAGTTAAATGGCCGGTTTTAGCGCGCTCGTCGCTTGCTCTGGTTCGAACCCCACTTGGACACCTCGAATAACCTGGTCTTTGGGCGCTGTTGAGTGCCGCTGATAGCCCTGATGGGCGTGAAGCGGCCGTCTCGCATGGCCTGTTCCGCCTTTGAGCGGCGGTCGGCGTGGTGTTTTCGGCGCCGGGATCGGTCAGGCGGGCACAGCTTGCCCCTCGATCCACGCCAGGCGGCGCATGTTGTAGGCGAGGTTGGCCAGCGTGATCCGCGCCGTGGCGCGGACCAAGCCGATGCAGCGCACGACGAGACCCATGCGCCGCTTCTCGGCGGCGAAGACATGCTCGACGAGGCCGCGCACTCGCGCTCGCGTCGCATTGCCGCGGGCGATGTGGGCGGGCATCGGCCGCCCGCGCGGCTTGGCGCGCTGGAACTCGGGCCGCAGGCCGCGCCGGTCCAGCAACTCGAGGTTCGCCTTGCTGCGGTAGGCGGTGTCGGCCCAGACGCCGCTGCCGGTGTTGGCGGAGTCGAGCACGGCGCCGAGCTGGGCGCCGTCGTGCCGCGCTGCGTCAGTGACCACGAAGCGGCGGATGAACCCGTGGCCGCGGTCGATGCCGAGGTGGTTCTTGTAGCCGAACATCGGCACCGCGATCTCGGTCGCCTGGCGCGGCGCGCCTTCGGGCGGCCTGGCCTTGCGGCCGCGCTTGATGGTCCAGCGCCCGTCGCGGTCGATCTGGCGCGTGCGCGCCTTCGACCAGCCTGCCGGCGTGCCGCCGTCGCGCAGGGTCTGCTTCTCCTCCCTGGTCAGCCGGGATCGCCGGGCCTCGACCACGGTCGCATCGACGATCTGCCCGCCCATGGCCAGGAAGCCGCGCTCGGCGAGCACCGCGTCGAAGCGCTCGAACAGCTTCGCCAGGGCGCCGGCGCGCGTCAGCTGCTCGCGGTAGAGCCAGATCGTCTTGGCGTCGGGCACCACGTCCTGCAGGGCCAGGCCGACGAAGCGCATGAAGCTGAGCCGGTCGCGCAGCTGGTACTCGGCCTGATCGTCCGACAGCGTGTAGAGCGCCTGCAGCACGAGGACGCGGAACATCAGCACCGCGTCCCAGGGCGGGCGCCCGCCGCGGCTGCGCTCGGCGCGCGGCAGCGCCGCCTCCAACTCCGCGCGGAACGCCTCGAAGTCCACCACCGTGCGAAGGCGTTCCAGCGGATCGCCCGAGGCCGACAGCCAGCGCAGCCGCTCCTCCGCGTCAAAGAAACCGGGCTGCCCCGCCATCCCCGCCTCCGCCATCAGCACCGACAGCGAATCACCTCAGCCCGCGTCGGAGACCTCTGCGAAACGCCTTGCTGAGGGCCGCTGTTGTTGATTCGCTTTGTGGGTCGGCAACGGTGGCGAGGCGGGGATGGGTCAGCGGCGGA